>NC_009475.1 GCF_000015165.1 Bradyrhizobium sp. BTAi1 | reverse complement strand
TCTACTTTAGCATGAGTCGGCGCCTCCCTCCGCTCCCGCCGCTGCATCGAAAGGTGCCGCCATTGTGCATCGTCTCGATCAAATATATCCTCGCGCGCAGCTCCGCAAAGTGCTCCGAACCGTCCCCCTCGCCCACTCTTGCCAGCGCGGGCCGCCGCGACATTATTCACCGCGGACGGTGGCACGCTGCATCCAGCCCCTGTCAGCCCGCTTCAGCCGCCTCGTCAGCGACACGGGCTTTTCATCGCCCTCGTTGGACGGGCGAAGAGTCGGCAGCGACGGCTCACTATTCCCGAGCCATCTCAGATGAATCGAGGGCTTCCCCGCCTACGCTGTACCGCCGCCGGGCAAACACGCTGTCGACGCTTCGGTCCGGATCTGCTGGACAAGCCCCGCCCGGCGCGCGGCGAGCGGATATTCGAGGCGGCCGTCCTGGGTATTATAATACCATCAACGCCGGAGCCTTGCAAATTCACGACGCTGACTAAACGCCTCTTGCAGCGGGGACTTTCTGCAGCGGCGCCCCGTTCCCGTGTGCCGCCAACGGCGGGTCCTGGGTGCCATCCCGTTCGCGACCGCGACCGGATAGGCGACCTGGACTCGGTTCGCCACCTCGGCCGGGCACGACCAAGCAGCAGAGAACTGGCCTCGCCCGGCTCAATTGTAATGGCAGTGACTTGGCCCGGCTTCGGACAGTCGGCCGAGGCGAAGTCCATCGCCAAGCTTGAGATGCGCTTGGTTCGGCGCATTCGCACGCAGGGGCGCGGCATCGCTGGAGTTAGGGATGGGGCCATCACATGCGACATTGGGTTGACCCGGTCGAGGGGTGAATCGACCTCGCGGCGGACTGTCCTAATCGAGTTCAACAAGACGAGGCGCCCAGTGCCGAAGGCCAGCCGCTCCTTTGGATAGCAAGCAGCAAAGCAGCCGCACCGAGCCTCGGCCCGATGGGAGATCCGCCGAGATCCGAGCTGCGAGCCACTCCAACATAGCGACATCGGACGGGCGGAACTCTTGCCAGATAACAGCGCCCCGGGAAGAGTTTGTTGTCAGCTGACAACAGGGGGCTTGCCTGGGATGGATGTTGTCAGCTGACAACATCTCCCTGTTGCGCTGGCTCCCAATGCCATTCAGCACAGGCTCGCGGGGAGGCACCAAAGAGGAGGGGTGGCATTCATAGAATGCTAACCTTAAAAATTCGGCCTCGGACGAGTTTCGCGCCAAGCTTCGAGATAGGCGAGGTCCGAGGCCAGCGCCCGCAGACTATTCTCGCCATGCCCTCGCGCGCGAGGTGCTTCAGCGTTTCGACGTCGTCGTCGGTCAGGAGCGCGGCGAGCCGGTCGCGCCGTTTCATCGGCAGGATCGCCGAGAGCGTATCGAGCTGCAGCGCCCGCCGGGTTTCGGGGTCGGAGATCAGCGGACGGGAGGTGATGTCGTCCATCGGCGTTGCTCAGTCAGAAGCCGTAAGTTCGATCCGCCCAGCGCAGTAGCACGCGGGCGTCGGGGTCGGGCAGGCGCACGCGCTGCGCCTTCAGGCCTTGCGCAATCGCCAGGCCGACGTCGGGATCGACCCAGTGGCCGTGGATCATCAGGAAGAACCAGCCGAAGGGCAGGCCGATCTCGCGGTCCACGGCCTCGATCCGGTCCATCAGGATATGAATGGACGCATCCTTTGGCGGCGCGAGCCGCTCGGCCAGCGGCTGCAGCGGCCGGGGGACAAAGCCGACTTCGCGCTCTCCGTTGTGCGTATAATCGCGGACATCGAGCGCCCAATGTTCGAAGACGCGATGCGGCCTGGCGCTCGAGTCCTCCCAGTCCCGAAAGAACCGTAACTCCCGAGGCACGTAGTCGAACCAATCCGGGACCGCCTCAAGAAACGGGGTTTCGCGCGTCCCCCAAGGTCCGACTTCGCGAATGACACGCCCCTCCATCTCGGGCCGCTTGGCTTCGCGTTTCTCACGTTCGATGCGGCCGCAACGATCGAGAAAACTGCGAACGTGGATCACCGCGCCGCCGGCTCGGCCGAGGAGGCGATAGACCGGACCGGCCAGGCGATCCGACTGAGGCGGCTGATCAGTGCGGGGCCAGCTCGGATCGAGCAGTTCCTCTTGGCCAAACGGGCGGTAGTTCGGATTGACGATCGGGCCGGCTCGCCATTCGATTTCTCGCCCGAGCGCGATCTGAACATAGTCGGCTGCGCCTGGCCCGGTCGGCGCGAAGACAAACGCGCTGGTGCCGCGCCACTCGGTGATCTGCAGGTCCGTCTCTTTCAGGCGGCGCCAAAGCGCATCGATGGCGCCGCCGTCCTTGGCGAGCTCCGCCGTCATCCAGGGCCGCAGTTCGCCAATCCGCGTGCCATCCGGTCGAATTACCGAACGGGTGTCGCGCCAGTAGTCATCGTCGATCCGCGCGACGCTGAACTGAAAACCTTCGAAGGCGTGGGCGAGCGCTGGGACGAGGTCGTCGTCAGCCGAGGCCGGATCGAGGTCTGCGAGGACGGCCTCGATTGAACCAGCGTCAGGGAGACGGAGAGGGGAGGCGTTCATCGACTATCGACCATAAAAGCCGCCTCACACGCCGCGAGGGCCGCGCGCTTTTAGCGGGATTGCCGCGATTTCCGTGGCACGCGATCGGCAGGCTGCGCCCCGTCGCCCTGAGCGGGGGCCGAATCGGCGGCGCCCAGGACCTTGTTGGTCCTGCCAACGGCGCAACCGACCCTTCCCTCTGTGTATCCGAGATGATATATACGGATACACTCCACGATCTAGAGGAATGCGCATGGCTTTCCACATCAAGAACCCGGAGACCGATGCGCTGGCCCGCAAGGTGGCGGCGCTGAAAAAAATCGGCCTCACCGAAGCCGTGCACGCCGCACTCGCCCATGAGCTCGAGCGCGAGCAGGGCAAGCCGTCTTTGGTCGACCTCGGCGTCCAGTTCTGCCGGGATCTGCGCGCCAAGGGCAATCCGGCGCAGGGCCAGCCCGCCGACAAGGCGTTCCGCGACAGCCTGTATGAGGACACCTGATGTTCATCGACGCCTCGGCGCTGACTGCGTTGTTGACCGACGAGAACGAGGCGCGTGAGCTTTTGGCCCGCCTGCAGCAGACCGGAACGCGTCTGACCTCGCCGCTGGCGGTGTGGGAGGCGGCGGTCGCGGTGGCGCGCGTGTTGAAACTTTCGGTCAGCGCCGCCGCGGAGGCGGTCGAAGACTATCTCGCGCTGATGGAGATCGCCGTGGTCGCGGTGCCGCCGGAGACGGCACGGATCGCGCTCGACGCCTTCGACCGGTTCGGCAAGGGCCGGCATCCGGCGAGCCTCAACTTCGGGGACTGCTTTGCCTATGCCTGTGCCCGGCATCTGGGCCAGCCCTTGATGTTCAAGGGCGGCGACTTTCCGCAGACCGACATCGAGGCCGCCTGAGGCAGCCGCCAGGCCGTCCCTGCAACCGGAAGGGCAGGGGACTTTGTCTTCCGGAAGGGCAAAGCGCCTCAGCATGGCGGGCTCACAGGCCGATCGGGTGCTCAGACGATCCGATGTCCGGGGCTCCCAGAGCTCAGAATCACTGATTTGCGCCGTGACGTCCAACCCTATCGATAAGGGGGTGGTTATCGATAGTGAGAGAGGTGCGCGAGGGAGCATCGCTATGACGGAAGCCAACTCCGTGTTAGCTTCCGTTTGAGCGATTCCCATTAAGGTTATCAAAGACCTTGCAATCTCGCTACGATATCCCCGATCCGCTGCCCTGGACGCTGTTGGCAGGGCCGCTCGCCGCCGCCGAGGATTCCTTGGCCCGCCTCGACGAGCGGCTGGCCAAGAGCCCGATCCGCGACGGCTGGATCGCCCGCACCCACTTCGCCGACGCCTGCGCCAGTCTGTGGCTCGAGGGCGAGCTCGTCCACCTCGACGATCTCGTTCTCCACGACGCCGGCATGGACGTCCGCGCCCCGACCCACGAGCTCACCCACGCCCACGCCGTGTTGCGGGCGCGCCGGCGCATCGCCGACGCGAAGCCCGACTGGGCGCTGTCGGCGGCCGGGCTCGCCGGGCTGCGGGCCAGGGGAGGGCGCGGCCACCAGGAAGAAGAGGCTTGCGACCGGAACGAGGAAGAGAGCGAGTTTCCAGATATGGACGACGGGCACGGCGAGGCGGACGCGACCGAGCCGTTTCGCGCGCCCCCGACCGACCAGCGGCTGGTCGACGTCTTCGCGGCCGTGGACGCCGCGATCGCCCAGGCCGACCGCACGCTCGCCAGCGAGACGAATGACCGTCGCCTGAAGCGGCCGGAGCGGGACCCGCTGGTGTACGATCTCGACTGGGACGAGGACGAACGTCTCGACGCCTGGCGCGCGGTCGTGGACCAGACACGCAACCTTCCGCCGGCGCTGGCGGCGGCGATCGCCGCCGACGCGTGGCACGCGCTCGAACCGCTGCAGCACTCGCCATGGCTCGGCCGGCTCCTCGCCGCCGCGCTCCTGCGGGCGCGCGGCAAGGCGCGCTCGCACCTGCCTTGCCTCCATGACGGCCTCAAAGCGATCCCGCGCGAGCGGCGGCGGCCGCGCGACGCGGCCTCTCGCCTCGCCGTGCAGCTGGGGGCGATCGCGGCCGCGGCCGAGGCCGGACTGAAGGACCACGACCGCTGGCTGACCGCCCGCACCCTCCTGGCCCGCAAGCTCCGCGGCCGCCGCTCGACCTCCCGGCTGCCGGCGCTGCTCGACTATGTGCTGACGCGACCGGTCGTCTCGGCCGGCATGATCGCGGAGGAGCTAAAGATCACGCCGCGCGGGGCCCAGGATCTGGTCGCGGCGCTGGGGCTGCGTGAGGCGACGGGACGTGGGCGTTATCGCGCGTGGGGTATCCTTTGACATGACATCACGCCATCCGACGCCCCTCGCCATTCCGCCCGCGATGGTGAAAGAGCTTCGCCACCTGCTGGCGTCAGCGATCTCTGACGCCAAAGCCTACGACGTACCGGGCTTATGCCGTCGTTTGAACCTGGCGGACGGCGACGAACAGGAGGCGTTCTCCAGCAAATACAAATATGCTCAGAAGCGGCTTGTGGAGGTATCGGCCGAACAGGTCGTCGCCTCCGCTCGCGAGCTTGCCGCTGAAGAGCAGCACTTCGAGCTAGCTGAGCAATTAGCCAAGATTGACGAGCTCACGGGCCCCGCGGTCACAACGCTCACGCGACGACGCCTGATCGCGCTGTTCGAAGGCCGTCCGCTGGCGCGCGAGATCGACGACATGGAGCTCATTCGCAGCCTGTGGCCCGTCGCGTCGCTGCGCCCGCCCCATCCGAGCGATGAGGCGACGCTGGAGGATTATCTGCATCGCCACACCATCCGCAACGACGACCTGACCCAGCGCGACGTGTTGGAGACGCTGGGCCTACTCAGTTGCTCGCGCGCGCAACTGTTCAAATTCCTCGCCGCGGTCACGGCGCCAGATGCGTTTTCAGGGGCTGAGCAAGTCGAGTTAGCCGAGAAGATCGACGGCCTGTTGCGGCACGACGGCTACACGTTGGCATTGGCGGGGCGAATCTCCGGAAGTCCATTTTACGCTGTTCGATCGACGCCGACCGGATCGCCGGCGGACGCGAGCATCTCTGCGACGCTGGCCGCGTTCGACCCAACGCAGGTGCATGCGCGCTGGACCATGGCGATGGAGCGGCGCGCCTCCGAGCCTGCGGGCGCGATCACGCTGGCGCGAACGCTGCTTGAGGACGTTTGCAAATGGATCCTCGATCAGGCGGGGGAGACTTGGCAGGAGGCCGACGATCTGCCGGTACTCTATCGCAAACTCGCTAAAGTCCTGAAGCTGGCGCCCGACGACCACACGGAGCAGGTCTTCAAACAGATCCTCGGAAGCTGCCAGTCTGTCGTCGAGTCCTTGGGCGCCCTGCGCAACAAACTGAGTGATGCGCACAGCTCTGGCCCAAAGCGCGCGCGCCCGCAGCCACGGCACGCGGAGCTGGCAGTCAATCTTGCTGGCGCGATGGCGACGTTTCTTGTTGCGACCTGGGAGGAGCGCAAGAGCGATGCAAGTGGCCCGACGACGCCGGCATCGCCTAGAATGGGCGGGAAAAAGAGAGAATGACGGTGCTAGCGGCGCGCAGCGCAGGCGCTGGCGCATGTCGGCCCTCTCAACAGCGCCCAGACCGCCACTGCTTTTGCGGATCGGCCGGATGCCTTGCTCGAGCGTGACTCCATAGAAGTGGTTCTGCTGCGCCTCGTGAATGAAATACAGGTTCAACGTTCCCTTCGACCAGGAAGGGAGCGGCAAACTGTCGATAGAGCTTCTGGTATTCGACCTCCTGAAAGCCGAACTCATTAAAGGGCATCGTCGCCTCTCGTGCCGTCGAAATAGCTTCGACGATTGCTCATCCAGATTGCTTTCGAAAGCCGCCATCAAAGATCTCGTGGGGCGGACGGCCAGGCCTCAGAGCCTGCAACGCGACATGGCGCGAATCCTGAACGCGAACGCAGCGCTTTCGCGGCCGGATCGGGGAGAGCTAGGCGGGCGGCGACGCGGCGTCGGCAGCGTGAGTGGACTTGGGTTCGCCGCGGGAGGGGTTTGATGCCGCTACGGCCTGATCGACGGACCTGGGCTCCTCTTTCAGGATTGAAGCTTTAAGCTGCGCGATCCGCTCTTCAATGAATTCATCCGTAACCTCGACCTGAAGCTTTTCGGCGATGAAGTGGAGCCGTGCCTCGCACTCCCGGATCAACTGAGACCACGTCTTGACCCAAACAACGTGCGTATCTTTCTGGATGAGGACGCCCGAGGGGCGTCCCTGCTGGGTGATGCGTTCCCCCACGTCGTCCTCGTATTCGCCGGTCACCAGAAAGAAATTCCAGTAGGTTGACGTGCTGTGAAAGTCGGGCTGTTTTCGGACCGCGTTGACATAGTCCTCAAGCTGGTCGGTCTCCTTGCGACCGATCTTCAACGACGGCCTCTTCAATTCGATCAAAAGGAACTCGCGGTGGAGTTGATCCTGGTGCGGCACGATGCGGCCTAGGAACGAATCGACACGTCCCGACGACCCGTCGGGCTTCGTAACCTTCCTCTTCCCCTTGTGCCCGGTGAGTTCCTCAGAGACGCGCTGCATTACGCGTGAGAGCCCAGCCTCGGCGAGCGTGATGTGGAAGTTCTCTCCGAATATCCACGTGTTGGCCTGCACGAGGACGTCGAGCTCGCCTCGCTCCTTGACGGTACGTCGGTGCGTCGGATTGAAGACAATGCTTTTGAGGACCTCCAGGGCGACGACACGGTCCGCTATCAGCGTCGACGCTGAGATGATGTTGCCCAGATTGGTCTTCTGCAGCAGGCTCGAAAACTCATCCTGACGGTTTTTCGGTAAGTTGAAAACGTGGTGAAGGATGTTGTGGATCGCCTCGGGATTGTGGCGCACCGCCTCGCGGAGCAGGCCGAGCGTGATCTTCTTCAGCGGATTCTCGGCGCGCTTGAAGTCGCGAGAATAGGAGGAGACCGCGTGGATCGCGATGTCGAGCACCTGGCGCTCGCGCTTCTCGACCTCGTCCTTCGGATCACCTTCGTACGGGTAGACGCCTGCGTTCTTAAGCTCTTGAATGAGCTCGGACGACCTTTCCGCTTGGCGCGTGCGGAAGTAGTCGCCGAGTTGATCGCGTATGTGGTCAATGACCTTGATGAAGTCGACGTCATTCAAGCCATCGAACTCGAGGAGGTTAGCGTCGGCGATCTCCTGAAAGAACGGCGCGTATGCGTAAGCCGAGAACTCGAAGCCTGGCGCGGTGACATTAGCCGGGAGGGAACCCAGGACAACGCCGCTCTGCCCACCCAGGTGGATCTTCCGACCGCCTACGCTGTGCTTCCACTCAATCACTTTGATCGATAGGTCCTTGATAACGCGTGTTGGGCAGATGACTGAGTGTGCGGGAAATTCCTTCGAGTGCGCCACAGTGGCGCTGGGATCGACGACGTGGCCGTCGAACGTTATGACGACGTCCGGATATTGCAGGATGTAAGGTGCAAAGACAGCGGCGAAATCCGTCCGCGCTTCCTCTCCTGTGAGCCAGTCAAACGTATCCTTGAGAGGGTTGAGCTCTACGATCGTGCCGGTGGCGACATCACTGTCGGCGAGGCCGACCTCGGTCACCTCGGACTTGTGGAGCGAGTCGGACGCGATTTGAATCGATAGTTTGCGTAGGGTATCGCCGTCCCTATAGACGCTCCACCAACTCGCCCGCTGCGCGACCGAAAAGAAGCGCAATCGGCCTTGCCCCTCTTTCCCGTGCAGTACGCGGTTGAGGTGGGTTCGCTGGCGGCTTCTCTTCCACGAAGCTCCGAGGTTTTCGAAGTCTTCCATCGCTCGTGCCCGGCTGATGCCGTTTCCGTCGTCCCGTACGGTAATAGCATCGAGGCCTCCAAGGGCGTTTCGGTTGAGCTCGACGGAAACGTTTGTTGCATCGGCGTCGAGCGCATTCCAGACGAACTCGGCAAGCGCCCGAATGGGGTCACGGGTCGTCGCAATCTTCTGGAGCGCATCGTGCTGCGCCTTGAGCTCCAGTACTGTCATGTCGGTTCACAACTGTAGATCGCCATCGCCAACCGCCCGTTTGCTTTGCTCCCGGCAGGTGAAACGAGCCGCGACGCACCTTTCGACTGTACCGGCCCCCTTCGGTGAAGGGTAGCCTCATTCCGCGGGTAGGCCGACCGGGGGCTTTCCTTTCGACAGAAACGCGGCGGCACGTCGGGAAGAAGGCCGCGCAAGGCGATCACGGGTCGGGTCGAGCCGGGGCAGCCGTCAGCCTGCCAGTATGGGCTTATTTCTCACTGGTTGGCGCGCTCCTGGAAAGACCCTGTCAGAACGTTCGCGTAACCTCTGGCGCTTGAATGGTTGAAAGCCGGAAATCGTGACGTTCCGGACGGTTTGTCAGGAGTGCGGGCGAGATGGCGGAGTTCGCCAGTGAATATCCCGCAGCATCTATCCAATCGACACGGTCGCCACGAACGATCGGCCGAACGTCATATACTCCCTGCCGGCCGTCCGTCCCTGTTAACGCGGCGGCATTCCCTCGAACGATCTCCTGCGCGACATTCCGATCGGCGAGGGACCTCTGCCAGGCGAGAAACCATTGCGGATCGATCAGGGTCTCGGCCTCGAGCCCCGCGCCTTGTGCTGCAAGCCAGACTTCGAACTCGGCGCGTCGCGCGGCCGCAGCCTCCCTGGTTTGAGCCAGGCCCTGCGACAGCGAGAAGGCGACGAAAGGATCCAGTGTTCCCCAGCGCAGCAGCTCCCGGAACCAGAAGGCGACCCATGGCAGGTTCGTGGTCGCGCGCCAGGTTTGCAGACTGGGCGTCTCGAGCGCTCCTGCGTTAGCATTCCACGCTTGGGCTACGGCTGCACCCACTGCGACGCCTAGTCTAAACTCAAGATTGTCTCCGACAAAACGTTGCCAGGACCGCAGTCTATCCGCGCTCGGCGCCACTGCGCCTGGGCGCTGTGTCCACCAGCCCAGGATGCCGCGCCAATCGGCGAGGAGCTGCTGGTCACCGGGGGTCGGACGAACACGAAAGCCGATCCCGGGCTCCGCACGGATGCGCTCACCCAGTCGAACAAACAAATCGAAGCGTTGTTCTGCTGTCCATGTCCCGTATTGGGCAGCCGCGAAGAGCTCTGCGACCAGTTGAGGGGCGACGAGCTCGAAGCGGCGACCGATGTAGGGTGTAAAGCCGTACTGGTAGAGCCTTCGACGCTGCAGTGCATTGGGATAGAGTCTCTCGACAAACGCTCTGCCACGCTTGATGAAGCTGCGTTCCAGCCAGGCCTCCTCGGCCGCCGACACCTGCGCAAAGGTACGTTGCCACAAGCCGCGCAAGTAGACCTCGGCACGCGGGCCGTTCACCTCTGCTTGTTCGAAGCGAGCCAGCTCTTCGATCGCTGCCAGCAAGAACCCGTCTAATTCGTCCAAGCTGTCGCCCAACAAATCGTGCGGCGTCCGCGACGCCACCCCGAGGTTCGCTCCGGCCCCCTCAGGAAGTGTCGCCTCCAGCCAAGCAAGAAATTGCTCCTCCGTCTGCAGGCCGAATTGAGTAATCGCGCGATTTGCGATCGACCGCAGCAGCACCGCGAGCGGGCTCCCGGCGCCACCGACCTCTTCGTCGGCGCGCAGGCGGAACAGGAGATTGTCATATTCTGCTGATCTCGCACGAACCTGCCTTTGCTGGGCCCGGCGTTTCGCGGGGGCCGTCGACGATATCGTCTCGGGTACAGCGACGAGCGTGATCCCTTCTATCGATTGAGCGGCGCCTGGACGCCCGGCCCTTCCAGCGAGGTTGCGAAACTCCCCCGTCGACATTGGCACGACGACCGGTTGACCGGTCTGAGGATCAAAACTGCGGCGCTCGAGGCTTGTCAGGAAGATGATGTCGAATGGCAGGTTCACCCCTTCCGTCAGTGTGGCTGTCGCCACCGTGATGGGGCAGATTCTCCGATCGATCAGGTCGGTCATCAGGCGCCTCAAGCGCTGAGGCATCTGGCCGTGGCTCGTTGCAATCCCTCTCTCGAGCAACCGAAGTTCGAAAGACTCGGGCCCGCAATAGTCGAGGCATGCCAAGCGAGCCTCCCGGTAGCGCGCAAGGCCGTCGGCGTCGGTAGGCGGCGCGAATGGCGGCACGTTCTGCCAACTGGCGAAAGCGACTGCTTCGGCATAGCGCTTCATCAGGCGCTCGGGCGCCTGGGCCACCGATATCAAGACGCGGCGTCCGCCCTCGAGGAGATGCAGAGCGGTCCACAAGACATATAGCTCGGTGAAATGCGGAAGGCTGTCGCGAACAGGTGCTGCGGGATCCGGCATCGCCGGAATCCGCAGTGGAAGGTAGACAGGTTGATCGCGCCCGCGAACGTACAACATCTGTCCGTTCATGATGTCGAGGATTGCCTCCGGCACGCGCCGCGAAGCCACTCTCAGGGCGCCAATCAGTTGGCGGCTGCTCCTGTAGCCTATCCCGACGGGCTCGGCGTCAGCCCGCCCCTCGATCCAACGAGCGACGGGGCGTGCCGCGCCGCCCGCGACCGCCGTGAGCGCGATCCGCGCCATGCCAGGTTTGGTCGCGAGCAAGCGCGTGACCATCGCTTCAATGCGCATGGCACGGCTGGTGTGGGCGGCTAGGGCCTCCCTTGTGGTGACATCGTCCTCGCTCACCACCTGATGCGCTTCATCTATTATCAACAAGCGCAGTCGCTGGGTTAGCAGGTGACCGACGTATCGCAGGAGCGCCTCAGCCTTTTCAACCGTTGCGATCAATACAACCGCTCTGTCCGCCGTTAGCCAATAGTCTGTAATGCCCCAATCCGCGCCGCCGTACAGGCCGGTGATGATGAGATCGCTACCGAGCTCCGCGGTCAGTTTTGTCTCGACTTCGCTCGCGAGTGCGCGGGAGGGGACCAAGTATAACGCAAGCGGCGCCTCGCCCGGCTGCGCATCGACAAGGAGCAATTCCTTCACGAGCGCCAAATTTGCGACGAGTGTCTTGCCGGAGCCTGTCGGCGTGCAGAGTGCGAAGCTGCTGTTCGCAATGAGGCGTTCAAGGCCTTGAACCTGCGAGGCCCACAGCACGCCACGTCCTCTGGCGAACTGCTCACGAGCGAAGCGCCACATGCGGGCCTGTTGGTTCGGCGCGTTTTCTGCAAGCCGCCGAACGCGCCCGTGCAGGCTGTTGTCGGCGAAGCGCTTCGCCGTCGATTCGGTCAGGTTGATGAGTATCCAGAGCTCCTCGCTGGAAAGCCGAGTGGCAAGCATGTTTAGGTCTGAGAGCTTACTCAGCGCCTGTTCGACCCGACCTTGATTTCCGCGTCGCATAGCGTCGCCGAGAAGCCCGAGGACGCGTATGACCTCCACGAGCACGTACCACCCGACCGGGCTTTCCGGGCGAGCTTCCCGACGGGGCGCATCCACGGCATCCGCGTCGATTGCCGGATCGTCGGTCTCGTCGTCCGCGAGGTCGGCGCCATCGAGGACCCTGGCTGAACCGGAACGACCCGTCAGCTCCGGATGATCGCTCCAAAAGAGGGCGCAATGCTCAAGCAGGCCGTCGAAATCGGCGCTTAGGAAGTCCGCGAAAATTTCAGCGATGCCAGCGCCGTACCGCCCCTGTCGCAACAAGCTCGTCGCCATGGCTGGCAAGCCCGCAAGCTGGTATGCCCCTGCGGCCAGCAGTGCCACCGGCACGTCTCTGGTGACGGGGTCGGAGGATCGAGCTAGCCATTCGAGTAGCTCCGCCGCTCGACGATAGCAGGCGAGCGAATCCGGCGAGGCCTGACCGTCCACTTCGCGAAGGATTGATGCCGCGTGGAGCAGGCGGCGTGCGTCCGCGAGCTGCTCATGCGACTCCCGCTCCGTCCATCCGATCGGTGGGACCTGCCAGGAGATCTGGAGGCTTCGAACGAACAGCCGGGCCTGCGTTGGCGTGAGCTCGTTCTCGATCGCACGAGCCCTAAGACTCAGCGCCAGTTCGCGCCTCTGCTCGTCGAGCCTAGCCATCAGCGACCGCCCCACAACGAGCGGTATAGGCTTTCTATGAGATCGACACCGCCTTCGAGAACGAGCTCGACCACCTGCAACGGACGGCCAGCGGTATATTCGACCGGGTGCGAATTCGTCGGGAGATACGTTTGCCCTTGCGCGCGGCGGGCTGCCCTGTTCCCTGCCACGAAAACGAGATCTGTGCGCGGAAGAGGATTCCCGCCGATGAGCAAGGCTCTATCGAGCGAGACGATTGCCTCCGCATAGTCGTCGCGCGCCTTTTCACACAGCAGCCGATGCATCTGCTCTAGGCCTTGGGGGGTTGGAAGTCCGCGGTTAATCTCGTTCCAAACACCATCGTTGCTTCGCACCCTGGCGCCAGCCGGACCTGTCCATTCACCGAACATCATCGTGTCCATCACGCTCGGTGTGAGATCGGCGCGCCACTTGGCTTCGCCCGCGATGAATCTGACGACCTCGCCGCTGGCCGGATCTATGGCTAAAGCAATAAAGTCGTTTCCGTGCCGGCCGGAGATTTCCCGTACGCGAGGCGGATCGCGCGCCAAGTCGAAGATGTAGGCCTCTGCTTCTGCGTGGTATCGAAAGAGAAAAACCGGAATGGTCCACTGATGCCCGCCGATAAACTGGTAGGCTTGGGTCAGCAGCCCGGTCATGACCTCCCCGAATAGACCCTTTTTTGCGGTGGGCGGGAGGCAGGTGGGATACTGGGCATGAGCGCCAGGAGCTCCGGCATCGGGGTGCAGGTCGATGCGAGCAGAGCGGTGAAAGACCTCGCGGGCGTCGAGATGTGCCGACTCAAAATAGGGGCGGAGTTCATCAACGACGGCTTGGTCGTTCGGGATGGCCTGTTCGAAAAGGAGATGGCCATAGCTTCCATTCATTCGCGCAGATCCCCGAAGCCAACGCTGGAGCAGCGGCATTGGGGGCGGGCAATTGTGCATCATTCTCGTTGAGCTCCAGCGCCAACTCCACCAGACGGCGGAATCGCCAGTTAGCGGCCATCTCGAGGCACCCAGGCAGACCTTGACTTACAATGCAAATGCATTACATGGGACGGCGTGACGACGCAAGGAGCCGGCTATGGCCAAGACCGCCGAAATCCTCGAGATTCCCGCGACTATCACAGACCGCGGGCAGACGACCGTGCCCGCCGCCATCCGCAAGATGCTCGCCCTGGGGAAGCGCGACCAAGTCGTGTTTCGGGGGCTCGCCGACGGCACCGTCGTGATCGCGAAGAAGCAGTCGAGTCTCGACGACGGCGATCCGGTGATCGGCACGTTCCTCGCGTTCCTGGCCCGTGACATGGCGAGCGAGCCAGCGCGGATCCGGCCGGTGCCGAAGTCGTTGGTCGCGCGCGGCAAGGGCCTGGTCAAGGGCGTCAAGGTTGATCTCGACGCGGCGCTCCCGGAAGACGATGCGTGAGCGACGACACCTTCGAGGTCAACGGTTGGACGGTCTACGCCCATCCGCTATTTCTCGACCAGCTCGAGACTATGATCGCGGCGGTCGAGAAGGCGCGCAAGAAGGATCCGAAGAGATACAAGAAGAAACGCGCCGCAAAGCTCCTCGCGGCTGTCTTGAAGGTGGCGTTCGACGACATCCCGAGTGACCCGACGCGTGAGGTCTATCGGCAGGGCGGCACTCTCGGCGACGAGTACAAGCACTGGTTCCCCGCGAAATTCCTGCAGCAGTTCCGGCTGTTCTTTCGCTACCAGCAGTCAGCGGACGTAAAAATCATCGTTCTTGCCTGGGTGAACGATGACTCGACGTTGCGCGCTTATGTGAGCGCCAGCGACGCCTATGCCGTGTTTCGAAAAATGCTGGATCGCGGGAATCCGCCTGGTACCTGGAACGAGCTTGTTGCCACCGCATCGAACACCGCCGCCAGACGTCGGCTTACGCATGCGAAGGGCCGGAAATAATGGCGGCAGAGGCCACGAAGCAGCTCGACATGCTACCGCATATAGCGGAGCTCGATCGGCCAGAACTTCAGTTAACCTGAGCGCATCTATACCATGATCACGCGAAGCGGCCCCGCCATCAGGCGGGGCCGTTGCCGTAGGCGAACTCAGTCCCGGCTGGGGCGGGACCAGATGAGCTGGAGACCCTCCTGGCCTTCCACCTCGATCAGGGTGGCGTAGATCGGAGCCGGGAAGCTCGGGTCGTCCAGCTTGACCGAGAGGTAATCGCGCTCGGTGTCCCTGGCGGTCTTCTGCCAAGCCGCTCCCAGTTCGACATTACCGGCGAAGATGCGGAAGTGCGGTCCCTTGTCGGAGGGGTTCTCGACCCGAACCAGCTTGGCTTTGGCATTGAGAGCGAGGGTGCGAACGGTGCCGGTGAAGCCGTTGCCAGTCGAGGTGAAGGTGCCGATGGTCGCCATTGTCGTGTCCTTTTCAGTTTCCCGGGCCGCGCCCATCGCGGCCTCGATGACTGGCGACAGACCGGAGGCGGTCGACCCGCACCCCGCAGGGGCCGGCACGCAGTAGAGGGCAGCCAGGGCACGACTTTCTTGTCTTGCGCGAGGAATGGACGCGCAGCGGTCCAGGGGAAGAAAGTCGTAACCGGCTGTTGCGGGGATAAGAGCGAGGCGGCGCTTAAGCGACGACGCCCTTCGGTCAGACACGCCAATCGAGGACGACGTGGGTGTGCCAGAAGAAACGGCCGAGAACACGAACTGCGATCATCGAAACCTTGACCGAGGAAAGAACCCGATCGCCGCACACCGCACACATCTGGCAGTTCCTCAAGTCTTGCCCGTCGAGGCCCGAACCGGGAAGGTAAGCGCACTGCTCGGCCGTCAAGGGTCACACGGCCCCGCAAAGTGAATTCGCAGGCCACGAGCGAAATTTGCTCGGCAAAGCGACGACCTCTGCAAGAGCCGGAACGTCCCCCTCGAAGGAAAGTAAGCAAGATCACCGTCAGCTCGCGATATCCCGCACGAGGAATAAATCGGCGCTGGCCGTCGAGCGCCCAAGCAAGGGGCTGCAGTCTTGCGGCTGAGCGCCGGATAGGTAAGCGCCGGCGCCAATCACGCTGTGCGCTCATCATGCTGCCTCCCTGACGCCTGCTGCCTTCGGCTGCTGGTCGTGCAGATAGGCGACGGCGCGTTGCGCATGCGCGGCAGCCGAGAAGATAAAGCGCTTCTCACTGGACAAGACCTCCAACCACGACGCGAGGTAGCTTGCATGATCCGGCCGCGGTTCGAGTTCGGGAGATATCCCGAGATCCGCGCAGAGGAAGCAGCTCCCCAGTTCGGCAATCAATTCTTCGCGCGCGCGTTCGCTGCGATCCTTGCCGTAACGGCTGAGATCACGATTGACGCGGTGAGCGGGAGCGGTCCAATGCACGGTCTCATGGGCTCTGACGGCGACATAGGAGGCCGTGTCGCGAAAACTTTCGATCGGCGGCATCTGAATATGATAGGACGAAGGCGCGTAAAACGCCATCGAGCCGCCGTGGCGAACAATCGCCCCGGTGTTGGCAAAGAAAGCGTCGGCGTGCGCGTTGCGCTCGATCGTTGATGCGACGACGGGCGGCCGACCGTAGTAATGCGCGGGCAAGCCATCGACTTGATCGACGCAGAAGACGGTATAGGCTTTTAGGAAGGGGATATCCCGTTCGATTTCGTCGCCGTGAGCGTCGGTTTCCGTTTTGGTGAAGCGGCTCGCATACACCACAGTGCTGCCGGTCTCACCCTTACGGACATGCGCGCCAAGTTCACTGGCCTGCTTGAACGTCATCCAGATCGGCGAGCAGAAGCCTCGCGCGATGGCTTCTGACCAAAGCAGCAAGACGTTGATGCCCGTATAGGGCTGGCCGTTGTGTCGCCGCGGTCGGGTGATGCGGTCCGCTATATTCGCCGCGGTCCAAGGTTGAACCCAGGGACGCACGCCACGTTCGAGCTCGGCGATAATGCGGTCCGTGATGCGGGTGTACAGGTCGCCTCGCGACTTTTCTCTGTTCCTGCTCATTATAATAACCTCCGTTCGGGAGGCCGCGCCCATCGCGGCCCCTCACGGGGTCCGCCACCGCCGGACTCGAAGTCTGAGCACCCGAAGGGCCGAAGCAGCGCGAAGGACGGCGAAGCCGTTGCGCGGACATCGGGTCCGGCGCAGGACCACGGACGGGGAGGGGCCGACGATGGCGAGCAGCACGAGCGGCGCTTCCCTTCGTTGCTAGCAGCGACACAAAAAGGGGCCGGTCTCGCCGGCCGGCCCATCAGGTGGCGGCAATGGAAGAGGCGCGGGGCCGAGGCCCCACGCCGGCGTTAGTCGAACGCCGATATCTGCGCCTTGGCCGCCTTCCGGCCGACGGTGTCGGCCGTGTTGTCGACGGGTCGCTCGAAAGGCTTCCAGGTCTCGCCGACGACCTGTTCGTAGGCGGCGACGGCGCCTTCGGCGGCCATGCGAAGCGCGTGAGCCTGCGCGCCCACGTCGGCAGCGAATTCACGCTTGCGCTGTGCCTGGCTGTCGAAGCCGACCGGACCAGCGAGGTCCTCATCGCGGCTGTCGTTCGCGAGCTTGGCGGTCGCATCTCGCGCTTCTGTGACGGCTCGGGTGTAGAACTGGCCGGCGCCGTGGGCCGAACCGACATAAGCACCGACGATCCGTTGCAGGTGGATCTGCATGGCGCGTTCGCTCAGGCCATCTTTGAGTGCGTCGGCGGTCTCGATGATGAGCCGCTCGTGCAAGTCGCGGATGCCGTCGCTGTCGAGGACCGCAAGGCCGAAGCTCTCGGAGATGCGCAGTGCCTGTGCGGAGTCGGGGCAGACGAGACGGACCATTTCGAGCGTCGTGCCGCGGCGGAGCGGGATGACACTGGCGGAGGAGCGGGCGGAGCGGGGAGTCTTGGTCATCATGAGATCCTTTCTCGGTTTCGCCTTGGGCAGCGATCGGGCCCTTGTCCGTCACTCCCTCGGGTGCGGTCGACCAGAACCGGCTTCAGCGGGCCGCTTCAGGGGGCGGTGGCTGCCAAGGCGAGCATGGGTGGGTTGCGGGCGAGCGGGCCTTCAGGCCTGCGAAGAACGCGGCCCCCATCGCGAGACGGCGGCCGCCGATCGCCTCGCGACTTGCCCTTGAAGCGGATCGCGGCCGGTTCAGACCGCAGCACAAACCGAGGGAGTGACGGCCAAGGGTCAGCACGCCGCCGAAACAGTGAGAGGTTGGACCAAACCCGCTGAACTCTCCGCCTCGACATGAAGTGTTCGCGCCCGCCGCTCGCGCTCCAATTGGTGGGTCCTTCGCCTCTCACCGCCACGCAGCGGAAACGCGATGACGCATCCGAAACTCGGCGATCGCCGTCTCCTGCCGATCGAGCTTGCGCGTGAGAGCGTCGATCTCGCCGCGACGGGCCAAGGCGAGCTCCGCGACATGCTGCTGAAACAGCCGCACATCCGCATTCGTCCAGCTCGATGCGCTCCGGCCGTGCTGCCGGCGCTTCGCCCGGTCAGTGATCGTCAGCCGTTCGGCGCGTGCCGCGATCTGGCGTTCGATGACGCCGAGATGGCGCTGCGTCTCGGCTTGCGCGGCTTCCATGCGCGTGAGGAGGAGACGTCGATCCTGGGGCTCGATCATCGCTCCGTCCCCACCGGCCACAAGGGGGACGCGGACTCGTCCGGCATGCAGTCGCCCGGGAGAGAGACAGCGGCGACGGATGAGGCGATGTCGTCGCCGGAGACCGCCCCGTCGATGAGCGCCGAATTGGCGCCGGCGTGCTTGCGCATGTCAGGCGCGAGGATGCCGCCGAGGCCGTCGGCGATAGCGCTCTTGGGATGATGGTGCGCATGCACGAGGAGATTGACGGCGCAGAAGTAGGCCTTCATGGCTGGATCTCCTTTCTGTCAACGTCAGCCGGGTAGGGCTTCGGCGCGTGGATGGATATGCGCACGGCGCGCTTCCAAGCGTCGGTGCCGGTGAAATGCCGTCTGAGCCGCGGATGCCGGACGACGAGGACCGGCGTTTCGCCGTCCTCGTCAGCGGCCGCGCGCCAGCCGAAGGCTTTGGCAATGAGGCGCCAGGGCATGGGTCACCTCCAGCCGACGAAGTCGGAGGGGCCGCCGTAGAGCTGATGGCGGGCCTCGTCGATCACGAAGCCGAAGCGGCCTACCTGATATTCGTCGGAAGGGACGAGGAAGCGACGCTCCTCCGTCCCCGGCCCGCGCTTGCCGCCCGGCGTGGCGACAGTCTCGACGAAGCCGGGCGCGTGCCTCGAGGTGATAGCCGACACGACGATCCAGTCCCGCGCGTGCGCTTGCTCGAAGGCGCGGCGGTCCTTTTCGTAGGACTCGCCCGGCGTGAGGATCGCGCCGAAGATCGTTTCCCAGGCGTCCGGCCAACTGTTCTTGAGCGTTTTCTCGGCGCAGCGCCGTTCGAACGCCGTGAAGAGATGCGGGAAGGTGATCGCCACGATCGCCCATTCGGCATCTTCCTCGTACCAGCCACTCTTCGAACGAAGCAGGGGATGGACCTTGCGGTTTCGTTCGGCCGAGAGCTTGAAACCACCGTGCCCAGCCGTGGAATGCGCCGTAACGCCTTCAGCGTAGACGGTCACCCCCTGCGAGGCGCCCCAAGGCGTGCGGTCGCGCGAATGGACTTCGACGCGACCAAGTATCCTGCGCTCGCGTTGATGCTCGGCGTTCTCGAGCACGGCGCTGCGAAACGCCGTCTCGTCGGCGAGCTCGCCGGAATGACCGTAGAAATCGCCGCGCGTCCACGCGCCCATCGGACGGGAGATGCGCCAGCCCGTCACGAGATAGTGCCGCCCGTCGCGGGCCGGCGCCATCGCAAAGGCCGTCTCGCCGACAAGCGCGACGAGAAGGCCGTCAGCGCTGCGGCCAAAAAAGATGCCCGGGGTTTCAGGGGCTTCGCCGGGAGCGGGAGATGGTGCGTTCATGCCGCGGTCCTCCCCTCGATGATGTCGGCGCCTGCCTCGTCGGCCGTCACTCCTTGCAGCGCGGCGTGCGGATAGCCGTGGCGTGTCAGCCACTCCTTCGCGTCCGCCTCGTTCGCGGCGAGATAGACGAGTTCGGCGTCATCACCGGCGCGGTCGAGCACGCGGACCGAGCCGATGGCCGGGCGTTCGATGACCGTGAAGTGGAGCTTCGACTCGAGCGAAAACGTCCGGTGGACGCGGATGGCCATGACGCCGCCGGCGCCATAGTCGACCTCGTGCAGGGTGAAACAGGCCGACAGCGAGACATTGCCGACGCCTCGTCCGCCCTGCTTTCGGATCAGGCGGCCCCTGCTATTGCTGGACTGCCAGGCGGCGAGTTTCTTCCTGAAGCGCGCCGGCGGCTGCGGCGTTCCGTCGGACCAGGCGATAATCGAGCCGATGGGTGCGTTGTCGAAGATCGTGTGCGCGGACATCGTGTCCTCCTCAGTTGCGTGTGCGTGGAAACAAAGCCACCGCCGGCTGGGCCGGCGGCGGTGGATCATTCGAAGAAAAAGCGCGTTCCTCTATTCGGCCGCCTCCCTGAATACCTCGGGTTCTTCGTTAGAGAGGTCATCTCCCATGCCGGCGGCGTCCTCTTCAGCCTCGTCGGCGTCTGCCGGCGTCTCGCTCGACGACAACCATTGCGAAAGCTTCATGGCGTCCGGCGCGAAGAGTGCTGCGGGATGGACGAAGTGGCCCTCCTTGAAATGCTCAACGAGGGCTGCGCGCGTGTCCTTCACGCGCTGGCGCGGCAAAACGGGCGTGTCCTTGCACGAGGCCTCGAGCGCTGTGCGCGACAGGCAGGAGAGAAAGTCCTCCGTGCCCATGTTCGGCAGGAAAGTGTCCGCGCCGATCACCTCGCCAGCGACGCGGGCGACGATGCCGCTATTGGTAGCGTTCTCCCGGCACGAGAATACGTTGACCAGCATGGTGCGCGCCGCGACACGAAGCGTGTCCATGTTGAAGGAGAGCTTGCCGGCGCCGTCGAACAGTGCCGCCGCGTTCTTCGCAAGCCGGCTGCGGCCGTAATAGGTCCCGCCGCTTCCCGTCGTCACGGACACGTTCTGGCCCGCGAAGGCGAGGATAAGGAGTGCCATCAGCGTGTCGTCCTCGATCGGCGCGCGGCCGAGCGCCTCGCGCAGCGCGTCGGTGCGGTAGTCGCCAATCATCTCGACGCCCTTGCGCGTCACGTCGGGACGTGGCTTCGAGACTTCGCCAACATCGTCCGGAGCGTTATCAGAACCTGAGCCGGTCTTACCCTTCGGATTCTTCGCCGCAGGCATGCGGTAGTGCACCGTCTGCACGCGGCCGTCGCGGTCGAGATACATTGCCGTGCAGTCTGACTTGGCCGGCTTGCCGTGGACGCGCTCGGCCTTCGGCGGCAGCTTCACCTCGCCGTAGTTGGTGGTCTCGGCGATAATGCCTTTCTTCGGCAGGTTGGCCGTCATCCACTCCTGCTGCGCGCCGAGGAACGCCTCGACGTTTGTGGTGTAGCGGCTGTCTTCGTCGGCGGGAGCGAAGAGATCCTCGACCCAATGAATGCCGTAGGCCTTCGCGAGGTCGTCGCCGAAGCTGGCGTGACGAGCAAACATCCGGGTCTTCTGCAACGCCTGGGCGACGCTCCACCACGAGACCTGCGGATCAGCCTTCGACGGCTTGTGCTTCTTCCAGACCTCCTTCTGCTCGTCGAGCGATGCGGCAGCGATCGTGCGGAGCTGGCGCTCGTCGGGCATGTCGCCCTTGGCCATGTGGTCGAGCATGGCGGGAAGCACGTTCGCCAGCAGGCGCAGCTTCCTGATCTGACGCACCGGCAGCGCGAGCGCGACGCCGATCGCCTCCTCCGTCCAAGCTAGCGCGACCAGACGCTCGATTGCGCGCCACTGGTCGACCGGGTTCATGTCTTAGGTTATGCGTCAAGTGTCCTGTTAGCTGGATGACGTTGATTCTTTAGTCTTCTTGGCTGCGCCTTGCGTTTTGGGTGTCTCTTTGGCACTGAAGCGCAGCCGGTTGGTGTCAATCACGATGGCTTTCTCGACGGAAGCGATAGTCGTCCTTTGATGCGTGTAGTGCTTTGGCGATAGCCTTGTTGATGTCGTCGAGATTGCAGGACTCCGGGTGGAACTTGCGGCCAGCCCATCGTTGCATCGCTTTATGTTCTTCATGGTCGGGGTCGAGCCAGGCCTCGAGGAAGTCGGCATAGCCTGAAGGCCCACCAGCGTCTTCGGGGGGTCCTGAGCGTGCGGCGGCGATACAGCGAGGATATTGGGCACTCTCCTCGCGCGCGACGCGCTCCAAGCGCAGCAGATGACGCCAATTGTCGCCGAAGTCGTATTCGTAGAGGATCGCGAGAGGGTTTTCGCTGGGATCGTCGGGAAAGTGAAGGTCGATCATCCTGACCTCGGTCGCCTCGAAGATCCTGCTGTCGGACAGACCGTCGTCATCGAACTCTGGAGCTCCGTAGATGAGACCGCCAATATTGAACTGATGCAGATGGCTGTCGGTCCAGCCAAAGGCGGCCTGCAGCACCTCGTGGAGTTGGGCTAGGTTGAGAGTGATTGGCAGTTCGAGGATGCGGCTGATCTTGGGCTCGATGCCGAGGATATGAACCTCGGCGCGCACAATGAAGCTGTCTGGATCGAAGGGGTCAAGCATGCCGCAGATCATGCCGCGCATGATTGTCGCAGGCAATAGATGGGGCGACGATTGTCCTTCGGCGACCGCACCGACACAAACCGGCAGTCGTAGACGACGTCAGGATTTTGGCCCGCGAGTGAGCGGCACTGGTTTCACGGCGCGATCGCGTTCGGCGATCAGGCGGGCATTATGACGCTTCTGCCGCTCAACCTCCGTTTCGGCGTCGAGGATGCGCTTCAGCAGGACGGCATTTTCCGTCACCATACGCCGCTCCTCGATCTGCAAGACCTGGATCAGAGCGCGCTGCTGGGCGAGTTTGTCTTCCCAGGCTGCGAGCTTCTCGGGAACGACCTTGCGATCACTGGCGCGGCGTAATTCGTCGATGATCGATCGATGATTGGCGTAGATCGCATTGCGGCCGACGCGCGCTTCGCGTGCGAGCGTCGCGACGGTCAGGCGGTAGGATCGCTTTTGCAGGTCCGGGTGTGTGGGCAGCCCCTTCACCAGCCGCTCCAGAGCATCCCGCAGCTTGCAGTGGGTGTTGCGCAGGCGCTTTTCGGCAGGCGTGAGGGCCGGCATTTTGCTGGTCTTACGCGCCATGGCGAACATCCTTTGCATGGTCGAGTTCACCAAGGATGCGATCGCATTCGGCAATCCGGGTTTCGGCGAGTTGCCGGCTGACCGGGTCCAGGCCGGGATGGCCGAGAAGATCCGTATTGCGATCGCGGCGGGCCTGCCAGACAGGCCTGTGCCTGGCGGTGACGGCGAAGTTGGCGCAGGCGAGACACGTACTTTCGGTCCTCAGAACGGGGTTGGGGCCTTTCTCATCGCCGAAGCAGGCAGCCGTTTCGACGCGGTAGACGCAATAGCCCCAATCGCAGACGCCGAGCCGCAGATCAGTCTCCTCCATCAGGAAGGAGACATAGGCCTGGACATCGCCGTCGCGCGTGCGCCCGCGGAACTGGGAGCGGGCGGCGATCATCCGTCCGCCCTTGCCCGCGAGGGCGGTTGCCGTCAGCACTTCTTCGAGAGCGGCGCGGGTTTCTTCCCGGGCATGCCGGTCGATCAGGTCGTCGAGCGCGAAGTCGGTCCCGACGTAGCCGCGATCAGTCATGGCCCGGGTCACATGACCGAAGTGGGCCTGAAGCGCATACAGGCCGGTCCGGTCGCGTTTGCCGACGAAGCGGGCAAACGTCTTGCGGCCCTGATGCGTGTTCAGATGCCAGGGCTCGCCCTCGTGGTCCGGCAGGCCGATGAACAGCGCAAACAGATCATTCAGCCGCCTTATGATCGTGGAGCCGACGGGGAGGTTGATGCGGGCCGCAGGACCAATAAGGCCGTTGCTAGCCATCGCCAGAAAGAGATCGTCTCGTCCGCTTTGGGCCCGAAGACGGGCGGTCAGCCGCTCCATGACTACGACAGCCCGCTCGACGGGTGCCGGCGCAACCCAGCGATGGGCTTCGCCATCGATGCCACGCGCCGTCTTGTAAATCCGCCCGACGAGATAGGCGAAGCTCTCGCTGCCGTCGTCGGCAGGATGCTGCTCGATGCAGCCGACCTGAAGGCCGAGGATCTCCGAGATCCGGGCGCCGACCAGATAGCTGACCACCACAAAGCAGGCGTCGTAAATGCGATCGGCGAGATTGCGCACCTGCTTGGTGCTGGTGACGGGCGCTTCATGCCAGGCAGTTTCCTCACCAGGCAGTGTCGCGAAGGTGAACGGCGCGATCGCGTCAGTCACGATGAAGCCGGCCTTGGTCTGGCTGATCCCGTTAGCGAGCGCATGGTCATAGACGGACTGCGCCTGGGCCTGCAGAGCGATGACGTCGTCGGCCGGCGTCCCGATCAGCCGCAGCGCCGCCGAGACCAGGGGCACGGCGATCGCGTCCGGCGTATAAGGCAGCCACCCCCGGTCGCGGCGAACGAACGGCGGCGCGATCCCCGGGAATGGATCGGCGATTGCGATCTCCGGGAACTTTGCTCCCTGCAGATAAAGGCGCGTCAGCAGATTGGCATGGTTTCCCAGTGTCGTGCTCTTCAGCGTACTGCCAGGCTTGTGGCCCGGACGCTGCGCCATCACCGTCATGAACCGGTCGCAGGCGTCGCGGTCGAGATCGGCAAAGCACCGATATCCCTGCGCCGCCATCCAGCGGATCAGCATCCGCAACCTATTGAAGACGGAGACGATCGTCGATTCATGAGCGTTGCGGTACCCAGGAGGCGGATCGAGCTTCAGACTCCATAGGAACAGCTTCGCCGCCTCTCGCCAGTCAGCCCATCGCGGATCACTGAACCGGCTGTCGTCAGCAAGAACAAAACCCCAGTCGAGCGAGAAGTCGCTGCGGTTGCTGCCAGGACGATGACCGTCGAGATGCCAGACCTGATCGGACCATACGGACCGCGCCGATATCCGAAGCGCCGGCCTGACGGCGGCGACAAGATTGCGCGCCGTGGAAGCCGTCATCGCTCACTCCAGCGCCGGAAGCCGTGCGAGAGCCAGCATTCGTTGTTCGGCATCACCTCGCAGTGTTTGCGGGAAGTCCGGCAGGATGTCGTCGACCAAGATGCGCAGGCTCGGCGCATACAGGAGCTCGAAGCGGCGCGGATCAATGCGTTCACGCGCGCGCTCCAGTTCGCCGATCGCCTGAAGGATGCGCGCCATGTGCTCCGCATCGATCGGGATGACCAGTCCCGGGCAGCGCAGGCATCCGCCGAAGTGCCGGCAGACCCGACCTGCTATCGAGTCTGGTGCTGTGCCCGCGAGCGGGTTGAGGCAATCATGACTGAACGGAACCGTCGCATTGCTCGCCAGCGCAATCCGGTCGCGCTGCGCCCGATTCTCGCAGTTCGCCTTCGCGCCGACGATCCAGCCGAGCATCAGCTCCTGCAATCGGGCGATTGTCTCGCGCTGGATGCGGCGCGTCTGCGGCCCCTTGATGTAAAGCTCGGTCGTGTCGGCGCGGGCATGGTTGAGCACATCCTGTGTCGCGACGATGTCGCCGCCAGACGCCTTGTAATATTCGGTGGCGACGCTGCCGCGCAGCAGAACGGCGGCAAAGTCCGGCAAGAGCTGACGTGCCCGCTCCGGTGCAGCCTTGTTCCAGATGGCGATCCGGGCATTGGAGCGTTTGATGAACGGCTTCAGGGCGTGCGACAAGGTCGCCTCCGCAATGAGCGTGACCGCGTCCTTCTTCTCGCTCTTGACCAGGAACAGGCGATTGCGGTCCTGCCGGCT
This sequence comes from Bradyrhizobium sp. BTAi1, assembly GCF_000015165.1. Classification (GTDB taxonomy): domain Bacteria; phylum Pseudomonadota; class Alphaproteobacteria; order Rhizobiales; family Xanthobacteraceae; genus Bradyrhizobium; species Bradyrhizobium denitrificans. The sequence goes on along the minus strand of NC_009475.1, from coordinate 203,504 downwards.
GGCCCGGGAGACGAGCGGCGCCGTCATCGCCAGCAACCGGTCGATCAGGTTCGGCGCAGCATGTCGCCGACGGCGATCGAAGGACCGCCGCTGCGCTCGCTTCACCTTGGCACCGGCCCGGGGCTTGGCCCATTCGACGATGATGCGATGCTCGTCGAGCGGATGCGCCACTTGGCAATCGCGCGTTATCAGCCGCAGCGCATCCGGATTGCCCGCCGTTTGGATCGCAATGGCGATGAAGAACGCGACGACCGTTTCGCCGGTCAAGTGAAGATAACCGCCAAGATGACGAAGCCCGCCATGGCGGCTGACCGCCGATATGTTGACCTGGCTGCGGATCGCAAGCGTCCGCGATGGAAGCACCCCGTCATTCACCCGAGCAAGCGCCCGGACCATGTCGCAAAGCTCGGGATCGACGCCATCAGCCGGGCCGCTCGTCGCGAGGATGGTCCGCCCCGTGTCGAAGCGATCCCACGCCTCGTCGAGTTCTTCATAGCACGCGCGTAGGATCGCCTTGAGATCCTCCCCGCCAAGACGCGGTCGGGTGTCGGCAGTCCGGTTCGGCCAGACCCGCCAGGGGAAGTCGATCCGGGACGGCAGCCGCGACGGATGCCGGCGCTTCGTCCAGTCGATCATCTGGCGAAGCTGCATCAGCACATTCGCCCGCGCCCCCTTTGACCAGGGCTTGTTCGTCTGTCCCGCGATCTGTCGATCCAGCCAGGCGATATAGCGCCCGACCATTGCGGTGGTCAGATCCCCGGCAGAAAGAACATGCCCGTCCTCGACCGCAAAACGGGCGAAGACACGCAGTGCCATCCAGCAATGACGGTGCGTTTCGGAGCTCGATGCGGCATGATGATTGCGGAAGGCGTCCGCCAGAAGCATCGTAACGTCTGTCGGCAACCCAAGCTTGCCGAGATCGTAGCGCTTTGCGACCTCGCCCCAACCGTCGCGGAAGACGGCAATGGCATCGGCCGGCTGCTCCAGCACCTTCGCTGACGCAGCCGATAGACGCCGGTCGATACGCTCACGCTTACCGGCCATCGGGGATCAACTCGCCATAGAGATAGTCGATGCTGTCGGCGAGTTCCCGGGCATTGAGCTCGACGCAGCGCAGGTAGATCGCCGTGCTCTGGATCGAACTGTGCCCCAGCAAGACCTGGACGATCTTCAGCGGATTGAGGTCAGGCGTGATCGATGCCTGTCGCTGTAATCGCACCAGCATCGTCATCGCAAAGGTATGGCGCAACCAATGCAATGAACCCGCCACACCGGCAGCCCGGAAGGCTTCCGCAAACACCGCAGTCAATCGCGTCTTGCTGACGGCATTCCCCTGAAGATTGAGGAAGAGCGCCGATGGCGACCGATAATTTGACCGTTGGCGACGCAACGCCCGTACCTGCGGCGTGCGCACTTCGTCGATATAGCGCTGCGTGCGGTCAACCAAGCGGATCGGCGGGTAGATCGTGCGAGGCTTGTCGCCCTTGGTGATCGTCAAGGGCACGCCGACTAGCGGATGATCCTCGTCATCAAGATGTGCTGTCTCCGGGACCTGGAAGACAGCCAAGCCGCAAAGCTCCTTGCGCCGCAATCCCGTCGCCAGCGCCCATTCCGCCATCAGGCGGTAGGGCATCTCCAACAGGGCGAAGACCCGACGCAACTGATCGACCCGCAACGGTCGCGGCAAGCGCTCATGCTCGGCAACAGTCAGGATGTTTGCCGCCACGACACCGGGACGCGCATCGACATGCGCAAGGAACGCTTGTCGCCGACCAGAGCCCACCCGCACGTCGACAAAGTGGAACGGCAAGGCCTCGATCCAGCCGCGTCCCTGCGCCCAGGCATAAAACCGGCAGACCGTGCGAACCCGATCATTCACCGTCGACCGCGCGTATGGCCGCTTCGTATGCGGGCTCGGCTGTGAGAGCATGCGGTTGCGCCAGGCCGCAATCTCCGCCTCGCCGACCCCGCGCCAATTGAGCCCGGATTGCTCCAGGCTGTCGAACCAGTCATGCAGGTGCTCGCCGTAGGTCCGAATCGTTTCAGCCGCATGGCTGCGGCCCGGTATGGTCGCCAACTCCATCAGCCAGGCAAACGCCGGCTCGATGATCGCCATCCGCTCCGACACCAGAATCGGAAAGCCTGCCGGGATTGCGGCATAGCCCATCGCCGCCTTGATGATCCGCGCCATACTGTCCTCTTTGGTCCTCGCCGTCCGAAACGGCAAAAGACGCCGAGCTCGGCGCAACTCCCTGTACAGCAACAAAGAAGACAGCTTCCCGAACCAGCTGTTATTAAGCGGAGCGCCTGCGGCGCACTCTTTTGTTTAGAATGCGAGGGGTTCCCCTCGCGCTCTCCCGTTCGCCACGTGGCAGGGTTGCAGGACTTCGCCTGCAACCATTTGACTAGTTTGTGGTGTCGCCGCCGCGTCAAGCATTGTCCTCGCTACGCTGCGGGAACGCTTGACTCGGACGTCTACGTGCCCTCCTCAAAATGCCCCACGCATATGAACCATAACGATGACAGCCACACGACTCTAACAGGACAGTTCGAGCACAGAACCTAACAGCGCCTCGCGGGCGATATTCTCGACCATCGAGCGCATGGCGCCGTTGTCGTTCGCCGCCTCGTCGACGAGCACGTCGATCTCCTCGAGGCCGGCGGCGATCGCCTGCTTCACGCGGCGGTGGCCGGCATTGATGACGTAGCCATTGCCGCCGCCTGTCTCAGGCGTGATGACTGGCGGCTGGACGATGCCGACGGCCTTTATCGTGGCGAGCAGTAGAGCGTCGGCCTGGGGAGTCGATTTCGTCTGGCGCATGCGGTCGGGGTTCTCTTTCAGCGCGCGCGGATCGACCTTGATGACTTGCATGGGAAGGCTCCTTTTGGGGTTGCGGACCGGCGCCGCCGGCCCTTGCTCGTCTTCTTCCCGAAGACACCCTGGGCCCTGCGGAGCGGACGGGCCGGTGCAACTGCGGCCGAGCATCCCTGGCCGGCAGGCCCAGCGGGGCAAAGCCCTGCGCAGGACGAGGGGCAGGGATCGCGCAGGCGGCGGTTGAGCGCCAGCGTCGACGGCCCGCCCGATCTGCGAGCGGGCCTTCTCCCTTCCTCCCTCCTCATTTTTCATGCGGCCGCGGCCAGCTCGCCGGCGCTTTCGCTGTCCTCCGCCAAGGCCTTCTCCACTTCGGCCAACTGCCGGCGCTTGTCGGCAAGCTCGGTGGCAAAGGCGAAGTCCCCGCCGTCGCGCGACTCGTAGGAGGCAAGCCGTCGGCGCGCGTCGGCCAGGCGCTGGCGGTAGCGCTCCCGTTCGCCCTCGAAGTCGGCCAGCGCGTGCTCGAGACGGGCGATCGCACCGATCGGCGTGACCGTCACCGGCAGCTCGATCTCGTATTCGGCGCCGGTCCGCAGCAGCATCGTGGTGTAGCGATAGCCGTCCCGGCCGATGCGCTCTCCGCTGTACGCGACGTCGAAGCCGCCGATCGACGCGGTGACGGTCTCACCTTCCTGCTGAAGCTGCACCAGCGTCAGGATCTCCTTCATCAGCGCGCGGCCGGCGAGCTTGCGCTCGACATGAGGATCTCCCGTCACCGCCATGGTGAAGGCGTCACCGGCGGTCGGGATACGACGCTCGATGTCCCGACCGATCTCGCCGATGCGACGGATGGAGAGCTCGATGTCGCGTTCGGCATCGCGCATCTGCCGCCGCACCGCGTGCTGATCGTCAATGTGCGCAGCCCGCAGCCGTTCGAGCCGGGCGATGTCGGCTTCGAGGCCGGCTTTCTGCATCAAGCGCGGGTCGCCCGACGCGATGGCCTTTGCCATGGCGAACTGGTTGGCCTGGCTCTCTCCCATGTCCTCAAGCCGACGGATCGAGGTGTCGCCGGATAGCGCGGCGGCGATGAAGCGGGCCTTGCGCTCGTTGTTCTGCCACATCTGCGCATCGAGGCTGCCTTCGGTCGCATAGGCGAAGATGTCTATCTCGTCGTGCTGGTTGCCCTGCCGCACGATGCGGCCCTCCCGCTGCTCGATCTGCGACGGAAGCCAGGGCACGTCGAGGTGGTGCAATGCCTTCAGCCGAAGCTGCGCATTGACGCCGGTGCCCATCGTATCGGAGGAGCCGATCAGGAAGCGGACCTTGCCGGCGCGCACGTCGCCGAACAGGCGCTGCTTCGCCTCCGACTTCTTGTAGTCCTGCATGAAGGCGATCTCGCCCGGTGGCACCCCGAGGCGGACCAGCTCGTCGCGGATCCAGCGGTAGGCGGAGAAGCCGCGGCGCTTCTCGACGCTGATGGTGCCGAGATCGGAGAAGATCATCTGCGCGGCGCCGGGCAACTCGAAGGGTTTGCCGTCCGTGCGCGTGTAGCTGCTCTCGGCTGTCTCGCTCCAGATGCGGAAGGCGTTGCCGACAAGCAGATTCAGCTTGTTGTCGGCCTCGTTGTCGCTATCCGGATCAACCAGACGCAGGTCGATTGCAGCGTGGCGGCCGTCGGTGATGACCGACAGCAGGATGTCGTCGCCGGGCTCCGGCGCGCGGTCGCGCTCCTCGATCGCCTTAATGCGCTGGCCGAGCAGGGTCTGGTAGCGCTTGAACGCCGGCGATGGCTTTGCGGTCAGGATCTGCCGTTTGCCGGTCGAGATCGCCGGCACCTTCACGTACTGACGCAGGTCCTCCGGCATCACCACGTCCGCGAAGGAGCGGAACATGGCGATCAGCTCCGGCACGTTGACGAAGGTGGCGAAGCGCGTCACCGGCTTGTATTTGCCGGAGGGCTGCAGCTCAAGTTCGGTTGTGACATCGCCGAATGTACTCGCCCAGGCGTCGAACTCGTGCAGCCCGCGTTCGAGGAGCGCCGCGTAGCCGAGATAGCGCTGCACTGAGAACATCTCGCCGAGCGTGTTGGTGATCGGCGTGCCGGAGGCGAGCACGAGCGCCCGGCCTGGGTTCTTCGTCTCGATGAAGCGCGACTTGACGTAGAGGTCCCAGGCGCGCTGCGAACCGTTCGGGTCGACGCCCTTCAAGGTCGACATGTTGGTCGCGAAGGAGAGTTTCCTGAACTCCTGCGCCTCATCGACGATGATCTGGTCGACGCCGATCTCGGAGATCGTCAGCAGATCGTCCTTGCGGATCGCAAGCGATTCCAAGCGCTCCTGCAAGCCCTCCTTCAATCGCTCGAGACGCTTGCGCGAGACCCGATCATCGCTCTCGACCCTGGTCAGCAGCGTTTCGTAGAGTTCCAGCTCGTCCTGGATCATCTGCTGCTCGAACGACGACGGCACGGCGACGAAGCGGAACGCGCTGTGCGTGATGATGATCGCATCCCAGGTCGCGGTCGCAGCGCGCGCGAGGAAGCGGTGCCGCTTGTCTTTGGTAAAATTGGTCTCGTCGGCGACGAGGATGCGGGCATTCGGGTAGAGCGCTAGAAACTCGCGTGCGGCCTGCGCCAGGCAATGGCCGGGCACAACCAGCATCGCCTTGGCGATCAGGCCGAGCCGCCGCTGCTCCATAACGGCGGCGGCCATCGTCATGGTCTTGCCGGCGCCCACCGCGTGCGCCAGGTAGGTCGAGCCGGCCGAGATGATTCGCCAAATGCCGCGCTTCTGGTGCCCATAAAGAACGAAAGCTCCAGAGGCGCCCGGAAGCTTCAGGTGCGAGCCGTCGAAAGCTCTCGGCGCAATGTTGTTGAAGCGGTCGTTGTAGACGCGCGCAAGGCGGTCGGTACGATCGGGATCGGACCAGATCCAGTGCTGGAAGGCGTCCTTGATCTTTTGCAGCTTGGTCTTGGCGGCTTCGGTGTCGACGATGTTGAGGACGCGGCGCTCGCTGTCGCCATCCTTGACCGTGTCGAAGATCTGCGGGACGCGGCTGTTTAGCGCGTCGGCGAGAAGCTCGCCGGCGTGCCGGCGGTCGGTGCCCCACTCCGACGTGCCGGCCGCCGTCCAGCCGAGCTGACGTGCCTCCACGGTCCAAGAGGCGAGCTCCGGCATGTGGTGGATCCTGATCTCGGCGTCCATGGTTTCCTTCACGAAGGCGACGACGTCGACTACCGGAATCCACGGCGCGCCCAGACGCGCGGTGATGTCAGAGGGCTTGAGGTCTGCGGGCTGCACGCCTTGCAACGCCGTGACGTTGCGCTCGTAGGAGGGGTCGAGCGCGGCCGCCGCAGCAGCAGCCTTCAGCTTCTCGCGCACGTGTCCCGACAGGTAGGCGTCCGCCGTCTGCCACGAGCCGTCCGCGGGGTCTCGGAAGACGGCGCTGCCGAGTTCGCCGACGATGTCGTCGCGGTCCCGGTGCAGCAGCTCGGCGATGTGGTCGATGTCGACGCGGCCGCGCTCGTTGAGGACGACGGCGAGCGCGTCTGCCGCGCTTGTGATTTCCGGGGCCGCCGGCGGCGCGATCACCCGCTGGGTGAAAATCGGTCCGGGCTTCGCGGTGTTGGTCTCGAGGTCATAGTCCTCGATCGAGGCGACCAGCCAGCAGTCGGGGTCGTCGAGGAAGGGCTGGATGTTCGGCCGGCGGTGCGTCTCGCGCACCTCGCCGTTCTCCTCGTCCTCGGCGGTCGAGACCGTCGTGAAGTTGATCGGGCCGAAGTCCCGAACGAAGTTCGACCAGGCGATGCGCAGCCTGACCTGGGCGTCCTTCCACGGTCGATCGAGCTCCTGCGCCTTCAACACCTCGCGCACGGCGTCGCGGACCGGGATCAGCTTCCGGATGATGCGCACGTGCTTTTCCGGGATGCCGTCGGCACTGCGGCCACTGCGCGCTTTCACCGCGACCGGGTCGCCGTCGAGGACCTGCATCAAGCCGTGGGTCTTGTCGAAGAAGTAGCTGCCCTCGCGCACGTGGCGATCGGCAGGGCAATCGACGTCCGATGGATCGCCGGCTTCTTCCAGGTCGGAATCGATCACCTCCGCCTCGCCGTCGTAGACGGCTTCCGGAAGGAGGTCGATCGCGGCTTTGAGCGTCGCTTCGAGATCCTCGTCCTCGCGCGGCAGGCAGGTGTAGGCCTCCCCGAAGGGACCGGGGGCGAGCGCGTGCGCGCCGAGCACGAAATCCGGGCGCTGCGCGAACCATCGGTTCACGCGGATCGCGCTCTCGTCTTCCGCTGCCGATCGAACCTCGTCGACGTAGAGCCACGACAGGTCGCCTTCCGCGTCGCCAACCTTGCGCTTGCGGAAGAACAGGATGTCGACGACGACGTCGGTGCCGGCGCTGGCGCGAAAGCTGCCCTCGGGCAGGCGAATGGCTGCGATCAGGTCGGCCGACTTCGCGATGTGCTCACGCGCCGAGGCGTCCGCCTTGTCCATCGTGCCGGAGCTCGTGACGAAGGCGGCGAGGGCGCCGGGCTCCAGGAGGTCGATCGCCCTGGCGATGAAATAGTCGTGCAGCCGAAGGCCCATCGACCTGTACGCGCGATCCGAGCGCACGGTCCGGTCCGAGAACGGCGGATTGCCGACGGTGAGGTCAAAGGTCGCCGGCAGCTCAGTGCGTGCGAAATCGCCGGCGACGATCCGCGCCCGGGGCTGCAGCAGCCGGGCGATGCGTGCGGTGACGGGGTCGAGCTCGACGCCCGTGACGTGGGAGGTCTCGCGTAGTTGCTCCGGCATCAGCGCCGGAAACAGCCCGGTGCCGATGCCGGGCTCGAGCACGCGGCCGCCGCGCCAGCCGAGGCGCTGCAGGCCTGACCAGATCGCGCGGACAATGAACTCGGGCGTGAAGTGGGCGTACTGGGTGCACCGCGCAAGCGAGGCGTAGCCGGCGTCGTCGATCGCGTCCTCGAGGTCGGCGCCGATCTCCTCCCAGCCTTTCGCGAACTCGGATTCGCCCGGCCGGCGGAAGACGCCATTGGCGAGCTCGGAGGCGCCGAAGCCCGTGAAGCGCATCAACTGCCGCTGCTCGTCCGGCGAGGCGGGCCGCTGCTCCGCCTCGATCTGCGCGGCGAGCCGAATGGCCGCGACGCTGTCGCGGGCGCGCTGCTTCCAACCCTTTGCCAGGCCGCGGTCGCCAGCGAGGTGGAAGTTGTCGCCGCGCGTGCGAGTCCGCGGCGCGCAAGGCCGCACGGAGGCGAGCGCCGGCACGACCGCGGCCGGGGCCGACGGCGGCGGGTCGCCGTCGTGGTCGTCGCCATCCAAATCGGCGGCGAAGCCGGTGACGCCGAGGCCGAGGCCCGAGGAGAGGGCGGTGTCGCCGAAGAGGTCGATCGTGAAAGGGGCGTCCTGAGCCATTGGAAATGTCCTTCTGCTGGGCGCGCGCGACCGCGCGCCCGAACGGGGTGTGGCGGACGGCACGGCGTTGAGGGGTTGAGGGGTTGAGGGCAGGGCCGGCGGCCGAATTGCGAAGCCCGGCGCATGGCCGGGCTGCTTGTAGGTCAAGGAGGGCGGGCGGCCGCTAGGCCGCGACGGCCTCCGGCAGGTGGCGGAGCTGCACCGGCAGTTTCGCTGCGATCTCCATTTCGGTGAGGTCGTCCAGCAGCTTCAGCGCGGTGCCATGCCGGCCGGCGTAGACGAGCACGGTGCGGCGGCCGCGGACGGCGGCGGGCCAGCGCTCGCCGGCATAGCCGCGGTAGTCGTCGTGCGTGCTCGACCAGATGTGCTCGAGCCGCTCTTCGCGCGTCATCGCGCGGACAGGACGAGACTCGCGCTCGATGATCGCGGCCTTCATCCGCTCCGGCGACGCTCTGTCCGACAGGTCGCAGTAGCCGTGGAACCAGCGCATCTGCCCGTCAATCGACAGTGACAGGAAAACGCTTGTCACGCTTGCCGTCATGAATTCACGCATTGCGAACATGTCGCCTCGCATCCACAGTGGCGGCAGGATCTCGAGCATGTAGTCGTGTTCGCGCTCGGCGAGCTCGAACCATTCGCCAGCGAAGAGATGCCGTGCCTCCCCCTCGGCCATTGCCGGATCGCGGCGGTGGCGATTGAACATGCGGTGCATCTCGGGGCGCGTCGCGACGCCTTCGAAGATTTTGCGAATGGTGGGAGAGGTGTGCATTGGCGGCTCCTTTCGGCCTGGCCGGACTGAAGCGCGAGCGATCCGCCTGATCTCTTCGTCACTTCAGACCTTCATCACACCTTCTCGGCGGCCGCCTCTCCGGTCCGGCGGGTCAAGGGCCGCGGAACGCGGGCGAAGCTTCACCCTTGAGGCGCCGGCCGGGCATGCGGCAGCGGTTTTCCCTCTTCCTATTTTCTCCCTCATAATTCGGACTTGCCTTTCGCATCGCTCAGGTGCGAACCCCGCCATTTGCGATCATGTGGAAGCCTTGACGCCGCGCCACCCGCGCGGGTCCGCGCGTCAGGCGTGCCTGCGCTGTCGACTTGCTCAGCTGTTCTCAGTAACTTCGCCGGTCCGGTCAGATCCTCATTCCAGTCGCCCGCGCACGGTCGCGAGCGCGCGTACTGCACGCTCGCTTCCGCGGCGATGGCACGAACACGATCCGCGTAGACGTCACCCTGTCGATTGTTGTCGGTTGCTGCCACAAGCCGAGCGTTGGCGCGCTTGGCCAGATTGCGGATGGCACGATCCGTCGCCGGCGACCAGCCGCCTCCGGTGCTGACATAGAGGGTGTCGGAGCGGTGGATCTCGATCGCGGCAAGGCTCATGGCATCAATAGCCGCCTCAGTGATGCAAATCCGCTCGGACCTGGCCGGTCCGAAGCGAAATAGCTCCTTGGCGCCGTCACTGGCGAAGCCGCGCCATGCCGGCCCACGCTCCTCCCAGCCCGTGAGCGCTCCAGCAGAATCGCTATGTGCCGCCCACATGCTGCCCTTTGGCCCCTCACGCAAACGATCGCAGGCGACCGCCTGCTTCACGATGTCGGCCGGCAGCCCGCGTCCATCGGTGAGATAGCGCCAGGCTGGCGAGCCCGGCCGCGGCTCGACGCGATGTCCCCACCGCTCAGCAATAGACCCAAGCGCCTTGGGCCTTGCCGGACGCTGCCACACAGGCGTGCGGGGAACGAAGCCAACCGCTTCCGCAACACGGTCGCATGCGTCAGAGAAGCCCACAGATCCAAGATGCTCGGCGAGCGAAAATACGTCCCCTTTCGCCGGCGACAACGGGTCGAACCAGCCGCGGCCTTCGTGGATGACGATGATGATGTTGCTATCGCGGCGGTACTTGATCGCGCGTCGGGTGCTTTCCTTGACGTCGACCTTCCAGCCGTCCTTCTCCAGCAGAGCCGCGCAGCCAACCTTTTGACGCAGCTCTTCGATGTCTCTCTTGTCCATTTATCTGCACCAGACTCGCGCAGGCGGGTCCGCCCCTTCTCGTGTTGGTCTCTCTTGCTCCTAGCCTTGCGGAACATGCCCGACCGGCCGCGAAGCCTGCCGAATGCAAGGGCGCGCTGACCAACGGTCAGTCGTCGCATCCTCCGGCGCGGCGAAGCCTCCCTTGCGGCCGGCACGGCGCCAGCGGCAGCCGGTCACCCGGCTCAATGAGCCGGGCTCCAGGGGTCGTACTCATGAACGATGGCGTCTTGATCGCCGTCGTACTCGCTGGAGAGCATCACGCCGAATTCGTTATCAGCCTGGAAAAGAATGACCGGCACCATGAGCGTGCGAGCCAGATCGAAGGCATGGTTCTGAGCGAGAGTGAGATTGTGCGACATTGAAGGCTCCCGTCTTGCGGCGGGGACCATCCCCGCTCGACAGGCGCCGACGTGTTCGGGGGCGGCTGCGGTCACCTCGAGAGGCGAAGCCGAAGAGGTCGCACGCTTGCGTAGCGAACCCCTTGCGGGTTGATCGTGGAAGGCCGCACCAGAACCAAGGAAAGCCCATTCGAGAGCGGGGTTGGTGCTTCACCGGAAGCATGGTCTGCCGAAAACGCAGCTTTTTGGTCCCGCGGATGACCAAGCTGAGGCTGCTTTGCGAATTGTCCCATTCAAAGCACTCGAGGTCGTCGGCATCCCGCGCACGCATGGATAAAATCCCGGTCCGAGTACGTGTGAAGATGGTTCCGATCGGATCAGCAGGTGTTGTTGTTCGGAAGATACGGGCCGTTTGCGTCAGGGATGGCAGCCCGCAAGGGGAAGACCCGCTTGCGGGGCTTCAGCGCAGCCAACAGCCCGGCCCGCAGGGCGACGCCCAATTTCCGGCGGCGGAGACATGGCTACGATGAACTGCGAGCAGCGATTCGCTTTTGGCTGAATACCCGCAAATGATGCCCGCCGAGCTCACTTGACGAGGCCGCTGCAGCACGCTCAACCTGGTTAACCGCCGTATCTTGGGACCGCGCAGACGACTGTTCTGGGAATTATGGGAGCAATCCCTGCCGAAACGCGAGGGCCACAGCGTGTGGAAGGGTGAGTGCAGCAAGATTTCGCCTGGCATTATCCAGATGAAACTTCACCCCTCGCGGCGAAACCCCGAGAAGCTCCGCAATATCCTGCATTGTCTTGCCGTCAGATATCCAGGCGAGACACTGCCGTTCGCGCTGAGTCAGCGGGCTCCCCTGCTGACCGTCCGGGGGCGTGCGTCCGATTCTGGCGGCGCTCACATGCGCATGATAGGTGAGACCCACCATTTCCAACATGTCTTGCGAGGTCTCGATGAAACGATCGAGTCCAAGGCTGCGGTCGTCCGCCGCGAGCGTGAACGCCGCGAACTGGTTTTGGCTTGAGGGAATGCGAACGGTCAGGCCGGTCCTGATCTTGAAGCTGAGCGCATCGTCAAACAGACGGCGTTCTTTCGGCGACTTAGCGCTTCGCGCCTCACGTCCATCCCACAGGAACATCCGGCTTGTGTTTCGCGGCTCCTGAAGAACAGGATCGATGTTGTCGTATCCTTCGCGAAAATAGTGACTTGTCCAACTCTTCGGATAGGAAGAGATCAGTTTGGGGCCATTGGCGCGGTGGCCAAAATAGGCGAACCAGCGGAAACCCAATGCATGCGCGGTTCGTTCCGCGACACGCCGAAAATCCTCTTCTGTATGGGCAGAGTGAAGACAATCGACAAATTCATCGCATGCTCGTTTGACACCTTTCATTGCGCCCCTTTTTTGAACTGTTCTGAGTTCCCTAACGCGAACGACGCACTTGATTCGCGCGTTGCGTGTGGGGCATGTATTGCGGTGTTGCGGCAGCTTTGGGGCAAGAACAATTCCAAAGTGCCCTGTCAGAACAGACAGCGCAACGCTGTGACCACCCCTGCTTTCTTGATCTCGAAGCTGTGATTCGTAAGCGGGAGGTTAAGAATGAAGGTCATTGTGCGCACCCGTACAGCGCTCTTGCACGATCTTGACTTGGCAATGGGGATGCACCGTCTGCGAGGGCGCGTGTTCAAGGAGCGGCTCGACTGGGACGTCTCTATCGCGGGGGGATTGGAGATCGATCAGTACGACGCGCTCAAGCCGACCTATCTCTTGCTGCTCGAGCAGCGCGAGGTCGTCGGATGTGTTCGTCTGCTGCCGACCACCGGGCGCAACATGCTGGCAGATACGTTCCCGGTGTTGCTGGATGGCCACGCGGCACCAAACGAATCCAGGATCTGGGAGAGCTCGCGCTTTTGCGTTGATACCGAACAGGTCGCGACGACAGCTGAGAACGGCTTGCGGGAAGCAACGTTCCTGCTCTTTGCGGCAATGATTGAATGGGGCCAGCAGCTTGACCTTCAGGCAATCGCGACCGTCACTGATCTGCGCATGGAGCGCATCCTGCGCCGAGCTGGATGGCAGCTCAACCGCCTTGGTCCACCTCGTCAAATCGGGGCGACCCAAGCTGTCGCCGGACTGCTGCCGGTCACCGACAACGCTCTCGGGGCAATCCGAGCGGCCGGGAAGATTTCGGGGCGTGCAATTGACGCGCAGTCAAGCCTTCCGCTCGCGGCATAGCGTCCGGGTCTTCAACTCTCGAAACAAAGTCATCAACAATGGATCCAGCTGCATTCTTGGCTCTGGTCGAACAGTGCGCGCCGACGCCGAACCTCGTTCGGCCTCTGGCGGCAATTGTGCGGCAAGCGAGCTCGTTCGAGCCGCTGCTCATCACAATTCAGGGGCGGAAACCGATTCCGATTCAAGCAAATGACCGTGACGAAGCTATCCAGCTCACGACCGAGGCCATCGCCACCGGCCAGACGGTCCGGACCGGTCTCGCTCAACTTGATGCCGAGGAAACCAAGCAGGCCGGGTTGACGGCTACCACGACCTTCGACGCCTGCAAGCATATTGCGGGCCTTGGCAGATTGTTCGAGGCCCGATTGCAAGCCAAAAACGTGAACGCCTCGGGCCGCGATCAGGCTATTGCCAGGGTTGTCGCGAGCTTCGCAGCCAAAGCTCCCCGAACAACTCCCGAGCCCCGTACCCTGCCGGCCGATGCTGCCGACACTTCCAACGCTGACATGCCGACAAGCAACACGCCAGCTCCCTCCGTCAGGGAGCGTCCGAACTGGGACGTCTATCGCTCGGGCCTTGGCACGTCGGCCTTTGTCTATGAACGATGAGGACCTCTTTTGTTTTGTCTCAACTCAACACCGCGGTCCGGGCTGGTCCGGCTGCACTGCCAATCGGAGCCGGGTCATGACTTCTCCTCTTAAACACTCCGCTGCCATTCTTTGCGTGGGAGCCGTCCTCAGCATCGCCTTGGTCGAGCCTGCGCTCGCGCAAACCGCGAACATCGAGGGTGTGCTGCAAAATATCGTCAACATGTTGACTGGCAACGTGGCGCGCCTGCTGGCCACGCTGGCGGTCATCATCGTCGGCATCGCCTGGATGTTCGGCTATCTCGATCTGCGCAAGGCCGCCTATGTTGTGCTCGGTGTCGCCATCACGTTCGGCGCCTCCGAGGTGGTCTCGACCTTGACTGGAGGTCGTTGATGATCGAGGCCGCGCGTCTCACAGAGGACACCTTATTCCTCGCCTGCACACGGCCGGCCATGATTGCCGGCGTCACCATGGAAGCCATGGCGCTCAACGTGATGTTTTCCTGCATCCTATTCCTGGTGGCCGGAAGCATCATCTACGGCCTGGTCGCGATTCCGATCCATGGTCTTTGCCGCATCATCTGCCGGCACGACCCCAACATGTTCCGGATTCTCCTCGCCTGGATCGAGACCCGCGGGCGCACGCGCAACGCGTCCTTCTGGGGCGGATCATCCTGCACGCCCCTCAAGCTCGTTCGGCGATATCAGGCACGAGACCTTGGCTATGCGTAACGCAGCGCTCAAGACCCGGGAGATCGGGCCCGAAGTCTACCTCCCGTTCGGCCGACATGTCACCGATACCGTGATCAGTCTCACGACCAGGGCCATGCTCACAGTGATCCGGCTCGACGGCACCTCGTTCGAGACCGCCGAGACGGCGGATCTGAACGATCTTCACGCCAAACTGAACCTCACTCTACGCAATGTTGCCGATCCGCGGCTGGCGCTATGGACCCATCTGGTGCGGCGCCGGACGTCAGATTATCCGGACGGTGCATTCCGATCGCCATTTGCAGCCTCGCTTGACGCGCAATATCGCGACCGGCTTCGCAAAGCAGCGCTGTTTCGCAACGATCTCTACGTGACGCTGGTTTGTCATCCCGGTCGCGCGCCCGCCGATGCGGCAGCCGCGTTCTTCCGGCGGCTTGGCCGGAGCGCTGCGGCTTCTCTCGAGGTCGACAGCGACGCCTTGAAGCGGCTCAACGATGCCACGCGAGATATGGTCGCGGCGTTAGAGCGCTACGGGGCCCATGCTCTCGGATTGGCTGAGCGCGACGGCATCGTATTCTCGGAGCCAATGGAGCTGTTCCACGCCGTGGCCTCCGGCGAGTGGACGTCAATGCCGTTGCCGCAGGGGCCGATCGGCCCTGCACTCTATTCAAACCGTGTCATTTTCGGCCGCGAAGCCATCGAAACCCGCAGCGCGGGTGGCTCGCGCTTCGCTGGCATGTTTGGACTCAAGGAATATCCGGCGTCCACTAAGCCTGGCCTGTTGAACGCGCTGCTTTCTGCGCCTTTCGAACTTATCCTCACGCAATCCTTCGCGTTCTTGTCCAAATCTGATGCCAAGACGGTGCTGACGCGCAAGCAGAACCAGCTGGTCTCGGCTCAGGATCCGGCGGCCTCGCAGATCGACGAGCTCGCTGACGCCCTCGACGATCTCGAATCCAACAGGTTCGCGCTTGGAGACCATCATCTCTCGTTGTTGATCTACGCCGAGACGCCTTCGCAGCTCCAGGACCACATGAGCGTGGCGCGACGCGTCCTGGCGGATGCGGGTGCCGTGGTGGCGCGCGAAGATCTCGGCCTTGAAGCGGCCTATTGGGCGCAGCTTCCCGGGCTGTTCAAGTATCGGGCACGAACTGGGGCGATCAGCTCGCGGAATTTCGCGGCATTCTCCCCGTTCCATACCTATCCCACAGGACAGCCTTCCGGCAACCATTGGGGACCGGCGGTCGCGATGCTCAAGACCGCGTCCGGCTCTCCGTTCTATTTCTCGTTCCATCACGGCGACCTCGGCAACACGTTCATCTGTGGCCCCTCCGGGTCGGGCAAGACCGTCGTGCAGAACTTCCTGCTGTCGCAGGCCGAGCGGCTCGGCGCCACTTACGTCTTCTTCGACAAGGACCGCGGCGCCGAGATTTTCGTCCGTGCCGTCGGCGGCACCTATCTGACGCTCCACAACGGTATTGCGACCGGCTGTGCGCCGCTCAAGGCGCTGGAGCTAACGCCAGCCAATCTTTCCTTCCTGGGCGCTCTTATCCGGAAGCTCGTTACGCCAGACAACCGTCCGCTGACCGTATCCGAGGAGGAGCGGATCGATTCCGGATTGCGAGCCCTTGTTCACCTGCGGCAGGAGGAACGCTCGTTTGGGGCGCTGCGGGCTTTTCTTGGTCAACAGGACCGCGAGGGGATCGGCGCCCGGTTGGAGCGATGGTGCCGGGGCGCCCCCTTCGGCTGGGTGCTGGATGGCGAGCAGGATGCCATCGGGCTAGATGCCCGGTTCGTCGGCTTCGACATGACCGATCTCTTGGATCATCCCAGCGTTCGCACGCCGCTCATGATGTATCTGTTCCACCGCGTCGAGCGCCTGATCGACGGGCGGCGCCTGATCATCGACATCGACGAGTTCTGGAAGGCGCTTGGCGACGGGGCATTTCGGGATCTCGCCAACAACAAGCTCAAGACCATCCGCAAGCAGAATGGCGTCATGGTATTCGGCACGCAGTCGCCGCGCGACGCGCTGGCTTCCCCGATCGCACACACCATTGTCGAGCAGTGCCCGACGCAGATCTTCCTGCCTAACGCGCGGGGAACACGCTCGGACTATGTCGACGGCTTCCATCTGACCGACACTGAATTCCGCCTGATCAAGGAGGAGCTCACGCCTGAAAGCCGGCGGTTCCTGATCAAGCAAGGCCATAACTCAGTGGTCGCAGAACTTGATCTCGGCGGCTTCAACGATGCACTCGCCGTGTTGTCCGGACGGACCGAGACGGTCGAACTGCTCGACCGCATTCGGGCAGAGGTTGGCGACGATCCAGCGCAATGGCTGCCGGTATTTCACGCGGAACGGGGGACAATCCGATGACGGTTCAACGTATGCCGGGGATTCTCCCGTTCGTGCCGGTCATGATCTTCCTGATGGCATCACCTGCAGGAGCGGAGATTGTGTTCGATCCTAGCGTCTATGCGCGGCAATTTGAGCAACTGACGGAGCTGAAGAAGCAGGTCGATACCCTGACGTCCCAGCTCAAGGTGGCGCAAGATCAATTGAACCAGGCCAAGCAGCTCTATGACAGCTTCAACAAGCGGACCAACGCCAACGACATCGGCGCGCTGCTAAACACGCCCCAGTTCCGGAAAGTCCTGCCCCAACAGTTCTCTGACATCGAACGTCTCGTGGCGGGGCAGGGTGGCGGCAACTTCGCCGACGCGATGAACCAGTACCTTTCGCAGAACCGCGCGTATGCCGGCAACAGCGGCAATTCGTATTACCAGAGCGAGCTCGACCGGATCGCGCGGCAGACCGGCGCCAAGCACTCCATGGGCCAGGCGGTCTACGACACCGCCTCGCAGCGTATCGATGCGCTCGAAGAATTGAGAACCCGCATCAGCTCTGCGACCGACGTCAAGGAGACTCTCGATTTGTCAGCGCGGCTGCAGGCCGAACAGGCGCTGCTGCAGAACGATGTGCTCCGGATGCAGGGTCTTGCGATGATCCAGCAGGCCCGCACCGACATGGACGGACAGCGGGAGCGCGAAAAACAACAACAACTGATTGATGAAATGAAGGCGGCGCTGGAATGAAGCTGAAGGCATCCATCTTGCTAATCGGACTTACTGCTGTCCTTACGGGCTGCAATGAGGCCAACAAGAGTGAGCAGACGAAAACAGTCGGCTGGTATCTCGACCATCGGGACGAGCTTGCGGCGGCTCTCAATACGTGCGGCGACAATCCCGGCGAGTTCGCAAAGACGCCGAACTGCATCAATGCCAACGAAGCCCGCAACAAGATCACCGTCCAAGAGATGGAAGACGCCCTGAAGTAAGGATCGCCGCGATGGCCATAAACGTCTTTGACAGCTTTCTGAAGGAGTTCGAACAGCCGATCACGACATTCGTGTCGACCTCGGTATCGAATCTTGCCTCCTACATTGATGGTCCGCTGCGCACGGCCGTGATGCTCTATGTCATCCTCTACGGTTTTGCGGTGATGCGGGGCGCGATCTCCGAGCCCATCATGGAGTTTGCCTGGCGGGCGATGCGGATCGTGGTCGTCGTGCTGCTAGCGACCAATTCAAGCGCGTTCCAGCAATACGTCACGGGACTGTTCTTCGATTCGCTGCCGAAGGAGATTGGCAATGCATTGGCTGGTGCCGGACTGAATACCAATTCCGGAGTTCCGTTCGATCAGCTTCTGACCAAAGGAATTGACGTCGCAAATAGGATCTACAAGCAAGCCGGACTGACCAACATCGCGCCCGCACTGATTGCCGCGATTCTCCTAGTCTTCGTGGCGGTTGGCTCCTTCTTGCAGTTTGCCATCCTGCTCTATGCCAAGGTTGGTCTGGGGGTCGTGATCGCGCTTGGGCCGCTCTTCATTGCACTTGGACTATTCGAGGCCACGCGGCCCTTTACGGAAGCCTGGCTTCGGCAGGTCGCGAATTTCGTGATCCTGCTGGTGCTGGTGGTCGCACTGGTCGGGCTGATGTTGACGACCGTTAGCGGCTTCATCGACAGGTTCGCGGCAAACGCCGGCACGGCCGGCGAGATGGTGGTGGCCGCGGTCGCCATCAGCGCGGTGCTCGGTCTGTCCGGATACATCGCGCTTCAACTGCCGATCATCGCAGGAGGTCTCGCCGGGGGTGGCGCTTCGCTCGCCAGCCGGCTGGTCACGAGCCCAATGATTGCCAATGCCACGGCGGCAGCCAGTGGCGCATATGCCGGCGCCCGCTGGTCGGCCAGCCGCGGTCTCGCCGCGGTGAGAGCCAGCCGGCAGGGCGGCAGTATGCGCCGCACCCAATCGCCGGGGACCACGGCGGCGTAGGCAATGATCGTGGCAAAAGACGAGAAAGACAGACAGGGGCATCAGAACGATGTGGCGTCGACTATTCATTATTTGCATGATCGCAATTCAGCTTGGCGGCTGCGCAAGCTGGTCAAAGGGACCGCCATCTTGTGATGGCCAGGCTCGGCGGCCGCTCAATCGTTCGCTGTGGGATTGGGAGACAGGTACGCCATTGGCGACACCGGAGCCGGCACCTCCGCCATCCGCGCCGGCACCAGTCATCCGCAAAGGCGAGACCAGCCCGGCAGCGCCCTCCACGCGATTGGCTGCATCAGACCACCAGGCCGCCATTGCAGCCTCTTACCGGCCTTGCGGCAAGGAGGCGTGAGATGGTCGGTCACGATGACCTGAAAGCCTATTTCGACAATGCGCGTCGATGGGAGCAGGATCTGCTGCTGGCGGCCCATCGCTCGCGCAGAACGGCATGGGTGATTGCCGCGGGTGCCTGCGCATTAGCGATCGCCTCACTGAGTGCGGTCGCAGCGCTGGCGCCGCTGAAGACGGTCGAACCGTTCGTCATCCGGGTCGATAACGCGACCGGGATTGTGGACACCGTCTCCGCCCTCACTTCGACGCCGGCGCGCTATGATGAAGCGGTCACCAAGTATTTTCTTGGCCGCTACGTTCGCGCGCGCGAAGGCTACAGCTATCCGGAAGCCGAAACCAACTTCCGGACGATTTCGCTGCTCTCGGGGCAGGGCGAACAGGCCCGTTTTGCGGCCTGGTATCGCGGCTCCAATCCGGAAAGCCCGCAAGTCGTTCAGGGCCGTTTCGGGGTCGCCACAGTACGGATCAAGGCGATCTCGCTCCTAGCTGACAATGTCGCCTCGGTGCGTTTCATGAAAGAGAGCCGCAAGGGCGAGGAAACCCGCATCACCCACTGGGTCTCCACCCTGACGTTCTCCTATACCAACGCGCCAATGTCCTCCGCCGACCGTCTTATCAATCCGCTCGGCTTTGTGGTCTCGGAATATCGCGCCGATCCGGAGGTCGTGCCATGAAATCCTTCGTTCTCTTATTGATTTTTGCCCTGGGATTCGCAGGGCCGGTGCTGGCGCTGCAACAGCCCTCGCCAGGCCAACACGACGCCCGGGTGCGCACCGTGACCTATGATCCGGCCAATGTGGTCCGGGTCAACGGCGTGATTCGGGCATCCACCCAGGTGTTGTTTGCCGACGATGAGGAGGTCGCGCATGTCGCGATTGGCGATGCGATCGCATGGGAAGTTGCACCAGCGGGCTCGATCCTGTTCCTCAAACCGCGGGAAAAACATCCGCCGACCAACCTGCAGGTCGTCACCACGCGCCCGGATGGCCGCAAGCGCTCGTATCAGTTCGAGTTGTCGATCGCCGAGACGACGCTGGCGGACAGCTATTTCGTCGTCCGCTTCGCCTATCCCGGCGACGAGATCGAGCGTCGGCGTGCGGAGGCGGCCGCCCGTGGCGCGGAGCGGGAAGGCTCGCTGATAGACCAGACCTTTGACCTGCATCATGCGTATGGGGCACGCAACTGGCGGTTTTCGGCACAAGGCTCGGTCGACCTCGAGCCCGAAGCCGTTTTCGACGACGGCAAGGAGACCACGTTCCGCTTTGCGGGCAACCGTGAAATCCCCGCGATCTACCTAATCAATTCCGACGGCTCCGAAAGCCTGGTGCCCAAGGATGTCCGCGGCGAGCTCGTGGTGGTTCATGCCACGGCCCGGGAGTTCCGGCTGCGCAAAGGCGACAACGTCCTTTGCATTTTCAACGAAGCGTTCGATGCGGTGGGGATTAACCCTGGGACCAATACCACAAGCCCCTCGATCGAGCGGCGGGCAAAGAAATCATCTCCAATCTCAAGGCCACGATAGGCGAGCGCGATATGACCGAACATCACGATGAGACGATCGCCGGCGACCGTGGCATTACGCCCGTTGGAGGAGGCGACAATGCTCGAGCGACGATGCTCAAACGCGGCTTCGGAGCGCTGGCGCTCACCGCATTTGCCGCTCTGATCATCTGGGGGACTTGGAAAGGTGATAAGCCAGTTAGCGATTCCGCCCGCAAGCTCGTGATCCGCCAAGCGGCCGCGTTCGAGCCCATCCCGGAAGCGCCGGCCGCACCAATCACCACATCCTCTATTGGAGCCGCGCCGGTCGCAGCCACACCAGCTGCACCCGCGCCCGCCTCCGACCAGCTTCTGGAAAGCGCCCGTCGCGCACCAGTGCTGGCATACAATCGGCCGAGTTCTGCGGGACATGCAGCCCACGACAGCGTGACCGGAAGTGTCGCCTCTGATCCCTATGGGTTTTGGCGGGGCGAGCCGCGCAACGACCTTGCCGATAAGCTGAAACCCACGCCGATCGAGGGCGTTCGCGCTGCGCGGCTGCCCAACCGCAATCTGCTCATCACCCAGGGTACCTCGATCCCGTGCGTGCTGGAGACGGCGATGTCCTCGGACGTGGCGGGCTTCGTCTCCTGCGTCGTTATCCGAGACGTTATGTCGGATTCCGGCAACGTCGTACTGATGGAAAAGGGCACACAGGTCGTGGGCGAATATCGCGGTAATGTGCGGCGCGGCTCAAAACGCCTTTTCGTGCTGTGGACCCGCGCAAAGACGCCGACAGGCGTGATCGCGGCCCTGGCCTCGCCCGCCACGGATGCGCTGGGCCGCGCTGGCTTCGACGGCGACATCGACACCCACTTCTTTGAACGCTTCGGCTCGGCGCTGCTGCTGTCCATCGTTGGCGATGCCTCCTCAATCGGGCGTCAGCAGCTGCAGGACAGCTCGATCCAGATCAACAACACCACGGGAGCGACCAACACCGCCGCCGGCATCGCCGTCGAGCAGTCGATCAACATTCCACCGACTCTGAACAAGAATCAGGGCGAGCTCGTCAATATCTTTGTCGCGCGCGATGTTGATTTCTCCTCGGTCTATCAATTGCGCCGGATCGAGACCCGCACGCAGATTTTGGACCGCACCATTCCCGGAGGCCTCGTGGCGCCGGCGGTGGTGACAAAGTGAGTGCGGTACACTCCATCGAACGCGACGGCAGTCGGCTCGTGCTGGCGCGCTACCTGGAGCCGCTGGCTCCATTCCTGGCGGACAAGTCCCTGACCGAAATCGTCGTCAATCGTCCTGGCGAAATTTTCGTGGAAGGTCCTGGCGGCTGGACCCGGCACGAAGCGCCAGCACTGACGCATGCCTACCTCTCACACCTCGCAACCGCGGCCGCCGGCCACACCCGTCAGGACATCAGTCCGGAGCATCCCGTGGTGTCGACGACTCTGATCGGGGAGGAGCGCTGCCAGATCGTGGTCCCACCAGCCGTGCCAGCCGGCATGGTCAGTCTTACGATCCGCAAGCCGTCGGCTTTGACAATGACACTGGAGGCCTTCGAGCGCGCAAAACTGTTTGATGAGGTCCGTGTCGCCAATGACCGATTAACTGCCGATGAGACTCAGCTTCTGGCCCTGAAAGAAGCCGGTGCCTGGCGCGACTTCCTCCAGCTTGCCGTGGAAACTCGTCGCAACATCATCGTTTCCGGGGCGACTGGTTCGGGAAAGACGACGCTATCCAAGGCGTTGATCGCGGCGATCCCGGCTCAAGAGCGGCTCATTACAATTGAGGATACCGCCGAGCTTGTCATCCCTCATCAGAATTGCGTGCGGCTGCTCTATGCCAAGGACGGGCAGGGCGTTGCTAAAATTGGACCGCGCGAGCTCCTCGAGTCCTGCCTGAGGATGCGGCCGGATCGCATTCTGTTGCAAGAGCTGCGCGATGGGACCGCATTCTTCTATCTGAGGAATGTGAACTCGGGCCATCCGGGATCGATCACGACCGTTCATGCCGACAGTGCCCGGCTCGCCTTCGAGCAGCTGACGTTGTTGGTGAAGGAAAGCGCGGAAGGCCGAGACCTTCATCGCGACGACATCCGCTCGCTCCTGCTGCTCCTCGTCGACGTCGTCATCCAGATGCAGAAGCGGAACGGCCGCTACCGCATTTCGGAGATATATTATGACCCCGCTCGCAAACGCGACCACCTCAGTTAGGACAGCGCAGGGCCTCGCGGTCGCGCTCGCTGCTTGCGCGGTATTCCTATTGGTCGCCTCAAACGTCCTGCTGCTGGGGCTCAGGCTTCACGATGGTGGCCTGCACTGGTCAGAGATCGCCACCGGCTGGTCCCGCTACGGCGCTGACCCACGTTTCGACCGCTGGCTAACCCTGTCAACACTCGTCGGCGTGGTCGTCGTTTTCGGCCTGCTCGGTGCTATCTTTCGGCACCGTCCTTCCCCACTTCACGGCAGCGCGCGTTTCGCCTCCGAGCGGGAGATCAAGGCCGCTGGCCTGCGATCTAAGCAAGGCGTGCTACTTGGACGAAAGGACGGTGCACTGCTCTGCTTCGGCGGATCGGAACACGTCCTGGTCTACGCTCCGACTAGGGCAGGGAAGGGGGTCGGCTACGTCATTCCGAACCTGCTGAATTGGCCAGATTCGGTGGTCGTTCTGGATGTGAAGAAGGAAAACTGGGATCGCTCCGCAGGATTTCGCGCAGCCCACGGGCAGGAGGTCTATCTGTTCGATCCGCTAGAGGAACACGGTTGCACCGCACGCTACAATCCGCTTGGCTACGTGCGCAGCGATCCCGCGGACCTCTATGACGATCTGCAGCGCATCGCCGTCATGCTGTTTCCGGCCGAGACCCGGGGCGATCCGTTCTGGTTCGAGGCAGCACGCTCGGCCTTCGTGGCGATTGGCGGCTATGTCGCGGAAACGCCGGGATTGTCATTGACGATCGGCGAGATCCTGCACCAGCTGTCCGCTGCCCCCGATCTCAAGGCACATTTTGAGAAGATCATCGCCGCTCGCAAGTTTGGCTCTTCGCCATTGTCGCGGCATTGCATTGCCGCATTGAATGATTTCCTCGCCGCGTCCGAAAACACGATGAACTCGGTGCGTAAGACCGTCACGGCAAGGCTTGGTCTCTGGCTCAACCCTCGGATCGATGCTGCGACAACGACCAACGATTTCGATCTGCGGCACCTGCGGCAAAAGCCGATGTCGATCTATCTCGGCGTGACGCCTGACAATCTCGACCGCATGGCGCCACTTCTGAATCTGTTTTTCCAGCAGGTGGTCGATCTCAATACCCGCGAGCTGCCGGAACAGAACCCCAAGCTCAATCGCAAGGTGCTGCTTTTGCTGGATGAATTTCCGGCGCTCGGCAATGTCAACGTGCTGGCGAGATCAGTGGCATTCATTGCCGGTTATGGCATCCGCCTGCTGACCGTGATTCAGAGTCCGGCCCAGCTACGCGGAATCTACGGAATTGACACAGCCCGCAACTTCATGACCAACCACGCCGTCGAGGTGGTCTTTGCGCCGAAGGAACAGGATGTCGCCAATGAGCTTTCGGAGCGGATCGGTTACGACACCGTGAAAGCGCGCAGCCGCAGCGGACCGAAAGGACTGGCGATGCGCTCGACCAGCGAAACGATTTCTGAACACCGCCGCGCCCTGATGCTGCCGCAGGAGCTGAAGCTACTTCCGAAAACCAAGGCATTCATTCTCGGCACCGGCATTCCGCCCATTATCGCTGACAAGATCGTCTATTACGAAGACAAGGCTTTCCTGCGGCGTCTGTTGCCTGCGCCTACCCCCGAAATGCCCAACGGTCGCTCGAATGCGTTGCTCGACGCCGAGATCAAAGAGCTTCGCTCCGCGGTCGCTGAGCTCCGGGCGGCATTTCGGTCTCGCCCGATGACCGACGAGGAGGTGGCCGATCCCTCCACAATCCCCGCCGACGCCTCCTTCGATTTTGGGGATGTGGACGTCGATCTCGAAGGGCTCTCGGAAGACGATATGAAAGCCTGGGTCCTGAATTACATCGACGCTCAAGCCATTCCGCCGTCGCGGCGGACCGGCCGCAAGCAGAAGGGTGAGGGCCATGAACGACGGGCATAACGAGAGTGGGGAATTCAGCCTGGAGCGGCACCGTCGCGCGGGGCGCGCTTCCGCCCGAGGAAAGGGGGAAGACGAGACCGCAACTACAGCCCCCAACAAGCCTTCACCGGTGGAGGTTACCGATAGTGCGTTTCCGGACCGAATCCGTCGGAAATATTACGTGGTGGGGACTGAATCCCAAAAGGATGGATCTGGCAGGGAAGCGCGGCTCTATGCCGATGAGCGGAAAGAGTACCTCGCGTTCAAGGCCACTGATGATCGCCTAGTAACCCGCATAGCTGCCGCGGAAGTGATCCGAGACATGGTCAGCGTTGCACAACATCGCCAGTGGGAGGCACTACACGTCCGTGGCTCCGTCGAGTTCCGGCGCCAGGCCTGGCTCGAGGCTAGCGCGCGCGCAATAGAGGTGCAGGGCTATCAGCCAAACGAGCGTGATCGCCAGACGCTCGGCGACCGACGAGCCGCATGGGATCGGGCCCAGGCCCGGACCACTGATGTAGAGGCTCGCTCGGCCTCCGATAGGCCTCTGCAGGCGGATAGGCTCGATTACGACAAGGGCGTTTCCGGACGTCTGATGGAGGTCGGTTTTGGCCCGTATCGCAACCGCCCCGACGCGGAGCCGTCAACCTACGTAGCCATCGAACTGGATGATGGCCGGCGACATCGGGTGTGGGGCGTCGGCGTTGTAACTGACGTCGCAGACAGTGGGGCCAGGCCTGGCGACCGCATCTCTCTGCGAAGGGATGGTGTCGAACCCGTCATCAGGGCGATAAAGTCCATAGACGCCGCCACAGGAATCGCTGGCATTGAACGGCGCCAGATGTGGCGCAACATGTGGAGTGTGACTGTGGAGGAACGCCGTGCAGACCGGCCGGCGGCGGGGCATGATTCCGACCTGCTCGCGGCCCAATCCCAGCTTGTCGTCATCAACAAGCTTGTCGCGCGCGCTCTGCCGAACGATGAGAATGTTCGCAAGAGCATCATGGCCTTCGCCAAGGAGCGCATCGCCCAGCATCTAGAAAACGGGCATTCGTTTGCGCGGGCAACAATCAAGGAACCGGTGCGAGATCGTCATCCATCAAAAGGAGATAAGCAGATCCGGACAGCTCAGACTGGTGATCGCGCGAGAATGCGTGAGCGCGAACGCTGAGTGCACGAGGTCAATCAATGGGCCGAACTGGGCTTTCGGAAAGTAAACCTCCGCTCGAAGACAATCCAACCGTCGCGACCAAGTTCCGCGGCAGAACGAACCGGGTTTTTTGCGACGCTCTCAATGGTCGTACGCCATGCGACGAGTCGGATGATTAGGACCGAAGCCCCTCCACCTGCAACACGAGACCTACTGGTCTGCATTCAGCTCCTCATGCCTTCCTTCCGCACCTGCAATTCAAGCCTGTCGATACCGGAATTGGCGCCAGCCGCATTGCGGGCGCGGTAGTGCTTCACGATAGTCTGAGCGCTTCGGTATGAATGCCCAGTGCTGTCGCGAGCGGTCTGCGCATCCAGCCATTCCGCTAATGCGCGCTTGCGCTGATCGACCGTTCGAGCGCGCTGCGCCTTATTCTCCTCATCGAGAGGAAAGGAGGCGAACAGCTTGTCCACGTTCTTAATCAGTTCGCCCTTCAGTCGCTCCGCGCGGACAATTGCCTGGCGCGCGTTGTCGCACGCACGAAAAACCCGAAGATTGCGACGGCTCGGGCCGTCGACACGCAATGGGATAGGTACTCTCGTGGTAAGGCTCACCATTGTCCTCGTTGACCACGAGTTCGGGTGGGACCTTATCCAGTTGAAGCCGAAGCTTGAGTTCCTTATTCGTGCATGCGAGGCATTTAGCCGCGCGCTGAGTTGTGGCGCCTCTTTGATATCGACAAGCTCGCCGGTCTTGCTCTGCCGGAACGCGTGCCGGCCCTCGACGTCGCTCTCATTGCGCATAATTAGACGGTCAGTCTGGCCCTGTCCGGTGAACAACGCCAGATGGAAGTGTCCCCGGGGCGATGGATCGAACGGCGCCGTCGCTCCATATCCGCTCGTTCCAACTTTCGCAAAGCAGCCTGTCGGCTTGCGGGATCATCGCCTCGCCGTTAGCCCGCATCTCCGCCGATTGGGCGGACAGGATGTTGGCCATCGCGCGTGCCTTGCCGAGTTCCTTCGCCAGAGCCTTTCGGTCGCCGCCCCATAGCGGCGCAGGGCGATACTTCGGGGCGAGCACTGGTCGATCCGTGGCGAGGCGCCCAGCGGCGACTCGGATTGACGGGTGCACCGGGCTTGCGGCCCCGCGGCGCAAGGCCGCCATATTCTCTACTGCATTGGCGGGTTTCGTAACTGCGCATGGAATGCGCGGCAGCAAAACGAAAGTCCGCCGATCACGATTCAGTGGAGACGCGGAGAGGAAATCGGAACTCCGACGGCGTCAATGCCCGGTACTAACCGCAACGGAGGCCGGCATTGCCATGGGACCAGGCACTGAGGTCGCCATGGAGAGCGTCGGCATCACCCTGCTGAAGGGCGACTGGGGCAGCATCCTCCGCGCTATCGCGCGCGGCCAATGGCTCCATGGAGCCGGTGGCGGCGCTCGCGCTGCATATCGGTCCGGTGAGGCTAACATGCGACACGTCCTGCAGGGCGCGGGTCGGCTCAGGGCGGGCTTGGGGAAAGTTCTCGTAGCGTACGGCACGATTTTGAATGGCGTCAGTTTCCGTTCCGACGCGTAACGGCGGTCATGTTCGGGGTAGAACAAGCAAACGAAGCACCGTAAACATCGCTTCTCCGATCTTGAGCACACGTCCTTCCGTCCTTCGGCCACCTATTACTCGTTCACGATAGGGTACGAGGCGGCATGTGGACGCTGCTGATTGGCAGGTCACGCGTAGCATCGCGGTTCGATCATCTTGCAGATCTCCTCGGGCGCGGCAAAACTCACATCCGCCCGGTCGCCCGCCGTTCCTGCGGCCACGAGGGTCGGCACTCCATTTTGCGGACCTTCCTTGCTGGACTCCGTTTTCAGCCGCGGATTGCGTTCCCAAAAGGTGCGTTTCTTGCCATCGGCGGTGGTTAATCGATAGGTGTCGTGGCAATAGGTGATCGCCTTCACCTTGTCATTGACATCCGGCTACGGCGGCGCGATCGAGTCGGGCAGAATGAAATTGGGCTACCCGTATTGTTGGGTCGGCCAGCAGCCGCCATTCCTTTATGTCGAAGTCGCCGCCTGCGGGCTTTCCGAATCTTTGTGCGCCAGCCATGACGAGATCATCGCGGGCATGAAGCCGGAGAGGCCGTGCAGGATGAACTGCACCACGCCGCTGTCCGGGCCGCGCAAGCCATGCAGCAATTCGCCCGCGACGAACCCGGCCGCGCCCACGGTCAGCATCCGCACGAGCGGGCCTATCTTCCTGACGTGGAGCAGAATGTCATCGATTGCACCGAGCGTTAGCGCCGGCACGACGCCGAACAAATAGCTGTACTGCAGCGTCTTGGCGAAGGTTACGAAGAACTTTCCGACCTCCGACCAGTTGGTGTCGGTCCAGTACCCTGAAGCAACCGTCGTCGCGAACAAAAGCAGCAGGCCGCCGAAGAACGGGCCGACTGCAGCGAAGATCAGATAACGTTTCATGCCGCCTTCTCATGTCCGTACGCTCAAATACAGCAAGGTTCAACTGGAGTACACTTGTTGGGAGCGGATCAAATGATCAAATTGCGCGGCTTAGAATACATTATTCAGACACTGGCGGGACTACATTCCGGAGCGCAGGCAAGCCTTTGCCTGCGCAAATTCCAATCAAGAGTATCGAAGCTGCTAAGGGACCTTCCCGCAAATGAAGCGGCATACCGCTTTTAATCTGCTCAACGTCACGCCGCGATCATCGATCGGCGGTCTATTACCGAACCGACACCTGATTAGGTCACTTCATTCGCACACCCTGCGATAATAATGGCGACCGTACTGGTCATGCTCTACGGTCTGATAACACCGCCTCGAATAGACGTGCGCGTGGGGTATGCCGTTGTCGTGCAAATAATGATTGTATTCGTGGGCGTCGCCTTCGTAGCCATGAGAATGAGGTACGCCGTTATCGTGCAAGAAGTGATTGAATCCGTCTCCGTGGTGATGATCCTCATCATCGTAAGCATTTGCTACGCCGCCGATTAGTGCAAAGCCGAATGCAAGACTCGCGATCAGAATTTTTTGTTTCGACATTGCTGCTCTCCAAGATTTCCCGGGCAGAATGTTAAGCTGAATCGGGACACCTATAGCACCTAGTGCACTATAATGAGAGCCAATGCCACAAGTTCCCGCCCGTCGAACGCCTTGAAAACGCCGAGGGAACCCCAGAACATAGTCGCGAACCACCTTCAGATTGCAAACGTGTTGCACGCCGCGCAGCAGAATCATGTTTGCAAGGTCTGGCAGTTTTTTCGGAACCCTGCCCCTGACGCCTGTGTTTAGGTCTCACGATATGCACGAGGAGGCTCAAAATGAAATACCTTGCTCCATTCGCCCTGATTTTTGGTTTTGCGATCGCAGCTCCAACCCCCTCTCTTGCCCAGCACCTTGATATTGGGCCAGGGGGCGTCAGCGTCGGTGTGAATCACGATCATCACGATAGAGACCATCATGACCGTCCCGCCGTGCACGATGAGCATCACGACGACGGTGATCACGGCCCCGTGGTGCGCATCGATCATGATCATCCTGACGATCACCATGGTGACCGCCACGATAGCCATCACGACAGCCATCATGGCGAGGATCACCACGATTAACGCGGACCGAACTCGATGAACCGGAAGCTCGGAACCTAGACGCGTCCTCGGCATTTTGGCGGTGTGGCATAAAAAAGAGTTACTTCGCATAAGCCTGAGCGCCCCGCCACACGATCCGCCTGATCGGCACATCAGGCTGTGCCTGTATGATCGCGCTAGCGCGGACACCATCGCGCTAGCGCGGACACCGCGGTCAGAGTCTTCGCAGGGCAATGCCGTCATCGGCGGCGACGAAGGGCAAAGCGACCTAATAGGTGGCCTTGAGGCACCTCGGTCCGGCCCAGGTCGTAACCGGTCGAGATCGACGCGTGCAGCCGGGAGCGGACGCAGTCTGATGACGACGGCAGGTTGATTTTGGCAAAACTGCCAGATTTGGACCGGCGAGATCGTGGCGACGGCGTCGATCCTCCTAGCGCACTACACTTAACTTTTGAAACGATCGGCGAAGAACGTGAAGGCGACCAGGAATGTGATGCCGATCGTCAGAAAGAGAGCTCCCGTTCTCCAACCCGTCCTTACAAGTGCGCGCCCGCCACAGCGCCGATCATGGCGCCCGGCACCGCCCATACGATCAAATTGCAAGGAATAGCCGATAGACCGCCCGCGCGTCCCAGCTCGACGACATAGCCGCCGCGATCCTCGGTGAAGAGGTCTCGCAGGACCGTGGCGCCCGCTTCCGTGTAGGCCTCAACACCAACAAAGCGCGCCCGGCGATCCGTGGAGGCGAGATGGGTTTCGGTGAGCGTGTGACGGATGGTGCTCGCATCACAGTTATAGGACAGCCGCTCATAAACGCCTTCCTGCCTCGCGTGGTCATCGGTGATGGCAAAGGCCATCAATTGCTCAAGGGCCAAATCGCCGTCGATAGACCTGCATCAGTTTCGGCGAAACCGCGCCCAACCGGGGGTTTCCCGGCTCATCGCATATCTATCACGTGGGCGCGATGGGATTCTACCTCGAGTATGCCGACAAGCTCGGCCTTTCTACCCAGCAGAGGACGAGCCTCAACGATATCAAGCAGCGTGCCCTCGTCGACCAGTCAAACCAACAGCGGAAGATCGACGAAGCAGAGCAGGCCCTCTGGTTGCTGACGGCGGCAGACCAGCCGGATACCACGTCGGTCGAGGCCAAGCTCCGCGAGATCGAGAACTTGAAGGCGGATCAAAGACTGGACTTCATTCGCGCCGCGGGCGAGGCCGCTAAAGTCCTGACCGATGATCAGCGCAAGATGGTGCTGGGGATGGTGCCGATGCCTGGTTCGGCGGCCGCACCTGCGTCGGTGCCGAAGCCGATGAATATGGGCAAATAGCCGCCGCCCAGGGCTCTGGGGCCGGAGTTTGGCCGTGTCGCGCCAACTCCGCCTTGGGAAGAAACGGATTGTCGGCAATACTTTAGACTCACCACGCGGCGCGGATTTGGTTCGATCCTTGGGGTGTGCACTGTACTTTTGCAAGGTAACGAGCAACGCTTCAGTGCTGCGCCAAGCTGATCTCCGCCCGTGCGGAGCCGTAGACAAGAGCAAAAGAGCGGCAACGCGAAACAACTCCCTTCATGATGTCCAAAGCCTCGTTTGTGGCGCCTCGGTGGATACCATAATCGGCGACATAAAACTGAGCCTCGCAAAGCCGTCGCTCGGAGTCTTGCTCAACACCTTCTTGGGCCTTTTCGAGCATCTCGGTCGGCGTCAGTGCTCCCAGGTACAGATCGAGCACCGCACCAGGCCACACGTCCCGGCTCACTCTGGCGGCATTGGTGGCGAATTCATCTTTGTCGACGGTGTTGGCATGGAGGCGAGAAATGTGCAGCCAGATCGCAGCGTTGGCATCGGTGGGCCGCAGCCGCACCGCAATCTGGAGGTCGTCGATGGCGGCCGCCGTATTGTCAAGGAACAGGTTGGCGAGACCACGTCCGAAATACAGCGCGGGATTGCCAGGATCGATCTGCAAGGCTTCATCGAAGTCGGCAAGCGCATCGCCGTAGCGGGCCTCAACCAGATAGGCATTGGCACGGGCGTCATAATATCGCGCGTTGCGCGGCGCGAGCTCAAGGGCGGCGTTCAGGTCGGAAAGAGCTGCTTCGACATTTCCGTTCGCCAGATGCAGCGCCCCGCGATTGGCGATGGCATCAGCAAATGTGGGGCGAAGCTCGATCGCCTTGTCGAAATCCGCCATCGCGCGTGCGAAATCGTGCTTAACCATGTAAGCGCCCGCCCGATCGAAGTAGGCCTTGTCGAAATCCGGACGGAGCCCGATCGCCTGGCCATAGTTCTCAATTGCAAGCTCAAGCCTGCCCGTTTGAGCGTAGAGGTTGCCGAGATTCAGAAGCACGCTCGCATCGTTCGGAGCAAGCTGATGGGCTTGCTGCAAATCCATGAGCGCCTCTCCGTATCGCCGCTCAGCGATCCAGATCACGGCGCGATAGGCGTAGCCGCCAGGAAAATCAGGTAGCAGCGCGACCACCCCGTCCAGATCGGTGAGAGCGGCCTCTGTTATCCCGAGCTGCTGATAGGCGGTGCCACGGCCGAACAGCAGCAAGCCGCGTTGCTTCTTCGAAAGTTGCTCGTCCTTCATGGCCTGGTTGAACAAGCCGATCGCCATCAGGAGCTGTCCGCGATCTTTGGCCTGAAAGGCGGCTCGCGCGACCTCCGAAGTATCGGTTGCAGAAGCTGCTGCTGTCATTGCGAAGACGAGCGTCGCGGCGCAAACAACAGAAAGTGTTCGAATACAGCGATCCATGATCATCTCCAGCCAGCGAGGGACATGGGAAGTATTCTTCTACCATGCCTATCCCACCTCGCTGTCGGAGTTTTGGCATGGCTGAACGCCCTCACACATCCTCGCGAGCAGATACCACCTGGATGCGATAGTCGATCCCTTCCCAACCATCCGCCTGCCAACGGATGGTGAAATCGATGCTTTCACCCTTGTTCATCCGACCGGTGTCGAGTTCCGCCATCCAGAAGCCGAGAGTGCTATCGAGTGCTTCGAGATCCCTGACCTCACGCCAGCCATTGACAGCCCAGTGCACCATACCCGCCCCAGGCAAGGCAGTGACCAGACGGCAGCCAGCGACGGTCGACCGGATCTGCGCGTGGGGCCACCAGAACGTGTAAGCGGCGTCTTCTTCCCGCCCCGTATCGGTCCCAGACGACCCCGGTCGATCGAACGGCCGGCCATGGTTGCGGGAGACGGCAAGCTTAACAAATTCGGCATGCGCCCACGCGAGCGGCATGGCCGATCCGGTCGGGCGGCCGGGATGCAATCGCCGCTCGTGGATTGGTGACGCATCCCAGACCTGCTCGGGGATCATGCCGCCGGGGCTGGCTGACGCGGCCATCGTTTCTAGCATCGGCAAGGGATCTTTCGTCAGCGCTTAAGGCATAATGGCGCCGCTCCCCTGCGAGAAGCGGCTAGGGCCGGCCTCTGCCAGCCTCATCGTACGGCCGGCCATCATCGTACTCGCCCTAGCCATCGCCGTTATAGCGGTGCCAGACTGAACCGGAGGGTGTTTCCACCTTCAAAAACCCATCTACGAGCTTGATCGTATCAAGGATGAGCGGGTCGGCCGGATTCCTGAGGCCAAAGCGGACTGGGCGCAGGAAGTCTGTGCTGACTTGTTC
Organism: Bradyrhizobium sp. BTAi1; assembly: GCF_000015165.1. GTDB lineage: Bacteria > Pseudomonadota > Alphaproteobacteria > Rhizobiales > Xanthobacteraceae > Bradyrhizobium > Bradyrhizobium denitrificans. Next base: position 170,694 of record NC_009475.1, on the reverse strand, counting down.
GCTTGCCCGCATTCGCACCCCATCGCTTCGGTTGCGAATGGGCACGAGTTCATCGAGCGCCGCCTGGCCTTCGGAAAGCACCTTGGCGGCGACGTGCGGACATAATAGCCGGCAATGGCGAACTGTTTTGCCAGATCGGAGCCGCAGGCGGTGAAGTCTTCCAGATGGGCGTTCCAGAAGTCTGCCAGCGACCGGGATGCCTTAGGGAATCGAGCACCACGACATGATCCGTCGGGCGCTCGGCTATATCGCCCGCGTCGGCCCCTCGACCGATCAGGACCGTTGGGAAGAAAATAGCGGACTGAACACGTTCACCCTTGCCACTTGCATCGCGGCGCCTGTCGCAGGCGGCGCGCTGCTCGAGCCTATGGCTCGCCACTGGGCCACGGCCGGCGAGCAGAGCGGCCAAAAGAACCGGATACGCCGCTTCGCCGAGTTGGACTCCGCGCCAATAGGGTTCGCCGCCCAACCATTGGTTTTTTGCTGCCAGTGTCCTTCCACATTTTGTGTTGCGATCAGGTAGCGCGGGGTGTTGCGCGCTTCCGCGTCGCCTCCGAAGGCAAGCGCCCGGCGCATCGAAATGCGCGTCCGGTTCCCAGTGGTTGGTCCGGCGTGCCGTTTCTGGCAATGGGGACGTATCTGCGTATTCTGTGTATGAGAAGCTTGCGATCGAGGACATCCGCAGGCCGCCGACCAGAAGGTCTATGAGGCCACGGACGGAGTGGACGGCTATGCGAGCCTCAAGGTCTCGCCCTACCTCGCGAACGGGGCCGATGCGACCATCGAGGAGTTGCCCGCGAAAACCTCATGGTAAAGGTGCCGGCAACCCCAGCAGGCATTACCGTGATCCGCCAGCTCGTTGCCGAAGGCATCAACGTCAATGCGACGCTGCGTTTTCACAACGCGTATGCGAAGACGTCGCGAATGCGTATCTGGAGGGGTTGGAACATCGGGCGGATGCCGGCGGCGACGTCAGCCGGATCGGAAGTGTCGCGAGCTTCTTTGTCAGCCGGATCGACAGCATGATCAACGCACTGATCGACGAAAACTCACCCAAACCAAAGAGCGGCAGAACCAAAAGGCTCGAGCCGCTCAAAGGCAGAATCGCCGTCGCCAACGCAAAGCTCGCCTATCAACGTTACAAGCGTTTGTTCGCAACACCGCGCTGGAACGGCCTGGCTGCCAGGGGTGCGCGGGCGCAGCGGCTGCTGTGGGCCTCCACCGGACCAAAAACAAGGCCTATTCCGACGTGCTCTACGTCGAGGAGCTGATTGGGCCAAACACCGTCAACACCATGCCGCCGGCAACGCTGGACCCTTCCGCGACCACGGTCGGGTCCGGCAGTCACTTGAAGAGCGATCGAAAGAGGCGGAGGGCCTTTTGGAAGAGCTCAATCACCAAGGCATCTCGCTCGACGAGGTGACCACGCACCTCGTTGAAGATGGCGTCAGGCAGTTTGTCGAAGCCACCAACCAGCTAACTGACGCCCTCACGGCAAAGCTCGCGCTGCTGGGCCGGCGGCAGACTGCTGCTCTTCCCAGCTGAAACTGATTGGAGCACTTGATGCAGCTTGGAATGATCGGCCTCGGTCGGATGGGCGGCAACATCGTGCGGCGACTGTTGCGCACTGGGCACGGCTGCGTCGTCTACGACCGCAACCCTGAACGGGTCTGGCATTTGGCTGACGAAGGCGCGTCCGCTGCGGCAAGCCTCAAAGACATGATCGCGAGGAGCGACCGTGCCACATCTGGGTCATGCTTCCGGCGGGAGAGATCACGGAAACAACCATCCGGGAGCTTTCCGACTTGCTCGAGCCGGGCGACGTCATTATCGATGGCGGCAATTCGTTTTACAAGGATGACATCCGCCGGGCGCGCCAACTTGCGGCGAAAGGACTGAAATGCATCGATGTCGGCACCAGCGGCGGCATCTGAGGCAGTCAGCGCGGCTACTGCATGATCATTGGCGGAGACAACGAGATCGTGGAGCGCCTCGATCCGATCTTCTCCGTACTTGCCACCGGTTTTCGGAACTCACGTGCACCCCGGCCGCGAGCGGCGCGACGAACGGGTGGAGCGCGGCTATCTGCGTGCCGGGCCGGACATTTCGTCAAGATGGTCCACAATGGCATCGAATATGGTTGATGCAGGCCTATGCCGAGGGTTTTGAGATCCTCAAACATGCCAATTCGCTGGAATTGCCGGCCGAACTGGGCTTCGAGCTCGACCCGAGATTGCCGAGGTTTGGCGACGCGGCAGCGTGATCGCCTCGTGGCTTCTTGATCTCACCGCCATGGCGATTGCCGCAGATCCACAGCTTGAGGCGGTCGACGGCTATGTCATGGATTCCGGAGAGGCCGTTGGACCGTCAATGCGGCGATCGAAGAGGCGGTGCCTGCTCCGGTGCTGTCGGCCGCTCTCTATGCGCGCTTTGCCTCGCGCGCGCAGCGCAGCTTCGCCAACAAGATGCTGTCAGTCAAGCGCAAGGTTTTTGGCGGATACCAAGAGGCGAAAGGTAGCTGAATAGATTTCGGCGATAACTGCGAATGATCGATAGGCTGAAAATAGAAGAGAACGCGGCGACGCCCGCTCACTAAAGCACGTTCGTCATTCTTGGGATCACCGGCGACCTGGTCTACCGACTCTTGATGCCGGCGCTCTACAATTTTGCGCTGTGGAAGTGCTTGCCTGCTGATTTCGCCATCGTCGGTGGAAGCAGCAGCGAAATCAGTATCGAGTAACTCCGGAATGTTTTTTCCGCAGGCGTTGCAGCGCTACACCGGAGCCAAGGCGGAAGAAGCCCGGCTCGAAGCTTTCGACCAGAACGCCTGGGAAAGTGTCATTCATCGGTTGGCCTATGTGAGTGGTCACGTCGACGATCCCGTGACCTTTCAAAACCTGTTTCGATGCCTCACCAGACTAAAGCCCGACACGGGAGGCAATGTCCTGTTCTATTTAGCCCGAGCGCCGCAATTCTTCGTGTCCGTTGTGCAACGGATCGGCGAGGCGGGTCTTGCAAGGGAAGGAGAGGGAGCATGGCGGCGGATCGTCACCGAAAAACCGTTCGGACGCGATCTCGCTTCGGCAAAGGTGCTTAACCAGACCAGTCTGCAGGTCTTCCGCGAGGATCAGATTTTTCGGATGGATCATTTCCTGGGCAAGGATACGGTCCAGAACATCCTGGCGTTCCGATTCAATTTATCCCGCCTGACATCGGTGAGACGGCGGCTCGAGAAGGCCCGGCTAAGAGTGGCGCTCGAGTTTTGAGTTCCTCGTCTCCGCCGCCATCAGTTATGAACGCCTTTCTCCAGCCCCACAAGCTTCGCAGGGCTGCTGCAAGATCAAGCGCGCTCATGAGCGGCTGCGACGTTTGATCATTCCGTGGTCGGTCCAGACCCGCCGGACCCGGGAACGGCGATACCGCGCGCGCGCGGCCAGACCAGGCGGTCGACCTGCCACCTCAAACCCTTCAATCTCATCTCGAGTTCGATATTCGGATATTGCGGCTCGTTCATCCTTAGTGTCATTAAGAAGCGCGTCGGGGTCCGGAAGAACGCGTAGCTCGTGGCCTCCCACAACGTGCTCGATCGGCCCGATCTTCGTGCGTCCGAATACCAGGCGATGAGTCCGGACGGCGAGATAACGCGGTCCGCTACGGGATCGAACACATATGGACTTAAGGCCAGCGCGAAAGCGGCGCCGATCGCTTCCGGCCCGCTTGCGCCATAGGCCTGCGTTGCGAGCGACGCCGTAACGTCCGCTTTCAGCTGCGTCCGAACGCTCGGCCAGTCGATCAGTTGTGCAACAACGCGAGTATCGCTGGCTTCCAGTGCCCGATCAAGCCGATACAGGGTCACATACGGATAGGACAGATAACTGGCGAGCAAAGCGCCGAGAACCACATATGCCACCGTGCGGCGGCGAACGTGATGGTGCGCCGCTATCACCTCGGTCTCCAGGTATGCCATGTCGATCTCCCGTCGCAGCTTCGCTACGTATTGCGGTCCCAGCAGCGTCCATGAGGTTGCCATGCAAGCCGTGACGTGTGTTGATCTGCCTCAATCCTAGAAAAATGGGATCGCCATCCTGATTGATCGCGTGGGATTGGTGGGAGAATTCGAGCTCTTGGTCTTCTTGTCGAAGGAGGCGACTTTATCTTCCCCCGCCGCATCACTAGAACAAAATCGCTGTGAGTTCTCGGTTCAAGATGACGCTCATTCTTTCAGTTCGGACCGATTGATAAGCAGTTTCATCCATATAACTATTACCTCTCACACTGTCACAGTCGGTCGAGAAATAATGGCATTCAAGTTCAAGGAGGTGTTCTCGGGTACGCCGGCTGCACTGAGCGTTGACCCTGCCCAGGCGTTAGCGGCCTTCCGAGCGCAATCCCGTCTCGTAAACGGCGTTGACAGCGCCGTCTCGATTCGCCAGTTCAGCGTCCAGGTAGACGAGCCGGCGGGCAGGACACAGCACCCAATCCAGTGGAGTACATCTTAGCGGCCCTGGGCTCTTGTCAAGAAATCACCTACCGACTCTATGCCGATGCGCTCGGCATTCCCCTCAATGGCGCTTCGGTTCGGCTTTCGGGCACGATTGACTTGCGCGGCTCGTTCGACGTCGAAGGGGACGTTCGGCCGGGTTATCAAGTCATTAAAGCCGAGGTAGGTTTGACAGTTCGGCTTCCGAAGGCGAGTTGGCGCGCCTGAAGGAAATCGTCGACCGTCATTGCCCCGTGCTGGACATCTTACAGAATCCGACCCCGGTGCAGCTTTCACTTCGTGTGGACCGATTGCGGAGCGCGGCTGAGTGAGCCGCCTGCCGTTCGCGTCATCCCCGGAAGGTCGTTCGAACGATCTAAATGGCTGATCAGTTCGGGAGGATAATGGTCCCGTGAGCCGGCCCTTTTTGGCGGAGACGGCTCGAGGGCTTCGGGCCCTGAGCATCCTCGTTGAGGGTACGTGCGGTCTTCCACTGCGCAGCAGCACTGGAGCTTCCGGTTGGCTTACCCCTGTGGGTCACCGCCAAATTCGCGAGAATTCCCCGCCCCATCCGAATTTGTCAGCTGAAGCGGCGAGCGCGTAAGGCGCCACTGCATCCAACAAGGACGCGCAGGCTTGTTATCGATTGTCGAGCTGTTAAAGTCTCCCAGTTGAACGAGACCGCAAAGATGTCAGACAGTCTTTCCAACGAGGGGCTGCCGCTCACAACCAGGGGGGCATTGGTATTGGCCGCCTTTACGACCGCCTTGGCGTTCAGAATCATTCTGCCCAACCTGCCGTCGAGGATTGCGGCTGTGTCCGGCTTCGACGATCCCGCGACGATCTCCCGGCATACAGGTCTCATGACGGCGGCCTATACGGCTGCCATTTTCGTTTCCGCTCCCTACCTTGGAAGGATCTCGGACGGCTGGGGGCCGTCGTCCCGTGCTCGTTCTGGGTCTTGCAGGATTTTCGACCAGCCTGATGCTGTTCGAACTTACCAGCGATTTGTTGCTTCTTTACACGGCGCGTGCGCTGGCCGGAGTTTCGGCGGCGGCAATCACACCGGTGGCGCTGGCGACCGTTGGCGACTGGTCTCCCGATGATGGGTGGCGTGCGCGGCGGTTCGCCTGGATCGGAGCGGCGACCATGATCGGCTTTATGGTTGGTCCGCTGCTCGGCGGCACCTTCCGTCCTGAGCTCGAAGCAAGCTCAACTTGATGCAGGAGCTCCGCTGTTATGGCCAATCGTGCTCGCGCTGGTTAGCGCCTGCGTGATCGCACGGACTGTTCCCGTCACGAAGAGCGCACCCAGTTCACCTGCAATACAATCTTGCTCCGCGGCACCGATGAACCGCGGACTTCCCAAAGCCCGCTTGTGCTGGCCGCGATCGTTGCGGGCTCGGTCGCGGCGTTTGACGTTCACCTGGCCTTGCGCGGCAATCTTGGCTCAAGCGCCTCCGGGTTGACCATCGGATTGATGCTCGCCGAGTGCAGCGCTGTGATGCTGCTCGCCCAAATACTCGTGTTCTCGCCGCTTGTGCCGCCGAAGGCGACGCGCTGGTTGATCGCGCCCGCACTAGTCTAGGCATGCTTGGCCTCGCTCTTGCTCTCCCTTCGGCCGCGACAACTGCGGCAGCACTCGCGCTTGGCGTCGGCGCGATTGCGATGGCTGCAGGAATAGCTGCACCGATCATCACCTATTGGATCTCCCTGATCGCGGGTGAGCACCAGGGCGAGGATTTGGACCGATGGATTGAGGCCGTGGGCTCGGCCGCTGCTGGCCTGTTGCTGTCACTTGGGTTGTCCAACGCCATGTTCGCCATCGCAAGCGCGCTTGCACTCGCCGGGATGATCATCGCCGCGTGGTCGGCAAGCGGTTGGCATAAACACCGGGATCAGCTGGTTTTTCCGCAGAAATCGGGAGTTCCGCCGAGCAATCACCCGAGCGCGCCGAGTTGGCTCCGGAACAAATAACTTCTCCCATGGGTCCGTAGCGATGTGCAGTCGCAAACGGCATCAGCGGCCATCGGGCCTTTGCAATCGGAGCAGCGGGACGGCCTCGATTGTGTCAATTGCCACAGCAATCGAGATTCTTACCGCGAATTATACGGACGCGACTGCGCGGCGTGTCACCGCACGGCCAGCTGGCAGATCGCGGGCTATGTCCATCCGTCCGTGACATCGAAGGACTGCGTCCAGTGCCATCAGGCTCGGCCGAGCCATTACATGGAGCACTTCGTGATGATGGACCGCATGATCACTGATCTAGAGACCGCCGAAGTCAACCAGTGTACCTTGCCACCGACAGACTCATTTAACAAACATTGGTTGGCCGAAGCATCACTTCCGGTCCGGGGCTCGGCGAATAGACACTCTGGAATTGCGGATTCCTTGGCCGTGGGAGGGGAAGCGCGGCGCACGACCAGGCACGAACTATTGAGGCCGAGGCATGCCCGGTTGCCAGCATCACTTGGTTAACGACAGGCCAGACCAGTGAGACGGGTATCGGCCCCTTCCGCCCGGGAAGGATGCTTGCCGAAGGCTGAAGCATCGGCACGCTCCTTGCTGGCGAGCTCCAGGAGTCCCGGCAAGAGTCTACATTTCGTCTCAGCCCGATGCGCAAAAGGACGATTTACGATGAGATCCGTCTTGGTTAGAGACATAATTGAGCCTGATCGAAACAACTTTACGCTTCTGCGCCTGGTTGCGGCACTTGCCGTCCTGGTCTCTCACGCGTTTTTCCTTCGCGCTGGCACGAGAGCCGACGAGTTTGTCGGCACAACCGTCTACAACCTTGGTGATCATGCCGTTAATGTTTTTTTTGTGCTGTCGGGGCTGACCGTTGCGGCAAGCTTGGCTCGCTGCCGGAACTCGATCGACTTCATCATCGCTCGTGCATTGCGCATCTTTCCTGGCTTGATCCTCTGCACGATCGTCATCGTGGCCTCCGGGATTGTGCTCGCCGAATGCGGCGTCGCGAACTACTTGGAAGACGCGCGCGTGCTGGAGTACATGGTGAAGACGATCTCGCTCAGCACCGGGGCCGCCGAACTCCCGGGACTGTTCAGGCATAATCCCTATCCATCGGTCGTGAACGGCTCCCTCTGGACATTAAAATTTGAATTCTTATGCTACCTGCTGCTGGCCTTAATGGGCAGCATGCGGCTTCTGACGCCGGGTATGATGACGAAGCTCTTGCCGATTGGGTTCGTTGCAGTGGCCGCGTTTCTGGCCTATCGGCACGGTGGCCAGCCGGACCAACTCGTGCAGTTCGCTCGTTTTTGGTTGAGTTTTTCTTTTGGCGTCGCACTCTTCTTGTTCAGGGACCGAATCGTGTTGTCATGGGGCGTGGCAGTCGGACTTGGGGCCGCGATGTGGTTTGTGCTCGGCACGGGATTGGAGCGGACCGTCGCGCCGATTGCAATCGGCTATCTCGCCGTTGTTCTTGGAACGGTTCGCCTTCGATGGCTTCGTCACGCGACCAACAAGCTGGACCTCTCGTACGGTGTCTACATCTACAGCTGGCCTATCTCTCAAGCTGTCCTGACGGCATGGCCTGATATCGGGACTACTAATCTGATTTGTTTATCCGCACTGCTTGCGATGGGTATTGCTGCGCTGTCCTGGCGCTTGGTCGAGAAGCCGAGCCTTGACCTGACGGATATTTTGGACCAGCGGGATAGAGACTACTGCATCGCTGCGCTCCGATCCAGATGCTGCAGTGTCGGCGCCGATGTTTGCGGCGCCGGGGGCCGGTAGCTCAGCGATGAGTGCGGTCGGATCGTGTTGAAGTGCTTGCGCCATTGCTCGATGACGACAGTGGCCTCCTTCAGGCTGTAAAAGATTTCACCGTTCAGGCATTCGTCGCGCAGTTTGCCGTTGAAGGACTCGCAGTAGCCGTTTTCCCATGGGCTGCCGGGCGCAATGTAGAGCGTCTTTGCTCCGAGCTTGGCGAACCAGTTGCGCACGACCTTGGCTGTCATCTCCGCGCCGTTGTCCGACCGGATGTGTTCTGGCACACCGCGTTCGAGCATTACGTCGGCCATCGTCTCGATGACACCGAAGCTGTTGATCCGGCGAGCCACCCTGATTGCCAGGCATTCCCGGGTGAACTCGTCGATCAAAGTCATCAACCGCAGCTTGCGCCCATCGTGGGTCTGCGCCTCGACGAAGTCGTAGCTCCAGACATGATTACGATGCTGCGGCCTCAAACGGATGCAGGATCCGTCGTTGAGCCAGAGCCGACCCCGCGGCTTCTGCTTCCTGGGTACCTTTAGCCCCTCACGGCGCCAGATCCGCTGGACCCGATCACATCCGACGTGCCAGCCGGCATCGACCAGCAGCGACGTGATCCGACGATAGCCATATCGCCCATATTGGGACGCGAGAGAGATAATCGCTCTCGTCAACGCATCCTCATCAGATCGAACGATGGTGGCGTATCGCTGTGTTCCGCGGTGCTGGCCGACGATCCGGCAGGCCTGGCGTTCGGAGAGACCGTACTTCCCTCGAATGCCATCGACCGCCTGCCGGCGCCGTTCGGGGCTTATAAGTTTCCCGAGGCAACGTCCTTGAGCACCTGCTTCTCCAGCGACAGATCGGCAACGAGACGCTTGAGGCGGATATTCTCCCGCTCCAGATCCTTCATCCGCTTCGCCTGATCGAGCTCAAGACCACCGTATTCCTTTCGCCAGCGATAATAACTCTGCTGCGAAATTCCGGCTTCCCGGCAGGCCACCGGCGCGGCCTTGCCCTGCGACATCAACACTTCAATCTGGCGCAGCAGCACCACGATCTGCTCCGCATTGAACCTCTTCTTCGGCATGATCAAAGCTCCTTTCCAAGCTCACTTTCTCACAAAGCTTGGTTCAAAAAAGCCCGGTCAGGTCATTCACAGATCCGCCTTTCCAGATAGGCCTCAAATCCGACGCGGAATGACGGGGTGAGGGAGCGAGGAGCCGTCGTGGAGAATTCAGCGGCGGTCGGCCGTGATCACCGGATTGACTTGTTTCGCGGCCTGTCGCTGTGGCTCATTTTCATTGACCACATTCCCGAGGTCTACCTCAACAGAATCACGCCAAAGAATTTTGGCTTCAGCGATGCTGCGGAGATTCTGGTCTTCTTGTCTGGTGTCGCCTCCGGGATGGTTTACACCCCCATTGTTCGACAATCTGGACTGAGGATTGCTCTCCAGCGGGCGATCAAACGTGGCTTCGAGATCTACTTTGCCCAACTCTGCACCACCGCGCTTCTCTTGCTCATAGCGTCTTTGCTGGCGATCTGGCAGCCGGATCTCCTGCACCACGCAAATGTGGCCGTATTCTTTGCCGATCCCTTCGAGGCTTTGTGGCAGGCGGTGACGATGAGGTATTCGCCCGTCAACCTCGATCCGCTGCTGCTGATGATCACGCTGCACTTCGCGCTAGTGTTAGTTCTGCCAGGCATTCTCCGATATCCGGCAGCAACGCTCATGGCCTCCGCTTTGCTCTACGTTACGTCACACCTGCTGGATTGGTACATTCCGGCTTATCCCGCGGGCCAAGTGTATTTCAATCCCATGAATTGGCAGTTTCTCTATGTGATCGGGGTGTGGTGGGGCGCAAAGCCGGCTCACGCCGCACTCCACTATCTCGACTTGAAGCTTTGGATGCTTTTGGCGGTCGGGTACGTCGCGTTCTCATTCTTTATTGCACTGGGATGGCAATTTCATTCCCTGGAAGCTTACGTACCCGCGCCGATCTTTCGATTGATCTATCCAATCGACAAGGGGCATATGGATATTCTGAGATTGCTGCACTTTTTCGCGCTGGCATTCGTTATCAAAAAAGGTCTCCCAGCCGACATCCCAGACCGATGGCAGCACTACTTGCGTCCGGTGCTTTGGTGTGGCGAGCATCCCCTCGCGGTGTATTGCGCAAGTGTGCTGCTATCGTTTGCAGGTCATGCCGTCTTGCGAATGGCATGGAACAATTTCTTGACGCAAGCGCTGGTGACTCTGGGCGGTATCGTGATCATGACAGGGATCGCGGCCAAGCTCGCGCACCTAAATCAATCCCGCGGGAGCCCCGCTCCCATTTGATGCCGCGCCATTAGGTTCAGTAAACGCGCCAAACCCGAGGCGTCGCGGTCCCGCCACGGGTGGCGGGACTGCGACGCAAAAGGCGTTGAGCGCTTGCTCCTTGCGGCCTGTTTTGTTCGGCCTTACTTCGCACCCGTGTGATGCGGGACATCCGAATTTGGCCCCCCACTATAATGATGGCTTCCGCCAGCACCTTTTTTCTTATCGGAAGCCATGCCCATGTCCTTCTTCCCCATGTGATGGGGGACTTCGGTCTTCGGGCCACCGGAATAATGGTGGCCATTGTTCTCAGTATCGGGAGTCGTTTGCGTGCTCTGGGCAAGAGCAGACCCCGTGGCCAGGGCGGCGACTGCAGCGATGGCGAGCATCTTTGTCAGGTTCATGATTTCCTTCTCCGGGCAGCGATAATACCGACCTTGGCTCTGATAATACCGACCTTGGCTCTAAAGATAAAAGCAGAATCGAACGTCTGCCAATTGATCCATGTCAAAAGCGCGTTCTAATTCGCCCCTTTATGCTGCCTGCAATTTCGGCAAAATGCGCCGCATGCTTGCGGAGAGCGGGTTGCGAGACCTTCTGCCAGCCTCTGTTTTGATAAGAAGCATGGGGTTGATTTGGCGCAAGTCTCGGCGGCCAAAATCGGTCGATTATTATCGAGTGCCGAACAGCTTTAGAGGCGGCCCGTGCCAACCGCTCCTGCCGCAAGCCTAACAGTCCACCAGTGACCTGACGGATATTTTGGACCAGCGGGATAGAGACTACTGCATCGCTGCGCTCCGATCCAGATGCTGCAGTGTCGGCGCCGATGTTTGCGGCGCCGGGGGCCGGTAGCTCAGCGATGAGTGCGGTCGGATCGTGTTGAAGTGCTTGCGCCATTGCTCGATGACGACAGTGGCCTCCTTCAGGCTGTAAAAGATTTCACCGTTCAGGCATTCGTCGCGCAGTTTGCCGTTGAAGGACTCGCAGTAGCCGTTTTCCCATGGGCTGCCGGGCGCAATGTAGAGCGTCTTTGCTCCGAGCTTGGCGAACCAGTTGCGCACGACCTTGGCTGTCATCTCCGCGCCGTTGTCCGACCGGATGTGTTCTGGCACACCGCGTTCGAGCATTACGTCGGCCATCGTCTCGATGACACCGAAGCTGTTGATCCGGCGAGCCACCCTGATTGCCAGGCATTCCCGGGTGAACTCGTCGATCAAAGTCATCAACCGCAGCTTGCGCCCATCGTGGGTCTGCGCCTCGACGAAGTCGTAGCTCCAGACATGATTACGATGCTGCGGCCTCAAACGGATGCAGGATCCGTCGTTGAGCCAGAGCCGACCCCGCGGCTTCTGCTTCCTGGGTACCTTTAGCCCCTCACGGCGCCAGATCCGCTGGACCCGATCACATCCGACGTGCCAGCCGGCATCGACCAGCAGCGACGTGATCCGACGATAGCCATATCGCCCATATTGGGACGCGAGAGAGATAATCGCTCTCGTCAACGCATCCTCATCAGATCGAACGATGGTGGCGTATCGCTGTGTTCCGCGGTGCTGGCCGACGATCCGGCAGGCCTGGCGTTCGGAGAGACCGTACTTCCCTCGAATGCCATCGACCGCCTGCCGGCGCCGTTCGGGGCTTATAAGTTTCCCGAGGCAACGTCCTTGAGCACCTGCTTCTCCAGCGACAGATCGGCAACGAGACGCTTGAGGCGGATATTCTCCCGCTCCAGATCCTTCATCCGCTTCGCCTGATCGAGCTCAAGACCACCGTATTCCTTTCGCCAGCGATAATAACTCTGCTGCGAAATTCCGGCTTCCCGGCAGGCCACCGGCGCGGCCTTGCCCTGCGACATCAACACTTCAATCTGGCGCAGCAGCACCACGATCTGCTCCGCATTGAACCTCTTCTTCGGCATGATCAAAGCTCCTTTCCAAGCTCACTTTCTCACAAAGCTTGGTTCAAAAAAGCCCGGTCAGGTCAAACGGGTTAATCCGAAGCTGCACATGACGGTCACGATGTCAGGCGCCGAAGGGACGGACTGGAAGGGCCCGCGAGGACGTCTCACCAAGGAATTGCTCACGCACACGATTCCTAATCTCTCTTCACGGAGAGTGCATCTGTGCGGGCCGCCATCGATGATGGAGGCAACCAAGGCGATCCTCACCGAGCTCGGAGTTGCTCCCGGGCAAGTGAAGACCGAAGTGTTTGGGGCGACCAAGCCCAAGCCGTCGGCCGCGGGAACCTCCTCAAAACCGACTGCTCCCGCGACGGGGCCACTGGTCACGTTTTCGAAGAATAGCAAGTCCGCCAAGATTCATGTCGATCAGAGCATCCTTGAGCTCTCCGAGGAGCTTGCCATCGGAATCGAATTCTCCTGCCGCGTCGGCACCTGCGGCGTATGCAAGGTGAAGATGACTTCCGGCGAAGTCGAGATGGCGGTTGAGGACGCTCTCGAGCCTGACGACAAGGTCAATGGCATCATTCTAGCCTGTCAAGCAAAGCCTAAGGACGATGTCGCGGTGGAGGCTTAGGCGTGAAGGAGCGGCAGGGCATCATCGTCGCCGGGATTTTCAGTGTCTTGCTACTGGCGTGGCTTGGCTTCCTCCTTCACCGCTCGTCACGCTTTCCGGGCAGCGGAGTAGGGGCAGTGTTCGGCATAGCGGGTGCCGCACTCATGCTCGTCCCACTCGCGTACCCAATCGCGAAGCGGATTCCCTTCCTCAACGCTCGAATAACAAAGCATGTCTCGATGCAGTCACTACTCGCCATCCACGTCTACGCGGGCATCTTCGGCCCCTTTCTCGCGATCATTCATACCGGTCACAAGTTCGACAGCGGGTTGGGAATCGCGCTGACGGCGGTGATGCTGCTCGTGGTCGTGAGCGGGTTTGCGGTTCGCTACCTGCTCACTTATGTCACCAGTGATATCACCGACAAGTTGGCGCTCCTGCAGACCGCCAGGGGCGATCTCGACAGTGCATGGGGAACACTCGAGAATTCCCCATCCGAAAAGAGGGCCCTGCCGAAGGCGCCGGTTCTGATGGCCGGTCTCGCGTCGCTAGGGTTCGAACTCCCCTCCGGCGGACCCGCTTCTGACGTGACCCGCATCGCCGAATCCGTGGCAGACTTGGAGTACGCCGTGCGAACGGATGAGTTCTTTAAACGGTGGTTCCGTCGATCTCTGACTCTGCACATCGTTCTCTCCGTCATTCTCTACATGCTGGTCGCACTGCACATCGGGTCCGGAATCTACTTCGGGCTACGGTGGCTGCGATGAAGCCGCTCGCAATCTGGCTCGCGCTGACCTTCGCTATCGCCACAGCGGCGTCGCTTGCCGTGATGTACTCGAAGCTCGGATCCTCAGCGCTTCAACAGTCCGTTAGTCCGGGCCCGCTGTCGCCGAAGCATGCATACCTCAGTGATAAATGCACATCATGCCATGAGCCGACGGTCGGCGTGACGGTTGCGAAGTGTACAACGTGCCATGCGAATTCCGAGCGGCTGCTCGGTCGTCAGCCGACCGGATTTCACGCGAGCATCGAAGAGTGCTCGACATGTCACATCGAGCATCAGCCTACAAACATTCGGCCAGTGGTGATGGACCACGTCGAGCTGGCCAAAGTCGGCGCGCGGACATTGGCGCGCGCCTCTCGATGGGACGCGGACAGCGAGGGCACGCTTAAATCGCTGGAGACTTGGCTCCGCATTCAAGCCCCCGGTCAGTTCGACGCAGTCACCGCGCGCGATTCCCTCAATTGCGCCGGGTGCCACGACCGGCGCGACCCGCATCTCAAGCGGTTCGGCAGTGACTGCGCGCAATGTCACAAACTCGAGTCGTGGACCGTGTCCGGCTATCAGCACCCGTCAGCCGAATCCAAGGTATGCGTACAGTGCCACCAGCCGCCGCCGAGCCATTTCATGGAACACTTCTCGATGATATCGCAGAAGGTTGCCGGCAAGGAGCACGCGCGCGTTGAAGAGTGTTTCGAATGCCACAACACGACCGGTTGGAACGACATCGCGAACGTCGGCTACTATAAGCACCATTAGCCTTATCTCGTCGGATGCGTTGGCCCGGGCGTTCAGAGTACTTAGGTCGTTTGGCCCATCGAAACATTTTCTCGCCAGTTTCGTCGGACGTATTGAATCGACCACATGGATCTTCTACTGGCGGCCATGATCGGACTGTTCATGGTTGTGAAGTTGGTACCCGCAGCTGGGGGGCATCTCTTCATGTTCCCAGAACCATTGCTGTTAGTCCGACCCTCTCTAGTGAGTGAAACGCCGCGCGAGTCACGAAGGTCGTTCATGTTTCTCGACACAGCGGCTCCACGGCCCACTGGGGCTAACATTGTGAGACGTTCTGCTGAACGTCTATAAGACCTCCCGCGGCGAACAAACATCATCATGGTCGACACGAAACGGGGCAGTCCGAACCAATAACCTCCAGCTCATCGGTAATACGACATTTTATCGCTGCGACGATCAGCAATCAAGCGACTTACGACAACATTAGAATCTCCTCTCAGAACCTCATGACGGGTTTCTTCGCCTTCTCGCCAGAAGCGAATGTCGAAACTCTGTGCTCCCAGATGCAGGTCGATTACCGTCAGGTCGGAAAGCCAGGCTGGCAGCCTGGGATCAATGTATAGACGGCCTGATATTGCATCAGGCTCAAGTCCTAAAATTGACTGCAGCAGCATAAAGGCAGAGCCTGCAGCCCAAGCTTGCGGGACGTTGGCACCAAGATACTGGACTGGAAATCCGCCAAGCTCGCGCGAGATACCGGCATAGAGCTCGGGTAGCTGATTAAGCAGGAAGTGGCTGGCTGCCTCGGTCACATCGCGAGCAATTTGAGCTGCTTCGACGGCATAACCATAACGCCTGAAGCCGAGCGCGATGATGCCGTTGTCGTGCGGCCACACTGAGCCGCACTGATAGGAGTAAGGGTTGTAGGACGGGTGCAGCGCAGAAAGCGTGCGAATTCCCCATCCACTCCACATGTCAGGCGCCATCAGGCGTGTCACCACGCGTCCGGCGCGATCAGGTGGGACGATTCCGGACCACAAACAGTGTCCGGGATTGGAGGCAACAGTGAGGACCTTCTGCTTCTCGCCGTCAAGCGCGTAAGCGTAAAAGCCCATCTCCTCGTCCCAGAAGGCTTCATTGAAGCGCCGAAACAGCGAATTCGCCTTCTCCCGCAAGTCCCGGGCCCGATCCGCACGGCCGAGCGCGTCGTAGATCTCTGCCATCCGTATCCAGGCATCATACACATAGCCCTGCAATTCGCAGAGGGCCTTGGGTCCCTTGACGAGTGAACCGTCCGGATAAGGAACGGCATCACCAGCGTCCTTCCAGGACATATTTTCGTACCCTACGGGAGAGCGCGTCTGATACTCCTGAAAGCCGTCGCCATCGCGATCACCAGACTCGTCGATCCAGACCAGGCAGGCCTCCGCCGCCGCCAAATTACCTTCGACCAAGCCTTGGTCGCCCGTGGCGCGCCAAGCGGCATGCAAGGTGATCAAGTAGAGCGGCGTCGCATCTGCCGTGCCATAATAGGGCGTGTGAGGAATGAGCTTGAAATGCGCCAATTCTCCATGGCGCATCTCGTGCAGGATCTTGCCCGGTTCGGCATCACGGTAGTCGTCCCGTTCACGCGCCTGAAGGTCGCCAAGCACCTCCAGCGTGCCGCGGGCAAGGTCCGGATTGACCATCATGTTCTGTAGGCTGACGATCAGACTGTCGCGACCGAACAGGGCGAGAAACCATGGCAGCCCAGCGGCGGGGACAGAAACCGTGTGATCGACGCCCGCGTGCGGTAACCGCAATGCAGTGGTATCGTCGATTGCTTGGTGGAAGAAGCGATAGAATTCCTCGTTGCTGGTGCGAATTTTAAGTGCGGCTTGCGGCTTGTCGAACTGTATCTCTGCAGCATGGGTGCTCGGGGCATGAATAATGCAGTGGGTCGGAGCTGCGAAACCTCGACCGCAGTCGGTCATCTCGTAAATTAGGCAGCAATGCCAAGCCTCGCCTGGAGCAAGCTCCACCTCGAAACTAAGGCGGCCGTTGGCATAGACGGCATTAGGTTTGCCATCTCGCGGACCGACTTCGATCGCGCGAGAGAACTCGGCGTTGCGGTAAGTCGTGCGCAGACGCTGTTGCTTATCCAACCATTCGGTGGTTACGCGACCGCGACGAACGATGTGGCCAGATTTTACTTCGAAGATGTCGGCGAAGTCGCACCGGACCGCAATCTCCAGGTTGAAGCGCACCGTCTTCGGGCCGTAATTGGTGACGTCCAGGTCCTCGTGCATGCCACCGCGAATGAAGCGGCCGATGACAAGCCCCATGGTGCAGGCCGGAATCGCGCCGTCCTCAGTGTCGAAGGCCCGATTGGCCAGGAAAATCCGCGCGGCGTCGTAGCCGATAGGGCCGCCATTTAGAAGATCCCAAGAAACTCCATTCGCAGAGATGGCCCAAGCGCTAATGAGGCGAGTGTCGAGGAAGTAGAGTCCTTTATCGGACGGATAATCGATCTGTCCGCTCAGATCGCTAACCAGTACGGTCTGACCTTCACAAATGACAATTTGCGGCGGGCCTACCTGCACCTTGAAGGACATTAGTGTACTCCTTCTGCGATCACTGCTGGCGAGCGACCAAGTGGTTGGCAATTGCGTGCGTCTAAAACCGCCCCCGCAGCGCACAATAACGCACTATTCTTGCGTCATGCCTGCTTGTTCTCGACGGAGGCTCGAATAGGCACACACAATCAACCATTCCTGCGATCCTTAATTCGATCGGATCGGGTTTGACCTCGGCCCGATACTGCTTGCAGGATAGCTGAGGCGGTGCCTTCGATGTTGTAGGCTTTCACTCGGGGACGCGAATTGGCCGGCTGGAGTGACAGATATTTCGCCTTTCGTGACCGCAGTCTGCGCTTTTGGCGCGTCAAAGGCAGCGTGTTTACCTACTGGTGAGGTAAAGCTTGACAAACCGCACGGGGATTGGGTGGTGCATTTGGGGCAGTCGTCATCGACAACCGAGTTAAAGGAATATCTAACCGCTTTTCGGGCCTTACGGAGACACGCCCGCGGTAGAGCGAAGATCTTGCGCACCCTACGCCAGTACGGGAGCTGGATGCGCCGTCCAGAATTAGGTCATGCAAGATGCCGCGTTACGAGCCGCCAGTTCATGGTTGCATTTAGGTTGATCCCGACAGAATAAAAGGCCGCCAACCAAGGCGGCCTGCTAAATAGGGCGGCTGAGGTTACTTGCTCCCGTCCTTCTTCATGCCTTTCGGTGAACTATCTTTCGACATGTCCTTCATACCATCCTTGCCCATAGAGTCTTTGGCCATGCCATCCTTATTCATCCCCGTGGTTTCCATACCATTCTTCTTCGTATCGTCCTTGCCCATCTTTTCCTTCGACAGGTTGTCCTGAGCGGTAGGGCTGGTGGTTTGAGCCGACGCGCCGATCGCCGTAAAGGCAGAAATTGCAGCAACGCAAGCAGTAACGAGAATCGCTTTCTTCATCTGGGAAACTCCTGTTGAGACATATCCTCGCAGCAACAAGCCGCAAGGTAGAACCGGATAGATGTTCGACACTCGCCTGTCGTATTCTAGCACATTGGGTATTTGGATCGAGCATGACGCTTCAGCGTCACGGAACTCTCGGTCACACGCGAATTGGCGAGGACGGTCGGTGACCAATTTAGTTTGCGCCAAGCGCATGGGACAACACTGATCAATACTGCTCACTATTGACAATATTCGGACGAGATCATGGATTCTGGCGTCGATATTTTAGGGAACGATCTCTGCTGAAACGCTCCTTCTGAGTCGAAGGACTTGAAATAGAACCTGAGGATCAATTCGAGCCCTCGTCTGTCGTTATGACTGAAGACGACGCATCATCGTCTCATTCAGAGGACGACCGATATGTCAGGTCAAACGTCTTCTCCAGGGCTGCGTCTCGCTGCTTCCGAAATAGCTCCAACATCTTTGTCGTGTCGGCGATAAAATCGTGCTCCTTCTTTATCATTGGATGATCTGCAGGAAGCGGCTGACGGCGCTGAGCGATAGCGGAAGCGGCTCCGCTGAGAGCCCGAAGACCCGGCGCGAACGCCGACGAAATCATGTATCGGCTCATCCGCATCGGATGCAGCCACTTCGCCATGTCGGCAGTCCACGGGTTTGAAACCGCTTGGACCCAGGGGCTAAGGAAGGTCCGGTAAAGCGTTTCCGTCGCCTCCGAGATCTGCTGCACGCGCTTCAGGGCAGCTCGATTGTCGGGAAAATGCAGGGCCTCGACGCGTCTCGGCTCAAACCGGACAGTGTAATAGGGCTTGCGACATTCCGGGTCGCCGGCTGGATTTTCGATCGTCATTTCATACAAGCCCGGACTCAGGCTCTCGATCTCTCCGACATGCTCCAAGATGGCGCGGTGTTCAAAGCGGGCAACCGCCCCTGATACGAAGATCCCGAGATGGCCAACATGCGGGTTCGTTAGATAAACGATCCTTTGCTTGGCCGCCTGCAGATCTTCTGTGCTCTTGTAAACCGCTGGTATCCAGCCGAGGGCTTGATGGGGCGGGGTGATATTGTCTCCATACGAAGCGAAAATGACGATCGGATTGCGAATGCGCCGCAGATCGGCGACACAACCGCCGCAGATTCGAAATAGGCCTTGTTCCAGTTGATTTCCGACAAACAGATTTTCGACGATGGACAAAATTTCTTCCCGGCTCAGGAAATAGTAGCCGTTCCACCAGCGTTCGAACGAGAGAAAGCGTTCACGTTCATGATCAATATCAGTGAACAGGCCGGCGTACTTATCCCAAACGGATTCAGGCTTGAGATTCTCGAAATTCTGAACGAGCCAGGCGCCGTCGAACCGTCCGTCGCCGAAGTCTGCCATCAAATGAGCGAGCCAGGCTCCGCCGTTGAAGCCTGCCGAAAGGCGCATCGGATTGACGCCTGCTTCTCCCGACCAGTACGAGAGCGGAGAGCCGTTGAGTACGGCGGGGCCCACGAGACCGTGACAGTCAGCGGAGAGAAGCGTCACGGCCCAGCCCGCCTGGCAATTTCCGTAGAGAATCGGAGGCTGGTCGGGATG
Source organism: Bradyrhizobium sp. BTAi1 (assembly GCF_000015165.1). Lineage (GTDB taxonomy): Bacteria > Pseudomonadota > Alphaproteobacteria > Rhizobiales > Xanthobacteraceae > Bradyrhizobium > Bradyrhizobium denitrificans. The sequence continues at coordinate 151,032 of NC_009475.1, read as the reverse complement.
ACGGGCCCGCACGGCCTCAACAAACCGTCGCAAGGTGTGCAGGACGTCAGCGAGCGTTTGCCCTTGGCATGGCTCAGGGAAAAACGAAACGAAATAGACCGGATAACCTTCATCGAGCGCAACGCCGGCCTCCGAATCGTGCTTAAATCCGCCGATGCTCGGGCCATGACCCGCGCGCGGATCTACGACGATGACCGGCGGACGGTCCAGGACCGTACAATGTCGTTCGCTGGCAGATTCCGGCGGCAGGATCCGCAACAGAACGTAGTTAACCGGTCGGGTAAAAGTTCTCGCGTCCAGGATTGTCTCGTATTTGAAATCGAGTAACGGCGGTAATCCCATCCGTTCGTGATCGAGTGCATTGTCGCCGCGTTCTCGAAGCGTGTCCCAAAACAGGATTGTCCGTTCCCAGACATCCCGCTGATAGTCCCAAAATTCCGATAGGCTAGGAATGGTATTCGAGACGGAGTTCGCTGCTTGACCTTCTGAAGATGGGCCAATCGTTTTTGAGGTAAATTGTTCAGGGCGCGCGAGCTGATTGGCGATCGAAGTCGGCATTGATGGAACTTCCGTATGGCTAGGCAAAACTGGGGGCCGACATCGCCTTCCAAGCAGTGGTCTTGTCGCGAAGAGCGAAAAAACGGAATTTGGACGGATATCTCTGGCCCCATTGCAGCGTGCCCGATTTCTCGGCGCAAATTTTGATCCAGGTCAACTTGGGACGACTATTTGGATACTACCAAGGCTATGTTTGGCATTTGCCGAAAGCAGCGATTGAGGAGAATACGATGAGCAATTCTGGCAAGCTGGTAGCAATCGCGGTGACAATCGTTGCTGTTTCCGGAAGTCCGCAGAGCGTGTCAGCTGCACCGCAACTGTCTCGCGGCACGTTCATCGTTGCGATGGACGACATGAAACCCATGCAGCCCGACTCTTCGAAAAAGTCGGACCCCGGCATGGGGCAGCCCGCCGGGCAGTCCCAGCCGATGGGGCGCATGATGGACGACGATAAGATGGGAATGCCGCAAAAGGATCAGGACAAAATGGGGCCGGGCTCTATGAACCAGTCCGGTGGCATGATGATGATGATGGAACGGATGATGCGGGGGTGCGGCATGCCGGGCAGCTTGGGAACCGCAGCGGCGTCAACTGACCTTGCCGATCGGACCGAAGGGCGGATCGCCTTTCTGAAAGCAGAACTACAGATCTCGGACAAGCAGCTTGCCGACTGGAATGCGCTAGCGGACGCGCTACGATCTGCACGCTCGCACCTGGTCGAGGCACAGCAACTTGTGGCCTCCGATAAGAAAATGACCTCGGCCGAGCGTCTTGAAGCTTACGAGAAACACTTGGCGGAGCGGCTCGAGGCTGTCAAATCCTCGCGTGCAGCGTTCAATCGCCTGTACGCGACGCTGAACGAGGAGCAGAAGCGTACTTCAGATGCGATAGTTCTGCCGCTGATTGGGGCATTCTGACTTCCCGGTGCTCATGACGGGGGGATATACGACGTTGAAAAGTCCGCTGCAGCTAACAATCGCGGTAAGTGCCACGCTTGCCGTCTTCGGCCTTGTGGAGGTCCGGGCGGCAAACGCGGATCATTTGCATGACAATCCGATATCGGTTGGAGCCCATCGGCCGGTACCGTCTAACACTCTTGTCACAACAGCGCGCGCGACCACCCAAAGCCGTTGGGTCGTCGCTCAAGCGCCCGACGGTCACTCCGAGCATCATCCCAATGCCGCGACCAGCCCGGCTTCCCCCAAGACGGAGACGCCGCCAAATTCCATGGGGGCCCCTGCGGCCAGTACGAGCACGGCGCCCGCTGTAGGGGGGACGGGTTCAGGCAGCGCCGGCGTCGGGGCCAGCCCTATGGGCGGGATGATGGGTGGCGGTTGCATGGGCGGCGGCTGCATGGGTGGTGGACGTAAGGAGTTTTACCCGTCTTTGATGGCTCTCCCGTCGTTGACCCCCGAGCAGCGGCAAAACATCGAGGCGCAGGCGCGCGGATGGATCAGTTCAGGCACGGATGAGATCGCGCGCGCGCAGGATGCGCTGCGTCACGCCAACGCGGCAGGCGACACGGCTGGCGCCGAGCAGGCGGCGTCGCGTCTCCGGGATGCCCTGAATCAGGTGAAGAGCGGAACCACGACGCTGCGATCGCTCGCTGAGGGAACGCCGCCCCAGCAAATCGCCTTGGACTGGTTCAAGGGTCAGATGAGTCTCGTAGCCGATCGGCACGATCAAGATGTAGTCGGGCCGCTTGGCCTCTCCTGGTTTCACTTGATCACGATGTCATTGGTGGCGACGTTCGCGGCTGCCATGCTTGCCATCTATCTCGTCCGCATGCGCCGCGCGAATGCGCTGGTGGATCGCTTGGTCAGCGCCGCTCCCGCGCATTTTGCCGCAGCGCCCAGCCTGGCGGGCACCACCCCGCCGGCTCCGGCATCTTCTGGCGGAACATCAGGTCCCGCAAATCCGACCACGCCACCTTCCCCCGCGCCGGCGGGGCCGCCATCTTCCGTTGCAGGGTTTGCCCCCGCGGGTCAGCCGGCCCGCACAGGGCTCTGGAAAGGGAAATTGCGCGTTGCCGCCATCTTCGACGAAACTCCCAACGTCAAGACGTTCAGGCTGAGGGATCCGGGTGGTGGGCCGATTCCCTTTAGTTTTGCGCCGGGGCAGTTTCTTACCTATTCCGCCGAGATAGACGGCAAGTTGGTGAAGCGATCTTATACGATCGCATCATCGGCCGCTCAGACCGCCTATGTCGAGACGACCATCAAGCGTGAGGACAAGGGGATATTCTCGGACTACATGCACCAGAAGGTCTCCGAGGGTGACTTGCTCGACGTAATGGGCCCCTCCGGGGCATTCACGTTTACAGGTAAGGAAGCGGACAGCGTGGTCTTGATCGGCGGCGGCGTCGGCATCACGCCTTTGATGGCCGCCATTCGCTATCTCGACGATACGGCCTGGCCGGGAGAGATCTTCCTCATTTACGGCGCTCAGACGACCGAGCACTTCATTTTCCGCAGTGAGCTTGAAGATCGCCAGCGCCGCATGCGCAACCTGCACGTGGCGGCCACGATGGCGCGGGCGGCCGGTACGTCCTGGATGGGGGCCGAAGGACAAATCAATCGGGATTTTCTTACGCAGTCCGTTCCAGATCTCGTAAAGCGTCGCATCCATCTGTGCGGCCCGCCGGGCATGATGCAAGCGATGAAGAAGCTTCTTACCGAGATTGGAGTGCCGGCAGGACAGATCAAAACAGAGGCCTTCGGACCAGCCCTCGGAGCCGTGCCGCCCCCGGGTCTCACCGTGGTGAGCGAGCTCAGATCCCCCGTTAGCCCGCAGGCCACCGTAAGCGCTCCGTCCGAAGCAAATGCACCCGTTACCGGTCCGGCGACCGCCTTGATCCGCTTTTCGAAGTCGAACAAGGTGGCGCCGCTGCCACCGGACAAGAGCGTTCTCGAAGTCGCGGAATCCGTGGGTGTGCCGATCGATTATTCCTGCCGCGCGGGCATTTGCGGGGTTTGCAAGACCCAGCTTATCGAGGGCAAGGTGACGATGGAAGTCCAAGAAGCACTGACGGCCGATGAAAAGGCTCATGGCCTAATCCTGGCGTGCCAAGCGAAGTCGATCGGTAACCTGGTCGTCGAGTCCTGATATGAGTGGGACAGAACGCGCCATAGTCGGGGCGGTACTCACCATATTGCTGTTCTTGGTCCCTGCGTTCGTCCTTCACACATCGCCGCGGTTTGCCGGCAGCTTGGGCGGATTTGCTTTTGGCGTCGCCGCCGCAACGTTGATGGTCTCCCTGCTTATCTATCCGCTTGCCAAACATAGCCTGTTGCTCAGGTCACCGATCACGCGGTTGGTATCGATGCGCTCTCTTCTAGAGTTTCACGTCTATGCCGGCGTGTTCGGAGCGTTTCTCGCGATCCTGCATACCGGGCACAAGTACCAGAGCCCGCTTGGTGTCGCGCTGGTGATCAGCATGCTGGTGGTGGTGGTGACCGGGCTTGTGGGCAGGTACTACCTGCCTGAGACGGTAGCGGAGCTTAGGGACGAGCAAACGCGGCTGGCGACATTGAGGTCCGCCTATGACCGCACAGCAGCCGCCCTGGCGACCCGCAACGTGGTGGCAAACGGAGACCCGCTGCCCAGCGCCTCGACCTTGATTGAAGTGCCGATCTTGCAACTCGTCGACGGCATCGCGGATCTCGAATACGCTATCGGCTCGCGCGAGGGGGTGAAGCGCATGTTCACGCTATGGATCGTTGCGCATGTTGTCGCAGCGGTTGTGATGTATTTCCTGCTGTCGCTTCACATCGCGGGCGAGATCTATTACGGGCTGCGGTGGCTGTCGTGAAGAAGCTCGGCATATTCTATACGGCGCTGATCACGCTGGCGGTGGTGGGCAGCCTAACGACGATCGCGACTCTATATAAAAAGGGATCGATAGCGGCGCCAGGTTGGCAGATATCGTTTCAGCCAGGGCCGCTCTCCGCGAAGCACGCGTTCCTCGCCGAGAAGTGCGAATCATGCCACACACCCACTCGGGGCGTCGAGGCGACCGCCTGTATAAATTGTCATACCACGGCCGCCGCGGATCTGGCCAAGCCATCGACCGCGTTTCACGCAACTGCCCAGAACTGCAGTGGCTGCCATGTCGAGCACTCCGGTGCTGCGCGCCCGGTCAAGATGGATCACGCTTCTCTTGTCCGGAGCGGTTCACATGCTGCTTTCGGGGACGCCGGACATCCGAACGTTCCACGCCAAATGGTGAACGATTTGAAAGAGCTTCTCGGGATACCGGTGTCGCAGCCAATCGAGAAGGCGCAGCTCGACTGTGCAGGCTGCCACAGCAACCGCGATCCGCATCGCGAATTTTTTGGGCGAGAATGCGCGAACTGCCATGAGACCGCCGCTTGGCGGATTTCCACATTCTTGCATCCGTCACCGACGTCGAAAGACTGCGCGCAATGCCACCAGGCCCCCCCCAGTCACTACATGATGCATTTCCAGATGATGGACAGGGGCATTACCGGCCGGGAACATGCTCAGGTGAACCAGTGTTTCGAATGCCATCGCACCGACTCGTTCAACGACATCAAAGGAGTCGGTTGGTTCAAACATCATTGAGAAAGCATAGCTTGTTGCGAGCGTTCGTCAGGTCTGAGCTCGACATCCTTAATCCTACGTCGCTTAATCTCGCCCATTGAGTGAACGGCCGAGCCCCGGGCGCCCTAAGATTCGCCATCAGGAAACAAGACGTATGAGCGCAGCTTGATTCTTCAGTTGGATTTGACGAGGGCTCATGGATTCGATCCAGCCGGCGGACTCAAGCTGCCCTAGCGTGCGCGAAATGGTTTCGACCGTGACTCCAAGATAGTCTGCGATATCCCGGCGAGGCATCGGGAGAGATACCGTACTGGATGAAGTGGTGCGGCGCGCCATCTGGAGGATGAACCAAGCGATGCGCTCTTCGGCTGTCTTCGTCAGCAAGAGTGTCTGGTCTTGAAGATTCTGGATTTCTTTGCCCCTGATCACCAGGAGTTGCTTGGCGACGTCCCGTCGACGATCGGCGCGCCTTGCGACCAACTCACGTTCCGTTACGATCGCTTGCACGTCGCTGATTGCAAAAGCGTAGGACGCATGTTGGTCGCCTGGCTCAAGTCCGAAATAATCACCCGGCAGGTGGAATGCGCAGATCTGTCGTCGTCCATCAGTCAGAATCCGAAATGTACGCACTGCTCCGGTGACGACCTGATAAAGATATTCTGCCGGCTGGTCTTGGCCGAATATCTCTGCTCCCCGTGGATAGCGAACGAGCGTACCCATCTTTGCGATGGGGTCATCGGCTAGTGCGCGGCCAGTCAATTTAGCCGGCGGCAGGACACAATCGTCATAACAGCTTACCGAGCAGCGCGGCACCGGTAGTTCGGCGGCCATAGCTTAGTCCTCAAGATCATTCGCAAAGGGCGCGGAACGGTGCACCGTGATCAAGAGCATCAAACAGCATCATATATCGAGGATACCGCCGCGCGCTTCCTGTTGCGTGAAAGCATCAAGCATGAGAGATCGTGGCGGTTTCTGATCTAGATCAATATTGTACATCAGAAAAATCCTAGTTTCACCTCGGCCTTTACGCTACGCTGCCCGATTAAGGCGCGACGTCCGCCTCGATAAGATGCGTCCAAAAGGGGGGGTGGCATGCATAAGATATGGAGTGCAGCCTGGTTTGTCGTGGTTGCCTGCATCCCCGTGAGCAGCGTGTCGGCGATCGCGGGAACCCATGACATCGTCATCGAGCGTCATCTTGTCAATGTCACGGGACGCGAGCGCGTTGGCATGCTCATCAATGGCCAACTCCCGGGACCAATTTTGAGACTCAAGGAAGGGGAAGACGCCGTCATCAACGTCACTAACAGGCTTGATGAGAATGCGTCCATCCATTGGCACGGGCTGATCGTGCCGCCCGAAATGGACGGCGTACCGGGAATTGCTCCGGGGTATGGCGACGGCATCAAGCCGGGAGAGACTTTCACTTACCGGTTCAAAGTCCGGCAGTCGGGGACGTATTGGTTCCACAGTCACTCCTCTGGGGAGCAGGAACAGCTCGGGATCTATGCCCCCCTTATTATTGAACCAAGGACCCGCGATCCGTTCAAATATGACAGCGAATACGTGATCATGTTCTCGGATTGGACGGACGAAGATCCGAAGCGCATCATCAGCAACCTCAAAAAAGACAGCAGCTGGTACAATTTCAACCGCCAAACGTTGGTCGGCTTGATCCAGGAACTCAGTAACGCTCCTAACGAGGAGGCGCGGAAAGCCAGCGTCAATAGCCGGATTGCCTGGGGCCTGATGCGTATGGATCCGACTGATGTCGCGGATGTGGCCGGTTATACGTTCCTGGTGAACGGTCAGTCGCCGGAGCGGAATTTTACCGCGCTGGCGCGGCGCGGCGAACGTGTCCGCCTACGGTTTATCAACGCTTCCACTTCGACGTATTTCGATGTCCGTATTCCGGGCCTCAAGATGACAGTCGTGCAGGCCGACGGGAACAATGTGTCGCCTGTTCGAGTGGATGAGTTCCGAATCGCTGTGGCCGAGACTTACGATGTGATCGTGCAACCGACCGAGGACCGAGCCTACACCATCGTCGGCGAGCCCATGGATCGCACCGGCTTTGCGCGGGCTACCCTGGCACCACGGCCAGGAATGGTCGGAGAATTGCCGCCGCACCGGCTGCGTCCCCTCATGCAAATGTCTGACATGGCGATGAATCCTGGCCCCAAAGGGCTGGACCGGGGCACTCTTCAGCCCGAGCAGGATATGATTGGTCACGTGGCGCCGGAAGACCCTGTGGCGATGGCGATCGGGGGCATGGGCGATATGAGTGGCATGTCAGATGCTAGCAAACCCAAAGGAATGCAGCGCGGCGGCGGGATGTCGGATGGGAAGATGGCAATGCCAAAATCGAGCCCTGCTCGAGAGGGCCAGGGAACCAAGACCGGAAAGCCGCCGGAAGCTTCTCCGATGCCTGGAATGGGCCCTGGCAGTATGCCCGGGATGAATAGCCAAAACCAGATGCCCATGCCGAAAGAAAAGCAGGCAATGGATCATGGTGCGATGTCCAGCATGGGTCCGAAATCTTCGGCAGACCACCAGAGCCAGGTCACCAGTTCAACAAGTGGTGTGCAGCAAGGACCGCAGGCCTACGTGCTTCGTGACGGCGAAGACATGCCGAATGTAGGCCCCTCGGTGCAGCAGACGATGCCCGATCCGATCACCAACGACACTGGCGCGCCTCTCGGAACGAGGGTTTTGTCATACCGTGATCTGCGGGCGCTAAATCCATATCCCTATAAACGTTACGACCGCATCATCGAGATCCGCTTGACGGGAAACATGCAGCGATACTTCTGGTCGATCAACGGACGCAAATTCAGCGAAGCTGAGCCAATTGTCCTGCGCTTCGGCGAACGAGCCCGGTTCCGTTTCATCAATGAAACCATGATGAATCATCCGATGCATATCCATGGCACATGGATGTTGCCGGAGGTCGGAAACGGTGCGCGGAATCCAAAGAAGCATACGGTCAACATCAAGCCGGGCACGACGTTGGACGTCGATATCCCCGCGGATGCCGAGGGGCCATGGGCATTTCACTGCCATCTGCTCTACCACATGGAGACTGGCATGATGCGTCAGGTCAACGTGGTGCGCCAGACGGCGTCGTTGAAATAGGAGGACAACATGAAGTCCTTGCTTGCCTCCCTCAGCATCTTTCTTCTCGCCTCTGCAGCGCTGGGGAATGCGGCCGCCGCTCAGACCGCGCCGGCCGGTTCTCAAGGCACCCCGTATTCAGGCTTACGCAGCACGCCCGCGACCGGCTTTCCCGACCAAGCGCTATTCGGTGGTGTACGTTTCGATAAATTTGAATGGTATGGTTTGGGCGGACCCAATAACGGCCGCTGGGACATGGAGGCATTTGTCGGGAACGACTACGACAAGTTCTTTTTCAAATCGGAGGGTATCTTCGAGGGACGCACCCAAAAATTCGACGAGGCCCAGTTCCAGGCGCTCTATTCGCGCATGATCAGTTACTTTTTCGACTTCCAGGTCGGTGTTCGTCACGATATTTCGCCCAAGCCCTCGCGCACCTATGCCGTAATCGGCATCGAAGGTCTGGCGCCGGGATTTTTTGAAATCGATGCCGACGCCTATATCAGTCAAAAGGGAGAGATTTCCGGCTCATTTACCGGGTGGTACGATCTCCTAATAACGAACCGTCTTATTCTGCAGCCGCGCGTCGATATGAGATTGCAACTGCAGTCCGTTCCAGAGCTAGAGCTCGGTAGCGGCTTAACTGACTTCGAGCTTGGTGCCCGGCTCCGCTACGAATTCACGCGCAATTTTGCCCCCTATATTGGTGTGAGCTGGGATCGCAAGGTCGGCGAGACTGCGGCTATTGCTGAGCGCAATCAGAAGCAGATTTCGTCTGTGAATTTCGTTGCTGGGGTCCGTCTCTTATGGTGATCGGAGCAGTTTCGGACTCGAAAGGTGGTCGGGTGTGCCGAGCCGACCGTTTTTGCGAGTGGAGGCTCGTTCCACGAGAAGCAATAGAATGCGACGAACTGGTTTCATAGGCTCCTGTTGGCGCTCTTGGCGATCCACAATTTCAGACGGCAGGTAGTGGTCAAGCGATGTCAGACCGCACGCATACTTCCCGTCTTATACCGCCACCGGCTCAGTTCCTACAGGGAAAAGATAGAGGCAACAAGCTGTCTCAAGGATGAACGCAATCGCGATCGTCCTACGAACCTATAAAAAGCCAAAGATGGTTGGACCCGGCCCTGAAGAGTCAGAGTTGCCGCGCGCAAGAGGACGAAATTGCGTGACGGGGCGGCGAGGCTCGTCGTAACGGGCTAAGCCTTGTCTTGCTGGAGCCGATTGCGTGGCCTCTCAATCCATTTGCGCCAATGCGTCGGTTGAATATCTATGTGCTTCTTACTTGATGCATCGACCCAAGCGGCTCCACTTTTGTGACAGGGGTACCCAAGCGCGACAACGATCCCATCATAGTCCATGACGCATATTTCGAGGTCGCCCTCAGGTGGCGTAATTGAAACAGGTAACCATTCTGCTGACATAGAATCGATGTGGGCCATGACTGGCGCTCTCCACAAAAGTAATGCGCTGAACAGCGTGTTGAATCGCAGCTCGTTTTACAAGGATCACGAGTCCGAGGGCGTAGCGTTGCGCCCTCGCTTCCGTCGGTTGTGAAATCGCCAACGCTCCTACCGGTTACTTCAACATTCGGCTTGCGGTCGCTGGATCAATTCCTGCCAGAAAATACATCGCCATTTCGGACCACAAGTTGATCTACGTCAAAATCCGAGGGACGTTAACGAAGCACGGCTGCTGGCGCCTCCACGTCAGGAGCAATCAGCCCCATTAGCCTCAGAAAGTAAGCGTAGCTCTGCGGCCCTTTTGATTGGCGGTTGACGCCTATTTTGTTCGCGTGGCGCGTCGCCGCGGTATCCATGTGTCGGACAACGCGTTGACGGCGGCTTCGAGCGCCTTCCGGTCGACGACGTTGGGATCGAACCGCTCCGGGCCCCAGAGGCGCATGTGTTCGTGCTCGGGATGGCCGGGGTCGCTGATGGCGGCGAGGTATTCGGCATAGCCTGGCGCACCGCCGACGTCTTCCGGAGGACAACGACCGGGTGCCTCGAGCAGGAAGGGAAGCCCCTCCGTCGTGGTGTTCTCGAACCATTTTTCGAGCTTGATCACATGGTCCCAGCTGTCGCCGAAGTCATAGAGATAGTGGATCGTCTTGGCGCCGGTTTCGCGAACGATATCGCAAAGCCGCGCTTTGCTGGCATCCATGGGCTGGTGGCCGTAATCATTGTCGGGGTCGGGAATCCCCCAATGTGCCTCACCAGCGAAGAACTCGAAGAGGTGGCTGTTCGTCCAGCCGAATGCCTCCTGAAGCGTCAGATGCAGCCGATCAAGGCGTAAGGTGACGGGTACAACAAGGCGACGCATCACCTCCGGTTTCACGTCCTTGAGGGTCACCTTGATTCGGACCGCGGTCGTGTTCAGGCTCATGCCGCCAGCCGATCGTGCGCATGCATCGTGTAGATCGATGCCCAGGGAAGCAGTTCGTCCAGTCGCGTCGCAGGCCAACCATTGACGAGCTTCGCGAGAACGTCAGCAAGCCAGTGCTCGGCACTGACGCTATTGAGCTTACAGGTCTCGATTAACGAAGCCAGGACGGCCCAACTCTCGGCGCCCTCGTCGCAACCGGCAAAAAGAGAGTTCTTGGCGTTGAGCTTGATCGGCCGCATCGCTCGCTCGACCGCATTGGTGTCCATCTCGATGCGCCCGTCATCAAGGTAGAGCGTCAGTCCGTCCCAATGACGCAGCGCATAACGTAAAGCCTTCGCCGTGTCGCTCTTTTGCGCAAGGTGATCAAGCTTGGCCTCAAACCACTGCTTCAAGGCTGCAGCCAGAGGTCGGGCGTGCGCCTGCCTGCCAGCACGGCGCTCGGCATCTGATCGGCCGCGGAGCGCTTTCTCGACCGCGTAAAGCTGAGCGATGCGCTCAAGAGCCTCGCGGGCAACCGGAGCTGGCGCCGGCGCAGCCTCCCGCTCGATCTTCACAAACTGGCGCCGCAGATGCGACCAGCAGAAGGCGAGCGTCCCGGACAAGGCGTCCGCACGCGTCTCTCGGGTCATGGTCTTGTAGGCCTGATAGCCGTCGCAGTGGATGATGCCGCGATAGCCCTCAAGCAGCCGCAAGCCATGAACGGCGCCGCGGCCCGGTGCATAGGCATAGACCACACCAGGCGGATCAGGTCCGGCCCAAGGCCTGTCATCGCGTGACAGCGCCCAGAAGTAGCCGGTTTTGGTCCTGCCGCGCCCCGGATCCAGCACCGGCGCCGGCGTCTCATCGACACAGAGCTTCGAGGAGGCGAGCAGAAGCTGGCGCAGACGATGCCACAAAGGTTTCAATTCCTGGGCGGCATAGCCGACCCAGAAGGCGAGCGTGGAACGGTCGATGGCGATACCGTGCGTCGCCAGCATCTGCGCCTGGCGGTAAAGCGGCAAATGCCAATGATACTTCGCGTCGATCACATGCGCGACCAGCCGCTCGGTGGGCAATCCACCCCTGATCAGTCGCTCGGGAGCAGCGTGCTGGAGGACGACGCCATGACAGGCACGGCAGGCCAGCTTGGGCCGGCGGGTGACGATGACGCGATACTGCGCCGGAACGACGTCCAGCCTCTGGCTCTCATCCCGACCAATCTCAAAGAGGTCGCCCTTACAAGACGGGCAACAAGTCTCCGCCGGCATCAGGGTCTCGACGATGCGCGGCAAATGCTCCGGAAGCTGACCACGGTTGGTTCTACGCTCGGCCGCTCTCTTCTCGGAGGTTCTGGGATTAGCGCGATCCTCGGCTGTTTCGAGAGCCGCGACGGCCCCTTCGACGTCCTCCAGAACAAGCTGTAGCTGATCAGCGTCCAGCTTTTCCGAGGACCGACCGAACTGCGCATCTTTTGCAAGCTTGAGCAACCGCTCGAGCCGGGCACAGCGATCCAGCAGAGCCGTGGCAAAGACACGCAACTCGGCTGGATCGCTCGGCAGCTCATCGGGCAAATCACTCATTGGCCCGAGCTTGCCATGCTTCGCGTCACGATGCAGCGATGATTTGCATTTTTACGCAAGCGCTTTCGGCTGCGGGATTCGAGGCGCGTGCATGCGCGTCCAATCCATGCCGGCCAGAAGCGCGGACAGCTGGGCGGCATTCATCCGCATCACGCCGGCCACGATGGGAGGCCATTTGAAGCCGCTGCCATCGAGCCGCTTCCAATACATCACAAGGCCGCTGCCATCCCAGACGACGATCTTCACCCGATCGGCGCGCTTCGCACGGAACACCACCGCCACGCCCTTCATCGGGTCATGGCCCAGCGTCTCCTTCGCCAGCAGCGCCAAGCCTTCCGCTCCCTTCCTGAAGTCGACAGGTTGCGTCGCCACGTAGATCATGAGGCTCGCGGGTGGCGTCAGCATGAACGTGTCCGGCGGAGCGCAATGAACACATCGCTCAATACAGCAAGGCCAGGCGCCCCGCGCACCTCCACGCGCGCGCCCTGGAACTCAACCGTCACAACGGCGGCTTCCGGCGACCCGGAGGGGTCTGCGGCCGCAGGCAACGCCGATTCCGACATCACCGGCACGAACGACAGCGTGTCCGCCGACGCCGGCAATACCAATTGGCCCAAACGCGCCCGGCGCCGCCAGTCATGCACCTGCTGGGGCCGGCAGCCATGGCGACGGGCGACGTCTGTGACAACCGCCCCCGGCTCGAGGCTTTCCGCAGCAATCTGCGCCTTCAAATCATCCGGCCAGCGCTTGCGACCTGCGCCTGCGAACACTTCAATACGCGGTGACAACGGTCGTCTTATGTCGTCCGAATGGTCGTCCATTATGAGCACCCTTGCAGAAGATGACTCTTCTAACGGTGCTCTCAAGACTCCGCACAAAAAATCCAAAGGGCCTCGGCGCCACGCTTACCTCAGAAACGAATAGGGCGCTATGGACCTCTCGCCGCGGTTTTCCAATCGGTTAGCGACGCGGACGAACCAAGGGCGCGGGAAGACGAGAACTTAGAATCCGACGCATGGCTCGCCTTCGTGCGCGCATTCGGCAAAGCGGCAATGTACTGAACGCGAACGACGGAACACGCTCCTCGGCATGGACGCACCGAACCGGGCGGTCGGAGACGTTCGCTGTTAAAAGTCCCGTCGCCGCGATGCCATGCATGGACGAGATCGTGGCCAGAAAGGCGAATGCTCCAAGGATTGCGGGGAACGCCTAGTGCTTTTGCTGGCGTAAAGATCGGCGCCAGCATCCTTTGTGTCGCCGCGTGCAGGATCATTGGTAGCTTTTCATCTGCGTGATGTCGCTGTCGAGCTCTGTTTGATGCATCTGACTATATCTCGGCCGGCGCGATTGTTCGCAAAATTTGCCAACTCTCCATCAGGGCATCGGTCCAAATCTTGATTTGGATCAATATTTCGTTCGCAGCTTGGGCTTCAATGCGCCTTGGCGCGCCTGACTGCACGCGCTGCGCGTGAGTGATGCTAGGAGCCGCAACCGGCGGGACAACTCTCGAAACGAACCGCAAAATAATCTTTCACGGATTGAAACCTCTCCACGACTTGATGCGAATTAAGCAAAAGATCCCGTGACGCATATGGGAATTATCAGGAGCCCGGAGGGGCGGCTCGAATCGAAAACCAAAGAATATGGAGTAACATCAATGAACGCGACACATAGCCCATTCATTCCATTCCGCAACCTGTTGGTCACGGGCACCTTTGTGGCCGCGCTCGCAGTGACAGCTGCTTCCGCGCAAACCCAGCAAGCTGCGCCACCGGCAGATCAGCAGCAGCCTGCTGCACCCTCGACAGGGTCGTCGTCCATGCCCATGCAAGGCATGGAGCATGGCCGTCAGATGCAGAACATGGGGCCCAAAATGATGGAGAGGGAAATGGGCAAAGACGGCCAGCCCTGTTCGCCGGGCGGCCAGACGACGTCGTCGGGCCAGACTGGGGCTGGCGGATCAAGTAATTGCAAATGATCTGCAGGTCAGTTTTAATCGGGGTAACGGTCGGATGCCACGCAATCGCGCGGCACCCGGTTTGTAATCGGCGAGAAAGCGCATGAGCAGCTCAGACGCCCGCCCATCCATATACGATGATCTGAAGCGGCAAGGCGTCTCGCGGCGGAGCTTTATTAGCTATTGCACATATATGGCCTCGCTATTGGCGCTACCTCCTAGCGCGGCGCAAGCAATCGCGGATACTCTAACAAACAAGTCCCGTCCAAGCGTGATATGGCTCTCGGTCCAGGAATGCACTGGCTGCAGCGAATCGTTGCTCCGCTCGTTTGAACCGACGCTCGAGGGGTTGATCTTCGACCAATTTTCGCTTGACTACCATCATGTGCTGCAGGCGGCCGCGGGAATCGCGGCCGAGCGGGCGCGCGATCAAGCTATTGAGAGAAATTTCGGCAAGTACGTGTTGATCATCGATGGCGGCATTCCGACCGGTCGATCCGGCGTGCTCTCGACCACGGGTGGAAAAAGCGGGGTAGAGCTCATCCGGGCCGCAGCGCGCGGCGCAGCGCTCATCGTCGCGGTAGGTTCATGCGCCGCCTATGGCGGTATTCCGGCAGCGGCGCCAAATCCTACGAACTCTGGCGGCGCCCTTGATGCATTGCGCGACTTGATCGATCAGGGTGCGGTAACGGCGCCCATCATCAACGCGCCGGGCTGTCCCCCGGTGCCGGAAGTCATGACCGGTGTCATCGTCTACTTCCTGACCTACGGCAAGTCACCGCCGCTCGATGATCTCAGCCGACCTATACCTTTCTTCGGGCGCACTGTGCATGACGACTGCCCTCGGCTGCCATTCTTCGATCAAGGCCTGTTTGCGAAGACCTTCGACGATGAGGGCGCCCGGAGAGGATATTGCCTTAAGGATCTCGGCTGCAAAGGCCCGACGACCTTTAATGCCTGCACCACCGTGAAGTGGAATCAGAAGACCAGTTTTCCCATGCTGTCCGGCCATGGCTGCCTCGGCTGCGCGCAGCCAAAATTTTGGGATCGTGAAGGGGGATTCTATGGCAAGCTCTTCTGAGCGGGCAGGTCGTAAGGGTCTCCCAAAGAAGCAAGCTGGCGGGGATACTGAAGGCAAGACCCGTAGGGTCGTGGTCGATCCGGTCACGCGTATCGAAGGCCATCTCCGCATCGAGGCGGAGACGGATGCGCAGGGCAACATCACTCGAGCATCGAGCTCCGGGACGATGGTTCGCGGCATCGAAGTGATCCTGAAGGGGCGTGATCCGCGGGATGCTTGGGCATTTACGCAGCGGTTCTGCGGCGTGTGCACGGTCGTACACAGCATCGCCTCGGTACGCGCGGTCGAATATGCCCTCGGTTACGTCATCCCGCAGAACGCGCAGCACATTCGAAATCTCATGATCGCCGCGCAGTTCGTACACGACCACGTCATGCACTTCTACCATCTACATGCTCTGGACTGGGTCGACATCGTTTCGGCGCTGAAGGCGGATCCGGCAGCCACCGCGAAGCTTCAGACCACCCTAAGCGCATGGCCGAACAATTCCGCCGAATATTTTCGGAGCACCCAACAGAAGCTCAAGGGCTTCGTGGAAGGCGGTCAGCTCGGCATCTTTACCAACGGCTATTGGGGGCATCCGGCATACAAGCTGCCGCCCGAGGTCAATCTGCTCGCCGTAACGCACTATCTGGAAGCGCTTGCCTGGCAGCGCGATGTCGTGAAGATTCACGCCATATTCGGTGGCAAGAACCCGCATCCTAATTTCGTGGTCGGCGGCGCACCCTGCGCGATCTCGGAGACGGCGCACGCGACCGCGGTGACACCCGACAACCTGCGTTTTGTCGGAGAGATGATCGGCAAGATGCGGTCCTTCGTCGATCAAGTGTATTTGCCCGACACGCTTGCGATCGCCGGTTACTATAAGGACTGGGCAAGCCGAGGGGAGGGTGTCGGCAATTTCCTGTCGTTCGGCGAGTTCCC
Organism: Bradyrhizobium sp. BTAi1; assembly: GCF_000015165.1. GTDB lineage: Bacteria > Pseudomonadota > Alphaproteobacteria > Rhizobiales > Xanthobacteraceae > Bradyrhizobium > Bradyrhizobium denitrificans. The sequence goes on along the minus strand of NC_009475.1, from coordinate 134,888 downwards.
GCGAGGCGTCGGTGCGGCGGAACGGACCACCCTACGTATCCCGCCAGGCGTAATTCTGAACCGCGACCTGTCGAAGGTGATGTCGGTGGATTTCGAGGATCCGACCGAGATCCAGGAGTTCGTCGCACATTCCTGGTACGATTATAGTGCGGGCAAGCAGACTGGCCTCCACCCCTACGATGGCGAAACCAACCTCAACTACACCGGCCCGACGCCGCCCTACGAGCAGCTCGACGTCGACCAGTCATATTCCTGGATCAAGTCGCCGCGCTGGAAGGGATTGCCGATGGAAGTGGGGCCCCTCGCACGCGTGCTGATCTTGTACGCGAGCGGCGACCGGGCAACCCGCGGTCTCGTCGATCACAGCCTGGGCCGGCTGGACCTGCCGGTCTCAGCTCTCTTTTCGACGCTTGGCCGCATCGCCGCCCGGACGCTGGAAACAAAATTGATCGCCGACGAAATGAGCGGGATGTACGATGCACTGATTGCCAGGATTGCGAGCGGCGATCTCGCGACCTTCAACGATCTTCTGTTCGACCCCTCGACTTGGCCGAAGCAGGCGCGCGGCGTCGGCGTGATGGAAGCGCCACGCGGCGCACTCGCCCATTGGGTGACCATCGAGGATCGGCGAATCGCTAACTATCAGGCGGTAGTACCCAGCACCTGGAATGCCGGCCCGCGCGACACGGCGGGGCGCGAAGGTCCGTATGAGGCGGCGCTACGCGGACATCGGCTCCACGATCCCGCAAAACCGATCGAAATCCTTCGCACCATCCATAGCTTCGATCCTTGCCTTGCCTGTGCCGTCCACGTCGTCGATCCGCATGGCGAAGAGTTGGTACGGGTAAACGTGCTATGATGAAAAGCCAGATGTTCGAGCATTGCCGCACGGTGGCGGCGCCGCCTGCGGAAGGTGTCGACGACAGGGCGCAACATCGACGCTCGCGTTACCTCAGACCGTCGCTCCTCTGCGCACTGTTCGTTCTGGCGCTAGACGGCTCGGCGGTGGCGCGGCCCGGTTCGGGCTACGGCGACCTGATCGATAGTTACTGCATCGATCGTGGACGTTTGCGGGTTCGCGCCCACCAGGGGCATTGCGCGATGTGCCACCACCTCGGGACCTTCGACAGCGCGCCGGAGCACCGCATCGAGCCGAATTGGACGGAATTCGACCGTGGCCGCGCCGGCGCCGGTTTCGATTTCTTCTGCCCCGGCGGTTCGGCCAGTTCGCAGATGCCGATGCCAGCCGCGCCCCAGCAGCGCGCAACGATCGAGCCCGCCGGCCCTTCTGTATCGCCGAAGACCTCTCCCGGCGCCGGTGCTATGGGCATCCCCCCCGACACGGGAACCCCAGGCACGACGCAGGCGCCGGTCGCTGCCGCACCCGACGCCGGTGGGCCGACTGTAACGGCCCCGGCTGAACCACCGCCGACCAAGCCGCAGAGCCAGTCGGCCGTTCAAGTGTCTCCTGCAGAGCTGACCAGCCGGTTGACGACTTTGCATGACACCATCGGCATCAAGCTTGGGCAGGAGCCGGCCTGGCGGGAATTCATTGACGCGATCGCGACTGCAGCACCGCGCGAGGCAATTGCTCCCGGGGCCACCGAGCCGACGGCTCGGCTAAGGGCGCGCGAACGCGATCTGTCGGAACGCATCGCCGCTCTGCGTGCGGCGGGTACCGCATTGTCTCGCCTCAGCAAGGTGCTCGACGAAACGCAGCGGCGCGCACTATCCGATGGTGTCGCACCATTACTCGACAACATGTAGCCAAGCAGCCTTTTATTTGGAGCCGCACCATGTGTCTGGCGATACCGATGCGGATCGAGTCGATCGAAGGTTTCCTTGCGCGCTGCGAGATCAAGGGAGTGTCGCGCGACGTCAGCCTGTTTCTCCTGCAGGACCGACCGGTCTCGGTGGGTGATCACGTGCTCGTTCATTTTGGCTACGCGATCGAGGTCCTCGACCTCGCCGAGACCCAACGTTATTGGGAGACATTCGACGCGGTGCTTGCTGCAACGGACGGGCGACATGCATGAACTGTCTGTCTGTCTGGCTCTGATTGGTGAAGTGGAACGTGTGGCTTTTGCCGCGGAAGCGACGGCCGTATGGTCCGTCTCCGTTCGCGTCGGCCCGCTGTCCGGCGTCGAACCCGGATTGCTGAAGCGGGCATTCGCGGTAGCGAGAATTGGCACCATTGCACAGAGTGCCGAACTGAATGTCGATTTGGCCCCTGTACGCATCCGCTGCCTGGCATGCGGGGCGGAAGGCGAAGTAGCGGTGAACAGGTTGCTGTGCGCGCATTGCGGCGGGTATCGGGCGCGGGTCATTGAGGGTGAGGAACTAATTCTGTCGGCGATCGAGATGGATGTCACGGACTATGATAGACCAGCAGTGAAGAATGCGCGCCAATCGCAGGTGATCGGCGCTGGTCTTTCTGACAGCAAAAAGGGAGGTTCGCATGTGTAAGGACTGTGGTTGCGCGGCGCCCGACGAACATCGCTTGCACGATTCTACTGGAGGGCAAGTTGATGTGACGGTCCGGCGACGCGATCCGTCCGTCACGCATCTCGTCGCCGATTTGCTCGATGCGAATCGCAAGGAGGCACTGCACAACCGCGAACACTTTGACCGGCATGGCGTGCTTGCTATCAATCTGATGTCATCGCCCGGGGCCGGCAAGACGTCGCTACTGGAAGCCACCATCGATCGCCTCGGCACAGAGCTCGCGATCGCGGTGATCGAAGGTGATCTCGAGACCCAGAATGACGCCAACCGCATCAAGGCAAAAGGCGTACCTGCGATTCAAATCAATACCGGTAGCGCATGTCATCTCGATGCGGTGATGGTGCACGATGCACTCCATCATCTCGAACTTGATGATCTGGACGTTGTGTTTATCGAGAACGTTGGCAATCTGGTATGTCCGGCTGCCTTCGATCTCGGGCAGCACTTCAACGTCACCCTTTTGTCGGTGACCGAGGGAGATGACAAGCCGTCAAAATATCCCGTGATGTTTCGAGGCAGTGACCTGGTCGTCCTGACCAAGACTGATCTGCTTCCTTATCTTGAAGAGTTCAGCCCGGCGCGTGCCGCGGCGGCGCTCAAAGCCTCGGGATACGGCGGACCTCTGTTTGAAACGACAGCCCGCCGATCGGAGGGTCAAAGCGGATGGATCGAATGGCTGCGCAAAACCGTGGCGGAGCGTCGCCGAGGCGATCGTGGGTCGAAGTTGGCCGGGGTGGAGAAGCGTTATCACACGCACGTCCATCCGGTGTCCGCCGCGGGACGAAGGCCATGACAACGCCTGCACGGGCCTGGCTCAAGCGCATCCACGATCTTCCGCTCACCCGGCCGGTCGGAATCCTCAACGTGTGTGGCGGTCATGAGCGGACGTTGGCGGCGGCAGGGCTCAGAGCGCTAATGCCATCGGGTGTGAATCTGATTCCGGGCCCGGGATGTCCGGTTTGTGTTTGTCCCGAAGAAGACGTTTTCGAGGCCATACGCCTAGCCCTGTCTGAGCGGGTCATTCTGGTCGCATTCGGGGATATGTTGCGGGTGCCGGTCAATGAGCCCAAGGGACAGCCGAGGTCGCTTGAACAGGCCAAGGCTGCAGGCGCCGACATCCGACCCATCGCCAGCCCAATGGAAGCTGCCGCGATCGCCAAAGACAATCCGACGCGCTCAATCGTATTTTTCGTTGCCGGCTTTGAGACCACGCTCGCCCCGGTGGCGGCGTTGATAAGCCAGGAACTACCGCGAAATCTGCTGCTCCTGGTGTCGGGGCGGCTGACCTGGCCGGCGGTCGCGATGCTGTTGCAGTCCGAGCGGCCCGGCTTCCAGGCCCTGATTGCGCCGGGTCATGTAGCCACGGTCATGGGGCCGGAAGAGTGGGATTTCGTCGTCCGCGATCACGACATGCCTGCCGCTATAGCCGGCTTCACCTCGGAAAGCCTCTTGGCCGCGATCTATTCGACGTTGCGTCAGATCGCCGATGGCCGGGTCTTCCTCGACAATTGTTACCGCGAGAGCGTCAGGCCGGGCGGCAACCCGACGGCGCGCCGTTGCATCGCTGAGACCATGGAAGTGGTCGATGCGGACTGGCGGGGTATAGGGTCCATTGCACGTTCTGGCTACCGGCTGCTTCCCGAGTTCGCCGCGCACGACGCAAGGCTTCGCTTTCCGTTGGAGAACGGCAAGGAACGGCTGCGTCGCGGCGAAATGCCGCCCGGCTGCGACTGTGCCAGGGTCATCCTTGGAAAAGTGTTGCCAACCGACTGCCGGCTCTATGGCGCCGCTTGCACGCCCGCGACACCCATCGGCCCCTGCATGGTTTCCGACGAGGGAGCCTGCCATGTTTGGTGGAGTGCGGGCCATCGACATGGCGCGAGATCCCGCTCAGGGTCGGTTGGGCCGGCTCTCAGGGAGGTGGGATGACTTGCGCGCTTCAGGCTGAGCAACGTCCCGGTGTGACCATACTTGGCGTGGGAAATACCCTGCTCGCCGATGAGGGAATCGGTGTTCACGTCGTACGGCGGCTGCAAGACCTCGCTGGAGACTGCGACGATATCGAGCTAGTCGATGGCGGAACCCTGAGCTTTAATCTCGTTCCGGTCATTGAAGCGGCCAAGCGCCTGATCGTCATTGATGCCGCCAATCTCGGCAGTTCGCCGGGCTCGTTCCGTTGTTTCGTCGGAGACGAACTGGATCGGTTCCTTGGAAGCTCAAAGCACACCGCGCACGAGGTCGGGCTACGAGAATTGTTTGATATGGCGCGCCTTGATGGTTGTCTACCAAGTCACCGAGCGCTGATCGGGATTCAACCGCTGCGCATCGATTGGGGCGAGGAGCCGACTTCGCCGGTCGCTGCTGCGATTTCGCAGGTGTCTGGTCTCGCCATTCGCTTAGCGAGGCAGTGGTGCGATCGGCCAGTCGAGGACGTTTAGCGTGCCTGAGGCTTCCCAAATTGCGGCTTTGGAAGGCCGCAGCATCGAGGTTGTCGGACGTGTTCAGGGCGTTGGCTTCAGGCCATTTGTCCAGCGTTTGGCTAAGCAGTTGGGGCTTGCCGGATGGGTCCGTAACTACTCAGGCCACGTTCAGATTCTCGTGCGCGGCGACCGGGGTAGCCTAGATCAATTCGCCATGGATCTGATTGCCAAGGCTCCGGCATTCGCAAGGCCACAGATTGAATCAATCGTTCCGACTTATACCGACGAGTTCGACGATTTCTTAATTGTCGAAAGTGGAAGTGGAGGACTCAGCGCGGTCGAGCTCGCGCCAGATCAATCGATTTGCGAAGATTGTCTTGCAGAGATTCATGATCCCACCGCTCGTAGATACCGTTATCCCTTTGCAAATTGCACGCAGTGCGGCCCACGTTATACTATCATTCGCAAGCTTCCCTATGATCGCGCGAACACCACGATGGCGGATTTCGCGTTGTGTCGGCGCTGCCGCGGGGAGTACGCCGACCCTAATGACCGCCGGTTCCACGCCGAGCCAATCGCCTGTCCGGATTGTGGGCCGCGCTTGCGGTTCGTCGCCGCAGACGGCGACCTCGCGGTCGAAAACGACGATGCTCTGGCCGCGGCTGTCGATCTTTTGCGGCGCGGCTTGACGGTGGCCGTAAAGGGAATCGGTGGCTATCACCTCCTGTGTGACGCTACGCGCGAGAGTGCGGTGGCTCGACTGCGGCAATCCAAAAATAGACCGCACAAGCCGTTTGCCGTCATGGTGCCGACGGACGATAAGCTCGCATGGCGACGTCTGGCGGCAATTGACGTGGTCGAAGAAGCTGCGCTGCTTGATCCCTCCCGTCCGATCGTCCTCGTCCGCAAGCGTCCGGAGTCGCCTCTTGCGCCCGCTGTGGCCTCAGGAATGGCGTATGTGGGCCTGATGCTGCCATACAGTCCGTTGCATCACTTACTGCTCGACGCGTTTGAAAAACCGGTGGTCGCCACCAGCGCCAATATCAGCGGTGAGCCAGTGCTCACGGATGCGGCGGACGTTGAACGTCGGCTGGCCCGCTGCTGCGACGGCTTTCTGCATCATGACCGAGCAATCGAACGCCCCGCAGACGATCCAGTCGTGCAGGTCATCGCCGGACAAATGAAGTCCCTGCGGCTCGGACGGGGAACGGCACCCCTGACGATCAAGACTCCATATCTGTTGCCCGAACCCATCTTGGCGTGCGGCGGCCAGTTGAAGACAACGGTCGCTTTGGCGTTCGGCGATCGGATCGTGATCTCCCCCCATATTGGGGATATGGGCAACATGCGCTCCTTGCGCGTCTTTGAGCAGGCCGCGAACGGCCTTCAATCGCTCTATGGCACCGTCGCGCGACACATCGTTCACGATGCCCATCCCGATTTCACCAGTACTCGGTGGACATCTCGGCAACGCCTGAAGTCTGCGGCGATCCAGCATCACCTTGCGCACGCGTCTGCGCTGGCAGGGGAGCACGGCAGAGAGGCGCCGATGCTGGTGTTTGCATGGGACGGTTTGGGATTCGGTCAGGACGGAACGTCATGGGGCGGCGAGACGCTGATGGGATCTCCCGGTCGCTGGCGGCGCGTCGGGACAATCCGTCCGATCCGCTTGGTTGGTGGTGATCGCGTCGCCCTCGAGCCATGGCGCAGCGCCTGTTCGGTTTGCTGGGAAGCCGGCATCGACTGGGGCAACCACCGGCCCGAATTTGTCGACGTCCGTCGTGTGTGGGAGACGAAGTCCGGCACGCTTGAAACGAGCGCCGTGGGTCGATTGTTCGATGCGGCCGCGGCGCTGCTCGGCCTCGCAGAGGCGGTGAGCTATGACGGGCATGCTCCGGCGTTGGTCGAAAGCATCGCCGGTAGCCTGCCAGACGCCTCGCCGCTTCCGGTGCTTGAGGCTGGCGATCTCCGCATCATGGATTGGACACCGCTCGTGCCGCTATTGCTGGAGGCGGAGGTGCCCGTCAGCCGCCGCGCGGCGGCGTTTCACGCGGCTCTGGCCGCCACAATCCTGGCCGACGCGAGATATCGGCGCTCCGTGGACGGCACAAATTCGGTGGGTCTGACCGGCGGCGTGTTTCAGAATCGGCTGCTTACGGAGCGCGCGGTCGCCTTGCTGAAGTGTGATGGTTTCGAGATACTGCTCCACGAACGCGTGCCGCCGAACGACGGCGGCCTCAGTTTTGGACAGGCGGTCGAGTTCGCGGCCAGGAGTGCGGGCACATGAACTCGCAGGGAAAAGGCGACTTCGCCTCGTCTGATGGCCGCGTGTCATTGGCCCACGGCAATGGCGGACGGCGGATGCGCCAGTTGATCGAGGAGTTGTTCGTCCGCCACTTGGGGAATGCGCTGCTCGATACCGATGCCGACGCCGCGGCTTTGCCGCCTTTGCCGACAGGCGCCACGCCGATGATCACCACGGACGGGTTCACAGTCGACCCGCTGGAATTTCCCGGGGGCAACATCGGAAGCTTGGCGGTGCATGGCACTGTAAACGACCTCGCGGTGTCCGGAGCGGAACCGTTGTATCTAACGCTTAACTGCTTCCTCGAAGAGGGGCTCGATCTGGGCCTGCTGGATCGGCTGACCGCATCCATGGCCGCGGCGGCCACGGAGGCCGGCGTCAAGGTCGTCGCAGGCGACACCAAAGTGGTCCGGAGAGGCGAGGGCGGCGGGGTTTATCTGGCAACGTCGGGGGTCGGACTCCGCCGCGCCGGTCTTGATCTCGGTCTGGGGCGGATTGCAGCCGGCGACCACATCTTGGTAAGCGGACCGGTGGGAGATCACGGCACCGCCGTCCTTTTGGCTCGCGGCCAATTCGGGCTCCGCGGCGATCTCGTCTCGGACTCGGCAAGCGTGTTGCCGGTGACGCGCGCGCTTGTCGACGTGCCCGGACTACGTTTCATGCGTGATCCGACCCGCGGCGGATTGGCGACCGTGGCGCATGAGATCGTTCGGCACACGGGTATGGGCATCCGATTGTCCGAGCCGGCTATCCCGATCCGCGATCAAGTACGAGCGGTATGCGAAATGCTCGGTTACAACCCGTTGTATCTTGCGAGTGAAGGCCGCGTCGTTGCCGTGGTTGATCCTGCCTCGGCGCCCGCCGCGTTGGCGGCCATGCGAGGTCCCGGACAATCGCCGGACGCCGTGGAGATCGGCACGGTCGGCTGCGAGGAACCATACGTCGTACTGGAGACGGAGATCGGCGGGGAGCGGTTGATCGAGGAACTCGAAGCCGATCCTCTGCCGCGAATTTGCTGAGGCGCGGCTTATGTTATTATTAGATCGAGCCGTGAACTCCCACCGTTGCAAGCCGCATTCGTAGGTCTTCGACGGAGTCGCGTATCTCGACATCCCCAGACTTCAACAGCTCGGGGACCCGTGCGACCTCGATGAACTCGCCGATGACGTCGCCCGCGGTGTTGCGTTGGGTCATCCACCATACGCCGTACGTGCGCGTTTCTTGGAAAATGCACGAGCCTACGCCGCGTACCGTCGCATGGACTTCGCCTTCCCCGAGAAAGTCCCGAATCTTATGAAGACCATCAGCGGGCAGTGGCAATCGTCTTAGGTCGATGCGATTCGTTTCTCCGGTCGCGAGCAGGCTCTCCAATTTCGCGAGGATCTCAGCGAACAGCGCACGGATCATTGCCTCAGCTGCAGAAGTCACGTGTCCAGCCATCGGTTAGGAGCGCATCTTCGGCCATCCGCTGATGGATCTTCAACGAAGCCAAGTAACAATACATTATTAACTAGCTCCAAAATAGCCCTGTTCGAACTCTGACTCCAGAGTCGAGCATCGAATTGATGAATGTGTAAGCAAGAAGCTGCAATTTTTTGGTTTTAGCTCTTTTATTGCTATGAAATGTAGCGCCAAAATTACTCGACTTTGAATGTCGTGCATCGCTAACTTGTGTGGGCGTTAACAGAAGCTACGCGTGCAGCAGTTGCACCGCTAGTTTAAGCGTCGTTCGAAGCCAGATCTGAGGGGTCAATGTTCAAGGGCTTTATTGCAATAGTCGCGACACTTTCGATCATATCTGCGGAATTTCTGGTATCCAACCGCGCGGAGGCCGGTGCGTCGAACAGTGCGCCTTCAAAGTACGGAACTCCCGAGCACACTGCCCGCATGTTGGCGGCCCGACGAGTTCTTCAACCAAACTCCCTGCAGACTGCTTGGGTCAGCGCCCAAGTGAAGAAGATAAACGTTCTCGCTCAGAGAATCGAGGTCTCTCATGTGGCAGTCAAGAGCATCCGCATGCCCGCGATGACAATGACCCTCGCCGTCAATGACTCGGCGTTGCTTGCCACACTTAAACCGGGCTACCAGCTCGACATCGAAGTGGCCAATATCGCCGGAGCCGCTACCGTAGTCAATTTCCGCCAGCATTGAACGTTATCGGTCGCCGCCGGGCGATATTGCAGTCAGCGAATTTTTAGTCTAGGTCGCGTCGACATGACGGTCTCATTTTTTATGTGTACAAACGACCTTTCCCGGGTTCGCTTAGTGGAATCGGCTAAGTTTGCACGCTAAGCGCACGGGTCTATTTCGTGCTGTACTCGCCATTCAAGTCGAACTTCGGTACCAGCGGAGCTCGAATTTCTTATGGGCAAATTACGAAATCCGTTGAACGCAAATCACGCGCTATTTGGCCATTCGTTTAAGCACCATCCTTTTGATTTTCTGAACCTGCCCGGATGTTCGATCGGACAATGCGATCACGGGGCATCAACAGGCGCGGCAGGCCAATGCTGGCACCCGCGCCCGCCAGTGCCATCAGTGCAGCGGAACTGAAGACTGCATTTGGCAGGATCAATGCATCGAACAGCAGTCCGCCGGCAGTCGAGCCGAGTGCCTGCCCGAGGCTCGCAGCCGCCGTTACGCGGCCGAGATCGGCTCCTCGGGTACCGTTGGACCCGAGAGGCACCCAATACGTCACAATTGGATACACGAGGCCGGCGCCTGCAGCAACGACTGCAATCCCGACGGAGGTAAGCACATAGCTGCTGGCCAACGGGATCGCGATGAGGCCTGCGGTTAAAGCAATCAGGCCGGGGGTCAAAAACCAGCGCGTTGTTTGTGGTTTGATTAGCGGCGAAAACACAATTGCTTGAACAAACAGCATCACCAAACCGCACTCGGCGAACATCGCGCCTAGTTGCCAGGCATCCATGCGAAGAACCTGTTTGCCTCGCAACAGCAGCCCGACGTCGAACGCGCTGACCGCGGCGGTCGTGACAAACATAAGGCCGCATAGACGTAGCACGAGCTCGCGATCACCCGGTGCAGATGCCGCAAAGGCCATTTCACTATCTTTTCTCTGCGCTGTCGCAGGCACCAAGCCTTGTATCGCCAACGCTGCCGCCAACGCAACACTCACCGCCGCGACAACGGGCGAAGTGAACCTCCCAGCAATTGCCTCGGCAAAGCGTGCCTGCAGAATCATGCCGCCTACCGTCGGCCCAGCAAATGACCCAGCCGCGCCTGCGACGTTGATCAAGGCAAAACGGTGCGCCCGCCACTCATCGGAGGGCGCGTGATCGCAAACGAGGGCATAGGCCGCTGGCGCGACCGCCGCCGCGAACAGACCGGCGAGAAAGCGTCCCACGTAGAGCAACGGCAGGCTGTCCGCGAGCACGAAGATACCCAACGTGATTGCAAAACCGACCAATCCCGTGACGATGACCGGGCGCCGTCCGCGCTGGTCCGAAACCCTGCCCCAAGCCGGCGCGAACAGAAAAATAGCGAGCGCATAGACCCCCGCCAGGAATCCTGTATGCCGCGAAAGGGTCGTGGCGTCCGCAGTCATCGCGAGACGCTCGATGACGAAGGGCAAGATCGGCATCACAATGCCATAGCCGACGGCGACCGCGAATATTCCGAGGAGCAGGGCAAACCTTGCGCGGATCGAAAGGGGTTGAAGGCGCACTTGTTCGGTCACATCAGCGCCTCTCGCGTCGTATCGCGGAGCGCGCCTCCGGCCGTTTGAGAGTGGACGAGCATGACGACCTCGGCGCGATAGCCTGCCCGACCATTGACCAGCGCAGTCGCTCTCAATGATGGACTCCCTAAACTGTCGGGAGTCGGCTGTAACCGATTGAAGTAGCCATGAGCGTAGAATCCGCCCCAGACGGCTACCGTCCATTTTGATAATTCTTGCGCGGCTTGCAAGACCAGAATTGCGGCATTCGGATCGACGGACTAGTCGCGGAGGTCAAAAATTGATGTAGGTCAAGCTCACTATCTCGCTTCAATATAGCATGACTGGTACACTGATGAAGGGAAATAAGAATAACATGTTGGACCGTCGCCAGCTTCTCGGATCGTCCACGGTCCTTGCCGCAGTCAGTACCGTCGGAGGGACGGTATTAGCCCAAGGATCAGATCCCACTTCGTCTGCCATGCCGGGAATGTCGGCGATTACCATGACGCGGGAAGGTTGCATAGAAGTGTGCCTCAAATCCCATCGTGTGTGCATCGAGACCGCACGGTACTGTACCGAAATGGGAGGAAGTCATGTAACGGCGGCGCATATGGCCCTCCTGCTCGATTGCGCGGAAATGTGTCAGACCACAGCTAATTCCTTGCTCCGCTTTTCGCCGCAGCACGGGGTTATTTGCGGAGCATGTGCCCAATTATGTGAGGCCTGCGCCGAGGATTGCGAAGCGATCGCCGGTGACGATCGGATGGCGCGTTGCGCTGCGACATGTCGCGACTGCGCGCAGGATTGCCGTGGAATGGTCAACATGAAGCTATGAGTTGAAAGCAATCGCAAGGACGACCAGGCTGCGCGTTGCCTCATTTAGCAGGCAACCGCAACTTTGACGGCTAGGCGCTATGTATCGTCGGTTCGGAAGGCAGGTTGGTTAGCCTCTTCCCGTCCCGCCCTCTCCGGCCGGGAAGACCCAGCCCCCCGTCGGGATTGTCCTTTTGAGCCGGTGCAGCATCACGGACGGGGGCATACCATTGGGGCAGGAGGGACTCTACCCCGCCTCACTTTGAGTGCGTAACGGTGGAGAGTTGCCGCAGATAGTCGCCAATCATGATTGTTGTCGGCACCAAAACTTCGATGTGATTTAGGCTTTGAGCGGCTACTCGCGTCGCGAGACGCACCAGCTCGTCATCATGAGTTTTCGTTCCGGCTTCGATCAGGTCATTCATCAGGGACGTGATCTGAACGTGCTCGTTCTCAAGTTCTGGCATCGCAGCACGCGTGCGGCTGGCCATCGTAATAGCCGGTTCCATATCCTTCGAGAGATCGCCATTTGCTATGCGCGGCAGCAGGCCCAGAGGAGGCAGTACAAACGCTTCCTCCTTGGCGTAATGTGCATTCAGGGCAGCCAATGCTTTTGACGCAGTGGCCCCGACCGGGTTTTCGTGCTTCGAGTAGGAAGATAGGCGGGAGACAATCTGGTCGTGTTGCAGACGAATGGATTGCGGAATGGCGAAAGAAGCCTCCTGTGCGCTTACCATTGTTATCGGTGCAACCATCAACAAGGAAGCGAATAAGGCAGATTTGACGGATTTCATCTCGACTTCCTCCAATCATAGTTACAAGACTGCGTCTCTATTCAAGCAATTAGGCTTCTTAAACGGCGACAACGATTTCGTTTCTATCTCGCTACAGCTGCATTGGTCGTCATGCTTGGATGGCTCTACATGCAAACGCGGACGGACTTGGTCCCACCGGCATCCAGCACGCGTCCCCTGATCTTAGCGCGGGACATTGGTGAGATTGCTGTTGTGGGCGCCGCCTGCGGAAGCAGCCGGAGGAACGCCCTGGCCGATCGGATTCAAAAACGGATTTTTGCTGGGCTGCGTTGCTACCGTCGTGCGCGAAGCAGCAGACCCGGAGCCAACGACGCCGTTGTGTGGCTGGTTCGCGTTGATGCCCTGCGTGCCCTGCGCAAGGACCGAGGAAGCGAATACAAGCGGAGCGATCAGTAAGAATCTAAGCGTGAGCATTGAACGCCTCCATCCGCCAACCAGAATTACGACTTCGACATCATTTCCGTGACAATATTAGACTACTTTTGATCAGCCTCAGACCTGACCGGCCCCGTATTCGCGTCCAACGTCATGCCTTGCGCGACAAACGAAACACCAGCGTTCGACTGTAACATCACCAAGTCAGTCTTCTCTTTGGCCATGTAAGTGATCCAAAAATAATAAAACGGTATCTCCCCTGACCCCACCGATTGGAACGCGAGAACGATCTGCACATGTGCCACATTATTCCCGGAATAACTCGCTGCCAGAATAGAAAATCGACAGGTGCCGTCCGGATTACGGTGAGGGCACGAGTAGTGCCATTCGTAAACGACTGCTGCAGTCGAAAATGGGTGCGGTTGCCGCACAGAAGTCTGGGCGACAAGTGATCCGTTGGCAATTGTGCCCGAAACGCACAACACAAATGCGAGGAGATATCGGCCCGATCCGGCAACTGGCCCGACTTGTGCCAAGATCGTCTTCCTGATGGCCAAAACGTGCCCACTTAGCCTTCTCCGCCGACAGATCGATCTTCGATCATCCATGGTCATTGAACGTACTCAGGTTTATTGTAGACTCCGCAGCGCTTCACCGCTGCGCCGGAAAACTCTTGCCGCCCTTGTATGCGATCATTTGTGAGGCCCATGCCGCTGCTCCGAGGCCCAATCGTTATCCAATCCGCTCTAACGAAAAGGCTGTACTCTGTGATATCGGGAGCCTGGTCATTCGGCTGAGCCACTGAAAACGATATTCCAAGAGTTTTGATCATCGTTGATCTGGATCAATTAGTTCTGGAATACGTGATCGAATGGGTATGAAAATCGACTCGAAGAGCGAACGCATAATTCCGTCTATATCGCAGGCATCATCCGGCTTAGAGCCAGGAGAGGAGCCGTGCACCGGACGCGGGTCGCGATCGTTCCGTGCGAGTGTTCGAACAGATCGGATCGCCGCAGCCGACCGTGCAACGTTGATGAGAGACGCGACTCTCCTCACTCAAATTGTTCGACCTATTGATATGGCTCGGATTGGCTGAGGAGAGGGGCCGAGGTGCCGTCGCTGGAATGATTGGAATTGAAGCTGGCGTAGTCTCCGAGGTGATCAACCTCGAAACATCCGGCCGTCAGGCTCGATTTATTCACGGTCGAACCAAGTCGCGGTCGAACCAAGAAGGCCGGCTCGCGGAGGCACTACGTCCCTGCCACAACCGACCCGGCCGCGGCGCCGACGCTCTGGAGGTCGATCCTGGCGACGAATACTCCATGACCTTTTCAAGGCTCTAGTTCCCGGCCTCTACGTTTACTGCGCGCGACACCAATGGTTGCCGCGGATATTGCCAACGGCAGGTATGGATTGATCCTGGTCGAGCCCAAGGCGGGCCTTCCTCCGGTCGACCACAACATTTTTACATCATAAACGGCGAACTCTATATAGAGGCTTCGTTCCGTCTGCATGGAAATTCAGCGTCGAGAAGCGGCGGACAGAACTTGGAGCGGCAACCCTCGTCGATCACGGCCTTGGTCGGCGCGAAACATGGCATCGATGTACTGGCGTAGCCCTCGCTTGCTCGGCGAGCTGCAACAGACGCCGCAGCGTCTCGCCGGTTCTTCGGTTCTTGGAATTGGACCGCTCGCCGCGCTGGGCGTCCTCGGCAAGGAGCTGACGCAGGTGCAGGATCTCGATTTCCTGGTAGCGCCTTTGCAGCCATGTCCAAGCTGGCAGCGTCCGTAAGACGGATTGGGCGTTGGCTGGTCCTTCCGTGGCGGTGCCTCAGCTCACTTCCGGCATCTTGCTGCCCTCGGCGGCGACAGCGTTCATCAGATCGTTCCAGGACTTAACGAAGGATGCGGCACCCCTCATCTTGCAGGCGAGCGCGAGCGAAGCGGGCAAGGACCGCTTCGCAGTCGCCGCGGTCGAGTGCGAGGACGACGCCGGCCTCGCCATGATCGGCGAAGGCCTTGTTCGCTAAGCCATCACGACGCCGAGCCTCTTGTCGGTGACTGCGACGTCCCAGTGGGCGATGAATGATCGACGAGGTCCTCACTGGCTTCGACCCGCTGCTCGATCAAGACGCTACAAAAGGAGCCTCACGACCAACTCGCGTAGGCCCAGATCGGGTTGCTATTTTCCCATATTCATCTGCTTGGGCGGAGCTGAGGTGGACGAGGCACCTGCGCCAGGCATGGGTGCCAAGCCCAACACCACTTTTCGCTGATCGGCCGTAAGGCTCTTTGCTGCGTCGCCGACGGATCGAATGAAAGATAATCTCTGGTCCGCATTCACTTTTTCGATTTCCCTTACCTTTGCCTCGATCGCAACCGCATCTGGCTGCTCTGCCGCGGTCAAGAGCCACAGCGCCTGTTCCGCTTCGTCAATCTTGCGCTGTTGGTTCGACTGCTCGACCAAGGCCCTTTGCTTTATGTCGTTAAGGCTTGTCCTCTGCTCAGTCGAGAGGCCGAGTTTATCCGCATACTCCAGATAGAAACCGGTCGCACCGACGTGATAGATATGGGACGCGCCGGGAAAACCAGGAAGGTTGGTTTGCATCGACATCCCGGAAGCGGCAGCCGAGCCGGCACCGGGCGACTGCCCCATCGATCCCATGCAGCAGCCGCTTTCCATGCCACCAAGCGGGCTGCCACCCATTCCGGCGGACGGGTTGCCGGACGTGGCGCCCATGCCCGGCATGGGATTGGGTTGGGCGGCGGGCCCCATCGAACCCATCTCTTTCATGTCGTCCATCATGGCGGTTTTCAATGATTGCGCGGCCAGCGCGCCGGAATTGATCATCACCAGTGACGAAACCAGACAGGCTGCAGCTAATGCGGGCCAACAGCGGAGACGGGGCGGCTCAGTCGATCGGATTAGATTCATGATAATTCTCCTTGCAATACAATGATAGCTCGGATTCTCGCCCGCAGGCTTGATGCAGATCAAGTCTTTGCATCAATTCAAGTGCCCCACGCCGCTCGTAACTTTAGACCGTAAGAATTCGGCCAGTTAGGCGTCTTTCAATGCATCCTGCAGAATTAGGATGATCAGCGCCCGAACTTCCGCTCACCTGACGCCAGTAGCAAAATGGAGGCTTGGCACATGTATCTCATTCCGGGGCGAACACCTTGCGCGCTTCAGACGCGGCGCGCCAAAGACTACCACGAAGCATAATATCGCTTTGAATGCTGATTTATTGATCTACCGCAACGACTCCCAGCTGCCAATATGCTGTAAATTCTGACAGGAGGCTTTTGCCCCTGGATGGTCAAATCACCTCGATTGCCGGAGCTAGTCAGCAGCGCTTTCATTTCAGGGGCTAAATCGTAGCGAGTGTGCCGATGCATCAATCTCCACAGCCTCATGCATATCCGAAAATTGCCAAGCTGACCGTCGTCTCCCGGAACGGGTTCGGGCGGGACGAACAATCGTCGGGGGCGGCAAACTCTGAACAATCGAAGATTCTTTACGTCACTTCCGAAATGGCCGATTTCGTCAAAGTTGGAGGACTCGGCGATGTCTCTTCAGCCCTTCCGCGGGCCTTGCGCGGGTACCACGACGTCAGAGTTCTGTTGCCTGGCTATCGCGAGGTTCTCGCGCGGCACAAAGAACTCTCTGTCGTGGCCCGTCTACCTGCCGAGTCAGGTCTGCCGGCTTGCGATCTCGGCCGGCTAGAAATGCCGGATGGGCTCGTGGTTTACGTTATTCTCTGCCCTGAGCTCTATGATCGGGACGGGTCACCTTACGGTGACGCTTCAGGTGTGGACTGGCCTGACAACGATGTTCGCTTTGCCCGGCTCGGTCTCGCGGCGGCGGAGCTTACGGGTGGCCTGGGCGACCTGTCCTGGCGGCCCGATCTCCTGCACCTCAACGATTGGCCCTCGGCTCTCGCGGCAGCCTTTCTCAATTGGCGCGGCATTTCTACGCCGACGATCCTCACCATTCACAATCTCGCCTACCAAGGTCTCTTCGGGGCCGCGCGGTTGCCGGCACTGGGGATTCCCGAGGCTTCATTCCAGATCGATGGCGTGGAATTTTACGGCAAGCTGTCTTTCCTAAAGGCCGGCATTTACTACGCTTCGCATGTGACGACGGTCAGCTCGACCTATGCACAGGAGATTACAACGCCCGAGCTTGGATGCGGCCTTGACGGACTTCTGCGAGTGCGGTCGAGTCAGGGACGGCTGACCGGCATCCTTAATGGGATCGACGAAACCTGGGGCCCTCACGGCCTCCCCACGAGCCAGCATCCTGTGGGTCCTTTCGTTAACCGCGACTGGGCTGGCAAGCCTTCCAATGCGGAGCACGTTCGCCAAGCGTTCGGGCTCGCGGTTTCCCGCGGTCCGTTGTTTGCGGTGGTGTCACGTCTGGTCCATCAGAAGGGCATCGATCTCACCATCCAGGCAACCGAGACCATTCTGCGTGAGGGAGGACAGCTTGTCATCACGGGCCGCGGAGAAGCGCGTTTTGAAATGGCGTTGCAGGAGCTTGCGGTACGGCATCCGGGCAATGTCGGGGTCAGGATTGGCTTTGAAGAAGGCGAAGCTCGTCAAATGTTTGCAGGAAGCGATTTCCTGTTGATGCCCTCCCGCTTCGAGCCGTGCGGCCTGAGCCAGATGTATGCGCAGAGTTTCGGGACACTGCCGGTTGCGTCAAAGACTGGCGGATTGGCTGACACGGTGGAAGACGGCGTGACAGGCTTCCTGTTTGAGGAGACTTCGCTCGCCGAAATGTTGGGTGCGCTCTATCGGGCAGTGGACATTTATGCGTCGCCCCAAAAGCTGAAAACGATGCGCCGTGCCGCGATGCAGCGCCGCTTCGGATGGGACCGATCGGCCCGGCAGTATTGCGGCCTTTATGGAAGGGCTGTCGCGAACGCAACAGGCTGAGGAAGATCAGTCCGCAAAGTCGCCGCCGTTCATCGAAATGCAGCGAGCAGGCCCGCCGACCTGAAATGGTCCGGCAGTTCATTGCTACAGCACCAAAGACCGCGGACCGGTGTCTGCGCGAATGGTGTTCAGTCGCTGATCGGATCTTATCCTCTCGATTGTCGCAATCTCACTTTGATGCGGCTGGGCGGCCGCGTGAGCGTCCGTCATGCCTGGCAGGCCTCCTCGAATAAGTGTTGGACCATTGCTTGATCGAGTAATCTTACTGAGTCATTCGGTCGCGCCCACGGGGGCGGAGAATCAAATATTTGAAGAGATTCACAGTTTGGCATGCGGAGGGCCAGATGGATCTCAATCAGGGTGAAGGCAGCGAGGCACGGTTTACGGCGTATGTAGCGGGGCTTGGAAGTGTGATCGGTCAGGCAGTGCGGATGAGGCCACTGCGTGACTATTGCACCGGCTTGATGCTGCCGGGTGAACGCAAGAGCGTCGAGCCGATGGCGGCGCGCACGGCCCCGGCGCGGACGGCAGCCCAGCACCAATCACTGCTGCATTTTGTTGGTAACGCGACCTGGCCGGACG
The DNA here is from genome assembly GCF_000015165.1 of Bradyrhizobium sp. BTAi1. GTDB lineage: Bacteria > Pseudomonadota > Alphaproteobacteria > Rhizobiales > Xanthobacteraceae > Bradyrhizobium > Bradyrhizobium denitrificans. The sequence continues at coordinate 116,448 of NC_009475.1, read as the reverse complement.
CTGACGTGCTTGCCAAGGTCCGCGAGATCGTGCTGCCCGCGGTTGAGAGGAGCGGGCCGATCGAGGCGTGGATCATCGACGACACGTCATTCCCCAAGCAAGGCAAGCATTCGGTCGGCGTTCACCACCAATATTGCGGTCAGCTCGGCAAGCAGGCCAACTGCCAGGTGGCAGTGTCTCTATCGATCGCCAACCATGCCGCCAGTCTTCCGGTGGCTTATCGGCTGTATCTGCCGGAAACCTGGGCGAAGGATCGTGCGCGCCGGAAGAAGGCGGGCGTTCCGAAGGAGATCAAGTTCCGGACCAAACCGGAGATCGCGCTGGAGCAGATACGCTGGGCTTGCGAAGCCGGCTTGCCGCGCGGCGTCGGATTGATGGACACGGCCTACGGCAACGACTCGCGGCTACGCGCGGGCATGACGGCCTTGGGCGTGCTCTACGTGGCCAGCATCTTGCCGAACACATTGATGTGGCGACCCGGCACCGGCCCGCGGCGCAAGGACAGGCCGCTGAACAATACCGGCCGACGCGACGAACCCGATCTGGTTTCGGCCAAGGAAGTGATGCTTGCTCTACCGAAGCAGGCCTGGCGCACGGTGACGTGGCGGGAAGGCTCGGCCGACCGGCTATCCTCGCGCTTTGCACGTGTGCGCGTCCGTGTCGGATACAACAAGCTGATCCCCGAGAAGCTGTCGCCGGAATGGCTGCTGATCGAATGGCCAGAGGGTGAAGCAGAGCCCACCAAATACTGGCTTGCCACGCTGTCGGAGACCATCAGCTTCGAGCGGCTCGTTGATCTCGCCAAGCTGCGTTGGCGCATCGAGCGTGACTATCAGGAACTCAAGCAAGAGGTCGGGCTCGGTCACTACGAGGGTCGCGGCTGGCGAGGCTTCCATCACCACGCAACTCTGTGCATCGCAGCCTACGGCTTCCTGATCGCCGAGCAGGCGACGATTCCCCCCTCAGGACCTCGTTCCGCCGCGCCAGTCCCGGTACCTCCCTTACCCGACGATTATCGACCCAGAGGCTCCGCCCGCGCGGCCTGAACGCCACGTCCCGAACTCGATCGCAACCATGCGCGCCCGATTAATCCGCGCACTGATCAAAACCTTACCGCGATGTCCATGCTGCGGCGCCGGCGCAGCATCCAGCAGATGGCGACGTCCGTGACGCAGTAGGAGTAAAGCGCGCTACATCCAAGATGCGTGCATCAACATGACCCGAAGATCATTGTCTGCCTTGTAATTCAATCAAGCGGCGAAAGATTCGTTCGACAGATTGCCGTCGAGAATTCTAGCGCAGGCTCGGACGTCTCATTCGACGCGGCGGGTACACCTCGCTTCGCAAGCATTCGGTCTCCTCTTCGAGTTCTCAAGCGAGTTATTCCCGGGGCTTATCCTAAGAAACGGCGTTTTCGGAGCGAGTCGAACTTTTTTTGAACCTAAATGAGGTGGCCCAACGTGCCTCGCAAGACGTCGGCCGTGTGCATTCGCCTCGTTGCGAAGCTGTCCGGCCTTCTTCAAGGCTATATTTCGTTCTGGACCGGGTGGCATCTTGCGGGCGGCTTCAAGCGCTTCGTCAGCACTCGCCTCGCGATCATGCGCCGCATGAGGCCGTTCTGCTCGTCTATCGCCGATCATCTACCTCTACCGCCTTGAACAAACATTGCAACGTGCCTCGTTTAGCCAGAAAACAAACATTCATCGGACAAATAAGAGGGGGCAGCGATCGGGAAAGAAGACATTTGGACTCCTTAGCACATCCGCACATCCGTTCCGCGAGGCAGTCATGCCGTTCGCCGGTCTCCTGCACGCCGGTTCCTTTCACCGCGAGTTCTTGGTGACCGCGGCACGAACCTCCCGCCGTTCCACCGATACGATCCGCTCGATCGCCCGCCGAACACTTCGATCACCAGCGCTCCGCCGTCGGAGCCCATCTTCAGATCCCGAGCGTAGGTGCTGAACACCGGGCGATAGCGGCGGTTCGCTTCCACGTAGATTTCGTGAAGGCAGCCGTCCGCGTTGCAAACGGCCGCACGATTGGTACAGGCGAACTCCTGGAAGTGGAGGGACCTGAGCAGCCGACCTCCGGCCACAGTCGACGTCGAAAAGTAGTGACCGGCAGCCGCCGCGTTGCCGCAGGCACGCTCGCGCGCGGTAACGGCGCGGCGGATATCGGCCGGTAGCCCGCCGACGTGCTCGGTTGCCAAGGGGTTCATGCTTTCCAGGCTGCCGCGCGCGGCAGGTTCGCCCACGTCAAGGCCAAGGGCGAGACGCATTCCGAGCCCGACGGACAAGGGAGCACTGCGGCCGCTCACGGCAGGCTCTCCTCGACGCCGGCGGGAACGGAGGCGTTCTTCCGGAGCAGCACATAGAGCGTCCGCAGCACCATCGGCGTCAGCATGGTCGACGAGATGATGCCCCCGATGACGACGATCGCGAGAGGCCGCTGAACTTCGCCGCCAGCGCCAGTCGTGAGCGCCATCGGCACGAAGCCGAGCGACGCGACGAGCGTCTTCATCAGCGACCGAACGCAAGCGCGTCTGAGCATCTTCATGGACCGCCTCGAAGACCGTTTTGCCCTGGACTGCAAAGTGGAGCAGCGGCAAGTAAACACGCTTCTCCACGCGCATGAACACGTTTTCCCTCTCTTCGATATCTATCGAAGAAGTGCAGCGCACTGGTGCCACGTACGCCAGAAGAAGCGCGGAGAGTGCACGGGCTGCACGGACGGCGACCTCCAAGTGTGGCGGCTGCGATGGTCACGTGGATGCTCTTCAAGGATGTGGCAGATAGTAGCATCTCACATCGACGATCGACCACCCGCATTAATGTGACGTTTCGGAAAGGCATTTCAGCCGCGAAAGCGGCATGAGGGTAGGGTTGAACCGCCGTCAAGAACGGGAAGCTGGTCACGATGAAGGCCCGCGTGATGAGGCGACTGAACTGCCGCCGAGGGTTTGCCGAAGGGCGGAATCCGAGGCTTTGACATGACTAAAATGCGAGGCCTTACAGGAAAGACCCGGCACGCCAAGTCCGCAAGAAAGCAGCTTCGACCATATATCTTCCGCTGTTTCGGCGAAGCGGAAAAGATCGCATTCCGATCTGTCGATCGTGCCGCTCTCAATTAACGCTTCAAAATTGACGGCAGAGCGCCAATATTGCTCGTCGAACAGCACGATTGGGATGGCTGGCGACTTTTTCGTCTGCCTCAAGGTCAGGATTTCGAATAGTTCGTCAAACGTGCCAAATCCTCCCGGGAATGCGACAAGCGCATTTGCGCGCATGGCCAAGTGCATCTTTCGCATTGCGAAATAATGAAACTGAAACGTGAGTTCCGGCGTGGAATAAGGATTGGGCTGCTGCTCCTGCGGCAGGGTGATATTGAAGCCGATGGAAGGCGCTCCCGCTTCGGTTGCTCCTCGGTTTGCGGCCTCCATAATCCCCGGACCGCCTCCGGTCGCAATGACGTTGTCGCGGACGCCATCGTTCGAGGTCAGAGCGCCTCCACGTTCGGAAGCCAAGCGCGCGAACGAGCGTGCTTCTCTGTACCATCTTGCGTGCCGTGACGGCCCGTTCTCTCGAACACGTGCCGATCCAAAGACCACGATGGTCGACCGTACACCCCACGACCTCAGAAACTCCTCCGCCTTTTCGTATTCCAGCATGAACCGCACGCCACGCATGGAGTCGCCAAGCAGGAAGTCTTGATCGAGTGCCGCCAGGGAATACGCGCGTGAGCGCGTCTGCTCGGTGTTCGAGAGCGGCAAGGTTTCCGTGGGCGTTCCCGGCTGGTCGTCCATTACAGCACCCGCTTCACAAGTTGCGGATTTCATTATTCTTCCTGTCGAGAGGGTTGTTGCGCTGGATCAATAAGCCTACGAAAGTCCCTCCTATTCTCCTTAAGCCGTTAGGGGGCGCACCGCCTCTGACGTGTACTGAGATTGGTCTGGCCGCTGGTGCGGCCGGAAGCATGAACAACGCGTCGGATCAGTCAGAGCACCAAACTAATGACTTAAAGGGGGACGGAATGGGCCTGAAGTTGTCTTTTCTCGGCGGGGCCGGAACGGTTACAGGCTCAAAATATCTTCTTGAATCAATATCTCATCGGCTTCTCATCGACTGCGGCCTCTTTCAGGGAGGCCGCACTCTTCGAGAGATGAACTGGAAGAGATTCGCGGTAGAGCCTGCCGGCATCTCGGCTGTTGTCCTGACCCATGCCCACCTTGATCATTCCGGCGCGCTCCCTCTGCTGGTCAAGCAGGGATTTAATGGAATGATCCTATGCTCCGAGGCGACGGCCGCCCTTTGCGAGGTGCTGCTGCGAGACTCCGGGCATCTGCAAGAGCAGGATGCGAAATATGCCAGTAAGCGCGGGTTCTCCAGACAAAAGCCTGCTCTTCCGCTTTACACGGTGAAGGACGCGGAAGCGGCCTTACGCCTGCTAAGGCCGATATCCTTCCATGCTGACTGCGAGTTACCTGGCGGTGGAAACCTGGTACTTCGGCGTGCCGGTCACATCCTCGGAGCCGCCTCGGTCGAACTTGAGTGGGAGCGAACGTCGGTCGCATTCTCAGGCGACTTGGGCCGGCACGATGATCCCATCATGTTCGAGCCCGAACCGTTGGTAAAAGGAGATTATCTGATCGTCGAATCGACCTATGGCGATCGCTCACACCCTAAAGTCGATCCTCAACGCGCGATAGAAGAAGTCGTCGGCGCGACGACGAAACGCGGTGGCACAGTCGTCATTCCAGCATTTGCCGTTGGCCGTGCTCAGGCGCTGCTCTACTATTTTGAACGCATCAAATTGGCCGGCGGCCTAAGCAATGTCCCGATCTTTCTCGATAGCCCGATGGCAGTCGATGCCAGCGAGATATTCTGCAAATTCAAGACCGATCAAAAGCTCTCCTACGATGAGTGCAAGAGAGCGTGCGCCGTTGCGACCTATATCCGCTCAGTCGAAGACTCGAAGCGTTTGAGCGATAGTCCTGTTCCAAAGGTCATCATTTCCGCCAGCGGCATGGCAACCGGCGGGCGCGTGCTCCACCATTTGCGACGCTTCGCGCCGGACCCGAAGAACACGGTTCTCTTCGCCGGGTATCAGGCCGAGGGCACACGGGGGGCGGCGATGATTTCAGGTGCCAGAACCATTCGGATCCACGGCCAGGATGTCCCGATCGTCGCCGATGTTCGCAACATCGACGCCCTGTCCGCTCACGCCGACGCCGACGAAATGCTCGGATGGCTTAAGAGTGGACGGATCGCTCCGAGTCGAACCTTTATCACCCACGGTGAGCTGCGCGCCGCGCATGCTCTGCAGAGCCGAATCACGAAGGAATTGGGATGGACCTGTGTCGTACCTGAGCAATGCCAGGAGGCAACGCTGAACTGACGTTGGTCGTTCGTATGATTCTCGAACTGAGCATGTCCTTGAAGCCGCATCTATCGGGATCGGCACCCCGGAGGGGTGACCAGCAATTCAGGGTGCCGGATCACCACAGTGCAATCACCGCTCTTTCTTGGGCCCCATGTGATGCGGCACATCGGTCTTGGGTCCACCACCATAGTGGTGGCTGCTGCTGCCCGACCGGCTCTTCGAGCCCGTGCTCTCTTTCTTCGCCATGTGGTGTGGAACCTTCAGTTCTTTGAGATTAGTCAAATTGCCGTCGGTCAATCGCAGTAGCCTCCTCAAGCTAGCTAGTCATCACAACTGGTTGCGAAACCATATGGAGAACATGATGAGGACGATCGATCAAAAACGCTTTGCGGCAGCCTTAGGCTTTGCCCTTACCTTAGGGTTCTCGGGAGCAGCTTCGGCACAACAGCAGGCGCCGGATACCCAGACTCAACAAAGCGCACCTGCTCAGCAAACCACCCCCGCCCAGCCGGGTCCGGGCATGGGCCAGCGCATGATGCACGAGGGAACGGAGCACAGCAAAATGGGCAAGGAAATGATGAAAGAGCATGGCCGGATGGGCGGCACAACGAGCGATTCGAATTCGGCGACGACCGGTACCACCGCGCCGGCGAATCCGAACGCGGCGCCGCCCTCCGGCTCCAAGTAATCGTTTGTGTGCTTTCCTGACAGCCCGGACAAGGCATCCGGGCTGTCAGCTTTTGATGTGTCTAAATTCGCTTTTTAGGGGGTAGCGTCGAATGCGCTGGGGAATCGGCACTCAAATGCCGATCGGGCTGACAAAGACGGCTCAGCAATGATCCGGCCGAAGATTGAGGCGGCGTTCTCAGCCGTGATGAAAGATACCGAGTGCTTGGGGCCTGTAGCGGCTCCCATGTGCAAAGCCGCTGCAGAAAACCGCATTCGTTTGTTTCGGTCCCATGTGGCGGGCAGTTGTCTTCGAACCGCCGCTGTTGTGATGGCCGTTGGTCGTATCAGAATCGAGTATTCGGACCCGAGCGTAAGACCACGTTTGGCCTCTGAATTTTGATGTAAATCAAGCTCAGCAGCCATCAGACTGGAATATATCAGCCGATGACCGCGTTGATCGCCGGTCCATAACGACCGGCAGAAGAGAAGTTCACCAAATTCACAACCAGGGACTAACACGCTTCATGCCTCCGCTGCGGCGAGCTGTCAGAAAACGTACCCGAGCCGCGCCTGATTTTTGGTGATGGAGGCCGAATGATTGTTCACGCGACCACGCACAAGATCATCCGGATGATTCTCACGCAGGCCGAGCGCAGTTCGTTTGTTCCTCTGGTCGGATTGGCGGCGTTCCTCTCAACTCTTTCGATGACCGTCCCTGTAGAGGGGTTGGTCGTCGTCGCCTCTTTGGCCTGCCGGCGCCGCTGGATCGTGAGTGCGTCCATCGCGGCCGTCGCGAGCGCCATCGCGTCCCTCGGCTTCTATCTCGCCTTTCATCATATTGGCTGGAACATCTTGATTGAGCGCTACCCCGAACTTGCCGGATCGCGAGCCTGGTTGCAGGCGGCCGATTGGCTGTCGCAATATGGCCTGTTCGCGATATTCGGACTGATGGCCGTGCCGCTCCCGATCCCCAAGCTGCCGATGCTCGCTGTGGCCGGAATCTATCGGCTGCCGATACCGGACGTCTTTGTCGCCATTGTCGCCGGCAAGATCTTCAAATATTTGGCCTACGCCTACATCACCGTTCGATTCCCGGAGGCCTTTCACTTCCTCACCGACCGCTCGATGCCATTGAACCGCCCTCGCTCAGTTCGACTGCATACCTTGATAGTTGCCGGCATGGCGATCAGTCGTAAGATGCGAATCGGGTCGTCTCCGTCGACGACGCAGAAAGACGTCATCAGAAATGGAGGAAGCAACATTGGCTGACGAGACCACTGGCCGCGCGCCCGGCTGGACTCTGCAGATTGCCGTTTTTGTGCGGCAGCGGGTTTGGGAAACCATCACCGTTCGATCTGTGCTGCCGAAGTCACAGCGCGACGTCCGCTTGGATCTGTTTCGTGGTCTTGCGAATTGGCTGATTTTTTTGGGGCATATTCCGGATACGGTGCTTGTCTGGTTCACGACGCGAAACTACGGTTTCAGCGATGGGGCCGATCTTTTCGTGCTAATCTCCGGCTACACGGCGACTTTCGTTTTCGGCAAGATGATGATGGAGCACGGCTTTGTGATCGGCGCGACGAGACTGTTGCGCCGAGTCTGGCAGCTCTATGTCGCCCATTTGCTGCTGTTCCTCATATACCTTACTGCGGTCCATTACCTTGCTCATAGGTTCGATGATCCGCATCTCATGGATCAATTCAACGTTGCGCCCCTGATGAACTTTCCCGTCGAGACCCTCGCTCAAGGCCTGGTGCTCAAGTTCAAGCCGCTCAATCTCGACGTTCTACCTCTCTATATCGTGTTGATGGCTGCGTTCCCGATTGTCCTTTGGTTCATGATGCGATGGCGCAATGCGGTGATGATCGGATCAATCGGCTTGTATCTCGCCGCTCGTCATTATAGCTGGAATTTTGCGTCGTATCCCGCCGGAGTCTGGTACTTCAATCCGTTTGCCTGGCAGTTGGTCTTTGTGTTCGGAGCCTGGCTCGCCCTCGGCGGCGCTGCGGCAAGTCGGGCAATCCTGCAAAATCGCATTCTCTATGTCCTGAGTACCGCCTTCGTTCTGTTCGCTCTTGCCGTTACTCTGGCAGAACGCATTCCCGAATTGCAGCGGTTCGTTCCTGAGATCATTGCCAGAGCGTTCATTCCGAACGACAAGACCAATCTCGCTCCCTATCGCGTGATCCATTTGGCGAGCCTGGTGTTCATCGTAGTTTCGCTCATTCCGATCGACTGGCCGGGCCTGAAGTGGCCGATCTTCAAGCCGCTCATCAGATGCGGTCAGCAGTCACTGCCCGTCTTTTGCGTCGGCCTATTCCTGTCGTTTATCGCGCATTTTGTGTTGGAGTACGGTTCAGAGGGGGTTCTGGCGCAGCTCGTGGTCGGCGTCGCGGGCCTGTGGATCATTACGATCATTGCTTACTATCGAACCTGGTCGAAGGATATCGACAAGAGCTTGTCTTCCGGCGCAAAAATGACGCAACGTGCAGTCGGCGGCGAGCCATAAGCCAGGTCGGAGGATGAAGTCGGGTTCTCAATTCGGAGGCATGTGGTGAGGCAAGGATGATCACCTCGGAAGCGATGTTCGCGGAGCAGACTCAACGCGCCATATTGCACGGGCTTCATTGGACGGCTTCGATCGTCGAGCTGCTTGGGGTGGTGGTGATCATCTGCGGCGTCGTCGTTGCGACCGCATGGTCGTTCGGCGAACTGCGGCATGGGGAATTCGTCGCCGCGTTTGGTTCCTATCGCGCCATCCTCGGCCGTGGCATTTTGCTGGGCTTGGAATTCCTGATTGCCGCCGATATCATCGGGATGGTCGCAATCGTGCCATCGTTCGACCGGCTTGGCATCCTCGCGCTGATCATTGTGATCCGCACGTTCCTAAGCTTCTCGCTTCAAATCGAAATCGAGGGCCGTTGGCCTTGGCAGCGGCACGCCGCGGCTCCCGACAAGGCGGATCACGCCGGACTCTGAGACTTCCCCGGTTCCGGGAGACTTACCCCGGATGACGATCAACTATTTTGTTGGTGGATATAATCTGGATGACCATTTGGGGAGGACAATCCCGTCCGGTCGATCGATGTCTTCGTCGATGAGCTTGTCCGTCAACACGGCGGGCTTCAAGGCCGAGTTTCCAGCCGCAGCAGCCGATCGTTCGTTCGCCTAGCAGAAGCGCCCACCTTCATCATCATCGTCTAGCCGATCGAAGAGCCCCGCTTGCCTCGATGAAGGCTCGGCGGCGGCGCTGTATCGGCTCCTCTAAGACAAACTGGCGGCAACCGCCATTGTCGCGATCGATCATTGCTCGAGGTGACCTGACCGGGCTTTTTTGAACCAAGCTTTGTGAGAAAGTGAGCTTGGAAAGGAGCTTTGATCATGCCGAAGAAGAGGTTCAATGCGGAGCAGATCGTGGTGCTGCTGCGCCAGATTGAAGTGTTGATGTCGCAGGGCAAGGCCGCGCCGGTGGCCTGCCGGGAAGCCGGAATTTCGCAGCAGAGTTATTATCGCTGGCGAAAGGAATACGGTGGTCTTGAGCTCGATCAGGCGAAGCGGATGAAGGATCTGGAGCGGGAGAATATCCGCCTCAAGCGTCTCGTTGCCGATCTGTCGCTGGAGAAGCAGGTGCTCAAGGACGTTGCCTCGGGAAACTTATAAGCCCCGAACGGCGCCGGCAGGCGGTCGATGGCATTCGAGGGAAGTACGGTCTCTCCGAACGCCAGGCCTGCCGGATCGTCGGCCAGCACCGCGGAACACAGCGATACGCCACCATCGTTCGATCTGATGAGGATGCGTTGACGAGAGCGATTATCTCTCTCGCGTCCCAATATGGGCGATATGGCTATCGTCGGATCACGTCGCTGCTGGTCGATGCCGGCTGGCACGTCGGATGTGATCGGGTCCAGCGGATCTGGCGCCGTGAGGGGCTAAAGGTACCCAGGAAGCAGAAGCCGCGGGGTCGGCTCTGGCTCAACGACGGATCCTGCATCCGTTTGAGGCCGCAGCATCGTAATCATGTCTGGAGCTACGACTTCGTCGAGGCGCAGACCCACGATGGGCGCAAGCTGCGGTTGATGACTTTGATCGACGAGTTCACCCGGGAATGCCTGGCAATCAGGGTGGCTCGCCGGATCAACAGCTTCGGTGTCATCGAGACGATGGCCGACGTAATGCTCGAACGCGGTGTGCCAGAACACATCCGGTCGGACAACGGCGCGGAGATGACAGCCAAGGTCGTGCGCAACTGGTTCGCCAAGCTCGGAGCAAAGACGCTCTACATTGCGCCCGGCAGCCCATGGGAAAACGGCTACTGCGAGTCCTTCAACGGCAAACTGCGCGACGAATGCCTGAACGGTGAAATCTTTTACAGCCTGAAGGAGGCCACTGTCGTCATCGAGCAATGGCGCAAGCACTTCAACACGATCCGACCGCACTCATCGCTGAGCTACCGGCCCCCGGCGCCGCAAACATCGGCGCCGACACTGCAGCATCTGGATCGGAGCGCAGCGATGCAGTAGTCTCTATCCCGCTGGTCCAAAATATCCGTCAGGTCAATCGCTCTGCCGCCCCCGAGGTCTTGAGAGAATGACTTACTTCAGGCTGGTCATCGCGGTCAGGTCAGCCGAGAGCTTGACGATACCGGCCGCGCCGCACCAATTCGAACCTGTCCCGAGCGGATTGATCGGGGTGACGTTGGTCGTTCCGGAAGCGTTGAAAGAACCCGTGAAAGCGCTGCAATTACCCTTCGACAAATCGGTGTCGGAATAGCGCAGGTCCAGCGCGAACACCTTGTAGGTAAAACCTACGCCGATGTTCCAAGTGTTGTAATCAGCATAGTGGATGCCATTCGGGAAAGCCGGGACACCGTAGAAGCTGTCGGTCGTTCCAAACCACTGCCGCCCGAACTCACCGGAGACATACATGCCAACGCCGCTGCTGCCGAAGATCGTGCTCGGGGCGGTGTACTTGCCGGTGATCGAAGAATAGTTGCCCCAGGCGCCTGAGTTCAGGAAATTCGGCGAGTAGTACTCGTTCAAGCCGAACTGCCAGTTTTCATTGATTGTGTAGCTGACCTTTCCATAGGCCTCGAAAAAGCTGACGTCCTTCTTCATGGTGTTACCATTGGGGAGGGCGTTGGCTGCGCATTCCGCGCTGACCGCCTTACCGGCGGCATCAAACGGGGCGCCGAAGAAGCAGGTGCCGCCCGGATACAGGTAGCCCCAGACGCCGATATCGAAGGCAAATGCCCCGAAGGTCGGACGAATACCGCCGTAGATATCGATTTCAGCAGCGGGCCGGTTGGTGAACGAGATGCTCTCGCCGGCGAGGCCAACATACAGCTGCAGGTCCTTGGTGACGTTGTAGCGCGGCTCAAAATAGGCCGCGACGGAGGGCTTGTGATTGGACTGGGTGACGCCGCGGAAGATGTAGTCGTTCATGATCGCGCTGCCGAAGGCGAAATCCCAAGGATCGAACGGCGCCGGCGGCGGAGCCTTGACAGCTTTCACAGCCATATCGGCCGCAAAAGTCGAGCTTGCCGTCATCGCAAGCACTGCTGCGACCAAAACCAATCTCTTCATGACGATCCCCATCACCGTTGAACTTCAGCCCCATTGCCGAGCGCCACGAAGGGCAAGGTACTTAGCGACTGCTGGAAACTCTTTCCGGCAACGACCTTGCTGAAAAATAGCAGAATCGTGAAGCCATAAACGCGGGCATTTGCCTAAGAGTTGGTCATTTCGAACGCTCTGCGCGAGTTTCGCTGACGAGTGTTGCATGCGCGCCACAGAAGTAACGCTCGTCAGGAACATGCGCGATTTCCGATCCCCCAGTTTCCCGCGCCATCTACGCAACACCCGCACCTTCTTGGTCGCTGTCCTCCCTTTGCAAGGCTTGAATTTTGGGGTCCTCAAGACCCAGAACTCGGTAAATCTGTGGTGGAAGAGCCGATTGCTATGTGGTTTTTTATCGATCTCTGGAGATTGCCATGAACGGACTTGAGCTGAAGAAATGGCGCAAACTTCTGAATTACACGCAGGAGCAGGCGGCGAATGAATTCGGGGTCACTAGACCAACCATTCAAAACTGGGAATATGAGATCACGCCGGTTCCGGTCGCGGTCGATTTGGCTTCCCGGCAACTCTTGCGACGTTGGAAGCAACGTCCCGGGTTCGGGCCCGTTACCCTCGTCTACGCGAGCGCTCCGCTCTCGCCGACGCAAGATCGCGTGGATCGGCTGCCGACTCTATTCTGCAGACGGTACCTCGACAACAATGCTGCCTTCCTCAGGGTCTTGGAACTGAGAAGCAGCTCAAACTTCTTTAATCCGCTGATACTCGATGACACCAACCTCATCATCTGGGGCGGACCTCAGCTAATGGAAGAATGCGAAAAGCTGCATTTGCAAGGTTAGGAGCTGCGAGGCAGGCAGAATTCAGCAAAGTTGGAGTTACGTTGGGAATTCTAGGAATTGCTTTAGGCAGGCCCATTCAATGCGTTTGATCTCATAAAAGGTGGCGAGTTGGATTCCTGGGATTTAAAAAAGTGGCGGAAAAAACATGGATTCAATCAGTTTGAGGCTGCCGAGAAGCTTGGAATAAATCGGGGCGGCTTCCAAAATTGGGAGCGAGAAGTCAGGCCGATTTCAAGAGCCGTCGAGCTCGCTTGCCAGGAGATCACACGACGCTGGCAACAGCGTCCGGATTTCGGTCCCGTGATTCTCGTGTATGCCGATGGCCCGATATTGCAGCAGTCCGACGAACCCTACTGCGTCGCCCTTCGGCGCTGTGACCGTCACCCCAACAACGAAGCTGCCATCGAAGAAGCCTGCCGTTCGGGACTTGATCCCTTGCTCTCTAGTCCATTCATTCTTGCGGAAGACGGCTCGGTCATTTGGGAGAGCCCAGAGCTTTTGGAAGAATGCAACAGACGGAGTTGTGCAAAGCCGGCATAGCCGTTTGCACTTCATGGTCGAGGACCAGATATGCCGCGCGTGCAACAACGGCGCTCGTACCAGCCGAACTGTTGCTTCAGCGGAAGCATTTGCGGCAGCGCTCCACCCCCAAGCTGCCTGAGCTAATCGTGGCGGGCGGCCCCTCAGATCGACGCTTCGGACACCCTGCCGTCGTGCAATGCGACGCCTTATATTGTGGCGGGTGGCGGAACTGAAGTAATCGGTCTTGCGATCGCAAGCACGCCCTTGAGGCCGTCACCGAAACGGGCAATCGATTCCCGATGATTTCGAAGTTCGCTATATGGAAGATATCGTAAATTCAACTCGGACACGCGGGAGAACGCGGGTCGGCTGAATTGCCTCCGCACCTCGCCTTCCCGATCATCCGGCGCAACGAGAAAGAAGTGATGAGCGGCAGCGCCTTCTATACCAAGAGCAAGGTCGAGCATTCTCACGATGCCGGAGTAGATGCTGGTCGTATGCTCAACCTCAAACGCCGCGGCGACACTTCCCTGGGCGTCGATCCAAAGAACGTCAATCAATTTGATGGTTTCGCCTGCCGCCGCATCTGCAATCTTGCCGGGCAACTGCGTAAGACAGCCGTCACCGAGCCGTCCGTTACCGTGGGACCGCGAGGAATCATTCGAGGCGATCCATACGCCATAACCCAATGCCATTCCAAGATCTCGTAGCCATCCCTGTATTTCGGTGTGGGTGTGGTCGGCGTCGCGAGCGAGAGCTGCAGCTTTCGTCGCTGCGGCGGATTCGGCCCGGACCTGCTCAAGATCTGCCTTCCAAGCATCGAGCGAGCCGTTCATCTCCTGCTGCGGCAGCGGATAGCGTTCCGCGCCCAGATCGAACAGGAATGCGGCGGCTGCGCCCAAATCGTTCGACAGCAAGCTCCGATGTTGGGAGTTCAGCGTCAGAATCCCTTTTCTCATCGCCAGATACTGATCCCACCGGCCGAGCTTGACGCCCGCGTTCGTCAACGCGTTGTAGCCTTTTACGATGGCCGTATTGAACGGGGGCGTGATTGTCGGATGCAAAAAATAGAGCAGATTCGCGGCAGCCGGCCCGAGGCCTTTGATTGTCGCCTGATCTAGCGTTCGGATTGCATCGAGCACTTGCTCCTCGGTATTGCAGCAAAGGCAAGAGTCGAGAAATCGGCCAAAGGCGGCTTGGTTTGGACGGCTCTCATAAATGTCAGGAATGCGCAGTTTCGGCTTCCACATAAACGCGTGATCGGCACCCTTGAATACTTGCCGCTGCTCGGCGATCGAGTCGAGCACCGTCTCCAGGGAAGAGCCCCTATATGTGTTACCGAAGGTGTCGGCCTTGATTTCTGCGATCACCTCCTGGAGCCCGCGCCGGATAGACCTGAAGTTCTTGATCCGCTCCTCCCACAGGAACCAGCTCCGGTAGGTCCCGCGTTCGTCGTCTCTCCAGTGCCTAATGAGGTCTCCGACCCAACTCTGATCCACGAACTAAGCCCCTTGTGCGGCCGTTTGCCGAATCCTTCAGCCGATTGCACTTAATATAGCTTGAGGGTTGGTTCGCGAAACGGCCATTTCTCCGCAAGTCTTCCAAATATTGGGGGGGTGCCTCGACCGATCGCCAGGGGACCTCTTGCCCCTCGGGCTTATTCCCGCGGCGCTCAAGGACCTCTTGGGAAAGAAGTGGCGGCGCCCGCGGGGAAACGGGAAGCTGTCGTGCATCTGCGAGAGGAATTCGGATGAGCGAACGGCTGGCGTGTAAAACCATCGGCTGCTGCCGCATGAGCATGCGATATCGGACGACCCGGGCTGACGATGCCAGCCTTCGCCGACGCAGCATTGGCGCCCTGGTCCGATCGCCCGCTTGCGGCCGCCGCGGCGGCGCACTGTCAGCTTCTCTTCCCGGTGAGCCGGAAGAGCCCCGCCTGAGCAGCACATACAGCCGCCGATAGCCTAAGTGGCGGCGTTGTGGGCGATCGCCCTCATGGGATGCCGGAGAGCGTGGTGTCCGCCACGATCGCCAGGCACTCGCGGGTACAATATCAACGACGGTCGGAATGCGGAAGCGGCGGCCGCAGGTCAGCTGGTCCGACGCAAAGTCGAGCGATCACCGGTCGTTCGGTACCATCGGAGCCCGTGTGGCGCGGGAACTGGACCGGGCTGATGATCGAGCGCGGCAGGCCCAGCATGGGCCGATTTGCTCTCGACCGATGCGGTGCAGATCAAGGTCGGCGCAACGGTCAGGATCGACGGTTGGGGCGGCCCAGCGATACAGGGAAAGGTGGTCCGTATTGACCCGGCCGGCTTTCTAAAGGTAGTCCACGCCTGGCATCGAGGAGCAACGGGTGTGCGTCACCATCGATTTTGACGATCCGCCCGAGGCATGGTCGCAGCTTGCCAACTGGAGCGCAGACGATGGACGTGCCGGTCAGTGCGCTGTTTCGAAAAGGCAACGAGTGGGCGGTGTACGCGGACAACGGGCGGGCGCAAACAAAGGTCGTCAAAATCGGCCATCGCAACAATCGGATCGCGGAGGTGCTCGCAGCGCTTCCAGTCAGAACCCAGGTGGTACTGCATCCGAGTGACCGAATTAGCGACGGGACGCGAGAAGCCGAAAGACAAATTCGTTAGAAAATAGCTACGCTGGTCATTTCGCCAGAAGCCCGGCTTGGGCGTGCGTCTCATCGTATGGGAAGACGACGCCGAGATCCGGCACTGCAAGATGCTTGTCGGTCTGCGGACACTCCAGGCGCGTCAGCATATCCCGGATGACGTTCAAGTGCGCAAGGTGCTTGTCGTCCGCCCGCACCACAATCCACGGGGACAACGGACTTGAAGTGCGTGCCAGCATCTCATCGCGCGCCTCGGTGTAGTCGTCCCAGTGCTTCACCGCCACTTCGTCAATGGCACTCGTTTTCCATTGCTTCAGCGGGTCGTGCCGCCGGTCCTTGAGTCGTCGCTTCTGCTCCTTCTTCGTGATGTCGAGGTAGTACTTCATGATCTGAATTCCGGATCCGATCAACATGTGCTCGAAGGGAAGAACATCTTCCATGAAGCGCTCATACTCGCGATCCGTGCAGAACTTCATTACCCGTTCCACGCCGGCGCGGTTGTACCAGCTTCGGTTGAAGAGAATTAACTCCTGCGCTGCAGGAAGATGTGTCGCATAGCGCTGAAAGTACCAGGAAGTGGTGTCCCGATCTGACGGCTTGCCAAGGGCCACAACACGGGTTTCCCGCGGGCTGAGATGCTCGACGATCCGCTTGATCGTCCCGTCTTTTCCGGCCGCGTCACGGCCCTCGAATATGACCAGCACCTTGTGATCGTGCTTTATGACGTGTTTTTGAACTTTGACGAGCTCGATCTGGAGATCGCGCAGCGCTGACTCGTATCGTGTGTGGCCGTCTTGCTTGCGACGCGTCTTTATGCTCTTCGCCATTTCGCTTCACGATCCCTCAAGACGTCCTACTGACGGCGGTTGCCGGTGAGCTGCAGCAGCAGGATGAACAAATTGAGAAAATCGAGGTAGAGCGCAAGCGCACCCATGATCGCCTTCTTGCCGGCAACTGCAGAATTGTCACTCGCCAGGTAGATCTCCTTTATGCGCTGTGTGTCGTAGGCCGTGAGTCCGACGAACACGATGACCCCGATCACCGAGATGGCGAGTTGCAAAGCCGACGACGCCAGAAACAGGTTCACCACGCCGGCAATGATGATGCCGAACAGGCCCAGCATCAGGAACGAGCCGAAGCGCGCGAGATCGGCGCGCGTCGTATATCCGTAGAGGCTCATGGCCAGAAAGGTCGCCGCCGTGATGAAGAAGGTGCGAGCGATGCTGACGCCGGTATACATCAGGAAGATTCCGGCGAGCGACAATCCGACCAAGCCGGCGTAGGTCCAGAAGGCGGTTTGCGCGGCGCCAAGGCCCATCTTCTCGATGCGGAAGCTTAACAAGAATACCGGCGCCAGTGGCGCCAGCACGATGACCCAGAATAGAAGTGGCGTCTGCACGAGCGAGGCGTAAAGACCTGTTTCGGCAGCCCCATAGGCAACAACCCCGGTGAGCACTAATCCTGCTCCCATATAGTTGTAAACGCTAAGCAGAAACTGCCGCAATCCGGCGTCGATTTCGGCCCCCAAGGGGAGCGTCCGTGCAAGCCCTGTCAGATCAGGTGCGTGATGGTCGCTCATGGGAGGTCTCCTGATTGCCTGCTATTGGCGAGCTCCTCCAACAGAGCTCTCCGATATGCCGAGACATCTACGTCACAGCCGACACTGATCGATATTGAGGCAGATCAACCAAACAGCCCCTGACGTTCAGAATATACAGTAGAGCCCGAGCGCTCGAACTTAATCCATCTCAATGTCAGAAGCGCTGTTCCGGCGTTAGCTGCCCGGCACAAGAGTGGCCCAGTCGCCGGCTCTTGGCGTGCTGTTAGGTTTTGGGGAGCAGATACCGAGGGCGTCGCGGGGGAACACGCGTTGTAACGAAGCCGATGATTCCGCAGTTAGAAGGAGAAATACGATGAGTTGGCTCAATAGCAATTGGATCTGGTTTGCGCTTGGCGCGGTCGCACTCTTCATGTTCAGCCGAAGTGGCTGTGGCACGACCCATGCCGGTAACGATCATCGGCGGCCGCGCGATGGCGACCAAAATGATCCAGGTCGCGAGACGACGGATACGCCGATTGTGACCGTTGCCGCACCGGGCTCCGAGAACACGCTGGTGCCATCGACTGGCAATATGCACAGCGCTCCCCCGGCAGGCGCAGGCGTGATGGCCACCGAGCATGCCGGCCACGACAGCGCGAAAGGTGAGACCGGACCCCGCCGCCATCATCACGGATGTTGATCATCGCCGTGAACCGCCCAAATCTACTCTTCCGCGTCACAGCAAGGTTCGTCAGGAGAACAAAACTGACCAGCAAAACCAATACACCAACCCAGCCCGCATCGGGGCACGGATGCTGCGGCGGTCAGTCCTCTAAGGACAGGGCGGCGCCTACGGTCGTCGCCGAGCCGAAGGCGGCGCCATCCTCCGTGGCCAAGCGTTCAGCGTCGGCGGAAGCCGCTCCATGCTGCTGCCATCGCGATGCAACAAGCGCACCGTCGCCTATCTGAATATCTCCGGGCATTCACGGCAGCATTTGTTCCACACGATGATGTAGATCAAATGAAGGGTTCCGAGACCAGCTAGGAAGCAGAATAACGATATGTAGGCAAAACTCAGAAACACGTAGTCCGCCACTGTGATGGCAATCAGTGTCAATCCAAACAATCGTATGTGCAGGTAGGTTGAGATCATTGTCGGTGTAATGAGCAGAAAAACGTAGATCAGATAGGTTAGCCAGCGCGGGATCAGATAATCGAGAAACATGGTGTCTTCGTAGGCCAGTGACTGCCGATTGATCCTGACATCGACCCAATCCGGATGGAAAAGATGCGGGACGAAGAGGACCAGGTCGAAAGCAAGACCCGCCAAGGCAAAGCCCAGCAACGGCAATTTGCGCCGGCTCGCTGGAGGCTCCAGAAAATAGATGCTGAACGGTACCCAGACCGGCCAAATCAGCCAGGAGAAAAAGATAAAGCCCATGGCGACCCACCAGATCATGGATGGGTCGGAGTTATTCAGTCCCATCCAGACATGACCTTCCATGAATTGCTGAAGGCCAGCCAGAGTAGGCATTTGAGAAACGGGAAAGTACCGTTTGTTGATCTTGAATGCCTTCCAGCCTGCAAAGGCGCCGCCGGCGATCAGGACGCCGCCGGCAGCAAAACTTACGGGTTCGCAGAAACACATCCTCAATGCTTATCCTCAGAGGGAGGAGGCAGCAATGACCAAGGTTGCGCTCGAAATCGGTGGCGTCTTTAACTCGACGATCGTTGTGCGATCCAGTGAGCCGACGGGATGAGTGACTTCCGGTTGCGGCGTCTTGGACTGTTGATGGAGCCGGAGGCGGGCAATCCTCTGGAGGCCGAAGGCGTCCTGAACCCGGCCGCCGCGCGTGGCCCGGATGGTCAGCTTTATCTTTTCCCGCGGCTGGTCGCGCGGGGCAACCACTCTCGCATCGGCATAGCGCGAGTCTTGTTCAACGAGGCCGGTGATCCAGTCGGGGTCGAGCGACTTGGTATCGCACTTGAGCCCGAAATGGATTACGAACTGCGGTTGGACGGCACCGGTGGCTGCGAGGATCCGCGTATCACGTTTGTCGAGCGGCTCCGACGTTACGTCATGACTTACACCGCGCATTCGCGGAGCGGCCCACGGATCGCGCTGGCAATATCCGAGGACTTGTTCCGCTGGCAACGCCTGGGGTTGGCTACCTTCCGGCCATATGAGGGCATTGAGTTCGAAGGCGTGGACAACAAGGACGCCAGCGTCTTCCCTGTCGCCATACCGGATCCATCGGGACAGCTTTCAATGGCCATTCTGCAGCGGCCACTGTTTCCCGGAACTCGTCCGGAGGAAGCGGCACGCCAGACCGTGCCCGACTCGGTGGATCTCCATCGCGAAAGCATCTGGATTTCCTATTGTTCGGCGGCCATGACCGGCTGTGAACCCTTTCATCTCTGTCATTTCGGCTCGCATCGCCGCCTGGCCGCTCCGGTGGCCGCTTGGGAACAGCTCAAAATCGGCGGCGGTACTCCACCCATTCTAACTCGGCACGGGTGGCTGACCATCTACCACGGCGTCAGTGAGCTTCCGGCATCTCCGGGATCCCCATCCAAGCTGTGCTACTCGGCCGGCGTGCTGGTGCTTTCGAAGGATCTTCCTCACGTCATCCGCTATCGTTCGCAGGAGCCCGTGCTGACACCGGAACTGCCGCAGGAACGCCAGGGTATCGTCGCCAATGTGGTATTCCCCACCGGTATCGATCGGCGAGACGATATCGGGTCGCCCGATCGGCTCGACGTTTACTATGGGATGGCAGACTGCCGGATTGGCGTGGCGAGACTCGATGTACCAATGCGCTTGCCGTCAGACGGGCTGGAGAATCTGCCACAAGCAAAGCTAATCGGCGAGGGTGAAAGAGCCTAAGTATCGGTAGGAGCAGGCATCAATGACGAAGATTACGCTTGAAGTCGGCGATCTGTTCTCGGTCCTCGGCGCACACGGGATCGAACGGCAACTACAGCGCGTAGCAGGTGTCGGTCGCGTATCGGTCAATCCGGTCTCCGGCTCGACAACTGTTCTGTTCGACCCGGGGAAAGCCAGTCCAGCCGCGATACAGAAAGCCATTGAGGATTGTGGCTACCATTGCGGGGGTGAAGCCCTGCCGAGACATATTTGCGAGAAGCCCGCTGTGCCGGAGCCTGGTCCGAAGGCTCTGGTGAGTCAGCCCAAGCATGTGCATCCTCAAACGCACGAGGACCACGGCGGAATGGTTCATCCCGACATGAAGTCGTCCGGCGCGATGGCCGACCACAAGACGCATGGCGGAGAAAAGAGCGATGCCATGGCGCATGAAATGGGCCACGGCGCC
Source organism: Bradyrhizobium sp. BTAi1 (assembly GCF_000015165.1). Lineage (GTDB taxonomy): Bacteria > Pseudomonadota > Alphaproteobacteria > Rhizobiales > Xanthobacteraceae > Bradyrhizobium > Bradyrhizobium denitrificans. Next base: position 95,968 of record NC_009475.1, on the reverse strand, counting down.
GGCATGGACATGCAGGACATGGTCCGCGACATGCGCAACCGGTTCTCGATCGCGCTCGCCTTCAGCCTGCCGATCTTCTTGTTCTCGCCGATGGGAATGGACATTATCCAGATCCCGCCACCATTCGGCCTGCGGCTGGACCTCGTCCTGTTCATTCTCGCGAGCGCCGCCATCCTTTACCCGGTCTGGCCCTTCGTCGTTGCTGCTTACCGTGCGCTCCGTAGCGGTGTTGCAAACATGGCCGTCCTGGTCGTGCTTAGCGTGGGCACCGGATATCTGTTCAGCGTCGGCTCTACGTTCTTCTATGGCGGCCAGCAGTTTTATGAAGCCAGTGCAATCCTGCTGGTCTTCATCCTGCTCGGACACTGGTTGGAAATGCGCGCAAGGGCAGGCGCGTCCGAAGCCATCCGCGCATTGATGGATTTGGCGCCACCAAAGGCATCGGTGCTCCGGGAGGGCAAGGAAGTCGAAGTCCCGACCGCCGAGATCATCTCCGGCGAAACAGTCGTGATCAGGCCGGGCAACAAAATCCCGGTCGATGGAACCGTGCTGGAAGGGTCGTCACTGGTCGACGAATCCATGCTCACGGGCGAATCGATGCCCGTGAACAAGAAAGTCGGCGATGCGGTGATCGGCGCCACCATCAACAAGAGCGGTGCGTTTCAGTATCGCGCGACCAAGGTTGGCGCTGACACGGCGCTCGCCCAGATCGTAAAGCTGGTCCAGGAGGCGCAGAACTCCAAAGCGCCGTCGCAACTCCTTGCGGACCGCGCGTCGCAATGGCTGGTGCTGGCAGCAGTTGCCGTGGGACTGCTAACGTTCGTCGTCTGGTACTGGTGGGTCGGCCAGACGCTGCTGTTTGCGCTGAGCCTGACGATCACAGTTTTCGTGATCGCTTGTCCTGATGCACTTGGTCTGGCGACGCCGATGGCAATCATGGTCGGGACCGGGCTAGGCGCCATAAATGGCATCCTGTTCAAGAATGCGTCGGCTCTGGAAGACGCAACCAAATTGAATGTCGTCATCTTCGACAAGACCGGCACGCTGACCGTGGGCCACCCCGAGGTAGTGGATATCGCGATAGCTGCTGGCGCCTCCGAAGATCAATTGCTATCCGCAGCGGCTGCGGTGGAAGCAGGGTCGGACCATCCCTTGGCCCAGGCAATCCTGCGCCGGGCCGCCACCGTGAAGGCAACCAAGGCGACCGGTTTCAAGAATGTCGAGGGCAAGGGCGCGCAAGCCGAGATCGACGGCAAGACGGCACTGCTCGGCAATAAGCTGCTGATGATGGAGAACAACATCGATCTCGGCGAGCTCGGCGCAAAATCCGAGGAACTGCAGGGCGCCGGACGAACGGTCGTTCATCTCGCAGTAGACGGCAAGCTCGTTGGTTTGATCGCCATTGCCGATGCGGTGAGACCGACGGCGGTGGCAGCGGTCAAGGCGCTGCGTTCGCGGGGCGTCGAGGTCGCGATGTTGACAGGAGATAATCAGGGTACGGCCGAGCGGATCGCAAAGGGTCTCGGGATCGATAAAGTTTTCGCCAATGTGTTGCCTGGCGACAAGGCGGGCAAGGTCAAGGAACTCCAATCGCAAGGTAAGAAGGTCGGCATGGTCGGCGACGGCGTGAACGACGCTCCGGCCTTGACCCAGGCCGATGTTGGCTTCGCAATCGGTGCAGGCACTGATGTCGCGATGGAAAGTGCCGACATTGTGTTGATGAAGAGCGATCCTTTCGATGTGGTCGGGGCCATCGAACTATCCCATGCGACGCTCAGAAAAATGCACCAAAACCTATGGTGGGCGGTCGGCTACAACGTGATTGCCTTTCCGCTTGCCGCCGGCGTGCTGTATCCATTTCTCCTTGGGCCAAGCATCGCCGCTCTTGCGATGTCCGGTAGTTCCGCGCTTGTCGCAATCAATGCTCTGATGTTGAAGCGGACCAGGCTGACTGGTATCCGTCGTCAGCGGCCAACTGCGTCTCCCGGCGCGTTCACCACCGTTACGGCAACGTCGTGATCACGCGCCCCGCGTCGCATAGCGGCCAGCAATAGCGGCGCCAGGGCGACAATTGCAAAAAGTCGCTGCCGCGAGGCAATCCCTCGCCGCTTCCCTGTTTCGATGAGCTAGCCTTGGTAACAGGAAATTCACCGGACCTGCACGACCTTCACGTTGGGTGACACAAACTGTTCTGCTCGTCGCGAAGCGACGGCTACGCCACGTTGGTTGATTAGGATCAATAGCGATTGTTTCGCCCCGCCTAAAGTGACGTTAGTCGGTTGGCCGAATCGAACACGGGCCTGAAGAAATTCGGCCTCGTCTCATTCGGAAGCCGGCAATCAACCTTAAGTGGCAAAACTGAAATGCAAATCTCCAGCACCGCTACCGTGCCTTTGCCTTTCATTCGGCGAAAGTCGCTTTGGCTTGTCGTGGCAGCTCTTGCCATTGTTTATCTGATCTACCCGTACGTGACGTTGTACCGCTTGGACCGCGCGTTGGAAGCCCGCGATGCGGCGACGATCAGTGAGCTAATCGATTGGCCCGTTGTCCGTCAGCAACTCAAGACCGATTTCGGCAGCTCGCTCGTCACGCGGGGGCACGAGAGAAGCGGAATCGAGACACTCGGTGCCGCGCTTGGGATGGCTTTGAGCCCTTATGTTCTCGATCCGCTCGCGGAAGCGGTTCTCTCCCCATCAGGTCTTATCACATGGTACTCCGAAGCGCGCCAATCTGGACGATCCAGCACTTTGATCGAGGCTATCAGCTACGCATTCTTCAGCGCGCCGACACGGTTCGACGTGTCGCTCCGGACGAACGAACCGCAATACCCGACTTTGCGTTTCGAAATGAGGCTGGAAGGCGTCCGATGGCGTGTGAGCCGGCTGTTATTGTGATCTGGCGGATATTTTGAACCAGCGGCTGATGACGCAATCAGGGATCAGAATGGAATGCTGGTCGTCCCTGAGTGAAAAGCCGATCAGCTCGCTTTGGCGAATAGCGACAGATGTAATCCGACCTTCTTGCTGAGGGGCGGCAGACATTTCTTACGGCGATCACCGGGGGCCTCCGAACGAGGGGATGGAGTCCATGGACAAGGGTGGCGGGAGGCGCGCATCGCGCTTCTCACTGAAATCCGGACACCGATTATTCGCGGACGATTCAGTCGGGGACGGATCCCAGCTTGTTGAGATCATCGACGTTCTGCGAATTCTTGAGTAGCCCACCCACCTGTTCGTAGGACCTGGTAACTTCGCTCAATCGGCTCATCTCCTGGACGTTTTGGACGTTGGACTTCTCCAAATCTCCGACCAAGAGTTTTACCGACCCCGTCGGAATATTGAGAGCAGGAGACCTGCTCTCAAAAAGGTTGGAGCCCATCGCTTGCAGCGGGCCGTCGAAACGAACGAGGCGGAGACTGCCGATAGTCCGCTGGCTGGAACTGATGGTGCCGTCCGAAGCGATCGTCAATGAGCGCTCTCCGGGTGCGACCGTGATCGGACCGGTCCGGGAGAGGATCGGCAGGCCATCCATCGTGACCAGGCGTCCCGTGGCATCCGTGGTAAGCGAGCCGGCCCGCGTGTAGCGCTCACCCTGCGGCGTCTGGACGGCAAAATACCCGTCTCCAACGATGGCTACGTCGAGAGGATTGCCGGTGAGTTGAATTGCGCCTCCTGCGGAATCCGGATACTGGAGTCCGGCGTTGACCAATGAGACGGGGCGCTCCCTTTTTCCGTTGGCTTCGCCCTCCTTCGCCGGCGAGAGATATTCCTGAAAGGAAAGCTGGCGCGCGCGAAAGCCGGTCGTGTCAGCATTGGCAACATTGTTGGCAACGTTGTCCAGCCTGCGTTCCAGCGCGATCAGTCTCGACAGATGAATTGTCGTGGTCTCGCCCATATGCGCCCACCGAATCAGCCGGGGTTCAGTTGGACCGAGCCTAGCGGATTTCCGATCCCCGCGACTTCCAACTGTTCGGGCATTGCCGGGCTTGCGCCGCGCTAGTCTAGAAGCCCAAACAGGCGATCAATTGGTCGGCGCGCTGATTTGCGCGACCATCCGCAAAAATTGGTTATGCGAAGTCTCGGCCATGAAGGGCAAGGCGATCAGAAAAGTAAGGAATGTCGCAAAGATCTTGGGAGCCTGGATGAGCGTCTGCTCTTGGATTTGCGTCAGGGCCTGGAACAGCGAGACTGCGACGCCGACCACTGTACCCACGATCAACAAGGGTGCAGAAATCACAACAACCGTCATGACGGCATCGTGGGCAGCGCTCATAACTTCGAGATCATTCATGAAGAACCCCTTGCCGTAATATGGTCTTTTGCGTCTCTAATGGTTAACAACTGGTTAATGGTAAGCCAAGTTACGCAGAGCGGGTCACAGCAACTGAGCCGATTGTAGGGATGGTGCAAAGCCCGCTTGGCCTGGCCCGAACCCACCGTCCGCCTGCCGAAAGATAGTGTAGGCACGCAAATCGGACCATAGGCGCCGTAGTTTGCGGCACAGTAGGGTCTCGGCACGACCCCATTTCCGTGCGGGCAGGTGCAGGCGTCTTCAGCGGGGGTTTCAAAGCCACCAGCAGGTCGGCCGCGATGATCACGATCCAGCGCGACGGCATTTTTTGCATTATTTAATGTCGGCATTGCCTGACCGGGCCAGCCCCTCGATGAAGGGCGTCGGAGTACGACCCGAGATGATAAAGGCGGTGCGTTAGCCTATCGCATCACATCGAAGAATGTCAGCAGGCCACCGAACATGCCGCTACACCGGAGATCAGGCCCGTTAACCGCATCAACAGGCAGCGAAAACGTCAACAAGGCCCCCGCCTTTCGTCGCCGATATCGGGGAGAAGGTGTGCCACAAATCCATTTCTTCGAGTGCGAGAGTTTCTTCGATGGTATCGCGCAAGCTTACAAACGCGTCACGCGCAGTCGCAAGGCGTTACCGACCACGCTCACCGACGACAGCGCCATGGCCGCCGCGGCGATGATCGGCGAGACCAGAATGCCGAATCTGGGATACAGGACGCCCGCGGCAATCGGGATGCCGGCGGCGTTGTAGATGAAGGCGAAAAACAGGTTTGCCGGATGTTGCTCATGGTGACTTGCGAGAGCCGGCGGGCGCGAACGATGCCACCGAGATCGCCGTTCAGGAGCGTGATGCCGGCACTTTCCATCGCGACGTCCGTGCCGGTGCCCATCGTTATGCCGACTTCGGCCGCGGCGAGTGCCGGAGCGTCGTTGACGCCATCGCCGGCCATAAACGATCCTTCCCGCCTTCTGTAGTTTGGCGACCACTGCGCTCTTCTGACCCGGAAGAACCTCCGCCTCGACATCGGCGATGCCGCCGTCGACCTTGCCGGTCGCCCCTTTGCCCGTCGGCGAATTAAATTCTTCCACCTTGCTGAAATCGAGGTTGCGTTCTTTCGCGGCGCGAAAGATGGCGACCGCCAGCTGGCCACCTGATCAGCCAGCCGCTGGATCGGCGCACGCGAGCGCTGCGCATCAGCGACCATCTTGACGATCTGCGAAAGCAGTGTGTCGCGCCCGACCTTGTCGGCGCGCATCACGAAGCCACCGAACCGCCTCGCACAACTGCGTTTTCCGCTTTACTCATCGGATACTCCATCCCGCTTACTACTATACCCTATAGGGGTATATCGACTCCATTTTGGCATCCCGTATTGCCCGAATCGTCCAGAAATCTGGGATACCATCTCTTGAAACCGTTACCCGGCAGGGGTATAAGCCGCCATGCGGAACGACATCAAAATTTCCTGTCGCAAGCGTCTCCAGCGGATCGAGGGCCAGGTGCGAGGGCTGTCGAAGATGGTCGACGAAGACCGCTACTGCATCGACGTCATAACGCAGATATCCGCGGTTCGTGCCGCGCTGCGCCGCCTCGAAGAGGAAATCTTGAAAGATCATGTGGCTCACTGCGTCGATGCCGCGATCAGGAGCGGAGACCGGGCCGACCAACGTCAGAAGATTGCGGAGCTAATGGGGGTGGTGGGCCGAGCAGATCGTTAAGCTAGAGCTCAATGATTTTGCTGGTTGTCGTCTTCCGATCGCCTTCGATCGATGCTAAGGTAATACTATGTTGTTGAGGCTGATAAATGCGTGGCGGATTAGGGCGGGCTGGGCGCTCGCACTCGTCTATGTGCTTTGTATATCGGCTCCCAATGTTGCTCTTGCGCTCGGGGCTATACAGCAGATAACGCCTTGCATTCTCGACGAACATGATTCTCTGGGCATCGGGCACCGTCACGAGATGGGCGACCGGCAGCATACGCGCTCCGATAGATATTCCGTGGGTGCTGAGGACTACGTGCGACCGGCTAGAACAGTGCACGCCAGCGGGCAATTGGCTGCTGAATCGAGCCGGCAGGTCCCCCTTGGAGATACTCACAAAACGCAAGGCACTCAATGCTGCGGCATGGGTTCGGCCGCGGGCCTGCCGGCAAACGTTTTCGGTATCCTCGCCCCGTTCGGACTGGCGTCTATCTATCCGCCCGCGGATTATCGGGACCTACCCGATAGTGGTCAGCCACGGCAAGATCGTCCTCCCATTTCCTGAACCGACGGAATAACATGATGCTTCGCCCGAGGTGACGGGCGAGGGTGCATGCAATTCAATCGACCGATCAGGATTAGTCCGATGTACATTCCCTATGGGCCGAAGCGTGCCGTCGCGTACGCGGACGCTCGACGTTCTCCAGCGCAATTCCGGGCCCTTACGCTAGCTTGCGTAGCTGTCGTTAGCCTGTCCGGATGCATGCAAGGAACAACGCCGTTGGCCGGTCCAGACCCCGCCGATCCCGGCTCCAGAGTAGTGGGTGTTGCTTACCGTTCCACGATTGCGCCCTATACGAGCCTGCGGCCGGCGTCGCCTGTCGGATGGAAGCAGCAGAATCAAAATGTGGCTCCGAAATCTGGCAACAGCGAATAGGACCGAGATTCATGGGATGGCTCCAATTACCTATTCGTAAGCATTCATCTGCGGTTGCCTGGCTGCTCGGGCTAGCCGGATTACTCGGCGGTTGCGCAAGCTTTTCTCCGGACGCCGGGATGGCGGTGGTTGCTGATGCGACCGGCGCTACGATCCAGAAGGACGTGGTCGCGGTGCGGACGTCCGAGGATGCCGACGCCGTTGATATTTCAGTAAAGGCGTTGCTGAGAAATACGCTCAATGTCGAGGCCGCGATCCAGGTCGCGTTGCTCAACAATAAGGGCCTGCAGGCTGCTTTCAACGAACTCGGCTTAGCTGAAGCCGATCTTGTCGGGCAGAGCCTGCCCCCCAATCCGGTCTTCTCCGTCTCGAGGATCGCCGGCAACGGCGGTTCCGAAATCGAGCGCCAAGTCGTTGGCGACATTTTGGCGCTTGTTACACTCCCATTTCGGTCTGAAATCGCCAGAGAACGCTTCCGCGGTGCGCAGCTTCGAGCTGTCCTCGAAGTTCTGAGGACCGCTGCCGAGACCAGGCGCGCTTATTACCGCGCCGTCGGAGCGAACGAGTTGGTTGGGGTGCTGACCGACGCAAAATCGTCCGCCGAGGTTATCGCTGAGCTCGCAGAAAAACTCGGCCAGACTGGCTCAATGAACAAACTGGACCAGGCGCGCGAGCAGGTTTTCTACGCCGAGATAACGGCTGACCTCGCGTCGGCGCGACAGGATGCGGCCAGTTCGCGAGAGCGCCTGGCGCGTTCGATGGGACTCTGGGACGGAAATCTCAATTTCAAGATCCCGAGCCGATTGCCGAGCTTGCCGCAGAGGCCGAGGAGCCTGCCATTCATCGAGGTTGATGCAGTGTCGCACCGCATCGATCTTCAGATCGCGGGCATCGAATTGGACGCTCTGGCCAAGTCGCTAAGCCTTACCCAAGCCAGTCGTTTCGTCACTCTACTGGACGTCGCGGGGATCGATCGCAAGACACACGACCCGGAAAGCGCACCTTTCCGCGAGCGGGGCTTTGACATTCAATTCCAAATTCCCATCTTCGACGGAGGCGAAGTTCGCGTTAGGCAGGCCCTTGAGACCTACAATCAGGCATTTAATCGGCTGACTGAGAAAGCGGTCAATGTGCGTTCCGAAGCTCGGGACGCGTATCGCAATTACCGCTCGCTTTATGACATCGCCGGGCACTACCAACGCGAGGTTCTTCCGCTGCGAAAGGTGATCGCAGACGAGACGGAGTTGCGGTTCGGCGCGATGCAGATCGACGTCTTCGCCGTGCTGCTCGAAGTTCGGCAACGAATAGCATCCCAGCGGGCGGCGACTGAAGCGAGGCGCGATTTCTGGCTGGCCACGGCCAACCTGCAGACCGCCGTCAATGGTGGAGGATCTGGAGATGCCGGCGGAGAGGGGCGCGTAACCGCAGTCGCGTCCACTACATCAGCCAACTAACGGAGGGAACGATGATTTCGAGAAGAGGATTTCTGGGCACGGCCGCTCTCGTCAGCGCAACAGCGGTTACCGGCAGAGTTCAGGCCGCTGCAATTCCGGAAGCGCCGATCATGGACAAGGTCACTATGCAGCCACCGCTGCACCCGACCAGCGGGCCAGACTATCGTCCGGTCGTGACCCTGAACGGATGGTCGCTGCCATGGCGGATGAATGGCGACTGGAAGGAGTATCATCTTGTCGCAGAGCCCGTCGTTCGCGAATTCGCGGAAGGCATGAAAGCCTTCCTGTGGGGATATAACGGGCAGTCGCCCGGACCGACCATCGAGGCGGTCGAGGGCGACAAGGTTCGTATCTTTGTCACGAACAAGTTGCCCGAGCCAACAACCGTGCATTGGCACGGCATGATCGTGCCGAGCGGGATGGATGGCGTGGGAGGGCTTTCCCAGCCGCACATCAAACCGGGCAAAACCTTCGTCTACGAATTCGAGATGAAGAAGAGCGGTACCTTCATGTACCATCCGCATTCAGACGAAATGGTCCAAATGGCGATGGGAATGATGGGCATGTTCGTTGTTCATCCCCGGGACTCCGCGTTCCGATCGGTCGACCGGGACTTCGTCTTCATCATGAGCAGCTACGACATGGATCCCGGCACATACGTTCCCAAGGTGACCGAGATGACCAATTTTAACATGTGGGCCTGGAATAGCCGCGTTTTCCCAGGCATTGATCCCATGCCGGTGAGGCTCGGCGACCGGGTCAGGGTACGAATCGGCAATCTGACAATGACGAACCACCCAATTCATCTGCATGGCCACAGCTTCTCGGTAACCTGTACGGACGGCGGCTGGGTACCCGAAAGCGCTCAATGGCCTGAGACCACTACCGACGTGCCGGTTGGGGCGGTCCGTGCTTTTGAAGTTGTCGCCGACAACCCAGGAGATTGGGCATTCCACTGTCATAAATCGCATCACACCATGAACGCGATGGGTCATGACCTCCGAACCCTTATCGGCGTCCCGAAACAGGCTGTCGCCAAAGCGGCCAAGAAGCTCGCCCCGGATTCGATGGCGATGGGCTCGACCGGCATGGCAATGGGCGAGATGGAAATGCCCCTCCCTGACAACACTCTGCCGATGATGACCGGTTCGGGACAGTTTGGCGCAATCGAGATGGGTGGAATGTTTACGGTCATGAAGATCCGCGAAGGGCTTGCGAGGGACGATTACCGCGATCCGGGGCCCTACAAATTTCCGGCAGGCACTGTTGCGTACGAAATCGACGCCCCGGTCACCGAACCCGCGAGGCAGAATACGCCTGCGCCCGCCGCACCCACGGCGGAAAAACGCGGCAAGTCTATGAAGGGGATGAAGATGTAGCGCTGCTGAAGGCGGCCGAACGCTAGAAATTTGCGATCCGATGAAGAAGGTCGCGACAATTGGGTTCGTACTTACACGCATGCCTTCGCCACGCTAGCTCACAGCCCCGGTACTTCATCGATCCTCGCCGGTTGGAGAACCCGGTGATCCCAATTTGCAGCGGCTACGGCATGGTCGGTCGTCGCCGTGAGCAAGACCACAAAACCAAGCCGAAAGGAGAACTATATGAGACAATTCGTACGTGCGGCCGGAGCGGTCATCGTCGCAGCTTTGCTGGCCACTGCGGCCTCCGCAGAGGACATCAACGGCGAAGTGAAGAAGATCGACGCGAGCGCAGGAAAGATCACGCTCAAGCACGGACCGGCCAAAAGCCTCGGCATGGACGAGGGCATGACCATGGTCTACCGCGTCAAGGATCCTGCGATGCTCCAGCAGGTGAAGGTCGGAGACAAAGTGAAGTTTGAAGCCGAGAATACGGATGGCGGCGTCACGGTCACGAAGCTCCAGAAGAGCAAGTGAAGAGTAAGAAACCCGACGCCGTCAGCCTAGCGCGGCGGCGTCGCACCGGAAGCAACAATTACTACGGAAAATCGAATGTCAAAGCTCTACGCGTATGCCTTGGTATTGGCTGGCGCAATCCTGTCTGGTAGCGTGGCCTATGCTCACCCGCAGCTTCAAACGGCCGACCCCGCGGCGGGCGTCGTTACGCCTTCCCCTAAGCAGATCCGGATAACGTTCAACGAAGCCGTCCTCCCGCAGTTTTCCGGCATCGAGCTGAGGGACTCGGCGGGACAATTGATCGTGACGGGCAAATCGGAAATTGATCCGGCCAATAAGAAAATACTGATTATACCCGTGAAGGGCCAGCTTGCACCTGGCGCCTACAAGGTCGAATGGCATGCCGTGTCCGACGACACCCATCGCGTCAAAGGCAGCTACTCCTTTAGCGTGGCCCCCTGATGATCGACTTCGGACTGATCCTCGCCCGATTCGCGCAATACGCGGCGACAACTACGCTTGCCGGCGCGTCGTTGTTTCCACTCTACGCGTATGCCCGCACTGAGCCGGAGTCATTGGGGCACTGGCGGCGACGGCTGCTTCTGTGGAGTGCGCTCGCCGCTGTCCTTAGTGGTTTGTTCTGGTTTCTCTTTGCGGCAGCAAGCATGAGTGACAATGCGTCCAATCTGGTCGACTTCGAGAACCTTTGGGCAGTCGAAGATACCAGCTTCGGCATCGTGTCGACGGCGCGAATGCTTCTGGCTGTAGCTATCACGGTCGCGAGTGCGGTGCGTCTTTCTTCGAGCGCATCAGTCAGCCACAATCTGACAAGCTCGATCCTTGCGGCCGTGCTGTTGGCATCGCTGGCCGGCATCGGCCATACTCAGGCCGAGGAAGGATGGGCAGGCGTAGTTCACATTGCCTCTGATGCCGCGCATCTGCTGGCCGCAGGCGCCTGGCTTGGAGGCCTCATCCCTCTCGCCTATATTCTTGTCCGTCATGGAAAGACGAGTTACGAAGCCGGGCTGATCGATCAGGTTCTGCTGCGTTTTTCAGGCATGGGCTACCTTGCGGTAGCGACGCTTGTTGGAACGGGGCTCATCAATAGTTGGTTTCTCGTTGGTTCAGTCCACGGCTTCCTGGCGACACCGTACGGCCAAACTCTTCTAGCAAAGCTGGGGTTGTTTGTAGGAATGCTCGCTCTGGCCGTCGCGAACCGGTTTTGGCTCGTGCCAGCATTGAGCCGTATCCGACCCGGTTCGTCTGAGAGCGAATCCAGCCTGTGGCGCCGCAGATTGCGCAACCACGTGGTTGGCGAGCAACTGTTGGGGATGATGCTTCTTTTCGTCGTAAGCGTTCTTGGCACGATGCAGCCGGCGATAGGGCAGTGATCAAGGGTGGCAGCTTTTATCTACGTCGACCATCTCATCCGCGGTGCCGCGAAAAGGCAAGCGGTCCCTAGGCGCCAGAATAGCCGGTTAGCGCTTGCCGAGGGCGTTTTGGTCCACCCAGGCGGAGCAACAACAGACGAGTTCAATCGATCCAATCAGCCTCCCGTCAGTCAAAATGTTATGGGTGCTAGACTAAACGAAAATGCGTCGGATCGCACCTTCTCCAACACAAGTCGCTGCGATCATCCCTCGGACCTTCGAACTCTTCCCGACCGCTGCGATGCTGGCCTTGCTGATCCATGCTCGACCGCGTTGCATTTGAGAACGACGAAAATCGTTATCCCGTGGCACGAAGATTCTCGAGCCGCTATCTATGAAGCCCTCCTGAGGGTAGGGCTCACACAACACAATTAGAGTCGACTCTTCGGCATCTATCGAGACCGGTGCAGGCGCACGTTCAGAGTGTTCGAAGTCACTTTCACTCTTTCACTTCGGGAGCAACAGCAGACCTCGACTTGCCCTCAAGGTCGATTCTCCTGATCAATTCAGCGTCTTCCGTCTGGAATGTGGAAAGAAGCAAATAGAGACACTCCGCAGCCCCGAGGGCAACTATGGCGATTCGGTCGGAAGCGTGGCTGGAGGCCATCGCCGGCATGATCGTAGATGAGCTGGCTGTGGTCCCCGACACGGGGCTTGGCGAACGCGTCATCAAAGAACTTGAGACAGGAGCCATTACTTGGGATCTGTTGATCTGCCCCTAGATGTCGAGCCATGGTTAAGCAAGACGTCGGATAGCGAGTTGACCAGGTCGCAACCATCCGAACGGATGGCGGCGACCAGTTCCGGCAAAGAGCACCCTCTAGGTGCTACCGACATTCTCGGCGGCGGAGTTGATGTTAACCCGACAAAAGCCGGCATGGCGAGGCTCGACGATCCCGCCGTCTCCCAATGCACTCAGCTCGACGGTGATTTCACCCTTTCCAAGCAGCTCTCTCAATCCTTCGTATTCGAAGGCACAAGCGGTAGCCCTATGGTGGCTGCCGGCGGCGCGAGCCGGATATCCTGGATTGTTTCAAAGAGACAGATCGCGCCGAAGCGCCCGTTTGCTACACGTGGGGTCGACGAACAGCAATGCCCGAGAATCGGCAATGTCGGCCGACGCCCGGCGACTATCGAACGATTCGGCTGATCGTAACGCGAAGCCAACATGCCTCGCTTGATCTCCCCAAGAAGAGCTGCGTAGCCCGGGTCGCCGTTGACAGTCGTGCTAATATTTTGTGCAATGGTTCGGAGTGGTCGTTGACCTGGCTCAACCGCTGCAATCCCACCTCAGGTTTGGTTGTTTTTGGATCAGACATCTGGTTTGATTGTCTTTAGATTGGTTAGTTCAAACAGGAGAAACGGGAATGAACGCCCGCAGATTAGTCATGGCAGCCACTGTCACGTCTTTTGTTGCGCTCCCCGCCGTGGCGCAGACTAGCTCAGGAGACGAAAAGAATGGCCACCACTACTCCGGTGGACCTAAGACGGAGGTGCCACACCATATGGGGAAGAAGAAGAGCACTGGCTCGAAGAGCGCGAGGGGCGGCAGCCACCACTATGGCGGTGGACCTAAGACCGACGTCCCCCATCACATGGGGACAAAAAAGGAGCAGTGACCGCACGATAGTGATCCTGGAATTCGGAATTGCAGGATCACCCCTTGCCCCCCGGCGACGTCGTGACCTTGCCCCCAAGTGGCTCCGGTCGGCCTATGCGAGAATGGCGTTGCTGGTGAGTTCGCTACCGTTGCCGCTGACCAACATGCTCGGCTTGCCGCGCTCGATCATCAGCCAGTCCAGTTCCCGCGCCACACGAATGCGAGAGAGGGAGGTGTCGACCACCAGCGCGAGGCACTTGCGAGTATAATCGTCAACCACGGTCAGGATGCGGAACGGAACCAGCATCCGCCCTCTGGCCTTGGTTGCCCGCTTGCGGCCGCCGCGGCGGCGCACCGTCAGCTTCTCTTCCCGATAAAGCCGAAATCTTGTGGTTGATCAGATACCCCTCCCGCTTAGCAGAACATGCAGCGCCGATAGCCAAAGCGGCGGCGTTCCTGGCCAATCGCCGTTGCGCTGGCGAAGGCAGGCATCGTTAGCCCGGATCGTCCGATATCTCACCGTCATGCGGCAACTGCGATGGCCTTACGCCCGCCGTTCGCTCATCCCGAATGCGTCTCGCAGATAGACGACAGCTTTCCGTTTCCCCGCGGGCGGCACCACTTCTTTCTCCAGAGTACTTCAGCGCCGCATTATCCAGCATGGCGTCAGCCAGCAGGCGTTTCAGCTTCGCGTTCTCGTCCTTCGGCGCCCTCAGCCGCTTGGCCTACGAGATCGTCCATTCCGCCAAACTTGGCCTTCCATTTGTGCTGGCGTCGCTGACGCCCTGCTCGCGGCACAGATCGGCCACCGAAACCCCGGCCTCATACTCCTTCAAGGTCCCGATGATCTGCTCTTCTGTACGACTACGCTTCATGCTCCGGTCCTCGTCTTGGGCCAGAGCGAACTTAAAATTGGATTGAGCTAGTAGGGCAAGGTCAGTCGATCCCCGATAGACGTGGCATCAAGGACACGCTCAGTTCGAGAATCACGCAAACGACCAACGTCAGTTCAGCGTTGCCTCCTGGCACTGCTCAGGTACGACACAGGTCCATCCCAATTCCTTCGTGATTCGGTGCGCGGCGCGCTCACCGTGGGTGATAAAGGTTCGACTCGGAGCGATCCGTCCACTCTTAAGCCATCTGAGTATTTCGTCGGCGTCGGCGTGAGCGGACAGGGCGTCGATGTTGCGAACATCGGCGACGATCGGGACATCCTGGCCGTGGATCCGAATGGTTCTGGCACCTGAAATCATCGCCGCCGCCCATCTGCCCTCGGCCTGATACCCGGCAAAGAGAACCGTGTTCTTCGGGTCCGGCGCGAAGCGTCACAAATGGTGGAGCACGCGCCCGCCGGTTGCCATGCCGCTGGCGGAAATGATGACCTTTGGAACAGGACTATCACTCAAACGCTTCGAGTCTTCGACTGAGCGGATGTATGTCGCAACGGCGCACGCTCTCTTGCACTCATCGTAGGAGAGCTTTTGATCGGTCTTGAATTTGCAGAATATCTCGCTGGCATCGACTGCCATCGGGCTATCGAGAAAGATCGGGACATTGCTTAGGCCGCCGGCCAATTTGATGCGTTCAAAATAGTAGAGCAGCGCCTGAGCACATTCGCGGCAAGGCGCTGCTGGGGCCGTTGAGGAAGCTTTCGACGGACTACGGGCCTGACGGCACCGGGCGCTGACGATTTCCAGCTATTCGTTATGGATAAAATATCGGTGACTTGCCTTATATTGGCTCGCTTGTTGATCGAGATCAAACTATCGATCATCCCAGCAGGATACCCAAGCGCCCGAGTTAACCTGTTGCAAAGCGAGCATGCGAGCTGCGGCCCCTTACCTGAAGTTTTCGATTGGTGCTGGACTGGCTGTCGCGGCGGCAGCCTTGTTTTGGTTCATTTCAACCGGCCCCGACGGGAGAGCTCCCAGTAATGAGGTGGCCGAGCCTGCGCTCTCCGGTCGCGCAACTCGAGGTAAGGCCCTCTTCGGGGCAAACTGCGCAACTTGCCACGGCGAAAGAGGGGCGGGTACCGACAAGGGACCGCCGCTTATTCACGACTTCTATAATCCAGGACATCATGCAGATGCGGCCTTCTTTGCCGCAGCCAAATTCGGCGTCCGGCAACATCATTGGCACTTTGGCAATATGCCGCCACAGCCCCAGGTCGGCGAGGAGGAATTGGCCGCCATTGTGGATTACGTTCGAGAAGTTCAGGTCGCAAACGGCATCACGTTCAGACCCCACCGCATGTAGCGGCTGGTGCGATCACACGGTCGCAAGGAGGCAGATCTGTGGTCCTTCCCGCGATCTCTTCCGCTTACCAGAGAACGCGGACGCCTCCAACGAAGTCGAGCGGAAACTATGATGGCTTTTTGTTCACTAGGGAGGTTCACTGATGAATATGGGACCGGTTGAGTTACGATGCATCCGCCTCTTGGCGAGTATAGCGGTCTTGGGTCTTGCGCAATCGGTGCTGGCGGTGAGTTCGAGTGCGTTCGCCGCGCCGCCGGTCCGCACGGCGATGATGGATGAAATGGGATCGATGGGCGGCGGCCAGTCCGGATCGGTGTCTGGCATGTCCAATACGGCTCCAAACGCGCCCGGCATGGGAGCAATGTCCGGCAGTGGCACGGGCGGTATGGGTGGCTGCTGCATGGGAGCGATGGGACAAGGCCCAGGTGCCGACTCGGCCCCCGGCGCTGGAATGGCCATGCAGACCAATCTGCCAGGTTTTCCCGGCGCATCCCACATCTACCACGTCGGCGCGACGGGTTTTTATCTCAACTATGCCGACAAGCTTGGTCTGTCGACCGATCAGAGGACGAAGCTCAACGAGATCAAACAGTAAGCTCTGCTCGCGCAATCCAATACGCAACGGAAGGTCGATGAGGCCGAGCAGGCGCTTTGGCTGCTGACGGCCGCAGACCAACCGGACGCAGCTGTGATTGAAGCAAAGGCACGCGAAATCGAAAAGCTCAACGCAGATCAAAGAATAGCTTTCATTCGCGTGGTCGGCGTGGGCTTGCTGTTGGGGCCGAATGCGAAGGTTATCTTTTGCCTTCCTGGCGGAGCCTTTTGTAAAGTGCTGTGATTGCATCCGAGAAATCTTCCCGGTCATGGCTTGCGCAGTATTCCTCCAGAAATTGGAGCTGCCGAACCAGATCGAAGGTTGCCGGCACCAAATCGAGCGTGTCATCGCTGCCCGGCGGCCTGCTCAGCAAAATGCCGCTCATGAATCCTTGCGTCCAGGCGAGATGAGATAGTCTCTGCGAATTGCGGGATTGGATTTCACGTCCTCGTTGAAGCCTCGGCAGGTTGTTGCGCCCAATCCGACGATGCGGGCGGTTTGCGCCTGGACCTGCGAACTCGCCTGCAACAGGATCGCTCCTGAAATCAGAAGCAATGCTAAGCCGGTCATCCGATGCGAAGCCTTTGGCTGTTGTCAAACGCCATCCGGAACTGCCCCCTTTGCGTCATGAAGAACTGCCCCCACCATCGGGATTATGATCTCGGTTGAAGGTTGTTTCCGCCGGTGACGGGCCGGAGGGAGGCGGAGCCGACCGGAGGGCCGTCACCGGCGGTCGGCGTTTTGATGAGACCGCTCTTGCGCTTGGCTCGGAGCCGGTAGCTGTCGCCGCGGATCGTCAGCACGTGGCTGTGGTGCAAGAGCCGGTCGAGGATCGCGGTGGCGACCACGGGATCGGCGAACACGGTGCCCCATTCGGCAACACTGCGGTTCGAGGTGATCAGCATGGCGCCAGTTTCATAGCGCCGACTGACCAGTTGGAAGAACAGATGCGCCGCGTCAGGTTCCAGCGGCAGGTAGCCGAGCTCGTCGACGATCAGCAGCTTTGGCTTCGACAGCGCGAGCAGTTTCTCATCCAGACGCCGTTCGCCATGCGCCTTGGCAAGGCCTGCGACCAGTGTCGTCGCCGTGGTGAACTGCACCGTGTACCCGGCCAGGATCGCCTCTCGCCCCAGCGCGATCGACAAGTGCGTCTTGCCGACTCCGGGCGGCCCGAGCAACAGCACGTTCTCTCCGTTAGCGATCCAACGTGATGCGGCAAGGTCGCGGATCTGCTTGGGATCAATCGAGGGCTGCGCCTCGAAGTCGAAGCCTGCGAGCTCCTTCACGGCCGGGAAGTGTGCAAGCTTCAGCGCCATATCGATGCGGCGATGATCCTTGCGCGCGATCTCACGTTCGCACAGCAAGATCAGCGTCTCACGCGCCGACAGGTTCGCGCGCGCCGCCTCGTCGAGCAGGCTGTCGAGCTGGTCGCGGATGCCGGAGAGCTGCAATCGCGCCAGCATGGCATCGAGCGGATCGGTCGGTGCTTCGGTTGCCTTCTTTGCGCGCGTCATCAGAAGCTTCCCCCGATCACGGCTTCATATTCGGTAAGCGGACGCAACAACGAATGCGGTGGAGACGATCCCGGCACCGCCGCTGCAGTCTCCGGCCGGCGGACCGCGCCATTGCGCCCGGCAACACCGTCGAGATGAACCGGATCGACGATCCGCAGCCGGCGCCCCTTCGATTGCTCGTGAACCGCGACCTGGTGCACGCCATGGCGGATCCGCACCTCGCCGGCCGCGATCGTTACCGCTACGCGCTCGCCAATAAGGCGCCACGGCACCGAGTAGCTGTTCGTATCAATCTCGACGGCGCAATCATTGCCGACGACGCGGGTCAGTTCACGCAAGGATCCGAACGACGGCAGCCCGCCGAGCGGCTTCAACCGATGTATTTCGTCACGCGCGAAGCGGATGATCGGGGCCTCGCCGGTCGTGCCGTGGATACGAACGTTCGCAACCTCACGCTCCCACCTGTCGAGATGCGCCTCGAATGCTTCCCAACTAGGGAAGGAATGACCGGCGATCGCGTTCTTCTTCACGTAGCCGACGCCGTTCTCCGTCTTGCCCTTCGTGCGCGCCCGATATGGCGCGCACGCGCGAGGACGGAAGCCCCAATGTTTTGCGAAGGCTATCAGCTTGTCGTTGAACTGAACCGACCGGCTCACCGCGTCATGGCGCACGACAAGCGCGCGTGGATTGTCCATCAGCACTTCCTCCGGCACGCCGCTGAAGGTCGTGAACGTGCTCTCGAGCCCGGCGAACCAGTGCTCTTGCTTCTCGGCCCGGAACGCACGCACATGGAGCCGTCGCGAATGCCCCAGCGTCGCCACGAACACGAATGCTTTGATCTTCACCCCGCCGATCTCGACCAGACGCTCGCCAAAATCGATCTGCAGCTGCCGGCCCGGGGGCGTCTCGAACCGCGTCGTCGCCAGCGCCTCGGCCTTCAGCGCCTGGCGATAGGGCTGCACGGCGCGTTGCAGCGTTCGCCGGCTGACCGCCACGCCTTTCTCGGCCAACAGGTCCTGGCGCACCACGTCGGCATTGCCGCGATGCCGAATGAGCCTCTCGCGCAGCCAACCCTCAAGGCCATCAAGCCGTTTCGGCCGCTCAGGCGATTTGAACGGCTTCACGCCGCCCGCCGCCACGTAGTCCTTTACCGTGTGATGGCTGCAGCCCAGCTCGCGCGCAATCCGCTTCAGACCCCACCCGCACGCCCTCAGGCGCAACATCTCCGCCACGTCATCCGGCGTCTTCATCACCTGCCCCCGTGGATCACTCCACGATGAGCCTTCCGTGATTCGTTCCTCGTTCATTCGCTCTCTCCTCGGCTATCCAAGGAGGGGGCAATTCCTCATGACGCCGAGGGGGCAGTTTTCCATGGCGCGCGACAGCTGTAACAAGGGCCTCCTCTGCAGGGTACGCAGCGAGTATTTGAAGCCCTGTTGATAGATTATTTTTTTGCCATCGCACAATAGACCTCCCCGCGCTCTATGTGAATCCAGGTTCGAGGAGGATCCTTTTCGCTCAGCGGCCGCCCGTAAATTATGCAGCCCTATGGGTCTGCCTTGATTTCGACGCGGTAATCGATGCCTGCCCAGTTGCCGTCGCGCCAGCGAATAGTGAAGTCCACCCATTGCCCATCTCGCAGGGATGAGGTGTCGAGTTCAGCAGCAAAGAAATCAAGACCGGTGTCTTCAGCCTCGACGTCGTTCACACCGTTCCAGCCATCGATCCCCCAATGCACTGTACCAGCGCTGGCGATGGCGACGATGAGGCGGCTGCCGCGGGCCACCGTCGCAATTTGCGCATGCGGCCACCAGAACGTGCGATCGGCCGTTCGGCGCTGACCACCATAGCGCCGCCAAACCGCTTCTGGTCTGTCGGCAGGCCGACCCAAGTGCCGCGAGACCGCGAGCTTGATGAACTCCGCGTGGGCCCAGGCCAGCGGCATGGCCGAGCCGGTGGGGCGACCTGGCTCGAGCCGCCGCTGCGGAACCGAGGATCCGTCCCAGATTTGCTCCGGGATCATTCCACCCGGACTGGCCGAAGCCACCATGGTTTCGAGCATTGGCAGGGAATCCTGGCCGGCGCAGAGCTCGTAATGACCTCTTTCGCCCGCAAGGAGCGGCCATGGCCGACCTTTGCCAGCCCCATCGTAAGGCCGGCCATCATCGTACTCGCCGTAGCCATCGCCATTGTAGCGACGCCAAGCTACGCCGGATGGGGTCTCAACCCTAAGCAGATGATCTACCACTTTCAGGCTGTCGAGGATTAGGGGATCCTGCGGGTGGCGTAGCCCGAAGCGAACCAAGCGCAGGAAATCGGTGCTGATCTGCGCGCTCGCCTGCAGGCTTGCTCCGTCGGCGCGGTTGCGGATCGCGACCAACTCGTTCAGTGCTTGGCTTCGTCTGGACAGGACGGAGCCTGGCGCGGTGCGAACATAGTGGCCGCGCACGTTCAATTGCCTCGTCCAATCGCTGTCGGGGGCAACCAGCCAGGTATCGAGACGGGCATTCCAGAAATCGGCGAGTTGCGTGGCCCAGTGCCGGGCCCTGTCGTCGAGCAATTCGCTGCCCGCGACCAGGGCCGCGATACAGGTAGCCAAGGTGAATGCGTTCAGACCGCTGTTTTCTTCCCAACGGTCTTGATCGGTCGAGGGACCAATACGCGCGATGCATCCCAGCGCACGCCGGACCATGTCCTGCGGCTCGATGCCGTCGACCGCATCCCGGTCAGCCAACAGTGCGGCGAGAAGCACCGGATAGGCCGCTTCGTCCAGCTGGACACCGCGCCAATAGGGTTCGCCCCCCAGCCACTGGTTTTGTTGCCAGTGTCCTTCAACGTTCTGTGTGGCAATTAGATAACGCAGCGTGTCGCGTGCTTCAGCTTCTCCGCCGAAGGCCAACAAGGCGGAGGCGCATTCGACGAGATCGCGTGGCCAGACCAGATGATAGCCACCTCGCTCGTTCCCGCTGTCGCCCCAGGGAATGCTGAGGCTCGCCACCATGGCACCGGGATAGGTTTTGTCCAGATGCGTGCGCAGCACGGTCGTGGACGTGACAAATTGGTCCCGCAGCGGCCGGGCCAATTCGACCGGATTTGCGCAGCACTCCCCGCAACTGCGGTGCCAACTGGTCCAATCCGAGATCTGGGCCTTAAGCAGTCGGTCAAATGGTTGCATCAACGATGAAACAGCAAGTGTCGCCGCGGCTGCAGGGGTGGTGGCAAAGCCCAGGGCCAATACGCTGTTTTGCGGCAATTCCGCCATCAGCGCGACGTTCCCCGGGCCTGCGGCAGGATAATTCCAAGTCATCTCCCCCGTCCGAGCGAAATCCTGCCATCCGTCACTGGCGCCCACGTATCCGGCACTTGCCCGGATAATGGCATCCTGCTGGTATTCGTCGACAGCGGCGAGCGCCAGCGCAAACGGCGAGCGTGCCGCGGCCAAGAATCGCCGGCCGCGCTGTTCGGCAATGATGGCGCGATTGCCATACCCGGTCGCCCCGAGGTGAGGTGCGAGCAACGCGTATAGCCGCAACGACGGATCGTCAGTCTCAAGGCGACATTCGATCGCGAGCACATCCCGTCGCGGGTCGGGGCAGATCCGCAAACGCAACGAGAAGCGCGAATGTGAGTGTACGACTTCGTAGGCCGAAACGCCCTCGGCGACCGCTCGAAGTTCGTATTTGCCAAGTCGCTTGACCTCCGCCCAAAATCCCTTCCCGTCGGCAACCAAAAAGCCGAGATCGCGAATTTGCGGAATATCGACCCGAGGCCAGTAGACCTCGTTGACGATCCCGTAACCGACCGTGAACCACAGGCGCGCAGGTCCAAGCGACGATCCGACGACATCCTTGCTGCTGCTTGTCCAAGTCGGCGGGATGCCCGGCGCTCCCGGAGCGTCAAGATTTGGATCTGGCTCCCAATGATTGGCCCGCGGTCTTTCCACCGCCGGGGCCGTTTTGGTTCTCACCAGACGTCCGTGATTATCGTGGTGGATGGTTTTCATCGTGGCCCACACTGGCCTGCCCGGGGAGGGTGGAGAACACCTTGCTGTCACGAAACGGCACCCCGCTCAAAAGAACAGCCTTACGGCCTACCCAAGTAAATCCGTCCCGAGCGGCCTGATCCTTGACCCACATCAACCAAGAATGCTGAACTCATCGTTATCAAATAGAAGTTGGCTGCACCCCGACCTCGCTCAGCACGCTTCGTGGTTCTGGGGGGTGTTGCGGAGTGATGGAGGTGCTAGCGTGACCACCCTTTCCCCAGCCGAACCGACCCGTCGCGACTTCCTTTACGTTGCGACTGCAGCGGCTGCCGCTGTAGGCGGAGCCGCGGTCACATGGCCCTTGATCAGCCAAATGAATCCCGATGCCTCCACGATCGCCGCCGCGGCACCGATCGAGGTCGACCTCGCGCCAATTACCGAAGGCCAGATCATCCAGGTGTTTTGGCGGGGCAAGCCCGTGTTCGTGCGGCACCGCACAACGAGGGAGATCAAGGCAGCTCGCGCCGTCGATTGGCGAACGTTGCCCGATCCGCAATCGGACGCCGAGCGGGTCAACGACGGCCACGACCAATGGCTCGTCGTCATCGGCATCTGCACGCACCTTGGCTGCATCCCGCTCGGCCATCAAGGACAATACGACGGCTGGTTCTGCCCATGCCACGGCTCGGTTTACGACACATCGGGGCGCGTACGCCGCGGTCCGGCACCGGCCAACCTGTACCTGCCGCCATACGCATTCCTGTCCGACAGCAAGATTCGCATCGGGTGAAGCGACTATCGTAATCCGCATGACGACCAACCCCATTGCCCACGAGGGCCGCGTAACATTCATCTCGGCAACGTCGGCCCGACGTCGTTCAACAGCGATCGGGACATCTCCGTTCGGGGTGCCGGCAAACTACATTGGCGGCATGGGTAATTGCTTATCAAGAGGCGTAGGATAGCTGTATAGCTAGAATCATGGAACCAGATGTTTGACACCTGGTCCAGGAGGAAGCCTTCGTGAGCAATCACTCGATGCATGACGCAGATCGTGCCACCCACGTCAAAATTGTTGTTGTCGCATTGTTGGCGGCGGCGGCCGTGGTTGCCGTCGGAATTGCAGCTCGGACGGGGACTGCCGACGAGATCCACGTCGCCAGAGCGATCAAGGCAAAAGGCCCTGCAACGTTGACAGTCGATGATCCGTCAGTCGACGTGCACAAGCAACGTTCACCTGGTGCAGCTCCCCAATTCACTACCCGCCGCTCGTGGGTCCACGAATGCTGAGGGCGTAATCATCACGCGTAGCGTCGGTTCTTCCGAGTTGCCCGATTGCTTCGTGCCGCATCAGTGAAGCCGACGGCGCAAGCTTTGTTTCGTCGCCAGCTTCCAAGCGGCCGCCGAATCCCGCATGACCCGCTTCAACCCTTAGTCTCGATCAATTGTTTGAGCCAGATCAAGTTTGCCAAGGCTCGGCCGGATAACATTGGGCGACAGACGGACAGTTTCGGCGCCAACTCCGCTGAAGCCTCTCCAAGAACAAGCTCAAGCTGTCGCCAAAAGAGTAGCTATCTCGCGCCCCGAGACATCGAGCTTCCTTCTCGCTGGCGTGGGAGACTTAAGGAGGACGGGCCGATGCAACTTGGAATAGTCGGTCTGGGGCGGATAGGCGGCAACATCGTGCGCCGAGTGCTTCGCACGGGACATGCTTGCGTAGCCTATGACCGCGATCCAAAGCTGAGCCAGCGCCTCAGTGCGGAAGGGGCATTCGCGGCGCAAAGTCTGAAGGATCTCGTCGCAATCATGGAGCGGCCGCGCCATGTTTGGCTGACGCTGCCGGCGGGCGAAGCAACCGACGACACGCTCCATCAACTTTCGCCAATGCTGGATGCAGGAGATGTGCTCATTGACGGAGGTAACTCGTTCTACAAGGACGACATTCGTCGTGCGCGTGAACTCGCCGCGATGGGATTGCATTATGTCGACGTCGGAACGAGTGGGGGCATCGAGCGGGGCTACTGCCTGATGATCGGTGGAGAAAAAGAGATCGTCGACCGGCTCGATCCAATTTTTTCCGTGCTCGCGACGGGTAACAGAAATATCCCGTGTACCCCGGGTCGCGAGGGGCGGGACGCGCGAGTTGAACGGGGTTATATCCATGCCGGCCCAAGTGGCGCCGGCCATTTCGTGAAGATGGTCCATAGTGGGATCGAGTACGGTCTGATGCAGGCCTATGCCGAGGGCTTTGAAATTCTCAAACAAGCAATCGCGGAGGAACTAGCAGCCGAACTGCGATTCGATTTCGACCTTGCCGACGTGGCCGAGGTCTGGCGGCGGGGCAGTGTTATCTCGTCCTGGCTGCTCGATCTCACCGCCAGTGCTCTTGCCGCCGATCCGAAGCTTTCGAACTTCGAAGGCTATGTGATGGACTCTGGCGAAGGCCGGCGGGCGGTCAGCGCCGCCCTCGAAGAGGCCGTTCCCATACCGGTCCTGTCAGCGGCTCAATATGCGCGTTTCGGCTCACGCCAGCAGCACAGCTTCGCGAACAAGCTCTTGTCAGCAATGCGCAACGGCTTTGGTGGCTACCAGGAGCCTGCGAGGGGCTGAGAGCGGCCCCATTCGGCCGCCGGAGGCGGATGATTGAATATGGAAATAGACGCTACCGTATCGCAGCGTTGCACGCTTGTGATCTTCGGCATCACCGGAGATCTTACACGACGGCTGCTTATGCCGGCGCTCTACAATCTCGCCCGCTGGAAGCGCTTGCCAAAGGATTTCAGGATCATCGGCGTCGGGCGCAGCGAAATTCCGGTTGACACGCTGCTGGATGATCTCACCAGATCCTTGCAAGAGTTTGTCAGCGAGCAGGCCGGCGAAGCATCGGTCGATAGCGTCGACTGGAAGGTTTGGGACGAGGTCGTGCGCCGATTGGCGTACGTTTCGGGCCACATTGAGGATGCAGGAACTTACGCAAAGCTGCTCCAACTCGTCAAAGGTTCACAAGCGGGTCCCGGTGCAGGAAACGTTCTCTTCTATCTCGCGGTGGCTGCGCAGTTCTTCGGCCCTGTGGTCGAGCACCTCGGAGAGGCTGGCTTCGCTCGGGAAGAAGCAGGGGACTGGCGGCGGATCATCATCGAAAAGCCGTTCGGCCGAGACCTGCAATCTGCAAGAGCCCTCAATCGGGACCTTCTCGCCGTCTTCAGGGAAGATCAGATCTTTCGTATCGATCACTTCCTCGGCAAGGAGACCGTCCAGAACATCATGGCGTTCAGGTTCGGTAACGGCCTGTTCGAGCCGATTTGGAACAGGGACCGCATTGACCACGTCCAGATCACTGTCGCCGAGACGGTCGGCGTGGAGCGACGCGGTATATTCTATGACGCGATCGGCGCACTTCGTGACATGGTACCGAACCATTTGTTTCAGCTGTTCACGATGCTCGCGATGGAGCCGCCGATCTCGTTCGAGGCCGATGCCGTGCGTGACAAGAAGCAAGACGTGCTGATGGCCGCGCGGCCGCTGTCGGAAGAGGCGGTCCTCCAGGAAGCGGTGCGCGCGCAATATACCGAAGGTACGGTGCGTGGTCGGGCGGTCCGGAATTATCGTGAGGAGCCCAACATTGCTGCTGCCTCGCGCACAGAAACTTATGTTGCGCTTCGTTTGATGATCGACAATTGGCGATGGGCGGGGGTGCCGTTCTATCTGCGGACCGGCAAGGCCCTCACTCAACGCAATACGGAGATTGCGATCCAATTCAAGCAGGCACCCCTTGCGCTCTTTCGAAATACCGCCGTTGCCGACTGCATTCCAAACTGGCTTGTGCTGCAAATCCAACCCAACGAGGGCATCTCACTGCAATTCGGCGCCAAAGTGCCGGGGCCCGACGTGCGATTGGATGCCGTCAACATGGGATTTCTATACAAGGACTATTTCCGGACCCCGCCGAGCACCGGTTATGAGACGCTCATCTACGATGCCATGATCGGGGATGCGACGCTGTTCCAGCGCGCCGACAATATCGAGGCGGGTTGGCGTATCGTACAGCCGGTGCTTGATACCTGGTCGGGTGGGCACGGTTCGATTTGGACCTACCCGGCTGGAAGTGCGGGTCCGAAGGAGGCCGATGATCTGCTTGCCAGAGAAGGTCGGGCATGGCGACCGCTTTGATCAGGGGATAGCTTAGCTCTGCTCGACGGGCTGGATCCGCTCCCATGTCGAGCCTCGCCACTGAGCGTGCTATTCTCCGCTGAGCCTGCCGAGACGAAGACCAATCCCGTCGAATTGGTCTTGAAAATGGAGACGCTGAATGGGATTTCATGAACAACCGGGAGGCTTGACCGCCGTTTCATGGTTTCTGGCTGTCGCATTCTTGGTCATCTCGGTGTCGCGGGCGCCCGCGCAGATGGAAGGAGGGCACGGCGCCCCCCATTCCGAGATGTCTGTTCCGCCTACTCCTTCTCCCAACCAGCGCGGCCTTGGGATGCCCGGCATGGGAGAAATGGGCAGTGGCGCGATGGGCGCGAGCCCCCGCGGCGAGATGGGCGGCAGTATGGGAGAGATGGGGGGCATGGGTGAGATGGGGCGCCGCCCCGCGAAGGAGTTTTATCCCTCCCTGATGAACTTGCCGACGTTGTCGGCCGAGCAGCGCCGCATGATCGAGGCACAGGCCCAAGCTCAAATCACGAATGGCACGACCGAGATCGCCAACGCGGAAAGTGCGCTTCGCCAAGCCAGGTCAGCGGGAGACTCCGCCGCTGTCGAACAGGCCGCGGGCCGGCTGCGCGACGGACTGAGCAATGTCAAGAGCGGCGCAACGACGCTTCGCGCCCTTGCCGAAGGCAAATCGCCACCGCAAATTGCGCAGGCCTGGTTCAAGTCTCAGCTAAGCATCCCTTCCGCGACGGCAAGCGACAGTCTTTCGGCGCTCGGCCTGTCTTGGTTTCATGTGATTACGATGGCGGTGGTGGCGACATTCGCAACAGCCATGCTTGCGATCTACTTCTTGCGCATGCGCCGCGCCAGCGCCTTGGTCGAGCGTCTGACACGTGTCCCGGCAGTCGCAGCTTCCTCGGGGAGGCCTCCCATCCCCTTGACTGCTGCGTCGAAAATCCCCCCAGGCAGCACGCCGGCTACGGGTCCGGGATCAACATCTGCGCCCCCCGCCGCTGCAGAGGCGCGACCTGAACCTTTATCTTTTCCTGCAGCCCGTACAACCACCGCAAACGCGGGGCCATGGAAAGGAAAGCTTCGGGTCGCCGCAATCTTTCCTGAAACAAAGGACGTGAAAACGTTCAGGCTCAAAAATCCGGATGGCGGGCCGGTTCCGTTCAGCTTCCTGCCGGGCCAATTCCTCACCTACTCGGCGGAGATCGATGGCAAGCTCGTCCGGCGATCCTACACGATTGCGTCATCGGCTGCACAAAGCGCCTATGTCGAGACCACGATCAAGCGCGAAGAACCGGGAATTTTCTCCGACTACATGCATGACAAGGTGGTCGAAGGCGATCTGCTCGAGGTGGCCGCGCCGTCAGGCACGTTCACCTTCACCGGCAAGGAAGCGGACAGCGTGGTGTTCATCGGAGGCGGTGTCGGCATTACGCCGCTGATGGCTGCAATCCGGTATCTGTTTGATACGACCTGGAAGGGTGAAACATTTCTCGTCTACGGGGCGCAGAGCACGGCGCATTTCATCTTTCGCGACGAGCTCGAATATCTCCAGCGCCGGATGCACAACCTTCATGTCGCAGCCACCATGGCGCGTGCGGCCGGCACGTCCTGGATGGGGGCCGAAGGACACATCACCAGGGAGTTTCTACTTCAGTCCGTGCCCGAGATTACCAGCCGGCGCGTCCACCTCTGCGGACCGCCCGGCATGATGCAAGCGATGAAGAAGCTGCTCGCCGAACTCGGCGTCCCGCCTGACCAGGTCAAGACCGAGGCCTTCGGGCCGGCGCGCGGCGCCGTGCCGCCCCCGGGCGTCACCCAGATCGTGCAAGGCGGAGCCGCAGGTAGCGGTGCCGGCGCCTTGCAACCCACGGCACCGGCGATTGGGCCCGCAACCGCCACCATTCGCTTTGCGAAATCGGACAAGCTCGTTCCCCTGCCGCCGGACAAGACTGTGCTCGAGGTCGCGGAGTCCATTGGCGTACCCATCGATTATTCCTGCCGGATCGGGATCTGCGGCACCTGCAAGACAAAACTTCTCGAAGGCAAGGTGACTATGGAGGTCGAGGAGGCGCTCACACCCGAAGACAAGGCGCAGAACATCGTCTTGGCTTGCCAAGCCAAATCGGTCGGCAATCTGGTCGTCGAGGCCTGAGAAATGAACCAGACCGAACGCCTGATCGTCGAAATCGTCCTTTCTCTGCTCCTCTTCCTGGTGCCGGCGTTTCTTTTTCACACCGCGCCACGCTTCGCCGGAAGCTTGACAGGATTCATCCTTGGCGTCGCCGCCGCCACCTTGATGGTGTTGCTCCTGATCTACCCGCTCGCCAAGTACGTCGATTGGTTCAAGTCATTGGTCACCCGATTGGTGTCGCTACGCAGCCTGCTCGCCTTTCACGTCTATGCGGGCGTGTTCGGCGCCTTTCTGGCGATCCTGCATACCGGTCACAAGTATCAGAGCCCTCTCGGGATCTCGCTTCTGGTTTTGGTGCTGGTGGTTGTCGCGACGGGATTCGTGGGGCGCTATTATCTGCCGCAAACCTCTACCGAATTAAGAGAAGCGGAATCGCATCTGGCGACCCTGCGTTCGACCTACGACCAGGCGGCCATGGCAATTGCCGGGCGCCTGGCGCTCGAAGAGGCGGCCGCCGCGAACATCAGCGCACCGGCGCTACGCGATGTATCCGTGCTGCAGGTCGTCGAAAGCATTGCAGATCTTGAATATGGCATCGGCTCGCGCGAGGCTCTCAAGAAAGTCTTCATGCGCTGGATCGTTGTCCATGTGGTTGCTGCTATCCTCATGTACCTGTTGCTAACTCTGCACATTGGGGGCGAAATCTACTACGGGCTTCGGTGGCTCACGTGAAGAACGTCAACCGCTTCTATCTCGTCCTGATCGTCGGCGGCGCAATCGCCGCCATCATCGCGCTGGCCAGCCTTTATGGGACCGGATCGGCCGCAGTCCCCGGTTGGCGCACAGCTTTCCAGCCCGGCGCTCTTTCGTCCGGACACTCCTTTCTGGACGGCAAATGCGAAAGCTGCCACACGGCGGCTCGCGGGGTCGAAGCAGCGGCATGCATCAAATGCCACGCCAGTACGGCGGCAGACCTTGCAAAGCAGCCGACCGCCTTCCACGCCACCATTCAGGACTGCCGCGGCTGCCATAGCGAGCACCAGGGTGGCGAGCGGCCCACCAGGATGGATCACGCTGCGCTCGAGAGAATAGGGTCGCATGTCACCGTTGGGACGGCTGGTCATGCCGGGGTGACGCGACAGATGCTTGCAGACATGGCCGACTTCCTGGGAGTTTCGCTTGCTCAGACCGAGCAGAGTTCCTTGGATTGCGCGAGCTGTCATGGCAATCAGGACACGCATCGCGAACTTTTCGGGACGGAGTGCGCGGGATGCCATCAGACAACAACTTGGCGCATCGCGTCCTCGCAACACCCATCTCCCACGTCAAAGGACTGCGCGCAATGCCATGAGGCGCCACCAAGCCATTATTCAGAGCACTTCAGCATGGCTGGAATGGAAGCCGGCGGCCACGGCGGAACACAGATCAGCCAGTGTTACCAATGCCACAAGACAAACTCCTTCCGCGATCGCAAGATGTTCGGAGCCGGTATGCACTGAGCATGATGGACCATTAATTTAAACGCGGTTTATGGCTTGGTTTGATGACGCCGCGCCCGAGGTAGGTCCGATTCGAAGAGAGATGATCCATGCGCAAGATATTGCTCGCCGTTGTCTTCATCATCTATCCCATCCACGCAGCGATCGCGCTTTCCAGCCTTTCCAGGGAGCCGATCTGGGCCGCCCGTCACATCGAAGGATTGCCCCCCGAGCTGCGTACCCGAGTTCTCGCACTGGAAAACGCATGTGGCGATTCTATCGCCGCGAGGCATTATTTTTCGACGTCGATCGACATCGGCAACTCGAGCTTTGCCGCGCTCCATTTCGAGAACCTGCGCTGCCGTAACGCCCAGGTGATCTGTTCATCCAAAGGCTGCCTGCACGAGGTCTACATCAAGACGGGGCAAGCCTATCGCCGAATCCTGAAGCTCTATGCCCGCGATATCAGGATGACTGAGGCAGACGGGAAGCTCGAGATTCGGGTAGGATATGATGATGGGCTGACGGCGCTCCGATGGACCGGACGGAACTTTGTTCGGACGCAGGCTGGCTTACCCGGCGCATTTTGAGGACGATACGCGGCCCTCATGGGCATCTCAATGTGCTGGTGTTTGCTGGTGGTCAGTTTGCTCAAACTGACCCAGTATCAAGTTTTTCTGTCATGGCTGCAAGCTGAACTCGGCTCAACATTGTTGAGCTAAATCAACACGCCGTGGCCGGGTCTCGCTACTCTCAAGCGACCGGAAGGACCGCCAACAGGTGGGGCACACATCGATGGATAGTATCAGGCTAACCCCCCTTCGAAAATCGGCACTTGGACCGCTGCTCGTTGCCGCGACCTTGGCGGTCTTGGTCGGCGCGGCATTTGGACAGGTCGATGCCCCTCGAACGACCTCGAATGAGGCAGCCAGCCGCGCTGTGCCGCCCACTCATCACCCTCAATATGTCGCGCCAACCGGCAAGCGCAAGCCGCCAGGTCGTGCGCTGGACGAGCACGAGGGGATGACACCAGCCCTGGAGGAGGACAACGCGCGGATCAAGGCGCACACTCTGAAAAGCATCTGCAAAGATGCGCCTGGCTGCGAAGGCGGTCACCTCTGGAAAGGTCGCAAATAGGATGCGCGATGCCGATACATGTTCTTCAGGATGCCTTGCCGGGATCGCGTGTTCGCGGCTCCGATCGGCGCTTCGTCCCTTGCTATCTGGCCTCTTGGGCGCGCTTCGTGGCTCCGGCGAAGCCATCTCGGCGGCTCGTGCCGCCACAATCCTGAATTCGCCAAGTGAGGTCGCCCGCGTTACGCCGGCGCGGAAATATCGGGTTCGAGCTCATTAGGCTCGTGGATTGCGAGCTGCCGATCCCGTAGGACGCCATGCCAATGACCCAGCCTGAGGTGACGCGATGAGAGCAATCAAGACGCTTCGTGATCTCGGCCAGAGCCTATGGCTCGATAACATCACACGAGACTTACTGCGGAACGGGACGCTGCAGCGCTATATAGACGACTTTTCGGTGTCCGGACTTACGTCCAATCCCACGATTTTCGAGCTAGCCATCAAGAACAGTACGATGTACGACGCCGATATCGCTCTTCGGTCGCCGTCGATCCAATCGGGCGAGGACCTGTTCTTCGACTTGGCGCTCGCGGATCTGACTGGCGCTGCCGAACTACTCCACCCCGTATTTGCTCGCACCGACGGTGTGGACGGCTGGGTGTCGCTCGAGATTTCGCCCCTTCTGGCCCACGATACTAACCGCACGCTGGCGGCCGCGAGCGATCTTCACCGCCGTGCCGGTAAACCCAACCTCTTTATCAAGATTCCCGGCACTCCAGAGGGACTGCCGGCCATCGAGGCGGCAATCTTTGCCGGCATTCCCGTGAACGTCACCCTGCTTTTCTCGCGCGAGCAGTATCTTGCCGCGGCCGATGCCTATCTGCGCGGCGTCGAGCGGCGCATCGCGGCGGGGCTCAATCCGGCAGTTGCCTCAGTCGCCTCGCTGTTCGTCAGCCGCTGGGATGCCGCGGTTGCCGGCAAGGTCCCAACTGATTTGACCAACCGGCTCGGCATCGCCGTCGCTCAGCGCACCTATAAAGCTTACCGTGAATTGCTGTCCTCGGCGCGTTTCCAGCGCGCCGCCAACGCCGGCGCTCGCCCCCAGCGTCTGCTATGGGCCAGCACTGGCACAAAGGACCCCAAAGCCTCTGACATCCTCTATGCCAAGGCGCTGGAAGCCCCGCTCACGATCAACACCATGCCTGAGGGCTTGCTCAAGGCTTTTGCCGATCACGGCGAGGTGGGCGAGATCCTGGCGCCCGACGGGGGCGACTGCGAAGCGGTTCTCGCCCGTTTCGCTAATATCGGCATCGACATCGACGCGCTCGCCACGCGACTGCAGGACGAGGGGGCTGCATCCTTCGTAAAATCCTGGAACAACCTGATGGACCGCATCAAGACCAAGATGGACCTGAGGCGGGCGACGGTTTGACGATGTAAGATGACCATGATGATTGCTCGACCTACGCGGCACTTCCAGCCTGGACCGCCCTGGAGTAGTAACAAAGATCGACGCCTGTATGGTAACCCTAGAGGTTCACGCGAGTACAAGGAACTCTGAAAGCAATTTATGTCCGCTACGAGGAAGAGTAGGTCACGCCACTCCTGCATTCGCGATCAGGAGGTTGTCAATCGCTTCACCTGGGAGATCGTGCACATCAATATCTACCTGATGAAGCTTTGCCAATTCTGGGCCAAGGCGCTCAACATCAGCGGGCCGCAATGGATGATTCTGCTCGCCATATCCGATTTGGACGAGGGCGATGGCGTGCCCGTCAATGCCGTGTCGAAGATGCTTCAGGTCGACTCATCGTTCGTCACGACGCAGTCGAAGCGGCTGGAGAAGAGTGGGCTGTTGCACCGCAACTCGTCGCCGACTGATGCTCGGGTGGTCCGGATGTCGCTCACGGATCAATCCCACGACCATCTATCACGGCTTGCCGCTCGGCAGGAAGCGATCGGCGCGCTTGCCTTCGAGGTATTCGGTTCAGACGAACTGGCGGAGTTTTTCGAGAAACTCTCAAACCTGAAGAGTCGGTTGGGAAAGGCGCGTTTGAAGCTCTCGTTGGATTTTTGATCCTCGCAGGTGACCCGGTCGAGTGCAACTCACCACGATCCATTTGAGCCGTAGCGGAAGGAAGGCGGTCACTCATATGGAGGACACGCAGAGGAGGCGCGGCCGCACCGGCAACGGCAGCCCGACGCGCTCTTGACGTCTGGTGCCGCTTCACCTGTGGCGGCACTCCGCATCAAGCTCAGAGCATGCTGCTGCTGTCAGCAGATGTTGTACGGTCCATGCGGACCAAATACCCAGCAGCTTCCGTGGCCGTGAGGGTCGCCGTTCCAATGGTCGTACCCGCCCGAGAAATGGTCGCCATGGCCGTGATCGAAGAAGCCATGGCCGGAGCCGTGGCCATGGTCATCGGCAAGAGCGTTGGTTCCGCCGGCGACAGATCCGATGCTGATCGTCGCAACCGCGAGGGGGGCCGCAAGCAATTTCCTGGTCTTGAGCGTCACGTGCGTGTCTCCTGTGTTTTGCTACCCAAGCGAACTGCTTGGGTTGTTAGGAGCATAGAAGAGCGTCGTCGATCGCTCCGTGACCGGATCACTTCCGATCCAGCGGCGCGGTCAGCGCCGATCTGGCTTTAAGGCGGATCGTAAAGGCGGTTGAGGCAGATCAAGTCACACTGAACGAAGCGTGGCAGAAAGCCGTAGATTTAAGACGCATGCCGCACGGTCGTGCACCGATCAACGCGGCTTCTGCTTTGTGAGGAGCAGATCTCTTGAAAGGTCATTTTCTTGGCAGTGGAATCGGCTCGCTGGCAGGAGCCGCCTTCATGATCCGCGATGGAGGTGTCGCCGGCCACGAGATCGCAATCTACGACGCGTTGCCGTTAGCAGGTGGATCCCTCGATGGTACCGCGCTTGACGACGGCTCCTATTCCCTTCGGGGAGGCCGCATGCTGACAACTGATCATTACGAATGCACGTGGGACCTTCTATCGACCATCCCCTCCCTAGAGCATCCAGGTCAGACGGACACTGATCGCACCTGCATTGGGCGTTATTGGCGCTTGCTCTCGCAGCTACCCCAATTTCGACGGCGCAGCTGAATTAGCTGTTGTGATTGGAGCGATTGCCGCTGCGGCTGGAATGGCAGCGCCGGTCATCACCTATTGGACGGCTCTTGTTGCCGGCAGATACCAGGGAGATCTTGGGCGATGGACGGCCGTAACCAGTCTGGGGCAAGCGGCGGGATCAGCTGCCGCCGGTCTTTTCCTGTTCGCAAGGTTCCTGTCGCAAGGAATGAGGGCAGTATCTTCGCGCTTTTGAGGAACAAGTCTCAGATCGATTCGCGCTGGGCGGCCTCGCTCGGCGCGATCTATTTCTCGGATTTCTTTGCCTCGTCCGACGACATCGCGCGGTTGCCGGGCTTCTGGCGATCGGAGCAAATGCTCGTGGCGCTTGCCGGTCGTCTCTGCGCTTTCGTCCACGCGATGCGCTCGACGGAGCCAGCTATTCTGGAAAATAATCCGGCGAAGTCAGGAAGGTCGATCATCGCCAAAAGCAAACCGGCGATCCAGAAGAGATTCTCATGAGTAAACATCGCAAGGAGGCCTAACACCGCAACGAGCTGATACTGAACCTTCCGTTCTTTCTGGGCGATATGCTCCGGCAAGTGATGCAGCCGCAGCATCACGATGCCAAACATGAACACGAACAGGATCAGAAACACTCCCATCGCGATCAGCAGTACGTCCGTCTCTCCAGGCTCGGCAATGAACCAGGGGAGGCGAGCGTGAGAGGGCGGCGTTTGAGAGTTAATCATGAGATCGTACCCCGTCCGTCCTGAAATTCGCCCGCTAGGTCCTCCGGCACCTTACGCAACGGACGCATTCACCAAGAGCACTGTCCCTGGCCTCCGAGCCCATTGATCTAGATCAATGCAGAGGGGCTACAGCGTGGGCGTCAACGGGTCGTGGACCGCAGGCGCGAGCAGCGGGTCGACGTCCGTCGGCGCGGGGTCCCGGCGCCTTACTGGCAACGCTGCGAGCGCAGCCTCTTCAACGTTTGTGCGAGCCGGATCGCAAGGTGCATTGGCGCGCCGATCGGTCGTCGTTGAGCGCGCCAGCAATCGTTTGATCGCTGGCATGAAAATTCTGAATCGTTGGCCCTGATCGATTCAGCAATTTAAGCCAACTAACGCATCCCGAGTTTCGACCCTAGGACTCAAGGTGGCGGTCAGAAATGTTCCGAACTCTTTTTGCCCTATGCTTTAGAGGGAGTCTAGCAGGACGGGCGAGTAATCTGATGCTCGCCGGTTGCTACTTCTGCTGAACACGACTGAGGTAATCGATAACAGCGAAGATGCGTGTTCGCACTACGACTTCCGGGTTTTGCTCCGGCCCAGCCATCTTCCAATAAGATGGATCAACATAGTGAGGCAATTTGATAATGGGGTTGAATCGTTCACCCCAAATTGGCATTTCACGAGTGCCGTGAGTGGGAGTTGTTTTCAATCCATATATGGATTCATAAACAGCCTCCGTCGGAAAGACCCCGTTGTTGCTCTTGGCCAACAACGTCAAATCGGGAGGCGATATCTTAAGCTGGTTGCTGACCGGTCCTTTGCCCTTTGCATCCGCACCATGACAACTCGCACACGAAGACTGAAATTCTGATTTACCGATGTCAAAATCTTCGGCCTGAGCCGCAGCAGCGAAACCAGCGCTAAGACTGGCAACAATCAACCATTTTACACCCCATTTTATCATGTCGTACTCCGACGCGGCTACGATGACCCTACTAACTCCTTGCCCCGACAGTTTGACGCAGATCAACGAAGATAGTTTCAGCTTGGCTTGCGAAGCTTCTTTAGAATTGCGCGCTGAACGTCAATGTCCTCTTGGACAACCCGCTTAGCGTCTTCCACCCGCTGCTTGGCGCTCTTGCGCGGCTTCACGACGGCCTTGAACGCCTTCTCCGCGCCCTTGGGCGTCTCATCAGCCCCATGGGCCTTAGCGGCCTCTAAGAAGCGTTTGGACTGCTCCGGATCGTACCGGCTTCGGCGAAGAATACCGGCCGTTGACACACCTGACGCAGATGCTTTGCTGGCGGCAGACATATGGGATTTTTCTCGTGTTCTCTTTGCGCTCATCTGTGACCACCGTCCATCCTAAGACCTTCGCTGCTGCGAGAAGCCAAGGGTCTGCTGGATCAGGATTCCGAGTGCCCCACTGATCGAATAGAAATTCAAAGTCGTCTGCATCTGACCGCCTAAGCTCATCGTAAACTTCCTCTACCGTTTTCAAAGTTCCAAACCCGACGAACATTTTGAGTCCGGCCATAACGGTGTCGCAATGCGAAACACCGTCAAGGTGAGCTATCGCATCGCAATCAATGAGGTACACCTTGGAATATATTCCATAATGTAAGTTATGCGAATCAATAAAGTTGATATGGATCAATGGCTTATGTTGGGCTCCAGTTGGATCTCGCCTCGCCTGTTTTGTATGCGCGCCCGCTTGGCGCGACAGACCCCAGCAAAAACATAAGCTGACTTCAGTCGCGTTGGGCTACTCTCGTTCCATCGCCGATCCGGTCGCTAGGATGCAGTACGACTCTATCCCCTGCAGCAAGCCCCGAGAGAACCTCGGCCATCCCGTTATTTCGATGGCCGATGCTGACCGTCACCATTTGAGCACGCCCGTTCTCGTCAGCAAAAACGGCCCACTGGTTGCCCTTCCGGAACAAAGCGCTCACTGGCACGGTCCGGGCCTCCGGAGCGCTCCACGTAGTTACATGGACGACGACCCGGTAGTCGTGTCCAAGCGAGCTCCAGGTGTCGGGGGGATCCGCGAAATCGATCGTCACGCGGACCCGCTGCTCCTCGATCCCCAGCGCCGAGACCTTCAGGAAGCCGGCGGGGTCAACGCGCACCACCTTCCCCCTGATGGGCTGTCCGCCCCAGCCGTCGATCCGGACGGGCGCTCCCACCTTGATCTGGACCGCATCGGTCGAGAGCAGGTCGGCGACGATCTCCAGATCGAGAGGGTTGCCGATGTCGACCAGCGGCGTCCCGGGCAGAACCGTCGCCTCGCTGTCCTGGATGATCTTCAGGACACGTCCGCTCGCCGGCGCGAGCACCCGGACGCAGCAGGCCGGCTCCGCCGACGGCGCGGCGTTGGCCGGGTCCATCAAGCGAGCCGCCAGGCTGGTACGCACCGCGCGACGCATGTCGACCTGGGCCTTCGCGCTCGCCAGGGCGGCTTCGTTGTTGGCCACGTCGAATTTCGCCTTGTCGAACGCCTGAGCCGAGGTGGACTGCGTACGCAAGAGCGTCTGCGCCCGCTGGAATTCGGTCCGCGAGAAGTCCAGCGCGGCCTCGATCCGCTGCACCTCGGCCTGCTGCTGCTGGATGGCGGCGTCCGCAGCCAATACTTCGGCCTCAAGCTGGTCGCGGGAGCGCACGTCGATGAAGCCCGGGAGCGTCGGCTGCATCAGGGCGACGGTCTGGTTGGCGGCAACCTCGTCGCCCACGTGAAGAGAAGGACCCTGCTCGCCGAGCGGATGAGAGATCCTCAGCACCTTGCCGGCGATCGGCGCCGAAACCGTGTAGACGTGGCGGACGCGCGTCTTGCCGTCATCGTCGGCCGTGACTTCGATCGGGCCTTTCGCGATGGTCGCGAGATCCGCCAGGACCGGCCGTGGCCAGGCGAACCAGGCCAGTCCCCCCGCGATCGCGGCCAGGGCCGCTGCACCGATGATCCGTTTGGTCCACTTTGCCGGCATGGCTAGTCTCGCGTCTTGAGGACCGCGACGAGGTCCAGTTTGTCGATGCGTTCGCGGATCACCGCCGCGGAGGCGACCGCAGCCAGCACCACCACGGACGTGGCGATGACGTAGGTCGAATGCTCCACCACCAGCCGGACGCGCATTAGTTCGCCGGCCAGGTTCGTCTTCATGACCCATGCGAGCCCGTAGCCCATCAGCCACCCTGGCGGCTGGGCGATCAGCGTCAGGATGGCGAGCTCGAGCAGGAGGATGCGTAGCACTTCGCCGCGCGTGAAGCCGAGCACCCGCAGGCTCGCCAGCTCGCGGGCGCGCTCGGACAGCGAAATCCGGGCGTTGTTGTAGACCACGCCGAACGCGATCACGGCGGCGAGCGCAGTGTAGATGCTCGCCATCGTGGTGATGAGGAGCGCGACGGTCTTGCGGAAGTTGGCCAGGGACACGCGCTGCAGCGCCACGCCGCCGACCGTCGGCATGGACTTCACCGCCGCGTAGAAGTCCTCCTTCCGATTCTCGTCGAGGCTGAGGTTCAAGCTGTTCACCACGGGCGCCTCGCGCATCAGCTTCCGAAGCGCCTCGATGTCCATCATTCCCCGGATGCCGAAATAGTCCTCGACGGTGGCCACGATCGGCATCGTCACGGTGCGACGGGCTCCCTCCAGCAGATCGAGCTCGACGGTGTCGCCGGCCCCGACCCCGAGGATGTGACCTAGCATGCTGGAGATCGCGAGGCCCGTCTCCGGAAGCACGACGGGCCGGAGGTCGGCGTCGATGATGCGCCTTAGGTCGGCATCGGCGGGCCGGCCGCTGATCGTGATCCGCCGTTCGACGTTGCCATGGCGGATCCGGACGGGCACTTCGCGGAACGGCTCTGCGGCGAGAACGCCCGGAAGCCGGCTCACCTGCTCCACCACGTTCTCGATCCGCTTCTCGGAAAAGCCGATGGTCGCGTCCTGCCGGTCGGCGAGGAAATAGGTCACGTCGATCAGTTGCTCCATGGTGTCCCGCGTGAACAGCGAGACGACCAGGATCGCGGTGGCGAGCGCCATCCCGAGCGTCGTGAACGCGGCCCGGACGGGATGCCGCGCGATGTTGCGGATCATCATGAGCGTCGGCTGCGATACGAACTGGTCGAGCTGGATGCTCGCCGGCAGCAGCCGCCGATAGACCGGCGGGGCCGGCGGTTGCATGGCGACGGCCGGCGGCAGCTTCACCACTTCGCGCAGCGCCCGCAGCGCGCCGATCGCGGCGGCGGCTGCGCTGAGCGCGCCTGCGGTGACGTACAGGTCCGGCGCCTTCGCGAACACCAGGAAGGGGAAGTGGAAGAAGTCGCCGAATAGCGCGGTGACGCGCAATCCGAGCCAGGTGCCGACGATGCCGCCCAGCGTGATTCCGATCACGACGATCAGGGCGACGAATTTGAAGTAGTGCAGCACGATGCTGCCATCGGAGTAGCCCAGCGCCTTCAGGAGGCCGATCTGCTCGCGCTCGAGCGCGACCAGCCGGGTCAGAGTGAGATTGACGAGGAAGGCGGCCACCAGCAGGAAGATCGGCGGCAGCGTGCGGCTCATGTTGTTGAGCATGTCGAGCTCATGATCGAGCCAGGCATGCGAGGTCTGATCCTTCCGGCCGTGGGCCGCCTGCCCGCCGTACGGGTCGAGCAAAGCGTCGAGCCGCGCGATCACCTCGCGCTCGGATGCGCCGGGTTGCAGCTTGACCGACACCGCCGAGAAAGCACCGTCGAGATCGTAGACGCCGGCGAGCGCCTTCTCCGACATCCAGACGATGGCGTAGC
This sequence comes from Bradyrhizobium sp. BTAi1, assembly GCF_000015165.1. Taxonomy (GTDB): domain Bacteria; phylum Pseudomonadota; class Alphaproteobacteria; order Rhizobiales; family Xanthobacteraceae; genus Bradyrhizobium; species Bradyrhizobium denitrificans. The sequence continues at coordinate 56,872 of NC_009475.1, read as the reverse complement.
GGCGGTCATCGGGCATCAGGTCGCCCGGCCCGACGGTGTAGACGAACTCGGGGGACAGCGCCGTACCGACGATGACGAGTTCGCGCTTCTTGCCGTTCAGAATGGCCGAGAACCGCGCCCCTTCCGAGAAGCCGTGGGCCCGGGCGAAGGGTTCGTTGACCACGACTTCTTCGGTCCGTCCCGGCTCCGGAAGGCGCCCGGAGCGGATGTAGAGCCGGTTGAGATGCGGCTCGCCGCTGTCGGGCAGCGAAACGAACTGCGCGCTGGCGGGCTCCGAGAACCCGGGAATGTCCAGCAACGCGAGCTTGGCGATCCGGGTGTCGACGGCGGCGACGCCGGGTATCTCGCCGATCCTGCCGGCGAGCGCCTTGGGGGCGCGCTTCGCCTGCGCGAATACGTCGCCGAAGCCGTAGCGTTCGTAGTACGCGATCCGGGTCTCCTCCAACGATCGATGGGAGCCGACCGCGAGCACCAGCGTTGCCACGCCCCCTCCGACGACCAGCGCGACGGCGAGCACCTGCGCCCAGAGCCGCCTGACGTCCCGGAACAGCTTGATGTCGAGCGCCGTCATGCCGTCACCACGTGAGTTCGGCCGCTTCCCGCCGGGTCTCGTTCTTCTGGATCCTGGAGATCCGGCCGTCGGCGAAGAACAGCACCCGGTCGGCGACCTCTTGGATGCTGGCGTTGTGCGTGATGATGACGGTCGTGGTGCCGAGCTGCCGGTTCACCCCGAGCAGCGCCTCGATGACGCGAATGCCGGTTTTCGAGTCCAGCGCCCCGGTCGGCTCGTCGCAGAGCAGCACCGCCGGGCGTTTCGCGATCGCGCGGGCAATCGCCACGCGCTGCTGCTCGCCGCCGGATAGTTGGGCCGGGAAGTGGTGCATGCGCTCCTCCAGGCCCACCAGAGCCAAGGCGTCCGCGGGACGCATCGGTCGGTTGGAAACCTCCGTCACCAGCGCCACGTTTTCATAGGCGGTGAGGCTCGGCACCAGATTGTAGAATTGGAAGACGAAGCCGACGTGGTCGCGGCGGTACTTCGTGAGCTCGCGGTCTTCCAAATCGGTCAGGTCGAGGTCGCGGAAGAACAACCTGCCGCTGGTCGGGCGGTCGAGACCGCCCATGATGTTCAGCAAGGTCGTCTTGCCGCTGCCGGACGGACCCAGCAGCACCACGACCTCCTTCTCGGCGATCTCGAGATCGACGTCGTTCAGGGCATTCACCTTCACCTCCCCGGAGACGTAGGTCTTGGTCAGTCCTTTCGCCGTGAAGACGGGCTGCGTCATGAACGGGCCGCCTCCCACGCGAAGGCTGCCAGGCTGAACGCCCATGCCAGCGCCATTCCCAGCAGCACCCACTTGAAGTCGGAATCGATCATGAAGTTGACGGCCGTCATCCAGCCTATCGACGCTGCGCCGGCGACCGTGGCTCCGGCCGCAGCGAGCGGATGGTGGTCGCGGAAGGACGTGGCCGCCAAGGTGATCGCGAGAACGCCGGTGGCGACGATGTAGCCACCCATCACGCGAAACACGTGAACGAGCCACGATCCCAGCCTGTCTCCGACCAGTTGCAGCTCGGCCGGGGTCAGCTTCACGAACCTGACGTCCTCGGGCAGCAGCGAGGGCCGGACGAACAGGAAGTAGAGGCCGACCCCGATCAGTAGGACTCCCGATCCGGCGAGCAGGAGGGAGGAAAGCGTCCACCGAGCTCCCGCCTTGCGCATCGGACCGCCCCCATCAGCCGTGGCGGTAGTCGCTCGAAGGTGCCCGTCCCAGAACACGACCGGGCTTCGGAATGAACGCAGGCACCTCGGTGGCGTACCGGTCGTATGCGGCGCCGAACTGCGCTCTCGCATCCCGCTCCTCGCCGCGCGCCAGCTTCACGTACATGACGGTCAGCACCGGAAACATCGCCAGCGTGAGGATCGTCGGCCACTGCAGCAGGAAGCCGAACATGACGAGGATGAAGCCGACGTACTGCGGGTGCCGGACGTAGCTGTAGGGGCCCGTGGTCGCGAGGCCGCAGGTCTGCTGCGCATCGTACAGCACTCTCCACGCGGCGGAGATCAGCACGAAGCCCGCGCCGATGAAGATGAAGCTCAGAATGTGGAACGGCCCGGCGTGCGGATTGGTCTTCCAGCCGAACATCATCTCGAGCAGGTGGCCGGCATCGTGCGAGAACCAGTCGACGTTCGGGTAGTGCGACTGCAGCCAGCCCGAAAGGAAGTAGATGGTGAGCGGGAAGCCGTACATCTCCACGAACAGCGCCACCAGGAAGGCGCTGAAGGCGCTGAACGAGCGCCAGTCGCGCGAGGTCTGCGGCTTGAAGAAGCTGTAGGCAAACAGGATGAAGACCACCGAATTCACGATGACCAGACCCCAAAGGCCGTAGGCTGGCGCCGTATCGTGCATCACTTGCTCCTTCCGTCCGTCGGCTGGTTTTCGGCGTGATGATGGCCGTGGCCGCCGTGGTGCATGAACAGGTGCATCAGCGGGCAAGCGAGCAGCGGCAGCCAGATCAGAAGCCCAAGCACGTGCGCCCTATGTTCGGTGAACAGCAGCGCGCCGGCGATGATCAGGAATCCGATCAGAACCAAGCCGGCCTTGGATTTAGTGGACATGCCCTGTTGAGGGCGTTCTAGATGCGCGGGATGGTCCTGCACCGACATGGGTTGCTCCTATCGCGTTGACCGGAGCTTAGCGGCGCCGTTGCCATAATTGTTGAGCTAGATCAACGGCGCGCCCTGAATCCTCGGTCGCCGCCAATGACGCAAGCTCCCAATTCCGTCACGCAGGCAGCTGTCGCAGTCGTCGGCCGCGATTCAGGACTGAACATCCAGAACCAGCATCAACCCACCTCCCCCCTTCTGCTCGACGTTGTTGTTGGCGGTATGGTGCGGGATGTGACAATGCACCAACCACTTGCCCGGCTTACGCGCCGTCCAGATCACGTCGTAGCGCTGGCCGGGACCGACGTTGACGGTGTCGGCCTGGTATCGCGCGCTGTCCTGCAGGGTCACGCCGTCGACAGCGACGACTTCGAACGGACCGCCGTGAACGTGCATGGGGTGAACAAAATTGTTGTTCGTTCCTATGAAGCGCAGTTTGACGGTCTGTCCGACCTTCATCGGTATCGTATCGGTCGAGGGATATGCCTTTCCATTGATGGTGAAGTAATTCGGAATTTCGCCTTCCATCAGCATCGCAGGATAGGTCAGCCACTCGCGTTTGAGCCACTCCTGAAGCTGGATGGTGTAGTCGACATCTGCCCGGACTTCCGTCGAAGGATCCTTAGGGGCGATCAGTAAAGCCCCGTACAGACCGAGTGCCTGCTGCCGGTCAGGATGGTCGTGGCTATGATAGAAGTACGTCCCATGCTGGCCCACGGTGTATTCGTAGGTATAGGAACCGCCCGACGGAATCGGCTTCTGCGTGATCTCGGCCGGCCCATCCATCTCGTTCGGAACGATCAGCCCGTGCCAGTGTACCGTCGTGCTCTCCGGCAGCGAGTTGTGGAAGTTGATCCGAACGTGGTCCCCCTCCGTTAGCTCAAGGCGCGGTCCTGGTATCTGCCTGTTGTAGGCATAGGCCTCCACGGCGACGTCGGGCAAGATGTGCCATCGGATCACCGAGGCCTCGATGTCGAAGACCTTGAGGCCGTTCTCGATCCTCGGCTCGAGCGCCCGATCTCCGCGCGCGTCGGCCGGTGCGTCGTAGGATACCTGCCGCGGCGGGACCGCAGCCATATCCTTCATCGCTTCCGCCGGCAGATCGAAGGTCTTGATCATGCCTGGCGGCATGATCGCGCCCTGTACGTCTCGGGCGCTCAGCCGCAGATTGACCGAGAAGCCCGGTAGCACCATTCCCGAAATCAACAAAAAGCCGGTCACTCCGGCGAGTGCGGCGAGCTGCGGCGTCGTCGCCTCCGGCTTCATGCCGTGACCGCCATGCGATCCATGGCCGCTCGCTCCATGGTCGTCGGGGCCCTCTGCACCGTGCTGCGCGCCACGACCGCCATCCTGATGGCCGCTCCCGTGCTTTTGGGGTTTCGGGGGCTCGGTCATGAGGCCATGCTTGATGCCCTTCTTCACCATCCAGACGTTGAACGGGTAAGCCGTCGCGAATCCGACCATCACGCCAAAGGACATCACGCCCCAGAAGACGAGTTCGAACGGATCCATCGCCCGCATGTCGCGGCCCATCATCAGTAGGCTCATCGTGGGGGCCATGCCGGCCATCATGGCGTTCATGCTGATGAACTCCGGCATGAAGCTCATCTTCACGTTCTGCCAGTACGTGCCGCCCATTATCCGCTTCATGAAAAGCGACTGGAAGATAAACAGACCGAACGAGAAGCCGGCCACGTACTCGACGATGAGGTCGATCCACATCGGAAGGCCGAGCGAAGCCGTGACTACGGCGGCAAGGATGATGCCGGTCGCATCCCCCGCGACGCAGTGGATCGTGCTGCCGACCCCCTGCTTCCAAAGAGGCGACGTGAACTTCTCATGTTCGCCTGGGCGAGGCTCCTTGTCCGCCAGCACGTAGAGCAGGAGACCGAAGGGGCCCATGTATAAGGTGACAAGAATGAAGCCACACTTCATCACCGTTGGTTCGGGATTTCCGGCGAACTGGTCGTAGGCGACGTAGGCGGTCGCTGCCGCCGCGAGGACGAACCAGCCGATCAGATAATAATCGTAGGGAAAGGCGATCATCGTGGTCCTCGCGATGGCAGGGAGGGTCGGAGTCACTTGTCGTGCTTGGCGATCCACTCGTTGAGCATCTTCTGCTCCTCCTTCTGCTCCTTGATGCCTTTTTCCGCCATCTTGCGGATCATCGGGTCCTTGGTCTCTTTCAGCACGACCTCGTTCATGTCGATTGCGCCCTGGTGATGGGCGACCATCATCTTCGCCCAGGCTTTGGTAGCGTCCGAATCCTTCATGCCGCTTTGCATGTCGGAGTTCATTTTGTCCATGGCCTGTTTGTAGCCGCCCATCGCGTCTTCCGCCGATGCCGCTGCGGCGAAGGATAGGAGCACGGCGATGGCAGCGACGCTGTTGGTAAATGTCCTGTTCATGAGATCTCCTCGATTCGAGTTGCGTCCAATCGCAACCGTTCGCAACGGGTGTTGTTCCTTGTGCTTCGAACTCGCCCGCATGCGAGTAACTCCCGCATGCTGGCGAGCGTAGTCGTCGCCGCTGCCGACAGCGACCTCGGTATTTCGGGAAAGCGCAGGCGTCCGATATGCTCGGTTACTGGTTCTCCTGGTGGCCGTGATCGTGTTCGTGCCCGCGACCGTGATCCTCGCGCGGATGCTGGTGAGCGGAGTGATCGTGACTTGAAGTCTGGCCGCCGCCCGTCACCTGCACGTAGTTGTCGGCGGTCATGCCCGGCAGCGTTCGGGCAAAGGCCACGATTGACCAGATTCGCTCGTCATCGTGGGTCGGCCCGAACGCCGGCATGCCCGTCATCCGAATGCCGTTCTTGACGATCCAGAACATCTCCGAAGTCGACCAGCCCGGCCCAGTATCTTCGAGACGCGGTGGCCGCGGATTGAGGCCAACCCCGATCTCACTCGGCTCCTTGCCCGGAGCGCCATGGCAGGTCGAGCACATCTCCTCAAAGTCGCGCGCTCCCTTCGGCGCGAGCGTCGCGAGGTCTTGCGGCACCTGGATTCGATCTGCGGCGGCGCGCGTTTGCACCGATTGCCGCATGATTCGGTGCAATATGCTTCGCTCGCCGGGGAGGTTCGGCGCAAGGGCCGCGACGTCGTAGGCACCGCTCCATGCGACGAGCGCGCCGCTGAGCAGGATCAGACAGATAGTCGCCAGAGCGCCCCAGATAATCTTCATTCTTGACTTCTCTCGGCGTTGGAGGCGGAGGAAACGGCCTCCGCCGGGTCGTTATTTCTTTTCGATACGGGTGACGACGTAGCCGGACGTGTCCTGATCGATGTCGAACTTGACGTTGTCGCCAGTCTTCAGCGCTTTCAGCGCTGCCGGATCCTTCACGCGATAGATCATCGTCATGGGATCGGGCATGTCGAGCGCCTTGATCGGCCCGTGCTTGATCGTGACCTTTCCGGCTTCGGTGTCGATCTTCGTCAGTTGTCCTGTTGCGCTCGCGCTCTCGGCGTAGACGGGTGCAGAGTACAGGCTCAGGACGAACGCGACGGTAGTCAGGCTCTTCATCGGGGTCTTCATCAGATACTCCTTTGCTTTGGTTGCGGTTTGCCATCCTAAAGGGCGGGTCACATCTTCATCCCTTTCATCGATCCGCCGCGATTGGACGTAGGATTAGGCAGGCTCTTGTGGACCAGGTCCCGCCAGAGCAATTCGTTGTAGGCCGCCTGAAGGCCGCAGTTGCTGAGCAGCTTGACCCGTATGGCGATTTCGACGTCCAAAGTCCGGCGGAGAAGTCGTTTGACCGTCTCGTCGGCGACGAGTGCATCGCCGGCATCGCGGATCGAAATTGATGATGCTGCTGGCGATGTCCGCCACCGCGCTCATGCCCACGTCCGGCGAGAACGTCGCGCAGGCGGACGCATCCGGGGTCCGCGCCGACCAACGCGTCGCCGGAACGCATCCTCCGAGTACGGCAGCGGCCATACCGATGTCCGTCAGCGCCCGACGACGCCGATGATCAAGTCCTTTCGCGACCGAACGAACGGCGGCGAGATCCGCCCCAAGCTGCGCTAGCATGTCTTTTCCTGAACTGAGGATCGGCCAAACGACGAAGAGCCCTTGACGAGCGCTGCGCCACGTCTTCACGACGGTTCAGGAATTGGGAGGACGGTAGGGAGTGGGAAGCGGATCGTCCGCCAGACGCCGATATGTCTCAGCCGCGCATCGCGAGGCTGGAGCCGATGGTACCGACAGATCGATTATGAACGCCGGCAGAGCGGTCACGCAAACCATGCCGCAGCAGGTCCCGCCAGATTTTTGATGATGTTCCGCCGGGCCGGTCCCGTTTGGTGCGGAGCCGGTAACGAAGTGTTCCCTCGCGTCCGACAGGGAGGATACGGCGACGTCGGCATGATGGTGGGCGTGACCGTCGAGATGCGAGTGCACAGCCCTCTCTTCGTGCACTTGGAAGATGCCAAATCCTTGCTCGTTCTCCGTGAGGCAAGGAGCTGCAAGCGGCCCATCGGAGAAGGCAAAGGCCAGCGAAGGCGTCAACACACAGAACATATAGACGAGCGCGAGCAACCGCCCCGCCTTGATTCGCCCTGCTTTGGTCAACCGTACCAACATTCCAAGCTCATCCAGTCGAGCCGGAGGTTCTCCGAACCTAAACCCGACCCAGGCCAAATGGTTTCAGCCGAGTTACCCGCATATTCCTTGGGTTCGGTTCCCCGAATTGCCGCCCAAATTGAGATGCATCAATGTCCGTCTCCGGTTCTCTGTTTGGATGTATCACCATTCATCAGGAGAACGGACATGATCACCAGAACACTGATTGCCATCGTTGCCGCCGCCGCGCTTGCTGTGCCCGCGATGGCGCAGAGCACGGATACGGAAAAGAACGGTCACCACTATAACGGCGGCCCGAAGACCGAGGTCCCCCATCATATGGGCAAGAAGGAAACGGACAAGGTCGTCTCCTCCAAAGAGACGGTCGGCGCGTCTGGAGGCCATCACTACACTGGCGGCCCTGCCACTTCGTCGCCGCACCACATGGGCGACAAGAAGTAACGATGCGTTCGCCCAGTCGCGCCGGCGCCGAGCCGTCGCGGACGGGCGCGGCACCTTCGGTCCGTGGGCATTGGCACGCCTGCCACGACGTCAGCCGATCGCTCTGTCTCCGACGAACCGCATGAACGGCCTCTGTCCGTCGGCTCCGAACAGCATCACCGAATAGGGCGCTGGCCGGCCGCCTTCCATTCCGGGTGATCCGGTCGGCATGCCGGGGACCGCGACGCCTTTCGCATTCGGACGTTCGGCCAGCAGCCGGCGTATGGCCGCCGCGGGCACGTGCCCTTCGACGACGTAGCCGACGACCTCGGCGGTGTGACATGCTGTCAGGTCCGCCGGGACGCCGAGGCGGGTCCTGACCGATTCCAGATCGGTGGTCTGGTCCACCCGTACAACAAACCCGGCGTCCCGGAGGTGCTGCACCCAAGCCGAGCAGCAACCGCAGTTCGGATCCTTGTGCACCGTTATAGTGAATTCGTCCGCACTTGCGGTGACGGCAGATCTCCGCACGACCACCGCTGCCATGAAGCCTATAAGCAATCGACGTGTGATCGCATATGCGCCATGTCCCATATTCGGCTCCCTTTTTCAGTTCACGCGACCATCGATTCGCCTATGCCCAAGCACGCCATCAACGAGGGCTCGCCTGGCCCTCATACATGAAGGTCATAGGCTTCAGTTCATACATGCAACCGGTGCGCATCTCTTCGATATTAAAGCCGCTTCTGCGAAGGACGTCAGCAATGTCTCGATTGAGATAGCAACCGCCTGAGATGCGCCTCCTACATCAATGGCCCTTCGGGCCACCCTGGTAGCGAACTCCTGAACGGGAGGAAGAAATTGTGGGCGCCAGTGATCCTGCGCGATCATAGGCGAACGCAGCATACGGATCCGCTTGCGAGCCAGCCCTGATCGGAGTGCTCTGCCTGGCCTCATTTGGCCAATAGCTCTTGTCGGTGATAGTTGATCCCGCCTGCGCCGTCGCAGAGATCGCAAGCAGCGGCAGGAAAATGGAAATCGTGAGAAGGTGCTTTGTTGACATGTTCCGGCTCCATGACGTTGGAAGCGCGTGCGTGCGCTTCTAAAGATGAGTTCGGAGCGGAATATCAGCAAGTTACATACTCACGCCGACGTGAAATCCATCCATTGCGCTACTCACCAACGCAACAGCCGCGGTCCCAATGCTGCGCCCGCGAGGGTGCACAGCACAATCGTTCCGCCGTACCAGAGCGCAATGAACGGCAGGGAATCGTCGGTGCAATGGAGCGCATAAGACATCGCGCTCACGCCTCCGGCGACGAGACCGGCGAAAGCGCCCGCACGCACCAGATTCGTTGGCGCCGCTTTGCGCACCGCCCAAATCGAGACGGCAAAGGGCACGATCGCAATGATCGGAATCGAGAGGAGGCATTCGAGCCAATCGTCGCCCACGATCATCCGTCCCCAATGCGCGGGGGGCGCGGACCAAAGGCTGATTGCGGCGAGAACCACAACGGCGAGAAACGGCGCGGCGACGAAGAGGGGTGAAATCATTCGTTCGCCGCCCGGGCGCGCCAGCCGCATCAAGTAGATCATCGCGAGACCGACTACCCCGATCGCGAAAGCCAGCTTGATCGCGAGATAAATCAGGGCGCGGGTAGTCGTCGAGTCGGGCCTGAAGCCCAGGCCGGCAAAAGCAATGCCTAAGGCCGCGACCGTTGCGCCGGCAATTGCCACAGAAAGCGTGCGAACGACCGCATTGCGATCGACCGGCTCAACGTTCGTGCTCAGAAGCGCAACCAGATCATCTGTCTTCATGTTCGCGTGTCCCGGGCAACCAACGCGGCGAGCGCTTTGATCCCGCGGTGAATGTTCACTTTTACACCAGACTCGGAGAGACCGCATCTCCTCGCGGCTTCGGCTACGCTCAATCCATCAAGTTTCACCGCCTCGATCGCGCACTGCATGCCTTTGGGAAGTCGCTCCACCAGCCGCCGGGCGTCATGCGTACTTTCGGCATCGGCACTGTCATCATGTGCCATAACTTCATCGGCCTCGTCGATCGGCACCTCCGCGCGCGACGCGTGATTCCGACGCAGAAAATCGATCAGCTTGTAGCGCGCGATGGCGTGGATCCAAGGCGTGAGCGGTTCCTTCGGATCATAGGTATGCCGCTTGAGGTGGATCGCGAATATGGCTTCCTGGACCAAATCTTCGGCCTCCGCTACCCCCCTGCCGACGGCGCCCAACTTAGCCTTGTAGTAGGCACGCAGCCGACGGCTCAACTGATCGAGCAGCACGCGATGCGATGCAGAGTTACCGTCCAGGCTCGCAAGCATGAGAGCCTTGAGTTCGATTTCGAGGTTCGTCATGCCTCTATCTCGTTAGTTCGGCCGGCCCACGGATTTGGTTACACGTTTATCGAACCGAAAATCTGAGGTCAGAAAGTCTTTGCGCGCTTGGACAAAACGGCGAGCTCGGCAACCTTTTGTGGCGCATCAGGAGCGATCGACGGCACGGGCAGGCCAGAATCGCCCTTGTTCTTCAGCCCAGCCCCCTTCACCAGGCCGAAGATCGCCGGGATGACGATCAACGTCAGGAGCGTCGACGAGATCATGCCACCGATCATCGGCACGGCGATGCGCTGCATGATCTCGGATCCGGTGCCTGTGCTCCACATGATCGGCAGCAGACCCGCCATGATGGCGACCACCGTCATCATCTTCGGACGGACACGTTCCACCGCGCCCACCATGATGGCATCATGGAGATCCAGCCGGGTAAGCGCGCGGCCTTCGACACTGCGCCTGGCCTTCACCTCGGCCAGCGCGTGGTCGAGATAGATCAGCATGATGACGCCGGTCTCGGCGGCGACGCCGGCGAGCGCAATGAATCCGACCGCGACGGCGACCGACAGATTGAAGCCGAGCCACCACATCATCCAGATGCCGCCGACCAGCGCGAACGGCAGCGACAGCATCACGATCAGGGTCTCGGCGATGGCCCTGAAGTTCAGGTACAGCAACAGGAAGATGATGGTGAGCGTCACCGGAACCACGATCTTCAGGCGCGCTGCAGCCCGCTGCAGGTATTCGTACTGGCCGCTCCAGACCACGTAGTAGCCGGCCGGAAACTGGATGCTGTCGTTGACCGCGCGCTGCGCGTCGGCGACGTAGCTGCCTATGTCCCGATCGCGGATGTCGACGTAGATGTAGGTGGCGAGCTGCCCGTTCTCCGTCCGGATCGACGTAGGTCCGCGGGCCGGCTCGACCTTGGCCACCTCGCCGAGCGGCACGGCGCCGCCCGCCGGCATCGGCACCAGGATGTCGCTGGCGATGGCTTTGGGATTGTCTCGGAGGTCGCGCGGATAGCGCATGTTCACTGTGAATCGCTGCCGACCTTCGACCGTCGTCGTGACCGTCTGGCCACCGAGCGCGGCCGCGATGGTGTCCTGGACGTCCTGAATCAGGATGCCGTAGCGGGCGAGCGCCTCGCGGTCGGGGACGATCTCGAGATAGTAGCCGCCGATGCCCCGTTCGGCATAGGCGGAGGAAGTCCCGGGCACCGCCTTGATGACGCGCTCGATCTGCTTGGCGAGCCTGTCGATCTCTACCAGGTCCGTGCCCATCACCTTCACGCCGATCGGCGTGCGGATGCCCGTCGACAGCATGTCGATGCGCGCCTTGATCGGCATGGTCCAGGCGTTCGAGACACCCGGAAACTGCAGCGCCTTGTCCATCTCGGCGATCAGGCTGTCGACCGTCACGCCCGGCCGCCACTGCTCCTTCGGCTTCAGGTTGACCACGGTCTCAAACATCTCGGTCGGAGCCGGATCGGTCGCGGTCGCCGCCCGCCCCGCCTTGCCGTAGACCGAGACGACCTCCGGGAAGGACTTGATGATCCGGTCCTGCGTCTGCATCAGCTCGGCCGCCTTAGTGACCGAGATGCCCGGCAGAGTCGTCGGCATGTAGAGCAGCGTGCCCTCGTTCAGCGACGGCATGAACTCGGTGCCGAGCTGGCGGGCTGGCCAGATCGAGACGGCCAGGACGGCTATGGACGCGAGGATCACCAGCGTCTTTGCCCGCAGCACGCCCCTGATGACGGGCCGGTAGATCCAGATCAGGAAGCGGTTGATGAAATTCCTGCTTTCCGGAACGATCCTGCCGCGGACGAAGATCACCATCAGCGCCGGCACCAGCGTCACCGACAGCAGCGCCGCAGCGGCCATCGAGAACGTCTTGGTGAAGGCGAGCGGGCTGAACAGCCGCCCTTCCTGGGATTCCAGGGTGAAGATCGGCATGAACGACACGGTGATGATCAGCAGACTGAAGAACAGTGCAGGGCCGACTTCGGACGCCGCATCGATCAGCATCTGGACGCGGGACTCGCCGGGCTTGGCCCGCTCGAGGTGTTTGTGGGCGTTCTCGATCATGACGATGGCCGCGTCCACCATGGCCCCGATCGCGATCGCGATCCCGCCGAGGCTCATGATGTTCGACCCCAGCCCGAGCAGCTTCATGGCGCCGAACGCCATCAGCACGCCGACCGGCAGCATCAGGATGGCGACGAGCGCGCTGCGGACGTGCAGCAGGAAGACGACGCAGACGAGAGCCACGACGATGCTCTCTTCTAGAAGCGTGTGCTTGAGGGTCTCGATGGCGGCGTAGATCAGGTTGGAGCGGTCGTAGACCGGGACGATCTCGACGGATTTAGGCAGGCTGCTCGCGATCTCCTTGAACCGCTTCTTGACGTTCTCGATCACGTCGAGCGCGTTGACCCCGAAGCGCTGCAGCACGATGCCGCTGGCTACCTCGCCCTCGCCGTTCAGTTCCGCGATGCCGCGTCGCTCGTCGGGACCAAGTTCAACGGTGGCCACATCGCGCAGCAGCACCGGCGTGCCGTTGCTGGTCTTCAGCACGATGTTGCCGAGATCGTTTATGCTCTTGATGTAGCCCTTGCCGCGGATGACGTACTCGAACTCGGAAAGCTCCACGGTCCGACCGCCGACGTCCGCGTTCGACGCGCGGATAGCCTCACGGACCTTCTGCATACTGATGCCGCGGTCGCGCATCCGCTGCGGATCGAGGACAACGTTGTACTGCTTGACGAAGCCGCCGATGCTGGCGACCTCGGCGACGCCCCCGGCCTTCGCCAGCGCGAACTTCAGATTCCAGTCCTGGATAGTGCGCGTGTCCGCGAGGTTCAGTTCCTTGGACATGACGGCGTACTGGTAGACCCAGCCGACGCCTGTGGCGTCGGGCCCGATGGTGGGAGTCACGCCCGCGGGAAGGCGCGAGGCCGCGCTGTTTAGGAATTCCATCACGCGCGAGCGCGCCCAGTAGATGTCCGTCCCATCCTCGAAGATCACGTAGACGAACGACACCCCGAAGAACGAGAAGCCACGCACGACCTTCGATTTCGGCACCGTCAACATGGCCGTCGTCAGGGGATAGGTGACCTGGTCCTCGATCACCTGCGGCGCCTGGCCGGGGTATTCGGTGTAGACGATGACCTGCGTGTCCGAGAGGTCCGGGATCGCGTCGAGTGGAAGGTGGATCAGGGCGTAGAGCCCGGCGGCCGCCGCAAAGCCGGTGCCGAACAGGACGAGAAGCAAGTTGCGCGCGGACCAGGAGATGATGCGGGCGATCATTTGTGCTCTCCATGGGCGTGGCCGCTCGCAGCGTCCGGTGCCGGGTTCGCCTCGGCGAAGCCCTTCAGCGCGGCCTTGAGGTTGCTTTCCGCGTCGATCAGGAAGTTCGCCGACGTCACGACCGACTCCCCATCTTTGAGGCCGTCGCGGATTTCGACGTAGCCGCCGCCCCTACGTCCGAGCTTCACTTCGCGCGGCTCGAACCTGCCTTCGCCCTTGTCCACCAGAACGGCCTGGCGGGCCCCGGTGTCGAGCACCGAGCTATCCGGCACGGACAGGACCGGCGAGCCGTCCGCGGTGTCGATGTCGGCATCGACATACATATCCGGCAGCAAGGCCGCGTCCGGATTGGAAAGCTCGATCCGGACGCGAGCGGTACGCGTGTCGCGGTTCACCTGCGGATAAATCACGGCGATCTTTCCGGAGAAGGTCCGCCCCGCGAAGCTGCGCGCCCGGATCGTCACAGGTTGGCCCACCACGATGTTGCCGAGGTCGCGCTCGGCGACGTCGACGAGGGCCCACACCACCGAGGTGTCCGCGATGCGGAACAGCACGTCGCCGGGGTTGGCCCGCATGCCTTCGATCGCGTTGCGCTCGAGCACGATGCCGTCGCGCGGCGCCGTCCACTGCACCGTGACCGGAGCGACCTTCGACTTCTCCATCGCGGTGATGACCGGCTCCGGAACGTCGAGGTTCGTCAGGCGCTGACGCGAGCCGCGGCCGTAGGCCTCCACGCCCCCCACCACCTTCGAATTGAGCGTCGCGAGATATTCCGCCGCAGCGGAAGCGATGGCCGAACTGTAGACCTCCATCAAGGGCTGGCCCGCCTTCACCCGGGTGCCCGTGGTGACGTCGGCGATCTTCTGCACGAAGCTTTCAGCCCGCATCGCGATCACCGAGATGCGGCGCTCGTCGAGCTGGATCGTGCCGGGCGCCTTCACCGCCACGCTGATGCTGCGCCGCTCGGCGGGCTCGGATTTCACGCCCGTGCGCTGGATCTTGCCAGGCGAAAGCTTCACCGTGCCGTCGTCGGTCTCGTCGCCTTCGTACACGGGGACGTAGTCCATCCCCATCGGATCCTTCTTAGGCACCGGCGATGTGTCCGGCAGTCCCATCGGATTCCGGTAGTACAGGACCTTTCGGGAGGCGTTCGCCTGTTGCGGCTTCGCCTTCGGCGGCTCGGTCGCCGGCCCGTCCTCGTCGTAGACGGGCACGTAATCGCGGCCTTGCGCATCCTTTTTCGGCACCGCCGACCAGGACGGAGCTCCGCCGGGATCTCGATAGTAGAGCGGCTTCCGGTCTGCGGCGGCCGCCGAAATGGTTAGGTCGGCATGGGCCGGCCAGCGCCCGCCGCTGGCGTACCAGTAGCCGACCAGAGCCAAGGCTCCGCCCAGCGCGAGGGTCGTCGTCAGTAGACGCAGCGTCTTCATGGTGTGTTCCGCGCGCGATCAGGCGCGTCCGTGTGATCGAGAAAAGGAGGACATCGGGCGCCGCCGAGCGGCGCCCGAACGCTCACTTGGTCGCCTTGACCACGACCTTGCCGGTGACCGTCTCCGGCTCGCCCTGTATCTTCGCCGAGAGCGTCACCTGGTAGCGGCCGGCCATCGGCAGGTCCGTCTTGAAGGCGTAGACGCCCGGTTCCTTCGAGGGCAGCGGAGAAACGGGCGATTCCATCTCCGCCATCCCGTCGGGCGCCATGTCGACCCGGGCCTTGAAGATCACGGCGTCCGGCACCGGCTTGCCGGTCTGCTTGTTCGTCAAGCGAACGGCGAGCGTGATGTCGTCGCCCTTCTTCATCTCCGGATTGACGGGCTCGAAGGTGAAGTCGCCGGCGCCCGCAATGGCCGCCTGAGCGACGAGCGAAAGGGTGGCGGCGAGAGCCGCAGTCGTGAATTTGGAAAGCATTGTCCTGTCCTCATGAATTGATCTCGGCCGCGGCGCCCCGGGGCGCGCGCGTGGGTCATCTGCGCGTGCAAGCGTGCGTTGCGCGCAGGGCTATCGCGAGATCAGATTCGAGGAGGTCGGAAGGGTGGACTGCCGCCACGGAAATCGACGACCTGGTCCGAGGGGATGGCGATCTTGCTCGCCGTTAGGACGGAAGCGCCGAACGCGATGGGGCGAACGTCACCAAGGGCGATAGCGCCGCCGATGCAGCAGAAGCCCACTCCGCACTTGTAGCCGTCCTTCGGGGAGGTCTTTCCGTCCATCTCGTCCGGACAGCAGTCCATCGACATGTCGGCGTGGTCCGCCATCTGCATGGCGATCTTCATGTCGTCCGACGACATCGCCCGCCCCGCGGCCGACGCGCCAAGCGGCAGCATCGCCAGCGAGACGGCGATCGCGAATGCCAGGATGGTACGGACGAGCCGCATCGAGATTCACTTACCTTTCCAGCCGCTACGCGGCTTGAGTAACATATCCCGGCTCCGTACGCAGTCCTTGATCCAGGTCAAGCATTCGTGACCGCCGTCGGGTTACCTATCCACCCGACCGACGACTTCCATCAGTTCCGCGATTTTGCGGCGCTGGTCGGCCCTGTCGCCGCTGTTGATCGCGTGTTCCACGCAATGGGCTACATGATCCTTAAGAATCTCTTCTTCGACTCGGCGAAGCGCGGAGCGGACGGCGGAGATTTGGGTGACGATGTCGATGCAGTACCTGTCCTTGTCGACCATCTTCGCGAGCCCGCGAACCTGGCCTTCGATCCGGTTAAGGCGTTTCTGACAGGAAGCCTTGATGTCGCTCCGCATGAACCGTATATACCCCCCTAGGGTATTTCCCGAAAGAGACGGAGCGAACAATGGTTAAGCACGACGCCGCTATTTCCGGAGCGAACCATGGAAGTTGTTGTGCACATTCGCATTCCTCTGACGATACGGCTCCGCGCGACCATGCCCACCATCACCACAATGACGCCCTCGGTACGGTAGTAGACCCTGTTTGCGGAATGAAGGTCGATCCTAGTACCGCTCGCCACAAGATCGACCATGGCGGCAAGACCTTCTATTTCTGCTCGGAGCGCTGCCGGACGAAATTCGAAGCTGATCCTGCGAAGTACGTCCACGGGAAGGTGCAGGAGGCGCCCCCGACGGACGTGCCGAAAGGCACGATCTACACCTGCCCGATGCATCCGCAGATACGCCAGGTCGGGCCAGGCAATTGCCCCATCTGCGGCATGGCGCTCGAACCCGAACTCGCCACCGCGGACACCGGCCCGAATCCCGAGCTGATCGACATGACCCGCCGTTTCTGGGCGGGCCTGGCGCTTTCCGTTCCGGTCGTGGTCCTCGAAATGGGCGGTCACCTCATCGGCGGCCACGGCTGGATCGATCAGTCGCTGTCGAACTGGATCCAGCTCGTTCTCGCCACGCCTGTCGTGTTGTGGGCCGGTTGGCCCTTCTTCGTCCGTGGCTGGCAGTCGGTTCTGACCCGCAATCTCAACATGTTCACGCTGATCGCCATGGGCACCGGCGTCGCCTGGGTCTACAGCGTGGTGGCGACCGTCGTGCCGGGCGCTTTCCCCTCCACCTTCAGGGCGCATGAAGGAGCCGTCGCGGTCTATTTCGAGGCCGCGGCCGTGATCACGGTGCTCGTCCTCCTCGGCCAAGTACTCGAACTGCGGGCACGCGAGGCCACTTCGGGCGCGATCAAAGCCCTTCTCGACCTCGCACCCAAAACGGCACGACGAATCCGCGCCGACGGCTCCGACGAAGAAGTTCAGATCTCGGTGCTGGAGGTCGGCGACCGGCTGCGTGTCCGCCCCGGCGAGAAGGTACCCGTCGACGGCGAAATCAGCGAGGGGCGGTCATCTCTCGACGAGTCCATGGTCACAGGCGAATCCATGCCCGTCAGCAAGGAGGTCGGCGGCAAGGTGATCGCCGGTACGCTGAACCGCTCCGGCGGCTTCGTCATGCGCGCCGAAAAGGTCGGCAGCGACACGATGCTGTCCCAGATCGTGCAGATGGTCGCGCAGGCGCAGCGTTCGCGGGCTCCTATCCAGCGCCTCGCCGACCAGGTCGCTGGCTGGTTCGTTCCCGCGGTCATTGTGGTCGCGATCGCTGCGTTCGGCGCCTGGGCGGTCTATGGTCCGGAGCCGCGGCTCGCCTTCGGCCTCGTCGCCGCGGTCAGCGTGCTCATCATCGCCTGCCCGTGCGCCCTCGGGCTGGCCACCCCGATGTCGATTATGGTCGGCGTGGGGCGCGGCGCCCAGGCCGGCGTCCTGATCAAGAACGCCGAAGCGCTTGAGCGCATGGAGCGGATCGACACCCTGGTCGTGGATAAGACGGGCACCCTCACCGAGGGCAAGCCGAAGGTCGTCGCCGTGATCCCGGCTCAAGGAATCACGGATGCCGAGGTGCTGCGGCTCGCCGCCAGCGTCGAACGCGCCAGCGAGCACCCCCTCGCCGACGCGATCGTGAACGAAGCCAAGGAGCGAGGCATCCAGACGACCGACGTCCAGGACTTCGATTCACCGGTCGGCAAGGGGGCGCTCGGAACGGTCGACGGCAAGAAGGTGCTGCTCGGCAACGCGACGTTTCTGCGCTCCCAAGGAGTGGATACGTCCGCGATGGAGGCCGAGGCGGAGCGCCAGCGCGGCGAAGGTGCCACCGTCATCAACATGGCGATCGATGGCAAGCTTGCCGGCATTCTGGCGATCGCCGACCCCGTTAAGCAATCGACGCCGGAGGCGCTGCGCGCACTCGCCGCCGAGGGCGTGAAGGTCATCATGCTCACCGGCGACAACCGGACCACCGCCCAGGCCGTCGCTCGCCGGCTGGGGATCGCCGACGTGGAAGCCGAGGTTCTGCCCGATCAGAAGAGCGCGGTAGTCGCAAAGCTGCAGAAGCAGGGGCGGATCGTCGCGATGGCCGGCGACGGCGTGAACGACGCGCCCGCCCTGGCTGCCGCCGAGGTCGGAATCGCGATGGGCACTGGGACGGATGTCGCCATGGAAAGTGCCGGCATCACGCTGCTCAAGGGCGATCTCACCGGCATCGTCCGCGCTCGCCGCCTGTCGCGGGCGACCATGAGCAACATCCGGCAGAACCTCTTCTTCGCCTTCGCCTACAACGCGGCCGGAATTCCGATCGCGGCGGGCGTGCTCTATCCGACGTTCGGCCTACTGCTGTCGCCGATCGTCGCGGCGGCGGCGATGGCGCTATCTTCGGTCAGCGTGGTGGGCAACGCGCTGCGGTTGCGGACCGTCGGGGTCTGAAATGCTGCTCGACACTTGGGGGTTGGGGGGCGGAGCCACGCAGGCCGCGCATTTGCGCGCCTTCCCATTTGTGGGAAGCTCAAGCACTTCTGCTCGTTCTCCGCCGGTCGTACGCTCTGCCGGAACCGCCGTCTTCAGTGCAGGATCTGGCTGAGGAAGAGCTTGGTACGCTCATGCTGCGGGTTCTTGAAGAACTCGTTGGGGGTGTTCATCTCGACGATCTGGCCGGCGTCCATGAAGATGACGCGGTCGGCGACCTCGCGGGCGAAGCCCATCTCATGCGTTACGCAGAGCATGGTCATGCCTTCGACTGCGAGCGAGACCATGGTGTCGAGCACCTCCTTGACCATCTCGGGGTCGAGCGCTGAGGTCGGCTCGTCGAACAGCATGATCTTCGGGCTCATGCAGAGCGAACGGGCGATCGCGACGCGCTGCTGCTGGCCGCCCGAGAGCTGGCCGGGGTACTTCAGCGCCTGCTCGGGGATCTTGACGCGTTTGAGATAGTGCATCGCGATCTCCTCGGCGTCCTTCTTGGTCATATTCCTCACCCAGATCGGCGCCAGCGTTAGGTTCTCGAGGATCGTCAGATGCGGGAACAGGTAGAAGTGCTGGAACACCATGCCGACGTCGCGGCGTATCTCGTCGATCTTCTTGAGGTCGCTGGTGAGCTCGGTGCCGTCGACGATGATCTGGCCCTTCTGGTGCTCCTCCAGGCGGTTGATGCAGCGGATCATCGTCGACTTGCCCGAGCCGGACGGACCGCAGATCACGAGCTTCTCGCCACGTTCCACCTTCAGGTTGATGTCGCGAAGCACGTGGAAGTCGCCATACCACTTGTTCACGCCGATCATCTCGATCGCCGTCGCGGTGTTCAGCGAGGTCTGCTTCAGCGCCGCGGGGCGGGTGCCGGTCGGCTTGGTTTCTACCGTTGCCATGGTCATGAGGCTTCTCCTAGCGAGCAACGGGGCTGCGCCGCTCCAGAAAATCGGCGAAGCGGGCGAATGAGAAGGACAGGGCGAAGAAGATCCCGCCGATGAACAGGAAGGTCTCGGCGGCCGGCGACGGCCACGCCGGATCGGCCAGAGCGGCCTTACCCGAGCTGATCAGGTCGAAGAGCCCGACAACGAGCACGAGGCTGGTGTTCTTGATCATCACGATGATCGTGTTCGCCAAGGCCGGGATCACTACTCTGATCGCTTGCGGTAGGATGACGCGGTACTGCGTGCGCCAGAACGGCAGGCCAAGCGCCGCGGCGGCCTCGTACTGGCCCCTCGGGATCGCCTGCAGTCCGCCGCGGATAACTTCGGCGAGATAGGCCGCTGCGAAAATCGTCAGGGCGACGAGGGCGCGCACGAACTTGTCGGGGAGCAGCGCCTCTGGGAGGAAGAGCGGCAGCATGATCGAGGCGACGAACAGGATCGAGAGGAGGGGCAAGCCGCGGACGGACTCGATCGTGACGACGGCTGCGATCCGGACAGCCGGCATCGTCGACCGGCGGGCCAAGGCGAGCAGGATGCCGACGGGGAAAGCGATCCCGATTGCGACCACAGTGAGGATCAGCGTCACCGGCAAGCCGCCCCAGGCCGAGGTCGGGACCTCTTCGAGTCCGAGGCCGCCGCCCATCATCCAGACGATCAGCGCAAGCGCCG
This sequence comes from Bradyrhizobium sp. BTAi1, assembly GCF_000015165.1. Taxonomy (GTDB): domain Bacteria; phylum Pseudomonadota; class Alphaproteobacteria; order Rhizobiales; family Xanthobacteraceae; genus Bradyrhizobium; species Bradyrhizobium denitrificans. The sequence continues at coordinate 36,689 of NC_009475.1, read as the reverse complement.
AGATCCAGAGGCCGAGCAGACGCGGCGTCCAGCTCGCCGGCCGCACCGACCAGCCGAGCAAGGCCAGGATCAGTAGGCAGACCAGAGCCGGCCGCCAGCGCTCCTCGACCGGGTAGATGCCGAACAGCAGCTGGCCCGATTTGACGTAGATGAAGCTCCAACAGGCTCCGGACGCGGCCCGGCAGGCGGCCGGGTCCGGATTGAAGAGGACGGCGTCGAGCACCAGCCAGCGCAACATCGGCGGCAGGGCGACGGCGAGCATCGCGCCGAATGCGAGCGTCAGGGCGGCATTCAGCGGCGAGCCGAACAGCAGCCTGGCGGCCTGGCGCAGCGAGGCCTGGGACGGCACCGGAGCCTCAGGCAAAGGGAGCGAAATCGTCTTCACGGGATCAACGTTCCACGATCGCGATGCGGCGGTTGTACCAATTGGCCGCGCTTGACAGGGTCAGGTTCAGGGCGAGGTAGACGCCCAGGATGATGAAGACGCCTTCGATCGAATGGCTGGACTTGCTGATGATGGTGTTCATCACCGCGAAGAAATCCGGGTAGCCGACAGCGATCGCCAGCGTCGAATTCTTGACGACGTTGATGTACTGGCTGTTGAGTGGTGGCACGATCACGCGCAGCATCTGCGGGATCACGATTAGCCGCAGGATCTTGGACCTTGACAGGCCGACCGAGCGGCCGGCGTCCCATTGCCCGGACCCGACCGACAGCACGCCGCCTCGCACGATCTCGGCGATGAAGCCGGTCGTATAGATCGTCAGACCGATCAGGATGGTGCTGAGCTCCGGCGTCAGCTCCAGCCCGCCCTGGAAGTTCGAACCCGCGAAGACGGGCCAATCCATCGAGACAGTGGCATCGGCGAACCAAAGGCCGAGCAAAAGAACGGCAACCGTGGCCCAGTTCAGGGCGGGCCGGAAGTTGCGCAGCGAACCTGCGAGCCGAGGAGCGAGGAAGAGCATCCCGGCAACGATGATCAGGACCACGCCTGCTGTTGCTAGGCTGATGTGAACGCTTGGGACCATGAGGCCGCGCATCGAGGCGAAAACGCCGGGAAGCGGACGGAGCGCGTCGGCGACCGGCGGGAGGACCTTCCACCAGAGCGAGTAGAGGAAGATCAGCAGGACGATTGGCGGCGAGTTCCGCGCGATCTCCACCCAGACCCGGCAGGTGCCGGCGGCGAGCGGATTGCTGCTCAGCCGGGTGACGCCGACGACGAGACCGAGGACCGACGAGAAGACGATGACGAGCGCGGAAACAAAAACCGTATTCGCCAGTCCGACGACGATGGCCCAGTAATAGGGATCACGCGACTTGTAGGAGAGGATCGCCTCGGAGATCACGATCCGGGATGGCATCGACAGGAAGTCGAACCCGATCGGAATGCCGCGCGTCTGCAGGTTCGTGAAGGTTGTGGTGACGAGCAGGGCCGCAGCGCCAACGACAGCCGCCACCAAGACGCATTGAATGACGATCGATCTCGTCCTGGCATCGTTGAACATGCCGCTCTCCCCTTTCCGGCTTGGACATCAAACGGGGAGCGTTCGTCACGCTTCCCCGGCAACAGCTAGTCCCAGGGGTAGGGGTAGTTCAGGCCGCCATCCTTCCAGAGAGCGTTCAGGCCGCGATCGATCTTGAGGGGGCTGCTCTTCCCGAGATTGTTGTCCCAGATCTCGGCGTAGTTCCCCATCTGCTTGACGACGTTGTAGACCCATTTGTCGTCGAGCCCGAGCGGCTTGCCGAAGCCCGGTTCCTGCCCCAAAACCCGCTTGATCTCGATCGATCCGGATTTCAGCTTCTCGTCGATGTTCCTGGCGGTAATGCCGTGGAGCTCGGCCCAGAGGAGGGCATTGATCGTCCAGCGCGTGATGTCGAAGAGCTGATCGTCCCCGCGCGCGACCGCGACGCCGTTCGGCTCGGCCGCATGGCCCACCTTGATGATGTCGTAGTCGTCCGGGTTCTTTGCCACCGAGGCCCGCTGGCCGGCGGCGGCCGTGCCATCGGTCACATAGGTGTCGCAGCGGCCGCCGAAGAAGGCATCGCGCGCCTGAATCGTCGAGTCGAAGTAGACCTTCTTCATCGTGATTCCGTATTCTTCCTCGGTCTCCTCGATCGACCTCTCGGTCAAACTGCCGCCGCCCTGCAGGCAGACCGTCTTTCCGGCGAGCTGCTTGGGATCGGTGATCTTGTCGGCCTTTCGCACGAGCAGGCCGTCGGTGTCGTAGAGCGTGATCCAGACGAAGCGCACCACCGTGTCGCGTGAGAGGGTGATGGTTGAGGTCCGCGACAGGACATCGATCTCGCCGGTCTGCAGCGCCGGGAAGCGCTGGCCGGCATTGAGCGGCACGAAGCGGATCTTGTCCTTGTCGCCGAGGATGGCCGCCGCGAAGGTACGGCACATGTCGGAATCGAAGCCCCGATAATAACCGTTCTCGTCGGGGCGGGAGAGACCCGGCACGCCCTGGCTTGCGCCGCAGCTGACATAGCCGCGCTGCTTGATCTTGTTCACGACGCTCTGCGCACCGGCGCTCGCGGTCAGACCGGCGGCGGTGAGCGCCGCGCCGAGGAGCATTGTCAACCTTGTCATGGCTATCTCCGTTCCCCTACTTTGCAGCTCTTTTCGGTTATTCGGCCGCGGTCCGGCCTGCCGTCCTCGACGCCGCCCGCGACTTTGGCAAACGGGAGGAAGGCCTGCTCCAGATCGCCGATCAGGTCATCGAGAGCTTCCAACCCGATCGACAATCGCCAGACGGGGCCGGGTGGCAGCCAGTCGAGGCTGGCCCGACCTTTCCGCGGATCATTGACCGCGATCAGCGAATGGACGCCCCCCCAGCTCGCTCCGAGCTTGAACAGATGCATCCGTCGAAGGATTTCGGCTTGCAAGGACGCGAGTTCTGGTCTGAGCACGACCGAGAAGACGGCAGCCGCGCCCGAAAAGTCCCTCTTCCAGACCGCATGCCCAGGATGGTCCGGCATGGCCGGGTGTAGGATGCGAGCGACTTCCGGGCGCTGCGACAGCCAAGTCATGATTTCCGCTGCGCTCGCGGCCGCGTGACGCATGCGGACCGGCATGGTCATCAGGCCGCGCTCGCACAACGCGCAATCTTCCGGCGAGACACCATAGCCAAGGAACCGCGCCGTATCCTTCAGCCGCCGGAACAGGGCCTGGTCGCGCACGGCGAGCGAGCCCATAAGCAGATCGCCATGACCGCCGGCATGTTTGGACAACGCCTGCATGCTGATGTCGACGCCATGGGTCAGCGGCTTGAACAGGAGGTGCGAAGCCCAGGTGTTATCGGCTGCAACCAACGCGCCAACCTTCTTAGCCACCGCGACGATCGCGGGTACGTCCTGGACCTCGAAGGTCGCGGAACCAGGAGACTCTACCCAGACCAGCCGCGTCCGCTCGTCGAGAAGCCCCGCGATCCCGGCATCAAGGAGAGGGTCATAGGTTTGCGCCGCGATGCCGAGCGGCCCGAGGAAGCGCAGGATCATGTCCCGCGCCGGACCATAGAGCGTCTCCGGCATCAGGACGCGGTCGCCACTCCGGCACACCGCCATCGTCGCCAGCGTCATCGCCGCCATGCCCGACGGCACGACGAGCGCCCTGGCCGCCCCCTCGAGCTGGGCGACATGGTCCTCGAGAAGCCGGCTCGTCGGCGTTCCATAGAGCCCATAGCTGAAGCCGTCATAGACGCGCTCCGCCCGCGTCTCGAAAGCTTGGAGGTCATCGAAAACGATGGTCGAAGCGCGCTCCACCGCCATCGCAACCGCCTGGAACGGCTGCTGCGAACGCGCGGGCGGACGAATGTGCGAGGTGTCATCTGATTTCGTCATGGGTCGACGTTAGCTCGCCCCGGCATTGCCATCCATGACCACAGCGATAGAGTCGATCCATTCTTGATATGGTTGTCCTATGAACCTGCGCGATATCGACGTCTTCCATGCGATTATGACCAGTGGTGGCGCTGGAGCGGCGGCTGCCTTGCTCAGCACCTCGCAGCCGGCTATCAGCCGTTCGCTTGCGAAGCTCGAGGCCGAACTCGGATTCAGCCTGTTCGATCGGATCCGCGGCCGCCTGGTCCCGACTCGCGAAGGCCTGCTCTTCCACGCCGAAGTGAAAGCCAACCTGGTCGGCCTCGATCGCCTCAAGCTGCGGGCCGCCCAAATCAAGGAAGTCGGCGCAGGGACCATCCGTGTGGCCAGCCTCTCGGCCCTCGGGCACGGGCTCGTCCCGCGGGCTATCACGGCATTCTCGCGCAAGCACCCGCAGGTGCGGATTAGCTATCAGGTCCGCACATCAAACGTTGTTCGCGACCTGGTGGCTTCAGGCAGCTTCGACATCGGCTTGGCAGCCGACGAGATCGACACCGACGGCGTCTTGCACAGCGTATTTACCACGCCTCGTGCCGTCTGCGTTATGCCGCAGGGACATCAGCTGGCGAGCCGGGACGTCGTCACGCCTGAGGACCTGAACGAAGTGAGTTTTCTGGCTCTCGCGCCGGAGGACACAGTGCGGCTCGCCATGGACAAAATCTTTGCTGAACACGGAGTCCAGCCCCGCATCCGGGTTGAGACGCCCTATGGCGTGACCATCGCCATCCTGGCTTCACAAGGCCTCGGCATAGGACTTGTCAATCCGTTCATCATCGCCGACAAGATGATCCAAGGCATCGCCGTTCGGCCCTTCGAGCCGGCCGTGCATTTCCGCGCCCTGCTCTTGAAGCCGCCTGGCAGCGCGAATTCCCGCCTCGTGTCAGCGTTCCTTTCCGAGCTTTATACGATCCGAAATGCCTTTGCCGTTCCGGAAGGCAACTCAAGCGAGCCGCCCGTCATGGGCACGTCCTAAGTCTTGTTGTGCATTCCTATTCCTTTCTCACGGCGGACCGGCGATTACTGGCACCGAAGCCATACTTAGCTCGCCATCTGCTCGCGGCGACGCGGGATTGAAGAAGCGTCGATCGCCGCCGGAACGGCACAAACCTGACCCTTAGCTCGCTAAAGCGGGCTTTCACGTCCGACCAGTTCTGCATGAAATCAAACAACTAGGACATCCGACGCTTGATCGGGAAGCTGCCAAAGAACATGCAATGCGCCATCGAGGCCGTCAAATTGGAAGGGCTGAGCATAGCTGAAGCGGCGCAAAGACATCGGCTCTCGGAGCCGACGGTAAAGGTCAGCATTCATCGCGGCCTCAAAGCGCTGGCAGACATGATTGCAAAAGAGGTCAAAGCATGAAGACCGATGAACTGATCGCGGCGCTCAGCAGGAATGTCGAGCCGGTTGATCGCGGATTGATCCGCCGGACAGTCGGCCTCGCCCTTGTCACCGCAGTCGTTTTGGCGCTCGGCTTAATGACGGTCTGGCTCGGCATTCGCGCTGATAGCATGACGCTTCGTGCCGCTGTGTTTCTCGCCACCAAGGTTGCCTTTGCGAGGGCAATCATCGGGATCGCGTCGATCTACTTGCTGCGGCTGGCGCGGCGGCGAGCGTCAGGCGGCTCTACTTTGGGTCGCGGTGCCGTTCGCGACTGTCATTTTGCTCGCAGCCGTCAGACTCGGATTCATGCCGAGTTCGCATTGGAGCGGTATGGTCCTGAGTGACGAATGGCTGGAATGCCTCTTGTCGATACCGGTTATAGCGATCGCGCCGTTTGCCATCCCTATTTGGGCAGTGCGGAAGGCCGCTCCGACCCATCTCGTTCGTACCGGCGCCTTTACCGCAGCGCGTTGGTCTACGCGTTGCACTGCACCAGTGATTCATTGCCGTTCGTTGCCGTTTGGTACGGCGGCACGATTGTGCTCTGCACCCTGGCAGGCGCAGTTTTGCGACCGAGGTTGCTGCGCTGGTGAGCGCAGGTTCTGCTTCACGCCAGCGTGAAGCTGTAACCGCCGGAAGGTTTGGCCCGAACTCTCTATTTAGAGGCGCGCAACGCGCTTCCGACTAACGATGGAGCCGGGACTATGCTGAAGAAAAGTCTTCTCACGATTTCGTTCTTGCTGCCGCTGGCAGCACTGTCGGCGACCGCCCAGGCGGGGTCGACGATCACCGACAAGAGCTATTGGCCGAACGAGGCAAGGCGCAGCGCACAATTCCAATCCCCAGTCTACGCGCAAGACCCCGGGCGTTCTGCAATTATGTACGACCGCGGAGCACGCATTGTGCCGCCCACGATGGGCGCGATCGAGGATCAGTCCGCCTGGCGCTATCAAGGCGGCCCGAAGGGCCACTAGCAGCGAGCTAACGACACCTGCAGCGAGGGACTGGGGAGCAATTTTGCTTCCGCGGTCTCTCCTGATTGCAGCAGCGGACTGAAAGGGAAGCGGCACCCTGATGATTATGAGCCAGCGCGTCGCAACAGCAACGAAGCTCTTCGATAGTTTGCGCGGCAGAGTGAGCAATTGTCTGGATCGATATCGCCCGGCGTCGTATGGCCGACATGATGGGAGATCGCGCACCCGCGAACTCTGCGGCGCCGGACGAGATCGCCAAAACAATCGAAGCTCGGTACCTAGACGACCTGACGCAGTTGGAATCGATCCTCACTCGTCTCGAGTGTGCCCATCAAACGGTCGAAACCATGCCGACGGTCGCATGCCAATTCTTCTACGACTGCAGGGGTCGCCGCAGCGGCTGAAACCGAGGGCCGGCGATTGCTGCGTGTTTTACTCGTTCGGCTCGCTATCCTGTCCGCCGATTCAGGCGGACGGCTGTTTCTCATAGCTGGGGATGTCATTCAGTTGCTCGCGCATCACGCTAGACTAAGCGCGGTGAGCCCTCGCGAACGCGTCCCTCGTCGCGCATTGGCGCGAGCGAGGCAAGCCGCAGTGCACAACACTCAAAGCGGCCCTTTTTACTTGCCATGCGAAACGAGCCGTCGCTCCATCGCGACTGGTTCAAATGGCTTGACTCCCTGCGTGTAGATCTCGCTTCCGCCTCAAATCTCTGCGGACGTTACACTTCCCGTTGCATCGATCTTCATCAGGGGCGCTTAAGATTGCCCACCTTTTGGGCTTGCGCGAGAACTTCTTGCGCAGGCGAGGGGCGCGTTGCCATCCAAAGAAAACGCTTTTTAAATCAGCCCCTTAGCAAGCGGTCCCAACGGCTTCGGCTTATGGCATGCGATTTGCGACACGTGGCGCAGGTTTGATCCGATACTGCCGAGGAAAAGGACATGCGAGCGTGGTTGATTGCTGCCGTTGTATCGACGGCGCTAACTGTGACGCCGGCTTCCGCGACCGTAATTATTAGCGGAGACCCCGGCGGCAAGATGCAGGACTACACGACGCACTTCCGAAAGGTGCGCGACTCGGGCGAGCCCGTCGTCATTGCGGGCACATGCGTCTCGGCTTGCACGATGGTGCTCGGACTCGTCCCCAGCGACCGACTCTGCGCCACACAGAATGCGGTGCTAGGTTTTCATGCCGCATGGACGTTCGATGACTCCGGCAGACGCGTCGTCAGCGCATCCGGGACGCAAGATCTAATGAACACCTATCCAGCTTATGTGCGCGCCTGGATCGCGCGGCGCGGCGGTTTGACCCCAAAAATGATGTACCTGCGAGGTCGTGATCTCGCCGCCATTGTTGCGCCCTGCAGCAGCTCACGCGCGGCATCTGCTTCACGCGCGAAACACTTCGGCGGAGCTCATCAAGCCGCTGATACAAATACGCCTCGCGCCAGCTTTGGCGCTCGCTGAATACCATCTGTCGCGCTGAAACATCGTTCATTCCAACCCGAAATCAAATCGGATCGTCGGGACGGACCTGCACCTGCAGGGATCTCACGTCCGCCCCGTACAAGTTAATCGGCATTGGGTTCGGACGCCGATCGGCGAGCTAAGCTATTGCTCTAACAAGCGATGGAAGGGTCAATGTTGGACGCTTATCTACATCGGGCGCTTAATCTAACCGTGCGTCTCGGTGTCGAATGGCGGATCGTTAAGCGTGCGGTTTACGCTGCTTTCGGCAAATGGGATTTGCGCCAAATCGCTACGCGGTAGCCGCTGCGGAGGTGCGCGACTTATTCGATCATTTCGTCGGCGCGCAACGAGATCGCCTGGGGGATCTCAATGTCGAGTGCTTTGGCAGTTTTGAGATTCACCGACATCAGGATTCGCGTTGGTTGTTCGACGGGCAGATCCGCGGGCTTGAGTCCATCAAGAACCTTCTTCACAAAGTAAGCCGAACGCCGGTAGGTTTCACGTCGAGAAAGGCCATAACCGATCAGACCGCCATCACGGGTGAGGTCGGCATCGACTGAGACGACTGGAATCCGATGCTGTAGAGCCAGGGCCGCGATGCGCGGTCCCAAATCCAAAATGGCGGCATCGGGCACGACCAGCAATGCATTGGGTCGTCGCGCCGCGATCGTGTCAAACGCGGCGTTGAGCTCGTTCGGTGTGCTCACCACGAAATCGTGGACCGCGATGCCAAGAGGCGCCGTCCGCACTCGCACGCTATCCAAATAGGTTACGTTCGACGGATTCGCCGGATTGAAAAAAACCGCAGTGCTGGTCGCGTTGGGAAGGAGCGCATGCAGAAATTCGACTAACTTGGGCGTTACGTCCTGATTCAATGTGGCCATTCCGGTTATGTTGCCGCCGGGCAGTGCAAGGCTTGTCACGAGACCGTTACCGACCGGATCATTTAGACCCGTCATGATTATCGGGATAACGGAGGTGGCGCGCTGTGCCGCGCCAGCCGCTGCGATCGTGGTGACAACGATCACGCGAGCACCTTGAGCAGCCAACTCGTGGGCAAATGCGGGAAAACGCTTGTAGTCCCCTTCCGCCCATCGTGGTTCGAGCACATATTCTTTGCCCTCGATTAATCCATTTTCCCGCAAGCCTTGCTTTAACGCTTGTAAGAGCGGAGCGGTCGTTTCAGCAGTACCGGCGCCCAAGAAGCCGATGCCCGCAGAGCTTTGCTGCGCTCGCACGGCGAACGGCCAAGCGAGCGCAGCGCCGCCGAGAAGTGTGACGAACCTGCGCCGCTTCATTAGCAACCTCCGATCTCGTAATGCGCCAGCTAACTCGGCTCTTGTTAGTAGGAATATGACTTAACAGAGCCATTTTGGATACGTCGCAACCGAGCTTCTGCGGGACTCCCTCGACGGCCTGCCGTGCCCTCAGCTGTTGCTCGCCGTACCGCAGAAACCTCATAATTTCGATCTGCTATTTCACCGGCGCGATCGAAGGCGCTGGGCGCGACCAAGGTCGCTCCCTACCATTCCGGGAAGATCCGAACCGCTATGCCAAGAAGCCCGAGGACCACGGGATGCGTGGCTCACAGAGCCATTGAAGGCTATGCGAACACGCATCCGGGACACTGTCTGACTGAATTTCCTCGCGAGCTTTACTCTTCACAGTGACCGTGATGCCGAACTGTACGAAGTGGTGGCTGAGCTGTTCGATCGCGTCTAGGCCGATCTGCTAGGCCGGTTGCAACGGTGCGATGAATGCTGCATAATACTAAGTTGTTGATATTGTTCGCATAATGAAGATTATGGAATATATTCCTAAAGCCGAAAGCCAGCACTACCTAGTCAGCGCCCAACCGACGCGCTCGCTTGTCTTCGCCGTACAGCGTCGCGCTGGCGCCGCTTTCGTTCCTGCTTTCGCCGAACTGGGGCTACTCCCCGAAATCCTCCTCGCCTTGTGACGCAGTGAGGTCAGTGAACTGACATCGACGGTTGCCAGTGCGTTGCGCAGGGCATCGAATTCGAACACGTCAGTGTCAAAATCATTTAGCCCGGCGAGAAATATGAACTCCTTGCGGCAGTGAGCGATGATGTGGCCCAAAAGCTCGATCCTGTCCTTGACCTCGACGAGCGACTTTGACAGCCCTTCCTTGTATACGACGTTTAACTTCCATTGAGTTTCGCCGTTTGCGTCGACGTAATCGCTGCCATCGGCAACATAGTAGTAAGGGACTGTGGCTACATCACGCTGTGATCAGTGAACCCGCGGTTCTTGCCCCAGTCGACCTGGAGGTTGCCGACATAGAGATGGATCATTGAGCCCATGGCGCCATGACCCCCGCGGTGAACGTTCCCAATATTGTACTCATTTCGCAATCTACGATGCGCAAAGCCAGCTAGTCGAGACGCATAACTCTACGCCAGCGCGCCTGTTGGTCACTGAAGCGTTACGGCGATGTCTGGACGTCGTCCATCACTTCGGCCTCCTCAAACTCGGGCCAGAGCATCAGCAGCGCGAACCCAGCTTGCTGGGGATACCACATTTCTATCTGGTCCGGGACCACCTGGCCCTGACAAGCAGAGTGCCTCGCAGGATCGCAAATATTGTCGGCCGAGCGCCTTCCTTCAGGCAGGAACCTTAAAATCGTGAATGCGATTGCACGATTCACGCGCCGACTTGGGCTCAAGATGAGGAAATCACCTTATTCAGCCGCTTCTGCGGGCGGGTTCTTGAGCTCCGCGAATTTCGCCGCCATCGTGGGGTTACCCCGGGTCAGCTTCTTGATCGTCACGTCCTGCGCCTTGTCGTTCGCAAGGCGCAGGTTTCGGTCAGCGCCGATCAACGCATCCTTCGTCTTCTGCAGATGGTCGATGGACTTATCGATTTCCGTGATCGCGGTGTGAAAGTGCCTGGAAGCGAGATCAGTGTTCTTCAAGAATCCGTTCTTGAACGTCTCCAGCTGGCTTTCGAACTGGGTGATGTCGATATTCTGCGCCTTAACCAGCGCCAGCTCGGTCCGGTACTTCAGGGAATTGAGAGAGGCATTCCGCAGCAGCGTGATCATCGGCAGGAAGAACTGCGGCCGGATGACGTACATCTTGGGATAGCGGTGGAAGACGTCGACGATACCGGTATTGTAGAGTTCGTTGTCGGGTTCGAGCAATGAGACCAGGATCGCGTACTCGCAGCCCTTCTCGGTGCGATCGCGGTCGAGCTCCTTGAGGAAGTCCTCGTTCTTGCTCTTCGTCGCTGTTTTGTCGCTCTCGTTTTTCATCTCGAACATGATCGAGATGAGCTCGATGCCGGATTCGTCCGCGTCGCGAAAGATGTAATCGCCCTTGCTACCGGTCCGCGCGTCGTTGTCTTTCTCAAAATACGCCCGCGGAAACGCCATCGAGCGCACCCGGTTGAACTCGGTCTCGCAATGCTGTTCAAGGGTCTCGCCGACCATCTTGGTCGAGAGGCGGGCCTTCATATCCTTGAGGCGTTCGATCGCGTCGTCCCGATCCTTGATCTGGGTTTCGTACTTGTCCTTCAGCGATTGCTCGGAGAGCTGCTTTTCAAGCTGGACCTGCTTAATCCCGTTTTTCAGCTCATCGCGCTCTTTTTCGATGGCACCGACGGCTTCGGTCACGGCGAGCTTCTTCTCAAGCTCGACGGCTTGAAGCTTAGCCTTGAGTTCTTGGATTTCTTTTTCCTTGGCGGCCGTGATCTTGTGCTGCTCGCTGGCCAAAAGCGCTTCAGCAAGCTCGGAGGCAGCCTTCTTCTCCCGTTCCGCTTGCGCGAGCGAGTTCGCCAGCGTGTCGCGCTCCTTTTCGACAGCACTCAGTGCTTCTGTAACCGCGAGCTTTTGCGAGACCTCACTGGCCTCCAGCTTGGATTTCAGCTCCTGAATTTCGGCATCCTTGGCGGCCGCGGTCTTCTGCAGATCGCCGCTGACCTGGGCTTTGGCCAATTCAACAGCGCCCTGTTTGTCGCGCTCGGCCAACTCCAGCCGCTCGTGCAGTTGCTTTGCGAAATCGGCGTCACGGACCTGCTTCAGGATCTCAGCGTACCCGGATTCATCGACTTTGAAGGCCTTGTCACAGTGGGGACAGATGATCTCGTGCATGGTTCCTGCCCGGAAGGGACGTTTGCTGTTTTCATTGAAAAGAGGGCATGGGGCCCACGGAATCGCCCCCGCACCTGAGAACAAAATTAGAACAGGCCAATCTGGGCGGTCAAGCGATGCGCATCGCTTCCGGGCATTTTCCCCGGTTTTTCCGATAGGGGCCGAGTTTGCGGGCAGGAGTCGAGCACCAGGCGAATCGAAACCCCGCTGACCATTGCAAAGACTAGAATTCGAAGAATCGGCGTCATGGTATACTGCGCTCATGAGCAAGCGGCACGTTGGCAAAATCTGCGTCTACTGTGGCACCGCACCTGCGGCGACCATGGACCACGTGCTGGCGCGCGAATTTTTTCCGATTAGCCGCCGGGACAACCTGCCCAAGGTCCCGGCCTGCGGCACCTGCAACGGCGTCAAGAGCGGCCATGAGCACTATCTCACCGCGGTATTGCCGTTTGCAGGCAATCATCGAGATGCGCTTGGCGTCCTGTCGACGATGGTTGAGCCGCGATTGGCAAAAAACGCGAAGCTGAAGGCCCAACTGGCCTCTGGGCAGCGGCAGGAGCTGATACTTCAAAACGGCATGCTCGTGCCGTCAATGACACTGCCGTTCGACGCGACCCGGGTCGACGAATTGTTCAAGTTCATCACGCAGGGGCTGCTGTTCCACCATTTCGGGGCGATGCTCGATCGGCAGAAGCACGGCGTTTGGGCCGGGTTCCTCAATCGACAAGGCGAGGAGATGCACCGGCAGCTGCTCGCCGGCAACGCCCGCTCCCGCATAACCGGCGATCTCGGTGCCGGCGCGCTTGTGTATGAGGGCGCGCAAGGCGTCGATTTCCCGGAGATGTCAATCTGGGTATTCCGGATCTTCGGCGGCATCCGGACCAGCGGTGATCCGCACGAGCCGGAGGCGGTGCTGAGGGTGATCGGAGGCGTAACCGTGTCGCATCGGGTCCTTCAGCGGCTCGATGCCGGACTAGAATCCCCAGTTGCGACTTAGCTGCAGGCGAGCCGCAGGATGCCGAAACGCCCGATGTGGAAGCCAAAATGGAGCGAGCCATGCCCATGCGCGTCCGGGAAAAAATACAAGCAATGCTGCTGGCAGCGGCTGCAAGGCTTTGACATCGGCAAGGCGTACGACCAGGCGATCAAGGATAATAACCTGGAGCGGGCGCTGAGCGCGACCCGCGCGGACATCACGCAATATACAATCTGGCACAAGACCAATACCGCTCCCGCGTTGGGCCGGGTCAGCGTCGGGCCCGAGCTGTTGCGGATCGACGTGAACGCCCTCGGCGCCTACGTTTCTCGCCTGTCGTGGCTATATTTCCGGCTCGGCCTCACGAAGGATTGGCTGGCGACGCTGGACCGGCTGCGCACCAACATTCAGCATCCTTCGTGGTACAGGAAGATCGTCTACTATCGGGCTATGCATTATCTGTCGCCCGGCAGTGACCGAGAGGAAGCCCGGCGGGAGCTGGCGAAGGCGGGTCCGATCACGAAGGCGGAAACGGACCTTGAGCTGCTGCAACTGTACGTCGACCTGGAGTTCGACGATCAGCCGTTCGCGCCCCGAATGGAGATTATCGACCGCATCCTCGAACTCGACGAAGATCGCGACAATCAGCTCCAATATCGCGGAGCGAAAGCGGTTCAGTACTTGATGATCGGAGACACCAAGACGGCCGAGCAAATCTTGGCCGAGGTCCTCGACATCGTGAAAGACACTGAGGCCGACGACCCCCTTGGAGCATATGAGCGGCACCTCTTCGGACGGCTCCTGCAATTGCAGGGTAACCTGCGACGCGACAAGCAGCTGCTGAAGGACTCCGCAGCGCAGTTTCATGCGCTGCTGCTTGAGGACAACTGGACGCAGGCCGGCAGGGCCGCGCTGCAGCGCGAATTGGGCGACAGCTACCGATACGCTGATGATTGGGAGCAGGCGGAATGCGCTTACCGGGAAGCCCTTCAGCTCGGATCTTCTGACCTCGACAAGGTGCACCTGGCGGAATGCCTCCTTTACCGCAAGCAGATCGAGGCCGCGAGCAAGGAAATCGACGCCGTCAAGCGGGAAACCCTGCTGTGTCATGAATTCGAGGATTTCGTCTTCGCCTATTCGGCCATTGCGATCTGGTCGACCGCGCCGGAGCGGCTGACCAAGGCGAAGACCTTACTCCAGTCACTGGGAACGGCCGAGCCGCTGTTCAATGAGCGGCGACTCAACTTGTTGCTCCGTGTGACGGAGACGCTCGCAAGCGGCAAGGCCTCGACTAAAGCGAAATCCGACAGCACGCCAGACGGCGGGCTCGCGACGGTATCCAACTTCTTCTTGCTGGAGCCGAACATCGCGGGCATCGGCATTAACTTCAACGCGATCATCAATTATCTCGCGCGCAAGAAGGCCAGGAAGAAGCCCGAGACTGAGTAGACGCGATGAAATTCACCCTCGGCGACGAGACCGACAAGGCGCTCTGCATAGCCCTCAAGCACGAATTTCTGCGCTGCGACGAGGCATTCAAGCAGTTTGCCTCGGCCGGCGAAGAGCTGATTGTGCAAGGGCAGGATCGGCGGCGAGCTTACAAGGCCTATGATGCCTACGCGAGATTCGTTCATCACCTTTATGAATTCGCACTTTGCGCCATTGCCCGTGAACGGCATGACGCCAGCACGTTGCAGGCCGTCGATGCCGACAAGTACATCGCGAGCTTTCTGCACAGGTCATTGCGGAAGAGGCGGGACGCGATCTTGGACGGCACGGCCCCCAGTTGGGAAAATCACATCAGCGCATTTCCCGAGAGCATTCCTCCAACCTTGCCTGAAGAGTTTCGTCGCGCCAGGAATATCGCGGTCGCGCATGCGGGGATCAAGCGGCCGAAACTGAACATGTCCGAGTTCTACGATCGCTACCACAAATTCCTGCACATCTTTTACAAAGATGCGCAGAGCTGGTGGGGCCGGGAGACGGACGAATTCCCCCACCTTGAGGAGATCACGGCGTTCTCTCTGATGATCTCGGAGAAGCCAGCGACCAGCTAGCGTCGAGCTGGCTCGCGCTGTCGTACAGCTTTCGGTGCAAGTCTAGAGCTAGCGAAACGCTTCGCTAAACAGCAGATCGCGGCCTTTGGCCGTGGTTTGATAATAGTCGGCTTTGCATAGGTCGGCTTCAATACTCAAAAGCGCGTAGCCATGATTGTAGACTCCGCCTCGTGTTCCCAACCTGGACTCGTCTAGCAGTGCTGGCGCGTCGTTGAGATCTGAGAGCGGCTTATATATCTCGTCAATGACTGATACAGGAACAGCGCTGTGGCCAACGCAGCGACCGCGTTCAAGGCCGGCAAACGGCTTATAGACGCTAAGCGTATGTTCATGCCCCCAGAACCACGCTGCAACCGGCTTGGTTTCTGTCAATTTCTTGAAAGCCTTTAGCAGCAGCGGATTAACCGCAGACCTCTTACCTTGGCTATCGCCACCCCCGATCGACGAAAAAGCAGAAAATAGCTGATGGTGAGAGAGCAGTATGGTTCGGCCGTTAAACTCACGGATGCGGTCGCAGTGCCAAGCCAGTTCGTCTTCTTCGATGTAAGTCAGCGCGCCGGCGACAGTCGCGGGGTTATCGTCATGCAGGCCGGTATCCATCGCCAGAAACTGCCATTTCTCATCTGCCGACCGGAGGCAGAAGAAACTGGCCGGCTGTGTCAGGGGCGCGGGGTTGAGCTTCGTAATGAGGTCGTAAAAGCCGACGCCACCGCAATACATGTCATGGTTGCCCGACAACGAATATACTGGGAGAGCCCTGTCCTTACGCAGAACGGCATTGACCGGGTTCAGAAAATTTGCCTGGCATTCAGCAGGAGTGCCCGAGTAGTAGATATCGCCGAGATGTACGACGACGTCGGTGCGCTCTTCAGCGATGCAACGCAGAACTTCCATTGCGGGCGCTGCACCGGTTCCCCAATCCCCGATTAGACCAACGCGCGCGTTAGCCTTGATCTCAATCGTTTTCGGCCCGACATCGGCTGCCCGAATATAGGGGGTCGCTTTTCGCTTCCCGTCCTTAAAGTAACTGCCGTATGCTTCAAAAGTAGTGAGCCAGGCGGGATCGCAAGTCCCGGCCTTGAATTCATCTTGCAGCTGCTGAACGGCAAGCGTGTCTCCGAGTGCCTGGGCCTTCATATAACGTAGCGCCCATTCGGCACAGACCTTGGCCATGCCTCCCTTGGATAGCTCGCAGGCCGTCGGGTTACCGTCTAGCGTGGGGACAGCATCGCCTACCGACAGGTTATATTCGCGCTCGGCGATATCGACGGCGATGTCCTGCAGCGTGCTGGACATGGATCGCTGCACGCCAAACCGGCTTTTGGCAACGGCCCTATTCTGGCCGTCGACCTTATTGGCAACCTCGGTAACGGCCGATTGATAAAGAGAAAGGAGAGGGTCACGAAAGGTCTTGAACGCATCCGACATTATTTTTCACCCGCCCCTGCAAAGTGTTCCAGCCACCGCTTAAGAAGTGGAAAATACTTACGCACTTGCTCACGATCGCTGTCCTTCTCCTCTTCGGGAAGAGCGTCATACGACGTATCGATCTGCCGGTCCCAGCGAGCTACGAGATCCGCCGGCAGCAGAACCGATCCATCAGATTGCCGCTGGCCCTTTTCGTGCAGGTATTTTTGCCAGTGAGCCCAGCGCTTGTGCTCAATCGCCGCTAGCTCTTCCACGAGGGAGTCGAAGGCTTGATCGTTTGGCGTCTTGGACATCTGCATGCCTCAGATTAGCTTATCCGCGACCAGCCGGCGATAATGCTCGCCCAATACAGTTAGCTCGCACGATTTGCTTTCCATCGCGGCGTGCCACATGTGGGGAGCGCCCACGGGACGAACTAAATTCACTCTGACGTAGTTCTGCAGCATTTTAAAAATGACATTCTTCGCAGGATCTGGTGGAGGAATGCTTGTATCGTCGCGCTGCTCCTGAGACCTTTCCGGCTCGTAAGATGGATCGAGCGGGAATTTGAACCCCGGCTTCGGAAAGTGCTTGGCCAATTGCAGCAACTCTTC
This sequence comes from Bradyrhizobium sp. BTAi1, assembly GCF_000015165.1. Lineage (GTDB taxonomy): Bacteria > Pseudomonadota > Alphaproteobacteria > Rhizobiales > Xanthobacteraceae > Bradyrhizobium > Bradyrhizobium denitrificans. The sequence continues at coordinate 19,816 of NC_009475.1, read as the reverse complement.
GAGCGCAATGGGTGGGGCGGCTTTGCGGAGGGAGACAAATGACTTCACGTTAGTCTTGAATACGGGCCTCTGGCCGCCCCAAGGTCCCAGCGATTGGTCGATGTGCGCATAGACGCTGCCAGGCGTTACGTCGCCGACCAAGTTAGCCGCGGCGCCGTTCAGAGCGTCCACCAGCAGATTGGTGAAGACACCCGGTGCGCCGTTGCCTCCTTCGTAGGAATATTGATCTTCGGTAGAGGCCGTCAGCAACGTCATTCCCTCGCCGATCTCGGCGAGGCTGCCCTTGCCTGGCCTGTTCCCGGCGATTCCTCCGTGGCAGCTGTCGAGAATGATGATCTTGTTCTTGGCCTTTGATTCCTTTGCGAACGTCATGACGTCGCTGAGCGCTAAGCCATCGTCACCGTCACGGCAGTCACTCGCGCAAAGGAAACCGCCGGTCGCATCGACGTAGCCGTGACCAGCAAAGTACAGCAAGACGATTTCGGAATCGTCCGCGAACAGCGCCTCGATAGAGTCCCGAAGAGTCCGCCGGGTCACCAAATCTTGCACGCCGGTAGCGGTCAAAACCTTCGGCGTCTTGAAGTTCGTCGTCTCATCAGCATTGCGACAAAGCATGTTCGCAACGGCTTCCGCATCTTTGACGCAGCCGCTCAGCGACGTGAGATCCTGGTAGTAGTCGATGCCGACGATAAGCGCCTTGCGCATGGAGAGCTCAGAGTGAGTCAATGAAATTGCTGATGTTGGCGTCGCTCCAGGCGTAGGTCGTCACGCCTTGGATCTCGGTACGGTCATTGCTATAGGCCCAGATACCACGGACCTTCTTGCCCTCTTCCTTGGCACAGGCAATTTCCCATTTTTGGCCGGTCGAGTTGGTGGAGTTCTTGCTCACAAGAACGATGACGCCGTCAGATCGGCGAATCCGAGTCCGCACCTTATCTTTCCAGCCGCTGTCGTATGCCTCCTTCACCGACATGTCGATGAACTCGTACGGCGCGCGCGGATGAAGCGACTGGCCCTTCAGCAGGTCGCGCTGCTTTTCATCCTCAATGGCAAAGGCAACAAAAATAACTTTTGGGTTAGCCATGAAATTTCTCCAATGCTCAAGCTTGATTATGGTTGGCCAAGGGAAGCCTTCAGGGACGTGTGGAACGACCGGAAGCCTTGGGCACGGGCCGTGGCTCCCTGCCCCTTCTGAAGCCGGCTCTCGACCAGCAATTCCGCTCGCCTCGATTCAGCGATGTATTTATCCAGGTCGGCCTGGGTCCGCAGGTAGGGCCACTTCACCAAAAATTCCGGCACCGTCGCCCCGCCGGATACGAATGAAGCGAGAAATCGCTCTTTCTCCGTCGCTACCCCGATTTCCCAAGGTACCCACCAGGATGCCTGGGTACGTGCGCTTATGACCGCAAGGAGCTGGGTGCACTGATCCAACTGCCCGCGTATATAATCGGCGAGATCAGGACCGGTTTTGGCGAGCTGGCTGTCGATGACATCCAGATAGACGAAAAGACCATTGCTCTTAAGATACGCTGCAATGGCCGCCGCCTGCTCAGTGTCTTCCTTCTTATGCGAAATAAAGACCTTTACGGGCATTGTTCCCCCCTCCCATTGAAAGAACAATTATAGAACAAAAGCTCACCTCGCAACTACCGCGTGCGGAAATCCCCAGGTTTCTGCAATCGACAGCTGTATTTATGGGAATGCGTTGAGAAATTCTGCTGATCAAACCGGCAATAAAAGCGGCAAAGCATGGGCACCGACTATTCCTTTAACGCTTGATTCTGCTCTAGTATTTACCGGCAAAGAAAGCGGCAAATATGGACGTCTCAGCGATGGAACCCCTCCTGCCCGAGGATCGGCAGGAACTTGAAGATTTAGCGACCGATCTGTTGGCTAAGGCCAATACGTTGGCCGGACGGCTACACCCGGTTTTGCGGGCCTCGGTGGGGGACCTGGTGCGTTCGATGAACTGCTATTACTCGAACCTCATCGAGGGCCACAACACGTTGCCCATCGACATTGATCGGGCACTCAACAACGACCTTGCCAACGAGCCTGAGCGTCGCAATCTGCAATTGGAAGCGCGCGCGCACATCGAAGTGCAACGCATGATCGATCGCGGTGAGGCCCCCTCGCCTGCGCTGTCCGTCGATTTCATCGTCTGGACGCACAAAAACTTTTGCGAGCGCCTGCCGGAAGAGCTGCTCGTCGTCGACCACCCCACCACCACCAAAGAAAAGATTAGAATCGTCCCCGGCGAACTTCGGAAGGACCACGTCAAGGTAGGACTCCACATACCGCCGCCACCGGGAGACCTCCCGGCGTTCTTGCAGCGGTTTGCCGAAGGCTACTCGTCGAAGCACCTTTCGCGACTACGTAAGATTATCGGCGTTGCAGCGTCTCACCATCGCTTAGCCTGGATTCACCCGTTTCTAGACGGCAACGGCCGCGTGACTCGGCTGTTCTCGCACGCGCTCTTACGGGAGTTGGATGTCGGCTCCGAACTTTGGGCCGTTTCGCGAGGACTCGCGCGACGCGTCAACGATTACAAAGCTAACCTGCAAGCGGCAGATGAACCACGGAGAGGTGACCTTGATGGTCGAGGCAACCTAACGATGGCGGGGCTTATCGGTTTCTGCACATTCTTTCTGACGACGTGTGTCGATCAAATCGACTTTATGGCCGCGCTCCTGGAGCCGGAAGAACTGTTGAGACGCATGGAGATCTGGACCGAAGAGGAAACGCGTGCAAAACGCCTTCCAAAGGGTTCTTGGCCCCTGCTGCGTGAAGCGGTGATGGCTGGTGAATACGCGCGAGGCAATGCACCAGCGCTTACGGGATATGAAGAACGCCAAGCGCGAACGGTCCTCAATGTGCTTATTGAGAAGGGTTATCTTGTGTCGCCAACCACGCGATCACCAGTCAAGCTGGGGTTCCCAACGGCCGTTGTCGATCGATGGTTTCCGAGACTGTACCAGCCGGCCGGCTAAGTTCCTGCGAAACCCAAGGTGACCGTCGCAAATCGCAGATGCGCTTGTACGACTAGCGCCAGCGCGCTTGCTGATCCCTGAAACGTTGTGCCGACGTCCTGTCATCGTCCGCCTCTTCGTCCTCCTCGATTTCGAGCCAGAGCATAAGCAGCGCATACCCGTCTTGCTGAGGATAAACCTGCTCGAAGAGTTCTGCCCGCTGCCCCTGCTTGAGGTCGACCCAATGCTCGGGAACGATCGACGATACCTCGCTGGCGACGCGTTGGCGCAGGTCCTTCTTATAAAAGCTGGACGCGCGCGGTACGGGCTTGCCGTAGGCCACTGAAATCCACGGGAATGTTGGTCCCTTGTGAGCACGGCGGACGATGCCATCCTTGATCACGACGATAGCGAGCTTCTCGTGGTGATACCGAGCGTATGCGCGGGCGGCCGCCTCCTTGCTGACATCGAAATGTTTCGCGACCAGAGGGATGTGCGCAAGCGTCGGATCACCCTTCGGGATGAACCTCCGCAACGCGGGCGGCGGGATCAGCAGGAGGCCGGAGAACTCGTTCGCTTCCGCCTCCATGCGCACATAGCGGTCGCCTTGGTCAGTTGACCACTTGGCCATATCGGCCCGCGAGCAAAGGAATTTGCCGGCTTCAACCGGCTTATGAGACACAATCAAGAAGTGCCCCAGCTCATGCCCGATGGTGAATCTGCGGCGCCCGGAAGGCGCCGCACGGTTGACTAGGATGAAGCCGGTCGAGCGGGCGTCGTCGGTCACAAGCCCACCCTCAAAGCCCTCGGTCTCAAGCGGCGCGATCTTCTCGATATCCAGTTGCTTGGCTAGCTCTTCAATCGGCACCGGTATCGGCAGGTCTTTCTCGACGGACAGAATCTTGGTGACGAGGCCCATCGGCGAGCCCGTGTCAGCCAAATCCATCCGCGAGATCTTCATGGCTACCCCTTGGGTTTCCGATTCTTCAGGTGATCCATCATGGCCTGTATGGCCTGACGGTCGGCAGCGCTCAGTTCGTTCAATTCCCGGTACATGGCCACGACTTGCGGATCGGCATCCTCGCCGGCCGGGTTCTCGCCGATCAGCTCGGCGACGCTGACCTCGAAGCATTTCGCCAGCTTGGTCAGAAGCTCGATGGATGGATTGCTGCTTTTGCCCGTCTCCAAATCCCAAATGTGGGCCTTGGATGCACCGACGTCGTCCGCAACATCTTGAAGTGACTTCTTTTTTTTGAGCCGAAGTTCTTTGATTTTTGAAGCCAGCGCCATTCAGTTCCTCGTCGAATCGTAACGGCGCGGTTTGAGGCCGCGCCGGCTATCAGACGATTTTGTACCACGCCAGTTGACGACATGTAAACTGTACAGATATAATTGTACAGAATCGTCGACTCGGTGTCGGTGATAGAAAGGATCAGTCTTGATGACCAAACACTGCAATAACGGCCTGGATGATCGCTGCCGCGACCAGGATGGCGAAATTCGTCAGAAACGGGGTGACACCCTGGTGGGCACCTTGCGCAAGACCTACGGCCCCGACTTCGCCCCCGGCGTCCGTAGCGACATGCGCCTCGACACCTTGCGCGAGCGCATGGGCGGCACGTCGCTGTCCCAGATCGTCAAGAGCAAGTAGGAGGCAGCGACGTGTCCAGATGCACAGCACCAGTAAGGGGCCATCGCACGGCAAGCGCGGCTGCGGAGTGCCCCGCATGTGGTGGTCGCTCTCGCAGCTACGGCGGCGGCTTCAGGTCGTACCCGTCTTACACCTCGTCCTACTCGTCACCCCCCTACTCCTCGTCGGGCAGCAGTGGTGGCGGCCGAAGCAGCGGCGGTGGGTATGGCAGTCGCGTAAGGGCTAGATGGTCGCGACCCGGTTCATCCGTGCTGTACACGCCGACCGAGGTGCGCGAGCTCACCCCAGTCCGCGAGGCCGTTGAGAAGCAAGCGTCCCTTGATCTTCGAGATATGTTTCTTTGCCATGCATGGGACGACCGGCAGGGCCCGGCCAAACAATTGCACGATCTGCTTGAGGCACGAGGCGTCAAGGTATGGTTCAGCGAAAAGGACGTTGGCCTCGGCGTGCCCTTGATGCGCGCTATCGACAAGGGCCTGGCGAACTCGCGGATTGGGATCGTATTGGTGACCCCTGCCTTGCTGCAACGCCTCCCAAACGAGAGCATCGCCGACAAGGAGCTTTCTGTGCTGCTCGCCGGTGCACGTCTCGTTCCCGTTGTCCACCAGACGACGTATGAAGCTCTCCGGAACGTCAGCCCTATGCTTGCCTCGCGAACGGGCCTCGACACCGCAGAAGATTCGATGGCGGAAGTTGCAGCCAAACTCGCCGAGCTAGTTGCCCTCCCGTAGCGCGATTTCCGAGCGGACGTACGTCGGATAAGTAGCGCGGGCGCCGATGCGGGCTGCGACTGCGGCTTACGGTCGGGTACGTCTCAATCGCGCAGAGTCCTGAGCAGGCAGAGCCTCAATGAGCTATTCAAAGCGTGTTTTATTTGGTGACGATCCGGCCGATGATGCCGCACGCAGACATATCGCTGAAACTACCGCTAAATATCTTGAACCCTTCCAGTTCAAGGTCCCCACCCGACGGAGGAATCGGCGCAAGGTTGGTCCCTACTGGGATGGAGCTTGGCCATCGATCGTCGCTGCAGCCGCCAAGAAGTTGAACATTGATTCAGTCCAAATCAACGACCAACGGTGCTTCAAAACCCAGAAGGACGCCGACGCGGTAAAGGCTCTCGCAGAGACGACATTCCAAGCGCAGATCGAACGTTCATAATCCGTTGTCTTCCTTTTCCGCGCCGCGCATCACGATCTTCAAACCCACATCAGGCAACGGCCGCTGCAGGCCCTTCGCTTCAGCCCATGGCGCTCGCATCCAGACATCGTGCTCCTCATCGGTGGTGAGGATCACCGGCATGGCTTTGGGGTGGATCGGCTCGATAACCGCATTCGGCGTCGTTGTTAGAAAGCCGTAGACCAGATGCGGACCGGGCAGCGGCTTGGACTTGGTGCCCCGGTCGCCTCTGTATTCAGTCCAAATGCCGGCGAACGCGAACAGCGGCCGGTCCGCAGCGGAGGCGCTTCGATAGGTGGGAGATCATATCTAGCCCGAGAATATCCGGTTCAAGCCTGGGATGATGCCTATCTCGTCCGCTCTTCGCCTCGTGTTTCGTCGCGCTGGTCGCCCTTCTCCGCGCCGCGGCGGCGGGAATTGGCAAGTTCCGAAAGCTCGTTCTTCAGCGCATGCTGACGGGTTTCGACGGGAGGCATGTCGTTGACGAATTGACGGATCTGTCGCGCGAGCGCGTCATCGCGCGCCGTCCCAGAGCGCTGCAGCTCAGCCGCGAAGTCGAGATACCGCTGCCGGATTGCGTCCTGACGTAATCGGATCCGGGCGTCCCAAGGTCGTTCCGTCGGCTTGCCTCCCCTCACCTCACGGAGAACTTCCTCCCGCGCCAGCCGATCGACCTCCGGCGCAATCTTTCGCTTCCGCAAGGCCAGCACCGCGCCGCGATCGCCCTTTCGAACCCGTCCGCGTGTTCGCCGCGGCGTTGCCTCCGCCGCGATCCCGCGAAGCCGGAGTTCGCCAGCAAACCGCTCCCGCCAGGCCTGAAGATCGGCCTTACGCGGGTTGAGGCGCTTGCCGTCATGGCCCAGTGACCGAACGGTCAAATGGACGTGGGGATGCTTATCGTCGAGGTGCTGGACGAAGACGTAGTCGCGATTGCCCCCGAACGTCTCGATAGCAAATGCCCGAGCTGAATCCTTGACTGCGACGGCGTCGGTGCCAGCCGGCATCGACAGGATGATGTTGACCGAAAGCGATGCATCACGCCGGCGCTTGTCGTCGAGACCGGCATCGTCCTCCCAGCGTTGCTGCAGATCTTTCAATCCGGAACGACCCGCCAACGTCGAACCCTGCTCTGTCTCCGCGTCGAGCTCGCCGTTTCGCGTGATGTAGGCAAGGTGCGACTTGAGATGAGCCACGCTTTTGGTGCGACCGGTGATCTTGACCATCACCTCTGGTGCTCGGCGCACGATGCGTTCGAGCTTTGCACGCATCGCCGGCGTCAGGCGGCCGGGGGCGGCCGGATCGGGGATATCCCACTCGGCCCGTCGCGGGCGCCGATTGGGCGTTTCCCAGACATAGGAGATCGGCGGAAGTTCGGAGGCCAGGCCGGTCGGCCGCGGCGAGTAGCGCCGGCTCATCGCCACCCATCCCAATAATCTGCGTTGCCGTGCAGCGCATTACGCAGTTGCGCGAGCTCTGTTTCGATGACCAATTTGGCCTCTTGAATTGCGGACAGATCGGGCTCAACCGCCCTGCCCTGCAGCACACTGGTATTTGCGGCACGCGCGATTTGGTTGATGTTGCCGCCGATCCGGTTGAGCTCGCGAACGATCGCGCGAAGTGCCTCATGCTCGCCCGGGGAATGCTGCACTGGTGACCCCAATCGCGAACGCACCAGCGCGACGATCCAGCCGGTTCGCGTCATTCCACGCTGATGTGAAACTTCCGCGAGCTGCCGCATCTCGCTCTCGCGAAATCGCACCGTCACCTTCTCCGGCCGTCCGACCGGCAACGCCAAGATGCGCGGCGCCGGCGCAGCTAGGGCATCAGCAATGAGACGCCGCAGCAGCGCGGACTTGCCGCCCTGGGTAGCGGCAAGAACTGAGAACTGCGCCGCGACTTCGTCGGGGACGCGAAGCGAGATCAGAGCCATGCACTCCAATCCCAATCGCGATGTAATACATCGCTGGCGCGAAGCCTATCCTGCACTAGAAAACGTAGATCTCTCCACCCCCGCCATGTTGGTTCAAACCAACGAGCTTGGCATTCAAAGCTCGGCAGTTGCTGCAGCTGAGATCCAAGCCAGCCGACGATCGATGCGGACAAGAATTCCATCGGGAATGACGCAGCTGTCAGCCCCGATGCTTGCTCACCACGAACGCCGTGCGCGCAGATCGGCAACATTGGCACCGAATATGTGGACCGCGGCTTTCCAGCAGCCTGCGGCCTCTCTACAGCGCTGTGGGGGGCGCGTTCGGCCTCCGGCTGCTGCGCTAGCGCGCCATCCTTCGGATGGGAAATCCGCTGCGCCGGCGCACCAACGGCAGCAATTTTTCTGAGGAGGCTGTCCAGGGCCCGCTTCATGCGAAAAGGATCTCTTCGATTGTGATGGTCGATGCAGGAACCTCTTCCGCTTCTTTTGCGCCATCAACCAACAGCACTGCGTGCCGCGAGCCTTGAAACGCGAGTCGATCGACCAGAAGACGGCCAGTGCGACCTTGGTGACGCACTCTGATCGTTAGTGATGTGCTCATTCGCGCGGCCCGATCGCCCGAAGAGCTGGGACGCTCTTCAGCGATCGCCGCTACACGGTCTGTCTCTATGGGTCGCAATGCCGCTTGCGTTCCGACCGGACTTCGCGGTGGTTGATCTCCAGGGGGCCCCTCGCCGTCAGCATGGGAACCGCGGACCTCGGTGCGAATTTTGCGAGCCAGTTGACGGGCGTGGGCGTCGGTGAAGCTCTCCTGTGCTGCGCATAAAGTCTCGATGGCGTTGGGCTGTTCGCGCCAAGCCTGGTAGAGTTCATACACAGCACGGATTGATGAGCCGGCAAGCTTCGATCGGAGGAACTGCGGCATGCTCTGGACCGACGCGTAGCGAGACACCCAATCCCTCGGCTTGCCGAGCTTGCGCGAAATGTCAGCTTGGTTGTCACCCTGCTCCAAACGGTCCGCGATGAATGCCGCGATTTCGGGGGCATTGAGGTCATCGCGCTGGATATTCTCGATCATCTGGACATAACGATCCGCAGAACCGACCGCATGAATGAAAGCCGGGATGTCACGGAGCCCGGCGCGCTTAGCGGCACGATACCGCCTCGCACCCATGACGATCACGTACCGGCCTTCCTCGGTCGCTTGCCTCAGCACGATCGGTTGCAGCACGCCATGCTGACGGACTGATTCCGCAAGCTCCTCGAGCTTCTGTTGGTCGAAACTGCGACGAGGCTGGTCCGGATCTTCGTCAATACGGTCGATGGCGATGCAAGTCGGTTGTCCGATTGTGGCGGCACCATCTTCCGCGGCGTCGATGAGCTGCTTAAAGCTGAGATCAAGCGCCATGTGCCGGCTCGTCCATCTGCGCGACGATTTTGGCGAGAACATCGCGGATTTCCCGACCCGCCTCCTGCGCAGAGCGGCGCTTCAGCTTCCAGACCGGCAGGCGTTCCGCAACGGCCTCAGCATAGCCGTCCCTTGCAACGATCTGGCCCGGGAACACATATTTGCCCGCCTCGCGCAAGAGTTGCTCAAGATGGGTCCTTTGACGGGGCGATTTCGTGTTGAAGTTAGAAGGCAGCAACCCGAGGAACTTCGTATCCTGGCGGCCATAGCGTCTCTGCACGCCAATCACGGTCTGCATCAGACCTTTGACGCCCTTGATCGAATAGTCCTCGAGATAGATAGGGGCCAGCACATGCGAGGCCGCAACCAAGCAGCCGACACTGCGCAGTCCAAGTGATGGCGGCGTGTCGATAACGCAGGCATCGAACTGATCCGACGCGATAGCGAGGTTCTCTTGCAGAGTCGTTATGGCGGCCACATTGCTGCGATCTAGATCAGTCAGCGAGCTATCGGCCGGCGCGAGCGTTAGGGACTCGTCTTCCCGAGGTGCGACCCGTATCCCCGGCTTGAACAGATCCGCGGCTAACGTTGAACCGGCGTAGTGCCTCAACGTATCCGACGCATTGCTCTGCGCATCAACGTCGATCACGAGAACGCGGAGATCCGCTTCCGCCATGAACCAGGCCAAATGCACAGCAAGCGTCGTCTTGCCGACCCCGCCCTTTTGATTGTTGATGACAATGGTCTTCATCTTAAGGTCCCAAATGGGTCTAACGGCACGGGCGGCATTTCCTCGTCCAACATGTCGTGGCGGATGTTGGTTTGAACCAACAGCGGTTGCGAATCCGATCACCGGAACGATCCCGGAATTCATCCGGCGAATCCCCTGCCAGAAGAGTCAGGTCAGCCATAGCCATCGAGGGATTTTCTAGCGAAGCGAGACGGGATGTCAAACGCCATCCGGAACTGCCCCCTTTGCGTCATGAAGAACTGCCCCCACCATCGGGATTATGATCTCGGTTGAAGGTTGTTTCCGCCGGTGACGGGCCGGAGGGAGGCGGAGCCGACCGGAGGGCCGTCACCGGCGGTCGGCGTTTTGATGAGACCGCTCTTGCGCTTGGCTCGGAGCCGGTAGCTGTCGCCGCGGATCGTCAGCACGTGGCTGTGGTGCAAGAGCCGGTCGAGGATCGCGGTGGCGACCACGGGATCGGCGAACACGGTGCCCCATTCGGCAACACTGCGGTTCGAGGTGATCAGCATGGCGCCAGTTTCATAGCGCCGACTGACCAGTTGGAAGAACAGATGCGCCGCGTCAGGTTCCAGCGGCAGGTAGCCGAGCTCGTCGACGATCAGCAGCTTTGGCTTCGACAGCGCGAGCAGTTTCTCATCCAGACGCCGTTCGCCATGCGCCTTGGCAAGGCCTGCGACCAGTGTCGTCGCCGTGGTGAACTGCACCGTGTACCCGGCCAGGATCGCCTCTCGCCCCAGCGCGATCGACAAGTGCGTCTTGCCGACTCCGGGCGGCCCGAGCAACAGCACGTTCTCTCCGTTAGCGATCCAACGTGATGCGGCAAGGTCGCGGATCTGCTTGGGATCAATCGAGGGCTGCGCCTCGAAGTCGAAGCCTGCGAGCTCCTTCACGGCCGGGAAGTGTGCAAGCTTCAGCGCCATATCGATGCGGCGATGATCCTTGCGCGCGATCTCACGTTCGCACAGCAAGATCAGCGTCTCACGCGCCGACAGGTTCGCGCGCGCCGCCTCGTCGAGCAGGCTGTCGAGCTGGTCGCGGATGCCGGAGAGCTGCAATCGCGCCAGCATGGCATCGAGCGGATCGGTCGGTGCTTCGGTTGCCTTCTTTGCGCGCGTCATCAGAAGCTTCCCCCGATCACGGCTTCATATTCGGTAAGCGGACGCAACAACGAATGCGGTGGAGACGATCCCGGCACCGCCGCTGCAGTCTCCGGCCGGCGGACCGCGCCATTGCGCCCGGCAACACCGTCGAGATGAACCGGATCGACGATCCGCAGCCGGCGCCCCTTCGATTGCTCGTGAACCGCGACCTGGTGCACGCCATGGCGGATCCGCACCTCGCCGGCCGCGATCGTTACCGCTACGCGCTCGCCAATAAGGCGCCACGGCACCGAGTAGCTGTTCGTATCAATCTCGACGGCGCAATCATTGCCGACGACGCGGGTCAGTTCACGCAAGGATCCGAACGACGGCAGCCCGCCGAGCGGCTTCAACCGATGTATTTCGTCACGCGCGAAGCGGATGATCGGGGCCTCGCCGGTCGTGCCGTGGATACGAACGTTCGCAACCTCACGCTCCCACCTGTCGAGATGCGCCTCGAATGCTTCCCAACTAGGGAAGGAATGACCGGCGATCGCGTTCTTCTTCACGTAGCCGACGCCGTTCTCCGTCTTGCCCTTCGTGCGCGCCCGATATGGCGCGCACGCGCGAGGACGGAAGCCCCAATGTTTTGCGAAGGCTATCAGCTTGTCGTTGAACTGAACCGACCGGCTCACCGCGTCATGGCGCACGACAAGCGCGCGTGGATTGTCCATCAGCACTTCCTCCGGCACGCCGCTGAAGGTCGTGAACGTGCTCTCGAGCCCGGCGAACCAGTGCTCTTGCTTCTCGGCCCGGAACGCACGCACATGGAGCCGTCGCGAATGCCCCAGCGTCGCCACGAACACGAATGCTTTGATCTTCACCCCGCCGATCTCGACCAGACGCTCGCCAAAATCGATCTGCAGCTGCCGGCCCGGGGGCGTCTCGAACCGCGTCGTCGCCAGCGCCTCGGCCTTCAGCGCCTGGCGATAGGGCTGCACGGCGCGTTGCAGCGTTCGCCGGCTGACCGCCACGCCTTTCTCGGCCAACAGGTCCTGGCGCACCACGTCGGCATTGCCGCGATGCCGAATGAGCCTCTCGCGCAGCCAACCCTCAAGGCCATCAAGCCGTTTCGGCCGCTCAGGCGATTTGAACGGCTTCACGCCGCCCGCCGCCACGTAGTCCTTTACCGTGTGATGGCTGCAGCCCAGCTCGCGCGCAATCCGCTTCAGACCCCACCCGCACGCCCTCAGGCGCAACATCTCCGCCACGTCATCCGGCGTCTTCATCACCTGCCCCCGTGGATCACTCCACGATGAGCCTTCCGTGATTCGTTCCTCGTTCATTCGCTCTCTCCTCGGCTATCCAAGGAGGGGGCAATTCCTCATGACGCCGAGGGGGCAGTTTTCCATGGCGCGCGACACGGGAATCGTGCTCGTTGCTGGGCGCTCTGCGACGAGATCGCGAGAGGATCGTCACGCGAATGCGCGGAGACCGCCTGTGGGCTCCGGGAGCGTCGCCGCGGCGGCGCGAGTAGAGCCGTCCCCGAAGGGGCTCGCCCAAGCAGGCAAGGCTATGAGAACCGTAGGAACCTTTGAATTAGAAGCCGATCTCTTGCGGGCGGCTGTGTGATCAGGACTGCGCAATTGCAAGCTAGGCATTGCGACGCGCGCGTCCCGATGGCGACGTCTCCATTGAGGAGAGAATCAATCCGGCAATAGGACGGGCCGCGGCATTTTCCGGCGCAATGGACCTATCGATAAAATGAATCGATCTGCCCGGTCGATTCATAAAACTCATTGGACGCCGCTTCCCTCGGAAGCGAGAATCTGTCCGTGCCGAAACCCGAACCGGAACCGCTTCATCTGCGCCGCATCGATGCCGCACGCAATATGCGGCGGTTCTACGCGCTGTCCACGCAGCCCACCTTGTTCGGAGAAATGTCGCTGATCCGCAATTGGGGCCGGATCGGCACGAGTGGCAAGATCATGGTGCAGACCTTCGATGGCAGTGCGAAGGCGGTCGAAGCGTTCGAACGGCTGGAGCGTGCCAAGCGAAGGCGCGGTTACGCTGTCGCGGACGGAAACCTGTCATAGTCTGACAGTTTTCGGGGATTGCGGCTCTGCCTGTTATGCCGGCTCTATCTGTTCCACGGCGTTGGTGTCAGACGAGCAAAATCGAAACAAGACGGAGCTCGTCCCATGACAACTGCCAATGAGATCGCCGAAAAGATCGCAGCCGAGAACGACCTGACAAAGGCTCAGGCGAAAACCATCGTCGATAGCGTTTTCAAGGCGATCGCTGATGCTGCCGTGAGCGGAGCCGAGACGAGCCTTCCCGGGTTCGGCAAGTTCAAGGTCAAGGATAGCCCCGCTCGTGAGGGCCGCAATCCGTCGACCGGCGCAACGATTGCGATCGCAGCTTCCAGGAAGCTGACTTTTACGCCCGCCAAAGCCATCAAGGATAGTCTCAACGGAGGAACGATCCCTAACGACGGTGCATCGTAAGATGCAAAACGAGGGGGCTCATGCCCCCTCCTCGGCTGCGAGCGCTTCGTCGCGTTGGCGGATGAGTTCGGCCAGTTCGACCTCGAGCGCCTTGCGCTCCGCTGGCATGAACACGCATTCGCGCAGCTCAGCGCGCAATTCTTCAATGGTGTCGACGGTCATGATCGCATCTCCGGTAGAAGGGAAGCGGGTCCCGCCTTGCGGCGGAGCCCGCTGGCTGGAGCTTCAGTCCCGGTTCGGCCTAGACCAGATCAGCTGGACGCCCTCTGCACCTTCGACTTCGATCAGGGTGGCGTAGATCGGAGCCGGGAAGCTCGGATCGTCCAGCTTGACGGAGAGGTAGTCGCGCTCGGTGTCCTTGGCGGTCTTCTGCCAGGCGGCGCCCAACTCGACGTTGCCAGAGTAGATGCGGAAGTGCGGTCCCTTGTCGGATGGGTTGTCGACGCGGATCAGCTTGGCCTTGACGTTGAGGTTGAGCGTCTTGATAGCGCCAGAGAAGCCATTGCCCGTGGAGGTGAAGGTGCCGATGGTAGCCATTGTCTCATACCCTTGGTTTTCTCGGGCCGCGCCTATCGCGACCTCGATGGCGGTCGTGAGACCGGAGGCGATCGACCTGCACCCACAGGGCCGAAATGAAATGGAGGGCGGCCGGCAGCGACTTTCTTGGACCGCGAGGAATGGTGCGCAGCGCCAGGGGAAGAAAGTCGAGGACGGACGTTGCAGGGACAAGATCGAGAGCCCGCGAAGCGGGATCGCCCTTCGGTCAGACCAGCCTCTATCGAGGACGCAGATGGGTGCGCCCATCGCGAAAACACATGGAATGAAGACAGGCGGCCCGAATCCGTTCGGCCATTCGGATCTCAGGCAACGGGCGTGGCAGCAAAACGCGGCTCACCTTAAGCAGTCCACCTAAGCGCCGCGTCATCACCCGCAATGGAAACCGTCGCTGTCAGCAACGTCGGCGCACCTGTCGAACTCGCCATCGCAGGATCGATAACAAGGCTGGCGACGTACTCGCCATCTGGAAGCAACCCCGCCCTCCGCATCCATGCGACCGACACGCCCTGCGAGGCGTGAAACAGATGCTAGCGTCGCTGGACATGCCGGCCTCCCGAGTCAGGGACGATTCCGCCGGCACGCGCGATGGAACGAAGTTGGGCGTTCGGGTTGCAAGGCCACAGCGTTGGAGAGGGCTGTGAGCACAATCGGCCTCTGCAGCAATCCGGTTGCCGGGCTCGATTTCAACTCGAACACTATTTGGCCGGCGGTCGCAGCGGGCTTTCCGCCCACTTCCGGGCGGCGGGATCGCGCAGCGGATCGTCCTCGCAGACCAGGCAGACGTAGCGCGGCCGGCCGGGCGCGACGTCGTCGAGCACGGCCCTCAACGGCTTACCGCACTTCGGGCACAGCTTCCGGCTGAAGTAGAGCGGAGTCATGGTTTTTGCCTGCCGGGACCAGCTTAGTTCCCCGTGCGCGGCGAGCACAAGTAGATCGACGAAAATTGTCCGCATGCACCAGACCGCTTGACGCGGAGCGCGTCTCACACTGAAATCCGGTTTTCAGTGATGTTGCGGGGATGGCGTCATGGAAGAATTTTTCAGGGGCTTCGCGCAGCGGGCGCGCGATCTGGCGGAGAACGCGGACCCGTTCACCAAGCGGCGGCTACTCGACCTAGCCCAGCGATACGATCTCAAGAGCAGACCGGGAGCCCCGGGCGGTCGGACCCTTCCGCCGCCGCGCGCAACGCCGCCGACGGCGCTGTTTTCCGGCTCCGGCGAAGCTTAAGACTAGTCGGAGCGCGGCCCGGTCGTCGGTATTCTATGTTTTCATCGACCGCGACGAGTGTTCGCCGGACCGTCCTGACCGGTCCGGGTGTCGGCCGCCCGCGGTCGCGGTGCTCGCGTTAGTACAAGCTGGCCCTACAGCACTGAACCCTGCTGACCGTGGCGCGAGGAGTCATCGCCTGCGCCGCGCGATCTCGTCAGCGACCATGCCCTCGGCTCGCACTAGCCGCTCATGTAGGGTCTCGAACATATCGAGGATGTCATCATTGGGTTCATTCTTGCCCTGCTCGATCGCTTCGGCGACGAGCTCATCGAGGGGCGTCTCCTTCAATTGGCCTTTCTCCAGAAGTTCTTCAAACAGACTATCGCTGCTCGGCTGCGGTTGAATGCGACCGTCGGAGTTGCACCAGACCGTGAACGACTGATGTCCAAGAACGGCGCGCTCGACCGCCTCCGCATCCAACGGAATCAGCGTGCCCCAGGCCTCGCCTTCCTCGTCCGCGAACCCAGCCACGTACATCCCTTGCTCCGCGGCGCCTTCATCACGAGGCTGGAAGAACGGCGTGAGGATAATTGGAGGGTGTTTTGCCATGACGATCTCTCCGAACGGTTCTGCGTCGACACGCAGCAGCCGGGCTGTGCGGGTAGTTCGATCACACGAAAAAGGCAAGGTCTGGGAAGGCGCCTCATCGCCTCACGCCCGCTGCTTGTCTCGCCGGCGAGAATTGATCTGCGCCATCAGGATCGGGCCAAGCGAAAATTCGCCGACCTCGGCTTTTCGCGTCAAACCGCGCAGATACCCGCCGGCGGAATTGATCGCCGTCCCACGCTGAAGGATACACGCGACGACGATGGCTGCGGGCACCTCGCCCATAACCTTTTGCGCCTCCTCCCAAGCGCTCGGGCTGATGCCCAGCATCGATCGCACAACGGCCGCGGTAGCGAGGAAATCGCGCCAGTTCGAAACCCCACCCTTCGCATAATCGACGATGTCGGGACACGCGCTCAGGACCATTCCTAACGGATACGCCCCCTCTCCGACTCGCGAGGGTTGAGATTTGGGCTCAGCTCCCGCCGCCCTGCCTTCTCGAAGGACAGGTTCAAGATCAATAGGGTCCTCTGGTTTTGAATTCTGTATGTGGCGCTCAGAATGGGACTCATTGGCGCTCGGATTCTTGGATTTGATGTGTGCTTCCAGAAGATTGAGCACGTCGTCTGCGAGTTGAGACAGCTCATCGGCGATCGGCTCGAGCTGCTGGCGCGTAGCCGTGCGCGGAATCTGATCGACGATCGCGCGGAAGGCGGCGTGCACGACCTGCCAATCGGCAGGCCCCTGCCCTCCCCTCCGCGTCGGGACGGCTTCCTCGATGCCAGTTGCAATCATCTTCGCAATGTCGCGCCGGCACAGCGTGATGCGCTCTCGTACAAGCTTGAGTGCGCGGGCCTCGGCTTCGATATCGGCCGCCAGGCTCTCGAACTCCTCTGACCGCACGACCAGCGGCGACAGATCGAAGCCGAAGGCGAGCTCGATTTCGCCGGCGTTGTCCTTTCGCGCGTACCGCTTGCCATTCGGACTGTCGCGCCGAACGATCAGCCCCGCGTCGACCAGCACAGCAAGGTGACGGCGAAGCGTCGATGCCGGCATGCCGTGCGCCCGCCGAGTGAGTTGATGGTTCGAGGGGAAGACAATTAGATCATCCTCCCCGGTGAGCGCGGTCTCGGGATGGAAGGTTAGGAGCGCGTTCAATACCGATAGCGAACGCTCCGATACCCCAAGGCGCGGCCGTGCCGTGCAGATGGCGTGGAAGATCTTCCACTTGTGCACGATCTTTTCGGGAGGACGTTCCGTTGCGACCATCTGGCTTGCCACGTGGGCAAGCGTCAGCGATCGCCGCCCAAAGGGCGTCGTTGGGGAGTGTGACTGCATGTCTTTGCCTCAGCTGGGCAAAGAAAACCTGCTCGCCGAAACGACGATAAAATCGCGTAGAAACTCTTGACTGCGATTCGCGAAAGTGATTCTCTGTCAGTCGCCAAACTTGAAGAGAAGGCTTCCGGAACTCCGTTTCGGGGGCCTTTTTTCTTTTCCCTTGTCTGCTCCTGGTTCGTGTTTACGGGACGAGGCCGTCAGGCCTCGGTAGTTTCCTGGCCGCCATTCGTCTTGGAAAAGGCGTCGAAGATGGCCGGGAGTTGCTCCACAAGAAATGCCGCGAATGTCGCCGAGACATTCTTGTCGATGGTGAGCTTCAATTCGCGCTCGATCTGACGCACGTGCGCAATCTTGTCCCCGGATGCGGAAAAGACTGGCTTCTCTTCCGGTGCCTTCGATGTCCCCGCGGGAGATGGACGGCTTGCTGCTGAGAATGCTGCGAGAAATCGAGCGTCGGTTTCTCGCTCTGCAAATTTCGGTTCAGCGATCGCCGCTCTGACACGTTTGAGTGCCGCGGCATCCTTGATTAATTCAGCAAATGACTGCCAGCGGCCGCGACCAACTTTCGGAGCCTTCCCGATTGCTTGAACGACTTCGGGTGGAACCGATCGAGCGACGGCAAGGAGTTTCGAAGCCTCAGCCCGATCGATCGACAACGCATCCTGCACGATTGACCGGCTATGCCCGGCATCTTCGATATGCATCGCGAAGCTGGCGCGCTCAATGAAACTTAAATCCTCGCGCGGTGCGTTCTCGAGTCCTTGCGCCACGACAAGGGCTTCATCTGACAGCGATCGCAGGATCGCTTTGACGGAAATACCCAATTCGCGCGTGGCACGGACGCGGCGATGACCATACGCGCTCTGATAGCGCCCTTTTGCTTCAGGATGCTCCCGAACGAGAATGGGCACCTCTTGGCCACGCTGTGCGATCGACTGTTTGAGTGCTTCGAACGAGCTATCATCGTTGTCGCGAAACCGGTCGGACAGGGGTGACGGATCAATAAGCGAAGGGTCGATTTCAAGGATCACAGCCCCAGATGCGATTCTTTCGCGAAGCTCCTCGTTCTCCTTCTCGACTTCGGAAAAAGAATCCTTCAACGAGCGGACCGAGCCCGACGAGACCCGCGGCAAGGCAGCGGGCACGTTGTCAGCTGACAACGTGCTTGATTGCGGGGCCGTGAAAAGGCTCTTGATAGTGTCAGTACGTTTGCTCATCGACCCCACACCTTCTTAAGAAGTTGCGCGATTTCGGCATTGACCGCGTCGACTGATTCCAGCGCGCGGTCGTAGGCGCCCCGCCCTACCGCGCCGCGCTCCAGCTCATAAAGTGATTGCTTGGTGAGGCCAGCATTGGCGATTGCAGTCGATTTCCAAACAGTGGCCTGGAGCACATCCGATCCAAAGAGATTACGAAGGAGGGCCACGATTTGGGCTTCGGGCACGTCGTTGGGATCGTGACGCGTGATGACGTACCGGATGAAATCGTGGTCGAGTCGCCCGCCGGCTTCCTCGATGACGGACATGAGATCCGACGTCATGAGGAGAAATTGGCTCATGGATGCGACATCGACCATCTGCGGATGGATGGTCACGAGCATCGCGGTGGCCGCGTTTAGCGCGCCCATGGTCAGGTAACCAAGTTGGGGTGGGCAGTCGATAACGACGACGTCGTAGTCGTCGGCAACCTGGTCGATGGCGCTGGCGACGCGGCGAAAGAACAGGTCGTGTCCGCGTTCACGCCGCTCGATCATTGCGCGAGGCGTGTGGTGCTCGAACTCCATCAACTCGAGATTGCCGGGAACGAGACCTATCCCGTCAAAGTAGGTCGGCCGGACGATCTCGCGCAGTGGCCGGCGGTGCTCGTCATACCGGATGGCACCGTAGAGAGTTTCATTCGCCCCAATATCAAACTCGGGCTGGTACCCGAACATCGCGGAGAGCGACGCTTGCGGATCGAGGTCAATCGCAAGGACCCGGAAGCCGGCAAGGGCAAGGTACTGGGAAAGATACAATGCCGTCGTCGTCTTGGCGGACCCGCCCTTGAAGTTTGCGACGGTGATAATTTGGAGCTTGTCGCCCGGCTGGCGGCGCGGGAGAAATTCCAACGCTTCTCGGGGCCGCGCCGTGGCTAGATACGCGCGCAACTCATGAATCTGAGCCAGGGTATACGATCGGCGTCCCCCAAGTCCGGTCGCTGGGGTCGGTCCGAGTCCGTCGAGCGAGAGCTGTCGAAGGTAGCCGTCGGAGACGCGGGCAATTCGCGCAACCTCCCCTGAGGTGAACGAGCGGAGAGACTTGCTGGCTGAAGGCGGGAAAAGCGTTGTAGCGAGCGAGCGAAGCTGGCCGGAAAGAATGCCGGCATGGCGAGTGATCCGCGCCGACGCAGTCTCGCTCATGGTAACCGATTGTTCCGCTAGGCTCGGCATTTGCTTTCTCAAAACGGTTTCTGCGCGTCAGACGCCTGATTTCCGTCTTGAGAGATGGCCACGATTCTGTGATTTGAGCAAGAATTAAAGGGTTAACGAGTTGTTAACGCCTAATGGCGCGCTGACTACAAGCAACGGCAATTTTCGGTTCATCGTGCGGCTGTTGTCAGCTGACAACAAAGCCTCCAGCGACCGGGCGGAGC
>NC_009485.1:1280000-3362500 GCF_000015165.1 Bradyrhizobium sp. BTAi1 | reverse complement strand
TGGAGCCTGTCGGGATCGAACCGACGACCTCATGCTTGCAAAGCACGCGCTCTCCCAGCTGAGCTAAGGCCCCATACTCGGAAAGACGAATGCAAAGCAGCGCGATCGTCGAGACGATGTTAACCGGCAACTGCCCGTCTTCGCCAAGTGGCTTCGCCGGGCACGCTTCGCTCCATCAAGAGCGAGGCCGCGCCACGCGTAGCCGCAGGCGAAGCGTGGTGGGCCTGGGAAGACTTGAACTTCCGACCTCACGCTTATCAAGCGCGCGCTCTAACCAACTGAGCTACAAGCCCTAACGCTCGAAGCTCGTCACCACCCGGCCCGCAAAGGCCAAGGCAGCAAACGCGCAGCCCCAGGCAGCGTGTTCGTCCGCGAAGAAAGAGAAACGAAGACGGCGAAATCCCGCCAATGGAACTCAACCCGATCTGGCGATCGTGTTGGTCCCTGATGTTTCTAAAATAGCTCGATAGCTGATCAACCCGAAGGTCGATCGATCCGAAGATCGCGCTGAAGAGCCATCCTTAGAAAGGAGGTGATCCAGCCGCAGGTTCCCCTACGGCTACCTTGTTACGACTTCACCCCAGTCGCTGACCCTACCGTGGTCGGCTGCCTCCATTGCTGGTTAGCGCACCGCCTTCAGGTAAAGCCAACTCCCATGGTGTGACGGGCGGTGTGTACAAGGCCCGGGAACGTATTCACCGTGGCGTGCTGATCCACGATTACTAGCGATTCCAACTTCATGGGCTCGAGTTGCAGAGCCCAATCCGAACTGAGACGGCTTTTTGAGATTTGCGAAGGGTCACCCCTTAGCTTCCCACTGTCACCGCCATTGTAGCACGTGTGTAGCCCAGCCCGTAAGGGCCATGAGGACTTGACGTCATCCCCACCTTCCTCGCGGCTTATCACCGGCAGTCTCCTTAGAGTGCTCAACTAAATGGTAGCAACTAAGGACGGGGGTTGCGCTCGTTGCGGGACTTAACCCAACATCTCACGACACGAGCTGACGACAGCCATGCAGCACCTGTGTTTCGGGCTCCGAAGAGAAGGTCACGTCTCTGCGACCGGTCCCAAACATGTCAAGGGCTGGTAAGGTTCTGCGCGTTGCGTCGAATTAAACCACATGCTCCACCGCTTGTGCGGGCCCCCGTCAATTCCTTTGAGTTTTAATCTTGCGACCGTACTCCCCAGGCGGAATGCTTAAAGCGTTAGCTGCGCCACTGGTGAGTAAACCCACCAACGGCTGGCATTCATCGTTTACGGCGTGGACTACCAGGGTATCTAATCCTGTTTGCTCCCCACGCTTTCGTGCCTCAGCGTCAGTATCGGGCCAGTGAGCCGCCTTCGCCACTGGTGTTCTTGCGAATATCTACGAATTTCACCTCTACACTCGCAGTTCCACTCACCTCTCCCGAACTCAAGATCTTCAGTATCAAAGGCAGTTCTGGAGTTGAGCTCCAGGATTTCACCCCTGACTTAAAGACCCGCCTACGCACCCTTTACGCCCAGTGATTCCGAGCAACGCTAGCCCCCTTCGTATTACCGCGGCTGCTGGCACGAAGTTAGCCGGGGCTTATTCTTGCGGTACCGTCATTATCTTCCCGCACAAAAGAGCTTTACAACCCTAGGGCCTTCATCACTCACGCGGCATGGCTGGATCAGGGTTGCCCCCATTGTCCAATATTCCCCACTGCTGCCTCCCGTAGGAGTTTGGGCCGTGTCTCAGTCCCAATGTGGCTGATCATCCTCTCAGACCAGCTACTGATCGTCGCCTTGGTAGGCCATTACCCTACCAACTAGCTAATCAGACGCGGGCCGATCTTTCGGCGATAAATCTTTCCCCGTAAGGGCTTATCCGGTATTAGCACAAGTTTCCCTGTGTTGTTCCGAACCAAAAGGTACGTTCCCACGCGTTACTCACCCGTCTGCCGCTGACGTATTGCTACGCCCGCTCGACTTGCATGTGTTAAGCCTGCCGCCAGCGTTCGCTCTGAGCCAGGATCAAACTCTCAAGTTGAACTTGAAGCTTTGAACCGGCTGATCACAACGTTTGACGAGGTCCCACCAATCGATCTCCACGCTTCACAGCGCGAAAACCATGGTGTTACCTTTGAAACATTGTCCGCCGAAGTCTTCTCGTCCGATCTCAAATGAAAGCCGAAGCTCCCACCCGAGACCCGCAAGGACTCCGCCGTCCACGTTTCTCTTTCTTCATCTTCACTTGTCAAACAGCCCGCACTTGTTAGTTCGCGAACTACGTCGCAGAGAACTAATTAGTGCAACTTCTCTGGTCTCTTTCGCCGTCGAAGTCTCCGTTGCCGGGGCGCTTCAAATAGCTGATTTTGAGAGACCGTCAAGAGCTTTTCTGAAGAAAAACTCAGGAGCCAGTCGGAAGAAGAAACATCAGAGAAAACAACGTTGGTCCCGAAAGTCGGGGGCCTCAGTCATCAGTGATGTCCGGCTGGCGTGGTGGTGAGATAGTGCGATGCCGCATCCCGTGCAAGAACTTTTTGCGACGGCTGTGAAGAAATGTGGACAGCGTGGTCGCCCCCCGCTCTCCGCCCCCTCACACGCCGTTCTCGTTCCATTTTGAGACGGAACGTGCGCGCAGCGTCAGAAATTGCTCGCGCTTGGTTGCACCAGCGCACGATAGGAGTGCGGCATGCGCATGCAGACGAGATCCTTCCGCCGAACGACGTTGGTCGGATAGACGCTGTCGAGATTGCTGGTGTCGATCTCCGCCGTCGCAATCCCCTCCTCGCCCTCGATGATCGCCTCACGACGCGGAAACGCGAACGTATCCGGACCGAACACGCCGCTCAGCCCGGGATAATCATTCGCGGCGTCGCACACATTCGCGAATGCGAAGTAGGCGTTGTTCTCGCCACCGCGAACGCGGAAGTGATGCCAATGATGCGGATCGGCGCCGGTCGGGATCGGCGCAGGCTGCGCGACCTCCGTTCCCGCATGCGCCGCACTGAAGGTGCCCTTCACCGCTGCAGGACAGACGATCAGGTCACAACCGCGCAACGCCAGCACCCGGCCCGCCTCCGGAAAGGCAGCGTCGTGGCCGATCAGCACACCGATCCGCCCTATCGGCGTATCGACGACGGCCCATGAATCTCCCGCACTGGCCCAGCTGCGCTCGGCGGTTGTGAGATGCGTCTTGCGATAGGTTGCGATTTTACCGTCGGGCGTCACCAGGACGGCTGAGTTATAGATGGTGTTCCCGTCTCGTTCCGCAAGTCCGCAGACCAGTATGATCCCCTGCCTTGCTGCGATCTCGGCGAGCTGGGCCGTGATGCGGCCCGGGATCGGCTCCGCCGCGGCGGCCGGATCGGTCAGCCCTGTTGCCGCAAGCTCCGGAAACACCACCAGTTCGGCAGCATCGGCCTTGGCGGCGGCCGCGAGATCCGCAATCCGCGCCAGATTGGCGGCGACATCCGACGTCGGCGCGAATTGCGCGACGCTGATGCGCGAGCGTTTGCCTGCCGGCCACGGCTGATGGCCGTACAGCCCGAAGAAATCGCGCGGGTTCCAGCTGTAGGTGTTGGTGAGCAACTCCGGATACAGTTCCGGCCGGCGCTGCGCGAACACCGGCTCGCCGAGCACGCGCCGCGCCCTGGCCGCAGCGAGATCGACCTCGGCGAAGGCAACGCCGTCGCCCTTGTCGATCACCGCAGCCAGCGCACCATCGGGCGCGATGACGCAGCTGCCGCCGGAGAACTGCACGGTGCGTTCCAGCCCCCAGCGATTGCTCTCGATCACATAGCAGGAATTCTCGAAGGCCCGGCTGATCCAGTATGGCGCCGGCGTTCGCTCGGCCAGCCAGTTCGAGATGTGGCAGATGATGTCGGCGCCGCCGAGCGCCATCAGCCGCGCGGTCTCGACGAAATGGATGTCCATGCAGATCAGGAGCGCGATGCGGCCGATCGGCGTCTCGAACACCTGGTTGTGCAGGTCGCCAGCCGCCGCCCATTTCGGCTCGGAGATGTAGGGATGGGTCTTGCGGTGCCGGCCGATCACACCATCGGGGCCGATCAGCACCGCGCTGTTGTAGTAGATGTCGTCGTCATCGACCTCGGGCATACCGATCACGACATAGCAGTCGTGCCGCTTGGCGAGCGCCGCGAAGCGGTGCGTGGTCGCGCCCGGCACCTTCTCGACGAACGGCGCCACCTCGGCGCGGTCGTACCAGCAATAGCCGGTCGTGCCCATTTCCGGCGTCACGATCAGCTTGGCGCCGGACGATGCGGCCTGCTCGCACAACGCGAGCAGGCTCTCGATATTGCGCTCCTTCTCGGCCAATGTCGGCTCGAACTGGACGGTAGCGACCTTGTATTGCAACGACATCGCTTGTGACCTCAGACCAGGAACGATTTCTTGATGGAGGCGCCAAGCGTGTATTTCGGATCGACCATGTTGCCGAGCCGGACGCGCCCGGCCTGGGTCAGCAACATGTAGGCGTCGATCTCCTCAAAGCCGTAATCGGCGGCCATCCAGCGGCACAGCTCGCGATAGGCGATGCGCGCTGCATCCTCCATCGGCCGCGCCGAGCCGATGGTCATGATGAAGTCCTTGGTCTCCAATCTCGGCCAGGCGATGTGCCAGCCCTTGATCAGGTCGACCTGCACGGTCGTCACGGTCGGATGCTCGATCGCGACGCCGCACAATTCGCCGTCGCCCTGCGCGGCGTGACAATCGCCGAGATACAGCAGCGCGCCCTTGGTATTGACCGGCAGATAGATGACCGCGCCGGTGCCGACATCCGGCAGGTCCATGTTGCCGCCATAGTAGTCCGGGACCAGCGAGGAGATCGCCTCGATCTCCGGCGAGGTGCCGATGGTGCCGATGAACGGCTCATAGGGCAGCGTGATCTTGTCGTTCCATCTGGTGCCGTTCTCGGCCGTGATTTCGAGCTTTTTCACCCGCTCCGGCAACGCCGGATTGAGCAGCGCGGTGTTGCCGGTCGAGACCAGCCCGCCGAAATCCGGCATCACCACGGTGGTGCCCCGCGGCTGCGGCCCGCGCGGCACGATGCTCTCGATATAGACCGCGAGCGTATCGCCCTTCTCGGCGCCGTTGACGTAGATCGGGCCGTTCTGCGGATTGAGGAACGGGAAGTTCAGGATCTTCGACGGGCTGTCGCTCTCATGCTTGATCGCGCCCTCGAACGCGTCATGGGTCTCGGCGGACACGACGGCACCGGGATCGACGGTCAGCACCGGATCGACATAGGGACCGTAGACATAGTGATACTTGCCCTGATCCTTCTCGGTGATGAAATGGTGCGCGCCGCGCACACCCTTGGCGACGCCCTTGCGGGCCATGATCGACTCCGACTGCCACGCCATGCTCGTTCTCCTTGTGCTCGTTATCAGCGTTTCTTTGCCTCAGACCGCGAGGTGGCGGCGCATCTCGGCGGCGTCGTCGAGTGCCTCGCGCGCGAGGCTTGCGGTGATGCGGCCCTTGTCCATGACGTAAGCGCGCTGCGCCATGGCGCGGATCATGTCGAGGTTCTGCTCGACCAGGATGATGGTGACGCCGGTCTTGCGGTTGAGCTCGACCATGTTGCGGGCGATGTCCTGGACGATGTTCGGCTGGATGCCCTCGGAGGGCTCGTCGAGCAGGATCAGATGCGGATCGGCGATCAGGACACGACCAATCGCGAGCTGCTGCTGCTGGCCGCCGGACATCGTGCCGGCGCGCTGGCTCCAGCGCTCCTGCAGGATCGGGAACGCGTCCACCACACGCCGGCGCCCCTCCTCCGGAATGCCGCCGCCCTTGATCGCCGCTCCGACCGCCATGTTCTCGCCGACCGTCAGCCGCGGAAACACGTCGCGGCCCTGCGGCACATAGCCCATGCCGAGCCGCGCGCGCTTGTGCGCCGGCAATTGCTCGACGGCCTCGCCGCGATAGACGATCGAGCCGCTCATGGCCGGCACCAACCCGATCAGGCTCTTCATCAGGGTCGATTTGCCGACGCCATTGCGGCCGATCACGGCGACGATCTCGCTTTCGCGGACCTCGATCTCGAGGCCCTGCAGCACCGGCTTGCCGCCATAGCCGGCGCGCAGACCCAAAGTGGTGAGGATGACTTCCTTACGCATGCGCCTGCCCCAGATAGATCGCCGCGACGCGCTCGTCGGCCACGATCTCGTCGATCGAGCCCTGCGCGAACACCTGGCCGAGATGCAGCACGGTGACGCGTTGCGCGACCTGGCGCACGAAGGCCATGTCGTGCTCGATCGCGAGCACCGTCATGCCGGCGGCGTTCAGCCGCCGCACCATCTCGCCGGTCATATGAGTCTCTTCCGGCGACATGCCGGCGGTTGGCTCGTCGAGCAGCAGCAGCCGCGGCTTCAACGAAATCGCCATGCCGATCTCCAGCCACTGCTTCTGGCCATGGCTGAGATTGCCGGCGAGCTGCGCCTGCTCGGCTTCGAGATTGAGAAAGGCGAGCAGGCCTTCGATCTCCTTGTCGAGCGCAGCCCCATGCAGCCGGCTCTGCAGCGCGATCTCGAGGTTCTGCCGCACCGACAGGCCCTTGAACACGCCGGGCACCTGGAACTTGACCGAGAGGCCGCGGCGGATTCGGGCGAAGGATTTCAGCGCGGTGATATCCTCGTCGGCGAACCAGATCTGGCCGCTGCCGGGATGGTGCTCGCCGAGGATCAGCCGGAACAGCGTGCTCTTGCCGGCGCCGTTCGGCCCGATCAGGCAGTGGATCTCGCCCTGCTCCAGCACGAGGTTGACCGAATTGGTCACGTGCAGGCCGCCGAAATGCTTGTTGAGGTCGCGCAATTGCAGCAACGCCATCACGCGGTCTCCTGCTTGCGCCGCGCGACCCGCTTCGTGACCCAGGTGATAAGGCCGAGCACGAGGCCGTTGGGCGCGATCAGCACCGTCAGCACCAGGAGCACACCCATGAAAACGAGCGCATATTGGCTGCCATAGATGGTCAGCGCCTGAAAGCCGGAGAGCACCACCAAGGTACCGATGATGGTGGCCGTCAGATCGCTGCGGCCGCCCACGGCGACCCAGATCAGCGGCAGTGAGGCCGCCGTCATGCCCATGCTGGAGGGCGTGATGTACTGGCCCCACACCGTGTAGAGCACGCCGGAGAGGCCGGCGAGCGCCGCTCCGATGACGAAGGTGATCAGCTGATATTTGCGGATATCGTAGCCCAGCATCTCGGCCCGCTCGGGATTTTCCCGGATCGCGACGATGACATTGCCGAACGACGAATTCATCAGGATGCGCAGCGCCAGATAGACCAGCACGAGCATGGCGAGCACGACGTAATACAGCCCGACATCGGCGAACAGCACGATCGGCCCGCCGAACCACGGAATCGTCAGTGGCGGCATCGCGCTCATGCCGTTGAAGCCGTTCAGCCGCGCGGCGCCGATGCGCCATTCCGGGCCGGCGGTCTGGGCCATGAAGCGTTCGAGCATCAGGGTCACGGCGAGCGTGACGATGCCGAGGAACACGCCGCCGATGCGGCCGAAGAACATGAAATAGCCGAGCAGCGCCGCCACCAATGCGGCCATGCCGATAGCGAGCAGCAGCGCGATCCAGGTGAAGCCGTAGGACGCGCCGAAATTGATGGTGAGGATGCCGTAGCCATAACCGGCGATGCCGAAGAACGCGGTCTGGCCGAATGACAGCGAACCGCCATAGCCCCAGATCAGGCTGAGGCTGAGCGCGATGAACACCCAGACGAAGAAGTAGACGGTGTTGCCGACCGTGTAGCCGTCGCTGAACAGCGGATAGGCCAGCGCGCCGGCGAGCACGAGCGCGAATAGCGCCCAGAAAGCGGGACCGCGGCCGAGCGTCTGCGGGCCTTCGAGACGACGAAACAATCCGAGAAATCCGGTCATCGCGCCGCTCCTCAGGTCCGCTCGCGCAGCACGAAGCCGGAGATGCCCTTCGGCAGCACCCGGACGACGATGATGACGGCGATCAGGAGACCGATCTGGCCGAACAGCTGGCCCTGCCAGGAGGTCATGCCGGATTTCACGATCGCAAGAATGCCGCCGGCCGGCGCGGTGCCGAGGAAGACGTCGGCGCCGCCGATCACCACGGTGACGAACGCCTCCATGATGAAGGTCGCGCCCATGGTCGGCACCAGGGTCATGGTCGGCGCGTAGAGCCCGCCGGCGAGGCCGGCAAGCCCTGCCCCGCAGGCGAAAGTGAGGCTGTAGATCAGCCGGGTATCGACGCCGAGCGCCGCCGCCATATGCGGCACCTGGATGGTGGCGCGCGCGAGCACGCCGAACCGCGTCCAGTTGAACAGCGCATAGAGCGCGCCGAGCACGGCCAGTGCCGCGACGAACAGCACGATGCGGTAGATCGAATAGGAATAGGCACCGACCTGGAAACTGCCGAACGGCGTGCCGACGCCGGCCATGGTCGACCCGACCATGATCAGGGTGCCCTGCGTCGCGATCAGACTGAGGCCCCAGGTGGCGACGATGGTATCGAGCGGACGCTCATAGAGATGGCGGATGACCAGCAGCTCGACCAGCACGCCAACGCAGGCCGAGGCCAAGGTGCCGCAGAGAATGCCGAGCGGCAGCGGCAGGCCGGCATGCACGGTCGCCGCCGTGACATAGGCGCCGCACATGATGAACTCGCCATGGGCGAGATTGATCACGCCCATCATGCCGAAGATGACCGCGAGCCCGCAGGCCGACAGCACCAGGAACGCGAATGCGTCGCCGAACTGGTAGAGCGCAGAGAAAACCAGGGTTGCGATGTCCATGTCTTCGATCAATGTGGGAGCGGAAAGATGTGCGTGACGATCGGGAGCGAGCCGCTCCGGCGTGAGGGGACGCCGGAGCGGCCGCGGCCGCCGGTCAGGGCTTCGGCGGCGGATTCGACGGCGTGTATTGCGCCATCGGATCCTTCTTGGTCAGGTCACAGCCGGCCTCGCCCAGCCAATACGGCTTGATGTCCTCCCAGATCTTCGGGAACGAGATCGAATGGTCGGCGCCGACCTTGGCGAGGTAGATAGTGTGCGACATGTGCTGGCTCTTCGGGTCGATGCAGACCTTGCCTTCCGGCGCGTCCATGCAGACGTCGCCCGTCGCGATCACCTTGCGGATCTCGTCGCGATTGGTCGACTTCGCCCGCTCCACCATCTGCTTGTAGAGATAGACCGCGAGGTAGGAGTTCTCGGCCTCCTGGTTCACATAGGGCTCGCTGGGGAACTTGGCCTTGAACTTGGCGTAGAACTCCTTGCTCTTCGGCGTATCGATCTCCTCGATGTAGTTGGTGGTGACGTACATGTCCTTGAGGCTCGGCGGCTTGAAGCGCTTGTGCTCATAGCCCTGGCCGACATTGACCGACGAGGCCATCGGCAGGTTGACGTTGGCGGAGGCCGCCTGCTCGTAATAGGAGGCCTGCGCGGTGCCGACCAGCAGGGTCACGACGAAGTCGGGCTTGGCTTTCTGGATGTTCTGGATGCTTTGCGAGAACTGCGACACGCCGAGCGGGATGAACTCCTCGCCGGCCATCTCGCCGCCATTCTCCTTGACGATCTTGCGCACCCACTCGGCCGAGATCTGGCCGAAATTATAGTCGGCGGCGAGCGTGTAGACCTTCTTGCCGTAGGTCTGCATCATGTAGGGAATGAGCGTCGAGAACTGCTGCTCGGGAACGGCGCCGGTCACCACCATGTGGCCGTCGCAGACGCCGCCCTCATACTGGTTGTTGTAGAAGGCGAAGCCGTTGAACTGGTCGACGATCGGCCGGTAGGCCTCGCGCGAGGCCGAGGAGAAGCCGGCGAACACGACATCGACCTTGTCCCGCTGCAGCACGCGGCGCATGAACTCCTGGTAGCGCGTGTTGTCCGACTGGGTGTCGTAGGTCACGAGCTCCAGGGGACGGCCCATGATGCCGCCCGACTTGTTGATCTCCTCGGCCGCCAGCTGGATGGCGTGCACCTTGCCGATGGTGGCGGCGGCGAAGTCGCCGGACTGGTCCTCCAGCACGCCGAGCTTGATCGGGTTTTCCGCAGCATAAGCGCCTGACGCGAAGACAAGCGTCCCCGTGAGGGCCGCGGCGCGCAGCCCCCGCAATCCAGATCTGGTCATGTGATGCTCCTACATCGCTTGTTTGTTGACGCCTTGCAGCGTGATGCTGCTCGGGCGTTCCGGCGTATCGGGCGGCCTCGCCCGTCTCTTCAGGAACTCCTCGCAATAGAGCTCCAGACTTTGCCGCGCCCGCATGCTGTCGCGGCGAAGCGCGGAATAGGCGTCGTCGTCGTTGAGACCTGTCTCCTGCATCAGGGTCACGACGGCACGGATCACGGCCCTTCGGCCGCGCCGGCGGCTCTCGAGGTCCTGCAGCTTCTCATACATGTCGGTGCGCAGCAGGAACTGGTTGATGCCGAGGAACAGCGCGGTGTAGACGGCGCCGCCATGCACGGGCTTGCGCAGGAACGAGGTGGCGCCGAGATTGACCAGCGCCTTGAGCCGGCTCGGCGCCTCCACGCCGACCAGCCCGATCACCGGAACGGGCGGCAGTTTCGACGCCGGGTTGACCTCGATGGCGACGGCGCCTTCGAGGTCGCCATCGATGAACAGGATGTCGCGCTCCGGCTGCAAGACGCCGACGTCGAGCTGGGCGCGACCGTCGACGATCTCGGGATAGTCGCAGGCGACGCCGAGCTTGGCGAGGGTCGTCTCCAGCGTGGTCTCCCACCCTGCCCGCCGGGTGATCACCAGCGCGCGGCCACCCTTGAAGTTCTGCAGCAGTCGGAAGGTCATGACTTCACCATTCGGAGCAGCGGAGGACGCATGGATGTCGCGAAGCGCGGCGACGACTGCACGAGATAGGGATCGGGCGCGATCGGCTGCCGCGCTTCCAACAGCAGTTCGAACTGACCGTCGCGAGACGAACGGCCGATCCGCGGCGTCAGCCAGGCATGATAGGTCTGCGGATCGATCCGCACCTCGCCCTGCGGGGCTGGCAGACGCTGATTGGCGACGGCACAGCGCACGAAGCGCGACTCGTCGGTGCCCGCCTGGGCGAGCGTCGCGGCCAGCAGCTTGACCGCGATATAGGACGCCTCGGCATCGGCCGAGACCACCGGACCATCGGGACAGGCGAGCGAATAGGCCCGCAGGAAGGCCGCATTCTCCGGCGAGTTCAGCGAGGAGAAGTACACGCTCGAGGACAGGTGGCCGTCGACCGCCTCGGTCCCGATCTCCTGCAGCTCCGGCTCCGACAGCGTGCAGCTCGCGACCGGGATGTCGTTCGCCTGGTCGATTCCGGCGGCGCGACAGGCTGCGCGGAACGCCCGGAAGAACGCATAGGCGCTGGTGCCGATCAGGTTGTTGAAGACGAAATCCGGACGCTGCTCGAGAATGGCCGCGATCACTTGGTCGAACTCGGTGTCGCCGACCGAGAGATAGCGCTCGGCCAGCACGCTGCCGCCGCGGGCGCTGAGCGCCTCGCGGAAGATGCGGTTGTTCTCCCAGGCCCAGATGTAGTTGGAGCCGACGCAGAAGGCGCGCTTGCCGACGCGTGAGGCCAGATAGTCGACCAGCGGCAGCACGTGCTGGTTCGGCGCCGCGCCGGTATAGATGACGTTGTCGGAGCTCTCGAAGCCTTCGTAATGCGACGGGTACCAGAGCAGCCCGTCGAACTTCTCGAAGCAGGGAATGACCTCCTTGCGACTCGAGGAGGTGTAGCAGCCGACCACCTGGCGGATGCCGGAGCCGAGGAGGTCGCGCGCCAGCGCGCGATACTGCGCGAGATCACCGGCCGGATTGACCACCACGGGCTCGAGCGCGATCGGGCCGTCGCCGGCGTTGATCTCGGCGAGCGCGAGCTGCGCCCCGTTCAGCATCGAGCGCGCGACGACGCTGTACGATCCCGTCGTCGAGAACATCACCCCGATGCGATACGTCGTCCGTGTCATCCCGCATCCCAAAACAAAAAAACGCCCGCCGGCCGTGAAGCCGAGGGCGCCCTCGCCACCAACCAAACACGCTTCAAACAGCGCGGCGTTGGAAATGGTTTGATCGTGTTGCGTCTACGGGCCGCTGTGCCCAACGCGTGGACAGTACGGTCCCTTAGAACGCATATCCTGTCAAGCGCGTTATTGCAGCGATGCGTGCACCAATTCAGGCTCGCATGCAGCAAATCTATGCAGGTGCGACACTCTTACCTCGCGACGCGTCCTCATCACGCTGCGCGCGGCGGGTTCAGCGCGACCGCGGCGGATTGCTGCGCGCCGGGGCGGTCAGGAAGCGATCGAGCTCGGCAATCGCTTCCGCTTCGCGCGCCCGTCGCAGCTGGCGGGCCTGCTCGATTCCCGGCGGAAGGCGCTTGGCCTGGTCACGCGCCTCCCGCGCCGTCTGCAACAGGCGCTCACCCAGCGACATCGTCTGCTTGACGCGCCGTCTTCGTTTTTTATGAGTCTCGACGTCCATGCTATGATGACCCGGCTTCGATCCTGACGCAGATACAACCCTAGATGATCAACCGGGACCTGCAGCTACATAAGTGAATCCGAAATCCACGGCGTGCTTTGAACCGATGCGATGCAGCGGGCCTGGCCTCCGGCGGGCTCTGCAGCCCCACATTAGCGCCGGGGGAGCGGTCGCTTCGTATCAAATGATGCGGACCAGCCGCGCGCGCCGGTGGCGAAGGAACCAATCGCCAGCCGCCCGGTTCAAGCCGCAGTGAAAGGGGGTCTCATGAAGCACAAGCAATTCGCCGCCCTGCCCTTTCGTATCGAGGCTGCAGAACTCAGCATCCTGCTGATCACCACGCGCCGGAAGCGGCGCTGGTCGGTGCCGAAGGGATCGCCGATGCTGCGCAAGCGTGCGCATCGGGTGGCGGCGATCGAGGCCTATGAAGAGGCCGGGCTGCGCGGCAAGATCGGCCGCCAGGCGCTCGGTCGCTTCAGGCACAATAAGCGCAAGGGCAAGCGCAAGATCGCGTGCGAGGTCAAGCTCTATCCGCTGAAGGTGACGAAGCAGCACGGGCGCTTTCCCGAGCGCGGCCAGCGCAAGCTGGTCTGGCTGCCGGCCTCGGAAGCTGCGCGCCGCGTCCACCATCCCGAGCTGCGGCGACTGATCCAGGGCTTCTCCCGGCTGAAGCAGCAGCGCAAGCGGCGTTGATCGGTGTGAACCAACCGCGTCGACGCCGAGCCATTGCAGATAGTCGCTGCGCGACTTGATCCCCGGAAGGTCGTACCGGCCATCATTGTCGCTGTCCGGCAACGGGATCAGCGCGATCTCGTCGATCACGGCGTTTCGCGACCGAAATCTATCGGGCTGTTTCGTCTCCACCGACATCGTGGAATTGGCGATCTTCGGAAAGAGGAGTCGGCTCGCGCCGCATGGGAGCACGCGACAGACAACCAATCCTCTTGATCGTTTGAAGGTTCCAAAACGCCAGGCCGCCGCACGCGCTCAGCGCTCGGCAAACTTGATGGTCGACACCGGCCAGCGGCCGTCATGGCCGCTGATGGTGATGCGCAGACCATGCAGCTCGTCGAGATAGACGCGCTCCACGGTTCCTGCCTTGCCGTCGCTCAATGCCACGCACTTCCCGATCAGCTCCGTCTGAGCATGCTCGAACTCGCACAAAATGGTGAAGGCTCGCGTCTTGACGGCAACCATGAGGAACGATGTGAGGGCTGATGGGACGCCGCAACGCTGCGGAGGGAGACCGGCGCTGGCCGGTAGATCGGGACTCCGGCACGCCGGGTCAACGGCCCATCAAGCGATCGTGCACGCGACCCAGGCGGCATGCACGATCCAGTCAGCGGCATTCGAAATTGGCCGCATCCTCCAGGCTGCCGCTGCCCTTGTAGGCCAGCACCTTCGGAAACGCGCAGAGATCGCGCGTGCGGCCCGGCCACGGCACGTCCGGCGCACGCCGCGCGGTGGCGCGGATCGCCTCCGGCGCTGCGGCGGTGCCCTCCACCCATTGGTCGAGCGCGGCCAGCAGGTCGAACTGATCGGTCGCAGGTCCGCCGCCACAATGGTTCATGCCGGGAACCAGGAACAGCCGCGCGAAGCCGTCGGCATCGGCATATCTTGTCTTGAGCTGGCCGACATAGTCGACCGTGTCGAACGCCGAGAAGATCGGATCGGCTGTGCCATGATAGAACAGCATCTTGCCGCCCCTGGATTTGAAGGCGTCGAGATCGGTCGAAATCGCCGCCTCATATTCCATGCCGGCGTCGAAGCCGCCGGCGCCCTTCATCACCTTCCGCGTATCGCGGTCGATATCGAAATTGCGCACCCAGGCGACGAGATCCTCCGGCGTCTCCGGCGGGCTCATGAAATCATAGGGCACGCCGCCGGCGATCAGCGTCAGATTGCGCGCATTCGGCGGGCTGGACTTGGGCGTGCCGAGCTTCCAGGCGCGCCAGCCCGGCGCGGCGAGGCCGGGATCATAGGGCCAGCGTGCATAGATCAACCCGCCCATCGCATTGCGGCTGCCGTCGAACATCAACTTGATGGCCTTCAGCTTCGGCGCAGACAGGCATTGCGCGCTCTCGCCCTCCTTGCAGGCCAGCACGGCCGGATCGAAGCGGCACGCCATGACGTCCTGCACCATGCCATCCTTGGCGCCGTCGGCACCGTCGCACGCCGCGATCACGCCGTCGGCCACCAGCTTCAGATCGTCGTCGGTCAGCGCGCTGCCGACATCGGCCTTGCCGTCAGGGCCGGGCGGCGCGATCGCCAGCAGCGCCTGCTCCTGCGCGATCACGTCGATGCCGGCGAGCGGCACGCGATAGGCCGGGGCCCCGGCGATCACGCCGTCGAACAGTCTCGGAAAGCGCTGCGTCACCGCCATCGCCTGGCGGCCGCCATTGGAACATCCCGCGAAATAGGAGCGACGCGGCGCGGTGCCGTAAAGCTTCTCGGTCGCGGCCTTGGCGGCTTCGGCCACCGGCGGAATCGAGCTGTAGCCCTTGTCGCGCCGCGCCTGCGGATCGAGCCCAAACAGATACGGCCCGAGCGGCCCCGGCTCCTCTAAATGCCCGGAATCGGTGGAAGCTACGGCATAGCCGTTGGACAGCCCGTTCGGCGGTGTCGCACCGGTGACGAGGCCGAGTGCGGGCCGCAACACGCCGTCGACGCCGCCACCGCCCTGGAAGACGAACTTGCCATTCCACGTCGCGGGCAATCGCAGTTCGTAACCGATCGCGTAGGGCTTCCCGTCGATGCCGGTGCGCTCATTGATCTTGCCGCGGATCAGGCAGTGATCCGGCGCGGGACTGGTGACGCCCGCGGGCGCCGGCGGCGCCAGCTGCACACCACCGGCGGCGACGAACTCCGCCGTGACGACACGGCCACTGCCCGAGAAGCCCTGCCCCAGCGCGGCGCAGCTCGCCTTGAAATCATCGGCGTGGGCCGATGCCACGGCCGACGACCCCAACGCGACCGCAGCCAGCGCCATCATCCGGATCTGCATCAATCTCGTCCTCCCGACTGTCCGGGGCCGATGGCCCGTCGCGTGCCGTCATTGCGTCGCGGCACGCTTGATCGCATCTGGACCATAGCCAAGCCTGCGCGCGGCTCGCAAGCGGCCCTGCGCATGCGCGCGATTGAAAACGCCAGCCCAAGCGTGCCATCTGTCTTCACGATACGATCGAGGGACCATCATGGCTGCGGACATCCGGTTGAATGCGTTTGCGATGAACTGCGTCGGGCACCAGTCGCCCGGCCTGTGGCGGCATCCGCGTGACCGCTCCTCTGACTATAACCGCCTGCCCTATTGGATCGACCTTGCCAGGACCCTGGAGCGCGGCCGCTTCGACGGGCTGTTTCTCGCCGACGTGCTCGGCGTCTACGATGTCTATGGCGGCTCGCCGGACGCCGCGCTGCGCCATGCCATCCAGGTGCCGGTCAACGATCCGATGATGCTGGTCTCGGCGATGGCCGCGGTGACCGAGCATCTCGGCTTCGGCGTCACCTGCACCTTGTCCTATGAGCCGCCCTACCCGTTCGCGCGCCGCATGTCGACGCTCGACCACCTGACGCAGGGCCGCATCGGCTGGAACATCGTCACCGGCTATCTCGACAGCGCCGCGCGCGGCATGGGCAAGGAGCGCCAGACCGCGCATGACGACCGCTACGACATTGCCGACGAGTACATGGAGGTGGTCTACAGACTGTGGGAAGGCAGCTGGGAGGATGACGCCGTCAAGCGCGACCGCTCAAGCGGCGTGTTCACCGATCCCGCAAAAGTCCATCGCGTCATCCATCAGGGCGAGACCTACCAGCTCGACGCCATCCATCTCTGCGAGCCGTCGCCGCAGCGGACGCCGGTGCTGTACCAGGCCGGCACCTCGCCGCGCGGCCGCGTATTCGCCGGCCGCCATGCCGAATGCGTGTTCATGTCCGGCCCCTCGGCCAAGATCATCGCGCCGCGCGTCGCCGCGATCCGCCAGGCGGCGGTCGAGGCCGGCCGCGCCGGCAGCGACATCGTGATCTTCAGCATCGCCACGGTCGTGCTCGGCGAGACCGACGCGGAGGCCGAAGCGAAGTTTGCCGATTATCGCCGCTATATCGACCATGAGGCCTCGCTGACCCTGATGTCGGGCTGGACCGGCGTCGACTTCTCGACCTACGAGCTCGACCAGCAGGTCCGTCACGTCCTCAACGACGCCGGCCGCAGCGCGATGGACAACGTCACCCGCGCCGACCCCGACTGGGTCTGGACCGTGCGCGAGGTGGCCGAGCATATCGGCATCGGCGGCATCGGCCCGGTCTTCGTCGGTGGGCCCGCGAAGGTCGCCGACGCCATCGAGCAATGGGTCGAGCAGACCGGTGTCGACGGCCTGAACCTCGCCTTTGCGCTGTCGCCGGAGAGCTTTGCCGATGTCGCCGACATGCTGGTGCCCGAGCTGACCCGGCGCGGCCGCTACAAGAAAGAATACCAGCCGGGCACGTTGCGCGAAAAGATGTTCGGCGCCGGCCGCGCCCGCCTCGCCGCGCCGCATCCCGCGGCCAGCTATCGGCCGTGATTTGCAGGGCTACCGAGATCATGATCGCGGGCTCCCGCCGCAATTGATCTGACAATGAGGTTACTGGTCATGCCCGGGCTCGTCCCGGGCACCCACGCCGTGCCACCCACGCCGACGTGGCTGGCCGGGCCTTCGCCGCGCCGAAGCGGCTTCGGCCGCGCAGGCGGGTCAAGCCCGGCCATGACATAGAAACTGATCGGGCCTCACGTCGCTCTTGCGCGCGGAGGCCGCCCCCGCCTGCTCAGCCGGTCCTACTTCTCGCGCAGGCCCTTCTGGATCGGCGTCATGCCCGGCGAGCCCTGCTCATCGGCCTGCTGCAGGGCAAGGAATTCGCCGAGCCGCTTGCGCGCGGGCGAGCCGAGCGCGCGCGCGACCTCGGAGATCAGGAGCTCGGTGAGCACGAACCCGCCCGCCATCGAATCGAACGGCTCCAGCCCCTTGGTGCTGCTGGTCAGCAGCGTCGTCGCGTGCGAGGCCAGCGGCGACAGGAACTGGTCGGTGACCAGGATCAGATGCGCGCGGCGCTTGGCCGCCTCCAGGCCCCAATCGAGCGTGCTCTGCTGGTAGTGCCGGAAATCGAACAGCACCACGACCGTCCTGGGCTTGAGGTCGACGAGCGCCGAGATGCGCTCGGTGCCGTCGGAAGCGATGTGGGTGACGTCCTTGCGCAGCATCGAGAGATAGGTCGCCAGCTGCGTCGCCAGGATCGCGCTGATGCGGCCGCCCATCACCACGACCGGCCGCGCGACATCGGCGAGCGCTGATACCGCGGCCTTCAGCTCCTTCACGTCGAGATGCGAGAAGGTCGAGCGGATGCAGTCGACATAGGCCGCCTGCGCCCGCGCGGCCGGCGTCTCGGCGGCAGGCTGGCGCTTGGAATCCGGATAGGCATCGACCGGCGAGAAGATACGCTGGTGGATCTCGGCGCGCAGCGTCTCGTGAAACGCGCCATAGCCGTCGAAGCCGAGCTTCGACACCAGCCGCAGCACCGTC
Organism: Bradyrhizobium sp. BTAi1; assembly: GCF_000015165.1. Classification (GTDB taxonomy): domain Bacteria; phylum Pseudomonadota; class Alphaproteobacteria; order Rhizobiales; family Xanthobacteraceae; genus Bradyrhizobium; species Bradyrhizobium denitrificans. Next base: position 3,344,505 of record NC_009485.1, on the reverse strand, counting down.
GGCGCACTGACCTCTGCGGCGGTCGCGAGCTGCACGATCGGCACCAGACCACCGGTCGGGTAGTTCTCCAGGATGACCTTGGCGACCGCGAGCTCGGCCGGCGCCAGATGGTTGCGCACGACGCGAATCCGCTCGGCCACCGTGCCCTCGTTCGGGAGCGGCGCGCTCACGACGAACGGTCCTGCGATCGGAGGGGCATGGCGATGGTCATCACCACGCAGCTAGCATGAATCGCTCCGCCGCAAAAGTGAGCTGCCTCAGAGCAGGAACGTCATGTTGTGCTGGCTTCTGGCGGCATCGAGCAGCGCCACCAGCTTGCGGTCGATCTTGAGCCGGCCGTCCTCCTCGCGCAGCACGTGCCCCATCCAGCCGGTCAGGGTCTGCACGACATGACCGGCGCGCATCTCGTGGACGATGAATTGCGAGCGGATCTTGACCTCGCCGTCCGCGGCCGTGGCGATGCGCACGAAGCCGGCACTCAGATGGCTGGTGTAGGATGGCGGCAGCTGCGACGACGCCACGCCGGTGCGCAGCCAGACGATGCGATCGCCCATCCGCCGGCGGTCGTCGAAGGCGATCGTCACCTGGCGCTGCGGATCGCCCCTGACGGCGTCGGGCATGTCGCCAGCCGCGGGCACCCAGTACAGGCATTGCCGGGTGTAGAGCTGATACCAGCGTTCAAAGGCGCGGCGGTCGAGCAGCCAGTGCTCATGCAGGATCAGCGCCTCGTAGCGCTGCCGCTCGGCCTCGGTGAGCGGCGTGCCGATCGCCTGCCATTCGTCGAGATCGCCGCGCAGCCGAGCATAATAGGCATCGTCAACATAGGTCGATTCCAGGCTGTCGCGCAGAATGTCCTTGAGCGTGAAACCATCATCCAAGGCGATATTCATTCCGGGATCGAGCGGGGTCATGCGGCGGCCAATCGTGTCGTTGACGTCATCAGGCGCTTCCACTCGCGCCAGAATGCGCGCAGCGGCAGATCGTCGGTCACCGGTCCCGTCAGCATGCCCTTCGGGCCGATATATTCCTTGCCGGTGCCGAGATGGCGGTTGGTCAGCACCCATTCCATTTCGGGGATCGACAGGCCGGCCTGGCACTCCTCGAAATTGGCGAGATCGTCGGGCTCGCCAAAGCTCGGAAAATCCTCCTGCAGCCGCATCCGCAGCGCATTGACCTCGTCGGGCAGATCCGGCGCCTCGAGCGCCGTCGCGTACCAGGTCAGATGCGTCAGATCGACCCTCTGCGGCTCGATCACCTGGATCTGGTTGCCGATGATCAAAAGGTTCGGGAAGATGTTGAGGTTCATGCCCGAGCCCATCACGACGTCGAGCGCGGTATCCGCTTTGGCGCCGAGCTTGGCGCGGATCGCCTGCTCGTAACGGGTCTCGCCGGGCATCGGCGCGGCCTGCTCCCAATAGCGTTTGATCTCGGCGCGCTGGTCGATGAAGGTGTGGCCGTTGCCGACATCGGCCACCGTCTGCAGGCCGTGATCGACATTGCCGATCGTCCACTGCATGTCGACGCCGGCGCCGTAGCGGTCCTTGCGCATGCGCAGCAGCGACATGTGTGAGAAGCCCGGATGATAGCCGTCGGCGGAATTGTCGTAGACCAGCTTCCAATTGCCGAGGCAGATCATGCGATGCGTGCCACGCTGCAATTTCAAGGTCGCGCCGGGCCAGCGGTCGAGCCATTCGTCGATCAGCTGCGCGGCCGGGCCGAGATGCGTGACGAGGTCCGGCATCTCCGCGTTCAACGTCGCAAAGATGAAGCCGCGATAGCTCGCGACCCGCGCCTTGCCGAGGCCGAGCGCCGCCTTGTCGAAGCCGGGGCCGTAGCCTTCCTCGATCGGCACGCCGACCAGCGCGCCGGCGCTGTCGAACGACCAGTTGTGATAGGGACAGGTGAAGCGCCGCGCCGTGCCCTCGTCCTGGCGGCACACGGTGGCGCCACGATGGGTGCAGCGGTTGAGCAGCACGTGCAGCGCGCCGTCGCGGTCGCGGCTGACGATCACCGGCCGCAGGCCGAGCTTGCGACGGACGAAGCTGTGCGGCGCCGGCAGCTCGCTCTCATGGGCGAGAAAGGTCCAGGTGCCGCCGAACACGCGGTTCATCTCGTCGGCGAAGATCGCCTCGTCGGTGTAGAGCGAGCGGTGGACGCGATGCTCCTGCACCAGCGCGTCGAGCGGCAATTCAGGTGGATGGCTCATGCAATCTCCTCGAAGCCGGCAGGACGCAGGCGGTTGGCGCTTGCGTCCTGCGCCACGGTCAGTAGCGCGTGAAATATTCGCGATGCTCCCAGGCGGTGACGTCGTCCGGCGTCGCCTGCCAGTCCGGCTCGGCGGCAAGGAAGCGGTTCACCTCGCTCTGCTTCATGCCGAGCAGCCAGTCGACGAAGACGTCGCCGAGCTGGGCGCGGAAATAGCTGCTGCCCTTGAGTGCTTCGAGCGCCTCCATGAGGTTGGTCGGCAGCAGCGGACGATGCGTCGCGGTATAGGGGCTGGTCTCCAGCGGACCGGGATCGAGCTTGCGGCGCAGGCCGTCGAGGCCGGCCAGCGCCTGCGAGGCGATGTAGAGATACGGGTTGGCGCCGGGCTCGCCGATGCGGTTCTCGATATGCGCCGACGGCTCGCCGGGCATGCCCTGCACCCGGATCATCGCGGCGCGATTGTCGTAGCCCCAGGTGGCGCGGTCCGGCGCCAGCGAGTTCGGCTTGCGGCGGCGATAGCCGTTGACGGTCGGCGTCGTGAACACCGAGGCGGCGGCGGCATGTTCGAGCAGGCCGCCGACAAAGCGGCGGCCAACCTCGGACAGCAGCTCGCCCGAGCCGGGCTCGGAGACGAAGGCGTTGCGGCCGTCGGCAGTCGCGAGGCTCTGATGCAGGTGCCAGCCGCTGGCCACGTAGTTCGGCAGGCCGGGCCGCGTCATGAAGGTGGCATGCAGGCCCATGCGGGTCGCGACCTGCTTCACCATCGATCGGAACAGCGACATCGTGTCGGCGGTCTTCAGCCCGGTCTGAACGTCGAAGGTGAATTCGAGCTGGCCCGGCCCCATCTCGTTCTCCATCGTGCGCAGCGGCAGGTTCAGCGCCACGCAATGATCGGCGAGCGTGCAGATGAAGTCGTCCATGCGGTCGAGATTGTCCTCGACCTGGTAAGAGAAGCCGCGCGCCGCGGCTTCCACCACCGGCGGTGTTGGCGGCAGGCCGAGCGTGCCCATGTCCTCAGGCGCGAGCTTGGGATCGATCACCTTGGTGACGTAGAACTCGATCTCGAGGCCCGTGATGAAGGTGTATTTCTCCCGCGCGAGCTCGGCGAGCGCGGCCTTCAATTTGTGGCGCGCATCGAACGGCACCGGACGGCCGTCGCGGAAATAGAGATCGCCGAGCACCCAGCCGGTGCCGGGCGACCAGGGCAGCACGCGGAACGTGGTAGGATCGGGCACCAGGATGACGTTGGCGAAGCCGGCCATCTCGGCCATGCCGAAGCCGCCACCATCGACGAACGGATTGTAGGCGATGCCCTCGGCGGAATCGAAGCCGTATTGCGCGTTGGTGAACTCGATGCCGTTCTTCAGCGCAGCATGGAATGGACCAGGCATCAGCGTCTTGCTGCGCAGCTTGCCTTGGGGATCGGCGACCGAGACGCGGATGCAGCGCAACCCCGTCTCCTTGACCGCAGCGAGTGCCTCGCCTGCGGCCGCCTTCTGCTCATCGCTCCAGAGGCCATGCGCCTCGATGAAACCGCTACTCACGTTGGCTCCTCCTCGCATGAACGCGCCGCGTCGCGGGCATTCGCTTGATGGTCACCGGCGCAGAAAATCTGTTTCATTACGTCAAAACTTGAAAGCGTAAAATTTATTACATATGCCGAAATAATGAGCCGCATCCTGCCCGCGCGCGAGCCAGCGCCCCGGCGATCAGCTCGCTGCGCCTTATGGCCTCATGAGTGGGATGAACGCCTTCGGATCAGGCGCAGATCAGGCGCCGAGCCGCTGCAGCAGCTGCGTCACCGCCGCCGCGATCGGCTTGATGATCGGCACCTCGAATTGCGGCTGCAGCCGGTCGGCGGCCTGCGCCAGCGGCCCGCCGCCGATGATCACGGCCGCGGCGCCATCCTCCGTGATGCAGGCGCGCGCCGCCGCCGCGAGCGCAGGCTCCAGTTGTTCGGGGTCAGCCGCGAGGGCCGCCGGATCGCCCGTGGTCAGCCGCGTCCCCGTAAACTGCGCCGCCAGCCCAAGCTGCCCGGCCAGCGCCGCGATGCTCGCGACCAGTGCCGGCGTCACCGTGGCAATCCCGAAGCGCCGCCCATCGCGCGCCGCCTCGCGCATCGAGGCTTCGCCGATCCCGACCACCGGTCGCGGCCAGAAGCTGCGGATCTCGGCGGCGCCGGGATCACCGAACGCGGCGACAATGATGCCGTCGCAGCCATCACCCTGCGCCCGCGCGATCTCGACCACCTCGTCGGCGGATGCGGCCAGCGCCGCGCCGTCGACGATCATGGTCGGCGCCCGCATCGCGGTCGCGCCGACGATCTCGGCCCGCCCGTGACAACATGCGGCGGCGATCGCCACCATCATCGCCGTGGTCGCGGCCGAACTGTTCGGATTGATCAGCAGGATGCGCGGCAGGGGCGAAGTCATCGGGTGCGTGCCGCCGTGCTCAGCTGTCATGGCGCGCGGCCGGCCTGACGCCGAGATCCTTGAAGATCTCCGTCAGCTCATCGACCTCGCCGTCAGCCTGCCGCGGCTGGATGCGGCGCTCGATGTCATCGAGATGATGCGTCATGGCGGCGACCGCCGCGGCCTTGTCACGCGCCAACACCAGCTCGCCGATGTCGGGGTGCGAATCCGGCGAGCAGTCGGGCGCGCCGGGCTGCTCGAACGTCGCGATCGCCAGGGAGGTGCGCAGGATCAGCTCGCGCGCCATGTCGAGCAGCACATGGTTGCCGGCGAGCTGCGCGATCAGGATGTGGAATTCCGCCGTCAGCGACAGTGAGGCCCAACGATCGCTGCGGTCATCGGCCGCCTCGCGCGCCATATGCGCCTTCAGCAGCACCTTGCCGGGCTTGTCGAGCCGGTCGATGGCGGCTGCCACCGTCGCCGCCTCGATGACGCGGCGGGCGGCGAACATCTCGCGCGCCTCCTCCCAGGTCGGCCGGTAGACGAAGGCGCCGCGGTTCGGAAACTGCACGACGATCTTGCGCGAGGCGAGATGCGCCAGCGCCTGGCGGATGTGGATGCGCGTGGTGCCAAGCGCGCGCGCCAGCCGGTCCTCGCCGAGCTTGGTCCCCGGCTTCAGCCGCTTCTGGCTGATCGCCGTGAGAATGCCCTGCACGACCGGATCGTCATCCATCCGCCGCGGATCGACCGGCTCGGACTCCGGCCGCGGCGCCGGCCGGCGCCGGACCTTGCTCCGGGCCGGGGTCTTCTGCGCAACGCGATCGGCTTTGCCGCGAGTCTTGATCATGTCGTCCCTTTTAGCCGAAGCCCGCAAGATTGAAAGCAGCCACATTGCCGCTTCTTTCACCAGACACCGCCCATTTCGTCGACAATATCGAACAAAAATTGGCGCCAATTTTAGGCGCCAAATTTTTTTCAACGTCTTTACAATTGCTTGCGTCAGCAACAATACTGGCACGGCGCTTGCTGACCTCTGGCGCGACGGAGAGCCATGCATGTTGAGCAGCGCGACGACGAGAGTAGCGGAGACCCGGACGGAGGCGCGCGGCTGCGCGTTGATGCTGCAGGGCGTCGGCCACAGCTTCGGCGCCACGGTCGCGCTCGAAAGCATCGATCTGGCGGTGGCGCGCGGCGAGTTGATCGCCCTGCTCGGCCCCTCCGGCTGCGGCAAGACCACGCTGCTGCAGATCATCGCCGGCTTCCTGCAGCCGAGCCGTGGCGCCGTCAGCTTCGACGGCGTGCGCATCGACCGCACGCCCGCCAATCGCCGCCGCATCGGCATGGTGTTCCAGAACTACGCGCTATTCCCCCACCTCACCGTCGCCGAGAACGTCGCCTACGGCCTGCGCGCGCGAAAGTCGCCCGGCGCCATGGTCAAGCAGCGCGTCGCCGAGATGCTGGCGCGGGTGCAGATGACGTCGTTCGGCGATCGCTTCCCGCGCCAGCTCTCCGGCGGCCAGCAGCAGCGCGTCGCCCTGGCGCGCGCGCTCGCCATCGATCCCGTGCTGGTGCTGCTCGACGAGCCGTTTTCCGCGCTCGACAAGAACCTGCGGCTCGACATGCAGATCGAGATCAAGAGCCTGCTCAAGAGCTGCGGCGTCACGTCGATCATGGTCACCCATGATCAGGAGGAGGCGCTGTCGATGGCCGACCGCATCGTCGTGCTCAACAAGGGGCGGATCGAGCAGATCGACACGCCCGATGCGCTCTACGACGCGCCTGCGAGCCTGTTCGTCAACGGCTTCATCGGCCACGCCAATTTCCTGAAGGGACGGACATCGGCGCAGCCCGGCACGATCGCGCTCGATGCCGGCTGCGCGCTCGCTCTGTCCGGCACCGAACCGCCGCCTGCGCACCGCGACGTCATGGTCTCGATCCGGCCCGAGAACCTGGCCCTGGTGTCGGACGCGCAGCCGCGCTCGATCGCCGTGACGATCCGCGTGGTGATGCCGCTCGGGGCTTTCAGCGTGATCGACTGCGTCACCGCCTCGGGCGAAGCCATCAAGGTCAGCCAGTCCCGCGCCGCCTGGTCGGGCCGGCCGGGCGACGCCGCATGGCTCGTGATTCAGGACATCAGCAAGGTCCACGTCTTCGAGGCCACGACGGCCTCGCCATCCATCGCAAGAGCATGAGGAGTTTCACGATGATCCTGTCCCGCCGACGCCTGCTCGCCACCGCCGCCGCGGCCCTCGCCGCGCCCCATGTCATGACGTCCTCACGCGCCCGCGCCGCCACCTCGATCGTCGCCACCACCTACCCCGGCAGCTTCGACGAGGCGTTCCGCGCGGTGATGGGGCCGGCCTTCCAGAAGGCGAGCGGCGCCGACGTCACCTTCACGCCGCTGCTCGGCGTCGACCAGATCGGCAAGATCCAGGCATCGCGCAACGCCCCGCCCTTCGACGTCGTGCTGTTCGACGAGGGTCCGCTGATCCCGGCCATCGCCAGCGGCGTGATCGAAAAATTCCCGGCGGAAGCGTCCAAGAGCTTCACGCAGATCCCGCAGCCGTTCCGCCATCCCGACGGCTACGCGCCGGTCATCACCGTGCAGCTGATCGGCATCGCCTATAATCCGAAGAAGATCACCACGCCGCCGACCTCGTGGGAGGATCTGTGGAAGCCGGAATATAAAGGCCGCGTCGGCATCACCGGCATGGGCTCGAGCCTCGGCACCGCCTTCATGGTCGAGATCGCCAAGCTGAACGGCGGCTCGGAGACCAATCTGGAGCCGGCCTTCGAGGCGATCAAGAAGCTGTTGCCCAATGTCGGCGCCATCGCCGCCTCGCCCGGCGCGCTCGCCACCCTGTTCCAGCAGGGCGAGATCGATATCGCCTTCAATTTCTGGAACAATGTCGCGCTGCTCGCCGCCAAGGGCGTCGATATCGCCTTCGCCAAGCCGAAATCGGGCGCGGTCATCATCCGCTCCAGCGCGCAGATCGTGAAGAACAACCAGGATCCGAAGCTCGTGCTCGACTATCTCGACACGGTGATGTCGGCCGAGGCCCAGAAGGGCATCGAGGCGGCGCCCTGGGTGATGATGCCGACCAACAAGAACGTGGCGCTGACCGGCGCCAATCTGACGGTGGCCAAGAGCGTCGACGACCTCATCGCCAGCAACGTGCTGCTCGACTGGACGAAGTTCCAGCACATGCGCGGCGAATGGATCACGCGCTTCAACAAGGACGTCAAGATCTAGCATTCGGCATGTCGACACCGCGTCCCCCAGGAGAGCTCGCGCCGGCGCTGCCGCTGGCGCTGGTGTTTCTCGCCGCCTTCGTCCTGCCGCTGGTCGCGCTGGTCGCGATCAGCCTGTTCCGCACGCCCGCTTTTGCCGAACTGTCGCCGGCGCAATATCTGCGCTTTCTCGGTGACCCGTTCAGCCTGCGCGTGCTGGCGGACACCGTGATGCTTGGCCTCGAGGTCGCGCTGTGCGCGCTCGTGCTCGCCTACCCGCTGGCGCTGGTCTATGTCGCGAGCGGCCCATTGATCCGCACGGGCCTCATTTTCCTGATCCTGCTGCCGCTGCTCACCAGCACCGTGGTGCGCACCTTCGCCTGGATCGTCATCCTCGGCCGCGACGGCATCGTCAATTCGGCGATGCTGTCGCTCGGCCTGTGGGACAGTCCGGCCCGCCTGCTCTACAGTTGGGGCGGGCTGGTGCTGGCGCTGACCCAGATCCAGCTGCCGCTGATGGCGCTGCCCCTGATCAACAGCCTGCTGCGGCTCGACGGCAATCTGGCGCGGGCTGCCGAAGGTCTCGGCGCCGGCCGCGTCCGCGCGTTCGTCACCGTCATCCTGCCGCTGACACTGCCCGGCGCGATCGCGGGGCTCCTTCTGGTATTCGCCGCAGCCGCAACGGCCTTCATCACCCAGACGCTGATCGGCGGCGGCCGCATCATCCTGATGCCGAGCTACATCTATCAGCAGTCGATGGGCGTGCAGGACTGGCCGTTCGCCGCCGCGCTGTCCCTGATCTTCACCGCCGCGGTCATCGGCATCGTCGCCGCGATCGGCGCGCTGTCGCGCAGACTGACGCGAGGCCTCGATGCAGCGTGACCTCTCCGACCGGATCTATAGCGGCGTCGTCGGCGCGATCGCCGCGGCATCGGTGCTGCTGTTGCTGGCGCCGACGCTTGTCGTCCTGATCATCTCCCTCACATCTGGCATGACGCTGAAATTCCCCCCGCCAAGCTGGTCGGCGCGCTGGTATGTCGAGCTGTTCCGCTCGCCCGAGCTGCTCACGCCGGCCCTGACCAGCCTGCAAGTGGCGCTGTGGACGACATTGTTCTCGGCCGTGCTCGGCAGCGCCGCGGCGCTGGCGCTGGCCCGCAACCGATCGCGGATCGCGCGCCTGCTGGATGCGCTGTTCATGTCGCCGATGGTGCTGCCCGCGATGGCCTTCAGCCTCTCGCTGTTGCTGGTGTTCAACGTGATCGGCATCAGGCTGTCCTTTGCCACCTTGGTGCTCGGCCACACCATCGTCTGCGTGCCGTTCGTGATCCGCATGGTCGGCGCCGCCGTGCAGCAGCTCGATCCCGTGCTCGTCACCTGCTCGCTGAGCCTCGGCGCCAGCCGCTGGTACACCTTTCGCCGCATCACCTTGCCGCTGATCCGCCGCGGCATCGTCGCGGGCGGCCTGGTCGCTTTCCTGTCTTCCTTCGACAATGTGCCGGTGTCGCTGTTCCTGGCGGATGCCCGCACGGAGGTCCTGCCGATCAAGCTGTGGGCCATCCTCGAAGGCAGCCTCGACGTCCGCGTCGCCGCCGTCTCCGGCGTGATCGTGGTGCTCACCCTCATCGGACTTGTCTGCGCGGAGACGCTGGGCGGACTCAGCCGCAGCTTCGGAAAGAGCTCTTCATGACCATCATCCGTGACCTGCGCGGCTATGGCCGCCAGCGCCCCGACATCATCTGGCCGAACGGCGCCCGCGTGGCGGTGTCGCTGGTGATCAATTTCGAGGAAGGCGCCGAGCTCGCCGTCGAGCAGGGCGACGCCGACACCGAGCGTTATGGCGAGGTGCAGCCGACCCTGCCCTCCGGCATGCGCGATCTCGTGCAGGAGCAGGTGTTCGACTATGGCATGCGGGTCGGCCTGTGGCGCTTCCTCGACGCCTTTGCCGCGCAGCGCAGGCCGGCGACACTGATGATGTGCGGCCGTGCCGTCGAGCGCGTGCCGGATCTCGCGCGCATCGCCGTCGAGGCCGGGCATGAGCCGGCCGTGCATGGCTGGCGCTGGCTGCCGCACGCGCTCTATGCCGACGCCACCACCGAGCGCCGCGACATCGTCCGCACCCGCGACATCATTGCGCGCGCGACCGGCGTGACGCCGGTCGGCTTCATGACCCGCGGCAGCCAGAGCCCCTGGACACGCGACCTGCTCGGCGAGCTCGGCTTCACCTACGACTCCAACGCGCTCGACGACGACCTGCCCTACTGGACCTCAGCCGCGAACCGGCCGCTGCTGGTGCTGCCCTATGGCTTCGACACCAACGACATGAAGTTCTTCCATCCGAACGGCTTCGTGCAGCCCGAGGATTTTTCCGACTACGTCGCGGCCGCGCTGCGCACGCTGCTCGCCGAGTCCGATCGTGGCGCGGCGTCGATGCTGACGATCGGCTTTCATCTGCGGATCTCCGGCCGGCCGGCGCGGTTTGCGGCGGTCGGGGCCATCCTGGCGATGCTGGCGCGGCTGGGTGATCAGGTCTGGGTGGCGCGGCGCGCCGATATCGCCGCGCATTTCCGTGCGATCGTCGCCCCGCCGATGGGCCAGAGCCCGGCGCGCGCGGATCACCTGATGCTCATCGACAGTTCGACCTCGTCGCCGAACGGAACCGAGAGGTAGCCGTTCCCCGGCGCGCGGACATAAGCGAGATAGTCTGGACAATGATCCGCATTGTCGGCCACGATGAACGCGCCGGGGCTGAGCTTGCTCTCGAGCAAATCGAGAACATCGCGATAGAGCGGCTTGGCGCCGTCGAGCAGGACGAGATCGATCGCCTCGGGCAGATCGGCGCCGAGCGTCTGCAGCGCATCGCCCTCGCGGATCTCGACGAGATCGAGCAGGCCCCCCTCGGCGAGATGATGCTTGGCGCGGGCGATCTTCGACGGCTCGAACTCGGTGGTGATCAGCCGGCCGCCGCCATTGTCGCGCAGCGCCGCGGCAAGGAACAGCGTCGAGATCCCGAACGAGGTTCCGAACTCCACGATCCTGCGCGCCTCGAAGCTGCGCGCCAGCATGTAGAGCAGCACGCCGGTCTCGCGCGAGACCGGCAGCGGGAAATCCTTCAGCTGCGTATAGAGCTCGACATGGCCGGACTTGCTGCGCATCAGCGCTTCGCCGCGTTCGGCCATGCCGGCGAAGATCGGGCTCGTCTCCGGCCGCGCCAGCGCGGCTTCGGCGAGCAGTCGATCGAGCAGCGGTGCGAAAGGTTGGGTGGTCAGCGTGATCATGGTCATCTCCAGGGCGTTGGTGGCTCATTGCGTCCTGGTCAAAATACGAATAATCACTCGCGTTCGCTAATCGCATTCCGGAACGCCGCATGGCTCCTCGTCGAAAAGCCTCGATTTCCGCGCGAAAACAGCCACAACAGGCACGCTCGACCGATCTCGTCGCAGCCATCCTGGAGGCCGCTGTTCAGGTTTTGACGACCGAAGGCGCACAGCGTTTCACCACCGCCCGCGTCGCCGAGAAGGCCGGCGTCAGCGTCGGCTCGCTGTATCAGTACTTCCCCAACAAGGCCGCCATCCTGTTCCGGCTGCAGAGCGACGAGTGGCAGCAGACGACCCGCCTCCTGCACGGGATCCTGGAGGATACGAGCCGCCCGCCCCTGGTGAGGTTACGGGCGCTGGTTCATGCCTTCCTGCAATCGGAGTGCGACGAGGCCGCGATCCGCGGCGCGCTCGACGATGCCGCTCCGCTCTATCGCGACGCGCCCGAAGCGCGTCAGGCCACGGCCAGCGGCCGCCGCGCGCTGCTGGCTTTCATGCGCGAGGTCCTGCCCGACGCAGGAGAAGCCGACCGCGCGCGTGCAGCCGACCTGATCAAGGCGACGCTGAGCCAGGTCGGCAAGCATTTCTCGGAGACACCGCGCAACCGCGCCGAGATATCGGCCTATGCCGACGCGATGTCGGACATGTTCTGCGCGTATCTTTCCACGGCAAACAAGCCTCGCAGGCGCAAGGCCGGGTAGTCCTGCAGCCGGCGCATCTCCGATCAACGCCCTCACAGGATCCTCCGTCATGCACGGGCTGGTCCCGCGCATCCAACGGGGTCAGTGCCCGATAAGCAGCATATGCGTGACCCAGGCTTCCGCAAACACGCCGCACCCGAAAGCAGCTCGGATGTTGCAAAGTCGATTGCGGCATCGACTTGCTCCTCATATCCAATGATAGGTCGGATGGGGCTTGCTTCTTTGCGGGTGCCGTCCGTGTGGACCGGTAAGATCAATACCGAGAGGTCATCAGGTCCGAAACAGGAGGTCCGATCTGACCGGAGGATTCGCCGGTGCGGCAGGGCCAACATGCGCTCGCGAGGACGGACGATATGGTCGCAGTTGTCGCTGCGGCGCGGATCTGGGGAGGGAAGGTTTTCACATGACGGATGTCAGCCTTGTTGGTCAGCCACTCTGGCTGCGCATTCTGCAATTTCCGCTGACGCGCCTCATCGTCCTGGGATCTGTCTTGTTCTACTTCATGGGGTGGGCCCAGGCTCGCCTCGAGCAATTCCACGATTCACCCTTGTTGAACGCGGCCATCCAGATCATCCTGGGCCTGGCGGCGATCGGCGTGTACGTGGCCTATGGAAAACTCGTCGAACGCCGCGAGGTGACCGAGCTTTCGACGCCGGGGCTTGGCCGTGAATGGGCCATCGGCGCGCTGTGTGGCGCGGTCCTTTATACCGTGAGCGCCGTGGTCCTGATGCTGCTCGGCATCTACAAGGTCCAGGGATTCAACCCCTTGCTGTTCCTGCTTCCCAACCTGGCGTTGGCGATCAAGTCGGGAGTCTTCGAAGAGTTGGTTTTCCGCGGCGTCCTGATGCGATCGGTCGAGGACATGTTCGGAAGCTGGGTCGGGATCCTGGTCTCATCCCTCGCGTTCGGACTTGTTCATCTGCTGAACCCAGGAGCGACGCTGGGCGGGGCCATCTACATCTGCATCGAGGCCGGGCTGTTGCTGTCCGCGGCCTATCTCGTCACCCGCCGCCTGTGGATCTGCATGGGCTTCCACATGGCCTGGAACTACTTCCAATCGGCGGTCTTTTCCGGCGTCGTCTCGGGCGCCGTCAGCGATCCCGGCCTGCTGAAGGCCACCATCGAAGGACCGGAGCTGCTGACCGGGGGCTCGTTCGGGATGGAGCATTCGGTGGTCGCGCTGGTGGTCTGCACCACGGCCGGCGTGATCCTTCTGCTCATCGCCATCCGCCGGGGTCACCTGATGCCACCGATGTGGCAGCGCTGAGAGAGGGGCGCGTTTCATGACGGGCAGCGGGACCCACGGCCGCCGGGACGCGACGTCGACTCGATGACCAGCGCATCCAGATCTCCGCTGACGTGATGCAGCGTCGCGAATCGGCGACGAGCCGACACCGGACTCTCATCAGAGCCTGGAAGGTGTCTGTTAAGGGCGAGGAGCGGACGTGATAGAGCATTCTGATTGAGGTGTAGCTTGTAGCGTCCGAACAAACGGAAATTTCCGGTATTGGGCTAGATCGGCTGGAACATCAACCTGCGCGGTCATGGTGGCCTCGATCCTTTCCGGATATTCAGCCAACGATCGGCGTCGCCTCAACGTAGATCTAAAGCCTTTGCTCCTTGACCATTCTAATTGCTCGCTCGCAAAGCTGCCCATCTCCACTTACCCGACCGTAGAACGCGTTTCTCCGTCCGACCTCTAGTCGTTTAATGCTCACGAGGACTTGCGCTCGCTCCAATTCGTTGTGGACTTCGCCGTAACCGGCCTCCAAACGCTCCAGATCAGCCATCGATCCGTGGGTCTGTAAGATCAAGCGGCATACTGCCCTCAGATAGAACGCTCGCGCATTGTCGAAGGTTATGAGTCGGGCGACAGTAATCAACCCAACACTCGGTGGAGAGCCTAACGAGTGCAGCCATCGAAAAATCTGATAGACTTGATAGTCATACATGCAATCAGGCGACTGGAGAAAACTCTCAATTGGAGTAAAATCTCTTGGAAATGTTCCAACCGCGCCAATGTAGTCCAAGAGGGATTGGGTCTCTTGTGGTTGGGTTGCCAAGTGTTCAAGGCAATATGCCAATGCGTAGTCGTCGGATTGTGCTCGAAGGCGATTTATAAGAAAGTGAAATAGGGTTTTGTTGAATTTTCCAGGCGCATCTATAAACTTCTGACGGAAAACCTCTCGCACGACCTCCACTGGCGCATCATCCGGACTCACCTTGTCATCAAGGTCCTCTATCGTCATGTAGGGATTAATCGACTCCATTGTTTTAATGAGAAAGTCCCTATACTGCTTTTGTACGTCAGTTATTATCGGAGCGATACCCTCGATGATAGCTTTGGCTTCAGCTGCTGAAACGATTTCCGTCTTTGCCGACTGCAAATTTAGACCCCGTCGGCGGAGAGATCGGATCAGAGACATCAGTGCTTTTTTGCAAGCTGGTACGTCTGAACAAAAAATTCGTATGTCGTCCACGTAACGAATAAAGTCGACTTGCATGTCTGCCATGGCTTGGTCAATTGGGTTTAGGTAAACCTTGGCCAGCACATCCGAGGCGGAAAGTCCTTGTGGAACTCCGCGATTGGGCACGACAGCCCATCGATTCAGGCAGAGCTGAAGCAATTGGATTACGTCGCTATCAGCGCCGAGCGTTCTCAAGTCCGAAAACAGAACCGTCAAATCTATGTTTTCGTAGAATCCCGTAATGTCGGTAAGAACGACGTGAGCCGCGCCATTATCAATCCGCTCGACGCTGACTTTGCGAAATGCAGACCAGCCATTGAAGCGATTTGTGAACCACTCAACCCGCCGGACGCTCTCGGAAAGCCGATATGAAAAGTCGACCTTACCTTGAGACCAACCTAATCCGAGGTTGATAGCCGAAAGCAAGGCGCCAACTGCAGCTGCATACACCACGCGATCCTCAAGATTGAGGAGGGCTGCAGGACGAACTGCGCCATTTCCTTTAGGAATGTCCGCGATCACAGCAGAGTGGGGACGATATCCGGCGGCAATTTTTTCGCTAAGCTGACTCAGCCAAGTGGCCTGATCGGCATCAACCAACTCGATCTCCAAAGGAGACTCGATAAAAGAGCGTGCAGTATTTAGATCAGATTTCACTCGCTTGAGGGCGAGCTCGAGGTCCAACTTCTCAACCGGAAATGCCATTTTGCATTGCACGCGACCGTTGCGCTCCCTATCCCGGCTAAGAACTCCCGCCGCCGACTCTTTAATCTCCGAGCCGGACCAGAGAAGCGTATCTTGATCCGGGTTGCATAGGAAGCGGGCCTCAGAACGCGACGGGCCACAGCCTCTCTTGACCCGTAGCCGACGTCCGTTTTGGGCTGAATGCGGACGCCACGGGCTCATTTGCAGAGGTCTGCCTCAGCGACAGTCTGTCTTCCCGAATCGGATTGCTTCGTAGCTTCCGCCCCCCAATGGCGCCGACCTGCTCCGCCGCGCAAGACGGAAGCCTCAGGTGAAATCCGCTCATGAGCCGCCGTGCTTCGTTTCGGCCGGCTTTCTTCGCGCGTGCTCAAAAAAGCGAAATTCCCCCGCGATCTCAAGCTGATTTGCCCTGTCCAGTCCCGCCGTGGACAATATTCTTGTTTCTTTTTTTCAGAATTCATGATCTTATTTCCCCATCCCGCCCGATCGAGGGGCGCTTTCGCGAACGTCACGAAACGTTGGGTGGGATGCGATGGCCGGTTCTCGTCGCAGCGTGCGTCACGCATGCGGACGAACGAGGAGAGCCGGACGGCGAAGTCGCGTGGTCCTGATACTCCGACGCTAGTATCACGCGCTGATGCGCAAGCATCATGCGCAACGGTGGCCAGACAGCCCGGCGCACCGGGGAGATCGCGTATAAGCCGTAAGCCCATTGCGCAGGGAAGGCCGGATGCCGGCTGATCCTGTGGTAACCGCCGCGTGCTTTGCTTTTTGCACGCGGGCCATGGGCGTCAGTCGATGCCCGGCCTTCCCTGTGCCCTCTCCTCAGAGAGGGACGAACGGCAGACACATCTTGGACGCCTGGTGCGCCGCGAGCCTGCGGACGGCTGCCTCATCGGATTTCCCTCGGCAGGAAGACAGATTTTCTCGCGACAGACCCGAATGAAGAACTTTCCTCTCCATCCCGACCGATCTGCAAAATTGCGCAGGGAAACCGATCCTGCGAATGATCCGGCCAGATTTGCAGGCATCGGCTTTCAGGAGATTTCGCATGACATCCTCTTTCACCGGCCCGGCGCGCGGATCGCGCCCCCTGAGGCTGGCCCGCCGCAGCGTGATGATGATGGCCGTCGCCCTGCTCGGCGCCCTCGCCGCATCGCGCGCTGAAGCCGCAGAGACGCTGCGCATCGGCTATCAGAAATCCTCCACCTTGATCGCCCTGCTCAAGACCAATGGCGAGCTGGAAAAGGCGCTGGCGCCGCTCGACATCAAGGTGTCCTGGCACGAATTCTCCAGCGGCCTGCCGCTGCTCGAGGCGATCAACATCGGCAGCATCGATGTCGGCGCTGATGTCGCCGACACCGTGCCGGTGTTCGCGCAGGCCGCAGGCGCCAAGATCGCTTACGTCGCCGAGGAGGCCGCCTCCCCCTCCGCGCAGGCGATCCTGGTGTCGACCGCCTCGCCGATCAAGTCGCTGGCCGAACTCAAGGGCAGGAAGATCGCGGTGACCAAGGGCGCCGGCAGCCATTATCTGCTGCTCTCAGCGCTCGCCAAAGCGGGGCTGACCTTCAAGGACATCACCCCGGCCTATCTGCCGCCCGCCGACGGCCGCACCGCCTTCGTCAGCAACAATGTCGATGCCTGGGTGGCGTGGGATCCGTTCCTGACCAGCACCATCCGCCAATCCGGCGCGCGCGTGCTCACCGACGGCAGCGACGGGCTCGCCAGCTACAAGCGCTATTACCTCGCCTCGGCCGATTATGCCGCCAAGCGCGGCGACGTCCTCAACATCATCTATGGCAAGCTGGTCGAGACCGGCAAATGGGTCAAGGCCAATCCGGCCGCAGCGGCGAACCAGCTCGCCACGCTGTGGGGCATCGATGCGGCCACCGTCGAGGAGGCCAACAGCCACCGCTCCTACCAGGTCGGCACAGTCACCGCAGCCGGCCTCTCCGAGCAGCAGAAGATCGCCGACGCATTTCTGGCCGAGCGCGTGCTGCCCGCGAAGGTGGACACATCTGCGTTAGCGATCTGGACTCCGAAGGCGCCGTGAGCCAGAGAGGGAACCGAGGTTTGTGCTCTGCAGCGAAGCCGAGCACGAGGCCCGATGACGAGCCTGAATGAAGGAGCCCACCTTGACCGACCACCTCCCGCCGACCGACCGCACCACCGAGCACCCGGCCCACCGCCTGTTCGTCGACCGCTGGTCGCCGCGCGGCTTCACCGACGAGGCGCTGCCCGAGTCGGCGCTTCTCACCTTCATCGAAGCGGCGCGCTGGGCGCCCTCCTCGTATAATTCGCAGCCCTGGCGCTTCCTCTACGCGCTGCGCGGCTCGGCACAGTTCGACACCTTCCTGGCGCCGCTGATCGAGTTCAACCGCGGCTGGGCGCAGCATGCCGCTGCCATCGTCTACGTGCTGTCGAAGAAGACCTTCATCCCGGCCGGCAAGACCGAGCCGGTGCCGGCCCGCACACATTCCTTCGACGCCGGCGCCGCCTGGGCCAATTTCGCCAACCAGGCCGCCCTGTCCGGCTGGGCCACCCACGGCATGAGCGGCTTCGATGTCGCTGCCGCGCAGGCGGCGCTCGGCGTGCCCGATGATTTCGCGGTGGAGATCGCGATCGCCGTGGGCCGCAAGGGCGACGGCGAGAAGCTACCGGCGATGCTGAAGGAGCGTGAGAAGCCAAGCCCGCGGCTTTCGATCGCCGAGATCGCCGCGTCAGGCCTATTCCCGAAGAGCTTCGGCTGAAGCCGATCAGCCGGTTTCGGCTGGCTCCTCCTAGACGGGGTAACGGGCCGACCACCCGGGCGGCACGCGAACGCGCTCCCAAATAGCGCAGGAGTGAGCGTGCCGCTCGGGTGGTCGGCCCGTTACCCCATCTACGATCCTGTTGAAACGGGTGTGGGCGCGCCGCATCTCGAACCAGGAGGCCCCCGGCGCTACCCCAGCTCCCGACGCTGACGACCGCCGCAATCTGTGGCACAACATGCGACCCGCCTGAAGAGAGTTGCCCCGCATGCCGCCGCCGAAACCGCCTGCCTTCGAGACCCTGAGCCTGCATGCGGGCCAGCAGCCGGATCCCGCGACCGGCGCCCGCGCGGTGCCGATCTATCAGACCACGTCCTACGTGTTCGACGATACCGAGCACGCCGCCGCGCTGTTCAATCTCGAACGCGCCGGCCACATCTATACCCGCATCTCCAACCCGACCACAGCCGTGCTCGAAGAGCGGCTGGCCGCGCTCGAAGGCGGCGTCGGCGCGATCTGCACCGCGAGCGGCCAGGCCGCGCTCCATCTCGCCATCGCCACGCTGCTCAATGCCGGCGACCACATCGTCGCCTCGTCCTCGCTCTATGGCGGCACCATCAATCTGCTTGCCCACACTCTGCCGCGCTTCGGCATCACCACGAGCTTCGTCAAGCCGCGTGACCTCGACGGCTTCCGCGCCGCGATCCAGCCGAAGACCAAACTCGTCATCGGCGAGACGCTCGGCAATCCCGGCCTCGAGGTGCTGGACATTCCCAGGATCTCGGCCATCGCGCACGAAGCGGGCATTCCGCTCCTGATCGACAATACCTTCGCGACGCCCTATCTCAGCCAGCCGATCGCGCAAGGCGCCGATATCGTGATGCACTCGGCGACCAAATGGCTCGGCGGCCACGGCATCGCCATCGGCGGCGCCATCATCGATGGCGGCCGGTTCGACTGGCGTGCGTCCGGCAAGTTTCCGCAGCTCACCGAACCCTATGCCGGCTACCATGGCATCGTCTTCGACGAGCAGTTCGGCCCGGCCGCCTTCATCATGCGCGCCCGCACCGAGGGCCTGCGCGATTTCGGCGCCTGCCTGTCGCCGACCAACGCCTTCCATCTGCTGCAGGGCGTCGAGACCTTGCATCTGCGCATGGAGCGTCATGTCGCGAACACCAGCGCGGTGCTGGCCGCGCTGACGGCCAACAAGGCAGTCGACTGGGTGCTGCACCCGTCGCTGGAGACCCACCCGGATCATGCGCTGGCGAAGCAGCTGTTGCCGCGCGGCGCCGGCTCGATCATCTCGTTCGGCATCAAGGGCGGACGGCCTGCCGGGCGCAAATTCATCGAAAGCCTGAAGCTGATCAGCCATCTCGCCAATGTCGGCGACGCCAAGACCTTGGTAATCCATCCCGCCTCGACCACGCATCAGCAGATGGATGCGGCCCAGCTCGCTGCCGCCGGAATCGGCGAGGAGCTGATCCGGCTGTCGGTCGGCATCGAGGCGGTGTCAGACATCATCGACGATCTCGGACAGGCGCTGCGCGCCTCGCAGAAGGTGTGAGCGATGCAGCTGTCGATCAACGACCGCGACGTCTTCATTGCCACCGGCGGCCGCGCTTTCGAGCCCGCTTTGCCTGCCGTGGTCTTCGTGCATGGCGCAGGCTTCGATCATTCGGTCTGGGCGCTGCATAGCCGCTGGTTCGCCCATCACGGCTTTGCGGTGCTGGTGCCCGATCTGCCCGGCCATGGCCGCTCCGCCGGGCCGGCGCTGCCGACCATTGCCGCGATGGCCGACTGGATCGATGCGCTGTTGCACGCGGTGAATGCCAGGCCTGCGCATCTGATCGGCCATTCGATGGGCTCGCTGATCGCGCTGGATGCGGCGGCACGCCATCCGGAGCGCGTCTCGGCGCTCAGCCTGATCGGCACCGCGGCCACCATGACGGTCGGACCTGATCTCCTGAAGGCCGCGGAGGCCAATGATCACGCCGCCATCGACATGGTCTCGATCTGGGGCCTCGGCTTTGCGGCCGAACTCGGCGGCAGCCGGGCGCCCGGGCTGTGGATGCATGGCAGCGCGCAGGCGACCCTGGAGCGCTGCGCGCCCGGGGTCCTGTTCAACGATCTCGCCGCCTGCAACACCTATCAGGACGCTCTGACGTCGGCAGCCAAGATCAAGGTGCCGACTCGCCTCATCCTCGGCGAGAAGGACATGATGACGCCGGTCAAGGCCGGCAAGGCGCTGGCCGCGGCGATTGCACAATCGCGCACGATCGTGTTGCCCGGTGCGGGACATACGATGATGGCGGAATGCCCGGATGCGCTGCTCGATGCGTTGATCGATTAGTGGAGCGCGTGTGGTCGAGCCGGTGGTGTAGGTGGATCCGCAGCGGCCTCCCGCAGGGCCGCTGCGGCGTTGTGACCGCGATGCGACCTTGTGCCACCGATACGGCGGCAGCATGACGCGGAACGGGCAGTTGTGGCGGAACGTTGCTCCCAATATCTGAAGGTCAGAAAGGAGCACGCAGATGCAGCTGCGCAAACTTTTGACGATCGCCGCCATCGGCACCATCACACTGTCTGCCGTGACGCCATTGGCGGCGGCACCTTTGCTGCCGAACAATCCGGCCGCACCCGCCCGGGCCGTCGACGGCCTGCAGCAGGTGCAATACCGCCATTGGCGCGGCGGGCACGATTGGCATCCCGGCCTCGGTCGCCGTCACGGCTACCAATACGGCTACCGGCATCATCACCACGGCTCCGGCGCGGCCGTGCTTGGCGGCCTCGCGGCCGGCGCGATCATCGGCGGCGCCATTGCCAACAGCCGTGCGCAGGCCAGCGAGTCCCAGGTCTCCTGCGCGCAGCGTTATCGATCCTATGATCCGGCCTCGGGCACCTATCTTGGCAAAGACGGGCGCCGTCATGTCTGCCGGTAGAGGAACTCAGGCGTCGCCGCGTTCCTCGACACATGTGGCGCGACAATCGGTCCGCCTTGAGAACTGAAACCAGGCTTCTGTCGTTCGGTTTGAGCAAGACCCAACACCTCGGGAGAAATCAGAATGATGACCTTCAAGGCCGCCGCGACCATGGCTGCCGCCGGCGCGATCTCTTTGTCCACGCTGCAATCGGTCTCCGCAGCGCCGCTCACCGCGGTGTCAGCGGCCGCGAAACCGGCTGAAACCTCGCACGCCGTCCAGGTCGGCTATCGGGGCTGGCACCATGGTGGCTGGGGCGGCGGTGCGGCGATCGGAGCCGGCCTGCTGGCTGGTGCCGTGATCGGATCGGCGATTGCGGCACCGAACTATTATGGCGGCTATGCGCCCTACCCGTCATACGGTTACGGCGGCTACCGCTACGCAAGCTCCCCGTATTACGGCTATGGCGGCTACTACCCGGTGCACGCCTATCGTCCGTATTACGGCGGCTATGGCTACAGCTACGCGCCCCGCCCGGTCTATCGCAGCTATGGCTATTCCTATGGACCGCGGCCGTGGCGGCACAGCTACGGTTACTATCGCGGTCCGGGCTGGGGTCATCACCATGGCTGGCATGGCGGCCGTCACTTCGGCCACGGTCATGGCGTGATCCGCACCCATCATCATTGGTGACATGATCGCGTGAAGTCGTGGCAGCGGCGCGAGCGGTCGGTCCGCCGCACCGCTGCCATTCACTTCACGTGCCGTGCGCCGCGGACGATAATCCCTGCCGCGCTTCAATGATGCCGCGGTCAATCCGGGCGACCTCTGCTGCTGGAATCACATACTCTTCGTGATCGCGCCAGGCGAACACGACGAACGTCGCGAAGGCCCCTATTGCACCGAGCGCCACCATCCACCAGATGTGCCAGATCAACGCAAAGCCCATGATCGTGGCGAAGAAGGCGCAGACAAAGCCGGTGGGAGAATTTCTCGGCAGCTCAATGTCCTCATAGTCCCTTTCTCTGGTCTGGAGCTGCTGGTTTTTGGCGTTTTCCTTGATCCGCCAATACGCGTCCTGCCCGGTGACATTCGGCAGCACCGCGAAATTGAACACCGGCGGCGGCGACGATGTCGCCCATTCCAGCGAGCGGCCGTCCCAGGGGTCGCCGGTGGTGTCGCGCAGACGTTCCCGGTCGCGGATGCTGAACACGAGTTGGAGGATTTGAAGAACGACACCGATCGCGAGCAACGCCGTGCCGAAGGTCGCCGCCGCCAGCCAGGGCCGCCATTCGGCGACATCGTAGTGCTGCATGCGCCGGGTCATGCCGAGCAGCCCCACGACGTAGAGCGGCATGAAGGTCATGTAGAAGCCGATCAGGGTGAACCAGAAAGCCGCCTTGCCCCAGCTTTCATACAGACGGAAGCCGAACGCCTTCGGAAACCAGTAGGTGACGCCGGCAAAGACGCCGAACAGGACTCCGCCGATGATCACGTTGTGGAAGTGGGCCACCAGGAAAAGACTGTTGTGCAACAGGAAATCCGCCGGCGGCACCGCGACGAGCACCCCGGTCAATCCACCGATCATGAACGTGATCATGAAGCCGACCGACCACAGCATCGGCGTCGTGAACCGCACCCGGCCGCCATACATCGTGAACAGCCAATTGTAGATCTTCACCCCCGTGGGCACCGCGATGATCATGCTGGCAATGCCGAAGATCGCGTTGACGTCCGGCCCCGCGCCCATCGTGAAGAAATGATGCAGCCAGACCATGAAGGAGACGACGCAGATCGCCATCGTCGCCAGCACCATCGATCGATAGCCGAACAGCGATTTACTGGAGAACGTCGCAACCACTTCCGAGTAGATGCCGAAGGCCGGCAGCACCAGAATGTAGACCTCGGGATGGCCCCAGGCCCAGATCAGGTTCATGAACATCATCATGTTGCCGCCGGCCTCGTTGGTGAAGAAGTGGAAGCCGAAATAGCGATCGAGCATCAACATCGTCAGCGTCGCCGTCAGGATCGGAAACGCCGCAACGATCAGCAGATTGGCGGCCAGCGTGGTCCAGCAGAACATCGGCATGCGCAGATAGCTCATGCCCCGAGTACGCAGCTTGAGCACGGTCGTGACGAGGTTGATACCGCTGACGAGCGTCCCTACCCCGGAGATCTCGAGCGCCCAGATATAATAATCGACACCGACGCCAGGCGAATAGGTGAGCTCCGACAGCGGCGGGAACGGCAGCCAGCCGGTGCGGGCGAACTCGCCGACCACGAGCGAGACGTTGACCAGCAACGCACCGGTCGCGGTAAGCCAGAATCCCACGGAGTTCAGGGTCGGAAAGGCAACGTCGCGGACACCGAGTTGCAGCGGCACGACGAGATTCATCAGCCCGACCACGAACGGCATCGCCACGAAGAAAATCATGATCGTGCCATGCGCGGAAAAGATCTGGTTGTAATGCTCCGGCGGCAGGTAACCGTTGGAATGGAAAGCGACGGCCTGCTGCGTGCGCATCATGATGGCGTCAGTGCCGCCGCGCAGCAGCATGACGAAAGCGAGCAGGATGTACATCACCCCGATCCGCTTATGGTCGACGCTGGTGATCCATTCACGCCAGAGATAGGGGAAATACCCCTTGGCAAACACCCAGATGAGGACGCCCAGAATAGCAACCAGCACCAGACCGGCGGCGACGAGTGGAATGGGCTGGCCCAACGGTATCGCCGACCAATCGAGCTTGCCGAGCATGCAGCCTCCAGATCAACGGTGCGCGCGGGCGCGCGGCGCGGACGGTGGACGACGACGTGCGAGCAGCATCAATGCGATCCCGCCGATGCCGACAGCCAGTCCGATCCTGCTGAGTTGACCGGCCGGCGGCAGCTTCTTGCGGCCGAGCCAGCCGCCGCTCACCGCAGTGCCGGCCGCGATCGGTGCAAGCACCGCGCCGGTGCTGCGCGGCGCGCTGTTGGCTCGCGACAACAGAAAGCGGAACGCTGTGCTCATCAGTTGCTCGGTCGGGCGGCGGGCCAGCGCATAGGAAATCTGGCCGAGCCGTGCCGGCCAGCCGACAGCGACCTCGTCGCGCGGCGTCCGAACCAATTGCACGAACGTCTCAGCGACGTCCTCGGGGCGATACAGCAGCGGCCCCGGATCCAAGGTGCGGCCGGACACATTGGCGCCGTGGACAAAACCGGGCGTGTCCACCATGGCAGGAAATACACTGCAGACGTGAACATCCTTGTGAGCGGTGAGTTCCTGGCGCAGGCTGGCCGAGAAGCCACGCAGGCCGAACTTGCTTGCCGTATAGGCCGCGGCGAACGGTGTCGGCGCCCAGCCGCCCAACGAAATGTTGTTGATCAGGGTTCCCCGCCGCTGCCGCAGGAAGATGGGCAGCACCGCATAGGCGCCGTTCATCGTGCCGAGCAGATTCACCTCGACGGTCTTGCGATGCAGCGCCATATCGGCATCTTGATAAGGACCGAACACGCCGGTCCCTGCATTATTGATCCAGACATCGACGCCGCCGAACGTCCGCACAGCCTGTTCGGCCAATCGTTTGACCGCATCGGCGTCGGTGACGTCGGTGGCAACGGCGATGGCCCGGCCCCCGAGCGTCTCGCATTCGAGCGCCACATCCTTCAAGACATTCTCGCGCCGCGCAGCCAGCACGACACTTGCACCCTCGCGTGCCAAAGCGAGCGCCGTGGCACGGCCAATGCCGCTGGACGCGCCGGTGACCACGACGCGGGTTCCGCGCAGATCTCGCATCAGCCTGCGCGCTTCGGGGGCAGAATCCAGAAGCCAGCCAAGCGAGGCCCGCAATCGCTGCGTGCCGCCAGTATCGAACCAGCGGCCATGGGCAAAGATGACGCGCTCGGGCGCCAGCGTGATCAGCCGGGCCGCTGCAAGCCGGACGGCGCGGCCGCCGAGCCGCAACACCAACCTCAGATAGGCCGGAGCCTTGCCGTCCGGCGCCGTGATTCCGAGCAGACGCGCCACGGTGCGCCGCACCGCCCCGAGACCTTCCGGGGCCAGATTCTGCACGAGATCGGTCAGGATGAGCGTACGGCTGGGCCGGTGGAACAGCTCGACCTCCGAGAACAGCGGCGCAGAAATCAGCACGATCTGCAGATCCTGCGACCAGGCATCCGGCGTCACATCGGTCAGTTCGCGATCGATCCGCAGCCCGCTGCGGCGGACCTGCGCGCGCCGCGCAAGGCCCGGCGCGGCGTAAACTTGGGCATTCGGCAGGGCCGCCTGCCAGTCCCGAAGAAACATCCAATGCGCGACGTTCGGGGCGAGCAGATATTTGATTGGACCGAGCCGCTCCAGCTCCTCCCGCAAGGCGTGGGAAAATCGTGTTGGCGAATGCAGCAGCAGGTCACCGCTCGACAGCCGTATCACCACCATTCGAATTGGCAGCGGCACACCAGCGGCGCTGATGCGGCCGGCATCGACGATCCACACATTGTCTGCGACCGACCGCAAGCCATGGCCGGCGCTTCGAGGCTGAGTTGCTTGGTCCATGCGAGGTCCACCGACGGGTTGCCCGTCAACAAACCTCCGGGAGCCGTCATGGTTTCAATCGGCGGCGCTCAGGTTCCAGATATATGTGCTGCCTGGGTCGAGTAAGGGACAGTCAGGGATCGCCATGACCTCCCCGGATCAACGCAGGTAGCTTGCCAGGTTCAGGCTCTGGATCTTAGAGATGGCGGTATAGGACGCCGTGAGCTGGGCCTGATAGGTGGACAGCTGCGCCGTCACCGCAGCCACATCGACGCTGGTCAGGTCCGTCGCGAGGCTCTCGGCATAGCTCTTGAAATCGGTCTGCTCCGATTTCGCGCTCTCGATCCGAGAGGCGGCATCGGACAGCTTGGCCTGCACGGTTGCGACGTCGTCGACGGCCTGGTCCGCCAGCGTCAGCGCCGAGCTGATATCCGTGGACGACAGGGTCGAGCTGTTGGCGACGAATTTGAGCACCCGCATCACCTCCTCGAAGGCCGAATTGTCGGCCGTGACGCCATAGGTCACGGCCGCGCCTCCGGACACCCGAGCAGACGCAAGCTCGTCGTCACCTTTATAATAGCTGGTATCCGGTGTCGCCAGCGATCCCGCTCCGGAGGCGAACGTCGAGGTATCGACAGCGGCTGTCGACGTCCGTGCGCCACCGAACAGATATTGTCCGTCATATTGGGTGTTCAGAATGCCGGCCATCTGCTGCAGCAATTGCTGCGCCGAGCTGATCGCCGACGTGGTTCCGGTGCTGCTGCCGGAGCTGGCGGCGCTCAGGGCCGACCGCAGCTGGCTGACAATATCGGACACCTGCCCGACGGCGGAATACATCACCTGCACTTTGCTATCGGCCAAGGTCGCCGCATCGATATAGGACTGCGCGCGCGTGACCGACACCTGCAGATTCACCACATGCTGCGTATCGGCGCCATACCCGGCCAGGTACTCCGTCTTGAGCCCGGAGGCCTCTTGCACCTGCATATCGGCCATGGTGGCCTGCGTGCGCAGCGCGCTCGAAATCATCTGGTCGGAGTTTGCGAAGGTCGCGACCCGCATCGTCATGTTACACGCTCCGGATCAAGTCGATTGCACGGCAGTGAGCAGCGACGAGAACATGCTGTTGACCACGGAGATCAGCTGCGACGCCGCCGCGTATTTGTTTTGCAGCGAACTCACGCGCGCGGTCTCCTCGTCGATATTCACGCCCGACTGCGACGACAGCGAGCTCGCATAGCTGGCTTGGGCGGTCGATTTGGCAGTATAGTTACTCGACGCCTGGGTTGCCTTGCTTGCCACATTGGCGACGATCGCTGCGGCATAATCGGCGAACGAGCCGGTGGTCGCGCTCAGGCCTCCCGCAGACGAGAAGCTCGTCGAGCCGGTCAGCTTGTCATAGAGCTGGTTGATGATCGTGGCCGAGCCGGACGTCAGCACCTGGCTGCCGGTGGTCAATGTGGCCGAATTGTCGAGGGTTCCAGTCGGCAGTCCGGCGGCACCGCTGAGAATACTGCTGTCGACGGCGAAATTGGCGGCGCCTGTGCCGGTGACGAGGTCATTCATCCCGAAATACTCGGAAAAACCGCCCCCGCCGACCGAACTCGTCATGTCGTTGATCGCGATGCCGTTGGACGACGATGTCGCGCTGATCGACAGGTATCCGCTCGAATCGAGCGAGGCGGACACACCGGAAATGCCGTTGAGTGCCGTCACCAGATCGCCGACCGTGGCGTAGGACGACAGATCGAGGTCCTTGTACGAGACGAGATTGCCGCTCTGATCGGCTACCGCGATCCGCACCGTTCCGGACGCCGCCAGCGCGGTTGTACTGCTCACGCTGGCAGAGCCGGTCAGGCTGGTCGGCGGCGGAACCGCCGACGCGCCGTTGGTGATCGCGTTCAGCGCCGATTTCAGCTCCGTGGCAAGCTGATCAAGCTGCGTCTGCGTCGCCGGCAGGGTTTGGTCGCGCAACGTGATCAATGCGCCGATCTTGCCGGACGTGATCTGCGACGTGACATCCACGCCGTCGACCATGATGCCGCTGAAGCCGCCAGACGAATAGCTCGACGACGCCGAGACATTCGCGGACGCGGTATAGCTCAGCGTGTGCGCCGAGCTGTCGACGAGAGCACGCCCCGACGACGTATAGACCTGAAGGTCGCCGTTCGAGGCGGTATAGTAGCTGACGTTCATATAGGACGACAGGTCCTGCAGCGCGGAGTTGCGCTGGTCCTCGAGATCTGCCGTCGACTGCCCGGCCGCCGCCATCTTGCGGATCTGGACATTCAGATCCGCAATCTGCTGCAGATCATCGTTCACGCTTTTGACCGAGGAGGCGATGTCCTTGTCGGAATTCGCACGCAGACTCTGCACGCCGCTCGACGTGCTGCGCAGCTGACTCGCAAAGTCATCGAGCGCACTGACCGCGGCCGATTGCAGCGACACGCTGCTCGGCGAACTTGCCAGCGACGACAACGCCGATTCCAGCGATGCCAGCGCGTTCGCCAGCGACGTTCCGGTCGTCGAGGTCCCAGATGTCGACGCGCTGCCGAACAGCTGCTGCAGCTGCTCCAGATAGCTGTTGGTCGTGTCGGCGGCACCGAGCTCCGAATTGGCGCCGATCAGCGATTTCAGCAGCAGCTTGTCGACGTTGCTCGATATGCCGGTAATCGAAACGCCGGTTCCGACGCCGCCTGTAACGGTCGCGACCTGATTCGCCGACTTTTCCGTGTAGCCTTTGGTGTCGGCATTCGAGATATTCGACGACGCCACACTGATCTGCAGCTCCGTGGCGGAGATGCCGCTGAAGGCGACAAGACGGGCTATATCGAGCGACATCGTCCCCACTCCCCTCGAATTGCTTCAAGCTCTGACGTTGGTTCCGCAGGACGTCGCCCGCACCGTGCGCCGTCCACTCGCGCCATAGGGCGACACGTTCGCGATCTGCTCGCGGATCGCCTGCATCACGGCCTCGATGCGCCTGTTGCTCGCCTCGATGGCCGCGCGCAGCCGAACGAGGTTCTCATCCATCGCAAAGCGCAGGTTGAGAATATGCTCCAGGAGCTGCTCGCGCAGCACGCGGTCCTTTACGTCGAGCGCAGCGGTCCGCGCGGCGCACTCGGCCACCCGTTGCTCGAAGATGCCGGCCAGCCTGTTCTTGTCGTCGAGCTGCTTCGATCGCGACGCGGGCAGCCCCTTGGCGAGCTCGACATTCTCCTCCGCAACGACCGCGATCAATTCGTCGATCAGCGCAATCAAGGCCCGGACCTCGTCCTCGCTTGCGGCCGTTTGAGGAACCTCAACCTTCTGTCTCATGCTGTCGCTCCAATCTCAATGCTCACGCGGCGGACGTCGGCCCGCCTGGGCGACGCGCGCGTAGGTGTTCAGGGCGGTGACGCGGACCGCGGCGATCCGAAACTCTTCCTCGAGCTGCGCGCATTCGCGCAACAGCTTGCGTCGGATCGCCTCGATATCGTCCATCAGCGCCAGAAGCTGCGCGCGGTCATCCTTGCCAGCAGCAGCCGCGCGCAGCTTCAGCCGCCGCAGCTTCTTCAACAGCGCCTCGCCCTCGCCGAGCCGCTCCCTCTTCACGTCGGCCATGCTCACCTCATCGACGAGATCAGGGTGTCGTACATCTTGTTGACGGCCGAAATCACCTGCGAGGCAGCCGAATAGGCCTGCTGAGCCGAG
The DNA here is from genome assembly GCF_000015165.1 of Bradyrhizobium sp. BTAi1. Classification (GTDB taxonomy): domain Bacteria; phylum Pseudomonadota; class Alphaproteobacteria; order Rhizobiales; family Xanthobacteraceae; genus Bradyrhizobium; species Bradyrhizobium denitrificans. The sequence goes on along the minus strand of NC_009485.1, from coordinate 3,315,593 downwards.
ATCATGTTGCTGAACTGACCGGTGGTGTCCGTCGTGCTGGATTCAAGCTCGCTGCCATAGATGGTTCCCGCCCCGTTCTCGCCCGACGCCTGCAAGGTCGCATTTCCCGACGTCGCAGTAGCGGTGTACATGCCGTTCGAATGCGCAACGAGACCGTTCGGATCAGCGAAAGTCGCCACCGCGATCTTGTAGATCGGAACGGTTTGGCCGTTGGAATAGGTCGCCTCGACGAGGCCGTTCTTGCCGACCGAAATGCTGCTCAGCGTACCGAAGGATATGCCGTCGGAATTGGCGCTGAAGTTGGACACGCTGGGTGTTGTGCTTCCGGACGCCAGCTGGGTCAGACCGTCGGTACCGCCCCCGGTGGTCCCGAAGCTGAGCGCGATCGAGCTCGCCGCAGCGCCGTTGTTCCAGGTGATGCCGAGATTGGTCGAGGAGACGGTGCTGAGCGAACCGTCGGAATTGAAATTGATCGTATAGGTGCCGCTGGTGACCGTGCCGTCGGATGCAGTGGCTGGCGCGAAGCTGGCGGTCCATTCATTCGCCGTTGTCCCCTTGGTCCAGGTGACGTTGAGCGTATGCGATTGCCCCAGCGAGTCGTACACGGTCATCGAGCTGCTGAACGTGTCGCCGCTGGCTGCATCGGCCGGCAGGTTGGCTGCGAGCGAGGTCTTGGTGGTCGCTCCGCCATTGGTCAACGCCACCTTGGTGTTGACCGGCTCCAGGCCGCTGCCGACGACATTGCCGCTCGCATCGGTCCGCCAGCCTTCGAGATAATAGCCGTTGTTCTCGAGATAGCCGGCATTGTCGGTGGTGAAGGCGCCATTGCGTGTATAGAAGGTCTCGCCGCCGGCCGAGGTGGAGTCAGTTGCGACGAAGAAGCCGGAGCCCTGAATTGCGACGTCGGTCGCGTTCGTGGTGGTAGCCAGGAGTCCCTGCTGAGTGATGTTTGTTCGGCTGGAGACAGACACGCCGCCGGAGGAATAGGCCTTCGAGTTGCTCGAGGCGGTCACAAGCTGCTCGAACAGGCCAGACGTCGTCTTGTAGCCGGTCGTGTCGGCGTTGGAGATGTTGTCGCTGATCATGGCTAGCGACGAGCTCTGCGCGTTCAGCGCCGAGATGGCCGAGGACAGGGCTCCAGAGAGACTCATGATTTTACTCCGAATGACACGTCAGGAGGTGACGCCGATGATGTTGCTCGCACTGACCGGAACGCCACCGACGGTGAGCGACGGCGTGCTGGTCGAGGTATCGATGCCGGTCACCGTGCCGGTGATCGTCGTGTAGTTGAGGACCGAATTGCCCGCGGAGTCGGTTGCGGTGACGGAGATCGTGTATTGGCCGCCGTCGCTCAGCTGGTTGCCTTGAGAATCGGTGCCATCCCAGGTGATCGAGTTCGCCCCTTTGTTTCCGGTCCCCGTCCCGGTCCACACCGTGTTTCCTGAGGAGTCCTTGATCGAGATCGAGACGTTCGATGCGGCCGAGGACAGCGAGTAGCCGAAGGTGGCGGAGCCGTTGGAGAGAACGGCGGTGTCCGTTTTTGCCTCGACGGTGTGACCGATGTAGTTGACGGAGTTCAGCGTCACCAGGCTCGAGAACGAGCTGGCGAGGGAGTTCATGCTGGTGTTGAGCGACTGCTGTGACGTGTAGTTGGCATAAGACGTCATCTGGTTGACGAAGTCGGTCACGCTCGTTGCATTCAGCGGATCCTGGTTCTGCAGCTCGCTCACGAGCAGCTGAAGGAAGTCGCTGGAGCTCAACGTCGTCCGAGACGAGTCGCTCGTTGATGAGGTCGATGAGGTGGTCGTTGCAGACGAACTCGCCGCAGAAACGGTCATGATAGAACTCCGGCTCTCACCGATCGGCGCGGTGGGACACAGCTCACGCCCGAACGTCGTCGGGGCGTCTGCTGATCAAACGGCCGTCGCGCCAAATTCAGGCGCGCAAAATGAGAGGGAATTATTTGATCTCACGGCAGAATTTGCCGCCGCTCAGTTGTGCAAGGGCGGCAAAAAACGCCGGGCGCAGCGGCGCGGCTGACAGGACCTGATCGGCCGGCGAGAGGGACGGTCGGGTCGCTGCTCGTGTTCGACAGCGGACACAGCATGCGATCATGTTCGCAGACAGGTCTCAGGCACCGCCGAACAACCGCGACGGCGAACGCCTGCGCCGGCAGCGGCGCACGTCTTCCGCATGATCCGATGGAAAGCTGGATCTATGATGTGGGACGATTGCACCGGGGCGCAAACGCCGGCCGGCCACTCAGCGCTCGATCCGAGCTTGCGGGCCGGCGCGGCTCAACCCGGCTGATGGACATCCGCAGGCGACGCGGTCGCCTCTTCCGCCGCCAAGCGGCCGGCAGTTGCAACGATACGATCAGCGAGACCAGAGGGCGCGCGGACCGGGGCTGACGACAGGGCTTGGCGGATCAGGCGCGCTTCCGACAGCAGCCGGGCAGCATCAGGCGATGCAGCAAGCAGATCGGCCGCGGCGCGGCGCTGCACATCAGGCCATTGGGAGATGTCCTCTCCCAGGCGGTCGATCAGATCCTCGAATTCCCTGACGTCCATCGTCCGCCCGATCCAGCGTGTCTGGGATCGTCATAAACCATTCTGTAGCTGGACGAAATTGATATTGCCGGACCGCGACAAAGCGGCCTCGCGATGTAACGCGATTTCCGTATTTCCCGGGGGTCCTATGCAGCGCAGGTTGCATCCGATACCACCAATCCGAGCCGGACAGCTCCTGTTTCCCTCGGTTTCGGAATATGTCCCGCAATGCAACGCAACTGATTCGCGACGCTCACCCTCGCCTCGGCGAATCACCTGCCCGCGATCCCACCCGCGCCCTCACGTCAACCGCCTCCCAGGACTCGCGCAACTCCGTCACCCCCGCCATGATGCGCAGGAAGTTCTCGCGCATCCCCGGCCGGCCGTAGGCGCGCAGGGCCGCAACGATCAGCGCGTTGTAGGTCTCGAACAGACGTTCTGCGACCGCGCCGCCGCGGGTCGGGTCCAGATGCAGGCTCAACCCGCGCAGGATCGCAGTGGCGCGGGTCAGATGTGCATGCCCCTCCTCGAAACGCCGTGCCTCCTGGGCCTGAAGACACTTTTGGAGGTACGTCACCGTCCCGTTGAGAAGCATGATGACCGCGCGCACCGGGGGAACCGTGACGGCCGCGCCGCGATAGGCCTGAGTGGCCAAATGTGCCATCGGATTCTGGGTCATCAGTTACTCGAACTCGCGTTGAGAAGGGCTTTCAGATAGGTCAGCGTGTTGTTGGCGCTCTCGATGGCCGCCTGGTACTTGGCGTATTGCGCCGTGAGCTGGGTCTGATACGTCGCAGCCGCGCTCTTGATGTCATCGACCTTCGCCTGCAGCGTCTCGTCGCGCGACGTGAGATTGTCGATCAGCGTCTGCAGCGATCCGGTGGTCGACGAGGCTGTCTTGGCAAACTGGTAGATCTGCGTCGCCAGCCCCTGGGTGGAGGTCACCGTGATCGACTGCGAGGTCGAGCCGGTATAGGTGAAGGCCATGCCCGCATAGGCCGTCCCGGAATTGCCGACGATCGTGTTGCCGCTGACGGTGAACAGGGAGCTGTCGCCGCCGACCGAGGCCGCCGTGAGATTGCCCGACGAATCCACCGTGAGATCCAGCGTGAAGGATTGCGGCGACGTTCCGGTATTCACGACGCTGAGCTGGCTGGACGACGTCTTGGTCTGGGCCGACAGCAATGTGGTGACACCGCTCAGATTGGTGCTGAGGATCGTCGACAAGGTGCCCGTGTCGAGCTCAAGCTCATTCTTCTCGTTGAAGGACAGGCCGAGATCCGCCATCGTCAGACCGCCGACCGAGGTTCCCAGCACATCCTGGAGCGTGTTCATGATGTCGCGCATGGTGCCGTCGCCGAACAGCACCGCGCTCGAGGCCGCGGTGCCATCCGAATTCGTCGTCTGCTGCGCGATCACCGCATCACGGAAAGCATTATAGTTGGTGACGAATGTTTGCAGCGCCGACGAAATCTGGCTGGTATCTGTGCCGATGCTGATGTTGAGTGTCGTTCCGGACGGTGTCGCCTGCAGAAGATCGAAGGTGACGCCGCTGAGAACGTCGGTGATGTCGTTAGTGTTGCGGGTCAGGCTGATTCCGTCGAGCGTGAACTCCGCCGCCTGCGCGGTCTGCAGCACGGTGGCGAAAGCGCCGGAGCTGTCAGTCACCCCGAGCTTGTTGAGGATGTCATCGCCGGACGAGCTGGAATAAGTAATGTCGGCGGCATCCTCCGTGCCGGTCAGCACCAGCTCGTATGACCCGCTCGAGACCTGAACGATGGACGCCTCGACATTCGTCGTTGAGGTCTGGGCATTGACCGCGTCGACGACGTCCTGCAGCGACATGTCGCTCGTGACCGTGATGTCGGCGGTGGTGCCGCCCGACAGGCCAAGCGAGAACGTTCCGGAATAGCCGAGCGCCGTGGTCTGGCTGGATTGGGTCGTTCCGGCAACCTTGTGCGCGGTGGCGATCTGGCTGATAGTCAGGGTGTGGCTGCCGGTCGCCGCACCATTGTTTACCGACATCGAGAGGGCCGACGACGCGCTGACGTCCCCCGTCGCACTGATCGTGGCCGCCCGGGTCGCGAAGACGTTGGTCGCGAGCGAGTTCACCATCGAGGTAGCCAGCGACGACAAGCCTGAAGACAACGTCTTCAACGCGGTCTGCAGCGTCTGATAGGCCGTGATCTTCGCCTCGTTCGACGTGATCTTGGTCGAGATCTGCGTCGCCTGGGTGAGCTTGGCGTCGACGGCGGATTGGATCAGAGCAGTCCAGTCGATCGTGCTCGTGGTGCTCGTTCCCGACGTTGTGAGCGAACTGCTCGAACTCGTCGTCGACGAGGAGGAAGACGACGACGTCGTGCTGCTCGTGCTTGAGGTCGCGCTGCTCACCGTCATTCGTCGACATCCTCCGAGGGAGAGGCCGGGCCGGCGTCGCGCCGGCCCGGCAGAACATGACTTAGCCGAGCAGCTTCAGGAGGTACTGCGGGATCTGGTTTGCCGCGGCTTCGGCCGACACCGCAGCCTGGGTCTTCACCTGAGCCGAGGACAGCTTCGCCTGCTCCGAGGCGATGTCCACGTCCTTGATCGCGGAGTTGGCGGATTGCAGGTTCTGCGTCTGCGTCGAAATTGAATCGGCCGAGAAGTTGAAGCGCGACTCCTGCGCACCGATATCCGCGCGGGCCTTCGACACGGTGTCGATCGCAGTGTCGAGCGTCGTGAGCGCCGCAGTCGCACCGCTCTGGGTGCTGACGTCGAGCGAGGAGACGCCAAGCGTGCTCGCCGTGAGATCCGACAGCTTGATGTCGATGGTGTCGGTGGCGGACGAACCGACCAGCACCGAGACGCCGGCTGAGAAGGTGCTGGTGCCGTCGAGCAGGCTCTGGCCGCTATAGCGCGTTCCCGTCGCGATCGACGAGATTTCGCTGATCAGCTGCGAGAATTCCGACTGGATGTAGGTGCGGCTGGTGCCGACCGTCGTGCCCGAGGCCGACTCCGAGGCCAGCGACTTCATGCGGGCCAGAATGTCGCTGATGTTGGAGGCGCCGCCGTCGGCGGTCTGCAGGATCGAGGTAGCCTGCGCGGCGTTGGTGGCCGCCTGCTGCAGCGTGGTGATGTCCGAGGAAATGCGCGTCGAGATGGCGAGACCGGCCGCGTCGTCGGAGGCCGAGGTGATACGCGATCCGCTCGACAGCTTGGAGAGCGAGCTCGTCTCCTGATTGGAGTTGATGTTCAGATAGCGGACGGCCGAATTGGCGGCGATGTTGGTTGAAATGGCGGGCACGGTGAAGACTCCTGAGTGATCGGCAGAACGGGCCGGATCGTGGAAGGACTGACGGTGCGGATCAGCCCCGTCTGATCGATCAAACGGAAGCGCCTGCGTGTTTCAGGCGGGAATTCTTTCTGGCCAGGACTCTATGGTTAGCAATCGGTGAAAGCGCCGCAGATGTCGCGCTCGTGCCGCCGCAGCATGTCACGCAATTGCTGGCGACCCCGCTTCAGCAGCGACTCCACCGCAGACACCGTGGTGTCCATCACCTCGGCGATCTCACCATTGCTCATGTTCTCGTGATACGACAGGATCACCGCGACGCGCTGCTGCTCCGGAAGCCGACGCATCGCAGCCTCCAGCAGATCGCTCATCTCGGCTCGTTCGATCACGCTCGCCGCGTCGGGCTTGCCGTCCGCGACCTCCGGAACGACATCGACATTCTCGGTCCGCGGCTTGCGCCGTAGGTCGATGCAGCGGTTGCTGACCACGCGATAGAGCCAGGTCGAGAACTTGGCACGCCCATGCTGCCAACGTCCGCGATGGGTCCAGACCTTGAGCATCGTGTCCTGCACCACATCCTCGGCATCGGCGGCGTTGCCGACGATCCGCAAGGCAATGGCATAGGCGCGGTCGATATGACGCTCGACCAGCAGGCGGAACGCCGTCTCGTCTCCCGTGGCGAGACGATCGAGCAGTTCCTTGTCCTCGTCGAACACCGCGACCTGACCGGGCGAGCAATCCGGAACGGTGCTGGCCGACTCGCTCCACGGCACCTCGGCGACATCCGGCGACGCCGGCGCGTTCAGGGGCACGCCATCAGTCGGGGCACAGACGTCCAGCGCGTAGTTCATTTCCCAATCTCCAACCCGCAATGCCAAAACCGCGTCTCGCACACGGCTTCCGATCCTTGAACGCCCAGACCGAAACAAGCAGGCGGATTATTTTTGTTGTTTTTCAAACGCTTAGCTGGAGTATTTTGCCTAGCGCCGGGCAAATTCTGCCCTCCGCGGATCAGGCGAGGCACGATCATGGATGAAGAGAAGCCGCAGGTCGGCATGGCAGGGATTCATTCCGAGGACGAATTCAGCTGAAGATGCAGGCACAACGCAAACACACAGCGTTCGTAGGAGCGCACCGCGGTACATCAACATGGCAGTGGCGCGAGAGCCGGAAATCGTCACCGAGCGTATCCGGCGCCCGGCAATTTTTTCCGAATCATCTTCAGCGAAGCTACCGTATTTTTTGACTCTGTCAGTTGCCGCTGGCGCGTTTTTTGACTCGCACGACGACTTTTTACGAATTCATGCGCCTGATCCGACTAACTCAAACGTTGTAGTAGCCGACATCAAGGAATGCAGGGCGGTCGACATGACGTGTCGAACGCACTGAATGCGCGCGTGTCTGTTTCTATCAGTTTCAATAGCGGGCAGGTCTGTTTCCGGATGTTTCGATCGCCTCTCGCGATCGCTCGGACGGGCGCCGACGAAGCAAACAATCAGGCTCGGCCGCCCGCACTGACTCTCCATTTTTAACTAACTGTTCCGCTCCGGGCGATGAGTTCAATGGACCGCGTTTCATTCCGTGGCACTCAGCGCGCGTGGATGATCAATCAATGGTGACATCCGGCAACATTACGAAATGAACAACACGTTTTCCGTGTCCCCGCTTCCATCACACCCACATCACAAACGGCACGACCACTTGCGCGATCGCTGCGCCTGATCTGCGGCCTTGGTCCGTTCAACTGTCCAGGAGGACCTGCATGACGCGACCAGCATCGAGCGCCATTCATGACGACCCGACGCAGACCTTGCGCGCCGACGGAGTCTGGCTCGGCGAACACCAGGCTCGCCGTCTGCGTTGGGTGTCACGCACATTCGGTCCGCCGGTCCGGTGGGATCGTTTGTCTGAGGCGTGCGGCGGCCGCACCATTCTCGTGCTCGACCCTCCGACGGGTGCCGGAGCCGAACTGCTGGTCAGCAGCTTGACGTCCCATGACGCAGTCGTAATCCCACTCGGGGAAAATCCTGCATTCGACTTCCTCAAATCGAAGCTGACCGAGTTCGGCACCGTTGGCGCATCGGCGGATGGTCCACACGAATTGTGGTGGGGCGGGCTCGGCTGGCCGGCGCCGGTAGGCGCGCACAGACCCGATGCGCTGCGAGTCGTGTCCTGTCACGCCAGGACCATCGGCGACTTGCATATCTATCATCTCAGACGCTCGCTCGAGCGGCTCGGCCTCGCCTTCGAGATTGAAGCCATCGATAGCGGCAGCGGCGATCGCCTAACAGCCGCCGACAGGGCGGACTTCGTCACGCGCATGTGGCAGCGGCACAAGCAGCCGCTCCTGTTCGTCGAGCCCGACGTGATGTTGCAGGCCGTCCCGGATCTGCCTGAGCTGACGGGCTGCGATTTTGCCGTCCACAAATGGAACGGCTGGGAGATGTCGGCGCGGACGCTGTATTTCGGCCGCTCGAAGGCGGCCGAGACGATGCTGAGGACGTGGTCTGAGCTGGCTCGCACGTTTCCCGATGTCTGGGACGGTTATCTCATTGATCAGGCCTGGAGTGCCGTCACCTCGCAGATTGCGCTGGATACCGTGTGGCTGCCGCGGTCCTATCACGCTGTTGCGGGTCAATTGGCGGCTCGAAGCGCTGTCGTCGTTCACAACCTGAAACCGACGAGCGGCGATCTCGGTCCTGATCCGGATTTTGCGACGATGGTCCGCCCCGCCAGGCGCGCCGGCCGTGTCGGTGCGTCAGACGCCCTGCTCGTCCTCTGCTCCGGTGCCAACTCCGACAAAGCGGTCACCGTCATTCTGCGCGAGGTCGACGGCCGCAGCGCCCGCGAGACGGCCGACAGCATTGATGCGGTGACCCGCGCCTTCGTCGCGGATTGCGGCGGCTTCGGACGGCTCGAACTCTCGCTGTGTTCGTGGCAGCCGGAGGCCCGCATCGCCCGCGAAGCCGCTTTCCTCGCCGACAACATGGTCTTCGAGGTCGTTCCCGGGCAGCACTTGCCGGAGAACCTGTTCCGCACCATCGCCGCCGCCGAGGCAGGCCGCAGGCCGGACAATGTCGAGACCTATCGCCGCTGACTGCAACGAGGACAGATCATGTTCGATACCATCATTCTGCTGACCGGCAGCCGCGACCAGCAGCTCGCGCTCTCCGAACTGCTCAGGGCGCATAATCCCGCACTGGCGTTCCGCGGCGCGGTCAGCTTGCCGGAACTCGAAGCCATCGAACAGGACGTGCTCGGCAGATCTCGCCTGATCGCGTTCACCACCGGCGTGATCGTGCCGTCCGAGATTCTGGCGGCTGTCGGTCACGGCGCCTACAATTTTCATCCGGGGCCGCCGAACTACGCCGGCTGGGCGCCAGCCCATTTTGCGATGTATGACGGCGCCGAGAGCTTCGGCGCCACCGCCCATGTGATGGAGCCCCGCGTCGATTGCGGCGCGATCATCGGAACCGAAACCTTCGACATCCCGAACGGCGTCGATGTCCGCGGCCTGGAGCAGATGACGTTCGTGCGGACAGCCTATCTGTTCTGGCGCATGTCGCGCGATCTCGCCTGCCACGCCAGGCCGCTGCCGGTTCTCCCGATCGCCTGGAGCGGCATCAAGAGCACCAGGCAGATGTATGCGCGGATGTGCGATATGGCGGCCGATATCGATCCTGCCGAGATGATGCGCCGCGTCCGCGCCTTCCACGACGATTTCCGCGGCATCCCCCTCACGATCACCCTGCACGGCATGCGCTTCCAACTGGCATGCACCACCGCCCAGGCCGCCGAGCCGGCCACGGTGGAGGCGCCGGCGCTGGCGATGGCTTCGTGATCCTGTTTATTGGTTTGAGCTTGATCGTTTCGGAACGCGGTTTCCGCTCTTCCGGCTCAAGCTCTACCGTTTGAGCGGCTGGATCGCTGTCTGGTTCAGCCGAGTCTCCCAGCCGTGACGCTCCAACTCGGGATCGTCATGTTCCTCTTGCGGCCAGCCGATGCAGAGATAGGCGACCAGCGTCCAGTCGGACGGCAGGTCGAGCTCCCGACAGACGGCGGCGGGGTCGAGGATCGACACCCAGCCGACGCCGAGCCCTTCGGCCCGTGCCGCAAGCCAGAAGGTCTGGACCGACGCCACCACCGAGTAGCGCAAGGTCTCCGGCATCGTGGCGCGGCCGAGACGGTGACCCGTCGCGGTCCCCTCATCGGCACAGACAGCGAGATGCACGGGAGCGAGCGTGAGCCCTTCCAGCTTCAGGCGGGCATAGAGCGCGCGTCGCTCGCCATCATACCCTGCCAGCGCGGCCTGATTACTCTGTCTGAAGTTTTCGACAATTGCTGCACGCCGCTCTGCCGTTTCAACCAGGACAAACCGCCAGGGCTGACAGAACCCCACGGAAGGCGCGTGAGCGGCCAGGGTCAGCAGCCGCTCGATCAAATCCGGGGGCACCGGATCGGTCCGAAAGCGGCGCACATCGCGGCGCCAGCGCACGAGATCGGCGAACAGAGCCTTGAAGGACGCATCGAAATGCGGAGGATGCTTTGCAGGGCTCATGGCGCCGCTCCACTCAGGACGTGCAGGAACGATCCGGTCACCGAGCCGCGCCGGGCACCGCGTTCTGCCGTCACCTGGCCCGACGCATCACGGCAATCGATCAGCGGATCGTCGGTTCCGCTCAGAATCGTCGCGTAGTGGAACTCGTGACCGTGGACTTCGGCTCCGGTCCGGCCGAGGCTGCAATCCGCCAGCAAGGTTGCACGGCGATAGCCGAGGTGCAGGCGCCGCCTGGCGAACGAGGTCTCCAGCGACAGCAATCCGGCCATGGCGTGCCGCGCGCCCTCGGCATCTTCCAGCCCGGCCCCCAGCATCATATAGCCCCCGCATTCGCCATGGATCGGCACCGCGCGCGCGGCCAGATCGCGCAGTCCGTCGCGGAACGTCGCCGCCGACGCCAATCGGCCGGCGTGCAGTTCGGGATAGCCGCCCGGCAGCCAGACCGCATCGGCTGTGGGGTCCGGAGCCTCGTCGTTCATCGGCGAGAACGGCACGATCTCCGCGCCCTCGGCGCGCCAGTGCCGCAACAGATGCGGATAGTTGAACGAGAAGGCGGCGTCGGACGCCAAGGCAACGCGCTGCCCCGGCGGCCTGATACCCAGGCCTGATGTCTGTGCGGCATCGATCGGGAGGCGTGCGGGTTGCGCGAGCGCGCGCACGGCATCGAGGTCGACCGACTTGGCCAGACATGCCGCAAGCCGGTCGAGATGAGGCTCGATCGTGGTGAGCTCCTGGACCTGGACGAGGCCGAGATGCCGCTCCGGCAATGTCAATTGCGCATCGCGCATGACCGCGCCGAGCACGCTGATTCCGAGCTGCGCAAACGCCGGCGCGATGAGCGCGCGATGCCGTTCGCTCGCCACCCGATTGAGGATCACGCCGGTGATCTGGACATCGTCCCGAAACCGCGCACAGCCGAGCGCGACAGCGGCAGCCGTCTCGGTCTGCCCGCTGACATCGAGCACGAGCACCACCGGCCAGCCCAGCAGCGCGGCCAGATCCGCGGCCGAGCCCCTGCCCGCGCGGCCGGGCTGCGGCGCCCCATCGAACAGGCCCATGACACCCTCGACGATGGCGATCTCGGCACCGGCGGCGACGGCAGACACAAGCCCTCGCAGCTGCGGCGCCGACATCGCCCAGCCGTCGAGGTTGTAGCTCGTCCGGCGCGCCGCGATGCTGTGGAACGCAAGATCGATGTAGTCGGGGCCGCATTTGAACGGCTGCACGGCCGTGCCACGTTCGGCAAGAGCGCGCAGCAGCCCGAGCGTGACGGTCGTCTTGCCGGCCCCCGAGCGCGGCGCGGCGATGATGATCCCCTTGGGAGCCGCCGCGGTCATGGTCGGAGTACCGGCTTGTCGCAGCAAAATATGCTATGCGATCCGGCATGACGGAAACCGCGGATCCGCTGAACCGACCGCTGAAGCGTGGCTGGACCACCGGCAGCTGCGCGACCGCGGCTGCGCGCGCAGCCTATGAGCTGCTGATGACCGGCAGCTGTCCTGCGATCGTCGACATCGCCCTGCCGGGCGGACGTCGCGCGAGCTTCGCAGTCGCGATCCACGAGGCCGAGGGGGGGCGTGCGACGGCTGGCGTCGTCAAGGATGCCGGTGATGATCCCGACGTGACGCATGGGGCGTTGATCAAGGCCACGGTGCAACGGCGCGACGCCGGCTCCGGCATCGCGTTCCGCGCCGGCTCGGGCGTCGGCACCGTGACGCGGCCCGGACTGCCGCTGCCGCCGGGGGAGCCTGCGATCAATCCCGTGCCGCGTGAGATGATCATCGCCGCGATCGACGAGGCTGCCACAGCCCTTGGCGGCACGCGCGACGTCACCGTCGAGATCGCGATTCCCGGCGGCGAGGACCTCGCGAAGAAGACCTTGAACCCGCGGCTCGGCATCGTCGGCGGCCTGTCGATCCTGGGCACCACGGGCATCGTTGTGCCCTTCAGCTGTGCCGCCTGGATTCACTCGATCTATCGCGGCATCGATGTCGCGCGCGCCGCCGGCCTGCCGCACATCGCCGGCGCCACCGGGAGCACCTCCGAGAAGGCGGTGCAGCAGCTCTATGGTCTGCCGGACACGGCGCTGATCGACATGGGCGACTTCGCCGGCGGCATGCTGAAATATCTGCGCCGCCATCCCGTCGGCCGCGTCACCGTCGCCGGCGGCTTTGCCAAGATGACCAAGCTGGGCCAAGGCCTGCTCGACCTGCATTCGCGCGCCGGCGAGGTCGATCTCGGCTGGCTTGCAACCGCGCTGCACGATGCGGGCGCGCCACCGGAGCTGGTCGAGACGGCGCGAACCGCCAACACCGCGCTGCAGGTGCTGCAAGAGTCCGACAGGTCCGGCTTCCCGGCTGGCGACGTGGTCGCGCGGGCCGCTTGGCAGACCGCGTATCGCGCGCTCGCCAATGACGCGGTCGCGCTCGATGTCGCCGTGTTCGACCGCGACGGCCGGCTGGTCGGGCGATGTCTGGGGGCAGATCACTCTCCCCTCCCGCGAAACCGCCGCTGATAATCAGCATCGTACAGTGCGCTGTCGCGAAAATCCTCTGCGCCAAGTGCGTGGCCAACCAGGATCAGCGCCGTGCGCTCGACCTCATCGGCCGCGACCTGAGCTGCGATGGTCGCAAGCGTGCCGCGCATGATGCGCTGATCCGGCCAGCTCGCGCGATAGACCACGGCGACCGGGCAATCATCACCATAATGCGGGCGCAGCTCATCGGCGACCTTGTCGATCACATGGATCGACAAATGAATGGCGAGCGTGGCGCGCGACTGCGCGAACAGCGACAGTCGTTCCGTATCGGGCATGGCTGAGGCGCGACCCGACGTGCGTGTCAGCACGACCGACTGGACAAGCCCTGGCAGGGTCAGCTCACGTCCCAGCGCCGCCGCCGCCGCGGAGAACGACGGCACGCCCGGCGTCACGGTGTAAGGGATCTGCAGCGCGTCGAGGCGCCGCAATTGCTCGCCCAGCGCGCTCCAGATCGCGAGGTCGCCGGAATGCAGCCGCGCGACGTCATGGCCGGCGGCCGTGGCCTGTGCGATCTCATTGATGATCTCGTCGAGCGACATTGGTGCCGTATCGACGATGCGTGCGCCCGGCGGGCAGTGTTCGAGCAGGGCCTGGGGGACCAGCGAACCGGCATAGAGACACACCGGGCAGCGCGCGATCAGGTCGCGCCCGCGCAAAGTGATCAGATCCGCCGCGCCAGGGCCGGCGCCGATGAAGTGCACCGTCATCCGCCGTTCTCCGCAGGGAAGGCGCCGTCCCCTTCAGCCAAGGCACAGGTCGCCGACGCATTGGCCATGCGCGGCAGGATCAGTCGCGCATGGCGGCCCGCGGCAACGAGCGCCGCCGTCTCGGCGATGGATGGCACTCCCTTCAACCGGTGCACGAGGTCGCTATAGGTGACAGCGCGATCGGCGACCGCCGCAAGCTCGGCAGCCGCGACCCCGACCAAGGGACGCCGCAGGCGCTTGGCGGCTTCGACAATGCCCGCCTCGTCTCGCTTGTCGGCTGCCGTTGCGATCACGGCGATATCGCTCGACACCAGGCTCGCGGCCCTCAAGGCTTGAGCCACCACGGCCTCGATCGCATCAGCGCTGGCGTCGCGGCGGCAGCCGATCCCAAGCGCAATCATGGCTTCATCACCCGCCATTGCGTTACCGGCATCGCCTGCCGCCAGCCATGCATCCGGCCGACCGGCTCGATGCGCGACACGGCGATCCTGATCAGCTCGCCGCCATGCCGGCCGAACAGCTCGGTGACACGCGCTTCGCCCTCGAGCGAAATGACATTCGCCACGAGCCGCCCGCCCGGCTTCAGTCGCGACCAGGCCGCCTCGAACACGCCTGGTTCCGAAATCCCGCCGCCAATGAACACCGCATCCGGAGGTTCGAGATCGGCCAGCACCGCTGGAGCGCGGCCGAGCACGACCTTGAGATCGGGCGCGCCGAGGGCAAGCGCGTTGCGCATGGCTCGGTCGGCCCGGTCCTGCCGGGCCTCGATCCCGATCGCGCGCAGCGCGCCGTGGCGCAGCAGCCATTCGATCGCGACCGAACCTGAGCCCAGGCCGACGTCCCAGAGCAGTTCGCCTGGATGCGGCGCCAGCGCCGACAGCGTGACGGCCCGCACGTCGCGCTTGGTGAGCTGGCCGTCATGCTCGAACAGATCATCGGCGAGACCCGACGTGAGCGGAATCACCGGGGCGTCCGGCTCGCCGATCACCTCCAGAGCAATCGTCGTCAGCGGGTGGATGTCCGACAGATCGAAGACATTGGCCGCCGCGCTGCGCACCCGCTCCTGCGGTCCGCCCATCGCCTCGAGCACGGTCAGGCGCGAGCGCCCCATGCGCCGTGACGTCAGCAGAGCCGCGAGCTTGCCCGCCGTCGATCCATCCCAAGCCAGCGCGAGAATGCGCGCCCCCGGCACGAGATGGCGGATGATCCCTTCGAGCGGGCGGCCATGCAGGGTGACCAGAGCGACATCCTGCAGCGGCCAGCCGAGCCGCGCCGCCGCCAGACTGAAGGCGGATGGCTGCGGCACGCACAGCATGTCCGCCGCGCCGAAGCGCTGCATCAGCTGCTTGCCGACGCCGTAGGTGAATGGATCGCCGCTGGCGAGCACGACCACCGGCTCTCCCCTGCGGGCCTCGATCCGCTCGAACGCCAGATGCAGCGGACTTGGCCAGGCCAGCCGCTCGCCTGAAATCAGCGACGCCGCGAGCTCCAGATGGCGCGCGCCGCCGACCACCAACGCGGCCTGCGCAATGAGACGGCGGGCAGGCTGCGAAAGCCCCTCAACGCCGTCCTCACCGATGCCGACGATGGACAGCCAGCGCGCCGCGTTGCAAGTTGGCTGCGGATTCATGATGGACCCTGTCCTGCATGCGCATTCTCATTCTCGGCGGCACGACCGAAGCTTCGGAGCTGGCGCGTCTGCTGGACGGCGACGCCCGCTTCGCGGCGACGCTCTCGCTCGCCGGCCGCACCGCCTCGCCCAAGCCGCAGCCGCTGCCGACGCGCATCGGCGGCTTCGGCGGCGTTGCCGGATTGGAAGCATGGCTGCGCGATCGTGCGATCGCCGCAGTGATCGACGCGACGCATCCTTATGCGGATCAGATCTCGCGCCATGCCGTCGCGGCCTGCCGTGCCTTGTCGCTGCCGCTCGTCTCGATCCGGCGCGCCGCATGGCAGCGCCAGGACGGAGATCGCTGGATCGAGGTCGACAGCGCGGAGGCTGCAGCCGCGGCGCTCGGCGCGACGGCGGCGCGAATCTTCCTCAGCCTCGGCCGGCTGGAGCTCGCGGCGTTTGCCGCGGCTCCGCAGCACCATTACATCGCTCGCACGATCGACCCGCCCGGCGACATCGCCCTGCCGCCGGATATTCGCTTCGTCTATGATCGCGGGCCGTTCGACGACGCGAAGGAGCACGACTTCCTGATCCAGCAGCGCGTCGCCTTCATCGTTTCCAAGAACTCCGGCGGCGCTGCGACCTATCCGAAGATCGCGGCCGCGCGGCGGCTCGGCATTCCCGTGGTGATGATCGCGCGCCCCGACAAGCCGCATGGCATCGCGCTCGACGATGCGCGGCAGGCACTGCTCTGGCTGGAGACGCAACTTGCTCATGCGCCACCCTCCACCTCACGGCGCAAAGTATAGACCCAAGGCGCCCTGCCCTCGCGCGCGATCAGGCGCGTGGCCGTCGCCCCGATCATCACCAGCGTACGCATATCGGCGTCGTCAGGATTGACCTCCGCCAGCGTCGTGATGATCCGTCTGACATCGCCGCTGCCGGCGGCACGCACCATCACGACGACAGTCGATGGCGGCTTGAGCTGCCGCAACAACTCGAACGCCTGGCCGAGCTGGTGCGGTCGCGCTTTCGACAGCGGATTGTAGAGCGCGATCACGAAATCGGCCGTGGCCGCGGCTTCGAGGCGACGCCTGATCGTGGTCCAGCTCTTGAGATTGTCGGAGAGCGAGATCGCGCAGAAATCGCCGCCAAGCGGCGCGCCGACCTCAGCGGCCGCTGCGAGCATCGCGGTGACGCCGGGCTCGACGCGGATGTCCAGCTCGCGCCAGGCCAGGGGCCCGGTCTCGACCGCCTCGAACACGGCGGCGGCCATGGCGAACACGCCGGGATCGCCTCCCGACACCACGGCAACCTGCCGGCCTTCGCTGGCGAGGGTGAGCGCGTGCCGCGCGCGATCGAGCTCGACCCGGTTGTCGCTGGCGTGGCGGACCTGGCCCGGAGAGCTGGTGGCGACCCTGTCGAGATAAGGTCCGTAGCCGATCAAGTCGGTCGCAGCAGCGATCACTCGCGACGCCGCCGGCGTGATCAGCTCCGGCCGCCCCGGACCGACCCCCACGATGGTGAGCGTGCCCGTCACAGCCGACGCCCCTGTCCCGGGATCAGGATCATCGAGAAATACGGGCCGCGCGCCAGTTCGATCTCAGCCAACGGCGCGACGCGCTGTGCCTCCATCGTGCCACGCTCGATATAGAGGGCGCGGTCGATCAAGCCGGCGCGGATGATGGCTCGCTTCACTTTCGTCAGATTGCGCCCGACCTTCATGATCACGGCCGCCTCACAACGCGCCAGCCGATCATGTAGGACGTCCTCGTCCAACGTACCTGGCAACACCGAGAGGATGTCATCACCCCAGGTGATCGGAACGTTGGCCTTGGTCCAGCATCCGGACATGCCGGTCACGCCGGGCACGACCTCGACCGGATGATCACGCTCGAGCCGGCGCCACATATGCATGAACGAACCGTAGAAGAACGGATCGCCTTCCGACAGCAACCCGACCGACCGTCCAGCGGCAAGATGCGCCGCGATACTCTCCGCCGCGCGGTGATAGAAACCGCCGATCTGCGCCTGATAGGACGGATCGGCGACAGGCACCTCTTCGGTGACGGGATATTCCAGCCGCAACTCACGACGGCCGGCATCCATCAGCGGCGCGACGATCCGGCGGGCATGGCCCTCCATCCCGCGCTTAGCGAAGAACGCCACCACATCGACCGACCGGACCAGGCCGGCCGCGCGCAGCGTGAGGTAACGCACGTCGCCGGGACCAACGCCGATGCCGTACAACGTGCCGGCATCGGCCACGCCCGCGATGGTGTCGAGCAGGCTCATTCGGCATCGCTCGCGATGGCATTCACCGCCGCAACGGCCATCGCGCTGCCGCCCTTGCGTCCTTTCACGATCAGATACGGCACGCGGCCATCGGCCGCGAGCGCCTCCTTCGATTCGCGCGCGCCGACGAAGCCGACCGCTGTTCCGATCACCGCTGCCGGCCGCGGCGCGCCCTGGTCCAGCATATCGAGCAGATGAAACAGCGACGTCGGCGCGTTGCCGATCGCGACCAGCGCGCCGCCGAGATGCGGACGCCACAATTCGAGCGCCGCGGCCGAGCGCGTCGTGCCGAGCTGCGCGGCCAAAGCTGGAACCTTGGGATCATCGAGCGTGCAGATGATCTCGTTGTTGGCAGGCAGTCTGGCGCGCGTGATGCCCTGCGCCACCATCTTTGCATCGCACAGGATCGGCGCGCCGCGATCAAGCGCGGCGCGTGCCTCGGCCGCGAAGCGTTCGGAGATCTCGATGTCGGACGTGATCTCGACCATGCCGCAGGCGTGGATGATGCGCACGGCGATCTTCTCTTCCAGGCCCTGAAAGCGCGTCAGGTCAGCTTCGCGGCGGATCGTCGCGAACGAGCGCCGATAGATCTCCGCCCCATCCTTGATGTAGTCGCGCAGGTCAGACATCGGCGTTCTCGCTTGCTCGGAACAGCCCGGCCGCTGTCCCATCGCGCGCCGGATCGAACATGCCGCAGGACGCGCTCTTCACGGTGCCGTGGCGGATGATGCGATAATGATCGCCGTCACCGGCCAGCACCAGCTCTGCCGGCGCCGAGCGCGCGCACCCCTTGGCGCAGCCGGAGACGTGCAACGAACCTTTGAACCCTGTGCGCGCCATCGCGGCCACGAGCATGCGCGCGTGTTGCCGCGTCGCCAGCCCGGTCGACGGACAGCCGCCGACGCCCGAACAGGCATCGATGCGCATCAACGGATCCGAATCATCGACGATCAGGCCAAGCCGCGCCGCATCGGACACGCACTGCGCGGCCGTTTCGCGGCGTACTGCGACATACAATCTGCGCCAAGGTGACAGGCGGATCTCGCAGACATCATGGGCCGCGAGCACAGCCGCGAGCCGCATCAGCGTCTCGCTGTCGAGGCGACCGAACGGCGCGCCGAGGCCGACGGCGCAGGTCTGGTCCGTCAAAGCGATCAGACCGCAGCGCTCCGATGGCGCGATCGCCCTCGTCGCGATGGCATCAGAAACCGTCAGCCCCAGCGCGGCGCTCAGAGCAGTTTGCATCGTCGACGGCAGCGTCGCGGAGCGGCGCGTCGGGCTGTGCTGCAGCACGAGCCGCGCGAGCTGCACAGCCTTGGCCGGGGCATCAGCGGCGTCGGTGGTGCCAAGCCATGCGACGCCATCCATGGCCGCCATGCCGAGCGCGACGCGGCCGCGACCGTCGCGATCACAGGCCGCGAGCCGAATATCGGCGGCAAGATCCGTCAGCGGCAGCCGGCCGCCGCCGTCGAGCACGAAACCGAACTTGGCCGGCAACGCCTCAAGCGCCTGATCGGACGCCAGCAAGGCCTCCAGCTCGGCCGCAACGGGACGCATGTCGATCATTTCCGCGGGGTCCAATCCCGCCAGCGGATTGATCACGATGTTTCGGATCGCCTCCAGCTCCGCGCTGTCGTCGAGCACCCGGAGCCTCTCCAAGACCTCCCACAACGGCGCCAAGGTCGCTGGGGAAACGCCGCGGATCTGCAGATTGGCGCGCCGCGTCAGATCGATCTGGCCATTGCCGAAGCGCTCAGCCGCCTCAGCCAGGTCACGCAGCGCGGCGACCGGCAAGGCGCCGCCATGCGGCCGAACGCGAACGATGAGCCCGTCACCGCTCGGCATCGGCCGCCGCGCCCCGGGACACCAGCCTTTGATATCGACCGCGGCGGTCACGACACTCTCTCCGTTGGCACGAGGCGCGTATGGGCCAGCGCAAGCTCGTCAGCAACAGCATTGCGACGCGGCACCCAGAGGCGTCGGCGCAGCGCATCCTCGAACCGCGACAGAATGGCGGCCACGGCCGCCGGATTGCGCGCGATCATGCCGTCCAACACTGCCTCGTCGCGCAGCAACGCCCCATGCGCCAGATCAAACAGATGCTCGGGAACGCTGTCCGACGTGGCCGCGAAAGCGTAGAGCGCGTCGATTCCTTGCGCGATCTCGGCGACGCCGCGATAGCCGTGGGCGAGCATGCCCGAGATCCAACGCGGATTGGTGAGTCGGCCGCGCACCACACGGGCGATCTCCTCGTCAAACGTGCGTGCCTTCGGCTGGTCGGGCCGGCTGGTGTCGAGATGCAGCAGCGCGGGTGTCGCGCCGAGCGATGCGGCCGCAGCGGCGAAGCCGCCGGCGAAGTCGGCGACCTCCTCGCCGTCCAGCAGATCGCGCTCACGATCGTCCTGCGGATGCACCAGCGCATCGATGCTGCGAACCCGGTCACGAAACGTCGCGGCGGCCGACACGCCGTCATGCCCTCCGCCGAAACTATAGCCGCTGCCGTCCAGATAGGCGTCGCCGAGCTGCGATCGGGTTTCCCATGTCATCCCGAGCGCGAGGTCGGCGGCGACGGCGCCGTAGCTGCCGGGCGCGCCACCGAACACGCGCGCGAGGCTCTCGCCGCGCCGCCGCGCCGCGGCCAAGGGATTGTCGGCATCGTCCTCGTCGAGCACGGCGACCTTCTGCACGGCGAGATCGAACAGCGCGATCTGCGCTTCGAACAGGTCGCGAAACAATCCCGAGATGCGCAGCGTCGCGTCGATGCGCGGCCGATCGAGCATCGCCAAAGGCAGCACATCGATGCCGGTGACGCGGTTCGAATTCAGATCCCAGCGCGGGCGCACGCCGAGATAGGCCAGCGCCTGGGCGAGATCGTCACCGCCGGTTCGCAGCGATGCGGAAGCCCAGAGATCGAGCATCAGCGACCGCGGATAATCGCCGTGGTCCTGAAGATAACGCCGGATCACCTCGTCGGCCGCGCGCACGCCGACCACGGCCGCGGTCCGGGTCGGAATGGCCCGCGGGTCGATCGCAGTCAGATTGCGCCCGGTGGGCAGCACGTCGAGACGGCCGCGGCTCGGCGCGCCAGCGGGCCCGGCCGCCACGCGGCGGCCATCGAGCGCGGCCAGCAGCGCCTCGCGCTCGGCGACGACGCTCGCGTGAATTCGGGTTTCGACGTCGGCGCGATCGACGGCGCCGCCCGCCTGGCCAGCGGCTGCCGCGATCGCGTCGATGAGCAGGCCGGCCGCCGGCGCGTCCGGAGCCTGGCCGAACACATGGAGGCGGTCGCGCACCGCCAGCTCCTTGATATCGCAGAGCTGGGCGTCGAGCTGCGCCACCGCCTCGCGGCCGTTCATGGTGCGGTCGAGCCCGCAATCGGCGGCGAGACCGCTCTGCCAGGCCCGCGCGATGATCTCGTCTTCCAGCAGTCTGAGGCGGCGCCGATCGAGCCCATCGGCTTCGGCATATTCTTCGACCAGCCCCTCCAGCTCCAGCAACGGTCCGTGCAGACCGGCCTGCGCCAGCGGCGGCGTGAGATGTCCGAGCGTCAGCGCCGCAAGCCGGCGCTTGGCCTGCATCGCCTCGCCGGGATTGTTGACGATGAACGGATAGATGACGGGAAGCGGGCCGAGCACGGCCTCCGGCCAGCATGTGTTCGACAGCGCCAGCGCCTTGCCCGGCAGCCATTCCAGCGTTCCATGCGCGCCGAGATGAACCAGGGCATCGATCGTCTCGACCTCGCGCAGATGCGCATAGAGCGCGACGTAGCCATGCCGCGGCGGCACGGTCGTGTCGTGATAGCCGGATTTGCGGTCCGCACGACTGCCGCGATCCGGCTGCAGCAAAATTGTAAGCTTTCCGGCGCGCAGCACCGGAAAGCGAAAGGCGCCATCGCGAAATGCCGGGTCGGCCGCGGCCTCGCCCCAGCACTCATGCAGCGCGTCCTGCAGCCCTTCCGGCAACAGCTTCAAAGCGCTTTGATAGACCGCGAACGGCACGACGAGGTCATCCGCCTCGTCGCGCAGCAACGCTTCGATCTGCGCGGCGGTCGGTGGAGCACCGCCAAGATCGTATCCTGCCTGGGCGAGGAGCTGCGCAATGGCCGCAGCGCTCGCGCTGGTGTCGAGACCGACCGCATAGCCACGACGCCCGCCGCGCGCCGGGTAGTCCGACAGCATCAGCGCCATACGGCGCTCGCCTGCCGGCGCCGCGCGCAGCCGCGCCCATCGCGCAGCGAGCCGGGCGACATAGGACGCACGATCCGCCTGCGGAACGTAGCTGATAGTGCCGAATTGCAGACGCTCATCCGCTGCGGCCTCGCCCTTGAAGGCGATCGGACGCGCCAGCAAGCGGCCGTCCAGCTCCGGCAGCACCACATTCATGGCAAGATCGGTCGGCGAAAGGCCGCGCGACGAGGCGGCCCAGGCCTCTTCGGTGCTCTGCGCCTGGATGATCTGCAGCACCGGCGCGTCGGCTGCGTCCAGCACGGTCGAGCCGTCATCGCGCAACGCAGAGAATGCGGTCGCATTCAGGATGATCGCGGGACGCCGCGTCGCGATCAATCGCCCCATCGCATCCGCGATGCTCGGATCCTTGAGGCTGGTGACCGCCACAGCCGCTGCGGCGAGCCCCCCGCGCTCGATCGTCCGCATCAGTTCCGCAATTCCCGCCGTGTCGGCGGCAAGCAAGCTGGCGCGATAGAACACGATCAGCGCGGCTGGCCGCTTGTCATCGCCAGAACAGAGATCGTCGATGGCGACGGCGCCACGATCCGGCACGAAGCCGACGATCGAACCGATCGCGACCGGCTCGGCAAACGTCGCGTCGCGGCCGAGCAGCATGGCCAGATAGTGCAGCGCCTCGCGCGCATTGCCGATGCCGCCCTCGTGCAGATAACCATACAGCCGCGCTGTCGACTCTTTCGGCAAGGTCGAGAACTCATCGAGCCGGTCATCGGCGCGGTCATCTCCCGGCAGCGCCGCCAGCAGGATCTTGCGGCTCCGGCAAACCGCCGCGATGCGCTCCATCCCATAGCGCCAGTAGTCGAGCCCACCGAGGCAACGCACGACGACGGCGCGCGCCCCGAGGATGACGCTGTCGATGTAGAGATCCACCGACATGGGATGCTTCAGCCGCTTCAGGCTGGCGAGCCGCAGGCTGGGCAACTCGGCCGCCGATGCGGTCCACGCCCCCGCCAGCGCCGACAGGTCACTGTCCGAAAACGACAGCACCACGATCTCGGCCGGCGACTGTGCGAGATCCACGGCCTGTTCGAGGTCGTCGAGATCTGCGCCGGATGTCGCCAGGAGATGCATCGCCCTCGCCTATCCCGCGATCAGGCTCTGGATCGCGGCCGCATCGAGGCCACGCTCGCCGATCACCACCAGCCGGCCCTGCCGCGTTTCCCCCGCCCGCCACGGACGCTCGAACTGGTGCTGGATGCGGTTGCCGACGGCCTGCACCAGCAGGCGCAGCGGCTTGCCGGCCACCTCCACGAATCCCTTCACGCGCAGCACGTCATGCGCATCGACGGCAGCGGCAATGCGGTCGACGAGCGCGTCCGGCGAAATCTGCGCGGGCACATCGAGCACGAAACTCTCGAAATCGTCGTGATCGTGCTCGGCCTCATTGTCGTGATGCGAGGGCCGCGCGGCGAGGTCCTGCTCGGCCGCGGCGCCGAGGCCGAGCAGAACGGACGCGGACAGCCTGCCGTGCTCCGTCGCAATGACCTTGACGGCGCGTTGCACCTTCGCGGCGATCTCAGCCGCAACATCCTTGCGCTGCTGCTCGCTCAAGAGGTCGCTCTTGTTCATCACAACGAGGTCGGCGCAGAGCAGCTGATCCTCATAGACCTCCTCGAGCGGATTGTCGTGATCGAGCGAATCGTCGGCGGCACGCTGCGCGGCCAAGGCCTCCGGATCATCGGCGAAGCGGCCAGCGGCGACAGCAGGGCCATCGACGACAGCGACGACGCCATCGACGGTCACACGCGTCGCAATCTCCGGCCAGTTGAAGGCCTGCACCAGCGGCTTCGGCAGTGCGAGGCCCGAGGTCTCGATCACAATATGCTCGGGCGGCTCCTTCTGGTCCAGCAGGCTCTTGAGCGCCGGCACGAAATCATCCGCGACCGTACAGCACAGGCATCCGTTGGACAGCTCGACGATGCGATCCTCTGGACAGTCCGGCACGCCGCACCCTTTCAGGATGTCGCCATCGATGCCGACATCGCCGAACTCGTTGACGATGATCGCGAGCCTTCGGCCATTCGCCGTCTCGATCAGGTTGCGCACCAGCGTGGTCTTCCCCGCGCCAAGGAAACCGGTGACGATGGTGCAAGGCGTCTTGGCGTAGGACTTTGTCATGGCGAGAGCTCTCGTCTTCAGCGCGGCAACGACAGCGCGGGTACCCGCGCAACGGTGTTCTTGCGGATGTATTCCGGACGCTCGCGCCAGGCCGGCAGACCGGCCTCGTGACGCTGATGCAGCTGAGCGAATGTCAGCACATCCTGCGCATGAATGTCGGGATCGAGTGCGCCGAGCACATAGGTCCACTTGCCCGGCGCCGTCACCGCGACGGTGCAGGCACGGTTGCAGTTCGATAGGCACTCGACGCCGACCACGGCAACACCGGCGCGCTGCTCTGCGGGCGCGGCCTCGATCGCGGCAAGCAGACGCGCTCCAGCCCGCGGCTGGTCAGCCGACGCACTGTCCACACCCTGCGCACGGCAAGTAACGCAGACGAACAGTGTCGTCTGCCCAAGCTCTGATGCGGTCATCAATCAGCCGATCACGCCGGCCGCCGTCGCCGCCGCGACACCGCCCACCAGAACGATGGCAGCGCCCGCGACGCGCAGCGCGACTGGCGCAAGCGTGTCGGCCTTCGCGGACAGCGCCTTCGTGCCCAGGAATGCTCCCACCGCGATCAGGGTCTGGATCACCAGCAGGCCGGCGAAATAGGCCCCGAGCGGGGTGTTTTCGGCGCCGACGATCGACTCACCCAGCGCATAGCCGTGCACGAGGCCGGTCAGAGCGAACAGAGCCGCGACGGGCAGCACGCCGAATTGGCCGCGCATCACGACCAGAAGACCGACCACCGCGGTGGAAAGACCGACCAGCAGTTCGGCCGCCGGAATGTTGGCCTTGGCCAGATGCAGACCGACGCCGGCGATCATTGCGGTGGTGAAGGCGAGCACCGGAGCAAAGCCGCGCCCGAGCAGCGCCGCAACGATGCCGGCGCCCACGATGGCCGCCAGATGATCGAGCCCGATGACGGGATGACCCAAACCGGACAGCAGACCTTGCGCGAAGGTCTGCGGCAGCTTGCCGTCCATCATATGATGCGCAAAGGCGGGCTCAGCCGCGAGCAGGACAAGGCTCGCGAGCGCGAAGGACGCAGTGCGGTTGAACTTCATGGCCATCTCCGTCGCTTGCCGGCTCCCCAGAGGGCCGGACGATGCGCTGCATCCGACGGCATCCCGCCCATCCCGGCGGGATCAAACCAGCATCGCGACTCCCCGCGCGACGGGTCGGCCAACAGCAATGTCGACGGCAGGTCTCCTGGCTCTCGGGTCGCTGCGTGAAACCACCTTCCCGGTTTCCCAGTGGTGTCTTGGCCTCACACTCGCCGATTACAGTTGCGGGGGCAGCCACGGCCTTGGGTTCAGAACCCGCACCGTGTTCCCTAAATCTCTCCTTTCGGAGAACCGTCATCCTGTTAGATACGGGTCGCGCCAAAGCCCGTCAATCGGAATCGTCCCCATGGACCCTGCCCCGCCGTCCCCCGCCCTGCCGCGCCTGACCTTGGTGCTCGGCGGCGCGCGCTCGGGCAAAAGCCGCCATGCTGAGGCGCTGGTGACCACGAATCCGCCGCCCTGGATCTATGTTGCGACCGCACTGGCATTCGACGATGAGATGACCGCGCGCATCGCGCAGCACAAGGCGCGGCGCGTGGCGGGATGGCAGACGCGTGAGACCACCCATGATCTTCCCGCTCTCGTCCGCGCCCATGCCGGCTCGCGCATGCCGCTGCTGATCGACTGCCTGACGCTCTGGCTCAGCAATGTGATGCTCGCCGAAATGGACGTCGCGGCTTGCTGTGCCGATCTCGTCGATGCGCTCGCCGCAGTGTCCGGTCCGATCGTCGTCGTGTCCAATGAGGTCGGTCTCGGCATCGTCCCGGACAATGCGCTGGCGCGCGCATTCCGCGATGCGCAGGGGCGGCTGAACCAGGACGTCGCAGCGGCGGCCGATCGGGTGATTCTGATGGCGGCGGGACTGCCGCTGATCTTGAAATGAACAGGGCTCAGACCGGACTTGGACATGAAAGGAATCTGCCGATGACCGAGAGCGCCGAGGATGCCCGCCACAAGGCCAAGATGGAGAATCGCAAGGCGGTTCAGGATGCCGAGGTGGCGTCGAAGACCGTCGAAAAGGGCCTGCTGATCGTCCACACCGGCAAAGGCAAGGGCAAGTCGACCGCGGCCTGGGGCCTGATGCTGCGCGCTCTGGGCCGCGGCTTTCGCATCGGCGTCGTGCAGTTCGGCAAGGGTGCGTGGGAGACCGGGGAGCGCAAGGCGATCGAGCGTTTCGGCGATCAGGTGTCGTGGCACACGCTCGGCGAAGGCTTCACTTGGGAGACGCAGGATCGCGCGCGCGACGTCGCCGCGGCCGAGCGCGCCTGGGGCAAGGCGAAGGAGCTGATGGCCGATCCCACGATCCGGCTGCTGATCCTCGACGAGCTCAACATCGCCTTGCGTTATGACCATCTGCCGATCGGCGACGTGGTCGCAACGCTGGCCGGGCGCCGCCCCGATCTGCACGTCGTCGTCACCGGCCGCAACGCCAAGCCGGAGCTGATCGAGGCCGCCGATCTCGTCACCGAGATGAACCTCGTCAAGCATCACTTCGCGGCCGGCGTGAAGGCGCAGGAAGGCATCGAGTACTAGTCCATGCCCGCACGCGCCATCATGTTCCAGGGCACCGGCTCCGACGTCGGCAAGTCGCTGATCGTCGCCGGGCTCGCACGGGCGCTGACCTTGCGGGGGCTGAAGGTGGCGCCGTTCAAGCCGCAGAACATGTCGAACAACGCCGCGGTCACCGCCGATGGCGGCGAGATCGGCCGCGCCCAGGCGCTGCAGGCGCGCGCGGCGCGGCGGCCGATGACGGTGCACATGAACCCGGTGCTCTTGAAGCCGCAGAGCGAGATCGGCTCGCAGGTCGTGGTCCAGGGCCGCGTGATCGGCAATGCCAAGGCGTCCGCCTATCAGGCCATGAAGCCGCAATTGATGAAGGCCGTGCTTGATAGCTTTCATCATCTGATCGCCGATACAGACATCGCGTTGGTGGAAGGCGCAGGCTCGGCGTCGGAGATCAACCTGCGAGCCGGCGACATCGCCAATATGGGCTTCGCGCAGGCCACACAGATCCCCGTGGTGCTGATCGGTGACATCGACCGCGGCGGCGTCATTGCGAGCCTGGTCGGCACCCAGGCTGTGCTCGCGCCCGACGATGCCGCGCTCATCGCGGGCTTCCTGGTCAACAAGTTCCGCGGTGATCCCGCCTTGTTTGCCTCGGGCATGAGCGAGATTGCGACAAGAACCCGATGGACATCGCTCGGGCTCATTCCGCATTTCGCGGATGCGCGCCGTCTGCCGGCGGAGGATGCGCTCGGACTGCCTGGGGGCGGAGTGTGGAGCAGAGATCGGCCAAAGATCGCCGTGCTCGCTTATCCCCGGATCTCCAATTTCGACGAGTTCGATCCGTTGCGGCTGGAGGACGGCGTCGACCTGCAATTCCTCAGGCCGGGCACGCCGATTCCGGGAGACGCAGCCGTCGTCATCCTGCCGGGCTCCAAGGCGACGATCGCCGACCTTGCCGCCTTGCGCGAGGCGGGCTGGGACATCGATCTGCAGGCGCATCTGCGCCGCGGCGGCCGCGTCCTCGGCATCTGCGGCGGCTATCAGATGCTGGGGCGAATGATCAGCGATCCCGACGGACATGAAGGCGCGCCGGGCGCGGTCGCGGGACTTGGGCTGCTCGACATCGAAACGACACTGACAGGCGACAAGGCGCTGCGCGACGTCGAGGGCAGATTGACTCAAGATGAGGCGCCCTTCCGCGGCTACGAGATGCATATCGGCCGCACCGACGGGCCCGCCGCACAACACCCCTTCCTCGTGTTCTCCGACGGCCGCCGCGATGGGGCCGTTGCGGCTGGCGGCCAGATCGCCGGCTGCTATGTGCATGGCCTGTTCGCCGATGACCACCTGCGCGCGCATTGGCTGCGCGGTCTCGGCACCACCGCAAGCGGCCAGTCCTATGACGCCGATGTCGATGCGACCCTGGATGCGCTCGCGGCACATCTCGAACGCTACATCGATATCGACCGCATTCTGGATCTCGCGCGCGTGCCGCGTGCGATCACATGATCGCGGCGAGGGCCAGCGCAGCGACGACGATGCCCTGGATCAGGCACGCGGTCCGATAAAGCCGGAGGGCCTGCCTGATATCGCCCGCATTCAAAGCCGACCGGCCCTGGCCCATCCATGCATCCGCGACCGTTTCACCGTCATAGACGCGCGGCCCCGCCAGCCGCAGCCCCAACGCACCGGCCATTGCGGCTTCTGGCCAGCCAGCATTGGGCGAATGATGCTTGGAGGCATCGCGTCCGACCATCTGCAGCGCGGCACGCCAGGACGCTCCGGGAACGACCGCCGCCGCACCGGCAAGCCACACCGCCGACAACCGGGACGCCGGCAAATTGATGAGATCGTCGAGCCGCGCCGCCGCCCAGCCGAAGGCGCGGTGACGCTCGGAGAGATGACCGATCATGCTGTCGGCGGTGTTGATCGCCTTGTAGATCAGGATGCAAGGGAGCCCGCCGACCGCAAGCCAGAACAGCGGCGCAACGATTCCATCCGAAAAATTCTCGGCGAGGCTCTCGATCGCGGCGCGCGCCACGCCGGCTTCATCCAGCCGCTCGGGATCACGCCCGACGATCATCGCCACCGTGCGGCGACCGCCGTCGAGCCCCTCTTTCTCCAATCCTTCAGCAACCGCAGCGACATGCGCATCGAGGCTGCGCTGGGCCAGCAGGCTGCTCGCCGATACGGCCAGGATGATCGTTGCCGCCGGCTCCCCGAACACGGCCTGCGTGGCCGATGTCGCGGCCAGGCCAATCGCCATCATCCCCAGGACCAGCAGAGCGACCAGTGCGATGCCGCGCGCCCGGCGCACCGCGAAGCGTGCGTCGGCCCCGTTCCAGCGGCGGTCAGCCCATGCTATCAGCGCGCCGATCCACATCACCGGATGACCGATCCGCTGCAACAGGATTTGGGGATAACCGACGACAGCCTCGATGAGGAGCGCCGCGAGCGCGAGTGAGACGAACATCGCTCTCCGCTGAAGGACAGACATGGACGACAGAGCGACTAGCACGCAGCAGACCCCGCCGGAAGCGATCGTTCACGGCGGCGATCTCGATGCCATCAGCCGTCGCTACCCCGATGCGCCGCGCCCCTGGATCGACCTGTCCACCGGCATCAATCCCGTGCCCTACCCGGTGCCACCGATCCCGCCCGCCTCGTGGCAACGCTTGCCGGCCGCCTCCGAGGAACGCGCGCTCCGCGCGACGGCCACCGCGCGCTATGGCGTGGACGCGCCTGAGCAAATCGTGGCCGCTCCCGGCACACAGGCGCTGCTGCAGATCCTGCCGCGGCTGCGCCCGTGCTCGACCGTCACCGTGCTCGCGCCGACCTATGAGGAGCACGCGCGGTGCTGGCGCGGCGGTGGCCATCGCGTCAGCCTGACCGACGATGTCGGCAGACTGGCCGACGCCGATGTGGCGGTGGTGGTGAATCCCAATAATCCGACCGGGCGGCTGCTGGCGCGCGAGACGCTAGTCAGCCTGGCCGCCACCCTGCGTCGCCGGGATGGCCTGCTGATCGTCGACGAAGCCTTCATCGACCTCTATCCCGCCAACGCGAGCCTTGCGACGGACCTGCCGCCGGCGACGATCGTGCTGCGCTCGTTCGGCAAGGTCTATGGTCTTGCCGGCGTGCGGCTGGGATTTGCGATCAGCGCCGAGGACATCGCACAGCAGCTGCGCGAGCAGCTCGGGCCGTGGGCGGTGTCGGGAGCTGCGCTCGCCATCGGGATGGCCGCACTGGCCGATGAAGCGTGGCTGCACCAGACACGCGCCCGCTTGGTCAAGGACTGCGCGCGCATCGACGGGCTGCTGTCCAAGGCCGGTTGCGTCGCCATCGGCGGCACGCCGTTGTTCCGGCTGGTCGCCTCGACCGGCGCGACTGACATCGCCGAACGGCTGGCCCGCCGCGGCATCCATGTCAGACGCTTCCCGGCGCAGCCGAACTGGCTGCGCTTCGGGCTCCCCGGTGATGAAGCCGCGTGGCAGCGCCTGACTCAGGCGCTCGGCGACGCCGGCTAGCCCAGCACGCAAGCGGCGAGCAGCAGCGTCTCCGTCACCTCGATGCTGGCGCCGTGACAGTCGCCGGTGATGCCGCCGAGCCGCCATTGCCAATAGACTGCGACGGCCGGGATGAGTGCGATGGCAAGCAAGCTCGGGACGGCGCCGGCAAGCGCGCCGATCGCCAGGACGACGCTCCATCCAGCAATGACATTCCAGCCGGCGCGGTTCGACACGCTCGCACCCAGCCCCGGCTTCAACGACACCAGCATCTTGCTCCAGACCAACGTGCCCAGGCGCGCCCAGGCCGGGATCAGCAGAAGCGCCCAGCCGGTCGGCCCCGTCGCCAGCTCGGCGAGCAGCACCAGCTTGGCGGCGATCTGCAGGCTGATGGCCACCACCGCGAAGCTGCCGGCATGAGGATCGCCCAGCACAGCGATGAAGCGCTCGGGCTTGCCATGCGCGGCGCCGAACGCGTCGGCGACATCGCCGAGACCGTCGAGATGCAGCGCGCCTGTGATCCAGATCCAGGCGACGACCACGGCCAGCGCGACGATCCATGGATCGGCGCTTTGGAAAATCCGGGCGATCAGGGCCAGGCACGCGCCGATCACCAGCCCTGCGGCCGGAAACCACGGCGATGCCCGTGCGAGATCGTCCGGCCGGGACTCGACGACGCGCGGCGTCGGCAGACGCGTCATGAACTGCAATGCGATCCAGAAGTCACGCAAACTCATGGCTGGATGATCTCGACGATTTCGCCCCAGGGCGCGCCGTCCGCCCCCCGCCCGGCTTCGAGCGTGATGCGGGTGCCAGGCTGAATCCGCAAGCTCCACAGCTGAGGCAAGGGCCAGCCGAGCAAATGCGATAGCGCGGCACGGATGGCACCGCCATGGCTGACCACCAGAACCGGTGCCGCCCCTGAATGGGTCAGAACACGCTCGACGGCGCGCGCGACCCGCGCCTGCAGGTCGGCCCAGCTCTCGCCCTCGGGCGCCGCAACTGCGGGATCGGCGTAGAACGCCGCCAGCAAGTCGGCTCCGCGGGCCTCGGCGGCAATGTCCCTGCGCCTCCGTCCGTCCCAGCGGCCGAAGTGAAGCTCGCGCCAATCGCCATCGATCTCCAGCGTACAGCCGGTTCGCCGCGCATAGTCCTCGGCGGCCGCACGCGCGCGTGCCAAGGGCGAACTCACGACGCGGCGCCACATCCGGCTCTCGGTCTGCCGCCCGACCTGATCCCAGCCGTCATCCGTGAGCGGCGGGTCGGTGCGGCCGTCGAGATAACCGTCGCGCCCGGTCGAGCCGTGCCGCAGCAGATCGATCCGCATCACGCGTCGCGTCCCGAGACGGCAGCCTCCGCGAAGGTGGCCATGCCGTTATGCAGCGCGCAGGCGAGCCGGATGATCGGCAGCGCGGTGGCGGCGCCGGAGGCCTCCCCGAGCCTGAGGTCGAGATCGATCAACGGATGGGCGCCGAGCGCGTCGAGCACCAGCGCATGACCGCGCTCGGCCGAGCGGTGCGAGAACAGTAGCCAGGTACGGCACGACGGATTGAGCCTGACCGCCGCGAGCGCCGCGACCGAGACGATGAAGCCATCGACCAGCACTGGCCAACGCCGCTGCGCGGCAGCGATCATGGCGCCGGCCATTGCGATGATCTCGAAGCCGCCGACGGCGGCCAGGATATCCGCCACCGCCGCGTCCGATGTCAGTCCATGCCGCGCCAGGGCTGCGACAATGACGGCGGCCTTCTTGGCGCGCCCATCGGCGTCGAGACCCGTGCCGCTGCCGACGATGTCGACCGGCGCGCAGGACAATAGCGCGGCGGCGATCGCGGCGGCTGATGTCGTGTTGCCGATCCCCATCTCGCCGAAGATGACGAGCTGCGGCTGATGATCGGCCTGCCGCGCCAGCGCGCGGCGCCCGGCATCGCAGGCGAAGGCCACCTCCTCCGGCGTGAGCGCCTGCGCGACACTGAAGTCGCGCGTGCCGCGGCGCGTCTTGTCGGCCACCACGCCGGGAACGGCATCGCTCGCCAGCGTGCCAACGTCG
This sequence comes from Bradyrhizobium sp. BTAi1, assembly GCF_000015165.1. Taxonomy (GTDB): domain Bacteria; phylum Pseudomonadota; class Alphaproteobacteria; order Rhizobiales; family Xanthobacteraceae; genus Bradyrhizobium; species Bradyrhizobium denitrificans. The sequence goes on along the minus strand of NC_009485.1, from coordinate 3,283,589 downwards.
ACCACCTCGAGCGGGCAGTTGAGATGACGCGCGAGCACCGCAATCGCCGCGCCTCCACCGGCAAAGTTGCGAAGCATCTGCACTGTGACCTCCGGCGGATAGGCCGAGACCCCCTGCGCCGCGATCCCGTGATCGCCGGCGAACAGCACGACGGGCGCCCGGTCGGCACCTGGGTGGTCCGTCGCCTGCAGCGCCGCCAGCTCGACAGCCACCTCCTCCAGCCGGCCAAGCGCACCGAGCGGCTTGGTCAGCTGCGCCTGGCGCGCCATGGCCGCCTGCCGATGGCTCTCGGACGGCGCGGCACAATCGAGGGAGATCCAGTCAGGGAGCACGATGGGTCCTTTCGGGTCGCTCAAGCGTTGGACGATTGCCACTGCGACAGGGTCAAGACAAGCGCCAGGGCGCCATCGCGCCTCAAGGTGCAGAATACGAACAAAGCGAGACCATCGGCAGAACCGTCACCCGGAGACGGCCCGATTGTCATCCCATTGTCATCGAAGCCGTCGACAGGTGGCTGCCCACCCAGCCGAAAGACTCTCATGGAATACTTCCGCCGCTTCACCTTCCTGTTCGCCGCGCCCGTGTTCGAGACCGACGATCTCGCCGGCCTGCGCTTCAACCAGATCATCGAGGAGATCCAGCGCTCGGGTTTCGAGGTCGTGCGCGCCCGCAAGCTGGAGGATGCCGAGATCGCGGTGCAGACCGATGCCGCGATCGGCTGCATGGTGGTGGACTGGGGCAAGAAAGGGCTGGAGGGCAAGACGGCGGCGCTGATCAACCTGATGCGGCGGCGCGGTCTGGATTTCCCGATCATCCTCTTGATTCGCCGCAAGCGGTTCGAGGACCTGCCGGTCGAGGTGCTCGACTTCATCGACGGCTACGTGTTCCTGTCCGAGGAAACGCCGGCGTTCATCGCCAAGAACCTGATCAGCCGGCTGAAGCAATATGCCGAGACCTTGAAGACGCCGTTCTTCGGCACGCTGGTCGACTATGCCGAGGAAGGCAACCAGCTCTGGACCTGCCCCGGCCATAATGGCGGCGTGTTCTATAGCCGCAGCCCGATCGGCCGGATCTTCGTCGAGCATCTCGGCGAAGCCGTGTTCCGCGACGATCTCGACAATTCCGTGCTCGATCTCGGCGACCTGCTGACCCATGAGGGTCCGGCGCTGCGCGCGCAGAAGGAAGCGGCGCAGATCTTCGGCGCCGAGAAGACCTATTTCGTCCTCAACGGCACCTCGACCTCCAACAAGGTGGTACTGGGCGCGCTGGTGACCGACGGCGACCTCGTGCTGTTCGACCGCAACAATCACAAGGCCGCCCATCATGGCGCGCTGCTGATCTCCGGCGGCGTTCCGGTCTATGTTCCCACCGTCCGCAATGCCTGGGGGCTGATCGGGCCGATGCGCTGGGATCTGCTCGACGAGGAGCAGTTGCGGCAGCAGATCCGCAACAACCCGCTGGTGAAGGACCCCGAGGCCTGGCGCAAGGAACGGCCGTTCCGCGTCGCCATTGTCGAGCAGTGCACCTATGACGGCACGATCCACAGCGCCGAAATGATCCTGCAGCGCATCGGCCATCTCTGCGACTACATCATGTTCGACGAGGCCTGGGCGGGCTTCATGAAATTCCACCCACTCTATGCCGGCCGGTTCGCCATGGGACTTGCCGAGCTCGGGCCCGACGCCCCCGGCATCATCGCCACGCAATCGACCCACAAGCAGCTCGCGAGCTTCTCGCAGGCGTCGCAGATCCACATCAAGGATCGCCACATCAAGGGTCAGCGCCGCCGGGTCGAGCATCGCCGCTTCAACGAAAGCTTCATGCAGCACGCCTCGACGTCGCCGTTCTATCCGCTGTTCGCCTCCCTCGACGTCGGCGCGCAGATGATGAAGGGCCGCTCCGGCGAAGTCCTGTGGGACGACACGATCCGGCTCGGGATCGAATTGCGCAAGAAGATCAGAGCGATGCGCCGGGAATTCGAGGAAAAGGAGAAGGATCCGGCGCGGCGCTGGTTCTTCGAGCCGTTCGTGCCCGACCGGGTGTCGATCCCTGACGCCGCCAGCCCGGGCGGGCGGCATGACGTGGCCTGGGAGGCGATCTCGACCGATCAGCTCGCGACCGACGCCGCGCTGTGGCAGCTCGCGCCGGGCGAAGCATGGCACGGCTTTCCGGATCTCGCGCCCGGCTTCGCCATGACCGATCCGAACAAGCTCACGCTGCTCACGCCGGGCTTCGACCGCACCACCGGCGGCTACGCCGACCACGGCATCCCGGCGCCGATCGTCGCGCAATATCTGCGCGAGAACCGCATCGTGGCCGAGAAAAATGACCTCAACTCGCTGCTCTTCCTGTTGACCCCCGGCGTCGAGGCCAGCAAGGCCGGCACCCTGATCAGCGGGCTCGTCGCCTTCAAGCGGCTGCACGACGACAATGTGCTGCTGGAGGACGCCATTCCCGAGTTCACCCGGCGCCGCTTCGGCCGCTACGGCAAGGTGCGGCTGCGCGACCTCTGCGGCGAGATGCACCGGTTCTACCGCGAGGCCGAGGTGAGCGCGCTGCAAGCCAGGCAGTTCCAGCCGCAGCATCTGCCGGAGATCGCGATGTCGCCGCGCGAGGCGGCGCGTGCGCTGATGCGCAACGAGGTCGACTATCTGCCGATCGCCCAGATCGACGGACGCATCGCGACGACGCCCTTCGTGGTGTATCCGCCGGGCATTGCCACCATCGTTCCGGGCGAGCGGCTGTCCGACCGCGCCCGGCCGATGATCGATTACCTCAAGATGTTCGAACGCGCCTTCAACACGTTTCCGGGCTTCGACGTCGAGATTCAGGGATTGTACAAGGAGATCGACGAAGCTGGCCGGATTCGGCTCCATACCTATGTTTGCGCAGAGTAATTCGAACGATGGACAATCCCGCGACCGTGCTCGACGCCGAACCGCCGGTGCTGGTCCGGCCGTCGCGCGACGAGGATGTCGAGGCCATGCTGGCGATCTACCGGCGGCACATTCGCCGGGGCGTCGAGGACAGCGCCGCCAATTCCGGCTCGCCCGAACCTGACGATCTCAAGCAGCGGCGCAAGAACCTGCGCAACCACCGCCTGCCACATCTGGTCGCGACGTTCCGCGGCGAGGTGGTGGGTTATGCCTATGTCGTGCAGTTCAGGAAGCGGCCTGCCTACCGTTTCGCGGTCAAGCACTCGATCTATGTCCATCATGAGCATCTCGGCCGCGGCGTCGGCCGGCTGTTGATGCAGGCGCTGATCGACGCGTCCGCCGCCGCGGGATATCGGCAGATGATCGGCTATATCGATGCCGACAACACGGCCTCGCTCGGCATCCACGAACGGTTCGGCTTTGTCCGCGTCGGCCTGCTGCCCGGGGTCGCCTACCGCTACGGCCGATGGTCCGATACGGTCATGGTCCAGCGCTCGCTCGGCCCCGGCACGACCGAGGCGCCGACGGGAGCGAGCCGCTGACCCTGCGGGTCAGGATGGAAAATCGGCAGCCTTCACCTGGATGCGATCGGCGTGCAACGACCAGTCGTGCAGCGCCTGCTGCTCGCAGAATCGCGTCTTGGCGATCTCGGCGGCCTGGCCTTCGGTTTCGGCCTCAACTTCCAGCGTACACTGGCAAATCTCGCTCTGGCGGCCGTTCTCGCCGAGCACATCCTTCATGAAATGAACGACGTAATGCGACATGGCACTCCCCGCTGGTCAGCAGTGGTTGAGTCCATGTTAGCGCGGTTGAACAGCGGCTGGGGACGGATCTCAAGCCGCAGGGCCAAATATTTGATGGAACAGCGGAACCCCGTTCACGCCCCCGCCGACGGAAGACTGGCTGCGGCGATGGCGACGAAGGTCGAGACGGCGCGCCGGACGCGGCTTTGAGTGGCCTTCAGCAATGAATTCAGGCGGCGCATCGGACCGGTTTCCCTTCGGCGCCGAGCCAAATTCCAGGCTTAAGCTCATGGCGCTTCTGAGAAAATGATCAGCGAGGTCCCGCCTGTCGAGACCGCCGGGAAAATAGCAATGGGCAGATCGTCAGGGCCGCCCCGGATAGAATGTTCATTGCTGCATTGCAGCTTCAGACGCATAAAATCTTCTCGTCGTCTCCTGCTTGCCGCTTCTAGGACGGCGTCACTCCGAACGTCGCGCGGAACCGGTCGCTGTAGCGCGGCCAGGCTTCGGGATTGATCAGGCGCGGCGGCCGCCGCCCATCGAGGGCGGCGAGCAGCTGTTCGGCGGCGATCTGGCCCATGTTCTGCCGCGCCTCCCGTGTGACGCCGGCGGTGTGCGGGCTCGCCAGCACGTTGTCGAATTGCAGCAGCGGATGCTCCGGCGGCGGCGGCTCCTTGGCCCAGACGTCGAGGCCTGCGCCGGCAATGCGCTGGTCGCGGAGCGCCGCCAGCAAGGCGTCCTCGTCGTGAATGAAGCCGCGGGCGGTGGTGATGAAATAGGCATGCGGCTGCATCAGTGCGAATTCGCGGTGGCCGATCATGCCGCGGCTGTCCCGCGTCAGCGGGCAGTTGATCGAGACGAAATCGGAGCGCCGCATCAGATCGGCGAGCTCGACCTTCTCCGCGCCGCGGGCGGCGATCTCCTCCGGCGAGAGATAGGGATCGTAGGCCAGCACGGTCATGCCCAGCAGACCCCGGCACAGCTCCGCGACCCGGCGGCCGACATTGCCGAGCCCGACGATGCCGATCGTCCGCCCCTGCACCTCATTGCCGATCAGGTCGTTGCGATTGACGTCGCGCTCCCGGCGCAGCCGGCGGTCGGACTGAATGATCCGCTTCGACAGGGTCAGCATCATGCCGAGCGTGTGCTCGGCGACTGAATGGGCATTGCCGCCCGACTGGTTCACGACCAGCACGCCCGCCCGGGTGCAGGCGTCGACGTCCACCGGATCGTAGCCGGCGCCGTTGCTGGACACGATCAGCAGATTGGGCGCGCGGCGCAGCAGGTCGGCATCGACATGGAAGCGCGGCGCAAGCTCGTCACGGGCCGCGCCGATCTGGTAGGCGTGAGCCGCCGCCATGATCGGCGCCGCTTCGGGGTCCGGAGTGTCATTGTCCAACCGGTCGAGCCGGACATCCGGACGGGCCGCGAGCCGCTCGCTGAAGATCGGGTGCGCGAGATATTTGACGTAGAAGACGCGCTTGGAATTCGCAGCCATGGTCGAGCGACCTCCTGGTTCCTGCTTCTTGCTTTCGGACGCGAGCGGCGGTTGCCTGACCGGCCGGGCCGGCATGTTGACAATCGGTCCGCGGCCGTCAAGCTCGGCGCGCATCCCACCGAGAGGCACGACACCGAGAGGCACGACCATGGCCGCCCCACCCGATGCGGCGCGATCCGCATCGCCGCCGAGCTGGCACGAGATCATCCTGCAGGGCTTCAAGCGCAACGCCATCGACCTCGTCCCTTACGTTCCCGACCGGGTGCTGACGCCGCTGATCCAGAGCCTGCATGACGATCCGTTCTTCACGACCTTTGCCACCGCGCGCGAGGAGGAAGCGGTCGGCATCCTCGCCGGCGCCTGGATGGGCGGGCGGCGCGGCGCGCTGCTGATGCAGACCTCCGGCTTCGCGACCCTGCCGAACGTGCTGGCCTCGCTGGTCGTGCCCTGCCAGATCCCGCTGATCATGGTCGTGTCCGAGCGCGGCACGCTCGGCGAGTTCAACTACGGCCAGTCGCTGGTGTGCCGGACCATGCGCCCTGTGCTCGATGCGCTGGCCATGGAGCATCACACCATGACGCGCTTCGACGAGCTCGAATTCATTGTCGACCGCTCCATCAAGCAGGCGGTCGCGACGCAGGCTGCCGTCGCGCTGATCCTGTCGCCTTTGCTCACCGGCGGAAAGCTGTTCGCATGAACGACCGCGCGCGCAACATCAAGGTCATGAATCGCTTCGATCTCACCTGCCGGCTGGTCGCCAGGCTGACGCAGGAGGAAGCGGTGATCGGCGGCATCGGCAACACCAATTTCGACCTCTGGGCCGCCGGCCAGCGGCCGCAGAATTTCTACATGCTCGGCAGCATGGGGCTGGCCTGCCCGATCGCACTCGGCGTCGCCCTGGCGCAGCCGCAACGCCGGGTGTTTGCGCTCGAAGGCGACGGCTCATTGCTGATGCAGCTGGGCTGCCTGGCCACGATCGCGACTCTGGCGCCCAAAAATTTGGCCATCATCGTCATGGACAATGGCATCTACCAGATCACCGGCAGCCAGCCGACGCCGGCCCGGCAGGCCGATATTGTGGCGATCGCGACGGGCTGCGGCATGGCCAATTGCCATTGGGCCGCCGACGAGGAGGATTTCGAACGCCTGGTTGATCTCGCCCTGGCGGCCACCGGCCCGGTGCTGATCGCGGCACGGATCGATGACAAGCCCGGTGTCGGCGCCACCCGGCGCGATCCGGCGCAGATCCGCGAGCGCTTCATGCAGGGCCTTGGCGTGCGGCAACCGATCGGATGGACCTCGCCCGAGGGCACGGTATTACCAGATGGTCATTAACCTCAAGCGGGTGTGAGCCGGGCTGCTGGCCCGGAACATGCTAAGCAGGAATCATGAAGATCGTACTCCGAGTTTCCGCCTGGCTGCTGGCCGCAGCCGTCGCCTTCGCAACGCTGGGTCCCCCGAGCTATCGGCCTCATTCCACGATCGGACAGGATGGCGAGCACGCCCTCGCCTTCGTCCTGGTCGGCCTTGCCTTCGGGCTCGCTTATGGCAGCCATCGGCTGCGAACGGCGGCCATCGCCGTGATCCTGATCGGCGCCCTCGAACTCGCCCAATTCCTGGCGCCCGGCCGCCACGCCCGTCTGGAGGATTTCGTCGTCGACGCCGCGACGGCCTGCGTCGGCTTCGGCATCGCCGCTTTGCTGGACTGGCTCGCCCGCCAATTCCGCCCGCAGACGACCTGACGCACGACAGGCCCCGCTGCTGCCGCAGCGAGGCCCGTCTGACAGGGAGCGCATTCAAGGATCGCGTCAGATCATTCGATGATCTTGATCACCCGGCGGGTGCGCGGATCGACGATCACGCGACGATCGTTGACGACGGCATAGCGGTACTCGGTGTAGCGCGGCACCGGGCGCAGTTCGACCGTATCGGGCAGCGGCTCACCGACCACGACACGCTCGCGTACCACCACCGACGGGGCCCGCTCCGCATCGATCGAGGTGATCACGGCATTCGGGATCTCCACGGCGGCGCCAACGGCAGCCCCAACCGTGCCACCGACCATCGCGCCCACCGGGCCGGCAACGGCGCCACCGGCGGCGGCACCATTGGCGGCGCCTTCGACGGTGGTGGATTGCGCATAGGCCGCGCCCGACGCCAGCAGCGACGCGGCAACGAGCGAAACGGCAAGACGGGTCCTCATCATTCTCTCCTCCAGTGCGTTCGAGACGCCGTTCAACAACGGAGGATCGCCCGCGGTTCCGGTTCCGCGTGACCTAAAGTTCATCAGCAATGGGGAACGAATGGCTTGCCGGCTGCGCGTGACGGAAACGCGGAGCCCGTGCAGGTCCTATCCACGTTTCAAACAGCACACACGCGCGCGATCTCGCGGCGGACGGCGACCGAAGCTTGCGGTCGACGGCCCGCTCGGCATCGAGATGGCGCAGGGAACGCCGGGTGACGGCCTATCGGGATAGGGGAAGTCTCGCGACTCCGCCCCTCCCACACAACCGTACGTACGTATACGGCGGTTCGACAGATTGAGCGGTTCAGCGGGGTGCGAGATCTTGCGCGAGACGACCTCGTTGGCTCGCAGGCCGGCGCCATAGTCGACGCTGAGCGCCGCCTTGTATTTGAGCCCGGGTGCCGCATCGAGCAGCCGCGCCACGTCCTCCACGCTCAGCACCACCGGCAGCTTGCGCGGCTCGTGGATGACGTGGGTGTGCTCGACGATCTCGTGACGCCGCAGCGTGATCTTGCAGAAGAACCGCAAGGTCGAGACCGTCTGGTTGATGGTCGGCACGCCGGCGCCGCGCGATGCCAGATGAAGCTGATAGCGCCGCACGTCCTCGAAGCTCGCCAGATCCGGCGACCGTCCGATGAAGGCGAAGTCCTTGACCCGCTGCACTCGTCATGTTGGGTCTTGGCGCGAATTTGCGGATCGTCATGTCTTCGATCATGCGCCGCCGCAACGGGCTCATGGCCTCGTCGGTCATGGGGATGCTCCTGTCTTGGGTGAAGGTTGCGAACCCCTCATCTCAAGACAGGACACCTCGTTGCGCTATCCTCTCAGCCGTGCTGCCGGCTGTCGTGCCCTACCGCGCGAGCGGTTTAGTCCTTCGGCCCTAAGCGGAAGTGGGCTGTTGGACGAACAGGCGCTGCTCAGATTATATTCCCTAACCGACAAAACGAGGCAAACAATGGAGCAGCGTTTCACATTCGATCAGGTCGCAAACGTATACAGGGCCTCGCGCCCCGACTACCCAGAGGCTCTGATTGACGATGTCATCTCGTTTGCAAACCTAAAGCCAACCGATGCCGTTCTTGAAATTGGCTGTGGAACGGGTCAAGCAACAAAAAGCTTTGCGAAGCGCGGTTTGCAGATCATCGCCATTGATCCCGGATCGGAAATGATCCGCTGTGCGCGCGAGACTTTGGCGGGTTTTGCCAACGTGAAACTGGCCGAGGCGACTTTCGAGGCGTGGCCAGCGGGCAATTCAGTGTTCGCTTTAATCTTCGCGGCACAGGCGTGGCATTGGGTATCCCCGGAAGTGCGGTTCGTAAAAGCCGCCCAACTGCTTTCGACTAACGGGACCCTTGCCGTCTTCGGGCACGTGCCTGGGGGACTCCCCTCACATTTACTGGAACCGTTTAAGGAAATTTGGCTACGTCACACGGGCTCGTGGGGACCGCCGCCCGAAGCCTGGTATCTACCGAATGGCCCGTTTAAGGACTGGTTTGACGGGTCGCAGTTGTTCAGGCCTGTTGAGCACAAGTGCTATCCGTGGAAATGGCAGCACACGACATCCAGCTACACGAATTTTCTGAGCACGCGATCCGACGTTCGGTTACTCGCGGCAGAGACGCGTGCAGACTTGCTCGATGAAATTGCAAAAGCGATCGACGATCAAGGAGGCTGCCTGGATATCGATTACGAAACGCATCTCTACATCGCTCACCGTTTTGATGGCGACAAATAGCCCTTCGCGTAAGCCCGTTCGTCCCGTTGATTTCCGCCTTCGGCCGTTCCGGAGGCTCATAAGCGGCGCTGAACTGGCCCCCTCTAGGAGACCGAGCGGAAGTGAGCCTTCGAAGCGGCTTGGGGCAGCTTTTGTGAAGAGTTTCGGATGCCGGCCGCATGATTGACAGCGCGGCACATTCGCCGGCCGGCGTCCGAAAGCCTCCAAGGGAGGAAACCGCGCATGGTGGGCAGGACTGGTGCGGCAGGCTCTATGGGGATTTGAGGGCTGCAGGCGAGCTGACCGATTGAGTTCGAACCGATGCAGCGAGCTGCGCGACGGCGACGCGACCGATGAATGAGCGGTAGGCGGCGTCGAACGCGATCAAATGTCGGTCGATCGGCGACGACAGAGGAAAGTCTGGGTGTGTTCCGCCGTGGCCGGTCGATGAGCGGCGGGCACGACGAGCAGCTTTGCCGAATGGCGGTTGCGTATTCATGAGGTGTCGATCCTGATAGGGCTGGTTGACGCGGTCGCGTTGACCGCGCGGCGTTGCGCCTTGCGCAAAGGCCTCGATTGTTAATTCTCTCGTTTTGAAGTCTCGGCCTTCAATGCTCCAGTCGGTGTGGGTGTGTCGCTCACAACGACATTGGACCATCGACTATTCCTCAAGCTGTTTGCTCATGCAGCAAGGAGGTCGTTCAAGAACTCTTACATTCAACTTGCGTTCGGATAATTGTCGATCGCAGGCCAGTTCTCTTCCAGCGTCAACGGAACGGCATGTCCTCTTTCAGGATTTGTCCGCTTGTATCAAGGTCAGCTCGCGCGCCAAAAGCTAACGCGGCATCTGCGATTACCTCGCCAGCACCTAGCTGCCCCACCAGCGCCGCGTGGCATGGCACGTCTCCAGGGCCCGCTGATAGCCGGTGCGGGCGCGCAGCCGCGTCATGTAGGGTTGCACCGGATCACCGAACACGACACCGACGTTCTTCCGCGCCATCTCGAGGGCGTAGCCCACGGAAATGTCCGCCGCGGTGAACGCATCGCCCGCCATGTAGGGGGCGTGTTCCAATTGTCTGGTCACCAGGCTCAATCGGGTCGTGAACACGTCCATCGCCTGACGCGCGCTCCAATTGTCGCGTTCGCCGTCCGGCGCAAGGTGCCGGGCACCCGACACGAAAAAAAGCGAGGCGGCAAGGCCGGCCTCGCCGAGGTGAAGAAACTGCTGATAGGCGGGAAAGGCTGCATCCTGAGATGCGGGCGCCAGGGGCGACGGCCCATACCGTCCCAGGATGTACTCCATGATCGCGATGGACTCGACCATCGTGACATTGCCATCGCGGATCGCGGGAATGAAGCCGGCGGGATTGATCGCCAGGAACTCGGCATCGTTCTCGATCCCGGCCAGGAGGTCCACGTCCCTGAGCCGATACGGCAGCCCCATCTCCTCCAGCAGCCAGACGACCCGGAGACCTCTGCCCTCTCCAAACACTGTGATCATCGCTTACGCCGTCCTCGGTTGTCCGCTCCCAAGGACGACTGTCCGTGAGCCAGCCCGACACGCGGGGGGATATTCTTTTTGGTGCCCCCGGCCACGGGCCGTCAGCGCGCGCCAAGCCGCTGCGGTCGTTCCGCACGAGGCCGATCCGGCCCGACCGGCGCATGCGCGCTGCGGCGGCCGTGAAGGTCTTTGATCGCCATGCGCGGAGGCCGACCTTGGCTCATTCGAACAGCGGCGTCAGCTCCATCTGCGGCACCAGCACAAGGCCCTTGTCGGTGATGCGGATCTCCGGGATCACCGACAGCGGGATCAGGTTGAAGCCCATATAGGGAATGGTGCAGCCGGCGGCGGCCCATTCGGTCTTGAGCAGCTTCACCTCCTCGGCCACTTCGGTGATGCGCTTGTCGGACAGAAGTCCCGCGATCGGCAGCGGCACCATCGCCCTCACCTTGCCGTCGGCGACGACGCAGACGCCGCCTTGGTGGCTGCCGATCGCGGCGACCGCGACCTGCATGTCGGCCTCATTGGTGCCGGCGACGATGATGTTGTGGCTGTCGTGGCCGACGCTGGACGCGACAGCGCCGCGCGTCAGGCCGAAATCCTTCAACAGCCCGTGCGCGACGTTGCCGGCCGACTTGCCGTGCCGCTCGATCACCGCCACGAAGCAGAGGCCGTGGCGGGCGAACAGCGTCGGCCAGTCGCTCGCCGGCGCGATCGCGACCTTGTCGTGGATCAAGGTGATGCCCGGCAGCGCCGTCTTGATCGCATTGACCGTGCACGCCTTGGTCGGCAGCTCGGGCGTCAGCTTGACCTGCGCCGGCAGCTTCACCGTGGCATAGGCCGCCTTCGGATATTGATAGCGCTGCGACAGCGCCTGATCGAGACGCGGCGTGATCTTTCCGTTCTCGACCACGAGCTCGCCGCCATACCAGGTCGATTGCGGCTTCAACCCGTCGTCGAGCAGCACCAGATCGGCGCGACGGCCGCCGCCGAGGCCGCCGATCTCGCCGTCCATGGCGAAACGCGTCGCGCCATGCAGCGAGCCCATCGACCATGCCTGCTCCGGCGACATTCCGGCCTTCACGGCCTCGCGCACCACCCAGTCGAGCCCGAACAGCATGAGATCGTCGGCATCACGATCGTCGGTGCAGACCGCCGTGCGCTTGTGCGAGGCGCCGAGCTCGGTGATGGTGCGGATCGCCTGCGGAAGGCTGTGCCACGGGGTCGTGGGCGGACCGCCGCGCAGAAAGATCCAGACGCCGGCATCGAGCAGGTCGTCGGCGATGTCGCGATCGATCGCCTCATGCGTGTCGGTGACTCCGCTCGCCGCATAGGCGGCGACGAACTCGCGGCCATAGACGTGGCCCGACACCGGGCGCCCGCGCTGCAGGGCCGCCGCCAGGATCGCATGGCTGCGCTCGTCGCCCATGCAGACCGGCACGAAATCCATCTTCTCGCCGAGCGCCACCGCCTCCGGCCAGCGGTCGAACAGGTCGGCGATCTTGTCCGGCGTGAGGTCGCCGCCCGCGGTCTCCAGCGCCGCCGAGGTCGCCGGCACGGTCGAAGGCACGGTCAGGAAGATCGACAGCGGCGCCTGCCGCGCGTCCTCCAGCATCGCCTCGACGCCGGCGACGTCCATGACGTTGCCGATCTCGTGGCTGTCACAGAAGATCGTCGTGGTGCCGTTGAGCAGCGCGGCTTCCGCATAGGCGCAGGCCGTGACCATCGAAGACTCGATGTGGATGTGCGGATCGACCAGCCCCGGCGCGATGATGCCGTCGGCGGCGTCGTAGATCGCAAAACCGCCGCCGAGCGCCTTGTGGGCGCCGGCCGGCTTCACCGCGGCCACCCGCCCTCCGGTGATCCAGAGCTCACGATTGGGGAGAATGCGCTCCGAATAGGTCGACAGCACCCGCGCGCCGGTGATGACGAACTCGGGCGCGACACGCCCCGAGGCGACGTCGGCCAAGCGGCGCGTCATTGCGTGCAGGGGAGCGACGGAAAAGCGCGTGAGTTTGGTCATGGCAGGCTCGCTGAACGTGTCGGGGCAATCCGGCACGATCGTTGCGCGCGATGTCTTGGACGGCAAGTCCAAATACCGTCAAGCGCCTGCTTACCCCTTGAGCAGCGGTTCGGTGAGCACCGCTGGCGCCGCCCGCGCTCGATGGAGCGCGCCGTTCTCGGGACTCTCGTCGATATTGCGGCGCGTCACTCGCTGCCATCAAAGATGTTCGCGCGCACAGGAACGCGCGCCAGAACCATGAGTTGTCCGGCAATATCGGACGATTCAGATGTCGCATGAGCTCGAAGTCAGGACGATCGCCAAGATCACCGCGCGCCTCGTTCCGTTCCTGGTGATCTGCTATTTCGTCGCCTATCTCGACCGGGTGAATGTCGGGTTCGCCGCACTCACCATGAACCAGGACCTCGGCCTCTCACAGACGGCGTTCGGCTTCGGTGCCGGCATCTTCTTCGTTGCCTATTTCATCTTCGAAGTCCCATCCAACCTGTTGCTGGAACGGTTCGGTGCGCGCCGATGGATCGCGCGGATCATGCTGAGCTGGGGCGTCCTGTCCGGATTGATGGCCTGTCTTCCCTGGATCTCGCGGGTGACGGGGCTTGGCCATGAAACCACCTTCTACGTTCTGCGCGTCCTGCTCGGTGCCGCAGAAGCCGGCTTCTTCCCGGGCATCATCTTCTATCTCACCCTCTGGTTTCCAGCCGAGTATCGCGCCAGGATCGTCGGCTACTTCATGGCCGCGATTCCGCTTTCGACCGTGATCGGCGCCCCGGTGTCGGGCGTCCTGCTGTATCTGCACGGCGGCTTCGGCCTTGCGGGATGGCAATGGCTGTTTCTCATCGAGGCGATCCCGGCAGTGATCCTGGCCGTCGTCGTGTTCTTCTATCTGACAGACCGCCCCGAGGACGCCGGCTGGCTGGCGCGCGATGAGCAGGAATGGCTCAGTCGCCGGCTCCTGGTCGAGCGGCGCCAGCGCGAGGCGGCCCGGACCTACACGGTCTCCGAGGTCCTGTTCGACCGGCGCGTGATCAGCCTCAGCCTGATTTATTTTGGCGCGGTCGCGACCAATTACGGCCTCAGCTTCTTCCTGCCGCAGATCGTCAAGGCATTCGGCCTCAACACCTTCCTGACGACTCTCGTGTCGGCGGCGCCCTACCTCGTCGGCGTCATCGGCATGGTCTGGTGGGGCCGGCGCTCGGACCGGGCTGCGGAGCGCACCTATCATGCGGCCATCCCGTTATTGGTCGCGTCGGGCGGCCTCGTCCTGGCCGTGCTGGTCGCCGATCCGAGCTTGAATATGGTCGCCTTCTGTATTGCAGGATTCGGCATCTTCGCCTGCCTTCCGGTGTTCTGGACGTTGCCGACCGCCTTCCTGTCGGGTGCAGCGGCGGCCGCCGGAATCGCCGTCGTCAACTCGATCGGCAACCTCGCTGGCTTCGCCGGCCCGTTCGCGATGGGGTGGCTCAGGGACCAGACGGGCAGTTATACCGACGGCCTGTTGCTGCTCGCCGGGCTCGGCATCGTCGCGATGGGGATCGTGCTTGGTATCGGCCACGACACGGCGCTCGAGCGCGCGCCCTCAGGCGAGCACGCGGCGATGCGGGAGTGACCAAATTCACCTGCGCACACGAAAACGCCGCCCCGGTTTCCCGGAGCGGCGTCATTGGCAATCGTTCGCTTATCGCGCCCTTAGAGCAGGCCCGCGCCGCGCGCCCACTTGTACTTCGCGCCGAGCACCTCGACCGGCAGCTCGGTGGAGTACGCGTAGGCCGGGATGCCGTTCTGGTAGAGATATTCGGCGGCTTCCTCGACCTCAACGTCGCCGGCGAGCGAGGCGACGATCGGCTTGACGTAGCCCTTGGCCTCCATCTCCTTCTTCACCTCGACCATGTTGCGCGCGAACACCATCGGCGGGGTCACGATCGTGTGCCAATAGCCGAGGATCAGGGCGTGGATGCGGTCGTCCGACAGGCCAAGCTTGACCGTGTTCACGTAAGTGATCGGCGGCTCGCCGCCGGTGATGTCGACCGGATTGCCGGCGGCACCGAACGGCGGGATGAACTTGCGGAACGCGGCATCGAGGTCCGCCGGCATCGTCATCAGCGACAGGCCGTTGTCGACGACGGCGTCGGACAGCAGCACGCCCGAACCGCCGGCACCGGTGATGATGACGACGTTCTCGCCCTTGGGCGTCGGCAGCACCGGCACGCCGCGGGCGAATTCGAGCAGCTGGCGCAGGCTGCGGGCGCGGATCACGCCGGACTGCTTCAGCACGTCCTCATAGATCTTGTCGTTGCCGGCGAGCGCGCCGGTGTGCGACGAGGCGGCCTTGGCGCCAGCCGAGGTGCGGCCGGCCTTGAGCACGATGACCGGCTTCTTCTTGGAGACGCGCTTGGCGGCTTCCGCAAACGCACGGCCGTCCTTGAGATCCTCGCAGTGCTGCGCGATCAGGTTGGTGTTGGGGTCCTGCTCGAAGAAGGCGAGCAGATCGTCCTCGTCGATATCGGACTTGTTGCCGAGGCCGACGATCGCCGAGACGCCCATCTTGGCCGAGCGCGAGAAGCCGATGATCGCCATGCCGATGCCGCCCGACTGCGACGACAGCGCGGCGTGGCCCTTGACGTCATAGGCAGTGCAGAACGTCGCGCAGAGATTGGCCGGCGTGTAGTAGAAGCCGTAGATGTTCGGCCCCATCAGGCGGATGTTGTACTTCTTGCCGACCTCGACGATCTCGGCCTGCAGCTCCGGCGCGCCGGCTTCGGCAAAGCCCGAGGGGATCAGCACCGCGCCGGGGATCTTCTTCTCGCCGCATTCGGCGAGCGCGGCGGCGACGAACTTGGCCGGAATCGCGAATACCGCGGTGTCGATCACCCCGGGCACGTCCTTGACGCTCTTATAGGCCTTGTAGCCGAGGATCTCGGAGGCCTTCGGGTGGATCGGATAGATCTCGCCCTTGTAGCCGCCATTGACCAGGTTCTTCATCACCGAGTTGCCGATCTTGCCGTCCTCGGCGGAGGCGCCGATCACGGCGACCGCCTGAGGCTTCATGATGCGGTTCATCGCGGTGACGATTTCGTCGTTCGAGCGCGGCGCCGGGCGCGGCTTGTAGTCAAAATCGACGACGATGCGGACGTCGGCAGCGATCGCGCCGTTCTTGGTGGCGAACACCGGGTTGAGGTCGAGCTCGACGATCTCAGGGAAATCGCTGACCAGCTGCGACACCTTGACGATGACGTCCGACAGCGCCTCGCGGCTGACGGCGTCGCCGCCGCGCACGCCCTTCAGCATCTCGTGGGCCTGGATGCCGTCGAGCATCGACAGCGCGTCCTCCTTGGTGGCGGGCGCGAGGCGGAAGGTGACGTCCTTCAGCACCTCGACCAGCACGCCGCCGAGGCCGAAGGCCACCAGCTTGCCGAACGAGCCGTCGGTGATCGAGCCGACGATCACCTCGGTGCCGCCGGTCAGCATCTGCTGCACCTGGATGCCTTCGATCTTGGCGTCGGCCTTGTACTTCTTCGCATTCGCGAGAATGGTCTCGTAGGCCTTCTGCGCATCGTCGGCGGTCTTGACGCCTACGATGACGCCGCCCGCCTCGGTCTTATGGAGAATGTCCGGCGAGACGATCTTCATGACAACCGGGAAGCCCATGTCGCCGGCAATCCTGGCCGCCTCGGCCGCCGACTTCGCCAATCCCTCCTTCGGCACCGGAATGCCGTAGGCGTCGCAGACCAGCTTGCCCTCGGGCGCGGTGAGGCTGGTGCGTTTATCCGCCTTCACCCGATCGAGTACGTCTCTGATCGTGGCCTTGGCGTTAGGGATGGCGTCAGACATGGGGCTTCCTCCTGGGGACTGGTCGTCGTTTATGGCATTTGGTATGCCAGAACCAAACTTTGTCAAGCGCGTCGAAGATGTGGAAACGCGGAAAAATAGGTCGCCTTGACAGTCTGGCATCTGGCATGCCAAAAATATTGGACGCAAAATGCTGTACACAGACATCTCCCAAGGAGAGGAGATCGGTCTTGTCTACAGAGAAAACGAACAAGGCATTGCCCATCATGGCCGAGGCCGACATCGCGATCGCTCGCATCGCGCCGGAGACGAGCTTCAAGAACAAGGCCTATGAGGCCTTGAAGGAAGCCATTCTCAAGATGGACATCTACGCCTCGCCCGAGCCCGTGATGCTCGACGAGCGCGCTCTGTCCGAGCGCCTCGGTGTCAGCCGCACGCCGATCCGTGAAGCCATTGCTATGCTCGAACAGGACGGCTTCGTGAAGACCGTGCCGCGCCGTGGCATCGTCGTGGTGCGCCGGACCAAGACCGAGATCGTCGACATGATCCGCGCCTGGGCGGCGCTGGAGAGCATGGCCGCACGCCTGATCACGACGATCGCGCGCAAAAAGGACATCACGGCGCTGCGCGACTATTTCAAGGATTTCGGCAAGGACCGTCCGCCGCAGGAGCACATCGAGGAATATTCCAAGGCGAACATCGCGTTTCATCAGGCGCTGATCTCGCTGTCGGAATCGCCGGTCCTGGTCGACATGACCAACGACATTCTGCTCCATGTGCGCGGCTACCGCCAGCTCACGATCGGCCGCACCGACCGAATCGCAGCGTCCCTGCCCGAGCATCTCGCGATCATCGAGGCGCTGGAGGAACGCAACACCGAGCTCGCCGAGAAGCGGGCTCGCGATCATACGCTTGGCCTTGCGACCTACGTCGAGACGCACGGCCAGGAATTGTTTAGCTGACAGGTTCAATCAGAAGAAGACGCGGAATGCGCCTTCGCTACACGACCAGGGAGAGAGGCGCATGGCGCAGACTGCTGTTAAGATTGAGGCGGAGACCCACGAGGAGCTCACCGACGGCTTCCATCTCGTCATCGACGCGATGAAGCTGAACGGCATCGACACGATCTACAACGTGCCGGGGATTCCGATCACCGATCTCGGTCGCATGGCGCAGGCTGAAGGCATTCGCGTGCTCTCCTTCCGTCACGAGCAGAACGCCGGCTATGCCGCGGCGATCGCCGGCTTCTTGACCAAGAAGCCCGGCGTCTGCCTCACCGTGTCAGCCCCCGGCTTCCTCAACGGCCTGACCGCGCTGGCGCATGCCACGACCAACTGCTTCCCGATGATCCTGGTCTCCGGCTCGTCGGAGCGCGAGATCGTCGACCTGCAGCAGGGCGACTATGAGGAGATGGATCAGCTCGCGATCGCCAAGCCGCTGTGCAAGGCGGCGTTCCGCGTGCTGCACGCCCAGGACATCGGCATCGGCTTCGCCCGCGCCATCCGCGCCGCGGTCTCGGGCCGTCCGGGCGGCGTCTATCTCGACCTGCCGGCGAAGCTGTTCGGCCAGGTCATGAACGCGCAGGCCGGCGCAGCCTCGCTGGTCAAGGTGATCGATCCGGCGCCGGCGCAGATCCCCTCGCCCGACTCCGTCAAGCGCGCGCTTGAGCTGCTGAAGAATGCCAAACGCCCGCTGATCATCCTCGGCAAGGGCGCGGCCTACGCCCAGGCCGACGACGCCATCAAGACCTTCGTCGAGAAGAGCGGCGCGCCGTTCCTGCCGATGAGCATGGCCAAGGGCCTGCTGCCCGACCTGCATCCGCAATGCGCCGGCGCGGCGCGCTCGACCGTGCTGAAGGACTCCGACGTCGTCCTGCTGATCGGCGCCCGCCTCAACTGGCTGTTGTCGCACGGCAAGGGCAAGAGCTGGGGCGATCAGCCGAAGAAGTTCATCCAGGTCGACATCGAGCCGAAGGAGATGGACTCCAACGTCGAGATCGCCGCCCCCGTGGTCGGCGACATCGGCTCTGTCGTCACCGCCTTCTCCGAGGCGATGGGCAGCAACTGGCCCAAGGCGCCGGCGGAGTGGACCTCGTCGGTGCAGAAGAAGCGCGAGGACAACGTCGCCAAGATGGCGCCGCGGCTGATGAACAACAACTCGCCGATGGACTATCACGGCGCGCTCGGCGTGCTCCGCACCATCATCAAGGAGCGTCCCGACGCGATCCTGGTCAACGAGGGCGCCAATACGCTCGATCTCGCCCGCGGCGTCATCGACATGTACCAGCCGCGCAAGCGGCTCGACGTCGGCACCTGGGGCGTGATGGGCATCGGCATGGGCTCGGCGATCGCCGCGGCCGTCGAGACCGGTAAGCCGGTGCTGGCGATCGAGGGCGACAGCGCCTTCGGCTTCTCCGGCATGGAAGTCGAGACCATCTGCCGCTACAATCTGCCGATCTGCGTCGTCATCTTCAACAATGACGGCATCTATCGCGGCACCGATCAGAATTCGGCGGGCACCGATCCGGCGACCACCGTGTTCGTCAAGGGCGCGCGCTATGACAAGATGATGGAGGCCTTCGGCGGCGTCGGTGTCAACGCCACGTCCCCGGACGAGCTGAAGCGCGCCGTCAACGAAGCGATGGATTCCGGCAAGCCGACCTTGATCAACGCCGTGATCGATCCCGCAGCCGGATCCGAGAGCGGCCGCATCGGCAACCTCAATCCGCAGAGCGCGCTGACCAAGAAGAAGTAAGGCCACCCGCAAGACATCACCTGCCCGCGAGATGCGGGATGACCAATCGTTACGGAGAGCAACACATGACCAAGGCGCTCGAGGGCGTTCGCATTCTCGACTTCACCCACGTCCAGTCCGGACCGACCTGCACCCAGCTGCTGGCCTGGTTCGGCGCCGACGTGATCAAGGTCGAGCGGCCGGGCGTGGGTGACATCACCCGCGGCCAGCTGCAGGACATTCCCAACGTGGACAGCCTGTATTTCACGATGCTGAACCACAACAAGCGGTCGATCACGCTCGACACCAAGAACCCCAAGGGCAAGGAGGTTCTGACCGAGCTGATCAAGAAGTGCGACGTGCTGGTCGAGAATTTCGGCCCCGGCGTGCTTGACCGCATGGGCTTCCCCTGGGAGAAGATCCAGGCCATCAACCCGAAGATGATCGTCGCCTCGATCAAGGGTTTCGGCCCTGGCCCTTACGAGGACTGCAAGGTCTACGAGAACGTCGCGCAGTGCACCGGCGGCGCCGCCTCGACCACCGGCTTCCGTGACGGCCTGCCGCTGGTCACCGGCGCGCAGATCGGCGATTCCGGCACCGGCCTGCACCTCGCGCTCGGCATCGTCACCGCGCTCTATCAGCGCACCCATACCGGCAAGGGCCAGCGCGTCACGGCTGCGATGCAGGACGGCGTGCTCAACCTCTGCCGTGTCAAGCTGCGCGACCAGCAGCGCCTGGAGCGCGGCCCGCTCAAGGAATACAGCCAGTTCGGTGAGGGCGTTCCGTTCGGCGACGCCGTGCCGCGCGCCGGCAACGATTCCGGCGGTGGCCAGCCGGGCCGCATCCTGAAGTGCAAGGGCTGGGAGACCGACCCGAACGCCTACATCTACTTCATCACCCAGGCCCCGGTCTGGGAGAAGATCTGCGACGTGATCGGCGAGCCCACCTGGAAGACCGATCCGAACTACGCCAAGCCGGCCGCCCGCCTGCCGCGCCTGAACGAGATCTTCGGCCGCATCGAGCAGTGGACCATGACCAAGACCAAGTTCGAGGCCATGGACATCCTCAACGAGTTCGACATCCCCTGCGGCCCGATCCTGTCGATGAAGGAGATCGCCGAGGACGAGTCGCTGCGCAAGACCGGCACCCTGGTCGAGGTCGACCACCCGACCCGCGGCAAATATCTCTCGGTCGGCAACCCGATCAAGCTGTCGGACAGCCCGGCCGAGGTGACCCGCTCGCCTTTGCTCGGCGAGCACACCGATGAGATCCTGCGCCAGGTGCTTGGCTTCAGCGACCACCAGGTCGCCGAGATCCACGACTCCGGCGCGCTCGATCCACCGCGTAAGGAAGCTGCGGAGTAAGGCGAACGGCTTCACAAACAGCGCCATTCCGGGGCGAGGCTGCAGACCTCAAACCCGGAATGGTGGAGTTTTGCCGGACGCGTTCTTAATCGGCTTGCCCGGTGCGATTAAAAGCCAATCAATCGCGTTTTCCTTACCCTTTTAACCGGGGCCAGCATAGCATTGCTGGTGAACTCCGAGACGACAAGATCTTGCCGTACCACGCGATGATCGAACTCAATGCCCGCGGAGTTAACTTCTCCATTTTTGTCGCCTCGAACAGTCTGTGCCAAGGCGTATGCATGTCGTTCCGACCGCTTGATGCACTCCAGAACCACTCCCTGTTCCGGCAGTTCAATCGTTGAATGGCGATATCTTGAGGATGAGATAGTTGAAGGCGATGGCGGCACCCGTGTCCTTGTGGACGATGCGTTGAGAGTCTGCATTCCATGCCAGACGCGACCAGTCCCAATCGTGGTCGTCGGTCTGGACGATCGCGAAGGAGCCGTGACGCAGCGCGACCGATGTCTGACTTTCTGCAAAATCGAATCCGAGATTAAAGGAGTGGATTTGCTTGTTCTTGCTGCGCTTGAGTACGGCGCCGACCACCGACGATGCGAGGCCGACGAACGGCTTGAGGGCGGGTTGAACCGTCGTTAGCAGGCTCAGCCCATCACGGAACGAGCTGCCGCTCAAGGCGGCAAGGAAGTCTTCGTCGCCCTTGCTGCCGACATTGATGGTACGACCTTCAAAGGCGATGCCGTTGTGGCCCACGGTCACGCCGAGGAAGATGGGAGCGCCGTTAATCGAGGCGGCGGCACCATCGTTGGCCTGTGTCGTCAATGCAAACTGCATCTCTTCGCGCTCGCCGCCTGCTTGGTTCTTTCCTGTGAACTCGCAGATGATTTCGTGCTGGCCCCTTCCGGGATAGCAATGCACGTAGAGGCGCTCGAGGGTGATCTTGACCCGTGTATTCTTCAACGTCTGGTCGGGCGAAAGCGTGACGGCGTTCTCGATGTCGGACACGGCCTTGGTGGCCGTCGCCGGAATGTATCCGATGAGGACACCGGTGTAACCGTAGACCTGATCGAACCATGACAGGCTAAGGCCCTGCCCGGTGCCACCTTTGGCGTGGAGCTTGGCGGCGGCTTCGTCGTCGCCGATGTCGCGGAGATATTGGATGACCACCTTTGGGTTCTGGGCTCCAAGGCTGTCGTTCGCGGACCAGGCCATGTCAGGTTCTCACTCTTGAAGTTATCACACTTCGGCTTTGCGTCTCAGGTTCTTACTCTTGTCCGCGGGCGTGCCGGGACCGGAATGCTCTTGACGCGCACGCGCGAGGCGACGTCGGCGTTAAGATCCTGCCTGACCGGCTGGGCCATCTCGATGGTGACGGCGAGCGCATAGGGGACCAGTTCCTGCGAGAAGGCGACAAGTTCGGCACGTGCCTGCACACCGACGAAGATGTATCCCTTCCTGGCGTTCTTGATGAGCTTCTTGCCCGGCAGGACAATGTGCTGGAGAGTGCCCTTCCTAGTAACGTCGGCGACCGGCCCCGTCGGGATCTTGGATCCCTTGCTGTCCTTTACCCCATCGAGTCCTTCCCAGAAATTTCGCTTGCCGTCCTCATCGACCATTTCGACGATGACACCGCGATAACGGTTGGTGACCGGATCGATGGGACTGCTGTAGGCGAGGGTCAGGGTCACTCGGCGGATTTCCCTGTTATTGATCATCGCGCGCGGGATGGGGAGCCGATACTCGTGCAGGCTTTCGTGGGCGATCATGTCGTCGGCGAGGAGCGTGATGCGATGTCCCTGCTCATCGC
This sequence comes from Bradyrhizobium sp. BTAi1, assembly GCF_000015165.1. Classification (GTDB taxonomy): domain Bacteria; phylum Pseudomonadota; class Alphaproteobacteria; order Rhizobiales; family Xanthobacteraceae; genus Bradyrhizobium; species Bradyrhizobium denitrificans. The sequence goes on along the minus strand of NC_009485.1, from coordinate 3,261,239 downwards.
GGATGCGATGGTGATCGACCTTCCCGTAGCCTATGCTTCGGGCGATGGCTTCGCGCTTGCGGCGCCAGCGGCCGGGATAGAGGTTGTGCAGGAGTTCACCGGTTTGTCCCCATGCGCATCCATGAGCGAGCAGAGCCTTGAGGACGACGGCGCGGGTCGGGCTATCGACCCAGCTTTCGTTATTCTCGGTAAAGAGGTCTTCGACGATATCGACGATCCCGACTGCAGCACGCGTGGTGAGCGCAGCAGCATTGCTTGTCCCGGTGGCGCGCCCTCATTTATCGTCGGCAAGACCCGAGGTATCGGGGATGGCGGTGAGTTGTCCGACGGAATAGTGTTCGTGGGCGGAGGCGTAAAGCCCTTCATCGTCCTTGTTTACACGGATGAGTTGACGTCCACCGAGTTCGATCAGGTCGGGCTTGATCGCGCGGTTGATGCCGAGCCCGAACGATGATGCCAAGTTGGTGACACCCGACACAGGATCGTAGGGATCGATGATGCCAGGCGGGAATGCGCCTGCGCTGTCGCCGTGGACTGCGCCGACGGTGAGCCCGTTCATCGTTTCTGCGGGACTGAGAATGGCCCGCTTGCCCTTAGCGTTTTCGACGCTTCTCAGGATCGCGATCTGGCGCTCGACGGGATCGGCATTGTTGAAGTCGGCCACTTCGTCGTAGCCATCGATGGCGAATGGTTCGTTGGAATTGCCCGCGCTGACGATGAACAGCAGGCGGTACTCGTGGCTGAGATAGTCGAGGAGCTTGGCCCAGTATGTCGGCCTTTGCGCATATGGTGCTTCGCTGTCGCAGACAGAATGATTGATGATGACGATCCCGTCGCCTTGCGCGGGTTTGCCGTCGATGCCTTCCATGAGCGCGGTCACGGCCCGGTAGACCATGGCCATCGGCAACTTATCCTGCGGTGTGGTTTCGTAGTTGAGGTTTTGCGGCGCGGCGAGGACGGGCACGACGGTGAGCGGACGATCGATAGGGGTCTGCGGCTCGCCGAGATCGCCATGCACGATCAGCGAAGCCATGGAGGTGCCGTGCTTCCGGCGGGCGACCGGCACGGTGTCCGCGGTGATGTCCACTTCCTGAATGTCGAGGCGACCGGCCAGCATGACATGGTTCTGCACGGGATAGCCGTCCAAGAGCGCCGCGACCGCGGGGCGTGACGGGTTGGCGTCGCCTTCCGGGGCGCCCGTAGGCGGGTCTTTTTCGTCGGTACGTTCGCCATCCGATCTGTAGAGCGACTGAGGGCGGACCTTCATGACGCGATCGGCATTGGCGATCGGGCCTTCGGTCTGCCTAAGCTTCAGCGCCTCGGCGGCGGAGATCTCGACGAGCGCGGCCTGATAGTGGATCGGCTCGATGGTCTCGAAGTCGAGGACCTTGCCGTCGACGGTGTTCATCAGGGCTTGGAGATAGGTCCCGGCCTGCGCGCGCAGATCGGGATCCGAGCGATACCACAGGTCGATTTCAACTCTGACCGGATCGTTCGGGCGATCCTGCAGCATGCGCTCGACGTAGGCTTCCATGAACGGATCGACCCTGTCCTTAGCGGACCAAGGGCGGACGTCGCTCAGATACTTGAACAACGCCCACCATTCGCCGTCGGCGCCGGGTGGCTTTTCCTCGCCCTTGGTGAAGCGCTTCCATAGCGAGACGACCTTCTGCAGACCCTTGAGGGTCGGCATGGTGACGTAAAGCATGCTCTGGGCGTCGTCCGAGTCTTCGTCGCCCTGCCCAGCCTTTTCGCCCGCGTCGTCGTCCGCGCCGCCGTGATCATCGTCGCCATCGGAGAGATCGTAATCCTCGCCAAGCCATTCGATTCCTGCGCTTCGCGCGGCCTCGATCAGCTTGGCAACGGTGGAGACGGGACCGATGACCTCGAAGACAAGCGCCCTGTCGGGGGCGACTTCCGCGGGCGAATCCTTCAGATCGGCGCCGCCGAGGATACTCGCGATGCCGTTCTCGATACCCTCGAACTTATGATTGTGTCTCTTCGCCTGGTCGGCCGAGGAGATCGCCTTGGGGAAGTGCGGTCGCCGTCCCTTTTTTCTTCCTAGTCGAGCGGGCTCGCGCAGGATTCGTACGATCGGACGTTGAGCCATCGGCGGCGAATCCCCCTACGTTTCGGCGCCGCTGCCATCGCTCGACCGCCCCCCGGAACGCGTCGCTCGGCGCCACTTGGCCCCGTGATAGAACGACTTTTCGCCTTGCGTCCACTGTTACTGCTTCAATTTCGGAGAAGGTTTCACCGGAAAACAGCCGAACAAACTCGTCAGCCGACATTCCGATATGGCCGAAGGATTTTTCGGTCCGCTCAAACCAGTCGCGTAGCTCGGCCTCGCCGGGGGGCGGCAATTCAATCCGCAGTTCGAAGCGGCGCCAGACGGCGCGGTCGAGCATTTCGGGATGGTTGGTGGCGCAGACGACCACGCAGTGGCTAGGCATCGAATCCATGTTGAGCAGAAGCGAGGACACGACGCGCTTGATCTCACCAGTTTCCTGGGCGTCGGATCTTTCCTTGCCGACGCTATCGAACTCATCGAAGAACAGTACGCAGGGCGTGTGAGAGACGTATTCGACGATCTCCTGCAGGCGCGAGGCCGTCTCGCCGAGATAGCTTCCGACGAGTCCCTCGTATCGGACGGTGAGGAACGGCAATGCAAGCTCGAAGGCGAGCGCCGAGGCAAGGCTTGTCTTGCCCGTACCGGGCGGACCAATGAGCAGAACCTTGTGTCTCGGCTCAAGCGAATGCGAGCGCAGGAGCGCTGTTTCGCGGATTTCGCTAACGAGGTCCTGCAGGTCGCCGACGATCCCGCGCGGGAGAACGAGGTCGGAGATCCGTCTGGTCGGCTCGGTTTCGCGAAGGAGGCCGCGCAAGGCTTCGGGAAGCATGGGGGAGCCTCCGCCCGCAAAATGGGACGGCCGCGCCAAGCGCGCGGACGCAGCCCGTTCATTAGTCTCCTTGGAATTCTGGCGGTGGGCTTCGCGAATCAGCGCCGACATGGTGTCGCTTACTGACTTGGGGATGTCCTGCCCGGAGGCCGTGTGCAGCCGAAATGCCGAACGCCCCTTGCTCATGTTACTGTCCCTTCATAGGCGCGCCCCAATCGCCCAGAAAGCTGCACCGATACCCGACAAGAGCGCCTTCTTAACGAATGGTGGCCGATCATGGCTCGCGACGCAAGGTTGGCAGATTGGAGACGGACCTTATGGAACGGGGCCGGCGTCCAGACGCTTGAGCATCCTGGGTGCAGCACAACCTCGGTAATCGCATCATTCGGGCCCATTTCGCATCTTTTGCATCCCGGCCCATGTTCGGACCAGCCCGGTTTTCAGTTCACCAGCAAGCAGCATATTCCACAGGCCATTTTGGCGGCCGCGCCTAAATGATCGGTTGAGACGTCGAGACTTTCTTCCATTCGCAACAACGACGGGAGGCGCACCTTGTTTCTCCCAACGCGCCCAATCGCGGATCGGATGGATTCGAAACCACCATTCCTTTGAACAATGCGACAATGTTCCTGTTCCGTTCAAGTCAAAATGCTATGGTTGCAACGTAAAACATTGTGCGGAAACCGGATATCGCCGATCCGTGCCCAGAAGCGCCGTCAATGAAGCCAATCCTAGGTTCTGACCGAGCTGATCAAGAAGTGCGACGTGCTGGTCGAGAATTTCGGCCCCGGCGTGCTCGACCGCATGGGCTTCCCCTGGGAGAAGATCCAGGCCATCAACCCGAAGATGATCGTCGCCTCGATCAAGGGGTTCGGCCCTGGCCCCTACGAGGACTGCAAGGTCTACGAGAACGTCGCGCAGTGCACCGGCGGCGCCGCCTCGACCACCGGCTTCCGTGACGGCCTGCCGCTGGTCACCGGCGCGCAGATCGGCGATTCCGGCACCGGCCTGCACCTCGCGCTCGGCATCGTCACCGCGCTCTATCAGCGCACCCATACCGGCAAGGGCCAGCGCGTCACGGCTGCGATGCAGGACGGCGTGCTCAACCTCTGCCGTGTCAAGCTGCGCGACCAGCAGCGCCTGGAGCGCGGCCCGCTCAAGGAATACAGCCAGTTCGGTGAGGGCGTGCCGTTCGGCGACGCCGTGCCGCGCGCCGGCAACGATTCCGGCGGTGGCCAGCCGGGCCGCATCCTGAAGTGCAAGGGCTGGGAGACCGACCCGAACGCCTACATCTACTTCATCACCCAGGCCCCGGTCTGGGAGAAGATCTGCGACGTGATCGGCGAGCCCACCTGGAAGACCGATCCGAACTACGCCAAGCCGGCCGCCCGCCTGCCGCGCCTGAACGAGATCTTCGGCCGCATCGAGCAGTGGACCATGACCAAGACCAAGTTCGAGGCCATGGACATCCTCAACGAGTTCGACATCCCCTGCGGCCCGATCCTGTCGATGAAGGAGATCGCCGAGGACGAGTCGCTGCGCAAGACCGGCACCCTGGTCGAGGTCGACCACCCGACCCGCGGCAAATATCTCTCGGTCGGCAACCCGATCAAGCTGTCGGACAGCCCGGCCGAGGTGACCCGCTCGCCTTTGCTCGGCGAGCACACCGACGAGATCCTGCGCCAGGTGCTTGGCTTCAGCGACCACCAGGTCGCCGAGATCCACGATTCCGGCGCGCTCGATCCACCGCGCAAGGAAGCGGCGGAGTAAGCGGCGGCCTGACGCCAAACGACAGCAGGTGCGGTGCAATTGCCACCGCATAGGCCTCCCATCGACACCAAGCCGCCGGCGTCGTCCGGCGGCTTTTTGATTTTCACCTACCGAGACCAGGATTTGCCCTGTCCTGTTACGCTTCTGCGCAGGATCCGGTCTCGTCCGTTGCCGTACTCTTCGCGCCGAGATCCAGCCGATCTCAGCCGGGCCGCACCGTTCCGTCTCTTGCCAGGCGATAGACAGGCTCCGGGTCGTCAGGACGCCTTGCCGCAAGCGCCGATAGTCGCTTGAGAGCCTTCTCGCGAATGGGCGCCGACAAATCGGACTGCGACAGAAGCTGGAGTTTCTCGACCGCCTCGCGCGTTCCAATATCGTGCAGTGCCCAGATGCACTTCACTGCCAAGGCGTAGTTGTCGTTGTAGGCAAGATAATCATGCTTGCGCAACGCGGTCCGATACAGGCAGTCAGTCGTGGACGGCAAACGCAAGTTTTGGAGGGCGTGGGCTATGTCTTCGTGACTGTCGTGCCAATCCCCTTCCATTAGCTTGCACAGCAACGGAGCCCATTGCCGTGAGAGACCAAAACGAAATGCGAGGATAAGCGCATATTTGAGGTTATCGGGCGATCTGTCTGTGACACTCTCCTCAAGCTCGGTGCGAACGATCTCGGGCGTCGTTCGTGGATCTGCACCAAATTGCGCGATGAAAGAGTTCTCCGAAACGCCTCCTTGCACAAGGTCCCAAATGAGGCGCCTTCTCGCGGCGTCCATATTCCGGCTCCAACGTCCATCCCGCCCGCCTCCGTCGCCAAGCCGATGGCAACAACGGGCGTCGATCTTAGCGCACTCTCTCGGCTGTTGATAACGTACTGCGATGGTCTGCTCTTTGAACGACGGCGCTGGCGTCTTCCGACGATCTCACGGCTGGGCGAGCTACCTGCCGAATATTCCGCCCACCACCCGGTGCATCGCCCCGCCGATCGCGCCGATGGGGCCTCCCGCATTGCGCGAAGAGCGCGCACGCCCGCCAGCGTGACGACGGGCTTGGCGGTCGGATTTGGCAGCCTCGGTCGCGGCGGCCATCAGCACCTTGTGCTGCGCGGCATTCAAGAAGCCGGTCGCGGGGTAGCCGCGCTCCTCCTGCCAGCGCACGATAGCCGCGCGGGTCTGGTCGTCGAACGTCCCATTGATCTTGGTGCCGAACCCAAGCCGTGTCAGTCCCTGTTGCACGGCGCGGCGCTTCGCCTTGGTGAGTCCGATCTGGTTCTCGGTCTGCTGATCTGCGTCCGCGGTGGCGACCGCGGTCTCGGCGGGAGCGCCCGATTCACGAGGTGAACTGCTCAGACCCGCGTTCGCACCAGGCGCGCTCGCCACGATCGTCAGGATGGACAATGCCAGGATCAAGGCGCGCATGACCCTTCCCTCCCCCTCAAGCCTGCCGATGATTCGCTCTGCCGTGAGAGGAGAGCGCAATCCCGCATCGCTGCAGATCAACCGCCACCCGTCCTGCACGGTTCCCGAGACTGGCGTCGATTGTTACATCGCACCGCACGCTGGACATAGGACCTGGGCAAAATCTGGACCGTCTTGCCGAAGATGGTCTGAATGCCCCTGCGGCAACGAACCCAGTGATCAGTCCAAATTCGCCATCTCGGCAGTCCCGTGTGGGTGCATCAGAATGGTATCGATGGTCGCTTCGTATTTCGACCATTCCCTTCCCGAGTTCTCGATGCTGATCTTCGGGATATCCAGCTCTGCGTAGAGCCGGTCGGTGAGCTTGCGATAATGACGGTACAACTCGATGAGCCCGTCAAGGCCAATCAGGCCGTGCCTGACGGCATAGGGCGATCCCAGTTTCCAGTCGACCTGATATGTCACCCATGCATCGCCACGCTCGGCAGCGACCGTTCTGATCGCCCGGTCAACGTCATCCTGATTAAAGTAGATCAGCAAGGGACATAAGGGCTTGATGGCAGCCACAACCTCACGAATGTAGCCACGAATCAGGGCCGTGTCGGCATCAAGCAGGAACAATGACGTCAGATTGCCATGGAAAAGTTGCCCATCGACAACGGTGATGCGCTCTGACATCGAGGCCGTATTGACGTAGGTTCGCCAGCATGCGGCGGCCGATTTTGCCAGTTGCGTTGCCGGCATGTCCGCCCACGGCTCGTTCCAATCGAAGCGGATTGGATGTGGGCTGACGCCCTCGGTGATGCCGAGGGCGGCGATGCCGGATCCATTCAATCGATTTGCGATTCGCCGTACGCTCGTCGACTTGCCGGATCCCATGATCCCTTCGACGATCACAAGTTTGGAGCGGATGCTGCAAACGGGCCGTGTCATAACGACGCGATAATAGCGTGTCTCATGCGCCACCACCAGCGAAGCTTCTTCTGCTCGCTGCGCCATCTCAAACGTCGCGAGCCGATTGCTGCCTGCAGATCACTGCGGCAGCGCCACCGCGGCGATTTGCATGACGCCAAGCTGGTCGAACAACTCGATCCGTTCACCGTTCAACACTGGAATGTAGCAGCGACGTCTGGCCTCCGAGATCAAGATACAAAGCTTGTTCTCCGCGACCGTCCATGTCCCGGTTGCAGGTCCAAGGGACTCGTCCCAGTGCGGATAGGTCATCCGGCCATCGGGCTCGAAACGCATTGTGAACGGACCATTCCTGAGCTTGGCACCGAAGCTGAGCGTCTTGCCCTTGAATGTCGCGGCCAGGGTCTCACCTGTCGGTCGTTCGCCGGTCGCTGCGGTGAGCGAGGCGTCGGGGCCGGGATCATGGCCCGCGGCCTTCAGGATCAGCCAGAAGAACCTGGCCATGCTGCGCATGGAAGGTTCGGTGGAGGGCGTGTCGCGGTCGACGCGGTGCACCACGATGAGGTCGAGTGCGGGCACAACCAAGGCGTATTGGCCGCCGGCACCTTCGGCCCAAAAGCTGCCCTCGGGCAAGGTCACCGTCGGCGCAACGGCACCGCCCAGAAACCCGTTCCACCAGAGATAGCCATAGCCCAGCCCGGACGGCGCTCTCGAATAGGCACGCGTGCTCTCATCCACCCACTCCCGTGGCACGATCTGGTGTCCGGCCCAATGGCCCTTGTGCAGATACAGAAGCGCAAAACGCGCCAAGTCCCGTGCGCTCATGCGGATCGCATAGGCGGGATGGATCGACGCTTCGCCGCGGACGTAGCTGCCATCCTGTGGCCGGTAGTCCTGCATGCCGATCGGCTTTGCAATCTTCCGGTCGAGCGCCTCGAAGATGCCGGTGCCGGTTGCGTGCTCGTAGATCGTGCCGAGCGCGTTGAAGTCCCAATTGTTGTAATACCAGAAGGTGCCGGGCGGGTGGCTGCCGCGCGGCGGTCTCATCCTGGCCATGTCCGGCGTCTCGTAGAGCGCCGCGTGGTAGACCCCGGAACGCGCTTGCAGGAGTTCGCGCACCGTCGCGCCCTTCTCGATCCCGGTCAGGCCAGGCGGATGATCGTCGATGCCGAGCTGGCCAAGCGTGCTGCCGAGGCTGATCAGGTGATCCGACATTGCGATGCCGATCAGGGCGCTGAGCAGGCTCTTGCGGATTGACTCGAGCGCCGTCGGCTTTGTCGTATTGCCCCAGTCGGCCACGACCTTTCCGTGCTGAACGATCACAACCGCGCTCGAGCGAATCTGATCCGAAAAGGATCGCGCTTGAGCCAATTCGGTCTCTGACCAGCCCACTTGTGCAGGGGTGGCGCGCTCCCACTCCGCTGCTGGGAAGCCATCTTCAGCTGTGGCAGGCCCGAACCGGACCAAAGCGCCGAGCAGCACGACGGCGAAAACAATCTGGCGAATGCGCATTGGATCCCACGCTGCGAGCTCGACCCGATCGCAGCATAATACTCATCCAGCGCTTTGACAGCGTGGTATCGCGTCAAAACATTTTCCAGCTTTCCAATCTGCCAGATGTCATGTCGGTGCGTGTGCGTGTGCGTGGCCCGTGACGTCTTCCTTGCGAGAGATCACGGATCACCGCTCTCGCCGGAAACGATCGGCGCGCCCCCCTCCCCGCCGCCTCACAAGCTCGGCCACGCGGGGCCGCCATTCCTTGTTCGCCATCATCCGACGGTCGACAGCGGGTCATAGTCCGGCGCGGACAGGATGGCCTGCAATTGGCGCCGGCGCACGCCATTGTTGCCCCCGTCGAACAGCGGGAACGCCATCGCGTCCTGCAACCAGCCGGCCAGCGGCAATTCGTGATCGTAGGAATCGATGCCGACCACCCGCATCAGATCGACGATGACACCGACGGCCATCTCCGAGCAGAACACCTTGGAATGCAATGCGAGTTCGGCTGCGCCGGGCAGGTTGGCGTCGGCCGCCCAGCACGCCCGCCAACTCAGCGCGCGCGCGGCCTCCAATTTGCCTTTGGCGTCGGCGAGCGCGAAAGCCACCGCCTGGTGGCCAAGGATCGGATGCGCGCCGCCGCGCGTCTCGGTCGCGGCGAATCCATACGCGAAGGCGAACGCGGCGCGCATGACCGCCGTCGCGAACACACCGACCAGCGCCGCCGTGGCGATGAAGCTGCCCGCCACCAAATCGCGCGCCCCGCCGATGGCGCCGATGGTCGCGGATTCCGGCGCCTTCACATTCTCGAATCGGAAACGCGGGGTCAGGTGCCCCTTGAAGCCGAGAGAATCGTGGGCCCGCTCCAGCACGATGCCGCTGGTCGGCCCCTCGACGCCGATCAGCGTCAGGCCTGTGCCGCCGTCCGGCGTCCGGGTTCGCGCGACCACCGTGAGGACATCGGCGCCGCGCCCGTCCCATCCCGTCGCCGCCGACACCCATTGCTTGCGGCCATTGATGGTCCATTCTCCGTCGGCGAGCTCCGCTGTCGTGCGCGTGCCCTCAGGCGCGTCGAAATTGGCGCTGCCGCCGGGTTCGCTGTTGCACAGCGCGGCGAGCGGCGCGCCCTTCTGCGATGTGAACGGCGCAATCCAACGCCTGTGCTGCTCGGGCGTGCCGGCCATGAAGATGGGCGTGAGCCCCAAAAGATTGGCGAGCATCGTCAGCGTGACGTTGACATCGACGGCGTGAAACTCCTCCGCCACCACGGCCATGTCGACGACGCCCGTTCCGCCGCCGCCGAACGGCACCGGCACGAGCCGGGCCAGAAATCCCTCGCGCACGAGGTCCTCATAGACCGGCCTGGTGGCCCGAAACCGCGTCTCGGGCGTCGACTCCTTCGCCAGCAGCGCCGGCACCTCCGACAGCCGCGATTTTGCGAAAGCGCGCGCCTTGGCGCGCAGGTCGGCCTGGGCGGGCGAAAGCGAGAAGTCCATGGGCGCCTCCTTGAGCGGGAATGGCTCAAGCTAGCGCCCCGGCGCGCGGCGGCTATGGCGTGGAGCGAACGGCCAGTGGCGGCAGGCGAACCCGCGCGGCGCGATACGCCGCCGGCGTCTCGCCGAACCGCGCCTTGAAGGCGCGGTGGAACGTCGAGAGGTCGCTGAAGCCACACTCATAGGCGATCTGCGCAACCGAGCCGCCGCCGGCGGCAAGCGCCTGCGCCGCCGCCTCCAGACGCAGTCCGGCCAGCGTCTCGCCGAACGACGCCCCGCCGCCCGCGAGGAGTTTTTGAATGTGGCGCTCCGACACGCCGAAGGCGCGCGCCGCGCGCGCGGCGCTCAGCGTGGCATCGCGGAAGTTCTGGCCGATATAGTCGCGAACATGCGCGGCCGTCAGTCCGCGCACGGGGGCCTCATCGAGGCTGTCGGCGGCGGACGCGAGTAAATCCAGAAAGCAACGCGCGGCGGCCGCGGCAGCCGTGGGCGTGCTCGCCGGATTCAGCGCCAGGCCGGCGCAGCCCAGCAGCAATCTGGCGATCTCGCGCGCGGCCGGGGTGCGCGACAGGGCGACGCCTCCGCGCGCCATCAGTTCGGGCGGTGCCAGCGCGCGCGGCAGACCGGCGCAGATCAATTCGAAGGGTTCGCGATGGGCGATCGCGAACGGCGCGAGCGTGTCGGCGACGGCCAGATCGAACGGCGCGGTCCTGCGTTCGCGCCCGCCCTGGGCCGTCACGCCGACGCCTGCCACCTGCAGGTTGACAAACACCAGATCGGCTCGGGCGCTGCGCGCGTGCTCGGCGCGCCGCCAGACACCATGGGCGCTCGCCCGAACGCGCGACAGCTTGAGGTCGCCCAGATCCGCCTGATCGATCACACCGGCAAAAGGCGCCCCGCGCGGCCCTTCGAAATCGAGCCTCACAAACGCGTTGGCGAGCCCCTCCGCCCAGGCGCCCGCCGGATCGGCGTCCTGCGCGCCCGCGCGCCAACTGCGCCGCATGGCCATGGGAATCTCCTCGGACCGCCCGCGGCTTTCGCCGCTCTCGCCCTCAGGCTAGTCCCGTCGCCGCCGGCGCAGCAAGTTTCATGCAGAACAAGGCCATGCAGGGTTGGCGGCTCGCTGCGGTCAGGCGAACTGGCTCGCATAGCTCTCCCGGGATTGATGATGTCCCTGAGCAAGACTGAGAGCGCGGCAAAACAGCACAATCTAGGGTGGACATTTTGTCGCAGATAAGGTAGCGAGGTAGGCAGTCTGCATATTCATACCGGCTTTATGCTTTAAGGAATTCATATAGTGACTGACCGGCGAGACGAGCTGGAAGCTCTGTTGAAGCACGAACGCCTCGAAAAGGTCCAAAACTACACGACGCGCGGCAGGCGGTTCCAGCTTTTGCCCGACACCGACCTGGTCGACTACTGGGTCCTGACGATGAACCATTGGGCCGACGGCTCCAGCGAGTTCACATCGCAAGACATCGATGATTGCCAATCGGAGCTGATGCTTAGACGGATCGATCCCCCCTTCGATCGCGTCACTAAGATCTGGGAGCGTGTTGCGCAGCGCGCTGAGCTCCATCTCAGCCTGATTGATCAGGACCTTGCCGGGCGGGCCGCCGTGGAAGCCTTGTTGGAGCACCAGCTTGAGCAGCTACGCCTGCAAACTGAGCGCCCGAAGCATTAGCGGGGACCGAGCGCCGCTGCCGCGCCAGGGCTCGACCGCGCGATCAGGCGCAGGACAATCTACTGAAGTATCTTGTTACCGTTTTCACGCCGGGATCCGCGCATTGGGCGGCTCTTTCGGTATGAGAGGAACACTTTCGATTGGATTTTCAAATTGTAACATTGCTGCTGCAGCGCAAAATTCTCATACCGCCATGCAATAAGACGCGTTGTATCTGGCATCTGGTATACGTAAATTCTCCTCAGTCAGAACGTCCTACCGCCTCACTGATGGAGAAAGTCCATGGCCAAGACCGTCGCCCTTCCCCTCGTCCAGCCCGTCTCCCTGTTCGGCCGCCTGCTCGCCGCCCTCGACCGCGTGCTGATGACGAGCGCCCGCGCCGCCAACCGCAACGGCGACCTGCCCTATTTCGGCCTGTGATGGCCCGATTCGGCAACTGCGGCCCGCAGTGCCGCATTAGTTCGGCTTAAGTAACCTCCCGACTGATGGCTCCGGTAATTTACCGGGGCCATTTTTTTGTGCTTTGCTGGTTCCCGGAGGCGTTCGATTCAACCTCGGCGGGTTCGCCGGTATGCGACATAGTGGCGCGACGGGTCTTGAGCCGCTTGAGCGCTGGCATAAGGCATACAAGGATGGGTCCAGCGCCATAGACAAAGCAAAAGCGCATTGGGAGGACACATGACGGATTTGGCTCACGCGGGGGCCCCCGCAACAGCAAGAGTAAGCGACGCCTATCGCTGGACACAGCTCGCTGTGGGCGTTGCCGCGATGGTGATGATCGCCAACTACCAATATGGCTGGACCTTCTTCGTCCCCGACATCGCCAAGACTTTCGGGTGGGATCGCGCCTCGATCCAGTGGGCCTTCACACTTTTCGTGCTGTTCGAGACCTGGCTGGTGCCAGTCGAGGGCTGGTTCGTCGACAAATATGGCCCGCGCATCGTCGTCCTCGTCGGCGGCGTGCTCTGCGCCATCGGCTGGATGATCAACGCCTACGCCACCTCGCTCAACGGCTATTACCTCGGCATGATCATCGCCGGCATCGGCGCCGGCGGCGTCTACGGCACCTGCGTCGGCAATGCGCTGAAATGGTTCCCGGACAAGCGCGGCCTCGCCGCAGGTATCACCGCCGCCGGCTTCGGCGCCGGCTCGGCGCTGACCGTGGCGCCGATCCAGGCCATGATCCGCGACTCCGGCTTCCAGACCACCTTCCTGTATTTCGGCCTCGGCCAGGGCATCATCATCGTCATCCTCGCCTTCTTCCTGTTCGCGCCGAAGGAAGGCCAGGTGCCGGCCGTGGCCCAGAACACGAATCTGGTGCAGAGCCGCCGCAACTACAATCCGACCGAAGTGATCCGCCAGCCGATCTTCTGGCTCATGTACTTCATGTTCGTCATCGTCGGCGCCGGCGGCCTGATGGTGACGGCCAATCTCAAGCCGATCGCCGGCGACTGGAAGGTCGACAACATTCCGGTGACGCTGATCGGCATGACCATGACGGCGGTGACCTTCGCAGCGACCATCGACCGCGTGCTGAACGGCCTGACGCGTCCGTTCTTCGGCTGGATCTCCGACATGATCGGCCGCGAGAACACGATGTTCATCGCCTTCGGCATGGAAGGCATCGGCATCTGGGCACTGTACATGCTGGGCCACGATCCGATCTGGTTCGTGATCCTGTCGGGCTTCGTGTTCTTCGCCTGGGGCGAGATCTACTCGCTGTTCCCCTCGACCTGCACCGACACGTTCGGCACCAAGTTCGCGACCACCAATGCCGGCCTGCTCTACACCGCCAAGGGCACGGCGGCGCTGCTGGTGCCAATCGCCAACTACATGCAGCAGTCCTCGGGCAGTTGGGACCAGGTGTTCATGATCGCGGCCGGCGCCAACATCCTGGCCTCGCTGCTCGCGATCGCGGTCCTCAAGCCCTGGCGCAAGGTGGTGGTCGAGAAGTCGATGCTGTCCTGACCCCCTTCGCACTGCAGCGAAAAATAAACTGGAACGATTCAATACAGCGAACGCTCGGCATTTTGCCGAGCGTTTTCCTTTGCTTGGCCGCGTGACCTGATTTGGTTGCAGGGCAACATCGCCAAGCCTCTGGCATGCGCCATATTGCAGGCTGGAATATATTATACCAGAATGCCCTGACGCGCAGATGAGGCGCACGCTGCCTGCGGCGGCGACCTCGAAGAGAGCGCGGTTTGGGAGGATTCATGGTTTCCAGCACAGAGGCGTCACCGTCCGCCCCGCCGCACTCCAGCGGCTTCCGGTGGATCCAGCTTGCGATGGGCATCGTCTGCATGGCGATGATCGCCAACCTGCAATATGGCTGGACGTTGTTCGTCGATCCGATCGATGCGAAGTACCATTGGGGTCGCACCGCGATCCAGCTGGCCTTCACGATCTTCGTCGTCACCGAGACCTGGCTGGTGCCGGTCGAGGCCTGGTTCGTCGACAAATACGGCCCGCGAATCGTCATCATGTTCGGCGGCGTCATGATCGCGCTGGCCTGGGTGCTCAACTCTTATGCCGACTCGCTCACCCTGCTCTACGCGGCCGCGGTTGTCGGCGGCATCGGCGCCGGCGCGGTGTACGGCACCTGCGTCGGCAATGCGCTGAAATGGTTTCCCGATCGCCGTGGTCTTGCGGCCGGTGCGACCGCCGCCGGCTTCGGCGCGGGCGCCGCGCTGACCGTGGTGCCGATTGCCAGCATGATCGCCGCGAGCGGCTATCAGAGCGCGTTCTTCACCTTCGGCATCGGCCAGGGCCTGATCGTGTTCGTCCTCGCCTTGTTCCTGCGACCGCCGAGCCATGCCGCGCCGGCGCGCAAAAAGCAGCTCAATCTGCCACAGACCAAGATCGACTACACGCCGCCGCAGGTGCTGCGCGCGCCGATCTTCTGGATCATGTATCTGGTGTTCGTGATGGTCGCGTCCGGCGGCCTGATGACCGCCGCTCAGATCGCGCCGATCGCCAAGGATTTCGGCATCGCCAATGAGCCGGTGTCTCTCGCCGGCTTCCAGATGGCGGCGCTGACCTTCGCAATCTCGCTCGATCGAATCTTCGACGGCTTCGGTCGTCCGCTGTTCGGCTGGGTCTCGGACAATATCGGGCGCGAGCACACGATGTTCATCGCCTTCGGCACCGCCGCGCTGATGCTGCTGACCTTGTCGACCTACGGTCACATCCCGCTCGTCTTCGTGCTGGCGACCGCGGTCTATTTCGGCGTGTTCGGCGAGATCTACAGCCTGTTCCCGGCGACCTCGGGCGACACGTTCGGCAGCAAATACGCGACCACCAATAACGGCATGTTGTACACGGCGAAGGGCACCGCGTCGCTGCTGGTCCCGCTCGCGAGCCTCGTCTCGGCCAAGTATGGCTGGCAGGCCGTGTTCGTGATCGGTGTCGCGCTGAATGCCACCGCGGCATTGATGGCGCTGTTCGTCATCAAGCCGCTGCGCCGCGCCTTCATTCTCGGCAAGGAGGCGACCGCGACGGCCCCTGCCGCGCAGGATGCGCGGACGGCCTAGCCTCTCACGACGAGCAGATCCCAGGACAGGGGGAGAGGCGCATGCATGCGCCTCTCCTTTTTGTTTAGGCTGCGCTCGCATGCCAGATGCCACCACAGGCAGCTTCACCGTTCTCAACCTGCTGATCTGGCAGCAGGACTGACGCATTCCCCGACCGTCCGCATAAAAATCCATCACGGCGATTGACTTCTGGCATAACGTATACCAGACTTCGCCCGTTCATTAGATCAAACGGGAGGGTTGCCATGAAAGTCGGAGACATCCTGCGCAACAAGACAGCGCGCGTGATTACGGTGCGAATGAACGAAACCGTCGGCGTCGCAGCGCAGCTGATGCGGGCCGGCAATGTGAGCGCCCTCGTCGTCAAGGACGTCGTCCGTACCGAGGGCAACACTGCCGCCGGCATGTTCACCGAACGCGACGTCGTCCGCGCCATCGCCGAGCACGGCGCCGCCGGCGTCAACTTGAAGGTCTCGCAGCTGATCTCGCCGCAGCGGCTGATCTCCTGCAGCACGACCGACACGCTCGAGCATGTGCGCCATCTCATGAACGTGCACCACATCCGCCACCTGCCCGTGATCGACGATTTCGCGCTGGCGGGCGTCATCAGCATGCGCGACGTGTCGTCCGCCTTCGACGAGGCCGCAGCCCCGGTCGCCGCCTGATCCGCCCGGCGGATCAACGGAACCGCGTCGTCCTCACCGGAGTCTTGTCGAAGCAACGCGCCGCCTGCTAGGCGGTGCGTGGCCGAGAGCGGCCGCAAGCCCCGCTCCGTTTGACCCGACAGGATTCCGTGATGAAAGCCTATGTCTACGGCGCCCAGGGCGCCGCGATCACCGATGTCGCCAAGCCCACGCCGACGGGCACCCAGGTGCTGGTGCGCGTGCGCGCCTGCGGCCTCAATCGCGCCGACCTCGGCATGACCAAAGGACATGCGCACGGCGCCGCCGGCGGCGTCGGCACCGTGCTCGGCATGGAATGGGCCGGCGAGGTCGCCGAGCTCGGCCCCGACGCCAAGGGCCTGAAGGTCGGCGACAAGGTGATGGGATCGGGCGCCGCCGCCTTCGCCGAATACACCCTCGCCGATCATGGCCGGCTGTTCCACGCGCCGTCGAACATGAATTTCGACGAGGCCGCAACGCTGCCGATCGCACTCACCACCATGCACAACGCCGTCGTCACCAATGGCGCGTTGCAGCCGGGCCAGCGGGTGCTGATCCAGGGCGCGAGCTCCGGCGTCGGACTGATGGCGATGCAGATCGCGAAGCTCAAGGGGGCCTCGCTCGTGATCGGCTCCTCCACCGATGCGACGCGCCGCGCACGTCTTGCGGAATTCGGCGCCGATCTCGCGATCGATTCCAGCGACCCCGCCTGGGTCGATCAGGTGCGCGAAGCCACCGCCGGCGAGGGCGTCGATCTGATCGTCGACCAGGTGTCCGGCAGTGTCGCCAATCAGAACCTCGCCGCAACCAAGGTGCTCGGACGCATCGTCAATGTCGGACGTCTCGGCGGCACCCATGCCGACTTCAACTTCGATCTCCACGCAGCCCGCCGCATCACCTATGTCGGCGTCACCTTCCGCACGCGCTCGATCGCGGAGATCCGCGAGATCTTCGCCGAGGTGAAGCGCGACATCTGGGGCTCCGTGGAATCCCGGACATTGCGGCTTCCGATCGACAGCGTCTTCGCGTTCGACGACATCGGCCGGGCATTCGCCCGCATGGAAGAGAACAAGCATCTCGGCAAGATCGTGGTGACCTTGTGAGCCGAACGGCCTGATATTTAGACGCAATCAAAACAGTGCACGGCAAACACGGTTTCGGCGCGCGATGCCGGCTTTCACGGCGGGGCATCGGCTGCTAAATCCGCGCCCATGAACGACGCCGTCTCCCATGTCGATTCCGGAAAGGTCCGCGTCGCTGCGATTTCGATCGCGGCGAGCGCCAGCATGGCCGCGGCGAAGTTCGTCGTCGGCGTCCTGATCGGCAGCCTCGCGCTGGTCTCGGAGGCGTTGCACAGCGCGGTAGACGTCGTCGCGACCGTCATCACCTGGATGGTCGTTCGGGTATCGGACCGGCCCGCCGATGACGAACATCATTATGGCCATGGCAAACTGGAGAGCCTGTCGGCACTCGGCGTGATCGCCCTGCTCTACGTGCTTGCCGGCGGCGTGCTGGTCGAATCGGTCAGCCGCTTGCGCGAGGCGGCGCCGCCGCCGACGCTCTCGGCCGTTCCATTCCTGGTTCTGCTCATCGACATCGCCGTCAACTTCTGGCGCGCCCGCGCGCTGCATCGGGCGGCTCACGAGACGCACAGCCAGGCGCTGGCGGCGGATGCGCTGCATTTCGCCTCGGACGTGCTGGGCTCGGTCGCCGTGATCGCCGGTCTTGTGCTGACGGCGCTCGGATTCTGGTGGGGCGATTCCGCCGCGGCCATCGCGGTGGCGCTGATGATCTCGGTGCTCGGCCTGCGGCTGGCGCGCTCCACCGTGGAAACCCTGCTCGACCGCGCGCCGGACGGGGCGGCCGAGAAGGCGCGCGCCGCGATCCGGTCCGTGGCCGGCGTCGTCGACGTCGAGCGGCTGCGCGTCCGCCTCGTCGGCGCGACGCATTTCGTCGATGCCACGGTGCAGGTGCCGCGCACCTACCCGATCGACCGCGTTCATGACATCAAGCGCGACGCGCAGGCCGCCGTCGATGCCAGCCTCGCCGGTGCGGACGTGACCTTCACGACCGTGCCGGTCGCGCTGAGCAATGAGAGCGTGCGCGAGCGCATCATGGTGATCGCGCGCAATTCCGGCCTCGCCATCCATCACGTCACCGTCCACGACGTTGGCGGACGGCTGATCGTGGCCATCGACCTCGAGGTCGACGGCGACATGACCCTGGTCGCGGCGCATGCGATCGCGCACGAGCTGGAGCGCAGCATCCGCGAGGAGTTCGGCGCCGACGTCGAGGTCGACACGCATATCGAACCGCTGGAGCCGGAATTGCCGTTCGGCGTCGACTCACCGCCCGAATTTGTTGCGCAGATCGCAGCAGCCTTGCAGCGCTTCGCGGCCGAGACCGACATGTACGACGTGCACAATGTCCGCGTCCGCAACACCGAAGCCGGCGAGATCGTCAACTTTCACTGCCGCGCCGCGCCGTCCATGAGCGTGCTGAAGGTGCACGACAATGTCGATCACATCGAGCGCGGGCTGCGGCGCGCGTTCCCGAGCGTCAAGCGCGTCATCAGCCACGCCGAGCCGCCACACGGCTAAAGTCTAAACGTCACGCTCCGTTCCCGCTTCGGACTCGCTCCGCCGGCTTTTTGCCATGGCAAATCCGCATTGGATAAGATTTATTAGCTTTTGCCAAATCGTTGACTCTCGACAGCCCGACAAATCTGGATTCAAATTGACTTGATTCGGAAGCGGCTGGGGCTCTTTCGAAATTCGGGTATCCAGGAAGTCTCGGGGGTCTACAGCATGGCGCGTGCGCATGCCGCGAACGCGTGCGTCCAATCTTCTGATTCCATCAAGGGGTTGGCGCAATCGATCGCGAAACCGGCCTATCAAAGGCTGCTGACTGCTGAGCCGGTATTGCGTCGTGCTGTCCCTACTTTGATCATCGCCTTTCTTGTCACCATCTGCCTCGGCGCCTTCGTCCAGGTGCTCGACCAGAGCCGGCAGAAGCGCGCCGCGACCAAGCGCGACCTCACCGCGGTCTCCGACCTGCTCGCGGACCGCATCGGCCATATGGCGATGCGTCCGGACCGGGTTGCCCATATCGAGCACCTGCAGAGCCTGCTGCCGGATATGATTCCCGCCTGGGGCGCCGCGCCCGGCCGCCACGTGATCGTCACCGGCGCCGACCACCGCATCCTGGCCCGCGTGCCGGTCGATGCCGCGCTCGGCGAGAACGACCGCATCCTCGACCTGATCTCGACGGCCCAACTGCTGGCGACGCCGGGGCTGCAGGGCGCGGTCACCGAGATCACGCTGCCGAACGGCCGGCCGGCATTTGCGATCTCACAGCTGATCAAGGCCCTGCCCGGCCGCGTCGTCATCATCCAGGAGAAGCTGGAGCCGATCTGGGGATCGGACGCCGCGCTGTCCGTCACGCTGTCCGCCACCACCGGATTCGTCGTGCTGATCCTCGGCTTCGCCTTCCACTGGCAGTCGACCCGCGCTCGCGAGGGCGACCTCATCAACGATGCCGTGCGCGGACGGATCGACACCGCGCTCAACCGCGGCCGCTGCGGCCTGTGGGACTGGGACCTGTCGCGCGGGCGGATCTTCTGGTCGAACTCGATGTTCGAGATGCTCGGCCTCGACAACCGCACCGACCTCCTCACCTTCGGCGAGGTCAATGCGCTGGTGAACTCCGACGACATCGACCTGTTCGCGATCGCCGACCAGCTGGTCGCCGGCGACATCCACCAGATCGACCAGAGCTTCCGGATGCGTCACACCGAGGGTCACTGGATCTGGCTCCGCGTGCGCTGTGAGCTCAGCCAGGGCACCACGGCTTCCGGCCTTCACCTGATCGGCATCGCGGTCGACATCACCGAGCAGAAGAGCCTCGCCGAGAAGACCGTCGAGGCTGATCTCAGGCTGCGCGACGCGATCGAGACCATCTCCGAAGCCTTTGTGCTGTGGGACGCCAACAACCGCCTCGTGCTGTGCAACTCGCACTTCCAGAAGCTGCACAAGCTGCCGGACTCCGCCGTCATCCCCGGCACCTCCTACGAGACCGTCATCGAGGTTGGCAAAATGCCGGAGATCCGCACCCGGCTGCACGACCACAGCCAGCAATCCCCGGGCGCGCGCACCTTCGAGGCACAGCTCGACGATGGCAGCTGGCTGCATATCAGCGAGCGCCGCACCAAGGACGGCGGCTACGTGTCGGTCGGCACCGACATCACCCGCATCAAGGAGCACGAGCAGAAGCTCGTCGACAATGACCTGCGCCTGCGCGCCACCGTCATCGACCTGCAGCGGTCACAGAGCGCGCTGGAGCGCCAGGCGATCGAGCTCGCCGACCTCGCCGAGAAGTACTCGCAGGAAAAGACCCGCGCCGAGGAAGCCAACCAGACCAAGTCGAAATTCCTCGCCAATATGAGCCACGAGCTGCGCACGCCGCTCAACGCCATCATCGGCTTCTCCGAGATCATGGGCAGCGGCATGTTCGGCTCGCTCGGCTCGGAGAAGTACCAGGAATACTGCCACGACATACTGACGTCGGGTCAGTATCTGCTCGAGGTCATCAACGACATCCTCGACATGTCCAAGATCGAGGCCGGCCGCATGAAGCTCGACATGGAGCCGCTCGACCTCGCCAAGACCCTGGCCGAGTCGCTGCGCGTCGTCTCCGGCCGCGCGCAGGACAAGCGCCTGGTGCTCGACGCCGACATCGAGGGCAACATCCCGATCGTCGCCGACCGCCGCGCCACCAAGCAGATCATGGTCAATCTGCTGTCCAACGCGGTCAAGTTCACGCCCGAAGGCGGCCGGGTCACGATGCGCAGCCGCGTGTTCGACGACAAGGTCGTGCTCATCATCGCCGATACCGGCATCGGCATTCCCGCGCAGTCGCTGGCGCGGCTCGGCCGCCCGTTCGAGCAGGTCGAGAGCCAGATGACCAAGACCTATCACGGCTCCGGCCTGGGCCTCGCCATCGCCCGCTCTCTGACCCAGCTGCATGGCGGCTCGATGCGGCTGCGCTCGCGGATCGAGTCCGGCACCGTGGTCCGCGTCACCCTGCCCCGCGATGCCTACAAGGCCACGGCGAGCATCTCGGTCGCGGCGTGATGCCGAGCGGTTGTCGTGCTCCGCGCAGCGGGCGGTCACGGCTTGCCTGGACGACGCGCCGGAGATCGGATGTCACGCCCCCTCTGACCGGCGTGAATGGCGAGGACGCAAGCGACGCCTGCGGGCGCAGGTCCCGGTGACCCGGCCGGAGGCGGCGGTGATGCGGGAGACGTTCGCGGGCTCTTGATCCGACATGCCTCCGGGCGACTGTGACCCGCCTGGGCGTGACCGCGCGCCGCGCGCACAAGCCAGGCCCGCCGGCAGCGCAATTTTCGCCAAGTCCCGGGCGCGGCCACCATGCGATAGCTCGGGTGACGACATCACCTGAGGGACGATCAGATGCTGAAGCGTGTTTGGCGCGGCTGGACCAGCCCGGCGAATGCAGATGCCTATGAGGACCTCCTCCGCGCGACCATCTTTCCGGGCATCGTGAATCGGAAGCTCGACGGATTTCTGGGCATCGAGCTATTGCTCAAGCCGCTCGAGGCCGAGGTCGAATTCATGACGATCATGACCTTCGCTGATCGGGACGCGATCGTTCGCTTCGCCGGGCCGGCGCATGAAACGGCCGTCGTGCCGCTGGCCGCGCAGAACCTGCTCAGTCGCTACGATAAGCAGGCGACGCATTACGAGCTGCGGACCACGTGCCGGCCGTGATCGAGACCGGATCGGCCAGCTGTGACCCAGGGCATCCGAGGCGACAAGCCGACCAGCGCCGTCAGCGTGCGCCAACACCCCTCACGCCTGCAGGCTCGGCGCGACCTCGCGGGCGACCTGCACCAGGGCTGCGATCAGCGGCGTCATTGGATCGCGCTGCGGGATAACGAGGCCGATCTGGTAGTTGATCACGGGATCGACGATCGGGATCGAGCGCACCTTGTCGGCGAGCCCCAACGTCTCGGCCAGCTTGGCGGGCATCACGCTGGCCCAGCGGCCGGTCTTCACATGGGTGTAGAGCACCAGCAGCGAATTCGAGGTGAGCGTCGGCGTCACCTCGTTGCCCGCCGCGCGCAGCGCGCGGTCGATGATGCGGCGGTTCTGCATGTCCGGGGTCAGGAGGCACAGCGGCACCTGTCCGACCTCCTGCCAGGTCACCTGGTCGCGATCGCCGAACATGCTGTCCGGCGCCGTCAGCAACCGGTAGCTCTCGTTGTAGAGCGGGATGGTGCGGACACGGCCGATCGGCTCGTTCTCGATATAGGTCAGCCCGGCATCGACCTCGAGGTTCTCCAAGAGGCCCAGCACGTCGGCCGACGTGCACGACATGATGCGGAACCGGACCTCCGGATGACGGGCGCGGAACGGGGTGGTCAGCGAGGCCACCATGCCGAGCACGGTCGGAACCGCCGCAAGCCGTATTTCACCGGAGAGCTTGTCCTTGAGGCCGTTGATCTCCTGACGCATCGCCCGGAAGTCGCCGACGATCCGGCGCGCCCAATCCAGCGTGCGCTCCCCCTCCGGCGTGAAACCCTGGAACCGGGAACCACGCTGCACCAGCATCACCCCGAGGATCTCCTCGAGCTGCTTGATGCTGGTCGACATCGTCGGCTGGGTGACCCCGCACGCCTCCGCCGCCCGGCCGAAATGACGCTCCTTGGCCAGCGCCAGCAGCAGTTCGAGCTTATCGATCAAGGTCGGCCTTCCAGCAGTTGAATAGCCTGGTTCCGCACGTCTTCGGCATTATCGGCCATAGGGAAATTCTACCACGTCGGCGAAGGCACCGACACCGCAAAACACGCCGCATCCCCGTCCCGGGAAAGCCCATTTTCCGTCAACTTCTAATTATCTCTCGATTGCGTTTCGCTATCGCAGCACGGGACAGCTTTATTGATATCTTGAGCAATTCCAATTCAGATATGCGAAACGATTGCAGCGCTTGAATCGGGATCAGGATGACGCCGGTGTACGAAACCTGGGAGACGGCGCGCGGCGCCGAAATCATCGCAGAACACAGCAAGATGGAGGGGGCGACCTTGCCGATCCTCCACGCGCTGCAGGAGGCGTTCGGCTACGTGCCGGAAGAGGCGATCCCGATGATCGCCACCGCGCTGAACCTGTCGCGCGCCGAAGTTTACGGCGTGTTTACATTCTACCATGATTTCCGCGCCAAGAAGGCTGGTCGTCACGTGCTCAAGCTGTGCCGCGCCGAGGCCTGCCAGGCCGCTGGCGGCGATGCGCTTGCCGCCCGCGCCGAAGCCAAGCTCGGCATTGCCCTTGGCAACACCACAGCCGATGAGCGCGTGACGCTGGAGCCGATCTACTGCCTCGGCCTGTGCGCCACCGCGCCGTCGGCGATGCTGGACGGCCGCCTGGTCGGTCGGCTCGACGAAGCCCGGATTGATGCTCTCGTCTCGGAGGCCCAGCGATGAGCGTGCGTCTTTTTGTCCCGTGTGATGCCGGCGCGCTCGCCGTCGGCGCCGATGAGGTTGCGCAGGCCTTGCACAAGGCTGCGCTTGAACGCGGAGCCGAGGTCGAGATCGTCCGCAACGGGTCCCGCGGCCTGTACTGGCTGGAGCCGCTGGTCGAGCTGGAGACGGCGCAGGGCCGGTTCGGCTTCGGTCCGGTGACCGCTGACGACGCGCCGTCGCTGCTCGACGCCATCATCGCCGACAAGCCGCATAAACTGTCGCTCGGCCTGACCGAGGAGATTCCGTGGCTGAAGCGGCAGACCCGCCTCACCTTCGCCCGCTGCGGCATCGTCGATCCGCTCTCGCTGGACGACTACCGCGCCCATGGCGGCTACAAGGGCCTCACCCGCGCCCTGACGCTGACGCCGGATGCGGTCATCGCCGAGGTCACGACGTCCGGCCTGCGCGGCCGTGGCGGCGCCGGCTTCCCGACCGGCATCAAGTGGAAGACGGTGTCGCAGACCGCGGCCGATCGCAAATACGTCATCTGCAACGCCGATGAAGGCGACAGCGGCACCTTCGCCGACCGCATGCTGATGGAGGGGGATCCCTTCGTGCTGATCGAAGGCATGACCATCTGCGGCATCGCGGTGGGCGCCACCAAGGGCTACATCTACACCCGCTCGGAATATCCGCACGCGATCGCGACCATGGCCAAGGCGATCGAGATCGCCAAGAAGGCCGGCCTGCTCGGCGACAAGATCGCCGGCTCCAACTACACCTTCGATCTCGAGGTCCGCACCGGCGCCGGCGCCTATGTGTGCGGCGAAGAGACCGCGTTGATGGAGAGCCTGGAAGGCAAGCGCGGCGTGGTCCGCGCCAAGCCGCCACTGCCGGCGCATCACGGCCTGTTCGGCAAGCCGACCGTCGTCAACAATCTGCTGTCGTTCGCCGCCATTCCCTTCATCCTCGACGAGGGCGCCAAGGCCTATGCCGATTTCGGCATGGGGCGCTCGCGCGGCACGATGCCGATCCAGATCGCGGGGAACGTCAAGTTCGGCGGCCTGTTCGAGACCGCGTTCGGCATCACGCTCGGTGAACTGGTCGACGACATCGGCGGCGGCACCTTCACTGGCCGCCCGGTGCGCGCGGTGCAGGTCGGCGGGCCGCTCGGCGCCTACTTCCCGCGGGCGCTGTTCGATACCCCGTTCGACTACGAGGCGTTCGCCGCCAAGGATGGCCTGATCGGCCATGGCGGCATCGTCGTGTTCGACGACACCGTCGACATGTCGAAGCAGGCGCGCTTCGCGATGGAGTTCTGCGCCATCGAATCCTGCGGCAAGTGCACGCCCTGCCGCATCGGCTCGACGCGCGGCGCCGAGACCATCGACAAGATCCGCCGCGGCGAGCGCGTCGCCGAGAACATTGCGCTGGTCGAAGACCTCTGCGGCACTATGAAGCTCGGCTCGCTGTGCGCCCTCGGCGGCTTCACGCCCTATCCTGTGCTATCAGCGCTGAAACACTTCCGTGAGGACTTCGGACCTCAGCAGCCGCGCCTGCAGGCTGCGGAATAGACATTCGGGAAAGGACACCGCCATGTCACTCATCCACGAAACCGATTACGGCACCCCGCGCTCCAAGTCCGAAACGATGGTGACGCTCACCATCGACGGCCAGAGCATCACCGTTCCCGCGGGCACCTCGATCATGCGCGCGGCCATGGAGGCCGGCACGCAGATCCCGAAACTATGCGCGACCGACATGGTCGACGCGTTCGGCTCCTGCCGACTCTGCCTCGTCGAGGTCGAGGGCCGTGCCGGCACGCCGGCCTCCTGCACCACGCCGGTGGCGCCGGGGCTCGTCGTCCACACCCAGACCGAGCGGCTGAAGAAGCTGCGCAAAGGCGTGATGGAGCTCTACATCTCCGACCATCCGCTCGACTGCCTGACCTGCGCCGCCAATGGCGATTGCGAGTTGCAGGACATGGCCGGCGCGGTCGGCCTGCGCGACGTGCGCTACGGCAACCAGGGTGAGAACCACGTGTTCGCCGACGCCTGCGGCGAAGCCAACCCGGCCTGGCTGCCGAAGGACGAGTCGAACCCCTATTTCACCTACGATCCCTCCAAGTGCATCGTCTGCTCGCGCTGCGTCCGCGCTTGCGAGGAGGTCCAGGGCACGTTCGCGCTGACCATCTCCGGCCGCGGCTTCGACAGCCGGGTGTCGCCGGGCATGAGCGAGAGCTTCCTCGGTTCGGAGTGTGTGTCCTGCGGCGCCTGCGTGCAGGCCTGCCCGACCGCGACCCTGACCGAGAAGAGCGTGATCGAGATCGGCCAGCCCGAGCATTCGGCGGTCACCACCTGCGCCTATTGCGGCGTCGGCTGCACCTTCAAGGCGGAGATGCGCGGCGAGGAAATCGTGCGCATGGTGCCGTACAAGGACGGCAAGGCCAATCGCGGCCATTCCTGCGTCAAGGGCCGCTTCGCCTATGGCTATGCGACCCACAAGGAGCGCATCCTCAAGCCGATGATCCGCGAGAGCATCGATCAGCCCTGGCGCGAGGTTTCCTATGACGAGGCCTTCACCTTTGCGGCCCAGAAGATGCGCGGCATCCAGGCCAAGTATGGCCGCGACTCGATCGGCGGCATCACCTCGTCGCGCTGCACCAACGAAGAGACCTATCTGGTGCAGAAGCTGATCCGCGCCGGCTTCGGCAACAACAATGTCGACACCTGCGCCCGCGTCTGCCACTCGCCCACCGGCTACGGCCTCGCCACCACCTTCGGCACTTCGGCCGGCACGCAGGACTTCGACTCGGTCGAGGACTCCGACGTCATCATGGTGATCGGCGCCAATCCGACCGACGCACATCCGGTGTTCGGCTCGCGCATGAAGAAGCGGCTGCGCCAGGGCGCCAAGCTGATTGTGGTCGATCCGCGCAAGATCGATCTCGTGAAGTCGGCGCATATCGAGGCAGACTATCACTTGCCGCTGCTGCCCGGCACCAACGTCGCGATCATGACCGCGATGGCGCATGTGATCGTCACCGAAGGCCTCGTCAACGAGACCTTCGTGCGCGAGCGCTGCGATTGGAGCGAGTTCCAGGACTGGGCCGAGTTCGTCGCGCTGGAGAAGAACAGCCCGGAGGCAATCGCCGCCATCTCGGGCGTCGACCCGGAAGCGATCCGCGGCGCCGCCCGCCTCTACGCCACCGGCGGCAATGGCGCGATCTATTACGGCCTGGGCGTCACCGAGCACAGCCAGGGCTCGACCACGGTGATCGCAATCGCCAACCTCGCGATGGCGACCGGCAATATCGGTCGCCGCGGCGTCGGCGTGAACCCGCTGCGCGGCCAGAACAACGTGCAGGGCTCCTGCGACATGGGCTCGTTCCCGCACGAACTGCCGGGCTACCGGCACATCTCGGGCGACGCGGTGCGCGACCAGTTCGAGGCGATGTGGAACGTCAAGCTCAACCCTGAGCCGGGCCTGCGCATCCCCAACATGTTCGACTCCGCGATCGACGGCACCTTCAAGGGGCTGTACGTGCAGGGCGAGGACATCCTGCAGTCGGATCCGAACACCACGCATGTCGTGCAGGCGCTGTCGGCGATGGAATGCGTCATCGTCCAGGACCTGTTCCTGAACGAGACCGCCAACTACGCCCACGTCTTCCTGCCCGGCTCGACCTTCCTGGAGAAGGACGGCACCTTCACCAACGCCGAGCGTCGCATCCAGCGCGTCCGCAAGGTGATGACGCCGCGCAACGGCCTCGCCGACTGGGAGGTCACGATCGGTCTCGCCAAGGCGATGGGCTTCGAGATGAAGTACAACCATCCTTCGGAGATCATGGACGAGATCGCGGCGCTGACGCCGACCTTCACCGGCGTCTCCTATCAGAAGCTCGAGGAGATGGGCTCGGTGCAGTGGCCCTGCAACGAAACCTATCCCGAGGGCTCGCCGATCATGCATGTCGACGGCTTCGTCCGCGGCAAGGGCAAGTTCGTGGTCACCGAATACGTCGCGACCGACGAGCGCACCGGCCCGCGCTTCCCGCTGTTGCTCACCACCGGCCGCATCCTGTCGCAGTACAATGTCGGCGCCCAGACGCGGCGCACCGACAACGTGGTGTGGCATGGCGAGGACGTGCTGGAGATCCATCCGCACGACGCCGAGCAGCGCGGCATCCGCGACGGCGACTGGGTGCGGCTGACCAGCCGTGCCGGCGAGACCACCTTGCATGCGCTGATCTCCGAGCGTGTGGCGCCGGGCGTGGTCTACACCACCTTCCACCATCCGCTGACCCAGGCCAACGTCATCACGACGGACTATTCCGACTGGGCGACCAATTGTCCGGAGTACAAGGTCACGGCGGTGCAGGTGTCGCAGTCCAACGGCCCGTCGGACTGGCAGAAGGCCTATGACGAGCAGGCCCGCAACTCGCGCCGCATCGCCCCGATCGTGGAGGCGGCGGAGTAGCATGACCGATGCAGTGCGCATCGCGGATCGTCTGGTCTGGCGCGACGGAGCCCTCACCGAGGGCCACCGCCGCGTTCCGGAGGAGACCGCGGTCGCACTGACCTATAATGGCGGCACCCAGGCCGTCATGATGGCGACGCCGCAGGATCTTGCCGATTTCGCCATCGGCTTCAGCCTCAACGAGGGTCTCGTCGCCAGCCGCGATGAGATCGTCTCGCTCGATATCGTCGCGCTGGATGACGGCATCGAGTTGCGCATGTGGCTGCCCGACGCGTTGGCTGAACGCCTGGCCGAGCGCCGCCGCAACATCGCGGGCCCCACCGGCTGCGGCCTGTGCGGCATCGACTCCCTCGCCGAAGCGGTACGCCCGGCAGCACATGTCGCGGCGGGCCGGCGCTTCGCCCCACGTGACGTCATGGCCGCGCTGGCGGCGATCGAGCCGTTGCAGAAGCTCAACCACGAGACCCGCGCCGTGCATGCCGCGGCGTTCTGGACGCCGGCGCGCGGCATCGTGAGCCTGCGCGAGGATGTCGGCCGCCACAACGCGCTCGACAAGCTCGCAGGCCATTTGGCGCAGTCGCGCTGCGCGGCCAGCGAAGGACTCGTGATCATGACGAGCCGGGTCTCGGTCGAACTGGTGCAGAAGGCGGCGGCGATGGGCGCGCCCGTGCTGGTCGCCGTCTCCGCCCCCACCGCGCTCGCCATCCGCATGGCCGAGGCCGCCGGCATCACGCTGATTGCGGTCGCCCGCAATGACGGCTTCGAAATCTTCACCCATCCCGAACGGATCGTCGCGAGTGCCGAGACCGGCGCGCGATCAGCACAGACGGACACACCCCATGTCGCATAGCACCCACGACCGCCTGGTCTACATGGCCAACCAGATCGGCAAGTTCTTCCAATCCCAGGGCGGCGAGCAGGCCGTGAGCGGCGTCGCCGAGCACATCAAGAAGTTCTGGGACCCGCGGATGCTGAAGAGCATCTTCGCGCATCACGACGCCGGCGGCGCCGGACTTGATCCGGCGGTGAAGGAAGCGATCGGCAGGCTGAAGCAGGCGGCGGTCGCCAAGGAAAAAGCGTAGCGCGCGGCTCCCCGGCAGCCCGATCGCTCGCGTTCAGCTATTCCTCCAACAGTGACGTGAACACCCGGCGCACTTCGCTCTGGGTTTCACGCAAGCGCGCCTCGAGCGCCGAAAAATCCGGCGCGTCGCCGGCGCGGGCCAACACGCGCAGCAGGTCCTCCCCGGCCTGATCCGGCTTGAACTTGTCGCTGACGCAGAGCCGCAGGATCTGCGTCAAGTCATGATAGAGCCGTGCCGCATGGCGCAGGATCACGGCATCGGCGCGCGGCAGCACGCCGAGCCGCTCTGCATGGTCGAGCACCTGCAGCGAGCTGACATCGAGGATCTCCGGCTTGGTCGCCGCATGCACGAGCTGCAAATATTGCGCGACGAAATCGATGTCGACCATGCCGCCCGCGGCGTGCTTGAGGTCCCACAGATCCGCCTCGCCCTTCTCGGCCGCGATTGCCCGGCGCATGTCGGCGACATCACGCGCGATGGCAACCGGGTCGCGCGGCCGCCGCAGCGCGGTCTGGATGATCTCTTCGATGCGGGCGCGAAAGGCCGGTGAAGCGGAGATGACGCGAGCGCGCGTCAGCGCCATATGCTCCCATGTCCAGGCCTCCCGCTCCTGATAATGCGCGAAGGAGTCGAGATGCGACGCGAGCGGACCGGCGCGGCCCGACGGCCGCAGCCGCATGTCGATGTCGTAGAGCACGCCGTAATTGGTACGCGAGGTGAAGGCGGAGATCAGCCGCTGCGTGAAGCGCGCGAAATAATGCGCGCCCTGCAGCGAACGCTCACCGTCGGAATCCGGTTCGTCGGCGTCGAAGTCATAGAGCAGGATCAGGTCCAGATCCGACGACGCCGTCATTTCCCGGGCGCCGAGCCGGCCCATCGCGATGATCGCGGTTTCCTGGCCCTTGATGCGGCCATGCTGGGCGGCGAAGCGCTCCGTGACCAGACCGTGGACGGTGTGAACGATGCCCTCGGCGACATCGGCAAAGGCGGTTCCGGCCTGCTGCGCCGAGACGGTGCCGGAAAGAATGCGCGTGCCGATCAGGAACAGGCTTTCCTGGCCGAACAGCCGGAGACGGTCGAGAAACTCCTCATAGGTGCCGGCGTCCTGCAGGGTCGCAGCCAGGCGCTGCGACAATTCCCGCTTGTCCGGCATGGCGCCGAAGAAGCGCGGATCGATCAGGCCATCCATCAGCCGCGGCTGCCTCGCCAGCATATCGCCGAGCCGCGGCGCAGCGCCGAGCACGAGCGCCACCAGCGCCACCAGATCGCGGTTCTGCCCAAGCAACGAAATGAGCCGTCCGCCGAGCTGCAGCGCCTGCAGAAAGCGGTCGAAGGCAACGACGGCGCGGTCCGGCTCGTCGGCATGGGCGAGGCCATCGATCAGCGCCGGCAGGAACTCGGTGAAGCTGGTGCGTGTCGCCTCGGTCCGGAACACGCGATACTCGCCCGCCAGCCATTGCTGCAAGGTCTTGGCGACCATGACCGGATCGCGGAAACCCAGCCCCGCAAGATGTTCCATCAGGCGCGGCTCATCGGGACCCGCGCCGTAATTCACCGGTGGCAGGCTGACCGTACCGGTCGGGTCGCCTTCGAACAGCCGTGCGTAATGTCCCTGCACGATATTGAGATGGAACAGCAGATCGCTCGCAAAGCGTTCGCGGCTCTCATAGCCGAAGAAACAGGCGAAGCGGCTGACGCCCTCGGCGTCGTCAGGCAGGCTGTGGATCTGCTCGTCCGCCATCATCTGCAGCCGATGCTCGACCCGGCGCAGGAATTCGTAGGCCGTAGTGAGCTCGTCCCGCGCCTGCTCGGTGATCCATTTGCTGGCCGTGAGAACGCCGAGCGCCTGCAGCGTGGGACGCACCCGCAGCTCGGGATGCCGTCCACCGGCGATCAATTGCTGGGTCTGGGCGAAAAACTCGATCTCGCGAATGCCGCCGCGCCCGACCTTGACGTTATGCCCCTCAACCGCGATCTCGCTGTGACCGCGATACACCTGCATCTGGCGCTTCATGTCGTGCACGTCGGTCAGTGCCTGGAAGTCGAGATGCTTGCGCCAGACGAAGGGCGACAGCTCTGCCAGCATCGCCTCGCCGGCGGCGACGTCGCCGGCACAGATGCGCGCCTTGATCATCGCGGCACGCTCCCAGGTGCGCCCTTCCCGCTCGTAGTAATGCAGCGCCGCCTCGGTCGACATCGCCACCTGGGTCGAGGCCGGATCCGGCCGCAGTCTGAGGTCGACGCGGAACACATAGCCATCGGCGGTGCGGCTCTGCAGCAGCCGGGCGAGCGCCTGGGTGACGCGGACGAAGAACGGCTGCGGCTCGATGTCGCGGGCCAGCGAATGGACCTCGGGATCGAAGAACACGATCAAATCGATATCGCTGGAATAGTTCAGCTCGCCGGCGCCCATCTTGCCCATTGCGAGCACGAACAGGCCGCAGCCCTGCTCCGGATCGTCGGCATCGCGCGGCGCCAGTCGGCCGCGCACCGCCTCCTGCCGCAGCAGATATCGCAGCGCCATCTGCACCGCCGAGACCGCGACATCGGTCAGTGCCGCCGTCACTTGCATGACCGGCCAGACGCCGCCGATGTCGCACAGCGCGATCAACAGCGCCGCTTCCGACTTCAGCTGCCGCAGCAGGCGCATGACGTCGGCCTCACTGGTCGCGGCGAACACCTCGCGGCCGGTGCGGCTGATCAGCTCGGCCAGATGCGCCTGCGGCTCGGAACGCAACAGGCGCTCGAAGCGGCGGGCATCGGCCCGGACGAGATCGAACAGATAGGGCGAGCACTCGGCAATGCCGAGCAGGATGCTCCGCGGCAAGCCCTTGGCCAGCAACGCGCGAAGCGAAGCAGCCAAGGATGGCTCGAGTTCGGCGAGCCATTCATTGAGGCGATGTTCGGCTTTGTCGGGCGCACGGACATGCGGGCCGGAAACGAAACGTTCGGCCAGGATCTGCCCGTCCGCGTTTCCCGGCGCGGATGAGGTCATGCGGCCTTCTGTGGCACATCCTGTGTCGGCGCCGCAAGCTTCGCGGGCACCCCGGCGCCCGCGGGCAGAACGAGGGTCGCGATCAGCCCCGGCCTGGCGTCGCCAAGCCGCAATTCGCCGCCATGCAAGGTCGCAACCGCCGAAGCGAGACTGAGTCCCAGCCCGGAACCCGGCAAGGTGCGGGATGCCTCGAGCCGAACAAAACGCTCGACGGCGTGCTTGCGCTCGGCCTCCGGAATGCCCTCGCCATGATCGGTCACGCTGAGCAGCACCTGACCGCCCTCGCGCCGCGCCTCGATCAGGATCTCGCGCGTCGCCGCCGCCGCATTCGGATCGAGCGGCAGCGCCGCCGGCTTGCCGTATTTGATCGCGTTCTCGACGAGATTGGCAAGCGCCTGGCTGATCAGCTCGCGATTGCCATGCACCGGTGCTGCCGCCGCCTTGACGCGCAAGGTCATGTCGTTGTCCTCGGCGAGCGGCTCATACAGCTCGTGGATGCCGCCGGCGACCTCCGCCGCATCGAATTCGACCATGTCGCCGCGCGCCTGCCCCGACTCCGCGCGCGCGATCATCAGCAGCGCATTGAAGGTTCGGATGAGGCCATCGGACTCTTCGATCGTGCGCTCCAGCGCGGCGCGATACTCGTCCTCGGAGCGCGATTTCGCCAGCGCCTCCTCGGCGCGGTTGCGCAGCCGCGTCAGAGGTGTCTTCAGATCATGCGCGATATTGTCGGAGACCTCCTTGAGGCCGGTCATCAGCGCCTCGATGCGCTCCAGCATCGCGTTGAGATTTTCCGCCAGACGATCGAGTTCGTCGCCACTGCGTCCGACCGGCAGCCGCCCCGTGAGATCGCCGTCCATGATCCGGCGCGTCGTCCCGGTCATCGCATCGATCCGCTGCAGGACGCGCCGCGCCACGAAGATGCCGCCGCCGATGCCGAGCACGACGACCACCAGCACCGACCATTGCGCCGCCTTGGCGACTATCCCGAACAGCCGCCGCCGCTCCTCCAGATCACGACCGATCAGAAGGCGAAAGCCGCTCGACAGCTGCGTGACATAGACCAGCGCGCGGTGGTTCTGCTCGCTGGAATCGTCGAGCCGGCGATAGAACGTCTCCGACCAGCCGGACGAGCCCATCACGCCCGGGGCGAGCGAGCCGACATTGCCGGCGATCGCCTGCCCCGTCGGCGTGGTGATCAGATAGAGATTGGCGCCGGGGCGCAAAGCGCGGTTCTCGATGTTGTAGACCAGGCCGCGCAGACCGCGATGGGAGAAAATGTCGGTCATCTCGCTGATCTCGGCGGTGACCGTGGTCGAGATCTGCTCCGTAATGAGACGGCGGGTGTTCCAGGCGAAATAGCCGAGCAGCGAGGCGGCAAACAACGCAAACAACAGCAGATAGACCAGCGTCAACCGGAACGCCGTGGTGCGGATCAGCTTACCGAAGGCCGTCACGAACCTGTCCTCAAAGCGCTCAAACTCCCGGCTGCAGCCCGAATAGGTCTCCGAACCTATCAAACGGGCATGCTAGCCAGAAGTGACAAAGCGTTCATGAACAGGGGCGCCGACCCGTCAGGATCCCCGGGTGAGAACCGCAGACCTCCCACTGACAGGAAGGGCGAGCATGCGGCCTGGACATGGCCATGCCGGAGCCGCCCTCGATCGGCAGGGACGGCGGTCCGGCGCTTCAAGCCGTGAGCACCGCACGGCTCCACGCACCAATCTGGGCTTCCTTGTCGGGGCGACCCCGCCTCTATCTCCGCACTGGACTTTGTCGGATCAAGGTTGGAATGCGCAGCAGCGACGACAGCGGCGAAGCGTCGTGGCTGAGCAGAGGAATGCCGAACGACGAGGTGCCCGGATCGAACCGCCGCAGCAAGGGCAGTCCAAGCAGCGCGGATAGCGCCAACGAACTGCGCGACAATGTAGGGACGTTCCAGAACCTGGCAAACGGCGTCGGGTCGTCCAGCAACACCGGCATGTGCAGGATGCACGACATCGGCGTCGCCTCGTCCCAGGGCATCACATGGCTCTCGGGTTCGGAAACTCCGGAATCGATCGGTCCGAAATTGCCGAGAATCTGAATGGCCCTGCCGCCGCCGGTGAAAGGCGCGTGCACCGTCACCAGCGCCCCGCCCCTGCTGACGCCCTCGGCATAGACCCGCGCGTGCGACTTCAGGACGTATCCCCGCGTGATCGCCGCGACGATGTCATCGCTGGACTCGCCCGCGCTGTCGCGCGACACGAGATAGACTTCGGAATAGCCCTCTTGCTCGAGCGCCGCCTTGGCGTTCGCAGCCTGCGCAGGCGTGGCGTACATTCGGCTGATCGTCTGACTCATGGCTTCTCCAATGCTCAGGTGGTCCGGACCCCTGCGTTGTCGGGCCTCACTCGTGCTTGCAGACGCCCGTCCTGACCATCACGAACGAGATGGGCCATGGTCAGCAGCGTGGCGAGCAGCATGATGATTTCCAGTGCGTAGACCGAAACATATCCAGTGGCCGCGCCCAGCGTGTTTGGCGGCGCAACGCTCGCAACCAGATCACGCATGATCCCGCCGAGCGCGATCGCCACGCCCGCCGCGGAAGCCTGAACCGCTCCCCAGGCCCCAAGCGCGAGACCAGCCTGGTCTTGCGGCGCCAGGTTCATGGTGGCCGTCAGGGTGCCATGACCGAACAGGCCGGCGCCGAAGCCGATCAGAAGCGTGCCCAAGCCAAACAGCAATGCGGAGGACAACGGCGCGGCCGCGATCACCGCGAGAAACGCCGGGATGCCGACCAGCGCACCGTAACCCGCCATCCGGAACGGATCGAAGCCGCGGCTCAACACGCGCGATGCGAGTCCAAAGCCGGACAGGCCGCCAACGGCGAGCGCCGCGGTCAGCTTGGTCGTATCTCCGACGGTCAGATGCAGGATCTGCCCCCCATAGGGCTCAAGCAGGACATCCTCCATGCTGAATGCCATCGTCCCAAGGCCGACGGTGACGAGCCGGCGCATCGCCTGTCCGCCACGGAGGTAGCTTTCCCACGACTGCTGAAAGGTCGGCACATGGGCGACCGTCTTGGTCGAGCGGCCGCGCGCCTCCATCTTCCACAACGCGATGGCGTTGAACACGATCGTGGCGACCGCAGTCCCCTGGATCACCTGGATCAGACGCGCCGGGCTGAAATCCGCGAGCAGGATGCCGAACAACAGCGCGCTGGCCATCGTTCCGAGCAGCAGCATCACATACATCAGTCCGACCACCTTCGGCTGCGACTCGACCGGCGCCAGATCGGTCGCGAGTGCAAGGCCGACGGTCTGGGTCGTATGCAATCCGACACCGACCAGAAGAAAGGACAGGGCAGCGCCGAGCTGACCGATCCAGGCCGGCGCATGGCCAGCCTGCCCGCCGCCCGACAGCACCAGCAGCGCGAACGGCATGATGGCGAGGCCGCCGAACTGCAACATCGTGCCCTTGTAGATGAAGGGCACCCGCTTCCAGCCCAGCTCGGAGCGATGCGTGTCGGAGCGGAAGCCGATCACGGCGCGGAACGGCGCGAAGATCAGCGGCAGCGACAGCATGATCCCGACCAGCGATGCCGGCACGCCGAGTTCGACGATCATCACACGGTTGAGCGTGCCGATCAGCAGCACCAGCGACATGCCGACCGAGACCTGAAACAGCGACAGGCGCAGCAGCCGGGAGAGCGGCAGATCGGGGGTGGCGGCATCGGCAAAAGGCAGAAAGCGCGACCCCAACCCGATCCAGCCCTTCATCAAGCTTTGGCTGACCCGATTCATCATCTCTGAAACCATCCGAGCAGATGCGCGCCATCACCGCGGCTGAGCTGTGTCTCGCTCCCCCGCGAAAATGACCGGGGTCCGTAGATCCCGGTCCGTCTTCATTGTCCGCGAACGGCGCCGCCTATTTGTCGTCGCGCGGTGCGAGCGTGGCTAGCGACACCTTGTCCGGCGCGTGACTCGTCGTGTCTTCGGACGTCGCCTGAGCTTGCGCAGGAACGGGCGCGACCGTGACGACGAAGGACGAGCCGGCCCTCGCATTCTCTGCCGACACGGGAGCGACTGAGATGACATAGCCCGGCACGGCCTTCGCGTTCAGGGCCACCGGCGACACGGTTTCCTCCAGCGAGGCCTTCTTGGATTTTCCGCCCTCGAAGAACGCCCCCATCCACGTGGTGTGCGTCAGCACCGTGTAGTGAACGCACAGCGATGTCAGCGCGACGCTTCCGAGAAAGAGCGGCAAGCCGACCGTGGGGTTGACCACGCACCAGATCCGACCTTGGTTCATGTCGGCCCCCTCAATGCAGCCAGGGCGAATAGATGTACGCAAGCAAGTGCGCGACACATGCGATCACGAAGAACACGCGGGCGCCGTCGATTACGTGCTTGTGCAATTCCTCCGATTCCGGGATCGTCAGTCCCGTCGGCCAAACTCTGTTGGGATCGTCCGGCATCACGTCACCTCCTGTATTGTCTCATGGTTGGTCTCTCGTGCTGAACCGTGTCGTCTCGCTTCACTCTCGCGAGCGCGTTGCCCGCGCCTGGACGTGACAGCCGGCTCGATCCGGGCACGACGGTGCCTTCGCCGGCCCGCATGAGCAGCGTTTGTTGTCCAGAGTGACCGCAATCCCGCCTTGATAATCGAGTGTCCAAACAGAACCGCTGTCACCACGTAAATTCTGATTTACATACGTTAATGTCAATTATAATGGACATTCTGGACTGTCAGGATAATCCCGGACATTGAAACGCGCGGCGCGCCTGTCGGCACACGACGGTTGCGGGATTAGCATTCACCGAAATCGTGACACTGATGGCAGCGATGGATCCGATCTTCGACGGCACGGCGAACGCTCCCATCTCCTGCGTCAGCGAAGCGGATCTGACGCTCTGCGACCGCGAGCCGATCCGCACACCAGGTGCAATCCAGCCCCACGGCCTGCTGCTCGGGCTCGATCCTGAAGAGCTCCGGATCACACATGCCGGCGGTGATGTGGCCGGCCTGCTGACGGCGGCGCCACAGACGCTGCTGGGAGACAGCGCTTCGCGGCTGTTCTCGCCTGACCAGATGAGACAGTTGCGCATGCTCGCTGGCGGCGCCGGCCCGCAACGCGCGGTGCATGCCTTCAGCATGGCCGGACATTCCGAGGCGAACGCCGACGTGATCGCCTTTCGCAGCGGCGCGGTGCTCGTGGTCGAAATCGAGCTCCGACGCGAGCAAGCGCCGGACAATCCGCTTGCGGCCGTCAAGGGCATGCTGCGCAACATCCAGCAGACGGAGACGGCGCCGTCGTTCTGTCAGGCCGTGGTCGATGAGGTCCGCCACCTCATCGGCTTCGACCGGGTGATGTTCTATCGTTTCCTGGACGATGGCAGCGGCGCCGTCATCGCCGAGGCCGCGGCGCCGGACGTCGAGTCCTTTCTTGGCCTGCATTATCCGGCTTCCGATATTCCAAAGCAGGCGCGCGAGCTCTACCGCACCAACTGGATTCGCGCGATCCCGGATGCGCGCTATGCGCCGGCGCCGATCCTGTCGCTCGGCGACGCGCCACCGGCCGCCGCGCTCGATCTCAGCCAGAGCACGCTGCGCAGCGTCTCGCCGATCCACCGCCAATACCTCGCCAATATGGGCGTGGTGGCATCGATGTCGATGTCGATCATCATGCGTGGCCGGCTATGGGGCCTGATCGCCTGCCACCACCGCGAACCGCGCTATCTGCCCTACGGCTTGCGCGAGGCCTGTGAGTTGTTCGCCGAGATGGTGTCCTCGCATCTGGAAGCCCGGCTCGCCGCCGAGAGCTTCGAACTGCAGAAGCGCAGCGCGAAGATCCATGAAGAGCTGCTCAACCGGCTGAGCCGGGAATCCGAGCTCGCGGCTGGCCTGGTCCGGTTTCGGCCCAATCTGCTCGATCTCATTCCGGCCGGCGGCGTCGGCCTGTGGATCGACGGGCAGTTCACCAATATCGGAGCGACGCCGGATCGCGAGGCGACCGAGGCGATTGTCGGTTGGCTGAACGCGACCGTCAAAGAGGGCGTGTTTCAGACCGACTGCCTCGCCCTGCTCTATCCGCCCGCCGAACATTTCGCCGATGTCGCCAGCGGGTTGCTGGCGTTGTCGGTGTCCAAGAGTCCGCGCGACTATGTGCTGTGGTTTCGTCCCGAGCTGGTGCAGACGGTCAATTGGGCGGGCAAGCCGGCCAAGCCGGCGCAAGGCGGGTCGGACCATGAGATGCTGACGCCGCGGACCAGCTTCGCGATGTGGCAGGAGCTGGTTCGATTGCACGCCTCGCCCTGGCTCGCGGCGGAGGTCGAAGCGGCGCACCGGCTCAGGGTGGCGCTGCTCGAGGTGGTGCTGCGGCGCATCGACCAGCTCGCGCGCGAGCGCGAAGCCGCCCGGCAGAGGCAGGAGCGGCTGACGAGCGAGCTCAACGAGCGGCTGGCGCAATCGGAGCGGCTCGCCCGTGCGCTGCGCAAGGAGACCGAGCTGCGCGCCGCCGTCGAGGGCGACCTCACCCAGGTGCTCCGCCGCACAGTGGCGGATCAGGAGACCGAGCGGCAGCGCATCGCCCGCGAGCTGCACGATACGCTGGGCCAGTCGCTGACGATGCTGCAGCTCGGATTGCAGGCGATCGGCCATGAGATCGCCGGCGGGCCAAAGCTGCAGCAGCGGTTCGACGGCATCAAGACTATCGCGGACAGCCTCGGGCGCGACGTCCACCGCATCGCCACCGAGATCCGCCCGAGCGCAATCGACGATCTGGGGCTGCAGAAGGCGATCGAGAGCCTGCTGGAAACCTGGAGCGAGAACGCCGCCCTCAACTACTATCTGCATCTGTCGCCCAAGGACATGCGATTGCCGAAGGCCATCGAGGCCACGCTCTACAGGGTCCTGCAGGAGACCCTGACCAACGTGGTCAGGCATGCCGAGGCCCGCAAGGTCGGCGTGATCCTCAACGTCACCGATCGCGAGGTGAGCATGATCGTGGAAGATGACGGCCGCGGCTTTCCTGCCGATGCGGACGACCCCACGGCCAGTCCGGCGATGCGGCTCGGACTGCTCGGCATCCGGGAACGGCTGGCGCTGGTCGGCGGCTCGCTGGAAATCGAATCCTCGCCGGGACGCGGCACCACCGTCTTTGCCAGGGTGCCGCTCTGATGGCGACGAGGGGCCGGGAAACCCAGATGGACGAGCTGCAGACATCGGCGCGCATCCGCGTGTTCTTTGCCGACGATCACCCGATCGTGCTCGACGGCATCAAGGCGCTGATCGCCGAGGACGCGCAATTGGACCTGGTCGGATCGGCGCTCGACGGCCCGACCGCGCTGCGGCGGGCCATCGACCTGCGGCCCGACGTGGTGGTGCTGGATCTCTCGATGCCCGGCATGAGCGGCATCGAGGTGGCGCGGAAGCTGCTGGCCGCCTGTCCCAGCAGCCGCGTGCTGCTCTTGACCGTGCACGAGGACGCCGCCTATTTCCGCCAGGCGCTCGAGATCGGCATCGTCGGCTATGTCCTGAAGCGCACGGCCACCGAGGAGCTGAACCGTGGCATTCACGCGGTCGCCGCCGGCGCGGTCTATCTCGATCCCGCGATCGCCGAGCGCGCGCTCGGGACGGCGGCGCGGCAGATCCCGATCCGCGCCGACGCGCTCTCCGGCGTCGAGCTCAGCCTGCGCGAGGCCGAAGTGGCGCGGCTGACGGCGGCCGGATACAGCGCCAAGACCATCGCGCTGAAACTGCAGATCGGCGTCAAGAGCGTCGAGACCTACAAGAAGCGCTGCATGACCAAGCTCGGCTTCCAGAGCCGGGTCGAGCTGATCCACTACGCCATCGGCAAGGGCTGGCTGAGCGCGCCATGAGACGGTGACGGGTCTGCAGCCCGCCATCGCGGATCACCGCAACCCGTCGCGGATCATGTAGCCGGCGCCGCGGATGGTGTGCAGCAGCGGGCGGTCAAAACCCTTGTCGATCTTGGAGCGCAGCCGCGAGATGTGGACGTCGATCACGTTGGTCTGCGGATCGAAATGATAATCCCAGACGTTCTCCAGCAGCATCGTGCGCGTGACCACCTGCCCCGCATGCTTCATCAGATATTCGAGCAGGCGAAACTCGCGCGGCTGCAGGGTCAATTCGTCCTTGCCGCGGGCGACCCGATGCGACAGGCGGTCGAGCTCGAGATCGCCGACCTTGTAGGTCGTCTCCTCGGCCGGCCCGCCATGGCGGCGCGACAGCACCTCGACGCGGGCGAGCAGTTCGGCAAACGCGTAGGGCTTCGGCAGATAATCGTCGCCGCCGGCGCGCAGGCCCTTGATGCGGTCGTCGACCTGCCCGAGCGCCGACAGGATGAGAACCGGGGTGCGGTTGCCCTTGTCGCGCAGCGCGCCGATCAAGGACAGGCCGTCGCGCTTGGGCAGCATGCGGTCGACCACCAGCACGTCGTAATCGCCGCTCTCGGCCATGGCGAGGCCCTCCTCGCCATCGCCAGCGAGATCGGCGACATGCCCGACTTCGCGGAACGCCTTGACCAGATAGTCGGCGGACTCGCGGTCGTCTTCGATGATCAGGAGGCGCATTGCGGAAACGGGGGCGACGGTCACGGTTGGATGTCCATCTACATGGCCCGGCCGCCGTTTCCGTGCAAGGCGGCCTCAGCCCGGGGGGTTAATCAAACGGGGAAAGTGGGCGGTGAAGCTGGGGGACTTCACCGCCCGAGTTCCTTCCGACGGAGGGGGGCGTTGTTCCTACCGGAAGGTTTGCGGGAGCGGGACTTATGCCCGCCCCCAGGAAGAGCCGCCGACGCGGGGGCAACATGCCGGCGACTCTCCATCTCGTGAAAGCCTCAGCCCTTCATCAGCCTTTGGCCAGCGGCACCGCGACGAAGCGCGACTGGCCGCCGCTCTTCACCCGCATCAGCA
Source organism: Bradyrhizobium sp. BTAi1 (assembly GCF_000015165.1). Lineage (GTDB taxonomy): Bacteria > Pseudomonadota > Alphaproteobacteria > Rhizobiales > Xanthobacteraceae > Bradyrhizobium > Bradyrhizobium denitrificans. Next base: position 3,220,426 of record NC_009485.1, on the reverse strand, counting down.
CGCTGTTCTTGTTGTCGTTGCGGGCGGCATTGATGGCCTCGCGCACGTCACCGGCCGAGGTCACGCTCTTGCCGGCCACTTCGAGGATGACGTCGCCTTCCTTGAAGCCGCGATCGGCCGCGGCGCTCTTCGGATCGACCTCGGTGACGACGACGCCTTCCTTGCCGGCGCCGGCCACGCTCGATGCCGGAGCGACGGTCATGCCGAGCTTCGGCACATCGGCGCCGCGGGTCGGGCTGGAATTGTCGCCGCCGGTGTCGGCCTTGGCCTCGATCGTGTTCGGCAGCTTGCCGAGCGTCAGGCTGATGGTCTTCTCCTGGCCCTTCTGCAGCACGTTCAGCTTGACCGACGCGCCGGGCGCGAGACCGCCGATGGTGCGGGCGAGCTCACGCGCGTCCTTCACCGGTTCGCCATTGACCGAGGTGATGACGTCGCCGGACCGGATGCCCGCCTTCGCCGCCGGACCATCGGCCTGGGGCTCAGCGACCAGCGCGCCCTCGGCCTTCTTCATGCCCAGGCTGTCGGCGATGTCCTGCGTCACCGGCTGGATCTGCACGCCGATCCAGCCGCGGCTGACCGAGCCATTGTCCTTGAGCTGCGCGATCACGCTCTTGACCGTCGAAGCCGGGATCGAGAACGCGATGCCGACGCTGCCGCCGGAGGGGGAATAGATCGCGGTGTTGACGCCCACGACATTGCCGTCGACATCGAACGCCGGACCGCCGGAATTGCCCTTGTTCACGGGCGCGTCGATCTGGATGAAATCGTCATACGGGCCGTTGCCGATGTCGCGGCCCACGGCCGAGACGATACCAGCCGTCACCGTGCCGCCGAGGCCGAACGGATTGCCGACCGCCAGCACCCAGTCGCCGATGCGCGGCTTGCCGTCGGCGAGCTTGGCGAACGGGAAGTTCGAGCCACCCTCGACCTTGATCAACGCCAGATCCGTGCGCTGGTCGGTGCCGATCACCTTGGCGCTATAGGTCTTGCCGTCGTCGGTGGTGACCTCGACCTTGTCGGCGCCGTCGACCACGTGATTGTTGGTCACCGCATAGCCGTCGGCGGAGATGAAGAAGCCGGAGCCTTGGCCGGTCACGGCGCGACCGCCACCGCGGCCGCCGCGGCCCGGCATGCCGGGAATGCCGTTCTCACCGCCGAAGCGGCGGAAGAAGCGCTCCATCGGCGAGCCCGGCTGGAACGGCGTGTCGTCGTCGCTGTCGTTCTTGGCGACCTTCTCCGCGATATTGACCTTGACCGAAATCACCGACGGCTTCACCCGCTCCACGATGTCGGCAAAGCCGACCGGGCGCGCCACCTTGCTGACCTCATTCGCGACCTGCGCATGCGCCGAGGTCGAGAACAGGTCGAGCGGCGCCCCCTGCGGCGACAGGCCATAGGCGGCGACGCCGAGGCCCGCGACCACGGAGGCCATCAGCGCGAATTTGCGCGCCGAGAACAGCCCACGCCAGGGCTGGCGATAGGAGGGAAGCGAGGACAGGTCGGTCGGACGGTCAGTCATACGGTTTTCTCCGCAAGCGATTTTGTTCAAGGTCAAAACTTGGGTCCCGGGCTACTCGCCCCGTTCGCCAGTGAAGATGGGGCTCGCCGCCTTACGGCGTGCTGGCTGCGGCGTTAAACTTCTGTAATGGACGGACATGAAGACTGCGGCAGAATGGCGCAGATCGCGGGCCACGCAAGAAAAGAGGCGTACTTTCAATCTCTTGTCGCAGTCCCGACAGCCCCACCGCTGCCATCTCTGTGACCGCCCGACCAAAGTCGTAGCGCACCTCCCGTCCGTTCGCCGCGGGTTCACCGCAGGCGTAGACCACCACACCAACCGCCTGGCCAAAACGACGGATGACGCTGGCACTCATCCGCCCTCCCCGTTCCGGCTGCGTCCGGGCCCCGTAGCCCGCATGAGCGAAGCGACATGCGGGGATCACCGCCCCCATCAATGTCGCGCAAGCTCCCGCCCCGCCCTCAGCCGTCATTCCCCGCGAAGGCGGGGAATCCCGTACGCCGCGGCCTCTCGGTCAAGCCACGACGCCACGGAGTCCTGGATCCTCTGACTGAGACTGTCCTCGGCTCGCCTGAGTACTACTCGACTCAAACTCCCCTCTTTGCGAGCGCATGCTCGCAATGACGCGAAGAGCCATCCCGATCCACACTGTCAAACAGCCCACGGAGAGACATGACAGCAAGCCGAGCCCCATCACCCTCGCGACGCATTCCGCGCCCGAGCCATGCCCGACATCTCACCCTCACGGCGAGGACGCAGGAAAGGCCGGGAGCTCGCCGCTCCCATGGCCGCGTGCGTCGGACACGCGCGATCTCACCTGATGACGGGCTTGACCCGGCCATCCACGTTTTTCCGCTTTGCGCGGGAGATGGATGCGCGGGTCAAGCCCGCGCATGACGCCCGAGTGTGTTGAGCTCGTGTGTATCGGGTCAAGCCCGGCCACGACAATGGAGAGAGGTGTGCCTCACAGCATAGCGAAGACGTCGATGAGCGTCACTTGTCGCCTGATCAGCTCGCCTTCACGCTGATGATGAACGCGTCGACCTCGCGCTTCAGCGTCTCGGCCTGTTGCGACAGCTCGCCGGCGGCATCGCGGGCGTCGGTAGCGAGGCGGCCGGTTTCGGCCGAGGTGGAGGTGATCTGGGCGATGTGGTTGGAGACGTCGAGGGTGCCGCGGGCGGCTTCCTGGACGCTCTTGGAGATATCCTGGGTGGCGTTGCGCTGCTGCGAGGTGTCGACCTCGATGCCGGACATGATGGCGCTGATCTCGCTGAGCGTGGTCGAGATGCCGTCGATGGCGCCGCGGGTCTCGGCCGTAATGCCTTGGATGCTGGCGACATGCGACGAGATCTCATCGGTCGCCTTGCTGGTTTGGTCGGCGAGGTTCTTCACCTCGGAAGCGACCACCGAGAAGCCCTTGCCGGCCTCGCCGGCGCGCGCCGCCTCGATGGTGGCGTTGAGCGCCAAGAGATTGGTCTGCGCGGCGATCGCCTGCACCAGCTGCACCACGGTGCCGATCTTCTCGGCGGCATCGGACAGCGAATGAATCGTGTTCTTGCTCTTCTCGGCCTGCGACGCCGCGCCCTCGGCGCGCTGGGTGGCGTCGGAGACGCGGCGGCTGATGGTGCCGATCGAGTTCGTCATGTCCTCGGTCGAGCCGGCCACCGTCTGCACGCTGCGATTGGCGTGGTTGGCGGCGGCCTCGACCGCGTTGGCCTTGGCCGAGGTGTCATTGGCGGCGCGCGACAGCGTCTCGGCATTGCTCTTCAACCGCACCGCGGAGGACGCGACGCTGCTGACGACGCTGGCGACGAGCTCGTTGAAGGAGTGAATGCGGCCGTCGAGATAGCGCGAGCGCTCGCCCTGGCGCTGCGCCTCCTGCAGCTCGCGTTCGGTGAGGCGCTGGCGCTCGATGCCGTTGGTCTTGAACACCTCCAGCGCGCCGGCGAGCTGGCCGATCTCGTTGCCGAGACCGAGGCCGGGGATGCGCGTGTCGTATTTCTGGTCGGCCACGTCGCGCATGGCGCTGACCATCGCCGCGAGCGGACGCAGGATGCCGTTTTGCACGGCGGCATAGGTCATCAGGCAGACGGCGCTGGCGAACACCGCAATCGCAACGCAGGCGACCAGGAACCAGGAGAACGCCGACTGGGCCTGCTGATAGATGACGGTCGCATGATCGCGCGCCGGGCCGCTCAGGGCCGCGAAGTCTGAGGACAGGCTGGTGATCTGGTTGTTGAGATAGAGCACCGCGATGAAGCCGGTGCCGCCGCCGATCGCCAACAGCAGCAGAAGCGAGGCGACGACGCCCCCCACGAGGAAGCGGATGGTCAGATTGCTGTTGGAGAACATTGGCTTTGCCCGGGAACGTCAGACGGAATGTCTGACGCACGTTTCCAGACAAAGGTAAAATAAGCTGAAAGCCGGGGGGCGTGCCGACCACGGGAGAGCACGGGACTTTGCGAGATGTGCGCCCGCGCGACCTTGGCGCCGCGCTCCTCACCATGAGGAGGCTGGTCCGAAACCGGAGCTGCGCCGGCTCCTCGACAGCGCGTTGCAGCCGGGCCTTTACGACGCCGGCGGCTGCTGCTCCGCTGCCATCAGGGCGGCGAGGCGCGTCTCCTCCTCCGCCGTCAGCTTCGGCGCGGTCTCGACGCCGCGCTGGCTGCGGCGGCGGACCTGCAGCCATAGCGCGAGGCCGCCACCGAGCAGCAGCAGCGGCGGCAGCAGCCACAGCAGCAGGGTCTGGCGCTCGAAGCGCGGCTTCAGCAGCACGAACTGGCCGTAGCGGGCGACCAGGAAATCCAGCACCTGATTGTCACTGTCACCGGCGGCGAGACGCTCGCGCACCAAAAGGCGCAGGTCGCGCGCCAGCGGCGCATCGGAATCGTCGATCGACTGGTTCTGGCAGACCATGCAGCGCAGGTCGCGCGACAGCGCGCGGGCGCGCTGCTCCTTGGCGGTGTCGGCCATGACCTCGTCGGGCTGCACGGCATGCGCCACCGGGGCGGCAAGCAGCAGCAGCGCGAGGCAGGCCAGACGGAGACGATTCCGCATCCGCTTTACTCCGCCGGCTGCAGCGCGCGCGCCGCACGGGCCGGCCGCGGCGCACCGACGCGCAGCCGCCGATCCGACAGCGAGAGCAGCCCGCCGAACGCCATCAGCACCGGGCCGAACCAGATCAAGAGCACCAGCGGCTTGTGATAGATGCGCACGGCAAGGCCGCCATCGGCCGTGGTGTCGCCGAGCGAGACATAGAGCTGGCTGACGCCGCGGGTCATCAGCGCCGCCTCCGTGGTCGACATGCCGCGTGTGGCGAAGCTGCGCTTGGACGGCGTCATCACGCTGAGCTGCCTGCCGTCCTCGCTGATGATGAAGGTGCTGACGACCTCGGTGAAGTTCGGCCCCTGGCGCTGGGTCATGCCGTCGAACTTGATCTCGTAGCCGGCGAGATTGCGGACATCCCCCGGACGCAAGGTCGAGATCAGCTCGCTGTTCCAGGTGGTCTCGCAGACGATGCCGAGCAGGGCTATACCGAGGCCGGCATGGGCGAAGGCGGTACCCCAGACCGAGCGCGGCAGGCCGCGGGTACGGTGCAGCGCGGTCCTGAAGGGGACGCGCGCGACGCCGCTGCGCTCGACGAGATCGACGATGGCCCCCGTGATGACGAAGATGCCGAGTCCGATGCCGAGCGGCGCCAGCGCGCTGCCGCCGCGCGCCCAGGCCCAGGCGATCGCGATCGCCACCAGCGACGCGACGCCGGCCGCAAGCAGCCGCTGCGCCGCGGCGACGAGATCGCCGCGCTTCCAGGCCAGCATCGGGCCGAACGGCACGATCAGCAGCAAGAGCGCAAACAGCGGGCCGAAGGTGAGGTTGTAGAACGGCGCGCCGACCGAGAGCTTGAAGTCGAGCGCCTCCATGATGACCGGATAGAGCGTGCCGAACAGCACGGTGGCGCAGCTCACGGTGAGCAGCAGATTGTTCAGCACCAGCGCGCCCTCGCGCGAGATCGGCGCGAACAGGCCGCCCTGCTTCAGCGCGGTGGCGCGGCCGGCGAACAAAGTCAGGCTGCCGCCGATGAACAGCACGAGGATGCCGAGGATGAACACGCCGCGCGTGGGATCGCTGGCGAAGGCATGCACCGAGGTGATGACGCCGGAACGCACCAGGAAGGTGCCCAGCAAGGACAGCGAGAAAGTCAGGATCGACAGCAGGATGGTCCAGACCTTGAGCGCGTTGCGCTTCTCCATCACCAGCGCAGAGTGCAAGAGCGCGGTGCCGGCGAGCCAAGGCATCAGCGAGGCGTTCTCGACCGGGTCCCAGAACCACCAGCCGCCCCAGCCGAGCTCGTAATAGGCCCAGTACGAGCCCATGGCGATGCCGAGCGTCAGGAAGATCCAGGCCATCAGGGTCCACGGACGCACCCAGCGCGCCCAGGCGGCATCGATGCGGCCTTCGATCAGGGCGGCGATGGCGAAGGAGAACGAGATCGAGAAGCCGACATAGCCGAGATAGAGCATCGGCGGATGCACCGCGAGGCCGATGTCCTGCAGCACCGGATTGAGGTCGCGCCCCTCGATCGGCGGGGTGGCGAGCCGCGCGAACGGGTTGGAGGTCATCAGGATGAAGAGATAGAAGGCGGCCGCGACCCAGGCCTGCACCGCGAGCACGCGGGCGCGCAACGACAGCGGCAGATTGTTGCCGAACAGTGCGACCATGGCGCCGAACAGCGCCAGGATCGACACCCACAGCAGCATCGAGCCTTCGTGGTTCCCCCACACGCCGGTGATCTTGTAGAGCAGCGGCTTCATCGAGTGCGAATTCTCGAACACGTTGGCGACGGAGAAATCCGAGGTCACGTGCAGGGTGATCAGCGCGATGAAGGACAGGCCGGCGAAGACAAGCTGCGCCAATGCCGCCGAGCGGCCGACATTCATCAGCGCAACGTCGCGCTGATGCGCGCCAAGCATCGGCACGGTGGACTGGATCAGCGCCAGCGCGAGCGCCAGCACCAGGGCATAATGTCCGCTCTCTGCAATCACTGGGTCGCTCCTGCCGCCGTCTTCTCGCCCTCGCGCATCGACACCGGGCCCGGCTTCGCCGCTTGCGGCTTGCCGTAATCGTCCTTCCAATGGCCCTGCTTCTTCAGCGTGTCGGCGACTTCCTTCGGCATGTAGGTCTCGTCATGCTTGGCAAGCACGGTGTCGGCCTTGAACACACCGGCGGCATCGAGCGCGCCCTCGGCGACGACGCCCTGCCCTTCGCGGAACAGATCCGGCAGGATGCCCTTATAGGCGACCGGCAGCTTGGCGCCGCCATCCGCAACCTCGAACGTCACCGCGAGATCGTCGCCACGCTTCAGCGAGCCAGGTTGGACCAGGCCGCCGAGCCGGAAGCGCTTGCCCGGGCCGATGTGCTTCTCGGCCACCATGGTCGGCGTCGAGAAGAACACGATGGAATCGCGCAGCGCATTCAGCACCAGCCCGGCTGCGACCGCGAGCACGAACAGCGCCCCACCGATGATCGTCAAACGCCTCTGCTTGCGTGTCATCCCAACATCCCGTTGGCGGCGGAAGCGCCGCTCATCCATCCAGCCCGAACGTCTTCACGCCCTCGTTGAGCTGGCGCAACCGTTCTGTATCCTTCACGGCCTGGCGCGCATCCGATAACGCCGATCGGGCCTTGTCGAGATCACCCATCACGACATAAGCGCGCACCAGCCGCAGCCAGCCCTCGACATCGTCGCCATTCTGCTGCAATCGCGCCGCGAGACGGTCGACCATGCCGCGGATCATCGTCTCGCGGTCATTGTCGCTCATGCCCTTGGCGGCGGCCATGGCCTCGTTCGGCAGCGCCGGCGCCTCGCCGCCGCCGACCCGGGCAAGCGCGGCGCTGACCAGCGGCCGCCACGGCGCGTCCGCCGGACCCTTGCTCAGCATCTTCCGCCAGATCGCGGCGGCATCGTCCTTGCGGCCGTCCTGCTCGGCGGCGACGCCGAGATAATAATTGGATTTGGGCTCATCGGCGTCGAGCGCATGGCCGCGCTCGAACTCGGCCTTGGCTTCGGCGGTGACGACGCCCCCCGCGGCCGCCGCGATCATCTCGCCCAGATCGGCGCGCTTGGATGCGCCGTCGCCGGCATAGGTGATCATGTTGCGATAGGCGCGGATCGCGTCCTCGGTGCGGCCGAGCCGGGCCAGGACGGGGGCGAGCACCGTCCAGCCGCGGCCGTCGGTCGGGTTCTTCTGCAGATGCTGCTCGACCTGCGACACCAGGTTCTCCAGCGGCTGCGAGCCGTCCGCGGGCGTGGCGCGGGCGGTCAGCGGAAAGTCCGGCAATTGCGGCGAACCGAGCGGCAGATAGACCGCGAGCGCCACGATCGGCAGCCCGATCAGCGCCAGCACGGCGGCAAGCCGGCGCAGGCCGAGGCTGGTTTGGACCGGCGCCTCGCCCTCCTGCTCGGCGGCAGCCAGCAGGCGGCGGCCGATCTCGACCCGCGCCGCCTCGGCCTCGACCTTGCCGATCAGGCCGGTTTCGACATCACGCTCGATCTCGGCCAGTTGGTCCTTATAGACGGCGACCTCGCGGCCGTCCGACGCGGCGCGCGCGCCGAGCCCGAGCGGCAGCAGGACGGCGAAGATCGCCGCGGCCGTCATCACGGCAAACACGAACCAGAGCGTCATCAGACAGAGTTCCAGGCGGCGTCCACCGGCAGACGCGCGTTGCGCAGCTTTTAACCAGCACCGTTCCCGGCGGCAATTCACAATTGCCACCCTGGTAGCCCAGCCCCCGAAGCCAAAAAACTCAGGAAGATTACGTAATTAGGGCACCTCGAAATCCGCGCTTTTGGCCAGATAGGTGCCGTGGCCGTTCAGCGCCATGAGGAAGTAGGTGCCCGGCCTGATCTCGTCGGTCAGCCTGATCCGCAGCGACCCTGCCGGGACCGGAGACGCAATCGTGGTGACGGGATCGGGCAGCGGCGCCCCGCTCGTCTTGTCGACGAGCACGACCTTGGCCTTGATCATGAGGTTGCGATAGGTCGCCCGCACAACGCGGTTCTCGACCTCGACGAAGTTGATGACGGAAATCATGGTCTTGATGAAAAGTCTGAAATTGACAGCGTGAACGGGTGCCCAGCCCCGGAGCGAGACCAGACGAAACCACAATCTAAAAACGATGGAACTATAGCAGAGAGATCAACCAGCGCGTGAAGATTTTCGCTCGCCATTCAGCGCATTTTCGGCGGCCCGGCTCATCAGCTGAGCATAATCATTGCCGAACAGGACGTGGCAGAAGCGGATCGCCGCCGAGACTTGCGATTGCCGATAGGCGCGCGCCCGCGCATCGCCACTGCGAAGCGATTGCACCAGAGCCTCGGTGGCCTTCTCGACATATTGCTGCAGATCGGAATAGGTCCGCAGCGTCACCTCGTTGATGGCGAGCTCACTGGCGTAGTTGCGGCACACCGCGACGAACTCGATCAGCGCCGCGACCTCTTCGACCTCGCTGGTATCGACGCCGGCACCGGCCGGAATGTCCTTGTCGGCGCGCTGGCGCAGGATGCGGCGGGCACGGCCCGGCACGCTGTCGATCTCCGATTGCAGCGCGTTGGAGATGTCAGCGCGGATCGCGGTGAGCTGCTTGCCCCAATTCGATTCCGAGCGCAGATCGAGCTCGGTGCGCAGGCCGCGAACGCCATCATGCAGCGTCTTCAGCGTATCGCCGAGATTGGCGAAATGGCCGCGCCGGATGTCGGCACGCAGCACCGTGGCGAGGTTGGCCAGATCGTTCAGCGCAATGGTGACGGCGACGCCGAACGGCGTCGCCGCAACGCGGATCTCGTCATCGGAGGCCGCGATCTTGGTGGCGAGGCGGATGATCTGCCAGGGCGCGGCGAGCCGCTGCATCACCAGCGCCAGCGCGAAAGGCAGCATCAGCGGGGTCTGCAATGACGGCACGTTGATGGCGTCGGTCACCGAAGCGATCTGGGAATCGCCGAGCACCCGGATGATGCCGGGCAGCCGCCCGTTGAGACCGTCGAGCGCCTCGCGATTCTGCAACACGAGGGCGATCGGCAGCAGATCCTCGATTACGCTGGGAGCACCGATGCGCGCGAGCGCGCGCTGGCGGTCGCCGGTCGCGTTGGGGCCGACCAGCTTCATCAGCGCCTCGGCGGTGGCAAGCTGCAGCTTGCGGGCCGCCATCTCGACCTCGCGCGAGCCATCGCCCGCGGTGGACAGCGCCGCTTCGAACTCGGCATAGCGCTCCGGCGCGCCTTCGCGGCCGAGCCACTGCCAGACGGCGAGCAGCGAGGCGCGGCGGATCTGGCCCGGACGCAGCGGCCCCGAAGAATCGGTCAGGAAAGGCTCAAGCGGGCGAAACAGCCGGCGCGGACCGTCGCCGCTCTGTCGGCGATCCTCGCGTGCCGGCGGACGGCTGACCTCGATGGCCGGTTGCGGCCGCACCGGCTCTGCGACGGGCGTCGGCGGCGCGGCGGGTGGCGCGGGACGCACCACCTTGCGCAACTGCTCGAGCACCAAGGTGGCGACCGCGACATCCTGGCCGCGTTCGATGGCGCGCTCGAACTCGCGCATCAACAGCGACTGCGCGTTCGGCGGCAGCTGCCCGAGATATTCCCTTAACCGCTCGTGAGCTGTCTGACCCATGCGCCGGCGTGCAAATTTCCACGGCGAGAGCGCACATCGCGCACCCCGGCCTCAACCATAGCGCCCGCGTTATTAAGAACACCTTTAGGATGGCGAAAATCGCCGCCCGGTCAGACGCCGGGCAATCTCAGTTCGGCCCGCAGCCCCCCGATCGGGGCGTCGTCTAGCGTCAAACGGCCGCCGTAGAGGCCGGCGAGATCGTTGACGATCGACAGGCCCAGCCCCGACCCGGGCTTGGATTCGTCCAGCCGCTGGCCGCGGCGCAGCACCTGGGCGCGCTCGGCCGCCGACAGGCCGCGGCCGTCATCGTCGACGATGATGCGCAGCATCGGCGTGGCCCCCGCCTGGGCCGGCGGCTCCACGCTGACCTCGACCGCGACCCGCGACGTCGCCCATTTACAGGCATTGTCGACCAGATTGCCGACCATTTCCTCCAGATCCTGGCGCTCGCCCCGGAACCGGGCGGCCGGATCGGCGGTCGTCTCGACCACGATGCTGCGCGCGCGATAGATCTTCTCCATGGTGCGGCGCAGCGCCTCGATCGCCGGCGCTACCTCGGTCACCGTCGAGACGATGGTGACGCGGGCAGCGATGCGGGCCCGCTCGAGGTGGTGGGCAAGCTGATCGCGCATCACATCCGCCTGCTCCATGACCTTGGCCGCGAACGGATCGGCCGAATGCGTCGCCGCCTCATTCACGATGACCGAGAGCGGGGTCTTGATCGCATGGGCGAGATTGCCGACATGGGTGCGCGCGCGCTCGACGATCTCGCGGTTGGCGTCGATAAGCGCATTGGTCTCGCGCGCCAGCGGCGCGATCTCGACCGGAAACTCCCCTTCCAGGCGCTCCGCCCGGCCGGAACGGATATCGGCGATCGATTCGGAGATGCGCTTCAGCGGCGCGAGGCCGTAGCGGACCTGGAAGATCGTGGTCAGCAGCAGCACGATGCCGAGCGCGGTGAAGGTGCCGCCGAGGTAATAATCAAAGCTGCGGGTCTCGTCGAAGATCTCCGAGGCATCCCCGGCGACGCTGACCAGGAACTTGCCGTCGGAGCCGAGATCGACGGGACGCTCGACCATCCGCAGGTCCTGGTTCTCAGGCCCCTCGACATAGCCGATCCTGATACCGGCCGCGGTCAACTCGATGCCTTGATCTTCCAGCTTCGGCAGCTTCTTGTCCCACAGCGAGCGCGACGCCCGCACCTCCGGCTTGTCGGCGTCGGTGCGGGTGATCTGCCAATACCAGCCGGACAGCGGCAGCTCGAACAGCGGCTCGCCGAGCGACTGGAATTGGCGCTCCGGCGGATCGTCGGGGGTCGCCACCTCGGCAATCAGCGTCCGCAGATAGAGGTTGAGCCGGCGGTCGAAGGCGCGCTCGGTCGCATTGCGATACACCGAGGACAGCACGATGCCGGTGATGGCGAGGATGACCACGAGCCACGCGGTCGCGGACAGGAACAACCGGGTGGCAAGTGAACTCTGGCGCATGACCGCAAATTAGCCAAACGACCGGCGCCGGGCCACAGGGAAAGGCGTCGCCGGAGGGCGGATTACGCCCCGGCAGCCGGTGGCGGCGTCAGGAGATAACCGAGGCCACGCACGGTCTGGATGACGTCGCAGTCGAGCTTCTTCCTGATACGGCCGACGAACACCTCGATGGTGTTCGAGTCGCGGTCGAAGTCCTGGTCGTAGAGATGCTCGACCAGCTCGCTGCGCGACACGACGCGGCCGGAATGATGCATCAGATAGGATAGCAGCCGGTATTCATGTGAGGTCATCTTGACGGGATTGCCCGACACGCTGACCTTACCGGTGCGGGTGTCAAGCGTGACGGGCCCGCAGGTCAATTCGCTCTGGGCATGGCCGGCCGAGCGGCGCAGCAGCGCGCGAATGCGCGCCAGCACCTCCTCGAGATGGAACGGCTTGGCGACGTAATCGTCGGCACCGGCGTCGAAGCCCTGCACCTTGTCGCTCCAGCGATCGCGTGCGGTCAGGATCAGAACCGGCATCGCCCGGCCATTGCGCCGCCACGCTTCCAGCACCGAGATGCCGTCCATCTTGGGCAGGCCGATATCGAGCACCACGGCATCGTAGGGCTCGCTATCGCCCAGATAGTGCCCTTCCTCACCGTCGAACGCACGGTCCACGACGTAGCCGGCGTCGCTCAGCGCGGTCGTAAGCTGGCGGTTGAGATCCGGATCGTCCTCGACAACGAGCAGACGCACGCTTGCCTCCAAAGCTGAACTGCACGATTTCCGCCCTCAAGATGAACCGGAAGGCCGTGAACCGCGCATGAACGGAACCCGACCGACCACGTTACTTTTTGGTCATCTCGGTCAGGATCGTCGGCAAGGGCCGACAGGATTGGGGGCATATAGGCTATCGCGGGCAATAATGAAAAGCCCGGCCGTGTGCGCGGCCGGGCTCAGACGTGGTCGGATGATCCGAGCGGGCCGGTCCAAGACGCACGCCGCCCCGGCGGCATCGCCGCGGCGCGGCCGCGCCTGCCGCTCCCGTCGTCAGGTGTGGAAGAACACGAACCAGATCAGGCCCAGGATCAGCAGCGCCAGTCCGGTGGAGATCGCGAGCATCGCCAGGACCGACGGTCCCAGCTCACCCTGGCGCGCTTCGGTAGGAGTTTCGACGATCTGCGGCGGTCGTCTGGTTGCCATGGCGCCCTCAGCTCTCGAGTTCAAAAGGTATTGCGCTGTCGTGTGCGCGTACTCCCTCTGGCAACGTCGGCCGTCAGATGATGTTCCGGCGGCTTAGCCCGCCCGCGACCAGTTAACGCCGATGAGCAAATAAGCCGCGGAGCCGTGTTGAATCCGGGGGCTCGGGTGTTATCCTCGCCGGACGTCTCGGCAGCACGCGCCGCAGCAGTCCAGTCCGGAGCACATCGTCAGTTCAGAGTAGGTGGAGTAGGTCATGGCCCCGCGCGCCAATTGGAAGGGTTTTCTGCGGCTGTCGCTCGTGACCTGTCCGGTCGCGCTGTATCCAGCGACCTCGGAATCCGAGAAGGTCTCCTTCAACCAGATCAATCGCAAGACCGGCCATCGCATCAAATACAGCAAGGTGGACGCCGAGACCGGCGAAGAGGTCACCAATGACGACATCGTCAAGGGCTACAAGGTCGATACCGACACCTATATTGAAGTGACCAAGGGCGAGCTCGACGAGCTGGCGCTGGACTCGACGCATACCATCGACATCGATGAGTTCGTGCCGCGGAGCGACATCGACAGCCGCTATCTGATCCGCCCCTACTACCTCGTGCCCGACGGCAAGGTCGGACACGATGCCTTCGCGGTCATCCGCGAGACCATCCGCAGCATGGACAAGGTCGCGATCGGCCGGGTGGTGCTGACCAACCGCGAGCACATCATCGCGCTGGAGCCGCTCGGCAAGGGGCTGATGGGAACCCTGCTGCGCTACCCCTACGAGGTGCGCAGCGAGCAGGACTATTTCGACGACATACAGGACGTGACCATCACCAAGGACATGCTCGATCTCGCCAAGCATATCGTCGAGAAGAAGTCGGCCGATTTCCGTCCGGAGAATTTCGAGGATCATTACGAGGCCGCGCTGATCGAGCTGATCAACAAGAAGCGCAACGGCGTGGCGATCACCGCAAAGGCCGCGCCGAAATCGAGCGGCAATGTGATCAACCTGATGGACGCGCTGAAGCGCAGCCTCGCCAGCACCGACACAGCGGCCCCTGCCCCCGCACCGAAGGCAAAAGCCAAGAAACCCAAGAAGCGCGTCGAGGGCCAGCGCGAGATGCTGCTGCCGATCAGCGGCAAGAAAGCGAAAGACGAGCCGAAGAAGGCGGAGGAACCGAAGAAGGCCGAGAAGCCGGCCCGAACGAGCGCGCGTTCGCGCAAGGCGGGTTGATGCGCAAACACCAGATCCCGCTCGTCCCTCCGGCCGGCGAACAGCGGGTTCCCTTTACATCGGGTTCCCTTAAGTTAGAGAGCGTGCGGGCGACGGCCCGACCAACGCGCCTGCACGCGGCTCGCCTCCCCCGCGACCCGTCGTGTCTTCCTTTCCGCCTCGGTAAAACGGTCCAGCTCAGCTGAGTCGATCCGCCAATGCCGATCAAGCGCCTGACGCGGATTTGTGATCGATGCCATGCGTCCTGGATGCTTGCGGAATGAGCAGGCCGCGCCTAGTTCTGCACCGCGGGTGAATGATCAGGCGCGACCTCCAAGCAGATGCGACTGGTCAGTGATGGTGGATCGACCTTGGCGGAGTCGGTCCGGCACGACACGGCGTATGAGGGGGCATGAATGGTTCAGCATGATCAGAGACAAGGCCTGGCGCGGCACGACTAGAGCATGGCGCGGGTCCAGTTCTCTGAGCTCTCCGCATTCGCGGCCGTCGCGGATACGTTGAGCTTCACCAAGGCTGCAGCTCAGATCGGCTGCTCCTTGCCGACCATCAGCCATACAATCAAAAGCCTTGAGGAACGGTTGGACGTCAGGCTGTTCAATCGTACGACCCGCAGCGTGGCACTGACCGAAGCCGGCGAGCGGCTGCTCGCAGAGATCCAGCCGATTTTCGAGCAGGTCGACCAGGCCATCGAGAGCATCAACGCGTTCCGCGACAAGCCGGTCGGAACGCTGCGGATCGCGGTGCCCCGCGTGTTCGCAATCAGAGGGCTGGGCCCGCTGATCAGATCGTTCCTGGCCGAATATCCGGACATCCAGCTCGAACTGGCGGTCGACGACACGAACAGTGACATTGTGCGCAATCGATTCGATGCCGGCATCCGATCCGGGCATCGCGTCGAGCGCGACATGAAGGTGATCCGCGTAGTCGACGACCTGCAATTCGTCGCCGTCGCCTCTCCAGACTATCTCGCCGTCCATCCGGCACCGTCTTCTCCGGAAGATCTTGGCGCACATAATTGCATCCGTCATCGCTTTCCCGCTGATGAAACGTTGCAGCCCTGGGTGTTCGAGCAAGGTGAGCAACGGGCCGAGATCGCCGTGGACGGCTCGCTGATCGTCAACGATTTCGACCTGGCCCTGAATGCCGCGCTCGATGGCGTCGGCATCGCCTATCTGGTCGAGCCGTTGGTCGACGCACATCTGGCGGAAGGACGATTGGTCCGCGTGCTGCCGGATTGGAGCAGTGCAACGCCCGGGTTGTTTCTCTATCACCCGAGCCGGCGGCAACCGCCGATGCCGCTGCAGGTCTTTCTCGACTTCGTCAAGCGATGGCGTATCCGTGCGACGATCGCTCCGATGACGCGCGCCTCGGATGGCGGCCGAAGCGCGCTGGTTGCGGCCACGCCCCACCGATCCGCGCTCCCTATCGATTAGAACTTCTCCTGAGATCTTCCGTGAGATCGATCGCGCATCGCCAGCGGTGCGCGATCGCATCGGCGTGCGCGCAATGCTCCACCGCGCGCCGCGATTATTCGGCTTTTTGATCTACCCTATTCACGATTGGCATCATTAACAAATTGGCAGCGAAGCGTCAGAACCGCGGCGTGGCTGCGTCGAAGCCGGTGCGAGCAGCCGGGCGTGATCGGCAACTAAGTGAAGCACCGGCAGACCAGAGCACATTGATCGAATCCAGATGAGCTCGCGCACATTTCGCTCGCACGTATCGCAAGTCGATGAGTTCGACCCGACCCGGAACGCAGGTGTGCGAGCAGCAATCTGGCAAGGCCAGGGGCGACACGCGGGGGACGTGTGCATCGCCGATGAACCGGAGATACCAAGATGAAGACGATGAGGGGCCTGCTCCTGGCAACAGGAGCAGCGTTATTGTCCACCGCAGCCGCTCAGGCCGCGGACCTTCCGCTGAAGGCGAAGGCCGTTGAGTATGTGAAGGTGTGCTCGCTCTACGGCACGGGGTTCTACTACATCCCCGGCACCGACACCTGCATCAAGCTCGGCGGCTATCTGCGCGCCGAGACCGCGCTGTGGACCAACAGCAATTATGGCGGCGCCTATTCGGGCCAGGCCGGTGCCGACAATCGCCTCAGCAATCGCTACCAGATGCGCTCGCGCGAAAACCTCAACATCGACACGCGGACCGCGACCGAATATGGCGTGGTACGGACCTACTTCGAGACGGTGATGAACTGGACCTCCGGGTCCTATGCCGGCGCGGGGGCCGGCGCAACGTCCTATACGGGCGACGCCATATCCGGCGGCAGCATCGGCGTCTACTACGCCTTCATCCAGTTCGCGGGCTTCACGATGGGCAAGGCGGTGTCGACCTTCGACGCCCCCTGGACCAACTATCCCGGCAATAATTTCGACGGTCTGGTCGGCGGCAGCGGCTCCAATAACGGCGTCAATCAGTTCACCTATACGGCCGATTTCGGTCAGGGCATCTCGGCCGCAGTGTCGCTGGAAGATCAGACGCAGTTCTTCACCACGAACATCTGGAACACGTCGGGGATCACTGCAGCCGGAGTGCTCGGTGGCAGCTATGGCGCGAGCGCCTTCGGCGGCACGGTGGCTCCTGACATCATCGGCATGGTTCGCATCGACCAGGCCTGGGGTCTCTTCCAGGCGTCGTTCGCAGCGCATGACAATCATGCCGCCTACTACGGCGCGGCCGAGACCTCGGGCCATCCGTCCGACAAATGGGGCTGGGCCGCGCAGCTGTCGCTGTCGGTCAAGAACATTCCGACCGGCGCTGGCGACGTCCTCAACCTGCAGGCAGTCTATACCGATGGCGCAAGCCGCTACAATTTCCAGAGCCTGGCCAGTACATCCTATTCGATGTACGGCAGCACCGGCGTGACCGGCGCCTATCAAAGCATCGGCTTCGCCGGCGTCGGCGACGCGGTGTTCGGGACCGGCACCGGGCTCTCGACCGTGCAGACCTGGGGCATGCGCGGCGCGTTCACCCACAACTGGAATCCGAACTGGAATTCGGCTCTCTACGGCGCCTATGCGCAGGTCCGCTACGGTCAGACCGGCGCGAGCCTGATCTGCGCCGGCATCGCCGCGACCGGCATGCTCACCGCGGGCTCGACCTGCAACCCCGATTTCAATCTCGGGCAGATCGGCCTGATCACGCGCTGGACGCCGGTCAAGAACCTGACCTTCTCGGCCGACGTGACCTACAGCCACCTCGACCAGAAGTACTCCGGGACGGCCATCGCCCCGGCTGTCGCGAGCACGGCCAAGCCGGCCGCGATCTACCAGCTGAAGGACCAGGACACGGTAAGCATGCTGCTGCGCGCTCAGCGCAACTGGTGACGTTGAACTGTTAAGCCTCCAACTGCTCCACGAGCTTCCGGCGATGCCCCGCCGGAAGCTCGTTGCTTGTCGGCGGCAACGTCACGGCGACGGCACAAACGCAAGCGGCGCCGTAAAGACCAACGGCGCCTTGCCATGAGCGGCCCGCGATGGGACGGCGATTACTTGATCGAGCTGTTGATCGAGGTGAACTTGCTGCTGAGGCCAGATCCCAGACCGTTCACGGCTGCCAGGATCACGATGCTCAGTCCGCCAGCGATGATCGCGTACTCGATCGAAGTCGCGCCAGCCTGATTCTTCAGGAAGCTCGCAATCATCTGCCGCATCTACCACTCCGGTCGGGCTCGATCATCGACGCGCCGCAACGGCGCGCGCACACAGGCCGGGACGGACGCCCCTGGATCGACCCTCGGCCATCGGCTTGAACAATCAGTTAATCTGCTCAGATAGCGCAGGGTCGCCGTGAGCAGGCCGGGCCCTGCACCATTGGTCCTTTCTGGCCGGGCGGCCGGACGCGAAACTGTCCGCAAATATATGGATTGATTGAGCTTTATTTTCGAATGCCGGCTTTCGGGCCGTGCTGCTTGCATGGCCCGAATGCCGGCATTTGGCCCGGACACGTTCAGAAAAAATTCGGCTTGCCCGATGGATGCCGTGTGATGGCAAGTGATGGGCCGGGGCATGATCTGGGTCAACGGGCTTGGCGGGGATCGGCCTAGGGATAATGCTGGTCGCCATGAGCACAATCGATTCCGCCCGTCCCCAACTGAAAATCCGCAGCGTCGCGCTCGACACCGGCCGCGAGAACGTGGTCGTGATCTCACGCCGGTCGCGGGCGTTGCGCCCCGAAGTGTTCAGCGGCTTCAGCCGGGTCGAGCTGCGCTGCAATTCGCGCACGCTGTTGGCGACGCTCCTGATTACCGACGATGATGCCCTGGTCGGGCCGGACGAGATCGGGCTGTCGCAACCGGCGCTGCGGCGCTTCGCCGAGCCGGCCGGCACATTCGCGACCGTCTCGCCGGCGACCCCGCCTGACAGTCTGGAGGCGGTGCGCGCCAAGATCCGCGGCGAGACATTGAGCGACCAGGCGATCTCGGCCGTCATCGACGACCTCGCTCACTACCGCTATTCGGACATGGAGATTGCGGCCTTCCTTATTGGCTCGGCCAGCTTCATGACATCGGGCGAACTGCTGGCCCTGACGCGCGCCATGGCCAATGCCGGCACCCAGCTGAAATGGCCCGAGCCCGTGGTCGTCGACAAGCACTGCATCGGCGGCATCCCCGGTAACCGCACCTCGATGGTGGTGGTGCCGATCGTCGCCGCCCACGGCCTGACCATTCCGAAGACGTCCTCCCGCGCGATCACCTCCCCGGCCGGCACCGCTGATACGATGGAGGTGCTGGCACGGGTCAATGTCGGCGCCGAGGAGATGAAATCCATCGTCGCCGCCTGCAATGGCTGCGTGATCTGGGGCGGCCACGTGAATCTGTCGCCGGCCGACGACATCCTGATTTCGGTGGAGCGTCCGCTCAGCCTCGACACCCGCGAGCAGATGGTGGCCTCGATCCTGTCGAAGAAGCTCGCGGCCGGCTCCACGCATCTGCTGCTCGATTTGCCGGTCGGCCCGACCGCCAAGCTCAGCAGCGGCGCGGAGGCGATGCGCCTGCGCAAGCTGTTCGAGTTCGTCGGCGATCGCTTCGGCCTCAACGTCGAGGTGATCACGACCGACGGCCGCCAACCGATCGGCAATGGCATCGGCCCGGTGCTGGAAGCGCGCGATGTGATGGCGGTGCTCGGCAATGAGCCGGGCGCGCCAGCGGATTTGCGCGAGAAGTCGCTGCGGCTGGCAGCGCATCTCCTCGAATATGATCCGAAGCTGCGCGGCGGCGCCGGCTATCAACGGGCGCGGGAGTTGCTCGACAGCGGCGCGGCGCTGAAGCAGATGCAAAAGATCATCGATGCCCAGGGGCCGACAACGAGCCGGAACGAACTCGGCGACCTCGCCTTCGACGTCAAGGCCGGTCGCGACGGCATCGTGTCGGCGATCGACTGTCTGCGGCTCAATCGCCTGGCGCGCACCGCCGGCGCACCGATCAACAAGGGCGCCGGAATCAGGCTGTTCAAGAAGATCGGCGACCGGGTCGACCAGGGTGAGCCACTTTACCGCGTGTTCACCTGCGACCCGTCCGAGCATGATCTGGCGGTGGCGGCAGCCGCGGCCGACCATGGTTACGGCTTCGCCGACGAACCGAACGGCCATCAGCGATGACCGCGCGTCAGACCTTGTTCAATTTCGATCGCGAGGCCCCATGAGTGTGACCCTTCGCTTCTGCGGTGCCGCCCATACGGTGACCGGGTCGTGCTACCTGGTCCGCACCGACAAGGGCCAGATCCTGATCGATTGCGGCCTATTCCAGGGCCAGAAGACGCTGAAGGAGCTGAACTACGGCGACTTCCCGTTCCGCCCGGCGGGCATCGATGCCGTGCTGCTGACGCATGCGCATATCGACCATAGCGGCCTGCTGCCCAAGCTGGTGCGCATGGGCTTCGACGGCAAGATTTTCGCCACGCGCGGCACCATCGATCTCTGCTCCTGGATGCTGCCCGACGCCGGCAACATTCAGGAGCAGGAGGTGCTGGCGCTGAATCGCCGCAACAGCGCGCGCGGACGCGGCGAGGTGACCCCGATCTACACCCAGGCCGACGCGATCGCCTCGCTGCAATATTTGCAAGCCGTCGCCTACGAGACCTGGACCGAGATCATCCCCGGCGTGCGCGCCCGCTATTGGAATGCGGGACACCTGCTGGGCTCGGCGTCGATCGAGATCGAGTTCGCGGGCCAAGGCGCCGACGGTGCGCCGCTGCGGCTGCTCGCCTCCGGCGATGTCGGCCCTGATGCCAAGCTGCTGCAGCCCGATCCCCGGGCGCCTGAAGGGTTCGACTATGTGATCTCGGAAGCCACCTATGGCGACCGCATCCGCGAACCGACGACGCCGGAGCTGCGCAGAGGCCGTCTCGCCGGCGAGGTGCGCGACGCCGCCACGACCAAGGGCGCGCTGCTGATCCCGGCCTTTGCGGTGGAGCGGACCCAGGAGCTGATCGTCGACCTGGTTGGCCTGATGGAGCGCGGCGAGATTCCGTCGGCGCCGATCTTCCTCGATTCACCGCTCGCCATCCACGCCACCGAGGTGTTTCGCGACCATGCCGCAAGCCTCGACGGCGGCAATGATGTCGGCCGGTTGCTGTCCTCGCCGCACCTGCGCTTCACCGAGACGGTGGATGAGAGCAAGGCGATTGCCAAGCTGACGGGCTTCCACATCATCATCGCTGCCAGCGGCATGTGCGACGCCGGGCGCATCCGCCATCACCTGAAGCGCTGGCTGTGGAACAATCGCGCCACGGTGCTGCTGGTCGGCTATCAGGCGAACGGCACGCTCGGGCGCTTCCTGCAGGACGGCGTCAAGGCAGTGCGCATCCAGGGCGAGGAGATCAAGGTCGCCGCGCGCATCCGCATGATCGACGATTACTCCGGCCATGCCGACGGCGCCGAGATCGCGCGCTGGATCGCCGCGCGTCGCCCGATCGCGCGCGGCCTGTTCCTGTCGCATGGCGAGGACGCCGCCATTGCCGCCTTGGCGGCGCGGGTCGGCGAGCGGATCGTGCCGTCGGCCAGGCTGTTCTCGCCCCTGCTCGACGACGTCTATGAGCTGACCAGCGCGACGCCGGCCTTGCTGGACGTAGCGCATCGGCGGCGGCTGGCGCCGGAAGCGGTGACGCGGCTTGATTGGCACAACGACATGTCGGGCCTGCTGCTCGACATTCACGAGCGCATCGAGCAGGCGGCGGATGATCGCGCCCGCGGCGTCATCATTCGCCGGCTCAGGCGGGCGCTGGAAGAACAGCGTCCGTGAACGGCGTGACGTTGACGGGCCTCCGTCGTCGAACGGTCACAGTTTGATCGCACCTTCATCGGCTTGAACGTCGAACAGAAACGGCCGAGGTTTTGAGGAACGCAGCTGCAGGTCACGGCGCCAGCCCCGCTTGTGAATAGCCAAGGGCACAACGCGGGGACGACTGGTCTTCGAAGCCGATTCTGTTACGCTGATCACGTGGTTCGCGATGCCGGATTGATCCGACTGAACCCGGCGCAGGTGGGGAAACGGGGGCTCTCACATGCATCAACCATCGAAATGGTGGCCAGGCCTGATCGCTATCGCCGTGCTGTGGCTGGTTGCGATCGCCTTCAAGACCGCCGGGGTGGAAGACGAGATCGCACCGCGCGCCCGCGCCGCCGTCGCGTCCGCCGCCCCCGATACCGTCGCAGCATTGAAGGTCTCGGTCGCCGGCCGTGACGTTCGCATCGAAGGGCCGGAGTTCAGTCCAGAGCAGGCGGACCGGCTGGACGACGCCGCAGCCGTGAATGGCGTCCGGCTCGTCGTCGGCAATTACGACAAGCTGCCGACGCCCAAGCCCTACGCATTCCGCGCCGCGCGCGATGGCAACCAGCTGGTGCTCGAGGGCGGCGTGCCGACCCCCGCGGTCCGCGAGGCCCTCATCAAAACCGCGCGCGCCGCCCTCGGCAGCGGCGCGGTGGTCGACCACCTCGGCTATGCCCTGGGTGCCCCCGCCGACTTCGCGGCGATCGCCAGCCATGGACTGACGCAGGCCGGCAAGCTCAATGGCGGCACCTTTGCGCTTGCGGACAAGGCCTATTCGATCGCCGGTGCGGCGACATCGTCCGACATCTATGAGGCGGCCGTCGCTGCGATGCGCCAGTTGCCGGGCGGCGCCGTGCTCGACAAGGTGTCGATCCTGCCGCCCGAGGCCAAGCCGTTCATCTGGAGCGCGGTCCGCGAGGGTCAATCGGTCGTGATGTCCGGCGTGGTACCGAACGACGCGATCAGGCGCGCGCTCGAGGCTGCCGCGGCCAAGGCCTGGCCCGGCGCGTCGGTGATGCATCATATGCAGATCGCACGCGGCGCGCCGTCCGGCGATTTCAGTGCGTACACGACTTATGCCCTGGCCGAGCTGTCCCGGCTGAGTACCGGACGTGTCGTCATCTCCGATGCCAACTACACGATCGCTGGCGAGGTCCCCTCGCCCGCCGCGTATGACGAGGCCATGGCCGGCGTCGGCAAGCTGCCGAGCGGACTGACGCTTGCCAAGGCCGACATTGTGCCGCCTGAGATCAAGCCCTATCGCCTGTCGGCGGAGCTCGGCCCGACCGGCCTCACCCTGACCGGCCTTGCGCCCAGCACGTCCGTTCGC
Organism: Bradyrhizobium sp. BTAi1; assembly: GCF_000015165.1. GTDB lineage: Bacteria > Pseudomonadota > Alphaproteobacteria > Rhizobiales > Xanthobacteraceae > Bradyrhizobium > Bradyrhizobium denitrificans. Next base: position 3,197,745 of record NC_009485.1, on the reverse strand, counting down.
GACGCGATCACAGCCGCGGCGAATGGACAATTCGCAGGCAGAACGGTCACGGCCAAGATCGGCATCGCGCGCGGCGCGCCCGAGGGCGACATCGCCAAAGCGAGCGTGAGCCTGCTGACGGAGCTCGGCAAGCTGGCCCAGGGCCGCGCCGAAATCAACGACGCGCAGATTTCGCTCAGCGGCGTCGGACTGGCCAACGTCACCGGCGCGGCGGTGCGGCAGTCGCTCGCCGGCGCGCTCGCCGCGCCGTTTGCGGTCGCGGCGGTCGACGTGCGCGACGGTCCGGTGTCGCCTTACGCGTTCGAACTGCAGAAGCAGGACGGCCGCGTCCGATTGAGCGGCTACGTCCCTGACGACGCGGCACGGCGCGATCTCGTCGAGGCCGCCAGCGCGGCCTTCGTCACGGACACGGTCGAGGACGGCCTGAAAACCGCTGACGGTGCGCCGAAGGCGTTCGTCACGTCGCTCAAGGCGACGTTCCCGGCGCTGGCGCGGCTGTGGTCGACCAAGCTCGCCGCGAAAGACGCTGACATCACGATCGAGGGCGAGGCCATCTACGACAAGTCGGCCGAGCAGGTCCGCAAGGAGCTCACCGACGCAGCCGGCGGTGACGTCAAGCTCGCGGACGTCAGGATCGGCCTCAAGCCGGAGAGCCCGCCACTGCCCACCGAGGCCTGCCAGCCGGCCTTCAACGGGCTGCTCGCCAAGGGCCGGATCCGCTTCGATACCGGCAGCGCCGAGCTCAGCCGCGAGTCGCTGGCGCTGCTCGACCACATCGTCGTCGTGGCGCAGCGCTGCAAGGACGCCGAGATCGTGATCGAAGGCCATACTGACAATGTCGGCGACGAGGAGGACAATATGGACCTCTCGAAGCGGCGGGCGGTGGCCGTGGTCGGCTACATCGGCGAGGCCGGCATCGACACCTCGCGCATGACCTCGGCGGGCTACGGCCAGACCCGGCCGATCGCCTCCAACGACACCGCGGAAGGCCGGGCGCAAAACCGCCGCATCGAATTCGTCGTGAAGTGAGGCGCTGACATCATGATGTACGACCTTACGACGTTCTTATTCTGGATCCTGCTCGCTGCGGTCATCGGCGGCTTCGTCGGCTGGTACAGCTGGTCGGACGACAAGCGCCCGGACTGGCTGCGCAGCTGGCTGCTGCCCGCCACTTTGGCCTTCGGGATCGGCGCCCTTCTGGCATTGCTGAGCGTGCTGCCGGGGCGCGCCGGGCTGTGGCTCGAGGTCGCGCTGCTAATGGTCAGCGCCTATGTGCTCGGCTGCCTGAGCGGCGGACAGTTGAAGGAATATGTCGGGCTCGGCGACAGCAGCGCAATGGCGCCGGGAGGCCCCGGGACCAGCGCGGCGTTCACGGCGGCCCCAGCGCCGCCGGCACGCCCGTGGGCAGACAGCCCTTCGCCGGCCGTGCAAGCCGCAGCCAGTATCGAGGCTGATCGGCTGGCCGCTGAAGCTGCCGTAAAGACAGAGGCGGATCGCCTGGCTGCTGAAGCTGCGGCAAAGGCCGAGGCCGATCGCCTGGCTGCTGAAGCTGCGGCAAAGGCCGAGGCGGATCGCCTGGCCGCTGAAGCTGCCGCAAAGGCAGAGGCCGATCGCCTGGCCGCTGAAGCTGCCGCAAAGGCAGAGGCGGATCGACTGGCTGCTGAAGCTGCGGCAAAGGCCGAGGCCGATCGACTGGCTGCTGAAGCTGCGGCAAAGGCCGAGGCCGATCGACTGGCCGCGGAGGCTGCCGCAAAGGCTGAGGCGGATCGTCTCGCTGCGGAGGCTGCCGCGAAGGCCAAGGCCGATCGTCTGGCCGCTGAAGCTGCCGCGAAGGCCGAGGCGGATCGTCTCGCTGCGGAGGCTGCCGCGAAGGCCGAGGCCGATCGACTGGCCGCTGAAGCTGCGGCAAAGGCCGAGGCGGACCGACTGGCTGCTGAAGCTGCGGCAAAGGCCGACGCAGATCGACTGGCCGCGGAGGCTGCCGCAAAGGCTGAGGAGGATCGTCTCGCTGCGGAGGCTGCCGCGAAGGCCGAGGCAGATCGACTGGCCGCTGAAGCTGCCGCAAAGGCCGAGGCCGATCGCCTGGCCGCGGAAGCCGCCGCAGCAAAGGCTGAGGCGGATCGCCTTGCCGCGGAGGCCGAAGCCGACCAGCTTGCGGCCGAAGTTGCGGCCTCAGCGCCGACCACCGTCACCGCCGACGACAGGCCACCGGCCCTGCCCGCCCCCGACGGCACGGCTGACGACCTCAAGCTCATCAAGGGCATCGGCCCGAAGAACGAGCGCATCCTCAACGAGATCGGCGTGCATCATTTCAGCCAGATCGCGGCATGGTCGCCAGGCCAGGCGAGCTGGGTCGGCGATCACATGGCGTTTCCCGGCCGCATCGAGCGCGAGCACTGGATCGCTCAGGCGAAGCTGCTCGCGGCCGGTCTCGACACCGCGCATTCGAGCGCGGTGAAATCAGGGGCCATCACGATCGATGATACGGCCGATGCGCCGCTGAGCGGCGACGAGGCCGACGCCCTCCTGGCGCAGCTGCCGGATTTGGCGCCCGCGGTCGAGAACGAGGACGCCCATGCTGGTCGCCGGCCGCTCGGCCTGGCGGCGCCTCGCGGCGGACAGGCTGATGATCTCAAGCTGATCAAGGGCATCGGCAAGCAGAACGAGGCGCGACTGCACGGCCTGGGGATCTGGCACTTCGCGCAGATCGCGGCATGGACCCCCGACCACGCCAAATGGGTCGGCTCCTATCTCGCCTTCGCCGGCCGGATCGAGCGCGAGCAATGGATCGCGCAGGCCGAGGAGCTGGCCAGCGGCGGCACCACCGAATTCGCCCGCCGCGTCGAAGCAGGTCTGGTGAAGTCGTCGCTCGACGACGGCTCGCATGGCCAGGACAATATCGAGATCGTGCAGCCGCGGGAGTGAACTCGACGCGGAGAGCCCGTGGCGCTCCTCCCTCATTGCGGGACGCGCGGAGCCTGTGTCCCGCTGTTTTACTCCGCCATATCCACCGGCTCGGTGCGCGACGGGCCGGCCAGCGGCCGCTCCTCCATCAGGATCATGCAGACGGAGGCGCAGGCGAGCATCACGGTGGCGGCCGCAAACACGAAGCGGAAGGCATAGATCATGTCGGCTTCCGCGATGCCGCTGACCGCGCCATGCGCCCCCTCCGCCAGCGAGATGTCTGCGCCGAGCACCATCAGCAGGATGGCGCTGAAAGCCGCGACGGTGAACGACGACATCATCGAGCGGAAGAAGTTCATGGCGCCGGTGATGGTGCCGATCTGCGACCGCGCCACGGCGTTCTGCAGCGACACCACCGAAATCGGGAACGCCGTGCCGAGCCCGATGCCGCAAACCGACAGCAGCACCAGCAGGACCCACAGCGACGGCGTGGTCACCGTCATGACCGCGGCCGCGATGGTGCCGATGAAGGTGCCGAGGATGGCGACGCGCTTGTAGTGCTTGACCCGGGCCATGGTGCGGCCGGCGATGGCCGCCCCGAAGGTCGAGATCGCAGCGATCGGAATCAGGCCAAGACCGGCCTGGCTCGGCGTCAGATGATAGACCAGCTCGTAATACAGCGGCAGGTGCACGGTCAGCCCGATCAGCGCGCCGAGCGCGCAGCCGCTCGCCAGCATGCCATAAGGCACCACCGTGCCGCCCATCAGCGACAGCGGCAGGAACGGCTCATCGGCCCGCTTGGCGTGCCAGACGAAGCCGAGGCCGAGCGCAACGGCGCTGCCGATCATCGCCAAAATGGTCGGCGACAACCAGGCCAGCCGGTGGCCGCCCCAGGTCAGGACCAGCATGAACACGACGGCCGAGGCCATCAGCAGCAGGCCGCCGGCCCAGTCGACCTTGCGCAGCCGGTGATAGACCGGCAGCCGGGCCATCTTGGGCAACAGCAGTGCCAGCGCGGCAATCGCGAGCGGGACGTTGATCCAGAAGATCATCGACCAGTGCAGGTGGTCGGCGAAGAAGCCGCCGATAACCGGCCCGAGCAGGCCGGCGAGCAGCCAGACACCACTGAAATAGGCCTGGTACTGACCGCGCTCGCGGGGGCTGACCACGTCCGAGATCACCGTCTGGACCACCGGCATGATGCCGCCGCCGCCGAGCCCCTGCAGGCCGCGGGCGAGGATCAAGACCGGCATGTTCGGCGCCAGCGCGCAGACCACAGAGCCGACGACGAACAGGCTGAGCGCCGTGATGATCATGGCGCGGCGGCCATAGATGTCGCAGAGCGTGCCGAACACCGGCGCCACCGCGGTCGAGGCCAGCAGATAGGCGGTGATCACCCATGAGAGATTGGTGACGTCCTGGAACTCGCGGCCGATGGTCGGCAGCGCCGTCGCGACGATCGTCTGGTCGAGCGCGGCCAGGAACATCGTCAGCAGCAGGCTCATCAGAATCGTGCGGACCTCGGTCTGGGTCAGCGGCACCGGCGGCGCGATCGGCGGGGCGTCCTCGACCGCCTGCACCTGCGGCGGAATGGCCGCCAGCTCGGCCGCAATCTCTTCGGGCAAGGATTGGGACGCAGCCGGATAATGGCTCTGCCGATCAAACTTGTTCATGGGGATAAATGCTATGCCGCGCGCGGCCAACGCCGCGCAGATTCGCCAGATAGCGAACTACTTAAGGGATAATTTTCCCTTGCGGCAGCAGGCGGCGCGCATGGGTGCATCCCGGCAGCGCACGTGCGGTCGCGCCGAGTTGAATTGCTGCGAGCGCGAAGTGACCGGCCTATTTCGGCCGGCGCTTAAGCTTGGCGCGCTTCGGCAGCAGCACCGGCCACGCGACGATGTGGTTCTCGAGCTGGTCGTCCGGAACAGTGTCCTCCGTCCCCTCGACGCGGCCGCGCACGGACACCCCGGCTTCATGCACGGTCTGAGGATCCCCCGAGATCAGCGGATGCCACCAATAGAGATCACGCCCCTCCGCCACCAGCCGGTAGCCGCAGCTCGGCGGCAGCCAGGTGATGGTGCGGACATTCTCAGGCGTCAGGCGAACGCAATCCGTCACCTGTTCGGAGCGGTTTGCGTAATCCTTGCAGGCACATAGACCCGCATCGAGAAGCCGGCAGGAAATATGGGTGAAGTAGATGTCACCGGTATCCTCGTCCTCGAGCTTCTCCAGGCAGCAGCGACCGCAGCCGTCGCACAGGCTTTCCCATTCGGCCTCGGACATCTCTTCCAAGGTCTTGGTTTTCCAGAAAAATCCCTCCTGGCCCGAGGGACGTTTGAGCGGAGCAGTCATCAGACGAATCCCAGCGGGCGCGGCATCGCCGCCATCTAGTGGCCCCACCCGAGCGGGCGCAAGGGGCGCTTGGCCGGTTGAAGCGGCACGTTAGCTTTGTGCATCAAATTATGAGCGGAACCATTGGTTTGTGCCCCCCGCTCAGCTAGATATGAAGGCGAGTCGTCCCCGGCAGCGGCATTGCGACTCGGTGCAGGCTACTCCAAGTTGGGGGACCTGAACTTGGAGCTGCCTTGGGTTTGCCGCAACAATCGCGCAAGACCCTTCGATAGCCCCAGCCCCGTGTGCTGAGTGCTTTCGAAGCCAGCTGACACGCTTTCGAAACGACCAGGGTTCCCGTGCGGCAGATCATTCCAGACGAATGGAAGAAGCGGATCAACAATTTCCGCCTGGATCTCGACGCCCGGTTCGATTCGGCGTTGTTCTCCTCGCTGCGCGGCACCCGCGAGCTGTATGAGCGCTATTCGGCGTTCATGGACCGCTTCTACGTCGGCGGCTGGAAGCGCTGGGTGTTCGTCGAGCCGCTGTCGGAGGCTGCAACGATCGGCCTCGGCGGCCTGGTCCTGATGTTGGCGCTCGCGATCCCCGCGTTCCGGGAAACGGCGGACGAGGACTGGCTGAAGAAGTCCGACCTCGCGGTCACCTTCCTCGACCGCTACGGCAACCCGATCGGCAGCCGCGGCATCAAGCACAACGACTCGATCCCGCTGGAGGACTTCCCGGATAATCTGATCAAGGCGACGCTCGCCACCGAGGACCGCCGCTTCTACGACCATTTCGGCATCGACTTCCCCGGCCTCGCGCGCGCGCTCGTCACCAACGCCCAGGCCGGCGGCGTCCGCCAGGGCGGCTCCTCGATCAGCCAGCAGCTCGCCAAGAACCTGTTCCTGTCCAACGAGCGCACCATCGAGCGCAAGGTCAACGAGGCGTTCCTGGCGATCTGGCTCGAGACCCGCCTGACCAAGAACGAGATCCTCAAGCTCTATCTCGATCGCGCCTATATGGGCGGCGGCACCTTCGGCGTCGACGGCGCGGCGCATTTCTACTTCAACAAGTCGGTGCGCGACATCAACCTGGCCGAGGCCGCGATGCTGGCCGGCCTGTTCAAGGCGCCGACCAAATTCGCGCCGCACATCAACCTGCCCGCCGCCCGTGCCCGCGCCAATGTGGTGCTCGACAATCTCGTCGATGCCGGCTTCATGACCGAGGGCCAGGTGTTCGGCGCCCGCCGCAACCCGGCCTTTGCGGTCGACCGCCGCGACGAAAGCTCGCCCAACTACTTCCTCGACTATGCCTTCGACGAGATGCGCAAGCTGGTCGACACGTTCCCGAAATCCTACACCGAGCGCGTGTTCGTGGTGCGGACTTCGATCGACATGAACGTGCAGCATGCTGCCGACGAGGCGATCGAGAACCAGCTGCGCCAGTTCGGCCGCGACTACCATGCCACCCAGGCCGCCACCGTGGTCTCAGACCTCGACGGTGGCATCCGCGCCATGGTCGGCGGCCGCGACTACGGCGCCAGCCAGTTCAACCGCGCCACCGACGCCTATCGGCAGCCGGGCTCGTCGTTCAAGCCGTACGTGTACACGACGGCGCTGCTCAACGGCTACAAGCCGACCTCGACCATTGTCGACGGCCCGGTCTGCATCGGCAATTGGTGTCCGCAGAACTATGGCCATTCCTATTCCGGCACGGTGACGCTGACGCAGGCGATTACCCGCTCGATCAACGTCGTTCCGGTGAAGCTGTCGATCGCGCTCGGCGGCAAGGAGGGCCCGAAGGCGGGCCGCGCCAAGATCGTCGAGGTCGCCCGCCGCTTCGGCATCAAGGCGCCGCTGCCGGACACGCCGTCGATGCCGATCGGCTCCGACGAGGTTACGGTGCTGGAGCACGCTGTCGCCTATGCGACCTTCCCGAACAAGGGCAAGGCCGTCACGCCGCATTCGGTGCTGGAGGTCCGCACCGGCGCCGGTGACCTGGTCTGGCGCTGGGACCGCGACGGTCCGAAACCGAAGCAGGCGATCCCGGCCTCGGTGGCCGCCGACATGGCGGGCATGATGAGCCACGTGGTCAGCGAGGGGACCGCACGCCGCGCCGCACTCGACGGCATCCCGACCGCCGGCAAGACCGGCACCACCAACGCCTACCGTGATGCTTGGTTCGTGGGCTACACCGGAAACTTCACCTGCGCCGTCTGGTACGGCAATGACGACTATTCGCCGACCAACCGCATGACCGGCGGCTCGCTGCCGGCGCAGACTTGGCACGACATCATGGTCGCCGCGCATCAGGGCGTCGAGGTCAAGGAGCTGCCCGGCGTCGGCATGGGCGAGAAACTGCCGCAGCCGGCCTCCGCCGCGATGGCCCAGGCAGGCCAGCCGAAAACCCTCGAGATCAAGCCCGGTCCGCCGCCGGTGCTGACCCGCCGTGGCGCCGAGATCCTGGTCCAGGTCGAGAAAATGCTCGACGATGCCGCCCGCGTCGCCGAGAAGGCGGCACCGGTCGATCCGCGCAAGCCGGCCAAGCCCGTGTCGTCGAGCGCGCTCGCCTTCCCTGAGAACTACGCCGCGGCAACCGCCGATGGCGTGACCACGCCTGCCTTGCGCAAGAACTGACGACGGCGATTTCCGTGCGGCTGCTCTTCATCACCTTGATTGCACTCCTGATCGCGACCGGCGTCGGCATCGGCGCAACCTGGATGACCACCACGCGCGGCACCGAATTCGGCACCTTGACCATCGGAGCGTGGACGGCACGCCCGAAGACCGGCACGGCCGATGTCGATCCTTACGCACGCGCCACCATCACCCGCAACGGCGAGCTGCCGATCGGCACCGGCGATGGTGTCGCGTTCACCGCCACCACCGACGACAAGAAAAAGCCGCTCGATGGCCGCTGCGACATCCTCGTCAGCGGCGTGACGCCCCCCGCCCGCTTCTGGACGCTCACGCTGTACGATCGCAAGGGCCACCTCGTGCCCAACACGCTGCAGCGCTACGGCTTCACCAGCCAGGAGCTCGTGCGTGGCGCCGACGGCTCGTTCGAGATTCGCGTCGCATCGCGCTCACGCTCCGGCAACTGGTTGCCGACCGGCGGCATCGAGCGCTACGCGCTGATGCTGCGGCTGTACGACACGCCGGTGGGCGTCGCCACGCGCACGCAGCGCGACGCGCCGATGCCCGCGATTACGACAGTGGGCTGCCCATCATGATCCGGCTGCTGTTCACCGTGATCGTCGGCGTGCTGCTCGGTGGCGTGGTCCATCTCGTCAGCGTGCTGGCCCTGCCGCGGATCTCGACCCAGGATGCCTATTCGCGGCTGACGCCGATGACCAAGCTCAATGCCGTGACGCAGCTGCCGCTTGCCGATCCCAACAACTCGCCGATGCCGTTCATGGACCCGGCCTTCGCGATGGCGATCTGTCGCTACGATCTGTCGGAGGGGCCGCTCAAGCTGACCGTTCCGGTCAGCCAGGCCTATACGTCGGTGTCATTCTATACCCGCAACGAAATCGCCTATTACGCCATCAATGATCGCTCCGCCGGCAAGCGCGTGATCGAGCTCGATCTGATGACCGAAGCCCAGCACGAGGATCTTCCAGAGGACGAAGAGATCACCGCCGCCGACCGGCTGATCATCGATTCGCCGACGACCACCGGATTGATCGTGTTGAAGGCCCTCGCGGCCGAGCCCGGCCTGATGCCGCAGGCCCAGGCCTCCCTTGCAGCCGCCAGTTGCGGCCTGCAGGCCGAGGCTCCCGCCAAGGCGGAAAAGCCGCGCGGCAAGCGGTAAGGCGTTACGAGGACCTTCAATCAAATCCACAACGCTCTCTTCATCCTTGGTGGCATAGTCGTTGTCGCGCTTCGCTGCTATGACGGCACAGGACGGCGGCGCTTCGCCCAATATCAAGGTCATGCCCCTCGAAATCGAACGGAAGTTTCTCGTCAAGTCCGAGGCTTGGCGAGGTCAGGCGACGCATCGTCAGCGTCTTCGCGATGGTCTCGTCGCGCGTCAGGATGGGCTCAAGGTTCGCGTCCGGTGCTATGGCGATCGAACGACGCTTTGCGTGAAGAGCGGCCGGCGGGGGTTGTCGCGGGAAGAATTCGAGTACGAGATTCCCAGGGATCATGCCGAGGCGATCTTCGCGCATTGCGAGGGACGCATCATCGAGAAGACCCGTCATTATGTGCCGGGCGACAGCGGCCTCTGGGAGGTCGACGAGTATCACGGGCCACTGGACGGCATCATCATCGCAGAAATCGAGCTGCCGACCGAAACGGCTGCCGTGCAGATCCCGGATTGGGTCGGCGACGACGTCACCGGCGATCCACGCTACAGCAAGGCCAACATGCTGACGGAGCGGTTGCGTGCGACGGACGTTCGCGAGCTGCGACGCGCGCGTCTTGCAGGCCTGTGATGCGCGGATCCGCCGCTTGACCCGTGTCAAATCATCCCTGCGCCGCCCATCCTAAACAGCGCGGGTTTTGGCGGGCGTGAACAGGCCTGCGCACGGAGTGTCTGATACGATGAGTTCATCGCAGGTGATGTCGCAGGCGCTGCGCGCCAAGATCATGTCGGCGGACGACGCCGCCGCGTTGGTCAAGCCCGGCAGCCATGTCGGCATGAGCGGCTTCACCGGCTCCGGCTACCCGAAGGCCGTGCCGCTGGCGCTGGCGCGCCGCATCGAGGCGGCGCATGGGCGCGGCGAGCCGTTCCGCATCGGCGTCTGGACCGGCGCATCGACCGCGCCCGAACTCGACGGCGCGCTGGCCAAAGCCAATGGCATCGATCTGCGCCTGCCCTATCAGTCCGATCCCACCACGCGCCAGCGCATCAACGCCGGCAGCATGGAATATATCGATCTGCATCTCAGCCATGTCGCGCAATTCGTGTGGTTCGGATTCCTCGGCCATCTCGACATCGCCGTGATCGAATGCGCCGGCATCCTTCCCGACGGACGACTGATCCCGTCGACCTCGATCGGCAACAACAAGACCTGGCTCGACCAGGCCGACCGCGTCATCATCGAGGTCAATTCCTGGATGAACCCGGCGCTGCTCGGCATGCACGACGTCTATTACGGCACGCGGCTGCCGCCGCATCGCAAGCCGATCCCGATCATAGCTCCAGGCGACCGCATCGGCGAGACCACCTATCGCTGCAATCCGGACAAGATCATCGCGATCGTCGAGACCCATGCGCCGGACCGCAACACCACCTTCACTCCGCCTGACGAGGTCTCCGGTGCGATCGCCGGCCACATCCTGGAGTTCTTCGAACATGAGGTGAAGCAGGGCCGCCTGCCGCGCAACCTGCTGCCCCTGCAGTCGGGCGTGGGCAATGTCGCCAACGCCGTGATGGCGGGGCTCGATGAGGGGCCCTTCCCCCACCTGACGGCGTACACCGAGGTGCTGCAGGACGGCATGCTCAACCTGATCCGCTCGGGGCGGATGGATCTCGCTTCGGCAACCGCACTGTCGCTCAGCTCGGAGGCGGCGATCGAGTTCAACCGCGAAATCGAGTTCCTGCGCGACCGCATCGTGTTGCGGCCGCAGGAGATCTCCAACCATCCCGAGGTGATCCGCAGGCTCGGCGTCATCGCCATGAACGGGCTGATCGAGGCCGACATCTACGGCAATGTGAACTCGACCCATGTCCGCGGCAGCAGCATCATGAACGGCATCGGCGGGTCCGGCGACTTCGCCCGTAATGCCTATCTGTCGATCTTCATGACGCCGTCGACGGCCAAGAACGGCGCGATCTCCTGCATCGTGCCGATGGTGACCCATGTCGACCACACCGAGCACGACGTGCAGATCCTCGTGACCGAGCACGGACTGGCCGATCTGCGCGGCCTGTCGCCGAAGCAGCGCGCGCGCGCCATCATCGACAAGGCGGCGCATGCGAAATTCCGTCCGGCCTTGTCGGACTATTTCGAGCGGGCCTGCCGCGATTCGAGCGGCAAGCATACGCCGCATCTGCTCGACGAGGCGCTCCGCCTGCTCAGGCCCGAATGAGACTGGCCTCGGCTAGATCATGATGCGTTTCCACGGAAACGCATCATGGTCTTTCCTCCTTGTTTGTGCATGATCTTTTCGGAAAACCGGTTTCCACTTTTCCGGATCATGCTCTACCCCTTGGAGGTCAGCGGCCGCTGGATGAGCGGGCGCGCGGCCACCGGCGGATTGGCGGTCTGAGCGGCCAGTTCGCCGATCAGGCGATCCGCTTCGGCTGCGATCGAATCCGGCGCCTGCAGCACCAGCCGCTCCAACGCCCAGCGATAGGACGAGACGCGCTGCTCCAGGCAGATCTGTACCCATTGCACGATCAGCGAATTCTCCTGCATGCGCGCGACGGCATCGGCCTTTTCGCGCGGCGACAGCTCGGTCATATAGTGCATGCTGGCATCGCGCTTGCGGTCGAGATCGATCACGCGGATCGCGGATGCAAAGAACGGTTCGAAGCGAGTGATGTCGTCGCGTACGTCGTCGATCAGCTGCGCGTAGCGCGACGCATGCGAGCGATGCGGCTCGTCGATCAGCGCACGGCCATAGGCGGTGCGATCGAACGCCACCTTCTGGCGCCAGGGCGATGCTGACGGCTGGTAGTCGCCGAACACCGCCTTCCAGGCGGGACGCGAATGCGGCGGCTCGATCAGCGGATAAGCCAGATCGCGCAGTTGGCGCTCATTGTCAGTCAGCTGAAACTGCGATGGCTTGACGCCCACGCTGGCGGTGGCTTCCGCCCCGATCCATTTGTGCATGTCGTCGTTGCGCATATCGGCGCGCGTGCGGCCGAAATCACCGCCGCTGCAGGCGCCGAGCAATGCGCTGGAAAGACCAAGCGCGACGGCCGGCGCTGCCCGCCGGACCCGAACCATCATGTCCGGCATTCCCATTCCCCTGCGCAATCAGCGGCGACGGCGGCGGCGGCTCGGTGCGGCGCCCTCGCGGGGACCGCGATCGTCACTGCTGCTTTCCCGCTCGATGCGAACAACGGGAAGAATCACAATCGTCGCCATGCCCTCCTGCGGCGCGTCGGTCACCGGGGATCGCGCGCGACGCGCTGCATCCGTCGGGAATTCAATGATGGTCGCCATGTCAGCTCTCTTTCGTGCCCGAAGTTCGAACCCCCAAACTTTCCCCCTTGCCCGAACTTCGCAGGCCAGAGGGCACGCACAACTGACGATTTCGATGCGACGCCCTGACGAGACAAGGCAGCGGCGACGCGGTGAGACAGGATCGAGCCGGCATCATGTCAACGCCATGGCTCGACGCTCGAACGGGTCGATTAAGATCAGGACGTGGTTAAGAGGGTGTTAATGCACGCTGCCGGAAACACGGATGGCGTGCAGCCGTAGCGGAGATCGCAAGTGGGCGTTGCGCCTTTGTCTCACCGGGAAAATTCGGCCCATCTTCACCGATTGTTTTCCTTAACGGCCCATTAAAACAACTCGGCTCTAATCGACACAACGATTGCCGAAGTTGCGTACCCGACATGACAAGATCATCGCTGTTCCCCGGCTTCGACGGGTTGCTGACGCTGTCGCGCCGCGAGGGCGTCGACATCAAGCCCACTCTGCTGCGTGTCCTGACCGACCTCTATGTCCAAGCGAGCACCCATTCGGCGGATGAGGAGCGGCAATTCGTCGAGTTGGTCTCGCGATTGGTCGACGACGTCGATGACGCGACCCGCGCGGCCGTCCGCGCCCGCCTCGCGATCTATCCGGGTACACCGATCGAGATCCTGACGAAGCTCGGACTGCGGCCGGCGCAGAATGAAGCGATGCTGCCCTTGGCCGGACCTATTCCGTCGGCGCTCCGCGCATCTCCGCTCAAAGCTCCCGCACGCGAGGACACCCCGTCCGCCGGATTGACGATGCAGCCGCGTGATGCGGCCGAGCTCAGCGAGATGTTCCTGCGCGCCGGCGTCAAGGAGCGCATCGCCATCCTGGAGAACCTCGCCACCGCGCCGCTGCGGCCTGCAGCGCCCACACCGCCGCATCGCGCGCTGAATGCAATCGAGGCTTTGGAGATGGCGGCCTTCAATGCGGACGTGGAGACGTTCACGTTGGAGCTCGGCGAAAGCCTGCTGCTTCCGGCACGCATCACGCAGGAGGTGATGAACGATGCGAGCGGCGAGCCGCTCGCCTGCGCGGCAAAGGCGCTCGGCATGCCGGGCGCGGCATTCGAACGCGTGCTGCTGTTCCTCAAGCCCGAGATCGGCCAGTCGGTCGAGGCCGTCTTCAGATTGTCGCGGCTCTACGAGCGCCTCAGCGAGCAGGCAGCCTTGATCATGCTGGCGGCCTGGCGTGGCTCGGCGATCGCGGCGATCCGGGCGAAGCATCGCCCGGCTCTCTATGATGACGAACGGCAGAATGTCCGCGCAAGCACGCCGCGCACAGCGCAAGGTTCGCCGCGGCCGATCGTGCGCACCGTCAGCGAGGGCTTCAAGCGCTGACGCGCCGCTCTGCCGTCCTGGCTGAGCGGCTTCGGCATGGACGCTTGCGAATTGGCGCTCGCAACGGGAGGCTCGCGATGGCGGATTACGCCTGATCGCGGGCGAGGTCGAGAAAGTGGCGGCCCTGCTTGTCCTCGGTCTCCACGATCCAGGCGTCGGGATCGAAACGCACTTCCTTCACCAGACGCTCTTCGATCTGCGTCTCGGGCTGCGGCTGAGGAGCGATCGGGACAAAGAAGCGGTCGATCGGGCGACTGTCGTCATAGACGGTCTGCGGCGCCGGCATGTACAGCTGCGCGGTGCCATCCATCAAGGCAACCTTGATGAACACCGCACCGGCCTCTTCGGCGCCACGCCGGCGAATCGCGCTGAATGCGCCGGCCGACTGGCAGCGGCGCAAATAGGCGCTCACCCAGATGCTGCTCTTCAATCGCATGACAGGTTCACGGCCGGCGGAACGACGCGCTGCAAGCTGCAGCCCAGGGACGCCCTGCTCTATTCGATCGGATGGCCGATGACAATCGCTAGCTCGCGCACCAGCCGGTCCGACAGCTGGCCTGTCACCGGCAGCTTGCGCTCACGCTCGAACTTCTGGATCGCAGCCTGGGTCTCGGAGCCGATCATCCCGGTGGGCTTCAACTGACCATAGCCATATTCAGTGAGCGCGCGCTGGACTGCGGCGACGCGACGCGCGTTGCCGCCCGGCGTGGGCTGGGCGCGTGAGGCGCCCTGGCCGCCGCTGACCGACCGCACCAGGTCGGCCAGCGGATCGGCGTATTTCTGATCCGGCCGCGCATCGGCGGTCCGCTGCTCCGCCGGCCTCGGTTCCACGACCCGCGTGTCGGGAGGCCGGGTCTCGGTCACCTTGGGATCGAACGGAGAGAGATCGGCCTCCGTCGGTCGCGGCCGCGGCAACGGATTGGCATTGGCAAGCGCCGGAGGAATGGTGACGATCGAGCCGAACATCGGTGCGGGATGCGGACCCGATTGCAGGAAGACAGCGTTGACAATGATCGCGCTGCCGGCCGCACAGGCCAGCAGACCGGCGAACATGTCCTTGGGGCTGTAGAGGACGGCACGCATCAGCCAGCCGCGTTCGTCCACCGCCTCGACCGCGGCAGCAGCGGCACCGGCGCGCTTGCGGCGGCGCCGGACCGGCGCCTCATCCTCGTCTGCGGCTCGTCTAGGCACTCTTCTTCACCTGAATCACCTGCCCGGCCTGGGCAGATCGCGAAGGGGACAGCGCCGTGATCGTCGCGCCCGCCGCCTCCGCGGCAACACAATCGATGGGAAGCGCGATCGAGACCGTCGTTCCCTCGTCGAGCTTGCTTTCTATCGACATTTCGCCGCCATGCAAGTTCACGAGGCTCTTCACGATCGAGAGACCGAGGCCGGTTCCCTCGTGCCGCCGCTGATAGGTCTTGCCGGCCTGGAAAAATGGATCGCCGATGCGCTTCAGGTCGTCGGCCGCGATCCCGACACCTGTGTCGGTGATCCGCAGCAGCAGTTGTGGCCCCTCGATGGCGGCCGAAACCATGACCCGGCCGCCACGCTCCGTGAACTTGATCGCGTTGGACACCAGATTGATCACGATCTGCTTGAACGCACGCGGATCACCCGTGATGGTCGGGAGATCGTGCGGCACGTCGGCTGACAGATCGACGCCGTTTTCCCGGGCGCGCAGCGCCAGCAGATTGCAGCAATTGATCAGCGCTGCGCGCGGCGCGAACGGCTCGGGCGTCAGCTCGAAATTGCCCGACTCCATCTTCGACATGTCGAGAATGCCGTTCACGACAGACAGAAGATGCTGACCGGAATCATTGATCAGCTGGGCATATTCGCGGCGGCGCGCGGCGTTGAGCACCAGCGCCTGCTCCTGCATCAACATCTCGGAGAAGCCGATGATGGCGTTCAGCGGCGTGCGCAGCTCGTGGCTCATGGTCGCGAGGAATCGCGTCTTGGCCGCATCGGCACGTTCGGCCGCGCTGCGCGCCAATTCGAGCGCCTGCTCCTGCAGCTTGCGATCGGTGACATCGCGCATGACGGCGACCACCTCCTGCTCCGCGCCGCTCGGCGTCCGGGCGGCGGCATCGAGCGGCCGACAGCGCATCTCGACCCAGATGAAATCGACCGCATGATGCGGGCCGCGCGTGTCGCCCCCGGCATCGCGGCGGAGCCGGAACTCGACGCTCGACGCTTCGCTGCCGCGCGCCGCTTCCGACAACGCCGTCAGATAAGCGGGGCGATCGGCGACATGAACCCGCTCGAACAGGCCATGGCCTTGCAACTGGGCAACAGAGGTCCCAAGCAGATTCTCGACTGCAGGCGAAATGAACATCACCGCGCCGTTGCGCCGGTGGCGGGAGATCACGTCGCTCATGTTGCGCGCGAGCAGACGGTAACGCTCCTCCTCCATCGACAACAACGTCACGCCGGTTCGCGCCAGCGTGTCGGCGGCAAAAGCGAGCACGGCGGCATAGAGCGTGGCAGACGCGACGCCGAAGGCGAGCAGACCCATTCGCACCGCCGGATTCATCTCCGGCCTCGGCAGCCAGCCGAGATGCCCGATGAGGATCAGCAGCAAGGCGCATGACAGCGCCAGCGCCGCCGAGAACACCACGACGCGACGCGACGCCGAGAACGCGGCCTCCAGGGGCACGACGATCAGCCAGACTGCGGCAAAGGATTCGATGCCGCCGGTCTCGATCGAGACGGACATGATCAAGGCGGAGAGCGCGAGCGACGACAGCGCGCAGGCGCTCTCATAGCGGCCCGTGCGTGACAGATACCAGGACAGCAGGATCGGCGCGATCAGCCATGCCAGCGCGCCGACCTCGAGCGCACTCGGCGCGCCGCGCATCGCGAGATAGGCGGGAAAGACGGCGAACGCAGCCAGGCTGCCGAGCAGGCGCGGCGCGATGAAGGCGCGGTGGCGCGCGCGCGTCATCGCATCAGTTCGAGCCGATGGATGCAACAAAGCATCAAGACATTCGCGGATGATACTCAACACACTCACGGCTCTCGCGCCTCGGCCTGTCGGACACTGTCATAAAGAACGTGCCGGGACGCCCCCTGTCGTCACGCGTCAACCTGTCAGACTCGCATTAAGCGAACGCTAAGGGCCACGCTGCGGTGACTGCGCCATTCGGCCGGGATGGTGAACGCATGGTTTCCGCCTCTCAGTGCGACCGCCAAAGCGTCGCCATCCGCAGCTGGTTGGAAGGCGCGCCCTGCCGTCGCCAACGAAACGTTTACGTCGAAAAAAGTTCCCGGGCCGGCTTCGCGAAATCTCAACCAATTAAGCTCACAGCAAGCAGTCGCGACGTAAAACAAAGCATCCGCCGATCTCGGCCGCGCCTCTCAGAGACAGGCGAGATCAGGCAGGACGGTCGGGGTTGCGTGATGTTCTTTCTGCTTCGGATGGCATTCTGGCTCGGACTCGTGCTGGTGCTGCTGCCGCGCGAGAAGAGCCCCGACGCCGACAAGCTGCCGCAGATCAATGCGCACGAAGCCGTGCAGGCGGCGACCGCTGCGGTCTCCGACATGAGCCAGTTCTGCAAGCGTCAGCCGCAAGCCTGCGAGGTCGGCGGCCAGGCTGCGACCGTGATCGGTCATCGTGCCCAGGAAGGTGCGCGCAAGATCTATCAGATCATCACCGACAAGCCGGAGACGGCCGAGAAGCCGGCCACTGCGGACAAGTTGATCGGGCCGGTGAAGCCGGCCAATCTCGACAAGCGCGCCAACGATCATACCGGGTCGATCGACGGCCCCGCGGCTGAGGAGGCTCTGCCAGGAGACGCTGCCGCTGACACGCTGTCCAGCGACGACCTCGCAGCCGAATGGCGCCTGCCGCCGACGCCCTGACCCCACCGCAGCGCTGTCGCTTTCGTCCCGCCGAACGCCTATATGAGGGCGCATATCGGGACCTGAGAGCACCATGACGATCGACGAAATCCGCGACAATTTCGCCCTGCTTGACGACTGGGACGACCGCTACCGCTACGTCATCGAGCTCGGCCGCACCTTGGCGCCGATGCCCGAGGACGAGCACTCGGCTGCCAACAAAGTGCAGGGCTGCGCCAGCCAGGTGTGGCTGTCGCGCCATGTCGATCGCGGCGGCGCCGGGCCGATCCTGAACTATCTCGGTGACAGCGACGCCCATATCGTGCGGGGCCTGATCGCGATCCTGCTGACGCTGTATTCGGGACGCACCCCGCAGGAGATCCTCGCCATCGACGCGCCTGCTGTGTTCGACGAGCTCGGATTCCGCGAGCATCTGACGCCGCAGCGTTCCAATGGTCTGCGTTCCATGGTCGAGCGCATCCGCTCGGACGCGCGCGAAGCACTCGCCGCCGCCGGCTGATCGGTTCCGCTATTTCTCGCGCTCGGGGCGCTGCTGACCAAGCCCCATCTTCTTGGCCAGTTGCGAGCGCGTGACCGCGTAGTTCGGCGCCACCATCGGATAGTCCGGCGGCAGGTTCCATTTGTCGCGATATTGCTCGGGCGTCATGTTGTACTGGGTGCGCAAATGGCGGCGCAGTGATTTGAAGCGCTTGCCGTCCTCGAGGCAGACCAGATAGTCCGGATGGATCGACTTTTTCACCGGCACCGCGGGCCGCGCCGGCTCGGGCGCAGGCTCGCTGCGTCCCGCAGCGACGCGCGTCAGCGCGGCGTGGACCTGGCTGATGAGCGAGGGAATCTCGGCCGCAGGCGTCGGATTGTTGCTGAGATAGGCCGACACGATGTCGGCAGTCAGATCGATGAAGCTCTTGCCGGCTCCGTCCGTCATTGCCCCCTCGCCGTCTTCCACCCGGTGATTCTCGTAAGCAAGTATCGCTCTGGCCGAGCGCCCCTGTTGTCTTACGATTCTTCAAGCAATATGGGCAAATGACTGGCGAAATGACAATAAGGTGAGGACTTCTTCTTGAGAAGATCTGTCCACGGCGAAGTAATGTGTGCGGTATACCAGTGAGGTCGGCCGTCCGCGGCTCAGCCGCGGCCTTCGAGGTGCGTGCGCAATTCGTCGATCGAGGCAAAGCGCATCATGCCCTCCGGCATCTGCGCCTCGATCGAGCCGTCCGAATAGAGCGAATAGGCCATCCCATCGACAACACCGGACTTGATGATGCTGATCGCAGCCGGTGCCTCGGCCGGCGCGATCTCAGGCTCAGGGGCGGGCTCGGGCTCCGGCTCGACGAAAGCCGGCGCGGCGCGCGCGAAGCGACGCGGGAATGGCGGTCGAGGCGCCTCTGCCGCCCGCGGCCGCTCGGAGCGCTGCCAACCATCATCGAATCCCGGCGCAGGCTCCGGCGGCGCCGGAGCCTCAAGCGGCTCAGCGGGGGGCTCGGTCGGCGGAGGCTGCCGGAAATCGCTGGCGAACGGCTCGGAGCCGCGCTTGTCCGCCCGTTCACGATCCCGCCTTGACGATGAGGCGAACAGCAGATTGCGCTTGGGACGCTCGGACGCCTCCGTCTCCGGTCCGCCAAGGGTCGGTTCTGGCTCGGACGGCCGCAGCGGCGAAGCAAGCGGTGGCGGCGCGGACAGAGACGACAGGGGCCCGGCGGACATTGGCGAGGCAGGAATAGGCGCCGACGACAACGGCGCCGACAGGTCCGGCATGCGCGGACGCGCGCGCGGCGTCACGCCCTCCCGCCAGGCATCCTCGGCCGGCGGCATCGCGGGCGCGTCGAGGTCAGGCTTGTTCACCCCCGGCAATTGCAGCGGCCGGATCTCTGCATCCGCCGGACCGCGCGTGCGCAAGCGCTGCGAGATCACTTTCAACTCGGCGAGCACAGCCGCGAGTCCGAGCATCAGCAGGCCGCTGCAGACGCCGAGGGTTCCAGACAGGATCAGCGTGTTGCCGACGCTGAACTCTTTGACCGGAATACCCCAGGCTATCGCTCCAAGCCCAGCCAGCACGGCCAGAGCCCCAGCGGCCAACATCGCACTCATCATTCGAACCTATCCCCTAATGCGCCGGTACCAGACTGCGTCCCGACCGATATCACACTAGTTTCCTGCGGTTGCCCGCGTCCCTTGAATCCGGTTCTAGTCGAAATCCGCGACAATTTGCAGCGGAACTTCGGCCGCACTCCCGGCTCTCCACGTCGAAGCGGCCAAGCGCGCCACGATCGCGCCACATTTCCCCGCCGCTAACCCACGGAACCGGCTCGGGTTCCTCCGGGTTTTCCCGGAGCCTGATGGTTCAGGACGCGTTCATGTGGCTATGCCAATATGGCACCAAGCAGCCGAAATTCGGGCTCCTGCTGCACTGCAATGGACGCATGACGCGACTTTTCCAACACCTTGGAAACGAGGACGCGCTATATCCAGGCGGGGAACACAGGCCTGAAGCGCGGGAGCGGGGTCGTTAGGGGACGCCGGGTCACACTCAGCCATGACATCGATAACCACTTCGGTCCTCGAGACGCCGACGCGGCGGACCCTCGAGCGGACTTGTGACGATTTCGCCATGTTCGTGCTCGCCGCGGTCGCGGTGGTGGCCGGACTGACGTTCCGCGATTACGGCCTGGGCTGGGACGATTACACCCATGCCGAGTATGCCGATCTGTTGCTGCGCATGTACGGCTCCGGATTCAGGGACACGGCGGCACTGTCGTTCGCCAATCTCTATATGTACGGCGGCGGGTTCGACATGGTTGCAGCCCTGCTGCACAAGATCCTGCCCCTGGAATTGTTCGAGACGCGCCGGCTGGTCGGCGCCATCGTCGGGTTGATCGGCCTCGCGGTGACGTGGCGGGTGGCACGCCGCATCGGCGGCGCCGTGGCCGGCGTGGCCGCGCTGCTGCTGCTGGCCCTCTGCCCGATCTTCTACGGCCACATGTTCATGAACCCGAAGGATGCGCCATTCGCGGTGGCCATGGTGGTGCTGCTGATGGGTCTGGTGCGCCTGGCCGAGGAGTATCCCTACCCCTCGCCGCGCACCGTCCTGATCATCGGGCTCGGCGCCGGATTTGCGATCGGCTCGCGCATCCTTGGCGGCATGGCGGTGGTTTACGCCGTCGTCGGCTTCATGCCCCTGTTCGTGGAAGAATACCGCACGCAGGGCGCCCGCGAGGCCATCCGCCGCTTCGCGCATCTGATCTATGTGCTGATCCCCGGCCTGATCCTGGGCTACCTGATCATGGGCCTGATCTGGCCGTGGTCGATCATCGAGCCGGCCAATCCGTTCCGGGCCCTGACCTATTTCTCGCACTTCTTCGAGAAGCCGTGGAAGGAGATGTTCGACGGGGCCCTGGTCTCGGTGCCGGACATGCCCTGGTCGTATCTGCCGACGCTGTTTGCGCTGCAGATGCCGGAGCTGATGATCGGGCTGTTCGTGGCCGGCGTGGTCACCTCGCTGATGTCCTTGTCGCGGCCCGACATGCCGGCGCGTCAGAAGAGCATCCTGCTGATGCTGACCTTGGCGGCAACGCTGCCGATCCTGATCGCGATCGTCAAACGCCCGGCGCTCTACAACGGCATCCGCCACTTCGTGTTCGTGATCCCACCGATGGCGCTGCTCGGCGGCATCGCCTTTTCCTGGCTGCTGTCCTGGCTCAACAAGGACGAGCGCCGCAGCTGGCAGCCGGTGGCGATCGCCGCCTTCTGCTTCGGCCTGCTGCTGCCGCTGGCGGAGATGATCCGCCTGCACCCCTACCAGTACACGCATTTCAACTTCATCGCCGGCACGGTGCGCGAGGCCGACGCCCGCTTCATGCTCGATTATTGGGGTCTGGCACTGAAGCAGGCCTCCGATGGCCTCAAGGAGCAGCTCGACGAGCGTCAGGAAGTGCCGCCGATCGGTCACAAATGGAAGGTCGCGGTCTGCGGTCCGCAGCGGCCGGCCCAGGTCGCGCTCGGCCCCGATTTCACGATCGGCTGGGACAGTCATGCCGCCGACTTCGCGATGACCCTCGGTGAGTTCTACTGCAAGGGACTGACCGCTCCGGTGATGGTCGAGATCAAGCGCGACGACGTGGTGTTCGCACGGGTCTACGACATCCGCGGCCGCAGCATTTCGAGCCTGCTGTCGATCCCGGCTCCCTAGCCGATCGGCCATATGGTCAGGGCGATCGTCCCGATGAGGAACGATCGCCCGATGAGCCTGGCGTCTCTAGAGCATGATCCGGAAAAGTGGAAACCGGGTTTCCGAAAAGATCATGCTCAAACAAAGAGGAAAGATCATGATGCGTTTCCGTGCAAACGCATCATGATCCATTAGACGGGCTTAGAACCGCGCATCGATGTCCACGATGTCGATCAGCTTGTGATTGACGAACTCCTTCAGGCCGAGTCCGATCAGCTCACGACCATAGCCCGAGCGGCGGATGCCTCCGAACGGCAGATCAGCCTCGACCTTGGTCGGATGGTTCACGAACACCATGCCGGTCGAGACCCTTCTCGCGAGCTCGGCACCATGCGCCGGGTTGGCGGTGAAGACCGAGCCGCCGAGACCGAACGGTGAATCATTGGCGATACGAACCGCGTCATCTTCGTCCTTGGCGCGGAACAGCATCGACACCGGGCCGAAGAACTCCCAATGACGTGCCGGATTGTCGTCCGCGACCTCGGTCAGAATCGTCGGCTGCACGAAAGCACCGCGATTGGGCACCGGAGGGCCCACCTCCTCGGCCTTGGCGCCGAGCTGAACCGCTGCCCGGATCTTCTCCTTCACCTCGTCAGCCGCACCTTGCGACGACAGCGGCGCCAGCGTCGTCTTCGGATCGAACGGGTCGCCGGCGACAAGACCCGCAACGCCCTTGCGGTAGCGGGCGAGAAACTCGTCATAGATCGGATCGACCAGGATCATCCGCTTGGACGACACGCAGACCTGCCCGCCATTCCAGTGCCGGCCGAACACCGCCCATCTGGTGGTCTTGTCCAGATCAGCGTCCGCGAGCACGATGAAGGCATCGGCACCGCCGAGCTCCATCGTCGATTTCTTCAGCGCCTTGCCGGCTTGCGCAGCCACCACCGAGCCTGCCCCTTCGGAGCCGGTGAGCGCCACGCCGTGAACCCGGTCGTCGTTGAGAATGAGCTCGACCTGGGACCGCGTGGCATAGAGATTCTTGAACGCGCCGCGGGGCAGACCGGCCTCGGCCATCAGCTTCTCGAAGGCCGCCGCCGACTGCGGGACATTCGAGGCATGCTTGAGGAGCAGCGTGTTGCCGGCCGACAGCTGCGGCGCCAGGATGCGTGCGATCTGATAATATGGGAAATTCCACGGCTCGATGGCCAGCAGAACGCCAAGCGGCTCACAGACGAGAATGGCCTCGCCTTCGGCCGGATCCAGAACCGGCAGCTTTTCCGGCGCCAGCAGCGCCTCGGCGTGGCGGGTGTAATATTCGAGGATCTTTGCCGACAGTTCGACCTCGGCCTTGGCTTCGCTGAACAGCTTGCCCATCTCCAGCGTCAGCAGCCGCGCATAGGAGTCGCTGTCCCGGCGCAGGATGTCGGCGGCCGTCTGCAGAATCCGGCCGCGTTCGGCGAAGGACGTCTGCTGCCAGGCGAGAAACGCCTCATGCGCGGCGGCGATCGCCGCACGCACCTCGTCGTCGGTCGCATCCGGAAAGGAAGCGAGGGTTTCCCCCGTATATGGATTGATGGTCTGGTAGGTCATTGATCGTACTCCGTGGACCCCTCTCGCCCGCTGCACATGCACCTGCGGCGGGGTCCTGCGGAGCGCGCGGAGCCACGGCCTGGCATGTCGGTCGCCAAGCTATTGTGCACGCCGCCATGCGCATTGACGGTAATCAAGACGGGCCACCGGCGCCCTGCTCGCACCGGCCACCGCGGCGGCATGGGCGGCCGAAAGGCCGCAATCCATGCATGGCCGCCTCTGCGCCCGGCGTCTTGTCGGCCGCAAGCGGGCCGCCTAGGCTCCGGTCACGATATCGAGATTGGAGAATGCCATGTCGCCCGCGGAAGCTCGCCTGAAGGACGCGCCCTCGAACATGACCGAGGCCGAGTGGTCGCAGCGGGTCAACCTCGCCGCCGCCTATCGCCTGGTGGCGATGTTCGGCTGGGACGATCTCGTCGACACCCACATCTCCGCCCGCGTGCCCGGCCCGGAGCACCATTTCCTGATCAACCCCTATGGCCTGCTGTTCGAGGAGATCACCGCCTCCAGCCTGATCAAGGTCGACCTCTATGGCAATCAACTGTCGGAGAGCCAGTACAGCATCAATCCGGCCGGCTTCACCATCCATTCGGCCATCCACGAGGTGCGCGAGGATGCCGGCTGCGTCATCCATCTGCACACGCTGGACGGCGTCGCCGTGTCGAGCTGCGCCGACGGCCTGCTGCCGCTGAACCAGATCGCCCAATATGTCACCCATGATCTCGCGTATCATGACTATGAGGGCGTGGCCCTGGACCATGACGAGCGGCCGCGGCTGCAGCGCGACCTCGGCACCAAGAACCACATGTTGTTGCGCAATCACGGCACGCTGACCGTCGGACGCTCGGTCGCCTCCGCCTTCGAGCGCATGTATCATCTCGAGCGCGCCTGCTCGATCCAGGTGCGGACGCGCACGCTGGGCGCAACGGCCTATCCGGTCCGCGACGAGGTGGTCGACAAGAATGCGAAGCTGTTCGACAATCAGGATCGCGTCGAGCTGCGCTCGAACCAGCTGGTCTGGCCACCGCTGCTGCGCAGGCTCGATCGCGTCAATCCCGGTTACAGGAATTGATTTTCGCGCGCGCGGGCGATAGAAACAACCATCACCCTCTACGCTATTTGGAATGAAACGCCGCCCAATTCCGGGCGGCGTTTTGATTTGAGCGTGGTTGTTGACTGACCACGCCCGGCGAAACGTCAGCAGCGGCCGGCGCGGCCCAGGCCTTGATGCTCGGACAGACCGTGCAGTTGCTGCAGCTCCTCGGCCAAGCGGCGCTCGACGAAACGGCGCTCGTGGTCGGCGAGCCGGGTGGCCAGCAGCTTGCGATAGCGCCGCACATTGGCTTCACGGGAAAAGGCTTCGCGGGAGAAACGCAGCCGTGCCGCCGGCCGCACCCGGCCGGCAGCCCCACCTGGCGCATGGTCGGGCGCAGCTCCATCCGCCTGCACATCGGCCCGGGGCACGACACGCATCGCGGCGCCGCCGCGCGGCCGCGGCGGCTGATCCTCGCGATCCAGTTGCCGCAGCGCGCCGAGGACATCGGAGAGGCGCAGCGGCCGCGCAATGCCGGGAATTTCGCGCAGCTGCGGCTGTGACTCGACCGCATACATATCTGATGCCCAGGAGGACAGGATCAGCCGCTTCTCGGCCCGCGACAGTTTCGCGTCGTTGAGCAGATCGGCCGGGGATTCGTAGTGCGAGACCGGGTGGAAGGTCCCCCCGCCTGCGGTGGTGATCGAAACACTGCGCTCACTCATGTCGTGTCTCCTCCTAACGCTCCTTTCGCATGGACACTGCTGCCGAAGCGCGCGGGCACCACCGCCCGCGCGCCACGTGACATCGGCCTCACGCCGCCTTCTGTTGCGCGATCTGCTCGACCGGCCCGGTGTTGATCGCGATCCGGCGCGGCTTCATCGCCTCGGGAATTTCCCGCACCAGTTCGATCCGCAACAGGCCGTTGTCGAACGACGCCTTCGTGACCTGCACATAGTCGGCGAGATTGAACTGCCGCTTGAAGGGACGCGACGAGATGCCCTGGTAGAGATATTCGCGGCCGTCCTTGTCGGCCTTGCGACCTTCGACCGTGAGCACATTATGCTCGGCCGTGATCGCCAATTCGTCCGGAGAGAAGCCGGCGAGCGCCAGCGAGATCTGATAGCAGTAGTCGCCGAGACGTTCGATATTGTAAGGGGGATAATTGTCCTCGACCGCGCGCTGCGTCTCATCCAGCAGGTCGAACAGACGGTCGAAGCCGACGGTGGAGCGCCACAACGGGCTGAAATCGTAGGTCCTCATAGCCAAGTCCTCCAAAGAGCAAGATGGATACGAAGGAGCGCCGGCCGATGCAGGACCTCTGAGTACCAGACAAGCGGTCAGCGCCCAGATGACAGCCGGGCCCCGAAGGCACCCGGCACCGCCGAAGCGGCAAACAACGAATTAGAAAAACCGAAACCGGTTTCAAGAGGCTGCCGGCAGATTTTTTTGTCGCATCTGCGATGCGGTTGATCGGCCGGTCAGGCCGCCACGGCCGACAGCCGTTGCAGCCGCATCGTGGCCTCGCGCAGCACGCTGACCAGCCGGTCGCGCTCGCGCGCATCGAGATCGCCGCGCGACAGCACCGTCTGGCAATGCGCGACCACGCGCTGCTCACTTTCGATGAGAAAACGAGTCAAACGCCGCGGATCGGCAATCGCCATGGCGGCGGCCGGATTGGGTGGCGGATGATCGTACTGCCAGGCAGGCATGATCGCCCCTGCAAACACGCGAAAGCGCTGCGACCGAACCCCGGGCGGCGCGACAGCGCCCCAATCACACCTCCCGTCGACCGTCGCTCCATCGATGGCCGCAGCAATTGTGGCCGGCCATGGACGGATTGCGGTCTTAGGTTGTTTGATAGCTGCGCGTTATGGCCGATCCACGGCCAGTCACGGCCATCAGCTGCTTTCTTTTCAGCGAAGCGCACCGAATACCGTGGCGGGCCGAGCCGGCCCGCCACGGGTTCTGGCGATCAGAAGTCCATCGCCGGCGCTGCCTGCGTGGCCTCCGCCTTCTTCGGCTTGTCGGCAACCAGCGCCTCGGTGGTGATCAGCAGCGAGGCGACCGAGGCCGCATCCTGCAGCGCGGTGCGGACCACCTTGGCCGGGTCGATCACGCCGGCCTGCACCAGATCCTGGTACTCGCCGGTCGCGGCGTTGAAGCCCCAGCTGTAGGTGTCCTTCTCCAGGAGCTTGCCGACCACCAGCGAGCCGTCCTCGCCGGCGTTCTGCACGATCTGCCGCACCGGCACCTGGATGGCGCGGCGGATGATGTCGACCCCGGCCTTCTGGTCGGCATTGGCGGTCTTGACGCCGTCGAGCACCTTGGTGGCGCGCAACAGCGCCACGCCGCCGCCGGGCAGGATGCCCTCCTCGACAGCCGCGCGCGTGGCATGCAGCGCATCGTCGACGCGGTCCTTGCGCTCCTTGACCTCGACCTCGGTGGCGCCGCCGACCCTGATCACCGCGACGCCGCCGGCGAGCTTGGCCAGCCGCTCCTGCAGCTTCTCGCGGTCATAGTCGGAGGTGGTCTCCTCGATCTGCAGCTTGATCTGCTGCGTGCGCGCCTCGATGTCCTTCTTGGCGCCGGCACCATCGACGATGGTGGTGTTTTCCTTGTCGATGACGACCTTCTTGGCGCGGCCGAGCATCGACAGGGTCACGTTCTCCAGCTTGATGCCGAGATCCTCTGATATCGTGGTGCCGCCGGTGAGGATCGCGATGTCCTCCAGCATCGCCTTGCGGCGATCGCCGAAGCCCGGCGCCTTGACGGCGGCGATCTTGAGGCCGCCGCGCAGCTTGTTGACGACCAAGGTCGCCAGCGCCTCGCCTTCAACGTCCTCGGCGACGATCAAGAGCGGCTTGCCGGACTGCACCACCGCTTCGAGCAGCGGCAGCATGGTCTGCAGGCCCGACAGCTTCTTCTCGTGGATCAGAATATAGGGATCCTCGAGCTCGACCCGCATCTTCTCGGAATTGGTGACGAAGTATGGCGAGACATAGCCACGGTCGAACTGCATGCCCTCGACCACTTCGAGCTCGGTGTCGAGGCTCTTGGCCTCCTCGACCGTGATCACGCCCTCATTGCCGACTTTCTGCATGGCCTCGGCCAGGAAGCGGCCGATCTCGTTGTCGCCATTGGCCGAGATGGTGCCGACCTGGGCGATCTCGTCATTGCTGGTGATCTTCTTGGCGTGCGCCTTCAGGTCGGCCACGATGGCGTCGACCGCGAGGTCGATGCCGCGCTTGAGGTCCATCGGGTTCATGCCGGCGGCGACCGACTTCGCGCCTTCCTTCACGATCGCCTGGGCGAGCACGGTGGCGGTGGTGGTGCCGTCGCCGGCGAGATCGGCGGTCTTCGAGGCCACCTCGCGCACCATCTGCGCGCCCATGTTCTCGAACTTGTCCTCGAGCTCGATCTCCTTGGCGACCGTGACGCCGTCCTTGGTGATGCGCGGCGCGCCGAACGATTTCTCGATCACGACGTTGCGGCCCTTGGGGCCGAGCGTGACCTTGACCGCATTGGCGAGGATGTCGACGCCGCGCAGCATGCGGTCGCGCGCGTCGGTCGAAAACTTCACGTCCTTGGCAGCCATGTTCTCGTCTCCTTTCTCCGATGACTGTCAGTTGCGGGGATCAAGCAGCCTTCTTGGCCGCGACGGGGGCATCGATGATGCCGAGCAGGTCGCTCTCCTTCATGATCAGGAGATCCTTGCCGTCGATCTTGACCTCGGTGCCGGACCATTTGCCGAACAGCACGCGGTCACCCGGCTTGACGTCGAGCGGCACCAGTTGGCCCTGCTCATTCCGCGCGCCAGGGCCCGCGGCGACGATCTCGCCCTCCTGCGGCTTCTCCTTGGCGGTGTCGGGAATGATGATGCCGCCCTTGGTCTTCTCTTCGGCATCGATGCGGCGCACGAGCACGCGGTCGTGCAATGGACGGAAATGCATGCACATCCTCCTTCACAAGATCAGCGATGTCATAGGACCCGGGTCCCATGAGGCCCCCGGGCGAGCAACGACCTAGGAAAGCCGAACTTTTCGTTCAAGAGGGTCACGAAAAATTTTTGGCACTCGGTGGGAACGATTGCCAGGACGGCTCTTGACCGCACCGGCCGTCCTGACCAGTTTCACCGTCGCCAAATCCGTCCAGATTCCGTCGAGGAAAAAACGATGCAGATTCTGCGTTGTGTCCGGCCTTTGGTTCTGCTGCCGGCGATCGTGCTCTCCCTCCTGGCTGCCCCTGCCCTCGCCCAGATCCCGGACCTCAAGCTCGGCCGCGTGCCGACCTTGGCGCCACTGGTCAAGGAGGTCACCCCGGCCGTCGTCAACATCTCGGTCGAAGGCAAGGTCCGGCAGGACAATCCGCTGTACCAGGACCCGCTGTTCCGCGAGTTCTTCGACGTTCCGAAACAGGTCGAGAAGCAGATCAGCGCCACCGGCTCCGGCGTCATCGTCGATGCGCAGCGCGGCTACGTGATGACCGCCAATCACGTCGTCGAGCATGTCAGCACCGCACAAATCCGGACCAAGGACGGCCGCAAATTCTCCGCCCGCCTGGTCGGGCGCGATCCCGCCACCGACATCGCGGTGCTGCAGATCAAGGATCCGACCGAGCTCAAGGCGATCGCGCTTGGCGACAGCGATGCGCTCGAGGTCGGCGACTTCGTGATCGCGGTCGGCAACCCGTTCGGCCTCGGACAGACCGTCACCTCCGGCCTCGTCAGCGCGCTCGGGCGAACCGGGCTCGGCAAGCAGGGCTATGAGGATTTCATCCAGACCGACGCCGCGATCAATCCCGGCAATTCAGGCGGGGCGCTGATCAACCTCCGCGGCGAACTGGTCGGCATCAACACCGCGATCATCTCGCCGGGCGGCGGCAATGTCGGCATCGGCTTTGCCGTGCCGATCAACATGGCGCGACGGGTGATGGAGCAACTGGTCGCCAACGGCCGCGTCGACCGCGGACGCATCGGGGTCACCCTGCTCGATCTGGATTCGCCGGCCGATGGCCGCGTCCAGGGCGCCCGCGTCGCCGATGTGACCGTCGGCTCCCCGGCCGAGCGGGCCGGACTGCGCAAGGGCGACATCATCGTGAAGGCGAACGACATGCCGGTGCGCAGCGCGACGCAGGTTCGCAATCTCATCGGGCTGACGCCGGTCGGCCAACGCGTCCGCCTCGTGTTCGAGCGCGACCGCGCGCTCGGCAATGCGACGGTCGAGGTCGCGCCGGTTACCGAAGAACGCGCCCGCGCGCGAAGCTCGGGCTGAGCATGATCAACCTTCAGTCCACAATGGGGAGCGCCCACGACGTGTAGTAATTTTTTACCGCTCATCAAGCATGGAACGAGACGCCGATACCTCTCTAAAGGCCTGTTAAGCGCCTTGCCCTTAGTGAGCGCGAGGGCGGAGGTAATGACATGCGGGGTGACGGTCTGGCTTTCAGTTTGCCACGCTGGCGCGTGACGCGCTGGCTGGCAGACCCGGGATATCCGGTATCTCCCGACGATCGCCTCGCCCTGATCGGCGAGCTCTATGGCTGCTGGTCCGTGTTCGCCGGTGGCGCCATCAACACCGTGGCCGTCGCGGCAGCGCTCGCACTGCGCACACCGACTGCCCTGTTCATCAGCTGGCTTGCCCTGGAGCTCGTGATCTGCCTGTCTCGGCTGATCGTGATGATGATCGCCTATCGCAGGTCACGTTACAAGCTCACGACGCCGACCGATGTCCACATCCTGCTCTCGGTGGCCTGGAGCGCCAGCGTCGGTTTCGGTGTCGGCATCAGCTTGGCGTCGGGCGACTGGGTCGCGGCTTCACTCGCCTGCATTTCGTCGGCGGCCATGGTCGGCGGCATCTGCTTTCGCAATTTCAGTGCGCCACGCCTCGTCGGCACGATGATCCTGTGCAGCATCGGCCCGGTGCTCCCGGGTGTCGCGATTTCCCATGAACCGCTGCTGTTCGTGATGTATCTGCAGATGCCGGTGTACTTCGTGGCGATGACCGGCGCGGCATTCCGCCTGAACAAGATGCTCGTCGCGGTCATGCGCGCCAAGACCGAAAGCGATGAGCGGGCGCTGCGCGATCCGCTCACGGGCCTGTCCAACCGTGCCGGCCTGATCGAGGCCTTGCAACGAAAGCTCGCGGGCAAGGCCGATGCGGACCAGCGCTTCGCCGTGCTCTATCTCGATCTCGACGGCTTCAAGCCGGTGAACGACACCTTTGGCCATGCGGCGGGCGACGAACTGCTGAAGATCGTCGGCCGGACGCTGCGGCAGGTCGTGTCTCCGGCCGACCTGATTGCGCGGATCGGGGGCGACGAGTTCGTCGTGCTGGTCAGCGATCCGTCGATCGACCACGCCCTGGCGCTCGGCGAACGCATCATCGAGATGATCACTGCGCCGGTGGTGCTGCCGGGCGGCGCGCGCGTGCATATCGGCATGAGCATCGGCATTGCGGCCGCGCCCGAGCACGGCAGCGATGCCGAGGCTCTGCTGTTTGCCGCCGACGCCGCGCTTTATGATGCCAAGTCGAGCGGCAAATCGTGCTGGAGACTGGCCTCGGCAGAGGCCAATCTCGCAGCCTTGCGCAAATATGCCGGCATCGATCAGGTCGCGGCCGAGAAGCTGACCGCGGCCTGAGGCGTTCGCGCCGGCCTGTTAGCGCGGCATCTCCGCGAGCGCCGCGAGGATGCGGGCCCAGGAGCGGATGCCCTTGTGATAGCTCTTGAGGTCGTACTTCTCGTTCGGCGAATGGATGTTGTCGTCATCGAGACCAAAGC
Source organism: Bradyrhizobium sp. BTAi1 (assembly GCF_000015165.1). Classification (GTDB taxonomy): domain Bacteria; phylum Pseudomonadota; class Alphaproteobacteria; order Rhizobiales; family Xanthobacteraceae; genus Bradyrhizobium; species Bradyrhizobium denitrificans. The sequence continues at coordinate 3,166,588 of NC_009485.1, read as the reverse complement.
CGACCAGCAGCGAGTCGAGCCCGAGCGTCTTCTTGAAGTCGGTGACGATCGGGATCGACGCGCCCGAGCCCATCAGGATGGTCTCCTTGCCCCACTCTTCGGTCAGCGCCTGCTTGGCGGCGGCGAGCGGCTTCATGGTCCAGTCGAGCGCGATCGCCGCACCCGCGGAATGGTCGCCGAACTCCACGGAGCAGTCGCCGGGAATGCGCGCCGACACGTAGTCGCGGAACGCCTTGCGGATCTTCAGCGGATCCTGGCCCTCGACGAGACGGAACGAGACCTTGGCATGCGCCAGCGACGGGATCACGGTCTTGGAGCCTTCGCCGATATAGCCGCCCCAGATGCCATTGATGTCGCAGGTCGGCCGCGAGGAGATCTGCTCGATCAGCAGGCGATCCTTCTCGCCAGCTGGGATCGAGAGACCGACGGGCTTGAGGAAGCTCTCGGGTGTCAGGTTCAGCTTCTTCCACTGCTCCAGAACCTCCGGCGGAACGTCCTTCACGCCGTGATAGAAGCCTGGGATGGTGATCCTGCCATTCTCATCGAACAGGCCGCCGAGAACTTCCGTCAGCACCCGGATCGGGTTGCGCGCGCCGCCACCGAACACGCCCGAATGCAGGTCGCGATTGGCCGCCTTGATCTTCACCTCTTCGTACAAGAGCCCGCGCAGCGAGGTGGTGATCGCCGGCGTGTTGGGGTCCCACATGCCGGTGTCACAGACCAAGGCGAAATCAGCCTTGAACTCGTCCTTGTTGGCTTCCAGAAACGGCACGAAGTTCTTCGAGCCGACCTCCTCCTCGCCTTCGATCAGCATGGTGATGTCGAGCGGCAGCGATCCGGTCACCTTCTTCCAGGCGCGGCAGGCCTCGACGAAGGTCATCAGCTGCCCCTTGTCGTCCTCGGCCCCGCGCGCGACGATGATCTTGCGGCCGTCGGCGTGATCGGTGACGACAGGCTCGAATGGCGGCCGGTGCCACAGCTCGAGCGGATCGACCGGCTGCACGTCGTAATGTCCGTAGAACAGGACATGCGGCTTGGCGGCGCCATGGCCGTTGCTCTTGCCGACCACGGCTGGATGGCCTGCGGTCGGACGCACTTCGGTCGCGAAACCGAGCGTCGACAGGTCCTTGGCAAGATGATCAGCCGCCGCCTTGCAATCCGCTGCGAAGGCCGGATCGGCCGAGATCGACTTGATGCGGATCAGTTGGAACAGCCGGTCCAGACTGTTGTCGAAATCGGCATCGATGTGATCGAGAACGGATTGAAGCTGCGCATTGGCCATGGCCACCGGATCCTTCGCATGTGACGGCTATTGGCCGCTTGTAGCTCCGTTGCGCGGCCCGGGCCAGCCTCATGCGACGGCGGAGAATGCTGCATGTCCACAGCCGGCGCCGATGACATCGCGCCGACCGGGAACGGGTCTGACATCAGCGCCGCAGCAATCCGCCAAGTGCACCACGCACCAGGCTGCGGCCGATCGAGCTGCCCAGCGAGCCGCCGACCTGCTTGCCGAGATCGGCGGCGATGCCGCCCACCACCTTGTCGGTGACTTGGCGCGCGACATTGCGCGCGATCACCTGCGTGGTCGACAATTGCCCGCGCTTGACGTTGGTGCCGAAGATGGTCGCCGCGATGTCACCGATCTTGCCCAATACGCTGCCGGACGATGCGTCCGCCGTTGCCGCCGTGCCGGCGATCCGCTTCTGCAGCAGCTCATAGGCAGACTCGGCGTCGATCTCGGTGTCGTATTTGCCCTTGACGGGGCTCGCGTCCATGATCGCCTTGCGTTCCTCGGGCGTGATCGGTCCGATCCGCGCCGACGGCGGCCGGATCAGCACGCGCTCCACGATCGCCGGCGTCCCGTTGCCCTCCAGGAACGAGACCAGCGCCTCGCCCTTGCCGAGCTCCATGATCACCTTGGCGGTGTCGAGCTTGGGATTGGGACGAAACGTCTCGGCGGCCGCCGCGACAGCCTTCTGGTCGCGCGGCGTGAAGGCGCGCAGCGCATGCTGCACGCGATTGCCCAATTGCCCGAGCACGCGATCCGGCACGTCGAGCGGGTTCTGCGTGACGAAATAGACGCCGACGCCTTTTGAGCGGATCAGGCGCACCACCTGCTCGATCTTGTCCATCAGCGCCTTGGGCGCATCGTTGAACAGCAGATGCGCCTCGTCGAAGAAGAACACCAGCTTCGGCTTGGCGAGATCGCCCACCTCGGGCAGTTCCTCGAACAGCTCCGAGAGCATCCACAGCAAGAAGGTTGCATAGAGCCGCGGATTCTGCAGCAGCCTGTCGGCAACCAGGATGTTGATCATGCCGCGGCCGTCGCGGTCGGTCTTCATGAAGTCCTTCAGCGACAGCGCCGGCTCGCCGAAGAACTTCGTGCCGCCCTGGTTCTCTAGCACGAGCAGCTGGCGCTGGATCGTGCCGACGGTGGCGCGCGTCACGTTGCCGAACGACTGGGCCGCTTTGCGGATCGGCGCCAGCGGATCTTCTGCCGCATCCGCGCCCTTCTTTCCGGCCTCCGGAATGATGGCGTCGAGCAGCGCGCGCAGATCCTTCATGTCGATCAAGGCGAGGCCGTTCTCGTCGGCGACGCGGAACGCGACGTTGAGCACCCCTTCCTGGACATCGTTGAGATCCAGCATGCGCGCAAGCAGCAGCGGGCCCATCTCGGTGACGGTAGCGCGCACCGGATGGCCCTGCTCGCCGAACACATCCCAAAATACCGTCGAGAACTCATCGGCCTGATAGGTCAGTCCGAGTTCGCCGGCGCGCTTGAGGATGAAGTCCTTCGGCTCACCCGGCCGAGAGATCCCGGAGAGATCGCCCTTGATGTCGGAAGCAAAGACAGGAACACCTGCGCGCGCAAAGCCCTCGGCCATCACCTGCAGCGACACGGTCTTGCCCGTTCCGGTCGCTCCGGTCACGAGACCATGGCGATTGGCAAACGCCAGTGTCAACCACGCCGGCTGCTCGCCGCCACCCACGAAAATCTTGTCGTCGGTATCGCCCAGTGACGTTCCGGATGGTGCCATGATGATCCGTCTTTCTATATATGATCGGCTGCATCGCGTGTGCTGCAAGCATCGTGCGCACTAACATACTTTAGTTTCATGTTTTGGAACCAGCGCCGACCGCTTCACCTCTTCGTAAGACCGGTGCTCTTCTTAGCATGCGATGCACGCAAGCTGCACATTCAACGGTAGACTCGCCACCTGGTCTTGCATCGCTGCAACAGTTCGCGAATCGATTCGCGACGCGAGCCAGCTCCTCGCTTGTAATTCACGGTTGGTCCGATCAAGATGAATTTCAGCGAGGACGTCCGGTCGTGGGGGACCGGATGAAGACGGGGTTCACATGAGCGAGCTGATTGAGCCGCTGGCCAGAATGGCTGGCATCGATGGCGCCGTGCCTGAAAGGTCCATCGAATGGCCTTTCCACGTTTCGCTTGAGGGTCTTCGCACCGACGGATCGCACCATCAGCCGCATCGACGGCTTGCAGCTGAGCCATCAGGGCTCGGCCGCCACCTCAGCGTGACCGTCCCGATCGGCAGGATGCTGGCAAGCGCGCCCAGCCTGGGCCGCTTCGCCTGAAGCATCGTCGTCCGCAGCACCTTCTCGCCTGAGTATTCATGACATATCCAATCACCGAACTCGAAGGCATGACGTCCTTCTATGCCTCGAAGCTGAGAGCCTTGGGCATCCGGACCACCGACTCGTTCCTCGAAGCCGCCCGCACGGTCAAAGGCCGCAAGGCGCTCGCCGCCAAGACCGGCATCAGCGAGCAGCTGCTGCTCGATTGGGCCAATGCCGCCGATTACATGCGCATTCCCGGCATGGGCCGGGCCAAGGTCTGCCTGGTGCGGGCCGCCGGCGTCACCACGGTGCGCGAGCTGGCGCACCGCAATCCCGCCCGGCTGGCGCAGAACATCAAGGAAGTGAACACAAGGCGGAAGCTGGTTCGCATCCTGCCGTCGGAGAAATCGGTCGGGCAGTTGATCGAAAAAGCGCGGCGGCTGGAGCCGAAGATCAGCTATTGAACGGCGGCTGGCGGGATGCGCGCGGCTGTTGCAGCGCGACACCTTGACTCGCTCGTAGCAACCGCGCAAAGCGGCGGCCATGAGCGCCATTTCGCCGCACGCCGCATCGGATCTCGCATCAAGCCACCCGCTGCTGCGGCCGTGGCTGGCGCGCCCCTATCCGGCGGTGATGGGCATCCTGAATGTCACGCCGGATTCCTTCTCCGATGGCGGCCGTTTTGACGCACCGGACCGCGCCATCGCCCAGGCGAAAAGCATGATCGCGGCGGGCGCCGAGATCATCGATATCGGCGCCGAATCGACCCGGCCCTACAAGGGTGCGGAGCCGGTGACCGCTGCGGAGGAACTGGCCCGCCTGCGCCCCGTCCTGCCGGCGATCGTTGCACTCGGCGTGCCCGTGTCCATCGACAGCATGAAAGCTGAAGTTGCCGCCTACGCGCTGGACCAGGGCGCTCAGATCGCCAATGATGTCTGGGGCCTGCAGCGTGATCCCGCAATGGCCGAGATCGTCGCCGTGCACGGCGCGCCGGTCGTGGTGATGCACAACCGCGTCACGGTCGATCCGGACATCGACATTATCGAGGACATGCTCCGGTTCTTCGCGCATTCGCTCGAGATCGCCGCCAAGGCCGGCATTGCTGCCGGCAACATCGTGCTCGACCCCGGCATCGGCTTCGGCAAGACTCCACAGCAGAGCATGACGGCGCTGGCGCGGCTCGATCAATTGGCGCGCTTCGGACTGCCGCTGCTGGTCGGCGCCTCGCGCAAGCGCTTCATCAGCACCGTGGTGGAGTCGGAGCCCCGAGAGCGTCTCGGCGGATCGATCGCGGCGCATCTGATGGCCGCTCAGCGCGGCGCTGCGATCATCCGGGCGCATGACGTTGCCGAAACCGTTCAAGCCGTGCGTGTGGCCGCGGCAATCGAGGCACAGCGATGACCGATCGGATTTTCATCAAAGGCGTCCTGATCCATGCGCGCCACGGCGTGATGGAGCATGAGAGCGAAGTCGGCCAGCGCTTCGTCATCGACCTCGAGCTTGACACCGACCTGTCGGCCTCCTCGCGCAGCGACCGCCTGGCCGATACCGTGTCCTATTCCGACGTGGTGGAGACCGCGACCGCGGCCTTCAAGGACACGAACTACCGCCTGCTCGAACGCGCCGCCGGCGCGGTGGCCGATGCGATCCTGGCGACCTTCGCCCGCATCCGCGCGGTCAAGGTGACGGTGCACAAGCCGCATGCTCCGATCGCCGCCATCTTCGAGGATGTCGGCGTGGTGCTGACACGTTCGCGGCATCCGTGACGCGATGGCCAGCGCGCTGATTGCTCTCGGTGGCAATGTCGGCGATGTCCGCACGACCTTCCGCCAGGCCATTCCGGAGATCTGCCGGCGCGCCTCCGCGCGCCTTGTGGCGCGGTCATCCGGCTACATCACCCCGCCATGGGGCGAGGAGCAGCAGCCGCCCTTCGTCAACGCCTGCATCGCCATCGAGACCACCACTGCACCGCAGGCTTTGCTCGCGAAACTGCACGAGGTCGAGCGCATGTTCGGCCGTAACCGGGCCCAGGAGACCCGCTGGGGTCCACGCACGCTCGATCTCGATCTCATCGCCTATGACGACCTGACCATCGACACGCCCGACCTCACCCTGCCCCATCCGCGCCTGTTCGAGCGCGGCTTCGTGCTGGTGCCGCTGGCGGAGATCGCCCCGGATCGCCGGATCGCCGGCCGCCGGGTCGACGAGGCGCTGCGGGGCGTTTCGCGCGACGGAATCCGGGCGTTGCCGTCAGCCGAATAGCTGACATCTCCGGCCAAACAACCGTTTGGCTTGGCGGTCGCGACGTGGCATTTTGCGCCACAATAATCGCGATAACAGACGCCCGGGAGACACGAGCCGCATGACGACCGACACCGAACAGCTGCGATTGGCCGCCGATTTCGCGCCGGCCAGCGAGGCGGACTGGCGCAAGCTGGTCGATGGCGTGTTGAAGGGCGCGGCGTTCGAGAAACTGGTCGGCAAGACCTATGACGGACTCAAGATCCAGCCGATCTACCCGCGTGCCAAGGACGCCGCCCCCGTCGTCGGACGTGCGCCAGCCGCCGCGTGGCAGATCATGCAGCGCGTCGATCATCCCGATCCGGCCAAGGCCAACGCGCAGGCCCTGCTCGACCTGGAAAATGGCGCGACCGGGTTGACGCTGGTCTTTGCCGGCGCCAATGCCGCGCATGGCTTCGGGCTCGCCGCCACCGCGGACGCGCTGGCGCGCGCGCTTCAGGGCGTCCATCTCGACGCTGCGATTGCGATTGAATTGCAGCTCGGCGAGTCCTCGATATCGGCAGCCTCGCTGCTGGCCGCCGACGTCAGACAGCGCGGCTTTGCGCCGGCGGCTTGCGAGATCCGCTTCGGCCTCGATCCGATCGGCGACGCGGCCAGCCGCGGCGCCAGCGCGCATGATGCAGCGAAGCTCGCCGGCAGCGCCGTCGAACTCGTCAAGCAGTTGCACGCTGGCGGCTTCAAGGGCCCGTTCCTCGCGGCCGATGGACGCGTCGTGCATGATGCCGGCGGATCGGAGGCGCAGGAGCTGGCATTCGTGCTCGCCTCCGCTGTCGCTTATCTGCGCGCGCTCGAAGCCGGCGGCGTCGCATTGGAGACTGCGCGCGACATGATCTATGCGCGGCTCGCCGCCGACACCGATCAGTTCCTGACGCTGGCGAAGTTCCGCAGCCTGCGCCGGCTGTGGGCGCGCATCGAGGCCGCGTGCGGGCTGGCACCCAAGCCGCTCTTCATCTCCGGCGAGACCGCGTGGCGTATGCTCACCAGGCGCGATCCCTATGTGAACATGCTGCGCGCGACCATCGCGACCTTCGCAGCCGGCCTCGGCGGCGCCAATGCGATCACGGTTCTGCCGCACACCGCGGCGCTCGGCCTGCCCGATGCCTTTGCGCGCCGCGTCGCGCGCAATACGCAATTGGTGCTGCTCGAAGAGAGCAATCTCGCCCGCGTGGCCGATCCCGCGGCAGGCGCCGGCGGCATCGAGGCGCTGACAAACGAGCTGAGCACCGCCGCCTGGACGCTGTTCCAGGAGATCGAGAAAGCCGGCGGTGTCGTGGCCGCGCTGCAGGCCGGCTTGATCCAGTCGAAGATCGCCGCGGTGAAACAGGCGCGCGACGCCAATCTCGCCAAGCGTCGCGACGTGCTCACCGGCGCCAGCGAGTTTCCGAACCTCAATGAGGCCGAAGTCGCGGTCGACGCGGTCGCACCGCTAGCTCCGCAACCGGCTGCCAAGGCTGCTCTTACCTTTGCTGCGCTCGCGCCGATCCGTCTCGCGGACGCGTTCGAACGGCTGCGCGACCGCTCTGACGCCCTGCTCAAGAGCAAAGGCCAGCGGCCCGCCATCTTCCTCGCCAATCTCGGCACCGCCGCGGACTTCACCGCGCGCGCCACTTTCGCCCGCAGCTTCTTTGAAGCCGGCGGCATCACAGCGGTCGACGGCCCGGGCGGCGCCGATCCGGCCGCGCTCGCCGACGCGTACCGCGCGTCGGGAGCCGCCATCGTCTGCCTCTGCTCGTCGGACAAGGTCTATGCGGAGACCGCGGTTCCCGTGGCCCAAGCCCTTCAGGCCGCCGGCGCCCGACATATCTATCTGGCAGGCCGCGGCGGCGAGCAGGAGGCTGCGCTGCGCGAGGCCGGAATCGGCAGCTTCGTGTTCGCCGGCGGCGACGCGCTGAAGACACTCGAAGACGCCTATACGCATCTGGAGTGAGCATGACCGAGGCGAGCAAACCCGTCCTGACCGGCGGCTGCCAATGCGGCGCGATCCGCTACGCGCTGACGGCGGCGCCGACGCGCGTGAGCATCTGCCATTGCCGGATGTGCCAGAAGGCCTCGGGGGCGCCGTTCGCATCGTTCGCCGACATCAATCGCGAGAACCTGACCTGGACACGCGGCACGCCTGCCACGTTCCGCTCCTCCTCGATCGCCGATCGGTATTTCTGCCCCGCTTGCGGCACGCCGCTCGGCTTCGGCGGCATCGATGGACCGCGGATCGAGATCATGACCGGAACCTTCGACCGGCCCGACCGTGTCGTGCCGACCCGCCAGTTCGGTTCGGAATCCCGACTCGGCTGGGTGGTTGCGATCGCCAATTTGCCGAGCCAGACCACGCAGCAGAATTACGGGCCGGAGAAGATGGCTACCATCGTCAGCCATCAGCATCCGGACCATGATTGAGCGACCTGGTCAGGCATCAGCTTGGAGATGTTGGAGAGGACCATGATCTGGACGCTCATCATCATCTTCGCAGTTGAATGTATTGTGTGGTGGCTGCTGCGATCCGCGCCATGGGCATGGACCTCGTCCATGGCGAAGACGTAGCAAGGCAGAGGCTTTGACGATCCGGTGTACAAGAACAACGTTCAGCGACGAACTGAACAGAGCCGCAATTGAGGACGCCAGGGAATGAGCCGCATACCTGATTTCGCCGACATCGCCTTCGCGCCCACGGCAGCCCCTGCGCCGGCGGGCAGCGCCGAACCGTGGCTGACGCCCGAAGGCATTCCCGTCAAGCCCGCCTATGGCGAGGCTGATCTCGCCGGCATCGACTTCCTCGACACCTGGCCGGGTATCGCGCCGTTTATGCGCGGTCCCTACCCGACCATGTATGTCAACCAGCCCTGGACGGTCCGGCAATATGCCGGCTTCTCCACCGCGGAGGATTCCAACGCCTTCTACCGGCGCAACCTCGCCGCGGGACAGAAGGGCCTGTCGGTCGCATTCGATCTCGCCACCCATCGCGGCTATGATTCCGATCATCCGCGGGTCGGCGGCGATGTCGGCATGGCCGGCGTCGCGATCGACTCAATCTACGACATGCGCACGCTGTTCGCCGGCATTCCGCTCGACCAGATGAGCGTGTCGATGACCATGAACGGCGCAGTGCTGCCAATCCTGGCGCTGTTCGTCGTCGCCGCCGAAGAGCAAGGCGTGCCGCCGGAAAAGCTGTCGGGCACCATTCAGAACGACATTCTGAAAGAGTTCATGGTGCGCAACACCTACATCTATCCGCCGACGCCCTCGATGCGGATCATCTCCGACATTTTCGCCTTCACCTCGCAGAAGATGCCGAAGTTCAATTCCATTTCCATCTCCGGCTATCACATGCAGGAAGCCGGCGCGACGCAGGATCTCGAGCTCGCCTACACGCTGGCCGACGGCGTCGAATACTTACGCGCCGGCATCGCCGCCGGGCTCGACGTCGACCGCTTCGCGCCAAGGCTGTCGTTCTTCTGGGCGATCGGCATGAACTTCTTCATGGAGGTCGCCAAGCTGCGCGCCGCGCGGCTGTTGTGGGCGAAGCTCCTGAAGCCGTTCAATCCCAGGGATCCGCGCTCGCTGTCGTTGCGCACCCACAGCCAGACCTCGGGCTGGTCGCTGACCGCGCAGGACGTCTACAACAACGTGGTGCGCACCGCGGTGGAGGCGATGGCGGCGACGCAAGGCCATACGCAGTCGCTGCACACCAACGCGCTCGACGAAGCGCTCGCGCTGCCGACCGACTTCTCCGCGCGCATCGCCCGCAACACCCAATTGTTCCTGCAGCAGGAGAGCGGCACCACCCGGATCATCGATCCCTGGGGCGGCTCGTATTACGTCGAGCGTCTCACCCGCGATCTCGCCGCCAAGGCCTGGGGCCACATCCAGGAGATCGAGGAGCTCGGCGGCATGGCCAAGGCGATCGAAGCCGGCGTGCCCAAGCTGCGCATCGAGGAGGCCTCGGCCAAGACGCAGGCCCGCATCGACACCGGCCGGCAGTCGGTGATCGGCGTCAACAAATACAAGCCGACCGACGAGCCGCCGCTCGACGTGCTCAAGGTCGACAATTCCACCGTGCGCCGGCTCCAGATCGACAAGCTCTCCAGGCTGAAATCCGAGCGCAAGCAGGCCGAGGTCGATGCCGCACTGGCCGCGCTGACGCGCTCGGCTGGCGACGGCAACGGCAATCTGCTGGCGCTGGCGATCGACGCGGCGCGCGCCAAGGCGACCGTCGGCGAGATCTCCGACGCGCTGGAGAAAGTGTTCGGCCGCCATCGCGCCGAGATCAAGTCCATCACCGGCGTCTACAAGCGGGAGATTGCCGCCATGTCCGGCAAAGCCGAGAAGCTGCAGGCGCTGATCGAGGCGTTCGAGGAGGCCGAGGGCCGGCGTCCACGCATCCTGGTCGCCAAGATCGGCCAGGACGGCCATGACCGCGGCCAGAAGGTGATCGCGTCGGCCTTCGCCGACATCGGCTTCGACGTCGACATCGGGCCGCTGTTTGCCACCGCCGACGAGGCGGCGCGTCAGGCGGTCGAGAACGACGTGCATATTCTCGGCGTCTCGTCGCTGGCGGCCGCCCATCTCACCGCGGTGCCGGAGCTGAAGGCCGCGCTGAAGAAGCAGGGACGCGAGGACATCATGATCATCGTCGGCGGTGTCGTGCCGCCGCAGGATTACGACGCACTCACCAAGTCCGGCGCCGAGGCGATCTTCCCGCCGGGCACCGTCATCGCCGATGCGGCCGAGGAGCTGATCCACAAGCTCAACGCCCGCCTCGGCCACAGCGAGGCGGCGGAGTAGTCCTTCGGATTCGCAGGCGCATGGGCAGGCGCGCGGTCGCCAGATCGCGCGCCAATGCGTTGGCATGAACCTCGGCTCCTCCCCGCGATACGCATCTTCACCCATTGGATAAATCGATTGCCATGACGCGGACCTCGATCTGCATTGCTGCGCTCCTCGGCCTGCTCGCCGTTTCCCCTGCCCTCGCTGCCGACCGCAAGCCGGACGCCACCATCAACACCAAGGCGGTCGAGGCCAATGTGACGCTCGATGCGCCCATCAAGGCCGACGGACCGCTCGCCGCCTATTGCCTCGCTGAGGGCAAGAAATGGATCGACAGGAACGCCGCCGATGCCGCCAAGGAGCGCAAGGCGGACCCGCAATTGTTCCGCGACCGCAAATGGTCGTTCGAGCGCAGATATTCGCTGCGCTCCGTCGTCGCCGATCGCTATGTCAGCGTCGTCAGGGACGACTACATGGACACGGGCGGCGCGCATCCCAACAGCGACGTCAACACCATCCTGTGGGACAAGTCTGCAGCCAAGCCGATCAGCATCCGCCCCTTCTTCACCGAGACCGCCGACAATGGTGCCACGATGAAGGCGATGCTGGCGGCGGTGATCACCTCGCTGAAAGCTGAGAAGACAAAGCGGGATGCCGGAGAGACGGCCACGGCCGAATGGTTCAAGGGATTGGAGCCGGCGCTCTTGAAGATCGGCGCCGTCACGCTCGCGCCGTCGACGGAGACCGGCAAGAGCTCCGGCCTCACCTTCCACTATCCGCCCTATGCGGTCGGCCCCTATGCCGAAGGCCAGTATGTCGCCTTCGTGCCCTGGGAGACGCTGAAGCCCTATCTCAGCCCCGAGGGCCAGGCGATCTTCGGCGGCGTCAGGCCGAAGGGGGACGCGGAAGACAACTAGCTGGCCCGGCCGCGCGCATCCGCTATAACGGGCGCATGTCCTCCCGCTCCCCCGCTCAGCCAAACACGACGGTCTTGGCCGACGATCTCCGCGCCGGCAGCCGCGCGGCGCTGGCGCGCGCGATCACGCTGGTGGAGAGCCGCCGCGCCGACCACCAGGCCGCGGCGCGCGAACTGGTGCAGGCGGTGCTGCCGCAGACCGGGCACGCTATCCGCGTCGGCATCACCGGCTCGCCCGGCGTCGGCAAGTCGACCACGATCGATGCGCTCGGCATGCACCTGATCGCGCAGGGCCACAAGGTCGCGGTGCTCGCGGTCGATCCGTCCTCGGCGCGCACCGGCGGGTCCATCCTCGGCGACAAGACGCGGATGGCGCGGCTCTCTCACGACGAACACGCCTTCATCCGCCCGTCGCCCTCCTCGGGCACGCTCGGCGGCGTCGCCGCCAAAACGCGCGAGGCGATGCTGCTGTGCGAGGCCGCGGGCTTCGACGTGATCCTGGTGGAGACCGTCGGCATCGGCCAGTCCGAGACCGCGGTCTGCGACATGACCGACTTCTTCCTCGCACTGATGCTGCCCGGCGGCGGCGACGAGCTCCAGGGCATCAAGAAGGGTCTGGTCGAGCTCGCCGACATGATCGCGATCAACAAGGCCGACGGCGACAATCTCAAGCGCGCCAACATCACCGCGGCCGACTATCGCGGCGCGCTGCATCTCCTGGCCCCCCGCTCCGAGCACTGGCATCCGCCGGTCGTGACCTATTCGGCGATGACCGGCACCGGCATCGCCGAGCTGTGGCAGAAGGTGCTCGATCATCGCAAGGCCATGATCGCCTCCGGCGAGTTCGCCGCGCGCCGGCGCGACCAGCAGGTGAAGTGGATGTGGACCATGCTGGAGCAGCGGCTGATGGCGCGGCTGCGCACCGATCCGTCGATCCGCACAAAGGTGAAGAAGCTCGAGACCGACGTCGCCGAGGGCCGCGTGGCACCGGCGCTCGCCGCCGAGCAGTTGGCGGAGCTGCTGACGTGAGCGAGCCGCTTCGCATCCTGCTGACAGGCTTCGGCCCGTTTCCCGGCGCGCCATCCAATCCGACGATGCCGCTGGTGAAGCGGCTGTCGGCGCTGCGCCGGCCGGCGCTGGACGATGTCGAGATCAGCAGCCACATTTTTCACGTCACCTACAGCACCGTCGATCGCGAACTGCCGGCCCTGATCGCCGAGCGCCGTCCGCATGCGCTGCTGATGTTCGGTCTCGCCGGTCGGACATCGTATCTCCGCATCGAGACCCGCGCTCGCAACGCCGTAACGACCACCTTCCCCGATGCCGATCGCCAGATCGCCCGCAAGGGCGTCATCGTGCCGGGCGCGCATCCGATGCCGTTCGGCCCGCACATGGGCCGACTGCTGCGCGCGGCGCGCGCCACCGGCATCGATGCGCGGGCCTCGCGCGATGCCGGCAGCTATCTCTGCAACTATCTGAGCTGGCGCGCGATCGAGGCAACGAAGACCGCCGATGGTCCGCGCATCGCGGCGTTCATCCACATTCCGCCGCTGCCACGCGCCGGGACGGCGCTGCCGCAGGGCAGCCCGCGCATCACCTTGGAGGCGCTGGTCGATGCCGGCGAAGCCATGCTGATGGAATTGGTCAAGCTCGCGCGACAGGCATCCAGCCGCGCGAGCTGACGTCGTTTGTTGGAGATCACGCGCTCCAGCGGCGCCGGCGGCCAAATCCGCCACCGATCAGGCGCAGCACGAGCAGCAGGACCACCGCGCCGATGAAGGCGTTGATGATCGCGGCGACCAGTCCGACACCCAGATGAATACCGAGCTGCGGCAGCAGCCAGTTGCCGATGAACGCGCCGACGAGGCCGACGATCAGATCGCCGATCAGGCCGAAGCCGCCACCTTCCATGACGCGGCCCGCGAGCCACCCGGCCACGATACCGACGAACAGAATAACCAGCAGACTCTCATTGGACAAATGCATGACCCTCTCCTCCTTGATCCCAGCTGGAACAAGCGCGGCGAGTCCCGATGGTTCCCGTCAGGAGGACGTGGTCCGGGCAAATAGCTGCTTGGGGCATCTGTCCGCAGTCCGATGACAGCCGCTCGCTCGGCTCACGCGCGCCGCGCATAGGCCAAACGCCCACGACGGCCTGATGTGAAGCTTTAACCCTACCGGCAACAATCCCAGGCGCCGGCGCTGATCCTCAGCATCCGCTTTCAGGCTTTCGGCTTAAGTCGTGGCAGCCCATCATCTTTTGCGCGAGACGCTGACCATGGATGTCAATCGCCGCCGCATTCTGGCCGGATCGGCCGCCGGCGCCGCCGGGGCTTTGGCCTTGCCGGTCGATGCCGCACAGGCCACACCGCAGATCTCCACGCTCGGCCGCGATGCCACGCAATATGGCGTGAAGCCCAACAGTCCCGACGAACAGACCCGCGCGCTGCAGCGCGCGATCGACGAGGCGGCACGGGTCCAGGCACCGCTGGCGCTGCCTCCCGGCACCTACAGAAGCTCAATGCTGCGACTCGCCAGGGGCACCCAGCTGATCGGCGTCCGCGGCGCGACGAAGCTCGTCTTCACCGGCGGCGGCCCGTCGCTGCTCTCAGGCGAAGGCGCTGATGGCGCCGGCATCGACGGCATCTCGCTCGACGGTGGCAGCATCGCCCTGCCCCAGCGCCGCGGTCTGCTGCATCTTGCAGCCGCCCGCGATATCCGAGTCATCGATTGCGAGATCGCCCGCTCCGGCGGCAGCGGCATCTGGCTCGAGCAGGTCTCCGGCGATGTCAGCGGCAACCTCCTCACCGACATCGCGGTCACCGCGATCGTGTCATTCGACGCGCTCGGGCTGATCGTGTCGCGCAACACCATCAAGGGCACGCGCGACAACGGCATCGAGATCCTGCGCACGGCGATCGGCGACGATGGCACGATGGTGCTCGACAACGTCATCGAGGACATCAAGGCCGGCCCCGGCGGCTCCGGCCAGTATGGCAACGCCATCAACGCCTTTCGCGCCGGCAACGTGATCATCCGCGGCAATCGTATCAAGAACTGCGACTATTCGGCCGTACGCGGCAACTCGGCCTCGAACATCCAGATCGTCGGCAACAGCGTGACCGATATGCGCGAGGTCGCGCTCTATTCGGAGTTCGCGTTCGAGGGCGCGGTGATATCAGGCAACACGGTGGATGGCGCCGCCTTCGGCGTCTCCGTCTGCAACTTCAACGAAGGCGGCCGCATCGCCGTCGTCCAGGGCAACATCATCCGCAATCTGATCCCGAAGCGCCCGATCGGCACCGCGCCCGACGACGACGCCGGCATCGGCATCTATGTCGAGGCGGATTCCTCGGTAACCGGCAATGTCGTGGAAAACGCGCCCTCCTACGGCATCGTCGCCGGCTGGGGCCGCTATCTCAGGGACGTCGTCATCTCCGGCAACGTGATCCGCAACGCGCTGGCCGGCGTCGGCGTGTCCGTCGTCCGCGGCGCCGGCACGGCTCTCATCAGCAACAACATGATCTCGGGCACGCCGCGTGGCGCCGTGATCGGGCTGGATCACATCAAGCCGGTGACCGCGGATCTGACGCAGGCCGGCACGCAGCAATTCAGCCAGCTCGTGGTCACCGCAAACGCGGTGCAACGCAGCTGACACGCCTTGCGCGTCATTCGGGCGAACGCGGCGCGTGTCAGTACGCGACCGCCAGCGCCGGATAGCGGCGTTCGATGGCGTCAAGTTCGACCAGCGGCGCATCGTCATCAGCATCGGGTCCGATACCGACGCTCAGGGCCTCCGCGAGGGCGGCCATGTCGATGCGCGGCGTCGCCAGGGTCAGCTCGACCTCGAAATCGTCCTCCGCAGGCAGGCCAGCGTCGAGACCGTCCTCGGCCACGTTGTCCTCGATCGGCACGATGATCTCGGATTCGGCAAGAACGGTCTCCAGCGAGCGCGGCAACTCGATCGGTTTCGCCTGGACGGCCGCAGGCGGCAGCCAGGATGTCGGTACGCGCGGCGCGACGGACAGCGGCTCCAGCACCGGCCGGGCTCTCGCAGCCGGCAACGGGGCTTCAGACAGCGACCGCCAAGCCAACACCGCCGCCTTGGCATTGCGGAGATCATCGAACAGGGATTGCTCGGTGTAATAGCGCCGCCAACGGCCGCTCTCGTAGAGTTCGGTGAGGTGATCGAGCCGCCGTTCGGCAAGCGCGCACCAGCGCTCAGCCAGTTCGCGGCTGCAAGCCACGTCCAGTCGATGTGTCATAGGGGAGCCCGCAAGAAGAAGGGACGGACGCACTCGGCACGAATCAACGCAACGTGACGTGAATATTTTGTGGAAAAGGTTAACAAAGTCTAGATGACGCCATCTTCTTTCGGCGGCCGCCCGTAGTTTCGCGGACTTTACGGGCTCTTTTTCCACTCTCTCTGCATCGATACAATTTGAGCGTGAGAGCCGACACCGGCTCTCATCTGATTCTCGCGTCCCCCATCTCGACCATTGCCCTTTTCATCATTCCGCATGCTGCGACAGCATCGCGCCACTCGAATTGCCCCGAACTCGGCCGCCCGATGCGAGCTCCGTGATCAATCACTCCCCGGTGTCGAAAGCAGCTGGCTGCGCGCAGTTCATCGTTGCGTTTGAGCGTCAAACCTTTTGGAGCGACTACCCAGGCCTTTGACCCCGAGACCCAAAGGTCGGTCCTGGCGATGTCGGCAAGGAGCACAGGCTCCTCGAACCGGAATTGCGCCATGTCACGAATTGAACATTACGCCAGCCGCTTGGCGCCCAACGTCGCCCCGATCAACGCGATCTTCATTGCCCGACACTTCAACCGCGTGTTCGGCCGGCGGCCAAGGCCGCCGCAGGATCCGGAGGCGGACTATCATGATTTCCTGGTCGATCGGATGAGCCGCGGCGGCTGGAGCAGCACACAGCTTCGATGCGTCGACAAGGAGTTTGCAAAACTTGAAGCGAGCAAGCTCCATCCCGCAATCAAGGCTGCCGAAACGGTCGCGGTCATCCCGATCCGAGGCATGAGCATCGATCGCTTTACGGAGGCCATGGGACCGCATCTGGGACGGCATTTCGTCGCCAAACCGACACACGGTTCAGCAGCGACGGAATTTCTGGACGCCCGCCCCGATCTCACGAAGCTCTATCGCGCCGGGCGCTACAATTATTTCTACAGTTTTCGCGAAAGTCAGTACGCGCCGCTGGAACGCAAAATCATCATTGAAGAAAACATCGCCGAACACGGTTCGGACCTGCGCGATTTCAAATTCTTCTGCAGCTTTGGACGCATTCTCTTCGTTCAGGTCGACGCCAATCGATTTATCGAGCACGAGCGCATTCTGCTCTCACCTCCCGACTTCGAGCCGCTCAACCTGACCTTGGGCGCTTTCAAGCCGACGACAACATGGGTCAGACCCAAACAGTTTGAGGCGCTTTGTCACGCCGCACAGGACCTGTCCCGACCATTCGATTTTGTCAGAGTCGATCTCTATGAAAAGGCAGGACAGGTGTTCTTTGGCGAATTCACCTTCACCCCCGGAGCCGGCATGGAGCCATTCTCTGAGCCGGGTTTCAGCAGACGCCTGCTCTCCGAGATCAAGGCGCGTCCGGATTGTCCTGCACGGTGAGCACCGCGCTTGAGACCGCTATACCCCGGCACATCGGACGAGCTCAGACTCAAGCCGTCGGGGGCAAATGAAAGAGCCGTCCGGGGGGACAACCGGACGGCTCGAGCCATATGGGCGCTTGGGGTGGATGGGCGCTCGCGCCTTATATAGCTTTGGGGAGAGGGATCACCGCTCCCACATTCGTTCTGTCGGGGGCGCCGCCGGGCACGTTCAAAGCGAGGCGGAAAATTCCCGAACGTTCACGAAAACGTTGACGATCTGTTTGCGGCCCTCGGCCGATGCCGCAACGTCTCGCCCCGACCTATTGAGCCGGCCTATTGAGCGGCCACCGCAAGGCCGACGATCTTCTCCCGCGCCAGCCGACCGATGAGGCCGTCCGCTTCGGCCTTGGACAACGGTCGGTCGCCGAGCTGCAGCTTGAAGGTCCCGCCTCTTGCGCTCTCGACGATCGTTCCCTGGTAGGAATCGAGCAGCGCCGTGATATCGGCCATCCGCGCATCCGGCGCGAACCGAACCAGCGCATAGGCGGGCGCCGCCGATGCAGCCACCTGTGGTCCGAGGCCGCGGATCAGCGGAGCCGCCGGCGCCGGCGCCTCGGCCACGCGCGAGCGGGCCATGCTCTCGGCCCGGTCGGCCGCAGCTGGTGCGGCGGGGCTCGGCGGCGGCGCGGCCATCCTTGGGGCAGGCGCGCTGGCACCTGGCAGGGCGGGAGCTGACTTGCTCATGGGCTCATTGGCGACGAGCTTGTCCTGGCGGAGCGAGGCCGTCTCAAAGCTCGCGACCTGCGACCGCATCAGCACCGCGCCGATGACCCCGGCCTGGATCAGCACCAGCAATCCGCCGAGGCTGACCGTCCAGGCCAATGTGCGCGGCGAAAGGCTCTCGAAGAACGCCAGAAGACGGGCGCCGATGCCGGGCGCGACGGCCGGCTTCTGCGTCGGATCCGCATCGATCGCGGCGAACAGCTTCTGCATCGCCCGCATCGACGGCGCCCCGAGGGTTTCATTGAGGGCAATGGTCTCGGCATATTCGCCCTGGATCTCGGCATATTGACGCGCGAGATCGGGATCGCTGGCGAGCGCCTCCTCGACCCGGCGCATGTCGCGCGCGTTCAGCGTGCCAGCGGCATACCAGGGCAGCAGCAGTTCGATTTCACTGGGCTCGTGGTCCAGCATCTTGTTGCTCAAAGCCATCATGGCCAGCCTCGCTCAATGCCGGCCGCCTTCAGGAGTTCGGCCAATTTCTTGCGCGCATAGAACAGGCGCGTCTTGACGGTATTCTCCGGAATTCCGACGATCTCGGCCACCTCCTCCACGGACTTCTCGTGGTAGTAGACGAGATCGACGATCTCCCGGTGGTCAGGCGAAAGCGCGGTCAGGCACTTGCGCAGGGCTTCCCCGGTATTCTTCTTCTGGACCGCGATTTCCGGATCATCGGACGTATCCTCGATCGCGTTCGCGGCCTCGTCTTCCAGCTCAACGTCCTTGCGGCGCCGAAGTGCCGACAGCGCCTTGAATCTCGTGATCGCCAGCAGCCATGTCGAGACGGCAGAACGGCCCTCGAACTTGCCGGCCTGACGCCACACATCCAGGAAGACCTCGCTGATGAGGTCTTCCGCCACCTGTTCGTCCCGTACGAGCCGGAGCCCGAAACGGTACACCCTGACATGGTGCCGGCCATACAGCACCTGCATGGCGAGCCGATCGCCTTGGGCGATCCTGGCCATCAGGGCTTCATCCGACGCCGCCGCTGTCACGCTCAATGGCCGTCTCGCAAGGTTGGTCTGGAGGAATGAGGACGCGGTTCGAATTCAACCGCAAAATTCTTCAAAATACCGGAAACATACGTCCCTGACTGTGAGCTGGCGCACAGTTCCGCCGTCCGACATGCGGTCTCCCGGCGCACCCCGGCCGGCGCGTTCTCGCATCCCCTGTTCAGACCCATCGTCGCTCATACCCCTCCGCTACCTTCCGGCCTCCGGCTCCAAGTGCCGATCAAGCGTCGATGTCGACAGCTCCTGACCGACACCGGGTTCGCTGAGGCTCACACGACGAAAAGCCCGTGATTTTGCGGTCGCGGCGCGCGGCGGCGGTTCGTCGCCACCGCATCACCACACGTGCATAGATACCAAAGTTAAAGGCTTTCCCACGTAGATTTTCAGCCAGCGACGACGAATTGCGAGCACATGGGCACGACGGCACCGCCTCTTTCACCTTCGATCGTTGCCGACACGCGCGGCGTCAAGCCGCCGCCGTCTCGCGACGTTCGCGCTCGCCGCGTCGGCCAGCGGCGGCAGATCTATGCCATGATCGCGGGCTGCTACCTGATCGATGCCGTCATCCTCCTGATCTACGCGCAGGCCGGCACCGTGCCGGCCTCGATCGCGCCGGTCTACGCAGCCATCGGACTAGCCACCGTCGCGCTGTGGACCTTGTTGTCGGAGAGCGGCTTCAACGAGCGCTTCAGGGACCACTATTTGGTCGTTCCGCAGTCGATCGTGAGCATGATGTTCACGGTGGCCTTCTGCTACGTCGCGCCCGAGGTCAGCATCGTGTTCCTGTGCACGCTCTACCTCGTCGTCGGCTTCAGCTCGCTCCGGGCGACGCCGCGCCAGACCGCGATCTGCTGGACCTTCCTGGCACTCGGCCTCGCCGGACTGTTCCTGCTAACCGACAAGCCGCTCGGCATGCCCACTGGCGGTGCGCTGGAGCGGCTCGCCACGCTGCTGGTGTTCGTGCTGACGATCGCCGGCTGCATGTTCCTCGGCATCTTCTCGAGTTCGCTGCGCGAGTCCTTGTATCAGCGCGGCCTGAAGCTGAAAGAGGCGTATCGCCGGATCGAGGAGCTTGCCGAGCTCGATGAGCTCACCGGCGCGCTCAACCGGCGATCCATCATGCATGTGCTCGAGGAGGAGCTGACGCGGTCGCGGCAGACCGGCAAGCCATGCTCGGTGATGCTGATCGACCTCGATTGGTTCAAGCGCATCAATGACGAGCACGGCCATCCGACCGGCGACGACGTGCTGCGCACCTTTGCCATCACGATGTTCGCCAATATCCGCAGCAGCGATCGGTTCGGCCGCTATGGCGGCGAGGAGTTCCTGCTTGTCCTGCCCGGCGCACCATTAGACCCGGCCTGCCGGCTCGCCGAGCGCCTGCGCCAGATCATCGCCGATCTCGACTGGAGCGCATTCTCGGCCGGCCTGCAGGTGACATTCTCGGCCGGCGTTGCGACCTCGCGCGGCGACGAGACCACCGAGTCGCTGTTGTCCCGCGCCGATCGTGCGCTCTACGCATCGAAGGCCCAGGGACGCAATCGCGTCACCCGCGCCTGACGGGAGCGCGCCGGGATGAGTGGCAAGCCAGCGCCCAATGAGAGCCTGCTGGACGAGCTGCAGGACACGCTCGCGAACGGCACCGTCGCGCGTCGTGTCGAGACCCTGCGCAAGGTCACCGACCTGTTCATCGACGGCGCACCAGACTTCGCCGACGACCAGGTCGCGCTGTTCGACGACGTCTTCGAATGCCTGATCGCGCATATCGAAACATCGGCGCGCGCCCTGCTCGCCAGCCGGCTGGCACCGATCGACTGCGCACCGCCGAAAACGCTCGCCCGGCTGGCCGATGACGATGCCATCGAGGTCGCCGGTCCGATACTATCGAAATCGGAACGGCTCGATGAGGCCGCGCTGATCAGGACCGCCCAGACCAAGAGCCAGGCGCATCTGCTCGCGATTTCCATCCGCCGGGTGCTGAGCCGCGCCGTAACCGACATCCTGCTCCGGCGCGGCAATGACGAGGTCGTCCACAGCACCGTCAGCAATCCCGGCGCCGATCTGTCGGAACGCAGCGTCGACGCGCTCCTGGATCGCGCCGCACAGGATGGCGATCTGGCTGCATGTCTCGCGTTGCGGCCTGATCTGCCGCGCCACCTCTTTCTGAAGCTTGTGGCCAAGGCTTCCGCGGCGGTCCGCGCGCGTTTGGAAACGGCGAACCCCAAACTGGCGCAGGAAGTCTCCCAGGCGGTGAGGACCGCGGGCCGCCGTGCCCGCTCGGCGACGGTGGCGTTGACCAGCCAGACGGAAATTGCACATCGGCTGATCCGGTCGCTGCACGCCGATGGCCGGCTGGACGATCAGCTCGTCGCCCAGTTCACCGAAAGCCGGAAGTTCGACGAGGCCAATGCCGCGGTCGCAGCGATGGCCAACGTCCCGGTCGCGGTCGCCGAAAGCATCATGGTGGAGAGCCGCGCCGAAGGCGTGATGATCCTCGCCAAGGTGGCAGGCCTGTCTTGGCCGACGGTCAAGTCGATCATCCTGATGCGGGATGAGCTCGCCGGCACAGGACCAACTGACCTCGTCGCCAGCAAGGCCACTTACGAGCGCCTCAGGCCGTCGACGGCACAACAGGTGCTGCGCTTCCATCGGGTTCAGGATGCCGCAACGCCTGCACAGGCCTGATCGCTCAAGAGCATGATCCGGACAAGTGGAAACCGGTCTTCCGAAAAGATCATGCTCAAACAAAGAGGAAAGATCATGATGCGTTTCCGTGGAAACGCATCATGATCTAGCTCTCGTGCATCAATAACGCAGCACCCGCGCACCGATCCCGGCGCCGAGGCCGGCCACGACCAGCGCCGCGATCGTGTACCAGGTGGCGACAAACAGCGGCGAATCGTCGGTGCAGTGCGCGGCATAGAGCGTCGCGGCCAGTCCCGCCGAAACCAGGCCGGCGATCGCACCGGCCAACGCCGGGCGCGACGGTGCGCCATGGCGCAGCCCGAACAGCGCGGCCGCCAGCAGCGGCAGCGACAAGACGGGAATCGCGCTGACGCACAGCATCGAGTTATGGCCGACCAGCCGCGCCATCATCGGCGCGCGCTGCGGCACCATCATCTCCGCCACGATGCCGCCGACGAGGACCAGGACCGGCGCGATCAGGAGCCAGCTCCAGCCATGGAGCGACGCTTCGGGCCGCGACAGATGCAGGCTGATGATAAGCGCCGGAATAGCCAGCGCGGTGGTCACCACGAATTTGAGATCGAAGAACGGATTGCGCACCGCGAGCCAGATGTCGGGCCGGATGCCGAGGCCGATGAGCAGCATCGCGGTCGAGACCGGCGTCGCCGCCATCAGCGCCAGCGCCAGCACGATGCCCACGGGCTGCGCCCGTTGGGCATTGTCGGCCGCGAGCGAGCGGATAAGCTGATCGGTGTCCATGGCTCAATTGTCCCGTAGCTTGGCCGTGAGGCTGGCGAGCGCGCGATGCAGCGCCACGCGCACCGCGCCCTCGGTCATCGAAAATTTTTCCGCCGTCTGCTTGATCGAACTCGCCTCCACGGCGATCGACTGCAGCACGTCGCGTTGACGCTGCGGCAGCGTCTTCAATTGCGCCTCGACCTCGCCGGCAGAGACGGTCGGCGCGGGCGGCGTGTCGGCCAGCGTCTCGCTGAAATCGTCGATGTCGACGAACACCCGCCGGCCGCGCCGCCGCAGCGCGTCGATCAGCTTGTTGCGCGCGATCGCGAACAGCCATGGGGCGAACGGCGCATCGACGTCCCAGGTGTGCCGCTTGAGGTGAACCGCCAACAGAATGTCCTGCACGATGTCCTCGGACTGATCAACGGGCTGACCGGCGCGCGAAAGCCCGCGCCGTGAAGCTGCGCGCAGCACCGGCGTGATCGCCTTCAGCAACCGATGATAGACCTCATCGTCTCCGGCGATGGCCTGGCGCATCCAGGCCGTCCACTCGTCGTCACGCTCGCGCACCTGACGCTTCCACCCCCGATTATTCGCCCGTCGTCGCGCGCTGTTACTCCGCCGCCGAGACATTCACGAATTCGTGATCACCTGCGCAGCCATGGAACCAGCCGAGTTCCGCCATACCCAGATCATGGCCGCACGCAAGTCTCAACCCTGCTTCCATAGCACCGAATTGCACGGAGCAGGATCGGGCACTGGACCATATCATCGAGGGCGGGCCAGCATGATTGCGGCCTCGCCCTGCTTTTGCCTCGGGCGGCAGGAAGATACCCAAGTTCTGCCCCGTTCTCGACATCTGTCGGGGTCTCACTCTCGGCTGGGCTGGCGGGACGGGGAGAAGGCCGACGATGACGATCCAAGCCAGTGGACGTTCAGCATTGATCATTGCCGCCGCGCTCGTACTCAGCCTCACCGGCACTGGATTGGCGCGCGCGGCCGAAACTCAGACTTTCAGCCCGTTCCTTCCGGTCGGGTCTGACACGAGCGCGCCGGCCAAGCAGGAGGTGTCCCCTGCGCCGCAGGCGGAGGCGCCGCCCGCACCGATGACGCAGGCTACCGACGCGGCATCAGCCGAGCCGGCCCAGGCCGAGCCGGTCACCGTGAACCTCGTGACGGTCAGCAATGACGACAGTTCGGGCTGGGACAAGGCCTCGATCATCGGCAAGATCTTCATCGCCTGTGGCACCCTGCTCACCTTGGGCTCGGCGGCGCGGATGTTCATGATCTGAGACGCCGCGCGGCGCTGCTCCTACTTGATGCGCAACCCACCAGCGGGCACATTGCCCGCTGTTTCGATTTGCGGGGTAGGATCATGAGCGTTTACGAGCACATCATCGTCGAAGGCAAAGGCGCGGTCGGGGTCATTACCTTGAACAGGCCCAAGATGCTCAATGCGCTGTCATTCGGCGTTTTCCGCGAGATTGCCGCGGCCGTCGACGACCTCGAGGCCGACGACGCCATCGGCTGCATCGTGATCACCGGCAGTGAGAAGGCTTTTGCCGCCGGCGCCGACATCAAGGAGATGCAGCCCAAGAGCTTCATCGACATGTTCTCGAGCGACTTCACCGCGATTGGCGGCGACCGGGTCGCGCGCTGCCGCAAGCCGACCATCGCGGCGGTGGCCGGCTACGCCCTCGGCGGCGGCTGTGAGCTCGCGATGATGTGCGACTTCATCATCGCGGCCGACACCGCGAAATTCGGCCAGCCGGAAATCACGCTCGGCACCATCCCCGGCATCGGCGGTACCCAGCGCCTGACGCGCGCCATCGGCAAGGCCAAGGCGATGGACCTCTGCCTGACCGGCCGCATGATGGATGCGGCGGAAGCGGAGCGCTCCGGCCTCGTCAGCCGCGTCGTGGCGGCGGACCGGCTGATGGAAGAGACGATGGCCGCGGCCGAGAAGATCGCGTCGATGTCGCGCCCGGCGGCGGCCATGGCCAAGGAAGCCGTGAACCGCGCCTTCGAAACTCCGCTCTCGGAAGGCATGAATGTCGAGCGCAACCTGTTTCACGCTACCTTCGCGCTCGAGGATCGCGCCGAAGGCATGGCCGCGTTCATCGAGAAGCGCAAGCCGGTCAACAAGAACCGCTGAGAGCAGCGCTGCAGACGCCCGCCTCGTCGTGATGAGGCGGAGCGAGCTGGTCTGAGGACGGCGGGGGATGTGATCAGTTGTCACCCCCTGCTCCCTCAGCCGCACAGCACCTTTCGACGCACATCGATGTCTCCTTGCGAGGACGCGGAGAGATACAAGGCGGGCAAGTCGCCAATGGCTCGCGACAGGCCGGTGCGATTCGCAGCCTCCGCGTGCGGCGCGTCTCGCGGTTTTGGCCGCGCATCATGCCTCGCTTACAACAGCATGAAGCGATGGCGCTATCGGCTGACCTGATCGCATGTATTTGCGTGGTCCCGCATGGCGGTCTGTGGCGAGACCGCCACAACAAACCATGGAAAAGCCAACCCGAATCCACACCGATGGTTTGTGTGTGGCAGCCGTCCGCCCTAAACAGGTAAACAACCGGTTAAGGTCATGAGGCGCGGCGGTGTCAGATGGTGGGTCGGGGCAAGCAATTCACCGGGAGGACGCGGCGGTTCGGCATTGGCTTGGCCATCGCGACGGGGGTCGTCGCCTTCTGCTCGCCGTCCCGCGCCGAGGATCTCGCCGCCGCGCTGGCCAAGGCCTACCAGACCAACCCGGCCCTCAATGCCGAGCGCGCCCGGCAGCGCGGAACCGATGAGAACGTACCGCAGGCGCTGGCGGGTTACCGCCCCCAGCTTGTCGCGACTCTCGGGGCCGGCCTGCAGGCGGTGCGCAATCTGCTTCCGACCAACGCGATTCAGAGCCAGACGCTGAAGCCCTGGACCATCGGGCTGACCGTCACACAGACCCTCTTCAACGGGTTTAGAACCGCCAACAGCGTACGGGTGGCCGAGCTGCAGGTGCAGTCGGGGCGCGAGGCGTTGCGCAATGTCGGCCAGGGCATCCTGCTCGATGCCGTGACCGCCTATACCAACGTGCTGGCGAACCAGTCGCTGGTCGAGGCGCAGCGCTCGAACGTCGCATTCCTGCGCGAAACCCTGGCGGTGACGCAGCGCCGTCTCAATGCCGGCGACGTGACACCGACCGATGCATCCCAAGCCGAGGCCCGGCTGTCCCGCGGACTCTCCGATCTCAACGCCGCCGAGGTCAATCTCGCGATCAGCCAGGCGACTTACGCGCAAGTGATCGGCATGGCGCCCGGCCAATTGCGCGCCGCGGATCCGGTCGATCGCCTGCTGCCGCGCAGTCGCGAAGACGCGATCGCCCTGGCCAACAAAGAGAACCCGGCCGTGGCCGCGGCGAGCTTCGACGTCGACGTGGCTTCGACGGCCATCAAGGTTGCCGAGGGCGCCCTGCTGCCGAGCGTGACCGTGCAGGGCAGCGTCAGCCGCAGCCGCGATTCGGACCAGACGCTCGGCACGTTCGGGACCGACCAAGCCTCGATCCTCGGCAACGTCACCGCACCGATCTATGATGGCGGCACGGCCGCCTCGCAGACCCGCCAGGCCAAGGAGGTCGCGGCGCAGAGCCGTCTCGTCCTCGACCAGGTGCGCAACCAGGCGCGCACCGCCGTGATCAGCGCCTGGGTGGCCAATGAAGGCGCCAAGGTTGCGGTCAGCGCCTCCGAGGCCGAGGTCAAAGCCGCGACCGTCGCGCTGCAGGGCGTCTCGCGCGAGGCGCAAGGCGGCCAGCGCACCACCGTCGATGTGCTGAACTCGCAGGCCGATCTGATCCAGGCCAAGGCGCGCCTGATCGGCGCCCAGCGCGACCGCGTCATCGCCTCCTACACGCTGCTGAGCGCGATCGGCCGGCTCGACGTCAAGAATCTCAACCTGAACACGCCCGATTATCTGCCGGAGGTTCACTACCATCAGGTTCGTGACGCCTGGCACGGCCTGCGCACGCCCTCGGGGCAGTAGCGATCGTCATCAAGGGCCATTCGCGAGCGGGCCGAGTTTCTCGGCCCGCGTCTTCGCTCTTGCCCCCTGCGCCGCGCCGGTTCACGCTCATCCTTCGACATCACGCGCGTCACCCGCAACGCACGCGCGACATCCGGGGAGGATCACCATGCTCAACCGCCGCAGCCTGCTGCTGGCCTCGCTCGCCGCCGGAGTGACGATGACCACCACAGCCCGCGCCAAGCCTTCGCAACCCGCGACACCCGTCGACTTCGACGTTCCGGCCGGCGCCTGCGATTGTCACACCCACATCCACGGCGATCCCGAAAAATTTCCGTTCGCCGCCACCCGCGTCTACACGCCGGAGCCGGCGTCGCCCGAGGAGATGGCCGCGTTGCACAAGGCGCTGCACATCCAGCGCGTCGTCATCGTCACGCCGAGCGTCTACGGCACGGACAATTCAGCGACATTGTTCGGCATGAAGGCGCGCGGCAACGACGCCCGCGGCGTCGCCGTGATCGACGACAAGACGACCGAGGCACAACTCGATACGATGAACGCGGACGGCTTCCGCGGCATCCGTCTCAACCTTGCGACCGGCGGCATCAACGATCCCAATGTCGGCCGCGCCCGCTTCCAGGCCGCGGTCGAGCGCATCAAAGCGCGCGGCTGGCACGTCCAGCTCTACACCAACACGCCAATGATCGCAGCCATCAAGGATCTCGTGATGCAGTCGCCGGTCCCGGCGGTGTTCGATCATTTTGGCGGTGCGCAGGCCGAACTCGGCCTCGAGCAGACCGGCTTCGCCGACCTCCTTGATCTCGTCCGCAGTGGCAAGGCCTATGTCAAGATTTCCGGCGCCTACCGCGCCTCGACCCGCGGCCCCGACTACGCCGACGTGATCCCGTTTGCGCAGGCGTTGATCGCAGCCAACCCCGACCGCATCGTCTGGGGCACCGATTGGCCGCATCCGGATTCCTCGCCGCATCCCGAATTGAAGGTGACGGACGTCCGGCCGTTCTACGCGATCGACGACGGCCGCCTGATGAACCAGCTGCCGGTGTGGGCCCCGGACGCCACGATCCGCAAGAAGATCCTGGTCGACAATCCGGCACGACTGTACGGGTTTTGATGCGCATGACCGCCATTAGGAGTCCGGTCCGGTCACTCCTGCGTGTCTCCCCAGATCAGAAACAGCCCGATGTCGCCCGGGAGGCCATCGGGAAATTCGAGCACGCTCGCCGTCAGCCGAAAGCCATGCGGTTTCAGATCCCGCTCCCAGCGCAGATACATCTCTGCTGCTGCGCCGCGTAACGTCGCATTCCAGCCCGGCTCGGCAACGTTGACAGCGCGGCCACCGTCGATGCAGAGCCCGCTGGGAAAACGCAACAGCATGAGCTGTTTCTCGCCGCGATGCGCTGCTTCGCGCGCGAGGTGGAGCAGGGTTCGCCATTTGTCGTCGGAAATATGCCGATCGATCAAGTCCTTCACCTGCTGCCGGCGCTGTGCGGCGGCTGCCTCGCGAAGGGCATTGCGCTGTTCCCCCTCATGGCGCTCGAATTCGTCCACCAGATCCCGGAAGTCCGCCGCCAGCGGGAGCTCCTCCTCCGATCGGCTGACGGGACGCCGCGCCTCAGGGGCTTCGGCTGGTCGGCGGCGATGCAGAAACTGCCCGTCGAGACTGGCAAGGGCGCGTGATAGCACCCCGTTCTCGTGCCGGGACATCGCGGTCTCCTCCTGTGACAACAGCACGGCGAGAAGGTTGGCGCGACTGACAATGCCGACGATGCGGCCGTCGCGGACGACCGGTACGCGCTTGATCCGGTGGGCCGTCAAGAGCCGTGCGATCTCGGGAACGCTGGTATCTTCGCCGACTGCAACAACCGGTGCCGACATGACATCGCGGGCGGTTCTCGCCAGGACATGCGCGCTGGCCGGCCAATCACGATGCACCTCCTCCTGCCCGGCCAGCAGCTGAAGCCACCACTCTGTGCCCGCCACCCGCTCCAGATCGTTTCGCCCCATCAGGTCGCCTTCGCTGACCATCCCGAGCGGCAAACCTTCAGCATCGACCACGGGCACCGCGCTGATGCCCTGGCCGAGGAGCAGCCTCGCAATCTCGCGGACCGGCGTGTCCGCGAAGACCGATACGACGGCAGTGGTCATGACGTCGCGGGCCGTGCTCATCCGGCGCTTTCCTCCAGCTTCGTGCACGGCCGTCGCCGTCGACGTTCCGCCGATATGGCTGCTGCCGTCCCAGGACGCGGTATCTGCCACCGACATGGATCGCTCCTTCCTCTGCTCAATTCGTTCCGACCGCCCCAAACAGCTGCTGGACCCGGGCCAGCCGCCTGCCAGCCTCGGGCGTCACCTCACCGCCTGCGCTGACGATGTCGCGGATGACCGCAAGGCTCTCGCTCCGCTGGCCGGCATCAGCCGGCAGCAGTCCCGGAATTGCGGCAAGCGCCGCTTCCTGATCCAGAAGCAGCAGGTCAAACTGTTCGCGCGCCATCGCCTTGAATTGGGCCAGCGTCAACCGCGCGCCTTCCGTGCGCGGGCGGATCAGCCGCAGCGCGTGGAGAGCGCGCTCATCGATGCCTTCCTGGGCCATCCCGACGAAGATCAGCCCTCGAATGGCCGCCTCAAGCAGACCGCCGCTCGAGATGTGCGACCTCAGCTCGGCGGCACGCAGTTGCAGCAGTTCACGATGCAGCTGCGATTCCACTGGACGATCGGAGACAGCGGCCGTGCGATCGATTCCGACGGCGGCCTGCAGAACGGGTGAACCGTAAACAGCCAGGAAGATCGATTCACTGAGCTTCTCCTGGTGGTCGCGCCAAGCGTCGAGCGCGGACACGATCTGCCCGGAGACGGCCTCCTGTGCCAGCAGGAAGGGATTGTCGGCAGATACCGGAGAGCGGTGCGTTCGAATCTGCTCGGCAAGCTCGGCAATGGGCTTCACCAACGGATTCAGATTGCTGAAAAGCGCGTATTGCATGCGCTGCGGATGAACCTGGCGAAGCCACTCGGCGGCCTGTGGCGTCATCGATGCTCTGATCGCGGGCTGGACGAAGGTCCGATAGAGCGACAGGTTGATCTCCGACACACGGGCGACGGTGGCAAAGCGCCGCTCGTCATCGCTCGTATTGCCGCCCATGGCCCTGATGTCGTCGAGCGTTCGCTCCCGGCAATGCATGACCCAGTCGCCGCAAACGAGCGCCGCGTCTGCGGCATCGTCGGCGTGCTCGAACGTCGCCTCGTAGAGACCGGGCGGCAGCAGATCGATCAGGTCGATATTTCCGGCGAACTCGCGGTATTCCTTCTTGGCGACGCCGCTGGACACGAAGATTCCGAGATGGCCCACGGTTTCGTGGACCGTGTAGACGATGGTCTGACCGTAGGATCTGATCTCATCGACGTCGCTGTAGAGATCCAGGATCCATCCCAATGCCTGCTGCGGCGGCGTGATGTTGTCGCCTTTCGAACAGAAGACAACGATCGGCGAGCGGATGTTGCGCAGATCGACTGCATTGCCCTCGGAGGTCCGGATGTGGCCGGCAGCAAGCCTGTTGCCGACGAACAACTCGTCGACGATGAACTGCATTTCCTCGGCGTTGAGGTTCACATGTCTGCCCCACCAACGCTCGAAGTCGAGATAGCGCGAGGCTTCGGTGTCGATCTTCGAATAGACGTTGTATTGTTTGCTCCAGAGCGTATTCGCTGGATTCTGGTTTTCGAAGTTCTGCACCAGCCAGCTGCCGTCGAACTTGCCGTCCCCCATGTCGCTGGTGAAAGCGGTCAGCCAGCTGCCGCCGAGCAGGCCTGCGGAGTACCGCATCGGATTCCTGCCGCGCACGCCTGCCCAATAGGATAATGGGGCGCCCGCGATGATGATCGGCCCGAAGAGCTCGGGCCGAAGCGCCGCCAGGATCATCACAGCCCAGCCGGCCTGGCAGTTGCCGATCACGCACGGCTTTCCATCGGCGTCGGGATGCAAGGAGATGACGTGCTCCAGGAAGACTGCTTCGGCCCGAACGATGTCCTCGATGGTCTGGCCGGGCATCGGGTCGGCCGTGAACCCCACGAAATAGCAGGGATGCCCTGCCCTCAGGGCCTCGCCGATTTCGCTGTCGGCCTTGAAGCCGCCGATCCCCGGACCGTGCCCGGCGCGTGGATCGATGACGACAAAAGGCCGGCGCGTGGTGCTGATCTCCTCCCCCGCTGGCGGGACGATTCGAAGCAGGGCGTAATTGACCGGGCGTTCGAAATTGCGTCCGTCCCGGAGAATCTCGAACGCGTAGTCGAGAACGTGCGGCGCCGTCTGCAGGCTGCGCTTGCGATGTTCGTCGGCGCGCTGACGCATGACGTCCCAGAACAACACGCTGCGTTCGGCAGCATCGCGCAGATAGGCGAACGCGAGGACGAATGGGTTCGAAGGCGCAATGCCGAAGGCCCGGTCTTCTCCGACTGACATGGATCGATTTCCTTTGAACCCGCGCAGCTGCCTGCACGCCCGCATTATAAAACGATACTGTTTCGTTCTTAAATAGAATGACAATCGCCCGAAAGGCAAGAGCGCGACAGCGCCCCGCAGCGCTCCTTAGACCCCGGTGCCGCAGACGGAGATCCCATTGACCTCCGAGCAAATTCCGGCATGTGCAGGACAGAAGCACTTGATCGTCGCGGGAGCTTCACGACCATTTGAGCTACGCCACGTCGCCGACAACCTGCCGAAGGCGGAGCACTGCACAACGTCCACGTCATCGCGTGCGAAGCGAGATGACTTAAGAACGCTGGAGCACGTCTGCGCGACGTCTGCGAAATTTACATGTCTTGGTCATGAGTTCTTGCGCAGCCGCGTCGGATGACGGCGACGCCGATGGACGCGCGACAATCTCGGATTCCGGCGTCAAGGCCTGCGGCCCTGCCCGGAATAAAGTGCGGTCGCATCTGTCGCATGGAGCAAGCGTGGCGCGAACGTCTGCCAATAAGTTGCGCCGTCATGCGGCGCTTGTCCCGCCTGCACGGTGGAAGCCGCTTCGGCGCGGCGAAGGCCGGGCATCCACATCGTCGCGAGGGCGCCGGACCAGGTGGGTGCCGGGACACGCCCGGCCATGACGACGTGGAAACGCCTGGGCGCAACACGTCGACCGCCATATGCAATAGCCCTGCCCGAACGACGATGGCGAGGCTGTACGGTTTTATCGCCTCGCAGCCCTGGCGTCGCGGAAGGATACCAGGCGGCTTTGCGCTTCGTCCCACAGCACCAGCCGGACACAGCGCAGGCTTTCGGGCAGCGTGATGCGGCCGATCTCGCGCAGCTCAGGATGATCGCGCAGCACGACCGGCAGCCGGTAGTAGGGAATCCGGCTCGACAGATGATGGACGTGGTGGATGCCGATATTGGCGGTGAGCCAGTGCAGCCAGGCCGGCAGATCGTAATGCGAGCTGCCGTAAAGCGCGGCCTGCTGCTGCGTCCAGCGCCCGTCCCGCTCCCAGACGGTGTGCTCGAACTGATGCTGGACATAGAACAGCCAGACGCCGGCCATGGCGGCGAGCAGCATGATCGGCAGATGCACGACCAGGAAGGCCTGGATGCCGATCAGCCACATCAGTCCGGCGACGACCAGGGCGATGCCGAGATTGGTGGCCATCGTGCTGATCCAGGGCGACCAGCCGGCGCGCATGAAGCCGAACGGCAGGCGGTGCTGCAGGAAGAACAAATAAGCGGGCCCGGCCACGAACATCACCAGGGGGTGGCGGTAAAGCCGGTAGCGCAGCCGCGCGAAGGCCGACAGCGCCTGATATTCGCGCACCGTCAACGTATCGATATCGCCGATGCCGCGGCGGTCGAGATTGCCGCTGGTGGCGTGGTGGATCGCATGCGCGCGTCGCCACCAGTCGTACGGCGTCAAGGTCAGCACGCCCAGCACGCGGCCGACCCAGTCGTTCGCCTGGCGCCCAGCGAAGAACGTGCCATGGCCGCAATCATGCTGGATCATGAACAGCCGCACCAGAAAGCCGCCGGCCGGAATCGCGATCAGCAACGACGCCCAGGCATGGCCGAGCGAGAACGCGAACCAGGCTGCCGTCCACAACGCCACCAGCGGCACCGCCGTGATCACCAGTTCGACGATGCTGCGCATGCGGCTGGGCGTGCGGTAGTTGCTGAGAATCTGCATCCAGTACCGGGCATCGGCCGTCGCGCGGCCTTGGTCATGGCCAGTACGTGGGGGTGCGGAGTCCTTGGGCTGCACAGCCGCCATCGCGACTGGCTGATCGAATTGCAATGTCGTCTCCACCTTGTGTTCTTGGCGATCGCGCATGTCGCGACCGCGCGCCAATTGCCCCCTGAGCACCGCCGAACCGGCTGCAGGAGTTCGAAACCATGCGCCTTCGCTGGTCTAACCGTGGTCGAAGCCAAATGGTTCATCATGCGCCCTGGCGATGAACCGGTCTGGAAGAGGAGTCTGGGACGTCTACGCCCGTCAGGAGCGAGTAAGAGAGCGCACAGGGCGGATCTGTGTAAGGTAACCCGCCAGCCTCCTCATTGCTAGGAGATGGCGGATTACGTTCCGTTAATCCCCCCCTGAATTGCTGCGTCAATGAGGCGTTGCTGTGCCTCCTCCGGGTCTTTCCGGGGCGCGCGCCAGGAACGATAGCGCGTTCGGGCTCGATCGCTGCCCCGGCCGGTCCGGACGGAAGGCAGCCAGATCCCCTGGGGCTTGCCATGACCACCGAATCGTGCACCGCGCGCCTTCATCCCGGCCCGGGCGGGGTCTCCTGCACGAACGCCCCGTCGCGTCGTGCGTCGGAGAACATGCTCCAGATCGCGATGAACATCGCCGCCATCGCCGGGCCGATGATGAAGCCGTTGAGGCCGAACGCCTCGATCCCGCCCAGGGTCGAGATCAGCACGACATAATCAGGCATCTTGGTGTCCTGGCCGACGAGGATGGGACGCAGCAGATTGTCGACGAGGCCAATGACCAGCGCGCCATAGGCGATCAGGATCACACCATGCCAGATCGCTCCGGTGGCCAGCAGATAGAGCGCGACCGGAAACCACACCAGCCCTGCTCCGACCGCCGGAAGCAGTGAGAGGAACGCCATCACGACGGCCCATAGCAGCGGCGCGGTGATGCCGAGGAACCAGAAGATCAGACCGCCCAGCGCGCCCTGCGCCAGCGCCACGACCAGATTGCCCTTCACGGTCGCGCGGATGACGACCGTGAACTTGTGCAGCAGTGCATTGCGTTGCTCGGTCCGCAGCGGAATGGCGGTCGCGATGCGCTCCGACAATGCGTCCTGGTCGCGAAGCAGGAAGAACAGCAGATACAGCATGAGGAACAGGTTGACGAAGAACTCGAAGGTTCCCTGGCCGATGTTGAGGGCCTGACCTGCGATCATCTGGCTGCCGCGCAGCAGCACGGCGGACAGCCTGTCCTTCAGCCCGGCCAGGCTGCCGAGACCGAACCTGTTGAGCAGGTCGACCACCCAGGTGGGCAGCGCCTCCATCATCTTCTGAAAGTACTGCCCGATATCCAGCTGGCCGGACTGCGCCTGTGCGTAGACACCGGTCGCCTGCTGCGCCAGCGCCGCCCCGATCAGCGACAGCGGAATGATCACGATCAGGACGACGAGCAGCACCACCACGGCGGCAGCGAGGCCATCTCGGCCGTGCATCGATCGCGCCAGTCGGCGGTGAAGCGGAGCGAAGACGACTGCGCCGACGAGGCCCCACAGCACGGCTCCGTAGAACGGCAGCAGGATCCAGCCGAGCGTCAGCGTGATCGCGACGAGCAGGACCAGAAGAACTCGATCTTCGAAGCTGCGCATTTCCACTTTCCAGTCTGGCCGCGACATCTGGACGCGCGGCTTGGTCTTCCGGGCGTCGCGAGCCGCGTATCGCCGAATTCAGCAGCGGTCAACGCGGCAACGCGCCATTCGGGCTCCATCCGGTCGCGATCGAGACCGCAAATTGCATCACATCTCCCGCCACTTTCGCAGCCCATACCACGTTCGGCACCGGCCGACCGAACCGACCGCAACGCCTCCGATGACGCCTGCCAGTTCGCAGCGCGCAGAGGCCGACCGCCAGATCGCACGCGATCTCCCCGGGCCATTCGTGACGATGGTCCAGGCTCAGCCACGGCTGCGGCCTGTCCTGGCACGGAACCTTCTGCAGGCCCTGCCCCGTTGCCAAGCGCACGGCAAGCCGCAATAGTCCGCGCTTTCCGAGCCGGCGCGACCGGCCCGCCGACCTGGAGGCATGATGATGACGACGACACCGACCGCAAAATCATCCGACAAGGATGTCTGGCGCGTCGGCGTGCTGTTCTCGCGCAGTGGCCTGATGGAGGTCACCGAGTCCGAGCACTTCTTCGGTACGGCGCTCGCGATCCAGGAAATCAACAAGGCCGGCGGCGTGCTCGGCCGCGAGATCGAGGTCATCGCCTATGATCCGGGCTCGCAGCCCGAGACCTTCCGCAAGCTCGCCGACCGCCTGCTGACCGAGGACGGCGCCTCCGTGATCTTCGGCTGCTCGACCTCGGCCGAGCGCAAGGCGGTGCTGCCGGCGATCGAGCGCCGCAACGGCCTGCTCTGGTACCCGTCGCTCTACGAAGGCTTCGAATACTCGCCGAACGTGATCTACACCGGACCGGCGCCGAACCAGAACGCGTTCCAACTCGCCGAATACATCGTGCGCAAGCATGGTCCACGGGTCTACCTGATCGGCTCGGACTACATCTATCCGCGCGAGTCCAACCGCATCATGCGCGACCTCGTCGAGTCCTATGCGGGCCGCGTCGTCGGCGAGCAATATGTGACGATGGAGGCGGGAGACGCCGAGCTGACGCGCGGGCTCGATGCCATCAGGGAGGCCGCGCCCGACGTCGTGTTCTCGACCATCGTCGGCCGCACTGCGCAGCGCTTCTATCGCATGTATGCGGCCGCGGGCTTCGACCCGAAGCGGCTGCCGATCGCGAGCCTGACCATGGCCGAAGGCGAGGTTCGCGCCATCGGCGCCGAATACTGCGTCGGCCACCTCACCGCAGCGAGCTATTTCGGCACGCTCGCGCGCGACAGCAACGACCGCTTCAAGACGGCGTTCGCGGCGGCCTTCGGCATGGAGACGCCGGTCAGCATGTGGAGCGCCTCGGCCTATGCGCAGATCAAGCTGTTCGCGCGGGCGCTGGAACAGGCCGGCAGCCTCGATACGCAGAAGCTGGTCGAGGCCGCGCTCGGCCTCAGCCTCGAGGCGCCGGAAGGACCGATCCGGATCGATCCCGACAACAACCATGTCTGGGTGACGCCGCGCATCGGGCGCGTCCGGGCCGACGGCCAGTTCGACATCGTCTGGGAGAGCAAGAGCCCGATCAAGCCGGATCCCTACCTCTCGGTGTCGCCGATCGGCGGCCGCTGGCTGAGCGAAGAGGCGCTGTCAGCATGAGGCCGGATGACCGCATGAAGCCTGGTGTGCGCCGCCTCATCGAGGATCTGCGCGGCGCGCGCGTGCTGGTGATCCATCCGCGCGATGCCGAGGGCGACGCCCTGATCGACCAGCTGAAGCGCATCGGCTGCAACGTCCGCGGCGTCTGGCCTCCGCCGGCCGCGATCCCGCACGACATCGACACCGTGTTCCAGTTGATCGAGACCTCGGAGGAGATGATCTTTCCCGAAGGTACCAGCGATCATCCCCTCACCTTCATCGCCATCGTCGACTACGAGAACCCGACGATCCTCAAGCGCCTGCTCGACAGCAACGCCCATGGCGTCGTCAACAAGCCGATCCGCTCGTTCGGCATCCTGTCCTCGCTCGTGCTCGCGCGCTCGCTGCGCGGCTATACGCGCCGGCTCGAGGGCAAGGTGCAGAAGCTCGAGGAGACGTTGAAGGCGCGGCGCGACGTCGACAAAGCGGTGAAGATCCTGATGGGGCTGAAGCAGGTCGGCGAGGTCGAGGCTTATGAGCTGATCCGCGCGCAGGCGACGCAGAAGCGCGTGGCGATGGCCGACATCGCGATCTCGATCATCAATGCACAGGAGACGCTCGGCGGATTGGGGGTGCTTGATGCGCCAGTTTCGCGCTGAGCGCGCCGTTCCGCGCTCACGGGTTGGGCAGCGGCGGCCTCAATTTTTTGCAAGCGACGGCGTTGACTTCGTTTCGCGCATGGGAATTACTTGAGGCCGTCGCGGACATCGGATGTCCGCCAATGGCCGGTCGGCCATTTCACATCAGGCTATGCAGCCCTCGCATTGCGCCGCAAGGCGCAGTCGGGGGCTTTTTGTTTGGCGCGCGCGAACCTCGCGAACGCAACGGAGACTCGTGCCTTGACAACGGATGATGACAGCAAAGTGCGGATCGCCTGCATCCAGATGCAGCCGATGGTCGGCGAGTTGGCGACCAACCTCGCCCACAGCCTCGATCTGATCAAACAGGCGGTCGCGATGGGAGCAAAGCTCGTGGTGCTGCCCGAGCTCGCCTCCTCCGGCTACGTGTTCAAGTCACGCGAGGAGGCGTTCGCGGCGTCCGAGACCATCCCCGGCGGCCCGGCCGTGACCGCCTGGAGCGAGATCGCGGCCAAGCACGGCCTGCATCTCGTCGCCGGCATCTGCGAGCGCGACGGCACGAAGCTCTACAACAGCGCCGTGCTGATCGGGCCGAAGGGCTATATCGGCAGCTTTCGCAAGGTGCACCTCTGGAACGAGGAGAACCTGTATTTCGAGCCCGGCAATCTCGGCTTCCCGGTCTACCACACTGAGATCGGTCGCATCGGCATGGCGATCTGCTACGATGGCTGGTTTCCGGAGAGCTACCGGCTCAACGCGCTGCAGGGCGCCGACATCGTCTGCGTGCCGACCAATTGGGTTCCGATCCCCGGCCAGGCCGAGGGCCGCGAGGCGATGGCCAATATCCTGGCGATGGCGGCCGCGCATTCCAACTCGATCTTCATCGCCTGCGCCGACCGCGTCGGCGTCGAGCGCGGCCAGCCCTTCGAAGGGCAGAGCCTGATCGTCAGCTACACCGGCTGGCCGGTCGCCGGCCCTGCGAGCCGCGACAAGGAGGAAATCGTGATTGCCGACGTGGCGCTCGGCGAGGCTCGCCGTGCCCGCAACTGGAACGCCTTCAATCAGGTTCTGCGTGATCGTCGCTCCGACGTCTATGACGAGATGCTCGGCAGCGACGTCAAGCGCGGCTGGTACTGACTGCTTCAGCCCTTTCCATTTCGACCATTCATGGAGGACAACCGATGACATCGCGTTTGCTGACGACCTCGCTGGCGCTCGCCCTAGCAGCGACCACGCTCTCCCCTGCTCTTGCCGTCGATCCGATCAAGATCGGCGTCCCCGTCGGCCTGTCCGGCGCCAACTCCGTCGTCGCGCCGTCGGTCGTGCAGTCCGCCGAGCTCGCGGTGGAGGAGATCAACGCCAAGGGCGGCGTGCTCGGCCGCAAGCTCGAGCTCGAGGTTGCCGATGATGCGTCCGGCGCCGCCGGCGCCCAGAAGGCGTTCGACGCGCTGATCTTCCAGAAGAAGGTCAACGTGCTGATCTCGATGGAGACCAGCGCGGCGCGCAACGCCGGCCTGCCGATCGTCGCCCGCGGCAAGACGCCCTACATCTACACCTCGTTCTACGAAGGCAAGTCCTGCAGCCCCTATCTCTACGTCAATGCCTGGGTGCCGGACCAGCAGGTGCCGCCGATCGTCGACTACTTCAACAAGGAGAAGAAGGCGAAGAGCTACTTCCTGATCGGTTCCGACTACGCCTTCGGCCGCGGCATGCTCGGCTTCACCAAGACGTACATCGAGAAGACCGGCGGAAAGGTGGTCGGTGAAGAGTATCTGCCGATGGACGGCTCCGACTGGACCTCGATCATCTCCAAGCTCAAGGCCTCCGGCGCGGATGCGCTGATCACCTCGACCGCGGGCGGCGCGCCGAATGTGACGCTGACCAAGCAGTTGCGCGCCGCCGGCGTGACCCTGCCTTACGGCAATCTCGCCGTCGACGAGGGCACCGCCAAGGGCATGGGCGCGGATGCCGCTGGCATCTACCTGTCGGCGTCCTACGTGACCGGCATCGACACGCCCGCCAACAAGACCTTCCTGGCGTCGATGGCCAAGAAGTTCGGCGCCGAGCTGAAGACGCCGAACGATCTGTCTGTTCCGCAGTACGAAGCGGTCTACGCCTACAAGGCTGCCGTCGAGAAGGCTGGCAGCACCGACCAGGACAAGGTTTTGAAGGCGCTGGCCGAGGTCTCGGTCGAGGGTCCGCGCGGCACCATCAAGATGGACAAGCAGCGCCATGCGCCGCTGACCATGTATCTCGGCCAGGTCCAGGCCGACGGCAGCGTGAAGGTCATCCAGAGCTTCAAGAACGTCGATCCTGGCGCGCAGTGCCCGGGCAAGTCCTGATCGTCTATGATCCCGGCGAGGCGGAGCATCTCCGCCTCGTCCCTCTCGACTGGGAATGACCATGCTGACCGTCGCCCTCGATGCCGTCACGACGGCTGCCATGCTCTTCATCATCGCCGCCGGCCTGCTGATCGTGTTCGGCGTCATGAAGATCATCAATTTTGCCCACGCCGCCTTCCTCACCGTGGGCGCCTATGCCGCGCTGGTCGGCGCGCAGCTGAGCCTGCCATGGTTCCTGATCCTGCCGCTGGCCTTCGTTGCCGGCGCGATCTGCGGCGGCGTCACTGAAATCGTGATCGTTCGCCGTCTCTACAAACGCCCGCTCGATGCGATCCTCGCCACCTGGGGTCTCGGCATCGTGCTGGGACAGCTGATCACGCTGATGTTCGGCCGCGAGGTGCAATTCGTGCAGGCGCCGATCTCGGGCACGGTGCATCTGTTCGGCGTCGATTATTCCGCCTACCGGCTGGTGATGATCGTCGCGGCCGTGATGGTCGGCCTGCTGTTCACCGGCCTGCTCAACGGCACGCGGCTCGGCCTGTCGACCAAGGCGGTCATCATGAACGAGATGCTGGCGCAGGGGCTCGGCGTCGACTCGTCGCGGGTGCGGCTCATCACCTTCGCGCTCGGCAGCGGCCTCGCGGCGCTCTCCGGCGCACTGATCACGCCGCTGTCCAGTGTCGATCCGAACATGGGCGTGCCCTGGCTGATCGGCGCGTTCATGCTGGTGATGGTGTCCGGCGGGTCGCTGCTGGCGTTGGCCGGCTCCTGCGCCGTGCTCGGGACCTTGCAGGTTCTGGTCTCGACCTTCGTCAATCCGATCCTTGGCGGGCTGACCATCGCGATCTGCGCCGCGATCGTGCTGCGGATCCGGCCGGAGGGTTTTGCCCGTGCCTGATGCGCGCCCCCTCGCCTCTCCCGAGACGCCCGCGACGAGCCGTGCGCTGCCGCGCCTGATCGTCCCGGCGGTGCTCGTGGCCATCGCGGCCGGCGTGATCATCATCGCGCCGCTGCTGCTCGATACCTACCTCGTGAACATCCTGGTGCGCGCCTGCTTCGTCGCGATCGCCGCGATCACCGTCGATATCATGTGGGGCTATTGCGGCACGCTGACCTTCGGCCAGTCCGCCTTCTTCGGCATCGGCGCCTATGCGCTCGCGATCATGTTCACCGAATATGGCTTCGGCCCCTGGCAGATCTGCGCCGCGATCGCCGCCGCGGTCGCGGTGGCGGCCGCTGTGGCCGCCTTCACCGGCTGGCTGTCATTCTATCCCGGCTCGACGCCGCTCTACGCCTCGGTGATCTCGCTGGTGGTGCCGATCGTGCTGGTGCAGATCCTGTACTCCGGCGGCACCTTCACCGGCTCGTCCAGCGGCCTTGTCGGCTTCGAGAGCTTCGATCTGGAGATCGAGACCTGGCTGCGCCTCGCCGGCCTCGGACTGCTCGCGACCGCGGTGCTCGCGCTCGGGCTGATGCGCAGCGACACCGGGCGGCTGCTGTCGGCGCTGCGCGACAATGACGCGCGCTGCAGCTATCTCGGCATCGATACATCGCGGCTGCGCATCATCGTGCTGGTGCTGTCCGCGATCGTCTCTGCGCTCGCCGGCTTCTTCTATGCCGGCTTCGGCGCGGTCGCCGCGCCCGAAAACGCCAGCTTCACCTTCGGCACCAACCTCGTGATCATGGTCGCGCTCGGCGGCCGCGGCACCGTGATCGGCCCGGTCATCGGCGCGCTGTGCATCGAGGTCGCCAGCGCCTATCTCGCCAACAGCCTGCCCTATGTATGGGAGCTGATCGTCGGGCTCGCGCTGATCATCGTCATCCTCGCCTTCCCCGACGGCCTGCTCGGCGCCGTGATGCGCCTGATCACACGCGGTTCGGGGAGCGCCGCCGCTACGAGGCTTTGTCCGGCGCCTGCCGCCACGACCGTCAGCCATCCGGATGCCGTTGCGATCGAGGTGCGTGGGCTCGGCAAGCATTTCGGCAGCCTCTCGGTGCTGGACGGGGTCGCGTTCACCGCGCATCGCGGCGAACTGCTGAGCCTGGTCGGCCCCAACGGCGCCGGCAAGACCACCCTGATCCGCTGCCTGTCGGACGGACGCGAACGCTCCACCGGCGAGGTCGCGATCGCCGGGCACGATATTGCGCGGCTGCCGCCGGACCGCGTCGTGCGCTTCGGCTTGGGGCGCAAGTTCCAGACCGCCTCGGTGTTCGAGACCCTGACTGTCGCCGAATGCCTGCGCGTCGCACGGACGCATGCCGATCCGCCGTCGCTGACCTCCCGCTCGGCGACACTCGCGCTGCCGCCCGCGGCGATGTCGGTGGTCGAACGATCCGGCCTCAGCGAGCGGCTCGACGAAGAGGCGCGCAATCTCAGCCACGGCCTCAAGCAGGCGCTCGAGCTTGCGATGGTGCTGTCGCTCGAGCCCGACGTGCTGCTGCTCGACGAGCCCACCGCCGGCCTCACCCGCGCCGAGCGCCAGGGGTTCGCCGAGATTCTCACCGCGCTGGCGCGCCGTGATCGCCTCTGCATTCTGCTGGTTGAGCACGATCTGGATTTCGTCCGCGAGATCTCCTCGCGCATCATCGTGCTGCACCAGGGCCGGCTCGCGCTCGACGGCTCGGTCGACGAGGTCGTCAACAGCGATCTGGTGCGCGAGATCTACACCGGCCAGCACGTGCCGCATGCGGAGGAGCGGGCATGACCGCGATCCTTGAGGTCAACGCGCTGGCCAGCGGCTATGGTTCGTCGGGGGTCATCAGCAATGTCGGCCTGACGCTGGCGAAGGCCGAGACGCTCGCGATCGTCGGCAAGAACGGCATGGGCAAGACCTCGCTGCTCAAGGCGATCATGGGCTTTCTGCCGGCGTGGCGCGGCAGCGTCACCCTCGCGGGCAAGGACGTGACGCGGGTGGCGCCACATCTGAAGCGCAAGATGGGGCTGGTCTACGTGCCGCAGGAGCACGCGCTGTTCCAGGACCTGTCGGTGCGCGACAATCTCAGGCTCGGCCTGTTGTCGGACAAGGACATCGAGGCCCTGTTCGAGCAGGTCGGCAGCTGGTTTCCGGTGTTGACGAAGCGGCTGAACCAGCGCGCCGGGACCTTGTCGGGCGGCGAGCAGAAGATGCTGATCGTCGCCCGCGCGCTGATGGCCAAGCCCGACGTGCTGCTGCTTGACGAGGTCACGGAAGGACTTCAGCCTTCCGTGGTCGACCGCCTGTCGGAGGTGCTGGTCCGCGTCCGCCGCGAGATCGGCACCTCGATGATCGTGGTCGAGCAGCATCTGCCGTTCGCACTGTCGATCAGCGACCGCTATCTCGTGTTCAAGCGCGGCGAGATCGTCGATGCCGCCGTGGTCGATGCCGGCGCGGCCGCGCGCATCGACGCGCACATGCGGATCTAGCGAACCCGCCGCCGCGAGAACAGCGAGATCAGTACGGGCAGCGTGATCAGGATGACGACCGGCGCCAGCATCATGCCGGTGACGACGACGATCGCGAGCGGCTTCTGCACCTGCGAGCCGATGCCGGTCGAAAGCGCCGCCGGCAACAGGCCGATGCCGGCGACGACGCAGGTCATCAGCACCGGCCGCAGCTGCAACTCGCCGGTGCGGATCACCGCCTCGATCCGGTCGACGCCCTCGTCGATCAGCTGGTTGAACTGCGACAGGATGATGATGCCGTCCATCACCGCGATGCCGAACAACGCGATGAAGCCGATCGCCGCCGAGACGCTGAACGGAATCCCCGACAGCACGAGGCCGACGACGCCGCCGAAGATCGCCATCGGGATCACGCTCATCGCCAGCAGCGTGTCGGCCATCGAGCCGAAATTGAACCACAAGAGCACGCCGATCAGCGCCAGGCTGATCGGCACCACGATCGACAGCCGCTTGATCGCGTCCTGCAGGTTGCCGAACTCGCCGACCCATTCGACGCGCGAGCCGGCCGGCAGCTGCACCTGCTCGGCGACCTTCTGCTGCGCCTCCTGGATGGCGCTGCCGAGATCGCGCTCACGCACCGAGAACTTGATCGGCAGATAGCGCTCCTGCTGCTCGCGATAGATATAGGCCGCGCCCGAGACCAGCTTGATGGTGGCGACCTCGCTCAACGGGATCTGGGTGACGCCGTTCGGCCCCTGGGCGCCGATGCGCAGATTCTCGATCGCCTCGGCGCTCTTGCGATATTCCGGCGCGAGGCGGACGATGATCGGGAAATG
Source organism: Bradyrhizobium sp. BTAi1 (assembly GCF_000015165.1). Taxonomy (GTDB): domain Bacteria; phylum Pseudomonadota; class Alphaproteobacteria; order Rhizobiales; family Xanthobacteraceae; genus Bradyrhizobium; species Bradyrhizobium denitrificans. Next base: position 3,123,563 of record NC_009485.1, on the reverse strand, counting down.
CCGGTCGCTTCCCGGCTCGTAGAGATCGCCCGCGGTGTCGCCGCCGATCGCCACCTTGATGGTGGCGTTGATGTCGCCCGGCGCCAGCCCGTAGCGCGCCGCCTTGGCACGATCGATGTCGATCTGGACGGTCGGCTGCCCCAGCGAGGTGAACACCGCAAGATCGGTCACGCCCTGCACCGTGGACAGGACCTGCTTGATCTTGTTGGCGGTGTCGGTCAGCGCCTGCAGGTCGTTGCCATACAGCTTGATCGAGTTCTCGCCCTTCACGCCGGACACAGCCTCGGAGACGTTGTCCTGCAGATATTGCGAGAAGTTGAACTCGACGCCTGGGAAGCGGTCATCGAGCTGCTTCAACAGCTCGGCCGTCAGCTGGTCCTTGTCCTTGGTGCCGGGCCAGTCCTTGACCGGCTTCAGCGGGGCGAAGAACTCCGCGTTGAAGAAGCCCGCGGCATCGGTGCCGTCGTCAGGACGGCCATGCTGCGAGACCACGGCCTCGACCTCGGGCCGCGCGCGGATCATCTTGCGCATCTCGTTGACGTAGGCGTTGCCCTCCTGCAGCGAGATCGTCGGCGGCAGGGTGGCGCGGATCCAGAGATTGCCCTCTTCCAGCTTGGGCAGGAATTCGAGACCCAGCAGCCGGCCGACCACCACGGTGAGCAGCACGAGGCCGATCGCACCCGTGATCACCAGATTGCGGTTGCCGACGGCCCAGCGCAGCACCGGCGCATAGATCGCGTGCAGCAGCCGCATCAAGCGCGTCTCGGTCTCCTCGACATGCGCCGGCAGGATGATGGCGCTCAGCGCCGGGGTCACCGTGAAAGTCGCGAGCAGGCCGCCGGCCAGCGCATAGGCATAGGTGCGCGCCATCGGCCCGAAGATGTTGCCCTCGACGCCGCTCAAGGTGAACAGCGGCAGGAAGGCGGCGATGATGATGGCGGCGGCAAAGAAGATCGAGCGCGACACATCGGCCGCGGCCGACAGGATCGCGTGGCTCTTCATGCCCATCATCGTTTCCGGCGAGATGTGGCTTTCCTCGGCGGCGGACAGCGGCGTCGTCTGCGACAGCCTGCGGAAGATCGCCTCGACCATGATCACGGTGGCATCGACGATCAGGCCGAAATCGATCGCGCCGACCGACAGCAGGTTTGCGGATTCGCCGCGCAGCACCAGGATGATGACGGCGAAGAACAGCGCGAACGGAATCGTGGCGCCGACGATCAGCGCGCTTCGGAGATTGCCGAGGAACACCCACTGCAGCAGCACGATCAGGCCGATGCCCACCACCATGTTGTGCAGCACGGTGTGCGTCGTGGTGTCGATCAGGTCCTTGCGGTCATAGATGCGCTCGATGCGCACGCCCGGCGGCAGGATCGTGGAGTTGTTGATCTGATCGACCAGCTGCTCGACGCGGGCGATGGTCGGCGAGCTCTGCTCGCCGCGCCGCATCAGCACGATGCCCTGGACGATGTCGTCATTGTTGTTGAGGCCGGCGATGCCGAGCCGCGGCTTCTCCGCCACCGTGACATTGGCAACGTCCTTCACCAGCACCGGATTGCCGCCGCTCTGCGACACCATGGTGTTGGCGAGGTCGTCCATCGAGCGGATCAGGCCGACGCCGCGCACCACGGCCGACTGCGTGCCGATCTCGACGGTGTTGCCGCCGACATTGATGTTGGAGTTGCCGACCGCCTGCAACAGCTGCGGCAGGGTCAGGCCGTTGGCGACCAGCTTGTTGAAGTCGACCTGGATCTCATAGGTCTTGGTCTTGCCGCCCCAGCCGGTGACGTCGATGACGCCCGGCACGGCGCGGAAGCGCCGCTGCAGCACCCAGTCCTGCAAGGTCTTGAGGTCGAGCACGCTGTAGCCGGGCGGGCCGCGCAGCCGATAGCGATAGATCTCACCGACGGCGCTCAATGGCGAGATCTGCGGCGTGACATTGCCCGGCAGCGGCGACAGCTGCGACAGCCGGTTCAGGACCTGCTGCAGCGCCTCGTCATAGGTGTAGTCGAAGGAGAACTGCAGCTTGACGTCGGAAAGGCCGTACAGCGAGATCGTTCGGATCGTGCGCAGGTTCTTGATGCCGGCGACCTGGGTCTCGATCGGGATCGTGATGTAACGCTCGATCTCCTCGGCCGACAGTCCCGGGCTCTGCGTCACGATGTCGACCATCGGCGGAGTCGGATCGGGATAGGCCTCGATGTTGAGCTGGCGGAACGCGATCAGGCCGCCGATCAGCACGGCGACAAACATTCCGACCATGAGGAAGCGCCGCTGGACGGCGATGGCGACGAGGCGATCCATTCAGGTCGGCACTTTCAGCAAGGCAGGCAGAACCACATCTCAGCTGCCGGAGGCAGCGCGATCGATGAACAGGCTGCCTTTGGTGACGATCTGCTCGCCCGCGCTCAGATTGTCCTCCACGGCCACCTGGTCGCCGTTGACGAGGCCGGTCTTGATCTTGCGGAGCTCGATCGATTTGTCGGGACGAGCGACCCAGACCCGAACCTGGTTGCCTTCATAGATCAGCGCCTGCCGCGGCACGGCCACGGCGGGCTTTTCGCCCGGAGAATAGATCGTGACGTTGGCAAACATCTCCGGCTTGAGCAGACCGTCCTTGTTGTCGATGGTCGCGCGCACCAACAGCCGGCGCGTCGCCGGGTCGATCGACGTGGCGACATAATTGATGCTGGCCTTCAAAGGACGGCCTGGCAGCGCCAGCACGTTGACGAGGATTTCCTCGCCGACATCGACCAGCGCGGCGTCGCTCTCCCGAACGAAGGCCGTGAGCCAGACGGTCGACAGATCTCCGATCACGAACACGGGATCGCTCGCGCCGGCATTGACGTACTGGCCCGGCCCGACCTTGCGCTGCACGACCGTGCCGCCGATCGGCGCGTAGATCGTGATCTCGCGATCGATGGTGCCCTTGTTCTGGAAATCGGCGATCGCGGCATCGGTGAAGCCGAGGATACGCAGCTTGTTGCGGGCCGCCTCCAGCGCCGTTTGTGACGAACGCATGTCGTTCTGGGCCTGAACGGAGGTTGCCTCCGCCTGCTGAAAGTCCTTCAGCGGGATCGCCCGCCCCTCGAACAAATCCTTCGCGCGCTTGTACTGGATATCAGCGAGATCCAGCGCCGACTTGGCCTTGTTCATCGAGGTGATCGCGGTGATGAAATCGTTCTGCGCCTGGACAGTATCGGCGGCCTCGATGACGAACAGCGGCTGGCCCTGGCGGACGGTCTCGCCCGGGCGCGCCAGCAACTTGGTCACGCGGCCGGCATAGGGCGAGAAAACCGGTGTCGAACGGTCCTCGTCGACGGCGACCTTGCCCTCGGTGATGTGCTCTGCGCGGAAGATCTTGTCACAGACCGGCTCGATGGTCAGCGTCGCCCATTCCGCTGCCGAGGGCGTGAAAGTGGTGCTATTGCGGCGCGACTGGCTGGACAGCTCGATATTGTCCTTGGCGGACGGCATCGAACGGAATTGGGCGTAGACATAGCCACCCGCGCCGGCCACGGCCAGCGTCGCCAAACCGATGATCAGCCGTTTTGTACTCAGCAATTGCGGGGACTGGTTCATGTTCGACGCCATAGCCCATCCACCTTACGTCCACCTTACGATGGCGCCCGGGTATCGGCCGTTGATTGCTGCGCTATTAGTGCGGAACTGACACTTTAAACAACCTAAAAATCGCCCAACTCGCCTCTGTTTTGCTTTAAAAATTTGAAAGTTCAACGACAGCCGTTCAGCCTGCATTCAGCTGGTTTTGGCCCGTTGCAATTTCGTTGCAACGCACCATCCCATATCGAGGGAACCAGAAATAGCGCTGGCGGTGAGACGCAACATCAGGACAACCTCGGCAGGTACGACGCTACTCTGACGTTTGCACAACGGGATCCCCGGGCATCTGAAGGGCTCGGGCCCGCGCCGCGGCCAGTGGCGCGCGACGCGATGCCGTGACGCGATGCAATGTGACATCTCAATGAAAATCGCGCGAGCGTGGCAAAATCCGGACGTTGCGGGGATGGCTGACGCGCTGCGAGGGATTGTCGGGATGATCGCGGCGGTCGTCGTTGAGCGGCTCTGCCGGCATCGGGCCTTGCGGGATGGCGCTGCTGCCGAGGCGATCATCCGCCAGCAATGCGAGATCGGCGCTGCGGTCGACGAGACGCTCGGCGACGAGATGCACGACCTTCTCCGGACTGCTCTGGATGCGGCCCTCGACCAGCACCAGGCGCGCGCCCATCACCTCCTTGCGGAAGGTCTCCATCACCTTCGGCCACACCACGATGTTGGCGATCCCGGTCTCGTCCTCCAGGGTCATGAACACGACGCCCTTGGCGCTGCCCGGCCGCTGCCGCACCAGCACCACGCCGGCGCAGCGGATATGGCGGCGATCATTGGCGTCGTTGACATCGCGGCAGGCCAGCACGCCCTCAGCCGTGAAGCGCCGGCGCAGGAACTCCATCGGATGGCCCTTCAAGGACAGGCGGATGGTCTGATAGTCCGCGACCACCTGCTCCGGCAGCGGCATTTCCGGCAGCGGCTTGGCGCCCTCGTCCGGCTGTTCGCGGGCGATCGCGGCCTCGAACAAGGGCAGCGGCACGTCGTCGGGTAGCCGGCGCACGGCCCAGAGCGCGGCGCGGCGATCGAGCCCGAGCGAGCGGAACGCATCGGCATCGGCCAGCAGCAAGAGCGCGCGCTTGGGCAGCGCGGTGTCGCGGGCGAAGTCCTCTAGCGAGGTGAAGGGGCCGCGGGCGCGCGCCTTGACGATGCGGTCGGCCCAGTCATCGTCGCGGTCATCGTTCTGGAGTGAAGCGACAGCATCGCCCCCTCGACCTTCATCAAGGGCTTGTGAGTCAGAAACGACTGCCTCCACGCTGTCATTCCGGGGCGCCCGGAGGGCGAGCCCGGAATCCGTACTCCCGATCGTGGTTATGGATTCCGGGCTCGCGCTACGCGTGCCCCGGAATGACACCGAGGAGATAGCTGGCAAAGAACGTGGAGAGACAGCCGCCGCCTGCGCTTTTCGCACCACCTCCGACAGCTTCCTGATCCGCTCCTCGTCGCGGTCGATCCAGCGGAAGCCGTCGATCTGGCGGAAGCCGAGGCGGACGGCGCAGTATTTGCCGTCGGTCTCTTCCAGCGTGTTGTCGGCGAAGCTGTGGGAGACGTCGATGTTGCGGATCTCGACGCCGTTCTTGCGGGCGTCGCCGACGATCTGCGCCGGCGCGTAGAACCCCATCGGCTGCGAGTTCAGAAGCGCGCAGCAGAAGGCATCCGGGTGGAAGCATTTCAGCCAGGACGAGACATAGACCAATTGTGCGAAACTCGCGGCATGGCTTTCCGGAAAGCCGTAGGAGCCAAAGCCCTTGATCTGGTCGAAGCAGCTCTTGGCGAAGGCCGGATCGTAGCCGCGCGCGATCATGCTCGAGACCATCTTCTCCTCATAGGAACCGATGGTGCCGACATTGCGGAACGTCGCCATCGCGCGGCGCAGGCCGTTGGCCTCCTCGGGTGAAAACTTGGCGGCCTCGATCGCGATCCGCATCGCCTGCTCCTGGAACAGCGGCACGCCGAGCGTCTTGTGCAGCACTTTGTAGAGTTCATCCGCCGGACCATGATCCGGTGACGGCGACGGATAGGTCACCTTTTCCAGCCTGTTCCGGCGGCGCAGATAAGGATGCACCATGTCGCCCTGGATCGGCCCGGGCCTGACGATCGCGACCTCGATGACGAGATCGTAGAAGGTGCGCGGCTTGAGGCGCGGCAGCATGTTCATCTGCGCCCGGCTCTCGACCTGGAACACGCCGAGCGACTCGCCTCGCTGCAGCATCTGATAGACTTCGTTATCATCCTCCGATTTGATATCCGCGAGCACATACCGCCTGCCCTTGTGATCGGCGATCAGGTCGAAGCATTTGCGGATGCAGGTCAGCATGCCCAGCGCCAGCACGTCGACCTTCATCATGCTGAGCGCGTCGACGTCGTCCTTGTCCCATTCGATGAAGGTGCGGTCGTCCATCGCGGCATTGCCGATCGGCACGTAACTGTCCAGCCGGTCCTGGGTCAGCACATAGCCGCCGACATGCTGCGAGAGATGGCGCGGAAAATTGATCAGCTCGGCCGCGAGTTCGACCGCGCGTCGGATCATCGGATTGGCGGGATCGAGCCCGGCTTGACGCACCTGTATGTCGGAGAGCCCGTCACCCCAGCTGCCCCACACGGTGTCGGCGAGCACGGCGGTGACGTCCTCGGTCAGCCCCAGCGCCTTGCCGACATCGCGAATGGCGCTGCGCGGGCGATAATGGATGACGGTGGCGATGATCGCGGCGCGGTGGCGGCCATAGCGGCGGTAGACATATTGCATCACCTCCTCGCGCCGCGAATGCTCGAAATCGACGTCGATATCCGGCGGCTCCAGCCGCTCCTTGGAGATGAAGCGCTCGAACAAGAGGTCGATCTTGGTCGGATCGACCGAGGTGATGCCGAGCACGTAGCATACCGCCGAATTCGCTGCCGAGCCACGACCCTGGCACAGAATGCCTTGGCTCCGCGCGTAGCGGACAATGTCGTGGACGGTGAGGAAATAATGCGCGTAGTTGAGCTCGGCGATCAGCGCCAGCTCCTTGTTGAGGACCGCGCGCAGCCTGTCGTCGAGGTCATCGCCGAAATAGGTTTTCGCGCCGGCCCAGGTCAGGTCCTCCAGATGCCCCTGCGCGGTCTTGCCGGGCGGCACCGGCTCGTCGGGATATTGGTATTTGAGCTGGTCAAGCGAAAAGACGATGCGGTCGGTGAAGCGGATGGTCTCAGTGATGGCATCGGGGTAATCGCGGAACAGCCGCGCCATCTCGTGTCCCGGCTTGAGATGGCGCTCGGCATTGGCCTGGAGACGGCGGCCGATGCTCTCGATCGTGGCCTTCTCGCGGATGCAGGTCAGCACATCCTGCAGCATCCGCTGCTGGGGATGGTGATAGAGCACGTCGTTGGTCGCGATCAGCGGCACCTTGCTTGAAGCCGCCAGACGCGCGAGCCGCGCCAGCCGGCGGCGGTCATCCCCGCGATACAGCAGGCTCGCCGCGAGCCAGACGCCGTCGGCGCGGCTGTCTTTCAGCCGTGCCAGGATGTTGCCGAGGGCGTCCTCGTCAAAGCGATGCGGCGGCATCAGCACCAGGAGCTGGCCCGCGATGAAGTCGAACAGATCCGCGAAGCTCAGGCGGCAATCGCCCTTGGCGACCCTGTCGAGATCACTGCCGCGCTTGCCGCGGGTGAGCAATTGGCACAGCCGGCCGTACGCCGCGCGGTCGCGCGGATAGACCAGGATATCCGGGGTGCCGCAGCTGAACACCAGCCGCGCGCCATAGATCAGCTTCGGCTTGTAACTCAGCCGGTCGTTACTCAACTCGCTATAGGCGCGCACGATGCCGGCCAGCGTGTTGTGATCGGCGATGCCGATGGCGGTGAGACCATATTCGGCGGCCTGGTGCACATAGTCCTGCGGATGCGAGCCGCCATGCAGGAACGAGAAATTGGTGGTGACGCCGATCTCGGCATAGGGGATCGGAGTCATGGCGGGGCCACAGAGATTGGGACGACGCGTTGCCTGTGCGATGCGGAAGAAAAGCGCTCACAAAGCGGCTTGCGCAGCTGCCCACCCTCCCCTGGAGGGGGAGGGTCGACGCGCGCAAAGCGCGCGGCGGGGTGGGGTGAGCCCAGCAAACGGTCGCTCTTGACTCCGCTCTTCTCAGCTATGCGTGATCTCGCTCGCATAAAGTTGAGCACCGCAGCCGCGGATGCTCTGTCACCCCACCCCGGCGCGCATGCGCGCATGCGCGCCGACCCTCCCCCTGCAGGGGAGGGTGAACAGCGAGGTCGGCGCGGGATGGAGGCGATCTCGCCTACCCTCATGCGAACAGCCCGTGCATATACCAGACGGGCTGCACCGGCAGGCCCTCCTGCGGCTCGAGCTCGCGGTCATACAAACCATCGCGATAGAGCCAGAAGCGCAGGCCGTGCTCGTCCTCGACGCGGAAATAGTCGCGCGTCAGCCCCTGCCCCTCCGGCCGCCACCATTCCATCGCGATGCGCTCCGGGCCTTCGGCGCGCACGACCGCATGGGCGGCACGGCGCCAGACGAAGCGCGCGGGCGGACCATCCGGGACACCGGCGATCACCTGGATGGCCTCGGGGCGCGCGAACAGCCGCAGCGGTCGCAGCGGCGGCTCGCCGTCGCTACGCTCCGGCCAATCGGCCGTGCTGGTGGCCGCCAGATTGTGCTGCGCCGGCAGCGGCAGCGCCGCGCGCTCGGGGATGTGGGTGTCGACTGGCAGATGCACGATGACGCGCTTGCCGCCGATGCGCGCGGCGATGCGGTCGATCAGCGCCGACAGCTCGTCATTGTCGTGGACATGGGCGTCGAGATCGCGCTGCTGCTGCACCACGATCTCGCTGCGGCTGGCCGACAGCCGGATCATGTCGAAGCCGAAGCCGGGATCGAGCGGATCGTTCAAGGCGTCCAGGCGCTCGCGAAACAGCCGGTCGACGACGGCAGCTTCGGTCACCGGCTGGCCGGTGTCGACCGCGATGATGCGCACCAATCCGTCAGTGCGGAAGAAGCTGGCCTCCAGCCGCCGCGCGCCCTTGCCCTGCTGCGCCATCGCCGCCACCAGCATCGCCGCCAGGCTGGAGAGGCTGGCCGCGATCACGGTGTCGGTCGCGACCGGCTCGGCAAAACGCTTCTCGACAATGTAGTCCGGCGGCACCTTGCGCGGGCTGATCGGCGCATCGGCCTCGCCAAGCGCTTGCGCGAGCACGCGGGTGAAGGCGGCGCCGAACCGCGCGGTGATCTCGTTGCGGCCGCGCGAAGCAACATCGCCGATGGTCTTGAGGCCGGCACGGCGCAGGCCGAGCGTAACAGCCTCACTGCCGCCGAGTGCGACCACCGGCAGCGGCGCCACCGCGGCCGCCTCCTCGCCGTTAGGCACGATGCGGCCATGGACCTGCCGGTTCAGGGTGCGCGCGCACACCGCATTGGAGGCGATCGCCGCCGACACTGTGAGGCCATGCGCGGTCAGCGCGTCACAGACCGATTGCATAAGCTTGGCCTCGCCACCGAACAGATGCACGCAGCCGGTGATGTCGAGCGACAGCCCATGCGGCGGGTCGAGCGCCACCAGCGGCGTGAAGCGGTCGCACCAATCGGCGATGCCTTCGAGCATCTTGGCGTCAGCCGCGAGATCGGCCTCGTGCACGACGAGGTCGGGACAGACCGCGCGGGCATTCGCCAGCGGCTGGCCGAGGCTGACGCCGTGACACGCCGCGGCCTCGTCGAGCGTATGGATGAGCAGTGCATTGGCGTCCTTGATGACGACGACCTGAGGCTTGCTCTCAGGCGGAGCGCCGGTGAAGGCCAGCTGTCTTTTGATCCGATCGATGGGCAGGCGCGGCAGCCACAGGCTGAGGATCCGCCGCCGGTTCGCTGAAACGGCACGCATCGGGGGTCCACTCCATGATCCAGCGTCCGGTCTGGCCGTGACGGTTGCGAATGAGCTCGGCATCGAGGCGGGGCGCGCCCCACGCCATCCACGGTGCAGCTGAGAGCGACGGCGCGCTGCGCACCACCCAGCGCGTCTCCGCGGTCGAGGGCTCAGGCGCGGCGGCGATGCGCAAGAGCAGCGCTGTCACGCCGGACTCCTGCGCCATCAAGGTCAGCTTGCGGCTGGCGACGAGATCGAGCTTTGGCGTCTCGCCCCACACCTCCAGCATCACGCTGCCGAGCGCATCGCAGGCGAGCGCGTCGGCAGCGGTGCGCAGAGCATGGTCGAGATCGGGCGCGCGCACGATCACGAGGCGGCGCGGATCGAGCCCGAGTTCGGCGAGCCCGCTCATCGACAGCGCGCCGGCCTCGCGCTCGGCGAAATCCTGCCGGATCCAGATCAACGGCCGACGTGCCGCGACGCGCGCCGCGAGCCCGCACAAAAAGCCGGTCGCAGCCACCGCCTGGCGACCGCTCTCGGCGAACACCTCGTGCAGCGCGCCCGTGGCGAGGCCGCCTTGCAGCACCGCATCGGCCTCGTCATGGCCGAGCGCGACCCGGCGCAGATCATGCGCACCATCGGCCGCTTCGAGGCGGGCAATGCGGCCGCGCAACCGCGCGAGCGTCTCCATGCGTGCGCCGGTCATCCGTCGCCGCTCCTTTCAATCCATCGTGCGGGCGCTGCCGTTCTTTCAGTGTCAGGCAGTGAACCCGCGACGACCCTCTTTGTTCATGATACGTTCTAATATAAAGCTAACGCCTTCGAGAGAGTCAATCGGGATTGACCCGGGTCTGATTCAACGAATGGAATCAAAGGGATTCAAAAGCATGGAGCTGCTGCGCAAACTTGAGATCCTGGCCGATGCCGCCAAGTATGACGCGTCCTGCGCCTCCAGCGGTACCGAGATGCGGGATTCCCGCGACGGCAAGGGGCTCGGCTCGACATCGCCCGGCATGGGCATCTGCCACTCCTATGCGCCGGACGGACGCTGCATCTCGCTGCTCAAGATCCTGCTGACCAACGCCTGCAACTTCGACTGCCTGTATTGCGTCAACCGCGCCTCCTCCAACGTGGCCCGCGCGCGCTTCACGGTCGACGAGGTGGTGAAGCTCACCATCGACTTCTATCGCCGCAACTACATCGAGGGACTGTTCCTGTCGTCGGGCATCATCCGCAGTCCCGACTACACGATGGAGCAGGTTGTCAGCGTCGCGCGCAAGCTGCGCGAGGAGTACCGTTTCCGCGGTTACATCCATCTGAAGACGATTCCGGAAGCGGACGAGGCGTTGATCGCGGAGGCCGGCAAATATGCCGATCGGCTCAGCATCAACATCGAGACGCCGCTGGAGGCGAGCCTCACGATGCTGGCGCCGGAGAAGGACCAGCGCGCGATCCGCCGCACCATGGGCCGTCTCCGGCTCAAGCTCGACGAGACAGCGGAGGCGAAAAAGACGGCGCGCCGCGCCAGGCCGCCGCGCTTCGCGCCGGCCGGCCAGAGCACACAGATGATCATCGGCGCCGACCAGGCCAATGACCGCATTATCCTGTCGACCTCGTCCAATCTGTACGGCGCCTACAAGCTCAAGCGCGTCTATTACTCCGCCTTCAGCCCGATCCCCGATGCCAGCCGCGCGCTGCCGCTGCAGGCCCCGCCCCTGGTGCGCGAGCACCGGCTGTACCAGGCCGACTGGCTGATGCGGTTCTACGGCTTCGAGGCCGATGAGATCGTCGAGGAGAACGAGGGCATGCTGCCGCTCGACATCGATCCCAAGCTCGCCTGGGCGCTGCGCCACCGCGACCGCTTCCCGCTCGACATCAACACCGCCAGCCGGGAGGAGCTGCTGCGGGTCCCCGGTTTCGGCACCCGCACCGTGCAGCGCATCCTCGCCACCCGCCGCACCACCACGATCCGCTTCGCGGATCTGGCCCGGCTCAACGTCATCCGGAACAAGGCACTGCCGTTCATCGTTCTCTCCGACCACCGGCCACAGCCGTCTCTGCTCGACGGCGCCGGCTTGGCGGCACGGCTACGCCCCAAACCGCAGCAGTTGGGATTTGGATTCTAACCAGGTCGTCATTGCGGGGGCGACGCCCCGAAGCAATCCAGGGGCGGCACGACGACTCTGGATTGCTTCCGCCGTGGCCCCTCGGGCTATGGCGGACAGGCCGCCTCGCCCGCAATGACGTGAGGAGACAAATGCACGTCGTAACCCTCGACAGCGACACCGATTTCGACGGCTGGCGGACGGCGGCGCGGGCGCTGGCGATGAACGACGTCAGGCCCGCCGACGTCTCCTGGCGTGTCAAAGGCGCCGCGCCCGACCTGTTCGACGATCAGGCCGATACGCAGCTCCCTGAGGTGCCCAAGGGCGCATTCTCGGTGCCGGCGAGCTTCATGGAGCTGGCCGAAAGCGCGATCCTGCACCGCGATCCCAACCGCTTCACCCTGCTCTATCGGCTGTTGTGGCGTCTCAGGACCAACCACGATCTGATGGAGATCGCGACTGATCCTGACGTGGCGCAGGCAAATGCGCTGGCGCGGGCGGTGCGGCGCGACGTCCACAAGATGCACGCCTTCGTCCGCTTCCGCGAAGTCGGACGCGAGCGCGAGGCGCGCTACGTCGCCTGGTTCGAGCCGGACCACCACATCGTGGAACGCGCCGCGCCGTTCTTCGCCCGCCGCTTCGCCGACATGCCCTGGTCGATCCTGACGCCGGAAATGTGCGCCCACTGGGACGGCAGCCGCGTCTCCTTCACACCCGGTGTGAGCAAGGCCGAAGCGCCGTCGGAAGACCGGCTCGAAGAGGTGTGGCTGCGCTATTACGCCAGCATTTTCAATCCGGCACGGCTGAAAGTGAAGGCGATGGAAAAGGAGATGCCGAAGAAATACTGGCAGAACCTGCCCGAGGCCAAGCTGATCCAGCCGCTGATCGCGGCCGCCGGCAGGCGCATGTCGGCAATGATCGCCGAGCCCGGCACCGCGCCGCACAAGCCGCAGAAACGGATTGAGGAGCCAGCAATGACGCGCAAACCCACGGCACCCGCTGCTGAGACCTCACCTGATGTCGCCGCGGCCGATCTTGAGACCTTGCGTGAAGAAGCCGCTGCCTGCCGCGCCTGCCCGCTGTGGAAGGATGCCACGCAGACCGTGTTCGGCGAAGGCCCTGACCATGCGCCGCTGATGCTGGTCGGCGAGCAGCCCGGCGACAAGGAGGACCTCGCTGGCCATCCCTTCGTCGGCCCGGCCGGCCAGATGCTCGACCGGGCGCTGCAGGAGGCCGGCATCGACCGCAGCAAGGTCTACGTCACCAATGCGGTGAAGCACTTCAAGTTCGTCCCCCGCGGCAAGATCCGGCTGCACCAGAAGCCTGCGACGCCGGAGATCAAGGCCTGCCGGCAATGGTACGAGCGTGAGCTCGCTACGGTCCGCCCGGCCCTGGTGGTGGCGCTGGGCGCGACCGCGGCGCAATCGGTGTTCGGCAAGATCACGCCAGTCACCAAGAACCGCGGCCACGTCGTCGACCTGCCCGAGGGTCCCAACATGATCGCAACCAAGGCGATGGTCACGGTGCATCCGTCCTACCTGCTCCGGCTTCCTGATGCCGACGCCAAGGCGCGGGAGTATGAGCTCTTCGTCAAGGACCTGAAGATCGCCGCGGCCGCGCTCAAGCGCGCGCATGCGGCCTGACGCTGCGGCCGAAACGAAGATGGCCGGGTCGAGCCCGGCCATCACGACGAGACAGCAGATGCGCGGGGCGGCTCACGCCGCCAGCGTGTTCTCCACCACCTTGATGAAGAACGAGGTGCCGTAGACGATAGCCTCGTCGTTGAAATTATAGGCCGGGTGATGCAGGCCGGCCGAGTCGCCATTGCCGACGAAGATGAAGGCGCCGGGGCGGGCTTCGAGCATATAGGCGAAATCCTCACCGCCCATCATCGGCGGCATCTCGTGCACATTGGCGTCGCCTGCGACCTCCTTGGCGGCACGGATGGCGATCTCGGTCTGCTCGGGATGGTTCATCACCACGGGATAGTTGCGCGAATAGTCGAGATCGATCCGGGCGCCGGTCATCTGGGCGACGCCGGTCACGACCTCGCGCACCCGCTTCTCCATCAGGTCGCGTACCTTCGGCGTCAGGGTGCGCACCGTGCCGCGCAGCACCGCGCTCTGCGGAATCACGTTGCGCGCATTGCCGGCGTGGAATTCGCAGATCGACAGTACCGCCGCCTCCAGCGGATCGACGCTGCGTGACACGATCTGCTGCAAGGCCGTGACCAGCTGAGCGCCGACCAGCAGCGAGTCGATGCAATTGTGCGGCTTGGCCGCATGACCGCCATGGCCCTCGATGGTGATGTCGATGGCGTCGGTCGAAGCCATCAGCGCTCCCGGGCGGATCGCGAAGGCGCCGATCGGCAGCCCCGGACCGTTGTGCATGCCGTAGACCTGGTCGATCTTGAAACGCTCGATCAATCCGTCCTTAATCATCGCCTCGGCGCCGGCACCGCCCTCCTCGGCCGGCTGGAAGATCACGGCCACCTCGCCGGCGAAGTTGCGGGTTTCGGCGAGATAGCGCGCGGCGCCGAGCAGCATCGCGGTATGGCCGTCATGGCCGCAGGCATGCATCAGGCCCGGGGTCTTCGAGGCATAGGGCAGCCCGGTCGCCTCCTCGATCGGCAGCGCATCCATGTCGGCGCGCAAGCCGAGCACCTTGACCTCGCCGCTGCCGGGCTTGCGGCCCTTGATGACGCCGACGACGCCGGTCTTGCCCAGCCCCGTCGCGACCTCGTCACAGCCGAATTCGCGCAGCCGGTCGGCCACGAAGGCCGCGGTCCGATGCACCTCGTAGAGCAGCTCCGGGTGCGAATGGATATCCCGCCGCCAGGCCTGGATATCGGGCTGCAGATCGGCGACGCGGTTGACGATGGGCATGGGGGACTCTCGTAGCTCCAGAAAGGATATTTGAGCCGTTCTAGCATGCAAAAGTCGCACCGCCCAAGATCTCGCCAGGGTCTGGGCTGCGCCTGTCTCATGGCTCGGTCAACCAGCCATGAACGTGATGCTTGTCCCTCCCCGTCTCCGCTGACTAAAAGCCTCCCCAATGATGGGAAGGGAATGCCGCATGCCGAGACAGCTCGAGGGCGATTATGACTACATCGTGGTGGGCGCCGGCACCGCCGGCTGCATCCTCGCCAACCGGCTGTCGGCTGATCCGACCAAGCGCGTCCTGATCCTGGAGGCCGGCGGCAAGGACAATTGGATCTGGTTCCATATTCCGGTCGGCTACCTCTTCGCCATCGGCAATCCGCGCTCCGACTGGATGTTTCGCACCGAGGCCGAGCCGGGCCTCAACGGCCGCTCGCTGGCCTATCCCCGCGGCAAGGTGATCGGCGGCAGCTCGGCCATCAACGCCATGATCTCGATGCGCGGCCAGGCTGCCGATTACGACCATTGGCGGCAGCTCGGCCTCGCCGGCTGGTCCTATTCCGATGTCCTGCCGGTGTTCCGGCGGCTCGAGGACCATTTCCTGGGCGAGAGCGAGCACCATGGCGTGGGCGGCGGCTGGCGGATCGAGGCGCCGCGGCTGTCCTGGGCGGTGCTTGATGCGGTCGGCGATGCCGCCGAGCAGATGGGCATCCGCCGCATCCCCGATTTCAATACCGGCGACAATGAAGGCATCAGCTATTTCCACGTCAACCAGAAGCGCGGCCGGCGCTGGTCGTCCGCGCGGGGCTTCCTCAAGCCGGCGCTGCATCGGCAGAACCTCCGGCTCGAGACCAACGTCCTCGTCGATCGCCTGATCGTCGAGAACGGCCGCGCCGCAGGCGTGCGCTTCCAGCAGAATGGCGAGACCATCGAAGCCCGCGCCAAGGGCGAGGTGATCCTCAGCGCCGGCTCGATCGGCTCGGTGCAGGTGCTGCAGCGCTCCGGCATCGGCCCGGCGGACTGGCTGTCCGGGCTCGGCATCGACACTGTCTTCGACAAGCCCGGCGTGGGGCGCAATCTGCAGGACCATCTGCAGCAGCGCGCGATCTACAAGGTCACGGGCGTGAAGACGCTGAACGAGACCTATTACTCGCTGGTCCGGCGCGGCCTGATGGGACTGGACTACGCGTTCCGCCGCCGCGGACCGCTGACCATGGCGCCGTCCCAACTCGGCATCTTCACGCGCTCGGACGCGACGCGCGACCGCGCCAACATCCAGTTCCACGTGCAGCCGCTGTCGCTCGACAAGTTCGGCGATCCGCTGCACCGTTTCCCGGCCATCACCGTCAGCGCCTGCAACCTGCGGCCGACCTCGCGCGGCACGGTGCGCATTCGCTCCGCCAAGCTGGACGAGGCGCCCTCGATCGCGCCGAACTATCTGGCGACGGAGGACGACCGCCAGGTCGCGGCCGACGCCATCCGCGTCACGCGCCGGCTGATGAAGCAGAGCGCGCTCGCAGCCTACAGGCCCGAGGAATATCTGCCCGGTCCGGCCGTCGGCGACGACGATGCGGCGCTGGCCAAGGCGGCCGGCGACATCGGCACCACGATCTTCCATCCCGTCGGCACGGCGAAGATGGGTATCGCGGACGATCCAATGGCGGTCGTCGACGAACGGCTGCGCTTCCACGGCATCGCGCGCCTGCGCATCGCCGACGCCTCGATCATGCCGACCATCACCTCAGGCAACACCAACACGCCGACCGCAATGATCGCCGAGAAGGCGGCCGCGATGATCCTGGAAGATACGCGGTGAGGACGTCGGGCGGGGAACGCGCTGATCGCGACCCGTGCCGCTCGCCTGTCACGAGCGGCACGACGCGATCTCGCACACGCTACGCTTACGCTACGGGCTGCGCGCTTGACGCCGCGCGAACTGCTGCGGACGCTATCGCGCGAAACTAACATTTCGCTGACAGGCCGACGACGGCAGGCACGCGCAGGACAATGGGGATAAGACCCGGCGGGTCATGCTGCCGTCGTCAAACTATGCTCACGCATCGGACACGGCATTCAGATGACCCGCGCGACCAGCGGAAGGCGCCGCAACAGCGCCGCCGCAAGCCAGCTCACCGAGAGCGTCCCGACCAGGACGATGGCGAACTTCACCGCCGCGGGCCAGGCCGGAACGTAGACCAGATATTGCAGCCACAACAGCGGCAGGAAGTGCAGCAGATAGATGCCGTAGGCCGACGGCTGCATGCGATCCATCAGCGCCAGCGGCACACTCCTCCAGCGCAGGAAGAAGGTCGGTACTGCGAACGCCATCGAAGCGCAGAAGCTAGCCACCGCCATGCCGTAGGCCGCGCGCCACCACAGCGGCGGCGAGTCGAAATCGGCGATCCAATTGTGATGCGCGTAGGCGAGAAACAGGATCAGACCATAGCAGCCATAGGACAGTCCGAACCACACCGGCCAACGCTGCACCAGCGCCCCCTGCGCGGCGAACGGCCCGGTCGTTAGTCCGGCCGCCCCCATCGCCACACCGGCCATGAAGAAGACGGGATAAAGCAACGACCGGCTCGCCTGCAGCGGCAGCGGAAAATGCCCGGGCATGAACCATACGCCGTCGCCGAACCAGAGATGCGGCGGCAGATAGGCGGCGTTCGCGACCAGGAGGAAGACGGCAAATCCTAACAGGGGCCGGCGCAGCAACGCTGCGGGCCATCGGCCCAGGCGACCGATCAGTTGCGGCGCCATGGCCCATGACAGCGCCGCGGCGGCATCGAACGCCAGCAGCACGCCGAGAAACCAGGCCGAGCCCGATGGCCACGGACCTTCGCTGATCATCCGCCACCACACCGTGGTGAAATGGTCCTCCGCCACATAGTAGCGGTAGTAGGCGATCGGCATGATCACGAAGATCGACACGATATAGGGCACGCCGAGGCGCAGCGCGCGACGGCCGACATAATCGGACGGTCCCCGCCTCGCCAGGCTCGCCGGCACGAACAGGCCGGAGATGAAGAACATGCAGGACATGAAATAGCTGTCGTTGAACAGCGCGATGAGATCGAAGCCGAGCCAGTGCATGCGGTCGCCGCCCTGGCCGAAATAGGTGTAGTTGATCGCGGAGTGATACAGCACGACCGACAGCGTGATGAAGGTCCTGGCGCGGTCGAGCGCGACGATCCGGCCGGCGACCGTCTCGGCCTGTTGCAGGTTCGGGGTCACGCGGTCATGCATCGGAATGGCGTCCAGTGGATCAGCCGCGGCCATGCGGCACCAGACATCACTATATTTCGCACGGCGCCCGGCCGATATCCTGCTTGCGTATGCGAGCCGTGCGCCGATGCGGGCATGATCACGAACACGTCATCGCAGGATCGGCTGCGCAAGGCCGGGAATAAACCGCCCGCTTCTTCGCTCTCCCTACCCGTAAGCCCAATGAGGACAAAGGGAGAGCATGATGAGCTTCGATGATCATGACGCGCGCGGCGCCAGCCGCCGCAAGGTGCTGGAATGCATGACATGGGCCGGCACGGGCGTGCTCTGGACGCTGTCAGGCGGCGTGCCACGCTCGCTCGGCCTCGTCGACGCGGCCCGGGCCGCCGAGCAGCAGGCGTCCGGCCTGACCTTCCTGCAGATCAGCGACAGCCATGTCGGCTTCGATAAGCCGGCCAATCCCAACGCGATCGGCACGCTGGAAGAGGCCGTCAATCGGATCAAGGCGATGCCGGTGAAGCCTGCCTTCATGATCCACACCGGCGACATCTCGCATCTGTCGAAGGCGGCCGAGTTCGATGATGCCGACCGCATCATCTCGCAAAGCAGGCTCGACGTCCATTACGTGCCCGGCGAGCACGACTTCCTCGACGAGGAGGTCAAGCTTTATAAAGAGCGCTATGGCAAGGGCACACGCGGCGCCGGCTGGTATTCGTTCGACGCCAGCGGCGTGCACTTCATCGGCCTCGTCAACGTGGTTGATCTCAAGGCCGGCGGCCTCGGCAATCTCGGCGCGGATCAGCTGGAATGGCTGGCGCAGGACCTCAAGGGCCGCTCCCGTTCGACGCCGATCGTGGTGTTCGCGCATATCCCGCTGTGGACGGTGTACCCGCAATGGGGATGGGGAACCGAGGATGGCGGCCGCGCGCTGGAAACCTTGAAAGAGTTCGGCTCGGTGACGGTGCTGAACGGCCACATCCACCAGGTGATGCAGAAGGTCGAGGGCAACGTCACTTTCCACACCGCGCGATCGACCGCATTCCCGCAGCCGGCGCCGGGCACAGCGCCCTCGCCGGGTCCGATGAAGGTCGAGGATGCGAAGCTGCGCAGCCTGCTCGGCATCGCCAGTATCGACTTCAAGCCCGGCGCTGAGCGCCTGGCGATCATCGACACGCCGCTGGCGGGCTGAGGATCGATCGCGATGACAGGATTCGTGTCGTTCGACCGCAGCATCGGCTGGGCGCTCGCTGCTGCCCTGCTCGGCTTCGCGGCAACCCCGCTGCGCGCCGAGACCATCAAGGTCACGATCGACAATTTCACCTTCACCCCGGCCGAGGTGACGGTGAAGGCCGGCGATACCGTGACCTGGACCAACCACGACGACATTCCGCATACGGTGGTGTCGGCCGGCAAATACCGATCGAAGACGCTCGACACCGATGACAGCTTTTCGTTCACCTTCGCGGCGAGCGGCGACTACAAATATTTCTGCTCGCTGCATCCGCACATGACGGGACTGGTGAAGGTTGAGTAGCGCCGCAAACCAGGGCATGAGCATCACATCACGGTCGAGCCGGCAGCGCTGCGCGGGCCCGGCCGTGATGCCGCGAAGCGACCCGGAGAGGAAGCCGGTGACCACACCGCATGATGATCCCGAAAGGGCGCGGCGCTTCCGCGAGGCGGCGCTGCCGCATCTCGACGACGTCTATACGCTGGCGCGCTATCTGCTCCGTCATCAGGCCGACGCCGAGGATGCCGTGCAGGAATGCTATTTGCGCGCCTACAAGCATTTCGACACTTATCGCGGCCCGGCGATCAAGCCATGGCTGTTCGCGATCCTGCGCAATGTCTGCCACGCCGAATTCGCACGTCGCGCCGGCGCGCCGGTCAAGGCGCTCGACGATGCGCCGGAGACCACGGAGCAGGCACCGCTTTGGCAGGACAGCGTCGAGACGCCGGAAGGCGCCATGCTGCGCCAGCGCGATGCCTCGTCGATCCAGCGCCTGATCGATACGCTCACCGAGCCGTTTCGCGAGACCTTGGTCCTGCGCGAGATCAACAACCTGTCCTATCGCGAGATCGCGGAGGCCGCCGGCGTGCCTGTGGGCACGGTCATGTCGCGTCTCGCCCGGGCGCGCGCGATGCTGCGCGCCGCCTGGCTGGCGCAGGAGGAGCCCTAAGCCATGACCTGCGACGATGCCGAAATCCTGATCCACGCGCTGGCCGATGGCGAGCTCGATGCCGGCCATGCCCGGGAGGTCGAGGCCCATATTGCCGCCTGCCCGCGCTGCGCTGCCGAGCTAACTGCGATCAGGCAGATGAAGCAGGCGCTGGCCGGCGCTGACCTGATCACGAAGGCGCCCGCCGCCTTGCGCCTGCGCATCGAAGCTGCGCTGCCTGCCGCTGCTGCGGCGTCGATCACGCCGCTCGCCGCGGTGCCGAGCCGGCGCACGCTGCTGAAGGGTTTTGCGATGGGCTCGGCCGTGTCGGCGTTGGCCGCCACCGGTCTCGTCGCGATCGTGTTGCGCAACGACGACCAGCAACGGATCGAGGCCGAGATCGTCTCGGCGCATCTGCGCTCGCTGCAGGCGGGTCACCTGACCGATGTGATCTCGACCGATCAGCACACCGTCAAGCCCTGGTTCAACGGCAAGCTCGACGTCGCGCCGCCGGTGATCGACCTCACCGCACAGGGCTTCACTTTGATCGGCGGCCGGCTCGATTACGTCGACGCGCGCCCGATCGGCGCCGTCGTCTATCGCCGGCGCCAGCACGTCATCAATCTGTTCGTGGCGCAGACATCGTCCACTGCACGCCGCGCGTCACGGCTGGAGACGATCCAAGGCTTCAACATCCGCAGCTGGCGCGACCGCGGCCTGAGCTATTGGGCGGTCAGCGACATCAATCCGGACGAGCTCAATGAGTTCGGCGAACGCTTCGAGCGCACGATGGGGGGGAGCGGCTGAGACGAGCTTCAGTCGTTGCGAACGAAACGACGTGAGCCCACCAATGGCGAGAGAGAAACTGATATGGTGGCACGGCGCTTCGCGCTTTTGCCCCCCTGCGAAGCCGCATTCCTCGGATGCCATGCCCGCGCAGGCGGGCATCCAGTACGCCGCGGCCCATCGAGATGATCACAACCGTCCCAATGTACTGGATCGCCCGGTCGAGCCGGGCGATGACAGCTCGGCGTGTGGCGCCGACGTTGATCGTGGAGTCGGTCGGCTCACGCCGATTTGCGGATCGCGTTGTCGACCAGGGTCTTGCCGAGCGACCAGATCGCGCCGGGGACCTTGTGGCTCTGGGCGATCACGTCGTCGAAGGCCCGTTCGATCCAGCTGCAGTCCTCTTCGGTGATCGTCAGCGACGGCAGGAGCTTGATGGTGTGCAGGCCGTGGCCGGCGACCTGGGTCAGGATCTTGTGATCCTTGAACAGCGGCACCGTGATCAGCTGGCAGAAAAGGCCCTTATTGGCGCTCTCCAGCACATTCCACGAGGCCTTCAGGCGCAGCGATTTCGGCGGGCCGAACTCGACGCCGATCATCAAGCCCTTGCCGCGCACTTCCTTCAACAGCTCATAGCCCGGCACCATGCGCGTCAGCGCCAGGCGCAGCTCGGCGCCGCGCTTGGCGGCAGCCTCGATCAGCTTCTCGGCCTTGATCACCTCGAGCGTCGCGATCCCGGCCGCCATTGCGAGGTCGTTCTTGGCGAAGGTCGAGCCGTGCACGACAGCCCGATCCATGCGGTTGAAGATCTTGTCGAAAATGTGCTTGCGCGTCAGCAGCGCGCCGACCGGCACGTGGCCGCCCGACAGCGCCTTCGACAGCAGCACCATGTCGGGCTCGACGTTCCAATGTTCCACGGCAAGGAACCGCCCTGTGCGGCCCATGCCGGTCTGGATCTCGTCGGCGATGAAGATCGTGCCGTATTTCTTGCAGAGCGCAGCCGCACCGGGCAGGAACTCGTCGGAGGGCATGTTGACGCCCTTGCCCTGGATCGGCTCGACGATGAAGGCCGCGATCTCGCGCGACGACAGCGCCTGCTCCAGAGCAGCCAGATCGTTGAACGGCACGGCCGTGCAACCCGGCAGCAGCGGTTCGAAGCCGGTCCGGAAGTTGGAATCGTCGGTCAGCGACAGCGCGCCATAGGTCAGGCCGTGATAGGAATGCCCGCAATAGACGATGCCGGGCCTGCCGGTCGCGCCACGCGCGAATTTGATCGCCGCCTCGACGGTCTCGGCGCCGGAATTGGCGAAGAACACCTTGTCCAGATATGGGACATATTCGAGCAGCCGCTCGGCCAGAACGCCGGCAAGTGTCGAAACATCGAGCTGGACGAGGTTCGGGAGATCGCTGTCGAGCACACTCTTCAGCGCGTCACGCAGGGTCGGATGGTTGCGGCCGATTGCAAAGACACCAAAACCGCTCAGAAGGTCGAGGTAGCGGGCGCCGTCACGATCGTAGAGATATTGGCCTTGTCCCTTTTGGAACCCGACATCGTATCCGATCGTCTTGAGAACGCGAACCAGCTGCTCGTTCAGATGCCGAGAGTGCATCGTGCTGCGCTGCGCTTGGCGCTCCACAAACATCTCGGAAACGTCTAGATTTGGTTTTAGCATCAGCTACATACTTCGGTTGAGAGACGTTTCGTCAACTGAAAACGCGCAATGCGGCGTTTTGCCCTCATTCGCATCATCAAAGCAAGCACGGGTTTCTGCCAATGTTGCATCGCTCCAAAAACCTCATGCGGACAATGATAACATATTCGGGCGTTTTGTTCGCATCAGGAATTTCGTCCGCGCTCGCAGCCGATCCGACCGGCGACTGGCGAGTGTCTGACGGTGTCGCAAACATCCGAGTCGCACAATGTAATGGCAGCATGTGGGGCGTCGTGGCCTGGGAGAAGACCCCGGGGGGGCGTGACAGCAACAATCCCGATCCGGCCAAGCAGAGCCGTCCGACACTCGGCATGCCGATCCTGATCGACATGAAGAAGAAGGCCGGAGCTGACCAATGGGAAGGCCAAGTCTACAACGCCAAGGACGGTCAGCTCTATAGCTCCACGATCACACCCAGCGACCCAGATCATCTGGAGATCAAAGGATGCGTGCTCGGCTTCCTGTGTGGGGGCGAGACGTGGACGCGGGTCGGTCCGCCGATCCCGTCGAGCCCCGTGAACAGCATGGCCAAAGGTACACAGAAACCCATCGCGCCCGCTCCAGCTGCGGCCCCGGCTCCGAAGACGACCACGGGCGTGGTGGCAGCGGCCGGTAAACCGGCAGCAAAGCCCGCCGACCAGGTCGGCGACATCTGCCTGCTGCCGGAGATCGCACGGGTCCGCTGAAGCACGGCGGACGTCCAAAACAAAAGCGGCCGAGATGCTCGGCCGCTTTTTTCGTCATCAAAATCCGCAGTGCGCGCCTATTCCTTGACCTCGCGCGGCTTGCCCATCAGGGCCGGCTGGAACAGCAACACCGCGGCCAGCGTGGTGACCAGCGACAGCGCCAGCAACTTGCCCATGCTGGATGTCCCGGGGTGGCTCGACAGCCACAGGCTGCCGAAGGCGGTCGCTGTCGTCAGCGCGCTGAAGAAGATCGCGCGTGTCAGGCTGGTCTGCAGCAGGTTCGTTCTGCCGGAACGCCAGGCCACGACATAATAGATCTTGAAGGCCACGCCGATGCCGAGCAGCAGCGGCAGTGCGACGATGTTGGCGAAGTTCAGCGGCAGCTTGATCAGAACGCAGATTTCGAGCGTCACCGCACCGGCCACCAGCAACGGCACCAACGTCATGAGCACGTCCGAGAAGCGGCGCAGCGTCACCCACAACAACAGGCTGATCACGACCAGCGAGTAGATGCCGGCGTGAATGAACGCCTTCACGATCGTGTCACCGGACTTCAGGATCGAGACCGGTCCTCCGATCGCATTCGGCTCCGCGGCCAGCACCGCATTGGCGAACCGCCGGAGATTATCGTTGTCGTTCGGGTCACCCTTGGGCTGGGCCTCGACGCGAATCAGGCCGTCCTTGCTCTTCCACTGCGATACGAGCTCCGGCGGCAGGTTCGCAAGCGTCACCGGCTGCGCCTGCAAGGTCGCGTTGAGTTGCTCCAGCGTGATCCGCAGCGGCTCAACGAACACGGCCTGCGCCTTGTTGCGAAGGCTCTCGCTGGCGCCGGCGAGCTTGGCGAGCGCGTCGGCCAACCGCCGAGATGCCACCGCGCCGGGCCCCTGCCCGTCACCGGCCGTGCGGCGCAGATTGTTGACGGTCGAATTCAGCGCATCGATATTCTCTTTGTCGGTCGGCGCTGCATCGACCTGATCCGGATTGAGTGCAGGCCCGAGCACCTTCGCGCCCTGCGCGATCATCGCCAGCTTGGCCGGCTGATCCTCCGGCACGAAGCTGTCGAGCGACATCACGCGCGCCACTTCAGGCAGCTTCGCGAGCTTGGCCTCGATCGCCTTGGCCTCGGCTTCCGAGCGCGTCAGCACGTCGATGGCATTGGCGCCGGTGTTCGGGTCCTTGCGGAGGTCCAGATAGGTCGCAATCGATTCAGCGTGCGGATTGCGCAGGTTCATCGGGTTGAAGTCGAACTTCATGTAATAAAGCAGCGGCAGGCCAGCGATGACGAGGCCAAGCGTGCCGACGATGATCGGCACCCGGTGCGTTTCGAGGAAGTGATCGACCGGGGCCAGGAAGGCATAGCCGACCGGCTCCTTCTCACCGGGCGGATTGAGGATCTTCAGCAGCGCCGGCAGAACCGTGATCGACGACAGGAAGGCGATCATCATGCCGGCCCCGGCGATGGCGCCGAGCTCGGAAATGCCCTTGTAGTCGGTCGGCAGGAAGCAGAGAAATCCGGCAGCGGTCGCCATCGCCGCGAGCGACAGCGGCACCGCGGAGCGCCGCGCCGCCTCGGCCAGCGCCTCCGGCAGATCGTCGTTCTTGAAGCGCTCGGAGCGGTAGCGGACGCTGAACTGGATGCCGAAATCGACGCCGAGGCCGATGAACAGCACGGCAAAGGCGACCGACAGCAGGTTCAGCGAGCCGACCATCATCAGGCCCACCGCCGTGGTGATGGCAAGGCCCATGAACAGATTGATGAACACGGCCGAGATGATCTTGGCCGAATGCAGCGCCAGCCACAGGATGACCAGCACCACCACGACGGTGCCGATGCCGTTGACGACGGCGCCCTCCTGCACCGTGGCGTATTCCTCGTTGGCGATCGGGACCGGCCCGGTCAGCCTGACACGGGCGTGGAACCGGTTGGGGAAATCGAGCTCGGCCGCCGCCTGGCGGATGGCATCGGTCGCCGCCTTGCCGGGCTCGAGCGCCTGATAGTCGAGGATCGGCTTGAACTGGATGAAGGCCCGCTTGTCGCCCTCGGTGAGCGGCTTGTCCGAGATCAGCTGGCGCCAGGAGAAGGTGGCATCGCCCTTGTCGAGCAGGGTCTCCACCGTTTGCGAGATGTAGTCGAACGGACGCGCGGTGCTGTCGAGCTTGACCTGGCCACGCGTGACGCCGGCAAGACCCGTCTCCAGCGCACCGGTCAGACCGCGGATCGACGGGTCACCGGCCATGATCTCGATCAGCGGCGCCGCGGCAGCGAACTGCCCGGTCAACTGCTTCACCTCGTCCGTCGGCAGGAACAGCAACCCGTTACGGGCGAAGAACTCGCCGCCGCCGAGCAGATCCACGGAGGAGAAGTTCTTGGTGTCGCCCTTGAGCTTCTTGGCGAGCGCATCCGCCGCCACGCCGGTCAGTTCCGGCGTCGCCGCCTCGACCACGCCGAGGATCATCCGGTCGCGATCGAACGCCTGCTCATATTGCTGATCGCGCTTGCGCCAATCGAGCTCCGGGGAAATCAGCTTGTTGATGTCAGTGTTGATGGCGAAATGACCGGCGGTGTAGACGCCCGCCGCCACCGACAAAAGCAGGCCCGCAATCAATGTCGGCCACGCAAACCGCGTGCAGGCCTTGACGATGGAGACGACAATCGTTGTCAGCACTTCTTGACTTTCTAATGTTTTACGGGCTGGGCGGAAACGTCCGCTTCATGGCGGAGTTCCCTGGCCAGGACCAGCCGCGGACCATGTCCGAAGCGGCCCCGACACGGCCTTGGCCCAAACCCGTGACGAGTCGGATGGTCCCTGGACGGCGGCTCAGATCGAGCGATGCACGGAACCGTCGGGGCGGCTGATATAGCGGCTGTTCTCGGCGGTAAAGTGACGAACGAGTGAGATCCTAAGTAGCTCAGGTAACAGGGATAATCTGCAATTACTAAAATACCACCACCGATTCGCTGCCCGTGTGCGTTCGATCACATGCGAGCGAGTTGCAAACCGGCTTTCCTCCGTGCTCGATTTTTGACACAAAGCCCTGCGCTTCCATGCGGAGCAGCGCGCAAATGAGGCATCCGCTTGGTGCGGATATTGCAGCTCATCACGCGCACGGAGGTGCGGGTCGAAAGTGAGGTAACGTGACTGACCGACGTCCACTGCAGATCTATCTCGCGCAGCCGCGCGGTTTTTGTGCGGGAGTCGTGCGCGCCATCGAGATCGTCGAGCGCGCGCTGGAGAAGTACGGCCGGCCCGTTTATGTGCGTCACGAGATCGTGCACAACAAATATGTCGTCGAGAGCCTCAAGGCCAAGGGCGCGATCTTCGTCGAGGACCTCTCGGAAGTCCCGCCGCGCGCGGTGACCGTGTTCAGCGCGCATGGCGTGGCACGCAGCGTCGAGGAGGAGGCGGCCGCCCGGGGCCTGCCGGTCCTCAATGCCACCTGCCCCCTCGTGACCAAGGTGCATAACCAGGGCAAACGCTATATGTCCAAGGGCCGTACCCTGGTACTCATCGGCCACGCCGGACATCCCGAGGTCGAGGGCACCATGGGCCAGGTTCCCGGCCCCGTTCATCTGGTCCAAAACGTCGCCGATGTGGCCGCTTTGCCCCTGCCCAGCGACACGCCCGTGGCCTATATCACCCAGACCACCCTGAGCGTAGACGACACCAAGGACATCATTTCGGCCCTTCAAGCCCGCTTTACAGACCTTCAAGGTCCCGATATCCGGGATATCTGCTATGCGACACAGAACCGCCAATCTGCGGTATGGGACTTAAGCAAGCTGGTGGACGTTATCCTGGTGGTGGGCGCCGCCAATAGCTCCAACTCGAACAGATTGCGCGAAATCGGCACCGAGGCCGGGGTCGCAAGCTATCTGGTCGCGGATGGCAGCGAGCTCAATCCGGAGTGGCTGAAGGGCGCCCGGGCCGTCGGCATCACCGCTGGCGCCTCGGCTCCCGAAGTGCTCGTCGACGACGTCATCGAAGCCTTGCGGCGCATCGGACCGGTTGAGGTCGCGGTGGTCCCGGGGCGGGAAGAAAACATCGAATTTCGCCTGCCGGCCGAATTGGTCGCGGGCTGATCGCTCCTCGTTTGGTCCAGAAAGAAGAGACGTAATGGCAATCCCCTTCCACAAGGAACTGCGTATCGGGGCCTATCTGATGAAGCAGAAGCTTCTCGGCCGCAAACGCTATCCGCTCGTGCTCATGCTGGAGCCGCTGTTTCGCTGCAACCTGGCATGTGCAGGCTGCGGCAAGATCGACTATCCCGACGCGATTCTCAACCGCCGCATGACGGCGCAGGAGTGCTGGGACGCGGCCGACGAATGCGGTGCGCCGATGGTGGCGATCCCCGGTGGCGAGCCGTTGATCCACAAGGAGATCGGCGAGATCGTGCGCGGCCTGGTGGCGCGCAAGAAATTCGTCTCGCTCTGCACCAATGCGCTGCTGCTCGAGAAGAAGCTCGATCTGTTCGAGCCCTCGCCCTATCTGTTCTTCTCGGTGCATCTCGACGGCCTGCGCGAGCATCACGACAAGGCCGTGTCGCAGAAGGGCGTGTTCGATCGCGCCGTGTCGGCGATCAAGGCCGCCAAGGCGCGCGGCTTCACCGTGAACGTCAACGCCACCATCTTCGACAATCATCCGGCCGAGGAGATCGCCAAGTTCCTCGACTTCACCACGGAGCTCGGCGTCGGCGTCACCATGTCGCCGGGCTATGCCTATGAGCGCGCGCCGGACCAGGAGCACTTCCTGAACCGCACCAAGACCAAGCAGCTGTTCCGCGACGTGTTCGCGCTCGGCAAGGGCAAGAAGTGGAATTTCATGCATTCCGGCCTGTTCCTCGACTTCCTGGCCGGCAACCAGGAGTTCGAGTGCACGCCCTGGGGCATGCCCGCGCGCAACATCTTCGGCTGGCAGAAGCCCTGCTACCTGCTGGGCGAAGGCTATACCAAGACCTTCAAGGAGCTGATGGAGACCACCGATTGGGACTCCTACGGCACCGGCAAGTATGAGAAGTGCGCCGACTGCATGGCGCATTGCGGCTACGAGGCCACCGCAGCCGACGCAGCGCTGACGAATCCGCTGAAGGCGATGTGGGTGTCGCTGCGCGGCATCAAGACCGAAGGCCCGATGGCGCCGGAGATCGACCTCTCCAAGCAGCGCCCGGCGCAGTACGTGTTCTCGTCCGAGGTGCAGAAGCGCCTCTCCGAGATCCGCCGCGACGAGGCGATCGAGGCGCAGCAGAAGGCCTCGACCGCGGCCTGAGACGACATCAACGGACAGCAAAGAAGGCCGCCGAGCAATCGGCGGCCTTTGTTTTTGGACTGAGAACGAGTGAGCTGCCTGCGAAGCCGCGGGCGAGCGTCACAGGGAGTAGCAGCCGGGCTCTCATCCTTCCCGGCCGGTGC
Organism: Bradyrhizobium sp. BTAi1; assembly: GCF_000015165.1. Lineage (GTDB taxonomy): Bacteria > Pseudomonadota > Alphaproteobacteria > Rhizobiales > Xanthobacteraceae > Bradyrhizobium > Bradyrhizobium denitrificans. The sequence continues at coordinate 3,095,125 of NC_009485.1, read as the reverse complement.
GCTCCCCCGCCCGGCTTGCAGGGTCAGGGGTGGCGAGAATTGTCCTGCGACAGCGGATTCGCTGATGCAGCCAACGGCCAAGATCGTCGACGCGCACAACGTTCGCGGCGACAGCTGATTCAACGGCGCAAGATCGGGAACGCTCACGCCTCGGCGGCGGCCAGCGTCTCGGTTTCGAGGAAATGCTCCGCTGCGAGCAGGCCGCTCAGCAGCAGATCACGGGCGCCGCGCAGCGAGCGCAAAGCGCGGTTGAACTCGATGCCAGTGGAGACCAGGCCGCCCAGCACGGTCGGATTGCGGGCCACGCCGCGCAGGATCATCGGCAGGTCGATGGCGCCGTTCGGCTTGATGGCGTCCTTGGCCAGCGACGGCAGCGTACGATGCGCGGGATCGGAGATCACCCGCAGGGCCGCGAACGGCAGTCCATACTCAGCGGCGTAAGCGGCTGCGATGTGGCTCTCCATGTCGACAGCGGCCGCGCCGGTCTTCATCCGCAGCGCCGCCTTGCGGGCCTGCGCCACCACCACCTCCTCTGCCCCGGCGAGCACGCCGCGCACCACGCGGCGCTTCTTCAGCGCGGCGCGCGCGATGTGCTCCTCACGAAGCGACATGCCCGACAGCCAGCGCGCATCCCCGGCGGTCACCTCGGTCGCGAGGACGATATCACCGGCCTTGAGACTGGGATCGAGGCCGCCGGCCACGCCGAAGCTGACGACACCGCGAATAGAGGTCGGGTCGAACACCGTGAGCAGCGAGCGCAATTGCTTTGGATCGCTCGAACTGCAGATAACCATCATGCCGGGCCCGGCAGCAATCCGGGCCTCCTGCACCAGACCGGTCACAACCAGAACCGGTCGCGGATCAATGGGGCGATCCGCGGACGTTTCGTCCCCCATCCCCAACTTCACAATCCGACCCCTGCCACCTGTATCGGACGTCGCGAAAGCCGACGTCTCCGTCTCTTGTTCCAATGCCTCGAGCGCGGCGGCGCCAGAGCGGAAAGACCTTAACAAACCGAGGATTACGCAGAAAAAATCCGCGAGGAAACCCTGTTTGCGCCGCACTGCACCCGCAAGCGATGCATTTTCTGCCCGGTGTTGCCATTTGGTGCCGCTGACGCCGTCCCAGAGTGGAACATCGCCCGGCCGGCCTCACCGGTCATGGAACTCCAAGCAAAAACCACGCCACGAAAATGTGATAATCCCGTCCCGGCCTCACCTCAGGCCAGGCGGCCGCAGCGGCGCTTCTGTCGTCCGTCAGGCTTTGCCGAGCAACAGATCCGCAGCGCGATCGCCGGACCGCACCGATCCCTCGATCGTCGCCGGCAGGCCGGTATCGGTCCAGTCCCCGGCCAGAGCGAGGTTGGCAAAACTGGTTTTGACGCCCGGCCGCAGCGCGTTCTGTTCCGGCGTGGCTTCGAAGGTCGCGCGGCGCTCGCGAACGATCTGCCAGGGCGGCAGCTCGGCGGAGATGCCAGCGGCCTTGCAGACGTCGGCCCAGATCGCAGCGGCGAGCTGCTCGCGCGGCATGTCGACCAGCCTGTCGCCATTGCTGATCGTGACCGACAGCCGCTCCGGAAAGGCAAACAGCCATTCGACCAGTCCGCCGACCACGCCGAGCAGCGCCGGCGCGCCCTTCGGCGGGGTGATGCGGAAATGGGCATTGACGATGGCACGAAACTTCGTCGGGCCCGTCAGGCCCGGCAGCAGCGCCATCGCGGGCCGCGGCGGCACCGCCAGCACGACAACGTCATCCGGCCCGAGCGCGACGGTCTCGTCACCGCCGAAGCGCAACCCGGTGACGCGGCCAGCGGCCTGATCGAGGCTGCGCAGCTCCCGCCCGATCCGGACGCTGCCGCCCTTGCCTTCCAGGAATTTGACGGCGGGGTCGATCAGCACGCCGGAGAGACCGTCGCGCGCGATCAGCGGACGGCAGGCCTGGCCGCCGGCCAGCAACGTCTCGCGCACGATCGCCCCGGCCAGGCCAGCCGAGCCCTCGGGCGGATCGCAGTTCAAGGCCGCCAGCAGCAGCGGCTGCACCAGCCGGTCATACAACGTGCCCTTGCAGGGTATCGTATCGCCGATGGTCTTGGCGGTGCCGGCCCAGATCAGCGGCGACAGCGCCAGATAGTCCCCGAGCGTGGTATCGGGGACGCGGCGGCTTTCGTCGAACACCCAGAGCGGCAGCCGGCCGCTGCCGAGATCGAGCAGCCAGCGCTGGCCGGTCCGGATATCGACGAAGGCGAATTGCGCCTCCTTCGGCCCGACCAGCCCTGCCTCCGAGCCGATCACCCGGGCATAGGCCAGCACGTGGTGGTTGGCCGAGAGCAGCAGATGATTACCATTATCGATCACGAGATCGGTGGCGGCATCGTAATAAGAGCGGCACCGGCCGCCGAGCTGCTGGGTCGCCTCGTGGACATGGACGGTGTAGCCGGCATTGGCGAGCCGCACGCCGGCGGAGAGGCCGGAGATTCCGGCGCCGATAATGTGAGCGATCTTGTTCATCAGATGAAAGCGTAACGGAGGATGATGCCGATCTTCGTGAGCTTGCTCACGCGCACCGGCTCACGCGGCGGGGCAAAACCGCGTTCGAGCAACAGGTCGAACACGGCGCGGTAATATTTCGCCATGATCCGCGGCGCCCGCACGGTGCGCCGGCGATTGCGCCGCATGATCTCGTCGGCCTTTTCGAAATGCGTTTTCGCCCGTATGGCAACCGAGTTGCACACCTTGGGCAGCGCGCGCTCCTGCACGACTTTCGCTGGATCGTCGCCGGTGATGCCGGCGAACAGCAGCGCCTCGCGCGGCAGATAGAGCCGGCCGATGCCGGCGTCCTCGTCGATATCGCGCAGGATATTGGTGAGCTGCAGCGCGCGGCCGAGATGATGAGCCAGCAGGATGCCGTCCTCTTCGGGCATGCCGAAGATGCGCACCGACAGCCGGCCGACGGCGCTGGCCACCCGGTCGCAATACAGATCGAGCGTGGCGAGATCGGGCGCGCGGATCTCCTGCGGCACGTCCATCTCCATGCCGTCGATGATGGCGAGGAAGTCTTCCCGCTTCAGCCCGAACGTCTTCACCGAACTGACGTAGTCGCGCAGCCGCGGCGGCGGGTTGCCCTGATACAGCGCGTCGATATCGTCGCGCCATTTCTGCAGCGCGGCCAGCCGTTCGGAACGCGGGCCATTGGAATCGGCGATGTCGTCGACCTCGCGGCAGAAGCTGTAGACCTGGAACATCGCATCGCGCTGGGCCGGCGGCAGGATGCGCATGGCGGCATAAAACGAGCTGCCGGACGCGGCGGTGCCGTGATCGATGCTGTCTGCAGTCGCCTCCAGAGTCATGCGCCGGCCGCCGATTTGCTGACCGGATGACGTCCCGCGAGGCGACGCCCGATCTCGCCTGCGACCGCCGCGGCGGTGAGACCGAGCATCCCCATCGGCGACAGATGCACCCGCTCGCTGAGCGGATCGCGCACTTTGAGCATTGCGACAATACGATCGGCGAAAGCCTGGATCACGGCAATCTCCAGTCCGAAGCGGAAGTCCTTGACGCCGCTGTTGAGGTCCCTGCCCTCCTCGAGCAACGCCGCATTGCGCACAGCGAGCTTCTGCAGGCAGGTCAGCAGCGGCGGCGCCGCCTTGGGCGCGCCGAGCATCTCGACCGTGGCACCGGCCTCGGCCAGCGCATCGCGCGGCAGGTACACGCGGTTGAGCGCCTTGTAGTCCTTGGCGCAATCCTGCAGGTGGTTGTTGATCTGCAGTCCGGCGCAGATCGCGTCAGATGCCGGCCAGGTCGCGGTGGACTCGCCATGCACGTCGAGCATGAAACGTCCGACCGGCATCGCCGAATAGCGGCAGTAATGGATGACCTCGTCCCAGTTCTCGTAGCGCAGCTTGGTGACGTCCATGCGGAAGGCGACCAGCAGGTCAAGGGCATGGCGCGGGGCCATGCCGCGCGCGGCGAGCGCCCGGCGCAGGCCGACAGCGACATCCTGCGTCTCGCCGGTCCCGGTGAGTTCGGCCTCGAGCAGATCCAGCAGCCGCAGCTTCTCGTCGCCCGGCAAGCTCGGATGGTCGGCGATGTCGTCGGCGGTGCGCACGAAATTGTAGAAGGCGAGGATCAGCGCCCGATGCTCGGGGCGGATGATCCAGGACGCGACCGGAAAGTTCTCGTCCCGGTGTGTCTTGCCGGATCGCAAATCGCTCGCGGTGGTCATGGACGAAACAGCTATCAGGTTTGAAGGGCGCTACGACAAACGATGCCCGCCGCTTCGCTCATGCGAACGGATCGCTGGCCTCCATATAGGCGAAGATCCGGCCAAAACCAATGCAATCCATCTCGGGGAAGCAACACGGCCGGGCCGCCGTCCACCTCGAATCGGCGGGACGGCAGCCGTTAACCATTGCATGGACCGGAGCACAGTCAGCCCCGGTCGACACGCCTCACTGGTTGTGGTTCTTCAGCACCTGATCGCAAGCCGGGCTGATCTTGGGGCGGTTCTCCTTCAGGCACGCCAGGATCGTGAAATCGCCCTGGTCGATCACGGCCCGGCAGAACTTCTGAACGTCACGGGTGCAAGCCGCCTGCTCCTCTGCGGTCCCCCGCGCGCCTTGCGCGAACGCGGCGGTGGTAGCGGACAGCGAGAGCAGAGAAAGTGCCAGGAAAATCTTACGCATCGTGTTCCTTCGTTTGACAGCAGAGGAGACCTCCCGGATCGCCGATGCTGCCCGGGAAAACACCTGTTTGGTTTGCAAGGACCGCCAGCCCCCCAGCGCCAAAGAAACGCTGCCAATTGCGGCCAAATTTACGCCCTAGGATCTCTGGGCAGGTCGAGCCCAGGGCCAAGCTTTGACATAAACAAGGCTTTGATACTAGGGCATTATTTTCGGAACACGTTTTTCGCATTTGGCTGTTGCAAGCATGCCGCGCGGACCGTTAGATGCGCGCCAATCGGGGTGCGAGGGACGACAGCCATTTGCACGAGCGGCGCGACCGATCGCACGATCACCGCGCGGCATCATGGCACCTGACCGCACCTCACGCCCGGTCAGCTGTCATTTGAACCTCACTTTTGGCGGGGACACTAAAGTGTTCGAAGCGGTGAAACGCGGCCGCACAACGGCGTCATTCTGGATGGGAAACTCACTATGAAACTGTTCGGCTCACCTCTCTCAGGCCGTGTCATCAAGGCAGCCGGACTCGGCGCGGCGCTGATCCTGTCGGCATCGGCAGTTCAGGCGCAATCGGGTCCGTTCGCCGGCTTCGACGGCTCGTGGTCGGGCAACGGCACGGTCGCGCTGTCGGACGGAACCACCGAGCGCATCCGCTGCAAGGCCAGCTACAAGGTGGCCGGCGCCAATCTGAAGCAGAGCCTGCAATGCGCCAGCGACAGCTACAAGTTCCTGCTGTCCAGCGACGTCACCAGCCAGGGCGACCGCATCTCCGGCAATTGGAGCGAGGCGAGCCGCAATGTGAACGGCGAATTGCAGGGCACCGCGGGCAATGGCCAGATCGACGTCTTCGTCCAGGCCGCAGGCTTCGCCGCCAGCATCACGCTGAGGACCAACGGCAACAAGCAGGTGGTTCAGATCTCGTCCAAGGGCGAGATCCGCGGCGTCAACATCACGATGTCGAAGACCTGACCCACACGATCAGCACCGGAATAGGCAAGCGGCCCTGACGATGTCAGGGCCGCTTTTATTTCTTACTGCGTCCAAGAGGAACATAGGCGTTTAAGCCCCGCTGTCGCCGCCCGGCTTGCCGCCTTCGCTAAAGCTGCGGCGCGCCCTTGAGCTCGTGGCCGCGTCGAAGCCGGGACCGGGCGCCCCATTATTCCAGGGCGATTGTGATTGAACGGATAGGCCGCGGCTTACCGGATCGCCCGGTCAAGCCGGGCGATGACAATTGTGTGTTTGGGCTTGGACCAAGTCCCGCCCCTCACACCGGCTTGCGCTTCAGTTTCTGGGCCAGGTTGATCAGGAACATTGCGGTCGGACGCAGGATGAAGAGATCGGCGAACAGCGCCGCCACCATCGAGAAGGCGCTGAGCCAGCCGAACAGCCGCAACGAGGGCAGATCCGAGAACACGGTGACGACGAGGCCGCAGGCCAGCACCACCGTGGTGAGGATCAGCGCCGGTCCGACCAGTACGGTGGCGCGCTCGACTGCCACCGCCGCGCTCACGCCGGGCGCGCTTTCCATGCGCAGCCGGTTGAGGAAGTGGATGGTGGCCGACAGGCCGAGCCCGAATGACACGGTGAGCGCGACGACGCTGGCAAATTGCAGCCCCTCCCCCATCGCCCAGAGCAGCGTGCCGGACATCACGACCGGGAAGATGCCGGGCAGGATGCAGGCGAGCATCACGACCCAGGAGCGGAAGGCCAGGCCGATGAACATCGCCACCAGGGCAAACTCGATGGTCAGCCCATGGTTGAGCTTCTGGATCATGGCGGCGGAATTGCGCGCCGCGATGGCGGCCAGGCCGGTCACTGCAACCTCATAGCCAGGGTGCTTCTTCCTGACCGTATCGAGCTCGCGGTCGAGCTTGTCGACCACCGGCAACAGCTGGCTGGAATCGAGATCGGGCACCCGGCCGGCCACGACGACGGCGTCCTGCTCCTTGTCGATGAAGCGGCGCACCAGATGCTCGGGGATCAGGCTGACATATTCCTGCAGGGTTGCCGTGTCCGATGAGCCGGCCTTCTCGGCGAGCCAGCGCCGGAGCGTCTCGACCGACCACACATTGCCGACGCCGGCGGTCTTCTCGACCGTGGCATGGACGTCGGCGATCGTCTGCAAGGTCTCAGGCGAATAGAGCGATGCGCCCTTGGGAAACTGGATCAGCACATTGACCGGATTGGCGCCGGTGAGCTTGGCATCGAGCCGATTGCTGGCCGCCACGGCCTGGCGCTTGTCCGGCACCTGGTCCGCGAGCCGATAGCGCGGCTCAAGGCTCGCATAGATCACCGCGAGCGAGCCGACGAACACCACCGCAATCAGGCTGAAAAGGCCGGGCCGGCCGACCATGCGCACCGCGATCCAGTAGCAGAAATTGCGCAGCGCCTGGACGCCGGCATCGGCGCCCTGGAATTTGACCGCGAAGGTCTTTTCGTTGCGCACCAGCAACACGCCGAACACCGGCACCAGCGACAGCACCGCGAGCAGTGCGATGATGGTGGCGGCAAGCCCCGCCTCGCCGAACTTGCGGATCAGGTCGCTGTCGGAGAACTGCAGAGCGATGAAGGAAATGCCGGCGGTGGCGTGGGTCAGGACGCAAGCGGGCCCGACGACCAGCACCGCGTTCTTGAACGCCGTCACCTTGTCCTGGCCGGCGATCAGCCGGTCCCGCGCGGCAAAGGTGAGCTGCATCGAATCGGAGAAGCTGATGACCATGATGAGCGGCGTCATCACGTTCAGGAACATGTTGAGGTTGAAATTGGCCCAGCCCAGCGCGCCCAGAGCGAGCAGGATCGCGATCAGCGGCGGGAAGGCCGCCGCGATCATGAAGGAGACCTTGCGGAAGAAGATGATGGCAATGATGCAGCCGGCGAGAATGCCGAGCACATTGTAGGTCAATCCGTCACGCTCGACCGCATTGCGGATCTCGAGCTGCATGACCGGGACACCGGAGAGCTGCACGTTCAGCCCGGTATCGGCCAAGTCGTCCGTCATCAGCTTTCTGATGTCGCCGACCACCTTGCCGAGGTCGTTCGATGCGACCACCTTGGGCTCGAGGGACAGCACGATCAGCGCCAGCGTGCCATCCTCCGACAACAGCTTGCCGCGGATGATCTCGTTGGATTTCACCGTCTCGATGAACTTGTCATAGGCCTCGCCCTCCGGCAGATCGGCGGGAAACAACGCCGCGGGAAGCTTGCCTGGTGCCGGGGCCTGGCGGGCGGAGAACAGCGACACCAGGCCGCGCGTCCCCTCCACCAATTGCAGATCGGTCACGAACTCGCGGAGCTTCTCCAGGTTGGGCCGGGCGAGCAGCGACTTGCCCTCAACCACGACGAGGACGTCGAACTCCTCGGCCGGGAACTTCTTGGTGACCTCCTCATATTGGTGGAATTCCTTGCTGTCGGAGCGGAACAGCTGGCTCAGCGAATCGTCGATCTGGATGCGCTTGATGCCGAAGACGGCCGCCACGATCAGCAACAGCAGAACGACGCAGGAGAGGATCGGCACCTTGACGGCGAACAGACCGAGGCGTTCGAGCCCGAACGCGATACTGTCGGCCGGCCGCTGCTCGACCTTCTCGACATGGACTTCGTTGTCGTGCCTGACTTCCAGCATTCGGTGTCCAGTGGTTGAAGCGCGGCCCAATTCGGCGGGCTCGAGCGCATAGGGCAGAATTAAGGCCGCTCAGCGAGCCAGACATGACCGATTTGTGGCCTGCAGCTGCAGCTAATCCTTGAAAATGCGTGAAAATTCGTCGGGCCAGGGTCTAGCAGGGTTCACTCCCCGGCCGCAACCATGCGAGCCCACACAAGACCGGGAGCCAGCATCGAATCGGATCACGCCACGATTCTGGCGGCCTTGAAAAGGCCGGGTCAGCGGGTCGAGTGCCCTGAATAGCTGATGCGCTCAACAATCTGGCCGGACGCCCGATCTGCAGCCACCGCGCCGCCCGGCGGCGCGGCTCCGAAGGCCCTTACGCGGCGGGGATGGCGGCCTCGCGCAGTCGGATCGAATAGTTCGAGGCGTTCTGATGGCCGCGGGAGGCCGCGCGGGCGAACATGATCAGGTGATGCGCGATCATCGCCACCGCGATGAAGTTCTCGATCTCGCCGCGCCTGAGCTGGGTCCAGGCAAAGCGCCAGAACGGCCGCTTGTAGTCGCCGAGCACACCGACCTTCCAGAAGATCTTGGCCATCATCACCAGCCCGCGCCGGATGTTCGGCCAGCTCTTCATCTCCGCGCTGACCGGCACCTTGATGCGGTTGGCATAAGTGGTGTCGCATTGATGCTGATAGCGCGCATAGAGCCGCTCCGGCTCATAGGCCACATCCATGCAGCGCCGCCACGCCGACACCACCTCGTCATAGGGCATCAGGAACTTGACGTTGGAATCGCGTCCATCGTCGTGGACCAGCCTGCCTTCGCGCTCCAGGCGATCCCATAGCGGCGTCTTCGGCAGCGCCTGCAGCAGATTGATCGTGAGCAGCGGAATCCGGCTCTCCTCGACGAATTGCAGCAGCGCATCGGCGGTCTGCGGCGTGTCCGTGTCCAGTCCCATGATGATGCCGGAGACCACCTCCATGCCATAGCTGTTGATGGTCCTGATCCCCTCGAGAATCGGCACCATCATGTTGTGGTCCTTCTGCATCGCCGTCAGCGCATCGGGATCGGGCGTCTCGATGCCGCAGAAGATGGTGATGAAATAGGCCTCCCGCATCTTCTCCAGGATCTCGGGCCGCTTCGCGATATTGAGCGTCGCCTCGCAGGCCAGCCGCATGACATAGCCGGTGCGCTTCTGCCATTCGATCAGATGCGGCAACAGCTCCAGCGCCGCCTTGCGGTTGCCGATGAAATTGTCGTCGACGAAATACACCGAGCCGGTGACGCCGCATTCCCGGAGCTTGTCGAGCTCGGCGATGATCTGCTGCGGCGTCTTGATGCGCGGATTACGCCCATACAGCCCGGGAATGTCGCAGAATTCGCACTGATAGGGACAGCCGCTGGAATATTGGATGCTGCCGAGGAAGTAATTCTTCACCTCCGCGAGCTCATAGGCCGGCACCGGGAATTCCGTCATCGCCACGCGCTCCTTGGTGCGCAGCACGACCTGTTGCTCAGGCCGTGACGGGTCCCGCGCGAGGCGTTCAATCAGCTCGTCGGTGGCATCGCCGAGCTCGCCGACATGCAGATAGTCAAAGCTCGGATAATAGTCGGGACAGGCACTGACCGAGGGTCCGCCGAGGGCGACCGGCAGATCGAAGGCGTGGGCACGCTGGCAGATGTCGTTCATCTGCTGACGCTGGATGTGCATGCCGCTGACGAACACGGCCTCGGCCCAGGCGAAATCCTCCGCCTGCGCAGCGCGGATGTTCTCGTCGATGAAACGGACCTGCCATGAACTCGGCAAATAGGCTGCGATCAGCAGCAGCCCCTGGGGCGGCATGAAGGCCTGGATGCCGTCCGTGAGCGGATAGGCATGTTCGAACGTTCCGAACGAGGAGGTGTAGCGCGGAAACACACAGAGGATACGGCGTACGGTCTGGACCCCTTCGAATCTCATGATCGCCCTCGCAGTCACGGCTCCATGATACCATAGAGCGATGGGCGCGATTGCGCCACCACTTCCAGAAAAGTTGAGTCGCGTCCGCGCGCGCACGCAGTGCGACACAAGCCAAGCCGCCAAGCCGCCGGACGAAGATCGACAACGATGTCGATGATCAAAGGTTCCGACTCACTGCAGGCCCGCGCTGACTGACATCAAGGTCGACAGCTGACCTGCGGTCGCTCAGGACATGCGCGATTCGTCCCTCGGATCGCAAATGCTGCCGGCGACGAGTTGCGATGCATTTGCAATGAGGGCGCGTGGAATGAGGAGGGACGGAGTGAGGCGACGCCGGCGGCCCGAGGGGTATCCGTAATCACGCGGAGACCGCGGTGCTGCAGCAGGTTCCGAGGACGCCCCTATTATTTTGAGATCGTGGATCAATTCCGTGGTGGTTGCATCATACTGGCGATGCCCCACTTAACGCTTTCTCCATGAAGGTTTTGCATAACTATTAACAAATAATCGCTTCTGCGTTGCAGCCCAACCCTGCGGTAATCCACCTCATGACTCCACGTTCGACGTCAACGAAGACGGCCACGCGCCATTCCATCGCAGTGAAGCTCTACGCGATCTTTGCGCTGTTCGCCCTGTTGACGGCCGCGATCACCTGGCTGTCCGACTACAATTCGCGGCGCGGCGCCGAGCTGACCAAGGCAATCGAGACGGCCAATCTCGCGGCGCTCAACGTCCAGCTGGTCAACGGCCTCGTCTACGCCGTCGTGATGGAGTCGCGCGGCGTCTACATGTCGACCGACCCCGCGGTGGTGAAGCGCTACGGCGACGGGTTGCTCAAGTTCAATGCCGAGATCCTCAAGGTCGTCGACAAGTGGCAGGCGATCGTGCAGGCCGACGACGCGCAACAATTTGCGACCTTCAAGAAGCGCATCGAGCAGTTCGTCGATTTTCGCAAGGAGCTGGTGCGGCGCGCCATCGAGATCAGTCCTGCCGCGGGGCGCGAATGGGGCGACAATGACGCCAACCGATCGGTTCGCTCGGCGCTCAACAAGGATCTCGACGAGCTGTCGAAAGTCTATCTGGAACGCGGCCGCAGGATCAGCGAGGACACCGAGACCAATCGCCGGCTGTCGCTGGTCCTGACAGGCCTGGGCGGGGTGATGCTGCTGCTCGTCGCCGCCGGCGTCGTGATCATCGCCCGGTCAGTCGCCCGGCCGCTGTCGCAGATCACCGATACCATTCGTCAAGTCGCGACCGGTGCCGAGAATGTCGAGGTGCCGCATGCCTCCAGGGCCGACGAAATCGGCGAGCTCGCGCGCGCCATCGGCGTTTTCCAACAGGCGATGGCTCACAACCGCGACCTCAACAACCAAGTTTCGCAGGATTCGGAGATTCGCGAGGCCCGCGCGCGCCATATCGAAGCGGCCGTCGAAGACTTTCGCACGGCGATCAGCGGCGTGATGCGGACCGTCACCGAGAACGCCGCCGCGATGCGCAGCACTGCCGAGACGATCACGCGGCTGACGGCGGACGCCAACGAGCGCGCCACCACCGCGGCCGGCGCCACAACGCAAGCCTCGACCAACGTCTCCGCCGTCGCGAGCGCGGCCGAGGAGCTTTCCGCGTCCGTCGAAGAGATTGGCCGCCAGATCCGGCAGTCCGCCGGCGCCGTGGAGCAGACCGGCCAGCGCACCGAGAAGTCGATCACCGAGATCGAGGGCCTGGCCGCCGCCACCCAGCGCATCGACGGCGTGCTGACGCTGATCCAGACCATCGCCGAACAGACCAATCTGCTGGCGCTCAACGCGACCATCGAGGCGGCGCGAGCGGGCGACGCAGGACGGGGCTTTGCCGTGGTCGCGCATGAGGTCAAGGCGTTGGCGGGGCAGACCGCCAAGGCCACGGAGGAGATCAGCGAGAATGTGGCACTGATCCAGTCTTCGACCAAGACCGCGGTCGACGCGGTCCGGGAGATCGGCGATGCCGTGCGCGGCATCAACGAGATCACCTCCAACATCTCCAATGCCATCCAGCAGCAGGATCAGGCGACGCGCGAGATCTCGGTCAATGCGCAATCGACCGCGCATGGCAATCAGACGCTGGTCATGAACATCGGCTCGCTGCGTGATGCGATCGGGGAAACCTCGACTGCCGCGGCTTCCGTGCTATCAGCCTCCGGCGATCTCAACTCGACCGCACAGACGCTCGCCCAGGAGGTCGAGAGGTTCTTCCAGAACCTCCGCTCCGGCCCGTCCACAGTCCCGACGCTGCGGCGGGCGTCCTGACCGGCCTCCCTGCGACCTGGTCGGTCACGGCACACACCGACCACAAGCTCCGACAAACGTCCGCCGGGGATTTTCCTGATCCCCGGTGATCCGCGCCGGTTTGGGTTCCGTTACCCTGCTTTCGGAGAGCCCCCGTGCGCAACACAGCCAAGAAGCTTCCCTTCGCCTGCGACCCGGTCCGCGTTACCCAGGACGATGTCGAAGACGCCATTCGCACCATCCTGACATGGATCGGTGAAGACCCTTCGCGCGAGGGTCTCTCCGAGACGCCGGCGCGTGTCGCCCGCGCCTATAAGAGCTACTTCGCCGGTTATGACCAGAACCCTGAAGAGTATCTGCGCAAGACCTTCGAAGAAACGGCCGGCTATGACGAGATGGTGCTGCTGCGGAACATCCCGTTCCAGAGCCATTGCGAGCATCACATGGCGCCGATCATCGGCCGCGCCTGGGTCGGCTACGTTCCCCGCAGCCGGGTCGTCGGCATCTCCAAGCTCGCCCGCGTCGTCGAGGCCTATGCCAGCCGGCTGCAGATCCAGGAGCGTATGACCGCCGAGATCGCCAACATCATCGATGAGGTCCTGCAGCCGCAGGGCGTGGCCGTCGTGATCAAGGCAGCCCATCACTGCATCAGCTCGCGCGGCGTGAAGAAGCACGGGGTCGACCTCACCACCAGCCGCATGCTGGGCTGTTTTCGCAACGATCCGATGAGCCGGCAGGAGTTCCTGGCCATGGTCAATGCGGACCTGAAGGATTGAGGTTCCGGAACCTTCCAGGAGCCGAAGTGATCCAACCCGACACCGCCCACGTTATCCTGCATTGGGCATGTGTGTCGGGGATCATGAGCGCACGACTGAGAGCTGCTGGATTCGCACGTTCGAACGTGGCATCGTCGCGCCGCAGGGTCGTGCGCGCAGGTGCCCCGATCCGGATCAACGCGAGCAGTGGGCCGAAGGTAACCGTGGATTGGGCGGAATTGATCGGACGCGTCGCCGAACGCGGCGACCGTGAGGCGTTCAAGGCCCTGTTCGAGCACTTTGCGCCGCGCATCAAAGGCTTCCTCATCAAGTCCGGCTGCAATGCCGACGAGGCCGAGGAGATTGCCCAATCCACCATGGTCGCGGTTTGGACCAAGGCCGGGCAGTTCGATCCGTCGACCGCAGGCGCTGCCGCCTGGATCTTCACGATTGCGCGCAATCAGCGGATCGATGTGGCCCGCAAGGCCATCCGCGAGGGCCGGCTGAGCAAGGAAATCGTGCTCGACGACGAGGCTGATCCGACGCTCGCCGCCGACCAGATCCTGTCGCGTGTCGAAGATGCCACACGCGTCGAGGCGGCGATCGAAAGATTGTCGGTGGAGCAATCCACCGTGATCCGGCTGTCGTTCATCGAGGAACGACCGCATTCGGAAATCGCGGCCGTGCTTGGACTGCCGCTCGGAACTGTAAAATCACGAATCAGACTGGCGATGAACCGCCTGAGAGACCTGTTGGACGACGCGACATGACGATCAGCCATCACCCGCCGGAAGACCTGCTGGCCGACTATGCCACTGGTGCGCTCGACGAGGCCGAGCAGCTGGTGGTCGGCGTCCATGTCGCCGACTGCCCACGCTGCCGGCGCTTCGTGCGTGCGATCGAGCGGCTGGCCGGCGCCTCGATCGAGGCGGCCGAGCCGGTCGCGGTGGCCGCCGATGCATTCGACGCCGTGATGGCCCGGATCGACCGCCGCCCGCAAGCCGCGCCGCGTGTCAGCGAGGCCGCCGAGCACGATCCCGAGCTCGCCGACCTGCCCGAGATGGTCAAGCGCTGCAAGATCGGCAAGCGGCGGCGCGTGGCGCCCGGCATCAGCATGCGTCCGATCATGCTCTCCGGCACCGGCAAGTCGCGCGCCTTCCTGCTCCGTTCGGAACCCGGCGCGCGCATGCTGGAGCATACCCATTCGGGCAGTGAGCTGACCTGCGTTCTGAAGGGCAGCTTCAGCCATCTCGGCGGCTACTACGGTCCCGGTGACTTCGACTATGGCGACGACGAGGTCGACCATCGTCCGGTGGTCGGCGATGAAGGCCCTTGCCTGTGCCTCGTCGCCATGACCGGCGACCTTCGCATGCACGGCCTGCTCGGCCGACTGATCAGCCCGTTCGTCCGTCTCTGATCCGCCGCTCGCGCTTGCGAGCGGAACGAACCGTCCGCCGCCTCTAGAATCCGTCAAAGCAATCCAGAGCCTCAATGGCCTGGATCGCGTGGTCGATCGGCTGTTCGCAGCCAAGCCCGCACGCGCGGCGAGTGATCCGCATCCGGTCCCCACCCGTTTCCGCATAGGAAGCGCAAGGAGGACAATGATGCAATCAGCGGGCGCGCAAAAGAGCTACGTCGCGCATCTGAGCAGTCTGCTGGCCCGTGCCGGACGCGGTGACGCGCAAGCCTTCGCTGAGCTCCACGCCGCGACCGTCGTGAAGATGCGCAAGACCGTGCGCGCGGTGATCCCGTCCGCGGCGGATGTCGACGACATCCTGCAGGACGGCTATCTGAAGATCTGGCGGCACGCGGCGAGCTTCGATCCGGCCCGCGCCTCACCCATCACCTGGATGTGCACGATCATGCGCAACACCGCGATCGACGCCCTGCGGGCGACGGGTCTGCCGACCTCGGAGCTGGACGAGGCCTTGGCGATCCCGGATCCGGCGGCCACGGCTCCGGATGACGAGTTCGATTATGCGCTGGCGGAACCGATCGCGCGCGAGGCGCTTGAACGTCTGCCTGAGGAACGCCGCCAACTGCTCGCGCTCGCTTATCTCGAGGGCGAAAGCCGGACGCGGCTGTCGCAACGGTTTGGTGTGCCGGTCGGCACCATCAAGACCTGGCTGCATCGCAGCCTGATCATGCTGCGCAAGGACTGCCTCGGGCACGCCCATGACGTGACGGCCGCAGCCGCCTGACGGGATACGATGAGCAAGACAGCTGCCGTGAGACATCTCGTCGTCGTGCTGGGCGACCAGCTCGACGCCGAGTCGGCTGCGTTCGACGGCTTTGATCCGGCGCAGGACGTCGTGCTGCAGATGGAGGTCGCCGAGGAGGCGACCTATGTCCCGCAGCACAAGATGCGAATCGCCTATTTCTTCGCGGCGATGCGGCACTTCCGCGCCGAGCTTGAGGCCCGCGGCCGCACGGTCCACTATATGCGGCTGGACGATCCGGCCAATACCGGCGCGTTCGACAGCGAGATCGCCCGCCACCAGGCGGCGCTGCAGCCACAGGCGACGATCGTGCTGGAGCCCGGCGAGTTTCGGGTGCGCGAGAAGCTCCGCCAGCTGCCGCAACGCGTCGAGCTGCGCGCCGACCGCCACTTCCTGTGCACGGCGGACGAGTTCGACGCATTCACCGAGCGGCATCCCCGGCCGATCATGGAGACGTTCTACCGCGCGATGCGGCGCAAGACCGGCCTGTTGCTCGACGAGGGCGGCCGCCCCGTCGGCGGCAGCTGGAATTTCGATGCCGAGAACCGCAAGGGATTCGGCAAGAGCCGCCCGCCGATTCCGCTGGCCAGATCCTACGCGCCCGACGCCATCACGCGCGACGTGCTCAAGCTCGTCGCGGCGCGTTTTTCGAACAGCCCGGGCAGGCTCGACCGCTTCGACCTGCCGGTCTCGCGGGTGGACGCGCTGACAGAGCTGTCGGATTTCGTCGCCTGGCGCCTCTCCCTGTTCGGCACCTATCAGGACGCGATGCTGTCCGACGAGCCGTTCCTGTATCACTCGCGGCTGTCGGGGGCGCTGAACCTGCACATGCTCGATCCGCGCGAGGTGGTCGAGGCCGCGCTCGCCAACCGCAACGCGCCGCTGAATGCCCTGGAAGGCTTCGTCCGCCAGATCATCGGCTGGCGCGAATTCGTGCGCGGCGTCTATTGGCAGCGCATGCCTGATTATGCCGAGGAGAACGCGCTCGACGCCGATCTGCCGATGCCCCGCTTCTATTGGACCGGCGAGACCGACATGCGCTGCCTGGCTCAGGCGATCGGCCACACCATCGATCACGCCTATGCGCATCACATCGAGCGGCTGATGGTGCTCGGCCTGTTCGCGATGCTGCTCGGCGTCCGGCCCTACGACGTGCATCTGTGGCACATGTCGATGTTCCACGACGCCGTCGACTGGGTGTCGCTGCCCAACACGCTCGGCATGAGCCAGCATGGCGACGGCGGCGTGGTCGGTACCAAGCCCTATGCCGCGTCCGGCCACTATATCGATCGCATGAGCGATCATTGCCGCAACTGCCGCTACGATCCCAAACAGGCGACCGGCGACCGCGCCTGCCCGTTCACGACGCTGTATTGGAGCTTCCTCGCCAAGCACCGCCGCCGCTTCGCCAATAACGGCCGCATGCGCAACCAATACGTCAATCTCGACCGCCGCAGCGCAACGGAGATCCGCGCCATCCGCGCCCACGCCGATACGATCACCGCCGCGCTGGTGTAGCCCCACGCCCCGGCCGGCTTGCTGGCCGGGCGGCGATCGGTCATATGTCGGACGGTCCCACCCGCCCTTCCGAGATCCATGACCGGATACCTCCCGCAATGACCACGGCCATCGTCGCCGTCTTCGCCCTCGCCTATGCGGTCGTGGCGCTGGAGCATCCATTGCGGATCAACAAGGCGGCCACCGCCTTGGTCGGCGCCGGGCTGATGTGGACGGTCTACGCGCTATCGGGCCATGCCGCGGCGCAAGTCGCAGGCGAGCTCAATGAATCCGTGGCCGCGACGGCGCAGATCATCTTTTTCCTGATCGGCGCGATGACGATCGTCGAGGTGATCGATGCCCATAACGGCTTCGAGGTCGTGACCTCGCTGATCCGGACCAGGAGCCAGGTCGCGCTGGTCTGGCTGGTCGGCTTCGTCACCTTCTTCCTCAGCGCCATGCTCGACAATCTCACGACCGCGATCGTGATGGTGTCGCTGATGAAGAAGCTGTCCGGCCGCGACGAGGATCGCCTGGTGTTCGCCGCGATCATCGTCATCGCCGCCAATGCCGGCGGTGCCTGGTCGGCGATCGGCGACGTCACCACGACCATGCTGTGGATCGGCGGTCAGATCACGCCGCTTGCGATCATGAAATCGGTGTTCATCCCGTCGCTCCTGAACCTGCTGGTCCCGCTCGCCGCCGTGAGCCTGGGTTTGCGCGGCAAGCAACTCGCGGCGCCGGCGGCCGCAGGACTCGCCTCGATCAGTCCGATCCTGCCATTCGAGCGCAACCTGATGTTCATGCTCGGCCTCGGTGCTTTGGTGCTGGTGCCGGCATTCAAGGCCGTCACCGGCCTGCCGCCGTTCATGGGCATCCTGTTCGGACTGGGCCTGCTCTGGATGGTCGGCGAGATCATCCATCGCGAGAAGGGCTCCGAGCAGAAGCAGCGGCTGACGCTGGTGCATGCGCTGACGCGGATCGACATGCCCTCGATCGTGTTCTTCATCGGCATCCTGCTCGCGGTCGCAGCCCTCGAGCACACCCACATACTGCAGGCGCTCGCGCAATGGCTCGACCGCACCGTCGGCCGGCTCGACCTGATCGTGATCGTGCTTGGCCTTGCCAGCGCCGTCATCGACAACGTGCCGCTGGTCGCGGCCTCGATGGGCATGTACGCCCTCGATCAGCACCCGCCGGACAGCTTCCTGTGGGAGTTCGTCGCCTATTGCGCCGGCACCGGCGGCTCGATCCTGATCATCGGCTCGGCGGCCGGCGTCGCGGCGATGGGATTGGAGAGCATCCATTTCTTCTGGTACGTGCGCCGCATCAGCGCCATCGCCCTGCTCGGCTATTTTGCCGGCGCTGCCGCCTATATCCTGCAATACCATCTGACGCATTGAGCAGACCGATGACGCCGTGGCGCATCCTTGCAGCTGTCGCGACCGCATTGCAGATCGGCGCCGGGACCGGTCACACCGAGACCACAACGAGCCGCAGCGGTTATGCGCTGGGGAGTACCAGCTGCGGCGACGGCGCTGTCGGCTTTCCGCGGCTGCAGATCGACATGAAGCCCGGCTTCTGCGCCGGCCTCGTCGCCAGCCGCGAGGACGGGCTGAAATTTCCCCGCGGCATCGTGCAGATCCCCGGCCAGCCGCTGTTCGTGATTGCCGATATGGGCGGCTGGGGCCATGACGACGGGCGGCTGCTGATCCTCGATCCCGCGGCTCCTGCCGGCCGCCGCATCCGGGAGGCGATCACACGGCTGTCCTACCCGTTCGGTGTCGCCGCAGGTCCCGACGGCAAGATCTACGCCGCGACCGACACCGCGATCTTCCGCTTCGATCCGCTCGCCGCCAATCCGGCGGCGACCATCGAAACCATCATTCGTGACCTGCCCGGACGCCGCCTCACGCTGCCGGACGGGACCCGCATCGACGAGAGCGCCCATCCGTTGAAGGCCTTCGCCTTCGACCGCAACGGCCGGCTGTTCGTCAATATCGGTGCACACAGCGACAATTGCCTGTCACCCGCTCCGATCCTGCGCCCCTGCGCGGCGGGCGAAGGCGCGTCGTCTCTGGCGTCCATCTGGCTGTTCACACCGCCCGCGGGCGGCGTCTTTCCGGCGCTGAAGCCCGGCGACCCCAGCCCGCCGCACGAGGTGTTTGCGCGCGGGCTGCGCAACTCGTTGGCGCTGGCGCTGCATCCGCGCTTCCCGGAGCCCGGCACCGCCTTCCTGCAGGGCGAGAATGCGCGCGACCTGCAGGACATCTTCACGCCCAACGAGGAGATCAACGCCATCGAGCAAGGCCGTCATTATGGCTGGCCCTATTGCTACGATCTGACCACGGCGAGCCCGGAGTTCAAGCGCGTGCTGCAGGCGGGCAGCTACAAGGACTTCTGCACCTCGGCGGCGCGCTACAAGCCCCCCTTGTCACTGCTGCCGCCCCACGGCGCACCGCTCGGCATGCTCTATTACAACGCCGACCGATTCGCGGAGCTGAAAGGCAGGCTGCTGGTCGGCCTGCACGGCTATCGGCCGACCGGCAGCCGCCTGCTCGCCTATGAGGTCGACGAGCACGGCTTCCCCAGGCTGAGCACGTCGCCGGTGCGCTATCATGTAAGCTGCGCCGCCGAGCCGACGCGCGCCTTCCAGACCGCGACGGGAGAGGTGCCGGCCGCAGCCTATGACGAGCTCATTGCCGGCTGGCATCGCGTCAACGGCATCCGGCCGCAGGGCGCGCCGGTGGGCATGACCGTGTCGGATGACGGCGCCATCTGGCTGGTCGAGGACAAGAACCAGACCGTGATCCGCATCGATCGCGCGAGCGGAACAGCGCCAGATCCACTGCCCTGCGACACGCGAAGCGATGCGCTGATCGCGCGGCTTGCCGCCTATGTCGAGAACGATGCCGCGAACCGCGCGCGCCTCACGACCTTGCGCAAGACCCTCATCGAGCAACATTGCCTCGGATGCCATTCGGATTTCGGCCTCAAGGCCGGACAATCCGATCAGGACAAGGACCGCGCGGTGCTGCGCTTCATGCTGGCCCAGGACGGCTGGATCTATCCCGGCGAACCAGAAGAGGGCCGGCTGCGGCAACGCTTGCGGGGATTGGGAGCCGAACGGCAGATGCCGCCGGGCGGCAACCTGATCAAGACGGAACCAGGCTACGCAAGGCTGCTCGATGTCGCCGACGCGTTCGTGGCGCGCATGGTTCCAGGCAGCCGCATGCGCGTCAAAGCCGGCGGCCCGCCGCATCGCAAGTTCTACGCAGCCGACGGCCGCGAATGCGGTGATATTCCGTTCGGCAAGGTTGTGGTGGTGACGGAGCGGTTTGCCGTCAATAAGCCCGGCTTCAGTCGTTTCTTCCGGCCGGCCGATCCGCATCTGAACGGCACCTGCACGGACGAGAATGGCTATTACATCCCACAGCAGTTTCTGGTGCCGCTCTGATGTCACCGCCATGAGGGGTGGGCTGGGCAAGGCGGTCGCCGAGGGCGGCGCGCGCGGACCGGCCGCCGCCACCGGTGCCCGCGATGCCGGACGCGGCGATCTCAGCCATGCCTCGTCCTCCCCCCGACGTATCGCGCATGTGGCGACATTGGTCATGCTCGCCCTCGTCGCCGTCCCTGCCCTCGCCGCGCCAAAGCTGTTCGAAAGTGCGCAGCTCACCCCTGCGGGCGAATACACGTTCGGCATCGAGGGACCGGCCGTCGACCGCGACGGCAATCTGTTCGTCGTCAATCTCGGCAAGACCGGCACGATCGGCCGGCTGGCGCCCGAAGCGACGGCCTCGGAGCCGTTCACCGCGCTGCCGGAGGGCAGCATCGGCAATGCGATCCGGATCGACGCGGTCGGCACGATGTTCATCGCCGACTACAAGAAGCACAACATCTTCGCCATCGCCCCCGGCAGGACGGAGCCCCGCATCGTTTTCCACGCCGACGAGATGAGCCAGCCCAATGACATCACCTTGGCGCGCGACGGCACGATCTATGCGAGCGACCCGAGCTGGAAGGCGCGCAGCGGCCGCATCTGGCGGATCGCGAAGGGCCCGGACGGCGCGATGCAGGGCGCGGCGATGACGGCGCCACGCGCCATGGGCACCACCAACGGCATCGATCTCAGCCCCGACGGCCGCACGCTCTATGTTGGCGAATCCAACAGCGGCGAGATCTGGTCCTACGCGATCGACGGCGACGCGCTGACGCGGCCGAAGCTGATCAAGACCTTCGAAGCCAACACCATCGACGGCCTGCGCACCGACACCAGCGGCCGTCTGCTCGTCGCCCGCATTCTCAAGGGCAGCATCGCCGTGCTGACGCCGGACGGCCGCATTGTTCGCGAGATCACGCTCAAGGCCAAGGAGCCGACCAACCTCGCCTTCGGCGGCAGCGACGGCAAGACCGTGTTCGTCACCCAACGGCAAGGCGGCTTCATCGAATCGTTCCGCACCGACATGGAAGGCCGAGAGCATTGCCTGCAGATGGGGCGATGTTGAACTCTGCTCGGCGATGTCCGCGCGACAATTCATAGCTGACGCATCTGTCTCATGCCCAAACTGCCCGTCGTGCCAGTTCGTCGCACATTTGCCGCTTGCGCTGTCGGGCAAATCGGGTGGATGTTTCCGCGCATCCCGGGCTCGTGAGAGGGGCGGATCGCGATCGTCACGAACGTGGAGCCTGGGGAGCGGTGGGCGCATCGTGCTGCAGCGTGATCAATCGCGCCGACGAACAGCATGATGCGCACGGTGAAGTCGTGATGTCCTGATACCCCGATGCTGGTATCAACCTGGCGCCATACGATCGCGCCGGGGATGGCGGCCAGAAAGCCCGGCGCGCCAGGGAGACCACGTATAAGCCGTAACGCCATCGCGCAGGGAATGCCGGGTCGATCCGGCGGCACCTGTGGTACCTGCCGCCTGCATTTTTTCACGCAGGCGGGCCATGGGTGAGGCCATCGCCCGGCATTCCCTGCACCCTCTCGCGATCGGAGGGTCGAACCCATCAGCACAGCTCGGACATGTCGTGTCGCGAGAACGAACTCACACGTCCATCATCATGCCTAGCCACTCACCGTCATGTCCGGCGCAAGCGGGGCCATCCAAGACGCCGCGGCCTGTCGATCGACCACCGCTGTCGGTGATGACTCGATGGTCCGCCGCGCGGACGATGAGCGGCGGACAGCTACCGGCCGTACACGACCGGCGCGCGGCGCACGATCAGCGGCGGCGGCAGATCGCGTTGCCAGACGCGGCCGTCGTCGAACTGAATGCGCATGCCGTCAGGCGAATACACCGCGCCCTCGTCGCGCGCGTCGATCCAGAGCCGGCTGTCCGGTGCCGACCAGTCCGGCCACGCGCGGTAGGACTCGCCGGTCTCGGTGGTGAGATTCACCGCATCGCCGTTCTGGGTCACGAAGGCCGGCGCACCGATCAAGCCGTCGCGGCACATCTGGATGCAGCGATAGGTGCCGGTGAGGTTCGCACTCGGCTGGGCCGAGGCGGCGCCGGCCACACAGGCGCCAAGCAGGCCGATGACGATTGCAACACGCTTCATGTCGATCACTCCCTTGCTCGAATGGGACAGCAAGCCCCCAGTCGGGCCCCTCGGGCGGATCAAGCGCGGTGCGACGAAAATGTTCCGGCTGTTCCCGACACGGGAACCGCCCTACTCGACCAGCACAACGTCGACGGCAACGCCGAGCTTCTGCTTGGGCGACCCGACGATGATGCCGTCGACCGGCGAGACATCGGAGAAGTCGCGGCCCATGCCGAGCATGATGTGATCATTGCCGACCAGGAGATCATTGGTCGGATCGAATCCCACCCAGCCGAGCGCTTCGCCGCACCACACGGACACCCAGGCATGCGTCGCGTCGGCGCCCTGCAGCCGCGGCTCGCCTTCCGGCGGGATGGTGCGCAGATAGCCGCTGACATAGGCCGCCGGCAATCCGAGACCCCGCAGGCCCGCGATCATGACATGGGCGAAGTCCTGACAGACGCCGTGGCGCTTGTCGAATACCTCGCGCAACGGGGTCGAAATCACGGTGGCCTTGGGATCGTAGCGGAACTCCTGGTGGATGCGCCGCATGAGGTCCGCGGCTCCGGCGACGATGCCGGTCCCCGCTGGAAAGCTGCCGGCGGCATAGTCGGCCACCGGAGCGAGCACCGGCACCAGCGCGCTGGCGAAGACATAGCCGATCGGCGACGACGGCCCGAGGCTGGTGGCCTCGAAGGCGGCATCGCGCACGCGCTCCCAGGCCGAGCTCGGCGCATCGCGCTCCGGCGGTGTGCGCGACAGCTTGACCCGCGAGCGCGCATCGATGAGCAGATGGCGGTGCTGGGTGTCGATGACGATGCTCTCGGTCAAGGTGCCGAAGAAGTCGCGCCGTGCCGTCCGCTCCGAGGGCCGCGGCCGGATGTCGACGCTGTGGGAGATCAGCTCCTGGCCGCCGCCACTGAGCGGCTCCAGCCGCAGCGAGCAGCGCGCAAAGCTGACGTTGCTCTCATATTCATAGGTGGTGACATGCCGGATGTCGTAGATCACGCGAGGCCCGTCAGCTTTTCCGGCCGGGTCGCGTTCGGACCGTGCGGGAAGTAATGCTGGCCGATCGCCTCCGCCAGGTTGAGCAGATCCTGCTCCAGCGCGAACAGGCCGCGGCCGTCGAGATGGGCCGCCTCGGCGGTGGTGAGCCGGGCCTGCAGCGACACCGCGAGCCGCTGCGGCCGCTCGATCAGCCCATTCTCCTTCAGCGCCGGCAGGCTCGCGATGTGCTCGTTCAGCACCTCGATCTGAAATGCGACCGAGCGCGGATTATAGGGATCGAGCACGACGAGATCGCGGATCGGCGCCAGCGACGGGCCGATCAAATAGCGCGAGCGATAGGTGATCTGGCAGTCGACCAAGGTGAGCAGGACATCGAGATCCTCGGGCGTCGCCTCGTCATAGCCGAATTGCCGCGCGAAACGCACGGTGTTGATGGCGCGCTCGGCGCGGCGGCCCATATCGAGGAAGCGCCAGCCCGCGGCGCGGTTCATGTTCTCCTGGGCGAGGCCGGCGAAGGTCGCGAGCTTCTCGAGCGTGAGTTCGGCGAGGCTGACGATGGCATCTTCGTCCTCGGCGTCCTGCGCCAACCTGCCTGGCATCTCGGTGATCACCTGCCAGGCATCCGGCGACAGACGCTCGCGCAACGACGTCGCCGTGCGCTGCGCCGATCTCAGCAGGGACAGCGCCGAGCCGAACTGCGCCTCCGCCTGCAGCGCCTCCGCGGAGACCTGCGATCCGCGCGCGCGCGACGTCTGCTCGATCGCGCCCCAGGCCAGCAGCAGGCGCTGAATGCGCTCGGCGGTGTTGAGCTGGGCGGGCGAACCCTTGCCGGGATCACGATGCTGAGCCGCGAGCACCCGGATCAGCCGCAACGTCGCTTCGGCGCGTTCCAGATAGCGGCCGAGCCAGAACAGATTGTCGGCGGCGCGGCTCGGCAGCACGCCGGCGATGCGGCGGATCCGGACATTGTCCGAGCCCGGCAGCAGGCTGCGCGCTGCCACGGCCTTGTCCGCGAGAACCCAGACATCCGCCGCCCGCACGCCGTCGCCCATCGACACCGCACGGGCGTCCGGCTCGTCGGCGATGCGGCAGAACCCGCCGGGCATCACCGTCCATCCTTCCGAGGTGGCCGCCGCGAACACGCGCAGCACGAAGGGCCGCGGCTTCAGCCGTCCGTCCTGCCACACCGGCGTGGTCGACAGCCGCACCACCTCCTGGCCGACATATTCCATCCCGCGCTGGGCAATGGCGTTGCGCAGCCGCTCACGTTCGGCCGCGGGCAGTTCGCTGGCGAGCACCGGGCCGGCATTGGCAAAGCCAGGCACCGCGCGGCCATAGGCGCCTTCGATCGCAAACTCGTCCAGCCGCGACAGCACCTCGTCGCGCGCCGACTTCTGGCCACACCACCAGGTCGCGATGTGCGGGATCTTCAGATCCTCGCCCAGCACACGTCGCGAGAGGCTCGGCAGGAAGCCGAGCAATGCGCGGGCCTCGAGCACGCCGGAGCCGGGCATGTTCGCGACCACGACGCCGCCTTTGCGCACGACGTCCATCAGGCCGGCGACGCCGAGCCGCGAGGCGGCATCGAGCTCCAGCGGATCGATCGAGTTGGAGTCCAGCCTGCGCAGCAGCACGTCGACACGCTTGAGGCCGGCGACGGTGCGGATATGGACGCGGTCGCCGCTCACGGCGAGATCGTCGCCCTCCACCAGCAGGAAGCCGAGATAACGCGCGAGCGTGGCGTGCTCGAAATAGGTCTCGCTGAAGGTGCCCGGCGTCAGCAGGCCGATGCGCGGCTCGTCGCGATCGGCGCTGGCTCGCAGCGCGTCGCGAAACGCCTCGAAGAACGGCGCCAGCCGCTCGACATTCATCGACTTGTAGATCGAGGAGAAGGCGCGCGACAGCACCAGCCGGTTCTCCAACGCATAGCCCATCCCGGATGGCGCCTGCGTGCGATCACTCAGCACCCACCAGCGTCCGTCAGGGCCGCGCCCGATATCGGCGGCATAGATGCTGAGGAAGCGGCCCCCCGGCGGCTTGATGCCGCAGACCGGACGCAGATATTCGCTGGAGCCGGCGACGGCCGCGGCGGGCAGCGCGCCGCTCGCGATCAGGCGCCCTTCGCCATAGATGTCCTGCAGCACACGTTCGAGCAGTTCGGCGCGCTGGACGATGCCTTGCGAGAGCTGCGCCCACTCGGCCTCGTCGATCAGCAGCGGCAGGTGGCTCAGCGGCCAGGATCGTTCGGCGTTGTCGCTCGGCGAGCGGTAGGTGACGCCGGCCTCGCGCAAATGGCGGTCGGCCGAGGCGAAGCGACGGTCGATATCCGTCGGCGCGAGCGCTGCGAAAGTGTCGGCAAAGCGGTTCCAGACCGGGCGGGGCTGACCGTCGGCACCGATGAACTCATCCGGAATTCCGGGCAGCCTTGCATAGTCGCTCGCCCATTGCGTGGCCCGGCGCAGGACCCGGCGGGCGGTCCCGGGCTGACCGGCGGGTCGCGCTCCCTGGTCCTTGCCGCTCGGGCCGTCCATTTCCTGATCCTCCGCACAAAATCCGTTCCATCAATGCAGGAGCGGCCTGCGCAAGTCGAGCGTCATCGGGAATTCATTTGTGCGTTCTTCCGGCGGCAACGCGATTCGTCCGGGGGTGTGGCCGTGATCCTGGAAGCGCGCGAGCCGGCGTGCCTCGGCCTCGTAGGAGTTGATCGGCTTGGTGTCATAGTTGCGGCCGCCAGGATGGGCGACGTGGTAGACACAGCCGCCGAGCGACCGGCCATTCCAGGTGTCGATCAGGTCGAAGGTGAGCGGCGCGTGCACCGGGATGGTCGGATGCAAGCCGGAGGCCGGCTGCCAGGCCTTGAAGCGAACCGCTGCAACCGCCTCGGCCGAACGCCCCGTCGAGGTCATCGGCATTCTCCTACCATTGCAGGTGATGAGATGCCGGCCTTCGATGAAGCCCTCGGCCTTCACTTGCAATCGTTCGACAGAGGAGTCGACGTAGCGCACCGTGCCGCCGGCCATGCCCTCCTCGCCCAGCACATGCCAGGGCTCCAGCGCCTGCCGCAGTTCCAAGGTCACGCCGCCATGCTGCACGCGACCGAAGGTCGGAAAACGGAACTCGAGCTGCGCCTGATACCATTCGGGCGAGAAATCGTAACCGCAGGACCTGAGCTCATCCAGCACATCAATAAAGTCGTCCCAGATGAAGTGAGGCAACATGAAACGGTCGTGGAGCGCGGTGCCCCACCGCACGAAATTGCCCTGCTGCGGCTCGCGCCACAATTTGGCGATCAGCGCCCGGATCAACAGCTGCTGCGCCAGCGACATGCGCGGATCGGGCGGCATTTCCAGCGCGCGGAACTCGACCAGTCCGAGACGTCCCGTCGGCCCTTCCGGCGAATAGAGCTTGTCGATGCAGATCTCGCTGCGATGGGTGTTGCCGGTGATGTCGACCAGCAGATGCCTGAACAGGCGGTCGACCAGCCAAAGCGGTACGCTCTGGCCCGCGGGCGGCACATTGGCGAGCGCGATCTCCAGCTCATAAAGGCTGTCGTGCCGGGCCTCGTCGATGCGTGGCGCCTGGCTGGTCGGGCCGATGAACATGCCGGAGAACAAATAAGACAGCGACGGATGCCGCTGCCAATAGAGCACCAGACTCTTCAGCAGATCGGGGCGGCGCAGGAAGGGCGAGTCCGGCGGCGAGTTGCCGCCGACCACGACATGATTGCCGCCGCCGGTGCCGGTGTGACGGCCATCGATCAGGAAGCGGTTGGCGCCGAGCCGCACCTTGGCGGCGTCCTCATAGAGGCCGAAGGTGATGTCGACCGCCTGCCGCCAGTTCTGCGCCGGCTGGATATTCACCTCGATCACCCCAGGATCGGGCGTCACCTTGATCACATCGATCCGCGGATCGAACGGCGGCGCATAGCCTTCCACATGAACCTTGATCTGCATCGCCTCAGCCGTCGCTTCGACCGTGGCGATCAATTCGAGGTAATCCTCGATTGTCTCCACCGGCGGCATGAACACGCAGAGAATGCCGTCGCGGATTTCCACCGACATCGCGGTGCGGACGCCGAGCCCACTCCAATACTGATATTGGACGTCCTGCTGCTGCGTCGGCCGATTGAGCTTCGGCAGCGGCGGCACCTGCGGCACGACGACCGGGCGCCCCTGCGTGTAGACCGGCAGTGGCCCTCGCGGCTCCATCGGGTCCTGCTCGTGAATATAAGGGAAATCCTCCGGCGGGATGTAGAGCAGCGAATTGATCGGCAGCCGCAGGCCGAGCGGCGAGTCGCCGGGAATCAGGAACAACCGCTTGCGCCGCAGACCCCAGCGTTCGCTGTACCAGCGCCTGGGCTGCGCGTTCCAGCGCTGGATCGGGAGCACGAAGCCGCGCGGAATATGAAGTCCCTCGTCGAACACCCGGGCCATGCGCGCGCGCTCCTCGGGATCGGCGAGCTTGGAATCGAGCGCGTCGACATTCTCGGGCAATGCGGCTTCCTTCTGCAGCCAATGCGCGGGATCCTCGAACGCCGGCAACACGTAGTCCGCCTCGAGCCCGAGCGCCTCCGCCGTCGTATCAAGAAAGCGCTGCGCATCCGCGATCGTCGCCACGCGCGGGCCATCGACATGGGCAATCAGGTCCGGATTGCGCCAGATCGGCTGGCCGTCCTTGCGCCAATAAAGTCCGAACGCCCAGCGCGGCAGGCTTTCGCCCGGATACCACTTGCCCTGGCCGTAATGCAGCAGACCGCCGGGCGCGAAGCGGGAGCGCAGACGCCGGATCAGGCTGTCGGCCAGTCCGCGCTTGGTCGGTCCGACGGCGGCGGTATTCCACTCAGCCGACTCCATGTCGTCGATCGACACGAAAGTCGGCTCGCCGCCCATCGTCAGTCGCACATCATGGGCGGCCAGATCGGCATCGACGGCCTCACCGAGCTGGTCGAGCTTGGTCCAGGCCTCGTCCGAGAACGGTCGAGTGATGCGTGGCGCTTCGCGGATACGCCTGACGTTCATTTCGAAGTTGAAGTCGACCTCGGCAATGCCGGCACTGCCGCTGATCGGCGCGGCCGAACGGTAGTGCGGCGTAGCAGCGACGGGGATATGTCCCTCGCCCGCGAGCATCCCCGAGGTGACGTCGAAGCCGATCCATCCGGCGCCCGGCAGATAGACTTCGGCCCAAGCGTGCAGGTCAGTGAAATCGTTCTCAACTTCGCGCGGCCCTTCGATCGGATCGATATCAGGACGCAGCTGGATCAAATATCCAGAAACAAACCGAGCTGCGAGGCCAAGATGCCGCAACGTCTGAATCAGCAACCATGCGGAGTCGCGGCACGACCCTGCTGCGGACGCCAAGGTTTCCTCCGGCGTTTGAACGCCCGGTTCCATCCTGATTATATAACGAATCCTACTTTGCAACTCAGCATTGAGAGCAACGAGGTAACTTACGGTGTTGTCAGCCTCCCGCGGAATGGATTTCAAGTACTCGGTGAACAGCGGTCCCGGCTCGATCGTCTCCAGATAAGGTGCGAGCTCGGCCTTCAGACTCTCGGGATAGACAAAGGGAAAGCTGTCGGCGTAAGGCTCAACAAAGAAATCGAACGGGTTGATCACGGTCATCTGCGCCGTGAAATCGACCTCGATCTTGAGTTCGTTGACCTTCTCAGGGAAGACATAGCGCGCCAGCCAATTGCCCTGCGGGTCCTGTTGCCAGTTCACGAAATGGTTGGAGGGCGTGACCTTGAGCGAATAGCTCAGCACCGGCGTCCTGGTATGTGGTGCGGGGCGGAGACGTATCGTCTGGGGGCCCAACTCGACCGGACGATCATATTTGTAGTGGGTGACGTGATGTAATGCGACGTAGATCGACACGGGGGGTTCACAGCTCCAGCAACATTTTTAAGCAGAACATTGCCATGCTCAGGGATCAAGCACTAACAACGGGCAGAGCTGCCTATGAACTATCCTGGGCTTAAAGGACCGTATCGAGCCCCGACAGCAGGCCTATTCGCCCCAGTTTGGTCGTGCAACTGCCTAATCAGGTCGTTTTTCGCTGCTCGGGACCAGCTAGGCCGACCCGCTTTCATGAGAACGAGTCCGGAACAAGGTTCGCGATGCGCGTCTCTCCGCAGAGTTGTCCACAACCCAGCCCCGCGACTTCCTCACGGAAGATTGACCGGATCATTACAGTTCGGGTTAACCCCGACCGGTGAACTAACAAGAACTAATAGCGTTGCACTCGCCGCAATCGCTTGATAGCTCGACTACACATGCTATTTAGGACCCCCAATTATCAAAAGGAGAATCAATTGGCCAAGACAGCTAAGAAGGCAGCTACCAAGAAACTGGCGCGGAAACCCTATACCCCGGCCGACATCAAGCTGCTGAAGCAGCACTCGAAGTCCAAGACCCCGGTGGCCAAGATCGCCAAGATGATGAAGCGGACCGAAGGCTCGCTCCGGCAGAAGGCGCTGGCACTCGGCATCGGCCTCGGCCACCAGCGGTAAACGGTTCAGCGCCGCTGTCGCGCGCGACAGCGGCCACGCAACGACGGCGCTCATCAGTTGCAAATCAATCTCAGCAGCTGAAAAGTTCCAATCCGAGCTACATCGTAGCGCCAAGAACCCAGGGCGCGAACTCGGCCCCGCCGAAATCGAAGCTCTCGCTCTTGGTCGGTTGCCCGGAGGCGGTCTTCAGCATCAACTCGAAGATGCGCTGGCCGCACTCCTGCACCGTCTCCTCGCCATCGAGGATGGTGCCGCAGTTGACGTCCATGTCGTCTTCCATCCGCTTGTACATCGGCGTGTTGGTGGCGAGCTTGATGGACGGCGCAGGCTTGCAGCCGAACACGCTGCCACGCCCGGTGGTAAAGCAGACGAGATTCGCACCACCCGCAACTTGTCCGGTGGCGGCCACGGGGTCATAGCCGGGCGTGTCCATGAAGACGAAACCCTTTTTGGTGACCGCCTCGGCGTAATGCAGCACATCCACGAGATTGGTGCTGCCGGCCTTGGCCATCGCGCCAAGTGATTTCTCGAGGATGGTCGTCAGGCCGCCGGCCTTGTTCCCCGGGCTGGGATTGGCGTTCATCTCGGCGCCCTCGCGCGCCGTATACTCCTCCCACCAGCGCATCAGCGACACCAGCTTCTCTCCGACCTCGCGACTGACCGCGCGCCGCGTCAGCAGGTGCTCGGCACCATAGGTCTCGGGCGTCTCGGACAGAATGACCGTGCCACCATGTCGCACCAGCAGATCACTGGCAGCACCCAGCGCCGGATTTGCCGAGATGCCGGAATAGCCGTCGGACCCGCCACATTGCAGCGCCACCGTCAGTTCGCTCGCCGGGACCGTCTCGCGCTTCACCCTGTTGGCATCAGCGAGCGACTCCTTGACGAAGGCGATGCCGGCCTCGACCGTCTTGCGGGTGCCGCCGACCTCCTGAATGTCCATCGCGCGCAGCCGCCCGGCGAGCTTCTGCTCCTCCATCAGTCCGCCGATCTGATTCGCCTCGCAACCGAGGCCCAGAACGATCACGGCTGAGAAGTTCGCGTGCCGCGCGTAGCCGCCGAGGGTGCGTCGTAGCAACTTCAGCGGCTCGTCCAGCGTCATGCCGCAGCCGGTCTTGTGCGTCAGCGCCACGACGCCGTCGACATTCGGATAGTCGGCGAGCGGGTTGTCTCCCGTAAATGGATTCCTCTTGAAGACATCAGCGACCAGGCCCGCGACATGCGCACTGCAATTCACGGACGTCAGAATGCCGATATAGTTGCGCGTCGCAACGCGACCATCGGGGCGACGAATGCCCTCAAAGGTTGCGGGAAGGTCGAAGTTCGGCGTCGGCTTGACCTCGACGCCATAAGCGTAGTCCTTGGCGAAATCGCCCATGCCGCAGTTCTGTGTGTGAACATGCTGCCCTGGCGCAATCGGCGCGGTCGCGAAGCCGATGATCTGGCCATAGCGGCGGACCGGCTCACCCAAGGCAATCGGACGCACTGCGACCTTATGGCCTGCCGGAATCCGGTCGACCGTCACCACCCCATCGGCCACCGTGAGCCCGGGCGGCAGGCTCGAACGGGCGATCAGCACGCTATCCTCGGGATGAAGACGGATGACGGGGGCGGGAGCCATGGCGTTTCTCTCGTTTCGAGACGTCGACCGGTAACAGATACGCGAACAGCGAGAGCGAATAGCGGATTGAATCAATCCCTATTCGCTACTCCCCATTCGCAATTCGCTCTCAGGCTTTGCCGCCCGACTCTTTCCGGGTCTGGGCGACCTGCTGGCGAGCATAGACCTGCATCAGCCCGACCTCATTCGACAAGGTCACGAGCTTGAAGCCCATGTTGATGGCGCGGACAGCGCCTTCGGCGCCGCTGCAATGGATGCCGGGGTTGAGGCCGCGCTTGCCGCATTCCTTCACGATCTTCTCATAGATCTTCAGGATCTCCGGCTCGTCACGGTCGAGCTTCGGCACAAGCCCATAGGAAAAGCCGAGATCGGACGGCCCGATATAGACACCGTCGATGCCTTCGACATCGAGAATGGCTTCCATGTTCTCGACCGCCGTCTTGGTCTCCATCATCGGCAACAGCACGATCTCGTCATTGGCCGTCTTCTGATACTCGCCGGCGCCGCCATACATGCCCGAGCGGATCGGGCCGTTCGAACGCACGCCCTTCGGCGGATATTTCGAGTAGGAGACGAGATTGCGCGCCTCCTGCGGCGTATTGACCATCGGGCAGATCACGCCATAGGCACCGCCGTCGAGCACCTTGCCGATGATCCCGGGCTCGTTCCAGGGCACCCGAACCATCGGCGTCACCGGGTGACCATGCATCGCCTGGAAGCATTGCACCATCGACAGATAATCCTGCACGCCGTGCTGCATATCCACGGTGACGCTGTCGAAGCCGCACTGCGCCACGACCTCCGCGGAGAATCCCGAGGGGATCGCGAGCCAGGCATTCACCACCGCCTTGCCTTCGGCCCAGAGCTGCTTGACCTTGTTATTCGCCACGACTGCGTTTCCTTCCCTTGTTGTTCAATCGAATTGTCTTTTTCGAACTTGCCCGTTCTCACGGAGGCGCGGCGCGAAGAGATCCAACCCCGTCGATTTTGCTTCGGGGTCGCTCCGCGCGCCCCGCGATCATGCCGATGTCACGATGTGGCTCGCTGAATGCTCGCTTCGCTGACACCCACTTCACGGGCCGTGCTCACTATCGCTGCCCAGGTGTCATCGGGCAAGGGCACGCCGTTGGCGGTCCGCTCCGCCCGCATCTTGCGCTCGGGATCACCGGGCACCAACACCTGATCGACGCCGGACACCGGTTTGGTAGCCCGGATGAAATCCGTGTAGCGGGCGATCTCGCCGTCGAAGAAGCTGGCAGGATCGATCACTTTGGGGTCGATGTAGATGGCGAGCATGCCGTTGGCAAAGCGCCGCCCCGCCGAGGTTGCGCCGGTCCCGGTCAAGGCACCTCCGAGCAACTCGCAGATGAAGGCCAGACCAGAGCCCTTGTGCTCACCGAAGGCGCGAATGGCACCTGTTCCCTTGGTATGATCCCGCGTTCCCTCCGGCTCGTATGGACCGTAAAGCACCGACGGATCCTCGCTGAGCGTACCGTCGGCGTCGATCAGGGCACCTTTGGGGAGTTTCTTGCCGCCACGGCTTGCCACCAGCACCTTGCCCTCGGCGACGATGGAGGTTGCAAAATCCAGAACAATGGGATCCTGCCCGTGGCGCGGGATACCCACACAATACGGCGCCGTCGAGAACCGTTTCTCGACCCCCCCGAAAGGCGCGACTAGCAAAGAGCCCGCAGCAGTGACGAAATGAATTGAAACCAATCCTTCGGCGGCGGCCATTTCCGCCCAATCGCCGACACGGCCGAGATGCCCCGAGTTACGCAGCGCGAGCGCCGCGAGTCCGCTCTTTTTGCACCGATCGATCCCAATCTTCACCGCCTGGGGCGTGACGGTCTGGCCGTAGCCGAACCTGCCGTCGACGACGACCATCGACGGCGTGTCGACAACGATCTCGGCCGACTGATTGGGCACGATAAAGCCCATCTTCTGCCAGCGGATATAGACCGGAACCCTGATCACACCATGACTGTCGTGGCCGGTCAGGTTCGCGGTGGTGAGGTAGGTGGCTATTCGGCGGGCCTCCTCGGACGAGGAGTGGGAATGTTCGAAAATGTCAGCAACGAAATCAATAAGGCGGGAAACCTTGATTATGACCATGACAACTCGCGGGTTCGATCAAAATGCGAAACCAGAGTTAGCATGGATTGCCATGTCTGCGACGCACGCCATCTCCGCTCGACTGCATCGCTTCTTATCAAACTGTTGAAGAGCCTGCCAAGCATGAGCATCGGGCAAGGATGAAATTAGCCGATCTCTGCACGATGTCATTCATCGGGGCGGTCATCCGGCTCGAGATCAGGTCCGACGCTCTGTTCGAGCTCATCGAGCATTTTGTGCAACGCGGCAAGCTTGCGCGCGCCGTAACGCTCCGAAATGGACGCGTAGACCGCCTCGGAGCTCGGCGCGACCAGCGCAATCAGCCTCAGGCCCTTCGCTGAGATGGAGAGGACGCCCCGCCGCAGATCGCGCGCATTCACCTCGCGCTGGATGAGACCGCGCGTCTCCAGATCGCGCAGAATGCGTGACAGGCTGGGGCCGAGCAGAAACGCAACCCGCGCCAGCTCGGTCACCTCGATGGCATCGACGGCCGCCAGCGCACGCAAAATACGCCATTGCTGCTCCGTCAACCCATGCTGCCGCAGGATTGGACGGAACTGACGCATGACCGCCTCGCGGGCGCGCAGCAGCGCCATCGGCAAGGATTGTGAGAAGTCACGCATCGGCACCTTGCGGCTCTCCTTCGCCGACCGCTTTTCGCCCTTGCTTCTGGTCTCGCCCATGCCTCTCCCCCGCCCGCACAAATATTTGCAGCGCAGCAAATATCGTTTCGGTTTGCTCGTCGAAACTTAACATGTTAATCATGTACTGACACGTTATTTCCGAGCAATCATCTCATGCCCCTGACGCACGACCAGATCCACAGCTGCGCCCTGCGCCTCGATCAGGCCGAGAAAAGCCGTAGCCAGATCCGACAGCTCTCACGGGAGTTTCCCGCCATCACGATCGCGGACGCCTATGAGATCCAGCGGGCCTGGATCGACATCAAGGTCACGGCGGGCCGGATCATCAAGGGCCATAAGATCGGCCTGACATCGAAGGCGATGCAGAGCGCGCTCAACATCGACGAGCCGGATTCGGGCGTACTGCTCGACGACATGTTCTTCGCCGATGGCGGCATCGTGCCGTCGGACCGGTTCATCGCGACGCGGATCGAGGCCGAGCTCGCATTCGTCATGAAGCACCGGCTTTCGGGACCGGACTGCACCTTGTTCGATGTGCTGAATGCGACCGATTACGTCGTGCCTGCGTTGGAGATCCTCGACACCCGAATCGAGCGCGTCGATCCCGAGACCAAAGCCACGCGCAAGATTTTTGACACGATCGCCGACAATGCCGCAAACGCCGGCATCGTGCTCGGCGGCCGGCCGCTGCGACCGCTCGACGCCGACCTGCGCTGGATCGGCGCGCTTTGTTATAAGAACGGACAGCTCGAAGAAACTGGTCTCGCGGCCGGCGTCCTCAACAATCCCGCGACGGCGGTGGCTTGGCTGGCCAACAAGATCGCCGCGCAGGGGCTGGCCCTGGAACCGGGACAGGTCGTGCTGGCCGGCTCATTCATCCGGCCGATCGAGGCACGCAAGGGCGATACGATTCAAGCCGACTACGGTCCGTACGGGACGGTAAGCTGCTATTTCGGCTGACGCCAGCGCGAGACAAAAACCGAGAGCAAAGACCGAGAAAGAAGGGCATGCCGCATTTCAGCATCGAATACTCGGCCAATCTCGACGAGCGCCTCGACATGGCCGAAGTCTGTGAAATCGTTCGCAAGGCCGCCGGCGAAACCGGCATCTTTCCGATTGGCGGCATCCGCGTGCGCGCCATCCGCTGTGAGCATTACGCGATCGCCGACGGCAAGCCCGACTATGGCTTCCTCGCGATGCTGCTGCGGCTCGGCGAAGGCCGCGATCTCGCAGCTCGGCAGCGCGCCGGGGAACACGTCTTCAAAGCGCTCTCAGCGCATCTCGACCCGATCTTCGCGAGCAGCAAGTTCGCGCTGTCCTTCGACATGCAGATCAACGACGCAGCGACCAGCTGGAAACGCAACAACATCCACGACGCCCTGAAAGCGGAGGCATCACATGGATAAGGCCACACCCAAAGCCGACATCTACAAGGCCAATCTCGACCGCGCCGCCCCCCTGCTCGCCAAGCTCAAGGACGAGGGCATCGGCCACTTCATCGATGGCAAGGTGGTACCGGCGATTTCGGGCGCGACGTTCGAGACGAAGTCGCCAATCGACAACACCGTGCTGGCCAAAGTAGCGCGCGGCAATGCCGAGGACATCGACCGCGC
Source organism: Bradyrhizobium sp. BTAi1 (assembly GCF_000015165.1). Lineage (GTDB taxonomy): Bacteria > Pseudomonadota > Alphaproteobacteria > Rhizobiales > Xanthobacteraceae > Bradyrhizobium > Bradyrhizobium denitrificans. The sequence continues at coordinate 3,059,092 of NC_009485.1, read as the reverse complement.
GGCGACCTCTGCTGCGCTCGCTTTCAAATCCTGGCGCGAGATGGCGCCGGCGATGCGGCGCAAGCTCCTGCACCGCGTGGCCGATGCGATCGAGGATCATGCCGACGACATCGCCGTGCTCGAATGCATCGACACCGGTCAGGCCTATCGCTTCATGGCCAAGGCGGCGATCCGCGCCGCCGAGAATTTCCGGTTTTTCGCCGACAAATGCACCGAGGCGCGCGACGGGCTGAATACGCCGAGCGAAGAGCACTGGAACATCTCCACGCGGGTACCGATCGGCCCGGTCGGCGTGATCACCCCGTGGAACACGCCGTTCATGCTGTCGACCTGGAAGATCGCCCCGGCGCTCGCGGCAGGCTGCACGGTCGTGCACAAGCCGGCCGAATGGTCGCCGATCACGGCGCACTGGCTGGCAAAACTCGCCAAGGACGCCGGTATCCCCGATGGCGTGCTCAACACTGTCCATGGCTTCGGCGAGGAGGCCGGCAGGGCGCTGACCGAACATCCTGCCATCAAGGCGATCGGCTTCGTCGGCGAGAGCACGACCGGGTCGGCGATCATGGCGCAGGGCGCGCCGACTCTGAAACGCGTGCATTTCGAGCTTGGCGGCAAGAACCCGGTGATCGTGTTCGACGATGCCGACCTCGATCGCGCGCTCGACGCCGTCGTGTTCATGATCTATTCGCTCAACGGCGAGCGCTGCACCTCCTCGAGCCGCCTGCTGGTGCAGCAGAACATTGCCGAGACATTCACGGCCAAGCTCGCGGCGCGCGTGCGTGCGCTGAAGGTCGGTCATCCGCTCGATCCCGCGACCGAGGTCGGGCCGCTGATTCATGAGCGGCACCTCGCCAAGGTCTGCTCTTATGTCGACATCGCGCGCCAGGACGGGGCGATCATTGCCGTCGGCGGCAAGCCGGTCGCTGGTCCGGGCGGCGGCCACTACGTCGAGCCCACGCTCGTCACGGGCGCGAGCCAGATCATGCGCGTGGCGCAGGAAGAGGTGTTCGGGCCATTCCTGACCGTGATCCCGTTCGGCGACGAGGCGGACGCGATCGCGATCGCCAATGACGTGCAGTATGGCCTCACCGGCTATGTCTGGACCGGCGACATGGGCCGCGCGCTGCGCGTCGCCGACGCGCTGGAGGCCGGCATGATCTGGCTGAACTCGGAGAACGTCCGCCATCTGCCGACGCCGTTCGGCGGCATGAAGGCGTCCGGCATCGGCCGCGACGGCGGCGACTATTCATTCGACTTCTACATGGAGACCAAGCACGTCTCGCTCGCGCGCGGCACCCACAAGATCCAGCGGCTCGGCGTGTAAGGAGAACAGCCCATGACCTCCCCTCGCCTCGCCACCTATGCCGTTGACGGCGTGGTCCGCTACGGCCTCGTCACCGATCAAGGTGTCATCGATCTCTCGGCGCGCTGTGCCAAGGATTATCCGACCCTGCGCGAGGTGATCGCAGCCGGGGCCCTGCCGCGGCTGACCGACGCCGCCTCCGGCCTCTCGCCCGATCATCGCCTTGATGCGATCACCTGGCTGCCGCCGATCCCCTCCCCCGAGAAGATCATCTGCATCGGCGTCAACTATCCCGACCGCAATGCCGAATATAAAGACGGCCAGGACGCGCCGAAATATCCGTCGATGTTCATGCGCACCCCGCGCTCCTTCGTCGGCCACGAGACGCCGCTGGTGCGCCCGCGCGCCTCGCCGCAGTTCGACTATGAGGGCGAGCTCGTGCTGATCATCGGCAAAGCCGGGCGGCATATCCCGGAAAGCCAGGCCCTCGACCATATCGCCGCGCTGACGCTGTGCAACGAAGGCACGATCCGCGACTGGGTGCGGCACGCCAAGTTCAATGTCACCCAGGGCAAGAACTTCGACTCCACCGGCAGTCTTGGCCCCTGGATCGTGCCCTACACGGATGAAAGCCAGATCGCCGACATCCGGCTGACGACGCGCGTGAATGGCGAATTGCGCCAGGACGACCGCACCTCGCGGCTGATCTTCGGGTTCCGCTATCTCATCAATTACATCTCGACCTTCACGACGCTGATCCCAGGCGACGTGATCGTGACGGGCACGCCGACCGGCGCCGGTGCACGGTTCGATCCGCCACGCTTTCTGAAGCCCGGCGATACCATCGAGATCGAGGCCGAAGGCGTCGGCACCTTGCGCAACGGCGTCGTCGACGAAGCACAGTAGAAACGGAAGATCAGCATGACCACCATGACCGGCGGCGAAGCCATCGTCAGCGGGCTCGTTGCCCACGGCGTCGACACCGTGTTCGGCCTGCCCGGCGCGCAGGTCTACGGCCTGTTCGACGCCTTCCACCAGGCGCAGCTCAAGACCGTCGGCGCCCGCCACGAGCAGGCCTGCGGCTACATGGCGTTCGGCTATGCCCGCGCCAGCGGCAAGCCCGGCGTCTTCAGCGTTGTGCCCGGACCGGGCGTGCTCAACGCTGGCGCCGCGCTGCTCACCGCCTTCGGCTGCAACGAGCCGGTGCTGTGCCTCACGGGCCAGGTGCCGACGGACTATCTCGGCCGCGGCCGCGGCCATCTGCATGAGATGCCCGACCAGCTCGCGACCTTGCGCACCTTCGTCAAATGGGCCGAGCGCATCGAATATCCGGACTCGGCGCCGACACTGGTCTCCCGCGCCTTCCAGGAGATGCTGTCGGGACGGCGCGGCCCTGCCGCACTGGAAATGCCCTGGGACGTGTTCACGCAGAAGGCCGAGACATCAGCTGCAAAGCCGCTCGGGCCGTTCACGCCGCCGCAGCCCGATCCCGATCGCATCGCCAAGGCGGCGGCGCTGATTGCGGGCGCGAAGGCACCGATGATCTTCGTCGGTGCCGGCGCGATCGAGGCGCGCGACGAGATCCTGGAACTGGCCGAGATGATCGACGCCCCGGTTGTCGCCTTCCGCTCCGGGCGCGGCATCCTCTCCAACGCACATGAGCTCGGACTCACCATGGCCGCGGCCTACAAGCTCTGGCCGACCACGGATCTCATGATCGGCATCGGCACCCGCATGGAGCTGCCGACCACGTTCCGCTGGCCGTTCAAGCCGGACGGCTTGAAATCGATCCGCATCGACATCGATCCCGTCGAGATGCGGCGCCTGATCGTCGACGCCGGCATCGTCGCCGATGCCAAGGCCGGCACGGCCGCACTGGCCGCGGCAGTCAGCAAGGCTGGCTATCGCAAGACGGCGGGCCGCCGCGCAACCATTCGCGAGGCCAGCGCGGCGAGCTTGCAGGAGATCCAGAGGGTGCAGCCGCAGATGGCCTATCTGAACGTGCTGCGCGCGGTGCTGCCGCATGACGCCATCGTCACTGACGAATTGTCGCAGGTCGGCTTCGCCTCCTGGTACGGTTTTCCGGTCTACGAGCCGCGCACCTTCATCACGTCGGGCTATCAGGGCACGCTCGGCGCCGGCTTCCCCACCGCGCTCGGCGCCAAGGTCGCGCATCCCGACAGGCCGGTCGTGGCGATCACCGGCGACGGCGGCTTCATGTTCGCCGTGCAGGAGCTGGCGACCGCCGTGCAGTACAACATCGGCGTCGTCACCTTGGTGTTCAACAACAACTCTTACGGCAACGTCCGGCGCGACCAGCGGGAGCGCTTCGACGGCCGCGTCGTCGCCTCCGATCTCGTCAACCCGGATTTCGTCAAGCTCGCCGAATCCTTCGGCGTCGCCGCGAGCAAGGTCACGGCGCCCGATCAGTTCAGATCGGCGCTGGAAAAAGCGCTGGCGCACGGCGGCCCCTATCTGATCGACATCGAGGTGCCCCGCGACAGCGAAATCTCGCCCTGGGCCTTCATCCATCCGGCGAAGCCGTCAGCCTGATCAGCGCGCCCGGCGAAATGTCAGGTTGATGCGCCGGCGGCCGAGCAGCGCATGCTCGCCGTCGGCGAGCGGGGCTATGCCGTGGAAGGCGAGCCGCGCCGGGCCGCCCCACACGACGACGTCGCCATGAACGAGCCGATAACGCTGCGTCTTGTCGGTGCGCTTGAGGCCACCGAACAGGAACGTCGCGGGCAGACCCAACGACACCGAGACGATCGGCGCGCCGATGTCGCGCTCGTCGCGGTCCTGGTGCAGCGACATCTTGGCACCGGGTTCATAGCGGTTGATCAGGCACGCATCCGGCGCGAAGTCTGCAAAGCCGGCTTCGCTCGCGGCTTGCTCCGCAAGGTCGCGAAACAACGGCGGTATCGCCGGCCATGGCTGGCCGCTCTCCGGATCAAGGGCATCGTAGCGATAGCCGGTCCGGTCCGTGACCCAGCCACACGATCCGCAACTCGTCATCGCCACCGACATCTGATGGCCGCCCGGCGTCATCATGCGGCGGAACGGCGCCTGAGCGGCGATCGCCTCGATCACCGCGATCAGCTCGGCCTGCTGTGACCGCGCAAAGCCGCGCAGCAGAACGGCACCCGGCGCAAGCTGCTGGCGCGCCGGTCCTGCGGACTCGAGTCCATCGAACAGATCAGCCGCCATGCCTACTTCGCATCATGAAAGATCACGCCGAGCGTATGCCGCTGGCCGGCGCGGAGACGACTGACGCCGTGGCGCATGTTGACGCGGTAGCTGCCGCGCGTGCCCTGCACCGGGCGATTATGGACCGCGAACACCACGGCATCGCCCTGCCGCAGCGGCACGACCTCGGCGCGCGACTGCATGCGCGGCCGCTGCTCGGTCAGCACGAACTCGCCGCCCTCGAAATCGCGCCCCGGCTCGGACAAGAGGATCGCGACCTGCAGCGGAAACACGTGCTCGCCATAGAGGTCCTGATGCAGGCAGTTGTAGTCGCCCTCGACATATTGCAGCAGCAGCGGCGTCGGCCTGGTCTGGCCGGCTTGATGGCAGCGGGCGAGGAAGTCGGCATGCTCGGCCGGATAGTGCACATCGATCCCCATCGTCGTAGTCCAGCGATTGGCGATCGGGACAAGTTGCGCATAGAGATGCGGCCGCAGCTGCGCGATCGGATCCGGCAGCGGATAGTTGAAATATTTGTATTCCCCGCGCCCGAAGCCGTGACGCGCCATGACGACACGGCTGCGGAAACGCGCGTCGTCCGGATAGAGCGCCGCCAGCGCGCGGCAGTCATCGGGCGACAGCAGCTGCGTCAACACGGCGCAGCCGCGCGCATCGAGGTCGCGTTCGACTATGGCCCAATCAATCGCGTCGATACACGGAGAACCAAGGACTGGCGGAACCGGGGTCAATTTGCGTACGTTCGTCATCCACACAATGTGGCCCTCAGACCCCTGTCACGCCACCCGTTTCCGGATGAACAAGGTGTTCCGAGGCGACGCTAGTCGGTCAGATGAACTCAGCCCCGCACCACACCCTCGACCCCCGCGGCGATCTCCAGCAGCTTGCGGTCATTGCCGCCGGACTGTGCCAGCATCAGGCCGACCGGGACGTCGCCGTGGCGATGCGCCGGCAGCGAGATGGCGCAGCCGTCGATCATGTTGATGAAGGTGCAATTGCGCAGGGCCCGGATGTTCTCGCGGGCGAAGGCCTGGTCGTCGGCGAGATCGGCGATTTTCGGCGGCGCATTCGCCGTGGTCGGCATCACCAACGCGTCATAGGGCGCGATGCGCGCGGCCGCCCGCGCCACCAGGGAGCGTCGGGCGTTGAGCATCTCGATGTAGTCGGGCACGGTGATCGCCTCGCCGCGCATGATGCGGACCGACACGCGCGGATCATAGACGTCGCCCTTGGCTGTGAGCAGGAAGCGGTGCCAAGCATAGCTCTCGGCGGCGGCAAAGCCGCCCTTCATGCCGATGAGGCCGACGTCGAGGAATTCCGGGAATTCGATGCGCTCGATCAGCGCGCCCTGCTTCGCCAAGGTCTCCAGCGCGCGTTCGAACGTCTCCGCCACCTCGACGTCGAGCTCGTCGAGCACGACGGTGGTGGGCACCGCAAGCCGCAGGCCCTTCACCGGGCGCGGCGCGAGCGGCCGGATCGGCTCGTCTGCCAGCACGGAATCCAGCACCGCACAGCAGGCCACCGTGTTGGCGAGCGGACCAAAGCTGTCGAGCGTGGTCGACAGCGGCACGCCGCCGTCGAGCGGCACGCGGGCCTGCGTCGGCTTGAAGCCGGTGATGCCGTTGAAGGCCGCGGGGATGCGGCAGGAGCCGCCGGTGTCGGTGCCGAGCGCGCCATAGGCCATGCGGTCGACGACGGACACCGCAGCGCCCGACGACGAGCCGCCGGGTACGTGGCCGATTTCGCGCTTCCAGGCGCTCTTCGGCGTGCCGTAATGCGGGTTGATGCCGATGCCGGAATAGGCGAACTCGGTCATGTTGGTGCGGCCGATCACGACGAAGCCGGCCCGGCGCAGCCGCGCCACGACCGGCGCATCGGCGTCCGCCGGCGCCGAATCCTCCAGCGCGCGCGAGCCGGCGCGGGTCACCTGGCCCTTGATGTCGAACAGGTCCTTGATCGAGACGGGAATGCCGGCATAGGGCGACGGCGCGGCATTGGCCTTGCGCAGCGCATCCATGCCGTCGGCGGCCGCCAGCGCCGCCGCCTTGTCGACATGGATGAAGGCGCGCTGGCCTTCGCCGGCCGGGTCAGCGATCCGCGCGAGACACGCCTCGACCAGTTGGCGCGACGTCATGCGGCCGGCGGCGAGATCAGCAGCCAGCGCGGCCAGGGTCGGATTTGCAGTGGTCATGGCGTCCTATCGCATGTCTGCGGCATCGGCCGCGAGTTCCAGATCGAGCAGCGCGGAGCTCAGCGATTTGCCGTGGGCATCCAGCGCCAGCGAGCGGGTCACCCCGCCGCCGAGCGCCCGGCTCATCACGAAATTCAGCGCCGCAATGTTGGGCAGCTCATAGCGGACCACCTCGCCCTGGACAATGCCGGCAAAGTGCGCCCTGACCCGCTCGGCGGTCACTTGCGCCAGCAGCAGCGGGTAGTGCTTGGGGTCGTAGGCGATCACCGAGATGTTCGAGGTGTCCCCTTTGTCGCCGGTCCTGGAATGGGCGATGTCGCGCAGCTTCATCTCGGCTCCGTTCGTGCAGCCCTATCAAAGACCAATTTTCATCAGGCGGCAATTGCGGCCCGAACACCTCTGCACACGCCGGAGAGCCGCATGCGCGGCGTGATGGACCGTTGACGCCTCTGCGTCAAATGGCGCACACAAGTGACAAACGCGCGGGCGAAAGGCCCCGCCGCAGGGAGGCAAAGGGATGGCCGAGGCCAAGCGCGCACGCCCCAAACCGACACCCGAGACGCAGCATTTCTGGGACGGCACCAAGGCCGGCGAACTCAGGCTGCAGCGCTGCGACGCCTGCGCGCACGTCTACTTCCCGCCGCGTCCGTTCTGTCCATCCTGCGCCAGCCGCAAGGTCAGCGTCTTCAAGGCGAGCGGCAAAGGCACGCTGTACAGTTACGTCATCAACCATCGTCCCGCCGCTCCCGGCTTCACGCCGCCTTATGCGATTGCTGTCGTCGCGCTCGAAGAAGGGCCGCGCCTGATGAGCAACATCACCGGATGCCCGCAGACGCCCGAGGCGCTGGAGCTCGACATGGCGCTCGAAGTCACCTTCGAGGCGCTCGACGAACAGATCACCCTGCCCCTGTTCCGGCCGGCGAAAGGGTAACGCGATGCGTCGAAATCAGGTCGCCGTGGTCGGCGCCGCCGAGACCACCGAGCTCGGCATCATCCCCACGATGTCGCAGATCCAGCTGCATGCAGACGCGGCGCTGAACGCGATTGCGGATGCAGGTCTCAAGCTCTCGGACATCGACGGCTTCGCCACCGCGGTCGAGACGCCGCAGCAGATCTGCCATTATCTCGGCATTACGCCGACCTGGGTCGACGGCACCTCGGTCGGCGGCTGCTCCTTCATGCTCCATGTCCGGCACGCGGCGGCAGCCATCGAGGCCGGTCTGTGCAAGACCGTTCTGATCACCCATGCCGAAAGCGGCAAGTCGATGATCGGCAAGCAGCCGCGCTCGATTGCGCCCGACAGCCTGCAGGGCCAGTTCGAGGCGCCGTTCGGCGTTTACGGGCCGCCCAGCATGTTCCCGATCCCCGTGCTGCGCTACATGAAGACCTACGGCATCACCCACGAGCAGCTAGCAATGGTCGCCGTCGTGCAGCGCGAATGGGCCGCGAAAAATCCGCGCGCGATGATGAAGGACCCGATCACGGTCGACGACGTGCTCAACTCGCGCATGATCGCCTATCCGTTCCGGCTCTTGCAATGCTGTCTCGTCACCGACGGCGGCGGCGCGCTGATCCTGACCTCGGCCGACCGCGCCAAGGATTTTCCGCAGAAGCCGGTCTACATTCTCGGTACCGGCGAGAGCGTGGAGACGCCGATGGTCAGCCAGATGGAGACGTTCAACTCGTCGCGCGCCTTCAAGGTCGCAGGCCCCCTCGCCTTCAAGGAGGCTGGCATCAGCCATGCCGACGTCGACCATCTCATGATCTACGACGCATTCGCGCATCTGCCGCTGTTCGGCCTCGGCGATCTCGGTTTCATGCCGCATGCGGAGACCGGGCCGTTCATCGCAGCCGGGCACACCAGGCCGGGCGGCAAGCTGCCGCTCAATACCAATGGCGGCGGCCTGTCCTACATGCATTCGGGCATGTACGGCATGTACGCGCTGCAGGAAAGCGTACGCCAGATGCGCGGCATCGCACCGGCACAGGTGCCGGGAGCGAAAATTTCCGTGTGTCACGGCGTCGGCGGCATGTTCGCTGCGTCGGGAACGATCATCTTCACGAACGAGAGGTAACAACGCTCGTCAGTCGTGGCGGTCAGCATGGCCTCCAACGTCCTTCGAGACAGCCGCCTTCGGCGGGCTCCTCAGGACGAGGACTGATTTCGCGGAAAGAGGACTGATGTCGTGAAGAGATATCAACCCTCATGGTGAGGAGCGCCTCTTCGGCGCCTCTCGAACCATGAGGCCCCGGCCGCCAGACATTCGAGCTCCCCGTCGCAGCGGGGGCGAGGTAAGAATACACATCAAGCCAAGGAAACCACCATGACCAAATCGCTCCAGGACAAAGTCGTCATCGTCACCGGCGCCGGCCGCGGCATTGGCCGGGAGATCGCGCTGCTCTGTGCCTCCGAAGGCGCCAAGGTCGTGGTCAACGATCCCGGCGTCGCCTCCGACGGCTCCGGCACCAGCGCTGCGCCGGCCGAAGAAGTGGTCGAGGAGATCCGGAAGCACGGCGGCACGGCGGTTGCGAATTTCGAGAGCGTGTCCGAGGCCATCCCGGCCAGCAAAATCGTGAAGGCCGCGACCGACCATTTCGGCAGGCTCGACGGCGTGGTCAACAATGCCGGCATCCTGCGCGACATGATCTTCCACAAGATGAGCATCGAGGCGTTCGAGGCCGTCATCAAGGTGCATCTGATGGGCTCGTTCTACGTCGCTCACTCCGCGGCGCGGCTGTTCCGCGAGCAGGAGAGCGGCTCCTTCGTCCACTTCACCTCGACCTCGGGCCTGATCGGCAATTTCGGCCAGGCCAATTACGCCGCCGCCAAGCTCGGCATCGTCGGCCTGTCGAAGTCGATCGCGCTCGACATGGGCCGCTTCAATGTCCGCTCCAACTGCGTGTCGCCATTTGCCTGGAGCCGCATGATCGGCACCATTCCGGCCGAGACCGAGGCCGAGAAGGAGCGCGTCGAGCGGATGAAGCGGATGGGGCCGGAGAAGATCGCGCCCGTCGTCGCCTATCTCCTGAGCGATGCCTCGAAAGACGTCACCGGCCAGATCTTCGCGGTGCGCATGAACGAGATCTTCCTGATGGGCCAGTCGCGTCCGCTGCGCTCGGTGCACCGCGGCGAAGGCTGGACGCCGCAGACCATCGCCGAACACGCGATGCCGGCGCTGAAGCCGTCATTCTACAAGCTCGATCGCTCGGCGGACGTGTTCGGCTGGGATCCGATCTGACATTGCGGCGCGCAAAACCGCCGCTTGCAGTGCACACCATCTGAAGTTGTTTTTTGTTTAAACGACCCGCGCATAGCCATGATTTCGTCGTAGGATCGCCTCCCAACAAGAAACTGGGAGGAGACCATGACAAATCCACGACACGATATCGCGCAGGATTCGCCGACCGGGGCCGATGGCTTCGACCGGCGCACGCTCCTCAAGGGCGTCGCCGGCTTTGCCGCGGCCGCTGCGGCCGTCTCGCCTGCGCTCGCGCGGGACTACGGCCCGCAGGCCGAGCCGCAGCGTTATCCCGATCCCGACATCGTCGTGATCGACGAGAAGCGCTTCAAGGCCAAGGTCGGCAACACCACGATCAAGCGCCTGTTCACCGGCTGCCTGTGGGCGGAAGGACCGGCCTGGAACACACAGGGCCAGTATCTGGTCTGGAGCGACATCCCGAACAATCGTCAGCTGCGCTATCTCGACGATGACGGTCACATCTCGCAGCAGTTCCGCAAGCCCTCCAACGAGTCGAATGGCAACACCTTCGACTATGAGGGCCGCCAGATCACGGCCGAGCGCACGCGCCTCGTCCGCTTCGAGCACAATGGCACGGTGACCGTTCTCGCCGAAAAGGCCAATGACAAGCCGCTGAACGGCCCGAACGACATGGTCGTCAACCCCAATGACAAGTCGATCTGGTTCACCGATCCTGGCTACGGCTCGATCAATCTCTATGAGGGCCAGAACGTCCGCAACGGCTCCAACCAGCCGTTCCAGAAGGAGGCCGTCTACCGCGTCGACGCGCAGTCGGGCGCCATCACCAAGGTCGCCGACGAGCCGTTCAAGCCGAACGGCATCGCCTTCAGCCAGGACTACAAGAAGCTCTATGTCTGCGACACCGGCATCACGCATTATCCGAACGCCAAGAACGTGATCTGGCAGTACGACATCAATGGCGACAAGCTCGCCAACCCCAAGGCGTTCATCGACATGACACTGGACGGCAAGTCGGGCTTTCCCGATGGCTTGCGGGTCGATATCGACGGCAACATCTGGGTCGGCGCCGGCTGGGTCGGCGAAGGCTATGACGGCGTCCACATCTTCGCGCCGGACGGCGTCCGCATCGGCCAGATCAAGCTGCCGGAGATCTGCGCCAATGTCTGCTTCGGCGGCAAGAAGCGCAATCGCCTGTTCATGACCGCGAGCCAGTCGCTCTATGCGGTCTATGTCGAGACGCAGGGCGCGCATATCTGTTGATGAGCGAATAAAGAAAGGCGAATAGCGAAGTGGGAGTAGCAAATAGTGACACCTATTCGCTACTCGCCACGCGCTATTCGCATCATCCCGTATTTCTGAGACCCGCCGAGATGCCGTTGATCGTCAGCTGGATCCCGCGCAGCACCTGCTCATCCGGGTTCTGCGCGCGATGCTCCTTCAAAAGCTCGACCTGCACATGGTTGAGCGGATCGAGATAGGGAAAACGGTTGCGGACCGAGCGCTCCAGCAGCGGGTTGCCCTGCAACAGACGCTCCTGCCCCATGATGTCGAGCAAGGTCTCGATCGCAAGATGCCATTCACGGCGGATGCGGCCGAAGATCTTCTCACGCAACGCCTCATCAGGCACCAGTTCGGCATAGCGCGAGGCGATCGCGATCGAACTCTTGGCGAGCACCATGTCCATATTGGACAGGAGCATGCGGAAGAACGGCCATTCCTGATAGAGCTCGCGCAGGAACGGCATGCCCTGCTCCGGGTTCTCGGCGATCCAGGTCTCCACCGCGCTGCCGAAGCCATACCAGCCGGGCAGCATCAGCCGGCATTGCGCCCAGGAGAACACCCAGGGGATCGCGCGCAGGTCCTCGATCGCGCGGGTCTTCTTGCGCGACGCCGGACGGCTGCCGATGTTCAAGGTCGCGATCTCGTTGATGACGGTCGAGGCCCAGAAATAGTCGACGAAGCCGTCGGTCTCATAGACCAGGCCGCGATAGGCCTTGAAGGCGAGCTCCGAGAGCCGGTCCATCGCGGTGAGATATTCGCGCTTCGGCGCCGGCTGGCGCGGATGCAACAGGCTGGCTTCCAGGGTCGCAGCGGCGAGAATCTCCAGATTGTTGCGACCGACCTCGGCATTCGAATATTTGCTGGAGATGATCTCGCCCTGCTCGGTAATGCGGATCTGGCCGTTCACGGCGCCGCCGGGCTGGGCGATGATCGCGTCATAGCTCGGGCCGCCGCCCCGGCCGACCGAGCCGCCGCGGCCATGGAACAGCCTGAGACGGATGCCATGCCGCTCGAAGATTTCGACGAGGCCGATCTCTGCCTTGTACAGTTCCCAGCCGGAGGTGACGAAGCCGCCGTCCTTGTTGCTGTCGGAATAGCCGAGCATGACCTCCTGGACGGCGCCGCGGCTGTCGACCAGGCGGCGATAATCATGCAGCGCCAGCATCCGGTCCATGATGCCGCTGGAGGCCTGCAGATCCTCGATGGTCTCGAACAGCGGCACGATGTTGACGGCGCAGCGGCCGGACGGATCGATCAGACCGACTTCCTTGAGCAGCAGCGCGACCTCGAGCATGTCGGACATGCCCTTGCACATCGAGATGATGCATTGCGAGATCACGTCGGCGCCGAAGGTGGCATGGGCCTCGGCGGCGGCCCGGAACAGCTCGAGCTCGCCGACCGTCTCGTCGCTGTATTTGACGAACTGCGACACCAGCGGCCGGGTATTGCGCAACTCGCTGACCAGAAGCCCGACCCGCGCATCCTCGCTGAGCGCCATGTAGGACATGCCGGGCATGGCGGTATCGATCAGCTCGGCCACCGTGCGCTCGTGCACCGTCGAATTCTGCCGGATGTCGAGCCGGGCCAGATGGAATCCGAAACAGTCCACTGCGCGCCGCAACAGCCGCAGCCGGCCGCGCGCGATCACCTCGGCGTTGTTGGCGATCAGCGAACGGTGCAGCACGTCGAGATCGTCCTGGAACTGCTTGACGCTGTCATAGGGCGCCCCCACCCCCACCGGCAGCCGGCTGATCTGGATGCCGAGCTTTTTCGCCGTCGCCGCCAGCCGCGCATAGATGCCGGACACCGCCAGACGATAGGGCTCGCCGCTGCGGTGGGGTGAGGTGTCGGGCGAGCGTTCAGCCAGCGCGCGCAGCTCCTCGGAGACATCGGCGAGATGCGCCGCAATCGACAGTTCGCCGCCGAGCAGATGCAGTTCCTCGAGGTAATAATGCAGCGCGAGGCTGGATTGCAGCTTCAGCGTTCCGCGCATCACCTCCGCGGTCACGAACGGATTGCCGTCGCGGTCGCCGCCGATCCAGCTGCCCATGCGCAGGAAGGAGGCGAGATCACCCGCGACCTCGGCGCCGTCATTGAGACGATCCTCCAGCGTGCACAACAGGCGCGGCACCTCGCGCAGGAAGGTGTAGTCGTAGAACGACAGCCCGTTGGTGACCTCGTCAAGCACCGTCAGCTTGGTCCGGCGCAACAAATTGGTCTGCCACAGGGTCAGCACCGCCCGGCGCAGCGCCTCGTCATTGGCCTCGCGCTCGTCCGGCGTCAGCTGCATCCGCTCGCGGCGGTCGAGCAGCATGGCTACCTCCATCTCGCGGTCCATCGTGCTCTTGCGCCGCACCTCAGTCGGGTGCGCGGTGAGGACGGGACTGACGAGCGCGGTCGAGAAGAACTTGCGCAGGTCGGCGGCCTCGAACCCGGCCGATTTGGCATGGGCGAGCGTGGCCGCCAACATGCCCGCCCCGCCATTGGCGTCGCTCCTGGCGCGCATGCGGCGGATATTGTTCTGATCTTCGGCGATGTTGGCGAGATGCGAGAAATAGCTGAAGGCGCGCACGATGCGCACGGTTTCAGCAATCGTCATGCCGTCGAGGATCTGTTCCAGCTCACGCCTGGCCTGGCGGTCCTCGTCGCGGTGAAAGCGCACCGAGGTCTGGCGGATGCGCTCGACGAGATCGAAGACGTCGGCGCCCTCCTGGTCGCGCACGGTGTCGCCGAGAATGCGGCCGAGCAGCCGGATATCGTCCCGGAGGCGGGCATCCTCCTCCATGGCCTGGGCGTCAGCAGCGCGACTGGGCCGGATGTCCTCGGACGGCATGGTTTGCGGCGACATGGATGATCTCTCCAGCTGCTGCCCATTTACGGGTCAGTCTGCCGTATCTGTACCGCAGCGCAAGATCAAGAAAGAGGCGTCGCCTGCCTTATTCGATGCTGATGTCGTCCTCTCGCGATGGGGCGTGCAACATTGCGTCAGATCTGACGTCCTGCCTGCTCCCAATAGGGATCGCGCAACCGCCGCTTGAAGATCTTGCCGGAATCCTCGCGCGGCAATTTGTGCTGGATTTCGATGTGCTTGGGCACCTTGTAATCGGCCAGCGAGGCCTTGAGCCGGGTCCTGATCTCCATCGGGTCAAGCACGCGACCGGGCTGCGGCTCCACCACGGCCATCAAGGCTTCGCCGAACTCGGCATCCGGAATGCCAAAGACCGCGCAATCATGCACGCCCGGCACGGCGTGCAGCACCGCCTCGATCTCGGCCGGATAGATGTTGACGCCGCCGGAGATCACCATGTCGCGCTTGCGGTCGCACAGGAACACGTAGCCCTCGGCGTCCATGTAGCCGACATCGCCCGAGGTGATGAAGCCGTCACGGTCGATCTCGGCGCGCTTCTCCGGCTTGTTGTGATAGGTGAAATCCGGGTTGCCGGCGATGCGCGAATAGATCTCGCCGATCTCACCCTGCGGCAGGATGCGGCCGTCCTCGCCGACGAAGCGCAGCTCCGCCCCCGGCGAGACCTTGCCCACGGTGCCTGGCTTCCTCAGTGCGTCCTCGGAGGTCGCGAAGGTGACCGCGCCTGATTCGGTCGATCCGTAGAACTCATAGATCACCGGCCCCCACCACTCGATCATCGCGCGCTTGACATCGGCCGGGCACGGCGCCGCGGCATGGATGATATGGCGCAAAGTCGACATGTCGTAGCGGCGGCGAACCTCATCCGGCAGCTTCATCAGCCGGATGAACATCGTCGGCACCATGAAGATGGTATCGATCCGCTCCGCCTGGATGATGTCGAGAAACGCCTCCGGCTCGAAGCGCGGCATCAGCACCAGCGCGCCGCCGAGCCGGCCCGCGCGCAGGCCGAAGGCATTCGGCGCCGAATGATACAGCGGCCCCGGCAGCAGCGCGCGCGAGCCGGGCTTCAGACCGTAGATCAGGGCCCGCATCCGTTCCGCGGATTGCGACTGCTCGGCCGTCGGCGCGTTGCGGCGCACGCCTTTCGGATGCCCGGTCGTGCCGGACGTGTAGATCATGTTCTGCGGCTGCGGCACCTGCGGACCGTCATAGGGGCTTTGCTGGGCGAGCCAGCTCTCCAGCGCGATGGCCGATTCCGGGGTCGCGAGCAGATGCGCATCGATCCGATAGGCCGACAGGATCTCCGGCGGCGTGGGCACGCTGAGAACGGTGACACCTGCAGGTATCAGCCCGGCGAGCTGATGCAGCAGGTCGGCATGGCCGATCAGCACCTTGGTCCCGGAATCCTTCAGGATGTAGTCGATCTCCTCCGGCTTGAAGTGCCAGTTCACCGGCACGCCATAGGCGCCGAGCCGCATCGCGCCATAGGCCGCCTCGATGAAGGCGATGTCGTTGCGCATGAGGATGCAGACGCAGTCGCCCTGGCCCACGCCGAGCTGCGCCAGACCGCTGGCGATGCGCGCCGCGCGATCGGCGATGTCGGCATGGCTGCGGCGGCGATCGCCCGAGATGATGCCGCAGAACAAAGAGGACGTTTCCATTTTCTTGCTATCCGATCTGGCGTCGGTTCAACTTCAACACGGGGGCGATGCCTCGCATCCCCCCGTGAAGGACGGTATGAAGCAAGGACCGTGTTAATCTGTGAATTTCGGCGCGCGCTTCTCAATATTGGCGCGTACCGATTCGAGCTGGTTCGGGCTGCCGATCAGCTTCTGCTGCTCGACCGATTCCGCGAGCAGCGCCGGGCCCGGATCGACCGAGAGATTGTTCAGCATGCGCTTGGCGGCGCGGATCGCATCAGGATTCTTGCCGGCGATCTCACGCGCGGTCTCCAGCGCCGCCGCACGCGGATCGGCGCAGATGCGCGTGACGAGGCCGTAGGACTGCCCCTCCTCCGGCGAGAACACCCGGCCGGTGTAGGTCAGCTCGCGCAGAATGTCGTCGCGCATCAGCGTTGCGAGGATCGGGGTGCCGGCCATGTCAGGCACGAGCCCCCATTTGATCTCCATGATCGACATCTTGGTATCCGGCGCGACGTAGCGCATGTCGGCCCCGAGCGCGAGCTGGAAGCCGCCGCCATAGGCGACGCCATGCACCGCAGCAATCACCGGCACCGGCAATTGCCGCCAGCCCCACACCGCCTGCTGGGCGAAATTGGCCTTGCCGTGGGTGCGAACCGTGAGATCGCGTTTCTCGCCGCCCGGAATACCATTGCCGCCGGACTCCTTCATCGCCGCGAAACGGCCCATGTCGAGCCCGGCGCAGAAGGCACGCCCCTCGCCGGACAGCACCACCGCCCGCAGGCCCTTCTCCTTTGACAGCCGTTCGGTGGCCGCGACCAGCGCCTCGAACATCTCCATGTCCAGCGCATTCATCTTGTCGGCGCGAACCAGCCGAACATCGGCGACGCCGTCCTTGATCTCGATCGCGAGGCGGTTGTCCATCGAGCGGTCTCCCTACGGATGTCTTTGTGACTTTACAGAAGGCTGTCGGAGCGATTTAGTCAATCGACCAATTAACTCACAAGATGTCAGGCGGAAACTCCCATGTTCAAGGACAATCTCCTCGAAGGTCGACGCATTCTGGTGACCGGCGGCGGCACCGGCCTTGGCAAGGCGATGGCCGCGCGCTTCCTGCAATTGGGCGCAGAGGTGCATATTTGCGGCCGGCGGAAAATCGTCTGCGACGAGACCGCGACCGAACTGATGGACCTCTACGGCGGACGGGTCACCAGCCACGGCGTCGACATCCGCAATGCGATGGCGGTCGAGGAGATGATCGAGGCCATCTTCCAGGAAGGCGGCCTCACCGATCTCATCAACAACGCCGCCGGCAACTTCATCTCCCGCACCGAGGAATTGAGCCCGCGCGGCTTCGATGCCGTCGCCAACATCGTCATGCACGGCACGTTCTACGTGACGCATGCCGTCGGCAAACGCTGGATCGCCGCGAAGCAGCCGGGCAACGTGGTGTCGATCACGGTGACCTGGGTGCGCAACGGCTCGCCCTATGTCGTGCCCTCGGCGATGAGCAAATCGGCGATCCACGCCATGACGATGTCGCTCGCCACCGAATGGGGCCGCTACGGCATCCGCCTCAACACCATCGCGCCCGGCGAGATCCCGACCGAAGGCATGAGCAAGCGCATCAAGCCCGGCGACGAGGCCGGCGCGCGGACCAAGGCGATGAACCCGATGGGCCGCGTCGGCACCATGGAGGAGTTGCAGAACCTCGCGGTGTTCCTGATCTCCGGCGGCTGCAACTGGATCAATGGCGAGACCATCGCGATGGACGGCGCCCAGGCGCTGGCGATGGGTGGCAATTTCTATCAGCTGCGCGACTGGAGCGATGACGACTGGACCAAGGCCAAGGACTCGATCAAGGCCCAGAACGAGAAGGATCGCGCGACGCGCACGAGCTGAGGACACAACCAGACTGTTGATCGGCGCAGCCCGCCCTGTAGACTGCTCGAACGAAAGCCGCTCCGGCGTATCCGGAGCGGGAACGACGACAAGACCTACCACAACGAAGAACAAGACATCATCGGAGGGGAAACATGTCCGTCGCGACGGCAGCGTCGACGCTCGTCGATATCGTGCGCAAGCAGGCGCAAGCGCTCGGCTCCGCCACCGCCTATGAGTTCGAAGGCCGCGTCACCAGTTTCGCCGAGTTCGACCGCAAAACCAACCAGGTCGCCAACGCGTTGAAGGCGCTCGGCGTCAAGCCGCATGAGCGGATCGCCTATTTCGGCAAGAACAGCGACATCTATTTCGAGCTGCTGGTCGGCGCGATGAAGGCCAATGTGGTGATGGCGCCGATCAATTGGCGGCTTGCGGGCCCCGAGGTAGCCTTCATCGTCGAGGACTGCAAGGCCCCTGTCCTGTTCGTCGGGCCGGAATTCATCACGATGATCCGGAACATCAGCGGCGAGATCCCGAGCGTCCGGCACATCATCACCACCGAAGGTGGCGCGCCGGAATGGCAGGACTACACCGCCTGGCGCGACGTGCAGAGCGCGGAGGATCCGGGCGTTCCGATCACACCGAAGGACATCGCGCTGCAGCTCTACACCTCCGGCACGACCGGCAAGCCGAAGGGCGCGATGCTGTCGCACGCCAACTTCCTGAATTTGGTCAACACCGGCGATCCCGCGGACAGGCCGGACTGGAACAAATGGTCGACCGACGACGTCTCGCTGATCGCGATGCCGATCTTCCATATCGGCGGCTCCGGCTGGGGCCTGATGAGCCTCTATCACGGCGCCCGCGGCGTCATCGCGCGCGAGTTCGATCCGACCAAGATCCTGGATTTCTTCGAGCAGTCCGGCATCACCAAATTGTTCATGGTTCCGGCCGCGATGCAGTTCGTGGTGCGACAGCCGCGCGCGCGACAGGTCGATTTCTCGCGGCTGAAATATATGCTCTACGGCGCCTCGCCGATTCCAGCTGCGCTGCTGAAGGAATGCATCGAGGTCTTCAAATGCGGCTTCGTGCAGATGTACGGCATGACCGAGACCACCGGCACCATCATCGCGCTGCCGCCCGAGGACCATGTCGAGGGCCTGGAGCGGATGCGCTCGGCCGGCAAGCCGCTGCCGGGCATCGAGGTTGCGATCATCGATCCGCTCGGCAATCCGCTGCCGCCGCGCCAGGTCGGCGAGATCGCCACCCGCTCCGGCTCCAACATGGCCGGCTATTGGAATTTGCCCGAAGCGACCGCGCGGACCCTCGGCAAGGATGGCTGGCTGCGCACCGGCGATGCCGGCTACATGGACGAGGACGGGTATGTCTACATCCACGACCGCATCAAGGACATGATCATCTCCGGCGGCGAGAACATCTATCCGGCCGAGGTCGAGAGCGCGATCTGCGACCATCCCGATATCGCGGAGGCCGCTGTCATCGGCATCCCCGACGACAAATGGGGCGAGGCGGTCAAGGCGATCGTCGTGATGAAGCCCGGCAAGCGCGCCACCGCGACCGACATCATCAATTTCACCCGCACCCGCATCGCCGGCTTCAAGACGCCGAAGAGCGTCGACTTCCTCGACGCCTTGCCGCGCAACCCCTCCGGCAAGATCCTGCGGCGGACTCTGCGCGCCCCCTATTGGGCAGGCAAGGACCGGCAGGTGAATTGATTGCCGGGCCCGCGGTGACCATTCTGGATCGCATCGCTTGCGCTCGCGATGACGAGGAGAGAGTTCGCGCTCTCTCCCCCGTCATTGCGAGGCGCTCTTGCGCCGAAGCAATCCAGGGCCACGTAAACAACCCTGGATCGCTTCGCTGACGCTCGCGATGACGGACGAGAGAGGTCGCGACCTCTCCACACCGTCATTGCGAGGCGCGCTTGCGCCGAAGCAATCCAGGGTTCCGCTCACAGCCCTGGATCACTTCGCTACTGCTCGCGATGACGGACGAGAGAGCCCGCGCTCTCTCCCCCCGTCATTGCGAGGCGCTCTTGCGCCGAAGCAATCCAGGGCCACGTAAACAACCCTGGATCGCTTCGCTGACTGTTCAGCCCGGGGACATGGCTGACAGGTGTTCGGAGACATGGTTGACACCTCAAAATCGGCTCGATTCGTCAAGCAAAGGGACGAGCGATGCCGTGGCGAGAGGTGTCTGTCATGGACCAGCGACGAGAGTTTGTGATGCTTGCCAAGCAGGAGGGCGTGAACCGGCGGAAGCTGTGCCGTCAGTTCGGCATCAGCGCCGAGACCGGCTACAAGTGGATCCAGCGGTATGACGCCGGCGATACGACGCTGGCGGACCGGTCGCGGCGGCCGCATCGGAGTCCGGAGCGCACGGCGGCTGCGACTGAGCAGCAGATCGTCGTGTTGCGCGACGCTCACCCGGCCTGGGGCGCGCGCAAGCTCGCACGTCGTCTCGCGCGCGACGGGCAAACTGTCCCGGCGATATCCACCGTGCACACCATCCTGCGCCGCTACGATCGCGTGAGCGAGCCTGCAGGCACGCCGGGGCAGCCGTACAGGCGTTTCGAGAAGGATGCGCCCAATCAGCTGTGGCAGATGGACTTCAAGGGGCACAGTGCGCTGGAGAACGGCGTGTCCTGTCACCCGCTGACTGCGCTGGACGACCACTCGCGCTTCTCCGTGTGCCTGGCGGCGTGTGACAACGAGCGCGGCTCTACGGTCAAAGGACATCTGGAGACGACGTTCCGCCGCTATGGACTGCCGGATGCGATGTTCGTCGATAATGGTGGTCCCTGGGGCTTTACTCTCGAAGACCCCTGGACCGCGCTGACGGTCTGGCTTCTAAAGCTCGGCATTCGAACGATCCACAGCCGGCCGTATCATCCTCAGGGCCGCGGCAAGAACGAACGCTTCCACCGCAGCCTGAAGGCCGAAGTCTTTGCCTTCAAGCGCTACAGGGACCTTGACGACGTCCAGCGGGCGCTCGACGAATGGCGGGCCATCTACAATCTCGACCGGCCCCACGAGGCTCTCGACTTCGATGTGCCGGCGAGCCGCTACCGGCCCAGCCAGCGAACGATGCCGGATCGCCTTCCGACGGTGGAATACGACGAGGGTGAGATCGTCCGTTCGGTGTCGAGCACCAAGGCCTATGTCAGTTTCGAGGGACGGCTCTGGAAAGTCCCGCAAGCCTTTCGCAGCGAGCGGCTCGCTATTCGCCCGCTCAGCCAGGACGGAAAATTCGGAATTTTCTTTGCCGCGCATCAGATCGCAGCGTTCGATTTGCGCGACCCCAAAAGTGTCAACTATGTCCCCGAACAGGTGTAAGCTATGTCCCCGGGCTGAACACTGACGCTCGCGATGACGGTGCGCAGTTCAAGCTCGTCTCACCTCTTGTTCGCCCCCATATAGCCGAACAGGAAGCCTGCCACCTTGCGCATCTGAATCTCCTCGCTGCCTTCGGTGATGCGGTAGCGGCGGTGGTGGCGATAGATGTGCTCGAACGGCTTGTGGCGCGAATAGCCCATGCCGCCATGGACCTGGATGGCGCGGTCCGCCGCCTCGCAGCACAGGCGGTTAGCCCAGTAATTGCACATCGAGACCTTGTCGGAGAGCGTATGCTCCACCTGCGCCTGGGTGAGCTGGTCCATCTCCCAGGCAGTCTTGCGGATCAGCAGCCGCAGCATCTCGGCCTGGGTCGCCAGCTCCACCAGCGGCCATTGGATCGCCTGGTTCTCGGCCAGCGCCTTGCCGAACGGCTTGCGCTCACGCGCGTAGTTCACGCTCTCATTGATGCAGAACACCGCGGCGCCGAGCGAGCTCGCCGCCTGCCGGATGCGGTTCTCGTGCACGAAGCATTGCGCCAGCGACAACCCGCGCCCGACCTCGCCAAACAGCGCATCCTCAGGTACGAACACATCGGTGAAGCTGACGCGGGGATGATCGGTCGGCATGTTGAAGGTCCAGAGATACTCCTCGACCTTCACCCCTTCCGCCTTCGCCGGCACGAGAAAGCAGGTGATGCCGCGCGCATCGCCGTCATTGCCCGAGGTGCGCGCGAACAGCGCGCAATGGGTGGCGACGTGCATGCCCGTCGTCCACATCTTCTCGCCATTGATCAGCCAACCCTTGACGTTGTCGCGAGTCGCAGGCACCGCCTTGGTCTCCATATGGGTCGCATCGGAGCCGTGGTGCGGCTCGGTGAGACCAAAAGTGATGCGGTACTTGCCGGTGATCGAGCCGTCGATCATCGCCTTCTGGTCGTCGCGGCCGTAGCGGTCGAGCATGGTGACGATCGGCAGATTGCCGACGATCGAATGCTCGTTCTGCAGGTCGTTGTGCAGGCCGAGGCCCTTCGATGCGAAATGCTCGCGGATCACGGCCATCCAGAGGTTCGAGCCGTCCTTGCCGCCATAGCGCTTCGGGATCGCGAAGCGCAGGTGCCCGGCCGCGTCGGCGCGGTCCTTGGCCTTGCGCAGCAGCTGCTCCCAGTCATGCCGCGGCAGGCCGCCATTCTCGAAATCGGTGCGCGCCCATTCGCGGCGATGATCGAAGAAGCGGATGTTGTCGTCGGCCTCCTCCAGCGGCTTGATCTCGGTGGCAATGAAGCGATCGAGCTCGTCGAGATAGGCGACCAGTTCCTTCGGCAAGGAAAAATCCATGGCGTGTCTCCCTGTGCGTGTTGTTGTTGTTCGTTATCTTGGTCGGCGCCGCCTCCTGCCATGTGCTTGTGGCGCGCAGCGCGGTTGCGTATTTGGATGACTGCGAACGCTGCCCAGCCGCTAAGCTCGCGCAGGGCTGCCAATCATCGGACATCAGGAGGAACGGGCGATGGAGCTGAAATACTCGAAGATCACGCGCAAGGGGCCGGTCACGATCGTCACGCTCGCCCGGCCCGAGGTCTACAACGCGCTGCATATCGAGGCGCATTACGAGCTCGAGCGCGTGTTCGATACCTTCGCCGCCGATCCCGAACAGTGGGTCGCGATCGTCACCGGCGAGGGCGACAAGGCGTTCTGCGCCGGCAACGACCTCAAATGGCAGGCCGCCGGCGGCGCGCGTGGCTGGGGCAAGAGCGGCTTTGGCGGACTGACCTCGCGCTTCGACTGCGACAAGCCGCTGATCGCGGCCGTCAACGGCGTCGCGATGGGCGGCGGCTTCGAGATCGCGCTCGCCTGCGACCTGATCATCGCCGCCGAGAATGCGACCTTCGCGTTGCCCGAGCCGCGCGTCGGCCTCGCCGCGCTCGCGGGCGGCCTGCAGCGGCTGCCGCGCCAGATCGGCATGAAGCGCGCGATGAGCATGATTCTGACCGGCCGCCATGTCGGGGCGCGCGAGGGCCACGAGCTCGGCTTCGTCAACGAGGTGGTGCCGCAAGGCGAGGCGCTGGCGGCCGCTGAGCGCTGGGCGGAGACGATCGCCAAGAACTCGCCGATGTCGATCCGCGCCTCCAAGCAGGCGATCGAGAAGGGCCTCGCGGTGTCGCTGCAGCAGGCGATCACCGAGCAGCGCGACTACCCGGCGGTGCAGGCGATGATCCATTCGCAGGACTATATCGAGGGACCGAAGGCATTTTCGGAGAAGCGCCCGCCGAACTGGCTGGGGCGGTGAGCTCCATTGACGTTCGTCATTCCGGGATGTGCCGCCAAGCGCAGGCCCGGAATTCATAACCTCGATCGGACGTCTGGATTCCGGGCTCGCGACTGCGTCGCGCCCCGGAATGACGAAGCCTTTGTTTGCGACGGTGCCGCCTCGTCCACCGCCGTCATTGCGAGCGAAGCGAAGCAATCCAGACTCCCACCGCCGAGGCAGTCTGGATTGCTTCGTCGCTTGCGCTCCTCGCAATGACGGCGGAGAGTTATGCGTCATTCAGGCCCCTTCCCGCCTCGCGCTTGTAGGACGCGTAGTTCGGCTGATCGACGGCGAGCTTGTCGAGCGTGGTCTGCCAGAGGTGGTCCTTCAGGCCCGGGGTCTCGAGAGAGACCGTGCCGCTGGCGATCTGCGCAGCGAGCGCTCGATTGAGTTCGAGCAAATCACCATCCTGTCCCAGCAGCTGCTTCAGCCGCGTGAGCTCGGCAGCCTCCGCCGGCGAGGCCTGCGTCAGCTGCCGCACCACGAGATCGAGCGCGTTGATGCCGACGCGTAGCTTGAACGCCTGGTGGCCCGCGATCAGCGGCGCGATGTCGGTGCGCAGGAAATCCGCCACGGCCTGCACCAGTTCGGTCGGCGTCGGTTCGTCCTGCATCAGCCCTCTCCTCGCGGCGCAAGCAGCCGCAACAGGTCGATCTCCGTTTCCGACGCGCGCCGGCCGATCATCGCGCGCTCCATCGAGTGGTCGGGACCCAGCCGAAACCGCTGCATCATGCCGCAGCACATCACACCCCAGCGCAACGTGCCCATGACCTCCCAGAACTTCACGCGTGCAGCATCGACTTTTCGTCCAGCGGCTTCATAGCCGGCGAACAGGTCCTCGCGGGATCCGAAACCGCCGACCGGCTTGTCGATCTCGCCAAAGCGCCAGGAATTGACGCAGATCCAGCCGAGATCCTCCATCGGATCGCCGAGATGGGCGAGCTCCCAATCGAGCACCGCGCGCACCCCGTCGGGGCCGATGATCAGATTGCCGTTGCGGAAATCGCCATGCACCAGGGTCACATCGGCCGAGGGACCGGGATCATTCTGCGACAGCCAGCGCAGCGCCAGATCGAACACCGGGCGCGGCCAGTCGAAGCTGCGATACTCGCGCGCGAGCTCCGCGATCTCCTTGGTCGCATTCATCTCGCGCAACGGCGG
Source organism: Bradyrhizobium sp. BTAi1 (assembly GCF_000015165.1). Classification (GTDB taxonomy): domain Bacteria; phylum Pseudomonadota; class Alphaproteobacteria; order Rhizobiales; family Xanthobacteraceae; genus Bradyrhizobium; species Bradyrhizobium denitrificans. The sequence goes on along the minus strand of NC_009485.1, from coordinate 3,034,681 downwards.
CAGCGCTTCGCGGGCGATGCCATGAATGCTGGCCGCAATGCCGCCGAGCTGGCGCGCAAGACGCGGCCGCGCCTCGGCATAGTCAGCATCGCGCAGGATCTTGCGCGCGATGGTCTCGCCGTCGACGCGGCGCATGATGAAGCCGGTGCCGAGATCATCCTTGGGCGTCAGCACGTGCAGCACCTCGGGCGACGGCACGCCGGCCGCATGCGCAAGCCGCATCAAGGCCGCCTCATTGTCGAGCCCCGCCGCACGGCCGGGCGCCGCGCCGTAGCCTTTCGGCGAGCGGCGCAGGATGGCACCGATCGCGCCATCAGGGTGCATGATGTCGAAACGCCACGTCTCCTGGCTGGCGCCGCCGGAAAGCTTTGCGGCGCCGCGCACGCCGATCGCCCCCGGCATGAACGCGGCGACGCAGCGGGACAGTTCGGTCTCGATCATTGGCCCTTGAACTTGGCGGGACGCTTCTCGAGGAACGCGGTGACGCCCTCCTTGAAATCGGCGGTCGCGCCCGCGATGCGCTGGGACTGGAACTCCTCGTTGAGCTGCTCCTCGAACGAGTTCTCCGGGCTCTCCCAATACAGACGGCGGATCTGCGCCAGCGCGACCGTCGGACCGTTGGCGAGTTCGTGCGCGACTTTCATCGTCTCCTCTTTCAACGCGGCGTCGTCATACACGCGGTTGACAAGGCCCCATTGCAGCGCGGTCTCGGCCGGCAGCTTCTCGCCGAGCAGCGACAGCTCGATGGCGCGCGCCTTGCCGACGAGACGCGGCAGCAGCCAGGTCGAGCCGCAATCAGGCACGAGCCCGATGCGGCGGAACGCCTGCAGAAAGTAGGCGGACCTGGCGCACAGGATCATGTCGCCCATCAGCGCGAAGCTCATTCCGGCACCGGCGGCCGGCCCGTTCACGGATGTCACGATCGGACAATGCAGGTTGCGCAGGCGGCGCAGGAACGGGTGGAAGGCGGTCTCGAGCGCGGCGCCTGCATTGCTGCGGCCGGGCTTGGCCTGCGCGTTGCGGCCCTGCAGATTGGCGCCGGTGCAGAACGCGCGTCCCGCCCCTGTCACCACCAGGCAGCGCACCTCCGCCTTTCTCTCCTCGATCTCGTCGAGCGCCTCGGCAAGGCCGCCGAGCATGTCGATCGAGACCGCGTTCATCACCTCTTGATGGTCAAGGGTGAGGACGGCGACGGGTCCGTCGAAATCGAGCGTGACGTGCTTGAACTGCATGGTTTCCTCTCAATGGCTTGTCGAGCGCTGCATTCTTCGCGGCGGAAATTCGAAGCAGAGCCTGGTTCGTGCAGCATATTTGATTTTTGCGCTTCGCTTGTCCATGGTTGCGTCATCCAAATAACCAAGCGGCGCCGGGCGCGCTGACATCATCACGGAAACGCCAAAGAGAACAATCATGACCATGTTCGATCTCACCGGCCGGGTGGCCGTCGTCACCGGCGGCAATGGAGGCATAGGCCTCGGCATCGCTCAGGCACTTGCGTCAAGTGGCTGCAATGTCTCGATCTGGGGCCGCAACGCCGAGAAGAACAAGGCAGCTGCGGCCTCGATGGCCGCAGGGCCCGGCAAGGTCGACACGCGCATCTGCGATGTCACCAGCCCCGCCTCCGTGGCGGAGGCGATGAAGGCGACGCTCGACACGTTCGGCCGCGTCGATGGCTGCTTCGCCAATGCGGGCATCGGCGGCGGCGGTCGCAAGCCCTTCATCGAGCGCAGCGAGGAGGAATGGCGTACGATGTTCGCCACCAATCTCGACGGCGTCTTCCACGCCTTCCAGGCGGCGGCCAAGCACATGACGGCGCGCGCCGAAGCCGGCGACCCGTTCGGCCGGCTGGTTGCGACCTCGAGCCTCGCCTCGCTGTTCGGCACCGCGCGCAACGAGCACTACGCGGCCACCAAGGCGGCGATCAACGCGCTGTGCCGCGCGCTGGCGGTCGAGCTCGCGCGCTATGGCGTCACCGCGAATGCGATCCTGCCGGGCTGGATCAAGAGCGACATGACCGCAGGCATCATGGGCAACGAGAAGTTCGTCGCCAATGTAATGCCGCGCATCCCGGTGCGGCGCTTCGGCGAGCCGTCGGATTTCGGCGGCATCGCGGTGTACCTCATGAGCAAGGCGTCGTCCTACCATACCGCAGACTGCTTCGTGATCGACGGCGGCTACACCGCCTTCTGACCCGCTCCGGCGCGAGGTGGACCGGTGCGCCGGTCCACGAAACCCGGGTTTGTTCCGGTCCCATATTCCAAGATTTCCGAAATTTAATCCGGTTTCAGGTGCCACGCCCCCGTGACCCCGGCGTTGTCCCTCATCACATGACGGAGAGAATTCCAAGGGGAAGGACGCCATGAAGCGCGGTGTGACGGTTTTGGCCTGTGTGTCTGCCCTGGCTGTTGCCGGTTACTTTGCAATGGCCAAATGGGGCATCCAGCACGAGAGTCGGGAGTTCTACGACGCGGCGCGGCAGCGGCCGATCAACGTCGATATCGCCGTGCGCAAGGACTACGAGATGAAGGCCAATGCCGGGCTGTGGCGACTGCCGGTCGCGGTCATCTCGAACGGCAACACGGTCAAGAACACCGAGTACTCCTTCCTCGCCAACGTCTTTGCCGCCCGCGGCTACCTCGTCGCCAGCGTGCAGCAGGACCTGCCGACCGATCCGCCGCTGGTCACCAAGGTCGGACTGCCCTATGTCGGCCGGCTCGACGTCTACAAGAAAGGCGAGGCCAACATCCTCTGCGTCTTGAACGAAATGAAGCAGCGCCATCCCCATGCCGATTACGATCATCTGACCCTGGTCGGCCATTCCAATGGCGGCGACACCGCGATGTATTTCGCCAAGGAGCATCCCAACATCGTCTCCCAGGTCGTGACGCTGGACAATCTGCGCGTGCCTTTCGTTGTCAGGGACAAGCTCAAGATCCTGTCGTTCCGCTCGGACGATCCGCAGTTCAAGACCGACCCGGGCGTGCTGCCCTCGCAGGTCGGAGCCAAGAGCGGCATCGACATCATCAAGACCGAGTTCCAGCACACCTGGATGAGCGATCGCGGCCCCTATACGGCGCGGGAACGAATCCAGGCGACGCTGGACAAATATCTCGGCGGCGAGACCACCAGCGAGCTGGCGCCGGCTGATACGGATAATCTGATCGTAACCAACGCCGCAGCGGCGCTACCGTGACGAGGTCAGCCGGGCCTTGCCGGTTCGAGACTGCCGGATACCGGCGGTTCAAAATATACGGGGCGGCCGCGCCAACGCGGCCCCCCCGTAGCGCTTACTCCTGCGGCTTCTTCGCGGGTGGGCCGTTCTTGTTGCCCGGCATGCCCTTGATGTTCGACGTGTCCTGATTGCTGACGTCCGTGTTGTGACGGTTGATCGTGGAAGACGATCCAACCGTGCCGGATTCGGTCGCCGCGGGTCCATTCTTGTTGCCGGGGGCCCCTTGAATGCCGGCTCCGGAATTCTGTGCGCTCGGCGGCATGGTGGTCTGCTGCTGCGTGCCTTGGGCATAAGCCGAACTGGCTGAGACGACGAACGCACAGGCAATCATGCTGATCATTGGTTTCATGGCGCGACCTCCTTTTGTAGTTGCTGTGCTGTTCGAACGTGGCGTCCCCCGGAGCCGTTCCAGGGAACACCTGATTTACCCGGCAACCGCCGCCGACACGCGCAGCTCCTGCCCGCTTTATCGCCTTCCGCATTGCATCACGGGTCACTACGGTCGGGCGACGAACGCATCAGAGGCCGTGACCATGCAATACCTCTCCACCGATCTCAGCCCGCGCGAGCGCTACAAGATCCTGACCTCCTTCGTGCTGCCGCGGCCGATCGCCTGGGTGACGACGAAGAGCGAGAGCGGGGTCATCAACGCCGCCCCCTTCTCGTTCTTCAACGTGCTCGGCGAGGACCCGCCGCTCTGCGTGTTCGCGATCAATTTGCGGCCCGACGGCCGGGTCAAGGACACGCTCGTCAATATCCGCCACAGCAACGCGTTCGTGGTGCACATCACCGACGAGCCGCTGGCGCAGGCCATGCACGAGACCGGCGGCGACTTTCCGCCAGAGGTCAGCGAGCCAGATCATCTCGGGCTCAAGCTCGCACCGTCACACATGATCGGCGTGCCGCGGCTGGCAGACGCCCCTTTCGCGATGGAGTGCAAGACCTGGCAGCTGATCGACGTCAATGGCGATCGCGTGCTGGTGCTCGGTGAGGGCCTCGCCTTCCACATCCGCGATGAGCTGTGGGATTCCGAGAAGATGCGAGTCGAGATGGAGCTGTTCCACCCGGTCGGCCGCATGTTCGCCGACCGCTATTGCCGGACCAACGACCGGATGGATTTCCCGCCGGCGAACGGACTCGGCTGAGAGGCGATCGCCGTTGCGAGCGCAGCGAAGCAATCCAGGGCCCGGGACGACTCTGGGAACGCGTCGTCGCCGCGCTCCTCGCAATGACGGTGGACACGCTTCAAGGGCGCGGACTGGGGCCCGGATGAGCGTAGCGCTATCCGGGCCAAGGGACGACGCTGCGGCCTATCCGCTTTTCCCGATCTTGTCCTGCGTCTTGGTGTCGAAATCGCTGGCGTCGTGGCGCTCGTGCAGCTGGCTGGCGGGGTCGCCGGAAACGCGGTTGACCATGCGACCGCGCTTCACGGCCGCGCGCTGCGCAATCTGGTCGGTCCATCGCTGGACGTTCTTGTAGTCCTGCACCGACAGGAACTCGCCGCCTTCATAAAGCAGCCCCTTGGCGAGCGCGCCGTACCAGGGCCACACCGCAATGTCCGCGATGGTGTAGTCCGGGCCGGCGAGATATTCGGTTTCGGCGAGACGGCGGTCGAGCACATCGAGCTGGCGCTTGACCTCCATCGCGAAGCGATCGATGGCGTATTCGATCTTGGTCGGCGCATAGGCATAGAAGTGGCCGAAGCCTCCGCCGAGATAGGGCGCGGCCCCCATCTGCCAGAACAGCCAGGACAGGCATTCGGCGCGCTTGGCGGGCTCCGTCGGCAGGAAGGCGCCGAACTTCTCGGCAAGATAGACCAGGATCGCTCCGGACTCGAAGACGCGGATCGGCTCGGGCCCGCTGCGATCCAACAGCGCCGGGATCTTCGAGTTCGGATTGATGGCGACGAAGCCGGAGCCGAACTGGTCGCCCTCGCCGATGCGGATCAGCCAGGCGTCATATTCGGCGCCGGCATGGCCGAGCGCCAGCAGCTCCTCGAGCATCACCGTGACCTTCACGCCGTTTGGCGTGCCGAGGGAATAAAGCTGCAAGGGATGACGGCCGACAGGCAATTCCTTGTCGTGGGTCGGACCCGCGATCGGACGGTTGATGTTGGCGAAGCGGCCGCCGCTGGCCTTGTTCCAGGTCCAGACCTTGGGCGGCACATAGCTGTTCTGTTCGGACACGAAAAAACTCCGGCGTGAGCGGCAAAGGAGCGAATGTTCTAGGCGGATATGCCGCGGAGCGGAAGCCACGCCGCGCGCGTGCGGCGCCCGCATTTTCTGCATTGCGCCACCGAACCTGCAATGACAGAACGGAGACAAGATCAAGATGGTGGTCCGTCACGGGCCGCCCGTTCGGAAACGCCCATGACTGCAACTGCCCTGCCCGCGGACCGCATTCCCGTCATCGTCGGCGTCGGCGAGATCGTCGACCGTCCCAAGGACATCGCGGAGGGGCTCGAGCCGCTGGCGCTCCTGGAACAGGCGATCCGCCGTGCGGAAAATGACGCCGGAGCCAAGCTGGTCCAAGACATCGGCTCGCTCGACGTCGTCAACTTCCTGAGCTGGCGCTACCGCGATCCGGAGCAGCTGTTGGCGCAGCGGCTCGGCGTGACACCGTCGCACTGCTATTACGGTCCGGTCGGCGGCGAGAGCCCGATCCGCTATCTGCATGAAGCCGCCCTGCGCATCGCGCGCGGCGAATGCGAGGTCGCGGTGGTCTGCGGCGCCGAGGCGCAGTCGACCGCGACCAAGGCCGAGCGCGCCGGCGTACAGCTGCCATGGACACCGTTCGCCCATGACGTCGAGGAGCCGAAGCGCGGCGCGGCGTTCCAGAATCCGCTGGCGGTGAAGCTCGGCGTGTTCCGCCCGGTCTCGGTCTATCCGTTCTACGAAGTCGCGAGCGCGGCGAAGTGGGGCCAGACGCCGCGGCAGGCGCTCGCCGAATCCGGCGAGCTGTGGTCGCGGTTCTCGGCGGTCGCGGCCTACAATCCGAATGCCTGGCTGAAGCGGCATTTTACGCCGGAGGAGATCACGACGGCATCGGTCGACAACCGGCCGATCGCCTGGCCCTATACCAAGCTGATGGTGGCCAATCCCATGGTCAACATGGGCGCCGCGCTCATTCTGACCAGCCTCGCAAAGGCACGCGCCTCCGGCATCGCCGACGCGCGCATGATCTACCCGCTCGGTGGCGCTTCGGCCGAAGATCCACGCGATTATCTCACCCGTGATCAGTTCGCCGAAAGCCATCCGCAGAACGCGGTGCTGCAGGCGGCGATGGATCTCGTCGGCGGCAAGGGCACGGCCTTCGACGTCATCGAGCTCTACAGCTGTTTTCCTTGCGTGCCGAAGATGGCGCGGCGCACCCTTGGGCTCGGCGCCGACGTCGAGCCGACCGTCACCGGCGGCCTGACCTTCTTCGGCGCGCCGCTCAACACCTACATGACACATGCCGCCTGCGCGATGGTCCGCCGGCTGCGCGGCGGCGGCGCCAAGCGCGGCCTCCTCTACGGCCAGGGCGGCTTCGTCACCAAGCACCATGCTCTGGTGATCTCGCGGGAACCGCCGCCCTCTCTGTCCCAGGACGTCAGCGTCCAGGCGGATGCTGACCGGCGTCGCGCGGCCGCGCCGGACTTTGTCAGCGAGGCGCGCGGCCACGGCAAGGTCGAGAGCTTCACCGCGCTCTATGATCGCAACGGCGAGATCGAGCATGGCGTGGTGATGCTGCGCACCGAGCAGGATACGCGTACCCTGGCGCGTGTGCCGGCGCAGGACCAGGTCACGCTGGCGCAGCTGATGAGGCCCGACCGGACACCGGTAAGCGCGATCGGTACGATTTCCATGTCCGCCGACGGCGTGCCGGAGTGGCGCGCGAATTGAGGATCGATGCCGCTGCAGCGAACTCCTCTATCGCTGCGCGCCCTGGATTGCTTACGCGTCCCGCGCCTCGCGCTGCCAGCGCGCATAGGCCGCGTCCCAGCCGGGATCCGCTTCGGCGACGAAACCCAGCGTCTTGCCGCCGCCGAGATCACGGAAATTCATCATCGCGCGGCGATGCGCACCGCTCCGGACATAGGCCCGCATGCTGGCCTCATCCGTCCAGACTGTCAGCGTGTGATAGATGCCATCGACGGGACGCAGCTCGACGCGCAGATTACCGGCCGCCCGGCGAGCCTGCCGGCCGGCCCGCAGCACGTGCCACCAGAAGCGGACGAGCCGGAGCCAACCGCGATGGGGCCGGAAGCCCGTCACAGAGACGTAGACACTCATCGCGGCTCCTGCGCGTGGTTGGCAGGCGTCGCGATCGCGCGCCCGGACAGCTGCAAGGGCAACGCTGCTGAACGCAGCTTGGATGTCGGGTTCCCGCGACGGAGACGAGATCAGCGCGGCGGCGTGTTCGACGGCGCCTTGGGCGGCAATGTCCCCGTCGTCTCGTTCCCGGGGGCTCCCGGTACGCTGCTGTCGTTCGCCATTCGCTGCTCACGCTTGCGATCCAGCGCCTCGTCGCGGCGCGCGGCAGCGACCGCCAGGGCCGGATCGAGCTTGAGCGCCTGGTTGAAATCGGCGAGTGCGCGGTCGTAGCGCCCCTTTGCCAGCCAGACCGCGCCCCTGTCGCTGTACAGCCGCGCATCGCTGAAGCTCATGCGCACCGCGCGATCGAGATCGATCAGCGCACCGTCGAGTTCGCCCTGCTGCTGGAGCGCCAGGCCGCGATCATGAAACAGCGCGGGGTTGTTCGGGTCCAGGCGGATCGCCCGGTCATAATCGGCGAGCGCGCGCTCCCAGCGTCCCCTGCGGCCAAGGTCGCGGGCGCGGTAGCGATAGATGTCGGCGTTTCGTGGCGCCAGCCGTACCGCCTCGTCGAAATCCGCAATGGCGCCGTCGAGATCGCCCAGCCGGCTGCGGTCGAGCGCGCGCTTCAGGTAGGATGCAGCATCCGTCAATGCGGGCGCCTCAGGGAGGCTGGCGGTCTGAGGCGGCTTGGTGGGAGGCAACGCGCCGGTCGCCTGCGGCGCTGCGGGCCCCGGCACGGTCAGGCCACCGACATCGGGCTGTGGCCTGGATGGCAATGGCGGCAAGGGCTGGACCGTGGCCGAGCGGGTCTGCGGCTGCCTGCTCATCCAGTCTCCGACCGAGGGCAGCAGCAGGATCTCGAGCCCGATCAGGATCGCGCTGAGCACGGCGGTCGCCGCGACGAACTGCAGAACCGCATCCCAGCGCTCGCGCCGCACGGACTCACGTTCGAATGCGAGTTGAGCGTCGTACTCGGCGCGCAGATTGGGATCACGCAGCACTTTATAGGCGGCCAGGATCACCTTGAGCTGATGATCCGCGGCTGCATCACCGCCGCCCGTGAGATCAGGATGATGAGCCTTGGCGGCCCGCCTGAAGGCCCGCTTGATCGTGTCGAGATCGGCGCGCGGCGAAACACCGAGCACCTGATAATGCGTCTTCATGGCTCAGCGCCCCCGCGCTTGCTCTGGGGCCGGACCGGAATCAGGCGGGAAGCAGGTCGAGCGCATAATGGGCGCCATCGCGAACGAGCCGGCCGAACCCGGCCCAGGGAAAATGAGATCCGCAGATCATCATCTCTTCGGCGACCACCCGGTCGAGCAATCTGCGCCGGCTGACCTCGGCGGCAGCGCCGTCCTGGTCATAGGCGCCGTGCCATTCGGGATGGCGCAGGCAAAGCGCCGGAACATAGGCAGTATCGCTTGAGATCATCAATTGCTCCGCACCTGAGCTGATATGAAATGCCGTGTGCCCCGGCGTATGACCGAAGACGCTGACGAAGCGAATGCCAGGCACAACCTCGTCCTCGCCCTCGACCGGCAGCACGTTTTTCCAGCTCGGGATCACACTTTGAATTCGCCGTGCCAGCGACTGCCGCCATGGCGGCAGGCGGGCGGTCGATGATGAATCGGTCCAGAATTTGTATTCCGCCGCAGCGACGATGATCTCGGCATGAGGAAACACCTGGGCGTTGGTGTCCTCACTCAGCAATCCAAAAATATGATCGGGATGGAAATGTGAGATCAGGATGGTGTCGATATCCTCAGGGCGAATGCCAGCCGCTTTCAGATTGTTCAGCATTCGCCCCGAGACGAAGATGGAATCGGAATTGTAGCCCTGCACCTGGCCGCCGCCGCCAGCATCGCAGAGCACGGTCTTGCCCTTCAGCCGCACCACGAAGGTGGAGATCGGCACCGGGACGAAGCTGGCGTCGAGACCCGCCGTGCGCAGCGCCTGCTTGACGTCGCTGACGCTGGCATTGCTCAAGAACCCCGCCTCATGCGGCTTCTCCCACATGCCGTCATAGAGCGCGATGATTTCAGCCTCACCGATGGCGATCCGGCGGTAACCAGGCTCGGGGTCCGCGGTCCGGCGGCGCGGCCCGGCAGCGACGATGGCAAGGCTCGCATCGAGACCAAAGGCCATGGCAGCGGTCGCCGCCGACAGCACCAAGGTCCTTCGGGAAGGTTCGCCTGCCATCACATCGTCCGCCACCAATCAAATCTCTGGTTGATTGACCAGTCGGGCGGGAAAGGACATGCGCACCTTAGCGGGATTAAGGCGCGACGGCGGCGTTTCTGGCAGGTGCCGGCCAGTGTGGGATCGCTGCAACGCTACGGCGTTGGTAGATCAGCTACATCATACCACATGCCAACCTGTTCGCTGTCCGGGCGATACTGCAGCCGACGAAAGGCCCCCATATTGAGGGCGTCGCCGGCCGGGTCGCGCTCATCATTCACATCAGGCGGCGCGAACCGATTGCAGGAAGCGGCTGACCTCCTGCTTGAGGCGATGACTATCCTCGGAGAGCTGGCGCGCTGCGTTGAGCACCTGGTTCGATGTGTCCCCGGTCTCGCTTGCGCCGCGCTGGACGTCTGTGATGTTGGACGAGACCTCCTGGGTCCCGGTCGCAGCGTGCTGAATGTTGCGAGAGATCTCGGAGGTCGCCGCGCCCTGCTGCTCCACTGCGGCGGCGACGGTGGCCGCGATCTCGGACAGCCGTTCGATCGTCGTCGAAATCTCCCGGATGGCGCCGACCGATTCCTGCGTCGCAGCCTGGATCCCCGAGATCTGCTGCGCGATCTCGCCGGTGGCCTTGGCTGTCTGCTCAGCCAGCGCCTTGACTTCGGACGCCACGACCGCAAAGCCGCGGCCCGCTTCACCGGCGCGCGCCGCCTCGATGGTCGCGTTCAGGGCCAGCAAATTGGTCTGGCCTGCGATGGTGTTGATCAGTTCGACGACGTCGCCGATGCGGGTCGCAGCCCGCGACAGCTCGCCCACGCGGTCATTGGTGCGACGCGCCTGATCGACGGCATCGGACGCGATGCGCGCGGACTCCTGCACCTGGCGGCTGATCTCCTTCACCGACGACGTGAGCTCTTCGGTCGCCGACGCGACCGCCTGAACGTTTGCCGACGCCTCCTCGGACGCCGCAGCAACAGCCGTCGAAAGCTCCTGGCCCCGCATCGCGGTGCCCGACAGCGAGTTCGCCGAGCTCTCGAGCTCGTTCGAGGCCGAGGACACGGTCTCGACGATATTGCCGACGGCTCCCTCGAAACTGTCGGCGAGCTTGGACATCTCCTGCTTGCGCAGCGAAGCGGCGCGCTGTTCCTGCTCCTTGAGCTCCCGGGCGTTGAAGCGCACCATCGTCTGCACGGTCTGCAGGTTGCGCAAGGCGCGGCCGATCTCGTCGTCGCGCTCGATGCGCATGCGGGTGTCGAGCTTGCCCTGGGTGATGGCCTCCATCGTCTCGTTGACATGATCGAGCGGACCGACGATGACGCTCATCGTACGATAGCCGACCAGGCCGCAGAGCACGACACCGAGAGCCGCAATCGCCGCGGCCGTCATGCCGCCGCCCGCACCGAAGGACATCGCGCCCAGCACGATCAGAAACAGCGTCTGCAGCGCGACCAGCGTCCGCAGCCGGGCGGCAATGGTGCCGGTGAACATCGCGAGGTGGTCGAACACCGAACGGCGGCGAATGATGCCGTCCTCGATCTTGTAGTTGTGCGGCTTGTTCTCGCGAATCGCGGCGTAGACCTGCTCGGCCTCGGTACGCTGGTCGGACGGCAGCTTGGTGCGCACCGACGTGTAGCCGACGACTTGGCCGTCCTTGCAGATCGGCGAGGCCGTCGCCAGGACCCAGTAATAATCGCCATTCTTGCGGCGGTTCTTGACCGCGCCGACCCAGGGGCGCTTCGCCTTCAGCGTGGTCCAGAGATTGTCGAACGCCTCGGGCGGCATGTCAGGATGGCGCACGATGTTGTGCGGCTGCCCCATCAGCTCCGTCTCGGTGAAGCCGGCCGCCTTGACAAAGTCCTCATTGAAGAACGTCAGCTTGCCCTTGGTGTCGGTCTTCGAGACGATCAGAGTATCGTCGGAGATCGGATACTCGACATTGGTGATGGGCAGGTTCTTACGCATGCGGGATTTCCGATCCACAATGACAGTCAATCGTCATACCTGCGTTGGCATGACTACTTTTAGGGCAATGAAGAGCTCGAACATCGCACGGGTAAATTAACCCAAGATAAAGCCCTACCCCCGTGGAAGTACGGCGCGTTACGCTCATGACTGTTGTTCGCTGTTCTGGGCAGCGCTCCGCTCATGAACGAACGGCGGCACCGTCGCCGCCGTCCTCCGGAATGATTCGCTCGCTTCTGCGACCCGGCCGCGTCAAGCGGCGCGAACAGTTTGCAGGAAGCGGCCGACCTCGAGCTTCAGCCGGTTGCTGTTGGCCGCAAGCGATTTGGCGGCCGACAGCACCTGGGCGGACGCGCTGCCCGTCTCGGTCGCACCGCGTTGCACCTCGACGACGTTGGACGACACCTCTCCAGTGCCGACCGCAGCCTGCTGCACATTGCGCGCGATCTCCTGAGTGGCCGCACCCTGCTCCTCGACGGCAGCCGCGATGGTCGACGAGATCTCCGACAGCTTCTCGATCGTGACCGAGATCTCCCTGATCGCCGTCACGGAGTCGTGGGTCGCGCTCTGGATGCTGCCGATCTGCTGGCCGATCTCGCCAGTGGCCTTGGCAGTCTGCTCGGCCAGCGCCTTCACTTCGGAGGCGACCACGGCGAAGCCGCGGCCCGCCTCGCCGGCACGCGCCGCCTCGATCGTGGCGTTGAGCGCCAGCAGGTTGGTCTGGCCGGCAATGGTGTTGATCAGTTCGACCACGTCGCCGATCCGTGTCGCAGCTTTCGACAACTCGCCGACGCGATCGGTGGTCGAGCGCGCCTGACCGACCGCTTCGCCGGCCATGCGCGCCGATTGCTGCACCTGGCGGCTGATCTCGGTCACCGAGGACGACAGCTCCTCCGTGGCAGAGGCGACGGACTGAACGTTGGTCGAGGCTTCTTCCGATGCCGCAGACACCGTCGTGGCCAGCCGTCGCGAACGGTCCGCACTCGATGACAACGACGTGGCGGAGGCTTCGAGCTCGGTGGAGGCCGATGACACCACCTCGATGATCTGTCCCACTGCGGCTTCGAAGCCGTCGGCGAGTGTCTGCATCTCGACCCGGCGCTGCTCGGCGGCGATCTGGTCCTGTGCGATCTTGGCCTCCGCCTCGTGGCGCGCCTTCTCGGCCAGCATCTGGCTGACGCCTTCCACCGCCCGCGCGGTGTCGCCGATCTCGTCCTTGCGGTCGAGACCGACCATCGCCGGCGCTTCGCCGCGCGCCATGCCCTGCAGCACCAGAACGAGGGCCCGCATCGGCTGCGCGATGCCGAACACACCGATCGCGAGCGCACCGGAGAGGGCTGCAAGGGCGGTCAGCACCGCCATGATCAGCGTATTGCGCGTCCCCGCGACGGCCAGTTCGTGCTGCTCCCTCGCCCTGGCCTCCGAGAACGCGATCGCTTCGCGTTGAAGCTCGACCGAGAGGTCCACAGCGGCTCTGAGCTTGTCATTGCATTCTGCCCGCATGCGTTCTGCGGCCTTCGCCTTTTCCTCAACCGTGGAGGCTCTCGCTGCGATCTGGATCACCGGAGCACAGGCTGAAAATGCGTGACCGTAAAGTCCCTTCAGCCTCGCGATGCCGCTCGCCTTCTCCGGCAGATCGACCTTGTTCAGACCGTCGATGACCTGAGCCGACATGTCCTGCGTCGTCTTGAACAGGCGCGCATTGCCCGCATCGGAGGTTTCCGTCAGCAGTTCGAAGGCAGCAGCACGATACGTCTCGGCCCGGCGGGTCGAGCGGATCAACCATGAAGTGGAGGCATCGACCCGCTGCACGACATCGGCATAAGCGCGATCGATGGACGATGTCTGGCTGGACATGTAACTGACAAGACCGATCATGGCGGTGCCCATCAGAAGCGCAATCAGACCGACCTTGAAGACCATACGAGTATTGTTGAGCACGAGAACGTCTCTCTGTTGCGTATGAAAAGCTGCGTGAAGGGACGATTGTGCGCGCCCTATTAACGTTGGTTAAAGGATACTGAATTCACCGTAATCCTACGGATCCAGCGGGCCGCCGCGCGGGATCAGCTCTTTTCCGACTAAGCGAGATCTCTAGCCGACGAGAACGCGGCCGCAATGCAAGAAGGCGTAGCTGATCACCACGCCTCCCAGCGCTTGGGGTCTCCGATCAGGCGGCGCGCACGGTTTGCAGGAAACGTGACACTTCGAGCTTCAGGCGGTTGCTGTTCGCTGCGAGCGATTTGGCGGCGGAAAGCACCTGCGATGACGCGCTGCCCGTCTCGGTCGCGCCCTGCTGCACATTGCCGACATTGGCCGAGACCTCTTCGGTGCCCGCGGCGGCCTGCTGCACGTTGCGGGCGATCTCCTGAGTGGCCGCGCCCTGCTCCTCGACGGCAGCCGCGATCGTCGACGAGATCTCCGACAGCTTCTCGATCGTGACCGAGATCTCCCTGATCGCCGTCACCGAGTCGTGGGTCGCGCTCTGAATGCTGCCGATCTGCTGGCCGATCTCGCCAGTGGCCTTGGCGGTCTGCTCGGCCAGCGCCTTCACCTCGGAGGCGACCACGGCGAAGCCACGGCCCGCCTCGCCGGCACGCGCCGCCTCGATCGTGGCGTTGAGCGCCAGCAGGTTGGTCTGGCCGGCAATGGTATTGATCAGTTCGACCACGTCGCCAATGCGGGTGGCGGCCTTGGACAACTCGCCGACGCGATCGGTCGTCGAGCGCGCCTGGCCGACAGCCTCGACCGCCATGCGTGCCGATTGCTGCACCTGGCGGCTGATCTCGTTGACCGATGAGGACAACTCCTCGGTCGCCGAGGCGACGGACTGGACGTTGGTCGAGGCTTCCTCCGAGGCCGCCGACACGGTGGTGGCGAGCCGGCTGGCGCGGTCCGCGCTCGACGACAGCGACGTGGCGGACGCTTCGAGCTCGGTGGAGGCTGACGACACCACCTCGATGATCTGCCCCACCGCGGCCTCGAAGCCATCGGCGAGTGTCTGCATCTCGGCCCGGCGCTGCTCGGCGGCGATCTGGTCCTGTGCGATCTTGGCCTCCGCCTCATGGCGCGCCTTCTCGGCCAGCATCTGGCTGACGCCTTCCACCGCCCGCGCGGTGTCGCCGATCTCGTCCTTGCGGTCGAGACCGACCATCGCCGGCGCTTCGCCGCGCGCCATGCCCTGCAGCACCAGGACGAGCGCCCGCATCGGCCGCGCAATGCCGAACACGCCGGTGGCGAGCGCGCCGCCGATGGCAACAAGGGTGGCCAGCACCGCCATGATCAGCGTGTCGCGCGTGCCGTTGACGGTCGCCTCATGCTGCTCCCTCGCCTTGGCCTCCGAGAACGCGACGACATCGTTCACCGCCGCGAGCAGGACGCTCACCGCGGAATTGAGGACATCCCGGCATTCGTCGTTCAACTTCTGCCCCGCTTTGACGTTCTGCTCCGGGGTCATCGCGGCGCTCGCGGCCTGGATGCCCGGCTCGCAGGCGGCGAAAGCCGTCTTGAAGCGATCGGCGATCCTGCCGATCTGATCGGCCTTTTCCGGCAGATCCGTCCGGATCTTGTCGAGACCGTTCCGCACCTGGGCCGCGGCATCCTGTGCCGCCTTGAGCAGGCGCGCATTGCCCGCCTCGGTGGTTTCGGCGAGGAGCTCGAAGGCCGAGGCGCGATAGGTCTCGGCCCGGCGCCCGGTCCGCGCCAGCAGCACCGTGGAACTGTCGATCCGCTTCACGACATCGGTATAGGCCAAGTCGATACCGGACATCTGGCTCGACATATGGCTGACCAGGCCGATCATGATGACGCCCATGATCAGGGCGATCAGGCCGATCTTGAAAACGATGCGAAAATTGCTGAGCACGGCGAATGTCTCTCATTCCAAAAGTTGTAGAGAGTTAAAATTCGCCTGATCAGTTTAACATAGGATAAAGTTTAAGCCGCCGCGCCCGTAGTTTCGCGGATTGCATGGCGCTCATGCATCTCACGATGGCGCTCCTTTGCGTTGCTCCCGCGCCAAGCGAAAGGGCGTGGCCAGCGGCCACGCCCAGGACGAGTTCGCCGGTCGAACGCCGCAATCAGGCGGCGCGGACGGTATTGAGGAAGCGGCTCACTTCGGCCTTGAGACGGTTGCTGTCGGACGACAGCGCCTGGGCCGCAGACAACACCTCGGAGGAGGCGGAGCCGGTTTCATTGGCGCCGCGCTGGACCTCGACGATGTTGGTCGAGACATCTTTCGTGCCCTGGGAAGCGTGCTGGACGTTGCGGGAAATCTCCTGGGTGGCGGCGCCCTGCTCCTCGACCGCGGCGGCAATGGTCGACGCGATCTCCGAAAGCCGCTCGATGGTCGCCGAAATTTCCTTGATGGCGCCAACCGATTCCTGGGTCGCGCTCTGGATGCCGGAAATCTGCTGACCGATCTCGCCGGTCGCCTTCGAGGTCTGCTCGGCAAGCGCCTTCACTTCGGTGGCGACCACGGCGAAGCCACGGCCCGCTTCCCCGGCGCGCGCCGCCTCGATCGTGGCGTTGAGCGCCAGAAGGTTGGTCTGGCCGGCGATCGTGTTGATCAGTTCGACGACGTCGCCGATGCGCGCGGCCGCCTTGGAGAGCTCGCTCACCTGCTCGTTGGTGCGGCGGGCCTGGTTGACGGCCTCGCCCGCCATCCGGGCCGATTCCTGCACCTGGCGGCTGATCTCGGTCACCGACGACGACAGTTCCTCGGTGGCCGACGCCACCGACTGCACGTTGGTGGAGGCCAGTTCGGACGCCGATGCCACGGTCGTCGTCACCTGCTGCGCACGTTCGGCGGAGCGGCTCAGCGAGTTGGCCGAGGTCTCCAGCCGGCCTGACGCGGTGGACACGGCGTTCACAATGTCACCGACGGTCTGCTCGAAGCGGCCGGCGAGGTCCATCATCTCCCGGCGGCGCTGCTCGGCCTGCCGGCGCTCCGTCTCCTTCTGCTCGGCCTCGAGCGCCTGGACGCGGATGGCATTGTCCTTGAAGATCTGCACGGCCTTGGCCATCTCGCCGACCTCGTCACGGCGATCGGCATAGGGAATCGTCACGCTGAGATCATTGTTGGCCAGCCGCCCCATGGCGGCGGTCATGCTGGTGATGCCGCGGGTCACGGCGGAATTCAGCACCAGCAGCGCGATCACCGCGATCACTGCCATGACGGTGCCGCCGGTCACGATCGCCGTCTTCGACGACGCCAGAGCGGCGTCGGCCGCGTCCGCACGCGTCTGCAGCAACGCCGCTTCGACGTCGACCGCTTCCTTCACCAGCGCGCGAAGACCATCCATGTACTTCTTGCCGGCGCCGGAGGCTTCGAGGTTGCGCGCCTCCTGTACGGTCTGCGGATTGCGCATCAGCGCGATCTCTTTCTCCGCCACGTCCTGGCGCCAGCCGGTCGCGGCCTTCTCGATCTGCTCGAAGCGGCGTTGCTGAGCCGGATTGTCGGAGGTCAGCTGCTTCACCTCCGTCAGTGCCTTCTTGAAGGCGGCATCAGAATTCTTGTAGGGCTCGAGGAAGTTGTCGGTGCCGCCGACCAGGAAGCCGCGCACGCCGGTTTCGGCATCGACCATCGCGGAGACCAGCGCCTTGGCCTGCTCCATCACTTGATAGGTATGCACCGTCCAGGAATTGTTCTGCGCCAGCGTGGTGAGGTTCTGCCATGTGATCACGCTGGCGATGATGGACACGACCATCGTCATCAGGAAGGCAGCGCCAATCTTGCGCGACGTCTTCATGTTCATCAAGAAGGTGAGCATCGTTTGTTCTCTGTGGGAGCTGTGCCGGCTGCAGCTGGACAGGCGGCGGACGGACGGACTGGGAAACTGCGAACAATTCGCCAGAAGGAATTGAAACTCTTCTTAATATTTGGGGCCGTAGTTCCCACGCGACGGAACTGACGCTGCGATGCGGACTGGCCGCGGCGTGTCCTGGGCGCGTGCCTCACGCGCAAGGCGCGGCCTTGCGGCCGCGCCTTGTTCGTCGACGAAGCAAACTCGACTTGACCGCCGCGCTCAGGCGGCGCGGACCGTGCTCAGGAAGCGGTCGACCTCGACCTTCAGCCGGTTGCTGTCACCGGACAGCATCTGCGCTGCCGACAGCACCTGGGACGAGGCCGATCCGGTCTCGCCGGCGCCACGTTGCACCTCGGAGATATTGGCCGAGACCTGCTGCGTGCCGATCGCCGCCTGCTGGATGTTGCGCGAGATCTCCTGGGTCGCGGCGCCCTGCTCCTCCACCGCGGCGGCGATGGTCGAGGAGATTTCCGACAGCTTCTCGATCGTGCCGGAAATCTCGCGGATCGCGCCCACCGACTCCTGCGTCGCGGCCTGGATGCTGCTGATCTGCTGGCCGATCTCGCCGGTGGCCTTGGCGGTCTGCTCGGCCAGCGCCTTGACCTCGGAGGCGACCACCGCAAAGCCGCGGCCGGCCTCACCGGCGCGCGCCGCCTCGATGGTGGCGTTGAGCGCCAGCAAATTGGTCTGGCCCGCAATGGTGTTGATCAGTTCGACGACGTCGCCGATCCGGGTCGCGGCCTTGGACAACTCGCCGACACGCTCATTGGTCCGGCGCGCCTGGTCGACGGCATCGCTGGCCATGCGGGCGGATTCCTGCACCTGGCGGCTGATCTCGTTGACCGAGGACGACATTTCCTCAGTCGCCGACGCCACCGACTGCACATTGGTCGAGGCCTCGTGCGAGGCGGACGCCACGGTGGTGGCCAGCGTCTGCGAGCGCGCGGCCGTCGAGCTCAACGAGGTGGCCGAGGCTTCGAGCTCGGTCGAGGCATGGGACACGGTCTCGACGATCTGCCCCACGGCCTGCTCGAAATTGTCGGCCATCTGGTGCATGTCGGCACGGCGCTTCTCCGCCATCATCTTGTCCATGGCGACCTTGGCCTCCGCCTCCTGGCGGGCCTTCTCGGCCAGCATGATCTTGATCTCGTTGACGGCCTGGGCGGTCTCGCCGATCTCGTCACCGCGACCTTCGCCCGAGATCGCGACGTCCTCGCCCTTGGCCATCCGCTGCAGCACTGCGACCAGCGCCCGCATCGGCTTGGCAATGCCGAACTGCCCGATCACAAAGCCGAGCGACAGGCCGAGTACGGTGCCGACGCCAGCGATGATCATCAGCGTGCGGGAGGTCTGCTCGTATTGTACTTCCGCCTCCCCAGCCAGATTTTCGACGCGGACGTTCAGCCGGTCGGCCACGTCCTTGACCTTGGCCTGGAGCTTCTCGGCCGCCCCCCGGCTCTTCATCGCAGCGTCACGCATCCGGACGGTTTGCTCGCTGATCTGCATATCCTTGGCAGTGCCGATCACCCGAAACGTCTCGTCCGCCTCCTTCTCATACTCGGCGTAAGCGCTGCGGATCTCTGGAATCATCGCCCGCGCCTGATCGTCATTGGTCTTTGAGACCTCTGCCATGTGCTCTGCAAAAAGCTTGCGCTGCTCCTGCACCACCTTCAACGCTGCATCGCGGTTCTCCGCATGAGGATCCAACGCGGCACGGAACTCGGCACGGCTGAGCGCAAGGACGTTCTGATTCGCCCGCGCCGCGTGCAGGGCACGGTTGGCGGCTGCCGCCATCTTGCTCCCATCCTGGGCCAGCGTCTCCAGCGCGGCGATGGCAAACCAGCTGATCGTGACCGCCACGGCCGCCATCAGCATGACGATGGCAAGGATTTTGGTCAGTACACGAAAGTGCGAAAGAAATGACATTATTATGATGAACCTCGTCTGGTGCCGGATGGGCAGACGAGGACCTGCCATGACAGGCGGCGGCAGTGTCTCTCCCGCATCATCGGCGATGTGGAACGAGACCATCCTACAAACTCGACATCCGCGATTTTGTTAATTTGCTCTCCCGTGAACTACGGAGATGAGGGCGAAACGAACAGGACGCGGCCTTGTGGCCACGCCTGTCTGTCGACGAACGGCGGGGATGAGCGTCGCGCTCAGGCGGCGCGGACCGTGTTCAGGAAGCGATCGACCTCGAGCTTCAGCCGGTTGCTGTCGCCAGACAACATCTGCGCCGCCGAGAGCACCTGGGACGAGGCCGAGCCGGTCTCGCCGGCACCGCGCTTGACCTCGGCGATGTTCGCCGAGACCTGCTGGGTGCCGATCGCCGCCTGCTGGATGTTGCGCGAGATCTCCTGCGTCGCGGCGCCCTGCTCTTCCACCGCGGCGGCGATGGCCGAGGAGATCTCCGACAGCCTCTCGATCGTGCCGGAAATCTCCCGGATCGCGCCCACCGACTCCTGCGTCGCGGCCTGGATGCTGCCGATCTGCTGGCCGATCTCACCGGTGGCCTTGGCGGTCTGCTCGGCCAGCGCCTTGACCTCCGAGGCGACCACCGCAAAGCCGCGGCCCGCCTCACCGGCGCGCGCCGCCTCGATCGTGGCGTTGAGCGCCAGCAAATTGGTCTGGCCGGCAATGGTGTTGATCAGCTCGACGACATCGCCGATGCGGGTTGCAGCCTTGGACAGCTCGCCGACCCGCTCATTGGTGCGGCGCGCCTGCTCGACGGCGTCACTGGCCATGCGCGCGGATTCCTGCACCTGGCGGCTGATCTCGGTGACCGAGGACGACATTTCCTCGGTCGCCGACGCCACCGACTGCACATTGGTCGAGGCCTCCTCGGAGGCGGCCGCCACAGTGGTGGCGAGCGTCTGCGACCGTGCGGCGGTCGAACTCAGCGACGAGGCCGAAGCTTCGAGCTCGGTCGACGCATGCGACACCGTCTCGACGATCTGACCGACCGCCTGCTCGAAGCCATTGGCCATCTGGTGCATCTCGGCGCGGCGCTTCTCCGCGATCAGCTTGTCCATCGCGATCTTGGCCTCGGCCTCCTGCTGCGCCTTCTCGGCCAGCATGATCTTGATCTGGTTGACGGCCTGGGCGGTCTCGCCGATCTCGTCACCGCGGCCTTCGCCCGAGATCGCGACCTCCTCGCCCTTGGCCATCCGCTGCAGCACCGCGACCAGCGCCCGCATCGGCTTGGCAATACCGAACTGGCCGATGACGAAGCCGAGCGACAGGCCGATGACGATGCCGATCGCGGCCACCGTCATCAGCATGCGCGAGGTCTGCTGATATTGCTCATCCGCGGCCTTGGCCAGATTCTCGACCCGCGCATTCAAGCGGTCGGCGACATCGCGGATCTTGAACTGGAGCTTCTCGGAATTGGCGCGGCTCTTCAGCGCGGCATCGCGCATCTTCTCAGCCTGCTCGCTGATCTGCATGTCCTTGGCGGCGGTGATGACGCGGAACGTCTCCTCCATGCCCTTGACGTACTCGTCGTAGAGCGACCGGACATCGGGGATCATGGCGCGCGCCTGATCATCCTTGGTCTTGGCGACCTCCTCCAGGCGCTCGGCGAATTGCTTGCGCTGCTCCTCGACCACCTTCAGCGCCGCCTCGCGATTCTCGTTACGCGGATCGAGCGCGGCGCGGAACTCGGCGCGGTTGAGCGCAATCACGTTCTGATTGGCGCGTGCCGCCAAGAGAGCGCGGTTGGCGGCGGACTTCATCAGGGCGGCGCCTTCGGCCACGGTGGCCAGCGCGTCGATGGCGAACCAGCTGATCGTACCGGCCACGCCGGCCATCAGGATGACGATCGCAAGAATCTTGGTGAGCACACGAAAGCGGGACAGCAGCGACATCGGTGACCTCGTCTGGCGCCAGATGATGGACAGGCGGAAGCTGTGGTCGCCCCGCCAACCCCCTGTCCGACATCATTGGCAGCGTGAAAAGCGCGCTAAGTCTGCTGCTGAGCACACCGAGATTCCGTTAATTTTCTACTCCGTAGAATTTCGGCCGCATAGTTGCGGGTGACACGCTGCTCGCGTGAGCGGGTCATCCGCCATGGCAGATATGTCGCGCTCAAGCCGCACGCACCGTCTCCAGGAAGCGGCTCACCTCGGTCTTCAGCCGGTTGCTGTCGGTCGACAATGATTTTGCCGCTGACAGAACCTGGGCCGACGCCGATCCGGTTTCGCTGGCGCCGCGCTGCACATCGGCGATATTGGCCGAGACCTGCTGGGTGCCGTGCGCGGCCTGTTGCACGTTGCGCGAGATTTCCTGCGTTGCGGCGCCCTGCTCCTCGACAGCGGCCGCGATCGCCGAGGCGATCTCGGAGAGACGTTCGATCGTTGCCGAGATGGTGCGGATCGCGTTCACCGACTCCTGTGTCGCCGCCTGGATGCCGGAAATCTGCTGCCCGATTTCGCCGGTCGCCTTCGACGTCTGCTCGGCGAGCGCCTTGACCTCGGTGGCGACCACGGCGAATCCCTTGCCGGCTTCGCCGGCGCGGGCCGCCTCGATGGTGGCATTGAGCGCGAGCAGGTTGGTCTGCCCGGCGATGGTGTTGATCAGTTCGACGACGTCACCGATGCGGGCGGCGGCCTTCGATAGTTCGCCGACCTGATCATTGGTGGTGCGCGCTTGCGTGACCGCCTCGCTGGCCATCCGCGCCGACTCCTGCACCTGGCGGCTGATCTCGGTCACCGACGACGACAGTTCCTCGGTCGCCGAAGCCACCGACTGCACGTTGGTCGACGCTTCTTCCGATGCCGAGGCCACGGTCGTGGCCAGCCGCTGCGAACGGTCGGCGGTCGAGGTCAAGGTGCCGGCCGAGGCTTCGAGCTGGCTGGAGGCCGAGAACACCGTGTTGACGATGTCGCCGATCACGGCCTCGAACTGACGGGTCACCGCATCGACCCGGCGGCCGCGCTCGATCTTGGCGTCGGCGTCCTTGGCCGCCGCCTCGTCCGCCGCCTTCTTGGCGATCAGCGCGTCCTTGAAGATCTGCAGCGCATTGGCCATCGCCCCCATCTCGGTGCTCTCGCCGCGGTGTGGGATCTCGACCGAGAGGTCGCCCTCGCCAAGAGCCTGCATCGGCTTCACGATCGAAACGATGCCCTGCGATACGCTTCGCACCATCAGGAAGCTGACAAGCACGCCGACGATCAGCATCACGAGATTGATAGCGCCGAGCATCGCAAAGGATGTCGAATAGGTCGAAGCCGCGTCGGCGGACGCCCTATCGGCGCCGCCATTGTTCAACTCGATGCTCTTGCGCAACACCTCGTCAGCTTCGAGGCCGATCTTGTTGACCGTATTCTGGTTCAGCACATGCGCCTCGTGCGGCACCTGCCCCGCCGCCTTGCGCGACAGCTCCATCACCTGCTGACTGCCGGCAAGGTACTTGTCCCAGACGCCCTTCCATTGTTGATAGATCGTTCGCTCCTCCGGCAAGGCAATCATCGTCTCATAGGACTTGGCCGCGGTGTTGATGGTGTCGAGCACCGTGGCCGCCGTCTTCTCCTGGGCCAGCTTCTCATCGAGCGTCTCAGCCAGCATATGCTCGCGAACCACATTCCGGTAAGTGATGGTCGCGGCCCG
Organism: Bradyrhizobium sp. BTAi1; assembly: GCF_000015165.1. Lineage (GTDB taxonomy): Bacteria > Pseudomonadota > Alphaproteobacteria > Rhizobiales > Xanthobacteraceae > Bradyrhizobium > Bradyrhizobium denitrificans. The sequence goes on along the minus strand of NC_009485.1, from coordinate 3,011,588 downwards.
GAGGTCACCGAGAACACGCACGCTCGGCAGCCAATTGCTGGTGATGTCAACCGTATTGGCATTCATCATGCGCATGCTCGATATGCCGAGCAGGCCCATTGCGGTCAGAACAATGAGAAGCAGCGCAACGACCGAGATGATCTTGGCGCGAATGGACATGCTGGCGAACATGGCAACTCCCTCGAGGCGGCGCCTTCGCTGCGAGACTACGAGCGCCGGGCGCAGCCGCCGTGTGGTTAAAATCGAGTTGCATTGTGCGCGTTCCGTCGATGGAACATCGTTAACATCGCGCCCCGTAGGGTTACGGAGATGATTTCGTACGCCGGAAAGACGCCCACCCAAACCGAGGAACTCCGCAGCTTTCGGCACGGCCTTCCCTGGTCTGCATGCACTTGTCTTCGATGGCCGCGTTCAACTACGCGGCACGCACCGTGTCCAGGAAACGGCTGACCTCGAGCTTCAGGCGGTTGCTGTCGGTCGACAGGGTCTGCGCGGCCGACAACACCTGCGAGGACGCCGTGCCCGTCTCGCTGGCCCCGCGCTGCACCTCGGTGACATTGGACGAGACCTGCTGCGTGCCTTGCGCCGCCTGCTGAACGTTGCGCGAGATCTCCTGGGTCGCGGCGCCCTGCTCCTCGACGGCGGCTGCGATCGTCGAGGAAATCTCCGACAGACGCTCGATCGTGCCGGAAATGGTCCGGATCGCGTTCACCGAATCCTGCGTCGCCGCCTGAATGCTCGCGATCTGCTGGCCAATCTCGCCGGTCGCCTTGGAGGTCTGCTCGGCCAGCGCCTTGACTTCGGTGGCGACGACGGCGAAGCCTCGGCCGGCCTCGCCGGCGCGCGCCGCCTCGATCGTGGCGTTGAGCGCCAAGAGGTTCGTCTGGCCGGCAATGGTGTTGATGAGCTCGACGACGTCGCCGATCCGGGCCGCCGCCTTTGACAGCTCGCTGACCTGCTCGTTGGTCTTGCGGGCCTGGTCGACCGCCTCGCCGGCCATACGTGCCGATTCCTGCACCTGGCGGCTGATCTCGGTGACCGAGGACGACAGTTCCTCGGTGGCGGATGCCACCGACTGGACGTTGGTCGAGGCCTGCTCGGACGCGGCCGCCACGGTCACAGCCATCTGCTGCGACCGTTCAGCCGTCGAGGTCAGCGAGCCTGCGGAGGCCTCAAGCTCGGTCGAGGCTGACGACACGGTCTCGATGATCTGGCCGACCGAACGCTCGAACGAGTCGGCGAGCTGATGCATCTCGCGCTTGCGCTGGGCGGCGGCGATCGCATCCGCCTGTGCCTTCTGCTCGGCCTCGGCGCGCGCCTTGGCCTCGGCATTCTCGCGAATGACCACGACATTCTTGGCCATGTCGCCGACCTCGTCGCCGCGATCGGCACCGGGGATCTGGATGTCGAGATCTCCCGACGCCATGCGCTCGAGCGCGCCGTTGAGGGCAACGATCGGACGCGAAATGCCGAGGAAGCCGAACGCAACCGAGCCGGCGAGCACGAGCACCAGAACCATCGAGAGCAAGAAGTTCACCTTCGTGGCGCTCGCGACCGCGGCCTCCGCCTGCTCCCTGGCCTCGCGAGAGAATTGGTCGGCGGCCTGGACGGCCTCGGCCATCAGCTTGCCGGCCTCCTCGGCCGCAGGCAACATGCGCTCGGCGAGCAGCTTGGTCTTGGCTTCCTCCAGCGAGGCGGCCTTGGTTGACGACTCGATATAGGCTCTGAGATCCGCTCGCAGCTTTTCGACGTCCGGCTTCCCCGCAGGCGGCACCTTGTCCAAGAGCTGAACAAAGCTCTGATCCAGATCCTTGGAGCGTGCGATCATGCTGTCCTTCGACTTGACGTCGCCGGTCGCAAGATAGCGCCAGGCGTTGGTGCGGATCGCCGTGCCTGCTGCGTTGAGCTCATGCAAGTCGCGTTCGATCGCGATGGCGTCGGGAGCTGCCTTCAGCGCCGGCAGCTTGATCAGGTGATCGAATTGCTTGTTCCAATCGGCGGCCTGCGCATCCCGTAGCAGGTTGGTCGCCAGCAGCTCCTTCTGCATCCTGACGATCTCCTCCGCGCCCTTCTTGTAGTCGGCTGTCAGAGCGAGGATCTTGACGAAGCGCTCCTTGGTGGCCGGACGAACCGCCGTGGTCTGCGCCATTTCCAGCCCCGTCTTGATGCGCGCTTCGACCGTGTGCTCATCCTCCAGCAGCTTGTCGACCTCGGCCGCGCTGCGTGCGAGCCGCACGCCGCGATTGACGAATTGCAGGCTGCGCAGATCGGCGTCTGCGGTCAGCGCGAGCTTGCGGATGGCGAGCTGCCGATCCGAGGTTTTGGTCGCCTGCTCGACCGCGCTCTGCGACATCTGTTGATTGACGAGCGCCGCCACCGCCAGCAGCATGCCGCCTAAGCCAGCCAGGCCCAGCTTGTAGCCGATACGATTGAACTTCATCTTTCCAGCTTCCGGGTGGGGCGCTGCAAGATCACGCTCATGTGCGGACGCTGCGCCAATGCGTACAAATTGAGAATTACAAATTGGCCGTGGCGCATACGGGAAAGATTAACGGCGAGCACCGGAGATTTACGGAGACAGGGCCGTTTCGGCGCGGCACATTGACGCAAATTTCGTAGGACTACGGAGGAACAGCCTCGGCAAGGCAGTCCGCCCGGCCGGAAAAGTTGAAGGCCGGGGCGTCGCCGCCCCGGCCTTCGTTCAACGATCAAAACCAGCTTGAGCCGATCGCGGCAATCTCAGATCACGCCGCCCGCACCGAGCCGAGGAAGCTTGCGACCTCCTGCTGCAGACGGCTGCTGTCGCCGGACAGCGCCTGGGCAGCGGCAAGCACCTGCGCCGAGGCCGATCCGGTCTCTGCGGCGCCGCGTTCGACGTCGGCGATGTTGGCCGAGACCTGCTGCGTGCCATGGGCGGCCTGCTGCACATTGCGGGAGATTTCCTGGGTCGCCGCGCCCTGCTCTTCCACCGCCGCCGCGATGGTCGAGGAGATCTCCGACAGCTTCTCGATCGTCGCCGAGATCTCCTTGATCGCGCTGACCGACTCCTGGGTCGCGACCTGGATGCTCGAGATCTGCTGACCGATTTCACCGGTCGCCTTGGCGGTCTGCTCGGCCAGCGCCTTCACCTCGGAGGCGACCACCGCAAAGCCGCGGCCGGCCTCTCCGGCGCGCGCCGCCTCGATGGTGGCGTTGAGCGCCAGCAGGTTGGTCTGGCCGGCAATGGTGTTGATCAGCTCGACGACGTCGCCGATGCGGGTTGCCGCCTTCGACAGCTCGCTCACACGACCCGTGGTGGTGCGGGCCTGGCCGACGGCCTCATTGGCGATCCGCGCAGATTCCTGCACCTGACGGCTGATCTCGGTCACCGACGATGCCATCTGCTCGGTCGCCGAGGCGACCGACTGCACGTTGGTCGTCGCTTCTTCGGAGGCCGTGGCAACGGCCGTCGTCAGGCCTTGCGAGCGTGTCGCCGCCTGGGTCAACGTGGTCGCAGACTGCTCGAGCTGGCCGGATGCGGCCGATACGGTGTTCACGATCTCGCCGACCGCCGCCTCGAACTGTTGCGCGAGGCGCTGCATGTCGGCCTTGCGCTGGCGCTCAGCCATCGCATCCTGCGTGTTCTTGGCCTCGGCCTCGGCGCGCGCCTGCTCCTCGGCGTTGCCGCGGATCACGGTGACGGTCTTGGCGAGATCGCCGATCTCGTCGCCGCGCGAGGCGCCGGGGATGACAATGTCGAGCCGCCCGCGCGCCATCTCGCCGAGCGCCGCATTCAGCCGGGTCAACGGCCGCGCGATACCGAGGAACGAGAAGACCACCGATGAGATCACCGAGAGCAGCACCGCCAGCCCGACGATCTGCGTGATGCGGCTCGCCTGCGCCGCCACCTCGTCGGCATCATATCGGGCGCTGGCATTGCGGGCGCGGGCATCCTGGATGGACGCCGTCATCAGCTCGCTCGCCTCGCCGAGATAAACCAAAGTGCGGTCGCGCAGCAGCGCCTCCTTGATCCCCTCGAACTTGACGACCTCGTCATTGGCGACGACGAAGTCCGAGGCGATGCCGTTGAGCCTGGTGATCGCGGCCTGGATCTCGCGATCGTCGGCGAGCATGCGGGCGTCGGTCAGCGAGCTCTTCAGGATCGGTACCGTCTGTTTCAGCTGGGTAATCGCGCCGGCGTCGCCGGTGACGCCGAACCGCCAGGCCTGCGAGCGCATGAAGTTCAGCTTGGCATCGGCGGCATGCAGCTGCCGCTCGACGCGCTCACGAAACGCCAGGTTCGGCAGGGTCGGCGAGCCCAGGATGGCCTGAAGTCCCTTGCTCCATTCGGCAGACACCGCGCCGCGCTTGTCGATCTGCAGCAGCAGCGCCTGTTGGGCCTGCGCCAGCTCGACCGCGCCGGCGGCATAGCTCTTCATCAGTTCCTTCAGCCGGGTCAGCCGGTTGCGGTTCTCGGCGGTGCTGACATTGGCCAGCGCCCCATCGATATCCGTGACCATGCCGGTGGAGAACTGCTGGATCTCGGCGGCCGCCTTCTCGGCATCGGCCGGCACCCGCGCCAGCCGGGCCGAGCGCCCCGCAAGCTGGGTCTGCTGCATGTTGATGCTGGCGGACATGACGCTCTCGACCACACGCCGCGCACGCTCGGCCCGCTGATTGGCCGCACTGACCGCACTCTCGGCCATCATCTGATTTACGATCATACCGACCGCGAGAGTGGCGCCGATGGCGCCGGCGAGCCCGAGTTTGTAGCCGATCCGATTCAGTTTCATTGCCCTACCCACAGAAGGACCATCACGCCGCGGTCCATCCTGAAGGTATAGAGGTGAGGTCCATAGAGACCGTTAATTTACGGGTGTCGGCGTGCATTACACGTGAAAAACTTCTGCTTTTTCTGTGTGCGTTCCGGCGCTTAAGGCGGCAACCCGGCGTTCGCACGCCGCCGGCCGGCGCACGAAGGATGCAGATGATGAAATCGGGATCAGCGCGCGGTCGCCGAACGGCTAGCGCATCAGCCCGAGCGCATCGGCAAAGAACTGCGGTCCGCCGAAATTGCCGGACTTCAGCGCCAGCAGCATGTCGCCGGCCTCCGCGCCGATCGCGCGCAGCACGGGCACGCCGGCGGCGATCTCCGGACCCACCAGGAAGCCGGGAATCCTGAGCCGATCAACGACCGCGCCGGAGGTCTCGCCCCCGGCGACAATCAGCCGCCGCACGCCGGCCTCGATCAGCCCCTCGGCGAGATCGGCCATGGCCTGCTCGATGGCGTGTCCCGCCGCTTCGCGGCCGTGCCTGGCCTGGAGGGCGCTGACCTGATCCGGCGTGGCGCTGGAGGCGATCAGCACCGGACCACGGCCGATCCGCTCACCCGCCCAGACCATCGCCCGCTGCGCTTCATCGGGACCGGCGACCAGAGCCGCCGCATCGAGATGCAGCACCGGCATGATCGTCTCGGCCTGTGCGATCTGCTGCAGCGTCGCCTGCGAGCAGCTGCCGGCGAGGCAGGCCGCCATGCCGCCCACCGGCGCATCATCGTGATGGGTCAGGCCGTGAGAATGCGCCTGCCCGGCCGCAACGAGGGCACGCGCCAGGCCGAGCCCGATCCCGGAGGCGCCGACCGAGACTTTGCTCTTCAATGCAGCCGCGCCGATGGCGGTCAGGTCGGCATCGAACACCGCATCGATGATCGCCGCGCCAAAATCCTGCCCGGCCAGCTCCTGCAGGCGGTGACCGATCGCCTCCGGCCCGTGCACGACGGTCGCGAGATCGACCAGGCCGATCCTCCTCCGGCTCTGGCGGCCGAGCACACGCACCAGATTGGCATCGTGCATCGGGTTGAGCGGGTGATCCTTCAGTGGGCTCTCATTGAGCGGCACGGCGCCGACGAACAGGTTGCCCTGATAGACGGTGCGTTTCGTCTCCGGGAAAGCCGGCGTCACCAGCACGATCGGATCGCCGGCATCGCCGGCCAGCGCATCCATCACCGGGCCGATATTGCCGGCATCGGTGGAATCGAAGGTCGAGCAGATCTTGAACAAGACATGCTCAGCGCCGCGTGCACGCAGCCATCTGTCCGCCTCGCGCGACCGCGCCACCGCCTGCGAGGCCTCGATCGAGCGGCTCTTGAGCGAGACCACGACGGCATCGACCTCGGGCAGCGCAAGGTCGGAGGCCGGCACGCCGATGGTCTGCACCGTGCGCAGGCCGGCGCGCGTCAGGGTGTTGGCGAGGTCGGAGGCGCCAGTGTAGTCGTCGGCGATGCAGCCGAGCTTCAGGCTCATGGCTTCACTCCCTTGTAGGGGGCGAACCATCCAAGCCCGTCCTCGGTGCGGCTGCGCGGATTGTACTCGCAGCCGACGAAGCCGGCATAGCCGAGCCGGTCGAGCTCTTTGAACAGGAACGGATAGTTCAGCTCCTCGCCATCCGGCTCGTTGCGCGAGGGAATGCTGGCGATCTGGATGTGGCCGGTGATGTCCATCATCTCGCGCAGCCGCATCGTGACGTCGCCATGGATGATCTGGCAGTGATAGATGTCGAATTGCAGCTTCAGGTTCGGAATCTTGAGCTCGCGGATGAGATCGCGGGCGAAACCGAAATCGTTGAGGAAATAGCCGGGCACGTTGCGTGGATTGATCGGCTCGATCACGACGTCGAGGCCGTTGGGTGCGAAGAACTCGGCAGCCCAGGCCACGGACTTGTAGTAGGCCTCCACCGCCTTCGCATCATGACGATCGGCAATGCCGGCCATCAGATGCAGCCGCTTCACGCCGGTCGCCTTGGCATAAGGCAGCGCTGTTTCCAGGCTCGCCTTGAGATCGTCGAAGCGTTCCGGCAGCGCGGCAAAGCCCTTCTCGCCGGCGTCCCAATGGCCCGGCGGAAGATTGAACAGCGCCTGGGTCAGGCCGTTGTCGCGCAGCCTTTTGCCGACCTCCTCGGCCGGATGATCATAGGGAAACAGGAATTCGACGGCGGTGAAGCCGGCCTTCGCGGCGGCCGCGAAGCGGTCGAGGAATGGATGCTCGGTGAACATCATCGAGAGATTGGCGGCGAAACGGGGCATGGCGCGAGCTCGTTGAAAGGCAGTTAGTTGGATTGGCCAGGCAGCTTGGTGCCGGTGACCTGCGCATACATCCGCGCCACCGAGGCATCATCGTCGCGGCCCATGCCGGCGGCCGATGTCATCAGGAACATCTGCAGCGCCGCGGCCGAGACCGGCACCGGGAAGCGGTGGTTGCGTGCCATGTCCTGGATGATGCCGAGGTCCTTGACGAAGATCTCGACCGCGCTGCGCGGCGTGTAGTCGCCATCGAGCACGTGCGGCATGCGGTTCTCGAACATCCAGGAATTGCCGGCCGAGGCGGTGATGACCTCGTAGACCTTGCGGATGTCGAGGCCCTGCTTGGCGGCGAAGGCAATCGCCTCGCTGGCGGCTGCGATGTGCACGCCGGCGAGCAACTGGTTGATCATCTTGAACGCGGCGCCCTGGCCCGCGGCATCGCCGAGCTCATAGAGCTTGGCGGCCATCGCGTCGAGCGCCGGCCGCGCCCTGGCGAAGGCCGCCGGGCTACCCGAGGCCAGGATGGTCAATTCGCCTTGCGCGGCACGCTGCGCGCCGCCGGAGATCGGCGCATCGAGATAGTGCCGGCCGGTGGCTTCGAGCTGTTTGGCGAGGCGACGCGCGACATCCGGGTCCATGGTCGCGGAGGAGACGAACACGGCGTCCTTCGGCATGGTCTCGGCCGCGCCGCCGGGGCCGAACAGAATGGCCTCGGTCTGCGCCGCATTGACGACGACGCTGACGACGATGTCCGCGCCTGCTGCGGCCTCAGCCGGGCTGTTCGCGCCCTTGCCGCCATCGGCGACGAACCGCGCCACGGCATCGGCCGAAACGTCGCATCCGGTCACCGCGAAGCCGGCACGCTTGAGCGAGGTCGCCATGCCATATCCCATGGAGCCGAGCCCGATCACGGCGACGTTCAATTGCGATGGCTGCGGCATGCGGCAAATCCTCGAAGCGTTTCCTGAACCTGTCCGGTTGACCCGGCTGGTCCCTGGGTATCACGGCTTGGCCACGCTGCCAAAGCGTGAGACAAAGCGGCAAGAGGTGAGGAACGAGGAAAGACCCGTGGCGGATACTGCGATTCGCGAGGCCATCTGCCGGTTCGGCCGCTCGCTGTTCGAGCGCGGGCTGACACCGGGCTCGTCCGGCAACATCAGCGTGCGGCTCGACGATGGCGGCTGGCTGGTGACGCCGACCAACGCCTCGCTCGGCTTCCTCGATCCCGGCAAGCTCTCGCGCCTCGATGCCAACGGCAGGCTGATGTCGGGCGACGCGCCGACCAAGGAGGTGCCGCTGCACACCGCGCTGTACCAGACCCGCGCCGCCGCCCGCGCCGTGGTGCATCTGCACTCGACGCATTCGGTGGCAATCTCGATGCTGCCGGAGATCGATCCGCTGATGGCGCTGCCGCCGCTGACACCTTATTATTTGATGCGCTGCGGCCAGACGGCGCTGGTGCCCTATCATCGCCCCGGGGATCCGGCCGTCGCCGACGCGATCAAGGGCCTCGCCGGCCAATACGCCTCGGTGCTGCTCGCCAATCACGGGCCGGTGGTGTCCGGCGACACGCTGGAGGCGGCGGTGTTCGCGATGGAGGAGTTGGAGGAGACCGCCAAACTCTATCTGCTGCTGCGCGGGCTCAATCCGCGGCATCTGTCGCCGCAGCAGGTCGACGATCTGGTGAAGGTGTTCGGCCTCACTCTGCCCGATCACGCCGATCATCACTGATCGAACCGGCCCGGTGGACGCACATGCAGTACCCTGCACCATCGCCCGCCGAGATCGAAGCGGCCGCCCGCGTTTTGTTCGAGGAGGCGCGCTTCTATCGCTGGTTTCCGATCACGACCGAGTCCTACGAGATCTTCGCCGAATCCGATCGGATCGGGGTCGCCGAATTGCGCGGCATCGCTGAACGCATGCTGATGGCGGCCGCCCAGGCCAAATTGCGCGCGGTGCTGCGCTAGCCGAGCCACGCCTGCGCCGCCATGTCGCTCGCCGTTCCGCCTTGCCTCCGGATGGCAATAATGCCTAATGTTGAGGCAGAACATGGCTGCGCAGGCCATCAGCGGCCGCTCGATCGATAGGCAGATGCCGGCACTGCCGCCCTTTTGCGGTGCGGGAGCGCGTTCGGATCTTCCACCATCAATTGCAGCGGCGTCCGCTCCACACGCCTGATGCACAGACGGGAACGGACAAAGTGCCTCCACACCGCCGTGGTTGCAGCTGTTTTCCTGGGTCTTTGCTCGGCGCGCGGGTCGCCGCAGCCGGGGCGGACGGCTCGTGCGCGCCAATTGCATACGCATCGCGGGCTGAGCGCACTCTTTATGCACCGCGCAACGCGGGCGCCGATCCCTTGGCATATCCGTTGCAGACACCACGCCGTCGGGAGCCGGGCGCCCGACCGTGCGGACGATGACTCATGCCCGGTTCTTGCTGACGACAGGCGATATGGAGGGCGGATGGCGGCGGGCGCGAGCTTGGAACTGGTGAAGGTGACGAAGATGTACGGTCACGTCACCGCCGTCGACGCGATCGACCTGCGGATTCCCGCCGGCTCCTATTGCTGCCTGCTCGGCCCGTCCGGCTGCGGCAAGACCTCGACCTTGCGCATGATCGCCGGCCACGAATCCGCGACCTCCGGCGACATCATCGTCGGCGCCAAGAATGTCACCGAGCTGCCGCCCGCCGGGCGCGGCACCGCGATGATGTTCCAGTCCTACGCGCTGTTTCCGCATCTCTCGGTGATCGACAACGTCGCCTTTGCGCTGAAGATGAAGGGCGTGTCCAAGCCCGAGCGCCACGCCCGCGCGCGCGAGCTGCTCGAGCTCGTGGACATGCAGAGCTATGCCGGCCGGCTGCCGGCGCAGCTCTCCGGCGGCCAGCAGCAGCGCGTCGCGCTGGCACGCGCGCTGATCACCTCGCCGCAGATCCTGCTGCTCGACGAGCCCTTGTCGGCGCTCGATCCGTTCCTTCGCTTGCGCATGCGCGCCGAGCTGAAACGGCTGCAACGCGAGCTCGGCCTCACCTTCATCCACGTCACCCACGGCCAGGACGAGGCGATGGCGCTGTCGGATCTCGTGGTGCTGATGAATGGCGGCCGTATCGAGCAGCAGGGCAGCCCGCGCGAGATCTTCAACCATCCGCGCACCGAATTCGCCGCCCGCTTCATCGGCGGCCACAACGTGATCCCGCTGAACGGCGAGACCTTCGCGGTGCGCGTCGACCGCATTCAGCTGAAGGCGCCGACTGCCGCGATCGACGGCCCGGCTGTGCCGGGCACGATCAGCAAGATCGAATATCAGGGCACTTACGTGCTCATCGCGGTCACGACCGATGGCGGCCCTGAAATCTCGGCCCAGCTCAGCGACGATCAGTTCGACGCGGAGACCCACGTGATCGGCGAACGCGTCGTCGTGACCTGGAATCCGGCGCTCGCCGACGCTCTGACGCCCCATTCCGCGACGTCGGCCGCGCCGGCTGCCGAACTCGTGGCCTGATTTTCACCTGCTCGTTCTGATCCCAAGGAGATGATCATGACTGATCGATCGAAAAAGACATCCATCAGCCGCCGCTCGCTGCTCAAGGGCGCGGCCGGCGTCGCCGGTCTCGCCGGCTCAGGCACGCTGCTCAGCGCGCCCTATGTCCACGCTGCCGACCCCAAGGTGCTGCGCTATCTCGGCACCGCGGTGAACGAAGGCGACGAGATCTCGAAAAAGTGCCTCGCCGACACCGGCATCAAGATCGAATACATCACTGCCACGACCGACGACGTCACCAAGCGGGTCATCACCCAGCCGAACTCGTTCGACGTGCTCGACACCGAATATTTCTCGCTCAAGAAGCTGGTGCCCTCGGGCAACATCTTCCCGCTCGATGCGCGCAAGATCAAGGAATTCGACAATATCACGCCCGTCTTCACCAAGGGCGAGCTGCCGAACGGCAAGAAGATCGGCGGCCAGGGCACCGCGCCGTGGAAGGTGCTCTATCTCGAGGGAGCGAACTCCAAGACCTTCTCGGCGACGCCGACCGAGTACGTCACGCTCATCCCGACCGTCTACAACGCCGATACGCTCGGCATCCGCCCAGACCTGATCAAGCGCCCGATCTCGTCCTGGGCCGAGCTGCTCAACCCCGAGTTCAAGGGCAAGGCCTCGATCCTCAACATCCCCTCGATCGGCATCATGGACGCCGCCCTCGTCGTCGAGGCGACCGGCCAGTACAAATATGCCGACAAGGGCAACATGACCAAGGCCGAGATCGACTTGACCATGAAGGTGCTGACCGAGGCCAAGAAGGCCGGCCAGTTCCGCGCCTTCTGGAAGGACTTCAACGAGTCGGTCAACCTGATGGCCTCGGGCGAGACGGTGATCCAATCGATGTGGTCGCCGGCGGTCACTAAGGTGCGCTCGATGGGCATCCCCTGCGTGTTCCAGCCGCTCAAGGAAGGCTATCGCTCCTGGGCCTCCGGCTTCTGCGTGTCCAAAGCCGTCGCCGGCGGGCCGAAGCTCGACTGGGCCTATGAGTTCGTCAACTGGTACCTGTCCGGCTGGGCCGGCGCCTATCTCAATCGCCAGGGCTACTACTCGGCCGTGCTGTCCACCGCCAAGGCCAACATGACCGAGGACGAGTGGGGCTACTGGATGGAAGGCAAGCCGGCGAAGAACGACATCAAGGCGCCGGACGGCACCCTGATGGAGAAGGCCGGCGCCGTGCGCGACGGCGGCTCCTATGAGGACCGCATGGGCAATGTGGTCTGCTGGAACGCCGTCATGGACGAGAACGACTACATGGTGCGCAAGTGGAACGAGTTCATCGCCGCCTGATGTGACCGATCATGCTGCCGCGCCCGCCTCCCCGTGGGCGCGGCAGCCTTTCTCAGCCGCTCCAAGCATTCGCGACCCGACGACAGGTATTCCCGTGGCCGTGACGATCGAAACTTCGCCCGACAGCGTTGCGCCGGCCGAAGGCGCCCTCCGCAAATTGACCATGCGCTCGATCGCCTGGCTGCAGGCCGGGCCGATGATGCTGGTGTTCGCGCTGTTCTTCCTCTTGCCGCTGGTGCTCGTCGTCATCGTCAGCGCGTGGGACTACAACGAATATGAGATGATCCCGGCCTTCAGCTTTCGCGGCTATACTGACACGTTCGAGGGCTGCGTCGCCAATCTGCCCGAGCTGTGCACGATCCTGAAGACCTATCTGAAGACGCTGAAACTGTGCCTGCTGACCTGGGGCCTGACGCTCCTGATCGGCTTCTGGGTCGCCTATTTCCTCGCCTTTCACGTCCGCAGCAAGACCTGGCAGATCGTGCTGTCACTGCTATGCACCATCCCGTTCTGGACCTCCAACGTGATCCGGATGATCGCCTGGATTCCGCTGCTCGGCCGCAACGGCCTGGTCAACCAGGGCCTGATCGGCGCAGGCTTTATCAACAAGCCGGTCGAGTGGCTGCTGTTCTCCGAATTCTCGGTGGTGCTGGCGCTGGTCCACCTGTTCACCTTCTTCATGGTGGTGCCGATCTTCAATTCGATGATCCGCATCGACAAGCGCCTGATCGAGGCCGCCTATGACGCCGGCGCATCGGGCTGGCAGACGCTGGTCAACATCGTCATTCCGCTGTCGAAGCCCGGCATCGTGATCGGCTCGATCTTCGTCATCACCATCGTGATGGGCGACTTCGTGACCATCGGCGTGATGGGCGGCCAGCAGATCGCTTCCGCCGGCAAGATCATCGAGTCGAGGCTGTCGGCGCTGCAATTCCCGGCCGCCGCCGCCAACGCCGTGATCCTGCTCGGCATCACCATCATCATCATCTCCGCCCTGACGCGGATCGTCGACGTGCGCAAGGAGCTCTGAGATGGGAGACAAGCGTCCCCGCTCCTTCTACATCCTCGCCGCGTTCTTCTCGGCCTATGTGCTGTTCCTGTACGGGCCGATGATCGCGATCTACATCCTGTCGTTCCAGGGCCCGGATGGCGGCCTGACGTTCCCGATGAACGGCGTGTCGCTCACCTGGTTCGGCAAGGTGTTTTCCGGCGGCGGCATTGTCGACATCGGCGCGGCCTTCAAGCGCTCGCTGGCGCTCGGCCTGGTGGTGATGGTCATCACGGTGGTGCTGTCGGTGGCCGCCGGCATGGCCTTCCGCAAGCCGTTCCGCGGCGCTTCGATCCTGTTCTACACCGCGATCGCCAGCCTGATCATGCCCTCGATCATCACTTCGCTCGGCATCGCCTTGGAATTCCGCCTGATCGACGATTTCGTCAACAAGCACGGCGCCAATGTCGGCCTCGGCTGGCTCGCCGACGGCTACACCACCGCCATGGGCCTGTTCACGTCGGGTCTCGGCGCGCATCTGACCTGGACCTTGCCGTTCGGCCTCCTGATCATGTTCGCGATCTTCAACCGCTTCGATGGCCGGCTCGAGGAAGCCGCGCGCGACCTCGGCGCCACGCCGTGGCAGACCTTCCGCCACGTCGTGCTGCCGATCATCCTGCCCTCGGTCGTCGGCATCGGCCTGTTCGGCTTCACGCTGTCCTGGGACGAACTCGCCCGCTCCAGCCAGGCGATCGGCTCCGTGAATACGCTGCCGCTGGAATTGCAGGGCCTGACGACGACCGTGACCAAGCCCGACATCTACGCGCTGGGCACACTGACCTCGGCGGTGTCCTTCGTCGTCATCTTCGCGGCGCTATCAGTGATCCTGGTGCTGCAGGCCCGCCAACGGCGACAGGGGTCTGATGCGGGCAAGGGGATGGTGTGAGGCAAGACGGGTGAATACTCGATCACCGTTGTCGCTCGACATCCTCTCCAACGAGACCTTGGCCTTGGCCCCTGGATTGCTTCGCTGCGCTCGCAATGACGGTTGTGGCGGGCACCGCAGATCCTACATACTCCGTCATCGCGAGCGCAGTGTTCAGCCCGGGGACATGGCTGACAGGTGTTCGGAGACATGGTTGACACCTCAAAATCGGCTCGATTCGTCAAGCAAAGGGGCGAGCGATGCCGTGGCGAGAGGTGTCTGTCATGGACCAGCGACGAGAGTTTGTGATGCTTGCCAAGCAGGAGGGCGTGAACCGGCGGAAGCTGTGCCGTCAGTTCGGCATCAGCGCCGAGACCGGCTACAAATGGATCCAGCGGTATGACGCCGGCGATACGACGCTGGCGGACCGGTCGCGGCGGCCGCATCGGAGTCCGGAGCGCACGGCGGCTGCGACTGAGCAGCAGATCGTCGCGTTGCGCGACGCTCACCCGGCCTGGGGCGCGCGCAAGCTCGCACGTCGTCTCGCGCGCGACGGGCAAACTGTCCCGGCGATATCCACCGTGCACACCATCCTGCGCCGCTACGATCGCGTGAGCGAGCCTGCAGGCACGCCGGGGCAGCCGTACAGGCGTTTCGAGAAGGATGCGCCCAATCAGCTGTGGCAGATGGACTTCAAGGGGCACAGTGCGCTGGAGAACGGCGTGTCCTGTCACCCGCTGACTGCGCTGGACGACCACTCGCGCTTCTCCGTGTGCCTGGCGGCGTGTGACAACGAGCGCGGCTCTACGGTCAAAGGACATCTGGAGACGACGTTCCGCCGCTATGGACTGCCGGATGCGATGTTCGTCGATAATGGTGGTCCCTGGGGCTTTACTCTCGAAGACCCCTGGACCGCGCTGACGGTCTGGCTTCTGAAGCTCGGCATTCGAACGATCCACAGCCGGCCGTATCATCCTCAGGGCCGCGGCAAGAACGAACGCTTCCACCGCAGCCTGAAGGCCGAAGTCTTTGCCTTCAAGCGCTACAGGGACCTTGACGACGTCCAGCGGGCGCTCGACGAATGGCGGGCCGTCTACAATCTCGACCGGCCCCACGAGGCTCTCGACTTCGATGTGCCGGCGAGCCGCTACCGGCCCAGCCCGCGAACGATGCCGGATCGCCTTCCGACGGTGGAATACGACGAGGGTGAGATCGTCCGTTCGGTGTCGAGCACCAAGGCCTATGTCAGTTTCGAGGGACGGCTCTGGAAAGTCCCGCAAGCCTTTCGCAGCGAGCGGCTCGCTATTCGCCCGCTCAGCCAGGACGGAAAATTCGGAATTTTCTTTGCCGCGCATCAGATCGCAGCGATCGATTTGCGCGACCCCAAAAGTGTCAACTATGTCCCCGAACAGGTGTAAGCCATGTCCCCGGGCTGAACAGCAGCGAAGCGATCCAGGGGCTCCAGAAAAGACTCCAGGTGATACTCTGCCGCCCCGCTTGATGTTGGGTGTGCCGATGAAACATCCCTACGTGTACATCATGGCAAGCGGCCGGAACGGAACGCTCTACGTAGGCGTGACGAGCGATCTTCCGAAACGGGCCTACCAGCATCGTGAAGGCCTCATTGCCGGCTTTACCAAAACCTATGGCTGCAAGGTATTGGTGTGGTACAAGCCGCACGAAACGATGATGGCTGCCATCGAACGCGAGAAGCAGATCAAGTCCGGCAGCCGCAAGAAGAAGTTATTGCTGGTCGAAGCGCTCAATCCGCAATGGCTCGATCTCTACGAAACGCTGAACTGACCTTGACTGCAAATCGGACCGTCTCCTGTTCAGACAGTCCTGGATTGCTTCGCTGCGCTCGCAATGACGGTTGGGGTGGGCGCCACCGTCCCCCGCAAACTCCGTCATCGCGAGCGCAGCGACGCGATCCAGGGGCCGCGGACCGGACTCTCGATGGTTTCGCTACGCACCGCGAACACAACGAAGCCGAGCAGGCAATTAAATGTATTGCTTCAGAGCCCCAGATACGCCTTCCGCACGTCCTTGTTGCCGCTGATCTCGGCCGCTGTGCCCTGCATCAGCACGCGGCCGGTTTGCAGGATGTAGGCACGGTCGGCGATCTCGAGGCACTCGGCCATGCGCTGCTCGACGATGAGGACCGTCATGCCGGCATCGCGGATGCGCTTCACCGCCTGGAAGATTTCGTCGACCAGCTTCGGCATGATGCCCTGCGACGGCTCGTCGAGCATCAGGAGCCGCGGCCGGGTCATCAGCGCGCGGCCGATCGCCAGCATCTGCTGCTCGCCGCCCGACAAGGTCTCGGCGCGCTGCTCCAGCCGCTCGGACAAGCGCGGGAACAGCTTGAAGACGAAGTCGAGCGGCTCGTCGCGATTCGCTTCGCTGCGGTAGAGATAGCTGCCGAGCCTTAAGTTGTCGCGCACCGAGAGCCGCGGAAACAGCCGGCGGTTCTCCGGCACATAGGCGATGCCCTTCGCGGTGATCAGATGCTGCGCCATGCCGTCGATGCGGTTGCCGTCGAAGGTGACGCTGCCGGCGCGCGGCCGCTCGGCACCGGCGATCGACTTCAACAGCGTCGACTTGCCGGCGCCATTGGCGCCGGCGACGCAGACGATCTCGCCCTTCTCGACGTCGATCGAAACGTTCGAGATCGCAACCAGCCCCTGATAGGCGGTGGTGACGTCACGCACCGACAGCATGGCGGTCTCCGAGGTAGGCGGAAATGACTTTGGGATCGCGGACGACATCCGTGGGCTTGCCTTCGATCAGCACCTTGCCGAGGTCGAGCACGATGGCGCGGTCGACCAGCGGCATCACGATCTCCATGACGTGCTCGACCATCAGCACCGTGATGCCGGTGTCGCGCACACGACGCACGAGCTCGACGCCCTTCTGCGATTCGACCGGGGTCAGGCCGGTGAGCACCTCGTCGAGCAGCAACAGCTTCGGCTCGGTTGCAAGCGCGCGGGCCACTTCGAGCCGCCGCTTCTCCGACGGCACGAGGTCGCTCGCCAGCACGTCGGCCCGCGCATCGAGGCCGCAGAAGGCCAGCACCTCATGTGCCTTGCGACGGGCGTCGCGCATGTTGGTGCTGCGCACCAGGGAGCCGACGATGACGTTCTCGATCACCGTCATGCTCTCAAAGCTCTTCACGACCTGGAAGGTGCGGCCGATGCCGCGCTGGCAGCGCTCGGCGGCCGGCAGCGCCGTGACATCCTCGCCGTCGAAGAGGATCGTGCCTTCGCTCGGCTTGAACGCGCCGGCGATCAGGTTGAACAAGGTCGACTTGCCGGCGCCGTTCGGACCGATCAGGCCGACGATCTCGCCGCGCCCGACCGAGATCGAGACATCGGAGTTCGCGGTCAGACCCGAGAAGCGCTGCGTGATGTTGCGGGTTTCCAACAACGCGGTCATGACGCCACCGCCTCTCGCGCCGGCTGAGCGGCCGGCTTCGGCTTGCGGGAGAACAGGCTGACGAGCCCTTGCGGCCGCGCCAGCGAGATCGCGATGATCAGGCCGCCATAGACGATCAGATCGACGCCGCGGCCGGAGCCGCCGATATAGGAGCGGGTCAACTCGGTCAGCGGGATCAGGATCACCGCGCCCAGCATCGGTCCCCACAGCGTGCCGATGCCGCCCAGCACGGCCGGCAGCGCCATCAGCAGCGAGAACTGGAAGCCCATGACACTCTCTGGGTCGATGTAGGAGACGAATTGCGCATAGAAGCTGCCGCCGATCGCGACCAAGAAGGCCGAGACGGCCGCGGCGCCCATCTTCGAGTTGAACACGTCGACGCCGAGGCTTTCAGCGGCCACCGGATTGTCCTTCACCGCGCGCCACCAATAGCCCCATTTGGAGTCCTCGAGCCACCAGGTGACGAACCAGGCGACGCAGGCGAGCGCCAGCGCGAAGTAGAAATATGGCAGCTTCGAGCGGGTGAACTGGAAGGTCAGCCAGGAGTCGCGCCGCACCGGAATGTCGATGCCGAGCGCGGCGCCCGCCCAATCCCAGTTCTGGAACAAGAGCAGCGTGATTTCGGCGATGACGATCGTGGCAATGACGAAGTAATGGCCGCCGAGCCGGAAGCAGGGATAGCCGAGCGCCATCGCGATGAGCGCGGAGATCAGACCGCCGGCGAGCATGCCGAACCAGGGCAGCACGCCGAACTTCGTGAACAGGATCGCGGTCGTATAGGCCCCGAGGCCGAAATACAGCGCATGTCCGAGCGAGATCTGGCCGCAATAGCCGGACAGGATGTTCCAGCTCTGCGACAGCGCCGCATACATCAGGGTCAGCACCATGATGTTCTGGACATAGACGTCCTTGACGAACAGCGGCACGGCCGCGGCGATCGCCGCAAGGAAGGCGGCGACGACGAGGTCGCGCCGGCGACGTTGAATGAATGCCTTGTCCATCAGATCGATCCGAACAGGCCGCGCGGGCGGATGAAGACGACGAGGAGATAGACGCCATAGATGCCGACCGTCTTGAGCGATGGCGGCAGGATCAGGGTGGTGATGGCCTCGACAAGACCGACCACGATGCCGCCGGCAAAGGCGCCGAACACGCTGCCGAAGCCGCCGAGCGCCACCGTGACATAGGCGATGGTCGCAAACGAGGCGCCGACGTCCGGGAAGACATAGAAGAAGATCGCCATGACCGCGCCGGCAAGGCCGACTAACGCCGCACCGAGGCCCCAGCCGAGCGCGAACACCTTGTTCTTGTCGATGCCGACCAGCGCCACCGCGCCGGCGTCCTCGCGGGTTGCTTCCAGCGCCCGGCCGAAATCGGTGCGGTGGATGAAGAAGTACAGGCCGGCGAAAGCCGCGATCGCGATCAGCGCGCCGACCAGCTGCGGCTGCGGCAGGTAGATTCCGGCGATCGAGATCGTCTTGCCGCCCAGCCAGGAGTGCGGAATGCTGCGATAGTCCGGCGTGAAGAAATACTGCGCGACGCCACGCATGAGCACCGCGAGGCCGAAGGTGGAGAAGATCTGCACCATGCCGGTATTGGCCTTGGCCCGGACCGCAAATCTCACGATCAGCAGATAGACCACAGCTCCGAAGATGAACAAAGCGGCGGCGACCAGGGGCGCCGACAACAATGGATCGAGTGCGAAGAACGCGAACAGGAAGAAGGTCGCGTACATCGCGATCATCAGAAACTCGCCATGGGCGAAGTTCACGACGTCCATCAGGCCGAAGATGAGCGCCAGCCCCACGGCGATCAGGCCGTAGAGCAGGCCCATCAACAGGCCGCTGGCGAGACTTTGAATGATTGTTTCTGCCGTCACTTCTCTTGCTCCCCCGTCATTGCGAGCGAAGCGAAGCAATCCAGACCTTCTCCCTGGCTCCTGGATTGCTTCGTCGCTACGCTCCTCGCAATGACGGAGCACGACCGATGCTCCGCCATGGTCCGATGCAGAGCGCCGCCGGCGCCCTGCGCGCGCTTATTTCATCGGCCAGCTGGCTTCGGCCACGGCGGCCTGTGTCGGGAAGATAGTGACGAACTTGCCGCCGACATATTGCAGCAGCACCGGATCGGCGTCGTTGTTCTGGCCATTCTCGTCGAACTTCACCCGCTTCCACGGCATGATGGTCGCCTCGCCCGGCATGTCGGTGGCGGCCAGTGCGTCGCGGATCTTCTCGCCCTCCGTCGACTTGGCGCGGTTGATGGCGTCGGCCATCACAATCAGGCCCATGAACTGGCGCGAGGAATAGTCGTTGAAGTCCTTGCCCGACTTCGCCTTGAACATGTCGTTGATCTTGCCGACCATCGGCCGCTTGGCGGCGAGGTCGAGCGAGAACGAGCCGCGCGAGATCACGCCTTCGAGCTTGTCGCCGACCGCATCATACAGCGCCTTCTCCGAGAAGCCGGCGTCCTGCGCCACGATGGCGTTCGGCTTGTAGCCGAGCTCGGCCATGGTCTTGACCAGCAGGATGCCGTCGGTGGTGTAGCTCGACGGCATCAGCACGTCGGCATTGGCCGCCTTGAGCTGCTGCACCTCGGCCGACAGCGACGGCGAGTTGGCGCGGTACTTGATGTCGGCGACGACCTTGTAGCCGCGCTCTTGGGCGAGCTTGAGCTGGGCATTGCTCGAATCCGTGCCGAAGATGGTGTCCTCGTGGAACAGCGCCAGCGTCTCGATCTTGGTGCCCTTCTTCTTCATCGCGTCGAAGAAGTCGAACATCGCCTGCGAGAACATCTCGTCATGCGGCGCGGCGCGGAAATAATATTTCAGGCCGCGGCGATGCAGGCTCGGCGAGGAATTGTCGGCCGACAGATACGGGATCTGGTAGCGCTCGCAGATCTGGCTCGCGGTGACCGCGACCGCGCTCTGATAGGAGCCGATGACGGCCGCGACCTTCTCCTGCGTGATCAGGCGCTCGGCCTCGGCGCGGCCCTTCTGCGGGTCGGCCTGGTGATCGGCGAACACCAGCTTGATCTTGGCGCCGCCGAGGCCCGGCAGGCCTTCGTTACGGGCGAGCGGGAGATCGTAATCGAACTTGCCGTTGATGATCTCGGCCGCGGTTTCGAACGCGCGCTGCGCATCGACGCCGATCTGGGCGCTGGCACCGGAGAACGGATAGATGACGCCAATCTTCACCTCGGACGTCTGGGCACGGGCAGCAATCGGCCCGAGCGCGGCGGCAGCGGTGGCTCCAAGCAGGACGTTACGGCGCGTGATGGTCATGGCAAGATCCTCTGATAAAAGCGCGTCGATGAAGAGTTGAGGTCGGCGTGAAAGCTCAAAAGGAGGCATAGCTGCCTGATTAGAGGACGGCGAGATCCTTGTTCTTGAGATCGGTGATCAGCATCAGCCCCGGTGCGTGGGTGATGGCGAAGGGCAGCTTGGCCGCTGATATGACCGCCTGCGGCGTCACCCCGCAGGCCCAGAATACAGGGATTTCATCCGCCGCGACCGGCACCGGATCACCATAATCCGGCTTGTTGATATCGACGATCCCGATCTGGTCGGGATGACCGAGATGCACCGGCGCGCCGTGCACGGCGGGAAAGCGTGTCGTGATCTGCACCGCGCGGATCGCC
The DNA here is from genome assembly GCF_000015165.1 of Bradyrhizobium sp. BTAi1. Lineage (GTDB taxonomy): Bacteria > Pseudomonadota > Alphaproteobacteria > Rhizobiales > Xanthobacteraceae > Bradyrhizobium > Bradyrhizobium denitrificans. Next base: position 2,990,721 of record NC_009485.1, on the reverse strand, counting down.
TGCGCCGGCTTGAACGGGCGCATCGATACCACCATGGGTCCGGCGAACGGCCCAGACGGCGTGCAGGCGATGTTGGTGCGGTACATCGGCACGCGGCAGCCCTGCTCGATGTGGCGGATCGGCAGGCCGTCGGCCATCAGCGCTTCTTCAAAAGAGAAAGAGCAGCCGAGCACGAAGGTGACGAGATCGTCGAGCCAATGCGCCAGCAGATCGGTCGGCTCCTCCACCATCTCGCCGTCACGCCAGACGCGATAACGCGGCACGTCGGTACGGATGTCGAGATCAGCGCCGAGCGCCGGAATGAAAGGATTGCCCGGATCGGACATGCCGATGATCGGGCACGGCTTGGGATTGAGCTGGCAGAAGCGGTGGAAGGCGCCGGCATACTGCTCGGGGATAATCGCCAGATTACCCTGCACGAAGCCGTTAGCGACCCCCGCCGTGCTCCAGCCCTTGCCGGTGCGATAGTCCAGACGGGCCTGGTGGCTGGGGAGAAGCCCGGCCTCGCCGGCCTGTTGCTGCACTGCCGCGGAAACAGTCATTTGAGCCATTTGCCTAATATCTCGACAAACTCACTCAACATCAGCCATGCTATAAAGTCTAATCTTCGTTTTTAATCAGGATCGATAAAACAAATTGATCCGAGGCGGGGCCGATGTTGGATTTCCGTTCCATCGAGACATTTCTCTGGGTGGTGAAGCTGGGCAGCTTCCGCGGCGCGGCGCAGCGCCTCAATACCACCCAGCCCGCGATCTCCCAGCGCATCGCCCAGCTCGAGCGCGAGCTCGGCGTCAAGCTGCTCAACCGCGATCACCGCGTGGCCTCGCCCACCGCGAGCGGACGGCAGATGCTGGTCTATGCCGAGAAGCTGATCGGCCTGCGTGCGGAGATGCTGGCCGAAGTCGGCGACCGCTCGGCGATGCGCGGCGTTCTCCGACTCGGCGTGGCCGAGACCATCGTGCATGACTGGCTGCCGCGGCTGATCAAGAGCGTCAACGAGAGCTATCCCAATCTCTCGCTGGAGATCGAGGTCGACGTCACGCCCAATCTGCACGCGCGCCTGCTGGCGCAGGAGATCGAGCTCGCCTTCGCATTGGGGGCGCCCTCGGAGTCGGGCATCCGCAGCCGGGTGCTGTGCGATTACCCGATCAGCTTCCTGGCCAGCCCTGCCTTGGGCTTCGGCAAGGGCCTCGTCACGGCCGAGCAGATGGCACGGTTTCCGATCATCACCTTCCCGCGCAACACCCAGCCCTATGACAATGTGCGCTCTCTGTTCAACCGGCCGCATTTGCCGCCGATGCGGCTGCACGCCAGCGCCTCGCTGGCGACCGTCATCCACATGGCGATCGAGGGCCTCGGTGTCGCCGTGATTCCCGCGGCGATCGTCGCCAACGAGATCGAGAGCGGACGCTTGCAGGAGCTAGAAACGGATCTGCGGATTCCGCCACTGACCTTCACCGCAAGCTGGCTGTCATCGCCCGAGATGGTCGCGATCGAGCGCGTTGCCGAGCTCGCAGCCAGGACGGCGCAGACGGCCAGCCATCCGGCCGCATCGGTTGACGGGATCGTCGCGGCGCGCGATGGACAGGATGCCGGAGTACAGGAAATTCAAGCATGAGCCGCGCCGTCACCAATCTGCAGATCGATTCCGCCCGCCTCTGGGACAGTATCCACGAGACCGCCAAGTTCGGTGCCACGCCGAAGGGCGGCGTACGCCGGCTGACCCTGAGCCAGGAGGACAGGCAGGTCCGCGACTGGTTCCGCAAAGCCTGCGAGGACGCGGGGCTCGAGGTTCACGTCGACACGCTCGGCTCGATGTTCGGCTTACGCAAGGGACGCGACATGTCGAAGCCGCCGGTCGGGCTCGGCTCGCATCTCGACACCCAGCCGACCGGCGGCAAGTTCGATGGCATCCTGGGAACGCTCGGCGCGCTCGAGGTGATCCGCACGCTGAACGATGCCGGCATCGAGACCGACGCGCCGCTGTGCATCGTCAACTGGACCAATGAGGAAGGCTCGCGCTTCGCACCGGCGATGATGGCGTCCGCAGCCTATGTCGGCGACTTCACTGTCGAGGACATCCTGTCGCGCAAAGATGCGGACGGCGTCACGGTCGGCGAGGCGCTGGACGGCATCGGCTATCGCGGCGAGAGCAAGGTCGGCACGCAGAAATTCTCCGGCTTCGTCGAGCTGCATATCGAGCAGGGCCCGATCCTGGAGGCCGAGAACAAGACCATCGGCGTGGTCGATCACGGCCAGGGCGTGTTCTGGTATGACGGCAAAGTCACCGGCTTCGAGAGCCATGCCGGCTCGACGCCGATGCCGCTGCGCCGCGACGCGCTGCTGGCACTGTCCGAATTCGCGCTCACTTTGGAGCAGATCGCGCTCAAGCTCGGGCCGAATGCGGTCGCCACCATCGGCGAGGCCGTGATCGCCAATCCCTCGCGCAACGTCATCCCCGGCGAGATCGCCTTCACCATCGACTGCCGCAGCGCCAATGCCGACACGCTTGAAGCGCTCGACGCCAGCCTGCGCGCGGCGGCGAGCGAAATTGCGAAGAAGCGGAAGGTCGAGATCGCGATCGATCAGGTCTGGCGCAAGCCGCCGACGCATTTCGACCCCAAGCTGGTCGACGCCGTCGAGCGCGCCGCCGGCGCGCTCGGCTACGCGCACCGCCGCATCACCTCGGGCGCCGGCCACGACGCCTGCAATCTGAACACCATCATGCCGGCGGCGATGGTGTTCGTCCCCTGCAAGGACGGAATCAGCCACAACGAGCTGGAGGATGCGACCCAGTCCGACTGCGCCGCCGGCGCCAACGTGCTGCTGCACACAGTGCTGTCGCTGGCCGGCGTGGCGTCGTGATGGGCTGACGATTGTGGCCGCATTCTTTTGGGGCCTCATCCTTCGAGACGCCGCTGCGCGGCTCCTCAGGATGAGGGGAAAGTGTGCGGTGAAAGAGTTTCCCCTCATGGTGAGGAGCGCCGAAGGCGCGTCTCGAACCATGAGGCCCGAGACGCTTCAGGCTAAACCACATCCAATCGCCCTGCCCCGCATGGTCCAATAGGGGCTCATCAGGAGGTATCCGTGCGCGGAGTTTTCATCGACGCCAACTCGTCGCTTGCCGAGATCTTCGAGCGGCAGCGCCAACCCGGCGATCCCGAGATGCGCGTGCATCTCAACCCGGACATCAAGCCGGAGGACTGGCCGGCCATCCTCGACGGCGCCGAGATCGGCGTGGTCGATCACACCGCGCTGCCGACGGATGTCGCCCGGCAGTGCACGGGCCTCAAGCACGTCGTGTTCCTCGGCACCGGCGCGCGCAGCTACATGAACCCGGAGGAGCTCGCCGAGCTCGGCATCACCGTCCACCTGATCAAGGGATATGGCGACACCGCCGTGGCCGAAGCCGCCATTGCGCTGATGTGGGCCGCGGCCCGCGGCCTCGCGCAGATGGATCGCGAGATGCGCGCCGGCAATTGGCTGCGTGACGATGGCATGCAACTGACCGGCAAGACGCTCGGCCTGATCGGCTTCGGCGGCATCGCCGCCGAGGTGGCGCGCATCGCGTCCGGCAGCGGCATGAAGGTGATCGCCTGGAACCGCTCGCCGAAGAGCCATCCTGGCGTGGCGTTCACCGATCTCGACACGTTGCTGAAAGAGAGCCACGTCGTCTCGCTGCATCTGCTGCTCAACGACGAGACCCGCGGCTTCCTGTCGCGCCAGCGCATCGCGCAGATGCGCAAGGGCGTGATCTTCGTCAACACCGCCCGCGCCGCCATCGTCGACGAGGCCGCGATGATCGACGCGCTGCGCTCCGGCCACATCCACCACGCCGGCCTGGACGTCTTCAACACCGAGCCACTGCCGGCCAATCACGTCCTGACGACAATCCCGAACGTGACGCTGTCGGCGCATTCCGCGTTCCGGACGCCGGAGGCGAGCGAGAACCTGATCCACGCAGCGTGGGAGCATTGCCGAAGGGTGGCGCGCACCTAACAACCCTCCCCTTCGTCATTGCGAGCGAAGCGAAGCGAAGCAATCCGTCGTCCCGCGACGCCCGGATTGCTTCGTCGCTGCGCTCCTGGCAATGACGCCGTTGTCCGAGCTGTCGTCTAAACTACCCCTGTCGTCCCGGCGAATGCCGGGACGCATACCGCGTGATGCAACGAGAGCAGACGGTGGTCGATACCGGTGCGAAAAATGTCTGCCGGTGGTTATGGGCCCCCGCGTTCGCCGGGGCGACAACACACCGTCGTTCCTAATCCACCATCTCCGCGACCGCCTTGCCGCACGCCTCGGTATCCGCGTTGCCGCCGAGGTCGCGCGTGCGCAACGTCCGCTCGGCCAAGGTGCGCTCGATCGCGCCGACGATCGCCTGCGCCGCGGTCTTCTCGCCCAGATGCTCCAGCATCATCGCGCCCGACCAGATCATGCCGATCGGGTTGGCGATGCCCTGCCCGGCGATGTCGGGCGCGGAGCCGTGCACCGGCTCGAACACCGACGGGAAATTGCGCTCGGGGTTGATATTGCCCGAGGGCGCGATGCCGATAGTACCGGTGCAGGCGGGGCCGAGATCGGACAGGATGTCGCCGAACAGGTTGGACCCGACCACGACATCAAACCAATCCGGATGCAGCACGAAATTCGCGGTGAGGATGTCGATGTGGTACTTGTCCCACTTCACGCCCGGATAGTTCTTGGCCATCGCCTCGACCCGCTCGTCCCAATACGGCATCGTGATCGAGATGCCGTTCGACTTGGTCGCCGACGTCAGGTGCTTCTTCGGCCGGGACTGCGCCAGCTCGAACGCGAACTTCAGGATACGATCGACGCCGGTGCGCGTCATCACCGTCTGCTGGGTGACGAATTCGCGGTCGGTGTCCGGAAACATGCGGCCGCCGACGGACGAATACTCGCCTTCGGTGTTCTCGCGCACCACCCAGAAATCGATGTCGCCCGGCTTGCGGCCCGCCAGCGGCGACGGGACGCCGGGCATCAGCCGCACAGGCCGCAAATTGACGTATTGGTCGAACTCGCGGCGGAACTTGATCAGCGAGCCCCATAGCGAGACATGGTCGGCGATCTTGGCCGGCCAGCCGACGGCACCGAAATAGATCGCGTCATGGCTGCCGATCTGCGCCTTCCAGTCATCCGGCATCATCTGGCCGTGCTTCTCGTAATAATCGTAGCTCGAGAAGTCGAAATGATCGAACTGCACGGCGACGCCATGCTTCTTGGCCGCGGCCTCGATCACGCGCAGCCCCTCGGGCATGACCTCCTTGCCGATGCCGTCGCCGGGGATGACTGCGATGCGATAGGGCTTCTTGCTCATCGAGCGGATCCTCAGATGGGGCGCCGGCTGTCCCGGCTCAAATGGTCGATCGCCTGAATGGACCAAATGGCGGACCGACGCAACGCTGCGGTGCAAGATTGACCGCATGGCTGACGCGCCCGACAATCGGGTCTCCTCCCCTTCAGCGAGAACCTCCATGGATCTTCATCTGCGCGGCAAGCGCGTTCTCATCACCGGCGCCTCCAAGGGCATCGGCGCCGCAGCAGCGGAAGTGTTCGCCGAGGAAGGCTGCCACGTCCGCCTCGCGGCGCGCAGCGCCGACCGGCTCTCCGCGCTGGTCGAGCAGCTCAGGTCGAAGCATCAGATCGATGCGGCGGCGCATGTGGTGGATCTGCGCAAATCCGAGGACGTCACCCGGCTGGCCCAAGAGGCCGCCGACATCGACATCCTCGTCAACAATGCGGGCGACATTCCGGGCGGGCCGATCGACAAGATCGACGAGACGACCTGGCGGCACGCCTGGGACTTGAAGGTGTTCGGCTTCATCAACCTCACCAGGCTGGTCTACGCACAGATGAAGGCACGCGGATCGGGCGTGATCATCAACGACATCGGCGCGGCCGGCGAGAAGTTCGACGCCAACTACATCTGCGGCAGCGCCGGCAATGCGGCGCTGATGGCGTTCACCAGGGCGCTCGGCTCCAAGAGCCTCGCCGACAACATCCGCGTCGTCGGCATCAATCCGGGGCCGGTGGGCACCGACCGCCACGTCACCCTGCTGAAGACCCGCGCGCGACAGCAATTCGGTGACGAGAGCCGCTACACGGAATTCCAGAAGGGCCTGCCGCTCGGCCGCCCCGCGCATGTCAGGGAGATCGCCGACCTGATGGCCTTCCTGGCATCCGACCGTGCCGGCTACACGTCGGGCGTGATCTATACCGTCGACGGCGGCATCAGCGCAGGGTGGGGTTGATCGCCGCAACCTTTCCACGCCGACCGAAACGTGATCTACCAGCTTTCGCCGGGACGCTTCCAATCAGGAGAACTGCACTTTGGCCGACCAGGGATTGATCCGTGAGACCGCCTGCGCCGTCGTCGACAAGTTGAAGGCCGGCGTCATCACGCCGCTCGATTGCCTCGACGCGCTGGAAGCCCGCATCACAGCTGTCGACGACAAGGTCAACGCGCTTCCGACCCTCTGCTTCGACCGCGCCCGCGCTCACGCCAAGGCGCTGATGCAGAAGCCGGTCGCCGAGCGCGGGGTGCTCGCCGGGCTTCCCGTTCCGATCAAGGATCTCACCGATGTTCAGGGCGTGCTGACGACGCAGGGCTCGCCGATCTTCAAGGACCGGATTCCGGAACAGTCCGATCTCCTGGTGACGCATCTCGAAGCCAATGGCGGCGTGATCTACGCCAAGTCGAACACGCCGGAATTCGGCGCCGGCGCCAACACCTTCAACGAAGTGTTCGGCGCGACGCGCAATCCCTGGGACACGTCCCGCTCGGCGGCGGGCTCCTCGGGCGGCGCCGCGGTCGCGCTCGCGACCGGCATGGCGTGGCTGGCGCACGGCTCGGACATGGGCGGCTCGCTGCGGAATCCCGCGAGCTTCTGCGGCATCGTCGGCCTGCGCCCGAGCTTCGGCCGCGTCGCGCATACGCCGGCTGTCGCGGTCGACCGCAATCTCGGCGTCCAGGGTCCGATGGCCCGCAATGTCGAGGACCTCGCGCTGCTGCTCGACGCGATGAGCGGCGAGTACGCCGCCGATCCGATCTCGCTGCCCTCGCCCACGACCTCGTTCCTGGCCGCGGCCCGCTCCGGCAAGAGGCCGGTGCGCGTCGCCTACTCGCCCGATCTTGGGATCACGCCGGTCGATCCCGAAGTCGCCGCGGTCACCCGCAAGGCGGCGCAGCGCTTCACTGAGCTCGGCGTGATCGTCGAGGAGGCGCATCCCGATTTCAGCGAGGCGCATGAATGCTTCCACGTGCTGCGCGCGCTCGACTTCGCGATGAGCAAGGCCGAGCTGTTGCGCACCAAGCGTGACCTGTTGAAGCCCGAGGTGATCTGGAACATCGAGGAAGGCCTGAAGCTCACGGTCGCACAGATCGCGCGCGCCGAGGCGCAGCGCGTCGCGATCACGGCGCGCGCCGTCAGGTTCTTCGAGACCTATGATCTGCTGCTGGCGCCTGCGACCATCGTGCCGCCCTTCCCGGTCGAGAACCGCTACGTCGCCGAATGCGCCGGGCACAAATTCGACAACTACGTGCAATGGCTCGGCATCGTCTACGCGATCACGCTGGCCTGCTGTCCGGCGCTGTCGTTGCCCTGCGGCTTCACCGCGTCGGGGCTTCCGGTCGGCCTGCAGGTGATCGCGGCGCCGCGCGCCGATGCCCAACTGCTCGCCGGCGCCAAGGTGCTGGAGGACATTCTCGGTGTTGCGGCCTCCACGCCGATCGATCCACGCGCGCCGAAGTGATGAACCTTCCCCTCACCCTGAGGAGTCGCGCAGCGGCGTCTCGAAGGGTGAGGCCCGAACGGTGGCCTCATGGTTCGAGACGCGCCTTCGGCGCTCCTCACCATGAGGGGCAAAAGCCGAGGCACTGCACACCGGACCATGAACACGCCGAGAGGCGTGTTCATGGAGAGGGTCGAGTTCGATGTCGACGCTGCGGATTGCAGTAAGCAGCGCCCGTAGAGAGAGTCGCGCGACCGGGGCGCCCCCTGCGTTTCGCGCTGTTCTCGCAACGACTCTCCCCCCTCACCCTGAGGAGCCCGCCGAAGGCGGGCGTCTCGAAGGGCGAGGCCCGGACGTTGCCGGTTCCCCACGCCCTTGAACATGGGACCCCTGCCCTTTCTCCATATTGGCAATCCCGCCGGCTCCCGTAGAAGGGCCGCAAATCATGCTTGCCCGGAGACCGGATATGACAGACCAGGCGATCGAGCCTGCCACCGAAGCCACGACGTTCACCGACGTCGAGCGGCGCATCAAGGCGATCCTGATCGGCTCGGCCGGTAACCTGGTCGAATGGTACGACTTCTATGCCTACACCGCGTTTGCGCTGTATTTCGCGCCGGCGTTCTTCCCGTCAAGAGACCCGGTCGTCGAGCAGTTGAACGCCGCCGTGGTGTTCGCCGCCACCTTCCTGATGCGCCCGCTCGGCGGCTGGTTGTTCGGCTATATCGCCGACCATTATGGCCGGCGGCTGTCGCTGACGGTCTCCGTGCTCTGCATGTGCTTCGGCTCGCTGATCATCGCGGTGACGCCGACCTATGCCACGATCGGGATCGCCGCACCGATCATCCTGGCGCTCGCCCGCGTGATCGAGGGCCTGAGCCTCGGCGGTGAGTATGGCGCCAGCGCCACCTATCTGTCCGAGGTCGCCGACGCCAAGCACCGCGGCTTCTATTCGAGCTTTCAATATGTCACGCTGATCGGCGGCCAGCTCACCGCGATCATCGTGCTCCTGCTGCTGCAGAAAGTGTTTCTGACGACCGACGAGCTGAAGGCCTGGGGCTGGCGCATCCCCTTCCTTATCGGCGCCGGCCTCGCGATCTTCGTCGCGGTGATGCGGCGGAATCTGCACGAGACCGAAGCCTTCGTGGAGGCCAAGAAGACAGTCGGCCCGTCCGGCTCGATCGCCGCGCTGTTCAGATATCCGCGCGAGCTCTTGCTGGTCGTCGGCCTCACCGCCGGCGGCACCGCCGCGTTCTACACCTTCACGACCTATATGCAGACCTTCGTGAAGCTGTCGGTCGGCCTCACCGAGGATCAGACAACCATGGTGATCTTCGGCTCGCTGCTGTTCGCCTGCGTGCTGCAGCCGGTCTATGGCGCGATCTCCGACCGTATCGGCCGCAAGCCGCTGTTGATCTTCTTCGGCGTCGTCGGCACCTTGGCAACGATCCCGATCCTGACCGCGCTGAAGGCCACCAAGGAGCCATTCATGGCGTTCCTGCTGATCTGCGGCGCCTGGATCTTCACGGCCGGCTATACGTCGATCAACGCGGTCGTCAAGGCGGAGCTATTCCCGACCAATGTGCGCGCGCTGGGCGTCGGCCTGCCCTACGCGATCACCGTGTCGCTGTTCGGCGGCACCGCGCCGGCGATCGCGCTCTACTTCAAAAGCATTGGGCATGAGACCTGGTTCTATTATTATCTCTCGGGCGTGATCTTCCTGTCTTTGCTCATCTATGCGACCATGCGCGACACCAAGCATGCGTCCGCGATGCACAGGCACGAATAAGCCCGCACGAACCGACGAGGTGCTGAGATGGCTGACGAGTCCGGGCTGCCGCCCGAGAACAAGCTGACCCGCAGCAAGGAACGCTGGGCGCGCGAGGGCAAGTTCCTGACTGGCCGCATCGCGCGGCCTGAGGACCAGCGCCTGCCGCCGGGTCAGCATCTGACCCGTGACTGGCCGGTGCTGGACCTCGGCCTGACGCCGTCGGTCACATCAGAGCGCTGGCGGCTCGACGTCTATGGCGCGGTCGAAAATCCGCTGTTCTGGGACATGCCGACCTTCCTGGCCCAGGAGCAGCGCCAGTTCGTCTCCGACATCCATTGCGTGACGACCTGGTCGCGCTACGACAATCAATGGGAGGGGCTGGCGACGCGCGATCTGCTCGCCGCCTGCCGGCCGCGCGACACGGCGGACTTCGTCGTGCTGCATTCCTATGACGGCTACACGACCAATCTGGCACTGGCGGATTTCGCTGCTGAGGATGCGCTGCTCGCGCACAGCTGGTCCGGCGCGCCGTTGACGCAGGAGCATGGTGGCCCGGTGCGCGTCGTCGTGCCGCATCTGTATTTCTGGAAGAGCGCGAAATGGCTGAAGGCGATCGAATTCCTCGATCACGATGCCCCCGGCTATTGGGAAGTGCGCGGCTATCACAACCGCGGAGATCCCTGGGCCGAGCAGCGCTATTCGGACTGACCGGCTTCGCTCAACGCCAAGCCAACGCAGTCGCAGGTTGGGCAAAGACGCGGAGCGTCGTGCCCACCGTCTTTCGCCGAAAAGCAAAGAAGGGTGGGCACGCTTCGCTTTGCTCCCGTATCAATCGAGTTCGTTGCAAAGGTCCAAGAGCGACTGCGCGATACAGCGCCCTCTCCCCTTGCGGGAGAGGGCATCTCCGGCCTATCCAGGCACTCGGTTGGGTGAGGGGTCGCTCTCGGCGGACAGCGCTGGTGGCGACATCCCCCTCCCCCAAGGGAGCTTGCGGCTCTGTCCTCCAGGCGCTCTCCCGCAAGGGGAGAGGACGCAGCCATGACCAGCGTGCTGATGATCTCAGTGATTGCTACGGACTGAGTTTCTATGAGCTTCTGAGCTGGGGTCCAACACGGTTATGGTCGTATCCGAGCGTGACAGAGAAGATCAACCATGGAATTCACCTCAGAGACGGGCAAGATACCGAAAGGCTATGGATATCTTCTGAAGCCGTCCGTCATCCTCGCCGCACTGACCGCAAGAGATCTCGGCGGCATTCGCGTCCACCTCGTTCGCAGCCACGGCAGGCGTCTGTTCGATGCACGATATCGGCCTCCGGACGGCGACATTCCTTATGAGCGTCTCAACATCAAAGTCGGCACCGCGCACGAGCGGGACTTGCCCCCACTTCGCCGGCAGGCGAAGGACGAAGCCCTTCCCGCGCTCGTCCGATGGATTTCCGATCTTGTCGCGCAAGACCTGCCGACGGCGATCCGGCACGGTGAACAGGAGATCGAGCTGTTGCCGCCGCGGGAGTGATCGTGGCTTGCTCCCGAGAGCTATTGCGGGTCCGGGCTGACCTCCGTCCAATCGCATACAGATGTCCTCAGCAGAACCTGTGGTTCTGCCGCCTGCATTTTTTCCGCAGGCGGACCATGGGGGCGGCAGGCTCCCGACCTTCCCTGCGCCCTCTCGATGTCAGAGGGGCCAATAACCGCAAAGCTCGGGCCGAGCAAGCCGCGAGAATGCGCCATCATACCTGCGTACAGACGCTATCTGGTGTATCCTGATGCCAGACGGTGCGGCGTCATTGCCGCCAGCGGACGTAGCGATTGGGGACCCACATCATGCCCACCGAACGTTTCCAATTCGAAGGCGCAGGCGGCGACAGACTGTCCGCAGCGCTCGACCTTCCTGATGGCGCGCCGCGCGCCTATGCGCTGTTCGCGCATTGCTTCTCCTGCGGCAAGGACACGCATGCGGCGCGCCGCATCGCGATGGCGCTGACGGCCCATGGCATCGCGGTGCTCAGGTTCGACTTCACCGGCCTCGGCTCCAGCGAGGGCGACTTCGCCAACACGACATTCTCCTCCAACATCGCCGACCTCGTCCGCGCCGCCGATCATTTGCGCAAAGCGCGACAGGCGCCCGCCATCCTGATCGGCCACAGCCTCGGCGGCGCCGCGGTGCTGGCCGCGGCGGCCGACATTCCGGACGCGAAAGCCGTGGTGACGATCGCGGCGCCCTCAGATCCCGCCCATGTCACCGCGATGTTCAAGGACCGTCTCGCCGCGATCCGCCGCGACGGCACGGCCGAGGTCTCGCTCGCGGGCCGCCCGTTCCGCATCAGCAGTTCGTTCCTCGACGACATCGCCGAGCAGCGCCTGCTCGACAAGGTTAGGCATCTGCACAAGGCGCTGCTGGTGATGCACTCGCCCGTCGACGACACGGTCGGGATCGACAACGCCACCCACATCTTCGTCGCCGCCAAGCATCCGAAAAGCTTCATCTCGCTCGATCATGCCGATCATCTCATCAGCAGCAAGACCGACGCCGCCTATATCGCCGAGGTGATCGCAAGCTGGGCCGGCCGCTATGTCGCGCCGGCGGCCGCGGAGCCGGCCGCCAAGGATGGACCGCGCGATGTGGTGGTGCGCGAGACCCGGTCGAGCAAGCTGCAGCAGAGCATCGCGCTCGGCCCGCATCATCTCACCGCCGACGAGCCGCTCTCCGTCGGCGGCCAGGATTCCGGCCCCGGCCCCTACGACCTGCTGCTCGCCGCGCTCGGCGCCTGCACCTCGATGACGCTGCGGCTCTATGCCGATCGCAAAGTCCTGCCGCTCGAACGCATCACCGTCACCCTGCGTCACAGCAAGATCCATGCGGAGGACTGCGCCGAGTGCGAGACCAAGGTCGGGCTGATCGATCAGCTCGAGCGCGAGATCCACCTCGACGGTGCGCTCGACGACGAGCAGCGCAGGAAGCTGATGGAGATCGCCGACAAATGCCCGGTGCACCGGACACTGACATCGGAGATCCGCATCGTCACGCGTGCCACGGAGTGAACAACGTGCGACCCGAACTTGATCGAGGTCGCGCGTCCAGGGACGTCCACCTCTCCCCGGTGGGGGAGGTGAATGAGCGGCCAGCATCTCATTCAAGCCAAAGGCGTCGAGACCTACTAAAGCCCCGCCTTCGGCTCGATCTGCAACGGCCGCACGCGCAAGCCGCCGCGCAGGCCCATGGCCGCGCCGATCATGATCCCGGCAATGGCCACGAACGACGGCAAGGCCAGGGTCGACAGGCCTGTGAGCCCCTGTCCGACCGAGCAGCCCAGCGCCATCACGCCGCCGATCCCCATCAGCGCGGCGCCGCCGGCCGAGCGCAGCATGTGCTGCGGCGAGTGAAAACCTTCGAGCTTGAAGCGGCGCGTGGCGACGGCCGTCAGGAGGCTGCCGAGGAGCACACCCGCCACTGTCACGATGCCGAAATTCACCGTCGAGCCGGTCGATAGCATCACATATTGCAGGCCATCGGCGATCGGCGCGACAAAGGTCAGCGACGCCACCGGCACCGGGTTGAAATCGTCGGCACCGAGATGACCGGTCGCAAACCAGCCCGCCGCGATCAGCAGGCCGACGATAAACCCCGCGAGCATCTGCCCGGGCGCGCGCCGGAATGGTGCATGCGCGAAGGCAAAGATCATCAAGCCGCCACCGAGCACGAGCGCCGGCAACAGCCGTGCCGGTACGCCATGCAGGCCGCCAATCGACAGCAACGCCGGCAGAGAGGTCACGGTCGCCGTGGTCTGCGAGCCCTGCATCAGCGCGATACGCAACGGTGCGATCAGACCCTTCAACGTCATCTCGGCCGCGATCGCCAGCACCATGACGACGACAAACGAGCGCAGATTGCCGCGGCCGAGCAGCACCAGCGCGCGCGAGCCGCAGCCATTGGCGAGCACCATGCCATAGCCGAACAGCACACCACCTGCGAGCATCAGCGGCAGCGAGAATGTCGGCTGCAGATAGATCGATTTGCCGAGATCGACGACGCCATTGGCCGCGAGAAGCTGGGTGACCAGAATGGCGATCCCCATCGCCAGCGCGTAAGTTCGTACCAGACGACCGTCGCCGTCGGCCCACCAGCCGCGCAGGCTGCTCATCATGCAGAAGCCGCTGACGAGACCGACCACGCCATAGATCACGCCGATCAGGAGACCGGCGAGCACGGCGAGGTTGGCAGCTTCGGGCACGGGTCAAATTCCCTCTGGTTGCGATCGACAGGCGGCGACACGCGGGCACCGCTTTCGCTTGACGCGCACGGAAACTTTGCCACGATGTCGGCCCTAACTAGATGAGAATGCTTGTTCCAACAAGCATCAGCGGGAGAGAACGCCGTGGTTTCACCAGCACGCCTTTTGAGGGGGAAACCGGCCTTTGAAGACCGGGAGCCGTGGCGATGAGCGACGCCGCGACGCTCTCCCCTGACGCGCTCGCCCGCGCCTGCGCCAACGCGATGTGGCAGGACGATCGCGCCAGCCAGGGGCTTGGCATGCAGATCATCGACATCGGCCCGGGACGCGCCACCTTGCAGATGACGATCCAGCCGCACATGGTGAACGGCCATGGTATCGCCCATGGCGGCTTCATCTTCACGCTCGCCGATTCCGCCTTCGCCTTCGCCTGCAACTCGCACAATGACCGCACCGTTGCCGCGCAGGGCAGCATCAGCTTCATCCGGCCGGGCAAGCTCGGCGATGTCCTGACGGCAAGCGCGAGCGAGATCTCGCGCAGCGGCCGCTCCGGCATTTACGACGTCCGCGTGACCGCGGCCGGCACCGTGATTGCTGAATTCCGCGGCCATTCGCGCAGCATCGGTGGCGCGCTGGTGCCGTCTGGTACAGCCAACGCGACCTAAAGCAGTTTCCTTTCGCCCCGCCCCTGCCGGAGGATCCGACGCCATGACATCGCCCAAGCATCAATCGGCCGGCAGCTATGTGCCCGACATGGACGCCACCGAGCGCGCCTCGCGCGACGAGATCATGGCGCTGCAGACAAAACGCCTCGCCTGGTCGCTGAAGCACGCCTATGACAACGTCGCGCATTACCGCCGCGCCTTCGACACGGCCGGCGTTCATCCGTCGGATTTCCGCGAGCTCGCCGATCTCGCCAAATTTCCGTTCACGGTGAAGACCGACCTGCGCGACAATTATCCGTTCAACATGTTCGCCGTGCCCCGCGAGCAGTTGGTGCGGGTGCATGCCTCCTCGGGCACCACCGGCAAACCGATCGTGGTCGGCTACACCCGAAACGACATCGCGACCTGGTCTCACGTGATGGCACGCTCGATCCGCGCCGCCGGCGGCCGCAGCGGCATGATCATTCACAATGCCTATGGCTACGGCCTGTTCACCGGCGGGCTTGGCGTCCATTACGGCGCCGAGGAACTCGGCTGCACCGTGGTGCCGATCTCCGGCGGCATGACCGAGCGGCAGGTGCAGCTGATCAACGATTTCCGGCCCGACATCATCACGGTGACGCCGAGCTACATGCTGGCGATCCTCGACGAGTTCAAGCGCCAGGGGCTGGATCCCCGGCAGAGCTCGCTCAAAATCGGCATCTTCGGCGCAGAGCCCTGGACCAACGCGATGCGCGCCGAAATCGAGGACGCCTTCGCGATGGACGCCACCGACATCTACGGCCTGTCCGAGGTGATCGGCCCTGGCGTGGCGCAGGAATGCCTGGAGACCAAGGACGGCTTGCACATCTGGGAGGATCATTTCTATCCGGAGATTGTCGATCCCGACACCGGCAAGGTGCTGCCCGACGGCGAGATGGGAGAATTGGTGTTCACCTCGCTGACCAAGGAGGCCTTCCCAGTCATCCGCTATCGCACCCGCGATCTGACACGGCTGCTACCGGGCACCGCGCGGCCGGGCATGCGTCGGATGGAGAAGGTCACCGGCCGCTCCGACGACATGATCATCCTGCGCGGCGTCAATCTGTTCCCGTCGCAGATCGAGGAAATCCTGCTCACCACCGAATGGTGCGGCGGCCATTTCATGCTGGAGCTCACGCGCGAGGGCCGCATGGACGAGCTGACCATCTACGCGGAATCCCGCCCCGAACATTGGGACGAAACCGGCCTCGGCGCGCACGCCGAACGCATCTCGATCCACATCAAGAACACGATCGGCGTGACGGCAAAGGTGAAGGCGGTCCCGCCCGATACGCTGGAGCGCTCGGCCGGCAAGGCGAAGCGGATCAAGGACAGAAGGCCGGCGGGATAGCGGACCGGAGCGCGGCAAAGCAGCCCCTCTCCATGAGCACGCTGCTCATGGCCGATGTGCAGCGCCGGCATCGGAGCCGGACCCTCTTGGTGAGGAGCGCCGCGCCGATCGGGCCAACGCTAGGCGAAACTCTCGTACGCGGCGCGTCTCGAACCATGAGGCCCCATCACAAGTGCTTCCTCACATATGATCGTAGTCCACCACCACCCGCTCCGTCACCGGCCTCGCTTGGCATGTCAGCACAAATCCCGCCTGCAACTCCCACGGCTCCAGCGAGTAGTTCAGCTCCATCTCCGCGTTTCCTTCGACCAGCTTCGCGCGGCAGGTGGAGCACATGCCGCCTTTGCAAGCGAACGGCAGGTCGACACCAGCGCGCAGCGCGGCGTCGAGGATGGCTTCGCCGTCGGCGACCGGGACCTCGCGGCGCTTGCCGTCGATGATCAGGGCGGCAATCGCTTTCGGTGGCGCGGAGTCGGGCACGACCATCTTCGGCCGCGGCTTGCCGCCAGAACCGGAGACGAAACGCTCGATATGCACGCGCTCGTCGGCGATGCCCATCGCGCGGCAGGCAACCTCGATATCCTCGCTCATTCCGGTGGGGCCGCAGATGAAGACGTGGTCGACGCTCTCGGCCGGCACCAGCGAGCGCAGCAGCATGCGCACCTTCTCGCCGTCGAGCCGGCCGTGCAGGATCGGCAGATCCTGCTCCTCGCCGGAGATGACGTGGAACACCGAGAAGCGCTCAAGGAAACGGTCCTTCAGCTCCTCGAGCTGCTCGCGGAACAGCATGCCGGCGGTGGTGCGGTTGCCGTAGAACAGGAAGAAGCGGCTGTGCGGCTCGCGCGCCAGCACGGCCTTGACGATCGACAAAATCGGCGTGATGCCCGATCCCGCCGCAAAACCGACATGCGTCCGCGCAGCCTCGGGCTGCAGCGCCACGCCGAAACGGCCGGTCGGCGTCATCACGTCGATCTCGTCGCCGCGCTTCAATTCGTCGGTGACGAAGCTGGAGAACGCGCCGCCATCGACGCGCTTCACCGCGATGCGGATCTCGTTGTCGTCAGGGCCCGAGCAGATGGAATAGGAGCGCCGGATCTCCTCGCCGCCGAGCATGGTCTTCAGGGTGAGATATTGCCCCGGCGCGAAGCGATAGTCCGCCGCCAGCTCGTTCGGAATGGCAAAGGTCAACGACACCGCATCAGGCGCCTCACGGCGCAAGTCACGAACGGCGAGACGATGGAAGCGTGGCGTTGTCGACATCGATCCTATCCCCGCGTCATTGCGAGGAGCAAAGCGACGGACCAATGCAGAGCTGCACGCGCAGCCCTGGATCGCGTCGCTGCGCTCGCGATGACGGATGTGGCATCAGTGACATTTGAAATAATCAAACGGCTCGCGGCACGATTTGCAACGCCACAGCGCCTTGCAGGAGGTCGAGCCGAACTCCGCGAGTTGCTCGGTGTCGACGGAGCCGCATTGCGGGCATGCCACCTCGGCGACGCCGAACAGCGCGCGCCGGCCGCTTGATGGCTGCGGCGGCGCAATGCCGTAGTCGCGCAGCTTGCGGCGTCCCTCTTCGCTCATCCAGTCCGTGGTCCAGGCCGGCGACAGCACGGTCCGCACCCTGGCCTCACGGAAACCGGCGCGCTCCAGCGCGAGCTCGATTTCCAAGGCGATCATGTTCATCGCCGGACAGCCGGAATAGGTTGGCGTGATCGCGACGTCGACGCGATCGCCGACCAGTTCGACCTCGCGCAGCACGCCGAGATCGTCGATCGTCAGCACCGGAATTTCCGGATCGGCCACCGACGCAGCCGCCTCCCAGGCGCGCTGGCGCAGTTCGGCAGGGCTGAGGTCCGTGACTACCATGTCGCACCGGGGAAGCTGCGCTGCATATATTGCAGCTCGCTGAGCAGATGACCGAGATGCTCGCTGTGGCGGCCGTCGCGGCCGCCCTGCTGCATCCAGTCGTTTTCCGGCAGGGTCAGCGTCGCCTCGCGCGCGACATGCGAGACGATCGACAGCCACTCCGGCAGCAGCATCGTCGGATCGATCGCGACACCGGCATCGATCAGGCCGCGCTCAGCATCGTCGGCGCCGAACATCTCGCCAGTATAGGCCCAGAGATCGTCGACCGCGACCTGCACGCGGGCGTGGCTCTCATCAGTGCCGTCGCCAAGCCGGATCACCCATTCGCTGGCATGGCGCAGATGATAGGCGGATTCCTTCTCCGACTTGGCTGCGATCGCCGCCAGGGTCGCATCCGTCGAGCCCATCATGCCGCGCCAATAGAGATCGGCGAACGCCGCGTAGAACAGCTGCCGCACCATCGTGTGCGCGAAGTCGCCGTTGGGACGCTCGACCAAGAGGAGATTGCGGTACTGCCGGACGTCGCGCAGATAAGCGAGCTTGTCCTCGTCATTACCGCGCCCCTCGACCTTCGCCGCGTAGCCATACAGCTCACGCGCCTGGCCGATCAGATCGAGCGCCATGTTGGACAGCGCCATGTCCTCTTCGAGCATCGGGGCATGGCCACACCATTCGGACAGCCGATGCCCCAGGATCAGCGCATCATCAGCCCGGCGCAGCGTGTACAGCACCAGCGGCGTTTCCGAGACGATGATCGAGGGTGCGGTCATAGCTATAATCCGATCAGGCCCGCCACAGAGTCCGTCATTGCGAGCGCAGCGAAGCAATCCAGGAATTCATCCGAGCAGGCAGTCTGGATTGCGCCGCTGCGCTCGCAATGATGACGGCTGACAGCCGCGCACAATCACATATGCCCGACTTCCTCGGGCACTTCATAGAATGTCGGGTGGCGATAGATCTTCGATTCCGCCGGCTCGAACATCATGGCCTTGTCAGCAGGGTCCGACGCGGTGATCGCACTCGACGGCACCACCCAGATCGACAGGCCCTCGCCGCGACGGGTGTAGAGGTCGCGCGCGGCCTGCAGCGCCATGGTCGCATCAGGCGCATGCAGCGAACCGCAATGCTTGTGCGCGAGCCCGTTGCGGCTGCGGATGAAGACCTCCCACAACGGCGTGTTCGGCGTCGCCATGTCGCTCTCCCCTGTCCTATTCGGCAGCTTGCGCCATCTGGCGGCGCGCGCGCTTCTCGGCATAGGCTGCCGCCGCCTCGCGCACCCAGGCGCCGTCGGCATGCGCCTTGCGGCGCGCCGCCAGCCGGTCACGGTTGCACGGGCCGTTGCCGGCCAGCACCTGCTTGAACTCGTTCCAGTCGATCGGACCGTGCCGCCAGTGGCCCTGCTCGTCCTGCGTCATCTCGGGATCAGGAATGGTCAGCCCGAGATATTGCGCCTGCGGCACGGTGGCATCGATGAACTTCTGGCGCAGCTCGTCATTGGAGAAGCGCTTGATCTTCCATTTGGTCGACGTGTCGCTGTGCTGGCTGGCCTGGTCGGGCGGGCCGAACATCATCAGCACCGGCCACCACCAGCGGTTCAGCGCATCCTGTGCCATGGCCTTCTGCTCGGCCGTGCCGCGGCACAAGGTCAGCATGATCTCGTAGCCCTGGCGCTGGTGGAACGACTCTTCCTTGCAGACGCGGATCATCGCGCGGGCATAGGGTCCATAGGAGCAGCGGCACAGCGGGATCTGGTTCATGATCGCGGCGCCGTCGACCAGCCAGCCGATCACGCCGATATCCGCCCAGGTCAGGGTCGGGTAGTTGAAGATCGAGGAGTACTTCGCCTTGCCGGCCAGCATCGCGTCGACCAGTTCCTCGCGCGAGGCGCCCAGCGTCTCGGCGGCGGCGTAGAGATACAGCCCATGGCCGCATTCGTCCTGGACCTTGGCGAGCAGCGCCGCCTTGCGGCGCAGGCTCGGCGCGCGCGTGATCCAGTTGCCCTCGGGCAGCATGCCGACGATTTCGGAATGGGCGTGCTGGGAGATCTGCCGGACTAGCGTCTTGCGATAGGCCGCCGGCATCCAGTCGTTCGGCTCGATGCGCTCCTCGGCATCGATACGGGCCTGAAATCGCGAGGCGCGCACGGCGTCCTCGGCGAGGCTGCCCTCCTCGGGCGAATTAAGCGCCTGCGTGTACATGCGGCGGCGTCCTCCCAGGACTTGGTTGCCGCCAATATATAACGGAATTTTATTCGTGCAATCGAATTTTGTAATATATCAGGGCGCCTCATCAACGTCGGCGAACCGCCGCAGCAGCGCCGCAGCGGCGGCGGGCAGCGGCCCTGCTTCGTTGATTGCATGCGCATCGAGCCAGCGCTCCGAGCCCGGCAGCAGCAGCCGGTAGATCTCGCCACACAGCGCCCGGGCCTGCCGGCCCGGCCAGTTCCCCGGCAGCAGCTCCGCCGGCAGCAGCGGATCGCGCAGCACGATGCGGCGATAGTGATGGATCAGCAGAACCCTCGCGGTGAAGGCCTGCCCATCCGACAGCGCCTCGCCGCGTTCGATGCTGGATTTGAGGGGGGCAAAAGACGCGCTGAACTTGCGGTAGGCCTCCGCCGTCCGCTCCAGCGCCCAGCTCTCCGCCACCAGCCGTCGCGCCATGTCAGATCCGGCGGAGGCCTGCAGCCGGATCGCGCCCTCCACGGCGTCGGGGACGGCGATGCTGGAGGGAGCCACGAACACCCCGGGCAGCGGGCTGCCGAAGCCGGCGTCGCGCAGCACGGTGCGTGCCTGCTCGCGATCATCGGCACTGCCGAGCAAGAGCAGTTCGAAGCTGCCGTTCCATTCGGCCGGCGGGGAGTCGTAGATGTGCCGGGTGGCACCGGCAAAGGTCTGCTCGCCGCGCCGGGTCAGGCGATAGAAGCTGTGGCGGCCGCTCTTGCTGCGCTCGAACCAGCCCTCCGCCGTCAGCCGCGACATCGCCGTGCGCACCACGCTGCCATCGATGGCCAGCCCCTCGAAGAAGGCGAGCAGGCTGCCGAGCCAGACACTGCCGCCGCGCGGCACGATGGCGTCGCCGAACACGGTGATGATCAGCGAGCCGGTGCGCGACGGCTCGCTCTTGAGCTGGTTGACGATGCGAGACAGCGGCTGCGGCATGGCCTCCGCTTTAGCCGGTTTCGCCTGATCACAAAAGAAAAGGCCCGCGAGAGGCGGGCCTTGGAGGTCGATCGGCTGACGCGCCGGAGGCGATCAGGCGGTCTTGTTGTAGGCCTTGGCCATGTTCTCCTGGGCGAGCTTGGCCCCCTCGGTGACGAGCTTGCCGACATACTCGCTGGTCGACTTGGCGCGGGCGACGAGCGCCTCGCCGCGGGCACGGGCCAGTTCACCCTGGATCTGAACGGCTTCGCTGAGCGACTTGGCGGACGCCAGCCGATCGATGCCGTCGAAGAACGCTTCGGTGTCCTGGTAGAGCGCCTGCTGGATGTTGCGGCTGATCTTGCCGGCCTCAGTCACGCCGTCGAACACGGCGGTCTCGATCGCCGAGGTCACCTTCTCGGAGCCGGCCAGGGCCTCCGCGGCGCGCTCCTTGGCGGTCGACGCGGTCTTCTTGACGAACTCGCGCGCCGACTCCGGCACTTCCATGGTCTGCAGGTTCTTGAACGCGTCGGTCACCGGCGCAAAGGCATCCTTGACGGTGTCGAACACGGTGTTGGTCTCGCTCATGGCTGTCTCCATCCTCAATGCATCTGAGCTATGGGCTCGCTCCGTCCCTCATGAAACCGGAGTAACTCAACTATAGCATCAACAATGGTGCATCGCAACATTAATGCTGCAACGCACCATTGGCGAAGCAGAAGGGAGGGAGGAATGCCCGGTCAGCTGCCGGACGGCGCGTCATTGCCTGGACGCGCGCCCGAGCCGGCCGGGGCGCCGCCGTGCTTCTTGTTGCGCGACTTGCCAGGCCGCTCCGACGCTCTCGGAACCACCTCGGTTGCTGTGGGCTCGCCCTCGCCTGGCTGCGACGCCTTCAGCAACGCGTCCAGCGCCGTCCGGATCTCGCGCAGCTCCGCTTCGAGCGGTGCCGTGTCAGAGGGCCGCGTGGCGTTGAGGAGCTTGTCAAGCAGGCCCCTGATCTCGCCGAGCTGAGGCGTCACATCAACCGCAGGCGCGGTCGGCGCTGGCGGCGCCTTGGACGCAGCAACAAGCCCGTCCAGCAAGGCCTTGATCTCATTGAGCTCCGGCGTGAGGTCGACCGGCGCGCGAGGCTGAACTTTGGATGCGGCGACAAGCGTATCGAGCAAGCCCTTGATCTCATTCAACTGCGGACTAACATCGGCCGCCGGCTGCGGAGCCACTGCGGGCGCCTTTGCTGCCAGGAGTTCCTTCAACAGCGCCCGCGTCTCGGCCAGTTCGCTTTCGATCGACGCCAGCCGATCATTCAACGCGGTGAGCTGACCACGGCTCGGCACATTCATGCCGGCGAAGTAGTTTTCCATGAGATCGGCCATAGGCTTCTGTCCGGTTCCAGAACCAGTTGCGGAATCGTCGGAGGATGGATGAGACGTCGTGCCCATCGGTCGCAGCCGTGTGAAGGCCGTGAAGCTCTTCTGCATCTCGCCGACCATCTGTTGCCAGAACGCGATCGGATCGCCGGATTTATTCACCATCGGCACGCTCCTTCAGGCCACACAAAGACTCAGAGTACAACCTATCATAGCACGCCCTCGCTGCGATGCGGCAGGATCATGCGGCCGCTTCTCTCGGTCCGCGGAAGCATGGCATAGAGGGCTCGTTGGCCTTGAAAGAGGGATCACGTGACTGCAACCGCCCATCAGCCGCCGCACATCACCCGCGCCAACGGTATCGACATCTGCTACGAGACCTTCGGCGACCCGGCGGCGCCCCCTCTTCTCCTGATCATGGGACTCGGCGCCCAGATGATCATCTGGTACGACGAGTTCTGCGAACAGCTCGCAAGCCGCGGCTTCCGCGTCATCCGATTCGACAACCGCGACATCGGCCAATCGAGCAAGATGCATGGCGGGCGCCGGCTGACGCCGTTCGAGCTGATCAAGCTGCGCTTCTTCAACATCCCGGTCGCGGCGCCCTACAAGCTCATCGACATGGCCAAGGACACGGTCGGCCTGATGGACGCGCTCGACATCAAATCAGCGCATCTGGTCGGCGCCTCGATGGGCGGCATGATCGCGCAGGAGATCGCGCTCAACTTCCCGCAACGCCTCCGCTCGCTGACCTCGATCATGTCGACGACCGGCAATCCACGGCTTCCGCCGCCGACGCGCGAGGTCGCGATGCTGCTGATGGCGCCGCCGCCGAAAACCAAGGACGAGTACGTCCGACGCTTCCAGAAGACCTGGAAGGTGCTGCGCGCCGGCTCGTTTCCGGAGGACGAGGCCCGCGACGTGGTGCTGGCGGAACGCTGCTTCGCCCGCGGTCCCCATCCGGCCGGTGTCGGCCGCCAGCTCCGCGCGATCCTGGCCTCCGGCAGCCGCAAGCCGCGGCTGCATCAGGTGACGGCGCCCACGCTCGTGATCCACGGCAAGGTCGATCCGCTGGTGCATCATGCCGCCGGCACGGACACCGCGGAGTCGATTCCGAATGCCAAGCTGTTGATGATCGAGAAGATGGGCCACGCCATCCCGACCCCGACCTGGCCGCAGATCATCGACGCCATCGCCAAGCACGCCCACGGCGCAAACGCGCAGGCGGCTTAGAACCGGTACGCGGCTCAGGATCGGTGCTCGGCGGTCTCGGAACCGCGGGCACTCAGCGAGCAGTCCCGTCCCTACCCAAACCTCCGCCGCCGCCATTCGATCAGCTTGGCGCTGACCTCCGCCGGCTGCTCCTGCTGGGTCCAGTGGCCGCTGTCCTTGACGAGATACTTTTCCAGGTCCGGCACCAGTCGCTCCATGCCGTCCGCGGCCGACGGCGGCAGCACGGCATCGTTCTCCGCCATGATCATCAGCGACGGCACGCGGACCGTATGGTCGAGTCCCTCCGAGCGCTGCCAGTTGCGGGTCATGTTGCGGTACCAGTTGATGCCGCCCGTGAAGCCGGTGCGCGTGAACGTCTCGACGAACACCCGCTTCTCCGCCTCCGACAGGATCGGCTGCCGCGTATCCTTGGCGGCATCATAGGCGGCAATCATCTGCGGGAACGCCAGATTGAGCGAGGGCGGCGCGGCGATGCCGCCGGCGGGCGGCTCGGTCGGCGGCGCATCGTGACGCGGCAAAGGCTTGCGCATGAAGGCATCGAAGGTCTGCTCGACCCGGTTCGCAAAGATGCGATCCGGCTCGCGCGCCGGATCCTGGAACTGCACGATGTACATCATGTCGCCGAAGCGCTTGCGCATGATCGCAATCGGATCGGCCGGCGCGCGCGGCAGATGCGGCGTGTTGATGCCGACCACGCCGGCGACGCGGTCCGGGTGCCGCAGCGGCATTTGCCAGACGACGAAGCCGCCCCAATCGTGGCCGACGAAGACCGCCTTGTCGATCTTCAGATGATCGAGCAGGCCGACCAGGTCGGCCGTGAGCTGTTCGAGGTCATAGGCCTCGACCGCCTCCGGGCGATCGGTCGCACCATAGCCGCGCTGGTCGGGCGCGATCACGCGGATGCCGGCTTCCGCCAGCGCCCTAATCTGATGCCGCCAGGAAAATGCGAGCTCCGGCCAGCCGTGACACAGGATCAAGGGCGGCCGATCGGACGCAGGGCCGGCCTCGTAATAGCCCATGCGAATGCCGTTCGTCGTGGCGAATTGCAGCGGCGGCATCCAAGCCGAATCGGTCATCGCTCCTCCCCTGAGCTGTCATCGCCGGCTTGCCGCCGGTCTCCAGCGCACGCATGGTGCAGGCCCATGCGCCGATGTAATGGCGCCGATGTAATGGCCTCGCTTCTCGACGCGGCGCCCGCTCCGCTCCGTGCTGATGCCGGAAACCCCGAGGCGAGCCGAGGGCTCGATTCAGGCCGACTTCTTGTCGTTCGAACGGCTGCCGCCGAGCCCCGTCATGGTCAGCATCAGATCCTGGAACCGTTCGGCAAGCCGCGGATCGAACGTGAACCAGCTCTGCATAATGGCTTCGGGCGTGAGCTTGTCGATGTTGCTCGTCATCTGCTGCTGCAGCCGGTCCATCACGGCGGCCTGCATCGGGCCAAGATCGGGAAGTCCGAAAAACTGCCGGGCCTCGAGCGGTGTACAATCGATCTCGATATTGACTTTCATTTCCGCTCCGCGCTGTTCATGGCTCTCCCCGTCGGCGCTCCGGTCGATTTCCCGCAACACGGCAGAACCGACCCGGTCGCCGAAGGCGAACGGTAGCAGTATCACCGCCCTCGCCCCTCTCTAGCAAGCGGCGCTTTGCTGCAGCCGCGCAATTCCTGCGGCATGGTCAATCCATGGGCCCGCCGGGCCCGAGGACCGCATATCCACGCTTGAGTGCGCTGCACGCGGACGAGCGAGGACTAACCATATCGTTTAGGCTTCAACAAACCGGACTTGTGTGGCGCTGCTGAACTCTGGCAACATGCTGACATCGAGGTGCCGCGGGTCCGAAGGCGCCGCTCGGCGCAGCCCTTGGAAGCAGTTCTTCCGGTGCGGCATCAGACTTGCAAGCACATCGCCCGGCGTCCTGTTGCTTCTTGAAGTTCGTGCAAGAGGCGCTGCAGAACTCACGAA
The DNA here is from genome assembly GCF_000015165.1 of Bradyrhizobium sp. BTAi1. Classification (GTDB taxonomy): domain Bacteria; phylum Pseudomonadota; class Alphaproteobacteria; order Rhizobiales; family Xanthobacteraceae; genus Bradyrhizobium; species Bradyrhizobium denitrificans. The sequence goes on along the minus strand of NC_009485.1, from coordinate 2,965,363 downwards.
CTTCAAACAAGGCAGGCCGGATGCGATCTGTCCCTGCCGAGAAAACAAGCGTCAAACGCGGAGAATTTGAACATATGTCGGGACGCAAATCCCTGCTCATTGCGGCGGCCGCCATCCTCGTTGGCCTCGCGGGGCTGCCGGCCTCGGCCCAGACCCTGCGCTATGCCAACCAGGGCACCCTCAAATCGCTCGATCCCTATACTTTCAAGGAATCGACCACGATCGCGCACCACGCCCACGTTTATGAGGGTCTCACCGCCCGTGACAAGGATCTCAAGATCATTCCTGCGCTGGCCGAGAGCTGGGAAACCCCCGAGCCGACCCGCTGGCGTTTCCACCTGCGCAAGGGCGTCAAGTTCCACAATGGCGAACCGTTCACCGCCGATGACGTGATCTTCTCCGCCGACCGCGTTCGCGCCACCGGCTCGAACTTCCTCTCCAACGTTCCGCCCGACGCCAAGTTCGTCAAGATCGACGACTACACCGTCGACGTGAAGCTCGATGCGCCCAATCCCATCCTGATCTCGCAATGGGATACTTGGTACATCATGAGCAAGAAGTGGTGCGAGGAGAACAACTCCGTCGCGCCGACCCCGGTGTCGGCAACGACACCGAGCTACGCGGCACTGCACGAGAACGGCACCGGCCCCTTCATCATCGAGAGCCATCAGCCCGGTGTGAAGACGGTGTTCAAGGTCAATCCGAACTGGTGGCGCAAGCCGGAGCACAACATCAAGGAGATCGTGTTCACCACCATCTCCTCGGACGCCACCCGCGTTGCGGCGCTGCTGTCCGGCGAGGTCGACATCATCGAGCCGGTGCCGGTGCAGGACATCGGCCGCGTCGATTCGAGCCCCAATGCCCAGGTCCTGAAGGGACCCGAGCTGCGCACGATCTTCCTCGGCATGGACGAGAGCCGCGACGAGCTGCTCTATTCGAACGTCAAGGGCAAGAACCCGTTCAAGGATATCCGTGTCCGCGAGGCGTTCTACAAGGCCATTGATGTCGAGCTGATCAAGACCCGCGTGATGCGCGGCCTGTCGACGCCGTCGGCGCTGATGATTGCACCTGAACTGTTCCCGCTGTCCAAGGAGTTCACCAGGCCGAAATACGATCCGGACGGCGCCAAGAAACTGCTGACAGAGGCCGGCTATCCCGACGGCTTCGAAGTCGCTCTGGACTGCCCGAACGACCGCTACGTGAACGACGCCGCCATCTGCCAGGCGGTGGTCGGCATGCTCGCCCGGATCGGGGTCAAGGTGAACCTCAACGCGCAACCGAAGGCGCAGTATTTCGCCAAGGTGCTGAAGCCGGGCGGCTACAACACCTCGTTCTTCCTGCTCGGCTGGACCCCGTCGTCGATGGACGCCCACAATGTGATGCACGACATCATGGGCTGCCGCGAGGATCCCAAGGACCCAACCCGCGGCGAGGCCAATCTCGGCAATTACTGCAACAAGGAGTTCGACGCCCTGACCGACAAGGTCCTGGTCGAGACCGACGCCGCCAAGCGCAATCAGCTGATCAAGCAGGCGTTCGAGATCGGCATCAAGGACTACGGCTATATCCCGGTGCACCAGCAGGCCGTGGCCTGGGGCGTGTCCAAGAAGGTCAAGATTGCGCTGCGCGCCGACAACCTCGTGCTGATGTACTTGGCCACCAAGACCGAGTAGGATTCCGACCATCTCAAGTCCCGGAAAGCAGAACTGCTTTTCGGGACTTTTCATTTCTCGCGACAGGTGCTACCCGCCGCGCGATCGAAGGGACTGAAAGGACCAGATGCTCGCCTTCACGCTTCGCCGAGCAATTCAGGCCATCGGCGTCATGATCGCCGTCGGGATCATCGCGTTCGCCATGTTCCGCTTCGCCGGCGACCCGGTCAGCCAGATCGTGCCGATCGACGCCTCCGCCGCGGAACGCGCCCGCGTCCGTGAATCGCTGGGCCTGGACGATCCTTTCATCGTGCAGTTCGGCCGCTATCTGTTCGACGCCGCGCAGTTCAAATTCGGCGTGTCCTATCAGTTCCGGCAGCCGGTCTCCGATCTGCTCAAGGAGCGCATGCCGGCGACCCTGGAGCTCGCGATCTGCGCGACCATCCTCGCGCTGTTCTTCGGGATCATCATGGGCGTGTTCTCGGCGCTGCGCCGCGACTCGCTGATGGCCAAGCTGTTCCAGATGGTGTCGCTGATCGGCATTTCGCTGCCGACCTTCCTGATCGGTATCCTGCTGATCTATCTGTTCTCGGTCACGCTCGGCTGGCTGCCCTCGTTCGGCCGCGGCGACGTCGTGAAGATCGGTTGGTGGACGACGGGTCTGCTCACCGCCTCCGGATGGAAGGCGCTGATCATGCCCTCGATCACGCTCGGCCTGTTCCAGATGACACTCATCATGCGGCTGGTCCGCGCCGAGATGCTGGAGGTGCTGCGCACCGACTATATCCGCTTCGCCCGCGCCCGCGGGCTGACCACCCGCGCCATCCATTTCGGCCATGCCCTGCGCAACACGCTGGTTCCGGTCATCACCGTGGTCGGCCTGCAATTCGGCTCGGTGATCGCGTTCTCGATCATCACCGAGCAGGTGTTCCAATGGCCGGGCATGGGCCTGTTGTTCGTGCAGGCGGTGCAGAATGTCGACATCCCGATCATGGCGGCCTACCTGATGATGGTGTCGCTGATCTTCGTCACCATCAATCTCGTGGTTGATATCCTCTACACCGTGGTCGATCCGCGCCTGCGCGCGACCATCAGCCGCCCGGCCTGATCATGAGCGACGCCGCCCTTCCCCACCCCACGCCCGTCCAGGCCCCCCACACCGTCAAGAATGGCTGGCTCAAGCGCGCGCTCGCGAGCGACCTGTTCTATTCGTTCCGGCGTTCGAAGCTGACGGTGGTCGCGGCCGTGATCACGCTCATCTTCTTCCTGCTCGCTGTCTTTGCGCCCGTGCTGTCGCCGCAGAATCCGTTCGATCCGGCGCAGCTGCAACTCCTGAACTCGCGCATTTCGCCGCTGTGGACCGCCGACGGCCAGAGCCCGTTCTTGCTTGGCACCGACGAGCAGGGCCGCGACGTGCTCTCGGCCATCCTCTACGGCCTGCGGATCTCGCTGATCGTCGGCATTCTCGGCGTGGTGTTCTCCGGCGCGCTCGGCATCGCGCTCGGCCTGATCGCCGGCTATTTCGGCGGCCGCGTCGACACCGTGATCATGCGCATCGCCGACGTGCAGCTCACCTTCCCGCCGATCCTGATCGCGCTCCTGGTCAACGGCATCGCCAAATCGGTGTCCGGCAATCATCTGGAATGGTTGAGCATGCTGGCCGTCCTCGTGCTGGCGATCGGCCTGTCGTTCTGGGTGCAATATGCGCGCACGGTGCGCAGCTCCGTCATGGTCGAGAAGAACAAGGACTATGTCGCCGCCGCGCAACTGATCGGCCTGCCCGCGCCGGTCATCATGCTGCGTCACGTGCTGCCCAACACCACCGGCCCCGTGCTCGTCATCGCGACCATCAATCTGGCGCTTGCGATCATCACCGAGGCGACCTTGTCGTTTCTCGGCTCCGGCATGCCGGAGACGATGCCCTCGCTCGGAACCCTGATCCGGATCGGCAACAACTACCTGTTCGCCGGCGAATGGTGGATCGTCGCCTTTCCCGGCCTCGCCCTGGCCGGGCTGATCCTCGCCATCAACCTGCTCGGCGACTGGCTGCGCGACGCCCTCAACCCGAAACTGCGATGATCCCGTTCATGCGTATGAAGGTCTGACCTGATGACCGCCCCCGTTCTGTCCGTGCGCAATCTGCAGGTCGAGTTCGAAACAAGGCGCGGCATGCTGCGCGCGATCGACAGCGTCTCCTACGACATCGCCAAAGGCGAGGTGCTCGGCGTGGTCGGCGAATCCGGCGCCGGCAAATCCGTCACCGGCCTCGCCGTGATCGGCCTGATCGATCCGCCCGGCCGCATCTCGGGCGGCGAGATCCTGCTGTCCGGCCTGCGGATCGACAACCTCCCGCCGGAGGAGATGCGCAAGGTGCGCGGCAAGCGGATCGGCATGATCTTCCAGGATCCGCTGACCTCGCTCAATCCGCTGTATCGCGTCGGCGACCAGATCATCGAGACCATCAAGACCCACACCAACCTCACCGACCAGCAGGCGCGCAAGCGCGCCATCGACCTGCTCGCCGAGGTCGGAATCCCCGCCCCTGAGAAGCGCATCGACGGCTATCCGCACGAATTCTCCGGCGGCATGCGCCAGCGCGTCGTGATCGCGCTCGCGCTGTGCGCCGAGCCGGAGCTGATCATCGCCGACGAGCCGACCACCGCGCTCGACGTCTCCGTGCAGGCGCAGATCATTTCGCTGATCAAGCGGCTCGGCCGCGACCACGGCACCGCCGTGATGCTGGTGACCCACGACATGGGCGTGATCGCCGAGACCTGCGACCGCGTCGCCGTGATGTATGCCGGTCGCGTCGCCGAGATCGGCCCGGTGCAGGAGGTCATCAAAAACCCGCTGCACCCCTACGCCAAGGGCCTGATGGGTGCGATCCCGACGCTCGCGGGTGAGGACAAGCGCTTGGTGCAGATCCCGGGCGCGATGCCGCGGCTGTCCGCGATCCCGCCCGGCTGCTCGTTCAATCCGCGCTGCAGCTCCGCCTTCGACCGCTGCCGCGTCGACCGGCCGGAGCCGCTGCGCCAGGGCACGCAGGCAGTCGCCTGCCATCTGTATGATCGCGCGACGGAGACCGCGGCATGAGCGATTTTGTCGAGGTCAGGAATCTGCGCCGGGTGTTCGACGTGTCGAAACCCTGGCTGAACCGGGTGATCGAGCGGCAGCCGCAGGAGTTTCTCAAGGCGGTCGACGGCGTCAGCTTCGGCATTCGGAAGGGCGAGACCTTCGCGCTGGTCGGCGAGTCCGGCTCCGGCAAGACCACGGTCGCGCGCATGGTGGTCGGGTTGCTGGCGCCGACCTCCGGCGAGGTCATCATCGACGGCGTGTCGATGAGCGAAGCGCGCCAGGCCCAGGTGCGGCGCAAGCTGCGCCGCCGCATCCAGATGGTGTTCCAGGATCCGTATGCGAGCCTCAATCCGCGCTTCCGCGTCGACAGCATCATCGCCGAGCCGATCCGCGCCTTCAACGTCATCGAGGGCGAGCGCCAGATCAAGGACCGCGTCGGCGAGCTGCTGACCCTGGTCGGCCTGCATCCGGATGACGGGCAGAAATTCCCGCACGAATTCTCCGGCGGCCAGCGCCAGCGCGTCGCGATCGCGCGGGCCCTCGCCTCCGAGGCCGACTTCATCGTCTGCGACGAGCCGACCTCGGCGCTCGACGTGTCCGTGCAGGCGCAGATCCTCAATCTGATGCGCGACCTGCAGGACAAGTTCGGCCTGACCTATCTGTTCATCAGCCACAATCTCGCGGTCGTGCGCCACATGGCGAGCCGCATCGGCGTGATGTATCTCGGCCGCATCGTCGAGATCGCGGAAGGACGCACGCTCTTCAACGATCCGCGCATGCCCTACACCAAGATGCTGCTCGGCGCGGTGCCGGATCTGTCGATGTCCGGCCGCCAGCGCATTCCGGTCAAGGGCGAGATTCCAAACCCGATCAATCCGCCTTCGGGCTGCACCTTCAACCCGCGTTGTCCGATGGCGTTCGATCTGTGCCGTCAACAGGCCCCGGAGCTGATCGGCGGCGTCGCCTGCCACGTGGTGAACCAGCCGGTCACGACGGCCGTTCCGACGGCATCGGTTGCGTGAAGCCCTCAGATGTAAATGGGGTCGTCATTGCGAGGAGCGAAGCGACGAAGCAATCCAGAGTCCCGCCGAAATCCTGGATTGCTTCGCTTCGCTCGCAATGACGGTGAATGTTTAGGATAGAAAGAAAGGGCCCCATGAGCTTCATCAATCCCGATCCCTTCACGACCCGCCCCGAGATCGACGGCACCTTCGGCGTCGTCACCTCCACGCATTGGCTCGCCACTGCGGTGGGCATGGCGATGCTGGAGCGCGGCGGCAATGCCTTCGACGCCGGCGTTGCTGCGGCCTTCACCCTGCAGGTCGTCGAGCCGCATCTCAACGGACCCGGCGGCGACGTGCCGATCATCCTGCACGACGTGAAGCGCGGACGCACCGAGGTGATCTGCGGTCAGGGCCCGGCGCCAGCAGGCGCCACCATCGCGCACTACAAGCGCGAAGGCCTCGACATGGTGCCCGGCACCGGGCTGCTGGCGGCCTGCGTGCCCGGCACCTTCGAGTCCTGGATGCTGCTGTTGCGCGACTACGGCACGATGCGGCTGCGCGACGTGCTGGAGCCGGCGATTGGTTACGCGCGCGACGGCTATCCGCTGGTCGAGCGCGTCTCGGCGACCATCCAGACCGTCGAGCAGCTGTTCAAGACACATTGGCCGACTTCAGCAGCGCTCTATCTGCCCCATGGCGAGGTACCGAAGCCAGGCACGCTGTTCACCAATCCGCAGCTCGCCGAGACCTATGCGCGCATCCTCAGCGAAGGCGAGAGCGCGGGCGGCGACCGCGACGCGCAGATCGAGCGGGCGCGCAAGGCGTGGTCGCAGGGCTTCGTCGCCGAGGCGATCGACCGCTTCTGCCGGACGCAGGAGGTCATGGACGTCTCGGGCACGCGCCATAAGGGCGTGCTGACCGCCGACGACATGGCGCGCTGGCAGCCGAGCATCGAGGCGCCACTGACCTATGAGTACGGCCGCTACACCGTTTGCAAGGCCGGCGTCTGGAGCCAGGGCCCGGTGCTGCTGCAGCAGCTCGCGCTGCTCAAGGGCTTCGCGCTCGACGGTCTCGACCCGACCGGTCCCGATTTCATCCATTGGCAGATCGAAGCCGCCAAGCTGGCGTTCGCCGATCGCGAGGCGTTCTACGGCGATCCGAACTTCGCCGACATCCCGATCCAGACGCTGCTGTCGGATGCGTACAATGACGAGCGGCGCAAGCTGATCACCGAGAAGGCGTCGCTGGAGCTGCGCCCTGGCAAGCTCGACGGCTACGGCGCCAAGGTGCAGTTGCGCGAGGCGCAGGGCCATCGCGAGGCCGTCGGTGCAATGGGCTCGGGCGAACCCACCGTGGGCCGCTTCGGCGAGGTGCGCGGCGACACCGTGCATTTCGACATTATCGACCGCGACGGCAACATGATCTCAGCGACCCCGTCCGGCGGCTGGCTGCAATCCTCGCCCGTGATCCCCGAGCTCGGTTTCTGCCTCGGCACGCGCGCGCAGATGTTCTGGCTCGAGGAGGATCATCCGGCCGCGCTGGTTCCGGGCAAGCGGCCGCGCACCACGCTGTCGCCGACCATGGCGCTGCGCGATGGCGAGCCCTACGTCGCCTGGGGCTCGCCCGGCGGCGACCAGCAGGACCAGTGGAACACGCAGTTCTTCCTGCGCCACGTTCATGCCGGCATGAACCTGCAGGAAGCGATCGACGCGCCGGCCTGGCACTCCGAGCATTTCCCGATCTCGTTCTGGCCACGCACCGCGCGGCCCGGCGTGCTCGTGGTCGAGAACCGCGTCCCCAAGACGACCGTCGAGGAGCTGCGCCGCCGCGGCCATGTCGTCGAGGTAGGGCCCGACTGGTCGGAGGGCCGCCTCACCGCGGCCTCGCGTGTCAGCCGACGCCGTCGCGCCGCCGCCAATCCGCGTGGCATGCAGGGCTACGCCGCCGGACGATGACAGCGAGACGCCGATGACCTGGTCGATCATTGCCAAGGACGACACAACCGGCCAGATCGGCATCGCCGTCGCCACGCGCTTCTTCGCCGTCGGCGCGCGCGTTCCGTTCATCGTCGCGGGCCACGGCGGCATCGCCACGCAGGCGCTGGTCAATCCGTACTACGGCATCGACGGCGCGACGCTGCTGCGCGACGGCCGGCATCCGCGCGAGATCGTGCAGTTGCTGACGGCGGCCGATCCCGGCCGCGAGAGCCGGCAAGTCCACATCCTCGACCGCAACGGCCAGATCGCCGCCCACACGGGCCACGACTGCATCGACTGGTGTGGCCATCTCGAAGGCCAGGGCTTCTCGATCGCGGGCAACATGCTGGCTGGTCCGCAGGTGCTGAACGAGACCGCGAACGCCTTTCTCGCGAACAGCACTCTCCCCTTCGCCCGGCGCCTGATCGCGGCGATGCAGGCTGGCGAGGCCGCCGGCGGCGACAAGCGCGGCAGACAATCGGCGGCGCTCGTCATCCACGGCAAAGAGGAATGGGCCGAGCTCGATCTGCGCGTCGATGACCATGCCGATCCGCTCGCCGAGCTCGAACGGCTGGAGAGCGTGAGCCGCAAGCATTGGGCGGTGTTCCGGCAGTTCATGCCGACGCGCGAGAATCCAGCCGGCATCACCGATCGCGCGACGATCGACGCCGGCATCGCGGCTGCGCTCGCGAACCAGACATGAGCGGCCGGAAGGACGGCGCATCACCGGGGTTGGTATGAATGGTGCAACAACGCAGGCGGCATGGCCGAGGGGTAATCGGATGATGAGGAACTGGTGCTTGGCCGCAACCGCGGCTGTTGTCATGGCCTCGTGCGGGGCGACCGCGCAGGCACAGACCACGTTGCGCATCGGGCTCGCCGAGGATGCCGACATTCTCGATCCGACCATGGCGCGGACCTATGTCGGCCGCATCGTCTTCGCCGCTGTCTGCGACAAGCTGTTCGACATCGACGAGAAGCTGAACATCGTGCCGCAGCTGGCGCTGTCGCACGAGACCTCCGCCGACGGCAAGGACGTCACGATCAAGCTCCGCCCCGGCGTGAAATTTCACGACGGCGAGCCGTTCGATGCCGAGGCGGCAAAATTCTCGCTCGACCGCCACCTCAGCATGCCCGGCTCGTTCCGCAAGCCCGAGATCGCCTCGCTCGATCATGTCGAGGTGGTCGATCCCCTGACGATCAAGCTGGTGCTGAAGACGCCGTTCTCGCCGCTGCTCGCCCAGCTCACCGACCGAGCCGGGATGATGGTGTCGCCGAAGGCGGCCAAGGAGGCCGGCGACAAGTTCGGCCTGCGCCCGGTCTGCGCCGGCCCCTACAAGTTCGTCGAGCGCGTCCAGCAGGACCGCATCGTGTTCGAGAAGTTCGCCGACTACTGGAACAAGGACAACGTCTTCATCGACAAGATCGTCTATCAGCCGATCGTCGACGCCACGGTGCGGCTGGCCAATCTGAAATCCGGCAGCCTCGACATGATCGAACGGCTGCTCGCCACCGACATCAAGGATGTCACGAGCGACAAGCGGCTGAAGCTGTCGACCGCAACCAGCCTCGGCTATCGCGGCCTCACAATCAACATCGGCAAGGACAAATCCAAGGGGGCGCTGAGTCAGTCCGCCAAGGTCCGCCAGGCGCTGGACTTGGCGATCGACCGCGAGGCACTCAACCAGGTGATCTTCAACGGCGAGTTCAAGCCCGGCAACCAGTTCGTCAATCCCGAGAATCCGTACTACCAGACCGCCTTCCCGGTGCGCGGCCGCGACGTCGAGAAGGCCAAGGCGCTGCTGAAGGAAGCCGGCGTGACGCCGCCGGTCGCGGTCGACTTCATGGTGTCGAAGGAGAGCGAGAGCGAGGCTGCGGCCCAGGTGCTGCAGGCGATGGCCGCCGAGGCTGGTTTCGATCTGAAGATCCGCATCACCGAGTTCGCGACCTCGCTGAAGCAGGCGGAAGCCGGCGAGTACCAGGCCTTCATGCTCGAATGGAGCGGCCGCAGCGATCCCGACGGCAACGCGTTCAACCACCTGCATTCAGGCGCGGCGCTGAACTACAGCGCCTGGAGCAATGCCGCGGCCGACAAGGCGCTTGAGGATGCGCGGCTCGTGTCCGACATGGCCAAGCGCAAGGCGATTTACGAGACCTTGGTGCGCGAGCAGCAGGCGGATGAGCCGATCCTCTACCTCTATCACCGCAAGTTCCTGTTCGCGCAGACCACCAGGCTCGAAGGCTTCAAGCCGATGCCGGACGGCCTGCTGCGCGTGGTCGGACTGAAGCTGAAGTGAGCGGTCGGGCGGCTCCTGTTCGTTCGAACGCGCAACCGGCGCGGCAAGCTCGCTCTGCTCCCTCCCCCCTTGTGGGGGAGGGCTGGGGTGGGGAGTGCCACGCATTCCGACCTCGCTTGCACAAAAAGATGCAGAGCCGTCACGACCAAAGATCCTGGCGATTAGTGACTCCGTCATGCCCGGGCACGTCCCGGGCATCCGCGTCGTTCCCAGCGTGCCGAACGACGTGGATGGCCGGGACAGGCCCGGCCATGACGACCTGCAGACAGGCGAGCGCATCATGTTGACCTTCCTCGCCCGCCGCCTCGCCCAGATCATCCCGACGCTGATCTTCGTCTCGATCCTGATTTTCTCGCTGCAGCAATTGCTGCCCGGCGATCCTGCCCTCGTGATGGCCGGCGAGGAGCGCGATCCGGCTGTGATCGAGCAGATCCGCAAGCAATATCGCCTGGATCAGCCGCTGCCCGTCCAATATGGCTACTGGATCAAGGGCGTGCTCTCAGGCGATTTCGGCGAGTCGCTGCGCATCAAGATGCCGGTGCGCGACCTCATCCTGCAGAAGCTGCCGGTGACGCTGCAGCTCGCATCGATGGCGATCGTGATCGCGTTCCTGATCGGCATTCCTGCCGGCATCATCTCCGCGGTAAAGCGCGGGACCGCGTGGGACTATGCCGCCAACCTGTTTGCGCTGTGGGGCATCTCGACGCCGAATTTCTGGCTCGGCATCATGCTGATCTTCGTGTTCTCGATCCAGCTCGGCTGGCTGCCCGCCTCCGGCTATGTCCCGCTGGCCGAGGACTGGCGCGCCAGCCTCGCCGCCACCATCATGCCAGCCTTCGTGCTCGGCAATGCCATCGCCGCGATCCTGATGCGTCACACCCGCAGCGCGATGCTGCAGGTCCTGGGCAGCGACTACATCCGCACCGCGCGCGCCAAGGGCATCTCCGAGCGCCAGGTCATCCTGCGTCACGCGCTGCGCAATGCCTTGACGCCGGTGATCACGCTGGGGGCGCTCGAGCTCGGCACGCTGCTGTCCGGCGCCGTGCTGACCGAACAGATCTTCTCGATCCCCGGCTTCGGCAAGCTGATCGTCGATGCCGTGTTCAATCGCGACTACGCCGTCGTGCAGGGCGTCGTGCTGGTCACCGCCACCGTCTACATCATGCTGAACCTGATTGCCGATCTCGCCTACGTCCTCGTCAACCCGCGGCTGAGGAGCTGAGATGGCCGAGACGATGCTGTCAGCACCGCAAGGCGCCCGCGCCCTCGCCCCGCTCGAACGGCCAATGCAGCGCGCCTGGCGCCAGCTCGTCAAGCGCAAGGGGGCCATGGTCGGGCTCGGCCTGATCGCAGCCTTCATCCTGCTCGCCGTAGCAGCGCCGCTGGTGGCGCCCTACGATCCCCTCAAGACGAGCTGGACGCTGGTCCGCAAGGCGCCGTCGGCGGCGCATTGGTTCGGCACCGACGATCTCGGCCGCGACGTCCTGGCCCGCGTCCTCTACGGCGCGCGCGCCTCGCTGCTCGCCGGCGCCATCTCGGTCGTCATCGCGCTGTCGATCGGCGTGCCGATCGGCATGATCGCAGGCTACCGCGGCGGCTTCGTCGACGCCCTGATCAGCCGCATCACCGACGCGATGCTGGCCTGCCCGTTCCTGATCCTGGCGATCGCGCTGGCCGCGTTCCTCGGTCCGAGCCTCGGCAACGCCATGATCGCGATCGGCATCTCCGCGACCCCGATCTTCGTCCGACTGACCCGCGGCGAGGTGCTGAACGTCAAGGTCGAGGAGTATGTCGAGGCCGCGCGCAGCGTCGGCGACACCGACCTGCAGATCGCGGTCAGGCACATCCTGCCGAACATCATGCCGGCGCTCTTGGTGCAGGCGACCTTGTCGGTCGCCGCCGCCATCATCGCCGAGGCGGCGCTGTCGTTCCTCGGCCTCGGACAGCAGCCGCCGGCGCCGTCCTGGGGCAGCATGCTCAACGCCGCCCAACGCTTCCTTACCAACGCGCCCTGGATGGCGATCTGGCCGGGACTTGCGATCTTCCTCGTCGTGCTGTCGCTCAACCTGCTGGGTGACGGCCTGCGCGACGCGCTCGACCCGCAGCAGGAGCAGTAGGACGGCCCTCTTTGCCCCAAAACAAAACGGCGGCTGCCGAGGCTGCCGCCGTTGATGTCGCGGAACCAGGACTCGCCGTCTCAGCTCGCCTTCAGCGCATGCTCCGGCTCGGCGTCGAACTGGGCGATCTCGCGGGCGCGCTTCGACTTGGCGGCGGCCTGGTGATCGGTGGCGATGACGGTGTAGACGGCCGGCAGCACGAACAGCGTGAACAGCGTGCCAATCGACATGCCGGCGACGACGACGAGGCCGATCGAGAACCGGCTGGCCGCGCCGGCGCCGGACGCCGTCAGCAGCGGGATCAGGCCGGTGACCATCGCCGCCGTGGTCATCAGGATCGGCCGCAGGCGGATGCGCGCGGAGGTTTCGATCGCGGTCCGGCGGTCCACGCCTTCCTTGAGCTGCAGCTCATTGGCGAACTCCACCATCAGGATGCCGTGCTTGGTGATCAGTCCGACCAGCGTCAGCAGACCGACCTGGGTGTAGATGTTCATCGTCGCAAGTCCGAAGAACAGCGGGATCAGCGCGCCGACGATCGCCATGGGCACGCTGATCATGATCACCAGCGGATCGCGCAGGCTCTCGAACTGCGCCGCCAGCACCAGGAAGATGATGATCAATGCGAAGCCGAAGGTGATCGCGAGCTGATTGCCTTCCTGGACGTATTGACGGGCGTCGGCGAGGTAATCGTGGCTGAAGCCCGACGGCAGGTTCTTGGCCTGCTTCTCCAGGAAGTCGACCGCCTGGCCGACGGTGACGCCCGGCATCGGCACGGCCGAGAAGGTCGCCGAGTTGAGCTGGTTGAAATGCGTCAGCGAGTTCGGATCGGTCGCGGTCTCGATGGTGACCACCGTCGACAGCGGCACCTGCTGGCCCGCGGCGGTCGCCACATAATAACCCGACAGCGAGTCCGGCGACAGCCGCTTGTCGCGCGGCACCTGCGGGATCACCTGGTAGGAGCGGCCTTCGAGATTGAAGCGGTTGATGTAGTTGCCGCCGAGCAGCACCGCCAGCGTGTTGCCGATCGACTGCATGGTGATGCCGAGATCGGAGGCCTTGCTGCGGTTGATCCAGACCTTGACGACGGGCTGGTTGAATTCGAGATCGCTGTCGGAGACGATGAAGATGCCGCTCTTGCGCGCGGCGTCCTTCAGCTTGGCCATCTGCTCATAGACCGCCTGGAAGCCGCTGGTCGAGCTGATCACCATCTGCACCGGCAGGCCGCCCGGGCCGCCCGGCAGCGCCGGCAGGTTGAAGGCGAAGGCGTTGATGCCCTCGATCTTGGACAGCTCCGCCTGCACCAGCGGTTTCAGCTTGATCGAGGAGCGCGTGCGCTCGTCCCACGGCTTCAGCAGCATGCCGGCGAAGCCGCCCTGCGGGCCGTTGATGCCGTTCAGCACAAAGCGCAAATCGGTCTCGGGGAACTTCTGGAACACCTTGTCGAGCTTGTCGGTGTAGAAGTTGATGTAGTCGATATTGGCGTATTTCGGCGCCTTGGTGATCGAGAACACGATGCCCTGATCCTCCTCCGGCGCCAGCTCCTTGGACGTGTGCATATAGAGGAAGCCGACGAGACCGAGGATCGTGACCGCGAACAGCGCCGTCACCGGCCGGTAGTCGAGCGAACGGTCGAGCTGCCGGCCGTACCAGCGGGTCATCGCGCCGAACACGCGGTTGACGATCCGCGCGAAGCGGCCCTCCTCGGCGCTGCGCAGCAGCACCGAGCACATCATCGGCGACAGGGTCAGCGCGATGACGCCCGACACGATGACGGAGCCCGCGAGCGTGAAGGCGAATTCGCGGAACAGCGAGCCGGTGAGGCCGCCGAGAAAGCCGATCGGCGCGTACACTGCGGCCAAGGTGATCGTCATCGAGATGACCGGGCCGACGATCTCGCGCGCGCCCTGCAGCGCCGCCTGGACGGGCGCCCTGCCCTCCTCCAGATGGCGGTGGATGTTCTCGACCACCACGATGGCGTCGTCGACCACGAGACCGATCGCCAGCACCATGGCCAGCAAGGTCAGCAGATTGATGCTGAAGCCGAGCGCCAGCATCATCGTGCAGACGCCGATCAAGGACAGCGGGATCGTCACCACGGGAATGATGACCGAGCGCAGCGAGGCCAGGAACAGGAAGATCACGACGATGACGATGAGCACGGCCTCGCCGAGCGTGTGCTCGACCTCGTCGATCGACGACTGGATGAACTTGGTGGAATCGTAGGCCACCTTCATCTTCATCGACGGCGGCAGGTTGCGCTCGAGATCGGGGAACAGCGCACGCACGCCCTTGACGATGTTGAGCGGGTTGCCCTGCGGCGTCGCGTCGACGCCGATGAAGATGGCGCGCTCGCCGTTGAAGGCGACGCTGGCATCGGTGCTCTGCGCCGCGAGCTCGACGGTGGCGATGTCCTCCATGCGGACGAAGCCGCCGTCCTTGGCCTTGACGATCATCCGCTTGAACTGGTTGACGTCGGTCAGGCCGGTATTGGTCGTGACGTTGGAGACGATGAAGTAGCCCTTCGCCTGTCCGGCGGCGGATTGGAAGTTGTTGGCGGAGATCGCGGCGGCGACATCGGCCGGCGACACGTTACGGCCGGCCATCTTTTCCGGGTTGAGCCAGATCCGCATCGCGAAGGTCTGGCCGCCGAGAATGTTGGCCGCGGCGACGCCGTCGACGGTCGACAGCACCGGCTGCACCACGCGCGTCAGATAGTCCGAGATCGCCGAGCCCGACAGCTCCTCGCTGGAGAAGCCGAGATACATCACCGACGTCGTCTGCCCCGTGCTCTTGGTGACGATCGGGTCGTTGGATTCCCTGGGGATCAGATAGCGGACCGAGTTCACCTTGGCGAGCACCTCGGTGAGCGCCTGGTTCGGATCGAAATTGAGCTTGATGAAGACCTGGATCGTGCTGGTGCCCTGCACCGAGGACGAGGTGATGTAGTCGACGCCTTCGGCCGACGCGACCGCCTGCTCCAGCGGCGTCGTGATGAAGCCCTGGATCAGATCGGCGGAGGCGCCGGGATAGACGGTCGTGACGTTCACGACCGTGTTCGACAGCTTCGGATATTGCCGGATCGGCAGCTCGAACGCGGCACGCAGGCCGAGCAGCAGGATGAGCATGCTGACCACGAGCGACAGCACTGGCCGCTTGATGAAGATATCGGTGAAACGCATCGCGGCAATCTCGTCAGCGGGAGGCAGATGATGCCCGCGCGGGCCGCTTCACAGCGGCCTCGGCGGGCATTTGGTTCGATCAATAGCGCGGCGGCTTGGCGGGCACCGGCGGCGGCGGATCGGTCGAGATCGCGACCGCGGCACCGGACTGGATCTTGAGCTGGCCGACGGCAACCACGCGGTCACCCTCCTTGAGCCCCTTCAGGATCACGGCGCGACCGTTGATGCGGTCGCCGGTCTGCACATAGGTCCGATCGGCCGTCAGCGTGGTCTTGCCGTCGTCGGTCTTCTTCTCGTTGATCACGAAGACCGAGTCGCCATAGAGCGTATAATCGACCGCCGTCTCCGGAACCGTCAGCACCGGCGGCTTGTCCGGCAGCACCACGGTGGTGGTCGCGAACATGCCGGGCTTGAGGATGTGATCCGGATTCGCGATCGTCGCCTGCACCCGGATGTTGCGCGTGTCGGTCGCGATCTGCGGCTCGATGGTGGTGATCTTGCCCTCGAACACCTTGCCCGGATAGGCGTCGACGCCGACGCGCACGGTCTGGCCGACCTTCAACTGACCGCTGTCCTTTTCGGTCACCGTGAAGTTGACCCACAGCTCCGACAGATCGGTCAGCGACACGATCTGGGTGCCGGCGCTGAGATATTGGCCGACCTCAACCTTGCGGACGCCGAGGTCGCCATCGAACGGCGCGCGCACCAGCTTCTGCGCGATCAGCGCCTCGGTCTTGGCGATGCCGGCCTGGGCCTGGTCATAGGCGGCCTGGGCCTGATCGACGGTCGCCTGCGGTCCGAACTGGCGCGAGGCGAGCTGCTTGGCGCGATCGAGCGACAGCTGCGCCACGGTCACCTGGGCCTTGAAATTGGCGAGGTCGCCCTGCTCCGGCGCATCATAAAGCTGCACCAGCGGGGTCCCCTGCTTCACGGTTGTGCCCGGCGTGAACATGATGTCGGTGATGCGGCCCGAGGCATCCGAGGTTACGTTGACTTGATGCACGGCGGCGAGATCGCCGACGGCGGTCAGGAGGTTCGGCACAACCTCTGCGGTCGCGGTGGCCATGCTGACATTGATCGGCGGCGGCTTCATGTTCGCGAAGAACTGCGCGATCATCTTGTCGCGGAACATGTTGAACCACACGAAGCCGCCGACCAGCGCCGCGAGCAGGATGGCGACGATGGTGAACCAGAGCACCGGGCGGGTGCGCTTGCGCGGCTTGTCGTCGATCGGCTTGCCAGAGAGCTTGGGTTCCGTCGCGATGTTCATGTCATGCACTTTCTGCCGTCGCCGGCCGGGCCGGAGGTTGCGACAATTCGTGGTCGAGATAGCACGCAATCGCGGCGTCGGTCAGTCCGATGCCGCGCAGAATGAACTCACTGAGCTGGCGCTCCAGGCTCGCCGCGGTTCCATAGGATAGACACGGGGTCGATGGAAGCCGCGTCAACGCCGCCGTCAACACAGTGTGATGCGCGAACCAGAATAGATCGCGCGGTGCAGCCGCAAGTCGTACGGCATCACCTGACGCCACGGCGCTGTCCAGGGAGTCAACGAACTTCGCGCCGATCAGATCATCGATTTTCGTATAAAGCAGCCTGGCGAATTCGCCATCGTCGAGATGGCTGGTGATCATCAGCCGCAGCCGCTGTTCCTCTTCCTCATTGGCGCCGTCGGCCGTGCTGAGAAAGTGCCGGACCATGCCGGCCATCAGCTTGACCAGCGTGACCGTCGAAGGCTCCTGTCCCAGCAGCAGCTCGAAATCGGGATCGGCCTCGCACTCTTCGGCCAGGATCTCTGCATAGAGCGCAGCCTTCGAAGAGAAGTGCTTGAACAGCAAGGCTTCCGAGATCGCGGCAGCGGCGGCGACGCTCTTCGTCGTGGTGCCGACATAACCATGCCGCGCGAAGCAACGCTTCGCCGCGCCAAGGATCAACTGCCGCCGCAGGTCGCTGGTCATGCGCAGAGTGGACATTACGCGTGAGTAAATACTCACTTGATCTATGTCAAGAAACACGCCGCAACGCAGCAGCAGTCCTGGGCCAAGTCCCTGACATTTCGAGACATATCTCGGCGCCACCGAAGGCAATAAAATACCTTCAATCAAGGCGGTTGTGCGGCAAGGCCTGCGACGCCTACCCAGCTCGGCTGTGCAGACCCCGCGCCGCGCGTTTTCTTCTGTGGCGGACCGTGCGACGGTCGCAGCGACAAGAGCAAGAACCGGCCGGGAGGACCATCGATGAATGACGCCGCTGCGCTCGCTGCCGATTTCGATCTGGAGAGCCTGACGCCCGCCTTCTATGCCGATCCCTACCCCACCTATCGCGCGCTGCGGCAATATGCGCCGGTCAAGCGCCTGCGCAACGGCTCCTATGTTCTCACCCGTTACGACGATCTGGTCACAGCCTACAAGGCAACGAAGACGTTCTCCTCGGACAAGACGCGCGAATTCGCGCCCAAATACGGCGCATCGCTGCTGTATGAGCATCACACCACGAGTCTCGTCTTCAACGATCCTCCGGCGCATACGCGCGTCCGCCGCCTGATCATGGGAGCGCTGTCGCCGCGGGCGATCGCCGAGATGGAGCCCGCTCTGATCGCGCTGGTCGACGGACTGCTGGACCGGATCGCCGCCGAGGACCGGTGCGAGTTGATCGAGGATTTCGCCGCGGCGATCCCCATCGAGGTGATCGGCAATCTGCTCGGCGTCCCGCACGAAGAGCGCGGACCCTTGCGCG
Source organism: Bradyrhizobium sp. BTAi1 (assembly GCF_000015165.1). Taxonomy (GTDB): domain Bacteria; phylum Pseudomonadota; class Alphaproteobacteria; order Rhizobiales; family Xanthobacteraceae; genus Bradyrhizobium; species Bradyrhizobium denitrificans. The sequence continues at coordinate 2,947,327 of NC_009485.1, read as the reverse complement.
ACTGGTCGCTGGCCATTCTCGGCGCGCTGGAGCCGGTGGTGTCGGAGGCGCAATTGTCGCGCGGCAATCGGGCGGTGAAGGCGTTTCTCGCCTATCTCGAAGGCCTCGTAGCGCGCCGCCGCGCGGCGCCTGGCAATCCCGAGCGCGACGTTCTGACGCGGCTGATCCTGGGCGAAGCGGATGGCGAGCGCCTGAGCGAGAAGGAGCTGTTGCACAACTGCATCTTCCTGCTCAATGCCGGCCACGAAACCACGACCAACCTGATCGGCAACGGCCTCGTGCTGCTCTGCGAGCATCCTGCCGAGCGGCAAAGGTTGATCGATGCTCCCAGCCTGATCCGCACCGCCGTCGAGGAGATCCTGCGCTATGAGAGCTCGAACCAGCTCGGCAATCGCATGACGACCGAGCCGGTCGAGCTCGGCGGCGTGAAGCTGGAGGCCGGCACCTCGGTCACGCTGTGCATCGGCGCCGCCAACCGCGATCCCGCGCAATTCGAGGACCCCGAACGCTTCGACATCGGCCGCCTCGCCAACCGCCACCTCGCCTTCGGCACCGGCGCACATCAATGCGCGGGCATGGCGCTGGCGAGACTGGAGGGCGCGGTGGCGATCTCGCGGTTTTTGGCGCGGTTTCCGAACTATCAGCTCGACGGCGCGCCGGTGCGGGGTGGACGGGTGAGGTTTCGAGGGTTTGCGAGCGTGCCGTGCAGGATTGGCGTCGGAGGCGGATGAGACTGCCGCTGAGCCGCGTGAGCGCTCGCAAAATTGAGTCCGCAGGGCGGATTATTTTGGTGCGAACGAGATCAGGAGCAGGCGCGTCATTGCCTCGCTTCCGCTCGTCAAAAGACGACTTGCGGGCGATGGAGGCTTGACTTCAAGACCACCGACGTCCCGGGGATGCGGCAAGGAACCCCACCCCGGGGGCTTTGATGGCTTGACACGGGTCAGAGCGCCCGGACACCGCGGAGAAAACCGGACACCGCCATTTCCAGCGTCGCGGACTCCGTCTGCAGCGTATTTGCAGCCTGAAACACTTCCTGCGCCATGGCGCCGGTCTTGGTTGCCGAGGACGTTACCCCCGTGATGTTGTCAGCCACGAGCGTAATACCACCCGCAGCCTGATCCACGTTGCGAGCAATCTCGGCTGTCGCAGACCCCTGCTCCTCCACGGCGCTCGCTACGGCAGCGGTCAGTTCGTTCACTTTCGTGATGGTGGCGGTGATTCCGCGGATCGCCGCAACTGTATCCGTGGTTTCGCTCTGCATCGCCGTGATCTGGCTCGAAATTTCCTCCGTCGCCTTGGCGGTCTGGCTCGCGAGGTTCTTGACCTCTGCTGCGACCACGGCGAAGCCGCGTCCAGCCTCGCCGACCCGTGCCGCCTCGATGGTAGCGTTCAGCGCCAGCAGATTGGTCTGCGAGGCGATGCCATTGATCAGGGTGACGATTTCACCGATCCGGTCGGCAGCCTCCGCAAGGCGGTTGATCTTGGTGTTGCACTCCTCCGCCTCTGCGGTTGCGCCCTGCACGAAGGAGGCCGTCTGGGCGACCTGGCGCGATATTTCCTGGATGGACGACGACAATTCGTTGCCGGCTGCCGCAACGGACTGCACGTTGGTGCGGGCCTGCTCGGCCGCGGACGCCGCAGCCTGACTTTGCCCGCTGGTGGCCTCCGCGGTGCCCGACATCGACTGCGACGATCCATGCAACCCGCCGACGCCGCGCTTGAGGTTTTCGAGCACGGTCACGACTGTGCCATCGAATTCCGACGTCAGTTGCTCCATCCGGTTCTGACGCTCCTGGCGGCGGGTCGTGTCGCCTTTTTCCCGCGCTTCCATAGCGATGCGTGCGATCGCACTGTCCTTGAAGATCTGGACCGCGCGCGCCATGGTGCCGATCTCTTCCTTCTGCTCGATGCTGGGAATGGCGACCGACGTGTCCCCATTGGCAAGCGCCGACATGGCGCCGGTGAGCGCGGCGACCGGCTTGGTGATCGCACTGGACACCACGACGCCAAGGACGATGCCGAGGATCGAAATTCCGCCGCCGATGATCGCCAGCCACATCAGAATGGTCTGACGTGAGGTAATCATCGACTGCGACGTCTCCTGCGCGGCGTCAAAAGCCAGCTTGATGACATTGTCACCCAGCGTCTTCATGTTCGGAAGAATATCCTTGAACAGCAGGTCGCTGCGTTCGACCCACTGATAGGCGTCCTTCTCGTAGCCCTTGGCGGCATCACTGAACTTCTTGACCGCCTGCAATTCCTTGTCGCCTTCGGCGGTCTTTTCAAGCGTCGCCAGACGCTCCATCATGAACGCAAAATTCGCCTTCATCTTGCCGAACGTCTCCGCCCGCTGGTTCAACATGTAGCGCTTTTCGTCGGCACGGATGAGATAGGTGTATTCCAGAATATCGCTCGCCGTGGCGGCTTTCTTAGCATCGCCTACGCTGCGGATATAGTCCTTGGCGACCTGCGACGCGGTCTCGCCGTTCTTCTCCAGCAGATCAGTCAGCTTGTCGAGTTCGACAAGGGCTGCGACACCCTTTCGATACAGCTCCGCGTAGGCGGTCGTGCCCTTGCGAGCAGAACGCGAGCGTTCAACGATCGCAGGCCCCCCGGTGCGGTCAATGCTGTCCAGCGTCTTGAGGATGGTGGCGACGTCTTTTTCGGCCGTCTCGAATGCCTCCGCGGCAAGCTTCTTGTTGGAGGTCGATGCGTTGGCATTCAGCAGATAGTTCTTCTCTTGCAGGATCGTTTCGTACGCATAGCGCTCAACATTGGTGGCCTGAACAAGCTCATCGAGTGAGGACTTGATGTTGGAGAGACCGATCGCCGCCACGACGAACATCAAGGCGCCAGTGACCAGCGCCATGGCGACCAGAACGCCTGCCTTGTACTTGATTTTCAGGTCTCTCACGCTCGACATGATCTCTCCAGAATTGGGCATCGACCTTGTTCGGTCACATGCCCGTTGCCACGAGGATGGGCGCAATCCACGTGGATATGAACGGGAGAAACAGCCGCGTACTTAGCCCCAGCATCACACAAATACGGGAATCACGATACTAACCGCTTAAATTTTCCAGCCGTAGCTTTACCGGCTGTTAGTCGATCGGGTGCCGGACGGCAGCTGAAGAACTGCGGCGTCAACCCTTCGAAACGTTGCGGCGCGGCGCGATCCGCCCCCCCCGGACCGATTGGCCACGTTATGAGCCGATGCATCGTCAGCTTTGCGAATTTCGTTCAAGGCCTTTCGGTTGACCCGTTCTGCAGTTCTCAGCCGACAGTCGGAAAAAGGTAAAAGTGGCACATTCAACGATGCCTGCCTGCTCAGCCCGGCGGGCAAATCGCCAGACGCAGATCGCCTACATCGACCGCGCGATCTGCTGCCCTCACACGCTGATCGCGTGATGATTGCCGCCACATCGGCCTGCACTGAAAGACGTATTTCTCCAGCGGGCTCAAACGGATGCCCCGATACGGCTCCGTTGCGCAAGATTTTTCGCTTTCGTTTTACACGAAATCATGATTGTATATCCCCGTTCCGCCTCACCAGAGGGGCGCTTCGCGGTCGTCACGAACGTCGAGTGCGGGATGCGGTGGGCGTGTCGGTGCTGCGCGTGAGGTCTCCTTGCGCGGACGAACGGCAGCGATGCGCACGGTCAAGTCGCGTGGTCCTGGCACCCCGAAGCTGGTGTCACGCCTGTGTCGGCGCTCACGCGCCGCGCGGGCAACGGTGGCCAGAAAGCCCGGCGCACCGAGGAGAGCGCGAAGCAGCCGTCAAAACCATCGCGCGGGGAATGCCGGGTTGCTCTCGGCTGAACCTGTGGTACCTGCCGCCTGCATTTTTTTCCGCAGGCGGGCCATGGGTGCGGCCAGCGCCCGGCATTCCCCGTGCCCTCTTCAAAGAGAGGGCAGGACAGCAGCAAAGCTCGGACGCGACAGCGCGCCGCGAGATCGGGCACTCATGTCTCATCACCATGATTGCGAGATTCACCACCGTGACCACAAATCTCACATCGTCATTGCGAGCGAAGCGACGCAATCCAGGGCTGCACGCGCGACTCTGGATTGCGTCGTCGCTTACGCTCCTCGCAATGACAGGGAGAGAGATCGAGGCTCAGAACACCGCATGATCGCCACGCTCGGCCATGGCCTCGCCGCGGATCAGCTGTGTGTAGTAGTCGAACAGCGTCTCCGAGCCGGTCGAGGGCGTGGCGTCGGCGTCGTAGCGGCCGGTGACGGGGTCGAGCACCAACATGGATTCGGTGGCGTAGTAGCGACCGATGCGGGCGAGCTCGGCCTTGTCGGCGAGCGATGGCGCGATCCGCCCGGCGATGCCGAGTCCTGCGATGATGACGTCCAACAGCGCCACCGGGACGCGCCGGATGTTCGGCTTGCGTCCGAGCAGCGCGAACAGATGCTCCGCCTGCTCGATCGGCGTGATGGCCGGGCCGGGACCGCCGATCGGCAGCACCTTGTTCCAGCGGCGCTCGTCATCGAGGCATCCGGCCAGATAATCGCCGAGGTCGGCGTCGCTGATCGGCTTGCACGCGGTCAGACGGCCGTCGCCGAACACGAGGTAAGGCCGGCCCTGCTTCACCCGCGCCACCTGCCCCGACAGCGATTTGAAGAACGCGGTGGGGCGGACGATCGAATAGGTCAGCCTCTCCCCCTGCCCGATCAGCCGCGCCTCGAACGCCAGCTTGGCCTGCTGGAACGCCAGCAGCGGCTTCTGCACACAGATGGCGGACAGCAGCACGAAGTGCGTGATGCCTGCACGGCATGCCGCGTCCAGCACATTCACATGAGCCTGGTCATCGATCGCCTGGGCATCCCCGGGCACGCCGGTCCGCGACGCCATGCAGGACACCACGGCGTCGAAAGGCTCACCGCGAAAGCCGTCGCGCGCCAGCGAGACGGGGTCGGTCACGTCGCCGATTCTAAGGGCAGCACCCGGGACCTCCACCACGTCGCGGTGCGGACGAATGAAGCAAACCACCTCGTGCCCGCGCGCGACCAGCGCACGCACGGTGGCGCGGCCAATGGTTCCGGTCGCGCCGAGCATGAAGACGCGACGCCGATCAGACGAGGGGACGACAACAGGAGAGATCATCGGCTTGGGCGAGAGGCTGAAACCGCCTCAGTCTATATCATGGCTCGCACATGCGCGGCGTCGAGACTGCCAATGAGAGTCTCGTCATGCCCGGGCTTGTCCTGCCTGCGCGGCCGAAGCCGCTTCGGCGCGGCGAAGGCCCGGGCATCCACGTCGTCCGGCGTGTGCGGTGCAACGTGGATGGCAGGGACGAGCCCGGCCATGACGAGCTGGAGATAGCTGTGCACAGGCCGAGATCTTTGCCTGCAGCCCTCGCGGCATCGGCGCAAGACAGCGCCAATCGCCGTTCGAAGCCATCACTCCGCTGCGCGCGGCGTCTTCTCCAAAATCAGCGTGTGGATGCCACAGGTGCCGCTGTAGAGGCTCATCACCCGCGTGCCCGGCTTGCGGCCGGCGCGCGGCTCGGAGACCTGCAGGCCGGCGGCGAGCAGGCGCGCCCTCGTGGCTTCGATGTCCGCCACGCGCCAGCTCAGGCCCCACAGCTTGTCGTTGGCCTTGTCGTTGCCGGCCACCGGACGCTTGACGACCTCGACGATGAGGTCGCCGCAGCGGAAGAACATCAGCTGGCCCCATTCCTGATGGCTGCGGTCGAGCGCCATGTCGAGGCCGAGCCGCGCGCCGTAGAGCGCGGCGGCCCGCTCGGGGTCCTCGGTCGAGACCACGATGTGGTCGAGACCGAGCACCGCAGAATCGGCGGTCTTCTCCGACATCGGCCGCGGCCCGGCAAGCTCAAGGAAGAACATGCGCACGCCGCGGGTGAGATCGGTCATCGCACGCGTGCGTTTCCAGTGCAGCGTCTGGCCCGAGATACGGTCGGTGTTGTCGACCTCGGCGATCGGCTCCGGCTTCAGCGCCACGCGTTCCAGCCGCCGATGCATCTTGCCGATGTCATCGGTTGCGAAACAAATGCTGGCGAGCCCCTCGCCCCAGATCTTGATGACATTGCGGATACGGTCGGCGGCGGGGCTCTGCCCTGCCGGCGCCATCAGCTCCAGGCTCATATTGTCGAGCGTGAACAGCACGCGGTCGGCGCCCTCGCCCGAGTTCTGCCAGGACGGCTTGCGCGCCAGCAGCGTCTCGAACGCGGCGCTGCCGGCCTGGATGTCCTCGAGCAGGACGACGACGTGGTCGAGGCCGGTGATCACGGAAACAGCCCTCGCGTGTTCTTGGCGTTGCGCACCTTCTCGACGCCGATCGCCATGGCCGCGGTTCGGTGCGAGATGTCGTCGGCCTTGGCCCGCGTCACCATCCGCTCGAAGGCGCGGTCGAGGATCTGGTACTCGCGCCGCATCACCTCTTCTTCTTCCCAGAACAGCTGCTGCAGATCCTGCACCCATTCGAAATAGCTGACGATGACGCCGCCGGAATTGCAGAGAATGTCTGGAATGAGGAAGATCTCCTTGCGGCGCTGGTCGAGCACGAGGTCGGCATCCGGCGTGGTCGGGCCATTGGCAGCTTCCGCGATGACCCGGCATTTCAAGTTCGCCGCCACCTTGGCATCGATGACCCGCTCGACCGCCGCCGGCACCAGGATGTCGCAGGCGAGTGTCAGGATCTCCTTCGGATCGAAGGCAAGCTCGGTGGAGAAGCCGGCGATGCTGCCGTGCTTGCTCGCATGCGCCATCAGCGCGGGAATATCGAGGCCCCTGGCATCGTGGAGTGCCCCGGTATGATCGCTAACCGCAATCACCTTCATGCCCATCTGGTGGAAGCCGAGCGCGGCATAGGAGCCGACATTGCCAAAGCCCTGCACGACCACGGTGGACTTGGCGGGATCGATGCCCAGCACATCCATCACCCGGCGCGAGACGTGGGCAACGCCACGGCCGGTCGCCTCGCGGCGGCCGAGCGTGCCACCGGAGAACACCGGCTTGCCGGTGACGATCTCGGTCACGGTCTGGCCCTGGTACATCGAATATGTATCCATGAACCAGGCCATCACCTGCTCATTGGTGCCCATGTCGGGCGCCATCACGTCGGTGTGCGGGCCGACGAAGGGGATCATCTCCTGCATGTAGCGGCGCGACAGCGATTCGAGCTCGCGCCGCGACAGCTTGGACAGGTCGACGGTCACGCCGCCCTTGGCTCCGCCATAGGGCAGGCCGACGAGCGCGCATTTCCAGCTCATCCAGATCGCGAGAGCCGCGACCTCGCCGATGTCGACGGTCGGGGCAAAGCGGGTGCCGCCCTTGGTCGGCCCCATGGTCAACAGATGCTGGACGCGGTAGCCCTCATAGACGGCAATGGTGCCATCGTCCTTGTGGATCGGACACGAGACGGTGATCGCGCGCTTCGGCAGCAGCAGGCGATCGCGCTCATCGGCTGGGATGCCAAGGTGATCGGCGATCACGTTGAACTGATTGGCGGCCATCTCGAAGACCGGACCCGCATAGACAGTCATCTTCCACTCCCGAATCTGCGCTCCTGCAGGTCGGCAACCATAGCGCGACCCGGCTGCCGGTGGCAGGGGGCCGGCGGTTGCAAGGAGGTGATCTCAACCACCATGGTGACGATTTGACGAAGAATTTCAGCGTTGATCCGCCTTAACCGCTTGCTAATCTGCGGCGCCGGGGCCGCGATCACCCCTTAGTGAGACAGAAATGGCAATGCAGGCCCTTTTCATCGGACAGACCTACATCGACGTTACGTTCATCACCGACCACATGCCGACCGGAGACGAGAAGCACGTCGCCTCCGACTACGCCGTGTCGTTCGGCGGCAATGCAGTCACTGCGGCATTTTGCTGCGCCAAGCTGGGGATCGTTCCGGACCTGATCGCCACCGTGGCGAATGACTGGCTCGGGCGGATGTTCCAGGACATGACGGCGAAATACGGCATCTCCGTACATCCACGGAAGGTCAATGCCTCGTCGCTGTCCTTCATCATGCCGAAGGACGGCAAGCGCGCCATCGTGCGCTGCCGCGACGATGCCCACATCCACCCTTTCCCGCTGCTCAATCTCGGCAATTGCCGGGCGCTGCATGTCGATGGTCACCAGCCTGATGCAGCCATCCATTACGCCAAGCTATGCCGCGAGGCCGGTATTCTGACCTCGCTCGACGGCGGCGGCCTGCGCACCAACACGCATGAGCTTCTGGAATATATCGACGTCGCGATCGTGGCCGAGCGGCTGTGCGAGCAGATGGATCTCACGCCGGAAAAGATGCTCGATTATCTGAAAGGCCGCGGCTGCCGCATCGGCGGCGTGACCCAGGGCGAGAAGGGCCTCTTGTGGTATGATGAGGTCGGCGCGGTGCATACGTTGCCGGCCTACCCGATTCCGCGCGAGCGCGTCATCGATACCAACGGCGCCGGCGACGTGTTCCACGGCGCCTATGTGTATTCGTATCTGGCCAATCCGGCGAAGGGCTGGAAGGAGCATTTCGAGTTCGCCCGCGCGGCCTCGACGTTCAAGATCCAGAAGCTGGGCAACGAGGCCGGCCTGCCGACGCTCGCCGACATCGATCTTGTCAGGCAGGAATTCGAGGCCCGCGTTTAGCGGCTGATCAGATACAAGGGAGAACACCGATGGGGCGCGTCGTCGTCGCCGGCAGCATCAACATGGATGTGGTGGCGACAGCCGAGCGGCATCCCCGCATCGGTGAGACCGTCGCCGGTCATTCGGTGATGTATTTTCCCGGCGGCAAGGGCGCCAACCAGGCGGTATCAGCCGCCAAGCTGGGCGCGCCGACATCGCTGATCGGCCGGCTCGGCCGTGACGCCTTCGGCGAGCAACTGCGCGCGTTTCTCGCCAGCCAAGGCATCGATCTCACCGCGGTGAAGGACAGCGCCGGCGCGGCGACCGGCACGGCGCTCATCACGCTGGCGAAGGCCGACAACACGATCGTGGTCATCCCGGGCGCCAATGCCGAGGTCTCCCCTGAGGATGTCGCGCAGGTCGCGTTGACTGCAAGCGACGTGGCGGTCAGCCAGTTCGAGATTCCCCAAGCGACGATCGTCGCCTTCTTTCGGCAGGCACGCGCGGCGGGCGCGACCACGATCCTCAATCCGGCCCCTGCAAGTGCATTCGACAGCGCGCTGTTCGCACTCATCGATGTGCTCGTGCTGAACGAGACCGAGCTCGGCTTCCTGACCGGCATCGCGCTCGGCGACACACCCACGCTGCCGCAGGTGAGCGACGCGGTTCGCGCGCTGGACCCGCGCGACGATCAGACGGTCTGCGTGACGCTCGGCGCGCGCGGCGCGGTGGCCGTCACGGGCAGCAAAGCGAGGCTGGTCGAGGGCCGCGCCGTGACGGCCGTCGACACCACCGGCGCCGGCGACTGTTTCGTCGGCGCGCTGGCCGCGCGGCTCTCGCAGGGCGCGCCGATCGCCGATGCGATCGGCTACGCCAACATCGCGGCCTCGATCTCGGTGCAGCGGATGGGCGCCGGGCCGTCGATGCCGACAGCAGAGGAGGTCGGCGCGCTGCTCTAGACGAGAGCGCTCTTCAGGTCGAAGCTGGGATCGGCGGCCTTGGCTGCATCCACCGTGCCGCCTGCCGCGAGCAGCTTGCGGCCGAACATGTGATCGCCGGCGCGGTTGACGGATTCGATGCCGACCAGCCGGCCCTCTTTGTAGCAGAATGCGGAGAATGCCTTTTGCGCCGGATCCCCGCGCAGCACGACCTGGTCATAGCCCGTGGTGAGCCCCGCGATCTGCAGCTTGTCGTTGCCTTGGTCGCTCCAGAACCACGGCTGGCCGTCATACGGCTTGACGTCGCCCGTCAGCCGCGCCGCGACGCAGCGGGCATGATCGGTCGCGTTCTGCACCGACTCCAGCCGCAAGGTGCCGCCAAAGCGCGGGCTGGCGAACAGCGCACAGTCGCCGATCGCGGAGATGTGCGGATCGCTGGTCAGCAGGTACTCGTCGACCACGATGCCCGAGGCGACGGCCAGTCCCGCGTCAGCGGCGAGCTCAATATTCGGCAGCACGCCGACGCCGACCACAACCAGATCGGCCGGAATATGCCGGCCGTCGCTCAGGCTGACGCCGGTGACCTTGTTGCCGTCGGCCTCGATGCTGGTGGCCTGCACGCCGAGATGGATGCGCACGCCGGCTTCAGCATGCTGCTTCTGGAAATAGTCGGAAATCTCGGCCGTAACGGCCCGCGCCATCACCCGCGCCCCGAGTTCGAGCACATCGACCTCGAGACCCTTGATGCGCGCGGTCGCCGCGAATTCGAGGCCGATGAAGCCGGCGCCGATGACGACCACCCGCTTGGCCTCGCCGAGCAGACCGCGCAGCGCCTCGCTGTCGTCGAGGATGCGCAGGTAACGCACCGCGGGAAGATTGGCATTGGGGATGTCGAGCAGGCGATTGCGCGCCCCCGTGGCGAACACCAGGTGCCCGTAGCCGAGCGCCTTACCCGACGCGAGCAGCACCTTGCGCTGGTCGCGCTGCACCGAAACGACGCGGTCATGGACCAGGTCGATGGTCTGGTCGGCATAGAATTTCTGCGGCCGGAACATCAGGGTCTCGGGACCGCCGGTGCCCTTGAGATAGGCCTTGGACAGCGGTGGGCGCTGATACGGCAGATGCGCCTCGTCGTTGATCAGATGAATCGGATCGGCAAAGCCTGCCTGACGCAGCGAGGTCGCGAGCTGGAAGCCCGCATGCCCCGCGCCCACGATCACAACCGGTCCGTTCGTCACTGTCCCCTGCCCCATTCTGTCATCGTCCATGCCGACGGAACCGGGTTGTCGCAGACTTCCCCGGCATTGTCACCGTTCCCGGCCTACGGTTTAAATGCGGCAACACCAGCCATACCCGGGAGGAATGAATGTCGGACGCAGTAGCGGAACCTGCCCGCCTCAGCATCAATGGCGCGATCGCGACCATCACACTCGATCGGCCGGCGGCGTTCAACGCCATCAACCTTGCCATCGCCCAGCGCCTGGAGCAGCTTGCGGCGCAGGTCGAGGCTGATCCGTCCATCCGGGTGCTGGTCCTGAAGGGCGAAGGCCGCGCCTTCTGTGCCGGTGGCGACCTGCAGACGATCGGCGCCGCGGCCGAGGCCGACACCATCACGCCGGTGGTGAGCGAGCTGCTGCATCACTACCACGCCTTCATCGCGAGCCTGCGCCGCATGCCCAAGATCGTGCTGGCGAGCGTGCACGGCTCCGCCGCGGGCGCCGGGATGTCGCTCGCTTTTGCCGCCGATCTGTGCATCGCCGCCGATGAAGCGCGCTTCACCCCCGCTTATGCCAAGCTCGGCGTCTCGCCCGACGGCGGCGGCACGGTTGGCGTCGTCGCGACGGCAGGCGTAAGGCGGGCGCTGCAGATCTTCCTGGCCGAGGACAGCTTCACAGCTGCGCAAGCCTATGAATGGGGCCTTGTCGCCAAGGTCGTCTCGGCATCCGAGCTGGCCGCGGCCACCGAGGCGCTGGCGCAGCGTTTGGCGCAGAACATGCCCGCCGGCATCGCGGCCACCAAGGCGCTGATCCATCGCGCGCCGACCAGCACGGTCGAAGACCAGCTCGCCGCAGAACGCGATGCCATCATCAATTGCATGCACACCGGCGAATTCCGCGCCGCCGTGAAGCGATTCACCAGCAAAGGAAAGTAGGACAGCGCTCACCCCTTCCCTTTCCGGCGCATGAAGTCGAAATCGCAGCCGTCGTCGGCTTGCAGGATCGTTTCATGAAACAGATGCGCATAGCCGCGTTCCGCCCAGTCCGGTGTCGTCGCAGGCTTGAGCGCCGCCCGACGCCGATCCAGCTCGGATTGATCGACCAGCAGGTCGATGCTGCGCCTTTCGACATCGAGCCGGATCATGTCGCCGGTCTGCACCAGCGCCAGCGGACCGCCGACCGCGGATTCCGGCGTGATGTGCAGCACGATGGTGCCGAAGGCGGTGCCGCTCATGCGCGCATCGGAGATGCGCACCATGTCCTTGGTGCCGCCGCGTGCGAGCTTCTTCGGGATCGGCAGATAGCCGGCCTCCGGCATGCCGGGCGCCCCCTTGGGCCCCGCATTGCGCAGCACCAGGACGTCATCGGCAGAGACGTCGAGATCGGGGTCATCGACCCGCCTCGTCATGTCCTCGACCGACTCGAACACGACGGCGCGCCCCGTATGCTGCAGCAGCTTTGGGCTCGCCGCGGAATGCTTGATGACGGCGCCGCGCGGCGCGAGATTGCCGCGCAGCACGGCCAAGCCGCCCTCCGGCTTGATCGCGTCGTCGCGCGCGCGGATCACGTCCTGCCCTGGCACATCCTCGGCGGCGGCGACGATCTCGCGCAGCGACTGGCCGGTGATCGACCGGCAATCGAGATCGATGAGATCGCCGAGTTGCTTCATGAGCTTCGGCACACCGCCGGCGTGGTGGAAGTGCTCCATGTAGTGCTCGCCGGACGGCTTGAGATCGACCAGCACCGGAACCTCGTGGCCGATGCGGTCGAACGCATCGAGGTCGATCTTGTGGGGGGTCCGGCCGGCGATCGCGGTCAGGTGCACCAGACCGTTGGTGGAGCCGCCGATGGCTTGCAGCACCACCTGCGCATTCTTGAAGGCCGCCGGCGTCAACAGCTCGCTCGGCTTCGGCCCCTTGGCCTTGGCCAGTTCAGCCGCGACCCGACCGCTCGCTTCGGCCGATCGGAAACGCTCGGCATGGGGCGCCGGGATCGTCGCGCTCATCGGCAAGGACAGACCGAGCGCCTCGGTGATACAGGCCATGGTCGAGGCCGTGCCCATCACCATGCAGGTGCCGACAGACGGCGCGAGCCGGCCGTTGACCGCCTCGATCTCGCTGTCGTCCATCTCGCCGGCACGATATTTGGCCCACAGGCGCCGGCAGTCGGTGCAGGCGCCGAGCACCTCGCCCTTGTGATGCCCGACGACCATCGGCCCCACGGGAATGACGACCGTGGGCAGGTCGGCAGACACTGCCGCCATGATCTGCGCTGGCAGCGTCTTGTCGCAGCCGCCGATGACGACCACGGCATCCATCGGCTGGGCGCGGATCATCTCCTCGGTTTCCATCGCCATCAGGTTGCGCAGATACATCGAGGTCGGATGCGCAAAGCTCTCCGCGATCGAGATGGTCGGAAACACGAAGGGCATCGCGCCCGAGAGCATGACGCCGCGCTTCACCGCCTCGAGGATCTGCGGCACGTTGCCGTGGCAGGGATTGTAGTCGCTATAGGTGTTGGTGATGCCGACGATGGGTCGATCGAGCGCGTCGTCGGAATAGCCGGCCGCCTTGATGAAGGCCTTGCGCAGGAACAGCGAGAATCCGGCATCGCCGTAAGCGGTCAGTCCCTTGCGCAGGCCGTCGGTCATGTCAGTCTCGTGTCGTTGTCTGTTCTTGTTGTTCTTGGTCACAGGAGCCATTCCGGGGCGCGGTTGCCCCGGAACGCCAAAAAAAAGGATCAACCCCAGTCGATGATCCGGCTGGTATCGCCATCGAACTCGGTGGTGCAGAACGTGCCCCCCTGGAAGTAGTCGCCGATCGGATCGGCGGGCAGCTTGGCCTGCTCGGCAAGGGCATGTTCGCGGAAATCCTCGGCCCGACCGGTCGGACGGTAGCCGAGATCATAGGCGCGCTGATTGTCCCACCAGGCGCGCTCATTCAGCGAAGCACCATAGAGCACCTCAAAATGAATATCCGGATGCTCGAGCCCGATGCGGCAAAGCTGGACCAGATCGTCCGGCTTCAGCCAGATCGACAGACGCCGCCGATCGAGCGGCTTGTCGCCGAAATTGCCGATGCGGATGCAGGTCACCTTCAGCCCGTGCTTGTCGGCATACAGCGAACCGAGCGCCTCGCCGAACACCTTGCTGACGCCATAGCGACCGTCGGGGCGCGGCTGCACGTCGTTGTCGATCTTGCGATGTCGCGGATAAAAGCCGACCGCGTGGTTCGACGATGCGAACACAATCCGCTTGACTCCCTTGCGGCGGGCGGCCTCGAACAGGTTGTAGCCGCCGATAATATTGGCCTGCAGTATGTCGTTCCACGGGCCTTCGACCGAGTAGCCGCCGAAATGGATGATGCCATCGACGCCCTCGCACAACGCCTCGACCTGCGAGAGGTCGGCAAGATCGGCCGCCTTGAAGGTTTCCTGGCTGGAGAGGTCGGCCGGCGGCCGGAGGTCGCTGAGCAAAAGGTCCGGATAGATCGGCGGCAGCAGCTTCCGCAAGGAACTGCCGATTCCACCGCTCGCACCGGTCATCAAGATACGTGGCATTTCATCCCTCGTTTTCGGCCCGCAGGTTTGCGGCCGTGGCGGTCCAATGATAGCAGAGATCGCAAAGGCGCAATAACGGGACGGGACAATGTCCGACGGAAACGCTCATGCCCAGGGCTGGCGCCCTGCGACCTTCTATCCTGACCCGGCGATCCAGGCGCTGGACCCACGCTTCGAAAAATACTGGCTGAAGCTCTCGGCGGTCGAACGGCTGGCCACCGGGCTGCGCTGGGCCGAGGGGCCGGTGTGGTTCGGCGACGGACGCTACCTTTTGTGCAGCGACATCCCCAACCAGCGCATCCTCAAATGGGAGGAGGAGACCGGCGCGGTCTCGGTCTTCCGCAAGCCCTCCAATTTCGCCAATGGCAATACCCGCGATCGGCAGGGCCGGCTCGTCACCTGCGAGCATGGCGGGCGCCGCGTCACCCGCACCGAATATGACGGATCCATCACCGTGCTGATCGACAGTTTCGACGGCAAGCGGCTGAATTCGCCGAACGATGTTGTCGTGAAATCCGACGGTTCGATCTGGTTCACCGATCCGACCTTCGGCCTGCTGGGCAATTACGAGGGCTACAAGGCCGAGCCCGAAATCGACGCTAACGTGTACCGGATCGACGGCGCCACCGGCAAAGCGACGGTTGTCGCCGACGGCGTACTGGGGCCGAATGGGCTGTGCTTCTCGCCCGACGAGCGCATCCTCTACGTCGTCGAATCCCGCGGCGTGCCCAACCGGAAGATCCTCGCTTATGACGTCTCCGCCGACGGCACGACGCTCGCCAACAAACGCGTCCACATCGATGCCGGGCCTGGCACGCCGGACGGCATGCGCTGCGACGTCGACGGCAATCTCTGGTGCGGCTGGGGAATGGGCAGCCCCGAGCTCGACGGCGTCATGGTGTTCGCTCCCGACGGCGGCCCGATCGGCCGCATCGCCTTGCCCGAACGCTGCGCCAACCTGTGCTTCGGCGGCCTCAAGCGCAACCGCCTGTTCATGGCGGCCAGCCAGTCGATCTACGCGCTCTACGTGAACACGCAGGGGGCGCTGGGGGGATGACTGGCCGTCCTTGCGAGGAGCCCCCGGGGTCTCGCCTCCGGCGAGCCCAAGGGCGGGCTCCGCGAAACAATCCAGACTTTCTTTTGGCCCTGGATTGCTTCACTGCGCTCGCAATGACGGAGACCGATCAAGCCGCGTTGTAGCCGGCGACCGCCTTGACCTCGAGATACTCCTCAAGACCGAACTTGCCCCATTCGCGGCCGTTGCCGGACTGCTTGTAGCCGCCGAACGGCGCGGTGCGGTCGTTCGGGACGCCCTGCAGGTTGACGTTGCCGGCACGGATCTTGCGGCCGACCTCGCGGGCCTTCTCGATGGTCGGGGCGGAGACGTAGCCGGCGAGACCATAGGGCGTGTCGTTGGCGATCTTCACCGCCTCAGACTCGTCCTGCGCGCCGATGATCACGAGCACCGGTCCGAAAATCTCCTCGCGCGAGATGGTCATGTCGGGCTTGACGTCGGCGAAGATGGTCGGACGCACATAGAAGCCCTTGTTGACGCCCTCGGGCAGGCCCGGACCACCGGCGACGAGGGTGGCGCCCTCCTCGATGCCCTTGTTGATGAGCGCCTGGATCTTCTCCCACTGACCACGATTGACGACCGGACCGATCGTGGTGCCCTCCCCGCGGGGATCGCCGGCCTTGGTCTTGTCGGCGACGCCCTTGGCGATCGCGGCCACTTCCTTCATGCGCGCGGCCGGCACGATCATGCGCGACGGCGCGTTGCAGGACTGGCCGGAGTTGTTGAACATGTGCATGACGCCGCCGGTCACCGCCTTGACCAGATCGGCGCCCTCCAGGATCACGTTCGGCGACTTTCCGCCGAGCTCCTGGCTGACGCGCTTCACCGTCGGCGCGGCGCGCTTGGCGACGTCGATGCCGGCGCGGGTCGAGCCGGTGAACGAGATCATGTCAATGTCCGGATGCTCGCTCATCGCGGCACCGACCTCCGGGCCGAGGCCGTTGATCAGGTTGAACACGCCCTTCGGCACGCCTGCTTCATGCAGGATCTCGGCGAAGATCAGCGCCGAGGTCGGGGTGAACTCCGACGGCTTCAGGATCATGGTGCAGCCCGCGGCCAGCGCCGGCGCCACCTTGCAGGCGATCTGGTTGAGCGGCCAATTCCAGGGCGTGATCATGCCGACCACGCCGACCGGCTCGCGCACCACCACGGAGGCGGGCAGCGTCTCCTCGAACTCGTACTTCTTCAGCACGTCGAGCGTCGACATCAAGTGGCCGAGGCCGGCGCCGGCCTGCAGCTTCTCGGCCATCGGCAGCGGCGCGCCCATCTCGTCGGAGACGGCAGCGCCGATCTCCTTCATGCGGCCCTTGTAGATCGCGATGATCTTCTCGAGCAGTGCGACCCGCTCCTCGCGCGAGGTCAGCGAGAAGGTCTCGAACGCGCGGCGGGCGGCGGCGACCGCCTTGTCCACATCGGCCTTGGAGCCCAGCGCAACCTCATACATCGCCTCTTCGGTCGCCGGATTGACCACCGGCGTGGACTTCTTGACGACCGGATCGACCCAGGCGCCATCGATGTAGAATTGCAGGCGATTGACCATCGGAAAACCTCTTCACGTCGGAAGCATATGGGAGGGGCGGGAGCGTGCGGGCCAGCACCCTGGCACGAACGGTCCGCAGGTTGAACCCGCCACATGCGGGGACCGGGGTTGCGGATGGCTCGGATATAGGATCAACGCCACGACCGGCGCAAGCCAAGCGCCCGCTGCATCTTGACGCCATTTCCTTTTGCGCTGCAGCAAAACACGGCCTGACCGGAAGGTTTTCCGGCTCCCAGAATTCCAGTTCAACCGCGGCCGGTCGCCGAACATACGCAGATTCATTTTGCGATGTGTGAACTGGTTCACAACCGGGCCCGATCGTCCCGGCTAATCTCTCCCCATCGGACACGCCGGCTCACCGAGACGCTGCCGGAAACGCTTTCATGACGAATGACTTCGTCAGGTTTTATTGAAGCCGCTTTTTAGCACCTAGCCCTTTTAACCCAAGTTGCGACGCCGTCTCCTTCATCCAGGTGAGGGAGACGGCGCATCTGTTTGTGCCGCGCGCCGCTACACCGCCATTTTCCGATGGCGCACCGGCGCGCCGGTCAGGCTTTCCGCCGCATCAATGATGGCATTCGCATCCATGCCGTTGTGACGATAGAGATCGTCGATCGTGCCGGTCTGGCCGAACGTCTCGACCCCCAGCGCCTCGACGCGATGGCCACGGACCGAGCCCAGCCAGCCCAGCGTCGCCGGATGGCCGTCGATGACGGTGACAATGCCGCAATCGCGCGGCAGCGGTGCCAGCAGCTGCTCGACATGACTGAGATGCTGCACACCGCGGCGATGCCGCCGCAGGCTGCGCGCCGCGGTCCATCCGGCATGCAGCCGGTCGGCCGAGGTGATAGCGAGCAGGCCGACGTCGCGCCGCGACTCGCCGATCAGCCCGGTCGCCTCGATCGCCTCCGGCGCAACCGCGCCGGTATAGGCGACGATCACCTCCGCATTCGGGCCCGGCTTGCGCAGCCAATAGGCGCCGGCGGCGATGTCGGCTTCCAGCTCCGGCGACATGATCCGCTGCGGCTGGTCGATGGTGCGGGTCGACAGCCGCAGATAGACCGAACCGCCCTCGCCCGGCGCGGCTTGCATGTGGGCAAAGCCCCATTTCATGATCGCGGCGAGCTCGTCGACGAAGGCCGGCTCGAACGACGACAGTCCGTCCTGCGCCATGCCGATCAGCGGCGTTGCGATCGACTGATGCGCGCCGCCCTCCGGTGCCAAGGTCACGCCCGACGGCGTCGCCACCACCATGAAGCGCGCATCCTGATAGCAGGCGTAGTTCAACGCATCGAGGCCGCGCTCGATGAAGGGATCATAGAGCGTAACGATCGGCAGCAGCCGCGCGCCGTTGATGGCATGCGACAGGCCGAGCGCGGAGGCCATGATGAACAGGTTCATCTCGGCGATCCCCAGCTCGATGTGCTGGCCCTTCGGCGAGGCCGCCCAGTTGAAGGTCGACGGGATCCTCTCGCTGCGGAACAGGTCGGCCTTCTCGGCGCGAGCGAACAGCCCGCGGCGGTTGACCCAGGCGCCGAGATTGGTCGAGACGGTGACGTCGGGCGACGAGGTCACGATGCGTGAGGCCATCGCGCTATCGCTGCGGGCGAGATCGTTGAGGATGAGGCCAAAGCCCTGCTGCGTCGACATCTGCGCCGCGGCCGTGAAGGTCAGTCGCCCCGGCACGTCGAGCACGGCATCGCTCAGGCGGCGACCATCACGGTTGAACGGCACCGACGCCAGGAACGACTCCAGCATCGCCGCATCCTGCTTCAGCCCTTCGAACTTGTCCCACTCGTGGCCGGGGCGGATGTTCTGCTGGGCGCGCCATCTCTCCATCTGCGCGACCGTCATCAGCCCGGCATGATTGTCCTTGTGGCCCTGGAACGGCAGGCCGACGCCCTTGATGGTGTAGGCGATGAAGCAGACCGGGCGGTCGTGGTCGATGGACTCGAACGCCTCCAGCATGCTCGCCATGTCGTGGCCGCCGAGATTCGACATCAGCGCCAGCAGCTCGTCGTCGCTGCGCCGGTCGAGCAGCCGCGTCACGTCGCCCTGGTCGCCGATGTCGTCCTGGATGTGCTTGCGAAAGGCCGCGCCGCCCTGGAAGCACAGCGCGGCGTAGAGCGCGTTGGGACAATTGTCGATCCAGCGCCGCAGCGCCTCGCCGCCGGGCTCGGCGAAGGCCTCACGCATCAGCCGGCCGTATTTCACGATCACCACGTCCCAGCCGAAGTTGCGGAACATGGTCTCGAACTTCTCCCACAGGCCCTCGCGCACCACGGCGTCGAGGCTCTGGCGGTTGTAGTCGACGATCCACCAGGTGTTGCGCAGGCCGTGCTTCCAGCCTTCGGCCAGCGCCTCGAAGATGTTGCCCTCGTCCATCTCGGCATCGCCGACCAGCGCGATCATGCGGCCTTCGCGGCGGTCCTTCATCCAGCCATGCGCCTGCACATAGTCCTGCACCAGCGACGAGAACAGCGTCTGCGCCACGCCGAGGCCGACCGAGCCGGTCGAGAAGTCGACATCGTCGACGTCCTTGGTCCGTGACGGATAGGACTGCGCGCCCTTGAAGCCGCGGAAATTCTCCAGCTTCTCGCGGCTCTGCCGGCCGAACAGATATTGGATGGCATGGAAGACCGGGCTGGCATGCGGCTTCACCGCGACGCGGTCCTCGGGGCGCAGTACCGAGAAATACAACGCCGACATGATGGTCGCGAGCGAGGCCGAGGATGCCTGGTGTCCGCCGACCTTCAGGCCGTCGATGTTGGGCCTGATATGGTTGGCGTGGTGGATGGTCCAGGACGACAGCCAGAGCACCTTGCGGGTCAGCGCGTTCAGGATGTCGAGACGGTCTGACGAGGCGGATGGCTTGGCCATGGCGCTGCTCCCGGCGGGTCGTGGTGGATTCGTCAAGCTTAATCCCGCCGGCCCGGCCAAAATTCTCAATTTTTCGCGCACGATCCGACATTATTGGGATATTTTCCCATCAATCTGCCAGTTTTACCAAAATGATCCCAATGCCCGATCTCGACGCCATCGACCGCAAGATCCTCGGCCATCTCCAGGCCGACGGCCGCATCACCATGCAGGAGCTCGCCGACAAGGTTGGCCTCTCGGTCTCGCCGTGCCACCGCCGCGTCAAGCTGCTGGAGGAGCGCGGCGTCATCACCCGCTATCTCGCGACCGTCGACCAGAAGGCACTCGGGCTGCACGTCTCCGTCTTCATCTCGATCAAGCTGGCTCGGCAGAAGGAGGAGGATCTCAAGCGCTTCGAAAAGGCGATCTCCGCCTGGCCCGAGGTGCTGGAATGCTATCTGATGACCGGCAATCGGGACTATCTGCTGCGCGTAGTCGCGGCCGATCTGTCGTCTTACGAGGCGTTCCTGAAATCGAAGCTGACGCGGCTCGACGGCATCGCCTCGATCGAAAGCAGCTTTGCGCTCAGCCAGGTGAAGTACTCGATCGCCCTGCCGGTGTGAGCCGCGCCACCTCCGCAATCTCTGCCGTCGTTGCCGGGAGCACGCAGGCGCGGCCTTGATCTTGCCGGAGGCGTGTCACAGCAAGGGTCGTCATTGATCCAGATCAAACGCCCGCGGAAATGCACATCGATATCGATCAAATGCTTGATGTTCCTGGATTTGATCCAGATCAAACGGCCGCAAGCCAACCGCAGCATGGCCCAGACACGTCCATATTGGCCGTCAAAAAGCGCCACATCTCGCCGTCAGATTCTGCACCACAGCATGCGCTGAGACACGAGCGAACGGGATCGCCGGACTAACAAGTCCAGATCCGGGGCTCGTGCGGTCGGCGCGATCGTGAAGAACAACACGCGTCCTGGAAAGCAATGCCAAACAACAGCGCCCAACGTTCGTCCCGACACGACTACACTTCGCATCATGGAAACGCCCGGCCGCTCGCTTATGTGGCCGTGAAAGTGGCTCCCGCGCGGTATCAGCCGGCGGCACAGCCCGGCAGCCGCAGCACCGGACGGGCCGAGCGACGGTTCTGGCTGACGATGCAGACGGTCATGTTGATCGTCGGCGTGCTCCTGGTGAATCTGCTGCTGTTCTTTCCTCCGCTCGGCATCGCGCTGATGTGGAATCTCCTGATTCCGATCGCGCCGGCGCTGGTGACGATCTCGCCGGGCCTCTGGCGCAACATCTGCCCGATGGCGACCTTCCATCTGCTGCCGAACAAGATGGGCATCTCGCAGAACATCCGGATGCCGGAATGGGGCGCGGCGACCTTGGCGGTGATCGGCGTGACCCTGCTGTTCATCGTCGTGCCGATGCGGCGCATCGGGCTGAATGTCGACGGTCCGCTGACGGCGCTGATGCTGCTGTCGGCTGCGTTCATGGCGTTCGCAATGGGATCGGTGTTCGAGATGCGTTCGGGCTGGTGCACCTCGCTCTGCCCCATCCACCCGGTCGAGCGTCTCTATGGCACCAACCCGGCGCTCACCTTCAAGAACGCCCGCTGCAATATCTGCGAGGCCTGCAGCAATCCGTGCCCGGACTCGACGCCCGAGCTGACGCCGACGGCGGGCGTCCCGACCAAGGTGCAGCAGTTCCTCGGCAACTTCCTGATCGGCAGTTTTCCGGGCTTCGTCTGGGGCTGGTTCCAGGTGCCGGACTATCCGCCGCAGCAGGTCGGACATGCCGAGATCATCACCGCCTATGTCTGGCCGTTCGGCGCGGCCATCATCAGCTACATCCTCTTCAAGATTGGCGAGCATGTGCTGCGCTACAAGCCGGCCAGCCGCACCAGGATGCATCGCATCTTCGCGGCGGCCGCGATCAGCACCTACTACTGGTATCGCCTGCCCGGCCCGGCCTCGCTGCTGCCGGACTGGTTTCCGCTGGTCTCACATCTCGTCACGACGCCGTTCTTCTTCTGGTTCCTGGTGCTGCGTAACCCGAAGGTGAGCTGGCTGAAGCGGCCGGTGATGGCCTCGAACTATTGGTCGAGCCGGTTCGAGAGCACCGCCAACAAGAACCTGATCCGCGTCTCACCCGGCAAGGCGTGATCCCGCGGCTTAAAGCCTTCCCACAGTCTCAGCGTCATCGATCGAGGAGTAGCCCATGTCGAACTTCAGGACCGTCACCGTCAAAGGCCGCCAGTTCCGCGTCCGCGCGGGTGACGTGCTGCTCGACGGCGCGCTGGCCAACGGCGTCGAAATTCCGTTCGACTGCCGCGCCGGCACCTGCGGCACCTGCATGGTTCACGTCGCCAAGGGCCAGACCGTGTGCGGGGAGACGCATACGCAGGGCATGATCTATGCGTGCCAGGCCCGCGTGGTGTCGGACCTCGACGTCGAGGTGGAGGACGTGCCGGAGATCGACATCAGCAAGGCACGGCTGGTGGGCCTGCGCGAGGTCGCGCCCGACATCATGGAGCTGATGATCGCACCCGAGAAGAGCATCAGCTATCTGCCGGGTCAGTACTTCAAGTTCACCTTCGCCGGCTATCCGGCGCGCGCCTACAGCCCGACGGCGTCGTTCGACGGCCGCATCGGCGGCCGCGTCATCCATCTCAACATCAAGAAGGTGCGCGGCGGCCGCGTGACGACCGCGCTCGGCAGCGGCATCCGCCCGGGGCACCGGCTGCGCATCCAGGGGCCCTATGGGCATGCGTTCCTGCGTCCAGGCGGCGCCGGCCGGCTGATCCTCGCCGGCAGCGGCACCGGCTTCGCGCCGATCTGGGCCATCGCCGCCATGGCGCTGCGCGAGAACCGCAATCGGCCCATGGTGATCATCGCCGGCGCCAAGAAGCTGCCGCAGCTCTACATGACGCCGATCCTGGCGCAGCTGGCGCGGCTGCCGAATGTCACGATCATTCCGACCGTGGAGGAAGGCCCGATCAACCATCCCTCGATCCGCACCGGGCGCATCGAGCCGCAGATGCCGACACTGACGGCCTCCGATGTCGTCTATGCCTGCGGCTCGCCGCGCATGGTCACGGCGCTCGCCGGCATGGTCGAGAAGGCCGGCGCGACGTTCTATGCCGACCCGTTCGACTCCGCCCCGCCGGAGGCGCCGTCCGGCCTGATCGGC
The DNA here is from genome assembly GCF_000015165.1 of Bradyrhizobium sp. BTAi1. Lineage (GTDB taxonomy): Bacteria > Pseudomonadota > Alphaproteobacteria > Rhizobiales > Xanthobacteraceae > Bradyrhizobium > Bradyrhizobium denitrificans. Next base: position 2,924,345 of record NC_009485.1, on the reverse strand, counting down.
CGCATCAAGACCTTGGTGGCACGGCGTCCGGCCGAGGCGGAGCCGAGCCGCGACAGCGGCAAAGGCCGCGAACCCTCGGTCGATCCGTTCGAGCGCGCGCTGTCGCTGGTGCCCAAGGACCCGATCGACGACGATCTGGGCCTGCGCCGTCCCGAACCGCGGCGTAGCACGGCCGCCGAGCGCGACCATGCGCTGTCGCTGGTGCGCGAACGGGCGCTGGCCGATCCCGCACAATTGCAGGAGCGCCCCCGTCGCGCCGCCGGGCAGACGGCGTCAGGGCTTGTGTGACGGGCCGACGGCGGCAGCTCGACGTCCGCCGTCACTCCGTGACACTGGCGCGAGCATGAGCGGACATCGGGCCGGCAGAGCCCTGCAGCGGTCCTTCGAGACGCCCGGCGGGCTCCTCAGGACGAGGGCTGATTGCGTGGCGCGAGCTCGAGCCTGAGATCCTCTCAACCCTCATGGTGAGGGCCGCTTGCGGCGCGTCTCGAACCATGAGGCCCGGCGATGTTTCGCCATCCTCTGACGTCACTCCGGGGCGCGCGCAGCGCGAGCCCGGAGTCCATAACCACGCCCCTGCGTAGTGAAGCACGATCGCCACTCAGCTCGGCGGACTCACCACCGCCGCGGCGTATGGATTCCGGGCGCGCGCTATCGCGCGCCCCGGAATGACATCGTGTGTGTGGAGGCGGCGTGCCTCAGATCAGCTTCCGCCTTGCCAGGTTGCGCATCAGGGCGCCCAAGCCGAAGGTCCAGGGCTCGCATTCGTCGCTGTTGCGCATGCGGTTGACGAGGCGGCCGAGTTGCGGAGCGGAGATGGTGACGATGTCGTCGCGCTTATGGGTGAAGCCTTGGCCTGGCGCGTCGCGATCCTTCACGGGCGCGAACATCGTGCCGAGGAACAGCGCGAAGCCGTCGGGATATTGATGCACGGCGCCGATGGTCTGGGCGACGAGATCCGTCGGATCGCGACTGATCTTCGAGATCGAGGAATGGCCATCGAGCACGAAGCCATCGCTGCCGGTCACGGTGAGCGCGACATCCATCTTGCGGACATCATCCAGCGTGAAGCCCTTGTCGAACAGGCGCAGCAGCGGGCCGATGGCGCAGGAGGCGTTGTTGTCCTTGGCCTTGGACAAGAGCAGCGCCGAGCGGCCCTCGAAGTCGCGCAGATTGACGTCGTTGCCGAGCGTGGCGCCGACGATTTTGCCGCGGCTCGACACCGCCAGCACGACCTCCGGCTCCGGATTGTTCCAGGTCGATTTCGGATGCAGCCCGGCATCCATGCCGGTGCCGACCGACGACAGCGTCGGCGCCTTGGTGAAGACCTCGGCATCGGGGCCGATGCCGACCTCGAGATACTGGCTCCAGGCGTTCTGCTCGATCAGCACCTGCTTGAGGTGCATCGCCTGCTCCGATCCCGGCTTGAGCTTGGAGAAGTCGTCGCCGACCAGCCGCACCACCTCCTTGCGGATGGCGTCGGCCGAGGCCGGATTGCCGCGCGCACGTTCCTCGATGACGCGCTCCAGCATCGAGATCGCAAAGGTGACGCCGGCCGCCTTCAGCACCTGGAGATCGACCGGGGCCAGCAGCCAGGGCTTTGCGGGATCGCGGCGGTCCGGCGGCGTGTTGGCGAGGATATCGGCGAGATCGCCGATCCGATGACCGCCCATGGAGCGGAGCGCGGTCGCGGGATCGTCCTGCTCGCACAGCGCGCTGACGGTCGGGAATGCCGAGGTGACGTCGAACACGCCGTCGTCGCGGACGGCGACCACCGCCGGGCCATCCACGTCGGGGCGCCAGATGCGGCCGACCAGCGTGCCGCTGGTGCCATCGTCGGGCAGCATGGACTCGGGCGTCAGATCGATCATGGCGGCGTGCTCCCTGTTGTTCTTGTTCGTCCGGGGCACACCTAGCATCGGCGGAAGCCGGCTCCAAGCCGCTCGACCTCGCGCCGGAAAGGATCGTCACGATCTCAGGGATTCGGCGAACTCTCGCCGGCAACCTGCAGCAATTGCGAGCGGCGCACGCGCTCGCGATGGGCGGTGTAGAGACCGCTGGAGACGATGAAGGCGGCGCCGACCACGGTCCAGATGCTCGGCACCTCGCCGAACACGAAGAAGCCGAGCAGGCTGACCCACAGCAGCTGGGTGTAGGAGAACGGCGCCAGCACGGAGGCATCGGCGTAGCGGAACGCGAGCACAACGATCCACTGCCCCATCGTCGAGGCGACGCCGACCAGCACGCCGAAGCCGATGTCCTGCCATGACGGCGTGATCCACACGAACGGCACCATCGCCGACAGCAGGCACAGGCCGGCAATCGACGAATAGGTCATGATGGTGATGGCGTGCTCGCGGCCGCTCATGATCCGCGTCATGATCAGGGTGCAGGCCCAGGAGAAGGCGGAGGCGATCGGGAACAGAGCGGCGAGATGGAACGCGCCGGTGCCGGGCCGGAGGATGATCAGCACGCCGCACAGGCCGACCGCGGTCGCGATCCAGCGGCGCAGGCCGACCTTCTCGCCGAGAAAGATGATCGAGAGCGCCGTGACGAACAGCGGCGCGACGAAGCCGGTGGCGGAGGCTTCCGCGATCGGCAGATAGCCGAGACCGGTGATGAAGAAGATCGACGAGCCGAGCAAAGCGACGCCGCGCAGGAGTTGGAATGGCAGCCGCTCGGTGCGCATCGCAAACAGCGGCGAGCCCGGGATCATCGCCGGCACCATGATCAGCGCGAACACCGTGAAGCGGATCCAGGTGATTTCGATCGCGGGCAGCGTCTTCGACAGATATTTGGCGGTCACGTCGGAGGTGCCGAGGAACACGGTCGACAGCAGGATCAGCGCAATCCCGCGGAACGGCCGGTCCGTGCGCGCGGGCGCACGCTTGCGCGCCACTGGCGGCTTCTGTGGCAGGGACGTCGGCACGTCGTCGAGACGCGCGGCGGCTGCCGCGCTCGGTGGCGGGGTCACGGTCGAACTCGGGGATCTCAAGGCGAAACGAATCGGTGAGTGGCGACAAAACGCCAATCAGGCCGTCGCGACAACCCATTGAAAGCGGGCAGCATCTATGCATTGCCCACGCGCCCAGGTCGCAAACATCCGTAATTTTCCGTGATGCTGCACTACAACATGGGCAGACCGCGCGGCTTCGGCCCGCGCGGAAAAGCACGATCGATCGCAGCAATGTCGGCGGCGGTCAGTGCGATGTCCCCGGCAGCGGCATTCTCCTCGGCATGGTCTGGGCGCGAGGCCTTGGGGATGGCGAGCAGCGAGGAGGCGCGGGTCAGGAAGGCGAGTGCGATCTGGCGCGGCGTGGCCCCGTGCTGCTCCGCGATGCGCTGCAGCACCTCGCCGCCGGCGCTGCGGCGCTCCGGAAAATCATCATGGCCGAACGGCGAATAGGCCACCACGGCGACGCCGTGCTGACCGCACCAGGGAATGACCGCGTGCTCGATGGCGCGCTCCTGCAGATGATAGAGCACTTGGTTGCAGGCAATCTTGCCCTCGCCGGCAACCTCCAGCAATTCGTCGAGATCGTCGACGTCGAAATTGCTGACGCCCCAGGAGGCGATCTTGCCGGCGGCCTTGAGTTCCTCGAATGCGGCGACGGTGTCCTCCAGCGGATAGGACCCCGGCCAATGCAGCAGGTAGCAGTCGAGCCGGTCCGTCTTCAGCCGCTTCAGCGAGCGCTCGCAGGCGGTGATGGTGCCCTTGCGCGAGGCGTTGCTCGGCAGCACCTTGGACACCAGGAACACCTCGTCGCGGCGCCCGGCGATGGCCTCGGCAATGATGAGTTCGGCATCGCCATACATCTCGGCGGTGTCGATGTGGGTGGCGCCCAGCTCCAGCCCGCGGCGAAGCGCCGCGATGGCGCGGCTGCGGTCACCGAAGTCGAAATGCCAAGTGCCCTGCCCGATGACGGAGACGCTGGCCCCGCCGGTTCCGAATGTCTTGTGCTTCATGGCAGCGAACATAGAGGATGGCGCTGATGGCGTCGATTGCCTCCTTCCGTCATTGCGAGGAGCCGCATACGACGAAAGCCATCCAGAGTCGTCGCGGGACTCTGGATGGCGTCGCTTCGCTCGCAATGGCGGCGCTGAACTAGCTCGCCACCTTTACCGCGTCGGCAGCCTGCGTCGCCGTCTGCGCGATCAGCCGCTTCATCTCCGGGATGCAGGAGCCGCAATTGGTGCCGGCCTTGAGCCGCGCGCCGATCGCAGCGGGCGTGCGCGCACCGGAGGCGATCGCGTCGCATATCGTGTCGCGGCCGACGCCGAAGCAGGCACAGACGATCGGCCCGCCGCCTGTCCCGTCCGGCGCGCGGCCGGACAGCAGCATGCGGCGCTGCTCGTCGTCGAGGCTGTCGGCCGCGAACATCGTCTTCACCACGTTCCAGTCGCCGGCGTCATGGCCGGGGCCGACGAACATGCAGGTCTCGATGCGATCCCCGGCAAAGGACGCGGCGCGATAGACGCCGCCGCCGACATCCATGTAGTCGGCGACATCGTCGCTGGCGCGCGCCTTGAACCAGGCCGGCCAGCGCATGAGGTCGCCATTGTCGGCGAACAGATAACCGAAGCCGCCCGGCACCGTCGCGCGCACCCACCACAGGTTCGGCGGCAGTGGCAGCTCGCTGCGCGACAGGATGAAGCCGCGGAACACGTACTCATAGGGACTGATCGCAGCCGGCGTCGCCTTGGCCTCGGGCTGGCCGGAGAACGGATCGGTATGCGCGGCGACCAGCGCGCCGACGCGGCCATGCGAGGAGTTGGTCGCGTTCCAATGGATCGGCGCGAACAGCATGCCGCGCTGCTGGCGCTCGCTGACGACGACTTTGAGGATGCACTGGCCATGCTCGGTCGTGACCTTGGCAAAGCCGTCATGCATCAGGCCGTAGCGCAGCGCGTCGTCCGGATGGACCTCGACGAACGGCTCCGGCAGATGCGCCGAGAGCCGTGGGCTAAGGCCCGTGCGCGTCATTGTGTGCCACTGGTCGCGGATACGCCCAGTATTCAGCCGCAAGGGCCGCGCGGCGGTCGTCTCGCTGCGCAGCGCCGGCACGTCAGGCGCGACGAAGCGGGCCTTGCGGTCGTTGGTAAAGAAGCTGCCGTCGGCAAAGACGCGCGGCTCGGGCGGCTTGCCGGCGCGCGCCGGCCACTGCACCGGCGCCATCGCCTCGTATTCCTCATCCGTCAGCGTCGCCAGCGCGCCGATGTCGAAATCGCGGCTGCCCTCGTTCTCGAACGCCGACAGCGCGGCGTGCTCGCGGAACACGTCGGCCGCGGAGTTGTAGTTGAAGGCCTGTGCAAAGCCGAGCCGCTTGCCGACCTCGCTCAGGATCCACCAGTCCGGCCTAGCCTCGCCGGCCGGTGCCATGAAGGCGCGCTGCCGCGAGATGCGCCGCTCCGAATTGGTGACGGTGCCCGACTTCTCGCCCCAGGCCTGCGCGGGCAGCAGCACATGCACGCCGGCATCGACCGTGTCGTTGGAGCGGACATTCTCGGAGACGACGAACAATTCGAGCTTCTTCAGCGCGGCGCGGACGAGATCGGCGTCCGGCAGCGACACCGCCGGATTGGTGCCGATCACCCACAGCGCCTTGATCTGGCCGCGCGCGATCGCCTCGAACATCGCGACCGCCTTCAAGCCCTCATGGGTGGCGATATCGGGCGCCTTCCAGAAGCGGCGGACCCGATCGATCTCCGGCGGCGTGAAGCTCATATGGGCGGCGAGCTGGTTGGCGAGGCCACCGACCTCACGGCCGCCCATGGCATTGGGCTGGCCCGTCAAGGAGAACGGCCCCATGCCCGGTCTGCCGATCCGCGCTGTCGCGAGATGGCAGTTCAGGATGGCATTGACCTTGTCGGTGCCCTGCGCCGACTGGTTGACGCCCTGCGAATACAGCGTGACGACCTTGGGCGTCTCGCGGAACAGCTTGAAGAAGGCGGCCACGTCCGTCTCGGACAGGCCGGTCGCGAGCGCGGTGGCGGCAGCGCTGCCCGCGAGGCTGCGGGCGCGCGCGAGCGTCTCGTCGAAGCCGCTGGTGTGGCGGGCAATGTAGTCGCGATCGAGCGCGCCGCTGTCGGCGAGATGCACCAGCAGGCCGGAGAACAGCGCTGCATCGGTGCCCGGCTTCAGGCCAAGGAACAGGTCCGCTTCGCTGGCGGTGTCGGTGCGGCGCGGATCGATGACGACGAACTTCGCGCCACGGCCCTGCTTGTTGGCGAGCATGCGCTGGTACAGCACCGGATGGCACCAGGCGGCATTGCTGCCGACGAAAACCAGCAGATCGGCCTGGTCGAGATCCTCATAACTCCCGGGCACGGTATCGCTGCCGAAGGCGCGGCGATGGCCGGCGACCGAGGAGGCCATGCACAGGCGCGAATTGGTGTCGACATTGGCCGAACCGAGAAAGCCCTTCATCAGCTTGTTGGCGACGTAATAATCCTCGGTCAGCATCTGGCCGGAGAGATAGAACGCCACCGCATCCTCGCCGTCGCGGGCGACGATGTGCTTCAGACGGCTCGCGACGTGATCGAGCGCATCGCTCCACGCCACCCGCTCCAGGCCGTGCTTGCAGCGGACCATCGGATACAGCAGGCGGCTCTCCAGCCCGAGCGTCTCGCCGAGCGCCGAGCCCTTGGAGCAGAGCCGGCCGAGATTGGCGGGATGCACCGGATCGCCCGAGATGGCGGCGCCGCCGCTGCCATCGGGCGTGGCGAGCACGCCGCAGCCGACGCCACAATAAGGACAGGCGGTGCGCACGGTGCGCAGCTTCGGATCGACAGTGGTCATCGTCGTGCGAATCCCCCTCACGCGGCCCTTGGCCGCGCCCCCGCGCGGCCGAACATCATCTCGGTCCGGATCGACGCAATCGGCTCGCGATTGCGGATCAGGTCGCGATACCAGAGCGCATCCTGCGTGTCGCCGATCAGCACGGCACCGGTGAGGCGGCCATCGGCGATCACGAGCTTCTTGTAGATGCCGCGCCTGGCATCATTGAGCACGATCGCCTCGCTGCCCGGGGCGCCGACGAAGTCACCGGCCGAGAACACCGCGACCCCGGACACCTTCAGATTGGTGGCGACCACGCTGCCCTGATAGGCCGCCTTGCGGCCCGCGAGATGCCGCGCCAGCACCCGCGCCTGCTCATAAGCGGGCTCGACCAGCCCGTAGCAGGTGCCGCGATGCTCGGCGCATTCGCCGAGCGCGGAGATGCCGGGCACCGAACTCTGCAGAGCGTCGTCGACGACGATGCCGCGATTGACCGCAAGCCCCGCCTCCTTGGCGAGCGCCACGTTGGGCCTGATGCCGGCCGCAAAGATCACCGCATCCGCAGCCAGGCTCCGCCCGTCGGCGAGTTCGACACGCTCGACGCGGAGCTCGCCATGGATCGCCGCCGTGCTCGCCTGCAGCAGAACCTCAATGCCTTTCCGCTCGACCAGCACTTTCAACAGCGCCGCCGCCGAGGCGTCGAGCTGCCGCTCCATCAGCCGATCCATCAGGTGCAGCAGCGTCACCTTGGCGCCGGCACGCGCCAGGCCATAGGCCGCCTCCAGCCCGAGCAGTCCACCGCCGACCACGACCACGCGCGACTTCTTCGCAGCCAGGCTCAACAGCACGTCGGTGTCGCGGCTGTCGCGGAACGTATGCACCCCCGCCAGATCGGCGCCGGGCACCGGCAGCCGCAGCGGCAGCGAGCCGGTGGCCAGAACCAGGCGTGAGAACGCCATGTTCTCTTCGTTCTCGACCTCCAACTCCCGGCGGCCGACATCGATGCGCGTGACCCGCGCGCCATATTTCAGCGTCACGCCGCGCTCGCGCCACCACGCCGCGGGCTTGAGCTCGATCTCGTGCGATGCCGCCTCGCCGGCCAAGACCGACGACAGCAGCACGCGGTTGTAGGCGAGCCGCGGCTCCTCGCCGATGACGGCGATCGCATAGCGACCGAGGGCGGTCTGCGACAGCTCCTCGACCAGCTTCGCAGCGGCCATGCCGTTGCCGACGATGACGAGCGGCTCACTCAACGGGCCTACTCCGCTGCCTGTGCGTTGCCATAGGCTTCCGAAATCATGTAGCCGGACAGCGTGCCGTAGGCCGCGGTCCAGGCTTCGGCGACCTCGGGGGTCCAAGCCTCGCCGAGCCCCTTTTCGAGCGTCCACAGCAGCGCGGCGCCGACCACCGGGTAGTGCTCGGGCTTGGCACCATAATTCACGTGGCGCTTGGCGAGTGCGCTTGCCGCCGGCAGCACCGTGTCCAGGTTCGACAGGCCGCCGACCACCACCGCCAGCGTGCCCATCAGCTTCTTGCGCTGCTCGGTCAAATCCTCGGGAAACATCGCGCGCACCGGCGGCGCGACCTCGAACAGCCGATCGTAGAACAGCACGGCGGCCTGATCGGAGATCGGCGCGACCTTGGCGAAGCTCTCCTGAACGAGCGTGATCTGAGACGGGGTCATCGGCAATGCCTTCCTTGAAATGGACGAGAGCCTGTTGGTCGCCTCACGCGGAGAGTGGTTCGATCCACTCTCCGAATGTCTCCTGCGTCACGCGGCCTCGACGAAGCGGTGGCGCTCATAGAGGAATTCGAGCACCCGCTGTCGGCACTTCACATAGGTCGCGTTGGTCGCGAGCTCGAGCCGCTTGCGCGGCCGCGGCAGCGCGACCTCGAGCACCTCGCCGATATGCGCGCTCGGGCCGTTGGTCATCATCACGATGCGGTCCGACAGCAGCACGGCCTCGTCGACATCGTGGGTGATCATCAGGATGGTGTTGCCGAGCTTCTGATGCAGCGCCATCACCGAATCCTGCAGATGCGCCCGCGTCAGCGCGTCGAGCGCGCCGAACGGCTCGTCGAGCAGCAGCACTTTCGGCTCCATCGCCAGCGCCCGCGCGATACCGACGCGCTGCTTCATGCCGCCGGAGATCTCGTTGGGCCGCTTGTCCTTGGCATGCGCCATCTGCACGAGGTTGAGATTGTGCATGGTCCAGGCATCGCGCTCGGCGCGAGTCTTGGTCTTGGCGAACACCTTGTCGACGCCGAGCCGCACGTTCTCATAGACCGTCAGCCAGGGCAGCAGGCTGTGGTTCTGGAACACCACGGCGCGGTCGGGCCCCGGCGAATTGACCTCGCGCTCCTCCAGCAGAACGCCGCCTGACGTCGCGGTGGTGAGGCCGGCGACGATGTTGAGCATCGTCGACTTGCCGCAGCCGGAATGGCCGATGATCGAGACGTACTCGCCCTTCTCGATCGTGAGGTTGATGTCCTTCAGCACTTCGGTCGTGGTGGCGCCGCGGGTGAAGGTTTTGTCGACGTGATCGAGCTTCAGATAGGCCATGATCCAATCCCTCTCAGTTCGTCGCGGTGCCGCGGGTGACGACTTTGCCGACGGTCGCGATCAGGCGATCGAGCACGAAGCCGATGATGCCGACATAGAACAGCGCCAGGACGATCTCGCTGATATGCGAGGAATTCCACGCGTCCCAGATGAAGAAGCCGATGCCGACGCCGCCGATCAGCATCTCGGCGGCGACGATGGCGAGCCAGGACAGGCCGATGCCGATGCGCAGGCCGGTGAAAATGTAGGGAGCGGCCGCGGGGATCATGATCTTGGCGAAGAACTCAAGCGGATTGAGCTGCACCACCGCGGCGACGTTGCGATAGTCCTGCGGAATGTTGCGGATGCCGACCGCAGTGTTGATGATGATCGGCCACACCGAGGTGATGAAGATGACGAAGATCGCCGACGGCTGGCCATCGCGGAACGCCGCCAGCGACAGCGGCAGCCAGGCCAGCGGCGGGATCGTGCGCAGCACCTGGAAGATCGGATCGAGCCCGCGCATCGCCCAGACCGACTGGCCGATCAGCGTGCCGACCGCGACGCCGACGATGGCGGCGATGGCATAGCCGATCGCGACGCGGCGGAGGCTCGCCTCGAGATGCCAGAACAGGCCCTTGTCGATGCCGCCATGGTCGAAGAACGGATCGAAGATCAGCTCGCGCGTATCCGAAAACACGCGCGATGGCGGCGGCAGCGCCGAGCCGGCGCGGCGGCACAACAGCTCCCAGACGATGAGGAACAGCGCCAGCACGATCAGCGGCGGCACCACGCGCACGGCGGCCTCTCGGGCCATCTTCACATAGCGCTCAGCCTTCGGCGGCTGCTTCGGCGTCATCGTCACCACGGACGCAGAAGCGGCCGTGGGCGCGGATGCCGTCGGCACGATCTTGGGCGCGCTATCGCTCGTCAACGCTGGCATGGACATCGGAAACCTTTCTCCGTGCAATGAGAGGAGCCGCGCGCCGGTCGCGCGCGGCGGGTCCTGATCAGGCGTCGACGCGCTTGATCGACAGCGACTTCAGATAGGCGGCGGGATCTTCGGGGTCGAACACCTTGCCGTCGAAGAACGTCTCCTTGCCGCGCGACTTGGAGGTCGGGATCTCGCTGGCGGCGACGTTCATGTCCTTGGCCGCCTCGCGCCAGATGTCCTCGCGGTTGACCTTGGCGATCAGCGCCTTGGCGTCGAAGCCCGCTTCGTATTTGCCCCAGCGGATGTCCTCGGTGATGAACCAGAGATCGTGGCTCTGGAACGGATAGGAGGCGAAGTCGCTCCAGTACTTCATGATATGAGGCGAGTTCTCGACCACCTTGCCGGTGCCGTAGTCGAACTTGCCGGCCGAGCGTCCCGCGACGTCCTCGACCGGGCAGTTGATCCACTGCCGCTTCGCCATGATGGTCGCAAGCTCCTGCTTGTTTTCCATCTTGTCGCACCATTGCTGGGCTTCCATGACCGCCATGGTCAGCGCCTTTGCGGCCTTCGGATATTTGTCGACGAAGGCTGAGCGCATCGCGAAGGATTTTTCGGGATGCTTGTTCCAGATCTCGCCGGTCGTCACCGCGGTGTAGCCGATGCCCTGGTTGACGAGTTGCGCATTCCAGGGCTCGCCGACGCAGAAGCAGTCCATGGTGCCGACCTTCATGTTGGCCACCATCTGCGGCGGCGGCACCACGATGGTCTCGATGTCCTTGTCGGGATCGATGCCCCCGGCCGCGAGCCAGTAGCGGATCCACAGATCGTGCGTGCCGCCCGGGAAGGTCATCGCGGCCTTCACGGCCTTGCCTGAGGCCTTCTTCTTTTCGAGAGCGGCCTTGAACGGCGCGGTGTCGAGGCCGAGCTTGAGGTCGGCATATTCCTTGGCGACGGAGATGCACTGCGCATCGAGATTGAGCCGCGCCAGGATGTACATCGGCGTCGGCTGATTGTTCTGCGTCACCTTGCCCGACGAGATCAGATAAGGCATCGGCGTCAGGATGTGCGCGCCATCGATGCCATTGCCTTCGGAGCCCAGCACGAGGTTGTCGCGCGTCGTCCCCCACGAGGCCTGCTTCTGCACGTCGACATCGGGCATGCCGTATTTGGCGAACATGCCCTTGTCCTTGGCGACGAACAGCGGGCCGGCATCGCTCAAGGCGATGAAGCCGAGCTTGGCGCTGGTGACTTCCGGCCCTGCGCCTTGCGCAAACGCTCCGCCAGGCAGGTTCAGCTTCGCCGCGGCGAGCAGCGCAGCCGTGCCGGCGCCGGCCTTGAGAAGCTGACGACGGCTGAGGCCGTTGCGGCGAGCAGGATTGGCAGTCTTCGTCATGAGTGCTGTCGTCCTTTGTCTGAAAAGCGCTCGATGGGTTGAAGGGCCCGTCCGCCAGTCGCCGATCGATCGCGCACAGGGGCGCGTTCCGAGGGATGCCTCGGAGGGGCAGCGTCAGATGTCGGATGGGGTTTGCGCAGACGGCATCGATGGCGTCAGAGAAATCTATTCAAGCTTTGTGCCAGCGATCGAATGAGCGGGAATTTCTATGAAAACAATAGCTTAGTCAAAATCACCAGCACCTGCGGATCACCGCAATCGCACGCAAAATTTGCGATTCGCCCACTTCCTGTGCGTTGCACAAAAAGTGGGCGCCTTCATTTATCCTACTCCGCTGCGGCCGTTGCGGGCTTCGCCAACATCGGTTGGGGAGCGGTGCCGACGCCCGGCTTCATGCGGAATTCGTAGGTCATCAGGTGCCACGGAGACGATGCCAGCTTGCCGTCGGGCATCACCGGATCGGTGTGTTGACTCACCGTCGCGACCAACTCGTCCTTCACGCCGAAGACCACGTCACTATCGAGATATGCATCGCCGCCGATGAAGACATGGGTGATCAGCGGCTCATAGCCCGCGGCATCCACCAGGAAATGGACATGGGCCGGCCGCATCGGATGTCGCTTGGTCGCGAGGATCAGCTGGCCGACCGGACCATCCGTCGGAATCGGATAGCTACAGGGCAGGATGGTGCGGAAGAAGAAGCGTCCGTCCGCATCGGTGATGAACCGCGCCCGCGACGACGGGCCGTCCGCAGCATAGGCCGGCCGCTGTGAATCGTAGAAGCCTTCATCATCGGCATGCCACACGTCGACAGCCGCGCCCGCGAGCGGCGCGCCGGAAAGATCGGTGACGCGCCCCTGAACGAACATCTTCTCGCCCTTCAGGTTTGCGGAGATATCGGTGCCATGCGGCATCTGCCGATGCTCGCCGACGTAAAACGGGCCTAGCACCGTGGTCTCCGTCGCGCCGGCGCGCTCCCGGTGATTGATCGCGTCGACCAGCATGGACACGCCGAGCACATCCGACAACAGGATGAACTCCTGCCGGCTGGCGGTGCAGGTCTGTCCCGTCCGGGTCAGGAATTCGATCGCGGCGGCCCATTCGTCGAAGGTCAGATGGGTCTTGCGGACATAGTCGTGAAGCGAGGTCACGAGTTCCTGCAGCAGGAATTTCACGCGGCTGTCGGGCGTCTGGTCGAAGCTTGCGACGACCGCGTCGGTAAGCTCGGCTTCATTGAATTGGGTCATTGGCAGTCCTCCCGGCGGCTGACGCTACATCAGCCCGGCAAGCGCTGCCATTGGAGACCGGGCAATTTTCCGCTATCACCCGACTCCTCGCTTGCGCCAGGCCGCCACGCGCGCGGGCCACGAAAATCGAACGACAGCGGAGACGCCCGATGCTCGCCCCCACCCCCGCCTCGCCCGACACCGTCGGCATGTCCAAAGCCGCGCTCGACCGCATCGACGCCCATCTCAGGGACCGCTATGTCGAGGCTGGCCGCTTTCCCGGCACCCAGCTCCTGGTCTATCGCCGCGGCAAGATCGTGCATGCGAGTTCGCTCGGCTATGCCGATGTCGAGCGCAAAGTGCCGGTCAAGGATGACACGATCTATCGCATCTATTCGATGACCAAGCCGATCACCTCGGTCGCCTTCATGATGCTGGTCGAGGAAGGCAAGGTCGCGCTCGACGAGCCGGTCGCCAAATATATTCCGGAGTGGAGGAATCTCGGCGTGTTCGTCGCCGGCACCGCGCCGGCCTTCATCAGCCGGCCGCCGACGCGGCCGATGCTGATCGTCGACCTGCTGCGCCATACCTCCGGCCTCACCTACGGCTTCCAACAGCGCTCCAATGTCGATGCGGCCTATCGCGAGGCGAAGATCGGCGCCGTCGAAAAGGCCGGCACGCTGCAGTCGATGATCGACGATTTGGCGCGGATCCCGCTGGAGTTCTCGCCCGGCGAGGCCTGGAACTACTCCGTTTCCACCGACGTGATCGGCTATCTCGTCGGCAAGATCGCGGACAAGCCGTTCGAGCAATTTCTCAAGGAGCGCATCTTCGATCCGCTCGGCATGACCGACACCGACTTTCACGTCCCGGCCACGAAGGCGCACCGGCTGGCGGCCTGCTACTCGGCTGACGCCGGCGGCGCCTTGTCGTTTCACGCCGCCGACCGCAAAGGCGGCCTGACCTTGCAGGATGATCCCGCGACCAGCTCGTTCCTGAGCCCGCCCGACTTCATCTCCGGCGGCGGCGGCCTGTGCGCGACCACGGCCGACTATCTGACGTTCTGCCGCGCGCTGATCAATGGCGGCGAGGTCGGCGGCGTGCGGCTGCTCGGACCGAAGACCTTGAAGCTGATGACATCCAACCACCTGCCCGGCGGCGTCGACCTGCCGGCGCTGTCGCGGTCGATGTTCGCCGAGGCCGCCTATAACGGCATCGGTTTCGGCCTGGGCTTCTCGGTCACGATGGATCCTGCGAAGACATTGATTGCCGGCAGCCCCGGCGAATATGCCTGGGGCGGCGCCGCCTCCACGGCGTTCTGGATCGACCCGGCGGAAGAGCTGATCACGATCTTCATGACCCAGGTGCTGCCGTCGAATGCCTACCCGATCCGGCGCGAGCTGCGCACCATGGTCTATGCCGCCATCACCGAGAGCAATCTGTAGCAGCCAGACCGGGCACGGCGCCCGCTGATGGAACCGGGGATCGCCGCGCAATGAGCTTGGCGCGGGTGCGCCACTCTCTTATGCTGATGATGCAAACGGCTGCAGCCGCCGGGCCATGCGGATGCAGCCGATGCAGCCTGACCACCGGGCCGTCATCGCCGATCGTCTCCGGGCCCAGCCTTCCTGCCGCCGATTGCGGTCCTACCGCTCATTGGAACCGTCATCTCAACGGGGCATCCGTGCCAAAGCTTTCCCTGCCGGTCCGGCTTGCTCTTCTGGTCGCAGGGACCACGCTGCCGCTCATCCTATTCGCCGGCGGCATCGTATTTCACAACTACATGCAGGACCGCACCGATGCCCGGCAGCGCGTGCTCGAGACGGTGCGCGCCATCCGCCTCACGCTCGATGCGGAGATGCAGCGGATGACGGGCGGCGTGCAGGTGCTGGCGCTGACGGATGCCTTGAAGACCGGCGACTTCGAGCGCTTCCGCCCGATCGCGATGGGCTTCCTCGAGCAGTACGGTAAGCACGGCACGATCCTGGTCGCTGACCGCGACGGACACCAGCTGTTTTCGTCGGCAACCACCGACACTGCCAATCTCCCCTTGCGCAGCAACCGCGAGATTACCAAACGCGTTTTCGAAACGCGCCAGCCGCAATATTCCGACCTGTTCTACGGCATCGTGAAGAAGAGCCTGATCGTCACGGTCGAGGTGCCGGTGTTTCGCGACGGCGAGGTGATCTACGATATCTCTTTCAGTCCGCCGATCGAGATGTTCCAGACCATCCTCGAGAAGCAGCGCCCGAGCGCCGATTGGACATTGTCGCTGCTCGACCGCCAGGCCGTGGTGTTCGCGCGCGTGCCAAATCCGCTCGAGACGATCGGCAAGCAGGCGTCGCCGTCGGTCTATGAACGCATGATCAGCGAGCACGAGGCGACGCTGTCGAGCGTGTCGTTGGAAGGCCTGCCGCTGCTGTCGAGCTTCACCCATTCGCCCCTGACGGGCTGGATCATCGGCGCCGGGATCAGCGAGACCTCGCTGGTGGCGCCGCTCTGGCGCAACCTCGCCATCACCAGCCTGATTGGCGGCATCATGCTGGCAATCGGCCTTGCCTTCGCGGTGCGGATGGCGACGACGATCGCCCGCGCCGAGATGCTGCATGACCTGCTGATCGAGGAACTCAATCACCGCGTCAAGAACACGCTGGCCATCCTGCAGGCCATCGCCGTCCAGACCTTCCGAAGCGCCAGCCGCTTCGAGCGCGAGAAATTCGAGGGGCGGCTGGGAGCCCTCGCCGAGGCCCACAACCTCCTGAGCAAGGAGAAGTGGCAGGGCTCCGAGCTGGAGGACGTGATCGGACGCGTGCTCAAGCCGTACCGGCTGAACACCCCGGAACGCATCCGGATCACCGGCCCCAAAGTGGCGCTGTCACCGCGCCTCGCCGTCGTCCTGTCGATGATCGTGCACGAGATTGCGACCAACGCCGCCAAATACGGCGCATTGTCCAACGACACCGGCGCAGTCGATCTGTCGTGGGAGCTCTTGAACCACGCCGATACGGCAAAGAAGCAGCCGGCACGGCTGAAGCTGACATGGCGGGAGACCGGCGGCCCGGTGGTCTCGGCCCCGATCCAGCGCGGCTTCGGCTCGCGCCTGATCGAGCGCAGCGCGCGCGATCAGCTCGGCGGCGAAGCCACGGTCGACTTCCTGCCGCCGGGCGTGATCTACACGATCACCTGCGCGCTCGACGATTAGACTAATCTCTTTCTTTGAGCATGATCTTTTCGCAAAAACCGGTTTCCACTTTTCCGGATCATGCTCTCACCGCAGCGGCGCCCGCTCAGCCGAACTTCTGCAGCGCCGGGAAGGTTTCGAGCAGCCAGATGCTGAAGGTCGAGACCGCGCCGGTCAGAAAGCCGATGCCGGTGACGATCATCAGGAGGCCCATCGCCCGCTCGACATTGACCAGATGGCCACGCATCCGCATGAACAGCGCCGAGAACTGCTCGATCATGAAGGCGGCGACCAGGAACGGAATACCGAGCCCGGCGGAGTAGATGGCCAGGAGGCCGGCGCCCTTGGCGACCGTTGCTTCGGCCGCGGCGATCGACAGGATCGCAGCCAGGATCGGACCGATGCAGGGGGTCCAGCCGAAGGCGAAGGCAAGCCCCATCACGTAGGCCCCCCACAGGCCGACCGGCTTCGGGATCGGCAACCTCCCCTCCCGCATCAGAAACGCAATCCGGGTGAGGCCCAGGAAGTGAAGGCCCATCACGATGATCACGATGCCGGCGAGGATCGACAATTGCTCGGACCAGGCCCGGATCAGGCCGCCGATCAGCGAGGCGCTCGCCCCCAGCATCACGAAGACGGTGGAGAAGCCCAGCACGAACAGGCCCGCCGAGAGCATGACGGCGCGCCGCGAGGCGGCCGGCGCCTCGTCGCTCTCGATATGCTCGATCGTGGCGCCGGTCAGATAGACCAGATAGGGCGGAACCAGCGGCAGGACGCAGGGCGACAGGAAGCTGACCAGTCCGGCAATGAAAGCAGCCGGTATCGATACGTTTTGGATCATGCGGGTCCCGCGATACACCCTCTTGGCGGCCTCGTGCCCAGGGCACTCCGCTTCATGCCGCCGTTATGAGGAATACGCAACACAGGGCCGGCAGGTTACGGCCAGAACCAGCGCACATCTCGAACGTCCGCAGCGACGGCGATCTCCCCTGCCGAGACGGTCCATCGTCTGACGAGCTTCGTTCAGCGCTCAAATTGAGGAAGATCGGCCTGACAAAAGGTCGGTCCCGATCTTGCCGCAGCAATTCGCTCCGGCTAGCCTTGCACCGCTGACCAGCTTCACAGCTTGATCACGACTTGGAACCGCCCCCCGTGCGCGCATCGCACCGTGCTACTTGACCAGCCTGAGCAAAGGTTGCCGGCGCTGCCCTGGCTGCGGCTTCGGATCGCGCAATTTCTCGGGGTTGTCAGCCTGAACCATTTCATTGCAGAGCGACTTGAGATCGTCTTCGCTCAAGCGGTTCAACTTCATGCGGAGGTCGAGGATGGCAACCGAGACCATATGCGCCGATTCGCGATTCCCGGCAGCAGTGAGCGCAGCGCGGCACTGCTCCAGAGTAGCGAGGACGGCAAGCATTTGTTCGTCTGAATTGGCCACAGGCGTCGTTCCGTTCTAGCGTCTGACGAGATGGAGCTGGAGAAGTCCCGCCCCGCGGATGGCACCCTGATTCGTCATCTCGTTCCTCCCCACGCCGTGTATGCGAACTCCACGTCGCTTCCGTCCCTGCTGTGGCAATCGGCGCCCCGATTTTCCACAACATCGCCGCGCAAGAGTCGATGATCGAAGATCGGAGTCCGCTGAGTCAACAACACGCAGCGTTCACCACGATAGCATGGCCCCTTGCCATCTTCGATTACCATTTCATTGCGGCCGAGGCAAAAACCGTCGATGCTCCGGTCGACTCGCGCTGCGCGTGTCCGCGTGATACTCGGCAGTTCCTGCCAAGCTTCTGCTGCTGGTAAAACCATGCTGCAGAGACTGCACGTCGCAGGGATCATGAATCGCCAATGTCTCAACCAACCGATGGCATCGAACCGGCCACCACGTAGTTTCTCGGCCATACTCTAGCAGGCGAGGAAAGCTTGTATGCGCGCTGCAGCGGAACGGGGCGTTCCTCAAAAGGAACGCCAGGAGGAAGCGGGATCTCATGCGACGGACGTGCCGGCAGAGATCAGCGACGCTTCGGTTGCGCTCCAGGGGCCGGGTGGCGACCAGATCGGTGATGCCGGTGCGGTGGGCGCACCAGCCGCTCGGGCGGTGAAGCCGGCTGCGCGAAGCCCGTCTGGGCGGGCAGCCCCGGCGAAAGCCGTAGCAGGCAAGCCGGCGCTGGCGAGCCTGACCGACTGGGACGCGGCCCGGATCTTCCTCGAGGTCGTCCGGGCCGGCAGCTTCCGTTCCGCCGCCGAACGTCTCACGCTGTCGATCAACGCGGTGCGCCGACGGATCGACGATTTCGAGCGGCAGATCGGCGCCACATTGTTCACGCGCGACGTCCACGGGGCGCGGCTGACGGATGAAGGCGCGCTGGTCGTCTCCGCTGTCGAGCGCATGGAGACCGCCGCGTTCGAATTGCTGCGCGCCGGCGACGGGCTGGCCGGTGCGGCGTCCGGCGAGGTCCGCGTCGCGGTCACCGAGGGGCTTGGGACATTCTGGCTGGCGCCGCGCCTGGTCGAATTTCAGCAGAGCTTTCCGAATGTGCTGGTCGACCTGTATTGCGCGATGCGCTCGGCGGATGTCTCGCGCCACGAGGCCGACGTGGCCATCCACCTCTCGCGGCCGTCCGCGCTCGATGTCAAGCTGGTGCGGCTTGGCCGCATGCATCTGATGTGTTTCGCGAGCGAGAAATATCTAGGTCGTGGACTCAAACCGCATCCAGAGGCGGGTTGAGGCGAGCAAGACGGCGGAGAGGAAATTGCGAGCGCTCTTATCGTAGCGGGTCGCGATGCGGCGGAAATGCTTCAACTTGTTGAAGAAGCGTTCGATCAGATTGCGCTGTCGATAGAGAGCAGGATCGACCGAACGCTGAACCTTGCGGTCGCGGCAGGTTGGGATGTGAGCGCGCCCGCCACGGCTTTCGACCAGATCGATGAGGGCTCGGGCATCGTAACCGCGGTCGGCGACCAGATCGCGCCCCGGCTCGACCGCTTCGATGAGGGGCGGCGCCACGGTCTTGTCCGAGGACTGGCCCTGCGACAGCACAATATGGACCGGCATGCCGGCCTGATCGACGATGGCGTTTATCTTGGTGCTCAGTCCTCCACGAGAACGGCCGATGGCGTTATCCGGGCCCCCTTTTTACCACCGGCGGCGTGCTGGTGAGCGCGGATGATCGAGGAGTCGATTAACTGCAATGACTGTGGAGACTTCGCTGCCAAGGCCTCAAATATCTGCAGCCAGATGCCCTTCTTGGCCCATCGATTAAAGCGATTGTAGGCTGTTGTGTAAGGGCCATAGCGCTCAGGCAGATCGCGCCACGGCGTGCCAGTGCGCAAGACGAAGAAGATGCCGTTGAGCACCTTGCGGTCATCCGGCCGCGGCCGGCCGTTCTTCTTGCCCTCCGCTCCAGGCAACAGCGGCGCGATGATTGTCCACTCCGTGTCTGAAAGGTCGAAGCGAGCCATCGGGACCTCCTCTTTTGGGAAGCCTTGAATCACTCCGCCCCGTCACCCGCAAGGGGTTTGGGTACAGGACCTAGACGTGTATGGCGTTCCGAACACGATTGACGACTTGATGAAACATCGCTTGGTTCTGCAGGTCGCCGATGAAGCCGCTGCGAACGAAGCATTTGCCAGCATCTTTCCCGGCTTCGAGCAGCGGGACCTGATCGCGATGACCACCAACGTCTCGAGCGCCAACTACTGGGCCGTCGCCCACGGCGCCGGTATCGGGGTATTCCCAACCTATGCGAGCGCGCTCGGCGGAAAGATGATACCGCTTGAGGTTGAGTTGAAGTGGTCTTACGATATCTGGCTGTCCTACCATGCCACCACCGGCCGCATCCCGAGGGTGCGCCATATGATTGACTGGTTGGTGGAGGCTTTTAACCCTGGCAAATACCCGTGGTTTAAAGACGAATTCATCCATCCACGGCAACTTAAAACAGTATATATGGGTGAACCCCTGACCCATTTATTCGGGGGCTTTCCGATGGAAGGACGGCAAGACTAGTATGAACAAATCAGCGGCAAAGAAGATGAAGCAGCGCAGTGCCGGCAAGCCGGACATTGAGCTTGGCAAGCGCATTCGCCTGCGCCGGGTTGAACAGAAGATTTCGCAGGCAGAGCTCGGTGAAAAGCTCGGCGTGAGCTTCCAGCAGGTGCAGAAGTACGAGAAGGGCGTCAATCGCGTCGGCGCGGCACGCTTGCAGCAGATCGCGACGGCGCTCGATGTGCCCGTGACCTTCTTCTACGATGGCGACAACAAGGCCCGTGAGGTCGAGAGCCTGCTCTTCCTGGACAGCGCCTTCAGCCTGCGTCTGCTGCGCGCTTACAGCAAGATCAAGGATCAGACGGTGCAGCGTCAGCTCGTTGCCCTTATGGAATCGATTGCAGCGAACGAAGAATAGGCACAGCCGTCTGACCGGGTCAGACGCGCCTGCTGGTCGACGTGGGCCATCATCGCTCGAGGGCGCAACTTGGGGGCGCCAGGCGGTCAGCCAGCTCGGGCGGGTTCACTGCCTTTCCGAGGATTGCCTCAGTGGTTAATGTCAGCTGAGTGCAACGTCGATTACGTGTAACGTCGATTGAGTGCGATGACTGATCGACGCGGCCGGATGATCCGGCCCTTATCTCCGCTCGGCGAGAGCCGTGCGGTCTTACCTTTTTAATCCCTGCCGTCATAGGAAATGGCGGCCCGATTTTGTCGCGACTGATCTTGTCGCGTCCCGAAGGCGGCTGCCCGCCGCCAATGTGCTGGAAACGCCATGCCGATCGCCGCCGGGGACTCCATTGCCTTTGCCGAAGGCAAGATCCTGACGACCCATGCGGGAGATGGCGTCGGCGTCGTCACCTTCAACCATCCGGACAAGCGCAATGCGATGTCGCTGGAGATGTGGGACGGGCTCGGCCAGGCCCTGATCGCCTTGCGCGACAGCACCGACATCCGCGTTGTGGTGCTGACCGGCGCTGGCGACAAGGCGTTTGTATCCGGCGCCGACATCAGCCAATTCGAACAGAGCCGGCACAACGCCGCGGCCTCGGACGCCTATGCGCAGCGAAGCGCCGTCCAGCGGGCATTGCTGGCGAGCTACCCCAAGCCGACCATCGCCTGTATCCGCGGCTTCTGCCTCGGTGGCGGCCTGCAGATCGCGATGCTCGCGGACATGCGCTTCGCCGCCGAGGACAGCCGGTTCGGCATTCCCGCGGCCAGGCTCGGCATCGCCTATGGCTATGACGGCCTGCGCAATCTGGTCTCGCTTGTCGGGCCGTCGCAGGCGCGGCTGCTGCTGTATACGGGGATGCGGATCGACGCCCATGAAGCGCTGCGGATCGGCCTGATCGACCGGATGATGGGCAATGAGGAGCTGATGCCGGCGACGCTCGACATCGCCCGCACCATCGCCGGCAATGCGCCGCTGGCGGTTCAGGCCGCCAAGATCACGATCGCCGAAGTGCTGAAGGACGAGAGCGGCCGCGACATGGCTGCCATCAAGCGGATCGGCGACGCCTGCATGGATTCTGAAGACTTCCGCGAGGGCCGCCGCGCCTTCATGGACAAGCGCAAGCCGGTCTTCAAGGGACACTAGATCATGATGCGTTTCCGCGGAAACGCATCATGATCTTTCCTCCTTGTTTGAGCATGATCTTCCACTTGTCTGGATCATGCTCTTAAAGCGCCTCCAGCACCGCCTTGGTGACCTCGAGCGTGCCGGCACTGCCGCCGAATTCGAACGGCTTGAGACCGGACGCATAGACCTTGTCGACCGCCTGCTCGATCCGCTGCGCCGCCTCGGCCGCGCCTTCGATGCCGCGCGTGTCCGCCAGCCAATCCAGCATCATCGCGGCCGACAGGATCATGGCGGTCGGGTTGGCCTTGCCCTGCCCCATGATGTCGGGCGCGGTGCCGTGGCAAGGCTGAAACACGGCATGGCGATCGCCGATATCGGCCGAGGGCGCCATCCCCATGCCGCCGATGAGGCCGGCGGCGAGGTCAGACAGGATGTCGCCGAACATGTTCTCAGTGACCAGGACGTCGAAATCCCAGGGACGCTTCACCAGCATCAGCGCGCAGGCGTCGATATAGAGCCGCTCCGCCTTCACGTTCGGATGGAGCTCAGCGACCTCGTCGAAAATCTTGCGGAAGTAGGCGAAGGCCTTGAAGACATTCGCTTTATCGACGCAGCCCAAAATGCCGGAACGGCCACGGGCCCGACGCCGCTCGGCGAGCTTGAAGGAGAAGTTGAAGAGACGCTCGGAGGTCTTGCGGGTGATGACGAGCGTCTCGCGCGCCTCCTCATGTGTCACCACACCTTTGCCCATCGAGGCGAACAGGCCCTCGGTCGACTCGCGGATGACGACGAAGTCAATGCCGCGCTCCGCGGCGCCGACGATCGGGCTCGGCACGCCCGGGATCAGCCGCGCCGGCCGCACCCCGGCATAGAGATCGAAGTGGAAGCGCAGCTCGATCTGCGGCGCGATCTCGGTGTTGTCGGGGTAGCGCACCGAGGGCAGGCCGCAGGCGCCGAGCAGGATCGCGTCCGCCTGTTCGCAGAGACGGATCGTGGACTCGGCGATCGACACGCCGGTCGCCAGATAATTGCCGGCGCCGGCCTGGGCTTCCGTGAAGCGGAACGCCAGGCCCGCTTTGGCCTCGACCTTGCGCAGAACTTCAAGAGCGGGCGCCATGACCTCGGGCCCGATGCCGTCGCCGGGCAGAACTGCGATGTGAAGTGAATTGGTCGAGGACATATTTTCTTCGCAATGTGAGTGAGTTGGCGACGTCATTGCAAGCGAAGGACGCAATCCAGAGCCCAGCTTGAGACGCTGGATTGCTTCGCCGCTTCGCTGCTCGCAAGGACGAGAGGAGTCGAGACTTAAGGCGTCAGCACCGCGCGGCCGACCAGCTTGCCCGACTGCAGCTCGCGCAGGGCGTCGTTGGCCTTGACGAGCGGCATCGGGGTGACCGGGATCGGTGTAATGTTCTTGGCGCGGACGAGGTCGAGCAGCTCCTTTGTCTCCCTGAGATTGCCGACATAGCTGCCCTGGATCGTCACGGCCTTGATCGGAATAAGCGGCAGCGCCCATGGCGCGCCGCCGCCGAACAGGCCGACGATGACGAGCTTGCCGCCCTTGGTCAGACAGTCGAAGCCGAGTTGCGCGGTGGCGGCATTGCCGACCAGGTCGATGACGGCCCGGATCGGCTCGCCTGCCGCCTTGGTCAGTTGCTCCAGCGCATCCGGCGCCTTGCCGTCGACGGCCGCGAGCGCGCCCGCCGCCAGCGCCGCCTCGCGCTTGCGGGCATCGATGTCGACGACGATCGCTCCCTTCCCGCCCATGGCCTTGAGCAGCGACAGCGCCATCAAGCCGAGGCCGCCGGCGCCGAAGATCACGATCGGCGTGTCCAGATCCTTCTCGATCTTCTTCAGCGCGCTGTAGGTGGTGACGCCCGAGCAGGCATAGGGCGCGGTCGTCACCGGATCGAGCCCCTTGAGATCGGTCAGATGGCGCGGATGCGGCACCGTCATGTGGTCGGCATAGCCGCCATCGCAATAGACACCGAGCGAGGCCGGCTTCAGGCACATATTTTCATCGCCGGCCAGACATGTCGCGCATTTGCCGCAGCCGATCCAGGGATAGACCAGCGCGACGTCGCCGACCTTCAGCCCGCCCTTCTCCGCCTCGGTGACATCGGGTCCGAACGCCACGATCTCCCCGGCGCTCTCATGTCCCATGGTGCGCGGCAACGACACGCCGCGATCCTTCAGCGACAGCGGCTTGCGGCCATGGCCGAGATCGTAGCCGCCTTCCCAGATGTGCAGATCGCTGTGGCAGACCCCTGCTGCCTTGACCTTGATCAGCACCTGCTTGCCGAACGGCTGCGGCGTCGGCTCGTCGACCTCGGTCAGCGGCGCGTTGAAATCGGTGACCTTGAAGCTCTTCATCTTTCACTCCCGTGGTCCGGTATGACCGGACAGCGCCATCACGGGACGAGCGGCGACGGCTCGCGCGGGCAGCGCGGCCTCGACAGATCCTCCCGACAGACGCGCGTCCGGCTGGTCCGCACCGTTCTTGCAATCCCGCGACATTGGCCGGAAACGGGCAGAGCGGCAAGGCCGCGCGCATGGCGCGCGATCATGGCTGCCCTGCAGCCTTTCGCCTCACCAAGCTCGGCCTTGTCTCATGAAGCTCGACCTTGTCTCAGCCTTGGCCGGTGTCGATCGCGCCGACCTCGCGAAGAACATCGGCCGTGTGCTCACCGAGGCTCGCCGCACGCGCTCCCGCCGCGACCCTCGCTTCCGACATCCGAAACGGCAGGTTGACCACCTTGAAGCTGCCGGCCGCGTCCGTCACCTCGGCCAATGCGTCACGATGGGCGAGCTGCGGGTCGGCAAGCGCCTCGGCGACGCTTCGATAGGCCGAGCTCGGGACCCCGCCCGCGCTCAGTGCCGCGACACATTCGGCCGTCGTGAGCCCGCTGGACCAGGCCTCGACGCCATCCATGAGATCCCCCCAATGACGGCGACGGTCGGCGTAGCGGGCAAATCTGGGATCCTCGACCCAGGCGGGCCGGCCGATGACGCCCATCAGGTTCTGGAACGTCTTCTCGCTGGCAACCGCAATCATCACGTAGCCGTCGCGGGTTTCAGCCGGACCAAACGGCGGGCGCTGCGGCGGCTCGACCGCGAACTGGGCGCCCTGGATCTCGTTCAGGGTGAGGCTGAGCATGGATTCGAGCATCGAACAGTCGATATGCTGGCCGCGTCCGGTGCGCTCGCGCTGATAGAGGGCGGACGCGATGGCGCCGAACGCGTAGGTGCCGGTCACCACGTCGGCATGGTAGATGCCGCAATAATCCGGCCGGCTGCGGCCGGGCTGGTAAGCAAGATGCGCCATCTCGTAGCCGGATGCGGCATGGATCACCGGGGCATAGGCCGGGAGTTCGGCCGATGGGCCGGTCTGGCCGTAGCCGGAGATCGAGCAGTAGATCAGCCGCGGGTTCAACTCACTCAGCGTTGCATAAGCAAGGCCGAGCCGTTGCATGACCCCGGGCCGGAAATTCTCAACCAGGATATCGGCCGTTGCGACGAGCCGACGCACCGCCTCCACATCCGCTGAACATTTCAGATCGAGCACCACGCTCTTCTTGCCGACGTTGAGCTGACCGAAAGCCGTGGAGCAGCCATGCCGGACCGGCGGGCGGGTGCGCATGGTTTCACCTTCCGCTGACTCGATCTTGATCACCTCCGCCCCCATATCAGCAAGCATGCGGGCGCAATGCGGGCCGGCGATGGTGGTCGAGAAGTCGAGGACGCGGAGCCCCTCGAAGCATCCTGTCAAACGGCTCTCATCGTTTCCAGTTAGACTCACCCTCGCAGCTCCTTGGTTCTGATTCTTCGCGTTGATGGCCGGTTGGACAGTCTGCCGCGCCCTCACGGATTCACGAAGCGTAAGCCATGCAACGCGGTGCGCCTCGCTTCTAGATCGAACCATTCGATCTCGAAAGCGTTTCGCCTCTCGCCGCAGTGCGGCACGACTTTCGTTGACGGCTATATTTGGACCTTTTCTTGCATAGGACGGTCATGGGGCTTGATCGAGGACATCTCTTGCGGGTTCTGTTCGTTACAACCGAAATGGACGATTTCGTCCGGGTGGGCGGACTGGCGGCCGTTTCAGCCGCACTGCCCCGGGCACTCCGCTCTCACACTGACGTCAGGATCATGCTGCCCGGCTACCGGGACGTGATCGAACATCTCACTCACATCGAGATCGTCGGCCAATGCGCAGCCCTGGCGGAGATGCCGGCCTGCTCGCTCGGACGATCATCGACGCGCGACGGCCTGCCGGTCTACGTCCTGCTCTGCGACGAGCTGTACGACCGGCCCGGCAACCCCTATGGCGACGAGAGCGGGCAGGACTGGGCGGACAATGACATCCGCTTCGGCCGCCTTGCCGCTGCGGCTGCCGAGCTCGCCGCAGGCACCCTGGACAAGAACTGGGCAGCTGACCTGGTGCACGCCAATGATTGGCAGGCGGCCCTCGTGCCGGCCTATCTCGCATGGCGCGGGGTCGCGGTTCCCTCGATCCTGACCATCCACAACCTGGCCTATCAGGGCCTGTTCCCGCGGGAGTCGCTGCGGAGGATCGGCGCCCCGGAATCATCGTTCCACATCGACGGCCTCGAATTCTACGACAAGCTGTCGTTTCTCAAGGGCGGCCTCGTCTATGCGTCGCATCTCACCACGGTCAGCTCCACCTATGCCCAGGAGATCACCACCTCCGAGCTGGGCTGCGGCCTGGAGGGCCTGCTGCGTCAGCGGTCGAATGCGCATGAGCTGACCGGGATCCTCAATGGCATCGATGAGAGCTGGGATCCGCGCTACTGCCAGCAGCTGGCGCAGCCCTTCGCCGCCGGGGATTGGGAAGGCAAGAAGGCCAACGCGGACTATGTCCGCAAGCAGTTTGGGCTCGCGGTGTCGCGTGGACCGATGTTCGGCATCGTCGCACGTCTCGTACATCAGAAGGGCATCGATCTGGTGCTGGAAGCCGCGGACGAGATCGTCGGGGCGGGAGGCCAGATCGTCGTCACCGGAACAGGCGAGCCGGCGATCGAGCGCGCATTGTTGGAGGCCCATCGCCGCCGGCCGGATGCGATCGGGGTTGCGATCGGGTTCAACGATGCGCAAGCGCGGCGCATCTTCGCAGGCAGCGACTTCACCCTGATGCCGTCGCGCTTCGAGCCGTGCGGCCTCAGCCAAATGTACGCGCAGCGGTTCGGCTCGCTGCCGATCGGCCATCAGACCGGCGGATTGGCTGAAACGATCACCGACGGCGAGACCGGCTTCCTGTTCGAAAAGCCGTCGGCGGAGTCGTTCCTCGGCGGCGTGAAACGCGCCTTCTCGGCTTTCACACGGACGGAGCAATTGAACGCGATGCGACTATCAGCGATGGCGCGCTCCTTCAGCTGGGATCTGTCGGCAGCCTGCTACAACACGCTGTACCGAAAGATGCTGACATCCGCGTAACGCACGAAGGCCCAGACGATCTCCGGGCCTTCTGTTTGTGGATCGGACCTGTCGGACGCCGCGAAGCTATCTCAGGCGGCGCGGACGGCCTCCAGGAAATTGCCAACCTCGCGCTTGAGCCGGTTGGAGTCGCCGGCGAGCGATTTCGCCGACGACAACACTTCGGCCGATGCCGAGCCGGTCTGAGCGGCCCCCCGCTGCACGTCCGTGATGTTGGCTGAGACCTGCTGGGTCCCGGTGGCGGCCTGCTGCACGTTGCGGGAAATTTCCTGGGTCGCGGCCCCCTGCTCCTCGACGGCCGCAGCGATCGCCGAGGCGATCTCGGCCAGCCGCTCGATCGTGGTGCTGATCGACTGGATGGCATTGACCGATTCCTGGGTGGCCGCCTGCACCCCGGAGATCTGATGTGAGATCTCGTCGGTCGCCTTGGCAGTCTGCTCGGCCAGCGCCTTCACTTCGGTCGCCACCACTGCAAAGCCGCGGCCGGCCTCGCCGGCCCGGGCCGCCTCGATCGTGGCGTTCAGGGCCAGCAGGTTGGTCTGGCCGGCAATGGTGTTGATGAGCTCAACGACATCGCCGATGCGGGCGGCAGCCTGCGACAGCTCGGCGACGCGGCCGTTGGTCTGGCGCACCTGCTGCACGGCATCGCCGGCCATGCGGGCCGAGGCCTGGACCTGGCGGCTGATCTCGGTCACGGAAGAGGACAGCTCCTCGGTGGCGGAGGCCACCGATTGAACGTTCGACGAGGCTTCCTCGGAGGCCGCCGCCACGACGGTGCTGAGTTCCTTGGAGCGGTTCGCGGTGTTGGTCAGCGTATCCGCCGAGATTTCGAGTCCGGACGCGGCCGACGAAACCGTATTGACGATGTCGGCGATCGTCGCTTCGAAATTGCGGGTCAGCGTGTCGAGCCGACGGGCGCGATCGATCTGCGCCTGCGCATCGCGCTGCGCCGCCTCATCGGATTCCTTCTTGGCGATCAGGGCATCCTTGAACACCTTGAGCGCGCGCGCCATCGCGCCGATCTCGTCCTTGCGCGACTCGCTCGGAATATCCGCGCCCAATTCGCCATTGGCCAGCCGGAGCGTCACGCCGGTCAGTCCGACCAGCGGCCCGATGACGCCGCGCACGACCCCGACGACCACGGCCGCGGACACGATCGCGACCAGAAGCACGATGCCGAGCGCACCGAACAGGCGCAGCCGCGCCGCGTCGATGGCCTTGTCGATCGCCTGATGCGCCGATGTCAGCGCCGCGTCGCGCAGCACGATGACGTTGTTCAGCATCGGCGTGGTCCAGCGGCCCCACTCCTCCGCGGTGACCGGGGACGGCTGTCCGTCGCGCGCGGCCGTGACGATCTGCCGATAGCGGCGCTCGCCCTCGCCCATCAGCGTCGAACGCACATGCTCCAGCGCGGCGGCAACCGCCGGCGTGTCACGGACGCTGCGCGCTGCGAGCTCGATCTGCTGCCAGAGCAGGGTCACCTGGCCGCTCTGCTCCGTGACCTCGGCAAGACGGGCGGGCGTCCAGTTCTGGTTCTGGATGAAGAAGCGCAGCACCGCGGAGCGTGCACCGTTGACGGTGCGCATCGATTGCGACAATTGCGCCAGCTGGCCCGACGGCAGCAGGTTCTCGACATCGCCGCCGACGCGCGACAGCTCGATCGCGGTCTCGTCGATGGAGGCATTGAGAGCTTCCGCAGCGCGTCCCAGTCCGTCGGTGGTGGCCGCCTGGATATTCGCGGGACGTTGCGCGGCAGGCAACGGAACGGCGCCGCGCGCCGCGGATCGAACATCACGGAGCGTCCGCTCGGCCGAGTCGATGTTGTTGGTCGAGAGGCTCGCGATCTGGGCGGCGGTCTTAGCCTGCGCCAGCGCCTCGTCGGTGGTCGCAATCGCCTTGTCCAGCTTGGCGATGTCGTCGGCCGAGGCCGCCGCGCCGGCGGCGAGCAGATTCCATTGGCTGCGCTCCAACGGGATCTGGGCGTTCACCTTCATCACCAGCTCGAAGGCGTTGAGGACGCGGGCGGCCTGCTCACGCTTGCGCAGATCGCCCCATCCGCCCCACGCCAGGACGCAGGCGAAGACCATCGCAAACACGCCGGTCAACAGATTGCCAGCGAGGATCTTCCATTTGAGACTGACCGCCCCGGTGTCTGCTTGAAATGTCTCGCTTCGCATCGTTCCACGCTCGGACATCGGCCGTTCCTAATCGTCATCGATGGTTCGGCGGCTCACGGCGCACCGGGGCGACTGCACAGCTCTGCAAGATTCCGCTGCCGCATGGCCGGTCGACCGGCAGCAGCAAGGGCGTCGCCTTGATGATTAAGAACAAACTACAACTAATCCCTTAAGCCGAGCGGATCAGCCGGTATCCTGATGGGAGTTTCGGGCTTTCGGGCCTTAGCGAATAGGAGGGAAGCTCACAGCGCAGCGGATCGCTCAGCCCGAACGGGAAGGACGCACCACACTTTAGGTGATGCTGCAACGCAACTCTCGCAGTAGTTGACCTGCGATCAGCCTCCGAATCTGCAGGCACACCTGCGGGTCAAAGCGTGGCCGTCACTCAGGGCCGGCCCGGAGCGGCCTCCGGCTGAGCCGGCGCCGGCTCATCGTCATCGGCGATGGCGCGCCACGCCGCGCCTTCGAGATCCTCATACTGGCCGCTCTTCAGCGACCAGAGGAAGCCGACCAGGCCAGCCAGGCCGAGCGCCAGCGCCAACGGCACGAGAATGATCATCACTTCCATGACACCGCCTCCCCGGCGACCTTGCGGGCGCGCAGCGCATTCAGCATGACCAGGATCGACGAGCCCGACATCGCCGCCGCCGCGATCAATGGCGTGACGAGACCGCTGATCGCCAGCGGCACGGCCAGGACGTTATAGCCGACCGCAAGCCACAGATTCTGCCGCATCAGATGCAGCGCCTTGCGCGCATAGTCGACAGCGGCGAGCACCGGCGCCAGCGGACGGCCGAGAAACACGAGATCGGCGGTAGCCTGGCTGAGATGCGCGGCCGAGATCGGCGACATCGAGACATGCGCGGCGGCGAGCGACGGGGCGTCGTTCATGCCGTCACCGACCATCATCACCTTGACGCCGGCGCGCTTCAGCTCCTCGATCCGCGCGATCTTGTCGGCCGGCGTGACGCTGGCGCGCCACTCATCGATGCCGAGCGCCTTGGCGGCGGCGGCGACGGCCGCCTCACGATCGCCCGATAGGATCTCGACCTTGATGCCGCGACGCTGCAGGCCGGCGACGATCTTGGCCGCGTCGGGACGCAGCCCCTGGCGCACCGAGAACAGGAAGGTGTCGCTGCCACGACGGAAGGCGACGACGGAAGCCTCGGGATCGAGATTGGCATTCTGAACCGCGAGCGCCTCGGCGCCGCAGAAGGCCGGCCGTCCCAACCTGATCTCGACGCCGTCGACCACGGCGCGCACGCCCTGCCCCGGCTCCTCGACCGCGCCCATCAGCGGCGACCGTGCCTTCGCGGCCTGGGCGACGGCGGCGGCCACCGGATGATGGCTCGACAGCGCGAGCTGCCCCGCGAGAGCGAACACATCGGCCGGAATGTCGGCCGCGTTGACCACTTCAAGCTCGGGCAAGGTCAGCGTGCCGGTCTTGTCGAAGATGACGTGCTCAGCCTCGGCGAGGCGCTCGATGGCATCGCCCGCATTGAGC
The DNA here is from genome assembly GCF_000015165.1 of Bradyrhizobium sp. BTAi1. Lineage (GTDB taxonomy): Bacteria > Pseudomonadota > Alphaproteobacteria > Rhizobiales > Xanthobacteraceae > Bradyrhizobium > Bradyrhizobium denitrificans. The sequence continues at coordinate 2,893,589 of NC_009485.1, read as the reverse complement.
AGCACGCCCGACTTGAACATCGCGCCAGACGCGACGGTCTGCACCGTGGGGATCGCAAGACCGAGCGCGCAGGGACAGGTGATGATCAGCACGGCGATGCCGGTGACAATGGCATCATGCCAGCTCGCCCCAGCCAGAACCCAGCCCAGCACGGTCAGCGCGGCGGTCGCATGCACCACTGGCGCATAGAGCCGCGAGGCGCGGTCGGCCAGTCGCATGTAGCGCGAGCGGGCCTGCAGCGCATTGTCGAGCAGGCGCGTGATCTCGGCCAGCAGCGTGCCTTCGGCCGCCGCGGAGACACGGACGCGCAAGGTGCCGGAGATATTGAGCGAGCCGGCATAGACGGCGGTGCCCTGCTCGGCCGGCACGTAGAGCGTCTCGCCGGTGATCAGGCTCTGGTCGATCTCGGAGCGGCCCTCGACCACCACGCCGTCGACGGCGCAGCGCTCACCGGGACGCAGCAACACCAGATCGCCGGCGCGGATCGCCGCGACCGGCACCTCGGAAATCTCGTCGGCGCCGATGAACTTGGTCGCGGTCTCGGCCTTCAGGGCCGCGAGATTGCCGGCGACCGCACGCGTCCGCCGCCGCATGTTCTGGTCGAGATAGCGGCCGACCAGAAGGAAGGTCAGCAGCATGATCGCGGCGTCAAAATAAGCATGCTCGGCGTGATGGAAGGTCTCGACGAGCGACATGCCGAGCGCCAGGATCACGCCGATGCAGATCGGCACGTCCATGTTGACGTTGCCGCTCTTAAGCGCGCGCCAGGCGGAGCGGAAGAAGGGCTGGCCGGCATAGGCCACGGCCGGCAGCGCGATCACCGCCGACAGCCAATGGAAAAAGTCGCGCTGCTCGGGCAGCATGTCGCTGACATTGCCGGACCACACCGGGACCGACAGCATCATCACATTCATGGTCGCAAACGCCGCGACACCGAGACAGCGCAACAGAAAGCGCGACTCCTCGGCTTCGGTGGCCTCGGCGCTCGCCTTCTCGAACGGATAGGCCTTGTAGCCGAGCTCGGCGAGGCGATCGATGAACTTGGCCGGGTCCAGCGTGCCCTGCTTCCATTCCAGGGCGACGCGGCGATCGGTGAGATTGACGCGCGCGAGGGTCACGTCGGGCAGCGCCGACAAGCCGCGCTCGATCTTGGCCATGCAGCCGGCGCAGCTGACGCCCTCGACCGCAAGGTCGATGTGCTTCAGGCCGGCGCCAAGATCCTTGACGTAATGCGAGAAATCACGCGTCACATGCATGGTCGGACGTCCTTCAGTTCAGCAGCACGCGATTCTTGGACAGGAACAGCCGTCGGCCGCTGGAATCGCCTTCGAGCACGAGGTCCCACTGGCCGGGTGCGATCGCCTCAGCCGTGCCGCGATAGATGCCGATGCCGATCTCGGCGAGCTCGACCTCCTGGTCGGCGCGCTTATCGGCGGGCCGCTCGAGCCGGCCCTGGAATTTCACGCCCGAGAGCGGATTGCCGCTGGCGTCACGTGCATTGACCTGCACCACAGCGGCACCGCTCGCGCCGCGCTCGATATGCGCCTCGACCTGCCAGCGCCGCGCCTCCTGGTCGCGCGCCGCCGCGATCTCCTTCTTGTAGCCGAGGCTCGCGGTATAGGCGCTGTCGACATCGGTGCCCGGCAGGGTCGAGATCGCCATCTTCATCATATAGACGTTGACGCCGATCACGGTCCCGAAGAAGCCGAGGAGCATGGCGAGCACCATGCGGCCGGTCAGCGGCTTGGATCGATCGGAACGGCTGGCCATTGGCGGGCTCCTTCGGCGCGTTAGGGACTGACGAAATTGTCGGTGGCGGCGGCGACGACGCCGAGACCGATATCGGTGACGTGGAACTTTACCGGGATCGACTTCTCGGGATTGTTTTCCTCGGGCGCGGTCACCAGTAGGCGAAGCTCCTCGGTCTGGTCGCGCCCGACCACGATCATCGGACGATCCGGCGTCACCGAATCGGCGCCGACGACATGAACCGTCGCATTCGCCGGCCCCTCGATGTCGATGGCGATGACGCGATCGAAGCCATGCTTGTTGAGGACGCGCACCGTATAGGCGTTGCGGATCGAGCCGTCGGACAGCTTGATCGCAACCGGATTGCGATCGTGCAGCACGTTGACCTCGAGCAGCGAGCGGGTCGCGAGCTTGTAGACCATCGCGCCTCCGACCACGGCGATGATCGCGGCATAGGCGACGGTGCGCGCGCGCACGAGCTTGTAGACCGGCGGCTTGCCTTCCTGGCGGCGGTGGATGTTGATGTCATTATCGTAGCCGATCAGCCGCGTCGGGCGGCCGATCTTGGTCATCACCGTATCGCAGGCGTCGATGCACAGGCCGCACTGAATGCAGTCCATCTGCGCGCCGTCGCGAATGTCGATGCCGGTGGGACACACCGCCACGCATTGCTTGCAGTCGATACAATCGCCGGCGGGCTGGCCCAGCGCGCGCAGCTCGGCCGCCTTCTTGACCGACATGCGGCTCTCGCCGCGGTCATAGCGATAGGTGACGTTGAGCGCCCATTCGTCGGTCAGCGCCGCCTGGATGCGCGGCCAGGGACACATGTAGACGCAGACCTGCTCGCGCATGAAGCCGGCGAGCGTATAGGTCGTGGCGGTCAGGATGGCGATCCAGATATAGGCCAGCATCGGCCCCTGGAAGGTGACGAGGTCCTTCACCAGGGTCGGCGCGTCGCTGAAATACAGCACCCAGGCGCCGCCCGTCCACCAGGCGATCATCAGCCAGATCGAATGTTTGAGCACCAACTCCGAGATCCGCTCCAGCTTCATCGGATCGCTGGAGGCATCCTTCTTCATGCGCTCGCGGCGATCGCCCTCGATCAGTCGCTCCACGGCATAGAACAGGTCCGTCCATACCGTCTGCGGACAGAGATAGCCGCACCAGATGCGGCCGCCGATCGCGTTCATCAGGAACAGACCGATCGCGGCGATGATCAAGAGGCCGGTGAAATAATACACCTCCTGCGGCCACAGTTCGATGAAGAAGAAGTAAAAGCGGTGATTGGGAAAATCGATCAGCACCGCCTGGTCCGGCGCGCCTAGGCCGCGATTCCAGCGCACGAAAGGCAGGAAATAATAGACGCCGAGACAGAAGCCCATCAGGCCCCATTTGATCCGGCGGAAGGTGCCCGAGACGCTCTGCGGATAGACCTTCTTGTGCGCAGCATAGAGCGGACCGTAATCGTCCACCGGTTGCAGGTCTTCGGGCTTTACCGTCTGGTTCATGGCAGGCGCGTCATGGCTGGGGTCTTCTCGCAGTTGCGGCCGAAGGTATGCCCACCTCCGGCCGCTCAGTTGATCCAGCTCAATTGAAGGGAACGTTCCGTTGGATTTCCGTTACTTTCCTCCACCCAGCGAGTGGACATAGACCGCCATCGCCTTGATCGTGGTCGGGTCGAGCCGGCCTTCCCAGGCCGGCATGACGCCGGCGCGACCATTGGTGATGGTCTCGATCAGGGTCGCCTCGTCCGAGCCATAGAGCCAGATCTTGTCCGTGAGGTTCGGCGCGCCGACCTCCGGATTGCCCTTGGCATTGTCGCCATGGCAGGCGACGCAGTTCTCGGCGAAGATCTTGGCGCCCGCCTTGGCGTCGTAGCCCTGCCGGGTCGGCAGGCCCGCTAGCTCGCGGACATAGTTGGCGACCGTGACGATCTCCGCCGGCTTCAGGACACCGTCCTTGCCGAAAGCGAGCATCTGGCCTTCACGGGTCTTCGGATGGCCCGAGCGCACGCCGTACAGCAGGGTCTGCTGGATCTGCTCCAGCGAGCCGCCCCACAGCCAGTCGTCGTCGTTCAGGTTCGGGAAGCCCTTGGCGCCGGCCGCACCCGTGCCGTGGCAGGCGGCGCAATTGTCGCCGAACACGGTCTTGCCCTTGGCGCGCGCCAGGGCGAGCATCTGCGGGTCCTTCTCGATGTCGGCGAGCGAGGCAGTGGCCAGCGCCGCCATCTTGGCGCCGCGGATCTTCTCGAGATTGGCGAGCTCGACCGCCACGTCCGCGCGGGACGAGTAGCCGAACAGGCCCTTGGTGTTGCTGGAGATGGTCGGCCAGGCCGGATACACGATCCAGTAGCCGATCGCCCAGATGATGGTGATGTAGAAGGTGATCACCCACCACCGCGGCAGCGGGGTGTTGAGCTCCTTGATGCCGTCCCAGGCGTGGCCCGTCGTGGCGGTGCCGGAGACGCTGTCGACTTCGGTATGGTCAGCCATGATGAGTTTACTCCTCCCGCAACGGCATGCTCGCCGCCTCATCGAAAGCGGCCTTGTTGCGAGGCCAGAGGGCATACGTCACGATCGCAATGAAGATCGCGAAGAAGATTGGGGTCCACAGCGTCGTCACGAGTGACGACGCGATGTTTTCGACTGCAATGATGGGCTTCATGATGCTCGCCTCTCGATCTCAGCGCAGATTGGCTTTTTCGTTGTAGATCTTGAAGTCGACGAGCGTGCCGAGCATCTGCAAATAGGCCACCAGCGCATCCATTTCCGTCGGCGCTCCCGCCTTGCCGTCGAAGTTGCGCACCACGGCCTTCGGATAGCGCTTGGTGAGCGCCTCCGCACCGGCACCGTCCGGATCGACCTGCGCCTTCAGGTCGGCGGCGGCGTTGGCGATCTGGTCGTCGGTGTAGGGCACGCCCACCGCCCGCAACGTCTTCAAGTGATCGGCGACGTTGTCGGCGTTCAGCTCGGTCTCCTTCAGGAAGGGATAGCCGGGCATGATCGACTGCGGAACGATGGCGCGCGGGTTGGTCAGGTGGGTGACATGCCAGTCGTCGGAGTATTTGTTGCCGACGCGGGCGAGGTCAGGACCGGTGCGCTTGGAGCCCCACTGGAACGGGTGGTCGTACATGCTCTCCGCGGCGAGCGAGAAGTGGCCGTAGCGCTCCACTTCGTCACGCAGCGGACGCACCATCTGCGAGTGGCAGAGATAGCAGCCCTCGCGGACATAGATGTTGCGGCCGGCCAGCTCGAGCGGCGTGTAAGGCCTGATGCCGTCGACCGCCTCGATCGTGCTCTTCAGGTAGAAGAGCGGAGTGATCTCGACGAGGCCGCCGATCGCGATCACCAGCAGGATGCCGATGACCAGGATGATCGAGTTCTTCTCGAAGACTTGGTGTCGTTGCCAGAATGACATGGTTGGATACCTCACTCCGCCGGCTGAAGGGCGACGGGCGACTGAACCTCTTCCTCACCGACACGGACCGTCATCCAGAGATTGTAGGCCATGATGAGTGAGCCGATCAGGAACAGCGCGCCACCGGCGGCACGGATGATGTAGAAGGGATGCATCGCCTCGACGGTCTCGATGAAGGAGTATTCGAGGAAGCCGAGCGCCGTGTAGGACCGCCACATCAGACCCTGCAGGATGCCCGAGACCCACATCGCCGAGATGTAGAGCACGATGCCGAGCGTGGCCGTCCAGAAGTGCCAGTTCACGAGCTTGAGGCTGTAGAGACCCTTGCGGTTCCAGATCCAGGGCACGAGGCAGTACAGCGCGCCGAAGGACACGAAGCCGACCCAGCCGAGCGCACCGGAATGCACATGACCGATGGTCCAGTCGGTGTAGTGGCTGAGCGAGTTGACCACCTTGATCGACATCATCGGACCTTCGAAGGTCGACATGCCGTAGAAGGCGACCGACACGACCAGCATGCGCAGCACGGGGTCAGTCCGCAGCTTGTCCCACGCCCCCGACAGGGTCATGAGGCCGTTGATCATGCCGCCCCAGGAGGGCATCCACAGCATGATCGAGAAGGTCATGCCCAGCGTCTGGGTCCAGTCCGGCAGCGCCGTATAGTGCAGGTGGTGCGGGCCGGCCCAGATGTAGAGGAAGATCAGCGCCCAGAAGTGGATGATCGACAGCCGGTACGAATAGACCGGACGCTCCGCCCGCTTCGGGATGAAGTAGTACATGATGGCGAGGAAGCCGGCGGTCAGGAAGAAGCCGACCGCGTTGTGGCCGTACCACCACTGGAACATCGCATCCTGCACGCCGCCCCAGGCGATGTAGGACTTCGAACCGAAGAACGACACCGGAAGCGCCGGGTTGTTGCCGAGATGCAGCACCGCGATCGTGACGATGAAGGCCAGATAGAACCAGTTCGCCACGAAGATGTGCGGCTCCTTGCGCTTGATGACCGTCACCAGGAACACCAACAGGTAGACCACCCAGACGATCGTCAGCCACAGATCCGAATACCATTCGGGCTCGGCGTACTCCTTGCCCTCGGTGACGCCGAGCAGGTAGCCGGTGCCCGCGATCAGGATGAAGAAGTTGTAGCCGATCACCACGAACCAAGGGGCGAGATCGCCGGCGAGCCGGACGCGGCAGGTGCGCTGCACGACGTAGAACGACGTCGCCAGCAGCACATTGCCGCCGAACGCGAAGATCACCGCCGAGGTGTGCAGCGGCCGCAGGCGGCCGAAGCTGGTCCAGGGCAGGTCAAAGTTCAATGCCGGCCAGGCGAGCTGCGAGGCGATGATGAGGCCGACGGCAAAGCCGGCGATGCCCCAGAACATGGCCATGAAGGAGGAGAACTTGATCGGCCCGAGATTGTAGTTCGGCCGGCCGTTGATCTCCTGCGGCGGCAGCTCGCCACGCTCGAAATAGCGGTTGAGAATGAAGAAGACGGACGCCGCGCTGGCGGCAGCCGCGAGCGAGGCGTGGAACGCGAAGGCCGTATCCAGTGCCTTCGCCGCAGCGAAGACGCACAAGAAGGCGGTGACGGCGAAAGTCAGCGACAAGCCGCTTTCGCCGATGGTCATTGATTTTGTGGGTGAGGACGCGCTCATGCGGAATCTCGCTGAAAGAACACGAGCCCAGCAACCATAATCGTTCACACGTGGAATTGATCGAAATCAAGTTTGCGACCGGTTCGCCGACAACAGGCCGCGCGCGGACCGATTAAGCACGCATGAAGCACGCAAACGCATCGTCCCGCGCGCCGTCATGCGTGCGGGACGATGTGGTCTTAGACTTCCGTATCAGTTCCAGCCGAGCGGCCGCCGTCAGTCCTTCGCGGCCGCCGCGAGCGCCCGAACGATGTCCTCGCGGGCGACGATCCCGACCAGGCGGTTGTTGCCGTCGGTCACTGGAAGACTGCGGATGCGATGCTCCACCATCAATTGCAGCACCCGCGTCAGCTTCGTATCCGGCCGGACATAAATGAACTCGGACGTCATTACGGTGGCGACGGTGCGGTCCATCAGATCGCTGTAGCGGGGCAGCATCTGATTCGGCGTGAACGCGAAGCATCTCAGGATGTCGAACTTGGTGACGATGCCGATTACTTCGTCGTTCTCGACGACGGGATAGGTGTTGAAATCGTCCCGGTCGAACATGTCACTCAGCTCGCGGATCGTCGTGTCCCGGGTCACGGTCGTGACGTTCCGCGTCATGTAGGTGCCGGCGGTTTCCTCGAGAAATCTGTACAAGGCGGCGATCCTGTTCTCGGATGAAGCGGTTGAGTTTCAGTGCGACAGCAGCACGCAACGCTCGGTGCGCGTCACCAGATGCTCGGTGACGCCGCCGAGCACGAGCTCGCGGAAGCGCGAATGACCGTAGGCGCCGGCAACGACGAGGCCGGCCGAGACATCGGCGGCAACGGCATCGAGCTTGGCCGCGACGTTGCGCCCCTGCCCAGGCTGCTCGACCCGGGCCGATGCGACGATCTGATGACGGCCGAGCCAAGCGACCACGTCATCCAGGCGCGCCTCGCAGGCATCGTATTCTGATGTGTTTTCGAGGATCTCGGTCACGACGACGTCGGTCGCCTTGGCGAGCAGCGGCAGCGCATCGACCAGTGCGCGACGGGCCTCGGGGGTCTCCTTCCAGGCGACGAGGACCGTCGAGAGGTCGAGCCAGGTCGCATTGTCCGGAACCACGAGCAGCGGTCGCCCCGCCTGCATCACGAGATCCTTGGGGCTGGCGACCGCGAATGCATCGGACACCCCGGGAGGAATGCTCCCGGTCACCAGGATGTCGGCGGCGCGGGCCTGCGCCAGAACGTAGCGGACCGGGAAATCCAGCGCCGCACGCCAGCTCAATGGCGCCGCGCGCCCCCCGACCACCGAGCGGAAGTGCTGCTCAAGCTCGCCAAGCCGCGTCTGCAGCGCGGCCTCGCCTTGCTCGATCAGATCCTGGGCCTGCTCCCCGGTGGTGAAATACAGCGGCGGGGTAAATTCCGCGGCCGCCACGCCGATCACCCCGGCCTCGAAGCGCGCCGCCAAGTCGCCGGCGACCTGGAGACGGGCTTCATTCGGCTGGCTGAGCGCTAGGCTCACCATGACAGTCGCGAACGTCATCCCGCGTCTCCAAACATTGCTTCCATGCAGCTCATAGAGGTGAAATCCCCCGCCGTGATGAGATAGATCAATGTGCGGCTGCGGAGCCCGCCGGTCGAGGTGAACCGTGGAACTTGCGGAAAACCGGGGAAACCCTTGAATTGTCGATCCAAAGTTTACGCCAACCCTGCGTTGCGGCTGCTAAATCTCGTGTAGAATACCGGTGCGGCCCCTCCCCGCACCGCCTGTTCACGGCAATCCAGCTTCGGCCATTATGGCGAATCGATTGAAAGTCTAGAAGTGCGCGGCGTCACCCAACCTTTTCCCGATGCGGCGGCCCGGCCAGAGGACGCCAATGCGCTCGGCTTCGGCGCCTGGGATCTCGACCTGGCCACCGGCGATTTCTATTGGTCGGCCACCACCCGGAAGCTGTTCGGAGTGGGGGCCGATGACCAGGTCACGTTCGCGGTCTTTCTTGCGCTGCTCGCGCCGGAAGATCGTGCGGCTGTCGAAGCGGCGATCGAGCATTCCCGCCAGCAGGGCACCGGCTTCGACCTGTCGTTCAAAGTGCCCGGCGGCGATCACTGGATTCGCGTGCTGGCCGGCGTGGTGCCCGACGCGGCCGACAAGCCGCGACATCTTCGCGGCATCGCGCTCGATATCGACCAGGAGAAGCGACTGGAAGAGACGCTGCGGCTGCGGGAACAGCATTTCCGCTCGATCCTGGACACGGTGCCCGACGCGATGATCGTGATCGACGGCAGCGGCATCATCCAGTTCTTCAGCACCGCCGCCGAGCGCATGTTCGGCTACACCGAGAAAGAGGCGGCCGGCCTCGACGTCAGCGAATTGATGCCGGAGCCGGACCGGTCGCGTCATGCGGGCTATCTCACCCGCTATCATTCGACCCGCGAGCGCCACATCATAGGCATCGGCCGGATCGTGACCGGCCGGCGCCGCGACGGCACGACCTTCCCGATGCATCTGTCGATCGGCGAGATGCAATCCGGCGGCAAGCCCTATTTCACCGGCTTCGCCCATGACCTCACCGAGCACCAGCAGACCCAGGCACGCTTACGCGAATTGCAGTCCGAGCTGGTTCATGTGTCGCGGCTGAGCGCCATGGGCGAGATGGCCTCGGCGCTGGCGCATGAGCTGAACCAGCCGCTGGCGGCCATCAGCAACTACATGAAGGGCTCGCGCCGGCTGCTCGCCGGCAGCAGCGACCCGAACACCGGCAAGATCGAAAGCGCCATGGACCGCGCTGCCGAGCAGGCGATTCGCGCCGGCCAGATCATCCGCCGGCTCCGCGACTTCGTCTCGCGCGGCGAATCGGAAAAGCGGGTCGAGAGCCTGTCCAAGCTGATCGAGGAGGCCGGCGCGCTCGGCCTCGCCGGCGCCCGCGAACAGAACGTCCAATTGCGCTTCCAGCTCAACCCGGATGCCGATCTGGTTCTGGCCGACCGCGTGCAGATCCAGCAGGTGCTCGTGAACCTGTTCCGCAACGCCCTGGAGGCCATGTCGAACGCTCCGCGACGGGAACTGGCCGCGACAAACCGCCGGATCAGCGACGACTTGATCGAGGTCGCGGTGTCCGATACGGGAACAGGCTTCCACGACGACGTCATGCCCAACCTTTTCAAGACCTTCTTCACAACCAAAGACACCGGAATGGGAGTCGGGCTTTCCATCAGCCGTTCCATCATCGAGGCCCATGGCGGGCGCATGTGGGCCGAGAACAACGAGGCGGGTGGCGCGACATTCCGCTTCACCCTGCCGGCGGCTCCAACCAGGGTTGAGCATGATGGCTGAACGGGCCAAGGTCTATGTGATCGATGACGACGAGGCGATGCGGGATTCGCTCAACTTCCTGCTCGATTCCTCCGGCTTCGAGGTGGTTCTGTTCGAGCACGCGCAGTCGTTTCTCGAGCACCTGCCCTCGCTCAGCTTCGGTTGCGTGGTGTCGGACGTACGGATGCCCGGCATTGACGGCATCGAACTGCTGAAGCGCATGAAGGCGGCTGGCAGCAGCTTCCCGATTCTGGTGATGACCGGCCATGGCGACGTCCCGCTCGCGGTCGAGGCGATGAAACTCGGCGCGGTGGACTTCCTCGAAAAGCCGTTCGAGGACGAGCGGCTCGTGGCGATGATCGAGACGGCAATCCGACAGGCCGAGCCGGCGGCGAAGAACGAATCGATCACGCAAGACATCCTCGGCCGCATCGCCAGCCTGAGCCCCAGGGAGCGGCAGGTTATGGACGGATTGATGGCCGGCCTCTCCAACAAATTGATCGCGCGCGAGTACGACATCAGTCCGCGCACCATCGAGGTCTACCGCGCGAACGTGATGACCAAGATGGGCGCGAACAGCCTCTCCGAGCTGGTGCGGCTGGCGATGCGCGCTGGCGCTTTGAAGGATTGAGCTAGATCAAGCGGCCTTGACGGAATCGATTGTAATGTTGTGTCTCGGTTCAACATTACATTCTCGCGGCACGTGCCATGTCGGTTCACACCAAACCCAAGGTCTACGTCGCCGATGACGATGCCGACGTCCTCGGCTCGCTCCGCTTCCTGCTCGAGGCCGACGGGTTCGACGTCCGCACGTTCCGCAGCGGCATCGCGCTGCTCAACGCATCGGATCATGCGCCGGTCGACTGCTTCGTCGTCGATTACAAGATGCCCGAGCTCAACGGCGTCGAGCTCGCCGAACGGTTGCGCAAGCAGGGTGCGACCGCACCAGTGGTGCTGATCACCGGCCATTATGACGACCGGCTGGAGGCGCGCGCAGCAGCCGTCGGCATCCAGGATTTCCTGCTCAAGCCGCTGCTCGACGACAATCTGGTCAAGCGCATCCGCAAGGCGATCGCGAACGAGCATTCGACTACCGCCCAGCGCGCCTCCTGAGGGGCCGATCTACGTATATCTACGTAAGGGAACGTCCTTAAGATAACGGCCGAAATGTCCTTAACGGGAGCCGCCGTGTACCACATCGCCATCCGCCGCAAGGAGATGGTCATGCTCAATCAGCCGGTTACACATTCGGTCGTCACCCCCACCGCCACCGTCCTTCCCTCTCCTGCCGCCAATCCGTTTGCCGAGATCACCGGCCATGCCGGGCTGATCGCCAGCGAGTTCTCGTACAAGAAGGACGAGGAGATCTACGGCGAGGACGAGCCGGCCGAATATGTCTACCAGGTTATCTCCGGCGCCGTGCGCAGCTACAAGCTGCTGTCCGACGGTCGCCGCCAGATCGGCGCCTTCCATCTGCCGGGCGACGTGTTCGGCCTGGAATTCGGCTCCTCGCATCGTCTGGCCGCCGAAGCCATTATCGACACCAATGTGCGCCTGGTGAAGCGTCGCAGCCTCGAACAGGCCGCCAGCGTCGACGTGGCCGTCGCCCGCAAGCTGTGGACGATGACCGCCGGCGACCTCCGCCATGCGGAAGACCACATGCTGCTGCTGGGCCGCAAGACCGCGATGGAGCGGGTCGCGACCTTCCTGCTGGAAATGGACCGCCGCCTGGCCGTGGCCGGTATGATGGCGCTGCCGATGTGCCGCCGCGACATCGGCGACTATCTCGGCCTGACGCTGGAGACCGTCTCCCGCGCGCTGTCGCAACTGCACAGCCAGGGTGTTCTCGGCTTCTCCGGTGCCCGCCAGATCGTGCTGCGCAACCGCCAGCGCCTGCGCAGCATGGACGCCTGAGGCGCCCAGCGGACTCAAGCCCTCCTTAAGCCTTGCCTCAAGCCCTGCGCGCGTGCTGCCCGGTCTCGGGCATCAGCAGCGCGATCAGGACCAGCCCCGTGAGCGCCACGCCCGATAATCCCAGAAAGGCCGTGGCGCTGCCAAACCTGTCGCTGACGAATCCGGCCACCACGGTCGACAGCGACGCGCCGATTCCGGTCGCGGTCCCCACGATCCCCTGCGCCAGATTGAAGTGACCGCTGCCGAAGGCGACATCGGCCACGGTCAGCGGGATCATCACGGCGAACACCGCGGCAGTCATGCCATCGAAGATCTGCACGGCCACCAGGATGTAGGGGTCGTGCACCACCGCGAACAGCGCGCCGCGAATCGCGAGCGCCGAAAATCCCAGCATCAAGAGTGGCCGGCGGCCATATTGTTGTGCCACCGCGCCGACGGACGGCGAGGTCAGCGCGACGATGGCCTGCGGCACGACGATGCAGAATGCGATCAGCATCGGCGCCCATTCGCTGGATTTTGTGGTCACCACCCCTGCCATCAGCGGCAGCATCGCTGCATTGGCGAATTGCAACAGGAACACGCCGAACGCGAACACCAGCAGCGCCCGTTGGCGCAGCAGGCCGAGCAGATTCGACAGCCGCGCGACCTCCCTGTCCTCCTGCACGGCGTGGCCATGCGCCCGCGCGATGTCGATCTCGCGCTCGCGGATCCGCGACAAAGCGATCAGGGTCGGAAAAGCGAGAATGAAAGTGACGAGAAACACCGCACGGCTCGAGAGCAGATAGCCGCACGTTCCCATGATGGCGGCGGCGACGCCGTTGCCGAGCGAGGCGAAGCGCGCGTTGCGGCCGAGACGCTCGGCCATGCCGCGCGGACCGACCAGACCGAGACTGATCGCGGCGATCGCGGGCCCCAGCACGCAGCTTGCGGCCGCATGCAGGGTCGCCGCGCCTGCGACGACCGGAAAGATCGGCCAGACCGCATAAGCCAGCGCGCAGCATCCGATGGCGGCGACGGCGAGCCCCGCCACGCGCCGCTCGGATTTCGCCGCATCGATGATCGCGCCGCCCGGCATCTGTCCGATCAGGCCGACAATGCCGCCGATCGAGAGCACCAGGCCGATCTGCGCCTGGGTCCATTTCTGCGTCGTGAGATAGACGGCGATGAACGGACCGAAGCCGGTCTGTACGTCGGCCAGGAAGAAGATGAACCAGTCGAGCCCGCGCAGGCTCTGCTGCGACGGCGACGGCTTCCCAGAAGGGCCGTGCTCTTGCGCGGTGCCGGCGCGCGCGCCGGCGTCCGTGCCATCTGGCTCGGGCTCGCGGTCGGGCGGTAGGGACGGCCGTGCAATCGGCATCGCTCTCACGGTCTCAATTCATGACGGTCGCGGGACAGAATAGGCCCACCTTGTCCGGAGCACGCTGACGTGCCGGACCGGCGGTCTCACGCATCAACTCAATGATCGAAAATCCAGGGGGACAGCTTGCCGGCGGCGCCGAGCACGACGACGGGTTTGTCCTCCTTGTATTCGGGCGCGGCCTTCACCTGCTCCTTGGTGAGATCCAGCGTGACCTGGTCGCTCTTGTCGGCGATGTGCTTGAAATCGAGCGCAGTCCAATCGACGACGATCTTGCGGCTGCCGACGCCGAGAAAACCACCGAAATCAATCACCGCCGCCCGCACCGTGCCGGTGAGATCGACGATGACGTCGACGATGTGACCCATGTCCTCGCCGGTCGAACTGCGCACGTCGCGGCCGAGCACGCCATGCGCATCGCGCGCGCCGAGGATCGTCACCGAAGGCGGCGGCGCCGGCTCCTTCGTGGGCGGCGTCGGCGACGCCTGCTGGGCATGGCCGGCATTCATCTGCAGGCCCGCGAGCAGCGACAACCCAACGAGGCCGCCGAGCGCGCGAGCGTTGCGGAACCGATGCACAGTCCGCGTCATTGCGCCAGCACCAGCGAGACCTGGATCTGGCCGCGCCGCCGCAGCACCTCCATCGAGATGTCCTCGTCGTGGCGGCGGATGCGCAGATCGATCGTAGAGCTGCCGAGCCGGAGGTCGCGCAGCACCACCCAGTCCAGGAATGCCGGCAGCCGCGGATTGCGCAGGCGGATCTCGCCGCGAGCGGCGTCGAACTCGAGCCCGAGGGCCGCCTCGAGCAGGGTGAACGGCGTCGCGCTCGCCCAGGCCTGCGGCGCGCAGGCCACCGGATACAGCGTCGGCCCGCGATGCTTCTCACGGCGGAAGCCGCAGAACAGCTCCGGCAGCCGGCGCAGATCCATGTAGGACGCCGCCTCGAACAGGCCCCCGAACACCTGCTCCACCGCGTGCTTCAGGCCGTAGCGCGACAGGCCGAGCGCAATCAGCGCATTGTCGTGCGGCCAGATCGAGCCGTCGTGATAGGACATCGGATTGTAGCGCACCTCGCCAGAGGCGACGGTGCGGATGCCCCAGCCGGAGAAGAAGTGCGGCCGCAACAGATCGGCGGCGACCCTGCGGGCGCGGTCCTCGCGCACCATGCCGCTGAACAGCAATTGCCCCGCATTCGAGGTGCGCACCCGGCACGGCTGCTTGCTGCCGTCGAGCGCGAGCGCATAGGTGTTGAGATCCTCGCACCAGAAGGCGTCCTCGAACTGCTGCGCTAGCCGCGTGGCCTCCGCCTGCAGCCGTTCGGCCAAATCGGCCTTGCCGAGCCGGCGGGCGCACCGCGCCGCCAGCTGCTTGCCGGCGAAGACGTAGCCCTGCACCTCGGCGAGCGCGATGTAACCCTCGGCCAGCCGTCCGTCGGCATGGAACACGGCATCGTAGGAATCCTTCCAGCCCTGATTGGCAAGACCCTGCTCCGAGGCGCGCTGATATTCGACAAAGCCGTCGCGATCGGGATCGCCGGGACCGTCGATCCAGTGCAGCGCCGCCTCGATCGCCGGCCACAGCTCGCGCAGCGTGTCGATGTCGCCGGTCCGCTCGACATAGAGGCCGGCGAGCAGCACGAATAGCGGCGTCGAGTCGACGCTACCATAGTAGCAGGCGAACGGCACCTCGCGCAGCGCCGCCATCTCACCGCCGCGCATCTCGTGCAGGATCTTGCCCGGCTCGGCGTCGGCGAGCGGATCGGTGGCGTCCGCCTGATGCGAGGCGAGCCGGCGCAGCACGCCGCGAGCGATGCGCGGGTCGACCCACAGCATCTGCATCGCCGTGATCAGCCCGTCGCGGCCGAACGTGGTCGAATACCAGGGAATGCCGGCATAGGGATAACGCCCCTCCGGCGTGTCGGTCATCAGGATGTTGAGGTCGGCCGCAGCCTGGCACAGCACCTCGTTGAGAATGTCGTTGGAGGTCTCGATCGTGGTCGCACCATGGGTGCAGCGGCGCATCTCGCGGCGATGCGCGAGCAGGCTGCGGAAGAAGCGGCCCGGCCGTTCGCCCGCCTTCGCATTGCAGCTTACGGCCACGAACAGCGACGTCGATTCCTGCGGCGCGAGATCGAAATGATAGGTCGCGACATCGACCGCAAGCGATGTCGGTCGCGGATCGAAATGCAACGCCGTCGTGCGCGTGACATTGTCGAGCCCGCGATAGTCCAGCACGACATCGGACGGACCGATCAGCCGGCTGGCGCCCTTGCCGCGCCGCGTCCTGACGGCGCCGCGCACCTCGAACAGATCAGCGAAATCATTGTCGAAAGCGAGCTTGAGATCGAAGCTGGCGCGCCGGTCGCCATGGTTCTGCACGCCGATGCGCTGATAGGCGGTCCCGCGCCACAGGAAGATCGTGCGCACGATGTGCAGCACGTCCTTCGGCAGCACCAGCCGGCCCTGCTCATAGATGTCGGGATTGGTGAGGTCGACGGTCAACCCCGAATTGTCGTCGCGCAGGCTGGAACCGAGCAGCAGCGGCTGGACCTCGTCGAGCGTCAGTTCCAGCCGCGCGAGATAGCGCGTATCGGCATTGAACAGGCCGTCCGGCCCGCCGGCGGACGCGCCGATGTCGCCATGGCCGTCGAGCACGATGAAGGTGTCGTCGTGCTTGAGCGAGCGCCGTGGCCGCGCCGCCGGTCCCGTCATCGGAATGTAGAATGGCTGCTCGGCGGGCTCGTCGGTTCGGGCGCTCGATGCGAATGCGGTTGCGGGTTCGGCCGACATGTTGACCTCGTGCGATGTTGGAGTGTCCGCGCGGCCGGCCATGGCCGGCGCGGGAAGCGACGCAACGATCAGGCCGCGACCTTGGCCAGCCGGTTCATCTCCTGGGTGACGAGGTCCCGATAGGGTCCCTCTCCCTGCATGAGCCGGTCGGGCGCGCCGTCCTCGATGATCCTGCCCGATCTGAGCACCACCACGCGATCGAAATTCCGCAACGTCGCGAGCCGATGCGCGATCGCGATCACCGTGCGCCCGCGCATCAGCCGGCTCAGCGCCTCGCGGATCGCCTCTTCCGACTCGCTGTCGAGCGCGGCGGTCGCCTCGTCGAGCAGCAGGATCGGCGCGTCCTTGAGGAACGCGCGCGCAATCGCGATGCGCTGGCGCTGGCCGCCAGAGAGCTTGACGCCGCGATCGCCGACCATGGTCTGCAGTCCCTCCGGCAGCGTCTCGACGAAATCGCAACGCGCAGCGATCGCGGCCCGCAACACCTCGTCATCGGTCGCGCTGGGACGGCCGTAGCGGATGTTTTCCAGGATGGAGCGGTGGAACAGCGAGATGTCCTGCGGAACCACCGAGATCGCCTCACGCAGGCTCTGCTGCGTCACCCGGGCAATGTCCTGGCCGTCGATCATGATGCGGCCCGCTTGCGGATCATAGAACCGTTGCAGCAGGGTGAACAGGCTCGACTTGCCGCCGCCGGACTGTCCGACGAGGCCGACGCGCTGGCCCGGCTGCAGCCGCAGCGAGAAGTTCTCGAACAGCTTGTTGCCGCCGGGATAGTGGAAGGTGATGTTGTCGAAGGCGATGGCCGCACCGCTCTTGACCAGCGGCTCGGCGTCCGGGTGATCGCGCAGCTCATGCGGCTGCAGCAAAGTCGCAATCGCCTCGCTCATGCGCGCGACATGCTGGGTGACATCGACCAGCGCCACCGCCAGATCGCGGGTGGCGTTGAGAATGCTCAGGCCGAGCGTGCACACCAGAACGACGTCGCCGGTGGTCGCCCCGCCCCGCTGCCACAGCGAGATCGCCCAGGCCATCAGCGCCACGGTCAGCACGATCGTCACCGTGGCGTGCAGGATCCGCAGCTTCTCGAGATAACGCAGGCTGCGCCCGCGAGCCTCGAGCTCCTTGTTCACGGTCGCGTCGAATCGGTCGTGCTCGTGACGCAGACCGCAGAATGCGCGGACCAGCGGCATGTTCGAGATCACATCGACCATCTCACCGTCGACCATCGCTGCCTTGTCTGCGAAATCATCGTGCAGCGGTTTGCCCGCCGCCGCAAGCCGGAACATCGCCAGCACCATCATGGCCGCGATCAGCAGCAGCGCGATCGCCATCGCTCCGCTGACGGTTCCGATCAGGGCGATCGCCGCCACCGTCGCGAGGCATGGCGGCAGCACGTTCCAGACGAACATGTTCTCGACCGTGAACACCGCATTCGATGTCGCCGTGATGCGGCTCGACAGCATGCCCGGCAGACGGTCGCCGAAATAACTCGGCGAATGGCCGGTGAGATGCCGGAAGATATCGCGCCGAAGATCGCCTGTGACGCGCACGAAAGTGAAGCTCGCGATCCAGCTGGCGACACGCCAGAGGATGTTGTCGGTTGCGATCAGCGCCATCAACAAGGCGAATGCCGCCCAGACGCGGCCATTGCCACCTGGTCCCGCGGAAAGGCTGTCGACCAGCGCCTTGACGCCGTATTGCGTGCCCACCGAGCAGGCCACTGCGCCGATAACGGATAAGAGAATGACGAGATGGGATACCGGACGCATGCGCAGATAGCGCATGACGAACGGAAACGGCCGGTGCGCGTAGCCTGAGAGCTGATCCATTGTCTTCCTGTGCAGTGAGCTGGTGGTGGCGACACCTGTTGCGGCCAATGAACGATAAACGGTTTCTCCGGTTCCGGCATACCGGCCGTCAAGTTCATGCGGTGGCAGCGTTGGAGATCGTGGATGGCATCATTGAGACGCGGAGGAACACGTTGTCTCGAATAAAGAGTGATCGCCTGAGGGGAACTTCGCAGATGCGACAACGTTCCAGCTACGGCTGTGCCGGTGCCTTCGATCGGGGACGTCAGCGAACATCACAAATAGGAGACGATGAGATGCGCATTGCGCAGGTTGCTCCATTGACGGAGGCCGTGCCTCCGAAGCTCTACGGCGGCACTGAGCGGGTCGTGCACTGGTTGACCGAAGAGCTCGTTGCCCTCGGACACGACGTCACGCTGTTCGCCAGCGGCGATTCCCAGACCTCGGCAAAGCTCTCGCCGACGTGGCCGAAGGCGCTGCGCCTCGATGGTTCGGTGCGCGATCCCAACGCGCTGCACATGGTGATGCTGGAAGGCGTACGGCGGAAATGCGACGATGAGGAGTTCGACATCCTCCATTTCCATCTGGACTATTATCCGTTCTCCCTCTTCCAGCGCCAGCCGACGCCGTTCCTGACCACGTTGCACGGCCGCCTCGATCTGCCCGAGCACCAGCCAGTGTTCTCCATGTTCAAGGATGTTCCCGTCGTCTCGATTTCGGACGCGCAGCGCCGTCCCGTTCCGAATGCCAACTGGGTCCGCACCGTCCTGCACGGATTGCCCGGAAAGCTGCTGATGCCGAAGCCGGTCACGCCGAGCTATCTCGCCGTGCTCGGGCGGATCGCGCCAGAGAAGGGCGTCGACCGCGCCATCAAGATCGCCATGCGCTGCGGCGTGCCGCTCAAGATCGCGGCCAAGGTCGATCGCGCCGACCAGGACTATTACGATCAGCTGATCTATCCCTTGATCAATGGCAACCCGCTGGTCGAATATATCGGCGAGATCGGCGACGATGAAAAGCCGGAGTTCCTATCGGGCGCGGTCGGCCTATTGCTGCCGATCGACTGGCCGGAGCCGTTCGGCCTCGTGATGATCGAAGCGATGGCCTGCGGAACGCCCGTGATCGCCTATAATCGCGGCTCGGTCCCCGAAGTGATCGATGACGGCATCACCGGTTTCATCGTCGAGGACGAGCTCAGCGCCGTCGCCGCGGTCAATCGTCTCGCCGGTCTCAGCCGCGCCCGCGTGCGTGAGCAATTCGAGAGGCGCTTCACCGCGCGGCGCATGGCGCTCGACTATCTCGCCGCCTATCGCGGCCTGATCGACCGCGCCGAGCCGCGCATCAGGCTGGTCAGCAGCGCGGAATAGCAGCATGGAGACCGGGCGATTGCCCCCGGTCTCCGCCTCGATCTAATTTAGGCTTCCTAAGTCACCTTCGTCCGTTTCGGCGCGACGATCTCAAACATGCGCGGGAACTCGTCCATCAAGGACATCAGCTCGGCAAGCCGCATCGGATTGCCAGCGAAGCTGATCTTTCCGGCCGCGACCGCGTCCGGAAAGGTCACAGCTTTCGCGATGATGTCGTCGAATGTGGAGCGCGCCAGCGTAAATCCCGCGTCCGCCGTAGAGGCCTGCACGCCCACCGCATAGGTCAGCGCGCAGTTCTGCAGGGTCAGCACGAAGCGCTCGCCGGTATCGGTGAAGGTCCAGTTCAGCACGATGTGCTTGCCCTCGGCCTTCGGCCCGTTCAGCCGGACGCCGAGCACGTCCCATAATTGCTCCGTGCGCAAGGCCGCCAGGGTCTCGCGCGGCATGCCCGGGCGCGCCGGGACGTCCGGCATGCCGTGGCGCAGCTCCTGCGCACCGAACAAATAGGCATTGCGCCAGGTTGCGCTTTCGGCCGCGTAGCCGAGCTGCTCCAGCGTATCGGCCAGCAGCGCGCGCGCCGCGGCATTGTCGGGCTCGGCAAAGACGAGATGACTGACCGCCTGCGCCACGAAGCGGAACTCGCCTCTTGCAAAATCCTCGCGCGCCCGCGCCAGCAGGCTTGCCGCGCCGCCCATGTATTCGACATATTTCCGCCCGGCCTCGACCGGCGGCAAAGGATCGAGGTTGGCGGGGTTGGCATCATACCAGCCGAGATATTTCTGATAGATCGCCTTCACATTGTGCCGGATGTGGCCGTAATAGCCGCGCGCATGCCACGCGCCTTCGAGGCTTTTCGGCAGCGCGATGGTCTCGGCGATCTCGCTCGCGGTCAGGCCGTGATTCATCAGCCGCACGGTCTGATCATGCGCGAATTTGTAGAGATCGCGCTGCTCGCGGATGACGGTGTCGACCCGGCCCGCACCCCATACCGGCCAATGATGCTGGCCGCACATCGCCTCGGCCTTGCCGCCCCACAATTGCAGCGCCTCGCCGAGATATTTCGACCAGGCCAGCGCATCGCGCACATCGGCGCCGCGAAACGGCAGCAGATTGTGGAAGTTGTGCGTACAGTTCTCGGCGAGGTTCAACAGCCTGTAGCGCGGCACGTAGAAATGCATCTCGGCCGGCGCCTCGCTGTTCGGCGCCATCTGGAATTCGAAGACGAGCCCGTCGATGGTCCTGGTGTCACCCGTCGCCATGATGAGGTCGGTCGGCCGCAGCAGCGCCACGGATCCCGCCGCCATGCTCTTGCCGAGCCCGCAATCGACATGCCCCTTCGCGCCCTTGGCCAGCAACGGACCGAACTGATATTGCGCCCGGCGCAGCATCGCGGGACCGGCGATGATGTTCTCAGACACCGCATGCTCGATGAACAGGTTCGGCGCGATCAGCGGCACCCGGCCACTGGCGACCGCATCCTCGTCGACCACGCCGCGCGCGCCGCCCCAATGATCGGTGTGGGTGTGGGTGAACATCACAGCCGTGACCGGCCGGACCCCGCGATGCTGATAATACAGCTCGAGCGCGGCCCGCGCGCCCTCGATCGAGGTCAGCGTGTCGACCACGATCACCCCCGTCTCGCCCTCGATCAGCGTCATGTTGGCGATATCGAGCCCACGCACCTGGTAGACGCCGGGCACGACCTCGAACAGGCCATGATGCATGTTGAGCTTCGCCTGCCGCCACAGGCTCGGATTGACGGTCGGCGGCGCGTCCTCTGCATCCAGAAAGCTGTAGGGCGCAAGGCTCCAGACGGTCCGCCCCTGCGCCGTCGTGACCTTGGCATCCTCGATGGTGCCGAGAAAGCCGCGCGCCGCGTCCGCGAAATCAGCCGTGTCCGCAAAAGGCAACGCGTCGAGCATGGAGCTCTGCGCCGCGATCACGGCCGAAGTGGCCTCCTTTGGCTCGTTGAAGCGATCACCGTCGATCGAGGCATTCATGGCTTCCGTCCTCCCGCAACCCACCTGTTTGCAGGATGCTAATGCGCGGAACCCTGGAGCGCAAATCGCAGCCGGGGAAGGCTTTCAGATCACGTGATCGACCGCTGCATCGATCGTGGCGTAGATCGCCTCGAGATCGGCAGCGGTGACGCAGTAAGGCGGCATCACATAGATCGTATGGCCGAGCGGCCGCAGCAGTATGTCGCTGTCGCGAAAGAACGCCTGCAGCTTCGGTCCGATGTCGGCGAGATAGCCCTCGTCGTCGGCATGAAGGTCGAGCGCCGTGATGGTGCCGCAGCGCCGCACATCCGAAAATCGCTCGTCCTCTCGAAAGCGCGCAACACTGCGCTCCTGTGCTGCAGCGACGGCAGAGATCCGGGCGTGCGCCTCCGGCTGCCGCCACAGTGCGAGATTGGCACATGCCGCGGCGCAGGCGATCGGATTGGCCGTGTAGGAGCTGGAATGGAAGAAGGTACGCCTGCGGTCGGTCGAATAATGCGCCTCGAAGATGTCTGCGCTGCACAGTGTCACCGCGAGCGGCATCGCCCCGCCGGTCAGACCCTTGGCGTAGCAGGCGATATCGGGAGCGATGCCGGCCTGCTCGCAGGCGAATAAAGTGCCGGTCCGGCCCCATCCGGTCATGACCTCGTCGGCGATGAACAGCACGCCGGACGCCTTGCAGATGCGGTGCATCTCGCGCAGCAGCGCTGCCGGATACATGAGCATGCCGCCGGCACCGAGCACCAGCGGCTCCACGATGAAGGCGGCCGGCCTGTCGCGTTCGCAGGTCGCGGCAAGCGCGTCGAGCGTCGCCTGCTCGAATCCCTCGGCAGGAAACGGCACCACGGCGACATCGAACAGCAGCGGCTCATAGGCTGCGTTGAACACGCCGCGGGCGCCGACCGACATCGTGCCGATCGTATCGCCGTGATAGGAATGCTGCATCACGGCAATGCGTGTGCGCGGCTCGCCGATATTCCTGAAATAGCCGAGCGCCATTTTCAGCGCGACCTCGACGCTGGTCGCGCCGCTGTCCGAGAAGAAGACATGCGCCAGCGTTGGCGGGACCAGATCGAGCAGGCCGGCCGCGAGCTGCTCGGCCGGTTCGTGGGTATGTCCGGCGAAGATGACCTGATCCAGCTGCCCGGCCTGCTCCTGGATCGCGCGCACGATCGGCGGATGACAATGGCCATGCGTCACCACCCACCAGGAGGCGATCGCATCGATAATGCGCCGGCCATCGCGTGTGATGAGATACGCGCCGTCGCCGCGCGCGACCGGCGTCATCTCCGGCTGCAGCGCATGCTGAGTGAAGGGATGCCAGATCGGCGAGACGGCCTTGCGCATCATGGCGCGAAATCCGCCCGCCGGAATTCAGCGGCCACGGCGTGCTGCAGGGATCGCGCGGTCAGCTCCGGAAGCCAGGGCAGCCGGCCGAGCCGCTTCACCGCGCCGAGCCGGCAGATCGTCTCCTCACTATCCGCATTGGCGTCGCCGATGAAGGCGACACCGAGCACCGCGATGCCGCGGCTGCGCAGCGCGGCCAGCGACAACAGCGAGTGATTGATCGTGCCGAGGCTGGTGCGGGCGCAGAGCACGACCGGCCATTGCCATCGCGCGAAGACGTCGAGATAGAGCGTATCCGCGGTGAGCGGCACCATCACGCCGCCGGCGCCCTCGATCACCAGGGGTCTGCCGCCGGTGTCAGGAGGGTTCAAACACAGCGGGTCGATGCTGACGCCATCGAGACGTGCAGCGAGATGCGGCGAAGCTGGCGCGGCCAGGCGATAGGCTTCGGGGACCAAACGGTCGTCGGCCAGGTCGGCGAGCCGCTGGACGCGGTGCGAATCCGTCTCCTCCGCAAGCCCCGCCTGCACCGGCTTCCAGTAGCAGGCCCCGAGCAGGTCCGTGAGCGCCGCGGCGAACACGGTCTTGCCAATTCCAGTGTCGGTGCCCGTGACTACGATGCGCTGCGCCATCGCTGTCCTGCCCCGGTCTCCTCGGCGAGTGCGTCAAGCAACGACACCACCGCGGCCTCGTCGACATTCAAGGTGAGCGACAACCGGAGCCGCGCCGTGCCGGCCGGCACGGTCGGCGGACGGATGCCGCGAATGTCGAAGCCGCGCGCCTGCAGCGCCGAGGCCAGTTGCATCGCCGGCGCATTGTCGCCGACGATGTAGGGAATGATCTGGGACGACGACCAGGTGGCGCCGAACAGGCGCGCGATCTCGCCATGGGCGAAGGCGACAAGCCGTGAGAGCTGCTGCAGCCGTTGCGGCTCGTCCTGCAGGATCGCAAGCGCTTCAAGCACGGCGACCGCCATCAGCGGCGACGGCGCGGTCGCGAAGATGAAGGGACGGCAGCGGTTGACGAGCGTATCGCGCAGCACCCGGCTCGCCGTGACCAGGGCGCCGGCGGCGCCCAGCGCCTTGCCGCAGGTATGAACGACCACGATGTTGTCGCGTCCCTCGAAGCCCGACGCGAGACCCCGCCCCTGCTCGCCATGCACCCCGGTCGCATGCGCCTCGTCGATCAGCAGGAATGCATCGTGACGCGCGGCGATCGCGATCAGATCGTCGAGCGGAGCCAGATCGCCGTCCATGCTGTACAGGCTTTCGACAGCGATCCAAGGCCGGCCGACGCCGCCATCCCTCCGCCATGCCAGGATCGCGTCCTCGGCGGATTGTGGATCATTGTGCTTGAACTGACAGATCTCGGCGCGGCCGGCGCGGGCGCCCTCATGCGTGCTGGCATGCACCAGCGCGTCGAGCACCAGCAGGTCGTCGGCTTGCGGCAGGGTCGTCAGCACGGCGAAATTGGCGACGTAGCCCGATCCGAAGAACAGCGCGCTGTCAGCGCCGAAGAAGCGCGCGGCCGCCGCCTCCAGCCGCTCATGCTCCTCGCAATTGCCGCGCAGCAGGCGCGAACCGCCGGCTCCGACCGGCGTGCCCGCCTCCATGGCAACGGCAATCGCGCGCTTCATCCGCGGCGCCTGCGCCAGGCCAAGATAGTCGTTGGAGGAGAAATCGAGACCGGATCTCGGGCTCAACCGGCGCAGCCGATCGTCGGCGGCGAGGCTCTGCAACCGCTCGGCGTAGCCGGCGAGCTTGTCGGCAGCGGCATTCATGCATCAGCTCCCTTCTTCGAAACGCCATTTGTCAGGGCAACGTCGTCGGCACCGGCGCTGCGCCGGGCCGGTCAAGGGATGACGGCCTTGCTCAGGCGACGAGCGAACTGTCCGCCGTTTCACTCGGGGCCGTCGCTGCGGCCGGACGTACCGACAATGCGGAGGTCATGCCGAGGCGCGCGAGCAGCGCCGCATCGCGATCGGCCTGCGGATTGGCCGTGGTCAGCAACACATCGCCGATGAAGATCGAATTGGCGCCGGCGAGCAGACACAAGCTCTGCAATTCGTCGCTCATATATTGCCGGCCGGCGGACAGCCGCACGACGCTTTGCGGCATCATGATGCGCGTCACCGCGATCAACCGCACCAGTGCGATCGGATCCGGGCGCGCGGCGGTGTCGTTGACCGGCACGCCCTTGACCTCGTTCCACATGTTGATCGGCACGCTGTCGGGATGCGCGCCAAGATTAGCCAGCAGCACCATCATGCCGAGCCGGTCATCGACCGCCTCACCCATGCCGATGATGCCGCCGCAGCACACCTTGATGCCGGCGTCCCGCACATGCGCGAGCGTGTCGATCCGATCCTGCAGGGTCCGCGTCGTGATGATTCGGTCGTAGAATTCGGGCGAGGTGTCGACATTGTGGTTGTAGAAATCGAGTCCGGCCTGCTTCAGACGCTGCGCCTGCGGCGGCGTCAGCATGCCCAGGGTGACGCAGGTCTCCATCCCCAGATCCTTCACCGCGCTGACCATGTCGCAGACCTGGTCGAGATCACGGTCTTTCGGACTGCGCCAGGCTGCGGCCATGCAGAAGCGCTCGGCCCCCGCCGCCTTGGCGCGCTGTGCGGTGGCGACCACGGTGTCGCGATCCATCAGCTTGGTCGCCTTGAGGCCGGTGTCGTAATGCGCGCTCTGGGAACAGTAGCCGCAATCCTCCGGACAGCCGCCGGTCTTGATGCTGAGCAGGCTCGCCGTCTCCAGCCGGGTCGGATCGAAGTGCCGGCGGTGCACCGACTGTGCACGGAACATCAGATCCGGGAATGGCAGAGCGTACAGCGCTTCGGCTTCTTCTCTGGTCCAGTCGTGACGGATGGCGCCGTCCGCTGCAGGTTGCGACGACGATGGCCTGCGCACTTCACTCATCTCAAACTCCCGTCCACAGATCATAGATTTTATTTTGGATAATCTATAATCAAGCGTATTTGAGCACCGTAGAATATCGATCCTTCCGAGGCACGCGGTTTTTCGATAGATAATCTATCACCATGCAGGACGAGAATCTCACCACCGCCCATCGGATCGCCGACGTGCTCACCGAGCGGATCGTCAGCGGCGCGCTGCCGCCAGATGCCCCGCTGCGGCAGGACCACATTGCGCGCGAGTTCAACTCCAGCCACGTGCCGGTGCGCGAGGCGTTCCGACAGCTCGAAGCGCTGTATCTGGTGGTCGCAGCGCCGCGGCGCGGCGTGCGGGTGGCGCCGCTCGACGCGAAGTCGACCAAGGAGATTGTCGAGATGCGCGTTGCGCTCGAGGTGGTGGCGCTGCGCAACGCCGCCCCGCGCTACACGCCGACGCAGCTCGCCGCGATCGAGCTTGCGCTGATCGAGGCGGACAATGCCGAGACCATCCAGGAGTTCGAGACTGCCAACCGCGCCTTCCATCGCGCGCTGGTCGCGCCTTGCGCCATGCCGCGGCTGCTGGCGAGCCTGGACGGATTGCGGCTGGCCAATTCGCGGCTGGTGCTCGCGATGGCGCGCAATGCCGGCTGGCGTCCACGCACCAACCAGGATCACCGGCTGATCCTGCAGGCCCTGCGCGCCCGCCAGATCGGCCATGCCTGCGAACTGCTGACCCGCCACAACCAGACCATCGAGCGGCTGGCGCGGCCGGGCGGCACGTAGCTCTCCACAGAGGTTCTGACGGTTGGCTTGGGCGCCTTGACGGCTTCAAGGGTCCCGATGTTCGAGGAATTCCTTCACCGGCCCAACGAAGGGGTGCATGAACTGGCCGAGCATGCCGCCGGGGATCGGCTTCACCGTACCGTAGTTGACCGGCCAGCGGTCCTTGGGCAGATGCCAGGTTCCGCCCAGCATATCGAACAGCGGCGTGTGGGCCGCGTAGTTCTTGTCGAGGGCCTCGGCGTCAGACGCGTGGTGCCAGTGATGGAACTGCGGCGTGACGATCACGTAGCGCAGCCAGCCGACATCCATCTTGATATTGGAATGGATCAGCACCGATTGCACGGAGATGAAAACGAGATAGGCGAAGATCGTATCCTGCGGAAAGCCGAGCAGGACGATCGGCACCAACACCAGAGCGCGCGTGGCCAGCGGCTCAAGAAAGTGGAGGCGAGATCCCGACAGCCAGTCCATGTGTTCGGGCGAATGATGCACCGCATGGATTCGCCACAACCACGGCACCTCGTGATAGGCGCGGTGGGAGATGTATTCGACGGCATCGGCCGCCAGGATCACCAGCACGAAGCGGACGATCGCCGGCAGGGCCACGACATGCGCCTGCAGGGATGGGCTGATCGCCCAGGCAAAAGCGTCATGCGCAAAATGCGTCGAGACCACCAGGAAGATGCCGATCAGCAGGTGGTTGACGCCGAAATAAGCGAGATCGAGTTTCCAGCCGGGACTGAGCGGCCCTTGCTCCGGCCGCACCCGCGGGAAGATCCACTCCAGCAGCACGAAGGCTGCGCCGGTGAAGAAGAGATCGAGCACCAGCCAGTCGAGGCCGAGATAAAAGCGCGGCTGGAGAAAATCCGGTGTCGGCACGTAGGGCCCACCCAGCAGCGTGGCGAGAAACAGCGCGCTGAGGCCGATCGCAGCCTGCAGCCGCGGGCCGCCGAGCACGATCCCGACGACCCCGAGCCAGGCCCCGATGACCATGGCGATCGCCAGCGTGAGGCGCAGCAGCTCGACGTCGTAATGGACCCGCAGCTCAGGCGTCGTAAGAAAGGCCGGGTAGCGCAGGCACAGCACAGCAGCGACGCTGAGCACGCCGATCGCGGCGCAGAGTGAACTGCCGATGCGCCCTTCCCCGATGCGCGGCCTCGACGTTTCCTGAGCCATTGACGGCCTCCCCACACGGATTCTCGAGCGCGTCAGCATGGGCGCGCGAGTTTTTCAAATCCAACGCTAGGGCATGTAGATGGCCGATAAGAGTTAAAATTGCCGGAAGTCAAAGTCTGCTTGGGCCATAAGCTGACCATCAATCACCGTCTTAGGCGCGATAAGAGCGCGGCCGCGTTCGGCTGCCTCGCAGTCCACGCCATATTATATTCGCCGTCGATCTTCACCCAATACGTACGTTCAGGCATGTCGCTCCCATCTAGTGAGTTGAAAGTGCATGTTGCCCTTTCGCGAATGATGGCGCCGATGGGGTCCTGAGCTTGGTAATCGATGAGCGCGACATACTGAACCGGCGGCACTCGTGCGACTTGGACCATGGCGTTCCTGGCTGCTTCAGACTTAGGCCGTAGAGGGTCCTTGAAGAACTCATAGAACGTCATTGTCTTCCGAAACTCGTCTACGCTAATCCGTTCATAGGTGGACGGAACAACCAGCCGCTCCTTGATTGCTCTATCACACGTTTGCACAAATTGAGAGTTGAAGGGTGGGTAACCACGAACGTACGCGTGGCCCAGAACGATCGCAGCGAAACTCAGAAGCGCTGCGAATACGAGCTTTGTTCTCATCTTCCTGGTCGTTGCCGATATTGTCCACGCGGCACTCTGCACCGCTCCGAACAAGGAAGCGAAAATCAAAGGCAGAACATTTTTCGTTCAGCCGATACTGAGCGCTAACGATGTCGTCTTTGAGTCCGAAGCAGCCATGCGTTTCGGAACGGGTCACCGCCGTCGTGTGTCACCCCCCAGGGCCGTCTTTCATGATGAAGCCCATCAGGTCGTCCACATTGTGCTCGAGATCCCGGATGATGTTCTTAACGACGTCGCCGATCGAGATCACGCCGACGACCTTGCCTGCGTCCAGCACCGGCAGATGTCGGAAGCCGCGCTGGGACATCATGGCCATGCAGCCGTCCAGCGGATGGTCCGGCTTGACCGTTACCGGGTTGGCCGTCATCACCTGGCCGACCTGCGTCTGCTTCGCATCGAGCCCGGGCAGCAGCACCTTGATGGCGCAATCGCCCTGGGTCACGATGCCGACCAGCACGCCGTCGTCGATGACCAGCACCGACCGGACCCGGTTGTCGCGCATCTTTTGCAAGGCTTCGACGACCATGTCGCGGGACCGAACATGGATCAGGGCGTCACTCTTCTGGGCCAGTGCGTTTCTGACTGTGGTCATCGATCTCTCTCGCACTCCCTGGTCTGTCTCGCCTTGACGGTTTGCATGGAAGCGTAGCCGAAATAGCTGGCCTCGTCAGCACTGCGCCGCCGCCGGCGAGGCTCGTCACCGATGGTGCGCTGCAGTGTGTCGAGGAACATGCCGTCGGCCTCCCGGGCACAACCCATCCCCACGACGCCGTATGAGGCACACACACCGTTGGCATCTACGCCACTCACGCGTCCCTGTGGCTATGGATTCCGGATTCGCTTGTGCTGTTTCAAAACGGCTACGCCGTTTGGCGCGCGAATGCCCGGGAATGACGGAGCAAGACGGCAGCAGCGTTCCAGATATCGGCGTGTGTGTCCAAGGGCGAAGGCACGGCGAGCTTGGGCACGATTGGCCGGACGCGGTCGCCCTGCCCCCACAGCCTCGCGCATAAGCCCATGCGCGCGCGACGGCTGGGGCCCTCGCCCGCTCCCGTGTACATGCTCATCCGACGCGCCCGCGAACCGAAGGTCTCCAAAGGGTCCCCATGTCCAACCGCCACCATGCTTCGAAGCTCGCCGGCGACGGCGCCGACGGGCTGCCTTCCAGCCAGCGGCCCTGGGCGATCGCCGCGATCTTCACCGCGCTGTCGATGGCCTCGCTCGACGTCGCCATCGCCAACATCGCACTGCCGTCGATCTCGGCCGATCTCCACGTCACGCCGGCCGAGGTGGTCTGGGTCGTCAACATCTACCAGATCGCGCTGGTCGCAACCCTGCTGCCGCTCGGCGCGCTCGGCGAGATCGTCGGCCATCAGCGCATCTATCTCGGCGGCCTGCTGCTGTTCACGCTGGCGTCGGTCGGCTGCGCGCTGGCCTGGTCGCTGCCGACCTTGGTGATCGCGCGCGCCCTGCAGGGCCTCGGCGCCAGCGGCATCATGAGCGTCAACACCGCGCTGGTCCGCTTCGTCTATCCCGGCAAGATGCTCGGTCGCGGCCTCGGCCATAACGCGCTCGTGGTCGGCATCTCCTTCACCTTCGGCCCGACCATCGCCTCCGCCATTCTTTCGCTCGGCTCCTGGCCGTGGTTGTTCGCGATCAACCTGCCGTTCGGCCTGGTTGCAATCGCGATCGGCATGAAGATGCTGCCGCGGACGCCGCGCGCCGAGCACAGCTTCGACTTTCTCGGCGCCGGCTTCGCCGCACTTTGCCTCGGCCTCTTCATCACCGGCATCGGCAGCGCCGCGCATGGCGCGACGCCAGCGGCGGTCGTGGCCGAACTGGTGGGCGCGCTGGTGCTCGGCATCATCCTGACCCGCCGTCAGGCCGATCACCCGGCGCCGATGCTGCCGATCGACCTGTTCCGCCGCGGCGTGTTCGCGCTCTCGGCCGCGACGGCCGTGTGCTCGTTCTCGGTGCAGGGCCTCGGCTTCGTGTCGCTGCCGTTCTATTTCGAGGACATTCTGCAGCGCTCGCAGGTCGAGACCGGTTTCTTCATGACGCCCTGGCCACTCGCGGTGACGATCATGGCGCCGATCGCCGGGCGGCTGTCGGATCGCTTTCCCGCCGGCCTGCTCGGCGGCATCGGCCTCGTGATGCTTGGAACCGGCATGGCGCTGCTCGCTATGCTGCCGGAAAATCCGAGCACCGCCAACATCGTCTGGCGCATGCTGATCTGCGGCATCGGGTTCGGCTTCTTCCAGGCGCCGAACATGAAGGCCATCATGTCAAGCGCCCCGCCGCATCGCAGCGGCGGCGCCAGCGGCATCGTCGCGACCGCGCGGCTGACCGGCCAGACCACGGGCGCGGCCCTGGCTGCACTGTGCTTCAGCCTGGCGGGGCGCGAAGGCGCGACACTGGCCTTGGCGCTCGGTGCAGGTTTCGCCGCGCTCGGCAGCGTGATGAGCTTCCTGCGGCTTGCCGTGGCGCCACCGCGGGGCTGATGAGTTCGAGCGAACTACAACCCCGCGCCATCACAATTCTTCCGCGCCGCAAACGCATATTCTTGATTTGAAGGATGCAAACGTTCGCGGCACAGTGCGGCCCACAGTTCAACTGGCGAGTTGAACGAAAGGGATCTGCGATGGCAAACCTCACGATTAACGGCAAAGTTTATGATCTCGACGTCGAGCCCGACACGCCGCTGCTGTGGGCGATCCGCGAGAATGCCGGATTGACCGGCACCAAATATGGCTGCGGCATTGCACAATGCGGCGCCTGCACCGTGCATCTCGATGGCGCGGCCGTTCGGTCCTGCGGCGTCACCGTCTCCGAGGCCGCGGGCAAGCAGATCACCACGATCGAAGGCCTCGGCAGCGAGAGCGGCCTGCACAAGGTGCAGCAGGCCTGGCTGGAGAACGATGTTCCACAATGCGGCTATTGCCAGAGCGGCATGATCATGGCGGTGGCCGCGCTGCTGAAGGACAATCCGAAGCCGAGCGACCAGGACATCAACGACGCCATCACCAACATCTGCCGCTGTGGAACCTTCGCGCAGGTGCGCGAGGCGATCCATGCCGCCGCGAACGCCTGAGGAGGTCGGCATGAACAAGCACGTCTCGCCGCGCCTCAACCGCCGCTCCTTCATCATCGGCACCGCCGCGCTCGGCGGCGGGCTCGCGCTCGGGCTCGATCTTCCCTTCGGCGGCCCGCAAGTCGTGCGCGCCGCGGATGGTTCGCCAGAGGTCAATGCCTGGGTGGTGATCCGTCCCGACGACACCGTGGTGATCCGCATCGCCCGCTCCGAGATGGGCCAGGGCTCGCTGACCGGCCTCGCCCAGCTCGTCGCCGAGGAACTCGCCTGCGACTGGAGCAAGGTCACCACCGAATATCCGACACCGGGCCAGAACGTCGCCCGCAAGCGCGTCTGGGGCGACTTCTCCACCGGCGGGAGCCGCGGCATCCGCTCGTCGCAGGACTATGTCCGCAAGGGCGGCGCCGCCGCGCGCATGATGCTGATCCAGGCCGCCGCCGACCAATGGAAAGTGCCGGTGGCCGAATGCACCGCGGCGAACAGCGTCATCACGCACAAGGCGTCGGGCCGGACCACGACCTACGGCAAGGTGGCTGAAGCGGCGGCGAAGTTGACGCCGCCAGCCGACGTCAAGCTGAAGGACCCGAAGGACTGGACCCTGATCGGCAAGGGCGTGAAACGCCTCGACACCGCCGACAAGGTGACGGGCGCCATGATCTACGGCGCCGACATCAAGCTCCCGGGCATGCTCAACGCCGCGATCAAGGATTGTCCGGTCACCGGCGGCAAGCTGAAAAGCTATGATGAAGCCAAGATCGCCGGCATGAAGGGCGTGAAGAAGGTGGTGGCGGTCGACGGCACCGCAGTCGCCGTCGTCGCCGACACCTGGTGGCACGCGAAGACGGCGCTCGATGCGCTGCCGATCGTCTGGGACGAAGGCGAGAACGCCAAGGTCTCTTCGGCCTCGATCGCCAAATGGCTGGCCGAGGGTTTGGAATCCGGCCCGGCCTTCGTCGGCAACGAGAACGGCGACGCCAAGGCGGCGCTCGCCAGCGCAGCGAAGAAGGTGGAGGCAACCTACAACTATCCCTACCAGAACCACGCCACGATGGAGCCGATGAACGCGACCGCGCTCTACACGCCGGAGCGTTGCGAGGTGTGGTGCGGCACGCAGAATGGCGAGGCGGCGTTCGCCGCTGTGCTGGAAGCCTCGGGGCTGCCGGCCGACAAATGCGAGGTGCACAAGCTGATCCTTGGCGGCGGCTTTGGCCGGCGCGGCCAGACCGACTATGTCCGCCAGGCCGTACAGATCGCCAAAGCGATGCCGGGCACGCCGGTCAAGCTGTTGTGGTCGCGCGAGGAGGACATGACCCATGGCCGCTATCACCCGATCACGCAGTGCAAGCTCACCGGCGGCTTCGACGCCGACAACAATCTGACCGCGCTGCACATGCGCATATCCGGCCAGTCGATCCTGTTCAGCCTGCGCCCCGACGCGCTGGTCAACGGCAAGGATCCGGCGACCTTCCAGGGGCTGGCGCCGTCGGGCGAGGCGACGATCGGCTATTCCGTGCCGAATCTGCTGATCGAGCACTCCATGCGCAACCCGCACATCAATCCGGGCTTCTGGCGCGGCGTCAATGTGAACCAGAACGCGATCTATCTCGAATGCTTCATGGATGAACTCGCCAATGCGGTGGGCCAGGACCCGCTGGAATTCCGCCGCAGGCTGATGAGCAAGAATCCGAAGCATCTCGCGGTGCTCGACGCGGTGGCCGAGAAGATCGGTTGGGGCTCGCCGGCGCCGGAGGGCGTCTATCGCGGGCTGGCCCAACTGCACGGCTATGGCAGCTACGTCGCGGGTGCCGCCGAGATCTCGGTGATCGACGGCACCAAGATCAAGATCCACCGCATCGTCGCCTCGACCGACCCGGGCTATGTCGTCAACCCGGCGCAGGTGGAGCGGCAGATCGCGGGCTCGTTCGTGTATGGCCTGTCCGCGCTGTTCTATGGCGGCTGCACGGTCAAAGATGGGCGCATCGAACAGACCAATTTCGACACCTACAACTCGATGCGAATCGCCGAGATGCCGAAGGTCGAAGCGATCATGATACCGAGCGGCGGCTTCTGGGGCGGCGTCGGCGAGCCGACTATCGGCGTGGCTGCGCCGGCCGTGCTGAATGCGTATTTCGCCGCCACCGGCAAACGCATCCGCTCGGTGCCGCTGCGCGACCAGAACATCACCTTCGCATGATCGGCGGGGCGGCAGGCGTTCGGAACAAAGCCTGCCGCCGTGCTATTCTGAAGCCATGACATTCACCCGGCAGCGCACCCGCAGAGAGGTCGGCGGCCTGATCGCGGCGAGCGCTGCCCTGCTCGCGGCGCCGACCGTGCTGCGTGCGCAGACAACCGCGCGCGTCATCGTGATCGGCGGCGGCTTTGGCGGCGCCAGCTGTGCCCGCGCGCTGCGCCAGGCCGATGCGAAGCTCGAGGTCACCCTGGTCGAGGCCAACAAGACCTTCACCTCGTGCCCACAGAGCAACGAGGTCATCGCCGGCCTGCGCGAGATCAGCGCGCAACAGTTCGGCTACGACAAGATCGCCGCTGAAGGCGTGCGCGTCGTGCTGCAGGCGGCCGCCGCGATCGATGCGCCCGCGCACAAGGTCACGCTCGCCGACGGCGCGACGCTGGCCTATGACCGCCTCGTGCTGGCGCCGGGCATCGACATCGATTTCACCGCGCTGCAGGGCTATGACGAGGCCGCCTCCGCGCTTATGCCGCACGCCTACAAGGCGGGCGAACAGACGCTGCTGCTGCGGCAGCAGATCGAGGCGATGCCGGATGGCGGCACAGTCGCGATTGCCGTTCCCGCCAATCCGTCGCGCTGTCCGCCGGCACCTTATGAGCGCGCCAGCCTGATCGCGGATTATCTGAAGACGTACAAGCCGAAGTCGAAAGTGCTGATCCTCGACGCCAAGGACAGTTTTTCGCAACAGAAGCTGTTCGAGCAGGCGTGGAACGAGCTGTACGCTGGCATGATCGAGCGCATTCCGCTGTCGCAGGGTGGCCGCGTCACCGGCGTCGAGATCGCCACGCGCACGGTCGTGACCGAGTTCGGCAACTACAATCCGGATGTCGCCAACATCATCCCGCCGCAGAAGGCCGGTCGCATCGCGGCGCTGGCGGCGGCTGCCGACCGCACCGGCTGGTGCCCGATCGATGCCGCGACCTTCGCCTCCAAGCTCCTCCCGGACGTCCACGTCATCGGCGATGCCTGTCTTGGCGGCGGCATCCCGAAATCCGCGGGCGCCGCGCAGGCGCAGGGCAAGGCCTGCGCGGCCGTGATCGTGCGCGACCTGACCGGACGCTCCTCCGAGCCGCCGCCGCTGACCGGCATCTGCTACAGCCTGGTCGCACCGAACACCGCGTTCTCGCTATCAGGCGTCTATCAGCCCAAGGGCGATCTGTTCGCCGAAGTGGAGGGCGGCAGGACGAGCTCTCTCGACGCGCCGCGCAATGCACGTGCCGCCGAGGCGGACGCTGCGACGGCCTGGTTCAAGGCGCTGACCCATGATGCGTTCGGTTAGCCGGGTCATCGCCATGATCATCTGCGCCCTGCCCGCAGCCGCGGTCGCGCAGGAGCTGAAGCCGTATACGATCGTCGGCGACGGCATCCCCGACTCGCTCACCGGTCAGCCCGGCGACGCCGCGCGCGGCCGCGCGCTCGTGCTCGCCCGCAGTTCGACCTGCATCCTCTGCCATTCCGGCCCGTTTCCGGAAGCGCGCTTCCAGGGCGATCTCGCGCCGAGCCTCGCCGGCGCGGGCCACCGCGCCACCACGGCGCAGCTCCGGCTGCGGCTGGTCGATGCCAGCCGCATCAATCCCGAGACGATCATGCCGTCTTATTACCGCGTCGACGGGCTGACGCGCGTCGGTTCCGCCTGGCGCGGCAAGCCGATCCTGTCGGCCGAGCAGATCGAAGACATCGTCGCCTATCTCGCGACCCTGCGCGAGTGAGCCCATATGGAGAGCATGTTCGACCCGTCCCACATCTCGCGTCGCCTCCTGCTGCAGCTCGCCGGCACGCTCGCGGCCGCGAGCGCGCTGCCGCTGGTGACCGTTCGCACCGCACGGGCCACACCGGCGATGCTCGCCTCGGCCATCCGCAACCTCGTCGGCGAAGCGCATGTGCAGGTCGGCAAGGTCCGGCTCGACATTCCCCCGCTGGTCGAGAACGGCAACACCGTGCCGATGACCGTCAGCGTCGACCACCCGATGACGGCTGACAACTGCGTCAAGAGCATCCACATCTTCAACGAGAAGAACCCGCAGCCCAACATCGCGAACTTCTATCTGACGCCGAGCGCCGGCCGCGCCCAGGTCACGACCCGCATCCGGCTCGCCGACACCCAGAAGGTGGTGGCGATCGCAAAGCTCTCCGACGGCTCGTTCTGGTCGGTCAGCGTCGACGTCATCGTGACCTTGGCCGCCTGCACCGAGGAGCTGCCGTGATGCCCGCCGCCCTCGTCAACGTACCCGCCAAGGCCAAGCGCGGCGCGGTCATCGAGATCAAGACCTTGATGAGCCATGTGATGGAGCCGGGCTATCGCCACACCGCCGCCGGCGAGGTCGTGCCGCGCGACATCATCACCAGC
Source organism: Bradyrhizobium sp. BTAi1 (assembly GCF_000015165.1). Taxonomy (GTDB): domain Bacteria; phylum Pseudomonadota; class Alphaproteobacteria; order Rhizobiales; family Xanthobacteraceae; genus Bradyrhizobium; species Bradyrhizobium denitrificans. The sequence goes on along the minus strand of NC_009485.1, from coordinate 2,857,708 downwards.
TTCACCTGCAGGTTCAACGGCGCCGAGATCTTCCGGGCCGACCTGTTCCCCGCCATCGCGGCCAATCCGTTCCTGTCGTTCTTCACCACGGCGAGCGAGAGCGGCCGCTTCGAGTTCGAGTGGATCGGCGACAATGGCTTTGTCGCCACCGCCTCGGCGGCGATCATTGTCGAATGATGCGGCGCGCAGCCATCGCTATCCTGGCGCTTCTTGGCGCAGCGCTGCCTGGTCTGGCCGGCGAGATCGGCGAGTCCGCGCGCCGCTCCGGCTATGAGTTCATGTCGGCCGACACGAAGGCGATGCAGGACGACAACACCGCCAATCCCGCGATGCTGTCGGTGCTCGACGGCGAGACGCTGTGGCGCACGAAGGCCGGCGCTGCCGGCAAATCCTGCAGCGATTGCCACGGCGCCGTCGACGTCAGCATGAAAGGCGTCGCCGCGCGCTATCCCGCCTTCAATGCGGCGAGCGGCGCGCCTGTCGATCTCGGCCAGCGCGTCAATCTCTGCCGCAGGCAGCATCAGGAGGCTGAGCCGTTCGCACCCGAGAGCCGCGAATTGCTGGCGCTGACGGCCCTGATCGCAAGGCAGTCGCGCGGGATGCCGATCACCGCCGGTGACGATCCGCGGCTGGCACCGTCGGTCGCGCACGGCCGTGCGCTGTTCATGCAGCGGCAGGGCCAGCTCAATCTCGCCTGCACCAATTGCCATGACGACAATTGGGACAAGCATCTCGCGGGCTCCGCGATCACGCAAGCACAGCCGACAGGCTACCCGATCTATCGGCTGGAATGGCAAGGCATGGGCTCGTTGCAGCGGCGCCTCCGCGGCTGCATGACCGGCGTCCGCGCCCAGGCCTACGATTTCGACGCCCCCGACATGATCGCGCTGGAGCTCTATCTGACGTCGCGGGCGCACGGCATGGCGGTGGAGGCCCCGGCGGTGCGGCCGTGAGCGGGCAAAAGCTCACGAGCTATCATGTGAGTCGTTTTAGAGCCGAGCAGCGCTGCACCTCGCCTCGCTTGCAGGACGTCGCTTCGAGCGAGCCTCCTAATGAGTTACTCGTCATGCCCGGGCTTGACCCGGGCATCCACGTCTTTCTTTCCGGAACAACGGTGTGGATGGCCGGGTCAAGCCCGGCCATGTCGGACGAGAGACCTCCACAACCCCAGATCAGGGCCCTGCCTTCCGTCCCTTCCGCGCCCCCGCCGCTGTCGCATCGATCACCGGGGGCGGTCCCTCCGAGGCCTGCTTCATCAGGGGATCGGCGGCGATGAAGTCGATGAAGGTGCGGACCTTGGCGGAGAGATATTTGCGGCTGGGATAGACCGCCATCAGTGGCGCCCTGATCGTCATCGCGTCCGGCAGCACCGTCTCGAGCCGGCCGCTGGCGAGATCGTCGGCCATCAGCCAGCGCGGCAGCACCGCCATGCCCATGCCGGCGACGGCGGCGTGATGCAGCAGCGTCTCATTGCCGCTGATCAGCACGTCCTTGAACGCCAGCGCGACCTCGCCGTCAGGACTGGACAACGTGATCGTCCGGAGCGGATACAAGGCGTATTTCAGCATTGCATGGCCATTGAGATCGGCCACTGCCTTCGGCCGCCCGGCCGTGGCGAGATAGCTCGGCGCGGCGACGAGCTGCATTAGCACTGGCGTCAGCGGCCGCGCGATCAGCCCGTCGCCCGGTGCCGCGGAGACGCGCAGCGCCAGATCAAACCCCTCGTCGACGAGATTGACCAGGCGTCCGCTGAGATCGAGATCGATCACCACGTCCGGATAGCGCGCGCGGTACGCCGCGAGCGTGCCGGCAAACAGCGGATTGGCGAACCATACCGGCGCGCTGACCTTCAGGGTGCCGCGCGGGATCACGGTCGCCTTGCTGACGACGGCCTCGACCTCGTCGAGAGATTCCAGCATCGGCCGCACCTGGTCGAAATAGACCTGGCCGGCCTCGGTCAGGCCGACCCGCCGGCTGGTGCGGTTGAGCAACCGGGTCGAGAGCCGCTGCTCCAGCTGCATGACATGCTTGGAGGCCATCGCCGGCGAGAGCCCCAGGCGATCGGCGGCGGCCGCGAAGCTCTTGAGCTCCGCGACCTGGCAGAACACCCGAATACTGACCAGCGTATCCACTTGTCATCAACCCTCAGGAAATGATGGCTTAACGAAAAGCATAATGATCAAACCAGAAGAAATTATCAATGTCGGGCACCTTTCCATTTGGAGCTCCGACCATGTCCAGCACCGCATCGACCACCGATCTCAGCCCACTCCAGCCCTCGCTGGCGCTGCGCATCAGCCTGTGGGTCGCCCAGACCCTGCTCTTCGCCCTGTTCTGCTTCGCCGGCGTCACCAAGGTCTTCACCCCGATCAAGGAACTCGCCCAGATGATGCCGTGGACCGGCGAATATTCGGTGGCCTTCGTCCGCACCATCGGCCTGATCGATCTGGCTGGCGGGCTCGGCATCCTGCTGCCGTCGCTGACCCGCATCATGCCGCGCCTGACCGTGCTGGCTGCGATCGGCTGCGCCACGCTGCAGGTGTTCGCGTTCGCCTTCCACATCTCCCGCGGCGAAGCGGCGGTCACGCCCTTGAACATCCTGCTGCTGGCGCTGTCGCTGTTCGTGCTGTGGGGCCGCAGCAGCAAGGCGCCGGTCGCGCCGCGCGGCTGATCCGAGCATCGCCGGCGCTGGTCATCCGGCGCCGGCGCATCCCGTGCTTTGAAGGAAGCCATGATGAGCGAACCGATCCCTGACGTGTCGCGCCGCGGCTTTCTCGCTGGCGCAACGGCCCTCGGCGCCCCAGCCCCCGCCGTCCCGGCCGTCGCCCAGCATCGCGCCGGCATTGTCGTGCTGATCGACCGCAACGACCCCCATGTGATGGGTCATGCCATCAGCTATTCCGGCAATCTGACGCGGCATTTCGCCAGTCTCGGACAGACCCCCGCGATCGAGGTCGTCGCCAACGGCACCGGCATCGATGTGTTTCGCGCCGACAAATCACCGCTCAAGGAGCCGCTCGCGGCGCTGCGGCAGATGTATCCGCATATCGGCTTCAGCATGTGCGCCTCGTCGAAGTCGATCGCGGAGAGCAAGGAGAACCTCACGATCCAGCTGATCGACGGCGCCAGGCTGGTGCCGTTCGGCATCGGCCGCGTCGTCGAACTGCAGCGCAAAGGCTGGGCCTACGTCCATGGCTGAGGCTTTGAGCGCGCCCGCACGGCGCGATCTGCTGCTGGCCGCGGCCAGCCTGCTGCTGACAAGCAGGCCTGCCTGCGCCGGCGCGCAAGACCCGAGCCCGCCGGTGTTCCGCAGCGGCCGCACCCAGTTCATCGTCGAGCGGCCGCGCAAGGCGCTGCGGCCTTTGAAGCTGCAGGATATGAGCGGGAAGGACGTGACTCTCGCGCCCAAGCCCGGCCATGTCACGCTGGTCAATCTCTGGGCGAGCTGGTGCGCGGCATGCAAGATCGACCTGCCGACGCTGGCCGGGCTGGACCGGATGCGGAGTCCGGCGCTCGACGTCTGGACCATCTGCACCGACCGGCGCGACATCAAGAGCATCCGCCGCTATGCCGAGGCGATCGCGATGCCCCGCGCCTCCTTCGCCGATCCGCATGCGCAAGCGACCAATCCGGCCAATGCCGATGCCTCGCTTTTCGCGACGCCGGCGATGCCGATCACCTATCTGATCGGCACGACGGGATTGATCGAAGGCTATGTCACCGGGGCGGCCGAATGGCTGTCCGAGCCGGGCCAGGCGCTGCTGCGCTATTATCTCGATCTGCCGGGCGCGTGAAAAATCATAACCGGCGGCCATGCCGCCGGCTGTCGTTCTCTTTGAAAAGATACCTATTCTGCTGGCGCCGCATGCATGTCGGCATGCGCCACGTAGCTCTCGGACGTGCCGAGCCGCCCCAGCGCGAACAGCCCGCCTGCGACCACGGCATAGGCCAGCGCCACCGCCGGCGTGACGCCGAAGCCGCCGCCGATGCCGACCGCCTCGCCATGCATGAAGCCGAAATAGGTCATCACGGCACCGGCCAAGGCGAAGGCCGCCGCCTTGGTGAAGTCGCGCTCGATCACGAACACGCCGATCGCGCCGAGCACGAGGCCGGCGAGGATCGAGCCGCCGCCCATCACTTCCAAGCCGTGATACAGAACGCCCTGCTGCGGCAGCGCGGCAATCGCGGCGGTCTTGACCGCATCGACCTTGTCGGCTGCGAGACCGCCGATGCTCTGCGCCGCCGTCACGGTGGAAGCCAGCATGGTGTCGATCTGCAGCTTGGCCCAGGCGGCGAGATGCGGCGTGAAGGCGAGCACGATTGCCGGCGCGTGCTTGACCGGCGTGGTCTGGAACGCCTGCGCGCCGATCAACATGCCGATATAGAGCAGGATCGGCGAAATCGCGACCACCGGCACCAGCGCCAGCAGCACCGAGATGATGCCGAGCCAGGATAGCACGATCACCATCAGGCCGGTCGCCGCCGAATAGCCGATGCGGCCGCCCATCGCCTTCCAGCCGGGATGGCCGATATAGACGGCGTTGATGAAGGGGTTGCCCATCATGCAGCCGATCAGGCTGACGATGCCGTCGGCGGTCAGCACGCGCGTGGTCGGATATTCGTCGCCGGCGGCTTCCGCGCTCTCGACATTGTCCATGGCCTCGACGAGGTCGTAGATGCCGAACGGGATCGCGGTGACCAGGATGATGCCGAGATATTCGAAGCCGGAGAACACCGTGCCAAACGCCGGCAGCGGCACCGAGAAGCCGAAGCTCGCAAAGGCATCGCCGACGCCCTTGACGCTGAGGCCGCCGAGACCGAGGCCGAACAGGTTCGAGCCCCAGCCGATGATCATGCCGACGGCGATCGCCACGAGACCTGCAGGCAGCCCCTTCGGATATTTCACGCCGCCGAACCAGCTGACGAGAATGATCGCGAAGCAGACGAGGCCGATCTGCGGCGTCATGTACATCTCGAGCGCCGGCCGCATCGAGATGAAGGTGACCGAGACGCCGGCGAGCGTGCCGAGCAGCGCCGCCCGCGGCGTGATCTTGCGGATGTACGGCGCGACGAAGCCGCCGATCATCAGGATGAAGCTCTGGAAGAACACCCAGACGAGCCCGGCGGACCAGCCCTTCAGCGGATCGCCGGTCTTGAGCGTGATCGGCAGCATGATCACGAAGGTGACGATGAACATATGCGGGACGCTGACACCGGACGGCAGCGCGCAGACATCGGTCCGCCCCGTCTTCTGCGCCAGGCGATAGGCGAGAAACGCGTAGTAGAAGGTCGACAGGCACATCATCAGACCGAGCGCCGGCAGGATGCGGCCGAACACCAGGCTGTCCGGCATCTTCAGCACGAAGCGCAACAGCCCGGTGAGGACGAGCATGTTGACGAGGATGTTGGTGCCGAAACCGAAGAACGCGTTCCAGTCGCCGGGTGTCCACAGCACCGGCTTGAAATCCGCACTTGTCGAGCTTGCCGTCCCGCTTCCGCTCATCGCCTTGCTCCCCTGTTGAGTTGAACGCCTACATTTTCGAGCTCATCTCTCGCGACCCGTGTCTCTCGTGTCTCCTCTGCGGCTCAGCCGATCGCCTGCAGCACGGCCGCTGACTCCGCGACCCAGCCGAAAATGCCGCCCTGGGCCTTGATCATCTTCAGGCCCATCTCGTGGAATTCGGGGAAGTAGGAGGCGCAGCCATCGGAGATGACGACGCAGCGATAGCCGCGGTCATTGGCCTCACGCACGGTGGTGTTGACGCAGACCTCCGTGGTGACACCACACACCAGCAGATTTTCAATGCCGTGATGCTGCAGCACGTCGCCCATTTCGGTCGCGTAGAACGCGCCCTTGCCCGGCTTGTCGATCACCACCTCGCCATCGATCGGATAGAGCGCGGGAATGATGTCGTGCCCGGCCTCGCCGCGAATGAGGATGCGCCCCATCGGTCCGGGATCGCCGATCCGCAAGGACGGTGCACCGCGTTCGATCTTGGCCGGCGGCGCGTCGGACAAATCCGGCTCGTGGCCCTCGCGGGTGTGAATGACCAGCATGCCGGTCTTGCGCGCTGCCGCCAGCACGTTGGCAATCGGTGCAACCGCCCGCGCCAGCTGCGACACGTCATTGCCGAGCGTCTCGCCGAAGCCACCCGGCTCCATGAAGTCGCGCTGCATGTCGATGATGACCAGCGCGGTCCTCGACAGGTCGAGGGTGATCGGCTCAGGCTCGGCTGTGACCGTGGCGGTTGCCGCTGCAGATGAGTTCGCCATGTCAGCCGCTGCCTCCGCGCGAGAATGTCTCGCAACCAGCGAAGCAAGCGCTATGCCATTGTGTACAATGGCCGGATGAGCACGACGGACTACGAAGTCATAACTCATTCAATGGGTTGGAGCGATTGCCTGGTGCTGCCCGCTTGCTGGGCAACCGCCACTCTCAAGCGATCAGCTTATTTTGTAAGCGGCCATTGCATGCAGCGGTCGCCGCTTTGCTGCTCTGCGAGCCAAGCGAAACACACGTGGTGATCGTGGCGTGCTTGACGGCCCGCCCGCCTCGCACGGCTCCCTGGGGTGCGTCCCGGCGTTCGCCGGGACGACCGCATTGTGCTTGGCGCCAGCCTATCGCCTCACGCCGCTACGTCGCCGGCTGCCGCGACGCCGGCTTGCGCTCGACGGGATGAATGTCGATGCCGCGCAGCCGTCCCAGCCGCAGCACGTCCATCGCCACGGTGCGGCCGATGCGGTCGCGGTCGAGCACGCGGATCAGGTCGTCGACGCCGTTGATGTCGACACCGTCGAGCCTGATCACGACATCGCCCGGCAACAGCCCGGCACGCGCGGCCGGCCCGTCCGGCTCGATCTGCATCAACAACGCGCCCATCTTGTTCTCGACGCCGGCCAGCACGGCGTGGCGCCGCGGCACCGGCGCGGTCTGTCCGGAGACGCCGACATAGGCGCGGCGGACATAGCCGTGGCGGATGATCTCCGACAGCACGAATTGCGCGGTGTTGCTGGCAACCGCAAAGCAGATGCCCTGCGCGCCTTGGATGATGGCGGTGTTGATGCCGATCACCTCGGCGGCCGACGACACCAGCGCCCCACCCGAATTGCCGGGGTTGAGCGCGGCATCGGTCTGGATAACGTCCTCGATCATCCGGCCCGAGACCGAGCGGATCGAGCGGCCCAGCGCCGAGACGACGCCGGCGGTCACCGTCGACTCGAAGCCGAGCGGATTGCCGATCGCGACCACGAGTTGGCCGCGCCGCAGGCTCTTGGAGTTGCCGAGCGCGGCGTAACGCAAATCGCGCGCATGGTTCGCGCGCAGCAGCGCGAGGTCGGTGTCGGGATCGACACCGAGCACCTGGGCGTCGGTGACGACACCCTCGACATCGCGCAACCGGATGGTCTTGGAGCTGCCGACCACATGGCTGTTGGTCAGCACGAGACCATCCGGCGAGATCACGATGCCGGAGCCGAGGCCGCCGCGCTCGCCGCGGGAGCCGACCTTCGGGCCGGTCTCGACGCGGACGACGGCCGGGCCGACGCGCTCGGTGACGTCGATGACAGCATTGGAATAGGCGTCGAGCAGCGCCCGATCATCGGCGGGGGCAGCACCAGACGCTTGCGCCGGCGACAGTGCGTCGCCGGCGACATCGGAAGTGAAATCCAGCATGGTGTAATTCCTTTGTAACGTCAGATGGGTAGCAGGCCGCTCCGGCGCAAGATCACAGCCGGCGGAGCTGTTCCCGCGGCCCTTGGCGAGACTCATGCGCGATGTGGTAGGAGTTCGGCAGGGTATTTGATGCATTTGATTGCGGGAGGAAGCATGCGGCTGCGAGACCGGCTGTTGTCATTGTGCGGGGCGATCGTGATCGGAGCGGGCATGGCGAGCGCGTCGCTGGCCGCGACCGCTGCGGTCCGCAGCGGCGACACCCTCCAGCTCGGTGAGACCGTGTATCGACTGGACGGCATCGACGCGCCGGAGGTCGATCAGCTCTGTATCGACGACCACGCCGACCCCTGGAGCTGCGGTGTCGAGGCGCGCGAACAGTTGACCAGACTGATCGCCGGCCGCGCGGTGCGCTGCGACGATCTCGGCCCGGACAAGCCGCTCAAGAGCCGCAGGCTCGGCCTCTGCACCGTCGACGGCGACAAGCTCAGCCTCAACCAGCAGATGGCACGGGCCGGCTACGCCGTGAGCGCCGACCCGGCGGTCAAATATCGCGCCAAGGACGATATCGCCGCCGCCAAGGAGGCGCTGCGCGGGATCTGGAAGGGCTGTTTTGTCGCCCCCGGCGAGTTTCGCACCGACAAGAAGGACGGCTCCCTGCTCGGCGCGTCCTGCCGCAGCGATCGCGACCGCGAGATCCGTGACGTGTTGTTCCCGGACGCCCCGAGCGCGCCGCCCGGCTGCAGCATCAAGGGCAAGTTCGCGGTGCGCGCCCGCGTCACCGGCAATATCGGCATCTATCATCTGCAGGGCTGTCCGAGCTATCCGGCGACGACCGAACCGGATCGCTGGTTCTGCTCAGAGGATGACGCCCGCGCCTCCGGCTTCCGCCGCGCCTTCAATTGCCGGGCGCCGAAGAAGTAAAGTCGGCGCACTGACGCCACATAATCCAGAGGGTTTCGTGTGGCCCCTGGATCGCTTCGCTTGCGCTCGCGATGACCGCATGTGTGGCGCGTTCAGTGCCCGCCACGACCGTCATTGCGAGCGCAAGCGAAGCAATCCAGGGGCTCAGCAACCACTCGGCGATATCAGCGGCGATGCTCAATGCTGCATCTGCATCAGCGGATCCATCGGCATCATGTTGTGGTTGAGGTTCGACATGATCCACAGCGAGCCGCCGACCACAAGGAAGACGATGATCAGCCCGAAGGCGAGCGCCAGCACGTTGTTGGTGTTGTCGGGCCCGGTCGTGATGTGCAGGAAAAACACGAGATGCACGCCCATCTGGGCGATCGCCAGCACGATCAGCGCCACCGGAATCGAGGGCTGCCAGACCAGGTTGGTCCCGGCGATGAAGAACGAGGCCGCGGTCAGCAGCACCGCAAGGCCGAGACCCGCCACGTGGAACAAGATGCGGGAACGCAGATCGCCATGCTGCTGCTCGCCCGGCGCAAGATCGCCGCGATCGTCGAACTCTTGGACCTGATCGGTCATGTCGCACTCCCGAGCAGATAGACCACGGAGAACACCGCGACCCAGATGATGTCGAGCGCGTGCCAGAACAGCGCGAAGCACAGGATGCGGCGCTCGATGTCGGCGCGGAATCCCTTCGTCATCACCTGCGCCATCATCGTCAGCAGCCAGAGAAGGCCGGCGCCGACATGCAGCCCGTGGCAGCCCACGAGGGTGAAGAAGGCCGACAGGAAGGCACTGCGGCTCGGCCCGTCGCCGCGCCCGACGAGATCGGTGAATTCCCGGGCCTCGAGCAGCAGGAAGCCGGCCCCGAGCAGGCCCGTCGCAGCCATTGCGACCTGGAACCAGAGCGCGCTGTGGCGCTCGGCGGCGATGCTCGCCATGCCGCAGGCGAAGCTCGACACCAGCAGCAGCGCGGTCTCGATCGCAACGTTGCGGATGTCGAACAGCTCCGCGCCGCCGGGCCCGCCGGCCGTGGCTTTCGACAGCACCGCGAAGCTCGCGAAGAAACACGAGAACATCACGATGTCTGACAACAGGAAGATCCAGAAGCCGTAGCCGGTCACGATCCGCTTCGGCGCGGGCCCGTCGTGCTCGGCCGCCCGCAGGTGATGCGGATCGGCATAGGCCGGGGCCTGCTCGACAGCGCTTACCGACATCGCCACACTCCGACGACGAACCAATCAGTGTGCATGGGATGCTCCGCCTTCCGGACGCGACTTATTCTCGCTCAGTTGAGGTCCGGGCGCTGGTGGAATGTGCTGGCTGGCGATCTTGCCGAACAGTTCGGGATCGGCGAGCCGGTAGGTCTTCGGCGTCGTCTCGACCGACTGCGCTGCGAGCTGCTTGTAGCTCGCCTCGTCGAGCACCTGGTCGCTCTTGGCGGCATTGGCTGCCCAATTGGAGAAGTCGACCTGCGACACAATGTGGGTGTCGAACATCATGTCCGGAAAGCCGTCGCCGCTGAACTGCGAGGCAAGGCCCTTATAGGTCCCTACGTGATCGCCGCGCAGGTTCAGCTGCGTCACCATGCCGTTCATGGTGTAGATCATGCCGCCGAGCTGCGGGATGAAGAACGCCGTCATGACGCTGCCCGAGGTCAGCTCGAAGCGCAGCGGCGCGCCGATCGGAACCGTGAGGCTGTTGACGGTCGCGATACGCTGGTCGGGATAGAGGAACAGCCATTTCCAGTCGAGCGAGACCGCCTGGATGCGGATCGGAAGGCCGGTGCCGGCGACGGGCTTGGCAGGATCGAGATCGTGCGAGCCGATCCAGGCGACGCCGCCGAGCAGGATCACGGTGAGCGCCGGGATCGACCACACCACGAGTTCGACCGCGCCGGAATAAGCGAAATCCGGTCGGTACGTCGCCCTCGTGTTGGAGCTGCGGAACCAGAACGCGAAGGCGAGCACGGCGATCGAGGTCGGCACGATGATCGCCAGCATGATGATGACGGAGTCGATCAGGATCGTCTGCTGCGCGGCGGCGATCGGTCCTTTCGGATCGAAGATGTTCATGCGGTCATCCGGCGTTCAACCCCGCTCACAACCCATGCTGGGTCGGGAGGTTCCTGCGCCGCGACAACCGCTCAGCGGCTGACGCGCCAGATCGTGCCGTTGCCGTCCTCGGAGATCAGCAAACTGCCGTCGCGCGCCACGGCGACGCCGACCGGCCGGCCCCAGACCTCGCGGTCGTTGACGACGAAGCCGGTGACGAAATCCTCATATTCGCCGGTGGGCACGCCGTCCTTCAGCCTCACCCGGATCACCTTGTAACCGGTGCGCTTGGAGCGGTTCCAGGAGCCGTGCTCCGCGGCGAAGGCATCGCCGCGATACTCCGGCGGGAACAGGGCTGCGTCATAGAAGGTGAGGCCGAGCGAGGCGGAATGTGCCTGCAGCAGCACGTCGGGAATCGTGACCTGCCCCTTCAGGTCAGGACGCTCGCCGGCGTGCCGCGGGTCCTCGTTGTCGCCGACATAGTACCAGGGCCAGCCATAGAACCCGCCCTCCTTCACCCGTGTGACATAATCCGGCACCAGATCGTCGCCGAGCCCATCGCGCTCATTGGTGGAGCACCAGGGCGTGCCCGATCCAGGCTGGATCGCCAGGCCGACGCAATTGCGGATCCCGGTGGCGAACAGGCTGCGGTTCTTGCCGTCGGGATCGAACGCCAGCACGCCGGCACGTTCGGTCTCGGCGCCCCACGCAGCGCCCGGCGGATTCGCCTTGATCCAGGCGGCGAGGCCGCCATCCGGCTCGCCCAGAGCTTCGCCGACATTGCCAGCCGACCCGACCGAGACCAGCATGCGCTGGCCGTCCGGGGTGAAGACGAGATCGCGCGTCGAATGGCCATAGCCCGCGGGCAGGTCGGCGACGACGACCTGCATTGCGCCCGCCGGCTTCATGTCGCCGGACCGATAGGGAAAGCGCAGCACGCGGTCGGTGCTCGCCACATAGACCCATTGCGGATCGACGCTCGGATAGAAAGCGATGCCGAACGGATGGCCGAGCCGCTCGGCGAACATCTCACTTGACGCAACCTTGCTGCCGTCCTCGCTCGGACGCAGCACGCGGATGCGCCCTGCCCGGGTCTCGGCAACGAAGATGTCGCCATTGGGCGCGGTGCGGATGATACGCGGGCCGCTCAGCCCGTCCGCGAACAGCGCGATCTTGAAGCCGTCGACGACCTTTGGCAGGACCGAGGCCGGCCGCTGCACCACGCGCGAGACATTGGCGGCGGATGCGGTGGCGCCGGGCTTCGGCAGATCCTCGGGACGGATCAGCCGGATCGTGCCGGGCGCGTCGCCCTGCCAGCTGCCGAAGGCGTCCCGGCCTTTCAGCACTGCAGGTTCGGCTGCTGCGGATGTCGTCGCCAGCGCAGCGGCAGTCGCCGCAACCGTCATTCTCGTCCAAATCGTCATGCAATCCTCGCGCGTCGGCCGCGTCTCAAGCGGCCGGCAGCCTACTCTGTTCCCGGCGAGAAGATTCCGTGTCGCGGCGATGTGACGCGATTACGACAGCGCGCCGAGCACACCGCGCGTCGCCTGATCGATTTCCTCGACATAGCGGCGGCGCGCGAAGGACTCGGTGAGGAAGCCGATCACCTTGCGGCTGTTCTCCGACTCCAGCACCGCGAGCACCTCGGCGCCGGAATCGTCAAAGATCTTCATCGCCGTCTTGACGTTCATTTCGGGCAACAGCGCGACATCGAAATATTTGGCGAGCTCCACCACCTGGATGTCGTCCGCGATCGAATCCAGTTCGCCCGAGAACAGATCGGGCAGCGACACCAGCCCGCAATAATCGTCGCTGTTGTTGACGACCACGACCGCCTGGCGGGTGCCGAGCGCGAATTCGCGCCGGCAGGCGGCGATCGAGGTGGTGGTCGGTACCTTGCCGACGTCGGAGCGCATCAGCCGCTCGACGGTGAGATTGCGCAGCCAGCCGACATCATTGGCGCTGCGGATGGTCTCACCGCGCAGATGCAGGCGCCAGGTCGAGAACGAGTGCCCGAACAGCACGCGCACGTACACCGAGGTCACGATGCAGGCGGCCAGCACCACCGCGGTGACGTCGACGCTGCGCGTCATCTCCAGCACCAGGAAGGACATCGTCAGCGGCCCGCCGACGATGGCGACGCCGAGCGTCGCCATGCCCGTGAGCATCGCGACGAGGGGATCCAGCGCGACGCCCAGTCCGACCATCGCGAGCAGGCCTGCGAACAGCTTGCCGAGCAGGCTGCCGATGAACAGCGAGGCGAAGAACAGGCCGCCGCGGAAGCCCGACGCCAGCGAGATCAGGCAGGCCGCGAGCTTCAGCACGATGATGGTGGCGATCATGCCGACCGCCATCTCGCGATGCAGGTCGAGCAGCATCGCGCCGTGACCGGCCGCCAGCACCTGCGGCGTGACGATCGCCATCGCTCCGACGCAGACACCGCCGATCGCGGGACGCAGCCACACCGGAATGCGGACGAACAGCCGCTCGACGGCCGGCGAGGCACGCATCACCACGATGCCGATGCCGGCGACCAGCAGCGCGAGCACGAACAGCGCGATATATTGCTCGAAGCCGACCGCGCCGACCTTTTGGATCTCGAGCGAATACGGCGCACCGGTGAGATATTGCGACGTCAACGCCCCGGCCAGCGAGGCCGCCAGGATCGGCGCGGCGCTGGCCACCGAATACACCCCGACGATCAGTTCGCACGCATAGAACGCGCCGGTGATCGGCGCGCCGAAGGCCGCGGCGATGGCGGCGGCCGCGCCGCAGCCGACGATCAGGCGGAGATCGTTGCGGCGAAGCGTGAGATATTGGCCGAGCAGCGAGGCCACGCCGGCACCGATCTGGGTGTAGCCGGCCTCGAGGCCGACCGAGGCGCCGGAGCCGTTGGAGACCAGCGTCTGGCTGCTCACCACGATGCTGTCGCGCATCGACAGCCGGCCGCCGCGCAGGGCATTGGCCTCGACCGGGTCCACAGCGGCCGCGATCTTCCAACGCCGCCGCAGCCATTCCATCACCCCGAGGATGAGGCCACCGCAAGCCGGCGCAATCAAAGCGATGATGGGATTGACCCAGGCGTTGGCGCTGAGCCGCACGTCGATCGGGATGCCGTAGATCAGCACATGGGCGACCTGCGCGATCAGGCTCATCACCGTCACGATCGCGCCGGTAGCAACGCCGATCACCAGCGCCAGCGGTATCAGGTAGAACTCGTTGCTGCGCAGCAGCGCCCGCAGCCGCGTGACCACCCGGTTCGAAGCCTTGCGATCGATGATATGCGACAGTGTGGAGAGCACGAGAGCCATTTCTTCTAAGATGAGGCCTCTCGGTGGCAATAACCCGCCGCAAATTGCGGAACAAGCGCGAATTCCTTTCCAGTCGAAACGTGGTTGACTGGTCCGGAAAGTGGAACCGCCGCGGCCTGCGGGGAGCAGCGACAGCATCAACGAAATCGACGCGGGAACGTCGCAAAACTGGCTTTGCCGTTTCCGGCGGGCTTCCGGCCAATCCGGTCGCCTGTTCCTCGCACCCGAACGACAGCGCCCGCTGCGGGGGTCCGCGGCGGGCGCAACGACCGGTATCAGGCGATAGACGAACGCCTCAGACGCGCTCGATGATGATCGCCGGCGCCATGCCGCCGGCCGCGCACATCGTGACCAGGCCGCGCTTGAGGTCGCGCCGCTCCAGCTCGTCGAGCAGGGTGCCGATCAGAATCGAGCCTGTGGCCCCGATCGGGTGCCCCAGCGCGATCGAACCGCCATTGACGTTGACCTTGGCGCGGTCGAGCTTGAGGTCGCGGATGTACTTCTCGGCAACGACCGCGAACGCCTCGTTGATCTCGAACAGGTCGATGTCATCGAGCGTGAGCCCGGCCTTGGCCAGCACCTTGCGCGTCGCCGGCACCGGCGCGTTCAGCATCAAGGTCGGATCGTCGCCCATATTGGCCATCGCCACCACGCGCGCGCGGGGCTTGAGCCCATGCGCCTTGGCATAGGATGGCGAGGCCAGCAACAGCGCGGCGGCGCCGTCGACCACGCCCGACGAATTGCCGGCGTGATGCATGAACTCGATCTCGAGGCCGGGATAGCGCTGCAGGATCAGGCCGCGATAGGTCGTGCCCTTGTCGTCGAGCGCGTAATCGGCAATCGCTGGAAACGCCGGCTTCAGCCCGGCCAGCGCCTCGGCGGTGGTCTGCGGCCGCGGATATTCCTCATGGTCGAGCGCGAGGCTGCCGTCGTCGCGATGCACCGGCACCAGGCTCTTCTTGAAGTGCCCGCCGGCGATCGCGGCCGCGGCGCGCTTCTGGCTCTCCAGGCCGAGCGCATCGACATCGGCGCGGGTGATGCCTTCCATGGTCGCGATGGCGTCGGCGCACACGCCTTGATGCGACTGCGGATGCAGCGCGCGCAGATGCAGATTGCCGGCATCCATCATCAGCGGACCCTCGCCGCGCCGTCCTTCCATCGACATCATCTCGCAGCCGCCGGCCACGACGAGATCCTCTTGCCCCGCCATGATCGAAGCGGCCGCGATATTGACGCTGGTGATGCCAGAGCCGCAGAAGCGGTCGAGCGTGACGCCGGAGGCGCGGATGTCATAGCCGGCATCGAGCGCCGACATGCGGCCGAGATCGCCGCTCTGCGGGCCGCGCTGCGACGAGCAGCCCCAGATGATATCGTCGACATCGGCGGTGTTGATGCCGGTGCGATCCGCCAAGGCGCGCAGCACGGTGGCGCCGAGATGCTGCGGATGCAGCCCGGCCAGCGCCCCCTTGCCGGCCTTGCCGATGCCGCGCGGTGTCCTGCAGGCGTCGATGATGAGCGCGTCGACCATGGTGTTTCCTTTGCCCGTTGTTGTTCTCAGGTCGGCCGTCAGGCCGCAGCGCCGCGCCGCCAACACCGCCTTTGCTGTCGCATAGCATTCCGCCGGCGGTGTCCACAACGGCACTTCGAGCTGTCAGCGCATGATCAGAACGCACGGCATACCGTTGACGTTACTCGCTTTTCCGTCGCACGAACAATTCACCGCAGCGCCGTGATGGACTGCCCTTCTCACAGGCGCGTTGAAGACGATCCTGCCATGGCCACTTGTCTTGCAGCGCCCCTCGAACCACCGCATCCGCAACATCGCCGCGCAGGCCACAGCGCATTGTCCAATCAAGCGAACTGACCGTTCACCCAAGGCTCCTTGTAAAGCCTGGACGAGTGCAGGATCGTGGCATGCCAGTGGCGAACCGGATCAGGATCGCGCCAGGGCCAAGCGCAACACGGACGCGACAAGGCGCCGGATCGGGAGGACGTCATCATGATCACGATGTCACGCCGCCAACTCATGGCGGGGGCCGCAGGCCTGTCGCTGGCGCCCCTCTGCCGCGTGCCGGCAATGGCGGCAGATGCGGCCAAGTCCGACAGCAAGGACGTCACGAAGATCCTCGCCCATTATCTCGTCAGCGCGCGCTACGAGGACCTGCCGGAGAATGTCCGCAAGGCAGGCGTCCGCACGCTCCTGAACTATGTCGGCGTCGCCATTGGCGGGTCGCACCACGAGACGGTGGACATCGCGGTCGCGGCGCTGGCGCCGTTTTCCGGCCCGCCGCAGGCCAGCCTGTTCGGCCGAGCCGAGCGGCTCGACATCATGAACGCGGCCTTCATCAATGGCGTCTCCAGCCACATCTTCGATTACGACGACACCCACCTGAAGACGATCATTCATCCCGGCGGGCCGGTGATCTCGGCCATCCTGGCTCTTGCAGAGATGAAGCCGGTCAATGGCCGCGACCTGCTCAATGCGCTCGTGCTCGGGGTCGAGACCGAATGCCGGATCGGCAACGCGGTGTATCCCAATCATTACGATGTCGGCTGGCACATCACCGGGACCGCCGGCGTGTTCGGCGCGGCCGCCGCCGCGGGCCGGCTGATGGGCCTAAGCGAACAGCAGATGGTGTGGGCGCTCGGGCTCGCCGCCTCGCAGCCGGTGGGCCTGCGCGAATCCTTCGGCTCGATGAACAAGAGCTTCAATCCCGGCCGCGCCGCCGCCGACGGCCTGTTCGCGGCGATCCTCGCGTCGAAGAACTACACCAGCTCCGATGGGATGATCGAGGCCAAGCGCGGCTGGGCCAACACGATCAGCACCAAGCAGGACTACCGCGAGATCACCGGCGAGCTCGGCCAGCGCTATGAGGCCGCGCTCAACACCTACAAGCCGTTTGCCTGCGGGATCGTGCTGCATCCCGCGATCGATGCCGCGATCCAGCTGCGCAACGAGAACAGCCTGACCGCAGCGCAGGTCAAGTCGATCGACATGAAGGTCAATCCTTTGGTGCTCGAACTGACCGGCAAGAAGACTCCGAAGGAAGGGCTGGAGGGCAAGTTCAGCGTCTACCACGCGGTCGCTGTGGCCCTGATCGAAGGCGCTGGGGGCGAGAAGCAGTTTTCCGACCGCGCGGTGCGCGATGGCGCGATCATCGAGCTGCGCGGCAAGGTCAATCCGGTGATCGATGCGGCGATCAAGCCGGAACAGGTCGAGATGTCGATCACGCTCACCGATGGCCGCGTGCTGACCAAGCGGATCGAGCATGCGATCGGCAGCCTGGAGCGGCCGATGAGCGATGCCGATCTCGAGCGCAAGTTCAAGGATCTCGCCGAAGGCATCATTCCCCCGCAGCAGATCGCGACCGTGATGGAGCGCTGCTGGACTGTCGAAACCCTGGCCAGCGCCGGCGACATCGTCGCGGCCGGCCGCAAGGCGGCCTGAGCGGATCGGCTGCCCGCCGATTCCGGCGATGAGACATGCTGTGACCCGGCAGGTGACGCTGCCGGTCACGACGGCCATTTGAAGGAGACCCACGATGCGACGACGAGATCTGCTGGCCACCATGGCGGGACTGGGCACGGCAACCGCGCTCGGCGCAGCCCCGGCGAGCCTGCGGGCTGATGAGACCAAGATCCCCAGCATTCCCGGGCCGGATCCGGCGACCAAGACGCCGAACTTCAAGGCGCCGCCGGGCAGCGTCGACACCCACACTCACATTTTCGGCCCGGCAGCGACCTACCCGTTCTCGCCGACCCGCCCCTACACCCCACCGGAGGCGCCGCTGGAGATGTTTCGGGCGCTTCATGCCAAGATCGGGATCGAGCGCGCCGTCATCGTCAATGCGACCGTTCATGGCACCGACAACCGCGTCGTCACCGACGCGATTGCGCAGAGCAACGGCAACTACAAGGGCGTCGCCAACATCAACGCCGCGATGTCCGATGCCGACCTCGCAGCGCCCGGCAAGGCCGGCATCTGCGCCTGCCGTTTCGCCTTCCTGCGTCGGCTCGGCGGGGTCGGCGACATGACGGTGTTCCGCACCCTGGTCGATCGCGTCGCGGCGATCGGCTGGCATGTCGACATCTACCTCGAGGCCGGCACGATCCAGGAATTCGTGCCGGTCCTGAAGGCGCTCCCGGTCACCTATGTGATCGACCACATGGGCACGATCAGCGCCGCCAAGGGCATCGACGACGCCGAGTTCAAGGCGCTGCTCAACCTGCAGGCCAGCGACGAGAAGTGCTGGGTCAAGATCACCGGTCCCGAGCGCGCCTCGGCCTCCGGCCCGCCGTTCCACGACGCGGTCCCGTTCGCCCGAAAGCTGATCGACAATGCGCCCGACCGCGTCATCTGGGGCACCGACTGGCCACATCCGAACGTCAAGATCATGCCCAATGACGGTGATCTGGTCGATCTGATCCCACTCTACGCCCCGGACCCTGCGATCCAGCAGAAGCTGCTTGTCAGCAATCCCGAACGGCTGTTCAAGTTCGCCGCGAAGAGCTGAATCACCAGCACCGGCGCAAGGCCAACCGACAGGACCGATCATGACCACCACGACCCTGACTGCCGACAGCAAGGCAGGCTCCCGCCGCGCCTGGTGGAAGGAGCTGTGGGTCCAGGTCATGGTCGCGATGGCCGCCGGCATCCTGCTCGGCGCCGTGAAGCCGGATCTCGGCGCCCAGATGCAGCCGCTGGGCGACGCCTTCATCAAGGCGATCCGGATGCTGATCGCGCCGATCATCTTCTGCACCGTGGTCAACGGCATCGCCCACATGGCCGACATGGCCAAGGTCGGCCGCGTCGCGATCAAGGCGCTGGTCTATTTCGAGGTGATCACGACCTTGGCGCTGATCATCGGTCTCGCCGCCGTCAACCTGTTCCAGCCCGGCGTCGGCATGAACATCGACCCGGCGACCATCAACGCCGCCACCATCGAGCCCTATGTCAAGCAGACCGCGGCGGTGGGCTTGGTGCCGTTCCTGCTCAACATCATCCCGCAGACTTTTGTCGGCGCCTTCGCCGAGGGCAACATCCTGCAGGTGCTGTTCATCTCGGTGATGTGCGGCTTCGCGCTGATCTGGCTCGGCGAGCGCGCCAAGCCCGTGACCGACGTGATCGAGGTCGGCGGGCAGATGATCTTCGGCGTGGTCAGGATCGTGATGTGGGCCGCGCCGCTCGGCGCCTTCGGCGCCATCGCCTTCACCGTCGGCAAGTTCGGCTTGGGCTCGCTCGCCAAGCTCGGCCTGCTGCTCGGCAGCTTCTACGTGACCTGCCTGATCTTCATCGCCGCGGTGCTCGGCCCGATCGCCGCCCTCACCGGCTTCAGCCTGTGGAAGCTGATCCGCTACATCCGCGACGAGGTTCTGGTCTGCATCGCAACCACCTCGTCAGAGACCGTGCTGCCGCGCATGCTGGAGAAGCTGGAAGCTGCCGGTTGCGAGCGCAGCATCGTCGGCCTTGTCATTCCGACCGGCTATTCCTTCAACCTCGACGGCACCTGCCTCTACCTCGCCACCGCCGCCGTCTTCCTGGCGCAGGCCACCAACACCCATCTCGACATCGGCCACCAGATCGGGCTGCTGCTGATCCTGCTGGTGACCTCGAAGGGCGCCGCGGGAATCGCCGGCGCGGCCTTCGTCGTGCTGGCGGCAACCCTCGCGGCCACCGGCACGATTCCCGTGGCCAGCGTCGCGCTGGTGCTCGGCATCCATCGGCTGATGTCTCAGGGGCTCACGCCGACCAACCTGATCGGCAATGCGGTGGCGACCATCGTCATCGCGCGGTGGGAGAATGCCCTCGATACGACACGCCTCACGCAGGTGCTGGATGGCGATGCCGTCGACGCGCCGGACGGACCGCACAGCGCGGCAGGCGAGCGCGGAGACTCTGCGGCTTCCTCGCCTCGGCGTCGCCGCGACCAAGCAGAGTGACCGCTCCGGACATCACGACGGAATGTCTGTCCACGACACGGCGCTGCGCGCAGCCGCCTGCACCCCGGTCTCGCAGGCACCGAATCCTTGTAGCAATGACAGCCATGCCAACGCCGCAATGACATCGATCAAAGCGCGCATGACTTAAAATTAATAGTTGCGCTCTTTCATCGCGCCGGACGGCTCAGCTAATGAAAGCGCAACACGGCCCTCGGCACCATGTGCGCCGTCCGGCAGGAAACGATCGGAAACATACGGGAGGCAAACGCCTGCGGACCATTGTCGCGCCGCATCGCGCTTCATGCGTGACGATCATTCGGAGACGGTCATGAACAAGCTGCTGCTGCTCAAACTCCACCGCTGGATCAGCCTGGTCTTCGCCCTGCCCTTGCTGGTGATCATCGTGACGGGATTGATTCTTTCCTTCGAACCGGTGACGCAGGTTGCGGCGGTCAAGCCCGGCGGCATCGATGCCGCACGCGTGGTCGCGCTGGTCAAGCAATATGATCCCGACGGCAAGGCGCGCGGCCTGTCGATCAACCCGGCGGTGCAGCACATCACGCTGCTCGGCCGTCCGGGCACAGAGATCGATCTCGCGAGCGGCGCCGTGACAGACCGGCCAGCCCTGGCCGGCATCTTCCAATGGGCGCGGATGACCCATGAGCACCTGATCGGCATCCCCGGTCTCACCCTGATCTCCACCATCGCGATGGTCACGATCATGGTCATCGGCATCCTGATGGGGCTGCCACGGCTGCGCAACACGCTGTCCGGCTGGCACAAGGGCGCGGCCTGGTTCACGCTGCCCTTGATCCTGCTCAGCCCGTTGACCGGGATCTGCCTCGAGCTTGGCCTGACCTTCGCGGGCAGCACGCCAGCACCGGCGCCCGCTCGCCTGTCGCTGGCTGATGCCATCAACGTCGTCGCCCGAGATCACGATCTTGCGCAGGTGAATTCCATCGGGAATCGCGGCGGACGGCTGCTGGCGCGAATCATCGAGGGCGACGAGTTGCGCGGCTATGCGATCACGCCCGACGGTCTCTCCGCGCTGCCGCGCAACTGGCCGCGCCTGCTCCACGAGGGCAATTGGTCGACCATCGGCAGCCTGGCCAACGTGCTGATCTCGGTCGTGCTGCTGGCGTTGCTGGTCACGGGCGTGCTGATCTGGACGCAGCGCCGGCTGCGGCGGCCGAACCGGGCCCGAGCGTTTCCGGCAAAGCCCGTCGTGGCGACGTCCCAGAGCTCCTGACGATCAGGGACGCCGGGACGCTGGCGCGCGCGCGCGCTTCGAAGCCGTCTTCGTCACCGGCCTCGCCTGTCTGGTTGGTCCCGCCTTGCGGCCGTAGGCGGCAATGAACACCTTGATCCCCCCTTCGAGCTGGGCGCGGGACTCCGCCGCGCTCGGCGCCTGCAGCGACAGCGCCCACGTCAATGGCAGCCGGCCCTGGATCAGCATGAGAAACTGCGTTGCGGCCAGCCTGACATTGGGGACATCGATCAATCCCTCGGCCTTTGCCGCGCGCAGAAAAGCTGCGACCTCGGCGTCGCATCGGTCGGGCCCCGCCCGCATGAAGGCTTCGGCGATCGCCGGATAGCGCGCGGCGCAGGACATGATCAGCCGATGCATCGCCAGCGCTTGATCGTCCAGAAATATCGACAAGAATCGCTGCCCGATCTCACGCAGATCGCGTTCGAGATCGATCGTCCGATCATGCGGCATCCACAGCGGATCGCGCCGGCGTTCGCAATCTTCCTCGACAAGCGCGAGGAGCAATGCATCCTTGTCGGTGAAATGAGCATAGAGCGTTGCCTTCGATACTCCCGCATGGCGTGCGATCGCATCGACGCTGGTGGTATCGAAGCCGCTCTCCAAAAATAGAGTCCGTGCACTTTCGAGGATCTGCGTGTGCTTCCGTTCTGTACGGCCGGCGTCCGTAACAACGCGGGATAGACCTGGATTCGAAGAGGATGTCATCCTCCCTCCTAGCATCAACGTGACTTGACTCAAGCATGACATGCACAGCATGGTTCCTCAAGAAGAACTAAACGGTTTAGTTTTATGACAAATGATGTCCGAATGTTTCCGACGACGCGACGGATCCTCTCGAGACGCGGCACGGCGGCGACGCCGCTGGGCCTCGTCGGCTGCAGCGTGCTGCTCGCGTCCTGCGCCGTCGGGCCGGACTTCATGCCGCCTGACGCGCCGCCCGCGACCGGCTACACGTCCGAGCGCCGGCTCGCTCCGACCGGAAGTGCGGCGACGCCGGGCGGCAATGCGCAAAGTTTTGCCGCCGGGAGCGACCTGCCCGGCACCTGGTGGGCGCTGTTTCATTCCCGGCAGATCAACGCCTTTGTCGAGGAGGCGATTCGCAACCATCCGGACATTGAAGCTGCGCAATATGCGCTGCGGGCCGCGCGCGAGAACGCGCTGTCGCAGCAGGGATCGCTGTTTCCACAGGTAAGCGCGAGCGGATCGGCCGAGCGCACGCAGGCCTCGACCACGCAGTCCGGGCAATGGCCGGGCCAGACCTCGCTCTACACACTCTATGGTGCCTCCGTCAGCGTCAGCTATGCGCTCGATCTGTGGGGCGGCACCCGCCGCCAGGTCGAGGCGCTGCAGGCGCAGGCGGACTACCAGGCGTTCAGGATGGAAGCGACCTATCTCTCGCTGACCGCCAATGTCGTGACCGCTGCGATCACCGACGCCTCGCTGCGCGATCAGATCGCCGCGACCGAGGAGATCATCAAGGCGGAGAC
This sequence comes from Bradyrhizobium sp. BTAi1, assembly GCF_000015165.1. GTDB lineage: Bacteria > Pseudomonadota > Alphaproteobacteria > Rhizobiales > Xanthobacteraceae > Bradyrhizobium > Bradyrhizobium denitrificans. The sequence continues at coordinate 2,835,062 of NC_009485.1, read as the reverse complement.
CGATCAGCTCGAGCGGATCCAGCGCCAGTTCGACGTCGGCGCCATCTCCAAATCGGACGTGCTGTCGCAAGAGGCGACGCTGGCGCAGGCCAAGGCAACGCTCGCCCCGCTGCAGAAGCAGCTGGCGCAGCAGCGCAATCAGCTGATGGCCTATCTCGGCCGGCTGCCGCATCAGGATCGCGGCGAGCATGTCAGCCTTGCCGAGCTCCGACTGCCGCGCAAGCTGCCGGTCTCGCTGCCCTCCTCCTTGGTCCGCCAACGGCCCGACATCCGGCAGGCCGAGGCGACCTTGCATCAGGCCACCGCGACGGTCGGCGTCGGCATTGCCAATCTGCTGCCGCAGGTCACGCTGTCGGGCAGCTATGGCGCGAGCGGACCGGAGCGGCTGTTCTCGCCGACCACGCTGGTATGGGAGGCCGCCGCGAGCGTCAGCCAGAAGCTGATCGACGGCGGCGCGCTCTACCACACCAAGGAGGCCGACGTTGCGACGTTCGAGCAGGACCTGTCGCTCTACAAGAGTACGGTCATCACCGCATTTCAGAACGTCGCCGACTCCTTGCGCGCCATCCAATACGACGCCGAGGCGCTGAAGGCGCAGGCCGCCGCCGAGAAGGCGACCGCCGACAGCCTCAACATGGCGATCGAACAGTTCAAGAGCGGCGCCGTGCCCTACGCCAACGTCATCAACGCGCAGCAATCCTATCTCAACGCGCGGGTCTCCCGCATCAAGTCGCAGGCCACCCGCTTCACCGACACCGCGGCGCTGTTCCAGGCGCTCGGCGGCGGCTGGTGGCATCGCCAGGACGAGACACCAGCGGCGCTGCCCCGCGCCAACCCCGGCTATTTCGCCGGCCCCAATCGGACGACCCAGGAAGCAATGTGATGAAGAAGCGCATGACCATCATGCTGGCCGCCATGGCTGTTCTGTTTGGCGGTCTCTACGGCTTTCAGACCTTCAAGGGCATCATGATCGCCAAGGCGATCGGCGCCATGGCGAACCCGCCGCAGACGGTCTCGACGGTCACCGCGGAGACCGCGCCCTGGCGCACCAATCTCACCGCGGTCGGCTCGCTGCGTGCCGTCAACGGCGCCGACCTGGCGCTGCAGGTCGCCGGCATCGTGCAGAGCATCCAGTTCAATTCCGGCGACAGCGTCGAGGCGGGCCAGCCGCTGCTGCAGCTGGTCGCCACCGACGACGTCGCCAAGCTGCAATCGCTGCAGGCAACGGCCGAGAACTATGCCATCGTGGTCAAGCGCGACGAGGAGCAGATCAAGTTCAACGCCGTCAGCCAGGCGACGCTCGACAGCGACCGCGCCAATCTGAAGAACGCCCAGGCGCTGGTGACTCAGCAGAAGGCGATCGTCGAGCAGAAGACGCTGAAGGCGCCGTTTGCCGGCCGGCTCGGCATCCGCGCCGTCGATCTCGGCCAGTATCTCGGAGCCGGCACCACGATCGTGACATTGCAGAGCCTTGATCCGATCTTCGTCGATTTCTATTTGCCGCAACAATCGCTCGCGGAGATCCGGATCGGCCAGGATGTCGGCGTCGCCGTCGATGCCTTTCCGGGCGAGCGCTTCACCGGCCAGATCTCGGCGATCAACGCCAAGGTCGATTCCACCAGCCGCAACGTCCAGGTCCGCGCCACCTTGCGCAACAATCAGGCCCGGCTGCTGCCGGGCATGTTCGCCAAGGTCGAGATCGCGACCGGCAACCCCGAGCAACTCGTGAATGTGCCGCTGACGGCTGTCGTCAGCAATCCCTATGGCGATCTCGTCTACATCGTCGACGATCTCAAGGACGGCCAGGGCAAGGCGCGGCAGATGTTCATCAAAAGCAAGCCGGCCAAGGGCGACCGCGTCGCCATCACCGACGGCGTCAAGCCCGGCGAGACGGTGGTGATCGCAGGCCAGCTCAAGCTGCGCAATGGCAGCCCGGTGAAGATCGACAATTCGCACGTTCCTGTCGCCGAGGCGGCGCCGAACATCGTCGACCAGTAAGCCCCGCGCCCTCGTTCAGAGAACATCCATGCGTTTCACAGACATCTTCATCCGCCGGCCGGTACTGGCGCTCGTGGTCAGCGCCCTGATCCTCGTCCTCGGCCTGCGCTCGATGACGACGCTCTCGATCCTGCAATATCCGCGCACCCAGAACGCGATCGTCACGGTGAGCACCGCCTATGCCGGCGCCGATTCCGACATCATCGCGGGCTTCATCACGACGCCGCTCGAGAATGCGATCGCCCAGGCCAACGGCATCGACTACATGACCTCGACCAGCGTCACCGGCAGCAGCACCATCACGGTCAACCTGCGGCTCAATTACGATTCCGGCAAGGCGATGACCGAGATCAACGCCAAGGTGAACTCGGTGTTGAATCAGCTGCCGACCGGCACGCAACAGCCGACCTTGACCCTCAAGGTGGGCCAGACCATCGATGCGATGTATATCGGCTTCGCCAGCGACGTGCTCGCGCCCAACCAGATCACGGACTATCTGACCCGCGTGGTGCAGCCGAAGCTCCAGGCGGTCTCGGGGGTGCAGACCGCCGAGCTGATCGGCGCCAAGAAGTTCGCGCTCCGCGCCTGGCTCGATCCCGACAAGCTCGCCGCCTACGGCCTGACCGCGACGGACGTGTCGACCGCCTTGTCCGGCAATGACTACATTTCCGGTCTCGGCACGACCAAGGGCCGGCTGGTGCAGGTCGACCTCGCCGCGGCGACCAACCTGCATTCGCTGGAGCAATACCGCAACCTGGTCGTGAAGCAGGTGAACGGCGCCATCATCCGCCTGCGTGACGTCGCCAGCGTCACCCTCGGCAATGACGACTATGACACGGCGACACGCTTCAACGGCAAGACCGCGGTCTATATCGGCATTCAGGTGGCGCCGACGGCCAATCTGCTCGACGTGATCAATGGCGTGAAGGCCGTCTTCCCGGATCTGCAGCAGCAGTTGCCCAACGGCATCCGCAGCGAGATCATCTACGATTCTACCGACTTCGTGAACTCCTCGATCGACGAGGTCGAGCACACCCTGGTGGAGGCGATCGGCATCGTCATCGTGGTCGTGTTCATGTTCCTGGGCTCGTGGCGCTCGGTCCTGATCCCGGTCATCGCCATTCCCCTGTCGCTGATCGGCACCTTCGGCCTGATGCTCCTGATGGGCTTCTCCATCAACCTGCTCACCTTGCTGGCCCTGGTGCTCGCCATCGGCCTCGTCGTCGACGATGCCATCATCGTCGTCGAGGCCGTGCATCGCCTGATCGACGAGGGCGTGTCGCCGGTCGAGGCGGCGATCCAGTCGGCGCGGGCCCTGGCGAGCCCGATCATCGCGATGACCGTGGTACTGATCGCGGTCTATGTGCCCGTCGGCTTCCAGGGCGGCCTCACCGGCGCGCTGTTCACCGAGTTCGCCTTTACGCTGGCCGGCGCCGTCACCGTCTCGGCGGTGATCGCGCTGACCTTGTCGCCGATGAACTGCGCCTGGCTGCTGCGGCGGACCGAGCGCGGTTCGACCACGCTGGAGGCGCGGCTCGTGCGCGCGATCGACCACGTGCTCGAGCGGCTCGCGCATGCCTATCGCCGCTGCCTTGAAAGCGTGTTCTCGACCAAGCCTGTCGTCGTGGTGTTCGCGTTTCTGCTGCTCGCGATGATCCCCTGGCTCTATGTCAGCTCCACCAGCGAGCTCGCACCGGACGAGGACCAGGGCGTGGTGCTGACGCTGACCAACTCGGCGCCTTCGGCCACGCTGGAGCAGCGCCAGTTCTATGCGCAGCAATTGCATGACCTGATCGCGGATCGGCCGGAGACACGCACGGTGTTCCAGATCGACGCCTCCACGCAGGTGATCGGCGGCTGGGTGCTCAAGCCCTGGGATCAGCGCAAGGCAACGACGAAGACCTTGCAGCCTGAATTCCAGCAGATGCTGAATGGCATCGCCGGCGCGCGCTCGGTCGCCTTCCAGCCGTCGCCGCTGCCGGGCAGCAACGGCCTGCCGATCCAGTTCGTGATCGGCAGCACCGGCACCTTCAACCAGCTCAATGATGTGTCGCGCGACCTCATGAACAAGGCGCTCGCCAGTGGCAAGTTCATCTTCCTCGACAGCGACCTCAAGATCGACAAGCCGCAGACCACCGTCGTGTTCGACCGCGACAAGGCCGCCGATCTCGGCCTCAAGATGAGCGATCTCGGCGGCGCGCTCGCCACCATGCTGGGCGGCAATTATCTCGATTATTTCAGCCTCGAGGGCCGCTCCTACAAGGTGATCCCCCAGGTGCGGCAGAACGACCGCCTGACCGACGCGCAACTCCTGGATTATTCGATCCGCGCCGGCAGCAGCACCATGGTGCCGCTTGCGACGGTCGCCCATCTCGAGCACAAGACAATCCCGGAGTCGCTTAACCACTTCCAGCAGATCAACGCCGCGACCATCTCCGGCGTCGCGATGCCGGGTGTCTCGATGGGAGACGCGCTGGCGACGCTGAAGGAGCTCGGGAAGTCCCTGCCATCGGGCTATTCGATCGATTATGGCGGCGCCTCGCGGCAGCTCGAACAGGAATCCGGCGGCTTCGTCACCACCTTCGTCTTCGCGCTGATCATCATCTTCCTGGCGCTCGCCGCCCTCTTCAACAGCTTCGTCGATCCCATCATCATCCTGGTCTCGGTGCCGATGTCGCTGGCCGGCGCGCTGATCTTCATCAGCCTCGGCATCGGCGGCGCCAGCATCAACATCTACACCCAGGTCGGCCTCGTCACCCTGATGGGCCTGGTCAGCAAGCACGGCATCCTGATGGTGGAGGTCGCCAATGAGCTGCGTGAACAGGGCAAGGACCGCACCGAGGCGATCATCGAAGCCGCGACGATCCGGCTGCGGCCGATCCTGATGACGACCGCGGCGATGGTGCTCGGCGTGATCCCGCTGATCACCGCGAGCGGCGCCGGCGCGGTGTCGCGCTTCAACATGGGCCTGGTCATCGCCACCGGCCTCTCGATCGGCACCCTGTTCACGCTGTTCGTGGTCCCCGTCGCCTATGCGCTGATTGCCCATCGCGGCACAACGGTCGAGGCGACAGCGCACAGCAAGGAGGCGCCCGCCGCCGTCTCGTGAGTGAAAACAGTTTCTTTATCAGACACTTGGCGCCGGTTTCGTAAACTCGACACCGGCGCATTGACAAACGATACGACATAACGATATATCGTTCGTACGAAACGGAGATCATATCGTATGAGACATCATTGGACATTCGGCCGCCCGGGTTTTGACGACGACCGCGAGGTCCGCGGCTGGGGCCATCGCGGCCACCACCCAGGCCATCGCCACGGCCAGCATCGTTCTGACGAAAGCTGCGAGGAGGTTCGGCTTGGAGAACGCGGCCCAGGCTTCGGCCGGCACCGCGGACATGGGCTGTTCGAGCGCGACGGCCGCCGCGGCGGTCGCGACGAGTTCGGGCGGGGCGGCGGCGGTCGCTTCTTCGGGCCCGGCGACCTGCGCAGCCTGCTGCTGTGGCTGATCGGCGAGAAGCCGCGCCATGGCTATGAGCTGATCAAGGCCGTCGAGCAGTTGGTCGGCGGCGCCTACTCGCCGAGCCCGGGGTCGGTCTATCCGATCCTCAGCCTGCTCGAGGACATGGGCCAGATCGAAGCGGCAGCGTCGGAGGGCGGCAAGAAGCTGTTCGCGATCACCGACGCCGGACGCCAAGCATTGAAGGACGACGCCGCCGCGATCGAGGGCCTGCTCAGCCGGATGCGGATCATGGCGCGCACGATGGGCGGCATGCGCCCGCCCGAGCCGGTGCTGCAGGCGGTGCAGACGCTGAAGATGGCGCTCAAGATGCACCGTCCCGGCTGGAGCGATGCGGAAGCCAACCGCGTCAGCGACATTCTCACCCGCGCCATCGCCGAGATCCAGGGCGATGACGAGGGCACCGCAACCTGATCAGTCCCCCCCTCTTGCACAAGGAGGCAACCGATGCCCCACGCCTACGCCATCGAAGTGACCGACATCACCCCAAGCGCCGACGGCAGCGCCGGCCGCAGCTACGACTTCACCTTCACCAACCATGACGATCTCAACGAGATCGTCGCGCGCGTCCAGCGCCGCGGCTTGTTCGACCAGAACGAGAGCAAGGCGTTCGTCACCGGGCTGAAGCTGCTCGGCGGCGTGATGCTGAACCATCGCGGCGAACCGCTGTTCGCCGAGTTCGGCCCGGCGTTCAAGGCGTTCATGACAAAGTTGAAATCGGGCGCCAAGACCCAGGAGACCCAGGAGGCCCCGGCGCAGCAGGCGCAAGCGTAGCTCGCGGCGAACCGCCGCGGTCAATCGCTGTGTCCTGAGCGGCCACTGGCCGCAACGTTCCCGACTGTATCGCGGCATGGTTCGCGTCGGTCGCCGGAATGACCGCGGAGATGAGGCGCGTCCGCGCAGCACGTTCCGCTGTCGTCCCGCACCAGCTTTGCCGTCGCATCGCGGCGGCAAAGCGGCGATCCGGGAGCGGTGCTGCGCCATGAAAGTCGGCGGCACAGCTCCCGATCATCGCCGTCCAGGACGAGGCTACACCGGCTCCAGCACCATCAGCCCGGTGGCCGTATTGGAGATCGGAATGTGGTAGTTGGAATGCTCCTTGCGCACCTTCTCCGGCAGGGCGCCGCGCGCGACCATCCAGTTCAGGAGTTCGACGCCCTGCGTGCCTGACAGCTCCACGAGCTCAGTGGTCGAGTACTTCGTCGCCCAGGCGGGATCGTCGACCATGCTGGCCATGAACGTCTCGTCGAAATCCTTGTTGATGAAGCCGGCGCGCTCGCCGTCCAGCTGGTGCGACAGGCCGCCGGTGCCCATGACGACCACCCGCTCGTCCTTCGGCCAGGATTCGATGGCGCGCGCCAGCGCCTGACCGAGCTTGTAGCAGCGCGCGGCCGAGGGCAGCGGCGCCTGCACTGTGTTGACGACGACCGGCACCACGCGCACTGGCCATTTCTGGTCCGGCCAGCACAACGCCATCGGCAGAGTGAAAGCGTGATCGACCACCATCTCCTGGCAGGTGGTGAGATCGAAATCCTCCTTCACCAGATGCTCGATCAGGTGCCAGGATAATTCGCTGTCGCCCTTGAACGGCGCGGTCTGCGGAATGCCCCAGCCTTCGTCGGCATTGCTGTAGCTGTCGCAGGCGCCGACCGCGAAGGTCGGCATCTTGTCGAGGAAGAAATTGAGCCCGTGGTCGTTATAGACCAGCACCACGACATCCGGCTTCACCTTGGCGAGCCACTCGCGCACATGCGGGAAGCCATCGAAGAACGGCTTCCAATAGGGATCCTGCTGCAGCCCCTTGGCGATCGCGCCGCCGATGGCCGGAACGTGGGAGGTGGTGATTGCGCCGACGATCTTTGCCATGATGATTACCCCCTGGCCGCCAGAAGCTTGGCCTTGAACTGATCCTTGGTGAGTCCGGTCTGCTGCGCGCCGATATCCTGCATGTCCAGGCCGAAAATGCCGGCGAACTTGGCGAGGTAATAGGCGTTGCCGCCGGCTTCGATCAGCTCCAGCACGTTGCGGTGCTTGATCGCCGCGCGCTGCTGCGCGTTGAGGCCGAACTTGGTGCAATAGGCGTCTTCGTCGGCGACGAAGGCCTTGCGGTTGGCCGCGTCATTGAACGAGTAGCACATCTTGTTGAGCGCGTAGCCTTTGCGGGCCTGCTCGCCGTCGAAGATGGTGGTGCCGGGCACGGGCTGCCGGGCTGACGTGGCGGACATCTTGACCTCCCCTGTGATGTTTCGGCCGCCCGCGCTTGATCTGGATCAAAGGCGGCCGGCGTCGTGCCGCCAGTATCGCGCTTCGACAGCATCAATAAAGGCCGCGCGCCCGATCCGATCCATGAGCCAATTCGATCATTTGGACCTCGACGGCCACCTGCTGCAGCTGCTGCTCGCCGTCATCGAGGAGGGCTCGGTGACGCGCGCCGCGCAGCGGCTCGGCGTGACGCAATCGGCGGTCAGCCACCTGCTCGACAAGCTGCGCGCGATCACCGGCGATCCGCTATTCGTCAAATCCGGCCGTGGTATCGTGCCGACCGCTCATGCGCAATTGCTGGCGCTGCGGGCGCGCGCTTTGCTCGACGATCTCCGCAGCTTCTCGCATGCCGCAGCGTTCGATCCGGCGCAGGTCTCGGCGCAGGTGACGATCGCCGCCAACGACCTGCAGCGCGACCTGCTGCTGCCGTCCCTGCTCCGCTACGCCCGCGCCCAGGCGCCCGGCTTGAGCCTTCGCGTCATCCCCTCCGGCGCCCCCACGCCCGACATGCTGCGCGAGGAACATTGTCAGCTGATCATCACCCCCCGCCCACCCGAGGGCAGCGACATCCTGCAGAAGCGGCTGTTCGAGGACAGCTACCGCGTGTTCTACGATTCCAGCCAGCGCGAGCCGCCGCAATCTCTCGAGGACTATCTGGCGAGCGACCATGTCACGGTGCTGTATGAGCCGCGGCGCCGACTCGACATTGACGAGGTGTTTGCCGAGCGCGGCATTGTCCGGCGCTTCGTCGCACAAGTGCCGGGCTTCGGCGGCGTCGGCCCGTTCCTGCGCGGCAGCCGCATGATCGCGACGCTGCCGAGCCTGCTGCGCGCCTATATGCTCCGCGGTCTCGCGGTGGCACCGGTGCCGGTCCCCTGCCCGGCAATGCCGATGTACATGGTCTGGCATCTGCGCCACCACGACGATCCGATGCACCGCTGGCTGCGTCAGCAGCTCGAGATCGTGGTCGCGCCGAGCCTCGCCGCGGCCGCCGAGCACATGCCGGTCACGGTGTGACCGACGGCCGCGCGAGCCGTCGGTCTCACGCCGGCATGTGACAGACCGCCTCGACATTGTTGCCGTCGGGATCGCGCACGAACGCGCCGTAATAATGCGCGTGATAATGCGGCCGCAGCCCCGGCGCGCCATTGTCACGGCCGCCTGCTGCGATGGCCGCGCGGTAGAAGGCGTCGACCGTGGCGCGATCCTTGGCGTGGAAGGCAATATGCGTCGCCGTTGCGGCCGTGCCGCCAGTGCCGATCCAGAAATCCGGGCGGCCATCGCCGAATCCGGCATGATCGCCGTGCCCGCCGGTCTGCGCGTCGGAGATCTCCATCATCAGCACATAACCGAGCGGGGCCAGCGCGGCCGCATAGAAGGCCTTGCTGCGGGCAAAGTCCGAGACGGGAAAGCCGACGTGATCGAGCATGACGATCCTCCTGTCGTGATCAGGTGATGACCGGTCGACGATAGGACGGCTTCAACGCGGTCGCAACGCCGTGCCCCGGGCGGCGCCGGCGCAGGACCGTGGCCGGTGCGGGGCCCATGCGCCCCGCACCGACGCTGCGCACCATTCAGCGCAGAATGTGGTGCAGGACCTCGCCATCGACCTGCTGCGGCTTGACACCCAGGATCCTCATGATGGTCGGCGCCACGTCGATGTTGCGCATGCGCCGGATGGTCGCGCCCTCGCGGATGTCGGGCCCGGCCGCGATGAACGTCGCACTCATCTCCGACAGCAGAGGATCGTGGCCGTGGGCGCCATAGAAGTTCGGCATCGACAGCACGGTCGTGGTCGCGTTGAACGCGGCGTCACCGAGGCGGGCCACGCCGGGGCTCTGGATGCCGTCGAAATTGTAGCCCGGAGCCATCAGCGCAAAGACGTCACCGAAATCCTGGCCGATGGCCTTGCTGGTGCACAGCCCCGTGCCAGCGTCGCATTGCAGCGGCCGGCTCTCGACCACCGTGAACAGACGTCCGTCCTTGAGCGACGTGTTGAACTTCGGATTGGGATCGACCGCGTTCTTGACGGCATTGGCGACCTGCGTCACCAGCGCGTTGTAGCTCGCCGGATCGACGGTGCCGCCCGCCTCGCGATTCTGCAGGTTGACATAAATGTTGACGGCAGGCCCCGAGGTGCGGATCGCGAGCTTCGACGTATCGATGCCGGCATTGCGGAGGATGTTGAGCATGCTCACCGATGTGTGGAACGGGGCGAAGCCGTGATCGGACACCACGATGACGTTGCTATCGCGGCCGGCCGTGTCGGCAATGCGCTTCACCGCGTTGTCGGCCGCTTGATACGCCGCACGAATATAGGACGCGTAGCGCGCGACCTTGGCTGCATCCTGGTTGGCACCGATCGAGTGCGGGTCCTTCGGGTTGGTGCCCTGGCGACGATCGGTCAGCAGGAACTGGTGCTCGGAGCCGTCCGGCTGCTCGATATAGATCATGACGAGGTCAGCATCGCGGTGCTTGCGGATCGCGCGCTCGCCGATCGCCGCCTGATAGCGCACGAAGGTCTTCACCATATCCTCGAACATTGCCTCGATCTCGACATCGGGGAAGCTGGTGAAGCCGGGGCTCAGCCGCTCGGGAATGCGGAAATCGGCCTGCGGACGCCAGAAACCGATATTAGTGTTGATATCTTCGACATCGGCCAGAACTGGAGCATTGCGCGGGATGTAGTTGGCGCCGTAACGGGCGAACCGCACCACCGACAGATCCGGAGCCAGCGCCGAGACGAAATAGGCCGTGCCGACCTTGGCGCCGCTGCCTTCGAAGAAGAACGGCGCATTCTCGCCGCCCAGCCTGGCGAAGGCCGGTCCCGTGGAAGGAGCCTGGAACGGACCCGCGGCGATGCCGCGCGTCACATCGAAGAACACCAATGTGTCGTAGTTCACCTTGCCGTCATTGGTGGTGTCGATCGCGGCAACACGGATCGCATATTTAAGGTCGAGCGTCGCTGCCGCCGTACAAGTCGCGGGCGCGGCCGACGCGCAGGAGAAGGTCTCGATCGGCTGAGCGGTGACCAGCACAGGGCTGTAGGAGGAATGTCCAGCCGACTGCAATGCTGCGACAACCGCCGGATCCGACACGAAATCGCTGCGCGACAGCGAGAAGCCCTGGGCCGAGAGACCGCCGAACGCGCCGAACGGCACCGTGTAGTCGGTGACGCGGGTCGGCTCGGCCTGCTGCACCACCGTGCTGTTGATGGAGATGTCGGCGCCGTCGCCGCCCGGCCAGGTCGCGGTGACCACCTTCTTGCCGTGCTGACGCAATTGCACCCACAGCGGCTGCGCGGTCGGCTGCGGGCTCGGCCCGAGCGGGCTCAGGCGGTAGCCGCCGATCGGCGCGGCGAAGCCGCTGATGCTGGACGTGATCGGAGCCGCAATCGCCTGGAACGTATTCGAGGGAATGTCGTTGTGGACCGCCGTGGATCCCGTCGCGATCTCGATATGCGACACCGCCGTCAGCGAGGGTGACGCCGTGATGTTCTGCTTGGCCACGGCCCCGCGGCGGCTCAGCCGCGCCAGCCCGCCGTCGCGCGGCAGAACGCCCTCCGCGATGAACTTCTCGATGAAGTCGGGCTTCGCGCCGTCGAGCGAGATCAGCACCACACGTGGCGATCTCCGGCCCTGCCGGTCGTGATCACGGTCATCGTCACGGTCGCGATCGCCGTCATGATCATGGAATGCGCGATCACCATGTGCGTCATGATCTGCCGTCCACGCTGGCGTCGAAATCGCCGCAAGCAAAGCCGCGAGCGCAGCGCCCGACAGCGCTCGGAGACAACTCTTCGAATGCATGTGATGGCCCCCCAGGTCGCGCAACCTTCGCGCGCTCATTCTTAACGGGGGTACCGCTTATCGGTCCTGGCTGACGCGCATGTGACGTCCGCACGACACATGTGACGGTCGCGCGACATTATGTATCTATCTTCAGGATCGTTCGCGCCGTCTGTCGCCCGCTCGCCAGAGCCGCTTCGACGGTGCCCATATCGCGCCCGCGATAGAGCGCCTCACCGGAGATCAGCACCGGCCCGCCATCCCAACGTGTCAGCACGTCCTGTGCGGTCCGCGTGGCGAGCGTCGCATAGGAATAGGCGCCGCGCGCAAACGGGTCCTTTGCCCAATCGGTCACATGCGCCGCCGTGAGATCCCGCCTGAGAAGGTTCACGGGCTTCGCGAAGATATCGGCAAGTGCTGCAAGTCCGACCTCGATCAGCGCATGCTCGTCGAGCGCCGCGAACGCATGCGTCGGCGGCCCAGCCAGCCAGCCGGTCAGCACGTCACGATCGCTCGGGTGCTGCGTCCACCACACCGGCACCGCGGCATCGGACAACAGGAATAGCATGTCCGACAGATCGCGCGCCGGAATCGCCATCCACCAGCGCCGCTCGAAGCGCAGCAGCAGCTTGATCACGTTGCCAAACCCGATGTCGGCGGCAGCCGCCACCTGCCCGTGCATCGCCGCCGGCAGCGCGATGGTCCGCAGCAGCGGCAGCGGCACGGTCAGAATGACCGCATCGCCGCGAAACGTGCGTCCGTCGGCGCAATGCACGATCGCAACGCCCTCTGCACTCTCGACCGCCGCCACGACGGATTCGAACGCGAACGTGACGCCACGCCCGCGGCACGTGGCTTCGAGATCATCGACCAGCGCCCCGTAACCGCCGACGACGCGGGCCTGGCCGCCACGGTGGCCGCCCATCCACTCGTCGCGCAATGCGAACACGCTGGCGCGATCGGGGTCGGCGGCGTCGTAGCCTTGCACCATGCCGAGCACGGATTTGCGCAGGCTGGCAAACTGCGCGCCGGCGAAATGGCGCTCAAGCAGCGCGGTCACGGTGAGATCGTGATCGAGCCTGGCGAGCACCTCGTGCAGCCTCGTCATCTCCCGGTCGGACGGATCGTCGGAGGAGAAGGTCCCGTTCTCGACATGCCAGCGCGCGCCGTCGACGGGCTGCGCTGTCAGCCCGGCCTCGGCCAGCAGCTGATAGGTCACCGGCGCCTCGCCATGGATGAATTCAGCGCCGGCATCCGCTCTGTAGCCGAAGGAGCTTTCGGCGAGCGGATGGATACGGCCGCCGCAACGATCGCGGGCTTCGAGGACGGTTACTTTCCGGCCGGCGGAGACGAGCTCGCGCGCCGCGATCAGGCCCGCAGCGCCGGCCCCGACGACGATGATATGATCTCTTCTCTCAGCCATGGCTGGCCTGAGCCGGCGCGGACGGGCCGTTGGTGATCTTGTAGCGCAGCCACAGCGCGCCGCCCGCAAGGGCCGTGCTGCTCTCCAACGTCATGGACGTGATCGGCGCGCGCTGATCCGACTCGCTCTCGGGCGAGTCGAACACGCTGGGCGCGCCCTTGGCGCCGTCGATGGCCGGACACAGAACGAGGTTGAACTCGTCGACGAGCCCGGCGCGCAGGAACGCGCCATTGGCGCCACCGCCGCCTTCGAGCAGCAACCGCTTCACACCGAGCTCGCGCGCGAGAACGTCGAGCACCACCGCAAGGTCGAGCTGCGACCGGCCGGCGAAGATGTACGACACGCCCTCGCTGCGTAGGCCCGCAAGATGCGCATCCGACACCGCCTCGGTGAGCACGACCACGATCGGATCACCGCCGATGTCGGCGCGTCCCCAGCAGATCTTGCCTTGCGCATCGAGCACGACGCCATAGGCCCGGGCGTCGCGCCGGACGATCCAATTCTCGCGCGGAAAGCGCTCCGACGTCATTGCCGGATAGGCAGCGCCCTTGGCGAATTCCTGGCCGGTGACGCGGCCGATCAGCCAGGCATCGCCGCCGAGTTGCTCATGGACCTGCTCGAACAGATCACCCGAGCCCTTTGGTCGCCAGCGGCTCGGCAAAGTCCGGCCATCGACGCTCGAGGCCATCAGGCAGATGACGTCCGGTTTCATGCATCCTCCTGTCGTCGCGGATGGGAGCCACCGAATATCGCTCCCGCGGCGTTGTCAACGAAGCGGGTCGGGTTTCGTTCGAATGCGCTGCGGCGACCTGGAACGCTGGCGTCCGCCAGGCGCTGTCACGCCGCATAACCCTGCGCTAGACTTGATGGAAGACGGAGCAAGTCATGGCACGCGGGATCGCGCCGAAACGGCGAAATGGCATAGGTATGCGCGGTGCAGCCTTGCTGATCGCGGCGCTCGCCGGCCTCGCGCTCTGTCTCGCCGGGATCTGGCAGCTCGAAGCTGCACGCGCCGGTCTGACGATCACCCGGCTGCAGGCCGGGACGACGCCCCTCACCGTGTATCGGCGCGACGGCGCCGCGGCCTCGCCGGTGGTGGTCATCGCCCACGGCTTCGCCGGCTCACGCCAATTCATGGAGGCCTATGCGCTGACTTTGGCGCATGCAGGTTATGTTGCCGTCGCATTCGATTTCGAGGGCCACGGCCGCAATCCCACGCCGATGTCCGGTGACGTCACGCGCGTCGACGGCACGACCAGCAAGCTGATGAGCGAGATCGGCCGCGTCACCGACGTCGCCTTGTCGTTGCCAGGTGCCGATGGCCGGGTGGCGCTGCTCGGCCATTCGATGGCCTCCGACATCATCGTGCGCCAGGCCAGCGCCGATCCCCGGATCGGCGCGACGGTCGCGATCTCGATGTTTTCCGAAGCCGTCACGGCGAGCGCGCCGCGCAATTTACTGATCATCGCCGGCGAATGGGAGGCTTCGCTGCGCCAGGACGGCCTGCGCAATCTCAAGCTCGCCGATCCCGACGCGCAGGAGGGCGACACGGTCGGCGATCCCGCGGGTGCAGGCGGGCGCCGGGCCGTCGTGGCGCCGGGCGTCGAGCATGTCAGCGTGCTCTATTCCTCGGCCGCTCTTCACGAGGCGCGCGACTGGCTCGACCGGGTGTTCGGCCGCACCAGCAGCGGTCCGGTGACCGCGACCGGCGGCTCGATCGCGCTGCTGCTCACCGGCCTCGTGCTGCTGGCCTGGCCCTTGGCCGCGCTGCTGCCGAAGGGCGATGCGGCTCCGCTTGTGGTTCCGCTGCGCAGCCTCGCCATCGCCACCCTGGTGCCCGCGGTCGTGACGCCGATCGCGCTGAGATTTGTCGACACCCGGTTTTTGCCGGTGCTGGTCGCGGACTATCTGGCCGCGCATCTGCTCGTCTATGGCGCGCTGTCGCTGGCGCTGCTTCGGCTGCAAGGCGTTCGGTTCGGCCGCATCGCCTGGCTCGGGGCGCTGACGCTGGCTGCCTATGGCATCGTCGGATTCGGCACCGCGCTCGACCGCTATGTCGCCTCCTTCATGCCGATCGCGGCCCGCCTGCCGATCATCGCGGCGATCGCGGTGGGCGCCGTGCCCTATATGCTGGCCGACAGTATCGCCAATCAGGGCGGCCACGCCGCGCTGTGGCGCACGCTCTGGATCCGCGCCGCATTCCTCGCCTCGCTCGGCGGCGCGGTGGCGCTCGATGTCCGGCGGCTGTTCTTCCTGCTGATCATCATCCCCGTGATCGTGCTGTTCTTCATCGTGTTCGGGGTGATCGGCGGCTGCGTCGGCCGCAGGACAGGGTCGCCCTTGGCCGAAGGCATCGGCCTCGGCCTGATCCTGGCATGGGCGCTCGGGGTGACGTTCCCGATGTTCGTGGCGGGTTGAGCGGCGATCCGATCGCTGATGCAGGACCCTGCTCCGTCAGTCCTGCTCCTGCCGCAGCATGAAATGGCCGAAGGCGGTGGCGATCGGCTTGGTTGCGTCGTCCTGCCAGGCGCGGGCCTCGAAGGCGACGACGCGGCGGCCCTGCTTGACGATCGAGGCGGAGGCCATGCTGTCGAGCGCGCGGCCCGACCTGAGATAGTTGATGGTCAGACCGATCGGCTTCGGCGGCGCGGACACACCGAGCTCGCGCATGACCGTGATGATCGCCGTGGTTTCCAGGAATGCGCCGGTCATGCCGCCATGGATTGCGGGCAGCACCGGATTGCCGATAATCCGCTGCGAGAACGGCATCACCAGCGTGTCGCCCTCCCCGGCGCGGATCCCGAGACAGCGCGCGAACGGGCTGGACGCAAACAGTCCGCCGCCATCCTCGGGAGCTTCGAGCGGCGCCGGTTCACCGGCGAAGACCGGCCGGTCGACGAGCATGTTGGTGCGGTTGGCGTCGACCATGAAGCAGGCGGTCGCGGTCGCGACAGGCTCGCTCTCCTGCTCCTGATAGGCCGTCGCACGCACGAAGGCGATCGAGCGCGTGACGCGGAAGCACACCGCATGCGCCTTGATGTCGAGGCCGGGCGTCGCCGGCTTCTGATAGTCGATGCGCAGATCGAGGGTCGCAATAGCCCGCGTGCCGTCGAGCGCAAGCTGCACCGCCATGCCACAGCTTTCATCGAGCATCGCGGTGACGACGCCGCCATGGATCACGCCGGTGTCGCTGTCGCCGACGAACACCGGCCGATAGGGCAACGTCGACCAGACCTCACCGGGGGCGTAGCGATCCATCCTGAGCCCGCTGAGATGGCCGTAGACCGAGCGACGATGCCTGATTGCCTCGGCGAGTGCGTCGAAGGAGGGTGGTGCGGTGGGCGGCTGCGTGTTGGTCATGGCGCGAGTTTAGAGCATGATCCGCCGACAGGGCGAAGTGTTTTCCGATACCGACGGACGACGAGCGTCCATCGCGTAGCGGGCGCGGCAGTCAGCTCGGCCGCACCGCAGAAGGTTGCGCTGATATTCGTCGTGTCATTGACCGTCCCTGACAGGATCTTGTGATGCTGATTGCCGCGCCCCGGTAATCTACGTAGATGAAAAGTTTCACAGGCCGCGCGGACTTAGAACATTGGCAACCTTGCTATGAGCATAATGGTCTCAATCAAATCCCGGAGACCTGCCCATGCGCAAGCCCATCAAGACATCGGACGTTCCGCCGAGCCGCGGCGCTGCCTCTCTACGAATCGTCATGAGCCTGGCCCTCGCCACCAGCGCCGGTGCGATATGGTGGAGCACCGGCGGAGCCAAGAGCTTGTCCTTCGCGATGGACGGATCGCCCTCGCTGGAGACCCGTGTCGCGGCGCTGAGCTCCGAGCTCACCCAGCTGAAAGCCGAGACGGCGCAGTTGCGCGAACGGCAGAACGACACCTCCGGAGAGATCGTCCAGCTGCGCGCGACCCTGACCAGTGCCGAAACGGGCCTTGCGAGCTTGCGCACGGCGGCTGACGTGACCGAGGCGATCCGCCGCGACACGGCCGACAAGATCGAATCCGACATTGCCTTGCTGAAGCGCCAGACCATTCGGCTGCGCACCGCGCAAGAGGACGCGTCGACCGAGCTGAGCGGACTGCGCGCCGCCGCCGCCAACAGCGAAATCGGCATCGAACAGCTCCGCACGAGCACCGGTCAAATTCGTCAGCAGGTCGCGCGCATCGAGACCCTGCGCGAGGTAACCGGCTCGATCGGCCGCGTCCACAAGCATCGCGTCAAGCGGATTGCGCGCGCGCCCGAGACCGAGCCGCAGCCGATGCAGCCGCTTCTCGCCCAGTGGCCGGCCGCGGCACCTGCCAGCCGCAACTGATCCCGACGCACGATCCGCAGACCGGACATCGGTCTTTCGAGACGATCGTGCGTGAACGAGCAGACAAGATCATGATGCGCCGCCCCGCGGCCGCATCATGATCTGTCCCTTTCTGCTATCGAAGAGCAGCGAACCTGTCCGCGTCTTGCGCCGCGGTGAGCACCAGGCGGGTTACCACCAGCCTGGCTGCACCGGCCGGAAATAGGTCGGAGGCGGTCCACGCCGGCGCGGCTGCGTGATAGGCTGGCCGTCCCAGCTGCGCTGGAAGACATTGCCGAAACCGTCGTCATATTCATCGCCGCTCGCAACGACATCGACATTGGTGGTCGGCTTGCGCGTGACGAAGCCGCCCTGCGGCTGATTGCTCAAGACGGCAACGAACTCGGTCCGATAGTTGGTTTCGCTCGACAAAGGCTCGTCAGAGACGATGATCGACGAGCGCGGCACCGCCGTCGGCGCGATTCGGTCCAGGACCTCTTTCGGAATGGTGATCCGGTCGAGCGCGTCCTTGGCGTCGTCGCCATCGTCGATCGTCACCGCCGTCCAGCGCAGGCCCGCATTGCCCTGCGCCACCGCCGTGAAGATGTGCGTGCCGATCGGCCGTTCCGGATCGCGGATCTCCACCGGCGCCTCGATCGAGGTGTCGAACACCTCCCCGCCACCGTCGCGCGCCGGCTTGTGCGTGTTGCGCCTGACATAGACCATCTGCGTGGAGCGGCTGATATAGACCGACACCGGCTCGGTCGCGAGTTGCGCATCGGTCGCCGCCTTGGTGGCGTCGGCCTTCCGCGCGGCGGCGACCTTGGCCGCCTCCTTCGTGCTCGCGACGGCGGCGAGCTTGGCCGCCGCGTCCGCCTTGGCGGCGTCGAGCTGCGTCGCGGCGTCGCTGGCCTGCGTCGCTAGCTTCTGCCTGGCCTCCGCGAGCTGGGCCTTGGCCTCCTCGGTCTTGGCAGCAGCCAGCTTGCGGTCGATCATCTTGAGGTCAGCCTCGGTGCGGGCCTTGGCCTGCTCCAATTTGCGCAGCGACGCCTTCAGCGATTTGGCGTCCCGCTCGGCGGCGGTGGCCGCCGTCTTGGTCTCGTCGGCGCTCCTGGCCGCGTCCTCTGCTTCGCGGCCGAGTGTCGCAGCGCGCGATGGCACGGCGGCGAGCGCCGCGGCCTGCGGCACGAACAAGGCCGGATGGGAGAACTCGACCGGCGCCACGTCGCCCGGCGCGATGATCACCCGCATGCCGATCCAGGTCCGGTCGAACAGCTTCTCCGCGAAGCCATAGGGCATCCGCACACAGCCATGCGAGGCGGCATAACCGGGCAGCGGCCCGCCATGCAGCGCGACACCGTTCCACGTGATGCGCTGCATGTTCGGCATCCAGGCATCGTCATACAGCGTCGAATGGTGGTCCTTGTCCTTCTCGATGATGGCGAACACGCCGGCGGGCGTTTCACGTCCGGTCACGCCGGTCGAGACCGGCGCGCGCCAGATCCAGCCCTCCGCGTCGTAGAACGTCACTTTCTGGGCCTTGATCGACACGATCGCCATGATCGGCTCGCCATGCGCCCGCGGCGCCGTCGCCTCGGTCACCGGCGCAGGCCGCGCCTGCCGCGCGGTCGCGGCCGGAACAGACAGCGCCAGCGCGGCCAGGGTTGCCACAACGCTCAACACCGATCCCGGAACGCGTCTTGCTGCGGTGGTCTGAGCTGCCGAGGATCGTGTCACCATGCTCTGTCCCGATATGCTGCTGTTTCGGCCCGCGCCGTCTTCGATCGGCGCGGCAAGATTTATACGCTCGACCACGTCTTGGGGTGAAGTAAGGCGGAGATCGCTCCGCAGATCCCGCTCCGGCGCATTCCATTGAGGCGCCCGCCAAGCCGGACCGTGGCAGAAGCATGACAGAACGCATCGAAGTCGAAAATGTTCGCGCCCGGTGGAAACATCGAGAGCATGGACGGCCTGCATCATCCGGCGGTTCCGGTCAGCGCGAATCATTGTCGCACTGCTCGCCGGCGAGAGGCTGCATAAGCGTCAACCGCGGTCCCTCGACATGGGTCACCGTGGCGTCGAGGCTTTGGGCATAAGCCGTCATCTCCGCGATCATCTGGCCCGCACGATCCTCGTCCTCGCATCCCATCGTGTCCCGAAGCCTCGTCCATGAGATCGGCACGCGTCGCAATCTGCTCAGTCAGCGGCGCGAGCTCCTCACGACTGCGCATCTGTCGACGCGCGGGCGGCGGAGATCCGTCGCGCGCGGGGGATGGCGCCCGATAGGTTTGTATCTTCAGACCCGCCTTTGGCCGTTCATCCTCGGTCATCCCGGACGGTCCTCCCGCTGCATGGCGAAGATGAAGATGGCGGCGCCAGCACTTTCAGCCGCTCATTTCATATTCATCGCAGCTTTATGAATCCGTTGAGAAGGCTGCGTCCGTGCCCCCCCGAAATCAGCGTCGGCTGCCGCCACCGCGCACTTGAACGGCGAGCACCAGCGTTCCATGTTCCGGGTCACGGGGAGCAAGACGGATGATGGCCCGCTCTTCGACACCACGCTTCTGAACGGAGATAGCGCCGTGCCCCACCCCCACGATTTCCATACGCCGCAGCCGTCCTATTCCAAGGAAGACCTGCTCCGATCCAGCGAAGGCGGCTATTTCGGACCCGGCAACGCCCAACTGCCGGCGCCGCCGATGCTGATGATGGACCGGATCACCGCGCTCAGCCTCGACGGCGGTCGCTACCGCAAGGGTCACGTCGTCGGCGAATTGGACATCACGCCCAAGCTCTGGTTCTTCGACTGTCTGTTTCGCGGCGATCCGGTCATGCCGGGCTGCCTCGGCCTCGATGCGATGTGGCAGATGGTCGGCTATTGGCTCGGCTGGTCGGGCTCCCCCGGCAAGGGCCGCGCCACCGGCGTCGGCGAGGTCCGCTTCCGAGGCGCCATCACGCCCGATGTCAGCTGCGTGCGCTACGAGGTCGACATGCGCCAGGTGAAGCGGGGCCGGCTGGTGCTCGGCATCGCCGATGGCCGCGTGCTGGCGAATGACAGCTGCGTCTATGAGGCCCGCGACATGAAGGTCGCGCTGGTTGGAGCGGCAGGTTGACGCCCCGATCCGTCCGAGGCGACATGAGCAAACAGCTCGTGCTGATCGCGGGTCCGATGGTGCGTGCGTCGAGTTGGCAGCCTACAGCCGCCCATCTGCGTCAGGCCGGCTGGTCGGTCCAGGTGCCGGATCTGCTCGCGTATAGCGTGACGCCCCCCGCCTGGCGCGCCTGGTCTCGGCACTTGCTGGACCACATCACACCAACGAAGGCTCCGATCCTGGTCGGCCATAGTTCGGCGAGCGCGCTGGTCGCCGATCTCGCGATAAAGCTGCCGGCCGGCGGTCTCATCATCGTTGACGGCGACATCCCGCCGGAGCAAGGCCGCGCATCGCCAGTGCGGCCCGCACTGCATGATGTCATCCGCAACCAGGCGGACGCAGATGGAGTGCTTCCGGTTTGGTCACGCTGGTTCTTGCACGATCCCCAGCGCGCCGCGCTGATCGGCCTGGACCGTCTGGCTCAGGACCCTGTTGCTCTCGCCAGGTTCGAGGACGGGCTGCCGGTCATGCATATCGACTGGTTCGACGACTCGATCGAATTGGCGCGCTGGGATCACGTCCCAGCCGGTTTCATCCAGGCCTCGCCGATCTATGATCACGCGACGGCCGAGGCGCTCCGGCGCGGCTGGCCGGTCGCGCGACTCGGCGGAACTCATCTCCACCCCACGCTTTGTCCAGCCGATACCGCGCAAGCCATCCTATTGCTGGTCCATCAGCTCGATGCGGGCTCCGGCCGAACGCAGCTCACAGACGCTTCTCGAAAAACAGGTCTGGATACGGATCGTCGTTGAAGCGCTCGATCTCGGTCCAGCCGGTGCGGCGATAGAGCTGCATCGCCTCGCCGAGCGCGCTGTTGGTGTCGAGCCGCAGCGTCGTGATCGAAAGCTGGCGCGCGGCGGTCTCCGCGGCGTCCATCAGGCGGCGGGCAAGGCCGAGGCCGCGCGCGGCGGGCGCGACCCACAGCCGCTTGATCTCGGCGAGCGGGCCGCCGGCGCCCTTCAGCCCGACGCAGCCGAGCGGCAGCCCGTCCGACAGCGCCACGAAGAACGCGCCCCGCGGCGCTATCATGTCGGTGGCGTCGGGATCGCGCGACAGCGCCACGTCATACCCCCGCGCAAACCGGCGCGACAGCTCGGCGTAATATTCGCCGAGGCAATAACGCGCCGGCTCCGACCGCGGGTCGAGCAGGTCGATGCTGATGCGGCTGCGGCCGAGCGCGGCGGCGACCATGTCCATCGCGGCCAGCAGCGCCTCGGGCTGGCTGTGGCGCGCCAGCATCGACTCCGCTTGCGCATTCGACAGCGTCTCATAGGCCTCGAACTCGCGCCGGCCGGCCGCGGTGAGCTTGGCGATGCGACGGCGCGCATCCTCCGGATGCGGCTTGGTCGTCACCAGCCCCTCCTCCTCCAGGCTGCGCAGCAGCCGACTCATCAGGCCGGAATCGAGCGCGAGATAATCGCGCAGCTCAGCGACGTCGCTGCGGCCATGGCCGATGGCGTTGAGCACGCGCGCCGCGCCGAGCGGCCGTCCGCGGCCCAGGAAGGAGGTGTCGAGCGCGCCGACCTCCGATGTGACGGCGCGGTTGAAGCGGCGGACGCGGGAGATCGGATCGAGCATGATATCTGACCTAAGTCAGATATCAGTTACTGTCAAGCACGCGGCCGCTGGCGCTCACCGCGGCAGCCCCGTCAACAAAAAAGGCGGTCCGGCCGCCGGCCAGGGCCGGATGCCAGACCGCCAGGTTTCCCCGGGAGGAACTTAGTTCAGAAGCTTGGCGACGTTGTCCTTGGTGACGAGGTCGAGGCCGGTATAGATCACCTCCGGCACCTTCTCGCCCTTCTTGATCGCCAGCAGCGTATCCATCGCCTTCTCGCCCATCTCGAACGGGCGCTGGCCGGTGAGTGCGTTGGAATAACCGTCGCGCAGCAGTTCGAGCTGCATCTTGAGCGTATCAGCGACGACCAGCGTCAGCTTGCCGGCGTCGATGTCCTTGCGGTTCTTGTTGACGAACGCCTTGTAGCCCTCGGGCGCGAACATCGGCCAGCCACCGACCGGCACGATCGCGGCGAGGTCGGGCGTCGCGGTGCGCAGATCGGCCATCTGCTGCACGGCGAGCGCTGGATCGTCGTTGCAGAAGGTCGGCGAGCCCGCCACTTCCGTCCACTTCGAGCCCTTCAGCGCCTCACGCACGCCGTCGACGCGCTCGGCAAGATTCTTGGCGCCCGGGCCGCCCGAGACGACGGCGTATTTGCCGCCTTCAGGCTTGAGCTGCAGCAGCTGCTTGCCGAGGGCGAGGCCGAAATCCTTGTTGTTGGTGCCGATATAAGCGAGGCGCTTCGAGCCGGGTGCATCCGCGTCGAACGTGATGACGGGAATGCCCGCCGCGGTCGCCGCGTCGATCGACTTGGACATCGCCGCGACATCGGCGACCGAGATCGCGAGGCCGTCGACCTTCTGGGTGATGAAGTCCTGGATGATCTGCGCCTGCGTGGCCGGCTCGTGCTCGATCGGCCCCTTGTAGATGCACTCGACATTGCCGAGCTCCTTGGCGCGCTTCAGGCAACCGTCGCGCGCGACGTCGAAGAACGGATTGTTCATCGCCTTCGGCACGACGGCGAAACGATACTTGGTCTCGGCCTGCGCCGGGGCCAGCATGATCGCGAGCGACGCGACCGCATACAGCAACTTCTTCATGAGCTTCCCTCCTCCATGTCTATCCCTGCTGATTGTCTGTGCCGGGCGCGGATAGACGTGATCAGTCACATCCCGGACAGTATCTCGTCACATCAGCCGCGCGCGAATGCGGTCGACCAGCACCGCGGCGATGATGATCACGCCGACCAGCGTCTGCTGCCAATAGGAGTTGACCTGCGCCAGCACCAGCCCGTTGCGGATCACTTCGAGCAGCACGCAGCCGACGATCGCACCGAGCGGACCACCGATGCCGCCGGCCAGATTGGCGCCGCCGATCACCGCGGCCGCGATCACGTTGAGCTCGTAGGATGTCGCCATGTTGGCCGGCGCCGAGCCGAGCCAGCCGGAGATGATGATGCCCTGCAGCCCGGCGGCGAGCGCGCCGATCACATAGACCTCAATCTTGACCCGCGTCACCGAGATGCCGGTGAGCTCCGCGGCCTTCTCGTTGCCGCCGATCGCGAACACGTGGCGGCCGAACGCGCTGTGATGCAGCACCACGGCCATCACCAGCGCGAGCATGACCAGATAGATGAACGGCGCCGGCAGGCCCCACAAGTCGCCTTGGGTGAGCGCGTAGAAATACTCGGCGTCCGGACCGCCGGGAAAGCTGCCCCTGCCGTTGGAGATCACGTAGCAGAGGCCGCGCACGATCGACAGCATGCCGAGTGTGGTCACGAATGGCGACAGGCCGAGGATGGCGATGCACATGCCGTTGACGAGGCCGACGAGCACCGACACTACGAGGCCCGCGAGCACCGACACGACCAGGATCAGGCCGGGTACATTGGCGACCACGGTCTTGCCGTCGGCGGCCAGATGCACGAACAGCGACGACAGCGGCGCGCCGGGGGTCGACAGCGTCGTCATCACCATCGAGGTGATCATCGCCGCGAAGCACATCAGTGAGCCGACGGACAGGTCGATGCCGCCGGTGATGATCACGAAGGTGATGCCGAGCGTGGCGATGGCGATGAAGGAAAAGTTCTTGGCGACGTTCTGCAGATTCCCCTCGGTCAGGAAATAGGGACTCGCGAAGCTCATCAGGATGATGAGCGCGATCAGCGCCAGGGTCACATAGGCTGTCTGCGACGCGAACAGGCCGCGATGCCACCATCTGATAGCGCCGACATTGGTGAAAGTGACCTCGCTGCTCGCCACGGGCGTCTCCGACGGGACAGACATCACGCAGTCTCCTTGGCGCCGGTGATCAGGGCGGTGACTTCGTCCGGGCTGGTGTCGCCGACCGGCTTGTCGGCCTTCTTCTCGCCGCGCCGCATCACCACGACGCGATCGCACACCGCAAAGATGTCGGGCATGCGGTGCGAGATCAGGATCACGGCGATCCCCTGCTCCTTCAGCCGGTGGATCAGGCTCAGCACCTGCTCGACCTGGCGCACCGAGATCGCGGCGGTCGGCTCATCCATCATCACGAGCTTGGCGTTGGAGAGCCGGGTGCGCGCGATCGCGACCGCCTGGCGCTGCCCCCCCGACATGTCCTTGACGAGGTCATGCGGCCGCGTCTCGGAGCGCAGCTCGCGGAACAGTTCCAGCGCGCGCGCCTCCATGCCCTTGTGATCGAGCAGCACCAGCGGGCCAAAATTGCGCTTCAGCTCACGGCCGAGGAAGACGTTGGCAGCGGCGGTCAGATTGTTGGCGAGCGCGAGGTCCTGGTAGACGACCTCGATGCCGACGCTGCGCGAATCCATCGGCCGATGGAAATGCACCTCGCGGCCGCAGAAATGGATCGAGCCCTGGCTCGGCGGGAAATTGCCGGCGATGATCCGCACTAGGGTCGATTTGCCGGCGCCATTGTCGCCCATCAGGCCGACCACCTCGCCGGCGCCGATCGAAAGATCCACGCCTTGCAGCGCGCGGATCGCGCCGAATTGCTTCCCGACGCCCTTGAGCTCAAGGACCGGCTGAGCGGCCGGGCTGATCGCCGCTCCGCCCCCTTCATTCACCGACATGCGCAGGCTATTGTCATCAGACATAACGGTTCACCACGCTTTCCAGATATTCCTGCCGGCCCGAACGCGGTTGCGGATCGAGCCCGGACGTGAGGGCACTGTCGGCGAGGTCGGCGAGCGAGCGGCGGCCGGCGAGGATCGCCTGCCCCTCCTCGCCGTCCCAGCCTGCATAGCGCGCCGTGAGCGGCGCGGTCAGCGCGCCAGCCGCGAGCATCTCATCGGCGGCGAGCAGCGCGCGCGCGCATGCATCCATCGAGCCGACATGGGCGTGCAGCAGATCATCCGGGTCGATCGACTGCCGCCGGATCTTGGCGTCGAAATTCAGCCCGCCGGTGGTGAAGCCGCCGCCCTTGAGGAGCTCGTGAAACACCAGCGCCAGCTCCGGCACATTCATCGCAAACTGGTCGGTGTCCCAGCCGAGCAGATCGTCGCCGCGATTGATGTCGAGCGAGCCGAACACGCCGAGCGCCTGCGCCAGCGCGACCTCATGCTGGAACGAATGGCCGGCGAGGATGGCATGGTTCTGCTCGATGTTGAGCTTGACGTCGTTCAGCAGGTCATAGCGCTGCAGGAAGCCGTAGCAGGTGGCGACATCGAAATCATACTGATGCTTGGTCGGCTCCTTCGGCTTCGGCTCGATCAAGAGCGGCCCCTTGAAGCCGATCTTGTGCTTGTGCTCGACGACCAGCGAGACGAAGCGGCCGAGCTGGTCGAGCTCGCGCTTGAGGTCGGTGTTGAGCAAGGTCTCGTAGCCTTCGCGGCCGCCCCACAACACGTAGTTGGCGCCGCCGAGCCGATGCGTCACCTCGAGCGCGGCGCGCACCTGTCCCGCCGCATAGGTGAAGACGTCCGGATCGGGATTGGTCGCGGCGCCCGCCATGTAGCGGCGGTGCGAGAACAGATTGGCCGTGCCCCACAGCAGCCGCACCTTGGCCGCGGCCATCTTCTGCTCGAACAGATCGGCGATCGCGTTGAGGTTGGCGACGGACTCCTTCAGCGTCGCGCCTTCCGGCGCCGCGTCGACGTCGTGGAAGGTGAAGAACGGCACGTCGAGCAGGCGGAACAGTTCGAACGCGACATCGGCTTTCGCGCGCGCCATGGCCATGGCGTCGTCGCCATGCTGCCAGGACCGCAGGAACGTTTCGCCGCCGAACGGATCGCTGCCGGGCCAGCAGAACGAGTGCCAGTAGCAGACGGCAAAGCGCAGATGGTCCTCCATCCGCCTGCCCCTGACGATGCGATCCTTGTCGTACCAGCGGAACGCCAGCGGGCTGCGGGCGTCGGCGCCGCCATAAGCAACGGTCGCACCGGTCTGGAAGAAGGGAGGCTGGACGTTCACGAGGTGCACTCCTTGAGAGCGGGATAGAGCTTGCGCCAATGCGCATAGGCATCGTCATAGGCGGCGCGCTGTGCCGGGCGAGGTTCGAAACTCTGCAGCCGCCGCGGCTTGCGACAGACATCGGCCGGCGCAGCGCCGGTCGCGGCAAGGCGGCCGAGCCGCGCGGCGCCGATTGCGGCGCCGACCTCGCCCTCCTCGACGCGATGCACGCGGACGCCAAGCACATCAGCCATGATCTGCGCCCACACCACGGAGCGCGAGCCGCCGCCGACCAGGTCGAGCTCAGTGATCGGCTGGGCGCTGCGGCCGAGCGCGGCGAGCATGTCGCGTGCGGCGAAGGCGACGCCCTCCAGCACCGCCTGCACGAGATCGCCGCGGCCGGCCGCGCTGCGCAGGCCGACAAAGGCGCCATCGGCATGGGCATCATTATGCGGCGTGCGCTCGCCGTCGAGATAAGGCAGGAACTGCACCGGGCTCGGCCGCTCGACCGTGGCCCCCAGCGGGGCGAGCAACGCAGCCTCGGGCGTCTCGAGGATGCGCGCCAGCCACGCCAGCGACGCCGCCGCCGACAGCATCACGCCCATCTGGTGCCACAGACCGCCGAGCGCGTGACAGAACGCATGCACGGCCGCCTTTGGCGCCGGCGCGAACCGGTCTGTGACGCGGAACAACACGCCCGACGTGCCCAGCGACAGGAACGCATCACCCGGTGTGATGGCGCCGAGGCCGATCGCGCTCGCGGCATTGTCGCCGGCGCCGCCGGCGATGACGACATTGTTTGCCATGCCCCAGCGCTGCGCCAAGTCGGGCGACAACACCGCGCTCGGCGCGTTGCCTTCGACCAGCCGCGGCATGTGGCTGAGATCGAGCCCCGTCGCCGCGAGCAACGCCTCCGACCAGCGCCGCGCCCCGACGTCGAGCCACAGCGTGCCGGCCGCGTCGGACATGTCTTCGACCATCTCTCCGGACAGCCGGTAGCGAACATAGGCCTTCGGCAGCAGCACCTTAGCCACCTCGGCGAAGATCGCCGGTTCGTGCTTGGCGACCCAGGCAAGCTTCGGCGCGGTGAAGCCGGGCATCGCAAGATTGCCGGCGATGGCGTGCAGCTCCGGACAGCGGCGCTCGAGCTCGGCGCATTCGGTTTGCGAGCGGCCGTCATTCCACAGGATCGCCGGCCGCAACGGACGCCCGTCGCGGCCGAGCAGCGTCGCGCCGTGCATCTGGCCGGACAGGCCGATGCCGCTGACGGATGCGGTCTCGCGCGGATGAAGCCGGGCGAGGTCATCGACCGCGCCGACGCTTGCCGCCACCCAATCATCCGGATTCTGCTCGGACCACAGCGGCTTCGGATGCGACAGCGTCAGCGGACGCGACGCCGTCGCGACCAAAGCGCCCGCCTCGTCCTCCAGCACGGCCTTCACGCCGGATGTGCCGACATCCAGTCCGAGAAACACGAGTCTCACTCCTCCCACACACGGCACCGGTCGTGAGCGATCTGCGTCGCTTCGAAACCAGCGTTCCCTCTTTTCTTTCTGCCCAGTGCTCACCGACGCCGCGCCAGCGGCGGCGACCGGCTCAGGGCAGATTGTCCCGCATCACGATGTCGATGCGGATCGTTTCCTGTTCACTCAGCAGCGGCTCGCCCCGCGCCAACGCCAGCAGCACGCGCACCGCCGACCGCGCCTCGTGCCCCGGGTTCTGCGAGATGACCGCATCCATCACGCCGTTCAGCAGCAGCTTGCGCGTCACCGCGGTCACGTCATGGCCGACGAACACGATATTGCCGGCGCGGCCGGCCTCGGTCAGCGCCTTGGCAACGCCGGCCGTGCCGGCACCGACATTGTACAGACCGACAATGTCGCCATGCCGGGCCAGCAGCTGGCCCATGAGGTGTTCTGAGCGATCATCCTCATCATGCCCCTCAAGCACGGGCAAAACCTCAAGTTGTCGATGCTCGGCAGCGATGACTTGGGTGAAGCCGAAGATGCGTTCGGCATGGTCCCGCAGGCCTTGCGAGCCCGCCATGATCGCCAGCCGTCCCGTCCTGCCACCGACGAAGCGCCCCACCAGCGCGCCGGCGCTGCGGCCGGCGGCGATGTTGTCGATCCCGACATAATGGTGCCGCCGCGACGAGGGCACATCCGACACCAGCGTCACCACCTTGGCGCCGGCCTCGACAAGGTCGTTGATGGCGGCGCGCACGCTCGGATGATCGAGCGCGACCACGGCGACGCCATCGACGCGGCCAACCAGATCTTCAAGCTTGCCGGCCAGGACGCCTGGATCAAACACATCGGTGGTGACGATATCGACCGATAGCCGGCGTGCGGCCATCCAGGTCCCCAGCTCGCCGAGATGCGCCTCGATCTGCTGCATGAACAGGTTGATGCCGGCCGGCATCACAAAGGCAAAGCGCCGCGAGCGAGCCCTTGCAAGCTCCGACGCCGCCGCATGGGGCTGGAACGCGCTCCGCGCCATCGCATCCTTGACGCGCTGAACCGTATCCGGTCGTACCCCCGGCCGGTTGTGGAGCACGCGATCGACCGTGGCGAGGCTGACGCCCGCCTGCCGCGCGATGTCCCGCAATGTCAGCGGCGCGTTCATGCTCCTCCCCGTATGGTTGAATAAAGCTTAGCGCGGTTTTTGAGGTGCGCAACTCATTTTTGAGGTGAGACCATCATGGGCCGCAGGGGATGGCGCCCGACATCCCGCCTGCTGACAGCGTGCCCCATACCGCTCTCTGGGATTATGGGTCCCGGCGCAAGGCCGGGACGACAGAGCGGTTTGTCGCGCGAACATTCCGTCTCACCACGCATCGCTGCGCCCGCAACGACGACGGAGAGATGCGATGACGGAGGAGAGAGCCTGCATTATCCGAAGGCCCTCGTCCCTCCTCAAACGACTACGGCGTGCAGCTGAAGCTCGCGGCCTGCGCGACCGGGCCCGTCTTGTAGCGCGGCCAGGAGGGCCAGCGGCACAGCGGCAGGCTGCGTGTGACGGTGAACGCGGGCGCTTCGATCGTCTGCTCGACGACTTCCAGATCGCCCGGCGCCTTGCCGCTCTCGACCCAGTCGACCAGCACACTCAGCATGTCGACATTGGCCGGCGCGCCATTGCCGACATGATCGACGCCCGGCGCCGTGTAGAGCCGCGCGAACTCCGCCGTCTCGGCCTTGCCGAGCTTGCGCTCGACCGCCTCGAAATAGCGGATGCCGGCGTAAGGGCTCTGCGCGTAGTCGGCCATGTGCTCGAGGATCACGAGCCGGCCGCCCCGCGCGCGGAAGCGGCTCAAATCCGGATTGGTGGAGTCCATCAGCTGCGAGACCTGCAGCAGGCGGTCCTTGTAATCCTCCGGGCGATATCTGGTGACGTCGAGCTTGGGATCCCTGGCAAACACATATTGCGTGCCGCCGGCGCCGAACACCCAGGCGATGCCGTTCGCTTGTGTCGGCGGCTGCGTCGGCGCCGCCTTGCCGAGCCACCACGAGATCCAGCCGCCGGCCGAGGCGAAGCCCTCGGTGTCCTCGCCGGAGATACCCCATCCCGGATAGTCATCGAGGCCGTTGGCCAGCGGAAACGAGAATGTGTAAGGTGCATGCAAGGTCGCGATCGCCTTCACCTGCGCATCGCTCAGGCAGGCATCGCCGCTGTTGCCGTCGGGACAGCGCAGGCTCTCGGGCTTGAAGCTTGCCTTGCAGCCGACGGCATCCGCGACAAGGCCATCCTCGGCGCCATCAGCCTTGTCGCAGGTCTTGCGCACCGCGTCCGCCACCAGCTTGACCTGCGCCGGGCTGATCCAGCCCTCGCCCATCGTCACCAGCCCGCCGCGCGTGCCGGCATGCTGCAGCCCGACCCAGTTGATGACCGGCACGCGGGCGAAGATGCCGTCGAAATCGTCCGGGTAGCGCTGCGCCATGGTCAGCGCCTCGCGGCCGCCCTCCGACGAGCCCATGAAGTACATCTTGTCGGGCGCCTTGCCATAGGCACGCTTGACGATGCCGACCGCCGCATCGCGCACCTTCTTGTAGGCGACATGGGCGAAATTCTCGAACGCCTCGTCGTTGAGCGCAAAGGTCTGCGGCGGCTCGCCTTGCTTGGATTCGTGGCCGGAGTCGGTGCCGTAGGTGACGAAGCCGCGCGCGAGCGGCGAGGCCTTGTCGAACGGATAGGCCGGCGGCAGGCCGAGACCGGTGATCAGCACGCCGTTGAAGCCGCCGCCGCCGTATTGCAACGCGCGCCCGTTCCAGTCGGTCGGCAGATTGACCTCGAATTTGATCGGCGGTGCCGCCGGATCCCTCGGCGCGATATGGCCGAGCACCTTGCAGAACGCCGGATTTGCGGGCGCAACCCGCGCCGCCGGCGATCCGGCCTTCTCCGCCACGGTCAGTTGCGACGGCGCCTGCATGGCGGCGCTGTCGATCCGCATCGCGCCATCGGAGAGACTTGCCAAGCCGCTGCAGGTCGCCGTGGCGTCGCCGACCAGGGCCGCAGCGCCCGCGGAACCGATCGTCGTCAGCGTCAACAGGCCGGCGAGCGCGCTCGCATGCGGCCAGCTCGTGAATGTCGTCATGTCGCTTCCTCACCTGTCCGTCCCGTTGAGCCGGGATCTCGAATCCGCGCCGTCGCGGCGCGGATTCACTGGTCGTGTTCTAGCAGAGCGATGTCTAGAACGGCAGCCCGACATAGTTCTCTGCGAGCGACCGCTGCGCGGCCTCGGAGGAGAACAGATAGGCGAACTCTGTGTCCTGCAGCTTGTCTTCATAGGGCAGGCGATCGGGGAAACGATGCAGCAGGGTCGTCATCCACCAGGAGAAGCGCTGCGCCTTCCAGATCCGCGCCAAGGCGCGCTGCGAATAGCCGTCGATACCGCGGTCGTCGCCCTTTTTGTAGTGATCGACCAGCGCGTGGTAGAGATAATAGATGTCGGACGCAGCCGAGTTCAGCCCGCGCGCGCCGGTCGGCGGCACGATGTGCGCAGCATCGCCGGCGAGGAACATCCGGCCGTAGCGCATCGGCTCGGCGACGAAGCTACGCAGCGGCGCGATGCTCTTCTCGATCGACGGCCCGGTGATCAGCTTGGCCGCGATCTCCGCCGGCAGCCGCAGCTTCAGCTCCTCCCAGAACGCGTCGTCGCTCCAATCCTCGACCTTGTCGGTGAGCGGCACCTGGATGTAGTAGCGGCTCAGCACCTGGGAGCGCAGCGAGCACAAAGCGAAGCCGCGCTCGTGCTTGGCGTAGATCAGCTCCGGCGACACCGGCTTGGTGCGGGAGAGCACGCCGAGCCAGCCGAACGGATAGACCCGCTCATATTCCTTGATCTTGTCCTGCGGGATCGACTTGCGGCTGACACCGTGAAAGCCGTCGGCGCCGATGATGTAGTCGCAGTCGACGCGGATCAGCTCGTCGCCGCTTCGGTAGGTCACGTAAGGCGCGTCGGAGGCGATGTCGTGCGGGGTCACGTCGTGGGCATTGTGCACGACCTTGCCGCCAAGCCTGTCGCGCGCCTCATAGAGATCACGGGTCAGTTCGGTCTGGCCGTAGACCATCACCGAATTGCCGCCGGAATATTTGTGCAGGTCGACGCGGTCGAGTTTGCCGTCATGGGCGATGTAGAAACCGTGATGGATCTCGCCCTCGCGGTCCATGCGCTCGCCGCACTGCGCTTCGCGCATCAGCTTGGCGAAACCGTGCTCGAGCACGCCGGCACGGATGCGCGACAGCACGTAGTCGCGGCTGGACTTTTCGAGGATGATCGTATCGATCCCCTGCAGGTGCAGGAGCTGCGACAGCATCAGGCCTGAGGGGCCGCCGCCGATGATACAGACTTGGACTTTCATGAGGCATCTCTCCCGGATTCGCGAAGGGCCGATTTTTGGGTTTGCTTTTCAGTCGCGGAATTTATCAAGGATTGCGCTCGTCCACTTGGATGGACGCAGCATTCTCTTGCACTTTTCCGGCATCGCGCCGGAATAGCGCAGCGGTATCCAGACCCAGCCGGATCAGCCGGCTGCTCCGGCCTCGGTCGAAACGCCCATCGCGCGGCGGTAGTCGCGCGGACTGGCCCCCGTATGGCGCTTGAAGAAGCGGCAGAAATAGGCCGGGTCCTTGAAGCCGAGCTCGAACGCCAGCTTGGACACCGGCGCTGCAATATAAGTGAGCCGCCGGCAGGCCTCGCGGGCGAGCCGCGCATGCACGATGTCCAGCGCGGACTGGCCGGTTTCGGCCCGCGTCAGACGGTTCAGCCGCTCCGGCGTCATGCCGAGCTCGTCGGCATAGCGCGCCACCGACCAGTGGTCGCGGTGGTGCGCCTCGACCAGCACGATGAACCGGGTGAACAGCGCCGCATGCCCGCTGCCGCGCCGCGCGCCCTGCGACTGCCGCGCGCTCTGCTGCGCCAGTCGCCAAACGATCGAGCGCCCAAGCCAATGCGGCACCGGCGAGGCTGCGGAATCCGCGGCAGCGAACTCATCGGCGAGGTCGACGAGCAGCGCGCCGATGCGGCCCGTCGCGACGGCCTTGGGCTCGAGATGCAGGATTTGCGGCGTTGCAAACAGATCGCGCAGCGCCTCGCCCGTCGCCGGCACATCGCCCTCGACCACGGCGCGCGGATTGAACGTGAGGACGAAGCCGTCGGTCTCGCGCGAGAAGCGGAAGGCGTGGACCACGCCGGGCGGGATGATCACCGCGACCGGGCCGGTGCAACGCTCGCGGCTTTCGTCCAAGGCGATCTCGGCGGGGCCGGAGCCGACCCAGAGGATCTGGTGCAGACCCTGATGGGTGTGGGCCTCGATCTCCCAGCGATAGAGCCGGCTGCGCACCTGGATCGGCTCGATATGCAGCATGTCCGGCTGCGCGGCGGAGGCCTCGCCATACAGCGCAAAGGCAGGGATCGACGGCTTGGTGCGAAAGCGCGGCATGATCGGGAGCTAAACCCGAATGTCGGAAAAGTACAAGTCTTGACCGGCGTTCGTGTCTCACGCGGCGCCCGTGGCTCGGATAGGTTCGTGACAAGAACAACAACGACCACACTCAATGGAGAGGAGGCCCCGAGATGTTCACGTTCGACCCGTATTCGGCTGCGGTCGATGCCGACCCGTTCCCGTTCTACAAGACCTTGCGCGACGCGCATCCCTGCTTCTGGAGCCAGCAAGCGCAGATGTGGATCCTGTCGCGCTACGCCGATGTCGCGGCGGCCGGCACCAACTGGCAGACTTATTCCTCGGCCAAGGGCAACCTGATGACCGAGCTGCCGAACCGCGCCGGCGCGACGCTCGGCACGACCGACCCGCCGCGCCACGACCGGCTGCGCGGCCTGGTTCAGCACGCTTTCATGAAGCGCAATCTGGAAAGCCTGTCCGGCCCGATCCGCGACATCGCACGCGCCAGTGCCGAGGCGCTGCGCGGCCAGGAGCGCTTCGACTTCATCGAGGCGTTCTCCTCGAAATTCACCGTGCGCGTGCTGTTCGCCGCGCTTGGCCTGCCGCTCGGCGACGAGCAGACGGTGCGCGACAAGGCGGTGCTGATGGTGCAGAGCGATCCGGTGAGCCGCGCCAAGGGTCCGCAGCACATCGCCGCCTATAATTGGATGCAGGACTATGCGGCGGGCGTCATCGCCGAGCGCCGCGCGCGGCCGCAGAACGATCTGATCTCGCATTTCAGCATGGCCGAGATCGATGGCGACAGGCTCGACGAGCGCGAGGTGCTGCTGACGACGACGACCTTGATCATGGCTGGCATCGAGTCGCTCGGCGGCTTCATGAGCATGCTCGCCTACAATCTTGCCGATCACCCTGACGCGCGCCGGGCCGTGGTCGCCAATCCCGATCTCCTGGCCGACGCGGTGGAAGAGTCGCTGCGCTTCAACACCTCGGCCCAGCGCTTCCGCCGCTGCCTGCAGAAGGACGTCACCCTGCATGGCCAGACCATGCGCGAAGGCGACTTCGTCTGCCTCGCTTACGGCTCCGCCAATCGCGACGAACGGCAGTTTCCCAATCCCGATGTCTACGACATCACGCGCAAGCCGCGCGGCCATTTCGGCTTCGGCGGCGGCGTGCACGCCTGCCTCGGCAGCGCGATCGCGCGCATGGCGATCAGAATAGCCTTCGACGAACTTCACAAGGTCGTGCCGGAGTATCGCCGGACCCAGGAGCAGCTGCCCTGGATGCCGTCATCGACCTTCCGCAGCCCGATGTATCTGGAGCTGACGGTGCATTAGTTGGGAGAGGGATCGGAGACTGCGCGATGACAGTCGTTTCGTCTCCGCATCTACAAACTATCGCCCACGACAGATGACGAGGGACGGCAAGAAACAAAGCAAGAGAGAGAGGAAACGAACAATCGAGCGGCAAGGACGGTGCACCCTCTCCCCTTGTGGGAGAGGGTGGATCGCATGAGCGCAGCGAAATGCGAGCCGGGTGAGGGGTCTCTCTCCGCGAGCTCCCGTGCGGATGAAGACCCCTCACCCGCCTCCGATGCTTCGCATCTCCGGCACCCTCTCCCGCAAGGGGAGAGGGTGCACCGAGCAAGTCTCCACTCATCGAGTTCCACTAGCAGTGAAGGTCATCCACGCTGCGAGAGGAGGACACGAATCGACAATATCAACCAGCAAGGATGCAGCTCAAACCAGCGCGCCGAGATCCGCGGCGTTGAAGCCCTTGAGGCTGGACTTGTCGCCGGCCTTGATCTTGGCGACCCAGTCGGCATCGCTGATCAGCACGCGGCCGACCGCGATGAGATCGAATTCGTCCTTGGCCATGCGCTCCAGCAATGCGTCGAGATCGGCCGTCGTCGACGGCTTGCCGGCAAACGCCGAGAAGAAGTCCCCGGACAGGCCGACAGAGCCGACGCTGATGGTGGCCGCGCCCGTGATCTTCTTCGCCCAGCCGGCGAAGTTCAGGCCCTTCTCGCCGTCGATCTCCGGGAATTCCGGTTCCCAGAAGCGCCGCTGCGAGCAGTGCAGGATGTCGACGCCGGCATCGACCAGCGGCTGCAGCCAGTCGCCCATCAGGGCCGGCGTCTCGGCGAGACGCGCCGCGTAGTCCTGCTGCTTCCATTGGCTGACGCGCAGGATGATCGGGAAGTCCGGGCCGACCGCCTTGCGGATGGCGGCGACGATCTCGCCGGCAAAGCGCGAGCGCTCCTTGATGGTAGCGCCGCCATAGCGGTCCTCGCGCTTGTTGGTGCCGGACCAGAAGAACTGGTCGATCAGATAGCCGTGCGCGCCATGGATCTCGACGGTGTCGAAGCCGGTGCGCTTGGCGTCGGCCGCGGCCTGCGCGAACGCCGCGACGGTGTCGGCGATGTCGTTCTCGGTCATCACCTTGCCGCGCGGCTTGTCCGGCGCGACCAGGCCCGACGGGCTCTCCACCGGCGCATCCGGCTCCCAGCGGCTCATGCCCTTGGTCGAGCCGGTGTGCCAGATCTGCGGCGCGATGCGGCCACCGGCGGCGTGCACGGCGCTCGCCACGCTCTGCCAGCCGGCCAGCGCAGCATCACCGTGGAAGAAGGGAATGTTGGGCTCGTTCTTGGAGGCCGGGCGGTTGACCACCGTGCCCTCGGTCAGGATCAGCCCCACGCCGCCTTCAGCGCGGCGGCGGTAATAGGCGACGTTGGCCTCGCCGGGAATGCCATTCGGCGCCGCGTTGCGCGTCATCGGCGCCATGACGATGCGGTTCTTCAGCTCCAGCGTCTTCAGACGGAAGGGACGAAACAGCACGCTGGTATCGAGATCGGACATTCAGAAGGCTCCATTGCGTTCGGAACCGCTCCAGTATACTTCGTAAACCTGAAGTCAATCAGGCACCTGAAGTCGCTCAGGTATATCCGAGGAAACCACTGCCGTGACGGCCGCGCCGAATGCAGAAACCACCCCGCCGCGCTGCAAGCCGCAGCACTTCTCGTCGGAATGCCCGAGCCGGGTGCTGATCGACCAGATCGCCGACAAATGGTCGATGATGGTGCTGGCCGTGCTCGATTCCGGCCCGCTGCGCTTCAACGCCATCAAGAAGCAGCTCGAAGGCGTCACCCAGAAGGCGCTGACGCAGTGCCTGCGCCGTCTCGAGCGTAACGGCCTCGTCTCGCGCGAGGTGATCGCGGACTCGCCCGTGGCGGTTCAATACGAGATCACGCCGCTCGGCCGCACCCTGCAGCCGCCGTTCCGCGCGCTCTACGCCTGGACCATCGCCAAGATGCCCGAGGTCGAGCAGGCGCGTCAGGCGTTCGATCAACGCTGGGCGCGCTGATATCGTACGGCAGTGCCCGCCGTGGACCCCGGCGGCAGTTGAAGAACCAGCGGCACCGGAGCTGCCCTCAGCTTGTTGACGCCAGCAGCCTACTGGTCGGAACGCAGCGGTTGGATCGGCTGATTCTTGGCATCCGCACCCTGCACATCGTCTCCGATCGTAAACGAATCGAGGTCGTGACCGACCACGAACGGGCCGCGATACGTCGTTCTCGTCCGCGCAATCAGCATGTCCTCGGGAACGTCCTGCACGGGCTTCAACGTCGCGAAGACGATATGCGAGTAGACCGCGAGCTTCGGGCCGGCGATCGAGAAGATCTTGCCCGCCTCCTCAGGCGAGGAGTGGTGCGCTTCGATGTCGCGATAGGACGGATAGCTCTTCGACAGCTCCGGCTCGATCACGGCAACCTCGTGAACGAGGAGATCGGCGCCTTTCGCCGCGTTGGCAACCCGCTCGTCGTATTTGGTATCGCCGGAGAGCACCACCTTCTTGCCGTCATACTCGATCACGTAACCGAAGGATGGCTTGATCTTCTCACCGTGATTGACCTCGATCGCCGTCACCTTGACGCCGTTCTTGTCGTAGACCGGTCCCGGCTCGATATCCTTGGCCACGAAGGCGACGCCCTCCGGAGGGAGATGTTCGTCGTCCTCGCGAATCCGAATGTCCTCGGCAAACGCCTTGGTCAAATTCTCGGTCATCGCCACCGTTCCCTTGGGACCAAAGACGATCATGGGAGACTTGCGCGACGCCCAGGGCGTTCCGATCCAGCCGCTCAGCCACATGTCCGGCAGCCCGACGAGATGATCGGAGTGCAAATGAGTGATGAAATGCGCGGTGATGGAGCCGAGAGCGACCCGTTTCTGAAACAGCCTGATCGTCGAGCCGCGGCCAAAGTCGAACAGCAGCTTTTCAGGGCCGGCCTCGATCAATGTCGACGCGCTGAAGCTGCTCACGCGCGGCGTCGGCGTTCCCGTTCCGAGCAATGTCACCTTCATCGTCTCGGCGCTCGCAGCCTGTCCGGACACGAGCATGGCAACCGTCAAGAGTGTCGGCCCGATTCGCATTATCTCTCTCTTTTTCTTGTTGGTCTTGTTGTTCGTCGTCTTGGCCGAGTCCAAACCGCTACTGAAACGCCACTTCCGCGAAGCTGCGTAGCTTCCGCGAATGCAGCCGCTCCGACTCCTGGTGCTTCAAGAGCTCCAGCGCCTTGAGGCCGATCTGGAGATGCTGGCCGACGCGCTGGCGATAGAAGTCGCTGGCCATGCCCGCGAGCTTGATCTCGCCATGCAGCGGCTTGTCGGAGACGCAGAGCAAGGTGCCGTAGGGCACGCGGAAGCGATAGCCATTGGCGGCGATCGTGGCCGATTCCATATCGAGCGCGATCGCGCGCGACTGCGACAGCCGCCGGATCACGGCCGGACCGGAGATCTCCCAGTTGCGATTGTCGACGCTGGCCACCGTGCCGGTGCGCATCACCCGCTTCAGCTCGAAGCCGGAATAGCCGGTGACCGTCTCCACGGCCTCCTCGAGCGCGACCTGCACCTCGGCGAGCGCCGGGATCGGCACCCAGGGCGGCAGCTCCTGGTCAAGCACGTGATCCTCGCGGACATAGCCGTGCGCCAGCACATAGTCGCCGAGCCGCTGCGTGTTGCGCAGGCCTGCGCAATGGCCGACCATCAGCCAGGCATGCGGCCGCAGCACCGCGATGTGGTCGGTGACGTTGCGCGCGTTGGACGGCCCGGTGCCGATGTTGATCAAAGTGATGCCCTGATGTCCGGGCTCGACAAGGTGAAGCGCCGGCATCTGTGGCGTGCGCGCCGGCGCGGAGCCCGTCGTGCCGCCACCGAGACGCGCATTACGGGTGATGACGTTGCCCGGCTCGACGAAGGCCTCGGCTGCCCCCTGCCCGGCCACCAACTGCTGCCGGCACCAATCGGCGAACGCATCGACGTAGAACTGGTAGTTGGTGAAGATC
Organism: Bradyrhizobium sp. BTAi1; assembly: GCF_000015165.1. Lineage (GTDB taxonomy): Bacteria > Pseudomonadota > Alphaproteobacteria > Rhizobiales > Xanthobacteraceae > Bradyrhizobium > Bradyrhizobium denitrificans. Next base: position 2,796,430 of record NC_009485.1, on the reverse strand, counting down.
ACGAAGTTCTGGAAATGGTCGGGATCCGTGCCCGTATAGTGATAGAGCCGGCGCAGCGAGTAGTCGACGCGCGCGGCGCGAAACAGCGACAGCGGCTCCGGCATGCCCGGCTTCAGCTCGAGCGTGCCGTCGGCGATTGCATCGTCCATCGTCGAGAGGTCCGGCGCGTCGAACACGTCGCGCAGGGAACGCGTCACCAGCGGGCTCTCGTGATGCGGCAGCGCCGTCTCGATGTTGATGTCGCGCCGATAGGCGAAATGCACCGGGATCGGCTCGGCGGATTCGCCGATCTCGACCGGCACGCCGTGATTTTCGATCAGGAGGCGGATCTGCTCGGTGAGATAGGAGCGGAACAGGTCCGGCCGCGTCACGCTGGTTTCGTGCACGCCAGGCCCCGCGACGAAGCCGTAGGCGAGCCGCGAGTCCAGCCGGGCATGGCTCGCGGTGGTCAGGCGCACGAACGGATATGTCGCCCGGATCCGCATCGCCGGCACCACGCCATTGGCATAGGCCTCGAAATGGCCGCGCAAATACGCCGTGTTGCGCTCATAGATCTCTTCGAGGCGGGCCACAGCGGCGGCGGCGTCGGTAAAGGTCTCGGTCGGTAAGGGTTGCGGCGATTGCACGGTCAAAGGCGGCCTCATCTTGCGGAAGCCGATGGTAAGCGAAGCCGCCGCTCCGGCGCAACGCTCGCCGGCGATTCTTCAAGCCCCCGCCGGAGGCACCCTCCCCGCGCAGTGGCGCGAGGAGGGCGAACGTGTCAGCCCTTGGCGAGCTGCACGTCGAGATCGTGCAGCACCTGGTAGCAGGGCAGCACCTGGGCGACCGAAGCGTTGGGCTCGCGGCCCTCCTTGATCGCGGCGAAGAACTCGCGGTCCTGCAGCTCGATGCCGTTCATGGAGACGTCGACCTTGGAGACGTCGATCTTCTCCTCCTTGCCGTTCACCAGATCGTCGTAGCGGGCGATGTAGGTGCCGGTGTCGCCGATGTAGCGGAAGAAGGTGCCGAGCGGGCCGTCATTGTTGAACGACAGCGACAGGGTGCAGATCGCGCCGTTGGCGGCCTTGAGCTGGATCGACATGTCCATGGCGATGCCCAGCGTCGGGTGGATCGGTCCCTGGATCGCGTTGGCCTTCACAATCGGCGAGCCCGCCTGATAGGCGAACAGGTCGACGGTATGGGCGGCGTGGTGCCACAGCAGATGATCGGTCCAGCTGCGCGGCTGGCCCAGCGCATTCATGTTGGTGCGGCGGAAGAAGTAGGTCTGCACGTCCATCTGCTGGATGTGGAACTCGCCGGCCTTGATCTTCTTGTGCACGAACTGATGGCTGGGGTTGAAGCGCCTTGTGTGGCCGCACATCGCGACCAGCTTGGTCTCCTTCTGCAGCTCGACGACCTGCTGCGCGTCCTTCAGCGAATCCGCGAGCGGAATCTCGACCTGGACGTGCTTGCCGGCCTTGAGGCAGTCGATTGCCTGCGCCGCATGCATCTGCGTCGGCGTGCAGAGGATCACGGCGTCGACCTCCGGCAGCTTCAGGCTGTCGGCGAGTTCGGTCGAGACGTGCTTGATGCCGTATTTGTCGGCGACTTCCTTGGTCTGGTCGAAGCGGCGCCCCACCAGCGACACCACCTCGACGCCATCGATGTTCTTGATGCCGTCGAGATGCTTGATGCCGAAGGCGCCGGCGCCGGCAAGCGCGACCTTGATGGTCTTGCTCATATCAGTTGTTCTCCAGGATCAGATGGCCGACCGCAGTGTTGCTGGCCGGCACATGGTAGAAGCGGTGACGCACGGTCGGCGCGTTGCCCTTCTTGGTCTCGTTGACGTCGCTCATGGCGCCGCGTGCGATCAGCCACATCACGAGTTCGATGCCCTCGCTGCCGGCCTCGCGCACGTAGTCGATATGCGGCACCTTGGAGAGCCCTTCGGGATCGTTGATGAGCTTATCCAGGAACATATTGTCCCATTCGCGATTGATCAGGCCCGCGCGCGGGCCCTGCAGCTGGTGGCTCATGCCGCCGGTGCCCCAGATCTGCACGTTGAGCGGCTCGTCATAGCTCTCGATCGCCTTGCGGATCGCCTTGCCCAGCATGAAGCAGCGGCGGCCCGACGGCACCGGATATTGCACGACGTTGACGGCGAACGGGATCACCGGGCACGGCCACGCATCGACCTGACCGAAGATCAGGCTGAGCGGCACGGTGAGGCCGTGGTCGACGTCCATCTTGTTGACGATGGTGAGATCGAAATCGTCCTGGATCACCGACTGCGCGATATGCGCGGCGAGCCGCGGGTGGCCGATTACCTTCGGCACGGGGCGCGGGCCCCAGCCCTCGTCGGCCGGCTGATACTCGGCGGCGGTGCCGATCGCGAAGGTCGGGATCATTTCCAGGCTGAAGGCGGTCGCGTGATCGTTGAAGACCAGGAACACGACGTCCGGCTTCTGCTCCTTTTCCCACTGCTTGGCGAAGTCGTAGCCTGCGAACACCGGCTTCCAATAATCCTCGCCGGTCTTGCCGAGGTCGAGCGCCGCGCCGATCGCCGGTACGTGCGAGGTGAAAACGCTTGCGGAGATCTTGGCCATTTACTTCTTCTCCCCGGTGTAGCGGTTGCCCTCAGGCGAGCGGCCGCCCTTCACCATCATGTCGCGGTATTGTTCTTCGGTCATGCCGGTCATGCTGCCGGCCATCTGCTGAAAGCTCTTGCCATCGGTCGCACCGATCTTGGCGAGGAAGTAGATGTTGCCGCCAAGCGCAATGCAGCGGTTCAGGTCACGATCGAGCACCGCCTGCTTCTGCTCCTCGCTCATCGGCCATTCGTCGAGATAGGCGCGCTCATTGGCCTTGAAGCGGGCGCGGTTCTCCGCCTTCATCAGTGACATGCAGAACTGGTTGAGGTGATAGCCCATCCGCGACATGTCCGCGTCGAAGATGGTCGTGCCGGGAACGTCGGTATAGGGTTTGTCGAGCGACATCGCTTCCCTCCTTCAGGATTCGTCGGGCCAGTAAAGCCGCATCGGGTTGTCGACCAGGAGCTTGTGCTGCAGCTCCGCGGTGACGGCGATATGCGGAATGAAATCGACCAGCAGGCCGTCATCCGGCATGTGGTCCTTCAGGTTCGGATGCGGCCAGTCGGTGCCCCACAGCACGCGATCCGGGAAGGTCTCGACGATGCGCTTCGCAAACGGCACCACGTCACGATAGGCGTTCTGCTCGCCATTCAGTGCCGGCGGTCCCTTGACCGAGAGACGCTCCGGGCAGCTCACCTTGGACCAGACGTTTGGGTGCTCGCGCATGAACTTCACGAACAGCTCGAACTCCGGACCGTCGACCGGCTTGGTGACATCGGGGCGACCCATGTGGTCGACGACCACGGTGGTCGGCAGCGAGGTGAAGAAGTCCCACAATTCCGGCAGGTCGACCGCCTCGAAATAGATCACGACATGCCAGCCGAGCTTGCTGATGCGGTTGGCGATCTCGATCAGCTCGTCCTTGGGCGTGAAGTCGACCAGGCGCTTGACGAAGTTGAAGCGGACGCCGCGCACGCCGGCGTCGTGCATCGCCTGCAACTCGGCGTCGGTGACGCTGCGCTTCACCGTGGCGACACCGCGGGCCTTGCCGTTGGAATGCACGAGCGCATCGACCATGGCGCGATTGTCGGCGCCGTGGCAGGTCGCCTGCACCACGACATTACGGGCGAAGCCGAGATGGTCGCGCAAGGCATAAAGCTGATGCTTGGAGGCGTCGCAGGGCGTGTACTTCCGCTCGGGCGCATAGGGAAATTCGGCGCCGGGGCCGAACACGTGGCAATGCGCATCGACGGATCCGGCCGGCACCTTGAAGCGCGGCTTCGACGGGCCGTCGTACCAGTCGAGCCATCCCGGGGTCTTCTGGAACTCCATGAGGTTCCCTACTCCTTGGACTTGATCTTGTTGAGAATGCGATCGGCCTCGGTGCGCCAGTCCGGGCTGCGCGCGAATTCTTTCGTGCCACGCGCACCGAACAGGCCGTCATCGGCGAGATCGGCGACCCAGGCCTGGCGCTCGGCGGTCCCCTCCGCCGACCAGGGCGTCAGCCCGATATCACGCACGGTCTCGGCGACCTCCCGCACCTCCTCGGCGCGGCGGCGGCCATGCTCGATCACGCGCTGAAAGAAATAGGCGCCCTGCTTCTCCCAGTCGATGCCGGGAAACGTCTCCTGCAGCGAGGCGATCACCGCATCCTCGACGCCGTAGGCGCGCGCAGTGGTGAAGCTCTCGATCACCATCGCCTCGAGGCCCTTGATCATGATGCTGCGGCACATCTTGGTCGCCGAGGCCACGCCGAGCTTGTCGCTGGCCGCCTTGGCGGCGAAGCCGAGCTCGTTGAGCAGCGGCGCCAGCTCGCGCGCCCCAGCGCCACCGAGCAGCAGCGGCACCTTGATGCGATAGGGCGGCACCGAGGTCATGACGGCGCCCTCGACATAGCGCCCGCCTCCCCCATCGATCAGCGCGGCGGCGCGCTGCTTGGCGCCGGGCGAGGCCGAGTTGAAATCGAGGAACCAGGCACCCGGCTTGATGGTCACAGCGCAGGCCTCGGCGACCGCCACGTCCTGGCTCGCGGTGACCGCGGAGACGATGAAGTCGGCCTGCGCCGCCAGTTCGGCATGCGAGGCCGCCAGCGTCACGCCGATGCCGTCGGCGTGGCTGCGCAACGCATCACCACGCGAGTCCTCCAGCTTGACGTCATAGGCAGAGACGCGCACGCCGTCCTTGCGCAGATCCTCGGCGAGGATCTTGCCGACCTCGCCGTAGCCGATCAGCCCGACATGCCATCGGTTCGAAGGATTTTGGTTGGACGCCGCCGTCATGCTCGATCAATCGATGTATTTGAGCCCGGCCTTCGCCAAGGGCTCGCGCATCTTGTACATGTCGAGACCGAGCACGCCCGACGCCAGCTTCTCGCGCTTGTCGGCCTCGTTGGCCTCGCGCGCAGCGGCGGCATCGGCCGCCTGATGGGCGACCGCGGCCGGCACGACGACGATGCCGTCGACATCGGCGACGATCACGTCGCCCGGATTGACAGCCGCCCCGGCGCAGACGATCGGGATGTTGACCGAGCCGAGCGTCGCCTTGACCGTGCCGCGCGCCGAGATCGCGCGCGAGAATACCGGGAACTGCATCTCGGTGAGGTCGGCGACGTCACGCACGCCGCCGTCGATCACAAGTCCCTGGGCGCCGCGGGCGCGAAAACTGGTGGCGAGCAGGTCGCCGAAGAAGCCGTCGGTGTTCTCGACCGTGCAGGCCGCGACGACGACGTCGCCGGGCTGGATCTGCTCAGCCGCGACATGCAGCATCCAATTGTCGCCGGGCTGCAGCAGCACGGTGACCGCGGTGCCGCACATTTTCGCCGTGGGGTAGATCGGGCGCATGTAGCACTGCATCAGGCCGACGCGGCCCATCGCCTCGTGGATGGTGGCGACGCCGAACTTGGACAGCTTCTCGACCGCCGCCTTGTCGGCGCGGGTGATCTTCGTCTTGACGATGCCGAGATTGTTCATGGATGTGCTCATCGCGATGGTCCTAAATCACTTGCCCTGGGCCTTCAACGCGGCGTCGAGCCGCGGGAACACGCGCCGCGCATTGCCTTCATAGATCTGGTGGCGCTGCTCGGGGGTCAGCTTGGCGGCCTCGATATAGCGCTTGGTGTCGTCATAGTAGAAGCCGGTCTCCGGATCGATGCCGCGGACGGCGCCGATCATCTCCGACGCGAACAGGATGTTGTCGACCGGGATCACGCCGGTCAGCAGATCGATGCCGGGCTGGTGATAGACGCAGGTGTCGAAGAAGATGTTGTTGAGCAGATGATCCTTCAACAGCGGCTTCTTGAGCTCCTGGGCGAGGCCACGGAACCGGCCCCAATGATACGGCACCGCGCCGCCGCCATGCGGGATCAGGAACTTCAAGGTCGGGAAGTCCTTGAACAGGTCCGAGGTCAGGCACTGCATGAACGCCGTGGTGTCGGCATTGAGATAATGCGCGCCCGTGGTGTGGAAACAGGCGTTGCAGCTGGTCGAGACGTGGATCATCGCGGGAATGTCCAGCTCGACCATCTTCTCATAGATCGGATACCAATGCCGGTCGGACAGCGGCGGCGAGGTCCAGTGACCGCCCGACGGATCCGGATTCAGGTTGATTCCGACGAAGCCGTACTCCTTGACGCACTTCTCCAGCTCGGGAATGCAGGTCTTGGGGTCGACGCCGGGCGACTGCGGCAGCATCGCGGCGCCGATGAAATGGTCCGGGAACAGCTTGCTGACGCGGTAGCACAGCTCGTTGCAAATCGCGGCCCAGGTCGAGGACACCTGGAAGTCGCCGATGTGGTGCGCCATGAAGCTCGCGCGCGGCGAGAAGATGGTGAGGTCGCTGCCGCGCTCCTTCATCTTCTTGAGCTGGTTGGCCTCGATGCTCTCGCGCAGTTCGTCGTCGCTGATCTTGAGCTCGGAGGCCTTCGGCATCACGGAAGCGTCCTTGATGCCCGCGATCTGCCGGTTGCGCCACTCTTCCAGCGCCTTCGGAGCCGTCGTGTAATGGCCGTGCACGTCGATGATCACGTCAGTCTCTCCCTCAGATTTTCTCGCGAGCCAGCGACGGTCGGCTCAGCAACGATCCGCTCAATGCGCCGCCACGGGGGCGCCGACATCCTTGCCGCTGGCGCGGCCTCCCGGTCCCACGACCTGCTTTACCACAAGGGCGAGCGCCGCGATCAAGCCGGGAACTGCGATCACGGTGAAAATCTCGCTGAAAGTCAGATGCCTCGCGGTCAATTCGGCGACCAGGAAGGAGCCGGCAATACCGCCGAAGCGGCCGATGCCCATCATCCAGGCGACACCGGTGGCGCGGCCCTGGGTCGGATAGAAGGCGGCCGCCAGCGCCGGCAGCGACGACTGCGCCGTGTTCATGACGACGCCGGCGACGAACACGATCACCACCAGGAAGCCCATATTGCCGGCCGCCTGGCCGATCAGGAAGATCGTCACGGCGGTCAGCGCATAGCCGACCGCGACGATGCGGTTGGCGTTGAAGCGGTCCATCAGGAAGCCGAAGAACACCGCGCCGACGCCGCCGAGCGGGAACAGCGCCGAGATCAACGTCGCCGTCTGCGGGTTCAGCCCGACATCCTTGAACAGGATCGGCATCCAGTTGATCAGCGAATAGAAGATCACGAGCCCCATGAAATAGGTGATCCACAGCATCAGCGAGCCGATGCGCAGCACCGGCGACAGCACCATGCCGATGCCGGTCGCATTGACGCGCCGCGTCGTCTCGGCATGCTCCGGCTCCAGCATCACGAACTGGCCGATATCGTTCGCGGCCTGCGAGATCCGGCGCATCACCTTGCGGACACGCTCGACACTGGCGCCGCGCGACAGCAGGTAATGCACGGATTCCGGCAGGATCGCGATCAGCAGCACGGTCAGCACCAGCGGCGTGACGCCGCCGAGCACCAGCACGCTGCGCCAGCCCCATTGCGGGATCATCCAGGCGGCGAGGAAGCCGCCGCAGGCCGCGCCCAGCGGAAAGCCGCAGAACATCAGGTTGGTCATGGTGGCGCGCAGCCGGCCCGGGCAGTACTCGCTGAGCAGCGTCACGGCGTTGGGCATGGCCGCACCGAGGCCGAGGCCGGTGACGAAGCGCAGCACGGTGAGTTCCGTCAGGTTGGTCGCGAAGGCCGAGACGAGACAGGCGACGCCGAAGACCAGGACCGAGCCGACCAGCACCAGCTTGCGGCCGAGCCGGTCCGCCACGGGACCGGCGAGCAGCGCGCCGGCGGCAAGCCCGAACAGCGCCGCGCTCAGCACGGGTCCGAGCGCCGACTTCTCGATGCCCCACTCCTTCAACAGCGAGGGCGCGATGAAGCCGATCGCCGCGGTGTCGAAGCCGTCGAGCAGCACGATGCTGAAGCCGAGGGCGAAGATCAGCCATTGAAAGGCGGAGAACGGGTGATCGTCGAGAAAGGCCTGGACGTCGACACGGCCGGTCGTTGGCATCGCTTCTGCTTCCCTGGGTGCTGTTTCTGGCTCGTCAACCGAGGTCCACGAGGGCGCGCGGCACGCGCGATCGCCCTGCTGCTTCGGCGGCTTGACCGGCTATGTGACCGAGCGCGCCAGGGCACACCAGCGCCGGGGGACTTCTATCAGCTATTCCAAATCGGCATAAGATATCAAATGAGCCATGCTGATTTTAGAATGGGTCTGGAAAGCTTTGGCCATTTGTTTTTGCGAGACACAGGCGCCGCGGGCTCCACCCTCCCCTGGAGGGGAGGGTGGCACTGCCCGAAACGAGATCACCAGTGATTCAGCGCGGCAGCTTCCTGATCAGCGCGGTCGCCAGCTTGATCGTCTGCTGCGCCAGCGGCGTCGGCCGCTTGTGCGCCGAGGTGACGAAGCACAGCACGCTGGTCGGGGCGGGCTCGGTCAGGGGGCGAATGGCGAGCTCGCTGGCGCGGCCCGAGGCGGCGACGCCGCTCGGCGTCAGCACGGCGTGGCCGTAGCCGGCGCAGACGAGGTCGATGATCGAGGGCACGCTCGACACCTCCCAGGCGATGTCGAGCTTGATCCCGGCCAGCGCAGCCTGGGTCTCCAGCAATCTGCGCATCGCATGCACGCGCTCGGGCATGATCAGGCTGTAGCGCGGCAGCTCGGCCATCGGCAGCGGCGCGGTGGTGCGGCGCTTGCCCTTGGGCGCATGGCTCACCAGCGCGAGCGGCTCCTGCAGCACCGGCGTGATCTCGATGCCGGCCTGGGCCTCGGGATTGTAGACCATGCCGACATCGATGCGTCCGGTGGTGACCCACTCCACCACATGCGTCGACAATCCTTCGACGACGGCCAGTCGCGCCGCCGGATACTCTTTCCGGAAGCGGTCGATCAGCGGCAGCGTCAATTGCCGCGCGATGCTCGGCGGCAGGCCGATGGTGACGCGGCCGACCGGCGCATCACGGCTGGCGCCGAGATCCTCGCGTGCATGCGCCACCAGCTGCAGCACGCCGACGCTGTGATCGAGCAGCCGCTTTCCCGCTTCGGTCAGTTCGACCCCGCGGCCATTGCGCGCGAACAGCTGCTGCTTCAGCTCCGATTCCAGCGCCCGCACCTGCCGCGACAGCGCCGGCTGTGCCACGTCGAGCACGCTCGCCGCCTTGCTGAACGAGCCGAGCTCGGCCACCTGCACGAAATATTCGAGCTGCTTGAGGTTCATGGGTGGGGGCCTCGAGCATCAGGCGTGAGGCGGCCCGGCCACCTACCCCACCCCCCATTGTCGTCCCTGCGAACGCAGGGACCCATACCGCGGAAAGCCGACGATTGAAAAAGGCTCTGCGTCGCCCTTCTTTGTCGACAATTTGGGCTGGTGGCTACGGGTCCCTGCGTTCGCAGGGACGACAGCCGAGCGTAGAGCCGCGCCGTGCCCGATCGTGTCCAACCTCGCCCCATCAGGTCAGCCCCATCTCAATTCAGCACGTTCACCGCAAAATTCAGCACCGACGCAAATCCCACCCAGCACGCATAGGGCACGAACAGCAGCGCCGCGATCCGGTCCTTGCGCCATTGCATCACGATGAAGGTCACGATCAGCACGAACATGCTGGCGATGATCACGAAGGCCGGCCACATCAGATGCGCGGTGAAGAACACCGGCGACCAGGCGAAGTTCAACACCAGCTGGCCCCACCACACCTGCATCACGGCACCGCTGACCACCCGCTCATAGGTACGCCAGCCGGCCACCGCGATCATGATGTAGAGCACCGTCCAGGCGATCGGAAACAGCCAGCCCGGCGGGGTGAACCAGGGCTTGTTCAGCGAGCCGTACCAGGCTCCCGGCAGGTTGGAGGCGCCGATGATCCAGCCGCCTCCGACCACGAGCGCCAGGAGGACGAGGAAATGCAGGATGGATCGGTTCATATTCCGCTCGGCGTGATTCGAAGGGTCCGTCCGCTGGCGATCGGCTGCCATGCGGCCGAGACACCCACGCGCGCACTGGACAGGGCTGCCCGGTGCGCGTAGCCAGGACATAACACAATGCGAGGAAAAGTCAGGGTTTTCGCCTGACGCTTACGTCCAGGGACCGGAACGCCGACCAAATCTGCGCCGGGGTCCTGAGAGCAGGAACGGAGTTTCGTCAGTGGCTGCTTCCCCGGCCCCCTCTTCAGCCATCGCCGCGATCGCGGCCGTCGAAGCCGGCCTCGCCGCGCAGGGCTATATCGCCAGCCGCCAGATCGCCACCGCGGTCTACCTGTCGCAGGCGATCGACAAGCCGATCCTGGTCGAAGGCCCGGCCGGCGTCGGCAAGACCGAGCTCGCCAAGGCGATCGCCGCCTGGCGCGGCCTGAAGATGATCCGGCTGCAATGCTATGAGGGGCTCGACGAGGCCAAGGCGCTGTACGAGTGGAAATACGCCAAGCAGCTGCTCTACACCCAGATCCTGAAGGACAAACTCGGCGAGGTGCTCGGTGGCGCCCAGACCCTGCATGCGGCGCTCAGCCAGCTGCATGATTTCGGCGACGTGTTCTTCTCCAAGGAGTTCGTCGAGCCGCGGCCGCTGCTTCAGGCCCTGCTCGAGCCCGAGGGCTGCGTCCTCCTCATCGATGAGATCGACAAGTCCGACGCCGAGTTCGAATCGCTGCTGCTGGAAATCCTCTCCGACTTCCAGGTCACAATCCCCGAGCTCGGCAGCATCGCCGCCGCCAGCCCGCCGACCGTGATCCTCACCTCCAATTCCGAACGCAATCTCGGCGACGCGCTGAAGCGGCGCTGCCTGCATCTGCATATCGGCTTCCCCGAGCAGCGGCTGGAGGAGCGCATCGTCGAGAGCCGCGTGCCCGGCATCTCGCAGACCTTGCGCCGCCAGCTCGTGGCCTTCATCCACGACATCCGCTCGCTCGACCTGAAGAAGCAGCCCTCGGTCAGCGAGACGATCGACTGGGCGCGGGTGCTGGTGCTGTTGCAGGCGGCCGAGCTCGGCCATGACCTGGTGAAGGACACGCTCAACGTGCTCTTGAAATACGAGTCCGACATTGAGGTGGCGCTGCCCCAGGTGACGACCTTCGTCGCCAAGGCGCAGCGCCAGAACATCTTCGGGTAGGTACCATGCAGGAGAACCTGCATCGGTTCTTCCGGGCGGCGCGCGGCGCCGGCGTACATGTCTCGCCGGCGGAGAGCATCGACGCCATGCGCGCGGTCGCAAGCATCGGCCTGTCCGACCGCACGGTGCTGCGTGACAGCCTGCTGCTGACCTTGGCCAAGAGCGAGGACGAGAAGAAGGCGCTCGGCGCCTGCTTCGACCTGTTCTTCGCCCATGTCGACCCGGCGCAGCCCGAGGCCAAGGACGACGAGGCGCCGCAGGACGCGGCGTCCAGCGAGGCCCAGACAGCGCAGCCTTCAGACCAGCCGGTCCAAGACGAAGCGAATGCCGAGCTCGGCCCTCTCGCCCAGATGCTGCTGGCGCAGAACACCGCCGACATCTCGGCCGCCATCGCCAACGCCTCCAGCGCCGTCGGCCTGTCCGAGATCCGCTATTTCACCCAGCGCGGCTTGTTCTCGAGCCGCATGCTGGAAACAATGGGCATCCAGCGGCTGCGCGACGATCTGGATGCGCTGAACGACAGAAACCCGGCCCAGGCCGAGCGGCTGCAGGCCGCGCTCGACGGCCTGCGCGACACCGTGCGCGATGCGGTCGCGCAAGCGCTCGCTTTGTACGGCCGCGAGGAAACCGAGAACCTGCGTCACGAGATCCTGCGCAACGCGCAGCTGTCGCGCATCGAGCCGCGCCAGGTCGCGGAGATGCGGGCGCTGATCCGGCAGATCGCCCGCCGGCTGCGCGAGCGCTACAGCAAGCCGCGCAAGCGCCAGCGCCGCGGCCATCTCGACGTCCGCCGCACGCTGCGCCGCAACGCAGCCTGGGGCAGCGTGCCCTTCCTCACCGCGTGGAAACGCCGGCATCGCGATCGCCCGAAGATCGTGGCGCTGTGCGACGTCTCCGGCTCGGTCGCTCGCGTGTCCGACTTCTTCCTGCTCTTGATCCACAGCCTGCACGACGTCGTCAGCGACGTCCGCTCCTTTGCCTTCTCCGGCCACCTGATCGAGGTCAGCGAGATCCTGGAGCAGAAATCCGCCGAGGAGGCGATGGCCGAGATCATGCACAAGGTCGGCTTCGGCTCGTCCGACTATGGCTCCTCGCTGGTGGATTTCGAGAAACAGTTCATGGCCGCGGTGACCCCGCAGACCACCGTGATCGTGCTCGGCGACGCCCGCAGCAACAAGCTCGACCCGCGCGCCGACATCCTGAAAGCCATCGCCGAACGCGCCAAGCGCGTGGTCTGGCTCAATCCCGAGGGCCGCATGACCTGGGGCTGGGGCGACTCCGAAATGCCGCGCTACCAGACCTTCTGCAACGTCGTCCGACCCTGCGCCACCGCGCAACAGCTCGAGCGTGCCGTCAGCGACATCGTCTCGGCCTATCAGTAAGCCCCCGCTCTCACCCCGTCATTGCGAGCGCAGCGCCGCAATCCAGGGCCGAAGCAAAGAATCTGAACTGCGTCGTCGCGGAGCCTGTTCTCGGGCTCGCCGCAATGACGATGGAGCAGCGCGTAGTCCGCTCTTATCGTCCCGCCGCGCTACCGTCCCCCCGCCGCCCGCTTCAACAACGCCGCGCGCTGCTGATCGGTGAAGCTCACACCCGACTTCTTCTCCACCACTTTCACCGCCCATGACCGCATCGGATCATCATCGACCCGCGCCGGCTCGCGCAGGATAGCGACGCCGATCTCCAGCATCTTGGCGTCGGCCTGATGCTCGATGCCGCCACCAGCACTCGCCAACGCGAATGCGCCGGCGGCAGCGCCGAAGCCGGCCGCCAGCGCCGTTGTGAGGAATAGTTTCCAGTCCACCTAGGCCCCCTGCTCTCATCGCCACTGCGCCGCCACGCTCGAACAGGTTCGTGTCTGCGACATGGCCATCCCGAGCCCTTCCTTCGGCAGCAAGCGCGTCACCCGTCCACATTTGTGCGGTCCGTGACCGCGCACGGCGCGAGAACTGTGATCCCCGTGTGATTGCCCGTCGCGTTACCATGTCGCAGCAATCAGGCCTTGTACCGTCGGGCAAATCACGACGATGGTTGCGCCCAACCTGGCTCAACGAAAGGGGCGTACGCGTCGTCACGTGACGTGAGGCAGGCTGCGGTGGACGCCATTGCATCATGCGCTTGTTGCGCGGACGAGTGGTGCTGTGGCGTACGGTGAAGTCGTGATGTCCTGACACCCCGATGCTGGTGTCACGCGCGCAGCCATGCATGCGCATGGCGCGCGCAATGGTGGCCAACAAGCCCGGCGCACCAGGGAGACCACGTATAAGCCGTCAGACCATCGCGCAGGGAAGGCCGGAATGTTCGGCCCACCTGTGGTTCCTGCCCCGTGCATTTTTGATCGCACGGGGGCCGCGGGTGTGGTGGACACCCGGCCTTTCCTGCGCCCTCGATCTTACCGGGGGTGATCGATCAGCAAGGCTCGGACGCAGCGGCGCCGCGAGAACGCGATGTCACATCCTGAGATCTCAGCCAGCCTTCGCGTTCGGATCCCACGCTCAGCGCGGCACCACCGCGGTGGCCTCGATCTCGACGCGGGCCGCCTTCTCGACCAGCCGCACCACCTGCACCAGTGCCATCGCCGGATAGTGGCTGCCGAAGATCTCGCGATAGATCCTGCCGAGTTCCTTCAGATTGCCGAGATACTCATCCATGTCGACCACGTACCAGGTCAGCCGAACGAGATGCTCGGGCCGCGCCTGGCCTTCGGCCAGGATGGCCGCGATGTTCTGCAGCGTCTGGCGCACCTGCGCCAGGAAGCCGTCGGCGAGCTTCTCGTGTTCGTCCCAGCCGATCACGCCGCCCGTGACCACGATCCGGCCCTCGGCGCTGATGCCGTTGGCGTAGCCTTTCGGCATCGGCCAGCCGCCCGGCTGCAGCACGCGCAGACCCTCGCTTTCGTCCTGCCTCGCCACGGCCGCGATGGGCGCTTTGGTCGTGCTCACAAACGTCTCTCCTTGTCTATCCTACGCGGCAGTGCCGGACGACGGCGAGGTTGCGGCTTGCGCAATCTGCCGCAAGGCAAACCGCTTGAGCTTGCCGGTCTCGGTCTTCGGCAACTGCGTCACGAATTCGATCGCCCGCGGATATTTGTAGGGCGCGATCTCGCGTTTCACATGCTCCTGAAGCTCGGCGACCAGCGCAGGGGTGCCCGCCACGCCCGGCGCCAGCACGACATAGGCCTTCACGATCATGCCGCGGGCCTCGTCCGGCGCACCGACCACGCCGCATTCGGCCACCGACGGGTGGGTCAGCAGCGCCGCCTCGACGTCCGTGCCGGCGATGTTGTAGCCGGACGAGACGATCATGTCATCCGACCGCGACTGGTACCAGAAGTAGCCGTCGTCATCCATGACATAGGTGTCGCCGGTGACGTTCCAGCCGTTCTGGACGTATTTGCGCTGGCGCTCGTCGGCGAGATAGCGGCAGCCGGTCGGCCCGCGCACCGCGAGGCGTCCCATCGTCCCCGGCGGCACGTCACGGCCCTCGTCATCGACGATCTTCGCCTCATAACCCGGCACCGGCTTGCCGGTCGCCCCGGGCCGGATCTCGTCCTCGACGGCGCTGATGAAGATGTGCAGCATCTCGGTCGAGCCGATGCCATCCATCAGCTTCAGCCCGGTGGCCTTGAGCCAGGCGTCGAAGGTCGGCTTTGGCAGCGTCTCGCCGGCCGAGACGCATTTGCGCAGCGAGGAGATGTCGCGCCCCCCAAGCTTGGCAAGCATGGCCCGATAGGCCGTGGGCGCCGTGAAGCAGATCGTGGCCTTGTAGCGCTCGATGGCGGCGAGGAGATCGTCGGGCGAGGTCTTTTCGAGCACGACATAGGATGCGCCGATATGCATCGGAAACAGCACGCCGCCGAAGCCGAAGGTGAAAGCCAGCGGCGCCGTGCCGATGAAGCGGTCGCTCTGGTTGGCACGCAGCACGTTGCGGGCATAGCCATCGCACACCGCGAGCATGTCGCGGTGGAAATGCATGGTGCCCTTGGGATCGCCAGTCGTCCCCGAGGTAAAGGCGATCAGGCAGAGATCATCGGACGCCGTATCGACCGCCTTGAAGTCGGGGCTGGCATCCGCAATCAAGGCCTCCAAGCCATCGGGCTGGCCGCTGCCCCAATACACCACCTTTTGCAGCGCGGGCGCGACCGCACGGGTCTTTTCCATCTCATCCGAAAGTTTGCCGTCGCAAAGCGCCAGGGCGATCTGCGCCTTCTGGATCGGGTAGGACAGCTCTTTCGCACGCAGCAGGGGCATGGTGGCGACGACGATCCCACCCGCCTTGATGACGGCGAGATAGGTCGCCACCATCATCGGATTGTTGGCAGAGCGCAGCAGCACGCGGCCGCCGGGCACGAGGCCGAGCCTGCCGACGAGCACGTTGGCGATCCTGTTCACCAGCGCCTGAAGCTCGCGATAGGTGTAGCTCACCTCCGCGCTGATGATGCATGGCGCGTCGCCCCGCCCCTCCTCGACCCAGCGGTCGACGAAATGGGTCACGCAGTTCAGGCGCGGCGGATACTGGTATTCCGGCCGGCTGAAAACGAAGTCGGGCCACAGCTCGCGCGGCGGCAGATGGTCCTGCGCGAACGTGTCGACGTGGGCGCTATGCGCCTTCGTTCCGTCCGGAAGTTGAGCCTCGTCGTGGATCTGAGCACTGGCGGCAGAGGCCATCTCACGCTCCTGTCTGAAGGAAAGGACACCCGGCACGTTTCAGTCCTAAACATTTTAGACTTAAAACATTTGGACGCAAGAGCGGAGGAGAGTTGAAGATTGTGCACTGCCCGCAAATTGTTTGAGCGTTTGCCGCCCGGCGCGGCGGCGCGGCCAGGCAACAGCGCTGCCCGAGCCTCAAGTCTGCCGGCGCTGCACGGCGTTCTGCGCCGATCCCTTGGTCTTGGCGAGCAGGCGCATCAGCTCACGCACATCCTTGGGCGTCAGCTCGCTGAACAGATCGGCGATCCAGGTTTCATGCTCGGCCGCCATCTTGCGGAATTCCGCGCGGCCGAGCTTGGTCAGCCGGATCACCTGGACGCGCCGATCGGTCTCGGAGGTCCGGCGATCGAGATGACCGGAATCGACCAGGCGCTCGACGAGCCCGGTCACATTGCCGTTCGACACCATCATGCGCTTGGAGACGTCCGACAAGGTCATGCCGTCAGGGGCCTTGTCGAGCTGAGCCATCAGGTCGAACCGCGGCAGCGTGACGTCGAAACGCTCGCGCAGCCGGGTGCGGATCTCACCCTCGATCAGCGTGGTGCAGGTGAGGAGCCGCAGCCACAGCCGCAACTCCTCGGCATGGTCCTCGGGCAGCTCGACGGCCTTAGTCTCGGAATCAAGAGTCATGACGGAATCACATGCGGACGTTCAGCCCAAACGGGCGAGACTTGGGAGTTTGACCTTTCGGGCCTTCCCGGAGCAAGGAAAAACGTACCATCGCCACGGCACCGCGCGAGGCACGACAATTCCT
This sequence comes from Bradyrhizobium sp. BTAi1, assembly GCF_000015165.1. GTDB lineage: Bacteria > Pseudomonadota > Alphaproteobacteria > Rhizobiales > Xanthobacteraceae > Bradyrhizobium > Bradyrhizobium denitrificans. Next base: position 2,779,847 of record NC_009485.1, on the reverse strand, counting down.
TTAACCTTCAAGCAATTGGCGCGGCGCTTGCATGCGCGCCTGAACCACCCCGCAGCACGAGCAGCTCGCTTGCGGCCGGGGGCGGCATCAGACTAGGCTTGAGCCGGACTTGCCGTCTGGTCAGGTGCACAACGCATCGTCCTGAATTTCAGAATCCGGGGGAGTTGTCATGAAAGTGAGTTCGAAGCTGGCGGGGCTGGGCCTGGCCGCGAGCCTGTTGGCGCAGCCGGCGCTGGCCGCCGACAAGATCAAGATCGGCGTCATCGTCACCCTGTCCGGACCGGCAGCCGCGCTTGGCGGCCAAGTCCGCGACGGCTTCAATCTCGCGATCAAGGACCTCGGCGGCAAGATGGGCGGCAAGGACGTCGAGGTGATCGTCGCCGATGACGAGCTCAAGCCGGACGCCGCGATCACCAAGGTCAAGGGCCTGCTCGAGCGCGACAAGGTCGACTTCGTCGTCGGCCCGATCTTCTCCAACATGCTGCAGGCGATCCACCGGCCGGTCACCGAGAACAAGACCTTCCTGATCAGCCCGAATGCCGGCCCCTCCTCCTATGCCGGCAAGGAGTGCAACCCGTTCTTCTACGTCACGTCGTATCAGAACGACCAGGTCCATGCGATCCTCGGCAAGGTCGCGCAGGACCGCGGCTACAAGCGGATGTATCTGCTGGTGCCGAACTATCAGGCCGGGCGCGATTCCGTCGCCGGCTTCAAGCTCGACTACAAGGGCGAGATCGTCGAGGAATCCTACGTCCCGCTCAACACGCTCGACTTCCAGCCCGAGCTCTCCAAGATCTCCTCGCAGAAGCCGGACGCGGTGTTCACCTTCATGCCGGGCGGCATGGGCGTGAACCTGGTCAAGCAGTTCAAGCAGGCTGGCCTTGCGGACACCATTCCGGTGCTGTCGGCCTTCACGGTCGACGAATCCACGCTGCCCGCGCAGCAGGATGCGGCAGTGGGCATGTTCGGCGGCGCCGACTGGGCTCCCAATCTCGACAATCCGCAGAGCAAGAAGTTCGTCGCCGGCTATGAAGCCGCCTACAACAGCGTGCCGGGAACCTACGCGATGCAGGCCTATGATGCGGCGCTGCTGATCGAGAGCGCCGTGAAGGCGGTCGGCGGCGACCTCGCCAACAAGGACGCGGTGGCGGCGGCACTGAAGAAGGCCGACTTCACCTCGCTGCGCGGCAGCTTCAAGTTCAACACCAACGGCTATCCGATCCAGGACTTCTATCTGACCAAGGTCGCCAAGCGTCCTGACGGCAAGTTCCAGACCGAGATCGTACAGAAGGTGTTCGAGAACTACGCCGACCGCTACGCCAAGGACTGCGCGGCCAAGTAACAACAGGGAGCGAAACCACCATGAATCATCCGGAAATCGCCGGCATTACCCGCGCCAATGAGGGCATCCAGGGCATCTCCTGGAACATCCTCGGCCAGATCTATGTGCCGAAGAACCGCACCGAGCACAGCTTCTCCTGGCACGCGACCTTCCCGGTCGGCACCTTCGTGCCGCCGCACATCCATCCCGACCAGGATGAGTACCTCTACATCCTCGAAGGCCGGCTCGATTTCTTCCTCGACGGCGCCGAGGAATATGCGACCGCCGGCGACACGGTGCGGCTGCCGATGGGCAAGCCGCACGGCATTTTCAACAAGTCGCAGCAGACCGCGAAGACGCTGTTCTGGGTGTCGCCGACGCGACGGCTCTACGAGCTGTTCTGGGCGATCCACAACATGCGCGAACAGAACCCGGACGATGTGGTCAAGCTCGCCGCCGAGCACAACATCCACTTCCTGCCGCCACCTCCGGGAGCTTAGTTCGGCCAAGAACTTGGCTATCGCGCGGCATGCGGTGCACTCCCTCTCCCCGTCCTTACGGGGAGAGGGGCGGGGCAAGGGGCAGCCCCAACGACGGTGTTGTATATGGGCCCGGCTACGACGCCTGCCGCGTCACCATCCGCGCAGCAAAGCCGGCCCGGCTCGCATAGCCGCGCACAATGGCCTCACGGGCCTCGTAGTTGAGGATCGTGTTGATGTCGGTGAAGCCCTGCGGCGCGAGTTGCTCGACCGCGTCGATGACGCCTTCCGGCCCGCCACGGCGGTTGGATGCCACGATGTCGGCCGTCATCGGCAGCCGCTTCTGCTCATAGGCCATCAGCGCCTGGCGCGGATGCTCGGAGCGGGCCAAGGCATCGGCGAGCGCGCGGGCATCGAGAATCGCCTGCGAGGCGCCGTTGGAGCCGACCGGATACATCGGATGCGCAGCGTCGCCCAGCAGCGTGACGCGGCCGCTCGACCAATAGGGCAGCGGGTCGCGGTCGCAGCATGGGTATTCCCAGAACTCCGGCGTCGCCCGCACCATCGCGGCGAAGTCGACCTGGGGAATGGAGAAGCCGTTGACATGCGGCATCAGTTCGTCGGCCTTGCCGAGCCGCGACCAATCCTCGCGCCGTGGCGGGGTGGTATTGGCATCGCCGATGCGCACCAGCACGGCCCAGTTGGTGAGGCGGGTCGCGGGGCTCGAGCCCTCGGCGATCGGATAGATCACCGCCTTGGCGTTGAGGCCGCCGGCAATGATCATCGAGCGGCCGGTCAGGAACACAGGCCAGTCGGTGGCGCCACGCCACAGCATCAGGCCGTTCCAGCACGGCGCGCCCTCATTGGGGAACAGCGTCTGCCGGACCTTGGAATGAATGCCGTCGGCGCCGATCAGCACGTCGCCACGGACGGTGTGGACATGAGCGCCGCTGCGGTCGAAGAAATAGGCGGTGACCCCGCCCTCGTCCTGCGTGAACGCGCCGAGCCGGCAGCCGGTGTGCACCTTGTCCGGCCCAAGCCGCTGCATCACCGCCTGATGGATCACGCTCTGCAGCCGGCCGCGATGGATCGAGAATTGCGGCACGTCGTGGCCGGCCTCGACGCCGCGGGTCTCGTGCCAGACCTCCTGGCCGCGCCGGGTCAGATAAAACAGCTCATAGGTCCGGATCGCGACCTCATCGAGCCGGTCGAGCAGCCCGAGTTGGGCCAGCTCGCGAATGGCATGCGGCAGGGTGTTGATGCCCACGCCAAGCTCGCGGATCGCATCCGCCTGCTCGAACAGCTCGCAGTCGATGCCACGCGCCCGCAGCATCAGGGCCGTGGTCAGTCCACCGATACCGCCGCCAACGATGATCGCCTTCATCGCTCTCTACTCCACTCGCACGGAACGCACGGGGCAGCAGCGTCGCATGGAGGCTTACTCCGCCGCAAGCGGCTTCGCAGCCTCGGCCCGCAGCTCCGCCCGCGTTTTCGGCTTAGCCTTAATCTTCAGCTCCTCGAAATCCAGCCGGTCGCGCACGCTGTTGCGGAAGATCTGCTCCTTGCCCGGCAGATATTGCGGCGGGCAGAACATGTCAGCGCCATACCAGGCGGCGGCCTTCATCGTGAAGGCGGGGTCGACCAGATGCGGGCGGCCGAGCGCGACGAGATCGGCGCGGCCGGCGGCGAGGATGGTGTTGACCTGATCGGCCGAGGTGATGTTACCCACGCACATGGTCGCGACATGCGCCTCGTTGCGAACCTGATCGGAGAACGGCGTCTGGAACATGCGGCCGTAGATCGGCTTCGCCTCGCGCACGGTCTGCCCCGTCGAAACGTCGACGAGATCGACGCCTGCCTCGCCGAACGCGCGGGCGATCAGCACCGCGTCGTCTCCGGTGATCCCGCCCTCGGCCCAGTCGGTGGCGGAGATGCGCACCGACATCGGCTTGTGCGCCGGCCACGCCGCGCGCATCGCCGCGAACACCTCCAGCGGAAAGCGCAAGCGGTTCTCCAGCGAGCCGCCATAGTCGTCGGTGCGCCTGTTGGTCAGCGGCGAGATGAAGCTCGCGAGCAGATAGCCGTGGGCGCAATGCAGCTCGAGCATGTCGAAGCCGCAAGCGTGGCCACGCTCGGCCGCGGCGACAAAGTCGGCCTTGATCGCATCCATCGACGCGCGGTCGAGCTCGCGCGGCACCTGGCTATCGGGGAAATATGGCAAGGGCGACGCCGACACGACCTCCCAGCCGCCCTGCTCCAGCGGACGGTCCATGCCGTCCCACATCAGCTTGGTCGCGCCCTTGCGGCCGGCATGGCCGAGCTGCAGCGCGAATTTGGCTTGCGAGTTGGCGTGGACGAAATCGACGATGCGCGTCCAGGCCGCCTCCTGCGCGTCGTTCCACAGACCGGCGCAGCCGGGCGTGATGCGCGCATCGCGGCTGACGCAGGTCATTTCGGTGAACAGCAGGCCGGCGCCGCCGATCGCGCGCGAGCCGTAATGCACGAGGTGAAAATCGCCGGGGATGCCCTCCTCGGCCGAGTACATGCACATCGGAGACAGCACCGCGCGATTGACCACCGTCATCTCGCGCAGCTTGAGCGGCTGGAACATCGGCGCGACCGGCTTGTCGACATCGACGTCAAAGCCCTTGGCATGAACCTGCCGCGCAAAGGCTTTGTCGACCTCGGCGACGAAGTCCGGCGCCCGCAGCGTCAGATTGTCGTAGGTGATGGCCTTCGAGCGCGTCATCACGCCAAACGCGAACTGCACCGGATCGAAGTCCCAGAAGCGATCGACATGCTCGAACCACACCAGCGAGACGTCCGCGGCGTGCTGGATCTTCTCGACTTCCTCGCGACGGCCATTCTCGTAAAGCTCGAGCGCGGCAGCGATGCTGGGCGCGCGCGCCATCGCATCGGCGAGCGCGATCGCGTCCTCCATCGCCAGCTTGGTCCCCGAGCCGATCGAGAAATGTGCCGTCGACTTGGCATCGCCGAGCAGGACCATGTTGTCCTTGACCCAGCGCTTGTTGCGGATCATCGGGAAGTTTCGCCACATCGAGCGGTTGATCAGCAGCGGATGATCGCCGAGGAACCAGCCGAAGATCTCCTTCATACGATCCGCGGATTGCCGCTCGTCCAAGCCGGTGAGGCCGGCCCGCTCGAATGTCGCCGGATCCGTCTCGAAGATCCAGGTCGAATGCCCCGCCTCATACTGATAGGCGTGCGCGATGAACGGCCCCCATTCGGTCTCCTGGAAGATGAAGGTGAAGGCGTCGAGCGGCTTGGTCGATCCCATCCAGGCAAACTTGTTGGCGCGCAGGTCGACCTCGGGCTGGAAATGCTCGACGTGCTTCTCGCGAAAGCGGCTGTTGATGCCGTCGGAGAGCAGAATCAGATCGGCACCCGCAAACAGCGCCTCGTTGTCGATGTCGACCTCGAATTGCAGGGTGACGCCAAGTTCACGAGCCCGTTCCTGCAGGATCATCAGCAGCGTGCGGCGCGAGCAGCCACAGAACCCGTTGCCCCCGACCCGGTGCACCGTGCCGCGGAAGTGCACCGCGATATCGTCCCAATAGGCGAACTCCTGGGTGATGCGCTGGTAGCTCGGCAGGTCGTATTTCTCGAAATTGTCGAGCGTAGCGTCGGAAAACACCACGCCGAAGCCGAACGTATCGTCGGGGCGGTTGCGTTCGTAGACCGCGATGTCGGCGCTCGGCCGCTGCTTCTTGAGCAAGATTGCCGCATAGAGACCCGCGGGTCCGCCACCGATGATCGCGATCTTCATGAACGCCTCCGCACGAGAGCCGAGCCAATGAAATTATTTTAACCCTAAAATATCTCCTGGCAAGCCCCTCCGGTTCCTTGCCCGGTCAATTCCCCTGAAACACCGGCTTGGATTTGGCGGCGAAAGCCTCGAAAGCGCGCGTGAAATCCTCGGTGGTCATGCACAAGGCCTGGGCAACTGCCTCGGCCTCGATCGCCTCCTCCACCGACATCGCCCATTCCATCGCCAGCATGCGCTTGGTCATCGTGTTGGCGAAGGTCGGGCCGTTCGCAATCTCGGTCGCCAAGGTGACCGTCTGCGCCAGCACGTCGCCTGGCGCGACGATGCGGCTGAAGAAGCCCCAGCGCTCGCCTTCCTCGGCGCTCATGAAGCGGCCGGTATAAAGCAGCTCCGAGGCGCGGGACTGTCCGATGATGCGCGGCAGGATCGCGCAGGCCCCCATGTCGCAGCCGGCGAGACCGACCTTGTTGAACAGGAACGCCACCTTGGCGCCGGTCGCGGCGAGCCGGATATCGGAGGCCATCGCGACGATTGCCCCGGCGCCGGCGCAGATGCCCTCGACGGCGGCGAGGACAGGCTGCGGACAGGCGCGCATCGCCTTGACGAGATCGCCGGTCATCCGGGTGAAGGCCGTCAGGCCCTTGGTATCCATCTTCACCAGCGGCCCGATGATCTCGAACACGTCGCCACCGGAGGAGAAATTGCCGCCTGCACCGGTGACGACCACGGCCTTGACGTCGTCATCGAAGGCGCAGGCGCGGAAGAAGTCGGCCAGCTCACGATAGCTGTCGAATGTCAGCGGATTCTTGCGCTCGGGCCGGTTCAACGTGACCGTCGCGACGCGGTCCTTCACCGCCAGCAGGAAGTGACGGGGCTGGTAGTCCGCCAACGGCAGGGTGACGGGATTGGCCGGTTTCGACATGATTGTTTCCTTCCTGTTGTCGTCGGGTGTTGCCGATCATACTTCGCCGCCTGCGACAGCGATCGCCTGCCCTGTGATGGCGCCCGCGCCGGCACCGCACAGCCACACGACGGCGTCGGCGACTTCCTGCGGCATGATGAGCCGCCCTTGCGGATTGTGCTTGGCGAGCTCAGCGATCGCCTGCTCGCGGCTGCGACCGGTCTTCTTCATGATGTTGTCGACGCTCTCCGCGACGAGATCCGTGTCGGTGAAACCAGGACAGACGGCGTTCACGGTCACCCGCGTGGCAGCCAATTCCAGCGCCAGCGAGCGCGTGAGACCGACCACCGCGTGCTTGGCCGCGGTGTAGGCGCTGACATAAGGATATCCCTTCAAGCCTGCCGTGGACGCCACTGCGACGATGCGGCCGTAGGGCCTGCTCTTCATGGCGGGCAGCACCGCCTGCGCGGCATGCACGACGCCCATGAAGTTGATGTCCATCATGCGGCGGAACAACGCGGCGTCCGACTTCAGGAATGGCGCTGATTCTGCGCTGCCCGCATTTGCAACGAGGATGTCGATCGGCTGACGTGTCGCAGCCACGGCAACCGCTGCACTCAGTGCAGCCTGATCGGCAACGTCGGCGATCGCCGTGTGATCGGCACATCCAGCCCCGACCGCTTCATCGAGCGTCGCGCCGTTGCGGCCGACGATCGTGACAATTGCGCCGGCCTGCTTGAGCGCCCGCGCGATCTCGCGGCCGATGCCGCGTCCACCGCCGGTCACAACGGCATGTGCGGCGTGGGGAAGTCCGGACATGCGCGCGTCTCCTCCGATGTCAGTGGCAGGCCTCACCACGCAATTTATTTTAACCTTCAAATTTTTGCAACAACGCGCCTGATGCGGCTTGACTCCCCTGCCTCCCCGGCTAGCGTTCCTGCATCTGCTAAGAACAGCTTTGCTGCTCGGCGCGCACTGTCCGATGCCCCCACCTGCGTGTCGCGGGTTCGACGACGAGGGTTCTGCCGGCTGGAAGACCGGCGTCGAACGCGCTCCGGCGGCAGGCGTATCTGCGAGTTGCGGTTTGGACAGGGAGACTCGATCTTGAAGATTGCAGTGCTGGGGGGCGGCAATGGCTCCTTTGCGGCCGCAGGGGATTTCGCCCTCGGTGGTCACGAGGTGCGGCTGTGGCGCCGTGATGCGGAGCTGGTCGCCCAGCACAGAGCGGCGGGATCGACGATCATCGTCAAGGACGTCAACGGCCGACACGAGGCCAGGCTCGCCCTGGTCACGACCGACATCAGCGCGGCCGTTGCGGGGGCTGAGCTCATCCTCTGCCCCGCGCCGGCTTTCGCGCAAGCCGACATTGCGCGCCAGCTCGCGCCGCACCTCGTGGATGGCCAGGTCGTGTTCCTGCCGCCGGCCACGTTCGGCACCATGATCTTCGCGGCGGCCGCGCGCGATGCTGGCAACAAGTCCGTCGTCAGCTTCGCCGAGACCGGCACCCTGCCTTGGCTGACGCGCAAGCACGACCTGTTCGAGGTCGCGATCACGATCCGGGCCAAGCGGCTCCCGGTCGGCGTGTTCCCGCTCAAGACGGCGGAGCACGCGCTCGCGATCATCGGCGGCGCCTTTCCCGGCGTCATCGAGCCATGCGGCGACGCGCTGTCGGGCGCGCTGATGAATGCGGGGTGCATCATTCATCCGCCGCTGATCGTGATGAATGCCGGGCCGATCGAACATTTCGAGCGCTGGGACATCCACAAGGAAGGCACGCAGCCCTCGATCCGTCGCGTGACCGACGCGCTCGATCACGAACGGATCGCGGTGCGCGAGGCACTCGGTTATGGCGCGCCGCATTTTCCGCTGGCGCACCACTATGCCAAGGAGGGCGAGATCTGGATGTATGGCCGCGGCTCGCATGACCGGCTGACGGATTCCGGTGATTGGCGCGAGCAGCTGGTGCTCACGCAGCACCGCTATATGCGGGAAGATCTGCGGCTCGGCCTGTCGTTGCTGATCTCGGCCGCCGAACTGGCCGGCATGCCCACGCCGCTCGCCCGCGCCTTTCTCGCCATCGGCGGCGCGATCTGCGGCGAGGACTTCATGGCGATGGGGCGGACGCTCGCAAGCCTCGGCCTCGGCGGTCTCGATCGCGCCGCGTTGCAAGCGCTGTTGGCTGAAGGATATGCGGCATGAGCCCGCGCGGTCACGTTGCCTGTCTCGGTGCAGGCCGCATGGGCCGCGGCATTGCGGTCGCCTTCGCCTATGCCGGCCATCCGGTCACGATGATCGACATCAAGCAGCGGACGCCGGACGAGTTCGCGCGGCTGCAGCGCGAGGCGCTCGGCGAGATCGAGGCCACGTTCGCCACGCTCACACGGCTGGGATTGCTGCAGGCCACGGATGCCGCGAAGCTGATGCGCAAGGTCGCCGTCGCTCCAGCCGACACCCGTGACGGCGTCCTGGCGCACACGATGCTGGTGTTCGAGGGCGTCCCGGAGATCGTCGATCTCAAGCGCGAGGTGCTGGCTGCAGCCTCACGCGCGGTCGCATCCGACGTGATCATCGCGTCGACGACGTCGACCATCCTGGTCGACGATCTCTCGGGCGCCGTGGAACGGCCGGAGCGCTTCCTCAATGCGCACTGGCTCAATCCGGCCTATCTGATCCCGCTGGTGGAGATCTCGCCGGGCCTTGCGACGGGTCCCGAAGTCACTGAACGCTTGAAGACGCTGCTCGAGGGGATCGGCAAAGTGCCGGTGGTCTGTGCCGCCACGCCGGGATTCATCGTGCCGCGCATTCAGGCGCTCGCGATGAACGAGGCCGCGCGGATGGTCGGCGAAGGCGTCGCGAGTGCCGAGGAGATCGACAAGGCGATCCGCTATGGCTTTGGCTTCCGCTTCGCGGTGCTCGGCCTGCTCGAATTCATCGACTGGGGTGGCGGCGACATTCTCTATTACGCCAGCCGCTATCTCGAAGGAGCGCTGCACAGCGACCGCTACCGCGCACCCGAAGTGATCGAGAAGAACATGGCCGAGGGCCGCATCGGCCTGCGCAGCGGTGCCGGCTTCCTCGACTATTCCGGCCTGGACGTCGCGGCCTATCGCGAGCAGCGGCTCGGCGCGCTGGTCGACATGCTCCGTCACCACAAGCTGGCGCGTCCGCCGGTGGTCGATTGAGCGCGCGGACTGATCAAACCGAGGGAAAGCCGCGCAGCAGGTAGGCACGCAGCCCCTGCAACAGGCCATTGAGGATGAGCCCCAGCAGCGAGATGGTGATCAACGGCACGAACATGTCGACCGCCTGGAAGGTCCGCGCCGCCGTGACCAGCACATGGCCCAGCCCATCGGTAGAGGTGATCATCTCGGCCAGGAACACCACGATGCACGAGATGACGAGGCCGATGCGACAGCCGGTCAAGATGGAGGGCATCGCCGCCGGCAGCACCACCTTCCACAACACGTCGCGCGGCGGCGTGCCAGCCGCGAGCGCCGACCAGATCAACTTCTGTTCGACGATGGTCGCGCCGTAGTAGGTCGACAGCAGGATCGGGAACAGCGCGTCCGCCGCCACCAGCATGATCTTGGATTCGTGGTTGAAGCCGAGCAGCAGCAGGAAGGCCGGATACAGCGCGACCTTCGGCAGCGGCGCCAGCACGCGCACGATCGGCCTGACCACGGCATTGACCGGCGGGCTGACCGCCGCGGCAATGCCGATGGACACGCCCAGCACCACCGCGATGGCAAAGCCGGCGAACAACCGAAACAGCGTGGCCGCGATATCCTGCTGAAATGTGGCACTGGCGAGCTGCTGCCCCATGCGCAGGAACACCTGCACCGGCGGCGGCAGCAGCGTAGCCGGCGCGTAGCCGAACGAGACGAGGCCCTGCCACAGCAGCAGGACCAGCACGATCGGCGCAGCGCCGAGCAGCCATTCGTTGGTCGTGCGCGTCGTGATCATGAGAAGCTCAAGGGCATGTCGAATTGCGGTTCCGACCAGCGCACCAGCCATCTCCGGATCGTCTCGAACACCGCGTCCAGGCAGATGCCCATCGCGCCGATGATGATGATCATCGCAAACACCGTGTCGTACTGGCCCATGTCGAGCGCATTGAACAGGATGTTGCCGGCGCCGGATTGCCGCGCGATCATCTCGCTCGTGACCATCGTGATCAGTGCCAGCACGAGGCCGGTGCGGCATCCGGTCAGGATCTCCGGCAGCGCGGCAGGCAGCACGATGCGCAGCAGGCGTTCGCCAGCCGACAGGCCCATGGCCGCGCCCGACCACAGCATCTTCTCCTCCACCGCCTTGGCGCCCTCGAAGCTGTGATAGATGACGGGAAGGCTGACGCCGAGAAAGATCACCAACGTCTTGGAGACGTCGCCGACGCCGAGCCACAGCATGATGATCGGCATCAGCGCCGCTTTCGGCACCGGGTAGACCAGCATCAGGAGTGGATTGAAGAAGGCAGCGGTCGCCCTGCTCCGCCCCATCAGCAGCCCGAGCGGAATCGAGAACGCGAGCGCCAGCGCGAAGCCGATCGCCATCCGCCGGAGCGAGGCCAGGATGTTGATCAGCGCTTCCTTGTCAGTGAGGATCGGCGGGATCGCGCGCAGCGAGTCGAGAGCCGTCGGAAAGCTGTCATTCTTCAACCCGAGCGAGGCCAGTTGCCAGGTCAGCAGCAGGCCGCAGCAGGCCAGCGCCGGCGACAAATGCTTCAGAGCGCCCTTCATGACGGCAGCTCGTTGTCGCCGGAATCGTCGAACATGCGCTCGATCTCGACGATGTAGTTCTGATAGCGCGGATCCAGCAGCAGCTCCTCGCGGCGGCGCGGCCGCGGCAGGTCGATGTCGATCACCTCGCGGATGCGGCCGGGCGAACGCGACATCATCACGACCTTATCGGACAGGAACACCGCCTCCTCGACCGAATGCGTGACGAACAGCACCGTCTTGCGATCCCGCTCCCAGATCTCGAGCAGATCATTTTGCAGGCGCGTCCGCGTATGCGCATCCAGCGCCCCGAAGGGCTCATCCATCAGCAGCACTTCAGGACCATAAGCGAGCGTGCGCGCCAGCGCGACGCGCTGCTTCATGCCGCCGGAGAGCTCCTTCGGATAGAACTTCTCGAACCCGGTCAGCCCGACCATGGCAATCAGCTCAAGCGCGCGGGCCTCCGCCTTCGCGGAATTCATGCCCTGCTGCAGCGGACCATACATCACGTTGCCGAGCACGCTTTTCCACGGAAACAGCGCAAATTCCTGGAACACAGGCCCACGATCGGTGCCAGGGCCGGTGATCGGCTTGCCCTTCATTTTGGCCGTGCCGCTGGTCGGGCTGACGAAGCCACCGACGATATAGAGCAAGGTGGATTTACCGCAGCCGGAGGGGCCGAGGATGGAGACGAAGGCGCCCTCCTCGACTGACAGCGAGATGTTCGACAGTGCGGTATGGTCGCGGCGCGACGACGTCTTGAACACCTGCGACACGTGGTCGATCTCGATGATCGGCTCGGCCGGACGACGACCGAGCGGAACGCCCGCGAGCTCGCCGGGTCGAATCGGGGTCACGCCCATGTCCGCTTCTCTTTTCGGTGCAGCACGCTCAAACGCTCCGTGATGTCAGGCATGACAGACCGCCAGATTAGCAAGAAACCTGCCAATCGTCGTCTCGCGCGGCTCATTTCTGCTCCTGATCGAACCACGGCCAGTCCGCGGGTCCTTCATGCGTCACGGCGCCGAGCGGTGCCTGGCCGACGAGCTTGGCATATTTCGCCAGCGCGCCGGCGCGATGCCGTGGCGGCCGCTGCGACCACGCGGCGCGACGGGCCGCGAGCTCGGCGTCGTCGAGCAGGACGTCGAGCGTGCGCGCTTTTGCATCGATGCGAATCGGATCGCCGTCGCGCAGCAGCGCCAACGGACCGCCGACGAAGGCTTCCGGCGAGACATAGCCAATGCACATGCCGCGCGTCGCTCCGGAGAAGCGGCCGTCGGTGATCAGCGCCACCTTCTCGCCCATGCCCTGACCGTAGATCAGTGCGGTCACACCGAGCATTTCGCGCATGCCGGGACCGCCGACCGGCCCCTCGTTGCGGATGATCAGTACCTCGCCCGCCTGATAGTTGCGCGCGCGGACGGCGGCGACGCAGGCTTCCTCATCCTCGAATACGCGGGCCCGCCCCTCGAATACGAGGTTCTTCAGGCCGGCCACCTTGATGACCGCGCCGTCAGGCGCCAGATTGCCCTTGAGCACGGCGACGCCGCCCTCCGCCATGATCGGGCTGGCCGGATGAAACACGATCTCGCCATCGGGCGCATTGGCGGCCCCATAGTCCTCGGCAAGCGTGCGGCCGGTCACCGTCATGCAGGAGCCGTCGATATGGCCGCTCTCGATCAGCGCGCGGATCACAACGGCCGCGCCGCCGATGTCATAGACGTCCTTGGCGGTGTACTTCCCGCCCGGCCGGAGATTGCCGATCAGCGGCGTGCGGGCGAAGACCTCGCCGACATCGTCGAGCGTGAAACGGATGCCGGCTTCGTTGGCGATCGCCGGCAGATGCAGCGCGGCATTGGTCGAGCCGCCGGTGGCGGCGACGATCGCCGCACCGTTCTCCAGGGCCTTGCGGGTCACGATATCGCGTGGCAGCGGCCCACCACGAGCCAGCATCTGCATGATCAGCCGGCCGGCCTGCCGCGCGACATGGGCGCGCTCGGCATAGACGCCGGGGATCATCGAGACGTTGGGCATCGACAGGCCCATCGCCTCGGACAGCATGCCCATGGTGTTGGCGGTGAACTGCCCGGCGCAGGCGCCGATGGTGGGCAGGCACGACCGCTCGATGCCCTCGAGCGTCGCGACATCGATCTCGCCGGTCATGTAGCTGCCGACCGCTTCATACGAATCGAGCACCGTGAGCGTCTTGCCCTGGAACTTGCCAGGCAGAGCGCTGCCGCCATAAATGAAGATCGACGGCACGTTGCAACGAACCATGCCCATCATGACGCCCGGCAGGGTCTTATCGCAGCCGCCAAAGCCGATCAGCGCGTCATAAGCGAGACCATGGACCACGGCCTCGATCGAATCCGCGATCAGTTCGCGCGAGAACAGAGAGAACTTCATTCCCTCATGGTTCATGCTGATGCCGTCCGACACCGAGATGGTGGCGAATTCGCGCGGCGTCCCACCGGCTTCGGAGACGCCCGTCTTGGCGGCGTCGACCTGGAAGTCGTGCGTCATGTTGCAGGGCGTCTGCTCGCCCTTCTGGCTGACGATGCCGATCATCGGCTTGGCGATGTCGGCATCATCCAGCCCCATCGCGCGCATGAAGGCGCGGTGCGGGGCACGATCGAGCCCCTCCACCGTGACGCGCGAGCGCAGCTTCCTCATCGACGACGACCTCCGCCCAAAGCGCTCGCTCCTTACTGGATCGGCGCGACGATCGTGGGATGCTTGAACTGGGCGACGTCGAGTTTCGGCAGCATGCCGGTCTCGGCGTAGATGTCGAGCATCTTCTGGATCGCCGGGAAGTTCGGCGCGGCCACGGGATCACGGCCGAAATCATTGTCCTTCAGGAGGTAGGTCTCGATCACCGGCACCGGCACCTTCATCACTTCGGAGACGACCTTCAAGGTCTCGTCGCGATTGGCGAGCGCCTTCTTCATGCCTGCGGTGATGTCGCGGACATAGGCCTTCACGAGATCCGGATTCTTGTCGACAAAATCGGCGCGGCAGGCTTCGAGGATATGGACGATGTTCGGCATCGCCTCCGAGAGCTGGAACAGCTTCCGCGTGCCGCCCTTGGCCTCGGCGCGCGCCGCGAACGGCTGGTTCATGTTGACCGCATCGACACGGCCCTGGCGCAGCGCATCCTCGGCCACGGCGAAGCCGACCTCGACCAGCTTGATGTCCTTGGCGGGATCGAGCCCGGCCTGCTTCAACAGCAGATTGAACGGCCCCTGCGTGCCGCCGCCGATCACGGAGATGCCGACCGTCTTACCTTTGAGGTCGGCGATGGTCTTGATCGGCGAATCATCCTTGACCGCCCAATACACCGAGAAGCCGCCCGGCTTCTCGTAGACATGCTGGGCGACGATGTAGGCCTTGAGGCCGCCACCGACCACACCATTCGACAGCGACAGCGGCGCCTGTGTCGCGCAGTCGAGCGCACCGGCAGCCAGCGCCTGGGTCATCGGTGCCGTTCCCTGGAACTGGGTCCACTCGATGGTGTAGGTCTTGCCGAGGTCGGGAAACTCGGTGGGACGCTTCATCATCCAATACTTCGATTCCTCCGCCGGAATGGTCCAGCCGACGCGGATCGTCTGTTGAGCAAATGTCGGCCCCGCACTCGTCGCCAGCGCCATACTTGCCAGCACCGCCAGCATCACCTGTTTCCGCATCACGCCCCTCCGCCAATCCATCAAGGAACCTCGCGGAGAATGTTTCATGTCTCAAATATCGGTGCAAGCGCGGAAAACGCCCTTGCCTTGCCTGCCCCGTGAGCAAGATCTGCTTCGCAGCGCGACAAGGCCGCACCGTCAGGACTGCCGCGCTCCGTGTGCCGCGCCGGCTCCGGCAACGCAAGGTCGCGCGCGCCGCCGAACCGAACAAGGCCGGCGATTCCGGCCGTTCAGCCGACTGGCGCTGCCGCGCCGCACGCGCTAGGGAGAGGCCCCCGAATTGATCCTTCCAGGAGTTCTCTCGATGTCGATCCAGCGTTTTGAAACCGGCCCGCGCATGAGCCAGGTGGTCGTTCACGGCAATACCGTCTATCTCGCGGGTGTCGTGGCGCAGAAGACGGCCGGCGAGAGCGTCACCAAACAGACCGAGGAGATCCTCTCGATCATCGACGGTCATCTCGCCAAGGCCGGCACCGACAAGTCGAAATTGCTGTCCGCGACCATCTACCTCACCGACATCAAGACGTTCGGCGAGATGAACGCGGTCTGGGATGGCTGGGTGTCGGCCGGCAACACCCCGGCGCGCGCCACCGTCGAGGCCAAGCTCGCGGCGCCGCAATACACGGTCGAGATCATGGTGATCGCGGCCAAGTAAGCCGCTGCGGTGGCCGCGGCATCAGTCGGTGCCGCGGCGGCCGGTGTTGCGATTGAGCGGATCGCGCCGCTCGCGCGTGAGCCCTTCCGGCAGCACCGGCTCGGTGCCCGGAAGCGGTTCGGCGCGCACATCGGCACCCCACTGCTCCCGTTGGCGGGGCGCCGTGTCGTCCTTGACCTGTTGCAGCTGCGGCAGACCGTCCTTGCTGACGGGGTAGTAGGCGCCGGAGCGCAGGTCGCGCGTGTCTCTGCCTGTCATGCCCTCTCAACAAGCCTGGTCGCGCATTCGTTCCTGGTCGCCGGCCCACCAAAACCACTCCAAAGTCACGACCGCATAATCTCGGTTCGGCGTGGCAAGCTCCGCTCCGGACATCGCGGCCAACCTCGTATGAGGAGCCACGCGAGCGCCGGCGCGGCCTTAGCCCTGTGACAGATCATCGCGACACCTCGCCGCAGCAGATACGGAGGCCAACGCCTCTTCAATCAGCCTTCTTCGGAAACGCCTTGACAGCGGTCCGACGCCGCTTCGACGCAACCCGTGACCCGCGGATGCGGCGCTTTCGAAACTCCAAGCCGCACATCACGACATCGATGCTCTCATGCGGCAGACGCAGTCGTCGACCATGGAACCCAAGCCACCTCTCGACCTGTCGAACATGGACCCGAGCAAGCTCGAATCGGCGCGACAGCTCATCACGCGTGTGAAGCGATGCAATGTCGACGATGTAGTCGAGCCGCTCCGACGGAGTACGGCCGACGAGCTGTGCGTAATCGCTTGCAAGCAATAAATCTATAATCTTCTCAGGCAGCTCCGGCTTACCCATCTTCCATTCCCAAACCCGCCGTGCGTGCCCGCCGAGACAGGCCCGTGGGCCGCCGGCATGAGCCATCACGACGTTCACCGATGATCATGCGACCGCCTCTCCTCGGCGAACGCCGATGACGAACTCCGCTTGGATGAAGGTTGCAGGCCGACGTTCGGCTTGTCCGGCCGCCCTGCGCATCAGTCAGGGGGCGCCAGCGGGCCGCAATCGCGAGAGACCAACATCAAGCTGAATTCACGTCGGCGCAGCCGAGCCGCATCGTTCACGACTTGACATCACGCCACAAAAACTCAGTTCGCATGATGCCCAACAAGCAAGACCCCGCCGCGCATCCGGCGCGCGGCGGATCATTGCTCTTTCGCCGGATCGATCCCTCAGAAGTTGAAGGTCGTGGAGACGAGATATGTCCGTGGTGCCCCCAGCGTGATCACGCCGCTATAGGCAGACGCCCAATAGGCCTTGTTGAATACGTTCTCGACGCTGGCCCGCACCACGATCGGCTTGCCGTTCCACGGCGAGGTGAACGTATAGCGGGCGCCCAGATCGACCCGGGTCCAGTCCGGCAGCGACAACGTATTCGCCTGATTGACGTATTGCGCACTTGTGTAGATCACCCGCCCCGTCAAAGTCAGGTCGCGCACGAACGGCGTATCCCATTCGGCCCCGAGATTCACCGCCAGTTGCGGAACACCGATGGCGCGCTTTCCGTCATAGGTCCCGTTGGTCGTCTTCTCCTGAACCGCGTGGATATAGGTCACGCCGCCCAGCACGCGGAACTCCGGCGTGATCTCGCCAAATATGTTGAACTCTGCGCCCCGATTTCGCTGCATGCCATCGAGTTGTTGCGTCGAGCTGCTCCCGCTGACGACCGTGATGGCGTTACGTTGGCTGATGTCAAACAGACTGGCGGTCGTCGTAATGCGACCGAAGTCGACCTTGATGCCGGTCTCGGTCTGCTTGGTCGACGTCGGCGGGAATACAGTTCCGCCGTTGGCAAACGTTCCGGGAACGATGACCGGTGTCTGCAATCCCTCGACGTAATTGGCATAAAGCGAGACGCGATCGACCGGCTTGACGATCACGGCATAGGCCGGCGTCCAGACCGACGCATCCTTGAAGGGCCTGCTGTTTGCCGCCGCCACATAATCCGTCACCTCCGTGCCTGCCGTCTGACGCCGAGCGCCTACGACGAACTGAAGACGGTCGTTGAACAGCGACATGGTGTCAGATACGCCGACGCTCCACAGATCGACCCCGGTCATCTGGTTGAGACGCACGTAATTGTAATTTGGCGCAGGTGCGTTTACCGGCTCAGTGTAGAGATTCCAGCTGGTCGAGATCGCCCCCGCCGCCGCGGCTGTCGCCGCGCCCGGCCTGCTGACCGGCCAGAGGACGCGCTGATTATAGGTGCGGTCAACAATCGAATAGCCAACATTGATGGCGTGGTTGACCGGTCCGGTATCGACCTTGACCCGAACGCCGGCTTCGCCAGCAAATGTCTCGTAGGTCTCCTTGCCCTGCCCTGGGACCGCCGATAAGGCGCCGGCGTTGGAGTTGAGGGTCGGCGACGGATAGGAATAGTTGATATTGCTGTCGTGGTACCCGAACGAGGCGTAGGCCGTGATGCGATCGCTGAGATCGACTTCGCCCTTCACGGTGGTGAAGAAATCGGTCGGCGCGTAATACGCCCATGGCACCTGGAAATTCAGCCCGGCCTTTGGCGGGTCTGGGATCTGGGTGACGGCACCAACGCCAAAGAAGCGAAGCGGTGGCTTCAGATTGTCGGCCTGGTATCCGATGTCGACAGCCAGACGCGCGTTCTCGCCGCGGTAGTCGAGCCCAAGCGCCACGTTGCCCAGCTCGTCAGTCTGCCGGTTCCAGGGCGTGTTGCCGTTCGAATAGGAGCTGTTCAGCCTGACGCCCCACTCCTTGTGCTCGCCATAACGGCGGCTGACGTCGATCTGCTCGCCGAATTGCGACTTGGAGGCATAGGTTCCCGTCAGCTGCGTGATATCGACATCGGGCGCGTGCTTGGTGATCAGGTTGACGCTGCCGCCGACCGCGCCGCCGCTGGACGCGCCGGTTCCGCCCACCGTCATACCGTTGAGAAGCGCGCTCGGCCCCTTCAACAGCTCGACGCGTTCGATGAAGTTCGCCCCTGTCGAATAATAGGGCGCGATGCCAGCGAGGCCGTTCAGCGCATAGTCGCCGCTGTCGTAGAAGAAGCCGCGGATGAAGAGACCGTCGGCCCCGCCACCGGCCGCCTGGGTCACCCGCACCGACGGATCGTTGATCAGGACGTCGCGGATCGTGCGCGCCTGCTGGTTCTGCATCAACTGCGCGGTGAAGCTCGTCTGATTGAACGGCGTGTTCATCACCCCGCGATTGCCGAGCAGCCCAAGTCCGCCTCCGCTCGCCACCTGCCCGCCGGCATAAGGCGCCGGCGGCGCGCCGATCGTTCCGGTCGAGGGGGTGACATAAGGGACCGGAGCCGTCGTCGGCGGCGGGCGATTACGGGTCTCGGCGCGGCGCTGGACGGCCCGGCTCGGCGATGCTTGCGCGCGCTGGACAGATTGTCGCGGCTTCTGCTTGGGCGCATCCACCGTCACGTCCGGCAATTGGGTTTGAGCAAAGAGCGGCCGTACTCCGCCCGGATCTAACGTCAACGCAATTGTGCTTACAGCAGCCAACAAGATCAAACGTCGGGCATTTGCGCCCGTATCGCGACAAGCCATTTTGACACCCCGTACTACCAAGTTCCACACTGGTCCTTGGCGCTCCTAACACACGGGTATTCGGGGATGGCGTCGCCGATCATAGAACCCATCTAACGAACGACAGGTTTGACAAGATCCAGGCATCAAGTTTTTGCCAGCGCAGCAGAAATTCGGCGCCCGATTTTCGTTGAAGCTTTCTAAAGAAGCGCAACATCTCCTACGTTTCGTCGAGGCCAACGCACCGCGTTGTCCGACTTTAACTAACAGCATTTGGTCAGTTTGCGCGCCTTTTTACAAACGGCAACGACACGACCACGATCCCGCCACAGCGGCATCGGCTCCGATGTCAACCAGACCTCATATTTGAAGCCTTCGGAGTGGTTCACAGTCGCGCGTGACCTCCGAACGTCGCCGTCTCCCGCGCGCGTCAGGCCTGCTTGGCGCTCCGCTTCCACGGCACACCATGGATCAACGACAGCAGAATCGGGACTGACAGGCCCAGCCAACACAGGCTGTCCCAGAGACCGTCACCGAACAGCCCGAATGCCAACCCGGCCGCGCTGACAAGGCCGATCATCAGCGGCGCCCGGAAGACCTGCCACGCCGAGCGCCGCTCGTCACGATCCGACGCGATCGCACTGCTGATCGGACCTTTCATGGCGAAACCACGACCGGGGCTGTCGAACCAACAACGACAGCAGACTTCTTCCTGCTGCCCCATCGTTTGGCGATCCACAGATACAGGCCGCTACTCAGCACGATGATGGTGATGATATCGAGCAGAGCCCAGATGATCTTCAGCGGCAGGCCGCCGTAATCACCGAAATGCAGCGGACGCGACAGCTGCAGCGCGTAAAGATACCAGGCGACCGGCGGCGCCGTCAGCTTGGTCGGATCCTGCGCGTCGACCATGACAGGCTGGAACATGCGCGCCGTGAGCGCCGTCTTGCCCTTGGTCCAGACGATCAGATGCTGCGGACTGCCGAAACGCGCCGTCGTGGGCATCGTCACGGAACTGACCCGCCGATCCGGAAACGCCTGACGGACCGCCGTCACGGCGGCATCGACCGCAGCCGACGCGGCGATCGGCTTACCCTGATAAGGAGCGAGCAGCGCCGGCATGGTCTGCGCTCGCCACAGATCTGACAGCGGCACGGCAAGCGTATTGATCGTTCCGGTCAGCCCGACCGCGAGCGCCCAGCTAACGGTGACGATGCCGAGCAGATTGTGCATGTCGAGCCATTTGACGCGCGACGAGCGGTTGCGGATCGTGCCAAACTCAAGACGACGCATGAAGGGCCAATACACGACAATCCCCGACACGATGGAGGCGACGAACACGAGCCCCATCAAGCCGAGGAACAACTCGCCCGGCAGCCCGGCGAACATGTCGCGATGGATCTGCAGGATGATATCCATCACGCCCTGGTGCGGCGGTTCTTCGCCCAGCACGACGCCCGTGCGTGCATCGACGGTGATGCGATGAAACTGGCCAGGAACGGGAATCGCGGTGGCTGACATCGCGACCGTGACCAGCGGCTCCGCCTCCTTGAGCGTGACAAAAAGCGCATGCTGGCTGGGCAATTGATTGCGCGCCGATTCGATCAAGCGGTCGAGAGACAACACGGGCGTATCCGCCGGCATCGGCGGCGCCGCGATCGGGTGTTCCAGCAATTCGTCGATCTCATGATGGAAGATCAGCGGCAGCCCGGTCAGGCAAAGCATGAGCAGAAAGACCATGCTGATCAGCGAAGTCCACGTATGAATCTGCAGCCATACCCGGGTCGCTCGCGCACTCACCATGCTTCACCACCACCTTCCAACGTCGCGACCTGCACCCGACAGCCACTCCTCGCTGCCGCTGTCGCAACCACATCTCGCTGCTTCGATCTCGACTTCGCTCAAATACAATCGAGCCGGAAAGAGCCAAATACAATGCGAGCGGTCCCCTGATGAGCGCGTGAGCTTCACCACGCTCCGGCGTACCATGACATCGAGTCCCAATGACCCATCGGGCAAAAGCAGCGGTAGCGGCGACATCTATCGCGCGCGGCAACGAGATCCGTATCTTGCCGATCGTCCTCCCTGCATCAAACGAATTCGACGGGGCCGATGCTGGAATATCTTTAAGGTAGAGCACGGCCCGCGGCATGTCGGATCGTCGCGCAGCCGCAGATCGAGCGTCGACGTGGCGGCGATGCGGCCGAATATTGCCAGGCGCTGCAGCTCAGCTTCCGAAGGCCTCGATCACAGCCTGCTGCAACGACAATGTCGGCCGTCCGATCAGGCGCGAGAGCGTTCGGCTGTCGTCGTGCAGGACACCGGCGGCGACGCCCTTCGCCTCCACCTCAGCGAGCATGGCAGCCACCGGAGGCGGCAATCCGACGCTCTCGTAGAAGCTGGCGTGCTCGGCCTGGGTCAGATTTCGATAGACCAGAGGCTGTCCGCTTTGGCTTGCGGCCTCTGCGGCGATATCTCCCAGGGTGTGAGCTGTGTCGCCGGCCAATTCGTAGACTTTGCCTTCATGACCCTTTCCGGTCAGGACCGTGACAGCTGCGTCCGCGAAATCCTTTCGCGACGCCCAGGAGATTAATGCCGTGCCGGCGCTTCCGATCAACTGACCGTACCCGAGCGCCACGTTCAGATTTGTGGTGTGGTTCTCCCAGTACCAACCATTGCGCAGGATCGTGTGAACGAGCCCAGATTCCGCAATCCACTTCTCCGTCTCGGTATGATCCTTGGCGAAGCTAGGTTCCCATCGGTCGGCATGGAGCAGGCTGGTATAGACAAGATGTCCAACACCCGCCGTCTTTGCGGCAGCAATCACATTGGCATGCTCAGCCTGGCGAGTGCCGAATGAGCTCGACGAGATTAGAAGAAGTCTTTCAATGCCCGCGAGGGCGCCTTCCAGAGCGCGGGGGTCGGCGTAGTCGGCTGTCCGGATGCCAACGCCAAGATCGGCCGCCTTGCGCGCATCACGAACGACGGCGACGATCTCGGACGACGGGACGAACTCACGCAGGCGTGCGACAACTTTGCGTCCCAAGTGCCCGGTCGCCCCGGTTACTGCATACATCTGGAAAAACTCCCTGTTACGACGGCGCGGGGTCCCCGCACGGCTTAGTCTCTGAAGAGGAGAATTTGCTTCTCTCGTTGGCGATTTACAGTGGTCCCGCCGTCACGACGGCGGAAGCTGGCCCATGCCCCCGCTCCTGTAGCGCACCCGTGCCGCGGCGATCTGCTCTGCGCTACTCATGATGAACGGCCCATCGATGAGGACCGGCTCACGGATCTCAGGGGCGGACATCACGACGAGGTGAGCCAGCTCATCAGCTGCAAAGCTTAAGCGCGCACCATCGCCATGCATGGCAATCGCCTGCCGCTGGGCCAAATGCCGCGCGCCACCTTCGCTGCTGACGGCAAGATCGCCAGTTGCGACATAGATGAGTGTCACGTGACCCTGCGGATGATCGAACGTAAGATGTCGTCGGAGCTCCACGTCGAGAAGCGTGAACGGCTCGATGGGCACCATCGGCGACGTCAGATGCTCGTAACATCCGACCACCACACGGACGCGATCTCCGGCGGCATTCGTCCACTCGGGCACTTCGCTGCCCGACAGCGTCATCGTCTTGGGCGCACTCGACTTGTTCGGCGACGTCAGATTGACGAACAGCTGCAGGCCGTGCAGTTCGCCTGTATCGGCGGGAGTCTCGTGATGCACTATGCCGCTTCCAGCATGAGTCCAGACCAGACCTCCCGCGCCGACCACGATATCGTTGCCGAGCGAGTCCCTGCTGCGCAAACGACCCGCCGAATCGGGGAAGACATAAGTCGCGGCCACAAATCCAGCGTGAGGGTGCAGCGGAAACGGCCGTCCGCTCACCCTGAAATCGTCACAGACCAGCACCGAAGACTTCAGATCTCCCAACGGAGCGAGATCCAGGGCCTGAGCTGAAAAGGAGGATCGGCTGGAGCCTCGCTCCTGCGCGGCGACGATGGAAGAGAAGAGCACGGCCATCTCGGTCCTTTCGATCGACTGATGCGAAGGTTCTCAAGCCGCGAGCTTGGCGGCGTGCTCCTTGGCGGCAGCAATGGCCTTGGCGCGTACAACCGGCCCCAGAGCGACACCTTCAGCTCGCACGAACGAGATCTCGGCGATGCCGAGAAAGCCGAAGAAGCTCAGCAGGTAGTTCTCCTGATGATCGAGCGCAGCAAGGGGAGACCCTGCGCTGAAGATGCCGCCCCGCGCCGAGGCGACGATGACCTTCTTGCCCTTGCAGAGCCCGACCGGGCCATGTTCTCCGTAGCTGAATGTCTTGCCCGGGACTGCCAGCCGATCGATCCAGGCCTTGAGCTGCGACGGAACGCCGAAATTGTACATTGGCGCGCCGATCACGATGACATCGGCTGCTAGAAAATCTTCCATGACCGCCAGACCCGCGCCGACGTCGGCCTGCACTGCCTGATCGGCCGGCGCACCCTGCAGCGCGGCCAGATAGCCTCCCGTCAGATGCGATAACGGTTCGGCCACAAGGTCGCGGTAGATCACGTTCCAAGATTTGTCGGCTCCCTTCAGCAAGGCGACGATCTCGGCCGACAACTCCCGCGTCACGGACCCTACGCCGGCGATGCTCGAATCGATGTGAAGAAGCTTCATGGTTCCTCCATTTGGCGGACGCTCCGCCAAGCCGCCCGACCATGAGAACTTGCCATCGATCTGAAAAGCCAATATAAACCGATGTTATTTATCTGTTTGGACGATATATCGTGCTCGATGGAATCTCCCTCGACCAACTGACGACGTTCGTGACCGCCGCTGAGACCGGCAGCTTCTCTGCTGCCGGACGCAAGCTCGGGCGTGCTCAGTCAGTCGTCAGCCAGAACCTCGCCAATCTCGAAACCCAGCTCGGCATTCAGCTGTTCGATCGCAGCGCGCGCTATCCCGTCCTCACCGCAGCGGGCCGGGCTCTCCTTGCGGACGCCCGCGCGGTCGCGGAGGATCTGGCCAAGCTGAAGGCGCGCGCGCGCGGACTAGGTCGTGGACTCAAACCGCATCCAGAGGCGGGTTGAGGCGAGCAAGACGGCGGAGAGGAAATTGCGAGCGCTCTTATCGTAGCGGGTCGCGATGCGGCGGAAATGCTTCAACTTGTTGAAGAAGCGTTCGATCAGATTGCGCTGTCGATAGAGAGCAGGATCGACCGAACGCTGAACCTTGCGGTCGCGGCAGGTTGGGATGTGAGCGCGCCCGCCACGGCTTTCGACCAGATCGATGAGGGCTCGGGCATCGTAACCGCGGTCGGCGACCAGATCGCGCCCCGGCTCGACCGCTTCGATGAGGGGCGGCGCCACGGTCTTGTCCGAGGACTGGCCCTGCGACAGCACAATATGGACCGGCATGCCGGCCTGATCGACGATGGCGTTTATCTTGGTGCTCAGTCCTCCACGAGAACGGCCGATGGCGTTATCCGGGCCCCCTTTTTACCACCGGCGGCGTGCTGGTGAGCGCGGATGATCGAGGAGTCGATTAACTGCAATGACTGTGGAGACTTCGCTGCCAAGGCCTCAAATATCTGCAGCCAGATGCCCTTCTTGGCCCATCGATTAAAGCGATTGTAGGCTGTTGTGTAAGGGCCATAGCGCTCAGGCAGATCGCGCCACGGCGTGCCAGTGCGCAAGACGAAGAAGATGCCGTTGAGCACCTTGCGGTCATCCGGCCGCGGCCGGCCGTTCTTCTTGCCCTCCGCTCCAGGCAACAGCGGCGCGATGATTGTCCACTCCGTGTCTGAAAGGTCGAAGCGAGCCATCGGGACCTCCTCTTTTGGGAAGCCTTGAATCACTCCGCCCCGTCACCCGCAAGGGGTTTGGGTACAGGACCTAGCTGGTGGACTTGAGCCCGAGCTGAGCGTTGCGTCCAATGTGCTATTTCCAACCGCTGTCCTGACGGAGGCGGTGAGCGCCTTTCAGCAGGAGTTTCCGACCACATCGTTGCGAGTTTCTGTCGAGAGCATGGGAGGGGTCATCGAGCCAGTCCTCGAACGGCGGTGCTCGTTCGGCATCCGAGGCCCTCTGCTGACCAACCATCCCGAACTTCGCGATGAAGCCCTGCTCGGCCTTCGCTACCTTATGGTCGCCTCTCCACGGCATCCTTTGGCCACCCATCCCGGCGCCATTCCTCCGGATGTGCTCAGCGAGCACGTTCAGCTCGTCCTGACCGATCGATCGCGTCTGACCGATGGCAAGGATCTGCGTGTCTATTCGTCAAAGACCTGGCGTTTGTCGGATCTCGGGGCGAAGCATGCGTTCCTGCGGGCAGCACTTGGATGGGGCGGCATGCCCTATCATGTGGTTGAGGATGATCTCCAAAACGGCGAGCTGGTGCCGCTGACGCTCGAACAGGCAGAATCGGATACTCACATCAAGATGTCCGCGGTCTATCGAACAGATACGCCCCCAGGGCCCGCAGGGCGTTGGCTCATCGACCGACTGAAAAAGGCGACAGACATGCGGCGCGCATGAGAGCCAGAGAGCCCACCGATCTCGTCGATCTGCGGCTCGGGCGCGCTGACCGTCTTCCGCAAACGTCGTGTCCCACCTGCCGCATGCAAGGTGCCCGCTGACCAGCAGACTCTCCATTTGCGCATGGTCTTTTCTCGTTCTTGCCATTGCGCGGCGCGCGCATCGGCCAGATTGAAATGCAGCCAGTACCATCCGTACTGATCGAGATGGAACGGCTCGTCATGCACAAGCGGCTGGGGTGTGCCGTCCGCGGTGAAGCGGAAGGCCCACACCAGCCCCTCCAGGGGCGGCGCCGTCACCGCTGCGAGGGCCGCCCCATCTGCGTCAGAAGATCCGGCTGAAGATGACGTAGAGCGAGCCCGACAACAGGATCGCCGCGGGCAAGGTCAGCACCCAGGCCATCAGCAGGTTGCGCACGGTTGCCATCTGCAGGCCGGAGCCGTTGGCCGCCATCGTGCCGGCGACGCCAGACGACAGCACGTGAGTGGTCGACACCGGCAGGCCGAACACATCGGCCGCGCCGATCGTGGCGGCGGCGACCAGCTCGGCGGAGGCGCCCTGCGCATAGGTCAGATGCGACTTGCCGATCTTCTCGCCGACCGTGACCACGATGCGCTTCCAGCCGATCATGGTGCCCAGGCCGAGCGCGATCGCCACCGCGATCTTGACCCAGTTCGGAATGAACTTGGTGGCGCCGTCGAGCGAGGCCTTGTACGCGTTCAGCGTAGCGATCTCCTCCTTGTTGAGGTCGTTCTCCTTGTCCTTCATCAGGAAGCGGATCGCCTCCGAGGTCAGATACATGTCATTACGGGTATTGCCGACGGCTTCCGCGGGTACCTTGTTGAGCGAGCCGTAGGTCCGCACCTGGTTGCCGACGTCCTTCACCAGCATGGCGAGGGACGGATAGGTGCCCTCGTTGATCTTGCGCTGCGCGACGTAGAGCGTGACCGCGGGACGTGGATCGCCGATCACGTTGTGGCCGGCGGCCTTCGCCGCGATCACCTTGGAGGCGGCTTGCGAGGTCTCCTGGAATTTCGCGATCTGCGCCTCGGGGAGCGTGCGGTTCAGCGCATAGGCGGTCGGCACCGTGCCGATCAGGATCAGCATGATCAGGCCCATGCCCTTCTGGCCGTCATTCGAGCCATGGGCAAAGGAGACGCCGGTGCATGTCAGGATCAGCAAACCGCGGATCCAGATCGGCGGCGGCTTCGGGCCTTCCGGAGCGGCGTAGAGCGCGGGGTTGCGAACGAGAAATTTGAGCAAATAGAGCAGCGCAGCGGCGCAGATGAACCCGACCAGCGGCGACAGCAGCAGCGCGTAACCGATCTCGGTCGCCTTGCTCCAGTCGACGCCGGACGTGCCATCGCGGCCGCGAAGGAGAGCATTCGCCACGCCGACGCCGATGATCGACCCGATCAGCGTATGCGAAGACGAGGCCGGCAGGCCGAAATACCAGGTCCCGAGATTCCACACGATGGCGGCAATCAACAGCGCGAACACCATCGCGAAGCCGGCGCTCGATCCCACCTGCAGGATCAGCTCGACGGGCAGCAGCGAGACGATGCCGAACGCGACCGCGCCGCTCGACAGCAGCACGCCGAGGAAATTGAAGAAGCCGGACCACATCACGGCGAACTCGGCCGGCAGCGAATGCGTGTAGATCACGGTGGCCACCGCATTGGCGGTGTCATGGAAGCCGTTGACGAACTCGAACCCGAGCGCGATCAGCAGCGCGACGAACAGCAGCAGGTAAGGCAGATATGTCGTCACCTTCACGCCGGTGGCGTCGACATCGGCATAGATGCTGTAGGCGACGAACAGCAATCCTGCGGCGAGGACGCCGAAGAAGAGGATCATCGTCAGCGGGTTGAAGCCCTTGTCGAGGTTCGGCCGTCCGGCCGGCTGAATTGGCCGTTCGTCGCCGACCGCCTGATTGACTGTGATTTCGGCCATGTCGCTCCCCATACCGTTCCACTTGGAGCCCCATAGTGGAACGAAGATTTGAAGCGTGGATGACATGCGCTCGCAACAGTGTGAGCGGATAACAAATGAACGGGTCAATAAGTCGTCACGGTCAGATCGTATAATAAACATGTGGCACTACGCTTGCGCTCCGTCGATCAGCAGGCGCAGCAATACGATGAAACTTTCGGCAACGGAGCGCGAAATGACCCAGACCATACGCAACAAGAGCTGGGCGGAGCTGGAGGTCGGCGACAAAGCCGCGATCGAACGGACATGCGCAGTACAGGACCTGATCCTGTTCGCCCATGTCTCCGGCAACACCAATCCGATGATGCTGCCGGATGGTAGCGCCAACCATGGTTCGAAAGAGGTCATTGCGCCATCGATGTGGGTCGGATCGTTGATCTCGGCCGTACTTGGCAACGTCATGCCCGGTCCGGGCACGCTGTATCGCTCGCAATCGCTTGAGTTCAAGAAACGTGTGCATGTCGGCGACCGCCTGCGCATCACCGTGACCTGCTGCGAGAAGCGCGAGGCGCCGGTCGCGTTGTTTCGCGCCGAGATCACCGACCAGGCCGGCGATCTCGTCTGCGCGGGGCTTGCCGAGATCGATGCGCCGACAGTGTCGATCGAGACGCCGGTGCGCGAGCTGCCGGCGCTGATCGTCGATCATGCCGATCATTTCGCCAAGCTGGTCGATCTCGCTGCGCAGCTGCCGCCGCTCAAGACCGTCATCGTCTGTCCTGAAGACCGCAACTCGCTCGGCGGCGCCCTGCTCTCAACCGAACGTGGCCTGATCCACCCGGTGCTAATCGGCGATCCCGATCGCATCTCGGCCGCGGCGCGCGAGATCGAGGCCGACATCAGCGGCTGGGCGCTGGTGCCGGAGACTGACCACCGTGCCGCCGCCGCGCGCGCCGTGGCGATGGTGCTGGCCGGCGACGCCCATGCGGTGATGAAGGGGGCGATCCATTCCGACGAGCTGCTGGCGGCGGTGGTGAAGAAGGATGGCGGGCTGCGCACCAATGGCCGGATCAGCCATGTCTTCGCGCTCGACGTGCCAACGCTGGACGAGATCCTGTTCATTTCCGATGCCGCCATCAACATCGCGCCCGACCTGATGGCGAAGGTCGACATCGTGCAGAACGCCATCGATCTGGCGCGCGCCTGCGGACTCGACCGGCCGCGCGTCGGCGTGCTGTCCGCGGTCGAGACCATCAACCCGAACATTCACTCCACGCTCGACGCCGCCGTACTGTCGAAGATGGCCGAGCGCGGCCAGATCAAGGGCGGTATCGTCGACGGTCCGCTGGCGATGGACAATGCCATCGACATGGAAGCTGCGAAGACCAAGGGCATCGCCTCGCTGGTCGCCGGCCATGCCAACGTGCTGATCGTACCGAACCTCGAGGCCGGCAACATGCTGGCGAAAGAGCTGACCTTCATCGCCCGCGCCGAGGCCGCCGGGCTCGTGATCGGCGCGCGCGTGCCGGTCATGCTGACCAGCCGAGCGGACAACGACCGAGCCCGGCTCGCCTCCTGCGCCCTCGCGCAGCTCTACAATCACTGGCGGCGCGAGGGCCGCGCCTTTGCCGGCTCGGCGCAGGCGAAGGCGGCGGCGGAGTAGAGGATGACCGACGCCATTCTGACCATCAATGCCGGTTCGTCCTCGATCAAATTCGCGGCCTATGAGATCGCAACTGCCGGGCTGCGCCCGTTGGCCAGGGGACATATCGACGACATCGGCGACGACACGACGTTCACGGCCGGTCCGGCCGACGGTCCCGCCGAGCGACAACCGATCGATGCGTCCAAGGGCACGGTCGATCACCGCTCTGCGTTGGAGCTCGCCGTCGATTGGCTGCGCCGGCATGAGGACGGCTGCCATGTCGTGGCTGTCGGCCACCGCGTGGTGCATGGCGGGCCGGATCATGCCGAGCCGGTGGTGATCGACGACGGCACGTTGCTGCGCCTGCGCAAGTTTGTGCCGCTGGCGCCGCTGCACCAGCCGCATAATCTCGCCGGGATCGCCGCGGCGCTGCATGCGTTTCCGGACGCGGCGCAGGTGGCCTGCTTCGACACCGCGTTCCACCGCCAGCACCCGTTCATCGCCGACACGTTCGGACTGCCGCGGCGGCTCTATGACGAGGGCGTGCGCCGCTACGGCTTTCACGGCCTGTCCTACGAATATGTCTCGCGCCGGCTGCGCAGCGTGGCGCCAATGCTGGCATCGGGGCGCGTCATCATCGCGCATCTCGGCAATGGCGCCTCGGTCTGCGCGCTGCGCGACGGCCGCTCGGTCGCCTCCACCATGGGCTTCACTGCGCTCGACGGCCTGCCGATGGGCACCCGCTGCGGCCAGCTCGATCCCGGCGTCGTGCTCTATCTCCTGACCGAAAAGGGCATGAGCCCCGACGAGATCACGCATCTCCTGTATCACGACTCCGGGCTGAAGGGCCTCTCGGGCCTCTCCAACGACATGCGCGAGCTCGAGGCATCCCACGCGCCGGCAGCGCGCGAGGCGATCGACTATTTCGTCGCGCGCGTGCGCCGCGAGATCGCGGGGCTCGCCGCGACCATCGGCGGCGTCGATGCCATCGTGTTCGCCGGCGGCATCGGCGAGCATGCCTTTCGCGTGCGCGAGCAGATCCTCGGCGACATGGGCTGGCTCGGCGTCGGTCTCGACCGGGACGCCAATGCGCGCAACGCACAGACCGTGAGCCTGCCGGACTCTCGCGTCGCCGTGCTCGTCATTCCGACCGACGAAGATCGCATGATCGCCGAGCACACCGCCGAGATCCTGGGCCTGATTCACAGCGCCGCGGACTCCACGCGCCTGACAGACTGACCGAAGGGACCGCCAATGTCTTCCCCCTACAGCCCCGCGACCGCCCTCGCCCGCAGCTTCGGCGCAGCCGGCATCACCACGACTCAGACGCAACGCGTCTCGCAGAGCCTCAGCCGGCATCTTGACAAGTTCGCCCGCGAGCATGGCAAGCGGGCGCAGGATCTGATCAGCGAGGGTGCCGGTCTGGCGCGGTCGTTCAGCAGCGCCACGCAAGGCCATATTTTCGACCAGGCGCGTGACTATTGGATCGACGCCGGCCAGCGCATGGTCCTGACACTGGACGTGCTGCGCGAGCGCGCCGACAACGATGCCCGGCACGAGGCCGCGGGGACGCCGCCGGTGCTGATCTACGACCATGAGGTCGCGCTCGATGGCCGCAACCTCGTCCGTCCGGTCAACTACATGCTCCTGAAGATCCTGCCGCCGGCCGGCGTGGTCACCTATGACTGGAAGCGTCCCTATGTCATCATCGATCCTCGCGCCGGCCACGGCGCCGGGATCGGCGGCTTCAAGCAGGACAGCCAGGTCGGTGTCGCCCTGCATGACGGGCATCCCGTCTATTTTGTCGTGTTTAGGCCGCATCCGGAGCCCACCCAGACGCTCGCCGACGTCATGCGCGCCGAGGCGGCGTTCATCGCCGAGGTCCATCGCCGCCATCCCGAGGCGCCGAAGCCGATCATCGTCGGCAATTGCCAGGGCGGCTGGGCGACCCTGATCCTGGCGGCGGCGAATCCCGACATCACCGGACCGCTGGTCGTCAACGGCGCGCCGGTCGCCTCTTGGTCGGGACGGCTCGGCGAGAACCCGATGCGCTATAATGGCGGCCTGCTCGGCGGCATTCTGCCGGCGCTGGTGCTGTCCGATCTCGGCGGCGGCGAATTCGACGGCGTGCACCTCGTCTCCAACTTCGAGATGCTCAATCCCGGCCGCAACTATTTCGGAAAGTATTTCGACCTCTATGCCGATCCGGAGAAGGGCCGCGCGAGCTTCCTCGAATTCGAGCGCTGGTGGGGCGGCTTCCATTTCATGAACGAGCAGGAAATCCGCTGGATCGTCGAGCAGCTGTTCATCGGCAACCGGTTGTCGCGCGGCGAGGCGCGCATCGAGCGCGGCCGTCAGCTCGATCTCAAGGCGATCCGCTCGCCGATCATCGTATTCGCGAGCTGGGGCGACAACATCACGCCGCCGCAGCAGGCGCTGAACTGGATCGTCGACACCTATGCCGACGAGCACGAGATCCGCATCCGCGGCCAGCGCATCATCTACATGGTGCATGACAAGGTCGGCCATCTCGGCATCTTCGTGTCGTCCTCGATCGCGAAGAAGGAGCACACCGAGGTCGCCTCGACGATGAAGACGATCGAGGCGCTGGCGCCCGGTCTCTATGAGATGACGATCGACGAGCAGATCGGCGAAGGCATCGCCGCGCGCTTCCACGTGTCGTTCCATGAGCGCAAGATCTCCGACATCCTGGCGATCGACGACAATGACCGCAGCGAGGAGCGCGGCTTTGCCGCGGTCGCGCGCCTGTCCGAGCTCGGCGCAGAGCTGTACGACCTCACCGCCCGTCCGCTGGTGCAGTCGATGGTGACCGACGAGATGGCCAAGCTGATCAGCGACGCGCATCCGGCACGCCTGATGCGCCGTGGCTTCGGCGGCGACAACGCCATGACCCACGCCATCCGGAAAGCGGCGGATGAGGCCCGCGCGGCGCGGACGAAGGCAGGACCATCGAATCCGTTCCTGGCGCTCGAGCAGTTCTGGGCGAAGAGCGTGGTGCAGGCGTTCGACGTGTTCCGCGACGTCCGCGACAGCCTCTACGAGGCCACGTTCCTGTCGATCTACAGCTCGCCGCTGATGGATGCGATCGCCTCGACCCACGCCTTCCAGCGGGTTCACCGCGAGCCCAAGGAGCTGCGCTTCCTCCCCGAGGTGCAGGCGATCCTGCTCGGCATCGCGCGCGGCGGCTTCGAGGAAGCGGTCATCCGGATGCTGATCCTGCTCGCGGACTCCCGCGGCTCGGTGCGCCGCGACCGGCTGGAGCGCTCCGCCAAGGTCTTGACCAAGGACGAGCCGTTTGCCTCGCTCGGCGCCGAGCGCCGCGCTGCGCTGATCCGCGAGCAATCGATCATCGTCGAGTTCGAGCCCGACCCGGCTGTCGCGACGCTGGCCGAGCTGCTGCCCGACTTCGGCGACCGCAACCGCGCCATCGACGTGGTCGAGTTCATCGCAGGCAGCGTCGAGGACATGGAGCCGAATACGATCCGCACCCTGCAGCGGCTGCGCGAGGCGCTCGGCCTGCCGCCGCTGGCGCTGGCCGCGGTGTCGGCCGATCCGCTCACGGAGAACCTCGCGGTCCGCGACGTGGCCTGACAGGAGAGCACGATGCCGGACACCGCTCACTCGCCCGATCCGCTGCCGATCGTCTGGAATCCCGACGACCGGATCGGCGACATGCTGAAGGGGCGGCGCGGCCTCGTGCTCGGCGTGGCCAATGAGAACTCGATCGCCTTTGGCTGCGCTGCCAAGCTGCGCGCCTTCGGCGCCGAGGTGGCGCTCACCTATGCGGACGACCGCACCCGCAGCTTCGTTGCGCCACTCGCCGAGCGCATCGGCGCCAGCCTGCTGCTGCCGTTGAACGTCGAGCAGCCGGGCGAACTGGACGCGGTGTTCGAGCGCATCAAGCGCGAATGGGGCCGGCTCGATTTCGTCGTGCATTCGATCGCGTTCGCGCCGAAAGCCGACCTGCACGGCCGCGTGATCGACTGCTCCGCCGACGGCTTTGCCCGCGCGATGCGGATCTCGGTCTACTCGTTCCTGGAGCTCGCGCGTGCCGCCGAGCCGCTGATGGCGGCGGGCGGCGCGCTGCTGACGATGAGCTATTACGGCGCCGACAAGGTCGTGAACCACTACAACGTCATGGGCCTCGCCAAGGCCTCGCTGCAGGCCGCCGTACGTTATCTCGCCGCGGAACTCGGCGAGAAGAACATCCGCGTCTATGCCGTCTCCCCCGGGCCGCTGCAGACCCGCGCCGCCAGCGGCATCGCCCATTTCGACGAGCTGATCGAGGCCGCCGTGAACCGCAGCCCGGGACACCGCCTGGTCGACATCGCCGAGATCGGCCGGGTGGTCGCATTCCTCGTCGGCGGCGGCGCCTCCGGCATGACCGGCGACACGATTTATGTCGACGCCGGGCTGCACAATATGGCGTAAGCATCAACCGAGCTGATGCCGGTCGCACTGCTTCGGCCAAAGAAGGCTACCGCGCGCCCTCTCAGGCGGCATTAGCCCATCGCCCTCCGGCGATCAAGATTCTGACCGCTCCTCAAGCTGCTGCCACAGCAGATGGCCACGATAGGCATGCGAGACGCGGCCTTGCGGCGAGATCGCGTAGAGATGCAGCCAATGATGGTCGACGAGTTCACGTACGATGTCATTTTTCGCGATCACGCCGTTGATTGCCTCGAGCGGAGCCTCGATCAGCACCGTCAGGCGCAGCGGCTCGTGCACGAAGCGGCTGCCGTCATGCACGGACTGCCAGGGCAGCCCGACCTTGAGGTCGCCGGCATTACCCTCGAGCACACCGAGCGTGCCGACGACATTGTGCAGCACCTTGTTGCCGGCGCCGAACGCGGCATTGTTGACCGTCGAGCCATAGTATTGAAGGTTGATCCAGCTCGCCACCACCATCGGCGCGGTCATGATCAGCTGCAGCGTGCCGAAGTCCTTGTCCTGCTGCCAGTCGTAATCGTGCAGGAAGCTGCGGCCGCCGAGATCGATTCCCCTGGTGCGGGCGCGCGGCGCCGCGATGAAGCTGGCATTGCCGGCCAGGCCCCATTCCGGCCTGACCTGGGCCCAGTCGCGGCTTCGCGTTACCACCTGCTGCTCCGTCGCCGCGCCGCGAGCTATGCCGAGCAGCGCCGCGCGCTCGAGCCGCGTCAGCGAGGTGGCCTTGGCCAGCAGCGCACGCAGGCGCCGCAGGTCGTCGGCATGAGACGCGGGCAGTTGCTCGATGTCAAACAGCCTGATCACGTCGGTCGTGGTGTCGTGCAGGCAACCGAGGAACACGGTGTCGTCCGGAATGTCGATGCCGCGCTGGCGCAGCGCGACGCGAACGTCGGGATCGTTGAGGATGGCCGCCGCGACCCGCGCATTGGCCTCGCCGGTGTGTCCACCACAGGCGCCGCAGTCCAATCCTGACGCATGCGGATTGTTCACCGTCGTGCTGCCATGGCCCGTCAACATCACCAGGCGCGCGAACGGTCCGGTCATCGACATCGCCCGGAGCACCGCCTCGGCCATCGCGACCCGCTGCGCCGGATCGAAGCCGGTGGCGCGCCCGCCGACCGGGCGCGGCTCGATCCGCGGGCCGAGCCGGCCGATGAGATCGTCGTCCAGCCCGTCGGTGTTCGGATCGTGCACGGTGCGGGTCACTGCAAGGCTGTCGCTGAGGATCTTGCCGGCGAACAGCAGCCCCGCCGTCTCGACATAGATGAACGACGACACCGCCGACAGCTTGAACGACTTCCAGGCCTTCCTGACGCGGCGGCGCAGCAGGCGCATGACCAGGATCTCGGAGTCCTCCTCCTCCGATGTTCCGCCGACGGCCTCGCACACCGTGAATTGCGGCCGCAGCAGCACCGGGCAATGCGCGCGGCCGGTGACGTGACCGATCGGCACGAACTCGATCGGGAAGCCGAAGAAGCCGGCAAATCCCACCGTCTCGACGCCGTCGCCGACCGACTCCATCGCCCGCCGGTACACCTCGGAACGCACGTCGATGCAGAACGCGGCCTGCACCGCCGGCCGCGCGCCTGCCGTGCGTGCTGCAGGCGCCCCAGCGAGACGATCGAGCAGGCGGCGTCGAAACGCGATCTCATAGGCCTCCTGCAGCACCATGTTGATGCAGAAATCAGGATCGCCGCCGAGCTGATCGTCGAGCGGCGGCAGTGCCGCCTGCTCCATCGCGCGGCGCCAGGCCTCGCGGAACGCCGTATCCGTGCGTTGCGCAAACAGCGTGTAGCCCCACACCACGCGGATCGCCAGCAGCTGCTCCAGCGTATCGTCGCGGTCGCCGGCGAGCTCGTGGTTCCACATCAGGTAACGCGCATAGGCAGCCCAGCCGCCGATCTCGAGCAGCGCCTGATGCAGATAGTCCTCGACTGCACGTGCCGGAATGCCGAGCCGTTCGATCACCGTGGCGATGGCGGCGACGTAGTCGTCGGGCATGTCGGCGACCAGCGCGCGGAAACGCGCGATCCCCATCATCTCCGGATTGCGGTCGTAGCGCACCCAGGCGCGCCAGGCCGCATAAGGGCGCAGCCCGCGCGCCGGCATCCGCCACACCGACTGCCCCTCGTCGAAATAGGCGGCGCACCAGCGCGAGATCTCGTCGGTCATGAAGGCGGTGCGCGCCACATGGCGATCGCCGGCCGCGAGCTCGTTGAGCACTTCCGCCACTGTCGCGACCACCGCCGGAGGCTTGCGCGCGATCCGGTCGTTGTCAGCGAGCTTGAGCAGCTCCGCGGCCTCGGTCGGCAGACGCCAATCCGCAGGCGCGGCGGCAAGCGCCGCCGCGAGATCTGCCGTTTCGATCGTGCCGTTGCGAATGGCCTCGCGGTAGAACGCCCGCGGCATCAGCGTATCGATGCGGGCGACCCGATGCAGCATCGCGCAGGTCGCGTGGAAGCTGCGGTCGCTGAAGCCCAGGAACGGGTTGACGGCGACGAAGTTCTTGAGCGGCCAGACCGGCGCGATACGGCGGCAGGCGCGTTCGATGGCGTGTCGCAGCAGCGGCGTCGGGGCCAGGACGGCGGCCGGCGCCTCACGGTCGATCACATCGCTCATGGGTGTTCCCTCAGCACGATTGGAAGACGAACGGGGACGGATGTCGGCGCCGGCCCGGGCCAGTAATGCAGCACGAGACGGTTGGTGATCGTGTTGACGTAGAAGCCGTTGGCGACGTGGACGTACAGCGCCTGCCAGCGCGGCTCCGTCGCATGCCTGGGCACCATGCCCTGCAGGAAGGTGACGGTCGCGAAGGACAGCACGATCAGCGCGACGATGGCGATGCCGAGCGGCCCACGCAGCGCCTCGGTCTTCGGCAGCGCGCCGGCGAACATCTGCTCGGCGACGAGCTGCAGGCCGAAATAGGCCGCCGCGACCACGGCCGCCAGCGCCAGCGTGCGCACGACGACATAGGCATTCGGCCGCTCGTCGATGCCGTTGGCGACGAGGTGGATCAAGCCGAGCAGCAGCACCGCGCCGAGCGCGAACACGCCGGGCTGGCGGGCCGGCGTCGCGCCGGTCAGCAGGCTGAACAGCAAGGTCACCAGCAGCACGCCGGCGATCGAGAAGATCAGCCGAAACGGGTGCGGCTTGCCGCCGGGGCTCGGCGTCCAGGACGCGCGGGCGATGTCGATCACGCTGCCCGAGGACAGGAAGGCATGCGCCTTGTAGAGCGAGTGCGCGACGATGTGCAGGAGCGCGGCGGCGAATGCGCCGAGGCCGCATTCCATCATCATGAATCCCATCTGCGCGATCGTCGACCAGGCCAGCGAGACCTTGATCGAAGTCTGCGTCAGCATCACCACCGAGCCGAACAGCGCAGTGAAGCCGCCGATCACCGCGAGCAGATCCATCGAGGTCAGCGACAGCGAGATGACATCAGTGAAGCGCAGCACCAGGAAGCCGCCGGCATTGATGATGCCCGCATGCAGCAGCGCCGAGACCGGGGTCGGCGTCTCCATCACCTCGATCAGCCAGCCATGCACCGGGAACTGGGCCGACTTCAACAGGCCGGCGAAGACCATCAGCACCGCCGCGATCTGGACGCCGAGCGGTATCGCGCCCTGCCCGCGCATCGCCTGGGCGGCCGAGAACATGCTCTCATAGTCGAGGCTGCCGAACGCCGCGTAGAGCAGGAGCATCGCCGCGACCAGGAACAGGTCGCCAAGCCGGCTGGCGAGGAACTTCTTGCGCGCCGCGATCACCGCCGCCGGCCGCTCGGCGTAGAACACCAGGAGCCGATGCAGCGCCAGGCTGGTGGCCGACCAGGCCAAGGTGAACTGCAGGAGATTGCCGGAGATCGCCAGCGTCAGCACCGCGGCCAAGGTCAGGCACATCAGGCGGATGAAGCGGATCTGGCCGGGATCGCCATCCATGTAGGTGAAGCTGTAGCGCAGCACGATGGCGCCGATGAACGACACCAGGCAGAACATCGTCGCGCTGACGCTGTCGAGATAGAGGCCGAAGCCGATGCCGCTGATGGCGAGCGCCGGCGTATGCAGCGCGCCCAAGGTCGCCACCCCGATTGCGGTGGCGAATGCTGCTGCGCCGGCGACACCGGAGGCGACCGCGGCCATCCGGTTCACGGCCTGGTGCGATAGATCCGGCTTGATCGCGGGTAAGAGAGAGGCAGCGAGCAGGGCCGCAGGCCCGGACATTGCAAGCCAGAGCGAAGAGGTCATCATGTCAGGACTCCCGTTGTCGCAGGAAAACGAGATGTGTCACGGGCGGCGGTCGCGGCGGGCTTGAACAGCGGCAGCTCCGCGGCCGTGCCGTCGGCTCGCAGCATCGTCAGACCTGCCTGCCGGTTGTTTGCCGCGAGCAAGAGCGGCGGCGCTTCGATCGCAAAATCGGCGCCGCGCTGCGCGGCGAGCGCGCGATCGCTGGCATCGTCACAGGCAACGCCCCAGAGCCGCACGGACGGCCGCGCCGGGCTGCGCCGCAGGGTGGCGGAACAGGCGAACGCGCCATGCGCGCCGGCGCGCTGCGCTTCGAGCGCAGATCCTTGCAGCAGTACGCGCGGCCCGGCAGGCGCGACCGCCGCGATGATCCTCCGCGCCAGCGCGATCCGCTGGTCGGGGGCGCAGCGCGGCGCGCGAATGACGATCAGGCCGGCGCCGCGATCGCACGCCGCGATGGCCGCGACGGCGGCGCGCGCCGGATCGTCGTGATCGACCACGGCCAGCAACTGTGGCAGGCCGAGCGCGAACATCGCGCGAGCATTGCTCGGCAGCAGCGGTGCCACGCCGGGTTCAGCCGGGTCGACCCAGGCGAGGCGCTGACCTTCCCGGCCGACCGGCGTGCCGCGCCAGCGCTCGACACGGAAGATATGCAGGCGCACCCGCTTGGTCGGAAACGCATGCACGTAGCAAAGCCACGAGCGGAGCGCGGTGGCGTGGATGCCGGTCTCCTCGTCGAGCTCGCGCACCGCGGCGGCGGATGCGCTTTCGCCGCTGTCGATCTTGCCGCCGGGCAGTTCCCAGAACCCCGCCGCGACCTGCCGCGCCGTGCGCTCGGCGAGCAGCACGTGGCCGCGATCGTCATGTACGACGGCGACAGCGACCTCGATCACCGGCGAGCTCATCGCGCACGGCCGCTGCGCGGCGTGATGGGACGACAGGCCGATCATGGCCCGGTCCAGGCCGCGGCGAGCACCGCCGCGCGCCGCGCATAGTCGATCTCGGCCCCCCCCGGCGCCGCGCCGTCGCGGCCGCGCAGGGTGATGTTGACGAAGGTGCGGGCGAAGCCGAGATCGGGGAACAGACGCGTCTCCTCGGACAGCACCGCCAGGCCATCGAGGAACTCGCGGGTCTGTGCGTAGGATTTGAACTCATAGCGGCAGAACAAGGATGGCGGTTGGCTCACGGCCTTCCACGCCTCGGGCAGTTCGATGGTGGGCTGCATTTCTCGCCTCCGTGATCAACAAGCGGCTGTCGGCGTCATTGCGCGGCGACTTCGTCGCTCAGCAGCTCGCCTTGCGGATAAAGCGGCAGGATGTGCTCGACCTCGCTGTGCGGACGAGCGATGATATGCGCCGCGGCCAAGCCATCGCCGACGCGCTCGCAGGCATCGGCACCGGCCCGCACCGCGGCATTGACCGCCCCGGTCTCGCCGCGCACCATCACCGTGACATAGCCGCCGCCGACGAACTGACGGCCGATCAGCCGCACCTCGGAGGCCTTCGTCATCGCATCCGCCGCCTCGATCGCCGGCACCAGTCCGCGTGTCTCGATCATGCCCAGCGCTATTCCGAACCGCTCGCTTGCCATTTCTCTCTCCTGTCCGATCTTGTTGTGAGGGGAATTCAATTCGTCGCGTCGTCATCGGCACGCGGCCGCCGCGCACCGTGGCGGCGGTGAAGCGCGCGACGCTGTCGGCGCTATTCCGCCGCGGGAATGCGCGCCAGGCTCTGGTCCTCGAGGCGGGTCATGCCGGGCTTCGGCAGCACGTGCTCGACCTCGATATGCGGGCGGGCGATGATATGCGCCGCAGCCAGGCCATCGCCGACGCGCTCGCAGGCATCGGCGCCGGCCCGCACTGCGGCGTTGACCGCACCGGTCTCGCCGCGCACCATCACCGTGACATAGCCGCCGCCGACGAACTGACGGCCGATCAGCCGCACCTCGGACGCCTTCGTCATCGCATCCGCCGCCTCGATCGCCGGCACCAGGCCGCGCGTTTCGATCATGCCCAAGGCAATTCCCATCTTCTCGGTCGCCATCAGTGCTCTCCTCCGCTTGCTGTGCTGTTGATGGTTCAGTCGATCGTCCGCGCGCTGGTCAGGCGCGCCAGCGCTCTTCGCTCCAATCATCGATGATCCCGCCGATGGTGAGATCGGTCGTGATGTTCGGGTTGCCCGCGGCCGCGCGCGCCGCGGAGTAGCCGATGGTGATGACGTAATCGCCCGGCTTGGTGCCGATCGGATCCACCACCACGTCCAGATTGCCAGCGGGGTCCTCGACGACGCGCAGCGATTTCGACGCGAGCCAGAACACCCGCTTGGTGGTAACGAGGTCGCGCACGACGCGGCTAATCTGCATTGGCGACCACCTTCTGTGCCGCCCGCCCGGCCGGATCGTCCCAATAGTCGATGATGCCGACGATGGTCAGGTCGCTCGGAAAATCCTTGCTGCCGGCGGCGTCGCGCGCGGCCGAGCTGCCGACGGCAATCACCCAGTCACCGGGCTTGCAGCCGACCGGGTCGACGGCGACCTGCTTGGCGCTGCTGCCGCGCTCCTTGACCACGAGCAGCCGCCGGTTCAGCAATCCCGGAATGCGCGCAGTGGCGACCAGCGTGCCTTCCACTTGGCAGATCTTCATGGGTGGACCTCCGGTGAAGCGTCGCCATGCGACGCCGTCAGATCGATCGGGGTGAGCGCGCTGCCATCGGCGGCACGCACGACCGCCGCAACACCGAGCTCGCCGCGCGCGGCGAGCGCCGCATGCCGCGCCAGGATCGCGGCCGCCAGCCGCCGGGCCTGCTGCTCAGCCGTGACCGCAGCGCCCGGAATGCGCGGGTCGAAGCGGATATGCGCCAGAATCGGCACCGGCAGGCGATGCGGCGCGTGATGCGCGTGCAGGATGCGAATGCCGACGTCGAGATCGGCGGCGCCCTCCTCCACGGTGCGCATCTGCGCCTGGAATGCGAGGTTGCGCAGCTGCACGTCGTCGACGGGATCGCCGACCACGATCAGACGCTCGGTATGGCCGGCATCGGCGTAGCGGCCGCGGTGCCAGTCGCGCACCGCCTCGACCTGGCCGATATTGTTCTTCAGGAGATAGCCGCAGAACCAGCGCATGCCCTCGGTCTCGGCATCGTCAGCCGGCACGCCGGCGCAGGCCGCCACCGCATCGCGGATCGCGTCCTTGGCATGCTCGCGCGGCAGGTGCGCGGTGGCGTCGTACAGGATCGCGCTGTCGGCGTGGCGCAGGATGTCCATCCGCCCGGTCGCGTCGGGCACATGCACGCGGATCGCGTCGGTGTCGGTGTCGACGCCGATCAGCAGCGTCGCCACCGCGCAGCGCGCGCCGTGCAGCGTGCGCATGGCTTGATCGAACTGGTTCAGCCGCTCCAATAGCGCGCCGGCGGCGCGCACATCGTCGCTGCCATGCGCGGCGCAGCCTTCGTGCCGCGGCGCGATGCTGCTGAAATGATAGACGCCGATCTTGAGGAAGCGCGTCGGCGCCTCGGCGGCGTTCGGCGTGCCAGTGCGCCAGCGCTGCAGCTCGACGCTTTCCCAGTGCCGCACGGACTGCGCGACGTCGAACATCGCGCCGGCATAGGATTCGCGGAAGGCGACGATGCTCGGCGGCACCCGCAGGATGTAGTCGGTCACACCGCTCAGCCGGCCGTCGGCACAGGGCGTGATGTCGATCGCGTGGAAGCCCCAGCGGCGGATTAACGCATCTGCCGGCTCGCCGTCGACGAGGTGCGACAGCCCGCGATCGAAGGCGCGCTCGATCAGGCGGCAGAAGGTGCCGAGCACGCAATGCGCATGCAGCGCGCGCAGGTCGAGCGGCGCGGTCCAGCTCGCCACCAGCGCGGCGGCCGGAATGTCCAGCTGCAACCGCGCATGTAGCGTCGCCGCAGCGTGCGCGGCAAATTCCGGCGCGAATTGGCGCGGCGCCAGCTCCTGCAGCGTCGGTGCGATCGCGCCGAAGGCGGCTTCGATCTCGTCGGCCCGGCGATGCAGCGCCTGGCTGACGGTGCGGTCGGCGAGCGGATGGCGTCCCGCCACTGGCTCACTGGCGCGTGCCGACCATGCGTCCCAGCCGCGCGGCGGCGGGCGATGGCGTGGTCCGGTCGCGGCGGCGCGGCGCGCCGCATGGAGTGCTGCCCCTCTCAACTTTGCGCTCCCCCGGATAGCGTGACGCGGGCGCCGGTCTTGGAGAAATAGCCGAACATCCCGGTCACGAGCTGCTTGGCTTCCTCATGCGTCGCCTGCTGCTTGAACTTCCCTGCGCCGGCAAACGGCTTGGCGCGCGGGCCGCGCTCGCTCGGATTGCGTGCGGCGGCGAAGGCACCTTCGGTTCCGGTCACGCGCGACTGGTCGCTCCATGCGTCACCGGTGACATGGCCGTGGCTGATGCCTTCACCCGTGAGGCGGCCATGTCCGGCCATGTCGCCCGCCTGCCGCAGCCGCGGCCGGCCGGCGAATTCGAGATTGCCGGTCACCTTGCTGCCGCCGGCCGCGAACGCGCCGGTGACGCGCTCGCTTGCCGCTGCCGTGGCCGTTCCGGCCGCGCGCAGTTGCGCGGCACGTTGGGGCGAGCGGATCGAGAAGCGCTGGCCGATGGTGTCGACCGAGATCGCAGCGTCCGCCGCCGTGCCGGGGCTGTCGGCGCGGTAATACGGCGTGCCGGTGATGTCACGCATGGACCCGCGCGCCGTGCCGGTGACGCCTTGGTCCGGCCGAGGCGTGTCGCCAGTCACGG
Organism: Bradyrhizobium sp. BTAi1; assembly: GCF_000015165.1. Taxonomy (GTDB): domain Bacteria; phylum Pseudomonadota; class Alphaproteobacteria; order Rhizobiales; family Xanthobacteraceae; genus Bradyrhizobium; species Bradyrhizobium denitrificans. The sequence continues at coordinate 2,737,212 of NC_009485.1, read as the reverse complement.
CAGCCGCTGATGTGCGGCGCTGCCAGCGCGCGGCAGCCTCGGGCTCCGCCCACTGCGCCGCCGTCGCCGGCCCCTGATACTGGCTGCCGGTCAGCAACGCGGCGGCGGCCGGCGCGTCACCGGTCACGCGCGAATGATGCTCGACATCCGAGCCGGTGATGCGCTGTCCACCCCAGCTCTGCGCCACGGCCACCTTGGATCGCGCGGCGGCTGCGGGTGCGACGCCCGAACGGTTGAGATGCTGCACGCCGGTGACCTGTCGGCCACCTGCAACGGCATCGTCGCCGGTGATGCGCGGCGAGCAGCCAGGCGAGCTGCCGGTGATGGGTTGACCCAGTTCGGTCATTTCGATGCGCGGCGGCCGCACGCGTTGACGCGAGCCGCGAGCGGCCATCGGCGCCGGGCGGCGCGTCAGATCGTCGTCGGGCGTCTGCTCGACCTCGCCGGTGATCGTCACGCCGTGTCCAGGCTCGTCGCCGGTGATCGCCACGGCGCTGCGCGTCAGCGTGCCGGAGACAACGAGTCCGCCGGCGGTGCGCGACAGCCCGACCTTGGCCGCAGCGCCGGCGCAGGCTGCGCCGGAATTCGGAGCGAAATACGCCGTCCCCGACACCGGCTGCCGGCCGCCGCGCAGATCGCCGGTGATCTGACCGCCATAGCCGACACTGCGGCCGGTGACACGCTGACCGCCCTGGGTGTCGGATTCGGTCACCTTCGGCACGTAGCTGGGCGGCCGCTCGCGCCCCGGACGCGGTGGTGACGGCGGCGCGACCTCGATCTGGCTGGCCGACGTCAAAATCGCGGTGCCGGCTTTCAGCGCCTGCTTGCCACCGGCCAGCAGACGGCGGCGCTGCATCGCCAGGGATCGTCCCGACAAGCTCGTACTGGTGATCGCGGCCGGCGCAGTCGCGATTGCCGGCGCTGTCGCGACAGATGCAGGCAGTGCGGCTTCACCAGTGCCCAGCTCGGGCAACGAGGCACTGCGGAAGCCGTCGCGCACCCGCTGGTTGGCGGGCGGCAGGGCGCCCTTGCCGGCGGCGAGGGCCGCGCGGCGCGCCATCGACGCGGCGCGGCCGGATGATGAGGATGGAGCGGGCATGCGCGACCTCTAGCGTCCGCTGGCGCGGTAGACGATGAAAGCGGTGCCCTGCGACTGCGCGTAGTTATCGTAACCGATCAACCGCACATGCTGGCCGGGATTGGCGCGATGGCAAGCCTCGAGCTCGCCAAGGATGCGCTCGATCGAGCGCTCGCCGAACATCGGCAGCTTCCAGAGATACCAGAAGCTCGACATCGATTTCTCCGGCTCGGTGTGCTCGATCGCCGGATTCCAGTTCTGCGAGATCAGATAGGCGATGTTCTTGCGCAGCCGGTCCTGGGTCATCGGCGGCAGGTAGGAGAAGGTCTCGCCGCGGCGTTCCGCGGACTTGTAGGCGACGGCTTCGGACATGGGGCTTCCCTGGCGTTTTCAATGACGCGTGATCGAGACAGCGATGAACAAAGGTGGGGCTTGCCGGGTCAGGCGTTGACCACGCGCAGCATCGGACCGGTGTCGAGCTTGTCGACGACGTCGAACTCGAACTTGATCTCTTTCCAGGTCTCCATCGCGATCTTCAGCTCGGGCGAGTGCTGCGCTGCCTCGGTGAGGATCTCGCGGCCCTCGCGCTCGACCGGACGGCCCTGGTTGCGTGCCTCGACGCAGGCTTCCAGCGCCACGCGATTGGCGTGCGCGCCGGCGGCATTGCCCCAAGGATGACCGAGCGTGCCGCCGCCGAACTGAAAGCACGCATCGTCGCCAAAGATCGCGGTCAACGCCGGCATGTGCCAGACATGGATGCCGCCGGATGCCACCGGCATCACGCCGGGCATCGCGCCCCAATCCTGATCGAAGAAGATGCCGCGCGCGCGGTTCTCCGGCACGAACGGCTCGCGCATCAGGTCGACCCAGCCGATCGTCGCCTCGCGGTCACCCTCGAGCTTGCCGACCACCGTGCCCGAATGCAGGTGATCGCCGCCCGACAGGCGCAGGCACTTGGTCAGGACGCGGAAATGGATGCCGTGCATCGGATTGCGGTCGAGCACGGCGTGCATCGCGCGGTGGATGTGCAGCAGCATGCCGTTCTCACGGCACCAGTTCGCCAGGCCCGTATTGGCGGTGAAACCGGCGGTGAGGAAGTCGTGCATGATGATCGGCGCGCCGAGCGATTTGGCGAATTCGGCGCGCTTGTACATCTCCTCCGGAGTCGGCGCGGTGACGTTGAGATAATGCCCCTTGCGCTCGCCGGTCTCCGACGTCGCCTTATGCACGGCTTCCATCACAAACTCGAAGCGATGCTGCCAGCGCATGAACGGCTGGCTGTTGATGTTCTCGTCGTCCTTGGTGAAATCGAGGCCACCGCGCAGACATTCATAGACGGCTCGGCCGTAATTCTTCGCAGACAGGCCGAGCTTCGGCTTGATGGTGCAGCCGAGCAGCGGGCGTCCGTATTTGTTGAGCCGATCGCGCTCGAGCTGGATGCCGTTCGGCGGTCCGCCGCAGGTCTTCACATAAGCGAGCGGGAAGCGGATGTCCTCCAGGCGCAAGCTGCGCACCGCCTTGAAACCGAAAACGTTGCCGACCAGCGAGGTCAGCACGTTCACGACCGAGCCTTCCTCGAACAGGTCGATCGGATAAGCGATGAAAGCGTAGAACGCATTGTCGTCGCCCGGAACCGGCTCGATGCGATAGGCGCGGCCTTTGTAATAGTCGAGATCGGTCAGCAGATCTGTCCAAACCGTGGTCCAGGTGCCCGTCGACGACTCGGCTGCGACGGCGGCAGCAGCTTCCTCGCGCGGCACGCCGGCCTGTGCGACAATCTTGAAAACTGCCAGAAGATCAGTATCGAGCGGGACATAATCCGGCGTCCAATAGGTCTTGCGATATTCCTTGACCCCGGCCTGATAGCTCTTCTCTGCCATGCCATCCTCCCTGTCGCTGTTCGTTGCGAGCAGAGAAACATCGATGGCCGCGAAAGAAAATTCAGTGGTTCTTATGCTGGCATTTGCATTCTTGATGATTGCGCGACGCGTGCTATCGTCCTGCCATTCGTTGCACCGCAAAGACGCGTCATGCACATCACCCTGCAACATCTGCGCATCTTCGAAGCCGTCGGCCGTCACGGCGCGATCACGCGCGCTGCCGCCGAACTGCATCTGACACAGCCGGCGGTGTCGATGCAGTGCAAACAGCTGGAGGACCAGATCGGACTGCCGCTGATCGAGCAGATCGGCAAGAAGCTTCAGCTCACAGAAGCCGGTCGCGAGCTGCTGGTGCATGCGCAGCGCATCGCGGCGCAGATGTCGGAGCTGAAGGCGACGATGGATCAGTTCCGCGGTCTCGAGCGCGGCGTGCTGCGCCTCGCCGTGGTGTCCAGCGCCAACTACTTCCTGCCGCCGGTGATCGCGGCCTTCACCGAGCGCCATCCCGGAGTCCGCGTCAGCCTGCGCGTGGTGAACCGCGACGCTGTGTTGGCCGCACTCACCGACAACCAGACCGACCTCGCCATCACCGGCCAGCCACCGGACAGCGCCGACATGGTCAGCCATTATTTCATGGACAATCCGCTGGTGGTGGTGGCTCCCCCGCGGCATCGGCTCGCCGGCTCAGGTCCAATCGGCTTCGCGGCTCTGGCCGACGAGACGCTGGTGCTGCGCGAGACCGGATCCGGCACGCGTGCGACCGTGGAGCGCTACCTCGCCGAGCACAATGTCACCTACCGACCCGGCTGCGAGCTGAGCACCAACGAAGCGATCAAACAGGCGGTTCAGGCCGGCCTGGGACTCGGCATCGTGCCGGCCCAGACGATCGAGCTTGAACTGGAGACGAAGCGCCTGGTGATCCTTCCGCTCGAGGGATTTCCGCTCTACCGGCGCTGGTTTGTACTTCACCGCAAAGACAAGCGGCTGTCCGGCGCAGCCGAAGCGTTCCGCAATCTTCTCGTGGACAAAGTTTCACGGAGTGCCGGCGAGCAGCGCCAGCCACCGTAGTCACCGAGCGCGATAGCCGCACAGGCAGTCCAGCGAATTTCGAAGTCGGCGCTGACCCAGCCACGGTCGCTTCGACTCAGGTTGCGGACGACCGAAAATCTTTGAACTGTTCGCGAAGTCTGTTCTTCAGGACCTTCCCGGTTGCCCCGATCGGGAGCGATTCGACGAAACACACGTCATCCGGCACCCACCATTTGGCGACTTTCCCTGCGTAGAACCCGATCAGCTCGTCCTTCGAAACGGCCGCTCCCGGCCTCTTGACCACGAGGAGCAAAGGACGTTCGTCCCACTTGGGATGCGCAACACCGATGCACGCCGCTTGCTGCACAGCAGGATGATCCATCGCGATGTTCTCCAGCTCGACGGTCCCGATCCACTCGCCGCCGGATTTGATGACATCCTTGCTGCGATCTGTGATCTGCATGTAGCCATCGTGAGTGATGGTGGCGACATCGCCGGTCGGAAACCAGCCATTGTCGAGGATCGATCCGCCCTCGTTCTTGAAATAGCTCTCGACGATCCACGAACCCTTGACCAGAAGATTTCCATAGGTCTTGCCGTCCCAAGGCAGTTCCTGCCCATGGTCGTCGACGATCTTGAGGTCGACTCCGAAAATGGCATTGCCCTGCTTCTGGAGGATCGCGTCTTGGGCCTCGCTGGGAAGGTTCAAATGGTGATTCTGCAGGGTGCCTGTGGTTCCCAAGGGCGACATTTCCGTCATGCCCCATCCATGGACGACCTCGACACCATGCTCGTGGCGAAACGCCTTCATCATCGAGGGTGGGCAGGCCGCTCCACCAATGACGGTGCGCTTGAAGGTGGAGAAGCGCAGCTTGTTCTGCTCGACATAGCCGAGCAGCCCGAGCCAGATGGTCGGTACACCCGCGGAGAACGTCACTCCTTCGCTCTCGAACAGATCGTACAGCGACTTTCCGTCCAGGCCGGCCCCCGGCAACACCAGCTTGGCGCCGGTCATCAGCGCCGAATAAGGCAGCCCCCATGCGTTGACGTGGAACATCGGCACCACGGGCATGACGACTTCGCGCGCCGAGACGTCCAATCCATCTCGCATCGCGGAGGCGTAAGAGTGCAATACCGTGGAACGATGCGAGTACAGTACGCCCTTGGGATTGCCTGTCGTGCCGGATGTGTAGCAGAGTCCGGATGCCGCATTCTCGTCGAACACCGGCCAGCGATACGCGTCGGAGGCGGATGAGATCAGCTCTTCATAGCACAACAGGTCCGGGATCACGGTCGAGACCGGCATTCGCTCTCTGCTGGACAAGGCGATGAACGCTTTGACCGTCGGGCATCGATCGACGACCGCCTCCACCAGCGGCAGAAATGCCGGATCGAAGAACAGGCATTTGTCCTCGGCATGATTGACGATGTAGGCGATCTGGTCGACGTGAAGCCGCGGATTGATCGTGTGGACCACTGCACCGGAGCCTGAAACGGCGTAGTAGAGCTCAAGATGGCGAAAATCATTCCAGGCCAGAGTGGCCACGCGATCGCCCATTTCCACCTGGAGATGCTTGATCACATGCGCCATCTGCCGAGCGCGCCGGTGACAATCTCTGTAATTGTAGCGATGAAGCGAGCCATCCGCCTCTCGCGAGACGATCTCGTTACCACCGAAGTGACGGTCCGCGTGTTGGATGATACCAGAGATCAGCAGCGGATCACTCATCATCTGGCCGATGAGCGGACTCTTTCGATCGTGGGACATGGCTTCCACTTCGACTTTCCAATCAAGCAGGGTTCGTTTGTGCCAATCTTCCGCGTTGCAACCTTGTCCGCCGCGTCTCGACAAATTGAGATGCGGCGAAGAGCGCGTCGGTCCGTTCAACAGAACCGGGGGCTGCGCTTCTCCGTTCCGGCTCGGATCGCCTCGATCTGATTTGGGCTCCCAAGAACCTGCTGCTGCTCCAGAGATTCCAGCATCAGAACCCGTCGCGAGTCGACAGGCGCCGCAGCATTCAAGAGGCGCTTGCCTGCGCGAACGGCGTCGGGGCTCAGCGTGCTGACATGCCGCGCGAACGCTCGCGCATGTTTCAGCGGGTCATCGCTCACATGCGTGGCAAGCCCGAGTTCACCGGCCTCCTCCCCGCTGAACACGCGGCCGCTAAAGACCAGTTCACGCGCGACATCTGCGCGGCAGAGCTCCGTCAGGGCAATGCAGCCCGACATGTCGGGAACGAGGCCCCATTTGACCTCCGCGACCGAAAGCCGAGCCTCGGAATGGACGTAGCGGATGTCCGCGCCAAGCGCGATCTGCAACCCGCCTCCGAACGCGATTCCGTGAACCGCGGCGATGACGGGCACCGGCAGTTTCCGCCACCCCCAGGCAACTTGCTGCCACAAATTCGCATCGCAATGTGTACGTTCGCGAAGGTTGCCCATGGCTCCCGTGCCCTGCGCCAGAATTCTCTCAAACACGCTCTTGTCCAAGCCGGCACAGAAGCCACGGCCCTCGCCATGGAGCACAACGGCACGCACGATGCGATCCGACTGCAGGCGGCCGATTGCCGCCGCAAGCGCTTCGAACATGGCGTCGTCCAGGGCATTCAACCTTTCGTCGCGCGCGAGCACGACCTCAGCCACGCCGTCTGCGTCTACGCTCACATCCACTCTCTGCCTGGTCACTTCAACTTCCTTTGACGGTTAGACTAAGGCCGACTCGATGGCCGTGCTCAGCGCTCGGCGCAGGTAGACGGGCAGCATCTGCCGGCGATATGCCGACGATCCGAACGGATCACCGATGAATTCAACGTTCTCCTCACCCGCCAGCATCGATGCTTCTCGAATGATCTCGCCTGAGATGGCTGTTCCGACGAGACATCGTTCCGCCTTCAGGGCTCTGAAGGCTGCCGACGCCGCTCCTGTGATCGCAATCCTGCACCAATCACACCGTCTGTCCTGGTCGAGCCGCAAGGCGACCGCCACGCCGATCAGAGCGAAGCCGGACGCTGGATGCATGCGCTTCAGGTAGCTGCGTCGGACTTCGCCCTGCACGAGAGGAATCGAGACATGGGTGATCACCTCCGACCTCGCGACGACGGTGCGTCGCCCGACGGCGAGACCATTGCCCGCGGGGGTCGTCTCGATCTGGAAGAAATCGTCGATGGGAACGGCGCGTTCTCCGTTCACACCGGTCAGATGAATGATGGCACCGACAGCCAGTGCAATCGCCGGCCAATCGCCGGACGGCTCGGCTTGCGCGAGAGATCCTCCGATCGTCGCCCGGTTCCTGATCAGGGGGTCGCTGATGACCTTCGCTGCATCTGGAAGCAGCGGCAACGCTTCCTTGAGGAGCGATGAATGCTCGACCTCGGCTGTCGTGACCATGGCCCCGATCTGGATCGCGTCGGAACCGCGGCGGATGCCGCGCAATTCCGGAATCGCTGCAAGATCCACCAGCCTCTCCGGCCGGATTTCGCGCGACTTCATCGCAGGCAGCAGCGCGTGACCGCCAGCAAGCAGCGTGGCCTCCGGATACATGGTCAAGATCTGCATCAAGGCAGGAAGACTGTCCGGCTTACAATACTCGAATTCACAGCTGATCATGTTGCGACCGCGCCGCTTCCGATGGCGTCGACACTCCGTGACCGTTCACGCCTGGCCGTGCTGATTGCGCTCAGCACCTGCTCAGGCAGGAGAGGCATGTCGAGATGCGTGACCCCGAGCGGAGAGAGCGCGTCCAGAACGGCATTCACGATGGCCGGAGGCGTGCAGATGCTGCCCGATTCGCCAATTCCCTTGACGCCCAGCGCATTTCGATCCGTCGGAGTCACCGTGTGTTCGGCTTCGATATAAGGCATGTGCAGGGCGCGAGGAAACGCATAGCCCATCCAGTTCGCTGCTCGCGGCCTACCGTCATCCGTGTAGAGACTTTGCTCAAGAAGCGCCTGACCCAGGCCCTGAGCCGCGCCACCATGGACTTGTCCGCGTGCCAGCAACGGATTGATGATCCGACCGCAGTCATCGACGGCGACGAGACGGCGAACATCGACATCCCCTGTTTCCACATCGACTTCCACCACCGCGGCGTAGGTGCCGAACGGAAACACGAAGTCCTTCGGCCTGTGGAAGACACGCTCGTCCAGGCCAGGCTCCAGCCCGTTGGGATATGTCGTGAGGAAGTGCGCGAGCCGAGCCACCTCCTCCCAGGAGATTTTATCGCGCCCCGCTCCAACCTGAACCGGCTGGACACCCAGCAGATGGCGGTACACTTTTCCGACCAGGTCACGGGTGCCTCGTCTCAGCACCCGGCTGCCCTGCGCGAATGGCGACATTTCGCGGCGCACGCTGAAAATGCCTTTGGCATAGACGATGTCGTCCGCTGTCACACCCAAAGCATGCGCAGCCATTCTTTTGGCTTTCGCGAGCAGACGTCGTGCAGCCTCGTGCAGAGCCGCACCTCCCACCGCCATGGACCTCGAATTGAACGTTCCGAGGCCGAATTCGACCCGGCCCGTATCGCCCTCGACAACGCTGCACTGTCCTGCGGGAATCTCGAGCACATCACAGACGATCTGCACATAGGATGTGGCATGGCCCTGTCCCTGGTCCGCAGAGCCGGTGTGAATTTCGACCGTTCCGGTCGGATGAACCAGAACACGACCGTACTCCCAACCACCGTAGTCGAAGCCGAACATCGCCAACAGATTGCCGTTACCGATGCCGGTAAACTCCGTGTAGGTCGCAAGTCCGATTCCCAGGTATCGGCCGCGCTTCCGAAGCCGCTCCTGCTTTGCGCGTTGGCTCGCATAGCCCACGATCTCCAGCGCCTTATCCAGGTTCTTGGGATAGTCTCCACTGTCGTAGCAGAAGGCGTGCGAGGCGATCGTGTATGGAAACGCCGACGGGGGAATGAAGTTGCGCCGGCGGACCTCGACCGGATCCAGCCCGAGCCGTCGAGCCACCCGGTCGACCATCGTCTCGATCAGGTACGTCGCTTCGGGACGTCCGGCCCCACGATAGGTGTCGACGCGAGATGTGTTGGTGAGCATCAAATTCGTGTCGACGTGCAGATTTGGAATCCGATAGACGCCGGTCAGGATCATTCCGCAGTTGACTGCCGGGATCCCGGGCCCCATGCCCGAGACATATGCACCGAGGTTCCCCCATATCGTCGCCTTGAGGCCGGTGATCGTTCCGTCTCTCGTGGCGCAGATCTCGACCTCCTGCACGTGGTCACGACCATGATTGGTGCTGAGAAAATCCTCCGTCCGTGTCGACGTCCACTTCACCGCCCGCTTCAGGCGGAATGCCATCGCGGTGACCAGAACGTCTTCGGGATAGAGATGCAACTTCGCGCCGAACCCTCCACCGACGTCTGGAGCGATGACCCGCAGACGATGCTCATCGACGTTCAGGACCTGCGCCAACATCCGCTTCATGATGTGTGGCGCCTGGCTCGACAGATGGATGGTCACAACATCAGTCGTCATGTCGTAGGACGCGTGGACGGAGCGCGGCTCCATCGCCCCGGGGACGAGGTTCTGGTTGCGCAGCCGCTGAGTTACGATGACGTCGGCCTTCCTCCTTGCCGCCGCATAGTTTCCTGCGCGAACAGGTACATGTTGCAGGACGTTGCCGCGAATCGATGCTCCATCGAGTTCAGGGTGAACGACAGAGGCACCCGCCTGGGCGGCGCGGTAGGGATCGGTGACTGCAGCAAGAACTTCGTAGTCGATATCGATCGCCTCAAGCGCGTCGGCGGCAATGTATCGGTCGGTGGCCACCACGAGAGCGACGCCCTCACCGACATATCGCGCAACTTTCTCGGAGAGGGCGCGGTGCTCCGGCAACGGCATTCGCGGCCAGATCCAATTGGCCCTGAGGGGCCCCACGTTTTGAGTCAGATCCGCACCGGTGAGCACCTCGATGACACCCGGCATGGCCTTCGCCCGGGCGACATCGATCCGCCGGATCCTGGCATGCGCGTGAGGACTGCGGAGAATGGTCAGATGAAGGGCGTCCTCACCGCTCGCCACGATGTCATCGGTGAACCGGCCCCGGCCCAACAGATGATGGAGGTCCTCGCGACGTCGCGCCGGCCGACCAAATTGGCCGGCATCGTCCGGCCCGGCAGGCATCGCTGCGTCGGGCCGCGCGCGCAGAGAGGTCACGGCGTGAACATCGTCAGCAGCCATGGCATACTCGTGCCTGTGCAGAACCTTCGCGGGTGCCCGCATGCTCGTTCGGGACCGAGCCTGAGCCATGTCCAACTGAACGAATGGCCTCTATGATGTGCTGATATCCGGTGCAACGGCAAAAATTTCCCTTGAGCCACGCCCGAACCTGCGCGTCGCTCGGATCGGGATAGCGTTCGAGCAGGTCCAGCGAACTCATGATCATGCCGGGCGTGCAGAAGCCACACTGCAGCGCATGGCAGTCCTGGAACGCCTGCTGGAGAGGATGCAGGACCCCATCGGTTGCCACGCCCTCGACGGTGCCCAGGGTCGAGCCGTCGGCCTGGACGGCCAGCACCGTGCAGGACTTGACCGCGTGTCCATCAACATGGACCGTGCAGGCGCCGCACTGAGTGCTATCACATCCCACGTGAACGCTGGTGAGACGTAGATCGTCCCGCAAATAGTGAACGAGCAACTTGCGCGATGGCACGCGTCCCTGATGACGGACGCCATTGACCACGACAGTAATGGCGTGTTCCGACATGCCTGCGTGCCTCCCCTTTGCTCTCGCTTGGCGCAGTGTGTTCACCGCCGCAAGGGCAGCGGCTCCGTTCCACGTTCGATGCGCACGTCTATGGAGCCCAGAATGTCCGCCGAGAGCCGAACCCGATCGCCTTCAGAGAGCCACGGATACGCCTCCGGTCCGGAAGTCGTCCTCAGTTCCACGATACATCCCGTCCCCACCGTTCCAGAGCCGATCACGTCTCCCGTAACAAGACGAGTGCCTCGCGAGGCGTAGCTGATCATCTCTGCAAACGACCAATAGATGTCTGCGAGATTTCCGCTGCTATAGGGCTTATCGTTTACGAAGGCAGAAAGCGCCATATCGTGGCTGTGCCCCACGATGCGCTCTTCAAGTTCGTCCGGCGTAACCATGAACGGGCCGAAGCTCATCGCTCCGTCCTTGCCCTTCGACGGACCGAGCCCCATTTGCATCTCCCGCGCCTGCAGGTCCCGCGCGCTCCAATCCGCCATCAGGCAGAAACCCGCGATATGTGAGCGAGCATCCTCCACCGCGATGTCGGATCCGGGCGAGCCTATGATGGCGGCGACTTCAAGCTCGTAGTCGAACGCCTGAGAGCCCGGCGAAATCTTCACAGCTTCACGTGCGCCACGCGCAGAGACCGGGTTGGTGAAATAGAAGACGGGCAATTGATACCAGTCCGGATGCAGCTCTCGGTTCAAGGCCCGCATGGACGTCTTCACATGAGCCTCGAACGCCATGAAGTCCCGGATCGATGGCGGGGTCGGCACCGGGGCGCGCAGGCTCGCGCGACTGAGCTCGATCAGTTCGCTGGGCCTGTCGATCGCAGCGGCAGCATAGTCTTGAAGGGCCGCGCCCCCCATGCGCAAGAGCTCGATGAGGGTGAGCCCGGGCGCGAGCCCATGGATCGTCTCTCCCACCACCAGCCCCACCCGATCCTTGTTGTCGGATGGAGATACATATGTCGACCAACGCATTTTCAGATCATCCGATCACATGAGACGGTTCGTCAGTTCGCGTGGCGGCTCGGCTGGACGAGAGCCTTGCTGGCGCGAAGCTTCGCGATCTCTTCCGCGCTGAAGCCAAGCTCGAGCAGTACCTCGTCGTTGTGCTCGCCCTGCAATGCAGGAAGCTTCGGCGTCGACCGGTCGCCATTCGTCTGGCTGAAATGCCAGGGACGTCCGGGCAGCTTCCATTCACCACCGACCCGGTCAGACACGCTCTCTATGGCGGACCACTCGGCAGCCCAGGCGCTGGACGCAATCTCCTTCACGTGACGCACCTGACCGGTCGCGATCTTCGCAAGATCGAGCTGGGCGTCGAGCGTGGCCATGTCGGAGAAGGTCCAGATCCACTCCTGAACCAGCGCGTGAAGCTCCTCGAGATTCTTCTTTCGGAGCTCCGGCGTTGCAAAACGCGGATCTGTCATAAGATCGAGGCGGCGCATGGCGATCAGGTAGAGCGGGAAGGAGAGACTGCTGACCAGGCTCATCGAGCTCACAAAGGTCTCTCCGCCGGGGCCGACGAAGAACGGGCAATCGGTCGCTCCGAGCACCGGGGTCTCATCGCCGAGCTCGACATCCGACAGATCGTAATGCAGGCGCTCGTTGATCGAGAGCATCACTGCGGCCATGGCGATGTCGATGTACTGACCCTCACCCGTGAGATCGCGGTGCCTGAGCGCGGCGAGGATGGCAATGGCGCCGTGAAGGCCCGAATAGACGTCGGCGTGCGAAAGGGAGTCCGTCCGCAGCGATCCGTTCGGCTTGCCGAACTGGTTGGCTGTGTTCGCCGTGATGCCTGCCTCCGCATGCACCGTCGGCGCGTAGGCCATGCGAGAGCTCCACACGCCTTGCTGGCCGTAGCCGGTAATGGACGCATAGACAACGCGAGGATTGCGCTTGCGGATGTTCTCATAGTCCAGGCCGAAGGCGGCCATCGTGCCTGGCCTGAAATTCTCGACGATCACGTCCGCCTGATCGCACAGGCGCAGAGCAATCTCACGCGCTGCGGGAACGTTGAGATTGATCGAAACGTTGCGCTTGCCCGCGTTCTGCTGCGCGTAGTAGCCCGACGTCTCCCCATTGCGGGGATAAGCCATCCGCGAGAAGTCGGTCGCCGGTGGCTCGATTTTGATGACGTCCGCGCCGAGGTCCAGCAGAGTTTTCGCGCAGTGAGGACCCGCGAGGACGCGGGAGAAGTCCACGACTTTGACGCCGGAAAGAGTTCCTCGCATGGTCAGCGCCCCTCGAACATCGCAAAGCCTGGGCCGCGCTCTCGATAGGAGGCCACGGCATTCGCGAAGTCTCTGGAGGCGAAGACGGCCTTCTGTATTTCGAGCATCGCCTTGTCCGCCGCCTCCACACCCTGACTTGCTGCCACGGCAGCCAGCTTTTTCGTCGCGGCATGTGCAACGGTTGGACCCGCCGCCAATTCACGGGCGAGAACCATCGTGGCTGACGCCAGACGCGCATCCGGCACGACGCGGTTGATGATGTTCCAGCGTTCGAGGGTCTGAGCGTCGAAACGCCGGCCAAACATCGCCATTTCCTTCGCGCGCAATTCGCCCGCACGCTGCGATATCCGCTGGATTGCCCCCATCAGCGGGTGCAATCCGACGATCGGTTCCACACAACCGAGCTTGGAGGATTCGGCAGCGATGACGAAGTCACACGCAAGCGCGATTTCCAGGCCACCTCCGACGCACACGCCATGAACGCTGGCGATGATCGGCGCCGGGTGCTCGCGGAATGCACCCAGCAACTCAAGGAGCAACTGTCCCCCGTCCTCTCCCAGGCCGTTCTCGATGGCTTTCAGATCGGCGCCCGCGGAAAAGTGGCGCATGGCGCTGTTGAGAACGACGGCGCGCGCTCCCTGCCCGCGCGCCCAAGCAAGCGCGTCGATGACCGCGCGCGTCAGCGCGAGATCGAAGAGGTTGTGGGGCGGGTACTGCATCGTGAGGACCGCCACCGCGCCCTCCATCTGCGTGCCGACAATCGGATTGGCGGATTCGGTATGCGGGTTCGGCTCGATGGGCGAAGCGCCATCGGATGTTGTTCGTTCCATGGTATGCTTTCAATCGCTGAGGCCAGAACGCAGAATGGTCGTCGCGGTCAATCCGCGATGGATATCGCGAGGCGACCGAACCGGTAACGCGCCGGGGCCTCGGGCTTGGCGCACCGGTTACCGGCGGACTCGATGAGTCGATGTCGTATGTTCATGCTTGGCTCCCGGGCGTTCCTCGACTGCAGACCGACGCGCATCGCCGCGACACGGAAGCGGCTCCTGGGCGCTAGGCACCTGCTTTTCTTTTGGCTATCATCGCCACCCAGGACCTGCCGCGACAAGGTGAATTAACGCCAATGTGCGGGTCATTGAGTGCCACTCTGGAGGGGGCGCCCCGTGCCGATCATGCCGAAACTGAACTTCCTTAATCGACTGGGCGAACGAAACACCGTCGGCCTCAGCCTCTTCGGCCTGAAGGCCCTGATCGAGGAGTTACAAAACCAGGGTGTGCCGGCCCGCGCTGTCCTCAGCGGCACCGGCGTTCTTCCGAAGCATTTCGAGGACTATACGGCGCTGATCACGCGCGAGCAGCGACTGTCGATTTACCGAAATGCGCGACGTCTCGCGAAGCGATCGGATGTTGCACTCTTGGCTGGCGCGAGGCAGCGCATCAGCGATTTCGGCATCTATGGATATGCCTTGGCCAGCAGCAAGACCTTCGGCGATGCGCTGCACCTAAGCTTCCGACACCTCCGCCAGGCAGGTCCGATGCTACAGATCACTTCGCGCGTCGAGGATGGCGTCGTCAAGCTACGGAGTCACGATCCGGCCTCTCTGGGTGACATGTTGCCATTTGTCGCAGAGTTCTGGCGCAGCTCGAACCTCACCTTTCTCAGTCGCGTCCTGGAGGCTCCGGTTCCTTCGCTGCGCATGTTGCTGCCCTATCCGGCACCGCCGCATTGGCGCCAATACGGCAGGATGTTCAACTGCCCTGTTGAGTTCGGAGCCGACACCATGGAGTGGCACCTGGCCGAGTCCACCTTGTCCGTGCCTCTGCCTAACGCGAATCCGATGGTTGCCAAGGTCTGCGAGCGCTTCTGCGAACAAGTCCTGTCCGAGCAGCGGCCAGCATCGGAATTGGCCGAGTCGATCCGCACGATCTTGGTCAGGCAACCCGGTCGGTTTGCGACCATCGATGAAATCGCTTCTGAAATCGGCATGTCGCTGCGGACGCTGAACCGGCGCCTGGCTGCGGACGGCATCACCTATCAATCGATCATCGACGATATGAGAAAGACACTCGCGATCGAGTACCTCGAAAGGACGACGCTGCCTGTCGAGCAGATCTGCGCAAGAGTCGGATTTTCGGACACGTCGAATTTTCGAAAGGCCTTCAAGAAGTGGACGGGCCAATCACCGAGCTCGTTCCGCGCCGAGACCCTCCAAAAGTCCGGACCGCAGCCCAGGGACGTTCGCGCAGAACCGGCGGTTTCTCCTCCGAAAAATCTGCAACTCTGTTGAGAGAATTTCAGCGAACCTCCGCGGCACACGGCCAAGGACTGCTCAATTCCCTCAACGTCATGCCGATCGTCCTCGGGGTGACCTGAGGCCAGGGCGATAGACGTCTGTGACCTAGCCAAGGAGGCTGCACGCGATCTCGCAACCTCTTAAGCTGAACAAGCCAAGCGCACGCCGCATCGTCACCGACGGACGTCGCCGTCCGCCGTACGTCAAACGGTCTCTGAGCACATCCTCCGAATGCTGCCTGCGCCCTGCCTTTCCCATCGCGAGACCGCGGATCGCGCTCGGGGGCGCAAGCTCCGGCTCGTGCGCCGTCAGCCGACTTTGCTCATCACGCCCACCAGATCGCCGTCGGCTGGCGCATCGGAGGGCACCAGCGTGGCCGCGGTGGCACGCTGCCCCCGCATCGGCTGAGGCACGATGGCAACGCTGGCACGGCCCACGAGGATGTGAGCGGTGATGACCGCGGGCACGCCGAGCCCGAAGACGATGTGAACGAGGCTGATCCAGGGCCGAAGCGCTTCGGAGCCGACGTAATAGAGTCCGAACGCCGTCGCGATCAGCAGCCCATACATCACGAGACTCACGATGCCGGTCGCCAGGTTCTTGCGGGCGCGCCAAGCGCGCTGGACATGCATCGGACCGAGCGCGCCGAGCAACATCAGTGTCACCATGGCAGCTCCGCCATGCGTGCTCAGCAGAAGGGCGGCGGCCTGCTGCCAGGCATCGCTGTCCAGCTCCGAACGGGTCTTCATCTGATCAGCCAGGATCCACAACGCCCCGCTGACGAACAGCAGACCGAAAATCGCATAGAGAGCAAACCGAAACGCGCCTTTAAGCCGCATGTTGAAGATCTCCTTGCCAGTCCGATGTCGTGAGAATGTCGCCGCCTGCCGCAACGAGCATCGCGCTCGCCTGGAATCGGGTGAGGAGCGCCGCTGTCCCTTCGCCAGAGATCATCACGATCTTGGTCAGCGCGTCTGCGATCATGCAGGTCGGAGCCCGGACGGTGGCGCCGTGGACGCGCTGCGCGGGCCGGCCTGTCGCCGGGTCGACGACCGCGGTGTCCGTCGTGTCAGCCGATCGGAACGGATCGAAGCGGCGCGCTGACGATGCCAGCGCTCCATTGCTCACTTCGACCTCGCACAGAAGCCGGTCCGGCGCGCGAGGATCGCGAATGTGGACGAGGCGGACGCCGGATCCCAGCACCGCGAGGTCTCCGCCTGCATTCACCATCGCTGCGCGCACCCCTCGCCCGCGCAACGCCGCGATGGCGCAGTCCACGGCAAATCCCTTTGCGATTCCGCCGAGGTCGATTCTGAGGCCGGCATGGTGAAAGCGCACATGGTGGTCGGCGAGCAGCTCGATCGCGCCAGATGCTTGCGACGACGCACCGGCAGACGGCGGCCCGACACCGGCAACACCAATATCAAAGGCGCCGTCCGAATCACGACTCATGTCCAGAGCCGTCTGCAGCACCGCGTAGGTCCAAGGATGCACCATCACGGCGTAACGCGATGCTTCGCGGTTGAGACGAGACACGTCGCTGTCAGGATCATGGAAGCTCATCAGCCGATGCACATCGGCCACGGCGGAGAACGCCGCTTCCGCGGCGTTCTCCGCATCGCCCCTCTGCGCGTCGGCGATATCGACCTCGACGAACGTACCAAGCAGAGCCCGGGCGCGCCGAAGACTAGCGGAAATGGCTGGCATGATAGGTCAACACTTTTTTCACGCCTTCCGTGAGGTGGGTCGACGACAGCGTGGCGCCGGAGATGTTCCGGATATCCGAGTTGATGCGCAGCTCGTTCTGGCTGCCCTTGCCAACGAACTGGCCGAGCCAGTTGGGATCATGCACCTCGCCGCCATAGGACTCGCGATAGTTCAAGATCTCGACGCGACGCACCTTGCCGTCGGGTCCGATCGCGACCGTGTAGTCGATCAGCAGGTGCTTGCCGACGACATGGTCGTAGTAGAAGTAGCCACCATTGCTCGCCTTCCACACCCGCCCTGCTTGAACCTCGGCGAAGTTCGCTCCTGGAAACGCGGCCTTCTGCGCCTCTTCGACGCTCATGTACTGCATGGCGTAGGCCGGCGCGGCGATCGACATGACGGCTGCAGCGGGCGCCGTCCATTTCAGCCAACCGCTCATCGCGTCCACCTCAAATCTGCATTCATGTCACGTCCTCCCTCGGATCTGATCTCGCGTCTTCCCGAGACGCCACCCCTGTTGGCTGATCGAGAAGCGCCGAAGCGGCTCCTGCTTCTGCTCAAACGTTCCGCGCCCGCCTGCAACATCAGTCAGGACGAGGACCGAAACTCATTACGTACTCGCTTGGACGTCGATCTGACCGCGTCCTTCCGACTCTCATCACCGGCCAGCTGCGAACCGTTGTGATTGTCATCACCAGCATAGTAGGTGGTCCGATTGCGGCGAATTGCTGCATCGATATTGGCGATTTGCCGGAGCGGCCGGGGAATAACAATGTTGCTTTACATCGCCGTATCACGAAGCCCGCGCTTCACGGCTGGCCGCACACGGGCCTGTCTTTTCAGAGGCATGCAAACAAGCCTGCAGCAGTTTGGATCGATTCAAAAATGCGGTTCAGCCTACGAACGCCGCATCGGAAGCGTGCCGCTGTCGCAAGCCGGTCTTTTCCCGGGCGGCGGTGATTACGCACCGTCACGACATCGCAGCGCATTCGTCGCGTCGATGCCGCGCATGCGGCATCGATCTAGCGACGAGCAGAGCGTTGCGACTACCAAGGCATCTGGTTCATCGCCTCCCAGGCATTGCCGCCATAAGGCGACGGCACGACCTTGATCTTGGCCATCATGCCTCCGTCCTCATGCTCGAGGATGTGACAGTGGTAGACGAACTCGCCGACCTGCGAGAACGGAATATCGACGACCACCGGCTTCGACGTGCACTGGCCGCTCCGCCACTGCTCGATGCTGCAGACGCCGCTCTGGGCGTCCATGACCTCCGGAACATTCGGCGTCGCGACGCCCAGCGGGACATTGTCCTGCAGCATGCCTCCGCCGATGCTCCTGTTCAGGGCCACCGACAGCGGTGTGTTCTCGCCCGCCTTGCTGTTGACGGTTCTGAACCGTGTCTGATGGATGTGGAAGTTGTGGTTCTCTGTCGAGAGCTGCACCAGCTCCCAGGTCTCGTGGACCGGGCGCTGTCCGGCTGCGAGCGGCAAACAGACGATGTTCTGCGATGGATCGAACTGACTCACCGGGAGCTGGGTGCCGGGCACCGGATTGCCGTTCTGATCGACTTCCTCATAGCCGAGACCGAACGTGCCGTCGTCGGTCAGATCCGCGAGGCCGAAGAAAATCCGGCGACGATGTCCCGGCGGCAGCGGGCGGCACCCGTCGCGCAGCGGCGCGGCGCTCGCATACGGCACTTTTGCATCAAGGATGCCCGATGGCTGCATCGTGGCCAATGCATCACCCCTGATGTCGAGGCCATAGGCGATGTGGTTGCGCCAGCCGTGCTGGTGGAAGTGCACCTTGGCGAGATCGACCGCCGGCCACTGGTCGCCGCTGCCCATCGTCAGTCCGGCCATCTTGAAGGTCGCGGATGCAGAGCGTCCCGGGCTGGCGATCGCGCCCGTCGCCGGATCACGATAGGTAACGAACACCTCGGTCCGCGAGCTCGGCATCATGACCATCTGGGTGACGCAAACCGGCTTCGAGTGGAAGCGCGAGGTCGGCAGCGGCGGACAGGGAACGACCCGGAAACGAGCGCCGCCGAGACGGACCATGGTGTCCATGGTCGTGTCCTGGGGCAGGTTCACGCTGACGCCGTCGACCGAGATCAGCTGAATGATCATCGGCTTTTGCGTTTCGTCGTCCGTCAGTTGGAGATTGTACGACAGGCTTCCGGACGCGTTGGTCAGCCGCCAGACTTCGCCGTCGGAATCGGTCACCTTGATCTTCGGGAAAGTCCGGCCGTTCACGGTGAAGAACCATTTGCCGCCGGAGAAATTCGAGCCGCCATCGGCCGAGGTATCAACGCCTGGGCAGGACCCTTCCCGCACCTCGGAGCTGTCCGCCGGAAACTGGGCGCAGAAACCGGGATCCTGCTGATTGATCACCTCGCCCGGCTGGACGTTTGCCGGACCGCTGTCGAACTGAACCGGTCCGCCGGGGGCGACCTGAAGATCCTTCAGGATCAGATGGCGCACGCTCGCGTCGGGAAACGGCGTGTCCCGCGCGTCGCCATGCGCATAGTCCGAGACTTCGCCGACCGAGATGATGCCCGCCAGACCCTGCGAGACCTGGTTGAGCGAAATTCCGTGAATGTGCGGATGAAACCAGAACTGGCCCGACGGGTGATTCCACGGAATATCGATCCGATAATCGGCATAGTCCATCTTGTTGGAGCCGTGCTGATGGGTCGTCTGCGGCACCGGCATCCCGTTGGCCGAGTTGAAGATCTGCACGAAAACGTAGTCGCCGAAGGTCTGGTCCTTCAGCGTCGGCGCCCGCGGCTCGACGATCAATCCGTGAGTATGCAGGTTGGTCGGGTTACGGAACAGATTGGCCTGGCCGGGATCGGCATTGTGATTGACCTTGGCCGCGTCGAGCTGCGGCAACTGATTCACCAGCCTGATCTTGAGCGTGTCGCCCTTCTGCAAGGCCAATCGCACGCCGCCGTAATCGGCCACCGCGGCATCGGCCGGGCAGGTATTGCCGGATGCGGGCCGCCGGCAGATCTCATAGACCCAGCCGGTCGGGTTCATGGGCGAGCCGGTAGGCGGAGCATAGGTGATGGTCGAGATCGGCTTGGCCCGGGCGATCATCAGCAGGTCGAGGACACCATGCCTGCTCCTGAACACCGTCGGCTCGGCCAGATCGTGAGCGGATGCTGCTGCCCCGGCGAAGATCAATCCGGCCAGCAGCGCGGCTGCCGATGTCAGTATCCTTGTCATTGGCTTGTGCAGCCCCCCAACTAACATGCCTGATCCCCATTTGGCTCGAGATTAAGATCTTTGCGACACGATGCAGGCTGCACCGACGCGGCTTGCGAGCGTCTCGCCCGAGCCGTCAGCAATTGGTGCGCTCGCACCCTCCCTCCTTGGAGCTATGGATGTCGGATGTCTCCTTTGTGACGCTTTCTTTCGTTTTGTGAGAATCGCGATCCCGCCTTTAAGAATCGATCTAACGAGATGATATTCCGTGCGCCGTGTGCGCAGGACGGACACGGTCGACATAAAACCGACAATCAGTCTACGTAGTTCGTATCGCATAGTCGCACGAGGCTCGCCGCAGCATGCCGACTTGCTCTATCGGCAACCTGTCATGACCCGCTTCAAGGAGACCCAAGGATGCTGCTTGCTGTTGTTCTCGCGTGGGCTTGCAACGTCACCGGCGTGGCCTGTGGCGCGCCAACCACCGACATCATCCAGAAGGCCTACGAGCAGGAAGCGCCGTCATCCGGCGTGCGCCACGACAAAGGGTTGAAGATCGTCGAGGCGACATGCGACAAGGGCGATGATAGCGGGCGCTTCCTATGTCAGGTCTCGTTCGTGTCCGAGGACGATCCTGACAAGCGGCTCTATTTCGACATCGTGTCCGCCGCTCTCACCGACAAGGGATGGGTCCTCACCAGCGGATTGTGCAAGCGCTGACGGCGCGTGGGATCACCGTTCAAATCGACGTCCATGGACATCGACATCGGTGCGGAGTTCTGCCCCAAGCCGCTACGGCATCCACGAACATTGATAGCTCACAGCTGGCGGCGCCCCGAGCGCTGCCGCTGATGCATCCGGAGCAGCCGCGACTCCGGCGACAGAAAAGGCGGCCCCGCCTGCGCAAGCGGAGGAGCGGTCTGTGTCGACGGCACATCAGCAACAGTCGTAGCGACCGAATTGACCGGTTGCCCGGACGGCGAAGCGAAATGGAGAATTGCGAGGTCGTCGCCCTTCTGCAGCGTGACCGACCGCGCCTCGACCCGGCTCAGCGTCCAGCCCTGATAGTCCGCACCGGTCCTGATCCGCAGCGGTCTCCCGCCGCCCGGATCAAGGAAGATGGCAAGACCATTGTCGCCGTTGACGACAGTCCCGACCAGCGAGAGCTGCGGCCGCTCCAGTGGGCTCGGCTCCTGGGCGACCGGTGCAGCAGCGACGACCGGCGGCGGCTCATCGGCCGGCGGAGGGCGTCGCGACGGTGAGAAGATTGGCCGCTCCCGGGTTTCCGACAGCTGCGAGAGCGGAATGGCCCACAGTGGATTGCCGCTCCGCCCCTGTATCCCCGACGTTGAGAGTGCGTCGCGCATCTGTGCGGGTGGCGCGGCGGACAATGAGCCGGTGACATCGTGCCCCGCCGACCCGACGATGCCGAACGCCAAGGCCGCAGCAACGGCGCTACAGCAGGCAGCGACGCAAAGTTTGAGAAAACGCCTCATTGCGGGCCCTGCCATTGTCCGGACACCGTGATCGTGACGCGTAGTTTGCCGCCGGATGTCGCCAAGGACGAATTGCCTTCAACCACCAGCTCGTCGACGAACAGATATGGCATTCCAGCCTCCAGCTCGTAAAGCACGGATTGCAGGGCGACCTCGGCAACTTCGAGATTCGCGGTGACGCTGATATGACCGTCATTGGCGCGAGGACCTTGAACGTCGAGCTGCGACGACGACATGCTGCCGCTGTGACGAGTGACCACGTCACCCAGGCGTTGCAGCAGAACAGCGCCGGCCACCGTGACGGTGGGGCCTTCGAGGAAGGCGGATCCTTTACGAATAACCCCCTCCCCATCCTGATGCGCCGGCACCATGCTGTGGGCGTCCAGCAGCCGAAGTGTCCCGGTCAGCGCGGCCACCTCGTCCCACTGATCGAGCACGCTCTTGATGGGTAGCGTCGTCGCGGCGATCAACACAAGCAATAGGCCGGCATAGACCAGGGCGGCGACTGAAGGTGGTGCAGGAGTGCTCGTCAAGAGTTTCGCGCTGCTCATGTGCCAGGTCCAAAATGCGGCTTGATGTCGGCCTCGATGCGAAAACGCTCCCCGGTCCCATCGACCGAACGTGTCGTCGGCGCCGAGAATGTCGCATGCTTGAAGTGGGCTGACTGCTCGATCAGCCTGACCAGCGCAGCCGCATCCTGGCTGGTCCCCGCAATCTGCAGCTTGTCCTTGTCCATCCGCAGCTCGGTCACGTAGGTATTGTCCGGAAGCACCCGCGACAGGGCATCCAGCGCCAGCACGTCGGCGGCGGTCTCCTGCTTACGATGCTGGAGACCGCGCAACGCGGCGCTGTCGGTGCCCTGCAGATCGAGACGCAGCGCTGCGCGCCGCTCAGAGATCTTGCGCGACAGCAGCCGTTGCTGCTGTTCGAGCTTCTCACCGGCGATGCTCCCCGCCGCAAGAGACAGCGTCGCCGCGATCGCAGCAACCGTCAGGACGGCCGTCAGCATGCGACTGACGCGTCCGACGTCAAGCGACCCGCGCAGATGCTGCTCGGTCAGCTTCGTTGCGCTGCGCGCGCCGAGCTCGCCAGCGTCGGCTGTCTGGACGGCCTCGGGCGCAGCAAACAAGACGACCGATCCAGCTCGCCAGGATTCGGCGAGCCGAATGAGAGGCTCGAACCTTGTTCTTGGCGCGGCGATCACCATGGTCCGGATACGGTCGCCCGATATTTCGACCGGAGCCGCGCTGCCGAACACCGCCTCTTGCGCTGTCCACGGCGTCAGCCGATCGAGCTGCGAGCGGATCATGGCATCGAGAAACTCGACGGCCCGCCTGGGAAGATCCAGCGGCTTCCACAGGAAGCGGTCTGGCCTCAGCACGATCTCGATCTGGCAGCCGCGCAGCAGATTCTGCCAACTCGTGGAAAGCACCGGAACGCTCCTTTCGCCATCCGAGAGAAGAACGCGACAGTCCGGCAGGATCGATCGGCCGGGTCGCGCGATCATCCGCAACACGAAGACGTTCCGCTCGGTTTCGATCAACTGGACGGGTGGCTTGAGATGGAGCCGGCCGATCACGGCGACGGTGATCGTCGCGACAGAGCCGATCCAGGCCGCCAGTTCATGGCGCACGCGCGTTGCCATCCTCATCACAGCGCCTTTCCTGACGGCCTGAGCATGGCGGGATATCCCGCATCGTCGCGCCAGGCCAGGATCTGGTACGGATCATCGCCCTCGCCGAGCAGGATCACGGCCTCGGCCGCGGAGCGGCGACCGGCGTCGAAGGCGATGGTGATCAACACCCGGACCGCATCACCGACGTCCAAGGTCGCCGCGGCCCGGGCCGGTCCGAGTACGGAGGCAAGCGATCGAGCGTCACGGCGCAGGCCAGCGCGCTGCGCGAGGAAGCTCTTCAACAGATCCTCCGTCATCCCTGGCAGCGCGGCCACCACTTCGGGCGCAGCTTCCAGCGCATCGATCTCGCGCCGGCCGTTGAAGACGGTCACGAAGGGCATCGCCTTGTCGACCAGCGCCGGCGGCAGATCGAGCACCAGCCGGAGCTCCTCACTGCTGGCGAACGGCGCACTGCGCGGCATGTAGTCCACGCCGGCTGTCCGGTAGAGGTCGCGCTCGCCATCCGAAGCGGTCTCGCTCAGCGGGGTCCGCCAGCCGATGATCCGCTCGGCATACGCGCCGGCCTTGTCGGAGGACGCACCGAGCTCCCCGAAGAGGTTGGCCAGCATCTGCTTCGACGCGTGATTGAGATCGAGGCGGGACGCTTCCGACTGGAAGACGACCGACACCTGCGCATGATCGAGCCGGAATGAAAAAGCCCCCGCGGACGGCCGTTGTGATTTCGACGTGAGGGAGAGCTTGTAGGCGGCAAGCTCCAGGCTTGCCGAAGCCAAAGCGGCCGATCGCAGGCGCGCATCATCGAGCGACAGCCGCTGGGCCGAGCTGACGAGATACATCGACAGTGCCCCTGCCAGTCCGGCCAGTGAGATCAGGATCCACAGCACCGCCACCAGGACGAAGCCGCCTTCGCGATCATCACGTTCCGTGATCGGGAGCTCTGGCAGCCAGCGCATGATCATGGCTCCGCTCGCGCGGCGGCGCGCCCGACGGTGGCGCCGGCCGCCAGCGCCGACCGCTCGCAACCGCTGTCCGCGGGACGACAGACGCTATCGGCCGGTGCCGAAACATGGATGACTGCGATGCGCGAGATCGACGGCGCAGTCGGGTCGGCTGCGTTGCGCACCGTCACCCGCACCGCGACCGGCAGCGTCTCGGCGTTGCGCCACGACGACGTCCAGCTCCGGTCGGCGCCGGTATAGGCGAACGACACCCGGTAGGGCGATTGCAGCAGCACGACCGGATCGACGAACGCGTGGTCTGATGAACGGCCCGGCGCGAATGCTACACGCTTTCGCGTCACCACGGCGCCATCGCCCTCGCCTGCTTCGGCGACGCGAACCAGGTCGAGGCCGCGGCCTCCTCTCGGTCCGAGCGAGATCCGGACAAAGGTGACCGACGTCTCGGATCCGTCGAACAGGACGGACCTGGTCTGACCGTCGGGCCTGATGAATTCAGACGCAGCGATGTCGGCGCTGATGCGGTCGAGTGCGACGCTCACGGACTCGCTGCGCTGGATGCGATTGAGCCCACGATTCCAGTTCGGCAACCAGTGTGACGCGATCGCGGCCAGCGCCGACACGAGCAGCCCCATCAGCGCCATCGCCGCGAGAGCTTCGATCAGCGTGAAACCCGCTTGTGGATGGTCCGCTCTGCTGGTCATCGCTCGGCCTGCCTTCGGAACAGCCGGATCGTCTCGAGCTCCATAGTGGCGCCTGATGGCGATCGCACCTGGACCAGGATCTTCTGCGGCAGCCAGACGGACGCATTGTCGGCCCCGCCGAGATCGACCGCGAAGGGCTGCATTTGCGCGCGCCAGGCATGCGCCATCGTCTCCCCGGACTGCGCCCGGGATGGCGGCGGCAAACGCGACGGAAAAGCCAGCCACAGCGCGTTGTAGCCGGCCTGCACCAGCGCGACATGCTGCTCCAGCTTGCGGCTGCCACGCGCCGAAGACCCCATCAGGGCAGCGATGGCGACCAGCGACACCGCCACGATCGCGAGCGCGACCAGCGTCTCAAGCAGGGTAAATCCCGCACTCGCTTTATCGCTTGGCAAGGTCAGCATGCGATGCAACGTCGATCCTCCCCGTCAGCCAGTTGACGCGAATGTCGTAGCCGGCATTGTTATGCGTGAGCGTGATCACACCACCACAAGACATGCCTGAGCCGAAGAAGCTGATGGTCTGGCGCGCGGGCTGGTCGTCGCAACTGCGCGGCAGCACGGTCTCGAACCGCACGTCGTCAGGCAGGCGCACCACCTGTCCGTTGGTGCCGGAGCGGATCGTGCGCGCCTGCGCATCGATCCGCGTCGTGACCTCGCCGCCGCGCCGGATGGCGGCGTTGCGGTCGGCCTTCAGCAACGCGGCGACCTCGATCGCATAGGCTTCCAGACGCGGCCGCGAGGTTCGCCCGGAGACCGCAGGCAGCAGCACGGCCGCCAGCAGCGCGACGATCGCGAGCACGCAAACCACCTCGATCAGGGTGAAGCCGGCCTCGCGGCCGTGGCGGCCGACCATGCTATCTCACACCCACAGGGGTCGAGGAGGAGATGTCGGCGGCGAGATCCGTGCCCCCCTCCTGCCCGTCCGCCCCATAGGACAGGATCTCGTACGGCACCTGCTGTCCGGGCGAGCGATAGACGTAGGCGTGGCTCCAGGGATCGCTCGGGACATTGCCGCCTTTGAGATACGGCCCGGCCCAGCCCGGAATCGTCGCGACCGGCCGCACCAAAGCGGCGAGACCTTCCGACGTGGTCGGATAGCGGCCGGTGTCGAGATAGAACAGGTCGAGCGCGCTCGAAAAACTCTGGATCTGAATCCGCGCGGTCTTGACCCGGGATTCGTTCAGCGATGACAGCACGCGCGGACCGATCAGCCCCATGATCATTCCGATGATGGCGATGACGACCAGCATCTCGACCAGCGTGAAGCCGCGCTGATCCTCGTGACGCGCAGCCCCGGCCGGCCGGGGCGTCCTGTTGATCTCGGGGTGCTTCATCTCAAGGTCCATTCCTGTTAGCCCACGAGTTGGGTGACCGACAGCAGCGCGGACATCACCGACACGATGAGGCCACCCACGACGGTGCTGATGAGAATGATGGCCGCAGGACCGACAATGCCAACGATGCGATCGAGGCTGCGCTGCAGCTTCGCCTCATAGAATTCGGCGATGCGGCCAGCCAGGACCGGCACCTGCCCGGTCTCCTCACCGATCCGGATCATCCGCGTCGCCATGGCCGGCAGGATGCTCGTCGCCGCCAGCGCCTCCGACAGCTTGCCGCCGTGACGCACGCGGTCGGCCGCGGCGCCCCATTCCGCGCCATTGCCGATGGCCGACATGATGTCGACCAGGATACGCAAGGTCGCGGTCAAGGTCAGGCCGCTGCCGAGCAGGATCGCCAGATTGCGGCAGAACACGCTCGTACGATACGACCCGAATACTTTCGCGAGGCCCGGCAAGCGGCAGAGCTGTGCGATCAGGGCGGCACGGACACCGGCCCGGCCGAACAGCAGACCACCCGCAGCGACAATCGCGGCCGCCGCCGATGCAAGCGCGGCGCCATGGCCGCGCACGAAATCGGAGATGTCGAGAAACGTCGTAATGGTCGTGTCAGTCTTGGCACCGAAATCGCGCAGCACGGCCGAGAACTGGGGCAGCACGACCAGGAAGAAGAACAGCATCACCAGCGCGGCGGCGGCCAGCACGAACAGCGGGTACTGCATCGCATCGCTGAGCTTGCGCCGCATTGCGTCCGCGCGCGCCCGCTCTGCGCCGAGGACCTCGAGCACGTGATCGAGACTTCCCGAGGCTTCGCCGACCCGCACCAGCGCCAGGTACATTGCGGGAAACTGTAACGGATGATGCGCCAGCGCGTCGGCAAGACTTTCTCCGGCAAGAATGCTCGATCGCAGACGGTTGACGATCGGACGCAGCCGCCCGATGTCGGCGTCGCCGGCCAGCAATTCGAGGGAGTCCTCAAGCCGCGCACCGGCCTTCAGCAGCAGCGCCAGGTCGCGCGTGAACGTCGTGACATCGGCCTGGGTCGGACCGCCGAACCAAGCCAGCATATCGCGGGTGACAGGGCTCGCGGTCTTCTCCTCCACCGTCTCGATCGGGAGCAGCCGCAGATACTCGATGCGATCGATCACATCCTTGGCTGTCGCCGCCGAGATCGTGCCATGCACGACATCACCGTTCTCGGTCAGTGCGCGATAGCGGAACCTGCTCACCGGCTCACCGTAACGTTGTCACGCGCAAGATCTCCGCGACCGACGTCACGCCGGCCCGGCACTTTGCGATCCCGTCATCGAGCATCGTCGTCATGCCCTGACGAACGGCGGCACGGTCGATCACGCCGGCATCGGTCGTCCCCTGGATCAGCGATCGGATCTCCGGGTTGAGCTCGAGCACTTCGAAGATGCCGAGCCGGCCGCGATAACCGGAGCCGCCGCAGCTGTCGCATCCTGCGGGCTCATACACGGTCTCGCCGACCTCGAAGCCGAGGGCGGCATAGCGTGGATCCGCACAGAGATTCTCGGCGCTCAGCCTCCGCTTCGCACGGCAGCGCACGCAGAGTCTGCGGACCAGCCGCTGCGCGATGACGGCCCGCAGCGTCGAGCGCAGCAGGAAATCCTCGACGCCGAGATCGAGCAGCCGCGGCACGGCCGCCGCGGCATTCTCGGTATGCAGCGTCGTCAGCACCAGATGGCCGGTCAACGCGGCATGAACGGCCACGTGGGCGGTCTCGCCGTCGCGCACCTCGCCGACCATGATGACGTCCGGGTCCTGCCGCACGAACGACCGCAGCGCGGAGGCAAAGGTCAACCCGATGGCCGGCTTGACCTGCGACTGGTTGATGCCCGGGATCTCGTATTCAACAGGATCCTCGATGGTGAGGATCTTCCGCGTCGGCTCGTTGAGCATCGACAACGCGGTCGCAAGCGTCGTGGTCTTGCCGCTGCCCGTCGGGCCGCAGATCACGATCATGCCGTGCGGCAGCGCCAGCAGGCGGCGGAGCGCTTGATCGTCGTGCGAGGCGAAGCCGAGCTTTTCGACCGACAGCAGCCCACGTTCCTTCGGCAGCAGCCGGATCACGGCGGACTCGCCATGCTGCGTCGGCATCACGGCGACGCGCACATCGAGCTCGAGACGGCCGATGCGCAGCCGCGCGGCACCGTCCTGAGGCAGCCGCCGTTCGGCGATGTTCAGCCCGGCGACAATCTTGATGCGCGAGATCACCGCCTGGGGCAGCACACCCGACGGCGCAGGAACCGGCTTCAGCAAGCCGTCGACACGCATCCGGACCGACAGACCGCTGCGCATCGCCTCGACATGGATATCGCTGGCGCGCAGCTCGACCGCCTGTTCGAACAGGTCGTTGACGGCCCGCACCACCGGAGCTCCGGTGGCCAGGTCGCGCAGGCTCTCGATGTCGTCTTCGCGCAGCTGCGGCTGCGCCGCCTCAGTGCGAGCCGGGACCTCATCATCGCCGGCCAGCCGATTGAGCGCTGTCGCGATGTCCTCGGCGGAGGCGACCACCAGCTCGATCGGGCCGCCGAAGACCAGTTCAGCCGCGCGCGCTGTCGCAGTGTCGCGAGGATCCGCGACGGCAAGACACGGCCTGTGATCGGCGGATTGGAACGGGAAGACCATCGTCTCGCGCAGAAAGCGCCGTGAAAACTGCTCCGCCAGCGGCTTCGCAGCCAACAGCTCGGCCAGCGCGATGCGCGGCAATCCCAGCTGCCGCGCAATCTCGTCGACAAATCCTGGAGATGCAGGATCGGTCACCTCAGTTGATCTCATCCCACCCCGTTCAGGCGCTGCTCCGGCTGCCGATCCCACGAAGGATCGGACCGGAGCATGGCCGCCTTGCACGGCGTCGGCAAATCCAGGAGGAGGAGTCGAGCTCATGGCGCGTCCCATGACAGATCCTGTCGATCACCTCATTGCGGAGGGCCGTTTGGCGAATGCCTCGTTCTCCGCGTCAAAGATGACGCTTATGAGATCAGCTGATTAGAACAACTACAAACCTGGTGCCGACGCGGCCAGTCCGGTTCGACCTGACCGTCCCTGATGCCATTCCATCGCCAGACGCTGCCCTTCGATCACCTGCTCGAACGACATCTTGATGGCGACTGCATTGCGGAGTCGCAGGTATGGCTCGCGGAGCCGAACGGGTGCCGCGGCGGCTGCCAGACTCAACCATTTGTAGGCCAGCACGTGATCCTGGCTTACGCCATGGCCCTTGTCGTAGCTCAGACCGAGCAGATGCTGGGCCGCCGGATCACCGCCTTCGGCGGCTCCTGTGTACAGTTCGGCTGCGGCATCGTACGATTGCGGAACGCCAAGGCCGTTCTCATACATGTAGCCGAGCGCGGTCATCGCGCGCGGGTGCCCACGCTGCGCCATCGGCGCCAGCAGCGCGCCGGCCCTGACGTAATCGCCGCGGGCGAAGGCCGCCCATCCGTCTCCGCGTGGTCGGGCGTCGGCCACCGCAAGTCCGAGGGTCAGCGCCAGCGCGGCGAGCGCGATAGTCGACACCCGCCTCATCGGCCGGCCCGCGGCGGCTGAAGGGCGCTCGTCGACACCGGCCTGATCGTGCCACGCAGCTTGGAGCGCAGCTCCTCGGCGACGTAATGCGCATCGGTGCCGTCGCGGATGATCTGGGGGCGGATGAAGATGATCAGCTCGGTCCGCCCGCGGGTGCGATCGTTGTTGCTGAACAGATCGCCCAGCACCGGGATCTGGTCGACGCCGGGCACACCGTTGCGCGTACCCTGATGGGTCTCGCTGATGAGGCCAGCCAGCAGCACGGTCTGACCGCTGGCGACCGCGACCGCGCTCTTGACCTTGCGCTGCGCCACCGTCGGCGTGAGGCTGTTCGCGGTCTGCGGCGAGACGTTGCTGATCTCCTGCTCGATCTCCAGCCGCACATTGCCGTTCTCGTTGACGCGCGGCGCCACCCGCAGGATGATCCCGGTATTGCGATAGTCGATCGTATTCACGACCGTGTTGTTGGTCGTCAGCACCGTCGCGCTGCCGGTCGACACCGGCACCTGGTCGCCGACCTGCAATGTCGCCGCTTGATTGTCGATCACCACCAGCGAAGGATTGGACAGCACCTTGACGTCGGTGACCGTGTGCAACGCGCTCAGGATGGCGCTCGGCTGCGATTCCGACCCGATCAGGAAATTGAAGCCCGGAAAGGCACGGTTCAAGAAGGCGTTGGTGATCGTCCCGGCGGCCGAGGCGACCGTCGCCGGCGCCGATGTCGAGGTGGTGTTGAGGAGTGAGCCTTGATCTGGCCGCAGGCCAAGATTCTTGCTGGTCAGATAGGCCTGCACGCCGTAGTTCAGATTGTCGTTGAGCGTCACTTCGGCGATGGTGGCATCAATCGCGACCTGCAGCTGCGGCCGGTCGCACTGTCGCAAGGTAGCTTCGATGATGCGGTAGTTCTCACGGTCGGCATAGATCAGCAGCGTGTTGTTGACCACGTCGGGCGTGATGCGCACGCCGTCCATCAGCGGCTTGCTGCCGCCGGCGGACGCGCGCGACTCCGGGGCCGAATCGAGGCTCGTCTGGGTCGCCGGCGGCGCACCTCCGAAGCCACGATTGGCGACCAGACCGTTGTTGCCGGGCTGCTGACCCGAGAGACTGCCTGTCGACGCCGTCCCCGCGGCCGACAGCCGCTCGCTGCTCGAACTCGATGCGGCGCCCGATCCCGGGGCGAGATCCGTCGACGACGCGTCGGCGCTGGCCGAATTTCCCGTGAACATCTCGTTCAACACCCGCGCCATCTGCCGCGCTTCGCCGTATTTGACGCGGTAGACATGAACGCTGTTGCGGAGCGTGTTGCCGGCATCCAGCCGCTTGATCCAGGTCTCGGCGGTGCGCAGCAGTGCCGGCTTGCGGCTGATGACCATGACCGCGTTCATCCGGCTGATGGTCTGGAACTTGACCATGTTCTGACCGAGCCCACTGTCGCCGGTGTCCATGATCTTCTCGAGCTCGGCGACGATCGGCTCCGGATTGCCGTTGGCGATCGGGAAGATCCCGACCGATTGCCCTTTCATCCAGTCTGCGTCGAAGCTCAGCGCGGCATCGACCGCCGTGCGTCGCTCGGAGCCGGTGCCCTGGATTAACAACATGTTGCGGCCCGGGTCTGCGCGCACCGTGCCGGGCTTGAGTGCGAAGCTGTCGAGTAGCTTCAGCAGCGTCGGTGCCGAGACATATTGCAGCGGAAGCACCGTGATGCCGTAGCCGGGCTCGGCCGCAGCACCGGGCGCATCCACATTGCCCGCGCCGACTGCCTCACCGAGCGGAATCAGGCGATAGCCGGAATTATCACGTACAAGTGCCGTCCCGGCCAGCCGCAGGGCGTTCTCGAGCACGTAGACCACGTCCGATTTCGGCACCGGACGCACCGACGACAGGCTCACGGTCCCCTGGATCCGCGGATCGATGGTGTAGCCGACACCAAGCACGTCGCCGAGCACGACCTTGGCCACGGTCGCGATTGGCGAATTCTCGAAATTCAGCTCGAAGCCGTTGCCGATCGCCTGCGAATGGGCTGCGGCCTCCTGCACCGGAAGCGATGGCGCCGCCGGCAGTTCCGCACGTGCGTCCCTGGGATCGTCATTGCCGCCGTAGATCTCCGCCCGCGCACGGCGCGCCGCCGGCGACTGCTCCGGCATGACCTGTCGCGGATAGCGCGGCGAGAGGTCGAGACGCCCGACCTTGTCCATCACGTCGTCGCCGCGACTGTCGCTCCCGAGCGTCGCCGGATTGCAGCCCGCCAGCACCATCGACACTATGACCAGCGCGGCGAGCGCACGGCATCGCCGCCAACCAGGGCCCTCATCAGAAATCGCCAACACTCGCCCGCCCACCCAATCTACCGAGTACTTCCAAGTTACAAGTCTCCGAGGCGGAACAGCTCTCGTTCCGTCCTGGATCCTCAGCTCGCCTGCTGGAGGACAGCCGCCGCCCAGAGGGCAGCGGCCTCTCCTCATGCGGCCGGCTACCAGAGCCAGCCGACCCCAGCGAGAACCCGGTCGGACATCGCACCGGTCGGACTACGGTCAATGACCTTGGTGTAGTTCAGTTTGTAGACCAGGCTCGGATTGGGGAACACGGCGACGCCGACGTCATGGAACGTCATGTCACCGCTCCCTGTGATGTTATTGAGTCCGTTGGTCAGATCTGAGCCGAGCATGCCGGATGTCTGGAAGTTCTGCCGTGTGTAGCGATAGAACGGCACAATGTCGTAATCATTCGGCGCTCTGAAGTGATAGGCAATCTCGCCCGAATAGCCCCACATGTTCTTGCCGACATTGTTCGTGTCGTCGAGATCATTATTGGCCCGCAGGTTCTCCGGGTTGGAGAAGTTCACATGGGCATATTCGGCTCGCAGCTCGAGTCCGGTGTTCGGCACCCGGTAGCGCGCTTCGGTATTGAAGATCGTCATCGCGTTCTTGCCGAGCGGAACCTCGGTGCCGTCAGGCTGCGTGGCATACGCGCCGCGCGGCGTAACGTTCGGCGAATAATAGATCGCAGAGCTTCCGGCGAAGCCGGGCAGGAACGACGGCGTGTAGCTCAGACGCAAGGTATAAGCGAGCTCATTGCTCAGCTGCCGGAAGTCGCCGATCGGCGCGCGAGAGAGCGCCAGCGCTTCCGAGCCGCTGATGCCAGCCGCATAACCTCCTGAATTGATGTGGCCATTGTCACCCCGATGAGCAAAGTCGTCGCCGAAATCTTCCGCGCTCTGGCTGATCTGGAACTGATAATTCAAGCCGTCGACAATCTTGCCGTAGAAGCCGGCCGCCGGCGCATACCAGGTCGTCGGAATCAGGCCGTTGGCAAGCTCCGGCCGCTGCACCGAGTAGAACAGCGTCGGCTCGTGATAGAGATTTGTAAACGAGATCGGGATCAAGTCGATACCTGGCGAACGCAGGGTGAAATGATCGTTGAACTTGACGTCGAAGAAGGCCTGCTCGACTTCGACCGCGCCATGCAGCTTGTCATCATTGTCGAACGCAGTGCCGCCGTGCTCCCACTCCAGCTCCGCGTTGAAGGTGATATAATCGTTGACCTGATAGGTCGGCAGCAGGACCAGACGCGCCATGTCGAAACCGTTCTGCCACTGGCCGTTGGCGGCAGGATTCTGCATCGAGCCCAGCTTGATCTCGCCATACATGCCGATCCGCATTCCGGGCACTGGCGAGGGCGCCACGCCGAACAGATCCTTCCCGGTGGGCGGCGGAGGCGCCTTCAGATCGGCAGCGGGCAGGAATTTCGGCTTCGGATCGGCGTCCGCGAACGCAGCCGCGAGCCGGGACGCGGGAGATGACGGCGGCGCGGCATCGGCCGTTGTCGATCCCCCATTCTTGACGTCCTTCGAATCGGCCAGCGCCATGGCGTTGCCGACCGACTTGGACGCGGCCTGCGCGTTGTCCGACGCCTTCAAGGCGCCCCCATGTGCATCCTTCGCACCAATCAGAGCGACCGGCCCGGACGGATTCCTGGAGGCCTGCGAGGCCGACTGTCCGACGCTGGTCGTCTTCTTCGCCTTGGCGTCCTTGAGCTCGACCTGAAGCGTGTTGATGCGCTGCTCCATGGACTCGATCTTCGCCATCAGCGCCTTGACCGCCGCCCCGTCCGCCGGCTGCGACGATCGATCGTCGGCCGCCTGTGCGGCTGCCGCGCTCAACGCCAGTGTCGACACCGCGGCAAGCAGAGATGGCAGCAATCCGCCGCGGCCGCGGGTCGGACGACCGCCCCAGCCAATGTGCAAAGCGCCGTCGTGTGAGGACGCGGAATCATCCGCGCGTCTCCCGCTGCAGCTATTCAAGATCATCAGTCCAACCTCCCCATGATGATGCGCGGACTTGCATCCCCTTCACCCGCCGCCGTGAGCATCGACGCCATGCGCGAGTGCGAGCCATTCGCGCTAGAAGCCGGCAATGTCGATACTTGGGCTCGTCGAAGATGCTGGCGTGTCATCAGTTGGGCGGCGCCCGCTCCGCCAGACCGTGACTACGAGCAACCCCGCTGACCTTGGCAATTGCAGCAAACGAGCTAAGTACTTTCAGCTTCTGCTAATTGTCGTCAGATCTTCATTCAGAGCGCGAGACGGAAGTTGTCACAGCGTTGAGCTGTATTCGCTCCTCCAAAACGCGCAGAATGGCGTGACGCCATACATCGCCGGCCAACGCCGCACTCCGAGATAAATTGCGGCCTCGCCACGGCGCCGCTTGGGCGGCGCGCGGGATTTCAGCGACGAAGCGGACGCTGACGCCGTGCTGATTGCGGCAAGGCACCGCATGCTGCACGCGCCCCGGAAACGTCCCGGCACACGCGAATACCTCCCACAACCAATCAAGGCAGGCCGCGCGGATGGAGACCTCGGCTCTTTAAAGAAATTCTAAACGGACTCGCGACAGCCGACGGCAGCAGTTCTCGAAGTGATAACAGATCAGTTGACGCAGTTTTCTATGGCAAGACGTCGCATACGGATCTCTCATCATTACGCCGCATTGCGTGCCCCTATAATCCGACAATTAGTTTGGCCTACACGACGCTTGTTAGTATTTCCGCGAAAGCGGCGGACGAACAACATCAGCTGGCCACACCAAGACACTGACGCAAAGAGCGTCCATTTGCTTTGATGCTCGCGGCTGCGCTTGCCGCCGTCGGATGGACGCCGGAGTCCAGACGCGGAGGTGACCCGCTTGCTTCGTTTCGTCGCCGCCATTGTCGGAGAGCCAACATGAACGCTGTCCATCGACTGCAGCCGACGATCGGACCTTTGCAGAAGGTCCTCGATCATGTGGCCGAAGTGATCCTGCATGACGCGCAATTGGTCGATCGCGTGTCCGACCACCGGCTCGCGGGCGGACATCGCTTCGTCTTCCAGCAGCACGAGCTGGAGGATTTGCCGGGCGTTAGCTGCAATACTTTCGATGCGCATGGCCCCATCTGGCTCGCTGTCGAGCGTCTGCTTCCGGCCGACCCACCGGCGGTCGATACCGATCTGGCGATGTGGATCGACGTCTCCCCGGATCCGGACCGGCGTCCGCTGGTTCGGCAGCGCGTGACAATCACGGTGCAGACCGCAGAGAAGGACCGGCTGATCGCGGCAGCGCAGGCCCGCACCGAGCATTGCGCGCCGGCCAGCGGGCAGCCGGCCTCGGCCGGGCTCTGGAGCCTGCGCTTGCACCTCGAGCAACGCCCGGATGTCGTCGAACGTCTGGATCGCTATCTTGCCGGCTCCTGGGCCGCCTGGGCCGCGGCCGAGCGTCCACGTCGCCGGACCATCGCGCTGTACCACAAGCTGCACGACATGGCCCGCGCGACCGCGCCCGGGCACAACGAGGCGAGCTGCGAGATCGTGTGGGGTGTCGGCCTATCACGTTGGCGTCGCGGTGGCCGCGAGCTGGAGCTGCCGCTGCTCGAACGTCTGGTCGAGATCGAGGTTCGCGGAAGCTCGGACGCCGAGATCAGGATCCGTCCCCGCATGGTCGGCGCGACCGTCAACCTACGCGCATTCGAACCGCTCACATCGGCTGCCAGGCTGGCCGAGCACACCGCCGAGCAGCGGCTCGCGCGCGGCGTCGAGCTTTCGCCATTCGAGCCCGCCACCTTCGAGCCTATCCTCAGCACCATCGGCTCGCAGCTCGACCCGGACGGACTCTATTGCCCGGGGCTGCCGGATACGGCGCTGCCGCCGGCTGAAGAAACTGAGCAACTGGTCGTCTCGGATCGCTGGGTGATCTTTGCGCGGCCGCGCTCGAACGGACTCCTGCTGCGCGACATCAAGCGCCTGCAGCGAGCGCTGGACTACATGCCGGCGAACGAGGGCTGGCTCACTGCGCTGGCGCACTGTTTGCTCGGGGCTGTGGATCACGCCCCCCATGACGGCACGCGCCGGCGGCTGTCCAACGTGATCGGGGACCCGATCGCCACCACGCCAGCCGAGCAATCCGCGGCAGATCGCGGCGATCTGTTCTTTCCGCTGCCGACCAACTCCGACCAGATGGAGATCGTGCGCCAGCTCCAGCGATCGGACGGCCTTGTCGTAAAGGGCGCAGTTGCGCCCGATCGGACGGCTGCGATCGCCAACGTGGTCTGTCACCATCTCGCGCTTGGCCTGCGGGTCCTCGTCGTGTCCCGCAGCAAACCCGCACTTTTGGCGCTGTCCGAAAAGCTGCCCCGCGCCGTTCGCGACCTCACGGTCGATCTGACCGGATCCGACAAGGACGCGTTGAAGCACGCTGAGCGCGTGGTCCGCCGGCTGCTGTCGATCCTGGACACGACCGACCTGCACGCCCAGGCCGAACAGGTCAACCGGCTCGAGCAGGACATCATCGCGACCAGCCACGCAATAACGCGTCTCGATGACGAGGTCGCCGACATCGCCGGCCGTACGCTGCTGCGATCCGGCACTTCCGATTTGCCGCTCGACGCGCTGGCAACCATGATTGCTGATCGCGATGCCTATGCGTGGTTCACTGATCGGCCGCTGCGATTTCTGAGCGAGACCGATCTGATCGTCGCCGCGGTCGACCAGGCGCGGTCGGCGCGATCGCGGCTTGGCGGAGACATCGAATACCTCGATGACCAAGTGCCGGACATCGCGCAGCTGCCTGACGCAGCGGCGGTGATGCGACTGCACGCGGATTTGCAGTTGATGGCCGCGGTAGCGGACCAGGACGGCGATGATGGCCAGCTGGCCCATCAGGCCGTCGCGAAACTCCAGCCGGAGGGCGCCGACAAGTTCGCCAGCGATCTTGAGGCACTGGCGGCGGCGCATCGGACCGTTGCCGACGAACCATGGCTTGCATCGCTGTCTCCGGTCGGCTCCGAGGCAAGCGACACCTCCGTCGACAGCGGCATCCTGGTTGATTTTGCCCGCGATGCATCATCCTTGTTGGCGCGACGCGCCGGATTCCTGGTGAGGCCGGTGGACATTCCAGCCGACGCCTTCACCAACGAGGAGTTGCTGAGGCGCGTCGAGCGGCTCTCGGCCGGACAAAAGGCCTTTGCGACGTTCTCGCGATCCGGACGCGTGCTGAAGCAGACATTGGATGCGATCACAATCTGCGGCTTCGCGCCGAACAGCGCAGCCGATTGGGGCCATGTGCGCGATTATCTGACATGGCGGCGTCACCTGCATTCGCTCGACGTCCGATGGCGCACACTGGCCGTCGAGATCGGTGCGCCAACGCACGAGCCCGACTCCGCCAACACCCTCCACGGCCACGAGCGTATCGTCAGGAACGTCGAGGTCGCGATCGTGACCGCGGCGCTGGCCAGCCGTAATGTCCTGGCCACGATCGCAAAGCTGTCGATGCCGGCCGGCAAAGTCGCCAGCTTGCTCGGCGACAGCCGCCGATTGGCCGCGCTCGCATCCGTCATCAGAAGCACTGCCGAGCGCATCGGCAAGCAGCGCAGCGAGCTCGCCCGGCTGAACGAGCTGTTTCACGGCCGCGGTGCAATCACGACACGGGTCCAGGCCGAAGTACTGTCGCAGATCGGACGAGCCGACGTCGACCCGCGTGAGATCGAGACGCGCTGGGGCGTCATTTGCAGGCAGCTGCAGAGCCTGCATGAGCGGCGCCAGGATATCGAGCTCCTCACCGAGGTTTGCCAGAGCTTGACCGAGGCCGGGGCGAGCGCACTCGCCCGGCGGATCCGCACCGAGCCGGCCACCGCGGACGGCGGCGACGCGGTGCTGGTCGCCGACTGGATGCTGGCCTGGAACTGGGCCGTGCTGATCGGACAGACCGAAGGCGTCGGTCAGCAGCAGCTGCTGCAGGATCTGTCCGAGCAGCGCGCCGTATTGGAGACGCGGCTGCGCGAGCTGTTCGAGGACGTTGTCGTTGCGCGGATGCACCTCGCCTTGGTCCAGAACACGAGCAGCGCCGTGCGGCAGGCGTTCACCATGTTCACGACGACGTCGCACAAGCTTGCCGCGACCTGCTCCGGTCCGAGCGCGTTCCGGCTGCGTCAGGTCGCGCGCGAGGGCCTCGAAAATTGCCACCAAGGCATCCCCTGCCAGCTGATGCCGGCTTGGCGCGTTGCCGAGCAGCTGCCGCCGCGACTGGACGCATTCGATCTCATCATCATCGACGACGCCTCGCGATCGGACCTGCGCGAACTCACGACCCTGCTCAGAGGCCGCAAGATTCTCGCGGTCGCCGAAGACCGGCCGAGCGAGGAGACAATCGTCCCGGACGATCGCGACGTCCGAGAGATCATCCGCGCTCCACGCGGCGGTGTCCCGATCCCCATTCGTCAGCTCATGCCGCCGAAGACGGCGCTCTGCGATCTCCTCAACGCGCTGTTTCCCGACCGGGTGATCCGGCTCCGTGAGCATGCGCGTCGTGTCGCCCCCATCGCACTTCCGATGCTCAGTCCGCCGCAACCATTCATCCCGCCGCAGTCCGCTGCGGCCACAGCATATTCTGCTCCGGCGGCGCTCGCCGGCGCTGCAGAACCTCGACTGCCCGTCACACGGCCGGCCCATTCACTGGAAGACGAAATCGCCACGGTCGCGGAAAACCTCTCGATCGCCCGACGAGACCAGCGCGACGCGTTGAGCGAGCCGACGGAGCATCCAGCGCCGGACTGGCTGCGCAGCGGGATCATCGGCGGCGCCCCGGCGGACGAGGCACGGGCCTCGCGCCGGTCGGGACACGACGTCGCCAGCGAGAAGCTTGACGTCTCGCCGCTTGATGCCCCCTCTCCGGCGCTGCCGCCTTGGATGGAGCCAGTCGCACCGGCGACAGACAAAGAAAACGAACTTCGCGCCCAAGCAACATCGATCTCGAACGATCCCTCGGACGCCGCCCGCGCCAAGCCGGCGAAAGCGCCTGACACGGGCGCGGCCATGGCGCGCGGCCAGTTTGGGCCTGCGCGCGGCCGTGCCATCATCGATCACCAGCGGCTCTCGGCACGCCTGCGTCCGGCGCTCGACCAGATCAGAGCGCGGCCGCGCAGTTCGCTGCGCCGACCGGTCGTGGCCGCAGCCGCAGTCCTGACCATTACCCTGGTGACCGCGTCGCTCGTCTGGCAGCCGACAGGACGTCGGATCGCGACGTCCTGGCAGACAGCCCTGACTCAGCTTACGGCCTCGTGGAATGCAGCCCCGCCTGCCGCCGCGCTGCCGGCGACAACGGAGCCGCACAAGGTCACCGCGGAACGGATGACGCCGGACGTCACGAGCACGGCATCCCGCGAGGGCTCTCCTGGGAGCACCATCACGACGGGGAACGCGGCCCAACCGATGGTGTCGCATGCCGTTCTCTATCAGGAGGACCCGCAGGACCCAGGCGGCAAGCGCTATCTCGGCAAGGTGACCTGGCGCGTCGAGCCCGCCGCCGGCAGCGTGCCGGCTTCGATCAAAGGCGATGTCGAGATCGACAAGCAGATGAAGGCCACGTTGTCGCTGCGGCCCAACAAGGAAAGCGAAATGCCGGCGAGCCATATCCTGGAGGTCAAGTTCAACTGGCCGGGCGACCCGAGCCACGCAGGAGTCGACACCTTGAAGGGCGTCAGCATGAAGGCCAAGGAGGCAGGCCGCGGCGCCGCATTGTCCACCCTGACCGCCAAGGTCACACCGGAATTCTTCATGATCGCGCTGTCCGCCAATGAGGTCGACAAGACGCGGAACTTCCTGCTTCTGAAAGGCAAGGAATGGATCGATATCCCGATCGTGTACAACGGCGGCAGCCGCGCCGTGCTGGCAATCGAGAAGGGAGCGGACGGTGAGCGCGCATTCACGGATGCGTTTACCGCCTGGGGACAATGAACCGGCGGCACAGCCGGCGCATGGCGGCTCGCGCATGCTGACCGGAATCGATGTCTCCAAATCATCGCCGGCTCCGGCGCCCGACGCGCCGGCCAAGCCGCTGGCCACCACCATTTATCCCGTGCCTTGTGCGCGGTGTGGACGAGTCGTGCGCGTCGCGTTGAATACGCTGCGTGCCCCCAGCTTCCATCATGTCGCCGAGCAGGCGTCGTGCCCCGAGATCCAGGAGCGGCCCCGAAGCAAGGGGGATGGTGGACTGCTGCTGATGATGTGCGGCCCCTTGAAGCAATCTCTCTCAGCCTCATGCGACGCTGCCGAGGTCGAGGCGACCGCTCCCAGCGGCGGCAGGCACGGACGAATTGTCTGCAGCATTCCTGGCGTGTCGATCACGCAATACGCCCCGGACGAGGCGCGCAGCCACGCGGAGATCTGGCAGGCGCACGGGCATCACGGGCTGGCCCGCCGCCTTCGTAAGGCCGCTGCCGTCGCAGAGCGTGGGCCACCAATGTGGAGCCGCGCCGCGGCTGGCCTGGGGGCATTGCTGGTCGCGGCCGCCGGCAGCTGGTTCATGCTGGCGCGGGAGCCGATCCCGGCTCCGCCAGCGCAGCCGCAAGCTGGCGAAGCCTCCGTCCCATCTTCCGGCCCCGCAAGCACCGATCCTGCCGTCCGCAGTGTCACAATGGAGGCGGTCTCCGCCGCGACCGCCCCTGCGAGTGCGCCAGCTGATCCGCCCTCGGAGGCGCTGGCGATCGCGGGGCCGGCTCCTCAGGTCGCAGCAGCCGTCGCCCTCGCCGCGGATTTGACCGCCCAGGCAGCCTCGACGACGCCGACACCCAGCCCTGAGGTGGCCAAGATCCGCCTGCCCGATATCGTGATGATCCCCGGCGGAACGTTCGCCATGGGCGGCACCGAGAGCTCCGAGCTTCCGGTTCACCGCGTCACCATCAAGCCGTTTGCGCTCGGCAAATACCCGGTCACGATCGGCGAGTGGAAGGAATGCGTCGCCGACAAAGCGTGCGCTGACGTGACGAGCGGTCCGGATGACAATCCGATCACCAATGTCAGCTACGACGATGCTCGGGACTACCTGACGTGGCTATCTCGGACCGTCGGCAAACCGTTTCGGCTGCCGACCGAGGCCGAATGGGAATACGCGGCGCGCGGCGGGACGAGCACGGCATTCTGGTGGGGCGACCAGATGCGCGGCGGCATGGCCAACTGCAGCCGGTGCAACGACGCCGGCGCGCCTGCACAGCGGATGAAGGTCGGAAGCTTTCCCGCCAATCCGTTTGGCCTGTTCGACATGGGCGGCGGCGTCGACCAGTGGGTCGCCGACAGCTGGCACAAGACCTATCAGGGAGCGCCGTCGGATGGCTCGGCCTGGATCGACGAGCAGAGTTTCATCCGTGTCATTCGCTCGGGCTCGTGGAAGAATGATGCCAGCTATGCGCGCAGCGGCAGCCGCGACCGCTATGATGGCCGCGTGAGATATCCGACCCATGGCTTGCGCATCGCGCTTTCGCTCTGACGCGATCCCCGCTTCGACCTGTGCTCCATCGCACCGTGTTGCCGCTGACAAATCTGGAATCGGCAGGCGAGACCGATCGGAACCTCAAATTCGCCTTGCTGAAGTCGATGTATCGACCGGCTGCCTTTGTTCGATGTTTGCCATCCATGTTGATCCAATTCGTGAGTTCGGAGTGATGACGGGAAAACAATCCGCGTATGCCGCGCCGCCGGCCGATCCAAGGTCCTGGCGGAGATGTTGTCACGCGGTGGTCGCGATGTCCGCCTTGACAGCCATCCTGCTGCTGCTGCCGACGCAGGCGTCGGCGCAGGGCAAGACGGCGCCCAGGGACGCCTATCTCTATTTCATCTCTCCCAGCGACGGCGATACGGTGAAGAGCCCGTTCTGGTGCCGCTTCGGCCTGCGCAACATGGGCGTGACCCATGCCGGCGACAGCTTTTCCAACACCGGCCATCATCATCTTCTGATCGACTCGGACGAAGCGATCAGCCCCGGCGAGCCGATTCCGCAGGACAGAAAGCACCTGCATTACGGAGGCGGCGAGACCGAAGCTCTGATCGAGCTCCCGCCGGGCCGGCACACGTTGCAGCTCGTGATGGGCGATGGCATGCACTTCAACTTCGATCCGCCGCTGCTGTCGAAGAAGATCACGATCACCGTCACTGACGCTGCGCCGCGCCTCAGCCGGAGCACCGAACAGGCCCACCGGCGGACGACGCACGTTCATGCGCGGAGGGCGCGCCCAGCCGAAACATCGACGGCCGAAGCGGCACCGGCCGACCCGTCGAAGTCGACGGGCGCCGTCGATTTCCTCAAAGATCTGTTTGCCGCGCCGAAGTGACGCCGGGTTTGGCGCGCCACGTGAATATTGGAAATCGAATCCACCAATGTGGCATAGGTCCTACGCCCTGCCCCCATCAATCCCCGCCTGAGCTCACTGAGCTTTCTACCCTGGACGCGATGATTCGCCAGAAACAGCGCAACATACACGGAGATCATTCCGGCCATGATGACGTTCCGGTTCGTCGCCAGCACGGCGACGGCAATGCAGATCTGAACCAGCGGCGCGATGGCTGATGACGAGAGGCTTCGTATGATGATGTAAAGATCGTTCGATGCCTGCGCGATTTCCTGACTCAGCTCACCGCCATTTCTCTTCGCGAAGAAGCTGTCAGGTTGTTCGCATAGATAGTTGAAATAGGCGGCAAGCAGCGAGCTGTTGGCGTAGATACGTAACCTATTCTGGAGTTGGAGAACAACCACGCCGATGATTCGCGGCGTTGCGATCGCGGCCAGATATCCGAACACCAGAAGCATGGTGTACCCGCCTGATCCTGGCCGCCCTGCAAGGAGGCCATCGATCAATCGAGCTAAAAGAAGGGGCGACATCGCCATGCATCCTGCCGCGACGATCACACACAGGATCGTCGTCATAATCATGCGGCGCTCCCGCAACTTCAGGTGGCATGACGACCACGCCCACCACGCGATCCAGTCTTTCATGACGACAAGACGTGCAGGGTTTTCAGGGTCTGGGCGTTCGCAGCGAGCGTCGCCACCAGGACACAAGCAGCGGCCAAGCAGCGCTGAGCGGCCCTCACTCGATCCACATCCGTCTCTCCAGATATTTGGTCAAATCCTTCTGGAGGCTCCACCTTCAGCCTCCTGGGTCGGTAACCTGAAAGCGATCTTGGTCGCAACGATGGGCCCCCATATGCAGGCAACCCCTGCCCAATGCTCGGCGAAACCAAACTCCAGATCCTCCCGGAGTTTGGAGCAACAATTCCCGTTATGCGGCCTCACATTTCCCGAAACGGCACGGTTAAGGCCTTTGACTCGTGGAATGATGCTGTTTTTGACACGGACGAATTTTATTCTTTCCGATAAGACACGTACGGCCCGACGATCAGCATGAGACCGCGAGGTCCGCCAGATCGCGGCCAAAGAGCTAGTTCGTGAAAGGCTTCTGATCAGGTTTGGTCGTGGACGCCTCTGGCGGTTCTAACATTGGAGGCACTGGTCTTGCCGACATTGGCCGCCTGGGCGCGAGATACCGACGGTCCCTATGCCCACTTTGCGCTGACGAACCGGTGCGAGCCTTGGCATTCGCGGAAAGACATCGATGCTGTTCGGATGCAAAGGGAACGGCTGACCTGCTCCCCTGAAACGCCCTTGGCATCAGGCCCGCATACTTCTTCTTCCAATTGAAGTACGTCGCGCTGTCCGCCAACCGCCGGCGCGCGGAACTGTGCTGCGGGCTTCCTCGGTAAAGTTACGTGGCCCATTCCGGTCGGTGGCCGCGACCAGCTTTGCATTTGCGGCCTAGCGATATGGACGCGGCCTCGAGACGCTCCAGCGGCGTTTGCGTCAGCGGAGCTCCATTGGCCGTAACAGCGCTGGCCGACAATCCGTCCCCAAGGACGATGACGACGTCGCGCCCGCGCGGACCACCGCGACGGGATCCTGCAGCCGCATGATCTTCGAAACTGCAGCGACCATCTCGGGCGTCAGCACGAACGTGACGGCCTCGAGCTCAGCCTGTGCCGTTTCCGGCTTCATCAGCCATTCGCGGAAACCACCCACGGTCTGAGAGCTGATGACAGCGAACGCCTTCAGCGGCAGGTCGGCCAATGCCATCTGCGCGGACAGGCGCTCG
Organism: Bradyrhizobium sp. BTAi1; assembly: GCF_000015165.1. Classification (GTDB taxonomy): domain Bacteria; phylum Pseudomonadota; class Alphaproteobacteria; order Rhizobiales; family Xanthobacteraceae; genus Bradyrhizobium; species Bradyrhizobium denitrificans. Next base: position 2,692,928 of record NC_009485.1, on the reverse strand, counting down.
ACCGGACCGTCGGCGGCGATGCCGGCCAATTCGTCCCGGACCGCCGCGGAGTAGCCTTGGCCATCAGCTCCTTCAAATCCGCGAAGCGATAGACAGTCCGCTCGATCGTCGTCGTATACACCATCCGCGTGTCATCCCCTGATGATGGCGAGCGCTTCATCGTGCAGCGCCGGGGTTGCCGATGCGAGCACATGGCCGCTCGACTCCACCGAGAGCGGCGCCCCGTCCCAGTCCGTGATCCGGCCGCCGGCTGCCTCGAGGATCGGCACCAGCGCCATGTAGTCGTAAGGCTGCAGGCCGGTCTCGAGGATCAGATCGCAATGGCCCGACGCGAGCAGACCGTAGATGTAGCAATCACCGCCGAAGCGCCGCATCTTCGCCGCGTTTGAAAGCCGCTCGAAGCGAGCCCGATCCGCATCGGCGAACGTGTCGGGCGACGTCGTATAAAACCGCGCATCCGCCACGCGCCGGCAGTCGCGGGTGCGAGAACGGACTCCGCCATAGGTGGTGAGACCCGGGCGCCCGATCCATCGCTCCCCAGTCGCGGGGATGTCGATCAGGCCGCAGAAAGGCTGGCGATCACAGGTCAGCCCGATCAGCGTGCCGAACAGCGGAAAGCCGGTGATGAAGCTCTTGGTGCCGTCGATGGGATCGATCACCCAGGTGAAGGCGTCTCCCTGCTTCACGCCCATCTCCTCGCCATAGATTCCATGGGAAGGATAGCGCGCCGAGATGCGCTCCCGCAGCCGCGCCTCGATCAGGCGGTCGGCGACCGTGACAGGACTATCATCCGACTTGGCGGTGAACTCCACGGCCGTCCGGAAATATGACAAGGCGATCGGGCGGACCTCATCGGCGAGCTCGGCGGCGAAGGCGAGATAGGCGTCGGCCTGCTCGGCTGCGATACTGGAAAGGACCATCAAAGCGCCTTGAGAAACAGCGGCCAGCGCGGATCGTGGATGATGGAACGTGCCCGCATGTGCTTCCATATTCCGTATTTGTAGAAGTCGAAGTCGAGCGTGGAGATCCGATTCTGCACCATGGCCCAGGTGCTCCATTTGATATCGGCGAGGGCCTTGTGAACGATGAAGCGCGCATGAGCGCTCATGTCGTAGCGTCCGAAATACTCCTCAATGATCTCTCGTTCGACCTCCTCGGAAAAGAAGTGTTCGCCGGCCCAGATCGCGAGGTCGTAGAGGCGGTCATTGTTGGAGGCGTATTCGAAATCGATCAGCATGATCGATTTGTCCGCGCCGAGCAGGAAATTGCCGGGCATCGGATCGTTGAAGCATGGGACGAGGTCGAGCCCGGCCGCCTCGAGCGCCGCCCGCGCCTGCCGATATTGCCAGGTCAGCCAGTCGTGATCTTCCGGCAGAAATCCCCCGAGCTGCCGGACCTGATCATCATGCTCATCGATCATGTCGAACACGGTCTTCGTCAGCGGCAAGCGCGGCGCCTGGTGAAACAGGCGGTAGAGCCGGACGGTCTCGGCCCGGACCGCCGGATCGACGAAATCCGCATGGGTGGAGGGCCGCCGATCGGCCACGAATTCGGCAATCTCGATTCCCTCATGGTCGAGATAGTCGAACGTCTTCGGCCCGACGCCGATCATCTCTGCCTGCCGGCTCGCGGCGCGGGCCGCCTTCCGGTCGATGAACATCTCGGTGCCGCGGCCAGGGATCTTGACGAAGAAATCATGCGAGGCGCCCGCGACCTCGATCCGGAAGTTCGTGTTGCTGATGCCTCCGGACACCGGACGATAGCGGATCTGTCCGTTCCAGGCGCCGACCCTGACGATGGCGGCTTCGAGCAAGTGCTCCGCCTCGTTTCCCGCCATTCCCAACTCTTTCATGACCACATCCCCTAAAGCGTGCGCAGGAACTCTTCGAAGCCCGGCCTGCCGAGCAACATGCGGCAGCGCAGGAAACGCCATGCGGCATATTTGAGGAACTCGACGCCTTGCAACGGCGAGCGGCAGGCCAGCAGCAGGCTGCGCAGCGCCCAGTAGAAATCATCCGCTGCGGCATAGAGCCGGCAGCGACTGAAGGCGGCGTCAGTGAAGCGCCCGTCATGCATTTCGAGCAGCGGCTTCATCTGGCTCTCGAACTGATACAGCTCATTCATCTGAGCACCGAGCTGGTAGTAGGGATCGATGTCGCCGGCCATGTCGAAATCGACCAGCGCCATCTCACCATGGGGACCGAGCATCAGATTGGAGGAATGCGGATCTCCGTGCGCCGGCCGGCGATCGACGCCGGCGGCATCGATCGCCTCCGCCATCTTGCTCATCCATCCCCTCATCCAATCGATGTCTCCCGGCAGGGGGACGCCGGCCGCTGGCAACAGCGACCAGATGGCCGAGATGCCCTCAAAAACGGACCAGCGCCTTCCGAATGGCGCGCTCGCTGCGATCGTCTTCTGCATGGCGACGAGACGCGCCGCTCTCTCTTGGGCGATGAGATCGTCGATCTTCGCAACCTTCCAGCCCGCGCCCAGGCGCGCCAACAGCAGGCTGCCGCTCGCGGCATCGGCTGCAATCACGGCCGGAGCCAGCCCGAGGCCGGCCACATGGCGGGCTGCGGCCACAGCGACGTCGCGATCGACCAGCTCGGCGACCTCGGCCGCACCGAGGCGCAGAAACAGGCTCATCTCCGTCCCGTCGCGCGCGACGTGAAAGCTCGTCGATTCCACGGCCTGGTAGGACGGCGACGCAACCGGAAACGCAGCGGCCTCATAGCCGAGCCGGCCAGCATCCGCAGGCAGGAGCCCGGCAAGAGCGCGCTCGGCGCGAAGCTCGTCGGCCGTTTCGGCCTGGCCGATCCGCTTCATGCGTTAGCCTCCGAGGCGATGCTCTTCAGGCCGTCACGCGCGAGCGCGTAGAGCATGTCCGCGAGAATCTGCGTGCTCGCGGCGTGATCCTCCGGACTGGTGTACTCGGTCGGATGATGGATGACGCCGTCCTTCGAGCGGACAGCCATGACGATCGACGGGCAGACCGCCGACATCGCGACAGCGTCATGGCCGCCGATCGTATCGAGATGACGCGCAGTCTCGCCGCGACGCGCCGCGACGCGCTCGGCGAGCGCGATCAGCCCCGGCGCAAAGCCGCCGGCGCGGCGCCGATCGATGGAGCGGACCTCGTAGCCCACGCCGGCCCTTTGCGCCGCGACCTCGATCCGGACCTTCATCTTCTCTTCGGCCTGTGCGAGCACGTCCGGTGAGCCGGAGCGCAGCTCGATGAACAGCACGGCTTCAGCCGGCACGGTGTTCGGCGAGTTCGGATGAACCTCGAGCCGGCCGACCGAGGTATGGAGATCGAGGCCGTGATCGTTCGCCAGTTGCCTGAGATCGGCCATGAGATAGGCAGCCGCGAGCAAAGCGTCCTTGCGCTGCGCCATCGGCGTCGGCCCGGTGTGAGCCTGCTCGCCCAGGAAGGCGAGCCGATACTTGGTCGCGCCCCAGAAGCGCGTGAAGATTCCGAACCTTTCGCTGGCGGCGAACAGCTTGTCGTCGCCCTCGATATGCAGCTCGATCAGCGCGTCTGGACGTTCGACCACGGCCGTGCCGGCATAGCCGATCTCCGCCAGAGACTGCCGAACCGTCATGCCATCGCCGTCCGCCCGGTCGAGCGCCCAGTCGAGCTCGATCGCGCCGGCAAAGACGCTGCTGCCGAGCAGGCTCGGCTGGAAGCGAGCCCCCTCCTCGTTGGTCCAGTTCACGACCTGGAAGTTGCAGGCAGCCAGCCGGCCCTCCGCCTCCATGCGCTCGGCGACGGCCAGCACGGCTTCGCAAGCCGAGACGACCCCGAGCGCGCCGTCGAATCGTCCGCCGTTCGGCTGACTGTCGAGGTGGGAGCCAACCATGACGGTCGGCGCATTGTCGCCGGCAAGCGACAATTTTCCGAACTGATTACCGATTGGATCGATCTGCTGCTCGAACCGGTGTTCCTTGAACCACGATCCAAGCCAGTGGCGCGCCTGCCCGTCGGTCTTCGACAGCGTGAGGCGTGTCATCGCCCCGTTCGGCTTGCCGCCGAAGGTCGAGACCTGCTCCATCATTGACTTCAGGCGCGACGGATTAATCGGGGCATCGGGAAGATGAGCGTCAGGCATAAATCACGTCCACTTTCAATTGACGGAACTGGTCGGCAAACTCGGCGGCGAGAGGCGCAGCGGTGATGACGGCATCGAGGTCACCCAGTCCGAACGTGTGGATCGAGCCGAGCCGGCCGAACTTGGAGCTGTCGGCGACGATCACAGACCGCTTGGCCTGAGCACGGGCGGCGCGTCGCATGATGGCTTCGTCCTCGCCGTAATCCATGAAACCGCGCTGGGCGTGAACGGCACTGATCGCAATGATCGCGAGATCGAAAAAGTGTTCCTTGATGGCGGCGACGGCCTCAGGACCGAACGTCGCCTGGTAGACCGGCTGGAGCCGGCCGCCCAGGACGCGCACGTTCGCCGATCCCTGGTAAAAGAAATGCGATGCGACCGCGAGCGAGTTGGTGACGATGGTGAGATCCTTGCGTGTCTCGATGTATTTCAGGCAGGCCAGCGCCGTCGTTCCCTCGTCGACGAAGATCTTCATGCCGTCCTTGACCAGCGCGCCAGCCGCTTCTCCGATCCGCATCTTCTCGCGGCCGCCGACGCGCAGACGTTCCGCAAAAGGCTGATCGCTTTCCTGGCTCTCGAGCACAGCGCCGCCATAGACACGCCGGGCGAAGCCTTGCGTTTCGAGCTCGCGCAGATCGCGGCGGATCGACTCGTGGCTGACCTTGAGCTGATCGACCAGGTCCTTGACGTGAACGCGCTGCTTCTGCCGCAGCATGGCTCTGATCAATTCGAGCCGGCTCTCGGTGAAGCTCATGGCGAGGCCCTCTCGGCCGGCGACATCGTGCGCGCGACGAGATGACAGGCGGCAAAGTCCTGCTCATCGCGAACGGTCAGGAACGGCTGCTCTCCGTTGCAGATCTCCATCGCGCGCGGGCAGCGCGACTTGAAGCTGCAGCCGGCCGGAATCGAGAGCGGGCTCGGCGGCTCGCCCTCCAGCAGGCAGTCCTCGGGCTTGTAGCGCTTCTCTTCGAGGGTCGGCATCGCACTCAGCAGCGCCATCGTGTAGGGATGGCCGGGATCGAAAAACAGACGCTGATTGTCGGCAAGCTCGAACACCTCCCCGAGATACATCACGGCGACACGATTGCAGACCTTCCGGACCATGGCCAGATCATGTGAGATGAAGATGTAGGTCAGGTTGTATTCCTTCTGCAACGCCTGGAAAAGGTCGAGCAGCTTGAACTGCTCCGCCTGATCGAGCGCCGACAGCGTCTCGTCCATGATCAGAATCGTGGGCTCCAGCACCAGGGCCCGCGCCACGTTGACACGCTGGCGCTGGCCGGCGCTGAGGCCGAGCGGCAGCTCGTTGTACAGCTCGGCAGCGAGGCCGACTTCCAACATCACCTTCAGCACGCGCGCCCGCAGCTTCTCCTTGTCGCGCCAGCCATGCGTGCGCAGCGGCTCCTCCAGCATGCGGCCGATCGAGGTCCGCGGCGGCAGCGATCCGAACGGATCCTGCAGCACGAGCTGAAGCCTGGCGCGAAACGCCAGCAGATCGCGTCCGCGCAAGGTCGCGATATCCTTGCCTTCGCAAAGGATTTGTCCCGCGCTCGGAAGCTCGAGCCGCGACAGCAGCCGCATCAAAGTGGACTTGCCGCATCCGGACTCACCGACAATGGCAAAGCTGTCGCCGCGCCGTACATCGAAGGTCACGTTGCGGACGGCACGCACGAGATTGACGCCGCCGATGCCGTTGCGCTTCTTGACCCGGTAGGTCTGTGATGCGTCGCGCAGGCTGAGCACGACCTCGCGTTCGGCCGGCAGCGCCGGCACGGCGCCGGCACCGCGCCAGATCTGCGGCGTCTGCGCCACCAGCTCACGGGTGTAGGGGTGGATCGGGCTCGCGACAAGCGCCTCCGTCGCCTGCTCCTCCACGATGCGACCGCGATCGATCACGAGCGTCCGCGAACTCGCCTCGCGCACCATGGGAAGCGACGACGAGATGAACAGCACCGCGGTGTCGAACTGATCGGTGAGCTCCTTGATCAAGCGGATGACCTGCGCCGCCACCGTGACATCGAGCGGCTGAGTCACGTTGTCCGCGACCAGCACGGCCGGATTGGTAACGAGGGCGTCGACGATCAAGGCGCGCTGCATCATCCCGCCCGAGAACTGGGAGGGATAATCGTGGAACCTGTTCCGCGCCGAGGGAATGCGGACCGCATCCAACAGCGCGATGACACGATCCTCGGCCTGCCGGCGCGAGACATCCGGCATCACCGCGCGCATCTTCTCGACGATCTGGGCGCCGACAGGCAGCGTCGGGTCGAGCGCCCCCATCGGGTTGGCGCCGACATAGGACACGCGCTGGCGCAGCGCGCGCATGTCCGCCTCCTTCATGGCGTAGATGTCGCGCCCTTCGAACAGCACGGTGCCGGAACGCCGCGTCAGCGGCGGTTCGAGCCAGTTGACCGCGGCGCGCGACAGCACCGTTTTGCCGGACGCGCTGGCGCCCACAACGCCCACGATCTCCTTCGGCGCCAGCGAGAACGAGACGTCGTCGAGAATGACTTTCGCGGTTTCGGACCGGCCGAGCGCAACCGTCATGTTGCGCAGTTCGAGCAGCGCCGCCATCATTCACCTCCGGCGTGAACGGTGTCGCGCGCCCGCTCGAGCGCTGCACCCATTAGGTTGATGCTGGTCAGGGTCAGACCCAGGAACAGTCCTGGCATGGTCGCGATCCACCACGCGTTGAGCAGGTACTTGCGGCCATCGGCGATGATGTTGCCGAAGGTCGGAGTCGGCGGCTGGACGCCGAGGCCGAGGAAACCGAGCGTCGATTCGAAGATCATCATGCGCGCGACGTCCAGCACCGAGGAGAACAGTACCGACGGCAGGAGCAGCGGCAACAGCAGCGTGACGATGATGCGCAGATCGGTCGATCCGCCGATCTTCGCCGCCCGGACGAACTCGCGCTGGCGCTCGGTCATGACAACGCTACGCATCATGCGCGCATAGACGGGCCAGTTCGAAATGCCGAGCACGAGAACAATGGCGGGAATGGTCGGACGCGACACGCCGAGCACGGCGATGGCGAGGATGATCATGGGGATCGAGAGTTGGGCATCCGTGAGGCGCATAATGACGGCATCGGTGCGTCCGCCGAAATAGCCGGCGACCGTGCCGAGAGCGCAGCCGACGATCAGCATGACGATCACCGAGGCCATGCCGATCAGGAACGAGTAGCGCAGCCCGACCAGGGAGCGGACCAGCATATCGCGGCCGATCTGATCGGTGCCCAGGGGATGACCCCAGTTCCAGTTCGTTCCGGTGAACAGCGGCGGGAGAAGCCGCGCCTTGACGTCCATCTTGGTGGGATCGATGGCGCTCAACTCGGGATACAGAGCCGTCGCGAGCACGAGCGCAAGGAAGATCGCCGCCCCGACGCGAAACCCGGGCGACGCCACCGCTCTGTCGAACACGCGCCGCGCGAGCGAGCGGGACGCCAGAGGCGTCGACGAATGGGAAGATGTGATTGACATGATCGACATCGGAAGCCTTCGGAGTCGCGGCTCAGTAGTCGAGCCGGGGGTCGATCGTCGTCGCGACGAGATCGACGATGATGTTGATCACGACGAAGATGGCGCTCGTCACGATCGCGATGCCCTGGATCAGCGGGAAGTCACGCTGCAGCACGGCGTTGATGGTGAGCAGGCCAAGCCCGGGATAGTCGAAGATGTATTCGACGATGATCACGCCGCCGAGCAGGCTCGAGAACTGAATGCCGAGCAGGTTGAGCAGTGGGACCGACGCGTTTCGCATCACGTGGTTGGCGATGATGCGGGTCCGGCCGAGGCCGCGCACGCGCCCGACCGAGACATAGGGCTCGGTCATCTGCGACGACACCGCGCCGACCAGCGTGCGGATCAGCACCGGCGACATCTCGACGGCGAGCACGACGGCCGGCAGAATGGTGTAGGCGAAACCGTGGTAGCCGATGGCCGGCAACCAGCCGAGCTTGACCGACAGCAGAAGCGTCAGGACGATGCCCAGCCAGAAATTGGGCAGCGAGATGAACACCGACGAGATGTAGAATGCGAGCTTGTCGGGCCATCCGCTGGGGTTGAGCCCACCGGCGATGCCGACGACGGCCGAGAACAGCAACGCGATCGCCAGCGTCACCGCGGCAAGCTGAAGCGTCATCGGCAGCGCCTCCAGGATCAGCGTGAGCACCTTGGCGCGCTCGCCGCGAGTGGTATCGTTGAAGTTCGCGCCGCCGGTTGCAGCCCCGTTGGCCGGCCGCACGAAGGACTGGCCCAGATCTCCTTGCAACACGGATCCCATGTAGCGGCCGAACTGCACGATGATCGGGTCGCGCAGCCCCATGTCCTTGGCGATCTTCTCGATCAGCGCCTCCGGCGCCATGCCACCGGCCATGAGCCGCACCGGATCACCGGGGACCACGCGCAACAACGTAAAGATCAGCAGCGACACGAGGCCGATGATGACCACGCCCTGCGTCAGGCGGCGTATCAGAAAATTCAACGTGAACATTCGCGAGCCTCATCGGGTGGCGAGAGCCGCACCTCGCATCGAGGTGCGGCTCGGATCGAGTCAGGCGGCGCTCTTCGACGCGTCCATCGAGCCGTCGGGGTAGATGAACAGCCCGGCATAATCCTTGTGCATCGCGTGGATCATTACGGACGTGAACAGCGACAGCGCCGGCATCTTCGATGCAATGAGCGGCATCGTCTCGGTCTGAAGGATCTTCTTGCGCTCCTCGAGCGTCGGGGCACTGCGCTCCTTGTCGAGCGAGGCGTCGATCGCGGCATCCTCGATGCCGCAAATGCGATGCGACGTCGAATGGAAGTGCGTGCGCAGGATCAGATCCGGCTCCGGCGAGCCGGTCGACCAGCCGCAGTCGACCATGTGGCCGGGACCTCCGCCGGGCCGGTGATAGAGCCGCTCGTTCCACGCCGCAGGCTCGAGCACGGTGAGGCTGACGTTGAAACCCTGCTCATTGAGCATGGCGGTGAGGACTTCGCCGTATTCCTTGGTCTTCGGATAGAAGCCGACCGAGGTGATGTATTCGAGCGGCGGCAGTCCCTTGCCCTTTGGAAAGCCGGCCTCCGCCAGCAGCGCCTGGCACTTTGCAGGGTCGAACTTCGGATAGTTCGGCAGGTCGAAATAGCCGAACTTCACCGGCGAAACGAAGTTCGACGAGGCGTGTCCCGCGCTACCGAGAACCTCGAGAATGACGTCGCGGTTGATCGCATGACAGGCGGCCAGACGGATGCGCGGATCGTTGAAGGGCGGCTTCGAGCAGCGAAACCAGAGATATTTGTTCTCGACCGAGACAACACGATTGATGTGGATGTTGGCGTTGGCCTTGACGGTGTCGACCTGCTCGGGTTCGAGCCGCTCCACGATGGAGGCCTGGCCGTTCATCAGGGACAGCATGCGCGTCGTGGAATCGCCGACGAAGTTGAAGTTGATTCCGGCGATCGCCGGCTTGCCCTTGAAGTAGCCTTCGTTGGCCACCATCACGGTCGAGTTGCCGCGCTGCTCCACGAACTTCAACGGGCCCGTGCCGTTAAGGCGCTGGGACAACACACCGCCCGGGCCGGCAGCGATGTCCTTTGCCGACATCATCGGCAGGAACGCTGCGAGGAACATGAACAGATGAGCGGGATAGCCGCCCTTCGACGTGTCGACGATCACCGTGTAGTCGTCGGGCGTATCGATCTTCAGCGTCTCGGTCGGTCCGGGATACCACTGCGCCGGACGGTCCGCGCGCGCCCCGTATTCGAAGGTCGCCTTGACGTCCTCGGCCTTGAAGGGCTTGCCGTCATGGAAGACGACACCCTCGCGCAGCTTGATCTGGAGCCTGTTGGGATCGAGCAGCTTGATGTCGGTCGCCAGCTCGTAGACGACCTCATCGGGCTTATCGAGCTTCATCGGCGTGCGCGTCAGGAAGCCCATGACGAAGCCCTCGATGTTCTTCTGCGAGAGCGTGGTGTGGGCGGTCGGATCCCAATTGCCGGTGATGTTCTCCGCCGACAGAAACGTCAGCGTCTTCCCGGACTGAGCGAACGCTCTGGAAACGAAGAAGTCCGGATTGATCTGCATGTATCCCGCCGCAGCGGCGGCCGCGGCACCTTGCATAAAGTGACGGCGGCTAAATTCTGAAGGCATCGACATTCCCCTATCTTGCGGAACGAAACTCCAACCGGCCAAAACGGTCATGCAGATGCCGTGCCAAATCCAAATTTCAATAAAATCAATATGATGATCAAGAAGCGCAATGTGGATTTTGACCGATTAGTGGGTGAATGGCGTCCGATCGGGCAGCCGCATGGCGATCATGAGCGCACATGGCAGTTCCGGCGGCGTCGAGGTCGGACGGAGCGCGATCGCCCGTGCCGTTGGCAGACATCGTCGGGGTCGTCCGGCACGCAGATCGGAGGTGGGAGCTCACGAGCCCTACTCGTTCTCCGGCATGCAAAAGATCGTTCAGCGCATGCGGAAGGAAATCGGCCTGCCCGTCACGTTCACACTCGACGCCTGCCGGCATGGCGGGATGACCGAGCTTGAGGAGGCCGAACTTGCGGAGGGACAGGGCCGTGCCCTATCGGCACACCGCACGAGGGAGCTACGCCGGCTACGCCAAGCGCACAGCGCCGCGCATCCTTGCGGCAACACGCAAACGACGAGCTCACGTTTTGACGAACACAACGCAAACAGAGTTTCAGAATGCGGCGTCTGGCGAGTTTCAGAACAACAAAATCGCAAAAATGTAAGATACTGACTGGGCTCCAGAAACCTGGCTGGGGCGGGAGGGATCGAACCTCCGAATGGCGGAATCAAAATCAGCTTGATTATTCAATGATTTCAGAGGGCATTTGGAAGCATTCGCCGCATTTGATCCCCCCGATATCAATCGCTTGGTAGCGGTTTCCAAATGAACTGGCTTGACCGGACCGGGGCTGAGAACGAGCTGCAGGTGTCGAGCCGGCGGTGAGCTGGGCTCAACTCTTCTCCTTGTTGCGCGCTGCTCAGCTCCGCTTGGGGGCCCGATTGTCTCGATGCGCCCCGTGGAACTCGGCCGAGCAACACCCTGCGCCCGCGCGCATCTGATCGTTCCATGGCGAGGCCGGCGCGAGCTTCGCGCCGAGCGTGGGACCGCAGTATCGCTATGGTCAGCGCCCCGTTCAGCTACGCGACAGAGGTGACGCGCCGTTCACCGGTCAGAGCCTGAGCCCCGCGTGGCGGAGCAGCGGCAGCGTCGTCTGTGCGAAATGATCGAAGTCCGGCGCGAAGTCGTAGAAGTTGAGCTGCACGCCATCGATGCCGGCCCTCTTCAGCCCGGCCAGCTTGTCGACGACCTGTTCGGGCGTGCCGATGATCTCGATGTTGCCGCCCAGGCCCAGACCCTGCTTGTGCCGCGGATCACCGCGTCCCTTCCAGGCCACGGCGTCGCTGTCATAGGCGTTGCGCGACGAACTGCCGAAGGTCGAGGGAATCTTGTTGTCGACGATGCCCTTCAGATAGGCCGCAGTCTCGGCCTCAGTATCGCGGCTGATGATGATCGGATTGATGATCGTCTTGACCTCGCGGCCGCGCGCACGGGCGCGTGCCTTGATGCCAGCGATATGATCGGGCAGCGTCTCCAGGGCGCTGTCGATATGAGCGCCGCCCGGCGACGTGATGAACAGCAGGTCGGAATGCTGCGCGGCGAAATCGATGCCGGCCGGCGACCCCGTCGCAGTCACCAGCACCGGCCGGCCATAGAGCGGTTTCGGCGTGATGTAGCCGTCCTTGATCTTCCAAGGTGACAGCTTGCCGTCGTAGGAATAGTTCTCGGTGTCGGTCCACAGCCGGTGCAGCACGTCGAACAGCTCGCCCGTCATCTCGTAGCGCCGATCGTGCTCGATCCGATCCCAGCCGAACATCTCGTGTTCGATCGCGCGGTGCCCGGTGACGATGTTGATGCCCCAGCGGCCTTTCGAGATGTGGTCGAAGGTGGCGCCGATCTTGGCGATATGCAGCGGATGCCAGGGCCCGTAGAGCACATGCAAGGTCGAGATCAGGAGAATGTTCCGGGTGCTGCCCGCCATCGCGCCGAGCGCCACGAAACTGTCGAGCGACGCCTCTCCGTCATATCCACCCTTGGGCAGCCATTGCGTGCGGCTGAACGCAATCTCGAATCCCAATTCGTCGGCCTTGCGCACGATCTCGGCGTTGTAGTCGTAGGTCCAGGTCGAGCTGGATGGAAAGGTCGAGAGCCGGATGTCCTGCAGGTTCAGGAACAGCCCGAGCATCAGCGGCTGGCGCGCCGCGCGCGACAGCGGGCTGTCTGGAAAATCCAGCGGCCCGCGCAGAACCGGTCCGGCGTCCTTTTGAACCGCAATCGACATGGGTCAGTCTCCAGATCCTCGAGAAACATTCAGGCTGCAATGCTGTTCGGTCCGAGCGCACGCTGCATCGCCGCCAGCGAGTCCGTTACCGCGGCGAAGCCGTGCGCGGTCATGGCGGCCTCGTAGGCCGCAAGCGTCTCGATCAACGGGGCGCCGGCCGCGATCTGCACCAGGGCGGGCACCAATAGCCCTGCATCGTGGATCGCCGAGTTGGCACCGAGCGCCCGGAAATAGGTCATGCTGTGAATGGCGTCACCCAGCAAGGTCACGCGTCGCGTCGGCCATGGCGGCACGGGGACCGACGAGCGCACCTTCAGTGCGGCGACTGTGGAGGGGTCGGTGATCTCGATCAGCTTCAACAATTCGGGGTGCCAGTTCGCGTTGTGACGCAGCAGCAGCTCGAGCAAGCCGCGACCATCGAGAGCTTCGAGCGTCGCATCAGCGGCGATCTCGTCACGCCAGAACGCGACGTTCCACCAGACATAACTGGCCGTGTTGTCGAAGTGACGTCCGGCCAGGCCGGCATGGGAGGGATCGTTGGCGCCAATCAGCCCATGGGCCGCGAACGTCGCCGGATCGACACGATGGCTGGTGACCATCAAGGTACGGCCGGCCGTCGGCCGGATATTCACATTGTAGTCCTGCAGCACGCGCGCGAGGCTCGCTCGCTCCGCTTCGGCGAACGTCACCTTCCCGGCAAAGCGGCGCGCGCCGGTGTCGATGAGCCTCGCCGAGGGCAGCAGCTGCGCGCGCACGCGCGAACCGGCGCCGTCGGCACCGACGAGCACGTCGAACACCTCGGAGCTGCGGTCCTCGAAATGAGCCGTGACCGACCCATCTGCGTTCTCAGTGTAGCTGGCGAACGTCCTGCCATAGGCGATGATGTCGTCGAGCCCGGTCAACAGGACCTGCCGCAGCGTGATGCGGCTCAGGGACATCTCGATCAGCGCATCGTCCGCTGCCGGATCGGGGCCTTGCCGAAGATCGAGAGGTCGCAGCAACTCGTCAAACTGCAGCGTTTCCGACGGCGCCCGTCCGGCGGTATCCAACACAGCCTGATAGAGCGCCTCCGGAAGCAACGCCTCGAGCGCCGACAGGCCACGCCGGCGAACCCGCAGGCGGAATCCCTGCACATAGTCGGAGCGCGCACGATTCTTCTCGAAGACGACCGGATCGAGACCGGCCTTCCTCAAGCCCTGCGCCAGCGCAAGCCCGCCCGGCCCACCGCCGATGATCCCGATCCTTAACTGCCGAGCCATTGCCCGCTCCGACGATGCCCGCGATCAAGCCACCGCCTGGACCAGTGCCAGGCGGAAATCGTGCTTGAGGATGGCGAGCTCGAAGCCGCGCCGCTTCAGCCAATGCGCGGTCGTGGCCGCGCGTACGCCCGAACGGTCGTCAACGAGCACGACCCGCGCACCGCGGACGGCGATCGACCGGAATGACACGCCGAGCAATTGTCCACCAGGCGCCGATATCGTTTCCGGAAGATGGTTGCCGGCGAATTCCTCCGGCGTCCTGACATCGAGCAGATAGGTCGTCCGGCCCGAGTCGGCCTGCCAGCGGCGCGCCGTCTCGAGATCGATTTCGGGAATGCGGTCTGAAAACCGGGCGATCCGATGTTCGGCCGCAACGCGCGAAGGAGCACTCACCGAGCCCGATGGCGCGGTAATGCCTGTCTCGAGCTCAAACCCCGCCTCGCGCCAGGCCCTGGTGCCGTCGTCGAGATAGACGACACGATTGGGAACACCGGCATCGATCAGGCTCTGGGCGCCGATGATGGCGCGCGGCAGCCCGGCACAGGAAACGACAACCAACGTATCGGCCGAAGGAACGACATCCTCAAACCGGAGCACGAGTTCGGCGCCGGGAACGCTGATTGCACCGGGCACGTGCGCGATCGCGAACTCTTCCGCCGTCCGGCTGTCGAGAACGACGAGATCCTGACCGGCCGCCTGCAGCTTTGCGAGCTCCGGAACGCTCAGAACCGGCGTCGATTTCTCATCACGAATGCGCAGCGCAAACGTCACGCCGGACGTATCGAAGGTCGGTCTCTCCTGGTCGGTCTGAGCAAGCCATGCCGGGACGCCGCCGTCGAGCGCGGTCACGGATGGCCAGCCGTTCTCGCGAAGAGTCTCGGCCAGCTCGCGCGCCCGGCCATCGCCGCCGTCGACCAGAACCGTGCGCACGGACTGGCGCGGAATGAAACGTCCGATCTCATCCAGGAGACGCGCTGCCGGAATGTTCGTCGCATAGAGCGGTGCTCCCTTGTCGAACGCTGTCTCGTCACGCAGATCGATCACCGCAAGCTCCTGGCGGTCCTTCAGCCACGCAACGAAAGTCGAGACGTCAATCAAGAGCTCACTCACCCCGGCAACCCCTTCGTTGGATCTATCTCAGTCGGGCCATCATACGGTGCCCGACGTCCCGCACACGAGCCGCCCTGCCAGAGACCCGCTGTGCCTGACATCTGCAGCCTGATCTGATCATCATTCCGCTGGAACCATCGCAGGCCAGCTCATCACCTCGGCACGATCTTGGCGCGTTCAGCCGTTTTGCGATCGTCACCTCCGATGCAGCGTGTTGACGGCTTCCTTTGCCAATGCTTTCGTGGCGTTAATCTATCTAACGTGTTCACTAAATAACATTCCAAATTCCGGAGCAGAACGAATGTCCGCTTCCATGATGAGGCCTAATCGGCGTCAATTTTTGAGCTTGGCCGGTGCGCTCACGACGACAGCGGGCGCGGGTCGGGCCATCGCGGCCGAGCCTCGGCGCGGCGGCACGCTCGCGCTGCTGCTCTCCGCCGAACCGCCGACGATCTCAGCCGTCGCCCACACCGCCTACAACACCGTCATCGTCGCGGCCAAGGTGCAGGAAGGTCTGCTCACCTACGATTTCAATCTGACGCCCAAACCGCAGCTCGCGGTGTCCTGGGACGTCGCCGAGGACGGCCTGAGCTACGCCTTCAAGCTTCGCCCCGGCGTGAAATGGCACGATGGGAAGGACTTCACGTCGGCCGACGTCGCCTTCTCGATCACCGCGCTCAAGTCGGTCCACCCCCGCGGACGCTCGACATTCGCCAATGTGTCGGAGATCCGCACACCTGATCCGCTGACCGTCATCCTGGCGCTCGCCAAGCCCGCGCCCTATCTGCTCAGCGCCTTCGCGGCCGCGGAGTCACCGATCGTCCCGAAGCACATCTACGAGCAGGGCGGCCCGGTCGACGCCAATCCCGCCAACAACGCGCCAATCGGCACCGGCCCCTTCGTGTTCAAGGAGTGGGTCCGCGGCAGCCATATTCTCTACGAGAGAAATCCGAATTATTGGGACGCCGGCAAGCCCTATATCGACCGTCTTATCGTGCGCATCATTCCGGACGCGGCTGCGCGCGTGGCCGCCATCGAAACCGGCGAGATCCAGCTTGCGCCGAACTCGCCGATTCCACTCAGCGACGCCGAACGGTTGAAGGCTCTGCCCGGACTCGGCTTCGAGACCAACGGCTATCAGTACACCAACACGATCTCGCGCGTAGAGTTCAATCTCGACCGTCCGGTGTTCAAGGATGTGCGAGTCCGCCGGGCCTTTGCGCATGCGATCGACCGCAAGGTGATCCGCGATGTCGTCAACTATGGCTATGGCAGGATCATCGTCGGCCCGATCAGTGCCTCGCTGGCGAAGTTCTACGTCGACGACCTCAAGACCTATCCGTTCGATCCCAAGGAAGCTGAACGGCTGCTCGACGAGGCCGGCTACCGGCGCGGCAGCGACGGCGTGCGCTTCCGCCTGACCCACGACTACGTCCCCTCCGGCGACCTCTACAGGCGGGGCGCCGACTACATCAAGCAGGCGCTGTCCAGGATCGGCGTCGAAGTGACGGTGCGCGCGCAGGACTTCCCGAGCTACACCAAGCGGGTCTACACCGATCGCGACTTCGATTTCACCTTCAACGGCATGAGCAATCTGTTCGATCCGACGGTCGGCGTGCAGCGGCTGTACTGGTCGAAGAACTTCAAGCCCGGTGTTCCCTTCTCCAATGGGTCGCACTATGCCAATCCCGAGGTCGACCGTCTGCTCGAGACGGCGGCGACCGAACTCGACCCGAAGAAGCGCTACGACCATTTTGTCGCGTTCCAGCGGATTCTCGCCGAGGACCTGCCGGATTTCGGCATCCTCAGCTCCGGTGAATTCACGATCTTCAGTCGCAGCATCGACGGTCATACGATCGGCGCCGACGGCGTCAGCGGCAACCTCGCCGACGTCCATTTCGTGAAATAGCGGGAGCGACCGATGACCGACGCTCTCGATCTCGATCGACCGGCAGCCGCGCGCCCCGATCCGCGTGATGAGGCGCGGCGGCTGGCGCACCTGTTCAGCGGATCGGCTGCCGAGCTCGATCGTTCCGGTGCGTTTCCGCGCGCCAATATCGAGGCTCTCAGTGCGGCCGGTCTGTTGAACCTCGTGATCGGACGCGAGCACGGCGGACATGGCGCCGGCCTCAGGCTGGCGCGCGACATCATCTCGGAGATCGCGCGCGGCGAGCCTTCGACCGCCTTGATCGTGGCGATGCACTATCTCAATCACGCAGCGATCCGCTACAGCCGTCGTTGGCCGGATCATCTCGCAAGGCAGCTCGTTCGCGACAGCCTGTGCGGACCGGCCCTCGTCAATGCGCTGCAGGTCGAACCCGGAGCAGGATCTCCGTCCTACGGCACGCTGCCGCGCACCATCGCGCGCCGAACAGAGACCGGGTGGCGTTTGACCGGCCGCAAGACATTTGCAACAGGCTGCGAGGGCCTCGCATGGTTCATTGTCCTGGCGGTCACTGACGAGCCCCAGCCGCGGATCGGCTCCTTCGTGGTGTCGCATCTCAGTCCGGGGATTCATATCGAAAGGACCTGGGACACGGTCGGCATGCGCGCGACCGGCAGCCACGACGTCACCTTCCGCGACATCGCTGTCCCGCACGCCGACGTGCTCGACCTTGCCCCGGCCTCGGAGGGCATCAGGCGCGACGAGCAGCAGACGGCCTGGTTCATGCTGCTGATCGGCGCCGTCTATCACGGTATCGCCCTGGCCGCGCGCGATGACGTGCTGGCCTTTGCCCTCGACTTCAGGCCCGGTGACCTCAAGGAGCCGTTGTCGTCGCTGCCGCGAATTCAGGACGAACTGGGCGCGATCGAGGTTCTGCTGATCAGCAACGAGCGACTGTTGAACTCGGTGGCTCGCGACTTTGACGAGGACGTGCCGATCGGGCCCGACAGCGGCGCCGTCCGCCATGCCGTCATCGAAAACGCCATTCGGGTGGTCGACCTCGCCCTGACGATCGCCGGCAACGCCGGCGTGTCACGCAACCACGCCCTCGAACGTCACCACCGCAACGTCATTTGCGGACGCACCCACGCGCCGACCGGACCGCTGGTGCGTGCCGCGGCTGCCAGGGCGGCGATTAGCCGGGCCGTCAAGACTCGAACCGCTTCAACATGACGGACTCCATGCCTTGATTCGACCGGCGGATGGCGTTAGCGACGCGTCATCAGCCAACTCGATCGTCGAGCGCCGACCGCGTGCAACGACCATCTCTGCCCACGCGACAAAAAGAATACACATTCTATCGACTTTAGGTGATCACGATTCTAGCCTCGAGCTGCCAATGAGGAGGACCTCACGCGTCGCGAGGACGCTTGGCAGGATCGGCATTCCATCGCACAACGCGCGATACGCGGCGCCGGCGCCCATTGCGCACGTGCATGGGAACGCCGGATAGACACGCGAGGATCTCGGATGCAACGCCTTCTGTCCGCCCTGCTGCTACTCATCGCGGCGACCGGTCTCTCAGCCACAGAATCTCCGATTCGCGGCGGCACGTTGAACTATCTGCTGGCGGTACAGCCGGCCATGCTGGTCGCATTCACGACCGACGGCGTGCGCCAGATCAGCCCCAAGATCACCGAAGGCCTGCTCACCTACGGGTTCGACCTGACACCCCGCCCCGGCCTCGCCACGGCCTGGCGCGTCAGCGAGGACGGTCTGACCTACACGTTTACGCTGCGCCCGGGAGTGAAATGGCATGACGGTAAGCCGTTTACTGCTGCCGACGCCGCGTTCTCGATTCTTCTGCTAAAGGAAATTCATCCGCGCGGCCGCATCACCTTTGCCAACGTCGCAAGTGCTGACACGCCGGACGATCTGACCCTGGTGCTGCATCTGAGCAAGCCAGCGCCCTATCTGCTGAATGCGCTCGACGCCCAGGAATCGCCGATCGTCCCGAAGCATCTCTATGACGGGCGCAAGGCCGATACCAATCCGCGCAACAACGCACCGATCGGCACGGGGCCATTTCGCTTCGTCGAGCTGGTTCACGGCAGCCACCTGATCCTCGAGCGCAATCCCGACTATTGGGATGCCGGCAAGCCTTACCTCGACCGCATCGTGTACCGCTTCGTCAATGATTCCGCCGCGCGCGCTGTCGCAATAGAGACCGGTGAGGCGGATCTCGCCGACGGCACCGTCATCCCGCTGAGCGAGATCGATCGCATCGCGGCGCTGCCGCATATCGCCATCGAGCGCAAAGGCACGATCTTCAATTCCGGCGTGAAGCGGCTCGAATTCAATCTCGACAATCCCATCCTTGCCGATCTGCGCGTCCGCCAGGCCATCGCGCACGCCATCGACAAGCAGTTCATCCGCGACATCGTCTGGTACGGCCACGGTCAGATCGTCTCCGGTCCGATCAGCCCGGACCTCGCGCCATTCCATGTCAAGGACCTGCCGAGCTATCCGCTCGACCTGAAAAAGGCCGAGGCGCTGCTCGACGAAGCTGGCTACAAGCGCGGCACCGACGGCATCCGATTCCGCCTGCCACATGATTTCCGCCCCGCATCGGACGGCGACCGGCGCACCGCCGACTATGTCAAGCAGGCACTGTCGAAGATCGGGATCGAAATCACGGTGCGGACGCAGGACTTCGCCAGCTATGTCAGGCGAGTCTATAGCGACCGCGACTTTGCCTTCACGACCAATTCCATGACCAACACCTTCGATCCGACGGTCGGGGTGCAGCGGCTGTACTGGTCGAAGAATTTCAAGCCGGGCGTCCCCTTCTCCAACGGATCGCACTACCGCAACGACGAGGTCGATCGCCTGCTGGAAGCCGCTGCGATCGAAAACGATCCAGCGCTTCGCAAGCAATTCCTCGCGAAATTCCAGGCGATCGTGGCGCACGACCTGCCGGACCTAAACCTGATCTCGGATGACAATTTTTCGATTCTGAACAAGAGCGTGGTCGACGCTGTCGTCGACGCGAGCGGGATTTCCGGCAGCTTCTCCAGCCTCTATCTGACCGGCAGGGACAAATAGGCGCGACGACAGGCCGAAGCAAGACCTGACCTGACGAAGCCGATGGGGAGACTCGCTCCCCGCGGCCGCGCCAGATTCGCCATGGTTCCCGGCGTCAGTTCGGGCCGGGATCGCTGACCGTCAGACGCCCACGACCGGCTGGGATCGTGACCGATCGGAGGCTGGAGGCGAGACTCCCAGCTTGGCAATCATGGCTTCTGTCGAAGCAACGCTGCGCTTCAACGTTCGCGCGATCTTGTCGATCGGCACATTCTGCTTCGCCAATCCCTTGAGCTTATGTTTGGCCGTGGCTGTCCAGACTCGATCATTCTCTCCTGGTGATCCTTGGCTCACGGTCGCGCTCATTGAGAAATCCACGCTCGTTCCTTCCGCATTGACAGGCTCTGACACCGCCCCTCTCAGCGAATCGGTCGCTCAGGGGCGAGTCAGCCCGACCGTCATGAGCATCAACATGCTAAATGCACGTTACTGGATAATCTTTCCAAAGATCGTCGAGGTCCAGCAACGGCTGCGCTCCCGGAGGCGACGCGGGCGTCTCCCGTTGCGTCAGTTCCGATCCAGGAAGCTCTGGACCTCGCGAAACAGAACATCGCGGCCAGTCTCGACCTCGATGAAATGGGTGGCGCGCGGGATCTCGATCAGATGACGCACGGGAGCGTTGCGCAGCAGCGCGAACAGCGCCTGGGACTGGCTGAGCGGCGTCAATTCGTCCCACGCACCGCGAATGATCAGCGTCGGCGCGGTGATCTTGCCTGGATCATAGATCGCCTTGTCGACGTTCCAATATTCGGCACCGTCGACCAGGACGCCGGTCGGCGAGCGGAACCGTGGCGGCGTGTGCGCCTTGGCGTCCGGCTGGCTGGCAAGAAGGGCCTGCTCCCAGATCGCCTTCCAGGACGGCGGAAAGATCGCTTCGGCCTGCCCGTCGGGCACGCCTGTCTGAAGCCGCTTGAGCGCGCCGTCGACGGTCCATTCCTGCCACGCCGCTTCCGGCCTCTTGCCGCCCGCCGACGAGAGCCAGGGCGGTGCGAGCAGCACGAGGCCGGCCACGCGATCCGGTCGTTCCGCCGCGTAGCTGCCGGCGATCAGCGTTCCCCACGACCATCCGATCAGTTGCAGCTTGGCAAGCGAACGCCGGGACAGGATGAAATCGATCGCCGCCCCGAGATCTTCGACCGCATCCCGGGTCGTCGCAAACGGCTTCGACTGGTCGGCCGGAGCGGTCGAGCCGCCATAGCCGCGGACGTCGACCAGCCAGACGTCGTAGCCCTGTGACGCGATGAAGTCGGCCCAGGATCCCTGCCCGACCGGCAGGTCGAACACGGTTTCAGACGGCTGGGTCGCACCATGGACATAGAGCACCGTGCGAGAGGAGTCGAACCGGCCGAGCTCCTTCGGCCGCTTGTTGCGCAGGAAGAGCTGGACGCCAGGAGCGGCGGAAGCCACGCGAAACTCCTCCGCGACGAGTTGGAGCGGCTCCTTCGACCGGGCCGATGGCAGCACGATCGAGAGCGACGCGAGGATCGACGACAACAACAGGCGCTTCATGCCAACCTCTTTCGACGTGTAGGCTCTGCCCGCCGGAGACATCCGATCGTCTCCTGACGTCTTCACGTGCTTGCATCGACGTCGTTCAATTTGTCCCGATCCGGCGGCCTCAACGCGATAAGGCAACCGCGGATGCTCAGGCATCCGCGGTGCTCATCCTCACTTCACCTGCGGAATCCACGGCGCGGTCGCCGCGTCACTGGTGCGGAAGGCCGGAATCTTGGCGGCCAGATCCTCGATCGTCTTGATGTTGTTCTCGACGAGTTCGGCGCGCGTCACGAGGCGAGGCTGGACCAGCACGGAATGTCCGGGATCCTGGCCGGCGATGAGCAGCGCAACAGCGCGGACCGAGACCTCGCCGACCACGGATGCATTGGTTGCCGCCGTCGCCACCCACGGACTCTTGGGCTCGATGATCGCCTGGATGTCCGAGGTCGAGATGTCGACGCCGTAGATCTTGACCTTCTCGCCGACGCCCAGCTCGTCGATCGCGAGCTTCACACCACGGGCGAATTCATCCCATGGCGTGAAGATGGCGGTGATCTCAGGATGGGCGCGCAGCACGGCCTTGGTCTGGTCGGCGACGGAGGCCGGCACGGAATCGTTCACGACACCCCAGACGGCGCGTTCCTCGAGCCCATGGGTCTTTCCGAACTCCTTCCACACCGCGTAGCGGCGGTCGAGCGGCGCAAAGCCGGCGACATAGACGACGCCGCCCTTGAGGCCCTTGCCCTGCTCCTTGACCGCCTGGTCCAGGACGAGGCGGGCCATGTCCGCATCGCTCTGCTCGACCTGCGGGATTTTGGGATTATCGAGGTTGACATCATAGGCGACGACCTTGATGCCGGCATCGAGCGCCTTCTGCGCGACGTCCTTGAGCGCCTCGGGCTTGCCGTTGTTGATGATCAGGCCATCGACCTTCTGGTTGATCGCGTCCTCGATCAGCCGTCGCTGCGCATCGGGATCCTGCCGCGCCTCGGAGATCCGCAGATCGACCTTCAGCGCATCGGCCTGCCGCTTGGTGCCGGCCTCGAAGGCTTGCAGCCAGTCGCCGCCGCCGATGAAGTTGACGACGGCGATCCTGACGCCGCCCTTGGCGAATGGCGCAGGCGCGTCCGCCAATCCATCCGCAACGACGGGGGACGCCAGCGCCAGCAGCGCAGCGCCGGCGAAAATCACGGATCTCAGCCTAACCATGTTCAGTCCTCATCACCCTTGACAGAATCATTCCGGAATCCAGGCCGCCTTGGCCGCGGACGACGCGCCGAACGACGGAATCTTGGCCGACAGCTCTTCGACCGTTTTCACGCCGCTCTCGGCGAGCGCCTTCTGGGTCAGCAACACCGGCGAGACCGTGATGGCATGGCCCGGATCGGTGCCGGCCACGGCAAGCGCCGCCGCGCGGATCGAAACCGCACCGACGACCGCCGGGTTGGTCGCCACCGTGGCCACCCAGGGACTGTTCGGCTCGGTGATCTCGCGAATGTCGGCGGTGGAGACGTCGGCTGAGTAGATCTTGACCTTGCTTTGCAGCTGCAGCTCGTTGACCGCGAGCTTCACGCCGCGCGCGAACTCGTCATAGGGCGCAAACACCACGGTGATCTCCGGATGGGCACGAAGCACGGCCTTGGCCTGATCCGCCACGCCCGCCGCGGTGGTCGCATTGACGATGCCGAAGCGAGCCACTTCCTTGATCCCGGGATACTTCTTCTTGAACTCCTCCCAGACCTCGTTGCGGCGATCGAGCGGCGCGAAGCCAGCCACGTAGACGTAGCCGGCGGCAAAGCTCTCACCATTCTCTTTCACGGCCTGTTCGAGGGCGAGACGGGCGAGCTGATGATCGCTCTGCTCGACCTGCGGGATCTTCGGGTTGTCGAGATTGACGTCGAAGGCGACGACCTTGACGCCAGCCTCGACGGCCTTCTGCGCCACATCCTTCAGGGCTTCTGGCAAACCATGGTCGATCACGATCGCCTTGACCCCCAGGTTGATCGCCTGCTCGATCTGCGTGCGCTGCTCGGCAGCATCCTGCTTGCCCGGGAACACGCGAAGATCGATTCCAAGCTTCTTGGCCTGGGCCTGGACACCCGACTGGTAGGCCTCGAAGAAATCGCCGCTGGAGATGTAGCTGACGAGCGCGACCTTGACGCCGCCCTTGTCGAACGGCGACGGCGCGCCGGCGAGTCCCTCGGCGGCGGCGGGACCGGTGACGATTGCCGCGAAAAGCGATGCAATCGACAGAACGTGATGAAGCTTCATCGGCGATGTCCTATGGTTGTTAAGTGCAAGTAGAATTCAAATTCTGCGGCGCACGGAGCCGTAGGTGAGCGCAAGGGCACCGACGAGAACGAAGCCCTTGACGAAATCCTGCGTGTAGTACGGCACGTTCAGCATCGTGAGCCCGTTGAGCAGGACGCCGACAAAGATGGCGCCGACCACAGTGCCGAATACGTTGGGGCGCCGGGCGTTCAGCACCGCATAGCCGATCAAGGACGCCGCGACGGCATCGAGCAGCAGCGAGGCGCCGGACGAGACATCGCCGCGCCCGACGCGGGCCGCAACGATGATCCCGCCGAGTGCTGCGAGGCCCGCCGACAGCGCATAGGCGAGGACCTTCAGCCGGCCGGTCCGCGCGCCCGCGAGATGCGCCGCCAGCTCGTTGCCTCCGACGGCGAAGATCAGCCGGCCGAACCGGGTCCGCTCGGTGAAGAATCCGGCGGCGATGGCCACCACGAGCATGATCACGACCGGCAACGGCACGACATCGAACAGGCGAGTGCGGCCAAGGCTCAGAAACGCTGCATCGAATACACCGTTCGCCGACCGTCCGTCCGGCAGGATGAGACCGGTTGCGATGGAGCGCCCGGCCGTGGGAATGAGCTGCAGCCCGGTCAGCAGGAAGTTCACCGCGAGCGTGGCGAGCAGGTCCGGCACGTTGAGACGGACGATCAGGAACGCGTTGAGGAGACCGATGGCGAGGCCAAGGGCAAGAACGAAGAGCACCGTCTGCGGCGCGGTGAAGTGCCAGACGACCATGGCGTAGCTCGCCGCCATGACACTCGACGCGGCCACCGCTCCGACGGAGAGATCGAAGCCGCCCACGGCAATCGAGATCGTGACCCCGACGCCGATGATCGCCACCACCGACACGGCCTGTAGCACGCTCATGACGTTCGGCAGAGTGAGGAAGGCCGGCTCACGCAGCGAGAACAGGACGAACAGAGCGCCGAGCAGGACGAAGACGGCCCAGCGACGGACGAGCTCGGACAGAGGCCGCCTGGTTGGCTGCGCCGGCGTGGCAGCGAGCGGTTCGGTCGTGCTGGTCATGGCTCAGAGTCCTGCAGGTTCTTCGGCGGCGTGAAATCCGGTCTTGTCGAGCAGGAGCACCCGGTCGGCGACCTCGAAAGCCTCCTCGGCATCGGACGTCGCGATCAGCGTGGCGACACTCTCCTGCGCTCGGATCGCGGCGATGATGTCGGCCCTTGCGCCGACATCTACGCCCTGAAACGGCTCGTCGAGCAGCAGCAGCCGCGCGGGCTCCGCCTGCCAGCGCGCGAGCACCACCTTTTGCTGATTGCCGCCCGACAACGTGTCCAGGCGCGCGAACGGCCCCGGCGTTCGGATGCCGAGCCGCGACACCGCGCGCCGCGCCTCGTCACTCTCCTTGCGGCCAAACAGAAAGCCGAATGGGTACCAGCGACGCAGATGCGGCTGGGCGATCGATGCGGCCAGCGTGCCTCCCGGCCAGTCCGATGGGACAAACGACGTCAGCTTGCGATCTTCGCCAGCGAGGAACACGCCAGTGGCGATCGCCTCGCGCGGCGAGCGGATGTTGAACGGCCGACCTTCCAGTTCGATCTCGCCGGCATGCGCGGTCTCAGCTCCGAACAGGATGTTCAGCAGGCGGCTCTTGCCCGACCCGAGCGGACCGATCAGCGCGACGACTTCTCCTTGGCGCACGTCGAGATCGAGCGGCCGGCTGTCGGGAAAGAATTTCAAGCCGCGGAGCCGGAGCTGCACGGCGCCGCCGGGGCGCGAGATCGGCCGCACGCTTGCCACGGGCCGGCCGATCATCGCCTCCAGCGCTGCGGCGAAGTCGATCGGGCGCGCCTGGCTGGCAACCACGCGGCCACCGCGCAGCACGACCACACGGGTCGCCAGCCGCGCCAGATCCGCCGTACGATGCGAGATGTAGATAATGGCGAGCCCGCGGCCGGCGGAGAATGGCAAACAGCCGGTTGGCTTCGGAGGCAGACAGGCTGGCCGTGGGCTCATCGAGAATGAGCAGCTTCGGATCGGACGAGAGTGCGCGCGCGATCGCCACCAATTGCCGCTCGGCAGGACCGATGTCGCCGAAATCCGCATCGAGCGGCAGATCGAAGCCGGCCTTGCGCGCGATCAGTACCGCCTCGTGCGAGACCGAGCGCCGCGAGACGAACAGGCCGCTACGGCCGTCGGCAAACCGGTCGAGCAGCAGCGCATCGGCCACGGTCAGGCCGGGAACGCCGGCCCGGTCGGTAGCTTGATGAATCGCGACGACACCGCCGGCGATCGCCTCCCGCGGAGTCGACGCCCGAAGGGGCTGTCCATCCAGAAAGACTTCGCCGGAGTCGGCAGAGATCACGCCAGCGAGGATGTTCACCAGCGTCGATTTTCCGGCCCCGTTCGCGCCCATCAGGCCGACAATCTCGCCGGGTGCCACGCGGAGCTCGACATTGTCGAGAGCAACGGTCGGACCAAAGCGTTTCGACACGCCGTGGATCTCCAGCCCGTTGCCGGGACGGGATTGCGTTGCCAACGAATTCGATTGCACGGAAGGTCGCTCTTGCAGGAACTACACGCGTGATCCTAGCGACGTGCGCGACGGAATGGCTTTCAAATTCAGGCTGCGCCATGAAACGTCCGCACCGTCGAAGCACTGATATCGAGAATGTCTCGCGTAACGTACGACTATAGCGGGCGTGCCGACCGACTCTCGCGAAATGCGCCTCGTCTGAACGCGCTGATACAAGCGTCTTGAGCAAGACGCATGACGCGTGCAGTGAGCTGACGCGCCTCACTTGCCAACAAGCTGCCGTCACGCGCTGCCGGTATTAGAGCTTCAAGAGACGCTCTGCGTTCTTGGAGAACACCCGTTCCAGAACATCATCGCTGAATCCTGCAGCGGCGTAGTCATCAATCGACTGCCGGATCGGCCGGAACGGATAGGACGAGCCGAACAGGAACTGATCGGCGAGGAAGCTGTTGGCGGCCTTCACATAGGCCTCCTGTCCCGGCTGAAACAGGTACATGTCGGGAATGAGA
Source organism: Bradyrhizobium sp. BTAi1 (assembly GCF_000015165.1). Lineage (GTDB taxonomy): Bacteria > Pseudomonadota > Alphaproteobacteria > Rhizobiales > Xanthobacteraceae > Bradyrhizobium > Bradyrhizobium denitrificans. The sequence continues at coordinate 2,666,248 of NC_009485.1, read as the reverse complement.
TGAACATTGGCATGCCGGAAGGCGACGCCGATGATCTCCTGCACGCGCGGCCAGTAGCCGTGGAACACGCCGATCTTGAGACGCGGAAAGGCGGCCGCGACCACGGCCACGCCGGAAGGGTCGTTGAAGCGCGGATCGGGCGTCGTCGGGCCGGACATCAGGAACAGCGGAACGTCGAGCTCCTGCAGCCGCTCATAGATTGGCCAGTAGATGCGATCATCGGGATGGCGCGGCGGCGCGCCGAAGCCGGGCTCGATGTCGATCCCCTTCAGTCCGAGCTTGTCAGTGGCACGCTCGATCTCCTCAATGGCGGCACGCTCGCCGAGCAGCACCGGATCGACCGCGCCGATCCCGATCAGCTCCGCGTGGCCGGAGACGATCTCATGGATGCGGTCGTTCGGCAGATGCTGGGACGGCGTGTGACGGCCGACGACCACGGCCCGCGCCAGGCCTGCATCGCGTATCTCGGCAAGGAAGCCGTCGGGGGTCAGCGAGCGCGCGAAATGCGCGTCATCTCCCTTGGTTCCGACCCGCCGGTTCAACCAGCGCGCGGTCTCGTATTCGGGACTGCCCGGCGTAGCGCCGAAGAAGTCGTGCAGATAGGCCGGGCGGCAACGCAGATCGATGATGCTCATCAGCTGGTCCTTTGGCGTTCAGCGTCAGCTCGCGGCGACGTCAGCGCTGGTCGTGGTGCGGATGTCGAAGGCCCCGCCGGTCTGCGTGGTGTTGAGCAGCGTCACCGGCGTCTTGCCCGCGATCCGCGGGAAGGCAAGCTCCGCGAAGCGGATCGCCTCTTCGAGATGCGGATAGCCTGACAGCACGAACGTATCGACGCCGAGGGCTGCATATTCGTCGAGGCGATTCACCACCTGCTCGGGTGACCCGACCAGCGCGGTGCCCGCGCCGCCGCGCACCAGACCGACACCGGCCCAGAGATTGGGCCCGATCACGAGCCGGTCACGCCGGCCCTGATGCAGCGCCGCCATGCGCGCCTGGCCAACCGAATCCATCTGCGCATATTGCGCCTGGGCGCGCGCGATGTCGTCGTCGGTGAGACGGCTGATCAGCCGATCGGCATCCGACCACGCCTCGTCTTCCGTCTCCCGCACGATGACGTGGAGGCGGACACCGAAGCGCACGGTGCGACCGTGCCGCTCGGCGCGCTTGCGGACATCGGCGATCTTGGCCGCGACGGCTTCGACCGGCTCGCCCCAGGTCAGATAGGCGTCGACATGCTTCGCAGCGAGCTCGTGCGCGGCCGGCGAGGAGCCGCCGAAATACAGCGGCGGCCAGGGCTTCTGCAGCGCGTCGTGAAAATTCCTGGCGCCCTCGAGGCGGAAGTGCCGGCCTTCGAAATCCACCTTCTCGCCAGCCAGCAGCCGCTTCCACACGGTGAGATATTCGTCGGCTACATCGTAGCGCTCGTCGTGCGAGAGAAACACGCCTTCCGCCGCGAGCTCGGTCGCGTCGCCGCCCGGCACGACATTGAGCAGCAGCCGGCCTCCGAGCGCCTCATCGAGCGCGGCGGCCTGCCGCGCGCCGGCGGTCGGACCGGATATCGAGGTGCGTAACGCCACCAGCAGCTTGATCCGGCGCGTCACGCCGACGAGAGTCGCAGCGGTGACCCAGGGATCGGCGCAGCTGGCCCCGGTCGGGATCAGGATGCCGTCATAGCCCAGGCGGTCCACCGTCTCGGCGACCTGGCGCAGATAGGCATTGCTGGGCGCGCGGCTGAAATCGGATTTGCCGAGATAGCGGGTATCGCCCGACGTCGGCAGGAACCAGAAGACCTCATATGACATGCGCGATATCCCTTTTACACCGCTTGCGCCCGAGGGGCGGCCCGCCGGTGGCTGCCTCCGGCATGCCGCTCGGGCAGACGGTCACCTTCACCGAACAGCTTGCGGCGGAGCGATCCTTCGGCATAGGCGGTCTTGTAGAGGCCGCGGTCCTGCAGCTCGGGCACGACGATGTCGATGAAGTCCTCGTAGCTCTCGGGCACGACGATGCGGCTGAGGTTGAAGCCATCCACCTCGCCATCCTCGATCCAGGACTGGAGTTCGTCGGCAACCGCTGAGGCATCGCCGGTGATCGCGGCGTAGCGCCCGCCCAGCGCAAGCTCGTTCAGGAGATCGCGCTTGGTGAGTTTCCGCTGCGCAGCCGCGGCGGTCGCGGATTGGATCGCATTGCCCGGTGCGTAGGGGATCGGATCGTCGAGGCCGTAGCGCGAGAAATCGATGCCCGTGGAGGCGGAGAAATGCGCGAGCCCCGCCTCGGGGCTGGCATGGCGCAGATATTCGTCGCGCTTCTCCTCAGCCTCGGCCCTGGTGCGGCCCGGCACCACGGCAATGCCAACGAAGACCTTGATGTCGTCGGGCCGCCGGCCCGCACGCACGGCTTCCGCGCGGATCGCGCGCACGGCATTGCGCGCCGTCGTCTTGTCGCGCGCGGAGATGAAGACGCATTCAGCGTGCCGGCCGGCAAAGGCCCGTCCCCGCGGCGACGTGCCGGCCTGGTAGAGCACGGGCGTACGCTGGATCGATGGCTCGGACAGGTGATAGCCGTCGACGTCGAAGAACTCGCCGTGATGCGAGATGGGGCGGATCCCCGCGGGATCGGTGAACACCCGCGCGGCACGGTCGCGACGCACGGCGGCGTCGTCCCAGCTCGCTTCCCACAGCTTGTAGAGCACTTCGAGATATTCCTCGGCATAATCGTAGCGGCGATCGTGCTCCGGCAGTCGCGCGTCGCCCTTGCCGCGATGCGCGCTGTCGAGATAGCCGGTGACGATGTTCCAGCCGATGCGGCCGCGCGTCAGATGATCGAGGGTCGAGAAGCGCCGCGCCAACGTATAGGGCGCCTCATTGTGCACGTTCACCGTGATGCCGAAGCCGAGATGCTGCGTCACGGCCGCCATGGCGGACACCAGCAGGATCGGGTCATTGACCGGCAATTGCACCGCCTCCCGCGCCGTGACGTCGATCCCGGCGCCATAGATGTCGTAGACGCCGATGATGTCGGCGATGAAGATGCCGTCGAACAGACCGCGTTCGAGCAGCTTCGCCTGGTCGGTCCAATAGGCCAGCGTGTTGTAGTCGGGCGAGCGGTCGCGCGGGTGCGTCCACAGGCCATGATTGATATGGCCGACGCAGTTCATGTTGAAGGCGTTGAGCAGGATCTGCTTCTTCGCGGCCATCAGAGGGCTCCGTGCCGGGGCGGAATCCGGCCGTTGAGGTGGTATTGGCCGATCCAATGATATTTCCAGCGCACCGGATCATGCAGCGTATGGGTGCGGACGTTGCGCCAGTAGCGGTCGAGATCATCCGCGCGGTTGGTGGCCGACGTGCCGCCAAGCTCAAGCAGCTTGTTGGCGGCAAGCAGCCCGGCCCGATGGCTCGCGGCGCGCGCTTCGGCGACGGCGATCGAGGCCGCGGCCACGCTCGCTTCATCAGGTACGGCTTGCGCCGTGTCGACAAAACGCCCGGCACGGTCGAGGAGCGCATCAGCCGCCGCGAGACGGACACGCACGTCGCCGACCGCGTGAAGCGTCAGCGGGTCCTCTGCGGCGCGCTCGACCTTGGCGTCGATCCAGGCCCGCGCCCTCGATCGCAGGAACGGCAGCATGGCCGCGAAGGCGCCCTGCCCGATCCCGAGGTCGATGCCGGCGTGAAGAATCTGCGCGAAAGGACCGATCGCGGTCGGCCGATCAAGCGAGGCCTGGAACGGCACGACCCAGTCCGGCTCCACCTTCACCCGGTCGAGCAGCACCGAACCCGACCCGGTCACGCGCTGACCAAAGCCGTCCCAATCATCGACAACCGTCACGCCCGCGGCATCGCGGGGGATGAACACGAGATAGGCGACCTCCCGGCCGTCCTCCTCGGCGTTCGCCATGGTCGGAATCCAATGGGCGAACAGCGCACCCGTGCAGTAGAATTTGCGTCCTTCGACATACCAGCCGGCAGGATCACGAACGAGCCGCGTGTGCCGCTTGTAATCGCGCGTCCCGATCTCGGCCAGCGCATTGCCGAGCCGGGCGCCGGCCAGAACCTGTCCGTAGAAGAAGCGCTTCTGCGCGTCGGTGCCGCCGTTGCGCAGCACCTCGAGCGAATAGAAGTGGTTCTGCGGGATTTGCCCAAGCGAACCGTCGGCCGCCGAGATCAACGCAATGACCCGCGCCGCCGTCGCGGACTTCACATCCGTTCCGCCATACGCTGAGGGAACGGTGATGGCCCACAGCCCGCTTGCGGTGAAGCGCTCGATCTCGTCCCACGGCAGGCGGCGATCCAGATCGCGGGCCACCGCCTCCGCTGCAAATTCCTTGGCGAGCGCGCGGGCGGTCTCCAACGCCTCGGCGTCGGAGGCAATCCGTGGCACTGGGCGGGACGCCGGCACGATGCGCGCCGTCGGCGAAGGACTCGAGACAGGATTGAGCGACATCTGCCCGCTCCTCAATTCCACTGATGACGCGGCGGCAGAACGCCGTTCAGCGTGTAGTTGCCGAGCAGATGATACTTCCAGCGGACGGGATCATGCAACGTGTGCACCCGCGCATCGCGCCAGAACCGTCCGAGATTGTACTGCTCGCGTGTCGCCGACGAGCCGGCCAATTCGAGCAGGCGTTCGGAGGCTTCGAGCGCAATCTCGGTGGTGAGGATCTTGGCCTCCGCCACGGCGACCGAGGCTTCGGCCGAGCTTTCCGCCGTGATCGGCGCAGCCGCGACCCGGTCGAGCGTCCGGGCAGCGCGCGCAAGCACTTCCTCGGCGGCGTGCAGGTCGAGCTGCAGCCGTCCGATCTCGCCGATGATGTAGGGATCGTCCGTCGCAGCCGCGACGGTGAATGGCCAGGCCCGCGTCTTCGTCCGCACGAAATCGAGCGCGGCATCAATTGCGCCCGCAGCGATCCCGGCATCGATCGCCGCCTGGATGATCTGCGAATGCGGGCCGCCGAGACCGGGCCGCGAGGCCAGCGGGACGAGGTCGATCAGCAGTTCTTCCTCGACCGGCGCGGCCTCGAAGATGACCGTTCCACTCGCCGTGGTGCGCTGGCCAAAGCCATCCCAATCGTCAACGACCTGAACACCCGGCGCATCGCGTCTGACCCAAGCGAGCACCGGCCGGCCGGCGTCGTCGATGGCGCGGGTGGGAATCCAGTGCGCGAAGATCGAGCCCGTCGAATAATAGCGCTGCCCTGACAGCTCCAACCGTCCGTTCACGCGCGTCAGCTGGGTCGTGACATGGGTGATGGCGCGGCCGTGACGCTCGGGCCCGGCATTTCCGATCCGATGACCGGCCAGGATGTCACTGTAGATGCGCGCCTGCTGCTCGGGGCTCGCAGCCTCGCGCACGAGCGCAAGGACGCCGAACTGATTTTGCGGGATCTGCGCCACCGAGGCATCGGCCGCAGCAAGGATCGCGAACACCCGCACCAGCGTCTCATGCGAGACGTCGGCGCCTCCGAACCGGCGCGGCACGGTGATGCCGCCAAGACCGCTGGCCGTGAACAGCTCGATCTCGGCCCAAGGCAGCCCCCGGTCGCGATCGCGCCGCGCAGCGCCCTCGGCAAGCCGCGGGACCAGCGCATGCGCGATGTCGATCGCCTCGGCATCGGACGAGACGAGATGTGGACGGCTGGGCGTCGGCGGCGATCCCGTGCCGGCTGGATTTGCAACCATCAGATTCGATACCTTGTCCGTGATGCGTGCCCGCGGCACCCGATGACCGCGCCGCCACCTATCTCAGCGGCGCGGACATCGATCCTGCGCGGATCAGATACCCTGGCCGAAGCTGCCGTCATGCCGCTCAAATGCCTCACTCATCACGGCCCACACGTCTACCTGCAACCATCCGGCGCGCAAACAACGTCAACGCTGATAACTCAAGATCAACGCACTACTCCGTGTATATCGTTTTTCAATTCCAAATTACCTCCGATCAGGCGAAGGACTTTCTCCTTTTTGTACATATGGAAACGCATCTCTTCGTCGATCACGACATACAGGCATCGTACTCGGACGTTTGCCTAGCGTGTGAGCAGAGGAACTGGCCGGGTCGCACGCCGAGCTCTGTCACATTCATGGCCCCGTCTCCTGATACGCGCTTGGCATCACCACAGCCTGAGCTGCTCATGGAACAGATCGCCTCGATCATCGCCATTTGACAGAATGTCAGACTTCTTCTCGCGTGAACTACGAAAACGCCTTGCATCGGAAAACTGATACACGTCCGACCATGAGATGCGTGTGGTTTGCAACATCAGCGAGGCGGGCGGACGTCCGGCAATGACGACGACGGACATCCCGACAGAGCCTGCAGCGCGTCACACCAGCGCCAGCACCGTTCTCAGGCTGCAGGGCCTGACAGTCGACTTTCCGGGCCGGCGTGCTGTGGACGGGCTCGATCTCGAATTGAAAGAGGGCGAGATCCTCGCGCTGGTCGGCGAGTCCGGCTGCGGCAAGTCGACGACGGCCCTGTCGATCCTGCAGCTTCTTCCCAGGAATGCCGTGATCGGTGGACGGATCGAGCTCGCCGGGCGGGACATACGTGGTCTCAAGCCCAAGGCGCTCGCGGCGCTGCGCGGCAGAGATGTCGCCATGATTTTCCAGGAGCCGATGAGCTCGCTGAACCCACTGCAGACGATCGGAGACCAGGTCGCCGAGGCGATCCTGCTGCATGAAAGGGTTTCGCGGACCGAGGCGCGTCAGCGCGCCATCGCGCTGCTCGAACTGGTCAAGATTCCGGATGCCGCCCGGCGGATCGACGACTACCCGCACCAGCTCTCCGGCGGACAGCGGCAACGGGTGATGATCGCGATGGCCAGCGCCTGCCGCCCCAAGCTGCTGATCGCCGACGAGCCGACCACCGCGCTCGACGTCACGATCCAGGCCGAGATCCTCGGCCTGATCGACGGGCTGCGTCGCGAGCTCGGCATGGCCGTGCTACTGATCACACACGATCTCGGCGTGGTCGCGCAATGGGCGCACCGGGTCGTGGTGATGCATGACGGGCGCAAGCGCGAGGAAGTGGCCGCCTCTCGCCTGCTCGTGCATCCACAAGACGACTACACGCAGGGGCTGATCGGCGTTTCGCTACACGGAGCGGGCGATGACCTGCACTACAGCCGCCGGCGCCTCGCCGAGATCACGCGGACGCCGGATGGCGGCTTCGGCCTCACCCGCCCCTCGCCGCGCCCTGCTCCGCGGGCAGCGGCGCGCGATCCTCGGCCGCGGCTTGCGCTGGAAGAGGTCAGCGTCAGCTATGGTGATCGCCACACCCGAACGGACGTAGTCCGGGGCGTCAGCTTCGCGGTCGTCCGCGGCGAGACCGTCGGTCTGGTCGGCGAGTCCGGCTGCGGAAAATCGAGCCTGTCGCGCGCGATCCTCGGATTGACGCCGGTCAGCGCGGGCCGGGTCGTCGTCGATGGCACCGACATCACCGGCCTGTCGCGCAAGGCCTTGATTCCCTGGCGCCGCCGGATCCAGATGATCTTCCAGGATCCGTTCGGCTCACTCAATCCGCAGCATCGGGTCGAGGATATCCTTGGCCATGCGCTGCGCATCCACGGCGTTTCGGACCGGCATGAGCGCAGCCGGCGCATCGGCAAAATTCTCGACGATGTCGGCCTGCCGCGCGACGCGGCGCGGCGCTGGCCGCACGAATTCTCCGGCGGACAGCGTCAGCGCATCGGCATCGCCCGCGCCTTGGTGCTGCGTCCGGAACTCGTGATTTGCGACGAGCCCGTCTCGGCGCTCGACGTCTCGATCCAGGCGCAGATCCTGAACCTGCTGGTCGACCTGCGCGACGAGCACGGCCTGTCCTACATCTTCATCAGCCATGATCTCGCCGTGGTGCGCTACATCTCGGACCGTGTCCTGGTGATGGAGCGCGGCAGGATCGTCGAGGCCGCCGATGTCGAGCGCATCTGGCATGCGCCACAGCATCCCTACACCCGCAAATTGCTGGGATCGATCCCGGGGCAACATCACGCCCACGACCATCGATCCCCCCACCCGGAACACAGCCCGAGGGCCGCCGCTCTCGGCTGATGACACCCGCTCTTCGATCTCACAAACAGAGACAGGACGCCCTCATGAAAAAGACTCACACGGACACGGCAGCCACGAACGGTCGAGGCCTTGATCGTCGGACCTTCATCGAGCTGACGGGGGCGCTTCTCGGCTCGACAGTGCTGGGCGGCGTTCCTCATGCGGCCCATGCGCTCGACAAGGCGCTGCCGAACACGATCGATGGCGCCGTGAAGGGCGGCACGCTCGATGCCTTGATCCATCCGGAGCCACCGACTCTGGCCTCCTTCATCAATACGTCGACGCCAGGGCGCGCCGTGTTCAGCAAGATCTTCGACGGCCTGCTGGACTACGGTCCCGATCTCGCGCCGCGTCCGCAATTGGCGGAGAGCTGGGAGACGTCGAAGGACGGCCTGGTGTGGACGCTGCACCTGCGCAAGAACGTGTTCTGGCACGACGGCACGCCGTTCACCTCGGCCGACGTCAAGTTCTCGGCCGACGTCATCTGGAAGAAATACGCCCCGACCGCGCGCCGCGTGCTGCGGCACCTGGCGTCGGCGGAGGCGCCCGACGAGCACACCATCGTGCTGACCTTGACGCAATCGACGCCGGTGCTGATCAATGCGCTCGACGCGGTGGCGGCACCGGTGCTGCCGAAGCATCTCTACGAAGGAACCGATGTTCCGAACAATCCGCACAACAACGCGCCCATCGGCACGGGCCCGTTCGTCTTCAAGGAATGGGTGCGTGGCAGCCACATCGCACTGGAGCGCTTCGACAAGTACTGGCAGCCAGGACGCCCCTTCCTCAACAAGCTCACCTGGAAGATCATCACCGACGTGGCCGGCCGCGCCAATGCGCTGGAGACCGGCGTGGTGCAATATGGCGAACGCAATCCCGTCACCTTCGCCGACGCAGACCGTTTCAAGACAAGCGACAAGCTCATCGTGTCGACCGAAGGCTATAACGGCTTTTCCGGAACCCTGTGGCTGATCCCGAACTGGCGCGACCCGATCCTGAGCAATTTCAAGGTCCGTGCCGCAATCCTGCACGCGATCGATCGGCAGCTGCTCACCAAGACCGTATGGGGCGGCTACGCTGTGCCGGCCACGGGACCGGTGTCGTCGCTTCTCAAGCCGTTCTACGAGCCGGCCACCCCGCAATATGCCTTCGACAAGAAGAAGGCCGAGGCCCTGCTCGACGAGGCCGGCTTCCCGAAAAAGGCCGACGGCTGGCGGTTCAAGCTGACGCACGACTTCATTCCGTTCGGCGACGACTATCGCCGCACCGGCGAGTTCGTTCGCCAAGCCCTGCGCGCCGTCGGCATCGACGTCGAGCTGCGCTCGCTCGATCTGGCCACCTGGACCAAGAACGTCTTCACCGACTACAATTTCCAGCTCGTCAGCTCGTGGGGCATCAACTGGCAGGATCCGCAGCTCGGCATCGAGCAACATTTCTGGTCCAAGGCCGAATCCAAGGGGACGCCCTGGTTCAATGCCTCGGGCTATGCCAGCCAGGAGGTCGACGCGCTGTTCGAGGATGCGCAAGGCCAGACCGACGCCGACAAGCGCATCGCCGACTACAAGCAGGTGCAGAAGATCGTGCAGCGCGATCTGGCGCGGCTCGATCTGTTCGAGTTCCGCTGGTTCGGTGTCTGGGACAAGCGGCTGCGCAACGTGACCGACACGTTCGATCACAGCCAGAACAACTTCGCCCATGTCTGGTGGGATCAGACCGCCTGATCGGCGCGCTCCATCTCCGAGGCACGGCTCCAAGGAACGGCGCCAAGGAACGGCGCATCGCCAGACATGAGGGATATCCGATGATCCGACGGCTTCTCACCCATCTGCTGCGGCTCGTCTTCATCGTGCTGGCGATTGCGGTGCTGAACTTCGCACTGCTGAAGTCGTTGCCCGGAGATCTCGCGGATGTGGTCGCCACCGAGAGTGGCGCAGCCTCGTCCGAGCAGGTCGCCGAGCTGCGCGAGCGCTTCGGCCTCGGCCGCAGCGTGCCCGCGCAGCTCGCCTCCTATGTCGGTGGCGTCCTGCGCGGCGATCTCGGCATGTCGTTCCGCTTCGGTGAGCCGGTGGCCCAGCTGGTGCTCGGGCGGCTGCCTGCGACCATCACCCTCGTCGGTCTCGCCCTCCCGATCTCCGTTCTCCTGGGAATGGGGCTCGGGATGCTTTCGGCGCGGCGCCCCAATGGGCTGGTCGACGCCGCGCTGTCGCTGCTCTCGACGCTCGGCTATTCGGCGCCGATGTTCTGGACTGCGCTGATGCTGATCGTGGCGTTCGGCGTGAAGCAGCCATGGTTCCCGGTCGGTGGCATCCGCAACGTCACGGCGGGCTATACGGGCCTGCGGGATCTCGTCGACGTGCTCTGGCATCTCGTGCTGCCGACGGCGACGCTGTCGATCTACTACGTCGCGATCTATGCCCGCCTCTACCGCGCATCCTTGATCGAGCAGCTCGCGGAAGACTACATCCGCACGGCGCGCGCCAAGGGGGCCCGCGAGGGACGCGTGATGTTCGGTCACGCCTTGCGCAACGCGACGTTGCCGGTGCTCACCATGCTCGGCCTGCAGTCGAGCGCGGTGCTCGGCGGCTCGATCGTCATCGAGACGGTGTTTGCCTGGCCGGGACTCGGGCAGCTCTCATTCGAGGCCGTGCGCAGCCGCGATGTGCAGCTCCTGCTCGGCGTGCTGCTGCTGTCCGGAATCCTCGTCGTTCTCACAAATCTGCTGGTCGACCTGCTGCAGACGCGGCTCGATCCCAGGATACGCCACCGCTCGCTGGGGGCCTCCTCGTGAAACGGCTGCTGCACCCGCCCCTCATCCTCGGCACGATCGTGCTTGCGGGCGTCGTCGTGATGGCGCTGCTCGCGCAACGGCTGTTTCCGGGAGATCCGATGGACATGGTGGCCGTGCCATTCACCTGGCCCGGCCAGGATGAGACGGTCCCTCTCGGGTCCGATCTCATGGGACGAGACCTGCTCGCCGGGATTTTCCATGGCGCGCGCGTGTCGCTGCTCGTCGGCGCGTCGGCAGCGACCATCGCGCTGACGATCGGCGTGACCATCGGCGCGATTTCCGGCTTCTACGGCGGCGCAGCCGATGCGGCGCTCGGCCGGATCACCGAATTCTTCCAGACCATTCCGGCGTTTCTGCTGGCGGTCATTCTCGTCGCGATCATGCGCCCGTCGATCGGGACGATCATCCTGGCGCTGGGGATCTCCTCCTGGACAGGCGTGGCCCGTCTCGTGCGTGCGGAATTCCTGACATTGAGGGAGCGCGAGTTCGTGCGCGCCTCCGAGGCCCTGGGCGCGAGCGACCTCCATCTCATCACCCGCGAGATCCTCCCCAATGCCTTGACTCCCATCCTGGCCTCGACCGGCATCCTGGTGGCGCAGGCGATCCTGTCGGAGGCCGGGCTGTCCTTCCTCGGCCTCGGCGATCCCAATCTGATCAGCTGGGGCTCAATGATCGGCATCGGACGCGATGCGCTCAGGACAGGCTGGTACATGAGCGCAATCCCGGGCGCTGCCATCATGCTGACGGTCGTCGCGCTGAACTTCCTCAGCGACGGGCTTCATGCGGTGCTGAGCCCGCGGACCAGCCTCAGGAACGCCTGACGCCGAACGCGACAGACGCGAGCGTCACGCCTGCTCCCAATGGATCAGCCGGCGGCCGAGCCAGACGAAAAGGGTGTCGAGCGTGGCGCCGAGGACACCGAGCTCGATCAGTCCCACGAACATGCGATCGACGAGAATGTATTGCCGGGCCTCGTCGAGCCGGTAGCCGATCCCGGAGGACGCGCCGGTCAGTTCGGCGGCCACGAGGCTCAGGAAGGCGAGCGCGGCGCCGAAGCGCAGCCCCGCGAAGATATGCGGCGCCGAGGCCGGCACCACGACCTGGAGAAACTCGAGGCTCCTGGAGGCGCCGAGCGAGCGCGCGGCGCGGATATAAGTGTCGGGAACGTGCTCCATGCCGTGATGAGTGTTGAGCCACACAGCGAGAAACACCGTGTAGGCAATGACGAAATATTTCGATTCCTCGCCAATGCCGAACCACACCACCGCGATCGGCACCAATGCGATCGCCGGGATCGGCCGCAGCAGGTTGAACAGCGGGCTGAGGCCGATCGAAAACAGTCTCACCCGCGACGTCAGCAGCCCGAGCGTCACGCCGAGCGAGGCGCCGACGACGAAGCCGGCGGCCGCGCGCCGCAGCGACACGAGCAGGTCCTTGAGCAGCACGCCCGACCTGAACATGTCGATCGCAGCAAGGAGGACTTTCGCCGGCGATGGAAATAGCACCGGATTGACGATCGCGATGCTACTGGCCAGCTGCCAGACGGCAACGATCGCCACGAGCGGCACGACGAGGTTGCGGACCCTGACGGCGAGGCTGCGCATCGTTCAGCCGACCTTGGGCCGGTAGCGATCCGAGGGGCCGTGCACGCGGGTGATCCCGGGCAAGGAGCCGATGCGGTGGGCGAGCTCGCGATAGCGCCGTAGGAAGTCGCGCCCATCCCAATCGACCGGCTGTCCCGCCGCCAGCACCGGCCGGCCATCGACGACGACCGCCGCGATCTGGTCGCGGTTGTAGTAGCGGACCAGCTCCCATTCGAAGTCCAGGGTGGGCTGGGTCTCCGGACGATCCATGTCGAGCACCAGGAAATCGGCGAGCGCGCCGGCCCGGAGCACGCCGACATCGGACCAGCCGGCGGCATCCGCCGATCCCCGCGTGATCGCGTCGACCCAGGTCCAGCCCGCGCCGGCCGAGAAATCCGCCGAGCGCAGACCATAGGTCAGGCGCTGGGCATGCTCAGCCGCATCAAGGGTGCGGAAGCCGTCGAACCGCGTGTTGTCGGAGCCGAGCCCGAAGCGGACACCGTGCGCGGCAAAGGCCAAGGCCGGCGCCACAGCATTGCCCTTCCACTCGCTCGCCACGGGATTGTAGGCCACCGCAGTGCCGGTCTTCTGCAGCAGCGCCACCTCGCGATCGGTGGCGAGCGTAGCGTGATGGATCAGGACATGCGGGCCGAGCACGCCATGCTCCGCCAACAGCTCCAGCGGCCGCTTGCCGAACTGCAGGATGCTGTCGTGCACCTCGGGAAAGTGCTCGTTGGCGTGCAGCTGATAGATGATGCCACGCTGCTTCGCATGCGCGCTGATCGCCGCCAGCGTCTCCGGCCGGTTGCCGAAAAAGCTGCCGCTCGACACCGACGGCGTGATGCGGGGGTGGTCTGCGGTCTGCGCGATGTGCTCGTCGATACGCGCGAGAATGTCGGCCAGCGATACGCGCCCGTCCTTCGGGTCCGCGTCGGTCGCGACCTCGTCGAGCCCGGTGGACGATCTCAGGCGGATGCCGGTCTCCTCGGCGGCGCGATGCACGGCGACATTCCGCGAAGCGTCGTTGAGCGCATAGTTGACGACACCTGTGAAGCCACCGCGCAACTGCTCCAGGAACTGCCATTTGGCGGAGACATAGGCGGCCTCGTCGTCGATCCCCGCCTCCATCGGCACCCACAGCCGCCGCCAGATCTGCGCCGGCTCGCCGCCGATCAGGATCTTGCCGAAGGTCTGGCCGAGATGCGTATGCGCGTCGGTGAAGCCCGGGATGATCGCATGGCCGCTCAAGGTCAGCGCCGCGGCCTGATCGGCCGCCGTGAGCTCCGCGGCCGGCCCGGCGCTGACGACCCTCGATCCTTCCACGACGAGGGCATGATCGCGCTGCGGGCCGTTCGCGGTCAGCAGCAGGTCCGGCTTCAGCACGAAGCGATCGCGCTTCAGCACGTCGATCAGGTTGTCGGTCATGGATGGCTCCGCTCGATCGGTCGATGCATCAGGCTTGGCGCGAGCCGCGAGATCATTTGGACAGCGCGTTCAGGTCCGGCGCGAGCGCGCCGATCGGGCCATCGGCGAGATAGCCGCGCAGCCCGGCCCGATCGATGCTCGCACCCTTGATGATGCCCTTCGCCTCGACCCATTTGGCCTCGGCTTCGAGCACATCGAGCAACCCGGTCTGGAAGCCGAGGCGGAAGGTGTATTCAGCCCAGGCTTGGTCGACGGTAGCGGCGCTCAGTGCGCCCTGGGCCGCTGCGACGACCGCAGCCTTCGCCGACGCCGGATCGTTGCGGATGAGCTCGCTCGCCTTCAACAGCGCAGCGAGGAATTTCTTGATGTCGCCGGGCTGCTGCTCGATCGCCTTGCGTGACGCCGACACCACCATGTAGGCGTCGTAGTCCTTGCTGACGATCTCGCGGTAGCGTTCACCGAGGATCTCCCTCGCCTTGCCGTAGTAGTCGGGGAACGGGACGGCCGCCTGGATGTCGCCGCGCTCCAGCGCCGGCACGATGTCGGCGGGCGCCAGATTAACGATCTCCGCCTTCAGCCCGTTCTTCTCCAACGTCAGGTTGGTCAGGAACTCGGCATTGGTGCCAAGACTGGTCCCCACCCGCTTTCCGGCGAGATCGGCAATGCTCGTGAAGCCGAGATCGGCGCGGCCGATGATGCGGTTGCCGGTGAACCTGCCGAGTTCGGTGATGACCGCGAACTTCTGGTTCTGCAGCGCGCCGATGACCGGCGGATATTCGGCCATGAAGGCGAGATCGACCTGGCCGCCGATCAGCGCCTCGAGGCCGCGCCTGCCGCTGGGGAAGCGGACGATCTCGACGTCGAGGCCTGCCTCCTTGAAGTACCCCTTCTCGATGGCGATCGCGACCGGCGCGCTCTGCAGGCTGCCGCCCGGAAGGGTCTGGCCGAAGATCAGCTTGCCGGTGTCGGCGGCAGTCGCGCTGACAGCACCGAGCGCGAGAAACAGCAGGCTGGCCCCGATCGACTTCAATTGGCGCATGATGAATCCTTCCGTCATTGATCTCAGGTGATGTCCGTCACATGTTGCTGGCGCAGCAGGCCGATGATGTGCGCGCGCCGGTCGAGAAAGGCCTGATCGAGCCGGTCGACGGCGCGCGGCCGCGGCGTATCGACATCGATCCGGCGGATGATGCGGCCGGGCGCGGCCGACATCACGTAGACGACGTCGGCCAGGATCAGCGCCTCGTCGACGTCATGGGTGACGAACAGCACGGTGGAGCGCCGCCGGTCCCACAGGCTGAGCAGCAGCGCCTGCATCGACAGCCGGGTCTGCGCATCGAGCGCCCCGAATGGCTCGTCCATCAGCAGCACCTCGGGGCTGAGCACGAGCGTCCG
Source organism: Bradyrhizobium sp. BTAi1 (assembly GCF_000015165.1). GTDB lineage: Bacteria > Pseudomonadota > Alphaproteobacteria > Rhizobiales > Xanthobacteraceae > Bradyrhizobium > Bradyrhizobium denitrificans. Next base: position 2,651,012 of record NC_009485.1, on the reverse strand, counting down.
CGCGATCGCGACCCGCTGCTTCATGCCGCCGGAGAGCTGGCCGGGATACTTCCGCAGATGCGCGCCGAGGCCGACCTCCGTCAGCGCGGCGATGGCGCGGTCGCGCCGCTCCGCGCGTGACAGCGACAGCTGCTTCAGCGGAAATTCGACATTGCCGAGCGCCGAGAACCAGGGGAACAGCGCAAAATTCTGGAAGACGATCCCGACCGACGAGGTCGGCCTGTTGACCACGCGACCGTCGACGGCGACCGTGCCGCGGCTGGGGCGGACGAAGCCGGCGGCGGCATTGAGCAAAGTCGACTTTCCGCACCCCGAGGGACCGATCAGCACGGCGAACTGCCCGGGCTCGATCGTGAGATCGATATCCGTGACGACATCGCTCGACTGGCGCGTCTTGTCGCCGAACGCGATCGCGACGTCCGTCATCTCGATCCGGCCCGCCCCGTCGTGACCGTCCGTGGCCGTATCTTGCGGCAGCGCGCGCGGGCGACGGCCCCCTTGATCGACCAATGTCGGGCCGAGACTGATGTTCATGGCCGGCCCTGGATCGCCACGTGCCGCGCGGCTCTTGCGCCCAGCGGCCAGCCTCCCGCGTCATGGACGCGCGCGGCGATCGTGGCGAGCCGATGGTCGGAGAACGCTGGCGCAAGCAGCGTGATGCCGAAGGGCAGCCCGTTCGGCCGGAAGCCGGCGGGGATGGCGACGGCGGCGAGATCGGCGAGATTGACGAAGTTGGTGTAGGTCCCGAGCTTGTAGTTGCGGTCGAGCGGATCGGCCTCGATCTCATCGATGCGATAGATCGTGCCGGTGGTCGGGACGACCAGGACATCGATCCGTTGCCACAGCGCTGCAATCTGTCGCTTCAGAACCTCGCAGCGCTGCTGCGCGGCAAACACTTCGGCACCGGAGATCGACCGGCCGCCTTCGAGAATCGCCCGCGTGACCGGCAGCAGCGCATCGGGCCGGCCATCGACGATGGACCGCAGCGCGCCATAGCGCTCGGCCAGCCACGGCCCCTTGAACAGCAACTGATTGAGCTCGCTGAACGGCGCATAGTCGATACTGCTATCGACGGTTCCGGACTCGCCGAGACGCCGGACGGCGGCGTCGAACAGCGCCGCGGCCTCGGCGTCGCCGAAGAAGTCGAGCGATCCGCGGTCCGGAATGCCAAACCGGATCGGTGTGACAACCTCCTCTGGCGCCAACGCATGCTGCCTTGAAAACGGATCATGGGCGTCGTAGCCGCGCGCGACGTCGAAGACCCTCCGCGCATCCGGCACGGTGAGCGCGAAGATCGAGACCGTCTCGATCGAGCGGCACGCCGGCACGGTGCCGGCGCCGCTGATCAATCCGCGCGTCGGCTTCAATCCGACGATATTGTTGAACGCCGCCGGGACCCGGCCCGAGCCGCCGGTGTCGGTGCCGAGCGCGACGCTCACGAGACCGCTTGCGACCGACACCGCGGCGCCCGAGCTCGATCCGCCGGGAATGTAGGCCGCATCGAACGGATTGCGCGCCACGCCGTAGGGCGATCGCGTGCCCACCAGCCCGGTCGCGAACTGATCCATGTTGGTCTTGCCGATCAGGATCGCGCCGGCCGCCAGCAGACGCTCGACCGATGGGCTGTTGGCCGCCGGCAAATAGGAAAAGCCGGGACAGGCCGACGTGGTGGCAAAGCCGGCAGCGTCGATGCAGTCCTTGACGCTGAAGGGGATGCCCCACAGCGGCAGCGCCTCGCGCTGAGCCGGCGTGAGCGCTTCGAGCTGTCGCGCGCGCGCCAGCAGGCCGTCGCGATCTGCAACGCTGATCCAGACACCGTCCTCGCCCCGGCGCGCAATCTCGCGCACCAGATGATCCACCACCGCCGATGGCGTCAGCGTACCGCTTGCGTAAGCGGCGGCCAGCCGTGGCAGCTCCAGATCGATCTCCAGCTGCGTCGCGGTCATGACGGATCACGGGGCCGGGAGAACGGACGGGCCTGTTCGAACGCCCGCGCCGCGCGCAGCACCAGGGCATCGGCGAATTTCGCGCCGATGATCTGCAGGCCCACCGGAAGGCCGGCCGCGATCAATCCCGCGGGCACCGAAGCCGCCGGCTGCTGTGTCAGGTTGAACGGATAGGTGAACGGCGAACGGATCGGGCGAGCGACCAGATCGGCCTGCGAGGCTTCGATCGCCGAGGCCGGGAAAGCGGTGGTCGGCGTGAGCAGCAGATCCCAATCCTGATGAAAGCGGCCGAAATGCCGCCCCAGCGCCTCGCGGCGATCGACCGCCTTGAGATAGCTCACGACATCGATCGAACGTCCCTTCTCGGCGACATCCTGCAGCCCCTGCTCGATCAGCGCGCGCCGCTCCGGATCGAACGACTGCACCAGCTTGGCGGCGCCTGCAAACCAGAACGTCTGGAAGATGTCGAACGGATCCTCGATGCCCGGATCGACCAGTTCGACCGTCGCACCGAGTCGGGCGAACGCCTTGGCCGCATCGGCCACGATGCGCTCCACCTCCGGATCGATCGACGCATAGCCGAGCGTCGGACTAAATGCGATGCGCAGGCCCTCGACGCCCTGATCGAGGCCCGCTTGCCAGGAAATGTCCTGCGCCGGCAGCGCGTGGAAGTCGCGTGCATCTGGGCGCGCGATGACGTCGAGCAACAGCGCGGCATCCTGCACGGAACGCGTCAGCGGCGTGACGTGAAACAACGTGCCGTTCTGCGATGGCGGATAGACCGGGACGCGGCCGAAGCTCGGCTTGAAGCCGAACACGCCGCTATGCGCGGCGGGAAGCCGGGTCGAGCCGCCGCCATCGGTGGCGACATGCAGCGGACCAAAGCCGATCGCAGCAGCAGCAGCCGAGCCGCCGCTGCTGCCGCCCGGCGTATGCGCGGGATTCCAGGGATTGCGGGTGATGCCGGTCAGCGGACTGTCGCCAAGCCCCTTCCAGCCGAATTCGGACGTCGTCGTCTTGCCGAGCAGCACGGCGCCCTGCTCGCGCAGCCGCGCCGTGGCCGGCGAATCCTCGCTCCAATCCTGTGCGGGATCGACGGCGCGGCTGCCCCGCAGCGTCGGCCAGCCCTTGGCGAGAACAAGGTCCTTCAACGCCGCCGGGACACCATCGACGAGCCCGACCGGCTCGCCGCGCTGCCAGCGCGCCTCAGAGGCCTGCGCAGCTGCCAGCGCAGCGTCGGCATCGAGCTTCGCAAACGCATTGATGCGCGGCTCCAGGCGCGCGATCCGGTCGAGCACCGCGCGGACGACCTCGACCGGCGACAATGTCCTGGCGCGGTAGTGTTCGACCAATTCGACCGCGGAGAGCAGGCTCGGATCGCTCGACGATGACGGCTTAGCCGCGCGCAGCGGTGTGTTCTGAGCAGACATGCGGCCTCACCTTCCCGTTCCGAGAACGATTGATCAGAGATCATGATCGCTAGGGGCTGGATGGGCCGGATTGCAGCAATTAATTGCCGCGGGATCATTGCCGTCCTGATTTGTAAGAACTTGCTACTTCGAGGCGCAATGCGGGCAATAGCGTTCTCTCGTCCACGACGTCGCGAGCTAATTAGGCCACCATGTGTGGTCCCATACTGCCATCACAAGCCGAAGAGCGATCCGGCGCGACGGCCAGAGAACCCTCTGCCGTCCCAAGTGCGGCTCTACGTTGATCCCTGCCTGGCGCGGGTCGGCCCTTGGCCAGCGGCTATTCAGGCCCGCTCGGTCTCACGCAGATCGATGCCGAGGTGCTGTCCGATGATCTGGGATTGCAGGATGTCCTGCCGGCTGCCGTGAAAGACGACGGCGTCGCGGCTGAGCACGTAGAAGACGTCGCCCAGACCGAGCGCCAGCTGCAGATTCTGCTCGACGAGCAGGACTGCGATTCCTCGCGTGCGCATCTGCACAATGGCCTCGCGAATGGCCGCGACCATGACGGGCGCGAGCCCTTCCGACGGCTCGTCGAGCAGCAATAGGCGCGGCTCGGCTGCGAGCGCGCGGGCGATCGCCAGCATCTGCTGCTGTCCGCCGCTCAGCGTCCCCGCGCGCTGCTTCAGCTTGCCGCGCAGATCCGGAAACGGCGCGATCGCCGCCTCGGCCCGCGCTTGTGCCGAACGGGGACCTGTGATCTCGGCTGCGACGCGGATGTTCTCCTCGACCGTGAGGGAGGCGAAGACGCGGCGGTCCTCGGGCACCCAGGCAATGCCGCGCGCGCAGACCCGATGCGGCGGCAGCCCCGCGATCCGCTGGCCCTCGAACGACAGCTCACCCTGGCTCGGCGCCACCAGCCCCATGATCGTGCGCAACGTCGTGCTCTTGCCGACGCCGTTGCGGCCGAGCAGGCAGACGATCTCGCCCGGGCGCACGTCGAGATCGATGCCGTGAAGGATGTGGGCCGATCCCAGATGGACGTGAACCGCCTTGAGATGCAGCGTCATCGATCGACACTCCGTCCCAGATAGGCCTCTTGCACGGCCGCATCCCGGCTGACCGCCTCCGGCGTGCCGGTCGCGATCGCCCGCCCCTGTGCCATCACCGTGATCCGGTCCGACAGTCCCAGCACGAGATCGATATCGTGCTCGACCAGCAGCACCGCCGTGGTGCGCGCCAGCTGGCGCACCAGCCGGCCGATCAGACCGGCATCGCCGGCGGACATTCCCGCCGTCGGCTCGTCCAGCATCAGCAGCTTCGGCGCGACAGACAGCGATATGGCGATTTCAAGCACCCGCCTTTCGCCATGCGAGAGCTCGCTGGCCGCGCTTTGCGCGCGTGCCGTGAGCCCCACGGTGTCGAGGATCTCGTCGCATATCTTCGTCACCGCAGAGACTGCGGCGCCGCCGGGCCAGAAGCGGCGGTTCATGCGCAGGCGCGATCGCACGCCGAGCGCGACGTTCTCGCGCACGCTGATGTCGTCGAACACCTTCGTCACCTGGAAGGTGCGCGAAAGCCCGGCCGAGACCAGCCGGTGCGACGGCCATCCCGTGACGTCGCAGCCGTCGAGCTCGATGCGGCCCGCCGTCGGCGCCAGAAAGCCGGAGATGCAGTTGAAGGCCGTGGTCTTGCCGGCGCCGTTGGGACCGATCAGCGCATGGATCTGCCCTGGCTCCACGGACAGCACGAGTCCGTCGACCGCGCGCAGCGATCCGAAACGACGGACCAGGCCGGTTACCGTGAGAAGCGCCATCGGAGCTTGCCAAATTGCGCGGGCAGGCCCGCAAGGCCCGACGGGAAGGCGATGACGACCACGACGAAGATCAGGCCGAACACGAACTGCCAGATCGCGAGCGTCGAGGTCAGGACGTCGTGCAGGAAGACGAAGCACACCGCGCCGAGGACGGGCCCGACGATGGTGCCGAGGCCGCCGAAGATCGTCATGATCAGGACGTTTCCGGATTCGCTCCAATGCAGCGACATCGGCGTGGTGCCGGCCTTGAGGAACACCATGAGCCCGCCGGCGAGACCGGCCAGCATCCAGGAGATCACGAAGGCCAGCCATTTGTGCAGGCGAACGTCGATCCCGATCGAGGCGGCGCGGATGTCGTTGGTGCGGATCGCCCGCAGCGTCGCACCGAACGGCGATTTCAGCACCAGCGCGAGACCCGCCAGCGTCGCCATCATCACGACCGACACGAGAATGTAGAAGGGCGCTCCGTTTTTGATCGTGGCGCCGAACAGGCGTGGCAAGGGGACACCGAGGAGTCCATCCATGCCTTCGGTGACTGCCCGCCAGGCGATCGCCACCTGATAGAGCACCTGCGCGATGCACAGCGAGACGATCGAGAATGCGACTCCCGACAGCCGGATCGCGACCGCACCGGCCAGCGCGGCGACGATGAAGACCACCGCCTCGGCGAACAGCAGCGACAAGATAACATCCGCCGACACCTCGCGCGCGAAATAGCCGGCCGCGTAGCCACCAAGCCCGAAGCCCGCCGCGTGCCCGAAGCTGAGCAGCCCGGCATGACCGCTGAGCAGATTGAGGCTCATCGCCCAGATCGCGAGCACGAAGGCCTCGGTCAACAGCGTGATGGTGAACGGCTTGGCCAGCCACGGCGCGGCCAGGATGGCCGCCAGCGCGAGCGCACCAACACCGATCGTGACGAGAGCGCTCGTCCGACCCGACGCCGCAGTGCCGATCGTTGATGAGGTGAGCGTCATGAGCGGTCAGGCGATCCGGCCGGTTGCGAAAATGCCGGTCGGACGTGCGACCAGGACGGAAGCGACGATGAGGAACAGCAAGGCGGTCGACCAGTCCGCGAGATAGGCCCCGCCAACCGCCTTCGTGACCGACACCACGGCCGCGCCGATCGTCGACCCCTTGAGGCTGCCGAGGCCGCCCAGTACGACGACCAGGAACGAGTCGATCAGGATCGACAGCCCCATCTCCGGATGAACCGCGAAGATCGGCGCCCCGAGCGCGCCGGCAAAGCCCGCGAGCCCGGCCGCATAGCCGAACACCTGCCACAGCAATCTGGAGCGATCGACGCCGATGGCTTCCGCCATCTCCGCGTCGTCAGCGATCGCGCGGATGCGCAGGCCGAGTGGCGTCCATTGCACGATCGCCAACACGCCCGCGGCCATGAGCAGCGACAATCCCGCCGCGGCGAAGCGATAGATGGGGAAGTCGTTGGAAAGCACCTGAACGATGCCCTCGAAGCCGAGCGGCGGCTTCACGATCGTCGTGCTGGTGCCCCAGAGATATTCGATGCCGCCGACCAGCATCGCGGAGAGACCGAAGGTCGCCAGCAGCGTATCCACCTCCGGCCGCTTGCGCAGACGCCGGATCAGCCCCGCCTCCAGCGCGAGGCCGATGCCCGTCAGCACGACGGGCACCACCGCGAGCGCGAGCCAGAAGCCTGCGCCGACCCGCATCACCGAGATCAGCACGTAGCCGCCCAGCGCGTAGAACGCGCCATGCGCAAAGTTGACGACACGGCCGAGGCCGAACACCAGGCTGAGACCGAGACTCGTCAGCAGCAGGAAGGAGCCGTAGACGAGCCCGTTGACGATATTGACGAACAGGAAGTTGAGCTCGTGCGCCATCCGACGGCGCCACTATTTGGCAGCCGCGGTCGTGCCATCGAGCCGGCAGCCATACTCCGCCGCCGACTTCGGCAGCGACAGGCTGGCCGGCACCGCCGTCGGACGCTGCGCATAGCTCGCGCCATATTTCGGCGCGGCCAGCTTTTCGTAAGGACCGAGGAACAGCGGCGCCAGCGCCTCGCGTCCTCCGGCCTGGAATTTGAGCGGACCGACGGGCGTTTCGGACTCGACCGTCTCCAGCGCCTTGACGATCGCCTCCGGCGACGTCGCGTTGGCCTTCTCGATCGCGTCGAACAGAACGGTGGCCGCGCTCGCCGATTGCAGCGACTGCATGCCCGCGACACGGCCGTGCAACTGATAATGCGCCTCGTTGAAGCCGCGCGTCACCGGCCACTGCTCCTCGGTCCGCCATGCCGCCCACGAGCCCGCCGAGATCACGCCGGTCGACGCCTCGCCGAGCTTGTCGACCAGCCAGTCGGGCAGCCCGATCGGCGACACCAGCACGGCGTCCTTGGTGAGACCGAACTCATTGGCCTGCTGAATGAACTGCAGCAGGGGCACGCCGAGCGTCACCGGCGCGATCACCACCGTGGCGCCGGACGCCTTGGCCTGCGCGATGAACGGCGCCCAATCCGAGGTGTCGAGCGGCGCAAAGGCCTCGCCGGCATATTGCACGGCCTTCACCCCCTTGGTCGCGCCGGCCACCAGCCGCGCCCACGGATAGTCGTGCCCGATCGTGAACCATTTGGCGTTATGCAGCCGCGGCGTCTGCGCGATCAGCGCTTCGAGCGAGACCACCGACATCAGGTCCTCGGGGTTGGTGCGAAACACCCAGCGATTGCAGCGCTCGCGCGTGATCGCGGCCGATCCCGAATTCGAGGTGACGATCGGCACGCCGAGCCGGTCGGCCACCGACAACAGCGCCAGCGTCTCGACGGTGCTGGTGCCGAGGATGGCAGCGACGTTGTCCTGCTGGACCAGCTTGGTCGCCTTGGTCACCGCCGTCTGGGCGTTGAACAGACTCTCCTCGACCACGAGCTCGATCGGCCGCCCCAGCAGCTTGCCGCGCTGACGCACGACGGTCTCGATCCCGGCGAGGATATCATCGCCGATCGGCTTGGATGGACCGCTGCGGACGGTGAGCACGCCGATCCGGATCGGGTCGGGCCCCGCGATGGCACCCGACATGGTCATCGAAACGCCTGCGAGCACGGCAGCCGCCAGCACGCGTAGTCCACCGATCCGTCTCATTTTCATTCGTCCCCCAGAGCTGCCTGAGCTACAAAGCTGACATGCACGCTGTGCGACATTCAAGCTGACAGCAGCGCTTCGGAACAAATTGCATGACCATTCCATGCCCGCGCGCCAGATCGTGGACCGCATGCTCCGGCGCGGCCGAAGATGGAAACACTTTTCCTCGGAAAGTTGAGATACTCAGCCCAGCAATGACGAGCCGAGCAGCGGAGCCGACGGGAGCGTCGCTCCACCAGAGCGGAGAGCCCCCGATGCCGACCCATGCGCAACGCCTCCGCCACGACGGCCCCGCTGCAGCTGATGATGACGATCAGAACCGCATTGCGCAGGCCCGCGCGCTGAAGCCGCTGCTCGAACGGCAAAGCCGCGACACGGACACCACCGGGACCATTGCGGCTCCCGTTCTTGCCGCGCTGCACGACAACCGGATCTTCCGCGCCACCCTGCCCCGGTCGGTCGGCGGTCTGGAGTTGCGCCCTGAGATTCATGCGCAGATCATAGCCGCGATTGCCGAGGGCGATGCGAGCGTGGCGTGGTGCGTGGCGCAATCGGCCTGCGCCAGCTCGATCTCCGCCTACCTCGCGCCCGAGGTTCTCCACGCCATCTTCAGCGACCCGCGCGCGGTCTTCACCTTCGGATTTGCCAGCATCGATCCGCCCTGCCTGGCGATCCCCGTCACCGGCGGATGGCGCGTGACGGGCACCTGGAGCTTCGGCAGCAGCAGCCGCGTCGCGACCTGGCTCGGCGGCCATTCCCGCCTGACCGACGCCAACGGCGTGCCGCTCAAAGACGCTGCGGGGCGCCCTGTCGAACGCACAATGATCTTCCGGCGCGAGGACGCCACCATCCATCCGGACACGTGGGACGTGATGGGCCTGCGCGGCACCGGCAGCGACACCTATTCGGTCACGGATCTGTTCGTCCCGGCCGGCTACGGCGCGGTGCCGCGCGGCCGCGGGCGCGACCACAATCTGCCGGAGGACGTGGTCGCCGAAGCCGAGCCGGAGCGCCGCGAGGCCGGCCTTCTCTATCGTCATTCGATGCAGCTGATCGCCTGCTCCGGCCTGTCGTCGGTCGCGATCGGCGCAGCGCGGGCGATGTTCGATCAGTTCGTCCAGCTCGCGCGCGGCAAGACGCCGTCCAATGCGATCCCGCTGCGCGACGACGGCTGGATCCAGGCGCGCGTCGCCCAGGCGGATTCGCTGATCTCAGCCGCCCAGGCCTGGCTGCTGCAGCTGCTGCGCGAGGCCTGGGAGCAATGCGCGACCGACGGCGCGATCAGCTTCCCCCTGCGGATCAAGATCCGGCAGGCCTGCACGCACCAGATCGACTGCGCGCGCGATGCCGCCAACATCCTGTTCAAGGAGGCCGGCTCCACCGCCCTGTTCCGCCACAACGGATTCGAGCAGCGCTTCCGCGACATCCACGCCGTCTCCAACCAGGTCCAGGGCAGCATCGCCCGCCTCGAAGCGGCGGGGCAGTATCATCTCGGCCTGCCCCCGCAACAGCTGACGCTGATTCCGTGAGCAGCGGCTTAACGTAATTCCGCCGGTTGTACGGTGAACCATCGCTCGTGACCCGCAACGGAGTGCCAATCTGTCTTGTCCTGACTTAGAACTGATAGACTGCAACCGTGTCGGACTCCTCTACTGCCCCGAATGCAATCGTGATCCGCTCATCTTCTCGCACAGGAACGATCGCTATGCGCGCGCTAATTCCATCAACAATCCGTCCGCCCTTGGCTCGTTATAGCCACGGCCTCGCCGTACCGGCCAACCATCGGCTGGTGATCACGGCCGGACAGCTCGGAATCGATCGAGACGACAACATCCCCCCCGACAGCGAAGCCCAAGCCGAGATCTGCCTTGCCAATATCGAGGCTATTCTGGCGGAAGACAGCATGACAATGGAAAACGTCATTCGCCTCAGCGTTTACGTCACAGGTCGCGAGCACATGGAAGGCTATCGGCGCGCGCGGGACCGGCGCTTCCCGGGGACGCCCCCGACGACAACATTGATCGTGGTCGCCGGGCTGGTCAGGCCGGAGTTCGTCATCGAGATTGAAGCTATCGCCGCCGCAATCGTCTGAATGGAAGGGAGATGAGGGATGCCTTCTTATGTAGTTGGACTTCACCAGATAACGGACCACACCAGATTCGACGAGTACAGGAACCAGATCGGGCCGCTAGTTGCAAAATTTGGCGGCCGTTATTTGACGCGGGGCGAAAATCTGAGAATGCCCGAGGGCGGATATTGGAAACCTGAGCGCGTCGTGGTGATAGAGTTTCCGGATAGGGCGGCGATTAATGAGTGGTATTCATCACCCGAGTATCAGCCCCTGATCGAACTCCGCAAGGGTTGTCAAAGCGTGAACGACATGACGTTCTTCATGGACGGTGTCTAACGGCAAGCATCAGGGTCGGGCCCTGGCCCATTGCAGCCGTTTCAGTCGAGGCCGGCGACGTTCCGTGGCGCGACGCCCCGCAACCCAGCCCTGCGCAAATTGCCCGTCGTGCCACTCTGTCGCAGGCCGCGACGCTTGTGTCGTCGGGCAAATCAGATCGATGCTCCACGCCGTCCCGCGCTCGCTGGAGGGGCGTTTCGCGATCGTCACGAACCGTGGAGCGTGGGATGCGGTGGCCGCGATCGGTCGCAGCGCGCTCCTCAGGGCGTGCGGACGAACGGCAGGTTGCGGACGTGAAGACGCGTGGTCCTGGCGCCCCGACGCTGGCGCTAAGCTTCCGGGTGATGATGAGCCCGAAAGCGACGGTGGCTATCAAGCCGGCACACCGAGGAGAGCGCGACATAAGCGTGAAAACCATCGCGCGGGGAATGCCGGGTGTCTTCGGCTGAACCTGTGGTGACTGCCGCCTGCTTTTTTCTGCAGGCGGGCCATGGGTGCGGCTAGCGCCCGGCATTCCCCGCGCCCTCCTCTCTCGACGAGGGCGGAACGACCGGCAAAACTCGGACGTAAGACGCCGCGAGGCTACGAACCCGCGCGCCCCGCCCGAGAGCATCGCGGGCGTCTATCAGGCCCAGTCAGCTCCACGCATGGCTCGGCGGCGAGATTCCGTTCAAGGCGTAGTTGCCGACATGGAAATACTTCCAGCGCACGGGGTCGTGCAGCGTATGGGTCCGCGCGTTGCGCCAGTGCCGGTCGAGATTGTACTGTGCCAGCGTCGAGCGCGTGCCGCCGAGCTCATGCAGCTTGTTGGTCGCAAGAATCGCGATCTCGGTGGTCAGGATCTTGGACTCGGCCACCGCGATCGTGGCCTTGGCCACGGAGGTCGCCGTCGGGTGCTCGAGGATGGTATCGACGGCGCGGCCGGCGCGCTCGAGCAGCGCTTCCGCCGCATGCAGCTTCACCTCGAGATCGCCGATCTGGGAGATCGTGAACACGTCCTCGTAGCCATGCTCCTGTCCGCTGTCGAGCCAGGGCCGGGCGTAATCGCGCACGAAGCGCTTGGTCTCCGCAATCGCGCCGGACGCGATGCCGGCATCGACGGCGGCCTGGATGATCTGGGAGATGGCGCCGTTGGCGGAGGGATTGGAGGCGCCGAGATGGGCGGGGATCACGCCCTCCTTGCCGACGCGTACGTTCTCGATCAGGACCTTGCCGCTCGCGGTCGTCCGCTGCCCGAAGCCCGACCAGTCGTCGATGATCGTGAGACCCGGCGTGTCGCGCGGCACGATGGCAAGATACACGAGGCCGTCCTCGGCGACGGCACCGATATGCACGAAGTGGGCGAACAGCGCGCCGGTCGCGTAGAACTTCTCGCCATTGACGACATGCCCGTCGCCATCGCGGGTCAACCGGGTCTCGAAGGCGCCGACCGTCTTGCTCTTGGCCTCGGAGAACGCGTTGCCGAAGCGGTAGCCCTGCAGCACGCGGTCGAACCAGAGCTTCTTCTGCTCCTCGGAGGCCACGACCCGGATCACGTCGAGCGCCGCGAAATGGTTCTGCGGCAGCTGTCCGAGCGACGGATCGGCGGCGGAGATGAGCTTGATGATTTCGGCCAGGGTCACGATCGAAACTCCGGCGCCGCCATACGCCTTGGGCACGGTGATCGCCCACAGGCCGGAGCCGGAGAAGCGATCGAGCTCGGCTGCAGGCAGCCGGCGCAGGCGATCGCGCTCCGCGGCCTCCTCGGCGAACTCGGCAGCGAGCTTCGTCGCGATCTCGATCGCCTCCGCATCGGAGGTGATGCGGTGCGCGTGCGGATGTTTCTCGAAGACCGGGGTCTGCGCGTCGGCAATGGCCCGGCGTTCAGGGACAGCGTTCATGGTCACTCCTCCTCACTCGTTGATGGTCGCGTCGCGCTTGCGGCGACCGACCGAGCAAAATGGGTTCACGATCTCAATTCCAGGCGTGACGCGGCGGCGCGATGCCGTTCAGCAGGTAGTTGCCGACGTGGAAATACTTCCAGCGCACCGGGTCGTGCAGCGTGTGCGTCCGCGCGTTGCGCCAGTGACGGTCGAGATTGTATTGCGCGAGCGTCGAGCGCGTGCCGCCGAGCTCGTGCAGCTTGCTGCCCGCGAGCACGGCAATCTCGCTCGTCGCGACCTTGGCCACCGCCACCGCGACCGACGCGGCGGCAACGCTCTGTTCGGTCGGCTCGGCGATCGCCGCATCGACGGCGCGGCCGGCCCGCTCCAGCAGCGCTTCCGCCGCATGCAGCTTGATGGTGAGGTCGCCGACCTGGGCGATGGTGAAGTAGTCCTCGTAGCCGTGCTCCTGCCCGCTATCGATCCAGGGCCGGGTCCGCTGCCGCACGAAGGACACGGTGTCGGCGATCGCACCCTTGGCGATGCCGGCATCGACGGCGGCCTGGATGATCTGCGCGACCGGACCGTTGGCCGTCGGACCATCATAGGCGAGATGCGCCGGAAACACCGCGATCGGATCGACCCTGACGCCGCGCAGCAACACGGTTCCGCTCGCCGTCGTCTTCTGGCCGAAGCCCGACCAATCGTCGACGACGGTCAGGCCTTCGGCATCCCGGCCCGCAATGGCAATGTGCACCCGGCCCTCCCTGTCGGTCGCGGCGATCGGAATGTAATGCGCGAGCAGCGCGCCGGTGGAATAGAACTTCTCGCCGTCGATCCGGAAGCCAGCGCCGTCGGGAACGATCTTCGTATCGAAAATGCCGGCATGCTTGCTCCCGGCTTCGGAAAACGCGTTGCCGAAGCGATAGCCCTGCTGCACCTTCTCGAACCAATAGGCCTTCTGCTCGTCGGAGGCCGTCAGCCGCAGCAGGTCGAGAACACCCAGATGGTTCTGCGGAATCTGGCCGAGCGACGAGTCGGCCGCTGAGATCAGCTTGATCACCTCGCCGACGGTCACGAAGGAAACGCCCGCACCACCATGGGCCTTCGGCACCGTGATGCCCCACAAGCCGCTGGCGGAGAAGCGGTCGAGTTCGGCCACCGGCAGGCGCTGATCGCGGTCCCGCTCGGCGGCGCCAATGGCAAAATCCGCCGCGAGCTGACGGGCGATGTCGATGGCTTCGGTATCCGAGCGAATGACATGGGCCTTCGGCGTCCTGTTGAAGGCCGGCGCGGCCGTGCCGAGATCTGCCGTTGCAGCTTTGCTGGACATCGATTGGCTCCCTTTTCCAAGCCGGTCACGATCAACAGTTCACAATGCGCCGTGCCGCGGCGGCTTGACGCCGTTGAGCACGAAGTCGCCGATGCGGTGATATTTCCATCGCACCGGATCGTGCAGCGTATGGGTCCGCGCGTTGCGCCAGTGCCGGTCGAGGCCGAATTCCTCCAGCGTCGAGCGCGAGCCCGTCAGCTCGAACAGCTTGCTCGCGACGAACAGCGACACGTCGGTGGCCAGCGCCTTGACCTCGGCCACGGCGATCGATGCCTCGGCGACGCCGTCCTCGGTCGGCTCATCGACCACCAAATCGACGAAATGGCCGGCGCGCTCCAGCAGCGCATTGGCGGCTTCCACCCTGATGCCGAGATCGCCGACGGCATGGACGAGATGCGGATCTTCCGTGCCTTTCTCGTATTTGGTCTCGAACCAGGGCCGCGCAAACTTCCGGGTGAAGACAAGCGTATCCGCGAGCGCTGCGCGCGCGATCCCGACATCGACGGCGGCATGGATCAGCTGCGCCACCGGCCCCATCGCGGTCGGCCGATCGAACACGTCCTGATGCGGGACCACCTGGAACGGCGCGACGGCCACGTCGTCCAGCAGCGTCGATCCCGAGCCCGTGGTGCGCTGGCCGAAGCCCGACCAGTCGTCGATCAGCGTGAGCCCCTGGGTGGCCCGCTCGAGAAAGACGATGTGCGAGCGATCCGGATCATGCGCCGCCACGACCGCGATCAGATGCGCGAACAGGGCGCCGGTGGAGTAGAATTTCTGACCGTTGAGCACCAGGCGATCGCCGTCCCGCACCAGCCTGGTCTGGAAATCGACCGGGTTACGCGTGCCGACCTCGGTGAAGGCGTTGCCGATGCGGTCGCCATCGAGGACGCGCTCGAAATAGTGGCGCTTCTGGTCCTCATTGCCGCCGAGCCGGAGCGCTTCGACCATGTAGTAATGATTCTGCGGAATCTGTCCGATGCTGGCGTCCGCGGCGGCAATGATCGCCACGACCTCCGCCAACGTCACGTTCGAAACGCCGGCACCGCCATAGGCCTTGGGCACCGTGATGCCCCACAAGCCGCTTTGCGAGAAACGCTCGATCTCGGCGATGGGAAGCCGGCGCTGGTGATCGCGGACGACGGATTCATGCGCGAACTCCGCCGCCAGCTCCTTGGCGATGGCGATCGCCTCGGCATCGCCCGCGATACGATGCGCCTTGCTGCGACGTGGCGGGATGTGCGGCGCAGGCCTGCTCGATCCAGGGATCGCCTGTTGATGCAGCTTGCGGTCGACGTTAGTCATGGTGAGGATCCTGATTATTGGAGTGTGCCGATCGGGCGGCACCGGTTGACGTCACGCGACGGGATCATGCTGGGCCAACGCCGCCGGCCGCGCACCGCTCGCTGCCGAGCCGAGATAGAATTCCGCGACGTCATCGCGCGCGGCGAGCTCGGCCGCGGTGCCGGAGGCCGCGACCCGCCCGTTCTCGAGGACGTAGCCGTGATCGGCGAAGCGCAGGACGAGATGCGCGTTCTGCTCGGCCAGGACGAAGCTGACGCCCTCTTTCGTGTTGAGGTCGCGAATGATGTGAAAGATCTCTTCGACGATGATCGGAGCCAGGCCCATCGAGGGTTCGTCCAGCAGCACGAGGGTCGGATGCGTCATCAAGGCCCGCCCGATCGCCACCATCTGCTGCTCACCGCCCGAGGTGAGGCCGCACCGCGCCTTGCGACGCTGCTTCAGACGCGGAAACCAGCTGTAGACCCGTTCAAGATCGTCGGTGAGCGCGCGACGGCTCGGCCGGCGCAGGAAACCGCCGCTGAGCAGATTCTCCTCGACGGTGAGCTGCGGAAAGACATGACGGCCTTCGAGCACCTGCACGATTCCCTTGGCAACGAGATCGGCAGGATCGAGCCGGGTCGTGACCTCGCCGCGCCATGTGATCGTGCCGCGGCTGAGATGGCCGCGTTCGGAGGCCAGGAGATTCGAGATCGCCTTCAGCGTCGTGGTCTTCCCGGCGCCGTTGGCGCCGAGAAGAGCCACGATCGAGCCTTGCGCGACCTCGAGCGAGACGCCGCGCAGCGCCAGGATCGCATGACCATACAGCACCTCGATCGCATCGAGGTCGAGGAATGGAGATGTGGTCATGACGATCCCTCCGGTCGCAGGGGCTCAGTTGGTGGCGTCACGCGGCGTGATGCCCTTTTCCTTGGCGTAGGCCGCTGCGCGCTCGTAGATCAGCGGCAGCAGCAGGTCGCGGTCGGACTTCACCCAGCCATTCGAGACGACGTTCCACTTCTCGCCATCCCATTGCAGCACCTTGCCGGCGCCGCCGCCCTCGTGGTCCTTGATCGAGAGCTTCAGCGGCTGCTGCAGTCCGGTGGCGCCGATCTCCGCGAGCCGCTTCTCCGAGAGGTCGAGATGCTCGAGGCCCCATTGCGCCTCCTCGCCATTGATCGGCCGCACGCCGAAATGCGCCTGCGCAGTCCGGATCGCCTCGACGGCAATGATGGCCTCGTCGACACCGGAATTGTAGTAGACGGAACCGAAGCTCTTCGGATCCTTCAGGTCGCTCAGCCCCTTGTCGAGGATGTGAGCCTTGAGCTTCTTGTGGATCTCGAAATCGGCGCCGGCCGGGAACGGCGTGATCGCGAGATAGCCCTTGGCGACGGCGCCGGCTGGACGCACGTCCTCTTCCGAACCGGACCAGATGCCGCCGATGATATGATCGACCGGGAAGCCGACCTTGGCGGCGGTCTTGATCGCGACCGGCGTCATCACGCCCCAGCCGCGCAGGAACACCCAGTCTGGCTTCAGCTGGCGGATCTTGGCCCATTGCGCCGACTGCTCGTTGCCCGGGTGCGGCACCGGGATCTGGATGTCCTCGAAGCCGTACGTCTTGGCGAGGTGCGCCAGCGGGACCTGGGTTTCCTTGCCATAGGGCGAGTCGTGATAGACGGTCGCGATCTTCAGACCCTTGAGCTTGTCCTTGCCGCCGACCTTCTCGGCAATGAAGTTGACCGCCGAGGACGCTTCGCTCCAGAAGCTGAAGACGACGGGGAAGCTGTAGGGGAAGACCCGGCCGTCAATCGCCTCGGTCCGGCCATAGGCAATCGTGACCAGCGGAATCTTGTCGGCCACCGATTTTTCGGTCAGCGCCTTCGAGATCGGATCGCCATGCGGCAGGAAGATCGGAACCGGCGAGCCGTTCTTGCCGGCCTTCACGCGCTCGTAGCATTCGACGCCCTTCTCGACCTCCCAATTGGTCTCGCATTCGTCCCAGACCAGCTTGATGCCGTTGATGCCGCCTTCCACCTCGTTGATGTAGCGGAAGTAGTCGATCTCGCCGGCCCAGACCGGGATGCCGCTCGAGGCGTAGGCGCCGACGCGGAAGGTTGCGAGCGGAAAATACTGCGTCTTTGCATCCTCCGCGTGAGCAGCGCCGGACGCAACCGTGGCCATGGTAGCAAGCCCCAGCGCCCTGCCGATGGTCCGCATTCTCGACTTCCGTTTCCACTCGAACATGTCCATCTCCCTCTCCCTGACTTCACAACTCGGCTGCAAATGTCATGCGCGACCACCGCGCAAATGCCGACTTCGGCGCTCGATCAGCGGCGCTAGCCTGGCCGCAGCCTGCGACAGCAGCGCCGCGAGCCCTCGCGGCTCCTTGATCAGGAACCAGATGATCAGCGCGCCAAAGAAGGCCCGCTGGAAATTCTCCAACTGTCCGGCATCGATGGCCCCGCCCAGGAGTCGGGTTCCGACATGATCGAGCAGGATCGGCAGAAGGATCATGAAGGCGGCGCCGAGATAGTTTCCGACGATGCTGCCCATGCCGCCGATGATAATCGCGAACATCACCTGGAACGACCGGTCGAGATTGAAACTGCGCGCATCGACGGTGCCGAGATAGGCAAAGCCCCAGAGCGCGCCGGCAATCCCGATGACCAGCGAGCTGACAAAGAACGCCTTCAGCTTGCCGCTCGCCACGGGAATGCCGATCACCGCTGCCGCCGTGTCCATGTCGCGGATCGCCATCCAGGTTCGGCCGGTCTGGCTGCGCACCAGCCTGACCGCGATCGCCGTGACGACGGCGACCGTCGCCAGCGTCAGCAGATAACGCCCCGCCGGGCTCGACAGGTCACGGCCGAGGATCGCGAGCCGTGGCGCCGAGATCGAGCTCGATGTCGAGTAGTTCGAGAACCAGCCATACTGGTTGAACAACCATTCCAGCAGGAACTGCGTCGCCAGGGTCGAGGCGACGAGATAGAATCCCTTGATGCGCAGGCTCGGGAGTCCCGCGATGACGCCGACCAGCCCGGAGATGATGCCGCCGAGCAGCAGGCTGACGGGCAGCGGCAACTCGGGCAGCCGCAGCAGAAGATTATAGGTCGCGTACGTCCCGACCAGCATGAAACCGCCGGTGCCGAGCGAGGCCTGCCCCGCATAGCCCATCAGCAGGTTCAGTCCGAGCGCCGTCAGCGACATGATCAGGAACGGAATCAGCACGGCGTTCAGCCAATAGTCACTTGCCACCAGCGGAAGCGCTGCGAGCAGCGCCAGCAGGGCGGTCACCGCCCCGGCGCGCCACCAGATCGTCGTGCTGCGACCGCCGGTGTCCGCGGCCACGAACTGCTCGACGGTATCCGAGCCGATGGTGGACATGCCTCAGATCCTTTCGATCGGCGCTTCGCCGAACAAACCGGCGGGCCGGACCAGGAGGAAGGCCACCGCGAGCACGTAGGAGAACCAGGTCGAGACGCTGCCTCCGAGCAGATTGCCGAGATAGATCTCGGCGAGGCTGTCGCTGGCGCCGACGATGAGGCCGCCGACGATGGCACCGGCAATGGACGTGAAGCCGCCGATGATCAGCACCGGCAGCGCCTTCAGCACGACCAGCGTCAGCGCGAATTGAACGCCCTGGCGGGCGCCCCACAGCAGGCCTGCGACCAGCGACACGAATCCAGCCACGCCCCACACGATCTGCCACAGGGACTGCAGCCGGATGCCGATCGACAGCGCCGCCTGGGGATCATCGGCGATGGCGCGCAGCGCGATGCCGGTACGCGTCCTGCTGAAGAAGATCGACAGCGCGGCGACGAGGACCGCAGCCGTACCTGCCGCGACGAGATCGAACTGGCTGACCTGGACATCGCCGAACTTGACCGGGGTGTCGATGATGCCGAGATCGAGCTCATGCACGCTGGCGCCCATCGCGATCTGCGCCAATCCCTCGATCACGAAGGACAGTCCCAGCGTCGCCATGAACAGTGTGATCTGGGGCCGGTTGACCAGCGGCCTCAATACCACGCGCTCGATGAGGATAGCGATCGCAACCATGATCGCAAGCGTGATCACCGCCGCCAGCCAGAACGGAATCTCCTTGTCACGCAGGGTGACGAAGGTGAGCGCCGCGCAGAGCACCATCGACCCTTGCGCGAAATTGAATACGCCGGATGCCTTGAAGACCAGCACGAAGCCGATCGCCACCAGCGAATACATCACACCCGCAAGCAGGCCGCCGACCAGGGTTTCAATGAAGAAGCTCATCGGCGCCTCAATGCACGGTGCCGAGATAGGCGGCGATCACATCAGGATCTCTGCGGACAGACTCCGGAGCGCCGTCCCCGACCTTCCGTCCGTAGTCGAGCACGACGACATGATGCGACAGGCCCATGACGACGCTCATGTCGTGCTCGATCAGCACGATGGTCGTCCCGAGCGCGCGGTTGGCCTCCAGGATGAAGCGGCTCATCTCATGCTTCTCGTCCTGGTTCATGCCGGCCATCGGCTCGTCGAGCAGCAGCAGGCTCGGCCGCCCGACCAGCGCGCGCGCGAGATCCACCCGCTTCTGGACGCCATAGGGCAGCGTCGCCGCGATGGTATCGCGATGCCGGGTCAGATCGAGAAACGCCAGCGTCTCATCGGCCTGGCGGGTGAATTCGCGCGTCTCCCTGCGATCCCTGGCCAAGCCGAACGCATGCTCAATGATCGAGGTGCGGCTGTGCCGGATCAGACCCGCCAGCACATTGTCCAGAACGCTGAGGTGCCTGAACAGCGCATTGTGCTGGAACGTGCGGCCGATCCCGAGATGAGCCGCATGACCAGGGCGGATCCGCACGAAGCGAGCGCCATCGAAAATGACCGCGCCACTGTCGGCGCGATAGACGCCGTTGATGATGTTCAGCAGCGAGCTCTTGCCGGCGCCGTTCGGGCCGATCAGCGCGCAGATCTCGCCGCGCTCGACCTCGAAGCTCAGGGCGTTGAGCGCCTTGATGCCCTTGAACGACAAGGACACGTCCCGCAGTTGCAGAATGGGCTCGGTCATCCCGTGTCACGCCTCGACCGACTGCCGGGCTGGCGCTTCAGCAGCGTGGTGCTCACGCCGCTTGACGGCCTCGATGTCCCGGTACGCCGCCGCCGGATGACTGGACGGCAGATAGGGTCCGTCCCCGAACAGCTTCTCGCGCAAGGTCCCGGGACGATAGGACGTCGGATAGACCCCGCGCTTCTGCAACTCCGGTACGAGCAGATTGACCACGTCCTCGAAGGACTCGGGCGTCACGGCATAAGCGAGATTGAATCCGTCGACATCGGTCTCCTCGACCCACTCCTGCAGGATGTCGGCGATGGTGGCGGGAGAGCCGACGAACACCGGGCCAAGACCACCGACGCCACCCCAGCGGGCGAGTTCCTCGATCGTCCACGACTTGCTGCCGCCGGCCAGATGATCGACCACCGACACGATGGCATTGGTCTCGACCTTCTTCACCAGGTCGGTCGGGGCATACTGGCCGAAATCAATTCCGCTCCAGCCCGACATGAACACCAACGCGCCATCATAGGAGGCATACTGCTGATATTCGCGGAACTTGGCCTGCGCCTTGTCGTCGGTCTCGTCGACGATGACAGTCACGAGATTATAGGTCAGGATCTTGCGCGCATCGCGCCCGGCTTCGGCCGCCTGGCGCCGCACGTCCGCAATGTAGGCCTTGAGTACCGATTTGATCGGCGCCGCCACGAAGACGCATTCCGCATGCTGGGCCGCGAAGGTCTTGCCTGCGCCGGACGCGCCGGCCTGATACAGCAGCGGCGTGCGCTGGGGCGACGGCTCGCAGAGGTGAAAGCCGGGGACGTCGAAATACTTTCCCTTGTGTCCGATCTCATGAACCTTGGAAGGATCCGTGAAAATACGCCGATCGGCGTCGCGCAGGACCGCCCCCTCCTCCCAGCTGCCCTCGAACAGCTTGTAGAGCACCTCGACATATTCGGTCGCAACTTCATAGCGATTGTCGTGCCGGCGCAATCCGCCCTGTCCGACGTTCTTCGCGCCGCTCTCCAGGTAGGACGTCACGATGTTCCAGCCGACACGCCCCTTGGTGTGATGGTCCGCGGTCGAAAGCCGGCGCGCGAAAGTGTAGGGATGCTCGAACGAGGTCGACGCCGTGATGCCGATGCCGAGATGCTCGGTCGCGAGCGCAATGGGCGCCGCCAGCTGCAGGGGATCGTTGACCGGAATCTGGGCTGCTTGCTCCAGCGCATGAAACAGCGATTGCTTATAGACATCGTAGTAGCCGATCACATCGGCGATGAAGATGCCGTCGAAGATGCCGCGCTCCAGCGTGCGGCCGAGATCCTGCCAGTAGTCGAGATCCTTGTATTTGTAGGAGCGGTCTCGCGGATGCGCCCACAGGCCCGGCGATTGATGCCCGACACAATTCATGTCGAACGCGTTGAACCTGATCTGACGCACCATTGCTCTGCTCCCGTATCCTGGACCGCAGACAATCGGTGTCTGTTCCGTCCGGCGAAACATCAGGTCACATCGTACTTTTTAAGTCTATTATCTTTGTCGATTATTTTCAGTCGCTCCCTTCTCGTCTCAGGTCGCTTTGAATGAGGATTTCTCTTTGCTCAGTTCAAACATTGTCGACGCGAAACGACATGCGAGCGGGTCAAGCAATCCGTCACGACGCATTCACACGCGTGTCATGGCGCGGTCCGATCCGCTCATTGGAACGGGCGTCGAACAAATGAAGACGGGCGGGATCGAAGCCGATCCGAACCTGAGTGCCGATGTCCGGGAGGCGCCGGCCGAAATGTCGCAGACACAGGCGGGTCCCGCCTGCCTCGACATAAATCTCGGCCTCCGAGCCGAGATTTTCGACATGGCGCACGGTCGCGTCAAGACGATGCGCCGCGGGAACGCTGTCGATGTCCAGCGTCAGGTGCTCTGGCCTGAGCCCGACCACGATGTCATCAGGCCCGTCGACGTCGCCTTCGGGCAGCCCGATCACGGCGCCGCCTGCCGTA
This sequence comes from Bradyrhizobium sp. BTAi1, assembly GCF_000015165.1. Taxonomy (GTDB): domain Bacteria; phylum Pseudomonadota; class Alphaproteobacteria; order Rhizobiales; family Xanthobacteraceae; genus Bradyrhizobium; species Bradyrhizobium denitrificans. The sequence continues at coordinate 2,628,816 of NC_009485.1, read as the reverse complement.
TGGATGGCGTCAGCCCGACGGGTCCCCGGAATGAAATTCATCGCAGGCGAGCCGATGAATCCCGCAACGAAGCGGTTGGCGGGAAAATCATAGAGGTCGAGCGGCGTCGCGACCTGAACGATGCGGCCGGCACTCATGACCGCGATCCGGTCGGCCAGCGTGATGGCTTCGACCTGGTCGTGGGTGGTGTAGATCATGGTCATGCCGAGCCGCTTCTGCAGCGTCCGGATTTCGAGCCGGGTCGAGACCCGCAATTGCGCATCGAGATTGGACAACGGCTCGTCCAGCAGAAACGCGCGAGGCTCGCGGACCATGGCGCGTCCCAGCGCCACGCGCTGGCGCTGGCCACCGGACAAGGCTCGTGGATACCGATCGAGCAGCGGCTCCAGTTCGAGCGCCTGCGCGGCCACGGCGATGCGCCGGTCGCGCTCGCTGCGCGGCAGCCCATGCTGCTTCAATCCAAACGCCAGATTGTCCCGGACCTTCATATGCGGGTAGAGCGCGTAGGACTGAAACACCATGGCAATGTTGCGCGCCTGCGGCGGCAACGTATCCACGGGCTCGCCGTCGAAAGCGACGCTGCCGGACGAAATCGGCTCGAGACCAGCGATCACACGCAACAGGGTCGACTTGCCGCAGCCGGACGGTCCGACCAGCGCGAGAAATTCCCCCTCTGCAATCGACAGATTGATATCGCTGAGAACCTGCCGACCCGCGAAGTCCTTGTTGAGGCCTGTGAGCTCGATCCGCGCCATCCTGATCGTCCTCTATTTTACGCTGCCAGCCGTCAATCCGCCGATCAGCCGGTCCTGGAACAGCAAGGCGATCACATAGATCGGCGCGATGCCGACCAGGGATGCCACGGCCATCTGGCCGAAATTGACGAAGCGGTCTCCCTGGAACAGGGAGATCGCCACGGTGAGTCCGCGAACGGAATCGTCCTGTGCAAACAGCGAAGCGAACAGAAACTCGTTGTAGGCCAGGATGAGGCAGATCAGACCCGTGGCGACGAGGCCGGGCGCGAGCAAGGGCAAGTCGATCACCAGAAACGTCTTGAAGAAGCCCGCCCCATCGATCCACGCGGCCTCATCGAGCGCGCTCGGAATCTTCCTGAGAAAGCCCAGCAGGAGCCAATAGGCGACCGGCACGTTCATGATGCCATAGAGCAGGATCATGCCCGGAAAGCTGTTCAAGAGACCAAGCCAGCGCATCAGAAAGAACAGCGGGAGCAATGCGACGACCGGCGGCGCGACATAGCTCGACAACGCCAGCGATCCAAGGAAGGCGCCATGCCGAAGCCGGACCGCAGCATAGGTCGCTGGCGCGGCCACGATCAGGGTGACGACGGCCGACAGGCTGGCGATGACGACCGAATGCCAGACATAGTCGGTCAGATGAATGACCTGAAACGCCTTCCACCAGTTTTCGAGCGTTGGCTTGTCGGTCAAGAAACGGCCGAGAAGCACCTCGTCGCGTGTCTTGAAGGTGAGGCTGACAAGGAAGGCGATCGGCAACAGCAGGAAGGCCGCGTAGAGTGCGATCAGCAGCGCCGAGATCATTCGACCGAGACCGAGCCAAGACGCGGCGCGGTGCGTACGCTCGGTTGCCACCACCTGCCCTTTTTCAGAAACGACCTTGCCATCGAGCCCGATATCGATCGTCATGCCGCATGGTCCTCGGTACGCCGCTCCAGCCAGAGCAGCGGCGTGAGCAGCACTGAAACGAAGACCGCGAACACCACCGTCTGCGCCGCAGCCCTGCCGACATCGAACTCGCGCAGGCCGGTGCGCCAGATCGTAAAGCCCGACATGTCCGTTGCATTGCCGGGGCCGCCGAAGGTCAGGATGTAGACGAGATCGAAGATCTTGAAGGCCATGATCAGACGCAAGACGAAGATCGCGAACAGGAGATGCGCCGTCAGCGGCAGCTGGATCTTCCAGAACACGGCAGCGGGGGGCGCGCCGTCCAGCCAGGCCGCTTCGACGACATCATCGGGCACCTGGCGGAGAGCGGCATAGGCAAGCAGCGCGACGAAAGGTGTCCATTGCCAGACATCCGCGACCATGATCGACATCAGTGCCCACGGCGTGGTGCCGAGAAACGACACCGGCTCAGCGATCAACCCCAGCGACAGCAGCTCGCCATTGATCAGGCCGCCGCCCGGCGCGAGCAGCAGCTTCCAGGCCACGCCAACCAGAACCGGCGGCGTCATCAACGGCAGCAGCAGGACGGAGCGCAGCAGCCGGCCGCCTCGCCGCAACGACGTCAGCCGCACCGCGAGCGCCAGTCCGAGTGCAAGCTCGACCATGCTGACCACGACGGCAAATATCGTGGCGCGCAGCAGCGACGGCACGAATACGCGATCGCCGCCGCCAAGCAGCCAGTAATAGTTCGCCCAGCCGATCCACGACCTGAACGGCTGACCAAGCGTCGACTTCGTGAACGACAACGCGGCGACATAGATCGACGGGAAGACCGCAAACAGCACCAGGGCTGCAGCCAGCGGCAGCAGCATCAGCCACGCGGTCGCGCCGCGACTGACGGTCCCGGCGCGCCCCTTCAGGAAAAGCTTGTCGGTCATGCTTCAGGCAAGCAGATGTTCCCAGGCACGCTGCGCCGCCTCGAGCCCTGCCTTCGGCTTGACCTGCCCGGCCAGAATGAGAGCGAGCTGCTCGGTCAGCGCGTCCAGTAGCTTCGGCGTCTGCGCCACGTTCGGCCACGGCAAGGCGTTGCCGAACGCGGCCGACGCCGCGCGCTGCACCCTCGGCGCGAACGCCTTGTAGTCTGGGTTGTCCAGATTGGATCGACGGATGGGATCGATGCCGGAATTCGGCGTGGTCAGCAGCGTGGTCCCGACCTGGCTGGAGCTCGCCCAGCGCACGAATTCCCAGGCCAGCTCTTTCTTGGTCGAACCCGTCGAGATGGCCCAGCCGAAGCCGGCATCGAGAGCCGCGGTCGGCGTCTTGTTCTTGCCGCCGACCGGAAGCTGGCTCACGTCCCATTTGTCGACAATCTTCGAATTCTGCGGGTCTTGCGCGCGGACGCCAAGATCGGTCCAGAACTCCAGAAAGGCGACCTTGCCCGACAGGAAAGCGGGCAGCGCCTGATCGAACGCCGTTTCGGACGGCGTCGGCAGCGCATAGGGCGCCACCCGCACCAGTTCCTCCGCCGCGGCCACGGCCTCCTCCGACAGCAGATCCGGACGCCCGTCTTTCAGGAACCGCCCGCCAAACCCGGCGAGGCGATTGGCGAAGCTCGAGACGATGATCACCGGAACCTTGAAGCCGAGCAGCGCGGTGCCGTAGATGCCGTTGCCCTTCTCCTTTTCTGTGATCGTCTTCACCGCCTGATAATAGGCATCCCAGGTCGCTGGTGCCTCCAGGCCATGCCGCTTCAGAATCTCGGTGTTGTAGAACAACACGTGAGAATCACCATCATAAGGCAAACCGTAGCGGCGGCCGTTCACCAGCGTATAGGCATCATAGATCGAACCGATGAAATCGCCGGGATTGATCTTGTCCTTGTCGCGCTCGATCAGGTCGGTCACGTCGACGACGACCTTATCATCCACCAGCGCGCCGATGCTCGTATACCAGTAGTCATGCACGTCAAAGCGGTTGGCGCCAGACTGGACGTCGAGTGTCGCCTGGGCGTGAACCTGGTCGTACGGAATGACGGTGAAGTTGAGCGTGACGCCCGCCTGCTCCTGGAACAGCTTCTTCAGCACCTCGCCGGCAATCGCATGCGGCTGGATAATCGTCAGGTTCAGCGACTGACCTGCAAAGGCACCCGACCGCAGAAGCGGCGACAGCTGCAGGGCTCCGGCGCCGGCCACGGCCGCCGCGGCAGCAAGCAACGAGCGTCTGCTGATCCCAATAGTCTCGTTCGGTGTGGTCATCGTGACGATCCAAATAGACACAGAGAGATGCGATAAAATCAATTCTCTATCAGATCCGTCAACTAACTAGGCGCGACCGGGATGAAATAAGAACGACCGCCTGCAATTAGGACAGTCTCAAGGTCAGAATTTATCATAAGGGATCGACCCGCCGATGATTATTCTCATCGTGCCGGTCCCAAGCCCGCGTCGGGCCACGAGGTGTCAGCATCTGGGACCAGACACGAAAACGTCCGGTTGTAATGCCATTGCAGCCAAGCATGTTGCTACACGTTCCGAGAGTATTTTGGAATGGCTACGCGCGGTCCATGGTCGTCATCTCGGCGACCATCATTCCAGTCATGGTTGGACGCTCATTCTCCCGGACTCAGCGACCGTGGCGCGCTCATCGCCGTCATCGACGAGTGATCATCAGGGGCAAGCACGACATCGTCGCCCCGCCTCAGGCTGCCTTGGCCCGCAGACGGCGGACTCGCGGAATCACATTCTCCGCGAAGCTGCGCGTGTTCGCGTCCACTGGCTGGAACTGCAGCATGAATAGCTCGACGCCGATGTCATTGAAGGCGATAATTCGTCGGGCGACGCTGTCGTAGCTGCCGACGAGGCGCGCGGACGTGTCGCCATTGGTCCCGACCCGCGCTTCCTTGGCCGCGGTCTTGAACATCTGCGCTTCCGGATCGGCATTGGCGACGAGTCGGGCACGGGCCGGCTTGTCCTTCTCAGCGATGGCAAACAGGTCGGCGAGCTCAGCCTCGGCCTCCTGATCCGTTTCGCGAGCGATCGCGAACGCCGCCATCCCGAACCGGATCGGAGCGCCGCGCCGCGGTCGCCGTGCGACATCCTGGATCAAGGCGTTGATGTCCTCGAGCGGCTGTCCGTTCATGAAATAGACGTCCGCGGCATCGGCCGCCAGCGCGCGCGCGGGCTCGGACTCGCCGCCGAGATAGATGGTCGGGCGGCTGCGATAGTGGTCGACCGGCCGCAACTGATAGGATGAGACGCTGAAATGCCGGCCTTGGAAATCCACCCGGCGGCCCGCCATCAGGCCTTCGACGATCTCGATCCACTCGCGGCCATACGCGTAGCGCTCATCGTGCTCGGGAAAACCGATACCGGATCGTTCGAGCTCCGGACGATACCAAGCGTTGACGAGGTTGATGCCGAAACGGCCGCCGGAGATATTCTCGATCTGCAACGCCATCTTGGCGAGCACGACCGGCTGAAACAACAGAGGCTTGATGGCAGCAATCAGCTCGATCCTGTCGGTGACCGCGGCAAGAGCGGCTGCCCCCGTCCAGGTCTCCAGCAGATCCTGCTCGTCTCCGCTCGGATGGATGATGTGTTGCGCCAGAAGCGTGGAATCATATCCCAGCGCCTCGGCATCCAGGATCTGCCGACGCACGCGCTCCCAGGAGGCATCGGGCGGATCAAGCGGATGGTGGCGGGAGGCCCAGCTGCCATGCGTGAGACCCCAGACTCCGAATCGCAGCGGGGGCGCCATTCGCGCTCGCTCCTCACGCCCAATCGTCGATAACACCGGTCCGAACTCCGGCGCTGAACGAATCGACCGGCCGCGCCGCGGCTCATCTCGACGCAGCCGTAACGCTAATGCGTTTCGTCAATCAGATGCTTTCAAAGATGTCGACGTTGAGAGCATCGTTTTTCAGCCCTGCCGCGATTGAGAGACGGCAATGCTCAAATTCAACCAGGCACACCGGAGGTCGGAATTCGACGGACGATCATACTATCAAAATAGTGGATTAATATCGACGACGGTCCTAGGTTGCTGCGCGCAAGGATTGACTGTCGTCTCTGGAGTCCTGGAGGATCGCATCATGAGAATCTCTCACATCGTCGTCGCTGCGGCGGTGTTCGCTTCTGTCGTGCAGGCCAAGGCGGCCGATCCCATTCGGATCGCCTATCAGACGCCGCCGAGCCCCTCGCAAGTGGCCATCGTCGACGGCGCTTATGAGAAGGCGACCGGCGCCACGATCGAATGGCGGAAGTTCGAATCGGGAGCGAGCGTGATTGCCGCACTCGCCTCGGGTGCGGTCGATATCGGCTACGCCGGCTCGAGTCCGCTCGCCGCCGGCGTCACGCGCGGGCTTCCGATCAAGGCCTTCCTGATCGCGGACCTGATCGGCGACGCCGAGGCCCTGGTGGTGCGCAACGGTGCGGGGATCGCGGAGCCCAAGGATCTCGCCGGCAAGAAGGTGGCCGTGCCGTTCGTCTCGACCACGCATTACAGCCTGCTGTTCGCCTTGAAACATTGGAACATCGACCCGGCCAAGGTGAACATTCTCAACCTGCAGCCGCCGGAAATCGCCGCAGCCTTCGCGCGCGGCGACATCGATGCCACCTATGTCTGGGACCCGGCGCTGGCGAGCGCGAAGAAGACCGGCAAGGTCCTGATCACGTCCAGCGAGGTCGCCAAGCTGGGGGGACCGACCTTCGACGCCTGGATCGTCCGCAACGACTTCGCAGCCAAACATCCGGACGTTGTCAAGGCCTTCGCCCGGGTGACGCTCGACGCCTTCGCGCGCTATCGGCGCGATCCTTCGGCATTCGGTCCCGGGACCGCCGAGGCGAAGAAGATCGCGGACTTCACCGGCGCCAAGCCTGAGGAGGTTTCCGAGCAGATTGCAGGCAATTACTATCCACTCGCCGCCGAACAGGCTTCCGATACGCTGCTCGGCAAGGGGACGGTCGAGGCCATCAAGGCGACTGCTGCCTTCCTCAAGGAGCAGAAGAAGGTCGACGCCCTGCTGCCGAGCTATGACGCCACCGTGACGGTGGAGTTCGTCAAGGCCGTGGCCGCATCGAACTGAGCCTTCACGCATCGCGCCTCGGCGCCATTCGGCGCCGGGGCGCGAGCGAACGGGAACGCTGCCATGCCGCTGCTTTCGCTTGACGACATCGTCGTGCGATTTGGTCACGGGTCTGACGCCGTCACGGCGCTCGATCGCATCTCGCTCGACATCGATCCGGGCGAGTTTGTCGTCGCCCTGGGAACGTCGGGCTGTGGGAAGACGACGTTGCTCAACCTGATGGCGGGCTTTCTCACGCCGAGCCGAGGTCGCGCGACGTTCAAGGGAGCGCCCATCACTGGCCCAGGCGCCGAGCGTGGCGTCGTGTTCCAGCACGGCGCCTTGCTGCCGTGGCTGAACGTCATCGACAACGTCGCCTTCGGCCTGCGGCTAAAAGGCGTCGGCAAGGCGGAGCGGCGGCAGCGTGCTGCGGAGATCCTTCGGCTCGTCGGCCTCGAAGGCATGGAGGCGCGCCGGATCTGGGAGTTGTCCGGCGGCATGCGCCAGCGGGTCGGCGTGGCCCGGGCGCTTGCGGCCGATCCGCAGGTGCTGCTGATGGACGAGCCGCTGGGCGCTCTCGATGCACTCACGCGCGAGCAGATGCAGGAGCTGATCCTCGACGTCTGGTCGCGCACGGGCAAGAGCATCTTCTTCATCACCCACGGCATCGAGGAGGCGGTGTTCCTCGCCACCCGCCTGCTGGTGATGTCGCCGCGTCCGGGACGCGTGATCGCCTCGTTCGAGCTCGGCTTCAGCCGGCGCTATGCGGCGGGCGAAGCGTCCAGCGTGATCCGGCAGGATCCGGAGTTTTCCAGAACCCGCGAGCAGGTGAAGGCGCTGATCCTCGCGCGCCACGAGCCGATCGGAGACGCCGCGTGAGCGAGGCCGAATTTGCCGCCGACCCGCAGAGCAGCGCCGTGCCGGCAACGGCCACGGAAGATCGCAGCACCAGGGCACGCGGCCCTGCCCTGGCGCTCACCACGATTGCGACGGTGGCCGGGCTGTTTGCACTGTGGTGGCTGGTTGCAGCCGCGCAGATCGTCCCGCCGCTGTTCCTGCCATCGCCCCTCGCCGTTCTCGGCAAGCTCATATCGGTATCGGCCGACGGCTTCGAAGGCGCGACGCTGATTCAGCATACGCTGGCGAGCCTCGCCCGCATCGTGGCCGCGCTGCTCGCGGCGATTGTCGTCGGCACGCTCACGGGCCTCGCCATCGCGCTCAGCCCCAGGGCCCGCGGCATCATCGAGCCCTTGCTCGAATTCTACCGGCCGATCCCGCCGCTGGCCTACCTTCCCCTCGTCATCATCTGGTTCGGCATCGGCGAGTTCGCCAAGGTGCTCGTGATCTATCTCGGCATCCTGCCGTCGATCGTGATCGCGACCGTCGACGGCCTGCGCTCGGTGGCGCCGGACCGGGTCAACGCCGCCCGGTCACTGGGCGCCAGCCGGTGGCAGGTCATCGGTCTCGTCCTGCTGCCGCATGCGCTGCCGTCCATCCTGACCGGGATCCGCATCGGCCTCGGCACCGGCTGGGCGACGCTGGTCGCCGCCGAGCTGGTGGCGGCCACGCGCGGCCTCGGCTTCATGATCAAGGGCGCCTCGGACTTCCTGGTGACCGACGTGGTTGTGCTCGGCATCCTTGTGATCGCCGTCATCGCCTTCGCGCTCGAACTGGCGCTGCGCGTCGTGCAGCGTGTGCTGGTGCCATGGCAGGGACGGGACTGAGCGTCATTCCGCGGCAAAGCTGCGCGCGAAGGCGCCGCGCCAGCGCGCGCCGGGATGACGCTCGTCGAGCCGGTCGCGGCCGAACAGCTTGCGGCGCAGCGTCCCCGGCGCGTATTCACGCTTGGCGAGCCCACGCCTCTGCAATTCGGGCAGAAGATGCGCGTTGAACTCCTGATAGGAACCTGGGATGATCCAGTTGATCAGGTTGACGCCATCGATGCCGGCCTGCTGCCAGAGCGCGAGAGCATCGGCGATCTGCTCCGGCGTACCAACCAGCCGCGGGTGGCGCTTGGAGACCAGTTGGCCGAGATCGCCGACGGTCGGCTCGCGGTTCGGATCGCGCTTGCGCAGCCATTCGATATGGCTGCGCCCGCCATTTGTCTCGATATCCTTCAGCAGGGTTTCAGGCGGCAGCGGCCGGCCGTCATCCTGCGACACGCCGAGATTGGAATGGGCGAGAAAGCCGTCGACGCTGAGATAGGAATCGAGCTCCGCCTCCTTGCGCTTCGCCTCGGCCTCGGTGCTGCCGATGACGAAGGCAAAGCCCTGGAAGAACTTGATGTCGTCACGCCGCCGGCCGGCGCGCTCGGCCAGGTCGCGGGTCTCCGTGATCAGCTCTTTCGCGGTCTGAGGGTTGGGCGTCGAGATGAACTGCGCCTCGGCATTGCGCGCGGCAAAGGCCCGGCCCGCCGGCGACGAGCCGGCCTGGAACAGCAGCGGCGTGCGCTGTGGCGAGGGCGATGGCAGATGTGGCCCTTCGACGCGGTAGCGCTTGCCGACATGATTGATGCGATGGATGCGGCTGGCGTCGGAAAAGACGCCGCGGTACCGATCCTTGCGCAGGGCATCGTCTTCCCACGATCCCTCCCAGAGCTTGAAGGCGACCTCCAGATATTCCTCCGCCCAGACGTAGCGCTCATCATGAGCCGTCAGCCGGTCGAGGCCAAAATTGCGCGCCGCGTTCTCCATCGTCGAGGTCACGATGTTCCAGGCGACCCGGCCCTTGCTGATGTGATCGAGCGTGGAGGCGCGGCGAGCGAACTCGAACGGATGCGCCTGCAGCACCGAGCTGGTGAAGGCAAGGCCGAGATGCTCGGTGTTGACCGCGAGCGCCGACAGTAGCACCGACGGGTCGTTGCTCGGGATCTGCAGGCCCTCGCGGGCATTGACTGTGTAGTCGCCGCCCACCGGGCCATAGACGCCGACGACATCGGCGAAGAAGATGGCATCGAACAGCCCGGCCTCCAGCGTCCGGGCGAGTTCGATCCAGAAATTGACGTCCTCGAAATCGGCCTGCTGTGCGTCCGGGTGACGCCACAGCCCATGCTGGATATGCGAGACCGTGTTCATCACGAAGGCATTGAATGCAAGCGCGGTCATGCGACGGCTCCCGAAGCGCGAGGGGTTGGATGATCGCCCGCCGCACGATGCGCCAGGCGCGGCACCGCGGCGACGAGACGTTTGGTGTAGTCGACACGCGGCTTGAGGAAGATCTCGTCTGCCTCGCCGCTTTCCACGACGCGGCCGAGATTCATCACCAGGACGCGGTCGCTGATGTGATGCACGACGCCGAGATCGTGCGAGATGAAGAGATAGCTGACCCCGAGCTCGGCCTTGAGATCACCGAGCAGGTCGAGCACCTGGGCCTGGATCGAGACATCGAGCGCGGAGACCGGCTCGTCGCAGACGATCAGGCGCGGCCGCGGCGCCACCGCGCGCGCGATTGCCAGCCGCTGTCGCTGGCCGCCCGACAATTCGAGCGGACGCCGATGCGCGAGCGAGCCGGAAAAGCCGACCAGCGCGAACAGCTCCGCGATCCGCCCGCGCCGGTCGGGCTCATCATCGGGCAGCGCGTCGTCCAGGATGCGTCCGACGGTCCAGCGCGGATCGAAGGAGCTGAGCGGATCCTGATAGACGATCGAGATGTCGCGACGGCGGCGGCGCCGCGCGGCCTCAGGGAGCGTGCCCCAATCCTCGCCGAGCAGCGTCACCGATCCCACGTCGGGCGGCTCGAAGGCCATCACCAGCCGCGCCACCGTCGATTTGCCCGACCCGGACTCGCCGACGATGCCGAGCGTCTCGCCGCGGCGCAGCTCGAAGGAGACGCCGTCGACGGCCGTGTGCACGCTGCGATCGGGTCCGGCAAAGCGCTTCACCAAGCCATCGGCACGCAGCAGGATCTCCGGTGCCGCCGCAGCGTGCCGCGGATCGAGCGCAGCGCTGCTCGTGTCGAAGCGTGGCGCCGAGGATGGCGCGAGCCTGCTGCCGCGCGAATGCGCCGACGGGATCGCTGCGATCAGCCGGCGCGTATAGTCATGGCGGGGATCGGAGAAGATCTGCTCCGCGACGCCGCGCTCGACCACCTCGCCGTCGCGCATGACCAGCACCTCGTCGGCCATGCGGGACACGACGGCCAGGTCATGACTGATGAGGATCAGCGCCTTGCCACGCGCGCGAGTCTCCTCCAGCAGCGCCAGGACCTGCGCCTGAATGGTGACGTCGAGCGCGGTCGTCGGCTCATCGGCGATCAACAGACGCGGATCGAGCGCAAGCGCTGCGGCGATCAGGGCGCGCTGGCGCTGGCCGCCGGAGAGCTGCTGCGGCAGCTGGCGCGCCTTCAATTCGGGTTCCGGCACGCCGACCAGCCTGAGCAGATCGACGACGCGCTGCGCGCGCTCCTCCCGCGAGCGGGCGGCACCATGCAGCCGCAGGCCTTCGGCGATCTCCGCGCCGACCGGCCGCAGCGGATCGAGCGAGACCAATGCGTCCTGCAGCACGAAGCCGATCTCCTTGCCCCTGAAGGCGCGCCAGGCGCGGTGGCTCAGCCGGGTCAGATCGCGTCCGTCGAAGGCGAGACGGTCGGCGTGCAGCGTTGCACCGGTGCCCGGAAGTCCGACGAGGCTGCGCGCCGTCACGCTCTTGCCCGATCCGGATTCACCGACGATCGCGAGACAGCGTCCCTGGTGCAGCGAGAACGACACGCCCTTCACCGCCGCGACGTGATGCGCACCGCGGCCGAAGGAGACCTGGAGATTTGCAACGTCCAGCAGCCGCGGCGCCGCAGCATTGGCGCGCGCGTCGACAGCTCGTGCCGGCCGTGCGCCATGTTCAAGAGTGTCTGTCATCGCTCCCTCCGTCCGAGCGTGCTGCGGCCGTCCCGCTCACAGCACTCTCACCCGGCCTTCCAGGCGTTGCTGCAGATGGCGGCCGATCACGGTGACCGACAGCGCGAACACGATGATCGCCAGTCCCGGCATCACCTCGAGCCACCAGGCGCGCGTCACGAATTGACGGCCGGCGTCGAGCAGCGCGCCCCATTCCGGCGAGGGAGGCGCGACGCCGAGACCGAGAAAGGCGAGGCTGGACGCCCAGACGATCGATTGGCCGAAGCCCAGGGTGATCATCGCGACCAGCGGCCGCATCGCGTTGGGGAAGATGTGGCGCAGCACGATGCGCCAATACGGATGCCCCAGCGCCCGCGCCGCCTCGACATAGCCGGCGCCCTTCACCGCCAGAAACTGGCCGCGAACCATTCGCGCATAGCCAGGCGCGGTGCCGACGCCGACCGCAAAGATCAGCGTCGTTGTCGTGGCCTCGAACACGGCGATCAGCAAAAGGCCGAGGAACAGGTTCGGAAAGGCGAACAGCACCTCGAGCAGGCGGCTGATCACCCCGTCGACGACGCGACCGGCGAGACCGGCGGACACGCCAAGGATCAGCGCAAGCGTGGTGCTCAGCGCCGTGGCGCCCAGGCCGATGGCCAGGGATTGCCGCGTGCCCTCCACGACGCGCGAATAAAGATCGCGCCCGGACTGATCGGTCCCGAGCAGATGGGCGAATGACGGCGGCTGGAGGGTGGCGCGGAGATCGGTGCGGAACGGCGCATGACTCTGCAGCAGCTCGGGCGTCACAGCGGCCAGGATGTACAGCATGATGATGGCCGCTGCGAGATACACGCTCACAGGCACGCTGCGGATGACGGCGACGACGTCCGCCAGCCGGCGCAAGAGCTGGACCGGCAGCACCGGGCGGTCGGAGATCAGATCGCTGGTGCTGGTCATGAGGCTTTGATCCGCGGATCGATGATGGGATAGGCGATGTCGACCAGCAGATTGGCGATGATGTACATGCCGGCGGACGCGACGATGATGCCGGTGACCAGCGGCACGTCCCGCGCCGAGGTCGCCGCGACCAGGAGCCCGCCGAGGCCGGGCCGCGCGAACACGGTCTCGATCACCGCGGCGCCGGAGAACAGCGCGCCGAGCGCCCAGCCGGACAGCGTAATGCCGGGCAGCACCGCATGACGCAGCACATGCAGCAGCCGGACGCCGAGATCGCTCATGCCGCGCATCCGCGCCGAGATCACGAAGGGCTGATCCAGCACGCGGGCGAACTCCTCGCGGATGACCTGGCCGATGAAACCGGACAGCGGGATCGCCAGCGCCAGTGCCGGCAGCGCGACGCCGGACAGTCCCGAGCCGCCTTCGACCGGAACGAGACGGAGCTTCACCGCGAGCACCACCAGCAGAATCGAGCCGATCCAGTACGGCGGCGCCACCGCCGCCGCGACCTGGAAGGATGCGACCGCGCGCGACAATGGATCATGACGGCCGGCCGTCGGCACCGTCAGAACAATCGCAATGATCCAGCCCAGCAGAAGCGCCGACAGCGTGAGCCCGATCGTCGGCGGCACCTGTTCGGCGATGATGTGCAGCACAGGACGATGACTTTGATAGGAAGCGCCGAGATCGCCCTGGACGAGCCCGCCGAGATAGCGCAGATACTGCACCACGAGCGGCGCATCGAAGCCGTATTTGGCGTTGACCTTGGCGAGCTCCGCGGCGGTCGGCTGGGTGAAGGTCCCGGCCGCCACGTTGAGAATGAGCTCGGCGCGATCACCCGGCAGCAGCGCCTGGATGCAGAAGGTGAAGCTCGCCACCGCCCAGAACACGGCGATCGCCCCGAGCAGCCGCCGCACAGTGGGCCCAAGCCAGCGGCGCCAGATCACGACCGGACCGGGCGCTAATGCAGATCGTCCGGCCGCGCTCATTTTTCGAAATACGCATCGTGGAACACGGGCTCACTGACACGGCTCGAAATCCAGATGTCCTTGAGCTTGGGCTGGCTCGCGATCGACACCGTCAGCGGAAACAGTCCGACGACGGCGGCATTGTCGACGATCACGCGCTGGGCGTCCTCGTACAGGCGCAACCGCACCTTGTCGTCGAAGGTCCGGTCGGCCTCTTCGATCAGCGTCCACAGTTCGGGCGGCTGGAAGCGCGACGCGTTGTTGGCGTTGATGACGCCGTTCTGGTCCGGCCGCCAGGAGATCTTGAGGATCTCCGCGGAGGACGCAACCCAGTAGGCCGGCTGCGCCTCGTAGTCATCGATGCCGCGTCCCTTGCCGGCGAACCAGTCGGCCTGCGGAATCGGCTTGAGCACGATGTCGAAGCCGGCGCTGCGCGCCTGATCCTGCAGGATCTGCAGCACCGAGACGCCATCGGGCGTGATCAGCGAGCCCCCCGCATACAGCAGCCGCACCGTCAGCCGCTTGCCATCCTTGGTGCGGATGCCGTCACGGCTCCGTGCAGTCCAGCCCGCGTCGTCGAGCAGGCGATTGGCGCGATCAGGATCGTAGGGATAGGAGTCTGCGAGGTCCTTGAGATGTTCTGGCGTGCTGATGCTCAGCGCTCCATTGGCATTGAACGGGATCGAGCCCTGGAACGAGACCTCGACCGCCTTGCGCCGCTCCGCGACATAGGCGAAGGCCCGCCTTACGCGCACGTCGTCGAAGGGCGGACGCGCCGTGTTGAGCTGGAGCCGCGTCGGCGTGCCGCCGGTGATGTCCTGGATCACCTTGAACCGCTTCTGCGCGTCGGCCCAGTCCACCGCGGGAATGTCGTAGATCGCGTCGGATTCGCCGGCGACCAGCGAGCCGTAGCGAACGGTGCTGTCCTTCAGGAACTTCCAGACGATGCCGTCGACATAGGCCGGGCCCTGATGCTTGGCGGTCGCGGGAGCCGAATTGTAGTTGGGGTTGCGCTTGAGGATTACGTTCTGGCCGTGATTCCAGGTCTCGACCGCGAATGGTCCCGAGCCGACCGGATGCTCGCAGAGCTCCTTCGGTCCGCGTTCGAGCGCGGTCGGAGACAGGATTCCGAAGAAATAGGTCGACAGCACCGTCAGGAACGGCTGATACGGCCGGGCGAGTTCGATCTTCAAGGTCAACGGCTCCGGCGCCGTCACGGAACGGATGTACTCGCCGATATAGAGCTTGCCGTTGCGGTTGACCTTGTCGGGATCGTTCGAAAGCCAGCGTTCGAAATTGGTCACGATGGCCTTGGCGTCGAGCACGGTGCCATCGTGGAACGTCACCCCGGGCTTGATCTTGAAGACGTAGGTGAGATTGTCCTCGGAGATCGACCAGTCCGTCGCGAGCCAGGGCACGATCTGCCCGTCATGGGTTCGCGCCACCAGATTGTCGGCATATTGGCGCTGGATGTAGCCGGCCTGGACCCAGCCGGCATAGAGGCAAGGCGGCTCCTGATAGTGACCGTAGCGGATGATGCCGCCGCGCTTGTCGTCCTCGGCAGCCGCGGCCGGCGTTATGATGGAGCACAGCGCCGCAGCCGCGAACAACCCCGCACTGATGCTGCGCCGTCCGTATCCTGGAGAAGGCTCGGCACGATTGCTCGAAAGACTCATCATCCCGTGTGCTCCAATAAAGTGCTGATCGACGCGATCTGCGCCGTGCTTGAGCGCGCCCGCGCGTCAGGCGATCTGCTGTGCTTGCCCCAATGATGCTTCACGCGCTGCCGTGAACCGTCCGACCGGTCGCGGCAGCGCGAAATGATCACGCAGCGTCTGTCCCTCGTAGCCGTCACGGAAGATCCCCTTGCGCCGCAGCAGCGGCACGACATGATCAGCGAAGGTCTCCAGGCCGTCGGGCAGCACGTCCGGCATCAGATTGAAGCCGTCGGCACCGCCGGTTTCGAACCAAGCTGCAATATCATCCGCGATCTGTTCCGGGGTCCCGACCAACTGGCGATGCCCGGTGCTGCCGCCGAGCTTGCGGATGAGTTGACGCACCGTGAGCCGGTCGCGCCGCGCCACATGGACGGTCGCGCCGAAGAAGGTCTGCATGCCGTCGATCGGCACCGGCAGATCGTCAGGCAGCTCCCGGTCCAGCGCGAGCCGCTCCTGATCGATCTGTAGCAGGCCGGCGAGGCGGCCCAGCGCGTAGTCGATCGGCAGCAAGTCCCACAGCTCCTCCTCGCGACGCCTGGCCTCGGCCTCGGTGCCGCCGATCACGGTCGACAGCCCCGGCAGAAACAGGATCTCATCCGGCCCTCGTCCGAACTTCGCCGCACGGCTGCGGATATCCGCGGCGAAGGCACGTCCCTCCTCCGGCGTGTGGGCGACGGAAAAGATCGCCTCCGCATGCAGCGCGGCAAGATGACGGCCGTCGCCAGAGCCGCCGGCCTGCAGCACCACCGGATGCCCCTGGGCCGAGCGCGGCACGTTGAGAGGCCCACGGACCTTGTAGTAGGGGCCGGCATGATCGATCGCGTGCAACCGGTCGAGATCGAGAAACCGCGCCGTCGCGCGATCGCCGATCAAGGCGCCGTCCTCCCAGCTGTCCCACAGCGCCTTCACCACCGCGGTGAACTCGGCCGCCCGCTCGTAGCGGCTGGCATGGGCCACCGCGCCATCGAGGCCGAAATTGCGCGACGCTGCCGCATCGGCCGTCGTCACCACGTTCCATCCGGCCCGCCCGCCGCTGGCGAGGTCGAGCGAGGCGAAGCGACGCGCCAGATTGTAGGGATCATTGTAGGTGGTCGACGCGGTGCCGATCAGGCCGATGTGCCTTGTGTGCGCGGCGACGGTGGCGAGAATGATGGTCGGCTCCAGCGCCTGAAACGGCCGATATTCCGGGCGATCGGTGACCGAGGGTGTATCGGCAAGGAAGACCGCATCGAAGGCCGCGCGCTCAGCGATCTTGGCCGTGGTCACGTAGTGGCCGACGTCCACGAACGCGTCGGGCCCAGCTGATGATGCCCGCCACGCGGCGCCATGAAAGCCGGAGTTCAGGATGTTGATGTTGAGATGAAGCTGTCGCCGCACGCGCCAATCTGCCTTCCATCAGCGATTGCTCTGATTTGCGGCGCCGGTACCAATCGGGCAGCCTGCCGCTCATCGCGCAAAACGCAAACTCGTCATATCGAACGACTTCTCTTCACCAGCGGCGTACGCTCAGCATCGACAACGACAAGACCTTTGACGATGGCAGGCCATGAGCCTAGGCACGGCAACGCTATCGGTCACCCGACCGCAAGAGCAATAGTTTAGTTTTTCAATCTACTTATTAAGGATGGAAAGCTCTGCTCTCTACTCTCCGCAGAGAGATGCACGTCATCATTTATTCCACAACTCGTCCCATCAAGGGATCCATATGGTTGGGCGGCGCCGGTCCCGTCTCGGACGCAGACGCTGGGAATGCGACGTACGCTATCATCCGCGAAATTCGCTCCGTGCTCCGGCTTGTCGCCGAGGTCGCTCAAAACCCAACTGCGGAAACGCAGGGGCCCATGGAGAGCCCGAGAGTGCGGTTCAATCGGGTCTATTTGTAATTCTGCACGATGGTTGACTTTGATGATCTACTCAGCTCATCTACTATAGAACATTTCGAGACGCCTTCTCATCCGAGATGGCTTTGTGGAATGATCCTGTCGAATCTCTCAACGTTTGGAGCATATGAGACCAGCCATGCAGGCGTTCGACGTGATCGTCGTGGGCAGTGGCGCCGCCGGGCTGACGGCTGCGTGGCACGCACGGAACCGGGGAGCCAGCGTCCTGGTCGTCAACAAGGGAATGGCCGGACGGACCGGCGCCACCATCACGACCGGCGGCGGCGTATCGATCGCCGGGCAGACGCTGCAAGCCCTCGGACTGCCGGGCGACGCCTCGGACCGCGAGGACGACTTTCTGCTGGACACACTGAAGGCTGGACAGTTTCTCGGCGACCAGTCGCTGGTGCAATCCATGGTCACCGGCATCGGCGCGGAGATCGCGCGTCTCTCTGCGCTGAAGACGCCGATCAAGATCATGACCCGCGCCCCCGGCCACACCTCCGGCCGCGGCGTGCACATTGCCGGGCCTGATATTCAGCGCGTTCAGGTGCAGGCTGCGGCCGACAGCGGCGTCCGCTTCCTCGAGCACTTCCAGTCAACCGGGCTGCTGCAGGACCGCGACGGCCGGGTCGTCGGCGTGGCCGGGCTCGATCGCGCCACCGGCGAGGTCCGCTGCTTCACCGCCAATGCGGTCGTGCTGGCAAGCGGAGGCGCGACATCGAACTGGTCACTGCGCACGGCCCCCGAAGAGCTCACTGGCGACGGCGCTGCCATGGCGCTCGCGGCCGGCGCCGAGCTGATCGAAATGGAGATGCTGCAGTTCCTGCCTTGCTGCCTCGTCGCCCCTGAAATGTGGCGCGGCCTGCAGTTTCCCTGGATCCTCGGTCCGCAAAGCGGCATCCGCGCCTGGCTCCTGAATAAATATGGCGAGCGCTTCATGGCCCGCTGGGACCCCGAGCGCATGGAGCTGTCGACGCGCGACATGGTCGCCTTCGCCAGCGCCAATGAAGTCGCCGAAGGGCGCGGCAGCCCGAACGGCGGGGTCTACCTGTCCTGGGCGCATCTGCCGCGCGACATCATCGACAATTTCTTCCGCATCTCACAGACCGTCTCGGCCGACTGGCGCTGGGAAGGATTCGACATGACGCCGCTGGTCGAGCGGATCCGCGCCGGCCATGCCATCGAGGTCGCTCCGGCCGCCCACTTTTCGATCGGCGGCGTCAGGATCAATGATCTCGGCGAGACGGCCGTGCCCGGGCTGTTTGCTGGCGGCGAAACAGCCGGCGGTCTGCATGGCGGCAATCGCCTGTCCGGCAATGCCGGCGCCCAGGTTCTGGTGCAGGGAAAAACAGCCGGCATCGCCGCTGCGCAATTTGCGCAAAAGCATCCGACACGGGCGCGACCAGCCAACGAGGACGAGATCATCGATCGCACCCTGGCGCCGCTCGGCCGACGCGATGGCGCCGTGCCGGCAGAAACCAGGTCGCGCCTCACCCGGCTCGCGGAGCGCGCGTTGTCGCCGGTACGCGACGGGGCGACGATCCGCGCCGGGCTGGACGAGCTTGCTGCAATCGTCACCACCGATATTCCCAACCTGTCGGCGCGGCAGTCGGAGCGGCGCTGGAACCGGGACTGGACCGACGCGCTCGAATGCCAGGCGGCCGCAATTGTGCTCGAGTCCGCGCTGCTGTCGGCCGACGCACGCGCGGTTTCGATCGGCGCACATCGGCGGCGCGACGCGCCGAAGACATCCGACGAACCACTCGCTCACGGTCTCGTCCGCAACGTGTCCGGCCGGCTCACGCACCGCTTCGACCCGGTCGCCTTTTCACTGGTGAGCCCTGCGGCATGACGAGGATCCATCTGCGCCGCGCCGGCGGCGCCAAGGATGATTGGGAAACGATCGATCTGCCATCGCCAGCTGAGGCCGGGCTCGCGGCCACGAGCTGGGACGAGGTCTCGGCCAGCACCGCGCTGGCCTGGATCCAGCGCAACACGGACCCGGCGCTTGCCTTCCTGCTGTCCTGCCGCCGTGGCCTGTGCGACATCTGCGCGGTCCGCATCGACGGCAAGGTCGTCACCGCTTGTACGACACCCGTGCGCGACGGCATGCGGATCGAGCCGACCAAGGACAAGCTTGCGCTCGCCGGCACCATCATCGACATCAGCCTGGTCCGGCGCGCGCGACTGTCGTGACGCTGAGCTGATAGCGGCGTTTGGCGCCCCGAAGGACGCAGCGCCGCCGAATCAATTCCGCACACCGCAGCATCCGGCGGTCAATCGTCTCTCAAGCACCGCCAAAAAGTATATACATTCTATCGACTTCTTTCGACGACCTCCCTAGCCTCCGATGCACGCCGGATTCAGGCAGTGTCATCATCGGATCTCGGAGGATTGTTTCGGCATGGGCGACAACTCGATCTGGTACACGCGCTGCCCGGTGCCTTCGCCGCTCGGGCTTGCCGCCCGCTTCGGCTGGCTCGACGAGGCGTTCAGCCGATACGGCATCGATGTGAAGTCGATCGCCGACTCCCGCGACCCGACGGTGCGTGAAAGCCACTTCAACCATACCCTGCGCTGGTCGTTCCGGCAGGGCGGCAACATCCCCGCGATCCGGGCACGGTCCGACGGCCGCGACACAAGGCTGATCGGCCTGACCTGGGTCGACGAGTACCAGGCCATCATCGCGCTGCCCGGCTCGCCGCTGCGCAGCGTCGACGATCTGCCCGGGCGCCGCATCGGCGTTCCGCGACGCGCCGGCAACATCATTGATTTCCACCGCGCGACCGCGCTGAAGGGGATCGTGTCGGCGCTGTCGCTGATCGGTAAATCGATCAGCGCCGTCGAACTGGTCGATGTCGCAATCGAAGAATCGATCATCACGCACAAGGGCGATCCCGGCCTGTTCGGGCTGACGCGACGACACCCCTATTGGCAGGAGATCGCGGCACTCGCACGCGGCGAGGTCGATGCGATCTTCGTCAAGGGCGCCGAGGGCATCACCATCTCCAACCTGCTGGCGGCAACCATCGTCGCCGAGACCGGTCATCATCCCGATCCGAAGATCCGCATCAACAATGGTACGCCGCGCACGCTGACCGTCGACGCGTCCTTCATCGGGGAGCGGCCTGATCTCGCCACGGAACTGGTGACGCAGGTCAATCGCGCCTCCGACTGGGCCCGTCAGCATCCCGCCGAGACACTTCGCTTCGTCGCCCAGGAAGTACTCACCAGCGAGGAAGCGGCAGCGTCCGCCTATGGCGCCGACGTCCATCTCAAGCTCGACCTCGCGCTGCAGCCCGACCAAATCGCCGCCATCGCCCATTTCAAGGACTTCCTGCTCAGCTTCGGCTTTCTCGACCACGACTTCGATGTGACGAATTGGGTCGATCGACGCCCGCTCGAGAGCCTGATCAAGGTGGCCGCAGAATGATCAGCGAGTCCGCCAGCTCCGCTTCCCCGACCCTGCTCACAGCCGCCGCGGGAGACAATGATATCGTGACGCAGATCGACCAGGGCTGGGGCGCCGGACCAAGCGCACGCTACGAACAGATCGCCGCACTGTTCAGGCCGCTGTTCAAGTCCGTGCGAGCCACCGCCGTCGCCCGCGACAATGACCACCATTTGCCGGTTGATGAGATCAAGAGCCTCAAGCAGGCCGGCTTCTCGAAACTGCGCCTTCCGCTGGAGCGCGGTGGTCTCGGCATCACGCTGCCCGAATTCTACGCGCTGCTGATCGAGCTGTCGGAAGCCGACCCCAACATCACCAACGCCTTCCGCTCCCATTTCGGCTTCAGCGAGGACATCCTCAACGCGCCCTCGTCGCCGAAGCGGACAGCGTGGCTCGATCGCATCGCCAATGGCGAGACGATCGGCAGCGGCTTTTCGGAGACCGGCGACGCCAAGGCTTCGGCCGCCTCGACCCGCCTCAGCCGCAGCGGCGACCACTGGATCCTCAACGGCCGGAAATACTACACCAGCGGCTCGCTCTATGCCGATTGGATCAATCTCGGTGCGACCGACGACGAGGGCAAGCCGATCGGAGCGCTGGTTCCGACCCGCGCGGAAGGCGTCGAGATCCTCGACGACTGGGACGGGTTCGGCCAGACGCTCAGCGCCAGCGGCACGGCGATCTTCACGAACGTCGTCATTCCGGACGACCTGATCAATCCGGTGCAGACGCGCTTCCGCTATTCCAACGGCTTCTTCCAGACCGTGCATCTGGCGACGCTCGCCGGCATCGGACGGGCTGCCGCCAACGATGTGTCGCGCCTGGTGGCCGAGCGCCGCCGCATCTACACCAATGGCAATGCGACGCGCGTCGCGGAGGATCCGCAGGTGCTCCAGGTCGTCGGAAAGGTACGCGCGGCCGCCTACGGCGCCGGCGCCATCGCCCTGAAGACGGCCGAGGCCCTGCAGCGCGTCCATGACGCCGATCGTGCCGGCGACGCGCAGGCCGCGGACGCCGCCAATGTCGCCGCCGACATCGAGGTCAGCCAGGCCGTGACCGTCATCAGCAATCTGGTGCTGGACGCCACGACCATCCTGTTCGACGCACTCGGCGCTTCCGCCGCAAAGCGGACCAACGGCCTGGACCGGCATTGGCGCAATGCCCGCACCATCGCGTCCCACAATCCACGCATCTATCGCGAGCGAGCCGTCGGAGATTTCTCGGTCAACGGCACCAAGCCCGCGGTGTTACATCGCGCCGGATTGCCGGACAGTCCGGACGCAACAAAAGCGCACGCTTGATGAGCTGCGATAAGCTCGGTCACGGGGGACCACGAGGGATCACATGGCTGCTTTCACCCAGCTGCCCCTGACATTGCCGCAAACCGCGGCCGATATGACGAATGGCTCGGCTGATATCGAGAACCGGCCGCGCTCCGACAGCCGCGTGATCATCCCGTTCGTGACCACCGCCGTGCTGCTCTTGGCGGTCGACCTGTCGATCGCGCTGACGTGGCAGCGTGACGTCCATGGTCTTGCAAGACCGGACCGGTCACAGCTCGGTCGTCTCGCCCCTTCGACAGGCTCAGGAGCCTGCGACCTGCGTGCCGACGAGATCGCCGCTTCACCACGTCAGATCGTGTGGCCTGCTCTCTGAACGTATGCTGGACGCGATCGCCACGTCCTCCTGGCGCCTGAGCGAGGCCGAGCGACCATCCACGACTTTGTCGCGCGTCTCGAAATCTCACACAGCTCTCTTTGCAAAGCTCGAAGTCGTGAGCGCTGCGCCGAGGTTTCGCCTCGGACACAGCGCCCACGCCTTCGCCGATTCTGGGATCGCAACGCCCTAGAAATCGGCTCCCGCGCCGGCTGCAGGCAGCGCAGCCTTCTCTTTCGGCAGCTCGACGACCAGTGCTTCCGTGGTCACGATCAACGCCGCAACAGAGGCTGCGTCCTGCAGCGCGGTCCGAACGACCTTGGCCGGATCGACAATCCCCGCCTCGATCAGATCGACATACTCTTCCTTCTGCGCATCGAAGCCGAAGGTCGGTGAGCGGTTCTCGAGGATCTTGCCGACGACGATCGAGCCCTCCACGCCGGCATTGTCCGCGATCTGGCGGATCGGCGCTTCCAGCGCCTTCAGCACGATCTGGATGCCCGCCTGGATGTCGGGGTTCGGATTCGTCAGCTTGCTCACCGCAGCCTTGGCACGCAGCAGCGCCACGCCGCCGCCGGGCACGATGCCTTCGGCAATCGCCGCGCGAGTCGCATTCAGCGCGTCATCGACCCGATCCTTCTTCTCCTTGACCTCCACCTCGGTCGCACCGCCGACCCGGATGACAGCAACGCCACCGGACAGCTTGGCGAGGCGCTCCTGCAGCTTCTCGCGGTCGTAGTCCGATGTCGTCTCCTCGATCTGCGCCCGGATCTGAGCAATGCGGGCGTCGATGTCCTTCTTCTTGCCGGTACCGCCGACGACCGTGGTGTTCTCCTTGTCGATCCGGATGCGACGGGCGCGACCGAGCTGCGACAACGTCACGTTCTCGAGCTTGATCCCGAGATCCTGCGAAATCGTCTGACCGCCGGTGAGGATCGCGATGTCCTCCAGCTGGGCCTTGCGTCGATCACCAAAGCCCGGCGCCTTGACCGCGGCCACCTTCAACCCGCCCCGCAGCTTGTTGACGACCAGGGTTGCCAGCGCCTCACCCTCGACATCCTCGGCAATCACGAGCAGAGGACGTCCGGTCTGCACCACCGCCTCGAGCACCGGCAGCAAGGGCTGCAGCGAGGTCAGCTTCGATTCGTGGATGAGGATGTAGGGCTCCTCGAACTCGACCAGCAGCTTGTCGGAATTGGTCACGAAATAGGGAGACAGATAGCCGCGATCGAACTGCAGCCCCTCCACGACGTCGAGCTCGGTCTCCAGGCTCTTGGCCTCCTCGACCGTGATCACGCCATCATTGCCGACCTTCTTCACGGCCGTTGCGATGATCTTGCCGACCGCAGCATCGCTGTTGGCCGAGATGGTGCCGACCTGGGCGACCTCTTCCGACGACTGCACCTTCCTGGCGCGCTTCTCGATATCCTTGATCGCCTCGGCGACGGCAAGATCGATGCCGCGCTTCAGATCGAGCGGATTGAGGCTCGCAGCCACCGCCTTCGCGCCCTCGCGCACGATCGCCTGCGCCAGCACGGTCGCCGTCGTGGTGCCGTCGCCGGCGAGGTCGTTGGTCTTGGATGCCACCTGGCGCAGCAGTTGCGCGCCGAGATTCTCGTATTTGTCCTCGAGCTCGATCTCCTTGGCGACCGTCACCCCATCCTTGGTGATGCGGGGGGCACCGAAGGATTTCTCGATCAGAACATTGCGTCCCTTCGGCCCGAGCGTCACCTTGACCGCATTGGCGAGGATGTCGACTCCACGAATGAGACGTTCGCGCGCATCGGCAGCGAACTTGACGTCTTTGGCAGACATGCGACTAACTTCTCCTTTGAATCATCGATGA
Source organism: Bradyrhizobium sp. BTAi1 (assembly GCF_000015165.1). Classification (GTDB taxonomy): domain Bacteria; phylum Pseudomonadota; class Alphaproteobacteria; order Rhizobiales; family Xanthobacteraceae; genus Bradyrhizobium; species Bradyrhizobium denitrificans. The sequence goes on along the minus strand of NC_009485.1, from coordinate 2,604,804 downwards.
TCAGTTTAACTGTAAGGTTCAGGCCGGCTGCCGTGCGCACCCCACCTCCGGGCAGGCATGCTCAGCCGATAACGCCGAGAATGTCAGCCTCCTTGACGATCAGAAGATCCTCGCCATTGATCTTCACCTCCGTGCCCGACCATTTGCCGAACAGCACGCGGTCTCCCTTCTTCACATCGAGCGGAACGAGCCGCCCCGCTTCATCGCGCGCACCGCTGCCGACGGCGATGACTTCACCTTCCTGCGGCTTCTCCTTGGCGGTGTCCGGAATGATAATGCCGCCTTTGGTCTTGGCACTCTCCTCGATACGCCGAATGACGACGCGATCGTGCAATGGACGGAAGCTCATTAAACTCTCTCTGTATCTGGGGCCTATCTACCTGAGGCCTATTAGCTACGAGCCCACCGGATTGCGGTGATATCGATGGGGAGCGACAAGGTATCGCGCCTGTAAATTTTCTGTCCATGTCAAACTGATTAGGGAGTTTAGGCGAAAACCTTCGAACGCCTCGCATTCGGTGAAACGGTTGATGCGATCGGCTTCCTGCATGAAGTGCCGCGAGTAGTATCGCCCGACACCTTGGCCGAGATGGTCATCTCCTGTGGAACGCGCACGCCGTCGGCGACGTAGCCTGTCCGCTTGCCCGATATTGGCGTGGACTAAGGACGGCTGGCCAGCCGTCGAACCGATTCAGTCTCGAACGGGACGACCGAGCCCGTGCGGGGTACATGCAGCCATGGCGGAATCGTCGGCAGATTTCAGGGATTTCGGGACGGCAACGGCTCCACCATCAGGTTCAAAACCCGAGGCCGGCACTGCACACTGGACCATGAACACGCCGAGAGGCGCGCTAATGGAGAGGGAATAAAATCCCAATAGTCCACCAATATCGTTTGCAATATTCCAAGTCGGACACTAGACAGGGATGATTGTTGACGTGGCTGACCCGCAATGCTTTCCGCGAAGGGAAAATACGGCCTCAAGGCCCTGATCCATCTGGCCTCGCTGGAGCCGGGTGAACAGGCGCTGTCCGCAGACATTGCCGAAACGAACAATATTTCGAAGAAATTCCTCGACGCGATCCTGCGCGAATTGCGACAGGCCGGTCTCGTCCGGGCCAAGAAGGGTCCTGGAGGCGGCTATGCCCTCGCGCGACCCGCCCGCTCGATCAAGGTCGGCCAGGCGATCCGCCATCTCGACGGGCCCCTCGCCCCGATCGCCTGCGCGAGCCGATCGGCCTATCGGCCGTGCCGCGACTGCCGGGATCCGAAAGCCTGCGCTGTGCGACTCACCATGACCCAGGTCCGCGATGCGATCTCCGGCGTGCTCGACCAGATGACCCTCTACGAGCTCGCCGAGCAGGAGCGCCGGCCGGCACGGACGTCCCACCCGCAGCGAGCTGCGGGCATGGGCGGTAGCCGCGGCTGACGATCGCGGTCGCGGTGCCTGCCGCGCCCAAACGACACCGATACGGCGCCGACGATATTGAGATCGGGATTCCCGATTCATGCTGCCGTTCCATCCCGCACGCGAAAAACGCACTCGCGTACAGGCGTCATGCGCGTATCCGCGCCGCCTTTGCTCACCGGGATCAAGGCGAATAGCCCTGACTTCAAGTTCGGATCATGGAGAACGAACGGCGAGCGTAGATCCTCGTCTCCAGAAGGGTCTTGCTGACACATGGATTAGTTCTCGCGGCAACCACCTTCGGATGTCAGGCATCATACTCCGGATCGCATTCGGCCAGCGTCGCCAGAAACAACGGGATTCGGCGAAGACAACAAAGTTCAGCACATCAAGGGTCCCGCAGGTGCGGCTCAACGCCGGAAGCATTTGGACACCTGAGCAGGTCGGCCAAGATCACAGACGGCGCTCATCCGCTCCAGCGCTGCACATCGGCGGCATGTGTCCCGCCACGAGGCGATGGCGAGAGTGTTTCCAACTCCCCGAGAGGCACCGCATGACATAAAATACTTAGTCTATTGATTCACTATTTTATCGTTGACACTTTGTCGCAAGCGAACCTAGCTTCGCCTCACACCTGCGGACGCGAGCGACGATGGCGACATTCCGTTCTCAATCCCTGCCTGCTGCTATCGATGCGTCGTCTTCCGACGCGCTGTCGGTCTTCGATCCGCCGATGATCGCCGGGCTCGTCTGGCTGCTTGCAGCAGCCGCTGCGATCACCTGGCCCGATATCAGCGACTGGACGCGCACCGGGCTGTATGCCGGCATCGTCGGCGCGCTCGGCGTCGCCATCATCGCGGCTCGTATCATCGTGCTCGTCTGGGGCACCGATCCGCTGCGTGTCGCGCACCGCGCGGCATGGCTCATCGTCATCGGACTGTTCCTGACCGTGTGGGAGCTCGCCTCGGCAAAATTTCGCTGGCTGCCGCTGCCGTTCTTTCCGCCACCGCAGGAACTGCTCGAGGTCTACACGGACGAGTTGCCCAAGCTTGCCGAAAACGTCGCCGCATCGGCCAAGCTCCTGGTCACGGGCTACGCGATCGGCGCGGCGCTCGGCTTCGTCACCGGCGTCAGCATCGGCTGGTCGGTGACGGCAGGCTATTGGGTTCATCCGCTGCTGCGGCTGATCGGTCCCCTGCCGGCCACGGCCTGGCTGCCGATCGCTTTCTTCGCTTTCCCCTCGGGATGGAGCGGCAGCATCTTTCTGATCGCGCTTGCGGCCGGCTTCCCGGTCACCGTGCTCACCTGGTCCGGCATCGCCAGCGTCCCGACCGCCTATTACGACGTGACGCGCACGCTCGGCGGCGGACCCTGGTTCCTGGTGTTTCGCGTGGCCATTCCCGCAGCGCTGCCGCATGTCTTCGTCGGCCTGTTCATGGCGCTCGGCTCAGCATTCTCCGTGCTGATGGTGGCCGAATTGCTCGGCGTCAAGGCTGGGATCGGCTTCTATCTGCAAAAGGCTCAGGGGTGGGCCTCCTACGGCAATGTCTACGCCGCGCTGGTCGTGCTCGCTTTGCTGTGCTCGGGCACGATCACCATTCTGTTTGCGGTCCGTGACCGCCTGCTGTCCTGGCAAAAGGGTCTGGTGAAATGGTAGCCGCCCCCATCCAGCCCATCACGCAGACCGAGCGGCGCGGCGCCTCACTCGACGTCGATGACGTGCATCGATCCTTCATGTCCACCAGCCAGGGGCATCCCCCTGGGAACGTACGACGGAGATAGTCCATGCCTCTGCTTCCCGATACGTCCTCGTTGCTGACGCGCCGCGGCCTCATCGCCGGGGCCTCCGCGCTTGCAGCCACTGCCCCGATTGCGGCGTCGCTCGCCCCGTTCCCATCGTTCGCGCAGGCCGGCGCCGGCTTGCAGAAGCTCAAGCTCGGCTGGAGCGGCACCGGCATCTGCCTGATCTCGGTCCCGGTCGCCGATACCAAGGGCTTCTTCACCAAATACGGCCTCGACGTCGAGATCGTGAAGTTCGGCACCAATTTCGACGGTAGCCTGGAGAGCGTCTCCTCCGGCAAGATCGACGCCACCGTCAACTTCATCCTCCGCTTCCTGAAGCCGCTTGAGCAGGGCATCAATGTCCGCTTCACCGGCGCCCTTCACGGCGGCTGCATCCGCGTGCTCGCTCCGACCGAGGCCAAGGTGGCCGACTATGCCGGCCTCAAGGGCAAGGCCATCGGCGTGACCAGCATGGCCAGCGCGGCGAAGAATTTCGCCTCCGTGCAGCTCTACAAGGCCGGCATCAATCCGGACACCGACGTCGAATGGCGCGTCTATCCCGTCGACCTGCTGGGTGAAGCGATCCGCAAGGGCGAGATCTTTGCAGCAGCCGACGCCGATCCCGGCATCTTCCTGCAGCTCAAGAACAGTGACGGCGCGCTCACCGAAATCGGCGGCTTGGCAAGCGGCGTCTACAAGGACTTGTCCTGCTGCGGCATCGTGGTGCGCAACGACTTCATCGACTCCAACAAAAGTGCGGTTGCGGCGCTGACGCGTGCGCTGCTCGACGCCGCGGACTGGGTCCACCACAATCCGGACGAAGCCGCGGAAGTCTTCACCGCCTATTCGCCGATTCCGATCGCGACGATCGCCGAGATCATCCGCAGCCACACGCATGAACACCATTTCGGCGACGGCAAGCGGCTGAAGCAGGAAGTGGCGCTCTATGCCGAGGATCTCAAGACGGTCGGGATCCTGAAGCCGCGCACCGACGTGCGCGCGCTCTCGGACCGTACGGTCATCGACGTTCTGAGCTGACCTTGTTGTCAGAGCACGCAGGAGAGTGAGGCCGTGACCGAGACGGTTGTCGAGACCAGCACCGCCATCGTTCCACGCGCCGCGACAGCGGCGCTGACACCGCGGCCACGGCCGCCGCTGCTGCTGGTTTCGGCGCTGGCCTGGCTGGTCGCCGCGGTTGTCACCGTACAGTGGCCCAACATCCAGAACTTCGGTCTTACCGTCGATCTCGGACTGGCCCAGGGTGCGTTTGCCGTGCTGTCGCTGCTGGCCTATCTGCTGCGGCCGCGGATCGGCATTGTCGGCGATCGCCTCGATCACAATGCCGCCCGGCTCACGGCCATCGCCGTGCTGCTGACGATCTGGCAGGTCGCCACCGCCAAGACCGGCTATTGGCGCCAGCCCTATTTTCCGCCGCCGCAGAAGATCGTCGAAGCCTACGTCGTCGACCATGCGCGGCTGCTGGAATCGATCCGGGCGTCGCTGGTGCTGCTCGGCCTGGGCATGACGATCGGCGCCAGCGTCGGTTTCCTCAGCGGCCTCTTCACCGGATGGTCGCCGCGCATCAGCTATTGGATCCAGCCGGTGCTGCGCCTGATCGGCCCGATCCCCACTACGGCCCTGATCCCGCTGGCGCTGTTCCTGTTTCCGACCACGTTCAGCGCCAGCCTGTTCCTGCTTGCGCTGGCGACGTGGTTCCCGGTCGCGGTTCTGACCTCGTCCGGCGTCGCCAGCGTCAGCACCGCCTATTACGACGTCGCCCGCACGCTCGGGGCCAGCAACCGCTTCCTGCTGCTGCACATCGCGATACCCGCATCGCTGCCGCATGTGTTCGTCGGCCTGTTCATGGGCCTCGGCCACGCCATCGCCGTGCTGGTCGTCGCCGAGATGATCGGCGTGAAGGCCGGCCTCGGCTACTATCTCGACTGGGCCCAGGGCTGGGGCGCCTACGGCCATCTCTACGCAGCTCTCATCATCATGATGCTGTTGTTCTCGACGCTCACTCTGCTCCTGTTCCGGCTGCGCGATCGCCTGCTCGCTTGGCAGGAGGATGTGGTGGCGTGGTGACGACGAAACTCTGACACTGGACAATCAACGACCATGCAGCGTCTCCTGCTCATCGCCCTCGCGGCCCTCACCTTCACGACTGCCGAAGCCACAGCCCACGCGCACCTCAAGGTCTCCTCGCCGGCGGCCGAGGCCACCGTGCCGGTCGCTCCGACCGAGGTGACGATCACCTTCACCGAGGCACTCGAGGGCAATCTCTCCCGCATCAGCATCAAGGACGGCGCCGGCACGCCGGTGGACGGCGGCGACACCCATGTCGTCGCCGGCGGCGACAACAAGACGTTGGCGGTCTCGGTCAAAGGACTGGCTGCGGGCACCTATCGCGTGGACTGGAGTGCTGCCTCTGTCGATACCCATAAGACGACAGGCTCGTTCCAGTTCACCATCAAGCCCTGAATGACGCTCTCGGAGGCGGAGCTCGATCTGCTCCTCCGCAGCGCCAGGGCTCTCAACCTGATCTCTGCGCTCAGCCTGTTCGGCACGGCGCTGGTCGCGGCCGTGACGGCTCCGTTCGCCGAACGGTTCGGCGACAGTGCCATAAGGCAGCCCGTCCAGTTCACGACGATGTTGCGCGCCACGCTGCTGGTCAACCTGGTGGCGGCGGTGCTGTGGCTGCCGCTGCAGACCTTGCGCGTTGCCGCAGCCGACGATCCTCGCGCGCTTGCCGAACTGATCGGCCAGGTCCTGGTCTCGACCACGTTCGGGCAGACGCTGCTGCTGCGCAGCCTCGCCTTGATCGTCGCGATCGTGCTTGCGGGACACATGGACTCCCGCCGCAGGTTGATTGCCGCCGTCCTTGCAGCTGGTCTCGGCCTCGGCCTGCAGGCGCGGCTCGGTCATGCCGCCGCCGCGGATGCGGCGCTCGGCGCGGCGACAGCGCTGCACGTCGTCGCTGCCGGGGCCTGGATCGGCGGCCTCGTACCGCTCGCGCTGATCCTCGTTCGCACCTCGGGCCCAGATGCGGTGCTGATCGCCCGCCGTTTCTCTCTGGTCGGAATTGCCGCCGTCACGGTCATCCTTGGGTCGGCTGCGCCGTTGGCATGGACCTGGATCGGCAATCTCGGCGGCTGGTTCGGAACGGACTATGGCCTCTGGGCCATCGCCAAACTCGTTGGCCTGCTCCTGCTGCTGTTGCTCGCGGCGCTCAACCGCGTCGCGCTGACGCCGCGCCTCGCAGCCCCTGCCGCGCACACGGCCATGCTCGTGAGCATCGGCCTCGAAGCGATCATGGGCTTTGCCGTGATCATCGCGGCCGTCCACCTCGCCACGCTGCCGCCCGGCGCGCATGAAACGCCGCAATGGCCGTTCCCGGTCCGGCCTGATCTCCGCCGCATCGACGAACCCTTCATCCGCCTGGAGATCGAGCGCGCCGCCATCATCGGCCTGGTGTCCTTGGGCGCGCTGATCTCGCTTCTCATCCGCCGGCTTCGTCTTGCCGGCCCGGTCGTCGCCGGGCTGCTGATCGCATTCTGGCTGCCCTGGCCGAACCTGCGGCTGCTATTGCAGCCGGCGTATCCGACGAGCTATCAGGTGTCCGAAACCGGCTACTCCTCCGGTTCGATCGTCCAGGGACTGGCGATCCTGCGCCGCCACTGCACCAGCGCGTGCTTTCGGCCGAACGACGATCCCAGCGATCTCACGCCCTATGGCGTCTGGCGCCGGCCGGACGGCGATCTATTCTGGTGGCTCGGCACCACCTTCGACCGGATCGGCCACAGCCCATTCCCCCACGGCACGATCGCGACACTGGCCTCGCGCGAGCGCTGGCAGCTGATCGACTATCTTCGCGCACGCGCAGCCGGCACCATGGCGAAGCGGACCGGCCACTGGCCAAGCGCCGTGCTGCCGCCGGATCTGCAATTGCGCTGTGATGGCCGGGCCACGGAACTGCGCGCCTTGCGCGGGCAAGTGGTCGTGCTGACGATCGGCCGGTCCGAACTCAGCGAGGCTGGAGCGGTGCCGGCAGGCATCCCTCTCCGTCATGTGCACCTCGATCGTGACAGCGAAGCCGCCGCCGGTCGTTCCCGCAGCGATTGCACGACGGACGATCCGGACGCCTGGACCGCATATGCCATCGTGGCCGGGATCGAGCCCGAGCAGCTCGACGGCGCGATCTTCGTGATCGATGCCAATGGCTGGTTGCGGGCCTGGCGCAGCGGCGATGCGGCATCCGAAACCCGGCCCGACCTGTTCGCGCAACAAGTCAAGCTGGCGATCGAGCAGCCATTCGCGGCGGATGACATCGGCAGCCATCGGCATTGACGCGAGATTCGCTCAGCTTGGCGCAGCGTGGGTGCATCCCCCTCCTATTCGGTCTTGCTGTGGCGGAGCTCGACGGTGGAAAAATCCGTAATCTCGGGAAAGCGCGGGTCGGACGGCGTGTTGCCCTTGACGACGTGGACGACGACGATGCCGGCTGCGGCCGCCGCCTCCAGCTCGCGCGGATTGTCCGAGAAGAAGACGATGCGCGAAGGCCGCGCGCCGATCGTATCGGCGATCGCCTGATAGGACGCCGCCTCGACCTTGGCGCCGATGTCGGTGTCGAAATGTCCGTCGAACAGGCTGCGCAGATCGCCGGCGCTGCTGAACTGAAAGTACTGGATCTGCGCCTGCACCGAGCCGGAGGAAAAGATGTAGAGCGGCAGACCGGCCGCCTTGAAGCGGCGAAGGGCTATCAGCGCATCATCGTAGATGTGGCTGACATAGGCGCCCTCCTTGTAACCGCTCTCCCAGATCCTGCCCTGCAGCTTCTTCAGCGGCGGAATCTTCTGGTCGGCATCCTGCCACGCCAGCAGCGCCGCCACCGGATCGGTGCCGCCGGCTCGCGCCGCGACGTCGGCCAGGATCGCCTCGATCTCCGGGTCGCCGCGCCGGGCCGCGACGAAGTCCGCCATTCGTGCACGGGAATAGCCAAAGAGCACGTCCAGCACGAAGGATTGCGACGCGATGGTGCCCTCGATGTCGAGCAGCACCACCTCCGCGTCCAGAACCAGCGCCATCAGGCGGCGATCTCATATTTCGGGAATGCGTCGGAGATCGCATCGCCGGTGAAATGCGCCACCCAGCCCTCCTGGTTGGTGAACAGCCTGATGCAGGTGAAATCAGCCTCCGGCCCGCCATCGAACCAATGCTTGACGCCGTGCGGCACCGAGAGCAGGTCGCCAGCTTCGCCGACCAGCTGATAGACCTTGTCGTCGAGATGCAGATAGAACGCGCCGGTGCCCTCGACGAAGAAGCGCACTTCGTCCTCGACATGGACGTGTTCCTGCAGAAACTTACCGCGCAACTCCGGCCAGTTCGGATTGCCGGGCTTGATCCGGACCACATCGCCATTGGTGTAGCCGCGCTCCCGCTTCAGGCGGTCGATCTCGTGTCCATAGGCGGACAGCACCTCTTCGTTGCTCGCTCCCGGCGCAATCGGATGCCTCGCCTCCCAGCGCTCGATCCGGGCGCCGAGCGCCGCGACCTTGCCGGCGATGACGTCGAAATCCGACGTCTGCAACAGGACGTGTGACGGATTGCCGGCTTCGTAGACGATCAGTTGGGTCATGATGCATGTCTCCTGAGCGTGAGAATCTGGGTGAACAGCACATCCAGCGCTTCCAGATGCCGGAACGCATCGACTGCCGTATGTCCCCAGGCATAGAGGCCGTGGCCGGCGATGAGATAGCCCGGCGCACGCACGGCGCCGGCAGCGACCGGCGCCGCCAGCCGGGCCGCGACCTCGTTCGCCAGCGCGACGACGTCCTGATCATTGGCGACGACGGGCACCTCCACCACGGTCTCATGGCTGCGGATGCCCGCCAGGGCCTTCTGCAACTCCCAACCGCTCAGCGTCAGCAGCCGTTCGCCACGGTGCAGTTGAGCAAGGACGGTCGCCGACACCGCGTGGGTGTGAAAGACCGCGCCGATCTCGGCATCATCGGCATAGAGCCGCCGATGCAGCTCGGCTTCGGCCGAGCTGCCGGCAACCAGCGGCTGGCTCAGCTGCTGACACAGCACGTCGTTGGGCGTGAGCCGTCCCTTGTCGACACCGGAGCGGGTCACGGCGATCCGCTCGGCATCGACCCGGACCGAAAAATTGCCCGACGTCGCCGGCACCCAGCCGCGCTCGGCCGACCGCCGCCCGGCCTCGATCACGGCATCGATAGCAGTGACGAGCGCCGTATCGGCGATGGCAGGCTGGCGTGCGGACATCGTTCAATCCCTTCATCGTCACGTCGGCCCCTGCGATCGATCGCGTCTGACCGCAGGATCCCCTTGCGCGAGCTCTACGCGGCCTTCTTCGCCGCGTCGCCAGCGCCCACAGCCTTGTCGAGCGCCTGGGTCAGATCGGCCAGAATGTCGTCCGGATGCTCGATCCCGACTGACAGCCGCACATAGCCCGGCGTGACGCCGGCTGCGAGCTGCTCCTCTGGGCTGAGTTGCTGATGCGTGGTGGAGGCCGGGTGGATCGCGAGCGACCGCACGTCGCCGATATTGGCGACGTGATAGAACAATTGCAGCGCGTCGATGAAGCGCCGCCCCACCTCCACACCACCCTTCAGCTCGAACCCGACCAGCGCGCCATAGCCGCCCTTGAGATAGGCATCGGCGCGCCGGCGATTTTCGCCAGTCTGCAGGCCCGGGAAGATGACATTCGAGATCGCCGGATGCTTCGACAGGAAGTCGGCCACCTTGATCGCGTTCTCATTGTGCTGGCGCAGCCGCAGCGGCAAGGTCTCCAATCCCTGGATGAACTGGAACGCGTTCTGCGGCGCAAGCGATGCGCCGAGATCGCGCAGCAGCTTGACCCGCGCGCGCAGGATATAGGCGATCGGACCGAACGGCTTTGCGGCCTCGGTCCAGACCGCGCCGTGATAGGCAGGGTCCGGCTGGGTCAGCAGCGGGAAACGGGCGGCGTACTTCTCCCAGTCGAAGTTGCCACCGTCGATGACCGCGCCGCCAATGCTGGTGCCGTGGCCGCCGATATATTTGGTCGTGGAATAGACCACGATCGCCGCGCCATGTTCGAACGGACGCGCGATCAAGGGCGACGCGGTGTTGTCCAGGATCAGCGGTACGCCGAGCGAGCGGCCGATATCGGCAACCTCCTTGATCGGGAACACGTTCAACTTCGGATTCGGCAGCGTCTCGGCATAATAAGCGCGGGTCTTGTCGTCGGTCGCCCGACGGAAGTTCTCGGGGTCGCTGGGGTCGACGAAGCGCACCTCGATGCCGAACTGCTTCAGCGTCTGCGAAAACAGCGTCCAAGTGCCGCCATAGAGATCGGTCGACGACACGACATTGTCGCCTGCCTGGGCGAGGTTGAAGATGGCAAACGCCGACGCGGTCTGTCCGGACGACACCGCCAGCGCGCCGACACCGCCTTCGATCGCAGCCAGGCGCTCCTCGAAAGCATCCTGGGTCGGGTTCTTGATCCGCGTATAAACCTGCCCGATCTCCTCGAGCGCGAACAGCCGCGAGGCGTGGTCCGCGTTCTGGAACTGGAACGATGTCGTCTGATAGATCGGAACCGCGACCGCGCCCGTGGTCGGATCAGCGCGGTATGACCCGCCGTGCAGGGCGAGCGTCTCGAAGTGCTTGGTTTCGACAGGCATCTCGTTCTCCGTTGAGCTTGAGTGTCGTCCTAATAGGCTGATGCCGGCTCCGATGAGGCCGGTTCTCCCTCGAGCAGATCGGCGTGGTGGCGCCGAGCAACATCCGGATGCGAGCGCAGACGGCTCTTGAGGTAGTTCTTGCCGACGTCGCGAAAGAGCGGATTGAGCGGATCCTGCGTCACGCCTCGCGCGAGCCTGCTCAGCTCAGGCGATAGCTGCAGCGGACGGACCGTGGCATCCAGCCGTGCGCCAAGAAAGAATGCCACCGACAGCCGGTCGGATCCGGCCGGCGGCGAGACCACGCGGTGGACATTGGCACGCAGCAGACCGTTGGAGGCGATCTCCAGGATTTCGCCGATGTTGACCACGAACGATCCCGGCAGCGGAGGCGCTTCGATCCATCCGCCGTCAGCCTCCACCTGAAGCCCGGCGACCTCATCCTGCAAAAGAATGGTCACGAAGCCGGAATCCTTGTGCGCGCCGACACCTTGGTCACTTTGATCCGGGTCGCGGCCGGGATAGCGGATGATCTTCAACAGCTGGTTTGGTACCGGCGTGTAGATCGGCTCGAAGATGTCGTCCGGCTGGTCGAGGGCTGCGGCAAAGGCCCGCAGCACCCGGATCGCCAGCGCAGTCACCTCGGCCTGATAGTGCAGCAGCACGGGGTTCAGATCAGGCAGCGCTGCCGGCCACTGGTTCGGGCCTTGCAGCCGCAGCCACGCGGGCGCGGACCGATCGACCGGCAAGGCCTCACGCTCAGCGCCAATGTCGACCTGCTCACGCCAATCCGGCTTGCCCCGCGTATGCTCAAAGCCCGCCCGGTTATAGCCGCGGAAATGCGGCGACTTGATCATCTCGATGGCGAGCTTGTCCGGCTCGGGTAAGGCAAAGAATTGGCGCGACAGTTTGAGCACATCGCGCGTCAGCGCCGGCCCGATGCCGTGCCCCGTCAAATAGAAGAAGCCCGGCCCCAAGGCCGCCTCGCGCAGGCTGCGCAGGAACACGGAGCGTTCCTCGGCCCCGGCATCGAAGGCGCTGAGATCCAATACTGGAAGTCCGTGAGCCGCTGCCATGACCGCCGTCCTTCCGACTCAGCCTTGCTGCAGCCGATGGGCACGATGCCGGACCATGCCTGTGGCGCCACGCGCCGGCGGCGAGCGCCATCCACGACCGAGCGACATCGACCCGACGCGTGCTCCTCGCGAGGCAGTCACGAAACTCGAAACAGCGGCAAGGTCGGCGCGCACGCAACGGCTCCAGACGAATCTGTGAGATGAGCACTCGCTCCGGGTGCTGGACGAGTGCCGGCCGTGAAGGATGAAGCGATCTGAATGACGTGTCGAGCCGCCTGGAAAAATAGCGACATGCGACCTGTCGCGGCGACGAGAGGCACCAAGTTTTTCTCGCCGCCTTGACGACCGCAGCGCATTTTCTTCTCCTCACGGACCGGGTCGCGGACTCACAGCCGGCGTCGTAGCCAACGTCGGCGACGACGCTGCGGCATGTCGGGAACCACGCACGCATGTTCCGGCGCCACGGTTCCGCAAGGGGCCGTTCCTACCTAGGAGGCCGGCTTCCTCACGATCGTCGAAACCACGATCGGCTTTGGAATCAGACCAAGCGCGAGGAACGTGTCGGCAATCCGCTGCTGCTCGGCGATCACGCTGCTGTCGAGCGGCTTGATGCCGTAGGTCTGGCGCTTCAAGGCGGTCTCGAGCACCGCCGCGGGGATACCGATTCCAGGGCTGAGCTCCTGGGCGACATCGCTGATCTTGTCCTTTGCCCAGTCGTCCAGCTCGCCGATCGCCGCGACCACGGCATCGACGACCTTCGGATTGGCATCCGAGAATTTCTGCCCGGCAAAGTAGAACTGGTGATTAGGCGCCAGTCCCTTGCCGTTCGTCAGCGTGCGCGCGCCGGTCGCGGCCTCCGCCGCAGCAAGGAACGGATCCCAGATCACCCAGGCGTCGACCGAGCCCCGCTCGAACGCAGCCCGCGCATCGGCCGGAGCGAGAAACACAGTCTCGATGTCGGTATACTTCAATCCGGCATTCTCGAGCGCGCGAACCAGCAGATAGTGAACGTTCGAGCCCTTGTTCAGCGCGACCTTCTTGCCCTTGAGATCCGCGACCGACTTGATGGCAGACTCCTTCGGCACCAGGATCGCCTCGCCTTCCGGCGCCGGCGGCTCATGCGCGACGTAGAGGAACGGCGCGCCCGCGGCCTGTGCGAAGATCGGAGGCGTTTCTCCGGCGTGACCGAAATCAATCGACCCGACATTCAGGGCCTCCAACAGCGGCGGCCCCGACGGAAACTCCTTCCACTCGACGCCGTAGCCGAGCGGCTTCAGCTTCTGCTCGAGCCAGCCTTTGCCCTTGAGCAGGATCAGATTGCCGTATTTCTGGAAGCCGATCCGGATCACCTTGCCCTGATCGTCTGCATGCGCGGATGAGGCGACGCAGACGGTAATTGCGAGCGCCATTGCAAGCTGCCCCACGACACCAAAGCGGATACGGAGACCGCGGCTGACCTGTCCACCCATGAGCACCTCGCTGTTGCAGACCATCGGCGCGTCAAGTCGCGCGACTCCACATCCGTCGAATTTCGCCGCTTATATCGCGGGCCTGTTGGAATTGGTTTCCAAAGTTGATCGCGTCGAAAGACCGTTCTTCCCCCGGATAACAGGGTGTCGTCCGGTGTCGTCAAAAGGCGAGCGATAGACCACGACCGTCTCGCCGCAACACGCCGCCCCGCTCGCCGGTACGACCCCAAGATCGCCACCGGCGAGCGCTCCATGATCTCTCGAAGCCTAGTTGCATTAAGCTGCTGACATCACGCTGGCAGCAGGTGACCTGTACTCTGACTGACAGCGTCACCCCCAGAGCCGGGACTGAAACCGACGATGCCTGATCAAGGCAGCCATTCGCGATCCGATCCCGGGTTGCCGCAGTTGGCGGCGACGTCCCGCGGGCAGGTCAGTGGCGCAGTCACCGCACCTCCGCTGGAGGGCGCCGGCAACGACAGGGCCGGCGCCCTGATCGTCGCGATCTCCGCCGTCGCCTTCAGCACGGCAGGATTGTTCACGCGACTGGTCGAGGCGGACGTCTGGACCATGCTGTTCTGGCGCGGACTGTTCGGCGGCATCATGATCGGCGCCTATGTCATCTGGACGGAACGCACGGCACACCGGAAGGCGTTCACTGCCATCGGCTGGGCAGGAGTGCTGACGGCGACCTGCTCGACCGCCGGCACGATCTGCTTCGTTGCGGCGCTACGCATGACCACGGTCGCCGACGTCACCATCGTCTATGCGACAGCTCCCTTCATTGCAGCAGGGATCGCCTGGGTCTGGCCCCGTGAACGTCCGCGCTGCGTCACGCTCGTCGCCAGCGGCCTCGCCCTGCTCGGCGTCGTCATCCTGTCTGCCGCCGCGCTCCCGGCGGCACGGATGCTCGGCAATCTGCTCGCACTCACCATGACGATCCTGCTGGCCTTGATGATGGTCATCAATCGCAGATTCCGGCACGTTTCGATGGTGCCGGCAGCCTGCCTCTCTGCCTTCGCCTGCGCCGTGCTCGTCGCCCCGCTGGCGGACCCCATGAGCGTGACCGGTGCGGACCTCGTTCTCTTGATGTTGTTCGGGACGACGCAGTTCGGAATGGGCCTCCTGCTGCTCACGATCGGCAGTCGCCGAATTCCGGCAGCACGCGCGTCGCTGCTCGGCAATCTGGAGCTGCCGCTTGCGCCACTCTGGATCTGGATTGCGTTCGGCGAACTGCCATCACGATCGACGCTCGTCGGCGGAGCCGTCGTGTGTGCAGCGCTACTGCTCGACCTTGCGGCCGATCAGGCCCCAGGGCGCTGGCTCGGCCGCCCCCCATTGCACCAGAAGGCTCCAGACATGGGGCGTGGTTGAACCGGCGCTCCGTCTTCGGCCAGAGCCTCACGGCGAGCTGCAGGCCATTCTTCCCTGCGCGTGTTGACTCCTGGATGTTCATTGCACGGAAACGGCCCGGCAAAGCCGAGCTTTTCTTCTCTTGGTGAGAACGTGGCGCGCGCTTGATTCGGAGCGCCATCGCATGCATCGTCGTCGTCATCATCGATTGCTCAAGGGATCTGCCGATGCGTGCCGCGCTCCTGGCTCTGCTGCTGCTCCTTCCCACCGGCACGCTCTACGCCGAGCCGTTGTGGCAGACGCTGCCGCCGACTCCGGCACCTGTCTCGGGCGTTAGAAGCGGCCGCGCAGCGATCAATGGCATCAGCCTGTACTACGGGACCATCGGACAAGGGTCGCCGGTGGTCCTGCTGCATGGAGGCCTGTCGAACTCCGACTATTGGGGCCATCAAGTCAAGGCGCTTGCCCGCACGCACCGCGTCATCATCGTGGACAGCCGCGGCCATGGACGCAGCACGCGCGATGCCCGCCCCTACGGCTACGATCTCATGGCCGACGACGTGGTCGCGCTGCTCGACAAGCTCAGCATCCGCAAGGCCGATATCGTCGGCTGGAGCGACGGCGCAATTCTCGGCCTGGATCTCGCGATCCGCCATCCCGAGCGGGTCAGAAAGGTGTTCGCGTTCGCCGCCAATACGCTCACATCCGGCGTGCAGGAGGGCGTGGAGAAGAACCCGGTGTTCGCCCGCTTCATCGAGCGGGCCCGAGGTGAATATGCCAAGCTGTCCGCCACGCCCGGGGATTACGACGCCTTCGTCGCGCAGATCACCCGGATGTGGGAGAGCGAGCCGAACTGGACCGACGGGCAGCTGCAATCGATCCGCGCAACCGTGCTGGTGGTGGACGGCGATCACGACGAGGCCATCAAGCGCGCTCACACCGAATACATCGCCGCCACGATACCCAATGCCGGCCTGCTGATCCTGCCGAATACCAGCCATTTCGCGTTCCTGCAGGATCCCGAGCTGTTCAATGCCGCCCTGCTGCATTTCCTCGATGGCGAATGAGGCCGGCACCGCGCGAGCGACCGGCGATCGCTGGTGCGCGGACGTGCATGACGGCTGCCGACAAGCCAAATAGGCAGCGAGACTACAGCCTCAGTCCGGCTTGGCGCAGCAGCGGCCGGCCTGCGCCGGGCTGAAATCGAACCCGGCCGCGAGCACGACATGCGCGGTCAAGCCGAAGGCAACGGCACCTGTCGGTGCACGTGATATAATTATTCCTGCGATCTCCTTGATCGAGCAGCGAGGCGAATGGCCGGCCTGCCTCGCAGCCGGCCGTCGGAAGGACGTCTCTCCATCAGCTGATCGGGTTTGTCGGAGACATCAGGACTTGGGAAGCCCCGGCGGGTTGGTCCGCGACTGGCCGATGGCTTCGGACGACAATCCCCAGCGGGCGAGAACCTTGGCGTAGGTGCCGCTCTTGATCTGGGCGTTGAGCGCCACGGTGACGGCCTCGGCAAGCCCGCTTCCCTTGCGTGTCACCACCGCAATCTCGGCATCGAGCGGCCAGCCACCCTTGACGGTGCCGACGAGCCTCGTCTTGCCGGTTTGCGCGGCGTTGAAGGCCTCGAATGCGTTGGGCGTCAGATAGGTGTCGGCGCGACCCGACTGCAGCGCGAGCGAGCGCACTGCGCCATCGTCGTAGTACTGGAGGTCGGTCGGCGGCAGCCCGGCGTCCTTGTTCTGCTTCAGCCAATTGAGCAGGATCTGCTCCTGGCTGGTGCCGGAGCTGACGATCACCTTCAGGCCCGCGACATCCTTCGGCTCGGCGATCGACTTGATCTTGTCGTTGTCGGACTTGACGTAGAAGCCAAGCACATCCTGGCGATAGGTTGAGAAGTCGAACTTCTCCTTGCGCGCCTCGGTCACCGTGACGTTGGAGATGACGGCATCGAATCTGCCCGACACCAGCCCCAGCGGCCAGTCGGCCCAGGCGATCGGCACCAACTCGAGCTTCAGGCCGAGGCTGTCGGCGACGATCTGCGCAATGTCAGCCTCGTTGCCGACGACCGTCCTTGTATCGGACGCGTAGGCGCCGAGCGGCAGCAGATTAGTCGCGGCGATCCCCACCGTCAGTGTCCTCTCCTTGACGAACTTGAAGTCCTTGGGAACAGCGGCGATCGCCTCAGGCACCTTCTCCGAGCGCGGCCGGTCCTTCTGCTCCGGCGACAGGTCCGGCGTGATGGCGTACAGCGCGGGCGACAGCGCGCCGGCCAAGACTGCGGTCGTCGCTGCGACCATGGCATATCTGAAGATCCTGATCATCGGTCAAATCACTCCCGGCTTGAATTGAAAGGCGAGGCCACAGCGTCACAGAACCTTGGCGAGGAATTCCCGCACGCGGGGCTGATCGGCATGGGCGAAGATCTTGTCCGGCGGCCCGGTCTCGACGATGCGGCCGGCCTCCATGAAAACGACCGTGTCGGCGACTTCGCGCGCAAAGCCGATCTCGTGGCTGACGACAATGAGCGTCGTTCCGCTGCGCGCGAGCTCGCGGATGACGTCGAGCACCTCGTTGACGAGCTCGGGGTCGAGCGCCGAGGTCGGCTCATCGAACAGCAGGACCTTCGGCCGCAACGCCAGGGCGCGAGCGATCGCGATGCGCTGCTGCTGGCCGCCGGAAAGCTGGCGGGGATAGGCGTTAGCCTTGTCGGACAGACCGACACGCGCCAGCAGGTCGAGCGCCAGCGACCGCGCTGCGGCTTTCGACACGCCGTGCGCCAGAGGCGCCTCGACGATGTTCTGCAGAACAGTCAAATGCGGGAACAGATTGAAGTTCTGGAACACCATGCCGACGCCGGTCCGCTGCGCCAGCACATCACGCTCCTTGAGCTCATAGAGCGTGTCGCCCTGCTGGCGGTAGCCGATGAAATGGCCATCGATCCAGATCAGTCCGGCATCGACGCGTTCGAGATGGTTGATCGTCCTGAGCAGCGTGGACTTGCCCGAGCCAGACTGCCCGAGAATGACGGTGACGCTGCCTGCCGGGATCTCCAGCGACACGTCGTCGAGCACCTTCAGTGCGCCGAAGCTCTTCGATACGCCCTGAATGGAGACGTGCGCCCCCCGCTTCTGATCGCCGACCCACGACGCATGACCCTGGCCAGCCGCGACACTGCCTGTCGCCTGGGCCGGCGCCGGCGCTGATACCTCGGAAGCAGCGGTCTTGCGCGACAGCCGGGCGAACAAAGACGGCGGCGGATTGCGCAGAGCCCCGCGGGCGAAATGGCGTTCGACCTGGAACTGCAGCGCCGACAACACGGTCAGGATGATCAGATACCAGACGGTTGCCACCATCAGCAGCGGAATGACTTCCAGATTGCGGTGGAAGATCACCTGCACCGTATAGAACAGCTCCGGCAGCGCCAGGATGTAAACGTTGGAGGTTCCCTTCGCCAATCCAATGATGTCGTTGAAGGCGCCCGGCAGAATCGATCGCATCGCCTGCGGCAGGATGATGCGGAACGTCTGGCGCGACCGCGGCAGGCCGAGCGCTGCAGCAGCCTCGTACTGCCCGTGATCGACCGACAGGATGCCGCCACGAATGATCTCCGCGGCAAACGCCGCCTGATTGAGCGCAAGCCCGAGCACCGCCGCAGCGAACGGACTGATCAGCTGGGTCGTCGAATACGAGAAGAAGGTGATGCTGGTATAGGGAATGCCGATCCAGATCTTCTCGTAGAGATAGCCGAGATTGTTGAGAATCAGCAGCAGCACGATCAGCGGGATGGACCGGAAGATCCAGATGTAGGTCCAGGCGAGACCGGCCAGCAGCGAGGATCGCGAAACCCGCGCCAGTGCCAGCGCGCCGCCGAGGAGAAACCCGGACAGCGCGCCAAGTGCGGTCAGCAGCAGGGTTCGGCCAAGGCCGACCAGGATCGGCTCGGCGAAGAACCATTCCGCAAACACGCCCCAGCCCCAGCGCGGATTGCCCAGGACCGAATTGAGCACCGCGGCGATGATGATGATGGAAAATACCGTGCCGATCGCACGCGCCGGGTAGCGCGCGGGCACGATGCGATAGCTGGTCCTGGACGCTCCAGACGACGCGCTTGCCTTCGCGAGGCCCCGGCTGAAGTCGGACACGACTGTCATGGTTCTTCTCATCAGTCCGCGCGACAGCGGGCCGTTTGCAGCCAGCGCCCGTTTCCCCGCAGCAGGCACCACGCGCCAGGTGCATCCGCGCCCATCCGTGTCCGCAAACGCCCGTCGTTCGGATTGTTCACACCGTTATCCTAGAGCCATCGAACCTGGTGAACGTGAAGCCGTCGAACGGCTCGGCAAATGTTGCGCGCTGCTCGCGCAGCAGGGTGATCGCGAGGTTTTCACCTTGGGGAAAGGATGCTGCTGCATCGGAGCGCCAGTGAATGCCGCCCCAGGTCCGACCGCCGGAATAGTTCAACGCGAGCTTGTTCAATTCCCCTCCGATCGTGAGCGCCGGCCCCTGATACGGCAGTTGCACTGCTCGGGTCGGCCGGATCGACATGGGCCACGCTGCCGCGGAACAGCGTCTGAGGCGTGACGCGGCCATTGACCTTTGGTCCTTGGAACGCGGCTGCTGCCGGCAGTTGGAACTGCGATGCATTGAGGCCGTCGAGGCTCACCGCGAGCGTACCGACCGGATTGACGAGCTTGCGCGTGCCACCGAGCTGGATCTTCTCGAAGTTTGAAGGGGCACGCGTGGCGAACGCGACGTTCGCCAGACGCCATGCCTCCGCGCTGACCTCGCCGCGTTCGTCATGCGGCAGACCCCTTGTGTCCGAGCCGATCGCATTGGCATAGCGCTGCTGATCACCCTTGTGAGGGTGAGGTGGAATCGGGGTATTTGCGACCTCGCGCGCCAGATTCTGGCGCAATTCGACGGCGCGGCGGCGGAAGCCTACGTCATAGCTGGAGGCAGCCGTCCATGGACCTTCGGACGTGCGCGCGGCCGGTTTGTCTTCGGCTGACGCAACGACTGCCGATCCGGTTGCGGCAAGGAGCGCGAACGCGCCGGCTCCAATGAACTCGCGGCGACTCCCCTGATTTCGATCGGCCGCGTCGACCGGTGAAGATGCGTTTCGTGACACCCCGTCGGACATGTTCGCCTCCCGCTCTGCATCCCTGCGTCGAAACCGGCTTCGCAGACCATCGAGCGTAGAGGCTTGCAGCAAATGATGTCTATGATTTTTATATACTATAATGCAGCCCGCCGCGGTTGCTCCGTTTTCTGAATGAGGCATCACGGGAAGAGTTTTCATTCGACCACCCGGAGTGAAGCTGTCGGGACCGAGCGATGCGGCGTGAGAAGCTTGCGCATGAGAGAACATCGGACGCTTCCGGGAAGAATGAATGAGCTATCAACAGTCCCGCCCAAGGCATGACACAGCTCAACGCACGCCCGACTTGAAAGACCGTTCTCTTTCGAATCTTCGATGGAGCAGCGGACGTTCCTGCGCTATCACGCGCGCCGCACCTCCTGATGCAGCCCAGATCACACGCCATGCCCCGCGATCCCATCGTCGACCCACAAGACCTCCCGTCCTTGGGGCCGTTCCATCTCCTCGACGCGCGGGATCCGGCGGCCTTCGCGCTCAGCCATCCCGCGCGCGCCGTGCGGGTACCGCTCGAAACCTGGGAGGCCGCGGCAAAGTCTGGCGAGACGTCGTTCGAGAACGTCGCCTATTGGGCGCAGGCGATCGGCGCGCTCGGCGTAAGCGCGGTCATTCCCGCCATCGTCTACGATGATGGACGCATGACAGAGGCGGCCCGTGTCTGGTTCATCCTGCAGTATTTTGGCGTCGCGGCGAAACTCCTGAACGGCGGATGGCCCACGCTGCAGAGCAAGGATGACGTGCTGGCCGGGGCTATCGCGCCGTTGAATTCGGTGACCTTCGACGCTCGTCCGGGAGCCGGTCCCGTGGGGCTCATCGATCGGCACGCTCTGAGGTCGCAGCTGGACGACGTCCGGATTTTCGATGCCCGCACCTCTGGCGAGTTCAACGGCACGGATCTTCGGCGCAATGCGCGCGGCGGCCACCTGCCGGGGGCGACGCTCGTCCCGCACGCCGATCTGCTCGATCGAGGTCAGTTGAAGTCCCCGGGTGAGCTTCGTCGTCTGCTTGCTGAGGCGGGCTTTGTCGGCGGAGACCACGTCGTGACGCATTGTGACGGCGGCGGCCGTGCGGCGCTTGCAGCCGCAGCCGCCGTCCGCGCCGGATTTAACGACGTCCGGGCCTACTATCTCAGCTTCGCCGACTGGACGGCGGACGAGAGCTGCCCTGTGGTTCAGGACCCGCCCGGCGCTTCGTGACGAGCTTGAGGTTCGCCTGCCCCTTGCCGATCAAGAGGCGCTGCAGACGTTCACTGCAGAAGGCCAAGTGCGATGCTGCAGGGATCATCGGACGCGCTACACCTTTTGACTGGGTGCCGCCTGTCGATGACCGCCGCCGTCAGCGTGAATTCAGCCTCTGCATTGAGTTGGGTCAGGCGTTCGATGGCACGATCGATTGGCTGTGCAGGCGATACAGGACAGAGAAGGAATACACTGAGAAGATATCGCCCCGGTCGCAGCACGATCGTGAGCGCGTCGTGCGGATGATCTGCCACCCAGTCGGCAAACCAGCCCACAATTTCCATAAGAGGGGGATACCCAATTTCCAAATTCGACCGAGAACACCACACGGATGCATGCAAATTTATTCAGTAATATCAATTGACTAACCTGGCTGGGGCGGGAGGGATCGAACCTCCGAATGGCGGAATCAAAATCCGCTGCCTTACCGCTTGGCTACGCCCCATCAGGCCTGCCGGATCGGACTGGCACGTAAGCGCCATGCGATTCCGGGTCGGCGCCCGTGGTCTACCGACCGCGCCCGCCCTTTTCAACCGCCGCGCCGCAGGAATTTTGCGGCGCCGCCCGGTGATCCGACGTCCCCGCCAATTCGTCAATGCTGGCAAGCCCTTATCCCGCCCGCCCGGAGCCGCCGCGGCGGCCCGCCGCGGGCCTGTGCGAAAAAGTTGAGGCCCGGCCGGTTTCATGGGATGACGGCGGCCAAATCGGCAAATTCGACCTTTGAGGACACGCCATGACCTATCGCGCCCCGCTCAACGACATGCTGCTCGCCCTCAATCATGGCGCCGGGCTGAAGGCGGCGGTCGAGGCCGGTCATTACGGCGATTTCGACCCCGACATCACCGCCGCCGTGCTCGAGGAGGCCGGCAAGTTCGCCACCGACGTGCTGGCCCCGCTGAACAAGGTCGGCGACAGGAACGGCGTCAAGCTCGCCGACAAGAAGGTCACCACCGCCCCCGGCTGGCCGGATGCGTATAAGCGCTGGACCGAGGCCGGCTGGAACGCCGTGTCCGGCCCGGAGACCCATGGCGGCCAGGGCCTGCCGCTCGCCATCAACGCTGCCTGCACCGAGATCTGGAGCGCAGCCAACGTCGCCTTCGGCCTGTGTCCGCTGCTGACGCTCTCGGCCATCGAGGCGCTCGACGCCCATGGCAGCCAGGAACTGAAGGACATCTATCTCGGCAAGCTGATCTCCGGCGAATGGACCGGCACCATGCAGCTGACCGAGCCGCAGGCCGGCTCCGACGTCGGCGCCTTGCGCACCCGCGCCGAGCGCGCCCCCGACGGCAGCTACCGCATCACCGGCAGCAAGATCTTCATCACCTATGGCGACCACGACATGACCGACAACATCGTGCATTTCGTGCTCGCGCGGCTGCCGGACGCGCCGGCCGGCACCAAGGGCATTTCGCTCTTCCTCATTCCGAAATTCCTCGTCAACAAGGACGGCTCGCTCGGCGCCCGCAACGACATCTATCCGAGCGGCATCGAGCACAAGCTCGGCATGCACGCCTCGCCGACCTGCACCATGACGATGGGCGACCATGGCGGCGCCATCGGCTATCTCATCGGCCAAGAGAATGCCGGCATGCGCTGCATGTTCACGATGATGAACCAGGCCCGGCTCGGCGTCGGCCTCGAAGGCGTCGGCGTCGCCGATCGCGCCTATCAGCAGGCGCTCGCCTATGCGCAGGACCGCAAGCAGGGCCGCGCCGTCGGCAGCAAGGGCAGCGGCTCGGACGCGATCATCGCCCATCCCGACGTCAAGCGCATGCTGATGCAGATGCGCTCGCTGACAGCCGCCTCGCGCTCGATCTGCTACGCGACCGCGGTGGCGCTCGATGTCGCCGTGCGCGCCAAGGATCCGGCCGTCCGCGCGGAAGCCGCCGCGCGCGGCGCGCTGCTGACGCCGATCGCCAAGGCCTTCTCGACCGACATCGGCAACGAGGTCGCCTATCTCGGCGTCCAGATCCATGGCGGCATGGGCTTCATCGAGGAGACCGGCGCCGCCCAGCATTATCGCGACGCCCGCATCACCGCGATCTATGAGGGCACCAACGGCATCCAGGCGATCGACCTCGTGACACGCAAACTGGGCGCGAATGGCGGCGCCTCGGTGTTCAAGCTGCTGGACGAGCTCACCGACATCGTCCGCCGTGTCGAGGCCTCGAACGACCCGGCCTTCGGCACCACCGGCGCCAAGCTGCGCGAGGCGCTGAGCGCGCTCGAGCGTTCCAGCCGCTGGCTGTTGGAGAAGCTCGGCACCGCACCGAACGACGCGCTCGCCGGCGCCACGCCTTATCTCCGCCTGTTCGGCTCGGCGCTCGGCGGCTGCATGCTGGCCAATGAGGCGCTCGCCGCGCGCAGCGAGAACGAGACCGCGGGTGCGCGTCATGTGGCGCTGGCGCGGTTCTTTGCCGAGACGTTTGCCGTGCAGGCGCCGTCGCTGGAAAAGACCGTTACCGACGGCGCGGACGCAGTGCTCGCGGCGGAGGCCGTGCTGGTGGCGTGAGTTCGGCTTCGGCCGACGTCGCGCCGCTTTGACATCCTTGTGTCGCGACTGATGGCTGGGCTCACACCCTCCCCTGGAGGGCAGGGTGTGCACCGCGCTCGCAATGACGCACGTGGCAAACTCCTGATCCACAATCACAAACAGCACCGTGACGAGATGAGCATCCGCGTTCTCGCGACGCAGCGCGCGCCCGAGCTATGCCCTTTCATTCCCGCCCTCTCCGAATGGAGGGCGCGAGGAAGGCCGGACCTCGGCTGAGGCCCGTGGCCCGCCTGCAGCAAAAAAAGCAGGCGGCAGTCACCACAGGTACAGCCGGACAGACCGGCCCTCCCCGCGCGATGGTTTTAACAGGCTATAGCGCGCTCTCCCTGGTGCGCCGGCTTTCTGGCCACCATGTCGCGCAATGTGCTGTGCGCACATCACGCTCGATACTAGCTTCGGAGTATCAGGACCACGCGCCTTGACCGTCCGCGAGGCCGGCGTTCGCCCGTGCTGATCGCACGCCGCCTGCCCGCGTCCACCGCATCCCGCTGCCAACGTCCGTGACGACCGCGAACCGTCCCCTACCGTGCAACGGGATGGACGGACCATAAGGCTGATTTGGGGGCGATGCGAAGCGATTTATGTTTTTCGGAATCCGTTGACACGAAACTTTCGGATGAGCGTGATTTGCCCGCCGGGTGCGCCCTGATATCATCGCCATCGTCGTCTCGCCCCGTTGGCGGCGATCGACCAGATCAATCGGCACATCCCGAAAAAAAAAGCAGCGCAGTATCTGCCTCCACAGCTTTGAATTGTTTGATTGAAATGGAGTTTTGATCGGTTAGGAGGTTCTGATGAATTACGTTGAAACCTTTCGCCGCATTTACGAGTTCGGCTGGGTGACTGTCGCCACCGCAATATCGTCGGCCGTGTTCAACAAATGGTCATCTTCAGTATCAGCCGCCGACTACACTTATATGCAGATGACCTTGCACGGAGCCGGGAGCTTCGCGATCTGGTTGATTCTGCTCACGGTGCCGTTTTGGTTCATCAACGTCCCGCGGATTCGCCACTGGCTGTTCCGCCACAGCGCCATTGAGGGGTGGTGGCTTCAGAAAGTCGATATTGCGGAGCGCCCCTGGAGCTTGTCGCATCTGTCCAAGAACCTGGGATTTGGGTGGACATACTCGGGCTACGCCTACGACCCCTCAGGCAAGGTTGCCGCGACCTGGGACGCTTCGGATATCAAGCTCGATGATCATGCCGGATTCTGGATCTTCAAAGGAGACTCACACCGCATCAACACGTCGGGGATTCCGACCCGCACCGGTAACGTGTTGAGCGTTCTGTACTCCAAGCAATATTACGAGGCTTTCCAGAATGATCCATTGGCGCAACTTCCGGGCAGAATATCCGATCTCGACTATGAGGATTCGCCGACCGCGGCATCCATCCTCCTTGTGCGGGTGACCAGCGCGGATTGGAAGGCAGCGGACATCAACCGTCAATCGACGAGACTGCCTCCCGATCAATTCAAGCGACTGATCGACCACATGAAAAGCAATGGAAGACTATAGATGATCTGGATCGACAGCGATGGGGGAGTAGACGACGCGCTCGCGATCGCTGTCGCTTGCAAAATCGTCTCAGGACATAAGATCGCTTTTTCAACCGTATTCGGAAATGTCTCAGCACGCCAAGCCGCGCACAACATCCGAACCTTGTTACACCGACTCGGTGTCGACGCACCAATTCTCGTCGGCGCCGAACGCGCTTCAGACGGCTTCGCGCAGTCTGCAACGGATATTCACGGACTCGATGGCTTGGGCAATGTCATCGGTGAGGTCAGGCCAGACGAACAATTCGACTCTCTATCAGAGTCGATTGAAAGCCCTTTGGAACGCGCGCGATGGCTCAACGAGGACGTTCATATCCTGAGCATCGGGCCAGCAACCAATATCCCATCGATCGCGCGCATGCTCGGGGCTGAGCGAATTTCCGGTATCACGATGATGACGGGCGCGATTTTTGACAAAGGCAATATCACCGAGGACGCCGAATTCAACGCCTACAACGACCCCATCGCGTTGGCCAACATTCTCCACTCAGGAATTCCAATCACAATTGTCCCGCTTGATATCTGCCGAAAGCTCATATTCAGGCGGGAAGACCTGACGAGCTTAAGCACGTTTGGAGCAGCGGCTCCGATGCTCAGCGAAGCTCATAAATTCTACATGGCGAGCTACGAACAGGCCGAGGGCATCTCCGGCTGCTTTCCGCATGATACGATCGCGCTTCTGTCCATGCTCTATCCGTCGAAATTCAACTTCTGGCGCATTCCATTTGACGTAGACAGCTCCACAGACCATCGCGGACAACTGCGGTTTGATATCAACGGTGCCTATCACGCAAGATTTTGTCTCGGGGGCGACCTGCGCTGGGTCAGGCAGTTCATGCGCTCCTGGTCGATCCTGGCATAATCACGCGAGCTGCGCCACGCTCTCCAAATGGGGGCGCGCAACTGGCTGGACCTTGGCCGAGACCCGTGGCGCGCCTGCACAAGGACATCGGCCGGGAGGCGCCACAGCGACAGGACGGTTCGCACGGCGGGCGGGCCCGATCCCGGCATTGACTTACCGCAGCACCCCTGACGACCGCGCGCGATTTGGCCGATCCTAACCATGCGGGCCCCGGCGCGATCTTGATCGCGCGCTTCGCATTGGCGCGCGAAGGGATTCGTAACGCACTGTCTTTTTCATTGTTTTCATGACATCCATCCGGAGACGCCCCATGAAATTGCTCGCTGCCCCGCTGCTCGCCGCGGCCCTGATGCTGCCGTCAGCACCGGCCTCGGCCGTCGTGCTGGATCTGTCGACCATGAGCTGCAAACAGTTCGTCGAGAGCGGCGACGACAGCATCAAGATGGTGCTGATCTGGCTCGACGGCTGGTACAAGGGCGATCAGGACGAAGCCCTGTTCGATACCGAGGTGTTCATCGAGAACGCCAAGAAGTTCGGCAAGTATTGCGCCGAGCATCCGACGGTCAGCATCGTCACCGCGGCGGAGAAGATCCTCGGCAATTAGGTCAGCAACAGATCGTTAGATCGGTCAATCGGGTTGGCGTCGGCGTAAGCGCAGCAGGCTTTCGCGACGCGTGATGTTTGGCGGGGTGAAAAGGCGACGCTCATGCGTGCAGAACGATAGAGCGCCGCGCCGGCGCTTGGCAATCGCCCCTCTCCGCCCTCCGCCACCATTCCGGAGCGCACAGGACGCCTGGTGGCGTCCTGTTCGCCGCATAGCCGCCGCTGGGAATGACATGGGGAAAGAACTGGGGGTTGAACTTGCGCCGGGGCGTGTGAGAGCCGCGAAGCCAATCCGCAACGCCGTGGCGGGCGCCCTGCGACGGGAGACTTTGCCGCGGGCAGCGCGGCTGGCGACACGCTTCGATGACCCCGAGTGAAACCCGCTGCATCCGGACACATTCAGACGCAACTCAGTACGCCAGCTCCGCGCCAAAGCCGCGTTGAAGAAGCGAGCCGCGCAGCCGTGCGGCACCCGCCCCTTTCTTCATGCGAGAAGTCCATGTCGATCAGCTCCGTTTCGACTCCCATCGCGGCCACGTCGTCCCAGGCGACCGCGGCCACCTCATCCAGCTCGGCGACGTCCGCAACCTCGTCGTCATCAGCCACGAGCTCGGCCGGCGACACGTCGGAGAGCTCCTCCGGCAGCGGCGGCGCGTCGTCGGGCAAGACTGTCGTCAGCGAGGTCTCGATCACGCTCGACGGCGTCACCACCACGACGATCACCTATTCCGACGGCTCGACCGAGGTGACCAAGACGGCCGCCAGCTCGGACGGCAGCAGCAAGGGCGCGCAAACCTACAACGCGCAAGGCGCGGCCAGCGGCGCTGCAAGCACCGGCGGCTCGAGCAGCGCGGGCACGGCGAGTTCGACCGCGGCGGCCTGAGATGTCGAAGGAGGAGCGGCGCATCATCGCGCCAGCCCGACCAGCGCGAGGTGAACGAGGGTTCCGCTGAAGGAACCGCGATCTGCCATCGGTACGAGGCGTTTCCGAGCGGCTGCGGTTGCAGGCGATGCGCCGCCGCAACGCTCGGTGACACTGCGAAGCCACACTGCAGCGATGATGTCACGTGGCCGTCATTTGTTAATTTGCACCCTCGCGCCGAGTCACGCCTGTTATCGGGCAGCTGCGACAAGGGGGAGGAAGTCGATGGTGCGGGGTATGATCGGCGCGGGGATTCTGCTTCTGGCGATGGGATCCGGAGTGCAGGCAGCCAACGAGGCTGGTCCGGACACCCGGATGTCCTGCTCGGAGGTGCGCTACTACGTGGAGAAATACACCGCCGAGGTGGCCGAGATGTATGCGCGCAGCCGCGGCGCCACCGATGCGCAGATCAACCGGGCCAGGCGCTGCCTGTCGACGAACCATTTCCGCAGGGCGGACCGGTCGCGCAGCTATACGGAGTGAGATGGCAGCGGGAGAGCGGCTGGTCCGCTGTTGATCGCTGTTCCCCGTCATTCCAGACGGCCAGCGGAGGGCACATTTGGCGTTTTTAAAGACGGCCGTCATGCCCCGCAAAGGCGAGGCGGTCGGATATGGAGACACGGGACTGTCGCGAACGATCCATCCTGGCAGTTAGTTGTTCCGTTATGCCCGGGCTTGTCCCGGGCATCCATGCGCTTCTCAGCGAGCTGAACGACGTGGATGGCCGGGACAAGCCCGGCCATGACGATATGAAGACGTGGCGCAATGTCTGCGCCCCACCCACGTGGTGCTGTGCTCCACGGAGGCCTGCAGAGCGCAAGCGCGCCGCGGAAGTCCCTACCTCACGCCTGCTCGATCGCCGCCGGCATCTTGGCGACCGACATCAAGGAGCGCGCGACCTGATTGAGGAGCTGATCGGCATTCTCCTCCTCGGCCAGCGACTTCGACAGCAGCGCGACGACGGCGCTGTGGCGGAGCTGTGAGGCAAGGTTGCGCGCGGTGGTGTAGCCGGATATCTCGTAATGCTCGACGCGCTGTGCCGCGCCGATCAGCGCGAGATCCGCCGCCGCATCCTCCTTGTCCTCGGATTGGGTCACGATCTCCTCGCCTTCCTCAACCAGGCCCATCATGCCCTTGCACGGCTTTGCCCGCGGCGTCTTGCCGAGCAGCTCGAAGCATTCGTTGATGCGCTCGATCTGGGCCTCGGTCTCGACCAGATGCTGCTCGAACAATTCGCGCAGCTGATCGAAGCGGGCGGCCTCCGCCATCTTCGGCAGCGCCTTGGTCAGCTGCTTCTCGGCATGGAGGATGTCGCGCAGCTCCTCGATCAAGAGATCGCCGAGACCCGCTTCATCGGCCGGCGGCGAGCTCTCGGTGACGATCGCATTGGCCGCGCCGTTCTCGGCCTGGATCGCCGGTGATTCCGTGAACACCCAGTCACCGCCCTCGTTCCAGGGGCCACGGGTATCGATCTCGCCATGGTCGCCATTGCCGGTGGAATCGTTGAAGAACTGATCGACGAGGCCCGGCGTCGGCGCGATCCGTCCGATGCTGAAGGCCGGCTTGTTCATGCTCTCCAGCGCCAGCGCGAACGCCTTCATATGGGTGATCTCGCGCGTCATCAGGAACTGCAGCGCATCCTTGGTGCCGGCGTCATCAGTGAAATTGATCAGCCGCTCATAGACGATCTTGGCGCGCGCCTCGGCGGCGATGTTGCTGCGCAGATCGACGTCGAGCTCGCCGGTGATTTTCAGATAGTCGGCGGTCCAGGGATTGCCCTGCGAGTTGAACAGATTGACGCCGCCCCCGCCGCAAATCGCGATCAACGGATCGGCCTCGGCGGCCTCGCGGTCGAACTTGGCGGGCTTCAGATGCATGCGGGCGAGCGTGCCGACCACTTCCAGATGGCTCAGCTCCTCGGTGCCGATGTCCATCAGGAGATCCTTGCGATCGGGATCCTCGCAATTGAGGCCCTGGATCGAATACTGCATGGCGGCGGCAAGCTCGCCATTGGCGCCGCCGAACTGCTCCAGCAGCATGTTGCCGAAGCGCGGATCGGGCTCGTCGACACGGACGGTGAACATCAGCTTTTTGACGTGGTGATACATGGAGGCCTCGGACGTTTGCGGGGATGCAGCAAGAGTCCGAACCTCCGGGCACCACGGTTGTTCCTTACCTCTCACCGGAACATCTTCCGCCCTGCTCTGCGCCGGCCGGGTGAACGCAGTCAGGCCGGCGCCCAAGCCTATGCACACTGCCGCGCATTGCCCAGCCAAGCGCCCATCAAGGCCGGCATGGACCAAGACCCCGGGCTGCGGCGGCCGCAACACAGCTGTTGGCAGCGGCAGCGCAACCCTTGCTAAGCTTTTCTCCGCTCGCCTAAGCTAACTTGCTGGAGAGTCAGATGTTGATGCGAACACCTGCCAGGGAGGAGCCGCGGCTCGGCGCGCGATGGCGCCGCGCTGTCGAGCGGCTGCGCGACCTGACGTCGTTCGCCCGTTCTTCGTTCAGCCGCTCGCCGTTCGAGCATTCGCCGTCGGCCCGTTCGTCTTTGACGTTACCGCCGCTTCCGCCGACAGCGGCCATGGAGCCCGCGCTGGACATTTCCGACGAAAGCAATTTCGACGTCGCGCTCGCGGCCATCGTCGATTCCATCGAACGGCAGCCGCGCGGCGCCCAGCCGCGCTTCGCCGGCCAGGCTCGCCCGGCCCCGCCTGGCAGTGGGCCCACGACGGCCTGGGCCGATGAACGCCCTGCTTATTATTTGCCGATGGAGCGGCCGGTCGGCGCCTATCCGCACCCCAGCTACTCCTCTGCGGCCGCGAGCCCGCGCGGTGATCAGGAGGATGAGCTGCAGCAGCTCCGCAAGGAGCTGATGCACGCCGTCTCGGCGCGACTCGGATCGCCCGAGGATCATCTGGCGACGATCAGGACGCTGCTGAGATCGGTGAAGTAATGTCGGGCCGCGGCAACATCGGCAAGGCGGTCGAGGAACTGACCGATCATCTGCGGCTGGTCGATCATGTTCGCGCGCTGCAGGAAGGGCAGAAGGAGATCGCCGAAGCGATCAAGGCCGTCAACCAGCGCCTGACCGCGATCGAGACCGAGTTCAGGGTGCTCAAGGCGGAGACCCAGCGCGACGCGTTGCGCGAGGTGCAGCACGCTGTGCAGGGCGTTCAGAGCTCGATGCATGACGAGCTGACCCGCATGGCGACGCGGCTCGTGGTGCTGGAGCAGGCGCTGCGCCGCGAGGCCGCCCGACAGCAGCAGCCGGCTGCGCCGCGCACTCCCGCGCCGCCGCGTTCGGACGGACCGCGTTGACGCGCCACATCGCGCCGACCAGGCGCGGCTCCGTCTTGCCTCGTTTCGGCTTCGGGAAGCGTTAGTCACGACGCTGATGCAAATCGCCTTCTTCACCATCGTCGAAGAGCGGTTGTGCCTGATCTCCCGCGCAATCCGTCCTATCGTCCATGGCCGCTTCAGCCTTTGGCACGAGCGGCGAATGATGTAGGCTGAGTCGCGAGAAACGACGCCAAGACGACCGACCGCAGCGGAGCGGCCGGCACACCTGCACGAGGGCCACATGACCGACCATCTGATCGTCACCGACGAAGGCGAGACACGGACGATCAAGCTGCGGCGGCCGGAAAAGAAGAACGCGATCACGCAGGCGATGTATCTCGGCATGAGCGATGCGATCGATACCGCGCAGAACAATCCGCTGGTGCGATGCATCATCATCACGGGGGGCTCCGGCGTGTTCACCGCCGGCAACGACCTCGAGGATTTCCTGCAGGCGGGCAACGCCGGCAACGAGGCCATGCGCACCTCCGCCGCGACGAAATTTCTCTATTCGCTGGCCCACAACGTCAAACCGATCATCGCCGCGGTCGACGGCGTCGCCATCGGCATCGGCACCACGATGCTGTTCCACTGCGACTACGTGCTGGCCTCGACGACCGCGACCTTCGCGACGCCCTTCATCCATCTCGGCCTGGTGCCCGAAGGCGCCTCGAGCCTGCTGATGCCGCAGACCATGGGCTATCAGCGCGCCTTTGCGATGCTGGTGATGGGCCGCACCATGACGGCGGCGGACGCGCATATCGCCGGCTTCGTCAATACGGTGGTGGCCCCGGGGCATACCGAGGTCGAGGCGCAGAAGGTCGCGCGCGACATCTGCCGCCTGCCGGCCGAGGCGGTGGCGATCGGACGCAAGCTGATCCGCACCGCGCCGGACGAGTTGACCCGGCGGATCGACCAGGAAGGCTATCTGTTCGCCGAACGCATGACCTCCGAGGAGGCGATCGGCGCCTTCAAGGCATTCCTGTCGCGCAAGAAGAAATGAACGCAGCCAGGCCGGCCGCCGATGCCGCATTATGATGTGATCGTGATCGGCTGCGGCGCGGTCGGCAGCGCCGCCATGCTGCACCTTGCGAAAGCGGGACGCCGCGTGCTCGGCATCGACCGCTTCCAGCCGCCGCATCGCTTCGGCTCGACCCATGGCGAGACCCGCATCACCCGCGCCGCGATCGGCGAGGGCGTCGACTACACGCCGCTGGCGCGGCGTTCGCACCAGATCTGGCGCGAACTGGAGCGCGAGACCGGCACCCACCTGTTCCAGCAATGCGGCTGCCTGTTCATTCCGAGCCAGCACGGCGGCGCAGTGCACGGCGTCAGCAGCGGACAGTTCTTCGCCAATATCGAGGCTGCGGCACGGCTGCACGGGGTCGACGGCGAGACCCTCTCCGCGGAGCGGCTCCGCGCCGACTATCCGGCCTTCGCCACCGCGCCGGGCGACCGCGCCTTTCTCGATCGCGAGGGCGGCTATCTCCTGGTCGAGGATTGCGTGCGCACCGAGCTTGTCGTCGCCGCACGCCATGGCGCGGAGCTCGTGACCGGACGGCGCGTCACCGCGTTCCGCCGCGCGGCCGGCGTGCTCAGCGTCACGCTGGAGGACGGCACGACCACCTCCGCGACGACGCTGATCGTCACCACCGGCCCGTGGATCACCGAGATGATCGCGCCATTGCGCCGCCGCGTCCACATCACCCGCCAGGTGCTGTACTGGTTCGAGATCCTGTCCAACCCGCAGCGCTTCGGTCCGGACGCGCCGGTCTTCATCTGGGACGTCACCGGCCGCGCCGGCGCTGCATCCGACATCTACGGCTTTCCCTGGCTCGGCTCGCCCGGCAACGGCGTCAAGCTCGCCAACGAGGTCATGACCGGCGAGACCGATCCCGATCACGTCGGCCGCGAGGTCACCGCGGACGAGATCGCGGCCACCTACGAGACCTATGTCCGCCCGTTCGTGCCCGATCTCGGCCCTAAATGCCTGCGCAGCGAGGTCTGTCTCTACACCAATGCCAGCGGCGGGCGCTTCATCATCGACCGCGATCCCGGCGCCCCCGAGGTGATCTATGCCTCGGCCTGCTCGGGCCACGGCTTCAAGCATTCGCCGGCCGTCGGCGAAGCGCTCGCGGCGATGGCGCTGGGCCAGGCGCCGCTTGTCGATCTCTCCGGCTTTACGCTGGACCGGCTGGCCGCCGCCCCCTGAACGCTATTTGCCGGTTTGCAGCGCCGCTGTCTGCTTGGACAGGCCCTCGTTGAACTGCGTCTCGAGCCTGTCGAGGTAGGCGTTGAACTCGCCCGGCCGGACGAACGGGTTCGGCCCGCCCTCGGCGATCTTCGCCCGCTTGGCGGCCAAGTCGAACATCTCCGGATGCGGCGCGAGCAGAATGTCCGGATGCACCGTCTTCGCCCAGGCATAGGTCTTCTTGTAGTCGTCGACGATGCCGGGATAGGTCGGCCGGCCCACCAGCTGGTTGAGCGCCACCGTGGCGCTGCAGAAGAAGATGACGCTGCGGGTGGCCTCGCCGTCCTTCACATCGGTGGTCCAGCTGGTGCAGCCCGGCGAATGACCGGGCGTCTCATGCGCGGTCAAGGTGACGCCGCCGAGCGTGACGGTGTCGCCTTCATGCACGGCGCGGTCGACCTTGACCGGCGGGAAGTTCAAATGGCTCTCCTGCTCACGCCCCGGATAGAAGCCGCCTTCGAGCAGCGGCACGTCCTTGGCGCCCGCCACCATCTGCGCGCCGGTCTCCTGCTTGATCTGCGCGAGCCCGCCGGTATGGTCGATATGGGCGTGGGTGTTGAGGATGTATTTGATGTCGGCGACCTTGAAGCCGAGCTTGGCGATGCTGGCCTCGATCTGCGCGGTGGATTCCGGCATCACCGTATCGATCAGGATGTGCCCCTGCGGCGTCGTGATCAGATAGGAGGCGAGCCCGTTTGTGCCGACATAATAGATATTGTCGATCACCTTGAACGGCTCGGTCGGCTTATTCCACGCCGCGATCATCTGCTTCATCAGGTCCGGCAGCGATTGCGCTGCAGCAGAGCCAGCGGCCAGCGACAAGGTCGCCACGAGCAGCAGCATTCTTTTCATCATACCCTCCCCGGATTGCCCGGTATCATTGTTCTGGTTTTATCTGTTTTGTCTTATGTCATTGCCGCCATGGCGGGGCAATCGCACCTCGCCGCCGCCCTGCATCACACGTGATCCTGCCATGAGTCGTCTCAGCCGCGTTCTCGCCGCCTGCCTCGTCGCCGCCCTCACCGCCGCTGGCCTTGCCGCCCTGCCCGTCCATGCCGAGGATGAGCCGGTGTCGCTGCGCATCCTGGCCATCAACGACTTCCACGGCAATCTCAAGCCGCCGCCGGCCGGCATCCGAGTCGCCGATCCTGCGGACCCGGCCAAGACCAGCATGGTCCCGGCCGGCGGTGCCGAGCACATGGCGAGCCTGGTGAAGCTGTTGTCCGACGGCCAGCCGAACACGATCTTCGTGTCGGCCGGCGACCTCATCGGCGCCAGCCCGTTCCTGTCGGCGATGTTCCACGACGAGCCGACCATCGAAGCGATGTCGGAGATGGGGCTGGCTTTGTCGGCCGTCGGCAATCACGAGTTCGACGAGGGCAAGGACGAATTGCTGCGCATGCAGAATGGCGGCTGTCATCCGACTGAGGGCTGCCGCGGGCCACAGCGCTTCACCGGCGCCAAATTCCACTATCTCGCCGCGTCGACATTTCTCGCCGGCACCGACAAGACGGTGTTTCCGCCCTACGAGATCCGCACCTTCGAGGATATTCCCGTCGCCTTCATCGGGCTGACGTTGAAAGCCACCGCCGGGATCATCTCGCCGGCGAGCGCGGCCGGGCTCGATTTCCGCAACGAGGCCGAGAGCATCAACGCCCTGATCCCGGAGCTGAAGGCAAAGGGCGTGCAGGCCATCGTCGTGCTGATTCACGAGGGCGGCTGGCCGTCCGGCGGCATGAACGAGTGCCCGGGCCTGTCCGGGCCGATCGTCGACATCGTCAAGGACCTCGACAGCGCGGTCGACATCATCATCTCCGGCCATACCCACCAGGCCTATGTCTGCACCATCGACAAGCGCCTCGTCACCTCGGCCGACAAGTTCGGCACGCTGGTGACCGCGATCGACGTCAAGCTCGACCGCACCACGCGCGACGTGGTCAGCGCCACCGCGACCAATATCGTGGTCGACACCACGCTGCCGAAGGACCCGGCGCAGACCGCGCTGATCGACGCCTACGAGAAGGTCGCCGCGCCGATCGCCAATCGGCCGGCCGGATCCATCGCACAGCCGCTCTCACGGGTGCCGAATGGAGCGGGCGAAAGCGCGCTCGGCGACGTCATCGCCGATGCCCAGCTCGCCGCAACCGCCAAGGGCGGCGCCGTCATCGCGATGACCAATCCCGGCGGCATCCGCACCGATCTCGCCCGTCGCGACGACGGCGCGGTGACCTATGCCGACGTGTTTGCCAGCCAGCCCTTCCGCAACCAGCTGATGACGGTCACCCTGACCGGCGCCGAGATCAAGGCGGCGCTGGAGCAGCAATGGCTCGATCCCGCAAGGCCGCGCATTCTGCAGATCTCGAACGGGTTCAGCTATGCGTTCGATCCCAAACAGCCGGCCGGGGGGCGCGTCGATGCCGCCAGCATGATGCTGGCCGGCAAGCCGGTCGATCCCGCCGCATCCTATCGCGTCACCCTCAACACCTATCTCGCGCTCGGCGGCGACGGCTTCACCGCCTTCAAAGGGGGCCGCGATCCGGTCGTCGGTCCCTATGACGACGAGGCGCTGTTCGCTTATCTCAAGGCGAACAGCCCGCTCGCTCCGCCGCCGCGCGATCGCATTCTCAACAGGGCGCAGTGAAGTCCGGTCGAACCGCGCGGAAACCGGGCCCTGTCGCCGTCAGGGCCCTTTCCGAGGCTGCGTTCAGCGCATAGATTGGGCATTCCCGTAACGCGCGAGTGGCAGAGCCCAATGTCGACGCTGTATCTTTCTCACGAAGCCTGCCTCGATCATGCGACGCCCTCCGGACACCCCGAGCGTGCCGATCGCCTGCGCGCCGTGGAAGAAGCCCTGACCGAGGAACGCTTCGCCCTGCTGGATCGCGACGAGGCCCCGGAAGCGGACATCGCGCTCGCTTTGCTCTGCCACAATGAGCATTACGTCACCGAATTGCGCCAGATGGCGCCGACCTCGGGGATCATCTATCTCGACGGCGACACCTCGATGTCGCCAGGCACCTGGGAAGCGGTGATGCGCGGCGTCGGCGGGGCCGTGGCTGCGACCGAATCAGTGATGTCCGGCCGCCACCGCAATGCCTTCGTGGCGGTGCGCCCGCCCGGCCACCATGCCGAGATCGCCAAGCCGATGGGCTTCTGCTTCTTCGACAATGTCGCGATCGCCGCCCGCTACGCCCAGCGCACCTTCGGGATCGAGCGCGCCGCCATCATCGATTTCGACGTCCATCACGGCAACGGCACCCAGGACATCTTCTGGGCCGACAAGAGCGTGATGTACTGCTCGACCCACCAGATGCCGCTGTTCCCGGGCACCGGCGCCCGCGGCGAGCGCGGCGAGCACGACACCATCGTCAACGCGCCGCTCGCCTCCGACGATGGCAGCCTGGAGTTCCGCTCCGCCTTCGAAAACCTGATCCTGCCGCAGCTGACCAAGTTCAGCCCGGAGCTCGTGATCATCTCGGCCGGCTTCGACGCCCATTATCGCGACCCACTCGCATCTCTGAATCTCAGGGCCGAAGATTTCGGCTGGGTGACGCGCAAGCTGATGGATCTCGCCGACAAATGCGCCGGCGGCCGCGTCGTTTCGGTCCTGGAGGGCGGCTATGACCTTCAGGGACTGAAGGAATCCGTCTCCGCCCACGTTGCCGCGCTGACCGGGGCGTAATCCCCAGGTTCCAGCCGATCGACGCCGGCAGGACCTGACAGAGCCATGACCGGCGTGTAAAAGCACGGCCCCGGAGTTGAGTGATCTGCAGGGAACCCGCATGGCGGACAACACCGTAACCGACGTCAAGAAGCTGTCGTTCGAGCGCGCGATCGAGGAGCTGGAATCGATCGTGAAGCGGCTCGAGGACGGCAAGGTGCCGCTCGAGGAGTCGGTGGCGATCTATGAGCGCGGCGAGGCGCTGAAGCGTCGCTGCGAGGAGCTGTTGCGCCAAGCCGAGGCGAGGGTCGAGAAGATCACGACCGACGCCAGCGGGCGGGCGACGGGAGTTGCCCCGCTGGACGTCCAATAGCGGCGGTCACACCGGCCCCCTGACCTCATTGGCCGGGTTAAGGTCAAAAAATATTTCGCGTCGGGGTCCGCAGCGAGACCAAGGGGCGAACCGCCTGCCGGTCGTGCATCTCAGCCGTATTTCTCATCAGGACTCCATTAACGTTATTCCGCGACGGCTTCTGCTTCGCGTCGCGACGATTGCTGCGGAACCGGCGCCCCTTGATCGCCGTCATACCCGCAGGTGGGCGGGATCGATCGCCACGACAGCAACGGCGTGATGAGCTCTTCAGGTTCAGTCCGCGATCACCGGGCCGGCGCCCACGCTGCCTTGAGCAAGGCGTTTTCGCGCGCACGTCGCATTCGTGATGGCCAATGAAAGGCCGCATGCCGATGACGACTTCATGATGGTTTGCGGACGACTCCCCTGACGCGAACGCATGGCTCATCCCGCCGCAGCGCTGCCGATTGCGGCCATGACGGATTCTGCATCACGGGAAAAAGCCTGGACCGGGCTTGCCTCTCCGGTCTATTTCGGGGCCGCGTCTGCCAGCGATTTGAGCAGTGCAAGGGAACCGCCGTGGGCCTCCGGGGTTGAGATTTGACGCCACGGAACCGTTTGCGGGCTTGCCATCTTCCGCCGGGTTGGCTTTAAGACGCGCTTTGGTGTAAAGCTTCTCGCAAATGCGGGTTTTTGGAAGTGCTCATTCTCCTCCGACGATTGGAGCCAAGCACTTGCAAGAGCTAGCAAAACTGACTTGGCTGAACAACTTGGCGAGCTTGGGCGACAAACGAGGACGGCAAGGCCACCAAGAGTGACTTACATCACATAGATCGATCTAAAGGCCGGCTAGGCTCCGGTCTGCGGCTTCGATCCGCGCGGATGTGACCTTCAAGACACCAGGTTTCGCCGCCCGTTACGATGAACCTCTCAGACGTCGGCCCTTGAACCCGACCTGCAAAATTGGAATGTCACCGTGACCACATTTAGTAAGACGCCGCTTCTCGACACCATCAAGACTCCGGAAGATCTGCGCCGGCTGAAGGTCGAGCAGGTCCGGCAGGTCGCTGATGAACTGCGCCAGGAGACCATCGATGCGGTCTCGGTGACCGGCGGCCACTTTGGCGCGGGTCTGGGCGTGGTCGAGCTGACCACCGCCATCCATTATGTATTCGACACCCCGCGCGATCGGCTGATCTGGGACGTCGGCCACCAGGCCTATCCGCACAAGATCCTGACCGGTCGCCGCGACCGGATCCGGACCCTGCGCACCGGCGGCGGCCTCTCGGGCTTCACCAAGCGCACCGAGAGCGATTACGATCCGTTCGGCGCCGCGCACTCCTCGACCTCGATTTCCGCCGGCCTCGGCATGGCGGTGGCCCGCGATCTGTCGGGCGGCAAGAATAATGTGATCGCCGTGATCGGCGACGGCGCGATGTCCGCCGGCATGGCCTATGAGGCCATGAACAATGCCGGCGCGATGAATTCCCGCCTGATCGTGATCCTCAACGACAACGACATGTCGATTGCGCCGCCGGTCGGCGCGATGTCGGCCTATCTGTCGCGCCTGTACTCGGGCAAGACCTATCGCACCCTGCGCGATGCGGCCAAGCAGCTCGGCCAGCATCTGCCCAAGGTGATCGCCAACCGCGCCAGCCGCGTCGAGGAGTATTCCCGCGGCTTCATGATGGACGGCGGCACGCTGTTCGAGGAGCTCGGCTTCTATTATGTCGGCCCGATCGACGGCCACAATCTCGACCACCTGCTGCCGGTGCTGAAGAACGTCCGTGACATGGAGACCGGCCCGATCCTGGTCCATGTCGTGACCCAGAAGGGCAAGGGCTATCCGCCGGCAGAAGCGTCCGCCGACAAGTATCATGCCGTCGTCAAGTTCGACGTCGCCACCGGCACCCAGGCCAAGGCCAAGCCGAATGCGCCGGCCTATCAGAACGTGTTCGGCCAAAGCCTGGTCAAGGAAGCCGAGAAGGACGACAAGGTCGTCGGCATCACCGCCGCGATGCCCTCGGGCACCGGCATCGACATCTTCGCCAAGGCGTTCCCGAAGCGCACCTTCGATGTGGGCATCGCCGAGCAGCATGCGGTGACCTTCGCGGCCGGCCTGGCGGCTGAAGGCTTCAAGCCGTTCTGCGCGATCTACTCGACCTTCCTGCAGCGCGGCTACGACCAGATCGTGCATGACGTCTGCATCCAGAGCCTGCCGGTCCGCTTCGCGATCGACCGCGCCGGCTTGGTCGGCGCCGACGGCGCCACCCACGCCGGCTCGTTCGACAACGCCTATCTCGGCTGCCTGCCGAACATGGTGATCATGGCGGCCTCCGACGAGGCCGAGCTCGTGCACATGGTGGCGACCCAGGTCGCGATCAACGACCGGCCGAGCTCGGTGCGCTATCCGCGCGGCGAAGGCCGCGGCGTCGAGATGCCGGAAGTCGGCGTGCCCCTGCCGATCGGCAAGGGTCGCATGATCCGCCAGGGCAAGCAGGTCGCCCTGCTCTCCTTCGGCACCCGCCTCGCCGAGTGCGAGAAGGCGGCCGACGAGCTCGCTGCCCACGGCCTGTCGGCCTCGATCGCCGATGCGCGCTTCATGAAGCCGCTCGACGAGGAGCTGGTGCTAAAGCTGGCCCGCGAGCACGAGATCCTGATCACAATCGAAGAAGGCTCGATCGGCGGCTTCGGCTCGCATGTCATGCAGTACCTGGCCGACCAGGGCATGCTCGACGGCGGCCTGAAGATGCGCTCGATGGTGCTGCCGGACGAGTTCCAGGACCACGACACGCCGGCCGCGATGTACGCCCGCGCCGGCCTCGACGCCAAGGGCATCGTCCGCAAGGTGTTCGAGGCGCTCGGCAAGGACTACACCGCCGAGGTGGTCAAGCTCGCCTGAGGGCGTCCTCGCCAGCCCTCCTTGGTGATCCATGAAGATCTATCTGGCAGGTCCCGACGTGTTCCTGCCGGACGCCGTTGAGACCGGCCGGCGGAAGGTTGCGATCTGCGACCGCCACGGGCTGATCGGCCTCTATCCGCTCGACAACAGCGTCGATCTCGGCAGCTCCGACGCCTCGCGCCAGATCTTCCACGGCAACGAGACGATGATGGACGATGCCGACGCGATCATCGCCAACCTCACGCCGTTCCGTGGCCCGGGCGCCGATGCCGGCACGGTCTATGAGCTCGGCTACATGGCCGGCCGCGGCAGGCTGTGTCTCGGCTATTGCAACGATCCCGCTGTCTATGCCGATCGCGTGCGGCGCCTCACCAATGTCACGGAGCAGGACGGGCGGCTGATCGATGCCGAGGGCCTGACGGTGGAGGATTTCGGCCTGCCGGACAATCTGATGATGATCCACGCGCTCGATCTGCACGGCCATCCGCTGGTGCTGCCGCGCGAGCGGCCAGCCGATGTCTGGCATGATCTCGCAGCGTTCGAGATGTGTGTGAGACTGGCGGCCAAGCGACTGACGATTGGGACGGTTTGATCCGGCCGCGTTCTGAAGCCGCGAGTACTCGCGAACAACTTGCAAAACTCGTCATTGCGAGCGAAGCGAAGCAATCCAGGGCTACAAAGAAAGTTGGGATTGCTTCGTCGCTTCGCTCCTCGCAATGACGGAGTCCGAAACTCATTGCGTCGCCCTCAGCAACCAATCTCGCGATATCGCCCATGTCCCCTCCCCGCAAACGCGCTGATGTCCTCCTCGTCGAACGCGGTCTTTTCGAGAGCCGCGCGCGGGCGCAGGCGGCGATCGAGGCGGGACTGGTGTTCGCCAATGACAAGCAGGTGGCCAAGGCGTCGGAGACCGTGCCCGCCGACGCCTCGCTGCAGGCCGAGCCGGCGCATCCCTGGGTGTCGCGCGGCGGCGTCAAGCTTGCGGCTGCGCTGGAGCATTACGGCATCGAGGTCGAGGAGCATGTCTGCCTCGATGTCGGCGCGTCGACCGGCGGCTTCACCGAGGTGCTGCTGGCGCATGGCGCGGCCCTCGTCTTCGCGGTCGATGTCGGCCGTGACCAGTTGCATCCGTCGCTGCGCAATCATTCCAGGATCGTGTCGATGGAGCAGACCGATATCCGCAGCTATGAGGGAAAGCGCCTGCCACAGCGGCCCGATGTGGTCGTGATCGACTGCAGCTTCATCTCGCTCAAATCGGTGTTGCCGGTGGCGCTGTCGCTGGCTGCGTCGCCGATGAGCCTGCTGGCGCTGATCAAGCCGCAATTCGAGGCGCAGGGTAAGCACGGCAAGGGCGGCATCATCAAGGACGCCGCCGTCCACCAGGCGGTCTGCGACGACGTCGCGGCCTTCGCGGCCGCGCTCGGCTGCAGCGACATCGAGATCTTTCCATCCTGCATCAAGGGCGGCGACGGCAACGCCGAATTCTTCCTGGGAGCGCGCCGCCATGGTTGACCGTCTCGTCATCGACCATGTCGGCCATCGTGGCGACGGTGTGTCGCTGTCCTCGGGCGAAACGCTGTACGTGCCTTACACGCTGGCTGGCGAGACCGTCGAGGCCTCGGCCATTCCTGGTCACCCCGACCGTCGCAAGCTGCTGGCAGTGGAGACCCCCAGCGCCGAGCGGATCGCGCCGTTCTGCCCGCATTTCGGCGTCTGCGGCGGCTGCGCCATCCAGCACTGGGCGACGCAGCCCTATCAGCAATGGAAACGCAACATCGTCGTCGAGACCTTGCGCGCAACGAAGGTCGATTGCGAGGTCGCGGATCTGATCGACGCCCACGGCGCCGGCCGGCGCCGCGCCACCTTCCATGCCCGCATGGGCACCCACGATGTCCTCAGGGTCGGCTTCTCGGCGACGGGCAGCCACGACATCGTTCCGATCGACCGCTGCCCGATCCTCGACCCTGCCCTGGATGGCGCGCTGGAAGCCGCATGGGCGTTGGCCGAAGCGCTGAAGCCGACCGGCAAGCCGCTCGACATCCAGGCGACCGCCACCCACAACGGCCTGGACATCGATGTCCGCGGCTCCGGGCCGCTGCCGCCGGCGCGCGTTGCCGCGCTGTCGCGCCTCGCCGAGCAGCACCGCCTGGCGCGGCTGACGCGCCATGGCGAGCTGGTGCTGATGCGCAATGCGCCGACGGTGACCATGGGCACGGCGCAAGTGACCTTGCCGCCGGGCTCGTTCCTGCAGGCCACCGTGCAAGGCGAGGAGACGCTGGCCCGGCTGGTGCTGGAGCGCACGGCCAAGGCCAAGCACGTCGCCGACCTGTTCTGCGGCGTCGGGCCCTTCGCGCTGCGGCTGGCGGCGCGCGCGCGCGTCACCGCGATGGACAATGACGCGGGCTCGATCGCAGCGCTGCAGAAGGCCGCCGGCTGCCCCGGTCTCAAGCCGATCAAGGCCGAGGCCCGCGACCTGTTCCGGCGTCCCTTGATGCCAGCGGAGCTTCGCGACATCGACGCCGTCGTGTTCGACCCGCCGCGCCAGGGCGCGCAGGCGCAGGCCAAGCAGCTCGCAGCCAGCAAGGTGCCGGTGATCGTCGCCGTGTCCTGCAACGTCACGACCTTCGCGCGCGACATGCGCCTGCTGATCGACGGCGGCTACAAGCTTGAGACGGTGGTGCCCGTCGACCAGTTCCGCCACACGCCGCATGTCGAGCTGGTGGCGAGATTGGCGCGGTGAGCTCTCCGCGTCATTGCGAGCGCAGCTCGCAATGACGGATGCGACTCCTACCTCACCACGTTGACCTTCACCGGCGCGACGCCGGTGTTGACCATGCCGAGCGCCTGGGCGGCTGAGTAGGACACGTCGACCACGCGCCCCTGGACGAACGGTCCGCGATCGTTGACGCGCACCACCACCGAACGTCCGGTCTTGACGTTGGTGACCTGCAGACGGGTGCCGAATGGCAGGCTGCGATGCGCCGCCGTCAGCTCGGAGGGATTGAAGCGCTCGCCGCTCGCGGTCTTCTGACCTTCCGAATAGTAGCTGGCGAGACCCGACGACGCCGCGCGTACC
Organism: Bradyrhizobium sp. BTAi1; assembly: GCF_000015165.1. GTDB lineage: Bacteria > Pseudomonadota > Alphaproteobacteria > Rhizobiales > Xanthobacteraceae > Bradyrhizobium > Bradyrhizobium denitrificans. Next base: position 2,561,555 of record NC_009485.1, on the reverse strand, counting down.
GGCGGCGGACTGAGCTCAGCATGCCGCACGCGGACCATCGACTCCGGCGCCTTCTCGGCGCGCTGGATCTGGGGCCGGAATTCGACCGCGGCCGGCCTGGTCGGCGCCGACAGGCGCGCCTGCCGGACCGCCGATGATTGCGCGCAGGCGGCGAGCGACGCCGCGGCGGCCAACACGAGCGCGGCGGTCACCAGCTTGCGGGCGGATCCCGCGATGTCGCCGGGTAGCAATGAGCAGCGCGCGGTGCGCTGCGCGGGACCTGCTGTCCTATCGGTGATACGCATGTTCTGTGCGCCTCTGCCTCACCCGCTTCATGGTCGCGGCCCAATCGCGGCGGCACCGTGGCAAAAGGGAATCCCGCCTATCTGCAACTCCTGGTTTTTGGACCAAGTGTTGCGCCAATGTCACAGATTCGACGAATCGATGACGGAGCGAGGTTTCCCACAGCAGATCGGCTTACCTCAGCAGGCCGCGCAAGAAGAGGTGGCTCATGCAGGACGACCGGATGCTCGCGCGCATCGTCGCCAGCCTCGCCGGATGCCCGGGACTGGGCGCGGTCGCGCTTGGCGGATCGCGCGCGCGGGGCACGGCGCACGCCGCGTCGGACTACGATATCGGGGTGTATGTGGCGCCGGGTCATCGGCTCGACACCGACGCGTTGCGCGAGGCCATAGCGCCGCTGGTCGATGACCCGCAACGAGCCGAGCTGACAGAGGTCGGCGGCTGGGGCCGCTGGATCGTGGGCGGCGGCTGGCTGCGGATCGCGGGCCACAAGGTCGACCTGCTCTATCGCGAGATCGACGCCGTCAGCCGGGTAATCGCCGACTGCATCAACGGGCGGATCGAGATCGATTACCAGCCGGGTCATCCGCACGGCTTCGTCTCGGCGATCTGGATGGGCGAGGTCGCATTGTGCCGCGTCCTGCATGATCCGGCTCAGCTGCTGGCCGGTTTGAAATCACGCTGCTCGCATTATCCGCGCCCGCTGCGCGATGCGCTGCTCGGTCGCTTCCGATGGGAGATCACGTTCAGCATCGACAATGCGGCGCTGGCCATCTCGCGTGGCGATCACACGCACATTGCAGGATGCGCCTATCGCGCGCTCGCCTGCCTTGCGCAGGTGTTGTTTGCCATCAATGCCCGCTACCTGATCAATGAGAAAGCAGCGCTCGCGGAGGCGGCCAGCTTCCCGCTCACCCCTGACCGTCTGCAGGCCCGCGTGCAGTCCGTCTGGCAGGCGATCGGCTGCAGCCAATTCGGCGCTGCGATCGATGTCTTGAAGGCGCTCGACGCCGACCTCACGCAGATCATGCGGCAGGCTTGTGAGAGCGGCTGAAGCTTCGTCCCTGCCCCGTACGTCCTCGCCAAGGGCGCGCGATCGGCTGGATCACCGGCCCCAGCGGTCCTGCCAGATCTTCTCGCCGATCAGGCAGGACACCCGCGGCTCCTTGTTGGCATCGTCGGCGACCGGCACGATCTTGGCCGGCGGCGTCCGTCCGGCCACCTCCATCAGCAGCTTGGTGCGGATGGCCTCCTTGAATTCGTCGCGGCTCTTGATCGTCACCACGAACGAGCCGCGACCACCGGTCACGCAATCCTTGTAGTAGAGGTCGAGGTTCTCAATATCCATCGTCGAATAGGACGGCTCCTTGACCATGATCGGCAGGCCGTTGATCGTGATGCCCTTGGCCACCGCCTCATCGCGCGCCATCGTGACCGGCGAGGGACCATTGTTGTTTGGACCGTCGCCGGAGATGTCAATCACGCGACGCAGGCCGCGATAGGGATTCTCGTCGAACAGCGGCATCGCGAAGTAGATCGCGCCCGAGATCGAGGTGCGCGAGGCCCGGCGGATCGGCGTCTTCATGATCTCGGCGGCGACCGCATCGGCGCTTTCCGGGCCGTCGATCAGCCGCCAGGGAATGATGATCTTCTGATCGCTCGAGGCGGCCCATTCAAAATAGGTCACGGCGATGCGGCCATGCACGCCGTTCTTCAGAGCCTGCAGGAACTCGCGCGAGCTGAGCGCTTGCGCGTAGCCTTCGCGCTGGATCGCGAGCTCGTCCAGATCCATCGAATAGGATACGTCGACGGCGAGGATCAGCTCGACATCGACGGAGGCGTCCTTGTCGCTCAGCTGCTGCGCCGCCTGGGCGCCGGGCGCCGCCGCGACGCTGGCCACGTCGCCGCCGGCCAAGGCGCCCGCCAGACACGCCACCCCGATCGAGATCCACCAGCGCATAAGCTGCCCTCCAATCGCGTCAGATAATGGTGACACGCAATCCGCGGTCAGCAAAGCAGGAACGCACGCCGCCATTCACTTTCCAGTTAGTCCAGGGCGACCTGCCCGGATGTTGGTCAGGCGCGGAGCCGTGCGCCTTGCACGATGACGGCATGCAGCCCGTGGTTTCCCGGAGGGACCGAAGGCTGTATTGTGGCGGCTCCGCCGCATCAGGAACACACGGGCGCGCCGCACATGAACGACGCCGTTACCAAGCCGAAGACGAAGGTCCGCACCAAGGTCGAGCGCCCGCGGCTCTACAAGGTCATCCTGGTCAATGACGACTTCACGCCGCGCGATTTCGTGGTGATGATCCTGAAATCGGAATTCCGCATGACCGAGGACCAGGCCTACAAGGTGATGATCACGGCCCATAAGCTCGGCGTCTGCGTGGTGGCCGTGTTCACCAAGGACGTCGCCGAGACCAAGGCGACGCGCGCGACCGATGCCGGCCGTGCCAAGGGCTATCCACTGTTGTTCACCACCGAGCCTGAGACATAGACCGAAGAACTAATCTTCTTCGCGAAGCCCGAACACGCGCTGCTGCGTCGCGAGGCCCGCGATCGGGAATGCGCCGAGATCGGTCCATGGCTCGGCACAGGCGCCGGCGAACGTCTCCGAGGCGACCACGGTGCGCGCCAGCCGCGCGGCGATCTTCTCCAGCCGGGCCGCGAGATTGACCGCCGGACCGATGCAGGTGAAATCGAGCCGATTGCCGCCGCCGATATTGCCGTACAGCACCTCTCCGACATGCAGCGCCACGCCGAAGCGGAAGCGCTCGCGCGCATCGCCGCTCACGTACTCCAGGGCGTGGACGCGGCTGCGCGCGGCGCGCGCCGCTGCAAGCACGCGGCTGCAGACCTCCGCGGGGTCGCCATCCTGCGCCGCGATCGGAAACACCGCGAGCAGGCCATCGCCCATGAACTTCAGCACCTCGCCGCCCTGCCCGCGGATCGCCTCGACCTGGCAATCGAAATAGAGGTTGAGGATGTCGACCACGGTTTCGGCCGGCAGCCGGTCCGACAACGGCGTGAAGCCGCGCAGGTCGGACAGCCAGATCGCGGCATGCATCGTATCGGTGTGGCCGCGGCGGATCTGGCCACCCAGAATGCGGGCGCCGGCGCTGTTGCCGACATAGGTGTCGAGCAGCATCGAGGCGATGCGGCGCAAGCCGATGATCTCGGTGTAGCGCGACAAAGCCGGGATCACCGCGCGGATCGCCTCGGCCTGCGCCTCGGTGAAGCCGCCGGGCGACCTGGTCGTCCAGCTCGACGCATGCACCTCCCCGTCGAGAAAGATCAGCGGCAGCGCCAGATAGTCGGTGACGCCGTCAGCGTGCAGGTCCATCAGGATCGGGTAGCGCTCGGCCTCCGGCGACTGCGGATTGGCCCGGAACGCCACGCCCTGGCGCACCACCACCGCGAGCGGGCTGTCCCAATAGGTCGGCGAGTCCTGGAAGCCATAATCGACGCTGCCGATCTCGACCTCGCCGCCCTGCCGCCAGACGAAGCTGCGGCCGAAGATCTCCGGATGCAACGTGCGGACGAAAACACCGGCGCGCCACAGCGGAACGCCGAGCGCGACGAGGCGTCCGCAGGCCTCGGACATGGTCTGGCTCGGCTGGTCCGACGACCGGGCGCCGTCGATGAGCCAGTTGATCAGCGCAGTCAGGCTCGATGGGTCCATTGGCAAAGCCTAGGCCAGCGCGCACGCCGACGGTAGTCAGCGGCGCCGTCAGTCTTCAGCCGCGTCTTCAGCCGACTTGGCCGCGATGGCGCAGCAGATGGTCGGCGAGCACGCAGGCCATCATCGCTTCGCCGACCGGCACGGCGCGGATGCCGACGCAGGGGTCGTGACGGCCCTTGGTCAGGATCTCGGTCTCGTGGCCGGCGCGATCGACGGTCTGGCGCGGGGTCAGGATCGACGAGGTCGGCTTGACGGCGAAGCGCACCACGATCGGCTGCCCGGTGGCGATGCCGCCGAGAATGCCGCCGGCATTGTTGGAGAGGAAGCGCGTGCCGTCATTGGCCGAGCGCATCTCGTCGGCGTTCTCCTCGCCGGTCAGTTCGGCCGCAGCAAAACCGGCGCCGATCTCGACGCCCTTGACGGCGTTGATACTCATCATCGCCGCCGCCAGATCCGCGTCGAGCTTGCCGTAGAGCGGCGCGCCGAGTCCCGCCGGCACGCCTTCGGCGGTGATCTCCAGCACCGCGCCGATCGAGGAGCCGGATTTGCGGATGCCGTCGAGATAGTCCTCGAAGAACGCCGCTTTGTCCTTGTCGGGACAGAAGAACGGGTTGCGCGCGATCTCGTCCCAGTCCCACTTGGCGCGGTCGATCTTGTGCGGCCCCATCTGCACCAGCGCGCCGCGCACCTTGACGCCCGCCAGGATCTTGCGCGCGATCGCGCCCGCCGCGACGCGCGTCGCGGTCTCGCGCGCCGAGGAGCGGCCGCCACCGCGATAATCGCGCAGGCCGTATTTGGCCTCATAGGTGAAGTCGGCATGGCCCGGGCGGAACTTGTCCTTGATCTCGGAATAGTCCTTCGAGCGCTGGTCGGTGTTCTCGATCAAGAGCGCAATCGGCGTGCCCGTGGTGACCTGCGCGCCGGTGTCGGGATCGGGCATCACGCCGGACAGGATCTTCACCTGGTCCGGCTCCTGGCGCTGGGTGGTGAAGCGCGACTGGCCGGGCCGGCGGCGGTCGAGATCGACCTGGATCTCCGCAGGCTCCAGCGGAATGCGCGGCGGACAGCCGTCGACCACGCAGCCGATGGCCACGCCATGGCTCTCGCCGAAGGTGGTGACGCGGAACATGTGGCCGAAGGTGTTGAAGGACATGAGTTGATCACCCGATCGGGAAAACCGTCATTCCGGGATGAAGCCCGGGGTCGCGAGAGTCCGGCTTCGCCTCTGCGAGACGCCCCGGACTGACGGGACAAGCTAGCTGAACTTCTCGAAGCCGTCCTCGCCGAACACATACACCGCGCCCTGCTGGATCGGCAGGTCGACGGCGCGGTTCGGCGTTTCGAAGCCGAGCGCGACCATCAGCGCCCGCGCCGTGCCGCCATGGGCGACGGCGACGATATCGCCGGTGAGCTGATCATACCAGTCGCGGACCCGGCGTTCGACATCGGCGTAGGTCTCGCCGCCTTCAGGCGCCAGGGTCCACTTTTCGGTCAGGCGCTTGGCGTAGAAAACCGGATCGGCGGCCTGCATTTCCGGCAGGGTCGCGCCCTCCCATTTGCCATAGCCGATCTCGCGCAGCCGCGCATCGAGCGCGTAATCCTCGACCGGCAGCTGCAAGGTCTCGCGCACCAGCTCCATGGTGGCGCGGGCGCGGCTGAGCGGGCTCGCGACATAAGGCAGCCGCATCGCGTCATGGCCGTTGCGTGCGACCAGCTGGCTCAGGATGTTGCCGGCCTGCACGGCCTGGACCCGGCCGAGCGCGTTGAGCGGAATGTCCTGCGTGCCTTGCAGCCGGCCGAGTGCATTCCATTCCGTCTCGCCGTGGCGGATGTAGTAGATCGTGGGCCGGGGCATTGCGGTTGAAACGCTACTCCTTGGCGCCGACGGAATTGCTGAGCGAGATGTCGGGCGCCTCCGGCCGCTTCATGCCGACGACGTGATAGCCGGAATCGACGTGGTGCACCTCGCCGGTGACGCCGCGCGACAGGTCGGACAAGAGATACAGAGCGCTGTCGCCGACCTCCTCGATGGTCACGGTCCGGCGCAGCGGCGCGTTGTACTCGTTCCACTTCAGAATATAGCGGAAATCGCCGATGCCCGACGCCGCCAGCGTCTTGATGGGGCCTGCGGAGATCGCGTTGACGCGGATGTTCTTCTCGCCGAGATCGGCGGCGAGATAGCGCACGCTCGCCTCCAGCGCCGCCTTGGCGACGCCCATGACGTTGTAGTGCGGCATCCATTTCTCGGCGCCGTAATAGGTCAAGGTGATGATCGAGCCGCCGTCGGTCATCAGCTTCTCGGCGCGCTGCGCGATCGCGGTCAGCGAGTAGCAGCTGATCAGCATGCTCTTGGAGAAATTGTCCTGCGTGGTCTCGATGTAGCGGCCGTCGAGCTGGTCCTTGTCGGAGAAGGCGATCGCGTGCACGACGAAATCGATCTTGCCCCACTTCTCCTTCAGGACATCGAACACCGCATCGATGGTCGTGGGATCCGTGACGTCGCAATGGCCGAGCACGAGGCCGCCGAGGTCGGCGGCGAGCGGCTCGACCCGCTTCTTCAGCGCGTCGCCCTGATAGGTGAGCGCGATCTCAGCACCGGCCGCGCGCGCCGCCTTCGCGATGCCCCAGGCGATCGAGCGGTTGTTGGCTACGCCGAGCACCACTCCGCGCTTGCCCTGCATCAAACCTGAAATCTGCGCCATGCGGCATCCCATCGAACTGATTATTAACTGTGGACGTACACCACCGGTCTGGCCCGGTACAGCCCCATTCCGCCCGCTCTGTGGCAAACTGCAGGCAGGGGTCTGCCCGGACCGGAATAGGCCCGTCACCGCGGTGTTATGGTCGGTGCAAGGGGGTGGTTGCGGCCCACGCCTTGTCCCAGCAGCGAACGGCCGCAGGACATTCCATGAGCGCGTTCCGCCAGAGCGTCGAGGCCATGATTCCGGCACTGCGCCGCTATGCGCGGGCGTTGGCGCGCGACATGGACGCGGCCGACGACCTCGTCCAGGACACTCTGGTGCGGGCGCTGCGGTCGGAACGGCTGTTCCTCGGCGGCGACATCAGGAGCTGGCTGTACACGATCCTGACCAACCTCAACAAGAACCGCCGGCGCTCGCTGGCCCGCAGGCCGCTGCTCATGCCGCTCCACGACGACAATCCCGACGCCAGCGGCACCGAGGCCGAGGGCCGCGATATCGAACGCGCGCTGGCGACGCTCGTCGAGGAACAGCGCGCCGTGCTGCTGCTCGTCGTCCTGGAGGGGATGAGCTATCGCGAGGTGGCCGACATCCAGGGCGTGCCGATCGGGACCGTGATGTCCCGCCTCGCCCGGGCCCGCGCCCATGTCCGCGCCGTGATCGAAGGTGAACGGCCGGCCCTGCGGAGGGTGAAATGAGCCGACGATCCACCGCACAAAAGCCGCGCCGGCGCGCTCGCCTGCCGCGCGCAAGGGCTGTCGCGCCGCGCGACTGCACGATTGCAACGAGATCCAGATCATGACCGATCCGACGATTCCCGTCACCGAGGACGAACTGCACGCCTATGTCGACGATGAGCTGCCGGCCGAACGCCGCGGCGATGTCGAGAGCTGGCTGGCGGCTCACCCGGCCGATGCCGAGCGCGTGGCCGCCTGGCGCCGGATGGCCGAGGCGCTGCACGCCCGCTACGACGCGGTGGCGAACGAGCCGGTGCCGCCGCGCCTCGATCTGGAGCTGCTGGATCGCAAGCCGCGGCGCTGGATCCTCGGCGCGGCCGCGGCCAGCCTCGCCGCTTTCCTGGCCGGCGGCGCGGCCGGCTGGGTCGCGCATGGCGCCGCGTCGCCGCCGGCTCTGTTGCAGAATGTGACCGGAGAGGCGCTCGACGCGCATCGGCTCTACGTCGTCGACGTCCGCCATCCGGTCGAGGTCCCCGGGGACGAGAAGGCCCATCTGCAGCAATGGCTGACGCGGCGCTGTGGCCGGACCGTGCAGGCACCGGAGCTGGAGGCCACGGGACTCAAGCTGGTGGGCGGACGGCTGCTGCCCGGCCCGACCGGCCCGGCCTCGTTCCTGATGTATGAGAGCGCGTCGGGCGAGCGCTTCACCGTCTACGCCACCAAGACCGCGATCGAAGCGGCGCAGATGCGCTATACGACCCAGGACAATGCCGCGGCGCTGTCCTGGGCGGAGCGCGGCGTCGGCTATGTCGTCACCGGAGGAACTGACCGCACCCGTCTCACCCAGGTTGCGCGCCTTGTTTATGACCAGGCTGAACGGTCGGGCGGATAGCGCCCGATGGCGCGGAAGCGGACGAAGCTCACCACGGCCGCGCGCTTTTTCGCTGGGCTTGCAGGCGCTTGAGCCGACCGCCGAGATCGCGGCAGGCGCCGCAAGAGGCCGCGCTTCGGGGCGCCGGACCCGCACGCAAGCGGCGAGACCCCAATTCGGTCACTGAAAATCTGGAATCAGGCCACCACCCGGTCTCAATATCGCGCCAAACATTCACGAAAAAATGAGGAGTGTTCGATCCGCCGATCGACACACCAGCGGCCTCGATCGGGGTTTTGTACCGCGCTGGTCCCCCTTTCGAGGCCGCACTTTCTCCTCATCGCTTCACAGCCCGCCGGCAACGCGCAGCCTCACGAGAGGTTGCTGCGCGGATTGTACGGATGGCGGTCGCGCCACTTGGTCATCAGCGCCTCCAGCTCGGAATCATTGCCGTCCGGCAGCACGATGCGCGTAGTGACGAACAGGTCCCCCATCGAGCCATCGCCCTTGGGCAGGCCCTTGCCCTTGAGCCGGAACGTCCGGCCGCTCGAGGTGTTCTTGGGAATCGACAGTTCGACCGCGCTGCCGAGCGTCGGCGCACGGACCTTGGCGCCCAGCACCGCCTCGTAGAGCGTGATCGGCAAATCCAGCCTGATGTCGCTGCCCTCGACCTTGAAGAAGGGATGCGGCGCAACCTGAATCGTGATCAGGAGGTCGCCGGGCCGGTGTCCCGGCGCGCTCTCGCCCTGCCCCTTCAGCCGGATCTGCTGACCAGCGGTCACGCCGGCGGGGACCTTGACGTTGAGCTCCTTACCCGAAGGCAGCCGCACCCGCTTCTCGCCGCCTTTGACCGACTCCTCGAGCGTCACCGACATCGCCACCTTCAGGTCGAGATCGAGACCGACGCCGCCGGTATCGAACTCGAACGGGCTGCCGCCGCCGGGCCGGGCACCACGAGCGCCCGCGCCGCCGAACATGCTGTTCAGGATGTCCTCGAAGCCGCCGCCGCCGCCAAAGCCGGGACCGCCCCCGCCACTGCGGAAGGTGTAGCTTTCGAAGCCGCCCGGCCCGCCCCGACCGGCACCGCCGCCCGGGAAGCCCTGGAAGCGCGGCTTGCCGTCGGCGTCGATCTCCCCGCGATCGAACTGCTTGCGCTTCTCCTCGTCGCCCAGGATCTCGTTGGCCGAATTGATCTCGGCAAACCTCGCCGATGCCTTCGGATCATCCTTGTTGCTGTCGGGATGGTGCTTCTTGGCGAGCTTGCGATAGGCGCTCTTGATGGCCGCAGCGCTGGCGCTTCGCGGCACCCCCAAGACCTCATAGGGGTCACGCATCCGTCACGTCTCCTTACAGAAAATGAGATATTAACCTATGGGCTCCCCGCCCGCTTTGCATTTCATCTGGTTAGTCCGTTGTATTTTTGCAACGGGTTCCAGAGCCGTTCCCTCAGCTTTGCTGCCAGGGTTTGAGCGTGCGGATGTCCCAGCGCCCCCGCTCGATCCGGCACGCCGAGCCCTGCAGCCAGCGCTCGGTCTTGCCATTGACGTAGCTCGCCAGAAAGTCGCGGCACGTCCGGCCATTGTCGCCGGTATAGGTCTTGGCGATCGGCGTCACCGAGCCGCGGGCCCCGGTCTGCGGGTTTTGCCAGGGCTGGCTGGAGTCCTTGTCGCCCTTGGTCAGCACGTCGGACGCCGCGTTGCGGGCGAAAGCGAGATCGGCTTCGGTCGGCTCGCGCTCCGGCGCCGGCCTGATCGCGCTCGTGATCTCCGCATCCTCCATCTTGGCAAAGGCCGATTCGGGGCGCGACAGGCTGCAGCCACCGCCGGACAGTCCGATGAGAATGAGTGTCAAAGCCGCGCCAGCATGACCAATCGCGGATAGGCCAAGCCGGACCGATGTCCTATATAGGGCCGTAACGACATGGACGTGCGCGCGCCTGGCCGCCGGTGAACGCAAAACTCGGACTCCCCATACTCATGACCGACCCCACCAGCATCAAACACCAGACAACCTTAACATCCGGTACATCGGCCGATTTTACCCAGGCCAGCGAACCGTTTGCCCTGTTTGCCGAGTGGTTCAGCGAGGCCAACAAAAGCGAGCTGAACGATCCGAATGCGATGGCACTGGCGACGGTCGACGACAGCGGGCTGCCCGATGTGCGCATGGTGCTGATGAAGGGCTATGACGAGGACGGCTTCGTGTTCTACAGCCACAAGGCCAGCCAGAAGGGCCAGGAGCTCGCCGGCAATCCGAAGGCCGCGCTGCTGTTTCACTGGAAGTCGCTGCGCCGGCAGGTCCGCATCCGCGGCCTGGTGACGCCGGTGACCGACGAAGAGGCCGACGCCTATTTCGCGACTAGGCCGAAGCAGGCGCAGCTCGGTGCCTGGGCCAGCAAACAGTCGCAGCCGCTGGAAAGCCGATTCGCCTTCGAGCAGGCGATCGCCAAGGTCGCTGCGCAATACATCATCGGCGAAGTGCCGCGGCCGCCGGGGTGGAGCGGCTGGCGCATCACCCCGGTGCGGATGGAGTTCTGGCACGACCGGCCATTCCGTCTGCACGACCGCATCGAATTCCGGCGCGACGCGGCCGGCCAGCCGTGGACAAAGGTGAGGATGTATCCGTAGCGGCGCGTTCAGGCCCGCACGCCCCGGCCCCTGCCAGCAACAATTGCCATCAGAACTCGGTGCGCAGGAATCGCGCACCGAACACCCAACCATTGTGGTAAACTGATCCCGCGTGGATCGTGAAAGACCCTGTTCATGCCGACCTCCTCGTCCAACCAACCGCGGCGCACGATGCTGCTGACCGGCGCCAGCCGCGGCATCGGCCATGCTACCGTGATCCGCTTCTCGTCAGCCGGCTGGCGCGTGCTCACCTGTTCGCGGCATCCCTTCCCGGAGGAATGCCCCTGGGGCGCCGGCCCCGAGGACCATGTCCAGGTCGACCTCTCCGACCCGCAGGACACGCTGCGCGCCATCGCCGAGATCAAGCAGCGGATCGACGGTGGCGAGCTTCACGCTTTGGTCAACAACGCGGCAATCTCACCAAAGGGCGCCGGAGGCGCCCGGCTCGGCACCGTCGACACCGACCTCGACACCTGGAATCACGTTTTCCGTGTCAACTTCTTCGCGCCCATCATGATGGCGCGCGGCCTGATCAACGAGCTCAAGGCGGCCAAGGGCTCGGTGGTCAACGTCACGTCAATCGCCGGCTCGCGGGTGCATCCGTTTGCAGGCGCGGCCTACGCCACCTCCAAGGCGGCGCTGGCGGCGCTGACCCGCGAGATGGCGTCGGATTTCGGCCGCGTCGGCGTGCGCGTCAACTCGATCGCTCCCGGCGAGATCGACACCTCGATCCTGTCGCCCGGCACCGAGAAGATCGTGCAGGAGCAGATCCCGATGCAGCGCCTCGGCACGCCCGACGAAGTGGCCAAGATCATCTATGTGCTCTGCAGCGAGACCAGCTCCTACGTGAACGGGGCCGAGATCCACATCAATGGCGGCCAGCACGTCTGAGGCGAGCCGCCAAGCCGGACCTGAGACCCGGCTCGGACTTGGTTCACGCCGGCTTTCAGCTCACGACGAAACCAGGGTCGACCCGCGAAGTTGCGATTAACGCCGGCTGGATCATGATGCGTTCCACAGAAACGCATCACGGTCCTACTTCTTGTTCGAGCATGATCTTTTCGGAAGATCCGTTTCTTCTTTTCAGAACGACGCTCGGGACGAAAGATGCAAACGATCGCACTACAAACAAATAGCGCCCCCGGAAGGGAGCGCTGTCGATCTTGCATAGCTGATTTCAGATCATCGGCTGCCGTGTCGAATGACCACGCGCGCCGAGCACGTCGGTTCAGCCTTCGCACACCAAGTTGCGGAGAATCTGCGCGGCGCGCCAGCGCAGACGGGCGGATTCGACGTTGAGCGCACTGGAGCAGTCATCATCGCGCTCATCCTCTTCGAGCTCGGCGCCGCAATAACGGCAGGTGCGCGGCGACAGCGCATGAGCCACGACGGTACCGGCGCGGCCGCGCTGATAGCTCGCGAGCTCGACCACGTTGTTTGATGCCGTTATGCGTTTTTCAACCATTGCCGCCTCTTGGCCATGGACGCGATCAACACGCCCCTCAAGCTCTGTCTCGCAGGCCACGCGCCGAAGCGCTCTTTGGTGGTCCTGATGAGCAGGTTTTATCGCAGAGAAGTTTCGATCAAACGTTCAGCGTTCCCCTCAAATTTTACCTGAGGAATTGAGGCGGCTTTGCAGCGGCGTTGCAACGAGCCTAACAAATATTTCCTGCCAATGCCGCGTCCGAATCATGCCGTGCATAGCGGCAAGCCGTCGACGCCGTTCGATGAGCCACGTCACTAACAACTGCCAGCACCGGCGCGCGAGCAGGGCAAGAATTGCCGAGCATGATGCAGCCGCGCCAGTTCAGATCAGACCGCGGTCATGGCGCCGATCTGCAACGCGCTCGGTCAGAGCCACTTCTTCAATTTGAAGATGTAGTACGGCACGATCGCGCAGATCAGCATCAGCACCAGCGCCATCGGATAGCCGTGCGCCCATTCGAGCTCCGGCATACTCTTGAAATTCATGCCGTAGATCGATGCGATCAAGGTGGGCGGCATCAGCACCACGGCCATGACGGAGAACAGCTTGATGATGTTGTTCTGCTCGAGATTGACGACGCCGAGCATTGCATCCAGCACGAAGGTGATCTTGCCGGAGAGATAGGACGCATGATCAGTCAGCGAGGCAACGTCGCGCTGCATGGTCTTGAGCTGCTCGCGCATGTCCTTTGACCATTTCACGCCTTCGACCACCGCCGACAGGAAAGTGACAAGGCGCCCGATGGAGACCAGACTTTCGCGCACCTTCGAGGTGAGGTCTCCCTTGCGGCCGATCGCGATCAGGATCTGCGAATATTGCTTGGCGTGGCCATGCCGCTCATTGTTCGGCTCGAAGATCTCGTGGCTGACCTGATCGATGTCGGCGCCGACCCGCTCGAGGATGTCGGCGCAGCGGTCGATCACCGCATCGAGCAATTCCATCAGCACCATCTCGCCGGTGATCCCCGGCGCGCAGCTGCGGGCGAGCTTGGCCTCGACCACCGCGAACGGCCGCGGCTGGTCATAGCGCACGGTCACCAGGCGGTGCCCTGCCAGGATGAACGTCACCGCCGTGGTCCTCGGCATGTCGGTGTCGGAGTGACACATCAGCGTCGCCGTCATGTAGCGGGCGCCGTTCTCGATATAGAGCCGGCTGGAGATCTCGATCTCCTGCATGTCCTCCCGGGTCGGCACGGCGATTCCAGCCAGTTGCTCGACGGCGCGGTCTTCGGCGCTGCTCGGATTCACCAGGTCGACCCAGACCGCATTGTCGGGCAGAGCCGAGGGATCGGTGACCGCCGCCTTCTTCAGCGAGGACTCGGACGGGACGAACACCGAGAACATGAAGAACTCCGAATCACGAAACGTGGTTTTAGGGGGCTTAGCGGCGGGATGATGCTGCCTTGTGACGCAGCTTGCCGTTACGGTCCATCGCCCATTTTCGCAAACGCTTGTTTGCATCTGCTCAGGAACAGGGCAGACCGTGCCACCCGGAGCACAGTTGGGGATTGCCGGCAGCATTTTTGCGGCAAAAAGGCAACAATCGCGGCGCTGCAGCGCGGAGTGTGCGTGTATCGGCTGGAGTCGAGGCCAATTTTGACGATAATGGGACGCATGGAATCACGCTGCGGTGGCACCGCCGTGCCCTTGCAACGTCAATTGTCAACTTGGAAAATCGGTGACATGTCGCTGAAGGTGAAACTTGGACTCTTGGCCGCGGGCCTGATGTTGTCGGGCTGCATGCAGGCTACGACCTATGAGGCGACCAACACCCAGGCTTTCAAGCCGAAGGACAAGGAACTTCTGTCGAAGATCCGCTACGCCAATACGCCCGTGGCCGAACCCTATCGGCGCGCGATCGTCGACTATCACCGCAAGGAAGCCCCGGGTTCCATCGTCGTCGATTCGGACAGCCACTACCTCTATTACGTGCTCGAAGGCGGCAAGGCGATTCGCTACGGCATCACCGTCGGCGAGGAGGCGATGGCCTGGTCCGGCATCGCCAAGGTCGGCGCCATGACCGAGTGGCCGGCCTGGCATCCGACCAAGAGCGAGATCGAGCGCTTGGGCGTGCCGACCTTCGTGGCTCCCGGCCCGGACAATCCGATGGGATCGCGCGCGATGTACCTCTATGCCAACGGCAAGGACACGCTGTTCCGCATCCACGGCACCAACCAGCCGGAATATATCGGCGCCTCGATCTCGTCGGGCTGCATCCGCCTGACCAATGAGGACGCGATCGACCTCTACAACCGGGTCAAGGTCGGCACCATTGTCGTGGTGCTGGATCCGAAGAAGGGCGATTCGCCCTACAAGCCGCAGATGGCGCTGCAGGGCGGAGCAACCTTCGCCGCGATGCAGTAAGACCGCGGCGGCGGCCCATGACATCAAAAGCCGAGAAACGCGTTTAGCACCCTTTCAAAGGCGCCGGTCCTCCGGCGCCTTTTTGTTTTGACCCCCGTCAAGACCGGCTCCGATGCCTTCTCTTGCCCGCCTTCGCGGGCGCGGGCTGGGGCGGTGGCGGGGGTGTCGCCGTCTCTGCCTCTTCGGCGTCCGCCGCGGCAGCATCGGCTGAACCCGGCTCTGACGGCGCCGCTCTCTGCGGCTCGGCGGGCGTTGCTTCACCAGCCGCTGCTCCGCGCGCAGGCTTGCCGACCTTGCCCTCCTCGGCCCCCTCGGCCGTCTCCCGCGGCGGCGCCCCGTCGGGACGCACCGCCGGCATCAACGGCGCGATTTGCGGGAGCGGATCCAGCACGTCCCATTGGCAGATGCGATAATTGCTGCGCCGCTCGGCGAGGTCGAGATGGATGTGGTCCTCGTGATACCAGTCGGAATCAGGCCCCAGCACGGTTGTGAAGCGCGTGCACACGGAATGCAGCACGGCCTCACGCAGCTCCCGCGGCTGGGTCCGGTCGGTCAGCTCGATCATGCGGCCGTCGGCCAGCTTGAAGCCGCGCACATCGATCGCATTGGCGCGGCCATGCTCGGAAAGTTGGGCGCCGCTGACACGGTTGCGGCCGCGACACTCATAGGCATCGAAATTATCCAGGACGGCGGGCGGGCTGCCGAGCGATTGCAGGAGGGGCACGACATCGGAGCGGACCCAGGACGCGATCGCCGACGCCATCGGACAACGCATGATCGCCGCCGGGGTCACGGCCACCCGCCGCTTGTCCGGCAGCACCACGGCTTCCAGGCGCACCAGGTCGTCGCCACCGCAAGCCCCCGGCCCCTTGATCGGCGGAATTGATGGCGCCACCGCGATCTCCTCGGTCAAAGCGAGGCGGCAGGCCGATGGCTGCGGCACCTGCAGGGCCCTGGGATCGGCGTTGGCGTCCGGCTTGACGTCCGACTTGACGTCCGACTTGGCGTCGGTCCCAGCCTCGTTCCCAGCCCTCTCCTGCGCCTGCCGCGCAGCTCCCGGCTCGCCCTTCGCGGCGGCCTTCCCGCCAGTGCCGGCCGAATCGGTTGCCCCAGCGCCGGCCCGGACACGCGGCGGCGCCGCTTCGGGGCGCGGCTGCGGCAGCGGCACCGTCGCTATCGCGGGCTCATTGCGCGACGGCCCGGGTGCAGCATGGGCCCGGGGATGGCCCGCCTCGCGCGACCTTGCGGCCGCCGGCGCGGCAGCCATGAGCCAGCTCAATGCGATCACTGCCAGCGCCGCGCTAACCATCGGCCCTTGCGCGACGTCGTGGCCCGCACAAGGCCATTTGCGCGCGCTGCGGCGCGCGCTAAAATTCACGGAACAGACCAAAAGACCCTCGCTGTCCTAAAGCGAATACCACCGGAGGAACGACCTGATGCTTGGTTTGATGCAAGACTGGCCCCTGCTTTGTCACCGGATCATCGAACATGCGGCGACAATCCACGGCTCCCAGGAGGTCGTGACACGCTCTGTCGAAGGTCCCATCGTTCGCACCACCTACGGCGAGATCCACAAACGCGCCCTCAAGGTTTCACAGCAGTTGACGCGTCATGGCATCAAGCTGGGGGATCGTGTTGCCACCATTGCCTGGAATACCGGCCGCCATCTCGAGGTCTGGTACGGCATCATGGGAATCGGCGCGATCTGCCACACCGTCAATCCAAGGCTGTTTCCGGAGCAGATCGCCTGGATCATCAACCACGCCCAGGACCGGGTCGTTATCACCGACCTGACCTTCGTGCCGCTGCTGGAGAAGCTCGCCGACAAGCTGCCCAGCGTCGAGCGCTACGTGGTGCTGACCGATGCAGCGCACATGCCGCAGACGACGCTGAAGAACGCGGTCGCCTATGAATCCTGGATCGGCGAGGCCGATGGCGACTTCGCCTGGGGCACGTTCGACGAGAACACCGCGGCGGCGATGTGCTACACGTCCGGCACCACGGGTGATCCGAAGGGTGTGCTGTATTCGCATCGCTCCAACGTGCTGCATGCGTTGATGGCCAATTCCAGGGATTCGCTCGGCACCTCGGCCGCAGACACAATGCTTCCGGTGGTTCCGCTGTTCCATGCCAACAGCTGGGGCATCGCATTCTCCGCGCCGTCGATGGGCACCAAGCTGGTGATGCCCGGTCCGAAGCTCGACGGCGCGTCCGTCTACGAGCTGCTCGATACCGAGAAGGTGACCTACACCGCGGGCGTGCCGACGGTGTGGCTCATGCTGCTGCAGCACATGCAGGCGCATAACCTCAAACTGCCCCATTTGAAGATGGTGGTGTGCGGCGGCTCGGCGATGCCGCGCTCGATGATCCAGGCCTTCCTCGACATGGGCATCGGCGTGCGCCACGCCTGGGGCATGACCGAGATGAGCCCGATCGGCACGCTCGCGACCTTGAAGCCGCCGTTCCTCGACGCCGAGGGTGACGCCAAGCTCGACGTGCTGCAGACCCAGGGCTTTCCGCCGTTCGGCGTCGAGATGAAGATCACCGACGATGCCGGCAACAAGCTGCCCTGGGACGGCAAGACCTTCGGCCGGCTGAAGGTCTCCGGGCCCGCCGTCTCCAAGGCCTACTACAAGGTCGACACCAACATCCTCGACGGCGAAGGCTTCTTCGACACCGGCGACGTCGCGACGGTCGACCCCCACGGCTTCATGCGCATCACCGATCGC
The DNA here is from genome assembly GCF_000015165.1 of Bradyrhizobium sp. BTAi1. GTDB lineage: Bacteria > Pseudomonadota > Alphaproteobacteria > Rhizobiales > Xanthobacteraceae > Bradyrhizobium > Bradyrhizobium denitrificans. The sequence goes on along the minus strand of NC_009485.1, from coordinate 2,544,136 downwards.
TCCAAGGACGTCATCAAATCCGGCGGCGAATGGATCTCCTCGATCGATCTGGAGAACCTCGCGGTCGGCCATCCGGCCGTCGCAGAGGCGGCCGTGATCGGCGTGTATCACCCGAAATGGGACGAGCGGCCGCTGCTCATCGTACAGCTCAAGCAGGGCCAGACCGCGACGCGCGAGGACATCCTGAAATACATGGAAGGCAAGATCGCCAAATGGTGGATGCCTGATGACGTCGCGTTCGTGGACGGCATCCCGCACACCGCAACCGGCAAGATCCTGAAGACGGCCTTGCGCGACCAGTTCAAGGCCTATCGCTTCCCCAACGCGGCCGCTTGAACGCCCGATCATCGTTGAACGCGACCGGCGGCCTCTCCGACCAGAGAGGCCGCTTCTGCATGTGGGCGTTGGACAGCGGGATCGGCCTGAACCACCATTCCGACCGAACGCGAGAAGGAGATTCGACGGCCATCATGGGCACGAACGCAAACCGGCCGGGACCAGAATCGCCGCGGGCCACGTGGCGCGAGGTGCCCTCGACCGTGCTGACGCTGGGGCTGGTGTCACTCCTGATGGACATCTCCTCGGAGCTGGTGCACGCGCTGCTGCCGGTCTTTCTTGCAAGCGTGGTCGGCGCCAGCACCGTCACCATCGGGCTGATCGAAGGCGTCGCCGAGGCGACCGCGGCCATCACCAAAGTGTTTTCCGGCGCGCTGTCGGACCGGATCGGCAACCGCAAGCTGCTGATCGGGATCGGCTATGGGCTCGCCGCCCTGACCAAGCCGGTGTTTCCGCTCGCCAGCACGCCCGGGCAAATCCTCGCTGCGCGGTTCATCGATCGCATTGGCAAGGGCATCCGCGAAGCGCCGCGGGATGCGCTCATCGCCGATGTGACCCCGGAGGGCATCCGCGGCGCGAGCTACGGCCTGCGCCAGTCGCTGGATACGATCGGAGCCTTTGCCGGTCCGCTGCTCGCGGTGGCACTGATGGCGCTCTACGACGACATCCGCGCCGTGTTCTGGTGGTCGGCGCTTCCAGCCGTGCTCGCCGTGCTGCTGATCCTGTTCGGCGTTCATGAGCCGCGGACGAGCGCGCCCGAGCCGCGCCGCAACTGGCCGATCCATGCGCGCGAGCTGCGCCGGCTGCCCCGTGCCTATTGGATCGTGGTCGCGATCGGCGCAGTGTTCGCGTTGGCGCGCTTCAGCGAGGCCTTCCTGGTCCTCAAGGCGCAAGCCGACGGTCTCGCTCTCTCCCTGATCCCGCTGGTCTACGTGCTGATGAACCTGATCTACGCCGGCGTTGCCATGCCCGCCGGCATCCTCTCCGACCGTATCGGCCGCAGCAATGTGCTCACCTGCGGCCTCGTCGTGCTGACAGCCGCCGACTTGACGCTGGCCTTCGCGCCCGGCCTCGTCGGAACCGCGATCGGCGTTGCGCTCTGGGGCCTGTATCTGGGCCTGTCGCAGGGCCTGCTCTCCGCACTGGTGGCGGATACCGCGCCGCCCGAGCTGCGGGGCACCGGCTTCGGCCTGTTCAACCTCGTGACCGGCGGTGCGCTGCTCATTGCAAGCCTGCTCGCGGGCTGGCTGTGGCACGCCCATGGGTCGCAAGCGACGTTCATGGCCGGTGCCGGGTTCTCGCTTGCCACCCTCGTCTTGATGATGACGGCTCTGCGGACCCGTCCAGCCCCAAACGCTTGACGGTATGCAAGGACCGCTCCCTCGGGCCAAACGCCCCTTGAATTTAGCGCATCCGCGTGGTCTCACACGGATGAACCGGCCGCCCGGCTTAACGCCAGCAGCGGCCCAACCTGGCAGTTCCTGACACGATGGCCCGCAGGTTTCACGCCCCCTATCTGTCGGAGCCGACCTCCAGCCTCGCGACCTGGGCCCGCAATGTGGCGGTGTTCTCCGTCGTCGCCGTGCTGGTTTCGATCCTGATCCTCCGTTTCGACTTCCTGGAGATGAAGCCGGCGCTGGCGACGTTCTTCGGGGCGCTGGGGCTGGCCGCGCTCTCGATCCTGCTCGGGCTCGCCGCCTTCGTCGCGATCTGGCGCAATGGCAGCCGCGGCATGAGCCGGGTGCTGCTGGCATTCATGATCGATGCCGTGGTGCTCGCTTATCCGGCCTATCTCGCGCTTCAATATCGCAAGCTACCCAAGATCTACGACATCACGACCGATCCGATTGATCCGCCGCGCTTCGAGGCGCTGGCGCCACTGCGCAATGGCGACGGCACCAATACCGCGGTCTATGCCGGCCTCTATTCAGCCGAACAGCAGCGGACATTCTATCCCGATATCGAGCCGGTGCAGATCGAGCTGCCGCCCGACCGCGCTTATGCGATCGCGCTGAAGCTCGTCAACCGGCGCAAATGGTTCATCGTCGACGAGCGCGCGCCGCAGCCGCCGCGCCGGATCGGCCGTATCGAGGCCGTGGCGCGCACCCCCATCATGGGCTTCCGCGAGGACATCTCGATCCGCGTCCAGCCCGATGGCGAGGAGTCCCGGATCGATGTGCGCTCCGCCTCGCGCTATTTCGATTCCGATCTCGGCAGCAACGCCGCGCGGGTCGGAAAGCTGCTCGAGGACCTGTCGAGCGCCGGCGAGGCCGAGGCGCAGAAGCCGGTGAAGAAGGTCACGCCGCCGCCGGTGACGGCGAAAGGCCAGGGCAACGCGAAGACCGTGAAGAAGTAAGTGGGCGAGTAGCGAATAGGGAGTCGCGAATAGGAAAGACAGCCGCACTCGCCCGCTTTTGCCCTCCCTACTCGCTACTCCCTATTCGCCAACCCGCTACACCAACCGATACGTCCCGCCGATCACCGGATCGCCGTCTGTCGCAACGACACCGCGGGCGACGAGGTCTTCCAGATGCGCGAGCACCGAATAGCCCGCTGCGGTGGTGAGCCGCGGATCGATCCCGATATAGATCGCACGCACCATGGTCGGGATGTCCGCCTCGCCCTTCGCGAGGCGATGCAGGATCGAGGCCTCGCGCGCCTGGCGGTGCCGCATCAGGAAGCGCGTGTAGCGCGGCCCTTCCGGAATCTCGGGACCATGACCTGAAAAATACAGTTCCTCCGGACGGCCGGCGAGCCGCTCCAGTGACGCCATGTAGTCGACCATCGACCCGTCGGGCGGCGCAACGATCGAGGTCGCCCAGCCCATCACGTGGTCGCCCACAAAGATGGTGCTGCGCCCGGTCCAGGCGAAAGCGAGATGGTTCGCGGTATGGCCTGGCGTGGCCACCGCTTCCAATTGCCAGCCGTCGCCCTCGATGACATCGCCATCGGCAACAATGACGTCGGGCGCGAAATCGCGATCGACGCCGGATTCCGGGCTGTGCTTCTCGCTCTCATAGCGCGGCCGCGACGCACGATGCGGGCCCTCGGCATAGACGGTCGCACCGGTCGCAGCCTTCAGACGGCCGGTGTTCGGCGAGTGGTCGCGGTGGGTGTGCGTGACGAGGATGTGCGTGACCGTCTCGCCCCTGACGGCATCGAGCAGCGCCTGCGCATGTGCCTCGTTATCCGGCCCGGGATCGATGATCGCGACATTGCCGGTGCCCACGATGTAGCTGACCGTGCCGGTGAAGGTGAAGGGACTCGGATTGTTGCAGAGGACACGGCGAATGCCCGGACGGACCTCGTCGACGACACCCGCAGACAGCGGGAAGTTGCGGTTGAACGGGACGTCTTCCTCGGCCATCTGCTGCCCTTACTCTGTGCGGGCCCTTGAACGGCCCGCTTCCTCCGACGTCATGCCCCGCGCAGGCGGGGCATCCCGTACGCCATGACGTCTCGGCTCACCATTGTCGTCCCGGCATACTGGATCGTCCGCCTTCGGCCTTCGCGGACGATGACAGTTGAGGGCGTGGCAGATGCCGGAGACGACGGCACGAACTAGAAAAACGCCTGAATGCCGGTGATGGCGCGGCCGAGGATCAGCGCGTGGACGTCGTGCGTGCCCTCATAGGTGTTGACCGTCTCGAGGTTCGCGGCGTGGCGCATCACCTGATACTCGATCTGGATGCCGTTGCCGCCATGCATGTCGCGGGCGACGCGGGCGATATCGAGCGCCTTGCCGCAATTGTTGCGCTTGACGATCGAGATCATCTCCGGCGCCATCTTGCCCTCGTCCATCAGGCGGCCGACGCGCAAGCTCGCCTGCAGGCCGAGCGCGATCTCGGTCTCCATGTCGGCGAGCTTCTTCTGGACGAGCTGCGTCGCGGCGAGCGGCTTACCGAATTGCTTGCGATCGAGCGTGTACTGGCGGGCGCGATGCATGCAGTCCTCGGCGGCACCGAGCACGCCCCAGGAGATGCCGTAGCGGGCGCGGTTGAGGCAGCCGAACGGGCCCTTCAGGCCGGAGACGTTGGGCAGCAGCGCCTCTTCCGGCACCACCACACCATCCATCACCACCTCGCCGGTGATCGAGGCGCGCAAGGACAGCTTGCCGCCGATCTTCGGCGCCGACAGGCCCTTCATGCCCTTCTCGAGGATGAAGCCGCGGATCTGGTTGTCATGCGCGGCGGACTTCGCCCACACCACGAACACGTCGGCGATCGGCGCATTCGAGATCCACATCTTGCTGCCGGTCAGGCGATAGCCGTCGGCGACCTTCTCAGCGCGCGTCTTCATGCCGGCCGGATCGGAGCCGGCATCCGGCTCGGTGAGGCCGAAGCAGCCGACCCATTCGCCGCTGGCGAGCTTCGGCAGGTACTTCTTGCGCTGGTTTTCGTCGCCATAGGCATAGATCGGATACATCACCAGCGACGACTGCACCGAGTTCATCGAGCGATAGCCGGAATCGACGCGCTCGATCTCGCGCGCCACGAGGCCATAGGCGACGTAGCTCGCATTGGCGCAGCCATATTCCTCCGGCAGGGTGATGCCGATCAGGCCGAGCTCGCCCATCTCGTTGAAGATCTCGCGATCGGTCTTCTCCTCGAGATAGGCCTTGGTCACGCGCGGCAGCAGCTTGTCCTGGGCATAGGCGCGCGCGGTGTCACGCACCATGCGCTCGTCTTCGGTCAGCTGATCATCCAGCAGGAAGGGATCGTCCCACTGGAAGCTCGACTGGGCCGGCTTGTCCTTTGCCTGAGGGCGCGCGCTCATGAATGATCCTTTCGCGTCTCGCTGCGCACGGGTCGCAGCAGTTGAGAGGTTAAGTCCTGGAAGTTCAGCCTTCAAGCCGTTCGTTGGCGACGATCTCGATGCCGAAACCCGACAGGCCCTTGTAGTCATGGGCCGACGAGGTGAGGTTCCGGATCGACGTCACGCCGAGATCACGCAGAATCTGCGCGCCGACCCCGACCTCACGCCATTGCCGATGACGATCGGCCTCGGCGGTGTGCGGCTCTGTGACCGGCTCGACCGGGACGCCGGCTGCGCCATCGCGCAGATAGATCAGAATGCCGCGGCCGGCCTTCTTGAAGTGCTGCAGCACCGCTTGAATACGCTGCGGACCCGCGATCAGGTCCTTCACGATGTTGGGCTTGTGCAGCCGTGTCAGCACGTTCTTGCCGTCGCCGATGCCGTTGTAGACGAATGCCGCATGGGTGATCGGATCGAACGGAGAGCGGTACGCGAAGCCCTGCAGCGGGCCGATCGGACTTTCGGTCGTGAAGGTCGACACGCGCTCGATCAGCTTCTCGCGCGCCTGACGATAGGAGATCAGATCGGCGATCGTGACGTGCTTGAGATTATGGGCCGCCGCGAAACGGACGACCTGCTCGCCCTTCATGACGGTGCCGTCGTCATTCATCAACTCGGAGATGACGCCGACCGGCGGCAGGCCCGACAATTTGCAGAGATCGACCGCCGCCTCGGTGTGGCCCGAGCGCAGCAGCACGCCACCGTCGCGCGCGATCAGCGGGAAGATATGGCCGGGGCGCGCGAAATCGTTGGCACCGGCATTGGGATTGGCGAGCGCACGGCAGCAGGAGGCGCGCTCCTCGGCGGAGATGCCGGTGCCGCCGTCCGGCTTGTAGTCGATCGAGACCGTGAACGCGGTGGTGTGGTTGGAGTCGTTGTGCGCCACCATCGGGTCGAGCCGCAACCGGCGCGCGTCGTCGGCCGTGATCGGGGCGCAGACAATGCCGGAGGTGTGACGAATGATGAACGCCATCTTGTCGGGCGTGCAGAGCGAGGCCGCAACGATGAGGTCGCCTTCCCCCTCGCGATCGTCATCGTCGGTCACGACGACCATCTCGCCCTTGGCGAAGGCGTACAGAACTTCCTGGATCGAGTCGGCCATTTGCAAGTCTCGCTGCTTTTCCGGGGCGTGCTTTAGCCGGGATCGCAGGCGCGCGCCAGAGCAGCGGAACCGCCGCTCGAAGGTCGCCTTCCCCGGGGAAAGAACCTGTCCTGCCGGGACAAGCACCCTGGTATCTGTTTAAAGTCGCCTCCCATCGAGAACAAGGGAGCCGCGCCTCATGGCCGCATTCGATTTTGCACCGCTCCTCGGCCCTGGTCTACCGGCTCCGGCCGCGCGCTGGAGCGGGCTTGCGAAATACAGCTTCGTCGGCGGCAACAATGACGCCGACGCCGTCCCTGTGGAGGGCCTGCGCGCGGCTGCCGATGCCGTGCTCGCCCGCGAAGGCCGGGCGCTGGCCACTTACGGCCTCGCGCATGGCCCGCAGGGCTATCGTCCGTTGCGCGATTTCCTGGCCACCAAGCTGGCGCGCGACGCCGGCATGTCGGTCCGGGCCGATGACATCATGATCCTGTCCGGCTCGCTGCAGGGCCTCGATCTCGTCAACCAGGCGCTGCTGACGCGCGGCGACACGGTGCTGGTCGAGCAGGACAATTACCAGGGCGCTCTGACCCGGCTGGCGCGGCTCGGCGTCAAGCCGATCGCCATTCCGCTCGACCGCGACGGCATGCGGACGGACGTGCTGGCCACGGTCCTGGCCGATCTCAAGGATCGCGGCATCCGGCCGAAATACATCTATACCATTCCGACGGTGCAGAACCCGACCGGCACCATCATGCCGGAGAGCCGACGGGCCGAGCTGCTCTGGCTGTCGCGGGCCTATGGCGTGCCGGTGTTCGAGGACGACTGCTATGCCGACCTGATCTGGGACGGCAAGCGGCCGCGCGCGATCCACGGCATGTCCGACCATGGCGGCGTGATCCATCTCGGCTCGTTCTCGAAGTCGATCGCGCCGGCGCTCCGCGTCGGCTTCCTCGTCGCACCATGGCAGATCATGTCGGTGCTGCTGGCGCTCAAGACCGACGCCGGCTCCGGCGCGCTCGAACAAATGGTGCTGGCCGAATTCTGCAAGCCGCATTTTGCCACCCATGTGCCGCAACTGGTCAAGGGGCTGCGGGCCAAGCTGGACACGCTGGTCGAGGCACTCAATGCGGAGTTCGGCACCGCGGCCGAATTCGACGCGCCGAAGGGCGGCATCTTCCTCTGGGTCAAGCTGCCGGATCAGGTCGACGCGATGAAGCTGTCTCAGGCCGCGCTCAAGCGCGGCGTGTCGATCAATCCGGGACCGGAATGGTCGACCGATGCCACGCATGCGCGGAGCCGGCTGCGGCTGTGCTTCGCGAGCCCCTCGCATCAGGAGATCCGCGAGGGCATCGCCGTGCTCGCCGAGGTCTGCCACGAGGAGTTCGGCGTGCCCAAGCGGTCCGCCAATGTGGAGCGCGGCAGCCCGGCCGACTGACGGCGCGGCTCACCGCACCGAAAACGGCGACTGATATGGCCTCCCGAATGGCACGCCGTTGATCACGGTCTGCACCGGCTTGAGCTGCAGCTTGCCGTCGCGCTTGTTGCCGCGCGTGTCGACGAAACTGGCGGGGCCTTCGACCAGATCCATGATCGCGAGATCGGCCGGTGCGCCGAGCTGCAGGGTGCCGAGCTTCGGCGCCCGGCCGATGATCTTGGCCGGCGCCGACGTCGTCATGCTCACAACCTGCTCCAGCGACAATCCCATCGCCAGGAATTTGCCCATGACGTTGGGCAGGAACGGCATGCCCGGCGTATTGCCCGAGAACACGTGAATATCCGAGGAGATAGTGTCCGGGCCGCAGCCGCCGGGGATCGCGACCTCGGCGACGGTGAAGTCGAAGCTGCCGCCGCCGTGACCGACGTCGAACAGCACGCCGCGCTGCTTGGCCGCGAGCGCCGCCGGCAGGAGCCGGCCGTCCTGCACGATATTGGTGAAGGCGCCATTGAGGTTCGGCGCACCGGAATAAGCGTGGGTGAGGATGTCGCCGGGCCGCAGCAGGTCGAGGATCTGCGACATCAATTCGCCGGTCTCGACGCCACCGATATGCACCATCATCCGCGCCGGCCAGCCGCAGAGCTCACAGGCCTTGATGCCTCGCTTCAATGGCTCGAGCCCGTGCTTGAAGATCACGTTCTCGGACATCCGCACCTTGACCCCGAGCAGGAAGTCCGGGTTCTCGGCGAGCGCCATGGCGCAGGCCTCCACCTGCGCGTTGTCGATATTGTAGAGCTCGGCGACGGGAAAGGCCGACAGGCCATTATTGGCGATATGGACGAAAGCATAGATGCGCGCGCGCGACTGGGCGACGATGAAGCGCCGCAATGCCGCCAGATTGTTGACACCCGCATCGCCGGCCGAGACGACCGTCGTGGTGCCCTGGAACTGCACCAGCTCGTCCGGTGGGATGCCGATCGCAGAGCCGTAGGGATAGACGTGACTATGAAGATCGACGAGGCCCGGCATGACCAGCCGCCCGGCGGCGTCAATCGACCGCAGCCCGCGCTCCACCGGGATCTCAGCGTCAACGGCCTCGATGATGCCCCAGCGGATCCCGATATCGCGCCTGCCCCGCAGGGACTGGCTGGGATCGATGAGGTCGCCTCCCTTGATGATGAGATCGAATTTGTCGGCCGGGCCCATCGCCGCATGGGCCGCCCCTGAGACCACGGCCATGCTGGCCGCTCCGGCAGACAACAAGAACTCACGGCGCGACAGCGCGGACATGGTCGCCTCCCCAATGCTTGTTTGTAGTTGGCCACAGCATGCGCTCGGTCCGCCGATCCGACAAGACCATAGGGTGTCAGATCCGGTTCACACGCCGACGTCGAAACTGCCGATCCGTCGTTGCGCCGTTGACGCGGTGCATTAAGATGGCGCGGCAGATCACCACGAGACCGCATGACCTCGAGCTCTCACCGCCTGCTGGCGATCGCCCTGCTTGCCTCATCATTCGCGTCGGCCGCTGCGGCAGACGAGGCCGTCGACGTCGCGCGCTCCTGGGGGCTGCTCGGAACCTGGGCCGCCGACTGCACTGCAGCGCCGGTCAAGGGCCGCGGCGCCATCATCTCCTATGAGGTCTCAGCGGACGGCAACCTGATCTACCGCCGCGATCATGATCCGTCCGATATCAACGAAGTCGCCAGCGCGCGGGTCGAGCCCGATGAGACACTGGTCCTCTCGATCGTGCTGCCCAAAGCGCGCCAGACGCGCGAGAATGGGATCGTCAGGACGACCGATGGCGGCATACGCTCGGTGTTCAATCGTGGCCAGGATGGCAGCTACACCATTCGCGAGTCCCGCTTCGTCGCCAATGGCAGGCCGACGCCAGCCCTCAAACGCTGTGACTGATCATCGGTGCCCGACGGCCGGGAGATGGCTCGCATGAACCGGTCAGCAGGAATCTGAACGCGCATTCAGCAACTTCGCGGAAGTTCCTCCGGAACGTTCTGCCACACTTCAAGTTGACCTCGCGCAATTCATCTGGAGGACGACATGAAGAAACTTGCTCTTGCACTCGCGTCGCTGACGGCACTCGCACTCGCGGCTCCGTCGATGGCCAGTGCCGAGACCGTCATCATCAAGCGCGGCGGTCATCATTATCATCACGGCTGGGACCGCGGCCATCACGGCTGGGATCGGTCCCGTGCCGAGTACCGCATGCGCCGCGACATCCGGCCCTATCACCGCCATCACGACCGCACCGTGATCATCAAGCGCGGCTACTGATCGACCAGGCGACACCGAAATGGCCCCGCAAGGGGCCATTTGCTTGAGTGCGGATCTCCTCGAGTGCGGATCACGGTGAAAAGCTGTCAGCGATCCCAGTCAGGTGCAAAGCCGGGATTGACGAAGCGCTTGTCCTTCGGAAGCGCGGCGATGGTCGCGCGATCCTCATCATCCAGTTGAACTTTCATCGCGTCCCAATTCGCCTGCTGACTCTCCTTGCGGCCGGCCTTGGGAATCGCCGCTACGCCGTCCTGATCCAACAGCCATTTCAGCGCGACCTGGGCGGCGCTCGCGCCATGCTTGCTGCCGATCGCGGCCAGCGTCGCGTCGGCCGCCGCGCGGCCTTGCGCCAGCGGACAATAGGCCACCAAGGGAATCGATCGGCTCGCCATGTAGCCCATCAGCTTCGATTGATCGAGCATGACGTGGTACTCGACCTGATTGCAGGCGATCGGCGCCTGGATCTCCTCGATCGCCTGCCGCAGCAGCGCGACGGTGAAATTCGCAACCCCGATCGCGCGGGTACGTCCCTCATCCTTCAGCTTGATCAGCGTTTCCAGCGCCGCCGGCAGGTTCATCCCCTTGGCCGGCCAATGAATGAGGTAGAGATCGACGACATCCAATCTGAGCTTCTTCAAGCTCGTGTCGAACGCGCGGCGGATCGCATCGGGTGCGAGGTTCTCCGGCCAAACCTTTGTCGTGACGTGCAATTCAGCTCGCGGCACCTGCGCCGCCGCGAGCGCCGCGCCAATCGCATCCTCATTGGCATACATTTCGGCGGTGTCGATGTGACGGTACCCGAGCGCGAGCGCGCTCTCGACCGCCTCGCGGCAGACCGTGCCCTGCATGCGAAACGTGCCGAGCCCGAGCTTGGGAAGACGGATGCCTTGGGTGTCGATTGCGTCCATGGAATCTCCTGCCAAGGCTTCGCGCCGATCCGGCGTGATCTGGCAGGCGGCGACAAGCCTTGCGTGTCAAGGTGAATGGCGGGATGCGCTGAAATCATCCCGCGGTCGCTGCGCGAGTTCAAGCAGCTCCGCAGCAGCGACAATCACGAAGTCGGGAGACGGTTCCGGGCCGCGACCGATGGAGCTCAGCGCCAGTTGCAGATCCCGCCGCTGTCCGGCCGGCAAGGCCAGGTTTGAACACGGGTATCCATCGCTTGCGCGTCGAGCAGGCTGCGGCGGTGCATCGCTTCGCGCGCCGTGCGCAGGCGTTCGGCGGACCGCACGATGGACCGGCGCTTCGACGCCGCGGCGTTCCGCGGCAGGTCAGGCTTGTCCTGAGCCGCGGCGACAAGCGCCGATCCGACTCTGGCCTCGATCGGAACGGGCTCGAAATGCGCTTCGGGTCCAAGAGGACGCGGCGACAGTACCGCCCGGGACAGATCGAGCCGGAAGACCTCACCCGGCTGATAGTCAGCCGCCGAGACGGCGGTACCGCACACCAGCGTCGCACACGTCAAGATGCCAAACAGATTCCTCAGCTCCATGGCCCTCTCCCGCACACGCCATTGCTGGCGCGCCCCCTCTCGAGATCACGGCATCGCCGATACCCGATGATGTGTTCGGCCGTTGTCAGTCGGTGACGAAGATCATCGGGCTGCCGGCCGTTGCCGCATCATAGCCAGGGCAAAGCCGACGTCTCTCATTTAGGACATGAAGATGCCGTTTCCAGACCCAGATCTGGAATTCACGGTTAGCGCAATGCACGCCGCTGGGCGCTCGCAGCAGGACGGGACGTCATTCTTCGACGGTCATTCGGTAGTTGAACATCTCCGCCGCCCCGGCTGGTATTTGCATCACGCCCGGCTTGTCGGAGAACTCACCATCGAAGCCGACGGGGCTGGCATAGCCACGCCACGGTTCGATGCAGAGGAAGGGAGCGCCTCCCGGCTTGGACCAGATGCCAAGCTCTCGGAAGCCGTCCCAGGCCAGGACCAGCGCCGGCCCCTTGTCGCCCATGAAGCGAAGCGAGCAGCTGACGGGATGATCGAGGATCATGGCATCGTCGTCGAACAGCCGTTCGGACAATGCCAGGTCGCGGCCGCGAATGGGTGAGGGCTCGGCAGCGGCGCGCATCAGCCCACCGGCGAGGCGGCGAATGGGAGCGGGCTCCGGCTCGGCGAACAGCAGCCGATAGCTTTCCTTCGGCTCTCCAGGCAACAGCGGCCAGTTGAATGCCGGATGCGCGCCGAACGAGGCCGGCAGCACCTCGTCTCCAGCGTTGGCGATCTCCACCGCCATGTCGAGGCGATCGGCGGTGATCCGGTAGGTCAAGGTGAGCCGGAAGGCGAACGGGTAGCGCGCCCGTGTCGTCTCGTCGTCGGTCAGGCGCAGCACGCAGGATTCGGCGGTCCGCTCCAGCCAGGTGAAGCGCAGATCGCGGGCGAAGCCGTGCTGGGTCATCGGATAGGTGCGGCCGCGATGGCGCAGCTGGTCATCCTTCAGCCGGCCAACGTTCGGAAACAGCCAGGGCGCATGACGCGGCCAGGCCGGGCCGGCCTGCCACAGCAGCTCCAATCCAGCGGTCGTCTTGAGCGAGCACAGTTCGGCGCCGACGGCCTTGATCGATGCGGTGACGCCGCCGGCGGTGATCGTATGGAGGTCGTCGCTCATCTCGCATCATCCCGTTCGTCGATCGGCGCCGGTGATGCCGGATTGCAGCGGCCACGTCCAGACCCCTGCCCCGCGCGATCAGCGCTCGCCGACCAAGAGCCGGTAGCGGAACTGATCCAGGATGACGGCCAGCACCAGCAGCGAGCCCAGCAGGACCATCTGCATGTAGGAGCCGATCTGCGCGATGTTCATGCCGTTCTGCAGCAGCACGATGAAGAAGCCGCCGAGCACGACGTTCTCGACCCGGCCGATGCCGCCATGGAGCGAGACGCCGGCAATGACGCAGGCCGCAATGGATTCCAGCGCAATGGTGCCGCCGAGATTGGTCTCGCCGGAGCCGACGCGGGCCGTCAGCAACAGACCCGCGACCGACGCGAGCAGCGCGCACAGCGCATAGGCGATGAACAGCACCTTGGTGGTGTTGACGCCCGACAGTCTCGCCGCCTTGGCGTTGCCGCCGACCGCCTGGATGTGCTTGCCGAGCCGGGTCCGGTTCATCACCAGCCAAATCGTGGCGGCCGCGACGATCGCGACCAGCACCGGCACGGGAATGTCGAACACGCGACCGAAGCCGAGGATATCGCCGAACTCATAGGGCACCCCGGAGACCGGGACGCCGCCGGTGAGGAACAGCGCGATGCCGGCCCCGACCGACTGCACACCCAGCGTCATGATGAAGGGCGAGACGCCGAACACGGCGACGCCGAGCCCGTTGATGCTGCCGATCACGAGCGCGGCCGCGAGCCCGGCGCAGCAGCCGAGCACGATCACGAGCCACAGCATGTCCGGCGACAGCATGTGCGACAGCGTCACCATCGCAAGCGCCGACACCACCGAGGTCAGCGCGATGGCCGTGCCGACCGACAGGTCGAAGCCGCCGGTGACCAGCGCCAGCATCTGGCCGAGCGAGACCAGGATCAGATAGACCGACTGCCGCGCGACATTGGTGAGATTCTGCAGCGCCAGGAATTCCTTGGACACCAGCGAGAACGCGATCAGGGTGGCGAACAGGAAGAACGGCAGGACGCCGACGCGCAGAAATACCGCGCGCAGGCCGGCCAGCAGCGCGTTGGAGCGGCGCGGCGCAACGGTGTCCTCGGCGATAGTCGTGGTTGGCATGCTCACGCCGAGCCCTCCGTTTCAGCAAAGAAATGTTTCAAGACGTTCTCTTCGTCGATGGCGCTGCCGGACAGCTCGGCCGCGATGCGCCCCTTGGCGAACACCAAGAGCCGGTGCGACAGGTTCATCACCTCGGGCAGATCCGAGGAGATCACGACCACCGCCTTGCCGGCCTCGGCGATGTCCTTGATCAGCTGGTACAGCGCCATGCGCGTGCCCATGTCGACGCCGACGGTCGGCTCGTCGAAGATGTAGACGTCGCGGTCGTCGCCGAATCCCTTGCCGAACAGCACCTTCTGCTGGTTGCCGCCGGACAGCTTCGAGACCGCGCGATCCATGGCGGGCCTGGCGATGCCGACCTTGTCGCCGATGGCGTCCGTCAGGGCACGGCTGCGCCGGGGCCGCACGAAGCCGAAGGGACCGGCGACATCGGCGCGGTCGAGCAGGCTGAGCTCGATATTGCCGCGTGCGGTCGCGGTCATCTGCAGCCCCTCGCTCTTGCGGTCGGAGGGCAGGAAGAACACGCCGTCATTGAGCAGCGCCCGTGTTGCGGCGCCGGTGACATCACGACCCTTCAACGTGATCCTGCCTGACTGCAGCGGCTGCAGTCCCATCGCCGCGCGCCAGATCCGCGATTTGCCGCTGCCGACGAGGCCGGCGCAGCCGAGCACCTCACCGGCCCGGACCTCGAGACTGGCGCCGTGAACACCTGCGGTGCGGAGGCCTTCCAGCGTCATGATGACGGGACCATCGGCGCGGTGGGCGATCTTCGGATAGACCTGGTCGACCGCCCGCCCCGTCATCAGCTCGATCAGCACGCGCTCCGAGGTCTCGCGTGCCGGCACGGTGGCGATGAGCCGGCCGTCGCGCAGGATCGAGATGCGGTCGGCGATCTTCTGGAATTCCTGGATCCGGTGCGAGATGTAGATGATGCCGACCCCGGAGGCCGCCGCCTTGCCGATGAAGCTGAACAGCCGCTCGGTCTCGCGCTCGGTCAACGACGCCGTGGGCTCGTCGAGGATCAGCACGCGCGCATTGGAGAGGAACGCCTTGGCGATCTCGACCATCTGCTGCTGCGCCCGCGACAGGCTGGACGCCGGGCGCGTCACGTCGATGTCGAAATCGAGCTCGGCGAACAATCGTTGCGCGCCGGCCAGCATGGCGCGGCGGTCGGTCAGCGGACCGCGCATCAGCTCGCGGCCGAGATAGAGATTTTCGAACACCGGCAAGGTCGGCACCAGCGAGAATTCCTGGAACACGGTGCCGATGCCGGCCTTGGCCGCATCATGCACCGAGTGGAAGCTCACCTCGTCGCCAGCGATGCGGATGGCGCCGGACGTCGGCCGGAACACGCCGGAGAGAATGGAGATCAAGGTCGACTTGCCGGCACCGTTCTCGCCGAACAGCACATGCACCTCGCCGCGCTCGACCTTGAGATGGACGCCGCTGAGCGCCTTGACGCCGGGAAACTCCTTGGAGATTCCCGTCATCTCGACCAGCGGTGCAGCAACGCTACTCATCATCTGCCCCCCGCGATGCGGCCCTGCCCCGTCAGGGAACAAAGGCAGAGCCGCACCTTTCCCCGCTCAGTTGAAGACAGGCTTGAAGCCGTCCGGGGGAAGGATGTTCGCCTGCGGCACGGTGGCGATGTTGGCGGAGTCGACCACGAAGATCTTCGGACCGACATGCTTGACGTAGTCCTTGCCTTCGAGGATGCGCACCGCCTGGTCGACCGCGATGCGGCCCTGGATCACCATGGAGTCGGCCGGCGCCGCCATGATCAGGCCGCGCTTGATGCCTTCGTAAACGCCGGGCGTCATGTAGAAGGCCAGCAGGTCCACCTTGCCCTTCAGCCCGCGCTCGCGGATCAGGCCCTGCGCCGCTTCGGCGGTGACCGCCGTGCCGGCGACGTAGCGGATGTTCGGCGCCGCCTGCAGCGCGTCCTCGACCAGCTTGGCCTGCACCTCCTTGCCGGTGTCGCCATATTTCGGCTCCAGCACCTTGATCGCCGAGCCCTTCACCGCATCCATGAAGCCCTTGTTGGCGGCCTCGACCCAGCCGGCACCAGCCGGACCCGGGAACCAGCCGACCACGACCTCGGGCGTGCCGGCGGGATGCTTCTTGGCGAGATAGCTGCCGGTCTCCGCGCCCATCGTGTAGAACGACACCAGCGACTTGGCGGCAATATCCGGCGAGGAGATGCCGTTGACGAGATCGATCACCGGGATCTTCTTCTTGGCGATCTCGCCGATTACCTTGTTGAGGCCATCGGCCGAGATCGCGCCGATGATGACCGCATCGGTGCCGGATGCCACGCAATCCTCGATCTGCGAGATCTGCTTGTTGAGCTCGGTGTAGCCGCCGGCCTCGACCAGGTTCATCTTGACGCCGAGGCGCTTGCTTTCTTCGGCCACGCCGTAGTCCACGCCGAGCCAATAGGCGTCCTTCATGTGTGGAAAGGAGACACACAGCTTCCACGGCTTGGAGGCCTTCTCCAGCGGCACATATTTCACGTCGGACGATTTGCCGTCTGCCGCGAAGGGCGGATCGATCTTGGCGGCATCGTATGGATACCACTCGGCGGCATGGGCGCCGGCCGACAGCACCAGCGCCGACGAGGCCAAGAGAACACGAACCAAACTCTTCATTGAACTACCCCTTTGTCATCTCACTCGTGGAAACCCGACACCGGCCTGCCCGCACCCGCGTGCGGTCAGGCCAATGCCGCCCGGATCTTCTGCAGAAGAGCTTTGCGATCGGCGCGCGCTGCGAGCGCGCCATCCATGTCGATCTCGACGAAGCGCGTCGGCATGTTCGGCTGCAGCTGGCCGATCAGGTCCATGTCGGCCGAGATCACCGTGCCGACCATGAAATAGCCGCCGCCGGAGACGGCGTCGCGATGCAGGATGATCGGCTCCTTGCCGCCCGGCACCTGGATCGAGCCATAGGGATAGCAGCTGTCGACGATGTTGGACGGATCGGAGCCGGCCCCGAACGGCTGCTCGCGCTCGACGAATTGCAGCGCCTGGCCGCCGCGGAAGCGATAGCCCATGCGGTCCGCCTCGGGCGCGACCTTCCACTGGTCGGCGAAGAAGCTCTGTTGCGACTCCGGCAGAATGCGATGCCAGTACAGCCCCGGCAGCACGCGCAGCTCGGCCGGATGGCCGGGCTTGCGGCGCAAGGCCTCCGGCACACTCGCGCCAGCCTTGCCGCTGGCCGCAGCGCCGACGGGCAATTCGTCGCCGGCCGCGATCGCCCGGCCCTTGAAGCCGCCGAGCGCACCGATCGGATAGGTCGAGCGGCTGCCGAGCGCCAGCGGCACATCGATGCCGCCCGCGACCGCGATGATGATGCGCGCGCCGCTCTTCAGATAGTCGAAACTGAGCACCTGCCCGGCCTTGACCGCGAGCGCGGTCCAGCCGGGTTGTTCGACGCCGTCGAGCTTGATCGGCATGTCAGCGCCGGTCACCGCGATGCGCGCGGGCGCCGTGAACTCCAGCTGCGGCCCGATGAACACGGCCTCGAGGCAGGCTGCGCCCTCGTCATTGCCGACCAGCAGATTGGCGGCGCGCAGTGCGAGGCGGTCCATGGCGCCGCCGACGGGAATGCCGAGATGGAAGTAGCCGGGACGGCCGAGATCCTGCACCGTGGTCGACAGGCCCGGGTGAAGCACCTTGATGGTCATGCCAGCGCTCCTTCCAGCTTGGCGTTGTAGCCGGTCATGTCCTTCTGGAAATCGCGGAAGTCGAAGGTGACGTCGCGAATGACAGGCGCGAAGCGGCCGGAGGCGACATCGCCGAGCGCGTGGTCATATTCGTCCTGCTTGATCGGCTTGAACTTGACGATGTCGCCGGGGCGGAAGAACACCATGAAGTCGCGCAGATACGAGATGCTCTGCTCGGGATCGAAGATCGGCATCGGCGTGATGCCGAACATCTGGTAGCCGCCGGCGCCGCGCACCGAATAGATGCAGGAGAAGCAGCCGCCATGGCCGATCGTCAGCTTCGGCGTGTCGGTCCGGGGCCGCAGATATTTCGGCACCTGGAGCTGCTTCTGACGCTCGACCATCTGGTACATGAACGGCAGGCCCGCGACGAAGCCGACCATCGAGACGAACCAGGGCGAGCCGCTATGCGCCTTGATGAAGGCGTCGACATCGGCGAGGCCGTTGACGCGGGCGGCATATTCGAGATCGGTCGCGGTCGGGTCCTGGTGCCGCTCGCGGAAGCGCATCAGGGTCTCGTGCGTCCAGGGGTCCTGATAGAACACCGGAATCTCGATGATGCGGGTCTTGATGACGGGCTCAGTCTTCGCGGCCGCGCTCTCGATGCCCTGCACCTCTTTCAGAATGTCGCCCGGCTTGATCACGTCCGGATCGAACTTGATCTGGAACGAGGCATTGGCCGGGCAGATCTCCGTGACGCCCTTGATGGCGGCGTCGCGGATCGCGTTGGTCATCGACAGGCTCTTGAAGAAGGCGTCGAGCGACATCGCCTCGTCGCATTCGACGAAGAGATGCTCGTCACCCCCGAACGAGTAGCGGGTGGTCATCAGGCGTCCTCCCTGGCGCGGGCAAGCTGCGCGAAATCGGTCTCGAGCCATGGCTCGAGGAAGCGGGTGTGGGTGCGGCCGTCGGCGACGCTGGCATCACGCGCCAGCGCGGCATGCAGCGGAATCGTCGTGGGAATGCCGGTGATCACGAGACCGTCGAGAGCGGTGCGCAGACGCGCGAGGCAGTCGGCGCGATCGGCGCCGCGCACGATCAGCTTGCCGAGCAGCGAATCGTAGAACGGCGGCACCGCATAGCCTTCGAACAGCAGTGTATCGAAGCGGATGCCTTCGCCATCCGGCACGACGAGCCGCTCGATCGTGCCGGGCGCGGGCATGAAGCCCTTGTGCGGGTCCTCGGCATTGATCCGGCACTCGATGGCGTGCCCCTGGATGCGGATGTCGTCCTGCGCGACCGACAGCCTGGCGCCGCCGGCGATTGTCAGCATCTCCTGCACCAGGTCGATACCGGTGATCATCTCGGTCACGGGATGCTCGACCTGGATGCGGGTGTTGACCTCGATGAAGTAGAACGCGCTCGTCGCGTCGTCGTAGAGATATTCGACTGTGCCTGCGCCGCTATAGCCGACGGCGCGGCCGAGCGCGACGGCGCTGGCGCAGAGCCGCTGCCGGACATCGTCGGGAAGCCCGACCGCCGGCGCCTCTTCCCACACCTTCTGCCGCCGCCGCTGCAGCGAGCATTCGCGCTCATAGCAGTGGACGACATCATGGCCGTCGCCGAGGATCTGCACCTCGACATGGCGGGCACGCTCGATGACCTTCTCGATATAGAGTCCGCCGTCGCCGAAGGCGGCCGCGGCTTCGCTCGAGGCCTGCGGGAATTGCCGCGCGAACTCCTCGGCATCGCCGACGATGCGGATGCCGCGCCCGCCGCCACCGGCCGCGGCCTTGATCATCACGGGGTAACCGATGCTGTTGGCGATGGTGATCGCCGCGTCGAGATCGGTGACGCGACCATCCGAGCCAGGCACCGTCGGGACGCCGGCCAGCGCCGCGACCTGCCGCGCCATCACCTTGTCGCCGAGCAGCCGGATCGCTTCCGCGCTCGGACCGACGAAGACGATGCCGGCTGCCGTGACGGCCTCGGCGAATTCGGCATTCTCGGCCAGGAAGCCGTAGCCGGGATGCACGGCGTCGACCTTGGCCGACTTCGCCGCGTTCACCACGGCCTCGATGTTGAGATAGGATTTCTTCGCGGCCGGCGGCCCGATCTCGACCGTCTCGTCGGCGAGCTGTGCGGCGAGCGACTCCTTGTCCGCGATGCTGTGCGCGAGCACGGTGCGCAGGCCGAGCGCCTTCGCCGCGCGGATGATCCGCACCGCGATCTCGCCCCGGTTGGCGATCAGGACCGAGCGCAAGGTCATGCCTCGACCTCGGCAATCACCTGCCCCGCCATGATCGCATCGGCATCATCGACGCTGAAGCGGATGTTCTTGCCTGCGACGCCCGCCTTGACCTCATGGAACGACTTCATCACCTCGACGAGGCCGATCACGTCGTCGGCCGCGACCGCGTCGCCATCATTCTTGAACGGCGCGCTCTCCGGCGAGGGCTTGCGATAGAACACGCCAGGCAGCGGGGACTTGATCTCGATGCTCATGGGTCAGGATTCGCTCTGCGGTTTCTGGGGAACGATGTCGGAGACGGGCGCGATGCGGATGCCGTTGGCGATCAGCGTCTGGCGCATCGCGCTGGCGATCTCGAAGGCG
The DNA here is from genome assembly GCF_000015165.1 of Bradyrhizobium sp. BTAi1. Lineage (GTDB taxonomy): Bacteria > Pseudomonadota > Alphaproteobacteria > Rhizobiales > Xanthobacteraceae > Bradyrhizobium > Bradyrhizobium denitrificans. Next base: position 2,524,159 of record NC_009485.1, on the reverse strand, counting down.
CCTGGCGTATCCGAGTGGAAGCAGATCGACTCGAAGGCGATGTCGATATCGTCGCCGTCGATGGTGCGGACCTTGCCGGTCTGGCAGGCGCGCAGCACCTTGTCGGCGACGCCCTGCGGATCGAGCTTCTTGCCGTGGCGGGTGAACACGATCGAGCCGGAGCGGTCGTAGTCGCGGTCGGCATAGAACTCGCGGATGACCGGCTGACCGGCTTCGACGGCGACGCGATAGGTCACCGAGATGTCCATGCAGAACACGAAGGAATTCGGCGCCACCGTGCGCATCAGCTTGATGAAGGAGCGCGACAGCTGCTCATTGGCGGCGAGCTCCATGTAGAGCGCGCCATGCGGCTTGACGTGCTGCAAGGTGCCGCCGTGCCGGCGGGCGAATTCGCGGATAGCGCCGACCTGGTAGACGATGTCGTTGATCAGCTCGTCGGCCGAACCATCGATGCGACGGCGGCCGAAACCCTGGAGATCGCGATAGCCGGGATGCGCCCCGATGCCGACGCCATGCTGGGTCGCGAGCCGCACCGTGGTGTCCATCAGGTTGGGGTCGCCGGCGTGAAAGCCGGCAGCGATGTTCGCCGAGCTGATCAGCTCCATCAGCTTGGCGTCCTCGGCGTCGCTCAGCCGCCAGGAGCCGAACGCCTCGCCCAGATCGCAATTGATATCGACAGTCTTCAGCGGCACGGCTGCTCCCCTCACTGGCATCGCCGCATCACGCGAAACCGCGACGGGCGATGAGCCGGACGTTAGGGGTCCAATCTCCCATTGAAAATTATTATTGTTGGAAACCCATTTTCAGTTTTTTTGATCTCCCATTGAATAGCGATTACGCGCTGCGTCAGAACAAGTCTCTGTTTTTGCATCGTAAATACTGCCGCCCGTTTGCAGTGCAGGATGCACAAGCTTTGTTCGATTTCATTTTTAAGAATATTGGTATATTGTTGTTCTGATTTTCCAATGGAGTTTTGCGTGGCGATCAGCCTGCGTCAGATCCGCTATTTCGTCGCGACCGCCGAACAGGGCCAGATCACCCAGGCCGCCTCGGCCCTGTCGATCTCGCAATCGGCGATCACCACCTCAATCAAGGAGCTCGAGGAGATCGTCGGCGCCGAGCTGTTCAGCCGATCGCCACAGGGCATGGAGCTGACGCCGATCGGGCGGCAATTCCTGTTTCACGCCTACGACATCCTCAACAAGGTCGAGGAGGCGACATCGCTGCGGGTCCCCGCCGGCGACGTCGAAGGCAGCCTCACGCTGGCGGCAACCTACACGGTGATCGGCTACTTCCTGCCGAACCATCTCGAGCGGCTGAAGCGGCATTATCCGCGGCTCAACATCCAGCTGTTCGAGCTGACGCGCGAGGCGATCGAGGAAGGCCTGCTGTCGAACCGCTACGACGTTGCGGTGCTGCTGACGTCGAACGTGCAGAACCCGGATCTCACGATGGAGACCTTGATCGGCTCGCGGCGGCGGCTGTGGGTGCCGTCGAAACACCCGCTGCTGCAGCGGGAATCCGTCTCGCTGAAGGACGTGGCCGCCGAGCCCTACATCATGCTGACGGTCGACGAGGCTGCGCACACATCGCTCAAATACTGGAACAAGACGGCGTTCCAACCGAACGTCGTCCTCCGGACGTCCTCGGTCGAAGCAGTGCGGTCGATGGTCGCCAACGGCCAGGGCGTCGCGATCCTCTCCGACATGGTGCTGCGGCCCTGGTCGCTGGAGGGCCGGCGGATCGAGACCATCGTGCTGAGCGATCCGGTGCCCGCGATGGATGTCGGCCTCGCCTGGCGGCGCAATATCGAGTTCACGCCGGCCATGGAGGTGTTCCGCTCCTATTTCCGCCAGGCATTTTACATTCCGACGCTGCGGTAGACAGGTCTTTCGACACCGCTGGAGCTACAGCTCCTGCTTGGCCGTCCTTCGAGACCCCCGCCTGTGGCGGGCGCCTCAGGACGAGGGATCAGTTCGCGACGAGACCTCAACCCTCATGGCGAGGAGCGCCGCCTTGCGGCGCGTCTCGACCCCCGAGGCCCGTGAACCTGATACAGGCAAATCGCGCCGAATCTTCGTGCAACACCGCCGCTTGCCGGCCGAGTTCATTCGTGTACGAATGACCACAACCGGCTTGATGCTGCGCCGCGTGCCGGCGCAAACTGCCGCCAAATGCTTCGTCTGGAGAGAAGGACATTCCGATGGCCCATGACGCGCCGCAAGCGACCGGTCCCAGCAAGCTGGTCATCCGCAACATCGGCCTGATGCTGTCCGGCGCGCTGGAACGGCCGATCCTGGATGCCGATACGATCGTCGCCGAGAACGGCAAGATCACTGCCATCGGCCGCTATAAGGATGTCGACACCGAAGGCGCGACCACCATCGTCGACGCGCACGGCACGACGGTCGCTCCGGGCCTGATCGACAGCCACGTCCATCCCGTCGCCGGCGACTGGACGCCGCGGCAGAACCAGAGCAACTGGATCGACTCCTATCTCCACGGCGGCGTCACCACGATGATCTCTGCCGGCGAGGTGCACATGCCGGGCCGTCCACGCGACGTCGTCGGCCTGAAGGCGATGGCGATCTTCGCGCAGCGCGCGTTCTGGACGCTCCGCCCCGGCGGCGTGAAGGTGCATGCCGGCGCCCCTGTCATCGAATGCGAGATGGTCGAGGACGACTTCAAGGAGCTCGCCGCCGCCGGCGTCAAACTGCTCGGCGAGGTCGGCCACGGCGGCGTCAAGGACGGCCCGACCGCACGCAAGATGGTCGGCTGGGCGCGCAAATACGGCATCCAGAGCACCATCCACACCGGCGGCCCCTCGATTCCCGGTTCCGGCCTGATCGACAAGGACGTGGTGCTGGAGGCCGGCACCGATGTGATCGGACACATCAATGGTGGCCACACCGCTTTGCCGGACGATCAGATCCGCTGCATCTGCGAAGGCTGCAAGGCCGGCCTCGAACTGGTGCACAATGGCAATGAGCGCTCGGCCCTGTTCACCTTGCGCACCGCGCGCGAGATGAACGATCTCCACCGCGTCATCCTCGGCACCGACGCGCCGGCCGGCTCCGGTGTGCAGCCGCTCGGCATCCTCCGCATGGTGTCGCTGCTGTCCTCGCTCGGTGACGTCCCGGCCGAGATCGCGTTCTGCTTCGCCACCGGCAACACCGCGCGGATGCGCGAGCTCGATTGCGGCCTGATCGAGGTCGGACGCTCCGCCGATTTCGTCATCATGGACAAGGCGCAGCACTCGCCGGCCAAGACGCTGCTCGACAGCGTCCAGCTCGGCGACCTTCCGGGCATCGGCATGACCATCATCGACGGCATCGTCCGCACCCAGCGCAGCCGCAACACACCGCCGGCGACGAAGATCCCGGAGATCGTGGCGAAGTAGTTGCCACAAGCTCCGTCATTGCGAGCGCAGCGAAGCAATCCAGGGCGTCACGCGTGACTCTGGATTGCTTCGCTGCGCTCGCAACGACGCCGAAGTTCGATGAAGATCGCGTCGGGTGGGCAAAGGCGCACGCGACGCGCCAGCGTCGTGCGCGATGTGCCCACCATCTCGTCGCAACATGGATGGTGGGCACGTCGCATTCGCTGCGCGAATGCGTCTTGCCCGCCCTACGAGATCAGCGCTCGCGGCAACTATCGCAGCCTGCTCAACAACCCCAGCAACGTCTCGCGCTCCTTGGCATCGAGTGGGGCCAACGTTTCCTTGGAGATGGCGAGCGCCAGCGGCGCGGTCTTCTCCGCGAGCTGCTGGCCGGCACGGGTCAGGCTCACGAGCAACCTCCGTCCGTCCTGCGGGTCAGCGCTGGTCTCCGTCAGGCCGCGCGCAGTCAGCCGGTCGATCACGCCCTTGATGGTCGCGACATCCATCGCCGTGAGACGGCCGAGCTGATTTTGCGAGCACGGACCCGTCTCGACCAGCTTCGACAGCGCCGCCCATTGCGTCGGCGTCAGGTTGCTGCCGATGTCGCGCGCGAAGATCATGGTATGGCGCTGCCAGACCTGGCGGAGGATGAAGCCGATCTGATCGTCCAGCACGTAGTTCGATTTCGCCGGCTTGGCCGCAGCCTTCGCGGCCATCTTCGCAGCAGCCTTGGCCGGCTTCAGCGCGACCTTGCTCGCTGCCTTTGCCGGCCGCTTCAACGTGGCGGTCTTTGCCATGATCGTCCTTGCCTCAGATCGACAGATGCGCGTCGCGGATATCGGGCCGCGCGTCGAGCTCGGCCATGGTGCCGGCAAAGCAGATGCGGCCGCGCTCGATGATATAGGCGCGATCCGAAATCAGCCTGGCGAAATGCAGGTTCTGCTCGGACACCACCAGCGACACGCCCTCCTTCTTCATCGTCAGGATGGCGTCGACCATCTGCTCGACAATCTTCGGCGACAGACCTTCGGAGGGCTCATCGAGCAGCACCAGGGACGGATTGCCCATCAGGGTGCGGGCGATCGTCAGCATCTGCTGCTCGCCGCCGCTCATGCGCCCGCCCGGCCGGTTCTTCATCTCGCCGAGATTGGGAAACAGCTTGTATAGCTTCTCGCGCGTCCATTGCGGTGAGCCCGGCCGCGGCTTCTGCCGGCCGACTTCGAGATTTTCCTCGACCGTCAGATCGGTAAAGATCCGCCGCTCCTCCGGCACGTAGCCGAGGCCGGCACGGACGATCTCATGGGTCGGCGCCGTGGAGATGTCCTTGCCCTCGAACAGGATCTGGCCCTCGCGCAGCGCGACGAGGCCGACGATCGAGCGGAACGTCGTCGACTTGCCGGCGCCGTTGCGGCCGAGCAGCGCCACCACTTCACCCTCGCCGACCTCGAGGCCGATGTCGAACAGGATATGCGCCGGACCGTAATGACTGTTGAGATTGGAGACGGACAGCTTCATGCCGAGGCTCCCTCGCGATGGACAGCGTCATACAGCAGGCCTTCGCCGAGATAGATCGCCTGCACCTCGCGGTTAGCGCGGACCTCGGCCGGCGAGCCCTGCGCGATCAGGCTGCCGCGATTGAGCACCAGAATGCGATCGGCATGTTCGAACACGACATCCATGTCGTGCTCGGTGAAGAGAACGCCGATCGACTGCTCGCGCGCGATCTTGGCGGTCAGCCGCATCAGCTCGACGCGCTCGCGCGGCGCCATGCCGGCGGTCGGCTCATCCATCAACAGCAGCTTCGGCTGGTTGGCGAGCGCGATCGCGAGCTCCAGCCGCTTCAGATCGCCATAGGCGAGCTCGCCGCAAGGGCGCTCGGCATAGCCGGCCATGCCGACGAGATCGAGCAGACGATCCGCTTCGCCGCGCTCGATCGACATCATCGGCGTCCAGAAATCGTAGAGCCGGCGGTGATGCGACACCAGCGCGACCTGGATGTTCTCGCGCACGGTCATCGTCGGATAGGTGGCGGTGATCTGGAAGGTGCGGCCGACCCCGAGCCGCCAGACCTCGCGGGGCTTGCGTCCGGTGGTCTCCCCGCCCATGACAGTGATGCGGCCGCTGTCCGGCACGTTCTGGCCGTTGAGCATGTCGAAGCAGGTGCTCTTGCCGGCGCCGTTCGGGCCGATCAACGCGAGGATCTCGCCGGCCTGCAGCATGAACGACACGCTGCGCACGGCGTGAATGCCGCCATAGGATTTCGACAGGCCCTCGACCGAGAGCAGCGACACGCCGAGGCTCATTGGGCGCCCTCCATCTTGGCCGACAATGCGGCCGCCTTGGGCGCCGCCGCACGCCGACGCTGCATGACGCTCTCGACCACGCCGACGATGCCTTTGGGGAAGACGACGACGATCAGCACGATGAAGATGCCGAGCACGAGCTTTGACCAATCGGTCTGGCTGACCAGCCAGATGTTGAGCGCCTTGTAGACGATGGCGCCGAAGATCGCGCCGGGCACCGTCTCGACACCGCCGAGCAGCACCATCACCAGCGCATCCACCGACAGCGAGATGCCCATATTATCGGGGAAGACGCTGCCTTTCAGGTAAGCGAACAGCGCGCCGCCGATGCCGGCCGTGGTGCCGGCGATGATGAAAGCGGTCCACTGGATGCGCTTGCCGTTGATGCCGATCGACTCGCTGCGCAGCGGCGAGTCGCGCATGCCGCGCAGCGCGTAGCCAAACGGTGAGAAGGTGATCAGCCGGAGCACGCTGACCACGAACGCCGATACGCCCAATGCGAGCCAATAGAAGTGCGACGGCGAGGCCGCCCACTTTTCCGGCCAGAGACCGAGAATGCCATTGTCGCCGCCGGTCACGGCCACCCATTGGAACGCGATCGACCAGACGATCTGGGCGAAGGCCAGCGTCAGCATCGCGAAGTAGACGCCGGAGAGCTGGACCGCGAAAGCACCAAACACGGCTGCGCCGAGCGCGCCGAGCAGCGGGCCCAGCAAAATGCAGACGATCATCGGCAGTCCCGCCATCTTGGCGAGGAAGGCGACGCCATAGGCGCCGAGGCCGAAATAGGCAGCGTGGCCGAACGAGGCGAGCCCGCCGACCGCCATCAGGAAATGCAAGGAGGCCGCGAAGATCACGAAGATCGCGATCTCGGCGCCGACGGTCAGCGCGTAGTTGCCGGCGATGAAGGGCAGCATCGCCACCAGCGCCAGCGCGACCACAGAGGCCAGCCGCTCGACCGAGGTCAGCGGGCGCCAGGGGATGACGGTGAGGCCCGGCGTGCGGCGCGCCGGCGCCTCCTTCTTGCCGAACAGGCCCCAGGGCCGGATCACCAGCACCACGGCCATCACCAGGAAGACCAGGATCAGCGAGATCGTCGGGAAGATGAGGATGCCAAAGGCGTTGAGCTCGGACACCAGCACCGCCGCCACGAAGGCGCCGAGGATGCTGCCGAGCCCGCCGATCACGACGACGACGAACACCTCGACGATGATGCGCAGGTCCATCGCGTGATGGACCGCGTCGCGCGGGATCTGCAGCGCACCGCCGAGCGCGGCGAGGAAGACGCCGACCGCGAACACCGAGGTGAACAGCCATTTCTGATTGACGCCGAGCGCCGCGACCATGTCGCGATCCTGCGTCGCCGCGCGCACCAGGATGCCCCAACGTGTCCGCTGGAACAGCAGCCAGAGCGCACCGAGCACGACGGGACCGAGCACGATCAGGAACAGGTCATAGCTCGGGATATTCTGGCCGAAGAAATCCACCGCGCCCTTGAAGCCGGGCGCGCGGCGGCCGACCAGATCGTCCGGGCCCCAGATCAGCACGACGAGATCCTCGACCATCAGCGTCAGGCCGAAGGTGGCGAGCAGCTGGAACAGCTCGGGCGCGTGATAGATCCGGCGCAGCAGCACGATCTCGACGATCACGCCGATCACAGCCACCGCGAGTGCTGCGACGACGATGCCGCCCCAGAAGCCCAGAGCCCCCGACAGACGTTCCGTGAGCGAGAACGCGATATAGGCGCCGAGCATGTAGAACGCGCCATGGGCGAAATTCACGATGCGGGTGACGCCGAAGATGATCGACAGTCCCGACGCCACCAGAAACAGCGAGGCTGCACTGGCAAGGCCGGTCAGGAACTGGACGAAATAGAAGGCCATGGGCGGTCCGCGTCAGGAGGTCGTCTGTCTTGATGAGCCGCATTCGAGCTCGGACTACTCTCCTCGCGGAGAGCCAGCGAGCCGGCGTGGGGTGAGGGATCTCGGCCTGAACCTGTAGATCAGGCGTCGTGCTCCCTCACCCCGCCCGCTCTCCTCCGCGGGAGGAGGAGGCAGGATCGTGTGGATCAGTCCTTCGGCCGGAGCTTGCCGACCTCTTCATCGCTGGGCAGATAGTCCGAGCCCTTGCGATAGACGGTGTCGACCATGATGCCCTTGCCGTCCTTCAGCGCGGTCTTGCCGACGTAGGCGCCGAGCGTCGACTGGTGGTCGATCTTGCGGAAGGTGATCTCGCCGAACGGCGATGGCACGGACAGGCCCTCGGCGGCAGCGATCAGCTTGTCGGCATCGGTCGAGCCGGCCTTGGCGAGAATGGCGGCCGCCGACTTGATGGTCTGGTAGCCGACGATCGAGCCGAGCCGGGGATAGTCGTTGTACTTGGCCTGGTAGGCCTTCAGGAACGCATCATGCTCGGGCGTCTTGATCGAGTACCAGGGATAGCCGGTGACGATCCAGCCCTCTGGCGTCTCCTCCTTGAGCGGATCGAGATATTCCGGCTCGCCGGTGAGGAAGCTCACGACCTTGCGGTCCTTGAACAGGCCGCGCGTGTTGCCCTCGCGGACCAGCTTGACGAGATCGGCGCCGAAGGTGACGTTGAGGATCGCTTCCGGATTGGCGGCGGCGACGGCCTGCACCACCGGACCCGCATCGATCTTGCCCTGCGGCGGCCACTGCTCGTCGACCCACTGGATATCCGGGCGCTTCTCGGAGAGCAGCTTCTTGAACACCGCGACGGCCGACTGGCCATATTCGTAGTTCGGCGCGATCGTCGCCCAGCGCTTGGCCGGCAGCTTGGCGGCTTCTTCCACCAGCATCGCCGCCTGCATGTAGTTCGACGGACGCAGACGGAAGGTGTATTTGTTGCCCTTTGCCCAGGTGATGGCGTCGGTCAGCGGTTCGGCCGCCAGGAAGAATACCTTCTTCTGGTTGGCGAAGTCGCTGACGGCGAGGCCGATATTCGACAGGAAGGTACCGGCGAGCATCGCGACATTCTCGCTCGACACCAGCTCGTTGGCGGCGGTCTGCGCGTCGGCCGGCTTGCCGCTGTCGTCCTTGGAGACGACGACGAGCTTCTTGCCGTTGATGCCGCCGGCCGCATTGACCTCCTCGACCGCCAGCTGCCAGCCCTTGCGATAGGGCTCGGTGAAAGCCGGCAGCAGCGAGTAGCTGTTGATCTCGCCGATCTTGATGACGTCCTCGGCGCGCGCCGCGCCCGCAAGTCCCGCGACGGCAAGGCCCAGGCCTGCCGCAAGCATCGTTCTCCGTCGCATCCCTTCAGCCTCCAATGTTGACTCGAACTATCTTAAACCGTCGTCACCCTTGATCTCGGCGACCGTGAGCCCACCGACCCTCGGCAAGGGACGGCCGCTATCGGTGACCGCGAGCGCCACCATGATCTCGTTGGCACGCGGCGCATCGTTGATCTGCACCTCCATGCCGTCGAAATGACTGCGCACGAAGGCGGCGTCCTTGTGCCCCAGCGGAATGTCGAGCGTGCAGCCGACGCCGCCTCGCTTCTTCGACGACGGGATCAGCGCCGCGCCCTTGCCGAGCACCTTGCGCACCGGCGCGCCCATTTTCGGATGCAAAATCGCCGCGGCGTGCTCCAGCTCGCCGTCGCTGCCGACCGCCGCGGCCTTGCCATAACTGTGCGCGGCCGGCCCCTCGATGCCGAGCGCAGCCACCGCGCGCTTGGCCAGCATCTCGCCAAGCTCCTCGCCGATCGCAATCAGCGGCGACAGGTCCTCGACATAGCGGCCGGCAAACGGGTTCTCGATCACGGCCACCGCGGCGGCACGCCGCGTCGGCGGCGAGATCGGCCTGCCCATCTCCTGATGAACTTCCTCGACCACGGTCACGATCTTGCGGATGACGGCGCTCATCGACGACAGTCCCTCATATTCCAGCCCATCATGCATCAAACCTCACGCCGCGGCCGCCCGCAACCGGGACGGACGAACGATCTCGATCGGACGCGCACCGACGGCGCGGATGGCGCCGTGGAGCTGCAGCACGGCGCCTTCGATCCGGCCATCCGACAGCAACGCCTGCGCGCAATGCTCCCCCGCGGCCAGCGCCGTTGCCACGTCGGTCTCGCTCAGCACGCCGACATCGCATGTGACAAGCCGATGACCGAGATCATTGTCGGGCTGCAGCTCGCAGGCGGGACGGCGGACCACCGCGGAATGTCCGGGCAGGTCGACCGCATTGGCGATCACCGTCGCCGCCGCGTCCGCCTGCGCCGCGCTTGCCGCAAGCACCGTCACCGCATCGGCGATGCCGAGCGAAAAACTGCGGCCATGCCGTCCCGACGTGGCGACGCCGCGGACCGCGTCCGCAGCATGGAGCGTGATCCGACGCATGACGCCGGCCGCATCCGGCCGGTCCATCAATCCGACCGTGAAGGTCGCGGCGTCTTCCAGATGCAGCGCGATATCGCCGCCATTGTTGACATAGGCCCGCGCAAGCGTCGCCGCGCCGCGCATCGCGCCGAGAATCTCCTCGGCCACCGCTCCGGCCACCGCGGCCATCGGCGTGATGAACATCTCGGCCGCGAACGGCGCCACGGCCGCATGCATGCGACGGGCGACGACGCCATTCACAACACAACGATCCTGATCCGCGGCCTTGCGCAGTTCGGACAGTTCCGAGCAGAGCTCATCGAGCAGACCGGTGAAGCGTTCCGCGGCCGCCTGATAGGCGGCGCGGATATCAGCCTCCGCCCCCTCGGCGCCGATGATCAGATCGATCGGTCCATCCTGCAGATGCAGCCGCCGGTCCGGCAATAGCGCGATCTGGGGCTGACGGCTCATATGCCCTGCCCCGGCCACGGCAACTGCCGAATATCCTTGCTGACATCCCTGAGCGACGCGAGCGGCTGCACGTAATCCATGTGGCCGCCCAGCGCCTCATAGTCGGACAGCGTCATGGTGAACTCGATCGGCGCCACCAGCGCCGGAGTCGGCACGTAGCCGAAGGCGCCGGCCGGCATCTGCGTCACGTCCACCATGTAGGTGATGCCGCCACCCGGCCAGACATAGACCGGCGCCCCGCCTGACGTGACGCGCGTCAACGCATCCTTGACCGAACGCGTCAGCCGCACCGGATTGTCGGTGACACCGGCGCGCAAAGAGCCGCCGGCACCGGCCATGAACAGCACGGTGCACAGCGCCGGCTCGCAATTTTCCTGGATGCGCTCGACCGAGAACTGCAGCTCCGGCGGCATGTCGCGCTGGACCGGCTTCAGCGCCTCGTCGAGCACATAGTAGCCGGCATGCTCGCCGGTGGTCGACACCATCAGCAGCGTCGTGCCGGGCTTCGCCGTCTTCGGATCGAACGGCCCGAGAATGGAGAGCGGATCGGAGATGTCGGTGCCACCCCAGCCGGTGCCGGGCTGCGCCACCTGGAAGTACCGCCCCGGCGTGGAGCGTCGCCCCTTCATCTTGATGCCGGTGGCCGGAATGTCGAGCAGCTTGCCGGCCTGGTGCTCGGACAGCACGCCGGTGATGTGGTCGTCGACCACGACGACCTCGTCGACCTTGCCCTGCCACTGCTTGGCGAACATGCCGATCGTGGCCGAGCCGCAACCGACGCGCATGCGCTCTTCCTTGACGCCGTTGACCACCGGCGGCTGCCCCGCCTGCACGATCACGCTGGCGCCGCCATCAATCGTGAGTTCGACGGCCTTGCGGTTGCTGAGATCCATCAGCGCATCGCAGGTGACACGCCCCTCCTTCTTGGAGCCGCCGGTCAGATGATGCACGCCGCCGAGCGACAGCATCTGCGAGCCATATTCGCTGGTCGTGACGTGACCGACCGCCTCGCCGTCGACGCGCACCGTCGCGGCCTCGGGCCCGAGATAGCGGTCGGTGTCGATCTTCACCTTGACACCGCAATAGCTGAAGATGCCCTCGGTCACGACCGTGACCATGTCAACGCCTTCGACCTGCGACGAGACGATGAATGGCGCCGGCTTGTAATCGGGATAGGTGGTGCCGGCTCCGATCGCGGTGACGAACAGTTCCGGCTGATGCACGATTTTGCCGTCCCAGTCGCCGCTGGCCTGGAACGGAACCAGCTTGCCGCCATGCGACACGGTGCGCTCGAGCAGGATGTGCGGATCGACGCGCACCAGCACGCCATCCTGATTGGCGTAGCGATCGCAGGCACCGGCCGCGCCCGGCTTGATGTAGCACATCACCGGGCAGGCATCGCAGCGGATCTTGTCCCCTGCACCGTCGCTCGCCGTCTCAGTCACCATGCAGAGGAGCCCATCTTGAAGCGGAGGCGACGATAACAGCCGGCGCGCCGCGGCAATTCGTTCGTATACGAATGATGTCGCGCCCCTCCGCCGACTGTCAAGCGCTCCCGCAGGCGAAAAGCAGGTTTGCCGGATAAACGATCAGTTTGCCCTGCACAATGACGACAAATCGTGCATACGCTGCACCGCGAAACGCGGTACTTGCATGTTAGTACACAAACGATAGGCTCCGGGGCGATCGCGATCGCATTCTCGTTAACGATAGCATAGCGGACGACAGAAGGGCATGACGCCAGCAACGATTCGGCTGACCGTGAACGGACAGACGCATGACGTCACCGCCGCGCCCGACACGCCCCTGCTCCATGCGCTGCGCAACGACCTCGGTTTGAACGGCCCGAAATATGGCTGCGGCCTCGGCGAGTGCGGCGCGTGCACTGTGCTGATCGACGGCCGCGCCGCACGCTCCTGCGTCATTCCGATCGAGGGCTGCGTCGGTCGCACCGTCACGACGCTGGAAGGCCTCGGCTCGCGCGAGGCGCCGGATCCGGTGCAGCAGGCCTTCATCGCCGAGCAGGCCGCGCAATGCGGCTATTGCCTGAATGGCATGATCATGACCACCAAGGCGCTGCTCGCGATCAAGCCCGATCCGTCGCTCGACGAGATCAAGCAGGCGCTGCGCTACAATCTTTGTCGCTGCGGCGCCCATATCGAAATCCTCCGCGCCGCGATGCGGGCCGCCGGACACGCGCTCGAGGCGTTGGACTGATGAGCGCTGGCACGCCCACCGAAACCGACGCACCGCGCGGCTGGCTGGTCGTCGAACGCCCCGTCGCGGGCGCCGACGGACAGTTCGAGACCTTCATTCGGATCACCGCGTCCGGCGAGGTCTCAGCCTTCAACGGACATGTCGATCTCGGCACCGGCATCCGGACAGCGCTGGGACAGATCGTCGCAGAAGAGCTCGACGTCTCCTTCGCCCGCGTCGTGGTCGTGCTCGGCGACACCGCCATCGTGCCCAACCAGGGCGCGACGATCGCCAGCGAGACCATCCAGATCACCGCGGTGCCGCTGCGCAAAGCGGCCGCGCAGGCGCGCGCCTTTCTGCTGGTCCGGGCGGCAGCGCAACTGGGTGCCGCCATTGAGGATCTGGCCGTCGAGGATGGACTGGTCCGTGGCGCCAATAATCGCGCGCTCAGCTATGGCGAGCTGATCGGCGACGAGACCATCCGTCTCGCGCTGGCTGACGACGTGGCCGTCAAACCGGTCGACAATTATCAGGTCGTCGGCCGCTCGGTGCCGCGCGTCGATCTTCCGGCCAAGGCGACCGGCGAACTCACTTACGTGCACGACGTTCGCGTCCCCGGCATGCTGCACGGCCGCGTCGTGCGTCCGCCCTATGCCGGTATCGATGCCGGCCCGTTCATCGGCACCAGCCTGATCGGCGTCGACAAGGACTCGGTGCGTGACGTTCCCGGCCTGGTCGATGTCGTCGTCATCGGCGATTTTGTCGGCGTCGTTGCCGAGCGCGAGGAGCACGCCATCCTCGCCGCCGAGCGCCTGCAGGTCAGCTGGAAACCGGTGCCGGACTTGCGCAATCTCGACGATGTCGCGAACGCGCTGCGCGCCAACCCGTCGAGCCCACGCCGGCTGCTCGACAAGGGCGATGTCGACGCCGCGATCGCAGGCGCCGCCAAACCGATGCGGCGGACGTATCTCTGGCCCTATCAGATGCACGGCTCGATCGGGCCGTCCTGCGCGGTGGCCGATGTTCGCGACGGCCAGATCCGCATCTATTCGGGGACGCAGAACCCGCACATCCTGCGCGCCGATCTCGCCAAGCTGATCGACTGCCCCGAGCATCAGATCGAGCTGATCCGGCTCGAGGCCGCCGGCTGCTACGGCCGCAACTGCGCCGACGACGTGACCGCCGATGCCCTGCTGCTGTCGCGCGCCGTCGGCCGCCCGGTGCGCGTGCAGCTGACGCGCGAGCAGGAGCACCTGTGGGAGCCCAAGGGCACCGCGCAGCTGATGGACGTCAATGGCGGCCTCAACGCCGACGGGTCGGTCGCGGCCTATGAGTTCGCCACGCGCTATCCCTCGAATGGCGCGCCGACCTTGGCCTTGCTGCTCACCGGCCGCGTCGCGCCGGAGCCGGTCGTGTTCGAGATGGGCGACCGCACCGCGATCCCGCCTTACGATTACGACCACATGCGCGTGACGGCGCACGATATGCCGCCGATCGTGCGCGCATCATGGCTTCGCGGCGTATCCGCCCTGCCCAATACCTTTGCCCATGAGTCCTATATCGACGAACTCGCCGCCGAGGCCGAAGTCGATCCGATCGAATACCGGCTGCGCTATCTGAAGGACGAGCGCGCCCGCGATCTCGTCAACGCGGTCGCCGAGCGCGCCGGCTGGACGCCGCGCCCGGTGCGGCAGGAGAAGACGCCGGTGGATGGCGTCGTGCATGGCCGCGGCTTTGCCTATGCGCTCTATGTCCACAGCAAGTTTCCCGGTTATGGCGCGGCATGGTCGGCGTGGATCGCCGATGTCGCCGTAGACACGACGACCGGCGATGTCAGCGTCACCCGCGTGGTCGCCGGGCAGGATTCCGGCCTGATGATCAACCCGGACGGGGTGCGTCACCAGATCGAGGGCAACGTCATCCAGTCGACCAGCCGGGCGCTGATGGAGGAGGTCCCATTCACACGCGGCAAGGTCGCGGCGCGGGAATGGGGCGCCTATCCGATCATCACCTTCCCCGACGTGCCTGACATCGACGTCTTGATGCTGCCGCGACCGGACCAGCCGCCGCTCGGCGTCGGCGAGTCCGCTTCGGTCCCGAGCGCGGCCGCGATTGCCAACGCGATCTATGACGCCACCGGCGTGCGCTTCCGCGAGCCGCCATTCACGCCGGAGCGCATTCTCGAGGGATTGCGCGGCGAGCAGGCCGAGAGGCCGTCACCGCCGCACCTCCCCACGCCCGACAAGCCGGCCAAGACATGGCTCAAGCCGTTCGCCAAACAAGGCGGCCTGATCGCCGGCGCGGTGGCCGCCTGCGCCGCAGCGATCGGAGTTGCCGCCGCCGTGCTGCCATGGCGCGCGATCGCGCCGATCGCGCCGTCCGATCCCGCCGTCTATTCCGCCGCGACGATCGCGCGCGGCGAGGCGCTCGCCGCGCTCGGCAATTGCGCGGTCTGCCATACCGCGGACGGCGGCCTGACCAATGCCGGTGGCCGCGCATTGGAGACGCCATTCGGCACCCTCTTCAGCACCAACATCACGCCCGACCTGGACACCGGCATCGGGGCCTGGTCCTATCCCGCCTTCGAGCGCGCCATGCGGGAGGGCGTGCATCGCGACGGCCGGCAGCTGTATCCGGCATTCCCTTACACGCATTTCGCACGGACCAGCGACGCCGACCTGCAAGCGCTCTACGCCTATCTGATGGCGCAGCCTCCGGTGCGGCAGCAGGCGCCGGACAATCAGCTTCGCTTTCCGTTCAACCTGCGGCCACTTGTGGCCGGATGGAATGCCCTGTTCCACGATAACCAGCCGTTCAAATCCGATCCAACGAAATCGGAGCAGTGGAATCGCGGCTTCTATCTGGTCGAGAGTCTCGGCCATTGCAGCGCCTGCCACTCGCCGCGCAATGCGCTCGGCGCCGAACAGCGCAAGGCCTATCTCGCAGGTGGATTTGCCGATGGCTGGGAAGCGCCGGCGCTCACCTCGCTCTCGTCAGCGCCGATCCCGTGGACGGAAGACGAGCTCTACACCTATCTGCGCTCCGGCCAGTCGCGCTTTCACGGCGTGGCCGCAGGTCCCATGGCGCCGATCGTCAAGGATCTCGCGACGCTCGCCGACGCAGATATCCGGGCCATGGCGACCTATCTTGCCTCCTTCCAGGAGGCCGCGCCCGAGCCAGCGACATTGGAGGCGATGGCCGCGGAGCTCGAAGCGCTCACCCAGGTGACCTCGGCATCGTCTCCAGCCGCGCGGCTTTACCTCGGCGCCTGCGCTGTCTGCCACGAGGTCGGCGGCCTGCCGCTGTTCGGCAGCCGCCCCTCGCTCGCGCTCAACAGCAACCTGCACAGCGCGACGCCCGACAACCTGATCCAGGTGATCCTGCACGGCATCATGAAGCCGGCCTCGTCCGACCTCGGCTACATGCCGGCATTCAGGGACCATCTGAGCGACACACAACTTGCGGAGCTCGTCAGCTACCTGCGCGGGCAGTTCGCGCCGGACAAGCCCGGCTGGACGAATGTGGAGGCCGCTGTCAGCCGAATCCGGTCGGCCACACCGCATTAGGACCGGCGATGCTGCAGCTGCCCAGGGCACCACGACCACCACCATGACGCGCATTCGGGCATCGCTTTGCCCCTAATTTCGCCTTGCGGCAGGCACTCTGCCGCTTCTAGAATTCGGGACTACGTTCCAAAAAATGGAACAAACGGTATCATCATGAGCGCCCTGACCAACGCCATCGACATTCTGCGCTGCTTTTCGACCTCGCGGCCCGACCTCTCCTTTGCCGACGTGCAAGTCCTGACCGGCAAGCCGAAGAGCTCCACCTCCCGCCTGCTCCGCTCGCTGCGCGATTGCGGCCTGCTCGAGCAGGATCCACACAGCCGCCGTTACCGCCCCGGCCTGCTCACCTTCGAACTTGGACGCCTGCATCGCGCCCATGACGATCTGATCGCGACCGCCGAGCGCGAGCTGCGCGACGTCTGCGCGCGGACCGGCCATACCGGCTACATCGCCGTGCTCGACGGCTATCAGCAGGTCGTGCTGCGCATCGTGACGGGCTCGAACCCGCTGCGCGTCGTCAATCCGCCGGGCCAGCGTACGCCCGCGATCATCACCTCGAACGGACGCGCGATGCTGGCGCGGCTGTCGGACCAGGAGATCCGGGCGCGTGTCCCGCTCGACTATCCGAAGGTGCCCGCCAATTCGCCGCAAAACTTCACCGAGTTGATGGCGCGGCTGAACGAAATCCGCCGCACCGGCATCTCGGACGCAGCGGACGAGGCCATCGAAGGCGTTGGATCGCAGGGTTTTGCACTGGCGAGCGGCGAGAGCGGTGAACTGATCGGCATCGCCGTCTCCTATTCGGTGCAGGCCACGACCGAGATCGAACGCGCCAATGTCCGCCGCGAGCTCGGCGCGATGGCCGCGCGACTGCGCCGCATCACCGGCGATCCGCTGGGCCAGACCATCGAGCAGCTCGCCGGACTGGCTTCCTGATGCCGGCCACCGGCGCGCCGCGCGTCAACAGCCTCGCGCTGTTGATCCTGCCCAGCGCGCTGCTGTTTGCTCTGTTCTTCTTTTTGCCCATCGGGCTGATGGCCGTCATGAGCGTGCTGACCGGCAATCCGGTCGTCATGCCGCATGTCGGCTTCACTGCAAAGCACTATGCCCGCATCGGCAACGACAGCTATTATCTCGAGGTGATCTGGACCACGCTCCGGATCGGCCTCTGGACAACTATCGTGGCGCTCGTGATCGGCTATCCGCTCGCGCATTGGATGGCACGCATCAGGAGTCGCAGCGGCCATGCGCTGCTGCTGATGGCCGTGCTGGCGCCGATGCTGACCGGGATCGTCGTGCGCACCTTCGCCTGGATGACCTTGCTGTCCGACAAGGGCGTCATCAACCAGGTCCTCGCCGCACTCGGCCTGATCTCGACCCCGCTGCAGCTGATGTATAATGAGAGCGGCATCATCATCGGGCTGGTCCACATCTACGTGCCGTTCATGGTGCTCACCCTGACGGGCGTGATCGGCCGCATCGACGAGCGGCTCGAGCAGGCGGCCGAGAATCTCGGTGCCAGCCCGTGGCGCACCTTTCTTGAAGTCACCCTGCCGCTCAGCCTGCCGGGCATCCTCGCCGGCTCGCTGCTGGTGTTCGCACTTGCGATCAGCGCCTATGTCACGCCGATCCTGCTCGGCGGCTTTCAGATCATGACCCTGCCGATCCTGATCTATCAGCAGATCTCCGCGAACTTCAACGTCGGCTTCGCTGCGGCGCTGGGCATGGTGCTGCTTGCGATCTCGCTCATGCTCGTCATCGCCTACAACCATGTGCTCGGCCTCGTCTCCGGCCAGCGCGAGCTGCAATGAAGGGCGGCGATGCCGAGCCCCGCGTCCCCACCACCATCGCAGCTGACGGCCTCGATCGAGCTTGCGACCTCGACCGGCCTTCGCCGCCGGGCAGCGCATCGGGGCTGGGGCCGCAGGCTTTATCTGGCGGCCAACATCGCGGTTCTGGTCTTCCTCCTGGCGCCGATCGCGATCGTGATCGTCTTCGCACTCAATCCGACGCCGTTCATCCAGTTTCCGCCGGTCGGACTCTCCTTGCGCTGGTTCGAGAAGTTCTTTGCCTCGCGCGACTTCATGCAGGCGCTCGTGTTCAGCCTCGAAGTCGCGGCGATGACCACGCTCGCCGCGACCGTGCTCGGCGCATCTGCCGCGCTTGCCATTGCGCGGGGCAATCTGCCGGGCTCGCGGCTGATCGTGGCGACCATGCTGTCGCCGCTGATGCTGCCGGCCATCCTGACCGGGCTTGCACTGTTCCAGTCCTACGTCCTGCTCGACGTCGGCCGTCCATTGTGGGGCCTCGTCGCCGGCCACACGCTGGTGACCATTCCCTACGTCGTCCGCACCACGCTCGCGGTGCTGCACAATTTCGATGTCAGGCTTGAGGAAGCGGCGCAAAATCTTGGCGCCAGCCCGACCCGGACCTTCTTCGAAGTGACCTTGCCGCTGGTGAAGCCTGGCGTGCTGGCCGGCGCGATCTTCGCCTTCATCGTGTCGTTCGACCAGTTTCCCGTGTCGCTGTTTCTCGTTGCCCCTGGCCGCGAGACCCTGCCGATCACGCTGTTCAACTATCTGAAGTTCGATCTCGACGGCACCATCGGAGCCGCCTCGATCGTCTCCATCCTGCTTGCCTTCCTCGTGGTCATCGCGCTCGACCGCACCGTGGGCCTGCGCTCCTACGTCAAACTCTAACGGAGATCCTTGAGATGACCGCCTCATCGCGTCGCTTTTCCCTGAGCCGCCGGCGCTTGCTGACTGCGGCGGCCTCGCTCGGCGCCGGCGTGATCGCGGCGCCTTACGTCGCGCGCGCCGATGAGGCGGTGCTGAACGTGACGGGCTGGGGCGGCAAATGGGGCGAGGTGATGAAGGCGGAGATCGGCCCGGCCTTCGAGACCGAGTTCAAGTGCAAACTCAAGACCGATACCGCCCTGCCCTTCCTGCCGAAGCTGCAGGCCAGTTCGCGCTCTGCGCCGGTCTATGACGTGCTGCACACCAACTCCAACGAGCAGTGGGCGGCCGTCGAAATGGGCCTCGTCGAGCCCAAGGTCGACCCCAGGCTGGTGCCGAACATCGCCGACGTCTACCCCTACGCCGTCAGCGACAAGATCGTCGGCGTCTGCATCTTCACCAGCGCCATTGGCTTGGGCATGCGCACCGACAAGGGCTATGGCAGCATCACGTCGTGGAAGGACTACTGGGACGCGAAATTCAACGGCGCGCGCGGCGGCTATGTCATCCCCGCGAACAGCCTCGGACAGGCGTTCGTGATGATGTGCGGCACGCTCTTCGGCAAGGGCCAGACCGATCTCGATGCCGCCTATGCGGCGCTGGAGAAGCTGAAGCCGATCAAGCTCGTCGACTTCACCGGAGCGATGGAGAAGCTGATCCTGTCCGGCGAGGCCGGCATCGGCATTCTCCACGATTCCGGCATCTATCGCTACGACGGCCAGAACCAGCCGGTCGACTTCGTCACGCCGAAAGAGGGCGTGCTGTCGCTGGAACAGGTGCTGAGCATCACCCCGGGCAGCAAGGCGAAGGAGCTCGGCAATGCCTATATCAACTACATGCTGCGGCCCGATGTTCAAAAGCGCCTCGCGGAGACGGTGTGGTATTCGCCGGCCAACAAACAGGTGAAGCTCGACGCGAAGTATGATGCGAAGCTGCTGACCACGCCGGAGAAGGTCAGCAAGCTGATCCAGGTCGACTGGAAGTGGTACAACGCGCAGAAGGACGAGATCGACAGCCGGGTCAACCGGATCTTCCGCGCATGAGCGCTGCCATCGAGATTGCCGGCGTCAGCAAGGTCTATGACGGCGGCGTCCGCGCCGTCGATGCCGTGGCGATGGACATCCGGCCGGGCGAGTTCTTTTCCCTGCTCGGCCCATCCGGCTGCGGCAAGACCACGACATTGCGCATGATCGCGGGCTTCGACAGCCCGAGCACCGGCAAGATCTGCCTCGACGGCGCCGACATCACCCATGTGCCGGCGCATAAGCGCGACATGGCGATGGTGTTCCAGAACTACGCGCTGTTTCCACATCGAACGGTGGCCGAGAACGTCGCCTTCGGCCTGCGCATGCGCAAGGTCGACAAGGCGACGATCGCCGCCAAGGTCAAGGCCGCGCTGGCCATGGTCGAGCTGTCGGGCATGGAGGATCGCAGGCCGGCGCAGCTCTCGGGCGGTCAGCAGCAGCGCGTCGCGCTGGCCCGCGCGATCGTGATCTCGCCGCGCGTATTGCTGTGCGACGAGCCGCTCGGCGCGCTCGACAAGAAGCTGCGCCAGCAGATGCAGTTCGAACTGAAGCAGTTGCAGAAGAATTTGGGCGTCACCCTCGTCTTCGTCACCCATGACCAGGAAGAGGCACTGGCGATGTCCGATCGCATCGCCGTGATGAACGCCGGCCGGGTCGAGCAGATCGGCACCCCCACCGAGATCTACGACCAGCCGCGAACTCGTTTCGTGGCTGACTTCATCGGCGACACCAACATCTTTCGTGGCCAGCGCGCCATAATGGATCAGGGCGCCGGGCTCGCGGTCGGCAGCGGCCTCGTGCTGACGCTGCCAAAGGCGGTCGCGACGGCCGGCAATGAAGCCGGCCTGTCGGTTGCGCTGAGGCCCGAGAAAATCGTGGTGTCGCCGAGCAGCGGCGCCGATGGCGGGAGCGCGGGCCGGTCGGCGCGCGGCACGGTCGAAAGCACCAACTTCCTCGGCGGCGCCGTGCTCTACCGCATCGTGCTCGAAGACGGCCAGCGCGTGCTCGCGCAGCAGCCGAATTCGGGGGCGCGTCCATTTCATGCGCCCGGTCAGGCGGTCACGCTCAGCTGGCAGCCCGGCGATCTCGTCATTCTCGAGGATTGATATTGTGAACGTCATCTGCGCGTCAGCGTCCAACCGCGAACCAAGCCCGTATTTTCCGATCGGGGAGCCCTTGTCATGACCGGGAGCGCGATGAAAACGATCAACCTCGACGACATCGAGGCGCTCGCGGTCGGCGCCTGGATTCTCGGCACCGGCGGAGGCGGCAGCCCCTATCTCGGCCTGCTCAATCTGCGCCGTCTCTATGCCGAGGGACATCGCGTGCAGCTGATGTCGCCGCTCGATCTGGCGGACGACGACTGGGTGGCCGTCGTGTCCAACATGGGCGCTCCCTTGGTGGGCCAGGAGCGCCTCGCCGACAGCCGCAGCATCGCGCGCGCGGTGCGGATGCAGGAGGAGATCAACTGCATCACCTTCCACGCCGTGATGTCGGTCGAGATCGGCGGCGGCAATGGCATGCAGGCGCTGATGGCGGCGGCGCATCTCGGCATTCCCGTCGTCGACGCCGACTGCATGGGCCGCGCCTTCCCGGAGGCGCAGATGACGTCGGTGGCGATCGGCGACCTCAAGCCCTATCCCTGCACGCTGTACGATCCGCGCGGCATCGAGGCTGTCGTGACCAAGGTGCCCTCCTGGAAGTGGATGGAGCGCGCCAGCCGCAAGATCTGCGTCGAGATGGGCTCGATCGCCTCGACCAGCAAGGCGCCGCGTACGGGACGCGAGGTCAAGGACTGGGGCATCCATTTCACCACCACCAAGGCGATTGCGATCGGCCGTGCGGTCGAGGCCGCCAACAGGAGCCACCAGGACCCGATCGCAGCGATCCTCGCCTGCGAGGGCGGACTGCGCCTGTTCACCGGCAAGATCGTCGATGTCGAACGCCGCACCACCGAAGGTTTTCTGCGCGGCTCTGCCGTCGTGGAGGGCAGCGATGATGATCGCGGCACGCGGCTCAAGCTGTCGTTCCAGAACGAATGGATCGTCGCCTGGCGCGATGGCGAGGCGATCGCGATGTCGCCCGACCTGATCTGCGTGCTCGACAGCGTCAACGGCCATGGCATCGGCACCGAGACCGCGCGCTACGGCCAGCGCGTGACCGTGATCGCGCTGCCCGCGCCCGCCGTGCTGACCAGCCCGCGCGGCCTCGCCTTCGTCGGCCCCCGCGCCTTCGGCTACGACCTCGATTTCCGGTCGCTGTTCGCGACCGCTGGAGCTCAATGAATGAAGCGCATTGGCATTGACGTCGGCGGCACCAATACCGACGCGGTTCTGATTGCCGACGACAGGGTCATCCACTCCGTCAAAAGCGCCACCACCGCCGACGTCACCTCCGGCATTCTCGCCGCGCTGAAAGCGCTGCGGGCCAATCCCGCAGCAGCCGTGCCGGTCGATGCGGTCGTCATCGGCACCACGCATTTCATCAATGCGGTGGTGCAGCGGCGGCACCTGCAGCGGATCGGTGCGGTCAGGATCGGCATGCCGGCCTCCGCCTCGCTGCCGCCGTTCTGCGACTGGCCCGCCGATCTCGCCGCACTGGTCAACGACGAGATCTTCATGCTCGAGGGCGGCCATGACTATGACGGCCGCCCGTTCATGCCGCTCGACACCGACGGCCTGAAGGCCGCCGCGCGCGCCATCAAGGCCAAGGGCCTGCGCGCGGTCGCGATCGCCTCGTCGTTCTCGCCGCTCGACCCGAGTTGCGAGATCACCGCGCGGGAGATCTTCGCCGAGATCTGCCCCGACGTCGCGGTCACGCTGTCGCACGACCTCGGCCGCATCGGCCTGTTGGAGCGCGAGAACGCCGCCCTTCTCAACGCTGCGCTCCACGACCTTGCCGTCACCACCGTCACCGCCTTCCGCAAGGCGATCGCCGAGGCCGGTCTGGATGCGCCGCTGTTCCTGACCCAGAACGACGGCACCGTGATGCAGGCGGAGACCGCGACCGCTTTCCCGGTCATGAGCTTCGCCTCCGGCGCCACCAATTCCATGCGCGGCGCCGCCTATCTGTCCGGCCTCGACGACGCGATGGTCGTCGATGTCGGCGGCACCACCAGCGACATCGGCCAGCTGCGCCACGGCTTTCCGCGCGAGGCCAACGCGGTCGTCGAAGTCGGCGGCGTCCGCACCCTCTTTCGCATGCCCGATCTGCTCTCGATCGGACTGGGCGGCGGCAGCCATGTCGAACAGGATCCCGTCCGCGTCGGCCCGCTCAGCGTCGGATACCGGCTGACATCCGAGGCCCTGGTGTTCGGCGGCGACCGCCTGACGGCGACCGACATCGCGGTCGCGGCCGGACTGATCGATCTCGGGGACCGCGCCCGTGTCGCGCATCTGCCGCGGCGCCTGATCGAGGCTGCACTCGCGGATGCCCATCGCAAGCTCGAAAGCGACATCGACCGGATGAAGACCGAGGCCGGTGACGTACCGCTACTCGCGGTCGGCGGCGGCGCCTTCCTGGTGCCGGAGCGCCTCTCCGGCATCTCGGAGATCGTCCGCGTCGACCATGGCGACTGCGCCAACGCCGTCGGCGCGGCCATCGCCCAGGTCTCCGGCGAGGCCGACCAGGTGTTCCGCGACATGACCCGCGACGAGGCCATCGCGGCGGCGCGCGGCATCGCCGAAGCGCGCGCCGTCCAGGCCGGGGCCGACCGCGACGCGCTCAAAATGGTCGACGTCGAGGACATGCCGATCGCCTATCTCCCCGGCAACGCGCTGCGTGTGCGCGTCCGCGTTGCCGGCGCCATTGCCGAGCCGAACATCGGCGCGGCGGCGTAGCCTCGTCTCAAGCCAGTTCGGCGATCCTGGTCACGCCCGCCTCGGCGCCCTGCGCCTTCGCGGCCGCCATCGATCCGCCGAGATCGATCCCGCGGCAGGCGCTCTCGATCACGACGGCCTCGAAGCCGAGCCGGCGTGCATCGACCGCCGAATAATGCACGCAGAAATCGGTCGCGAGCCCGACCAGAAACACCCGGCGCAAGCCGCGTTCGCGCAGATAGCCGGCAAGGCCGGTCGGCGTCGTCTTGTCGTTCTCGAAAAACGCCGAATAGGAGTCGATCGCCGGACGAAAGCCCTTGCGGATGATCAATTGCGCCTTGTCGGTCGCTAGACCGGCATGAAAGGCCGCGCCCGGCGTGCCCTGGATGCAGTGATCCGGCCACAGCGTCTGCGGACCGTAGGCCATCGGCACGCTCTCGAACGGCGCCTTGCCCGGATGGCTGGAAGCGAAGGAGCTGTGTCCGGCGGGGTGCCAATCCTGGGTGAGAACGACGTGATCAAACAGCCCGCTGAGCCGGTTGATCACCGGGACGACCGCGTCGCCATCGCTCACGGCGAGCGCGCCGCCGGGACAAAAATCGTTCTGCACATCGATGATGAGCAGCAAATCCTCATTGGTCTTGATCTGCATCCTGCACCCGTTTCACCAGACTTTCACGAGGATGGCCTCGGCCCGCGGCGATCTCAAGCCGACCGGCCCAAGATTCTGCGGCGCCCGCCGAGGGGCAGCCCCACCATTTCGGAATCCCTGCCCTGCAGGGCGGCGCTGGAAACGTCGGGCCAATCGTGGATTCTCCCGGCTGGAGGGTTTTCCCGATGCCCACGACCATGACACGCCGCACCGCCAGCGACAGCCTCGCGCGCTGGGCCATCGCCACCCTGCGCGAGGCCGGAGCAATCGTCGCATGCGAGGCGCATGGCTGGATGCGCGAGCGCGGCGACCCGCATGCGCTGGCGCGCGCGCTCGGCGCGGCCCGCGACGATCCGCCCCGCGGCGTTGGCAGCTCGGAAGCTGTGGCGGCGATTGAGGATGTCCTCGGCGGGATCGGCGATACCTGCCCTGATTGCTCGCAGCCAGGCGAACTGGAAGAATTGCCGCGACAGGACTTGCCGCAAATAAAATAAGTGATTTCCCTGCACGCGCGCCTGCTCTAG
This sequence comes from Bradyrhizobium sp. BTAi1, assembly GCF_000015165.1. Classification (GTDB taxonomy): domain Bacteria; phylum Pseudomonadota; class Alphaproteobacteria; order Rhizobiales; family Xanthobacteraceae; genus Bradyrhizobium; species Bradyrhizobium denitrificans. Next base: position 2,499,148 of record NC_009485.1, on the reverse strand, counting down.
CCTGACGCCTCCACCGGGAGACATCACCGTGTCGAGGCGTCCCGCTCCCCCGCTGCGCAAGCCGTGCCCGACCTGCGGGCGCCCGTTGGCCGTGCGGGAGGGCAGCGGCGAGCGCTGCAAGCTGATCTGTCCCGCCTGCGACGGCCCCGACCCGCTGCATTCGCCGAAGGCGCTCGGCTGGGCCAAGGGATCGCTGCGGCCGCCGAAGCGGCCGCAGGAGACCTAGCGCGCGAGCTTGCGCTCGACCTTTTTGCGACTGTTGCCCACCTTCTTGACCGCCTTCTTCACGGCGGAGGCCGAACGTCCGCTCTTCTTGGCTTCGTAGCGCACTTCGTGGTCCTGGCCGCCCGCAACGCGGGCACGGTCCTGCTTGCGTCCGCGGCTGGATGTTGCCGTCGAGGTCTTCTTCTTGGCTGCCATGATGCATCTCCTTGCCAGCGCGCAACGCACGACCCCGCAGGGCAGTTCCGCAGAGCGGCAGCGGCGGGCTCCTCACCATCAGGGTCTCGCGTGGCCGAAGAGATGCGTCATGCCGATCACCCGATGTCGAACTTGACGCCTTGGGCGAGCGGCAGGCTGCGTCCATAGTTCACGGTGTTGGTGGTGCGGCGCATATAGGCCTTCCAGGAATCCGAGCCGGATTCGCGGCCGCCGCCAGTCTCCTTCTCGCCGCCAAACGCGCCGCCGATCTCGGCGCCGGACGGACCGATATTGACGTTGGCGATGCCGCAATCAGAGCCTCGCGACGACACGAACAATTCGGCCTCGCGCAGGTCATTGGTGAAGATCGATGACGACAGCCCTTGCGGCACAGCATTATGCAACGCGATCGCGGCGTCGAGATCGCGATACGGCATGACGTAGAGGATCGGCGCGAAGGTCTCACGCTCGACCGGACCGGCCTGCGAGCTGATTTCGACCAGCGCGGGCCGCACGTAATAGGCGCCCTCGCAGCCCACGACCGCGACGCGCTCGCCGCCGAACACGCGCCCGCTTTGATCCCGGGCCGCGCTCAGGGCATCCTGCATGGCGTCATAGGCGCCACGGTCGATCAGCGGACCGATCAACGTGCCCGGCTGCAGCGGATTGCCGATCGCAACCGAGGCATAGGCCTGCTTGAGCCGCGGCACCAGCTGCTCATAGATATCGGCATGCACGAACAGCCGGCGCAGGCTGGTGCAGCGCTGGCCGGCGGTGCCCATCGCCGCGAAGGCCACCGCGCGGAGCGTGAGATCGAGATCGGCCGAGGGAGCGACGATCGCAGCATTGTTGCCGCCGAGTTCGAGAATGGCCCGCGCAAAGCGGCTGGCGAGGCAGGCCCCGACGACGCGGCCCATCGCCGTCGAGCCGGTTGCCGATACCAGCGGCACCCTGACATCGTCGACCAGCATCTCGCCGACCGCACGGCCGCCGATCAGCAGGCCAGCAAGCCCCTCCGGAGCCTCCCCGCCCTCGCGCCGGAACCGGGCCAGCGCGCGCGCCAGCAGGGCGTCGGTCGCCAGCGCCGTCAGCGGCGTCTTCTCGGAGGGCTTCCAGACCACGCTGTTGCCGCACACCAGCGCAATCGCCGCGTTCCACGCCCATACCGCCACGGGGAAGTTGAAGGCCGAAATGATGCCGGTGACGCCCAGGGGATGCCACGTCTCCATCATGCGGTGCTCGGCCCGCTCGGTCGCAATCGTCAGGCCATAGAGCTGGCGCGACAGGCCGACCGCGAAGTCGCAGATGTCGATCATCTCCTGGACCTCGCCGAGGCCCTCGGAGACGATCTTGCCGGCCTCGATCGAGACCAGGCGACCGAGCGCCGCCTTGTTGGCGCGGAGCTCCTCGCCGAGCAGGCGCACCAGTTCGCCGCGCTTCGGCGCGGGCACCAGCCGCCACTGCAAGAACGCGGCATGCGCCTGCGCGATGACCTCGGTCGCACCGGCCTGGGTCTCGTCATGCACCTGCCCCAGCACCTCGCCGGTGATCGGCGAGCGCGCCGCGCGCGCTCCGCCGCGCAGCCGCTCCGGCGCCACGCCGAGCGCGCTCAGGATGTCGGCGGTTTCCACAGCGAGCGAGAGGGAGGATGCTGGACTGGTGGACATTTACAACTCCGAATTTGCCTGCCGCGCCGGTGCGCGTAAGGATTAGTCATGGTCCGTCGGGATCGCCATCCCTGTAGATCAAATTCCGCTGCGGCGCGAGCATAAGGCGGCTGGCGAATCGGCCACTCGGCCATCCCCGCGGGCGGTGTCCTGGCGTCCGGTCGGGCCTGTCGCGAAAAGCTGCTGCGGTTTGCCCTGCGGCCCGGCTTCGCTCAACGTGCTGTTACGGCGGGTGCTGTTCTGGCGCGCATCGGAGAAGTCCCGCGACGCCGATGCGTCCGGGCTGGAGAGGTCGATGGTCCCTCGCAGGATGACGAGGGCGCAGGGAATGCCGGGCGCTGGCCGCAACCCATGGCCCGCCTGCAGCAAAAAAAGCAGGCGGCAGTCACCACAGGTTCAGCCGAACACCGGCATTCCCCGCGCGATGGTTTTCACAGTTATAACGTGCTCTCCCCGGTGTACGGCTGTCTAGCCACCGTCGTCCAGGAGGTCATCATCCCCCTGGACTTGACGCCAGCATCGCGGCGCCAGGACCACACGGCTTCCTGTCCGCCGATTGCCGTTCGTCCGCGTGCAAGCACGCTGCGGCAACAGGCGGCCATCGCCTTCCCGCCTCACGTGTCGTGACGATCGCGATACGCCCCTCGTGGCGAAGCAGGATGGACGGAGTAGAGCATAATTTCTGGAAAAACGAAAGAACAATCTTGAGCAGGAAAGCCGATTGGATCGGGGCTCATCGGCCACGGCCGGCGACTCGCATATGACGATCAAGGACTACGGGCAATTCTCCTCCACGTCGTGTCCAACAACATTGGCGGACGATCAACAAGGCTCCATCCCTACTCCACGCTCGCCAGCACGATCTCGCGCAGGATGCGCGTCGGCGGAATGCTCTGATCGTCGCGCTCGTAGTTGCCGGCGGTCACGGCGATGACCAGCTGCAAGGCGGGAATGATGTACAGGCGCTGGCCGCCTTCGCCTTGCGCCATCCACATCCGTTCCAGCCGGCCGGCGGCCCATCCCTTGGGCTTGCCGAAGGCGACATCGAGGAGAAACCATTGATAGCCGTAGCGGCGAAGCTCGTCGGCGCTGACGGCCGGCGTCGTGCAGCGGCGGATCCAATCGGCCGGAATGAGCTCCCGGCCATCCCATCGGCCGCCGGACAGCATCAGCGCGCCGATCCGGGCGAAGTCGCGCAGCGTCATGCGGGCGCCCGACGCGGCGAAGGGCTCGCCGTCGGCGCCGGTGGCCCATTGCGTCGGTCCGAGGCCGAGCGGATCGAACAGATGCGCGCGGGCGAAATCGTGCAGCGACTGGCCTGATCCTTTCGCGATCAGACGGGCGAGCACAGCCGTTGCTCCGCCGCAATAGGTCCAGTGCGTCCCCGGCGTCTCGACGACCGGGCGCGCCAGGATATAACGATAGCGATCGGCCGCCTCGTCCATGGCGATCTCGCTGTTGCGCGGATCACTGTAAGGCAGGCTGCTCTCGTCCCAGTCGGTGCCCATCGTCATCGTCAGCGCGTGGGCAACGGTGAGCCGCGCGCGCTCCGGACTGGCGAGATCGGCATACTCCGGAAAGGCCGCCAGCAGCGGCGCCTCGGGCGCCGGCACCTTGCCTTGCGCGTGCGCAATCCCATAGAGCAGAGCCACGATGCTCTTCGAGCAGGAGCGCAGATCGTGCGGCGTCTCCGCCGTGAACGTCACCGTGCCGATGTCGCCGACGCCGCGCGCACGATCCGGGCCTTCGAAATAGCGCTCGATGACGCGCTTGCCATCCCGGAGCACGATCAGCCCATGGATATTCCACAGGCGCCGCTCGGCAAGCGCCTGATCGAGCCGCCGGGCAACGCCTGCGGCGAAGGCATCGCCATCCGCGGCCGAAGCAAAGTCCCACGGCTGCTGTCCCGCGACGGGCAACATCTGCGACGAGACGGCCATGGCTCCCAATCCTGACAGAAGCTGACGACGATTTGGCACGATCGGAAGATCCCGCATGACCCGGACAAGTTTGCATTGATAGCAGACGCATTGCTAGCAGACGAGAGATACGCTGACAGCACTCCATTCGACTTGGCCCGTTGCCCGGCGGATGATCGGGACTTGCGGCTCGTATCGAGACGAACCGGCGGCGCGATCACCACGGCAACCCGCACAGATCGAGCATGCCGACGCGCGGCGCCATCATGAGGTCGAACACGAAGGGGTCGATGACACCGAACCGGATGCGTCCCTGCCGCGGCTGCTCGGCATGCACCTCGCCGTCGAACGCGCGCCAGCCGAGCTTTTTGTAGAGAGGCGCATGGCGTGGCTCGCAGAACAGCAGGCCGAAATCGACGCCATGCGTGTCCCGCATCTCGGTCACGGCACGGCGCATCAGTTCACCCGCGAGGCCCTGCCCCCGACAGTCCGGATGCGTCGCCACGTCGCCGACGCCGCAGATCCTGACGGGGCCCGCGTCGAGCGTTGCATCGCGCAGATGCAGTGCTGCATGGGCGATGACGTCGTCACGGCCGTCGAAGACGAGGATGCGGCTATGCGCATTGGCCCAGACCACTTCCTTCCATGGCAGAGCAGCCAGCACCTCCGCAGACCAGACACTATCCAACAGGTGGCGTGCGCGCTGCCGGCCCTGCTCGCCGCTCATGATCTCGATGCGATGGCCCATTGGTCGGTGCTCCGTCGGTGGATGGCGACATCTTACAACCAGGCACCTCCATTCCCCCCGTCACCACAACTCGTGGAAGAGCCCGAAGGCTAAGGCTTGCGAACGGCGATGACGAATGCCAAGAGTCGGCCGAGATGTCGCATGCGCTGCAGCGCAAGGGAAGCGGCCGATGTCTGACCTTCGCGTGCTGGCGCTGTTGTCCCTGGCGAAGGCCAGACTGGGCGCAAGGGGCCGAACACTGAATTCCAGGAGATGTCTCCCATCCGACGGAACGTTGTTGCGGGATGCGACCATTGGCGATCAGCAGCATGTCGGGACCAGCAGACGTGAATGTGCTGTCACCGAGATCTCAGCTTGCACCGAAATCTCGCGCATCAGGACATTTGCAAATGATCGTTGAACATCAGCGCCCGTATCTCGCATCCTATTGCCTGGTGCGCGCCGACGACGCAATCCTGCTGCAGCGGCGCTTCAACACCGGCTATTTGGATGGCCAATGGGCCCTGCCCTCCGGGCACGTCAATGAGGGCGAAGACGCCGTTGCGGCGGCATCACGTGAGCTGTTCGAGGAGACCCGCCTGATCGTCGCCGAGGACGCCTGGCGATTCGTCTGCGCCATGCACCGGCGGACCGACCGCAGCATTGTCGACCTCTTCTTCACCACGGATGGATTCAGCGGCGAGCCGCGCATCTGCGAGCCCGACAAGAGCGACGGCCTGCAGTTCTTTCCGCTCGATTGCCTTCCGCAGGGATTGGTGGGGTACATCGGCGTTGCCATCCAGTGCCTGATCGGGATCGGGCCGTCGCGTGGCACATATTTCAGCGAGGGCTGGTCGTGAGCCGGGGCGCGAACCGCGGCCCGATCTGCTAGGCTGCCGGCCGCTCCGCAACGAGGCACCGGGACCATGGCCGACACGCGCGCAATCCTCACCGAACTCTGGTCATCGCTCCGTCACGAGGCTCAGCTGGCGGCGGCGCGCGATCCGGTCTTCGGCCAGGCCTTGGCGGCTGCGATCCTCGATCATCCCGATCTCGGCAGCGTGGTGGCGCATCAGATCGGGGTTCGCCTGGGCAAGACGGCATCCGAGCGCGCCCGGTTTGCGGCAGTCGCACGCGAGGCCCATGCCGCGGCGCCAGCGCTTGTCGAGGCCGCGAGCCGTGATCTCGGCGCGATCGCGGCCCATGATCCGGCGACCACGGCGCTGCTGCCGCCGCTGCTGAACTACAAGGGCTACGTCGCGTTGCAGGCGTTTCGTGTCGCGCACTGGCTCTGGCGCCACGAACGGTTCGACCTCGCGCTGCTGCTTCAGGCCGAGTCCTCGACATCGTTGCAGGTGAGCATCCATCCCTCGGCGACGATCGGGACGTCGGTGTTTCTCGATCATGCCACCGGCATCGTCATCGGCGCCTTCGCTGCCATCGGCGACGACGTGACGATCCTGCAGAACGTCACGATCGGACGCCAGGATGCGCTGCCCGGCCGCAGCCCGCGGGTCGGCCATGGCGTGCTGATCTCGTCGGGCGCGACGATCCTCGGCAACGTCGCGATCGGCGACTTCGCCAAGATCGGCGCTGGCGCCCTCGTCACCGCCGATGTTCCGGCCGGCTGCACCGCGGTGGGCGCGCCGGCCCGGCTGACGAATTGTCCGCAGCAGCCGATATCGTCCGGAGCAACGCCGCTCGACGCCACATCATGAGACTGCGCTGACGCACAGGCCGTCAGCCATCGACACGGGGCGCGCGTGACGTCGAGGACAAGACCTGCGCCGTCAGTTCCTCCAGAGGCTTGGCCCCGTCCAGGCGCAGCACAGGACAAGGAAGATCGCTTAGCCACGTCTCATGTTTCGCCAGGGTGCGGCTCGTGCCGATGTCGGCCTCGTCATAGGCCGCTGCCCAGGCGACGAACTCTTCGGTTTCGCGATGACGCGCGCCGCCCGGCGCCACCGCTTCCGCGCCGTAGCGGGTGACCTCGCGGACCCGCAAACGCTGCAGCCGAAGCTCTTTCGCGATGGTGATGAAGACGACGAGATCGAAATGCGCGATCAGCGGGTCGCCCCAGCCCTGCAAGGATCCGCTCAGCACCCAGCGCCCCCGCGGCAGGAACATCGCCATCATCAGACGCAACCGCTCGGCGGCGGGACGCAATTCGGCGTAAGGTGGTTCGGTCGGCACCCAGATGTAGTCGTCCGTGTCATGATGCGGGACGGCCAGCGCCGAAGCCACGGCCCGGCCAAGAGTGGTCGTGCCCGAGCCCGACGCCCCCGTGATGTGAATACGACAGCTTGTCATGTCCCCGACCATGGCAGCAACAGATGTCGCCGTGATAACGTTGGTCTGGCAGCGATGCCAATGACGAGGCCAAGGACCGCCGTCGTGTCGGCACGGTTTGGCCGAATGAGCTCCGTATTGTCCCGAATTGTATTGTCGGACTGATCCGTCGATTGATCTCGACAGTTTTGGGATCGTGATGTCAGACGCGTCGAACACCAACCACAGTACTTCACGCGGCAATCAGACTGATCTGCCGCCTTGCCGCAGTTGCGGTCACCCTGCGGGGTCCATCCGCAGCATCCTCAATCCCCGTACCGGGGAGGCCGAGCGCATGTTCAAATGTTCCGCGTGCGGAACTCTCAACTGGCTGGCACCCGGTCGCTGATCGTCTCAGTCGATCGGACCGCCTGGAACCGAGGGAACCTGCCGGTCCTCCTCGGCCGCGAGTAACTCTTGTAGGATTCTGCGCTTCTGCTGATCCGTTTCAGCCTCGAGCAGCTGACGGAAACGACGAATATTCTCGTCGCGGATATAGCGTTCCATGCGGGTTTCCTCCGCGGTGACGGCGGAGACAATGCGAGCAAGTGTGTCCGAGTTCAAGCTGTCAATTATTCCGGACCACGTGCTCGCGGACCATCGTGACCGCTGCTGTTGCCAGTGCGGCGTGCCGTGATGGTCGCGTGCCGCTCGATCGACAGCATCGGCAGACCTCCGATCTCGAGCGGCGATGACAAACGAAACGGCCGCCCGTGAGGCGGCCGTTCTGCCCGATGTTGTCCACGTCAGTTCGTCATCGCGAAGCGCAGCGTCACGCCGCAGCGCTGGCCTGGATTGCGGGCACGCGGGGCTTGGCCTGTGCCAGATGCACCTTCCAGGCTTCGATCGCGACCACGAACGAGGTGATCGCCCAGAACACAGGATATTCGTAGCCGCCGGTGTTCCAGGTCCAGCCGAAGCCCTTGACCACCTGCAACGCATAGACCGCGAACAACAGCAGCACAGTGGCCCCCAGCGCAGCAAAGCGCGTGCAGATCCCGAGCACCAATGCCACCCCCGCGGCGCATTCGGAGGCTGCGGCGAGCACCACCCAGACTTCCGGCGGATGAAAACCAGCCTTGGCAAAGAAGCCGGCGGTCGCCGCCGACACCGCACCGCCGGCGAATTTCCCGGCAACATGCGGAAACAAAAACAGCCCGCACATAATGCGAAGAATGTTCATGCCATTCGTTAAATCAAAATTATCCGCCTTGATACGGAAGTCGTCCTTGGTGAGCCACATGACTCATCTCCTTTCTGATGAAGGCAATGTTCCAGAACGGAGAGCTGCTGTTGTTGCGGCATATCAAAATCGCTCCGCGTTTCATGCAGGACTGATTTGCAGCACGCGAGGCGAAGCGCGCGAGCAGCCGCAAAGCAGACCCAAGCGGTCAGCGACACGCCGCCGCGGAGAGCAGATTCCCTATTCATGACGGCGACTCGGACTTAATGTGAGCCGCTCCGCGGCTGATGCCGCAGGACATCGCTTCGTCTGATTGCAGAGGTTCGTTTTCACATGGATATGCCGCTGTGGCGCTGGTCGGCCACGCAACTCGCTTCCGCCATCCGCAACAAGGAGATCACGAGCCGCGAGGCGGTGACGGCGTGTCTCGACCGGATCGCTTCGATCAACCCCGAACTGAATGCCGTGGTGTCGGTGCAGGCCGACGATGCACTCGCGGCCGCCGACCTCGCCGACCACATGGTGGCGGCGGGGACCACGCTCGGCCCGCTGCACGGCGTGCCGGTGACGACCAAGATCAATGTCGACCAAGCGGGGCTGCCGACCACCAATGGCATCGTCGCGTTCAAGGACAATATCGCCAAGGACGACGCGCCCGTGGTGGCCAATCTCCGCCGCGCCGGCGCGGTCATCATCGGGCGCACCAACACGCCGGCGTTCTCGATGCGCTGGTTCACCGACAATGAGCTGCATGGGCGCACGCTCAATCCATGGCGGCCCGACCGCACCCCGGGCGGCTCGAGCGGCGGCGCGGCGGTAGCTGCGGCCACCGGCATGTGCGCCATCGCCCATGGCAATGACGGCGGCGGCTCGATCCGCTATCCGGCCTACTGCACCGGCACCGTCGGCCTGCGCCCGTCCTTCGGCCGCGTGCCCGCCTTCAACGGCACCGCGCCGAGCGAGCGGCAATTGTCGCTGCAGCTGATCTCGGTGCAGGGCGCGATCACGCGCAACGTCGCTGACGCGCGGCTCGCGCTCGCGGCGATGGCTGCCCCCGATCCGCGCGATCCCTGGCACGTGGCGATGCCGCTGGAAGGGCCGCGCCGCGATCATCCCGGGGTCGCCGTCTGTCTCGATCCGGCCGGGGTCGGCATCGCGCCGGAGGTGGAGGCCGCCGTGCGCAAGGCGGCGGCGATCCTGCATCGCGCCGGTTACGAGGTCAGCTGGCGCGATCCGCCGGACGTCGCCGCGGCCGCCAAGGCATGGAATGATTTCGCCCAAGGCGAGGCGCGCCTGACGCTGTCGGCGCAGATCGAGCAGCATGGCGACGCGCTGGCGCGCCGCGCCTTCGCATTGATGATGGCTCGCACGCCGGAGCTCGACGTCCCCTCACTGATGCAGCTGTCAGCGGCGCGCGCGACCTATCTGCGGCGCTGGCAGGCGTTCATGCAGGAGCATCCGCTGGTGCTGTGTCCGGTGGCGATGGAGACCGCCCTGCCCTACGGAGTCGACATCGAAAGCGAGGCCAGCGTCGACCGGCTGTATCGCTCGCATGTCTTCCTGTTCGCGACCGCCTATCTCGGGCTGCCCTCGATCAGCGTGCCGACCGGCGTGCATGAGGGCATTCCGATCGGAGTCCAGATCGTCGGTCCGCGCTTCCGCGAGGACCTCGTGCTGGATGCCGCCGCCGCGGTCGAACACGCCGCCGCCGAGGCGCCGCCCCTGCTGTCGTCGTGAGCCGCAGGCTCAGCTGCCCGTGCCGGACCAGACGGTCTCGGCCTTGGCGGCATCGAGGGCCGCAGCCAGCTCGTCGATCCGGTAGGGCTTCGACAGGATCCTGACGCCCGCCTCCTTGGCGGCGTGCACGGCGGCCCCCGAATAGCCGCTGGTCAGCAGGATCGGCACATCGCCGCGCCGCTTCTGGATCTCGCGGGCGAGCTCGACGCCATTCATGCCGCCGGGCATCATGACGTCGGAGAATACCAGATCGACCGCGCGTCCATCGGCGAGCGCGCCGAGCGCGGCGGCCGCGCTGGCTGCGCGGGTCACCTCATAGCCCAGCTGGCGCAGCATCTCGCTGACCAGCGCGGCGACCTCGTCATCGTCCTCGACCAGCAGGATCCGGCCCTCGTCGCGACGCCGGAGTCGCGGCCGGTGCAGGTCGACGAGATGGTGCTGACGGCCGGATGCGGCGTGCTCGGAGCGCGGAAGGTACAGGGCGATCGCGGTCCCCCGGCCGACCTCCGAGTCGATGCACACCGAGCCTCGCGACTGCTTGGCAAAGCCATAGACCTGGGCCAGCCCCAGCCCGCTGCCCTTGCCAATATCCTTGGTCGTGAAGAACGGCTCGAAGACGCGAAGGCGGACATCGTCGGTCATGCCGGTGCCGGTGTCGACCACCGACAGGCGGACATAGTCGCCCGCGACCTCGTCATCCTTCCAATTCGGCAGGTTCTCGCCGCGGACCACGATCGTGCCGCCGGTCGGCATCGCATCGCGCGCGTTGACGGCGAGATTGAGCACCACCAGCTCGAGCTCGCCGGGATCGACCTCGACCGGCCAGAGCGTGTCGGGAAAATCGAACATTACATGGACGTCGCCGCGCAGGCTGCGATCGAGCAGTTCGCGCATGCCGCCGATCTGGCGGGCGATGTCGACCGGTTCAGGCCGCAGCTCCTGCCGGCGCGAGAAGGCCAGCAATTGCCGGGTCAGGCTGGCGCCGCGCTGCGCCGCCTGGATCATGCCGTCCATCAGACGCCGACGCCGCGCGGGATCGGCCTGGCGGTCCAGCATGTCGAGCCCGCCGGAGATCACCATCAGAAGATTGTTGAAATCATGCGCCACGCCGCCCGTCAGCCGGCCGATCGCCTCGATCTTCTGCGCCTGGCGCAGCGTCTCCTCGACGCGCGCCCGTTCCGCCATCTCGACGCGGAGCTGCTCGTTGGATTCGGCCAGCGCGCGGGTCCGCTCCACCACCAGCCGTTCGAGCTGCTGCGCCGTCTGCTCGCGCGCCTCGATCAGCGTGCGGATCTCATATTGGCGGCGCCGCGCCCGCAATGCCGACTGCACGGCGCTCATCAGCGTGATCGGCTGGATCGGCCGCTCGAGCAGCGAAACGTTGCGGAGCGCGGCCACCAGGTTGCGCCGCCACGCGGCGACCGCGGGTTGCTCGCGGTGGCTCGTCAGCACGATGAAGGGCAGGTCCGACCAGGCCGCCTGCCGCGCGACCCATTGCGTGAGCCCGGCCGTGTCCTTGGCAAACAGTCCCTCTTCCGCCACCACGACCGCGCCGACCCCGGCGCTCAATTCATCGACCAGCTCGGCGAGCGAGGCGCAGACCCGGGTTGCGAGCTTCGTGCTCCGAAGCAGCTCCGCGGACGCCGGACCGTCGCGTCCGATCGGAGCGAAGACGAGCACACGCTGATCCAGCTCAGTGCTCATCTGGCGTGCCCCGCTCAGGGAGGACGCTGCCCGCATAATGCGGGTTGCCCGTGAAGATCCCGCTGAACTCGGTGAGCGGCGGCCCGAGCGAGAGGCCCGCGCCGCTCAAGCGGAACTCGCGGATCGTATGCTCGTGATGCCCGCTCCGCTTCTTGACGACGGACAACGCGCGGCGGACCGTCCCCGCCACCTCGAAATAGCGCAGCATCAGCACGGCGTCGCTGAGATAGCTGATGTCCAGCGGTGTATCCATCGGCCCGACCAGGCCGTGTTGCGCGAGCACGAGGATGGTCAACACGCCCTGCTGGGCGAGATAGCTCAGCAGCTCGTGCATCTGCAGGATCAGGAAGCGCTCATCTGGCATCGCGTTGAGATAGCCGTTGAGGCTGTCGATGATGATGATACGCGCATTGTCGTGCTCGACGCTGCGCCGGACGATCGCGCCGAACTCGCCCGGCGACAGCTCGGCCGGATCGACCTGCTGGAAACGGATCAGGCCCGAATCCAGGTGCCGCTGCAGCGGCAGGCCGAGCGTGCGCGCGCGCGCTTCCACGGTGCCGCGGCCCTCGTCGAACGCGAAGAATACCGCATGCTCGCCGCGCTCGGCCGCCGCGATCGCATAGCTCAGCGCGACCGACGATTTGCCGACACCGGCCGCGCCGATCAGCAACGCATTGGTGCCGCGTTCCAGCCCTCCGCCCAGCAGCTGATCGAGCTCTGCATTGCCGCTGGAGGTGAATTCGCCCTCGAACGAGCGGTGATGCTCCGAGGCCACGAGGCGCGGAAAGATCCGCAGGCCGCCTTGGCTGATCGTGAAATCGTGGAAGCCGCCACGGAACGAGATGCCGCGCATCTTGATCACGCGCAGGCGGCGGCGTTCGGAGCCATATTCGATCGCAAGCTGCTCCAGGATGACGACACCATGCGCCACCGAATGCAGCTGCAGATCGTCCTGCGACGACGACAGATCGTCGAGCAGGATGACCGTGCAGTTGCGCTTGGCGAAGAAGTGTTTCAGCGCCAGCACCTGGCGACGGTAGCGCAGCGGGCTCTGCGCCAGGAGGCGGAGCTCGGACAGGCTGTCGATCACGATGCGGGCGGGGTTCATGCGCTCGACCTCTCTGAACATCAGGCCGGTAGTTTCGCTGAGCTCGACCTCGGCGGGATGGAACACGGTGAGCTCCCGCTCCGGATCGAGCGTGGTCTCCGGCGGCACCAGCTCGAACATGTCGACGCCGTCGAGCGACCAGCCGTGACGCTGGGCCACGACCTCCAGCTCACGCTTGGTCTCGGACAGGGTGATGTACAGCACGCGTTCGCCCAGGCTCTGGCCCTTGAGCAGGAATTGCAAAGCGATGGTGGTCTTGCCGGTGCCCGGCCGCCCCTCGTAGAGATAGAGCCGATTGGCGTCCAAGCCGCCGCCGAGAATGTCGTCCAGACCCTCACTCCCGGTCGAGACGCGCGCGCTCATCTTGGCCTCGCCGCTCTGTTGGCTGCCTGGCAGCTCCTTCGTCATTCGAACACTCCGTCGTCAGCGCGAGACGCGCCATCGGTCGCCGCTGCGGAGATCGCCCCACGCGACGCCCGCGGCTCCTCCGCACAAGGAACACGGCCGATCCGTGTCAGGTTCCGAAGGAACCGCGTCCCGCTGACACGGCCGTCGCGCATCCACGACCGTCGGCGGGAGCAGCCGGGTCGCATGTGGGGGGCTCGGATAGATCAGGTGGAATGGCCGACCGTGTCGGCCATGGTGGCGCCGCGCGCGCCGAGCGGCTTCTCCGGGCCGGTGGTGGTGTCGCGCAGGGTCTGATGCTCCAGTTCGGCGTCGAGCTCACCGCCGATCAGGATCACGATGGCCGAGATCCAGATCCAGGTCATGAAGCCGATCGCCGCGCCGAGCGAGCCGTAGGTGGCGTTGAAGCTGCCGAAATTCGCCGCATACCAGGAGAACAGCGCCGATCCTCCGAGCCACAGCGCCGCCGCCAGCGCACTGCCCCAGCTGATCCAGCGCCATTTCGGCTCCTCGCGATCCGGCCCGTAGCGGTAGATCAGCGCGAGCCCGAGCGACACGCAGACGAAGATCGCGGGCCAGCGGCCGATGCGCAGCAGGAGATCGGCGGCATCCGACAGGCCCATAGAATGCAGCACCACCGGGACCACGACGATGGCGCCGATCGCCACCAGCGCGAACAGGATCGCGCCGCCGGTGAACAGCAGCGAGATCGCGTTGAGCTTGAAGAAGCCGCGCGTCTCCGGCTCGCGATAGACCACGTTGAGCGTGTCGAACAGCGACTTCATGGCGGCATTGGCGCTCCACAATGAAATCGCCAGGCTGATCCCGAATGTCAGACCGAGGGCCTGGCTGCCTTTGGCGGAGACCCGCGTGAGCTGATCGCGCGCAATATCGATGGCGCCGCCCGGCAGCAGCCCCTGCAGCTGCTCCAGATGCCCGGTGATCCTGGCCGGATCGGAAAACAGGCCATAGATCGCGACCAGCGCCGCCAGCGCCGGAAAGATGGCCAGCAGCGTATAGAACGTCATCCCCGCCGCCAGCGCCACGATCCTGTGCTCGGTGATGTTCTGATAGACCCGATACAGGACGTCCTTCCACCCTCGCGCCGGAATCTCGGACGGCGCGTTGGCGAGCCGGCCTCGGTCATCCCCCAATGCGGTGCTTGATCTCTGGCCACGCATCTCTTCGGAACGCTGCTCGAAATACTGGATCAGAAACGCCAGGCCGAGCAGCGCCAGCATGCCCCCGGTGCTCGGTCCGCGCATGCTGCGCATGCCGAGCACATTCGGCGTCTCCTGATGTGCGTCCTTAGACTTCTTCGATCGACCGAACATGGGAGAGCATCCGCTGTTGCCGGGAAGCAACCGAGCGAGTCCGCGATTGTTCCGGAGCGGAGCCGGAGCGCCCGCACGCTTGATGCGTTAAGTGTGGACGTGAGCTGGCGATAACAGTTAATGTTGTGCGTGAGGAACGCGCTTGCACAGCCCCGCGTTGCAAATGCACCTTTCAACGCAAGGATAATTCGATGCGCCGCCTGCTATTTGCTTCGCTGTCCGCCGCCGTCCTGGCGGGTTTCGCCGCGATCTCGCCCGCGTCCGCCGCGCAGGACCGCTATTGTCTGCAGGGTCGAAGCTGGGGCTATCCCGGCAATTGTCAGTTCGCCACCTATCAGCAGTGCCAGGCTGCCGCGTCCGGCACCAGTGCCGGCTGCGGGATCAACCCGGCCTATGCCTACGCCCGCCAGCGTGGCGGCTACTATCCCCGCTATTGAACGCGGCTCCCCCGGCCTCCGGCACCGCTTCTAGGACTCGCTTGATGTGTAGGGGTGCGGCGGCTGGGTCGCCGCTCCTCGGATGCCCCTTTGATCGCACCGACTGAAGCGATCGTGAAGCTCCGTCCGCCGCATTGCGGCAGGACCACCGACCTCCTCGAAGTTCGGACAAAGGCTCTCTGCTCAGGCGCAGGTCGATGCTGCATGGCCGCATCCCCTCCTCCGTTCGCCGGCCATGGCAATCGGAACATTGCCCGTCGCCACAGCTTATAGGGCGACGGATCCAAACGGAGGAGGACACCATGGACGGACTGATTTACCTCGTCGGCTTGATCGTGGTCATCATGGCCATTCTGTCGTTCTTCGGCCTGCGCTGAGACCAAGGCCATGAGCATGGAAACCACGCCGATCGCCGCGGCACCCATCGGGCGCGCGGCTGCCGACCGCTGGACGCTGCAATGGACCCCGGTCATTGCAGGCGCTCTCACCGCCGGTGCCGTCTCGTCGATCCTGGTCAGCTTCGCGATGACGGTGGGGCTCGGGGTCAGCTCCACGGCGCCGACCTGGCGCGACGCCTCCGTGGCGCTGTGGCTGCTCTCCGGCCTCTACCTCGTGCTGCAGGCCCTCGTCAGCTTCGGCTGTGGCGGCTACGTCGCCGGACGCGTGCGCGCGCCCTATGATCTCGCCGAGAGCGACGAGACCGAGAAGCGTGACGGACTGCATGGCGTCGCGTCCTGGGCGCTGGCGGTCGTGCTCGGCACCGTGCTGGCGGCCATGGTCGCCTCGGCGGCCAGCAGGCCGAATCCGTTGAGCTCGCCGCAGACGGTCAATGAGCCGTCGATGCTGAGCTACGAGATCGACCATCTGTTCCGGGCCACACGGCGAGCACCGAGCCCTGACCTCGCGCCGGCGCGCAGCGAAGCCGGCCGGATCCTGTTGACGGCGTCGAGCCACAGCGGCGTCAGCGCCGACGATCGCAACTATCTGGTCCAACTCGTCGGCGCGACGACCGGGCTTGCCGGTCCTGACGCCGATCGTCGCGTCGACACGACGATCGCGAACGCGAAATCGGCGCTGTCACGTTCACGCGCGAGCACGACCATCCTCGCCTTCTCCGTGGCAACCGCGCTGCTGCTGGGCGTGGTGGCGGCATGGATGGGCGCGGAAAGCGGCGGGCGGCATCGCGACGGCAAGCCGGTCACCGGCTGGATGCTGCACGCCAACCGCTTCAGCCGGCGGCGCGACATGTGGCGTCGCCCGGCGTCGATGCCGGAATAAGCCTCGACGATAACGGCCCGGTCGATGACCGGGCCGTTATTCGCGCATGGAGGGCGAGCTGCTCAACTGAGCAGACGTCGCATCAGATGCGCATCCGCGCCATAGCTCGCGAGCTTGCTGTCGCAGTTCTCGGCTGCCATCGCCGCAAACCCCTGCTTCGTCCAGAACGGCGTCGAGCCGTTGACCGCGACCAGCGAGAGCGACGGCAGGTTGAGATCGCGTGCATGCCGAACCAGCTGCGCAACGATCCAGGACGCGGCACCGCTGCCGCGGGCATCCGGCAGCAGCGCCAGATCGTGGACGTAATAGGTCGCAGCCGCTTCGGGGAGACCGCCGAGCAAGGCGTTCAATGCCGGTGGCTCGCCCAGATGCCACGGATGGCTGATCACATAGCCGGCGATCTCGCCGCCCGTCATCAGCACGCGGCATCCCGTAGCATGCAGACGCAAACGCTCAGCAAACACGGCGTGGTCTTCGGGATAAGAGGGATGCACCCGGGCTGCAATCACATCGACACTGGCGAGGTCGTCGACAGTCATGGCACGCCAGTTAGAGCCAGCCACGTTGGCTTGACGTGCGCTCATCTGGCGAGCGACAGCCATCGCTCGCTGGCCGACACCGCCGCCGGCCAAAGCGCATCGGTCGGCAATCCCCGGTGCAGCGCCTTGCCGACCTCGCAGATCGACAGGAAGGCCGACGACCGGGCCTCTTCGGTCTCGAACGGCTGCGCGTCGCTCGGGCTCCGCACCAGCCCCATCAACCCATTCAACATCTGCAATGCAGCATCCGGAGCCGCAGCCTGCGCCGACCTCAGCGCCGCCACCACCTGCTCGGCCTTTTCCGTCTCCGTCACCAGCGCCTCTCATTCGGCCCAAACCACGCGACGTTAGCAAGCTGAAGACCGCTCCGCAACGCGGTCAGCCCGGCCCGGCACCGGCACATGTCCTCCTCGGCGGCCTCGCGGTGGTGGGCGGCGCTCGGCAAGCTGGGTCACGACCTGCTTAGATGGGACCCGACATGACTCTTGTCGCAACCTCCCAATGCTTCCACCAGACACAGCGGCCGCGATCCCATGATGGGTCGTGAACCTGATCCGGCTTGATCTCGCGTGGCCTGGAATACAGCAGCGTCCGACGCGCGCGCGGCCGCGAAGGTTTCCGGTGAAGGAACGTCCTGCCCGTCCCGCGCAGAGGAACAATATGAACTTGCGAATGTTGAGATCAATTCCGGGCGCAAGATTCTCCGCAACCGATGGACCGAGGATGGGCGCGGGATGCAGGCAGGTTTTGCGTTGACCAAGTTGGCCGACCGGCTGACGAGCCTGATAGAACTGTCGGGCGACGATCTGGAATTGCTGGCGCGAATGCCCAGCTCGATCCGGAGCTTCGCCTCGCATCATGACATTTGGCGCAAGAACGACGAACCCTCCGTCTGCTGTGTTCTCCTGCAGGGCTATGTGTGCTGGAAGGACACCGACGCCGGGGCCGGCCAGATCACCTCCATCTACGTTCCCGGCGATGTGCCGAACCTGTACACCATGGTCTCGCCTGCCGTGACGGCCACGCTGTGCACGCTGAGCCCGGTCGTGGCCGCGTTCGTGCCGCATGCGTTCTTTCGCGAAGCGAAGGCACAGTCGGCGCGCCTCGCCCATGCCTTGACGCTGACGTCGCTTGCGGAGACCGCGACGCTGCGAACATGGCTCACCAACCTCGGCAGCCGGGATTCCCTGAGCCGCGTCGCACATCTGATCTGCGAGATCACAGTGCGGCTGCGCGCCGTCGGCCTCGGCCGCGATCTGCGCTTTCCATCTCCCTTCACCCAACCCGATCTGGCCGCAATCTGCGGCATCTCACCGGTTCATGCCAATCGCACCATTCAGGAGCTGCGGCGCCGCGCGCTGCTGCATTGGCATTCACGCACGATCGCGGTGACCGACTGGGCGGGCCTCGTGCGGCTGGCGGACTTCAACGCCGATTATCTCATGCTCCGCCGGCTGCCGGTGCTGGAGACGCATTCGGCTCCGCGGCAGGCGTCCGATCCCCCGCTCGAGTTGCAGCAAGCGGCCATGTTGACACGATCGCCCACGCGCCTGCTATGACGCGGGCCAGCGCGCCTGCAGAGACGCGGATGGTCGACTCCCTTGGCGGGTATCACCTCGACATCATGGTCGCCCGCATCTTCAACAGCGACGGGCCATACCGTCTACGACGGCTCCGGCAGCCAGACGCGCAGCTTCATGCTGCTCGGCTGGCGTCCGCAGCTTCCGCCGAGCAGCGACAATGGGGCTCTCGCGACAACGCGGCGTCAGCTGCCGCTGCTCTTGCCGGAGGCCAGCGATCTCGCCATGTCCAGATGCTTCTGCAGAACCGGCACGGTCTGCTGGGCGAAATCCGACAGCGGCGATTTCGCTGCAGCTTCCTTCTTGTATTTCGCGATGTCCTTCTCGTGATCGCGAACCATGGCCTTGGCAAAGGCCTGGTCGAAACGGTTGCCCTGGAGCGCGTCCAGCCGGTTATAGATCGCCAATTGCTGCTTGTTCGGTTCCGACGGCACCGTGATGCCGTTCTGTTGCGCCAATTGCTGCGCCTTCTGCAGATGATCCCCATGGTCCTGCTGCAGCGCCTGCCCGAACTGCTTGACCTGGTCGCTCTGGCCCTTCTGCTGCGCCAGCTTGCCCATGTTCACCTCGGCGAGATCGCCTTCGATCGCTTCGGTCATGAAGTGCTGGTCCTTGGCGGCCGATTGTCCTTTCGGCGCAGCGGTCGCGCCCGAAGCCACGAGCAGGGTCGTGGCGCAGGCGGCCAGTGCGGTCTGGATGATTCGCTTCTGATGAGCGCCGATCAGTCTGGTCATCGTCGATCTCCGAGGGTTGAGAGCCGTATCGTCGCCACGGCAAGAGTCGGAGCCTGCGATGGTTCCTAGGATCGTGTCGGCCGCCGCTCTCCAGGGGGGTCGGCGAGCCCGGCGGCACTCGGGTTCCCGCCGAACAGCGTGGCTGGGACGTTCTGCCTTGCTCGCGTCGGCGGGCAGCGCGCGGCGACCGCGGGCGCTTCAGCGAGCGGTCACATCTTGCCCGAGGGCCAGCGCCAGCACGCGCCCGAACTGATCGGCCTGCGCCGCGCTGCCACGCCAAGCCACGACCTGATCGGGACGGATCAAGGCGAGATCGGCTTCATAGAGCTCGCGCAAGGCGCGCGGCAAGGTCACGATCGTCAACTCAGCGCGAAGCGACCTCGCGTCGTCATGCAGCCGATCCTCGTCGACGTCGCAGCCTTCGAACCTCAGCAGCGTCCATTCAAAGCCGAAGCGATCGTACAGCGACACGTCGTGCTGCAGCCAGACGTGCGGTGCGCGGCCCCCTGGACAGGCGCTCGGCACATAGACATTGGCTGCATCGGGGGGCGGCACAGAGCCGTCGGAGACAATGATCGGCGAGCCATCGTAGCGGCCGCCGAAGGTGATACCGGGGATGTTGAACTCGGCGCGCGCATGCTGATCAAGATAGACGCCGGCGCTGCGGCGCGCCTCGGCCCCCGCCTCCGTCGCGTCTTCGATCTCGGGCGCGGCCGCGAACAGGCCGAGCGAGTCGGCGAAGCGTCGCGCGTAGTCAGTGTTCCGCAACGCCAGCGGACGGCGCTC
This sequence comes from Bradyrhizobium sp. BTAi1, assembly GCF_000015165.1. GTDB lineage: Bacteria > Pseudomonadota > Alphaproteobacteria > Rhizobiales > Xanthobacteraceae > Bradyrhizobium > Bradyrhizobium denitrificans. The sequence continues at coordinate 2,479,262 of NC_009485.1, read as the reverse complement.
GGCTTGGTAGCTGTCGAGCAGCCGCAGCGGACTGACGCCCTTGACGACGCTGGCGAGCTTCCAGCCGAGATTGACCGCGTCCTCGATCGCAGTGTTGTAGCCGAGCCCGCCGGTCGGCGTGAACAGGTGCGCGGCGTCGCCACCGAGAAACACCCGGCCGCGCTGCATGCTCTCGGCAACGAGCGCGTGGCCTGCGGTCCAGGTCAGATGCGAGAGCACCTCGCACGGAATGGCCGCGCCGCATGCGCGCTGAAACGCCGCTCGCGCATCGGCCGAAGTGATTGCGCTCTCATCCTCGCCCGGCCGCAACTGGGTATGGAAGGCGAACTCGTCGTGCCCGTTCACGGCAGCCATGAACGCCCGGCGATCGCCGTTGAAGCAGACATACATCCAGGCGCGGGCATGCGGAACGCTTGCGTAGAATTCGGGCGAGCGGACATAGACCGCGAGCATGCGGCCGCCCATGAAATCACGTTGCACGCCGGTGGTGCCGCCATAGGAGATGCCCAGGGATTGACGGACCGTCGAACGCGGACCGTCGGCTCCCACCACGAAGGATGCGCAGATCTCGAAGCGCGCGCGGTCACCGAGGCGTTCGACCTCCGCTACGATGCCGTCCTCGTCGGCCCGATAGCCGATCAATCGATGACCGTAATGCAGCTGAACGCCCGGGAGCTGCGCCGCGTGCCTGCGCAGGATCGCCTCGACAAATTTCTGCGACACGCGATGTGGCAACTCGGCCGCGCTCCACGACCCGGACAGCTCCTTGACCAACTTGGTGGCGCGCGCGGCCGACGGCAGCTGGAATCGCGCGAGCTCATAGGTCGCGTAGCGGGTGAAATAGGCAACGTCGGTCGGATAGCCGGACGGCAGGCCGGCGCGTCGGATCTCGTCGGCGAAACCGAGCCGGCGGTAGTGCTCCATCGTTCGCGCCTGGGTCGCATTGGCCTGGGGGTTGAAAGCCGTGCCCGGCTTCTCATCGATCAGAATGGTGGACACGCCGCGGCGGCCGAGCTCGTTGGCGAGCATCAACCCGCAGGGCCCGCCGCCCACGATCAGGACGGAGGTGGTCGATCGTGGCGCCACGGCGCTGTTCCCCTGGTGTTCAAGGGACGCTACAGCGTCCGGTCAAATAGTCAAGTAACCTGACTATCTGACGGACCCAGCGTATCGAAGCGCGCACCATAGGCCGACAGGCCCTCGACGATCGCTTCCATCGCTGCCTTGCCGAGCTCCTTGCGCATCTCCGCCTCGGCCACGTCGACGGCATCGCCGAATGCCTGAAGCCATTTCATGCCGGCCGGCGTGAAGCGCACGATGCGCGCACGCCCGTCCTGCGGATCGACCTCGCGCGCGACCAGCCCGAGCTCCGCGCATTGGTCGACCAGCTCGCCCATCGCCTGCTTGCTCATCGAGGCGCGGCGCGCAAGCTCGGTCAGCCGCGTGCCGTCGACGTCGAGATTGCGGGTGAGGCTGACATGGGCGATGCGCGTCGCGCCGTGACCGCTGGCCGCCATGAGTTCGAGAACCCGCGACTCGAACCGGCGCACCGCATTGTTGAGCAGCCGGCCGACATTGGCGTGACGCCATGCGGCCGCCGTCGGCTTGGCCGGACGTGCCTTCGGTGAATGTCGCGCCGTCATCTCGGGATCACCTTGTTTCATCGCCGCGCGGGTTCAGCGTAGCAGCGAAAGATCATACGGTCGGAAAATCCGCGAGAATCATACGGCCGCGCCGGACCGGCCTCGCACATCAAGCTCGGACCAGGACTTGGCAAATTCCGCAATCCGCGCGCACAGGCACGTCGCCGCGGCGCTGGACGAGAACCGATCTGATCGCGGGAAAGATCGAGGCACCGGGATAGCAAAACGCTTGTGCCTGAAAGAATGGTCGGAGCGGCAGGATTCGAACCTGCGACCCCTGCGTCCCGAACGCAGTGCTCTACCGGGCTGAGCCACGCTCCGACTTGGGAAGCCGGCTTATAGCCTCGGGTTTCCATCTCCGCAAGGCACACGAGGCAGGAAATCGCATCGAAATTGCCGATGTCAGGACGATGGGTTAACTGCTTGAGGCGTCGAGACTTTGAGGGAAGGACCTGGCGCGGGCGCAGCCCAGCGCCGCATTTGCGCGCTTCATTCGAACCGCTCCGCCCGCTATAGCCGGACAGCAAAATCACCATCATCCAGCTCCCTTGATGCCCGCGCCCGAGACCATCGCGATCGAGACCAGGATCCTGCCCGCCGACGCGACCGGAATCGCCGCCGCCGCGGCCGTGTTCGCGCGTGGCGGGCTGGTGGCGTTCCCGACCGAGACCGTCTATGGGCTCGGCGCCGATGCCAGCAACGCCGCGGCGATCACCCGGCTCTACCAGGCCAAGGGCCGGCCGGCCTTCAATCCTTTGATCGCCCATGTGGCCGACGTCGCCGCGGCGCGCCGGATCGGCCGCTTCGATGCCGTTGCGGAACGCCTCGCCCAGGCGTTCTGGCCCGGACCGCTGACCCTGGTGCTGCCGCAGGCGGAGGGGTGTCCGGTGGCCGATCTCGCCACGGCCGGGCTCGATACAGTTGCGATTCGCGTGCCCGCGCATCCGGTTGCGCGCGCGCTGCTCGCGGCCTTCGGCGGCGCCGTGGTGGCGCCCTCGGCCAACATCTCCGGACATGTGTCACCGACCATGGCGGCGCATGTCGCGGCGGACCTGGACGGCCGGATCGACCTGATCCTGGATGGCGGCGCGGTCGAGGTCGGCGTCGAATCGACCATCATCGGCTGCTTTGACGAACCCACTTTGCTGCGCCCGGGCGGCGTCCCGCGCGAGGCGATCGAGGCGGTGCTCGGCCGCCCTTTGGCCCGAGCTGCCGCCGCCGAGGCGCAGGCCTCCGAGCAGCCGCTGGCGCCGGGCATGCTCGCCTCGCATTACGCCCCGCGCGCTGCGGTGCGCCTCGCCGCGACGGAGGTCGCGCCGGACGAAGCGCTGCTCGCGTTCGGCCCGGTGGCGATCCCCGGGGCGGCCGACGCCGCGGCCATGCTGAACCTGTCGCCGTCCGGCGATCCGGCGGAGGCGGCGACGCATCTTTTCGGCTATCTTCGCAGCCTCGACGCCAAGGGGGCGCGCAGCATCGCCGTGATGCCGATCCCGGATGACGGGCTGGGCGAGGCCATCAACGACCGGCTGCGCCGCGCCGCCGCGCCGCGATAACACTGGAAACGACCCACGATGAACATCAGCCAGCCAGCTTTGCCGCCGCTGTCCCCCGAACTGATCGCGCAATTCGCCGCCATCGTCGGCGAGCGCCAGGCGCTGACAACGGAGACCGACGTCGCGCCTTACGTCACCGAGGAGCGCAACCTGTTCCACGGCCGCTCGCCGTTGGTGCTGCGCCCGGGCTCGACCGCCGAGGTCGCGGCGATCTGCCGGCTCGCCAGCGAACATCGCATCGCGCTGGTGCCGCAGGGCGGCAACACCGGTCTGGTCGGCGGCCAGACGCCACACAATGGCGAGGTCGTGGTGTCCTTGAAGCGCATGGACAAGATTCGCGATGTCGACACCGCGTCGAACACGATGATCGCCGAGGCCGGCGTCGTGCTGCAGGTGGCGCAGCAGAAGGCCGCGGAGGTGGACCGGCTGTTCCCGCTGTCGCTCGGCGCCGAGGGCAGCTGCACCATCGGCGGCAATCTCTCCACCAATGCCGGCGGCACCGCCGCGCTCGCCTATGGCGTGGCGCGCGAGATGGCGCTCGGGCTGGAGGTCGTGCTGGCGGACGGGCGCGTGCTCAACGCGCTCTCCAAGCTCAAGAAGGACAACACCGGCTACGACCTGCGCAACCTCTTCATCGGCGCCGAGGGCACGCTCGGCATCATCACCGCGGCGAGCCTGAAGCTGTTTCCGAAGCCGCGCGCGATCGAGACCGCGTTTGTCGGGCTGAAATCGCCGGAGGATGCGCTCAAGCTGCTTGCGATCGCGCAAGCCGAGGCCGCGGGCAGCCTGACCAGCTTCGAGCTGATCGCCCAGATCGCGCTCGACTTCTCGATTCGCCATGTCGCGGGCAACCGTGCGCCGCTGTCCAGCCCGCATCCATGGTTCGTCCTGATGGAACTATCGTCGTCGCGTGACGATGCCCGCGCGACGCTCGAGAGCATCCTCGAGCAGGGCTTCGAATCCGGCATCGTCGACGACGCCGTCATCGCCGACAACCTCGCCCAACGCATGGCGTTCTGGAAGCTGCGCGAGGACATCTCCTGGGCGCAGAAGCCGGAGGGCGGCTCGATCAAGCACGACATCTCGGTCCCCGTCGCGGCGGTGCCGGCCTTCATCGCCGAGGCTAATGAGGCTGTCGTCAAGACGGTGCCCGGCGCGCGTCCGGTGCCGTTCGGCCATCTCGGCGACGGCAACATCCACTACAATGTCAGCCAGCCGATCGGCGCCGACACCGCCGATTATCTCGCGCGCTGGCACGAGGTGAATGCGGTCGTGTTCGAAATCGTGCTGCGGATGGGCGGCTCGATCTCCGCCGAGCACGGCATCGGCGTGCTCAAGCGCGACGAGTTGCCGGACGTCAAGGATCCGACTGCGATCGCGCTGATGCGCGCCATCAAGGCGCAGTTCGATCCGCTGGGGATCATGAACCCCGGCAAGGTTCTCTAGGGTCTCAGCGCACTCATGGACACCGCCCCTCTTCTCGTGATCTCCGACATCACCGATGCCGACGTGCCCGCCATCATCGCGCTGTGGCAGCGCTGCGGGCTGACGCGGCCGTGGAACGATCCGGCTGCCGACATCGCGCTCGCCCGCCGCGGCGACAATGCCACCGTCCTGGTCGGCCGCGTCGGCGGCGCCATCGCGGCGTCCGCGATGGTCGGCCATGACGGCCATCGCGGCTGGGTCTATTACGTCAGCGTCGATCCCGATCATCGCGGCCGCGACCTGGGCCGCGCCATCATGGCTGCCGCTGAGGACTGGCTGCGCGCCCGCGGCATCGCCAAGCTGATGCTGATGGTGCGCGGCGACAATACGAAGGTGCAGGCGTTCTACCAGACGCTCGATTATGCGGTGCAGGACAGCGTGGTGTTCTCGAAATGGCTCGACGGCCGCCCGCCGACTCCCGGAATGAAATAGAGGTTCAGCATGAGCATCTCGAACCGCATCCGCGTGCACGAGACGCGCGTGCTCTCCGATCACTATGGTACGCTGACTTCAACCAAGTTCGAATGGCGACGCGACGACGGCAGCTGGCAGATGCAGAGCCGCGACGTGTTCGACCGCGGCAATGCGGCGGCGATCCTGCCCTACAATCTCGCCCAGCGCAGCGTGATCCTGGTCAAGCAGTTCCGCTACCCCGCCTTCGTCAACGGCTACGACGATCTCCTCATCGAGGCCGCCGCGGGGCTGCTCGATGATGCCTCGCCGGAGGAGCGCATCCGCCTCGAGGCCGAGGAGGAAACCGGGTTCCGGCTGCACGACGTGCAATTCGTGTTCGAGGCGTTCATGAGTCCGGGCGTCGTCACCGAGAAGATCCACTTCTTCGTCGCCGCCTACGAGCCGCAGATGCGCGTGAGCGCCGGCGGCGGGCTGGCGCATGAGGGCGAGGAGATCGAGGTGCTGGAGCTTGCCCTCGACGACGCGCTGGCGATGATCACCGATGGCCGCATCCAGGACGCCAAGACGATCATGCTGCTGCAGCACGCGGCGCTGAGGATCTTCACATAGGCCGCATCCCGGTCTGGACGTGATGGTCTACGCTCTGCTCCTCCGCGACAGCGGAGGACCCAGTGGTCCACAATGCATCCGCCTCAGAACAGGCTCCCCTGCCCATCATCGGCGGCAGAGGTTGTATTTTTTCTAGACACAACCTTCTTTGCCGGTTTGCGCTGCGCGTCTTCAGCGGCGCGCATCTCGTCGGTCATCGGCAGCAATAATTGCTCATCGTCGTTGGCGACCGCGTTGACGCGCGTCGACACCTCGTACCAGGCGAACTCGCCCAATTCGGGCGCGACCATCAGATGCATCACGTCGTCGGCATCATCCGCGCGGCAGTCGAGCCAGAGCGAGAAATCGTTCGGCCTGATCGTCACGGGAACACGGTGATGCAACGCCGCGAGATCGGAACTTGCCGCCGCGGTGACGATCGCGACCGTATCGACCTCCTCGCCATTGGGTCCCATCCAGGTTTCCGCGAGCGCCGCAAACCCCAGCGGCGCGCGATCACGACGATGAATGAAGAATGGCCGCTTGCGACCATCGATCAGTTGCCACTCGTAATATCCATCGGCGGGCACAAGAACGCGCCGCCGCCGTATCGCATTCTTGAACGCGGGCTTCTCGCGTACGGTCTCCGAACGCGCATTGATCAGGAGCGTGAAACTACGGGGATCCTTGACCCACGCCGGCATGAAGCCCCAGCGCATCAGGCGAAAATGCCTGATGTCCTGATCCAGCAAAATTACGGGAATCGGCTGCGTTGGCGCGATGTTGTGGCGCGGCGGAAAGTTCGGTTGCTCCTCGTAGCCGAAGATTTGCCGGAGCGCTGCCGGAGGTGAAGTGATCACGAAACGTCCACACATAATCTCACTCAAATCGTCGTGTGTTCAGCACCTTTTAACTCCGGTTGCGAACACTGCAGCCGATGACTGCAGCGGCGACCCAATCCGTGCCTTCCGATCGCACGACCCAACGACCGGCGGGCAGCGCCATTGATCCGGCGCGCGCCGCGATCCTGCGTGCTGCCAACATCAACCCACGCACCGGCCTCGCCACCGACTATCTGAATCATTTCAACGAAGCCGTGATGCTGCTCGAAATGATTCCCGACATTCCGGAATGCGCCGAGGATTTTCTGGCGTGGTCGCCGCTGACCTATCCAGAACACTTCACGCACACCAATTTCAAGGCCCGAGATCTCGTCATCGAGGCCTATGAGCAGGCCGATCCGTCAATTCGCGACAAATTCGACCATATCACGAAGACCATGACCGACATCCTGCTGGCGGTCGGCAGCGCCATGCGCGAGGCCAAGCAGGACGCCACCAAGGCCAAGCTTGCCGAGCAGGCCGCAGGCTGGGTCAAGCCGTTGGTGTCGCAGGCCGGCGGCATCATCAATGGCGACATCGAGTTCGATCCGGAACCGGTGGCGGAAGTCGATGAGGTCGACGCCGTCGACGCCATCATGGCGAGCTTCTGATCCGCAGAACGGAGCTGCGGAGCGACGGTCTTCACGTTACGGTGCCCCCTCATGGAGCCGCCTTGCGATGAACGACCCCGCACCTCCGCGCCATCCCCAGCTCGCCGTCAGCGCCGCAATCTTCCGGCAGGGCAAGATCCTGCTGGTGCGCCGGGCGCGGTCCCCCGCCCGGGGCGTCTATACCTTGCCGGGGGGCCGGGTGGAATTCGGCGAAAGCCTGCACGAGGCTGTCGCGCGCGAGGTCCTGGAGGAGACAGGGCTCAGGATCGCCGTCATCGGCCTCGCCGGCTGGCGCGAGGTGTTGCCGCCTGCGGGGAGCGGCGGCCATTACGTCATCCTGCCATTCGCCGCGCACTGGGAGGAAGGCGAGCCCCGGCTCAACCATGAGCTGGACGACGCCCAGTGGCGCGTTCCCACGGCCCTGGACGGCCTGCAGCTCACCGACGGACTGCCCGAGGTCATTGCCGCCGCCCGGGCGCTGCTCTAGATCATGATGCGTTTCGACGGAAACGCATCATGATCTTTCCTCTTTGTCGGAGCATGGTCGTTTCGGAAAACCGGTTTCCCCGTCTCCGGATCATGCTCCAGGCCCGCCTTGCGTCCGCCACCGCACAGAGGCATATGACCCCGGTGTTTCCGATCTTCGCCAAGCGCCTGTTCGCCCTCCTGATGCTCGCCGCGGCTTGCGCCGCCGTCCCGGCGCGCGCACAGGACGCGGCTGCGCCGTTCGATGGCGATCTGCAGCGTCTGGCCGAGATCCTCGGCACCCTGCATTACCTTCGCGGCATCTGCGGCAGCAATGAAGGCGCCAAATGGCGCAACCAGATGCAGGCGCTGATCGACGCGGAGACGCCGGCGGGGGACCGCCGCGCCCGCATGATCGCCGGCTTCAACCGCGGCTATAACGGCTTCCAGCAGACCTACCGGACCTGCACGCCGGCGGCGATGGTCGCGATCCGGCGCTATATCGACGAAGGCTCGAAGATTTCGCGCGATCTCACGGCGCGCTACGCCAACTGAGCCGATCGCGTTATCCACGATTGTGTTAACCTTGTTAACCTTTCCTAAAGAACTGGCCTAGGCGTCCGCGCCCTGCGTGGTAAACCTCATTCGTCCGGCGCGCCCGCGTTCGGAATTCCACGCGCCTTGCGGCCCCGCCAGACTGAATTCAATGAGCTATCCCGTCACCTTCAGCGTCCTTCCCGCCGCCTTGCCCGACCATGAGCAGAAGCAGGCCGCGCTCAGCTACCTCAACGAAGCCTGGGCGGAAGCGCGCCATGACGGCGTCGATGGCGACTGCCTGGCGCAGGCCAGCCTGTTTGCCGCGCTCGCCGAGCTCGTCAGCACCTATGGCGAGGACGCCGTGGCGACCTTCGTCGAAGGCATGCCGGAGCGCGTCCGCAACGGCGAATTCTCGCTGTCGCGGGCAACGCAGTAAGACGGCTCCAAAACAGCCGTCATGCCAGCGAAAGCCGGCATCCGGTACGCCGTGACCTCTCGGTTCATCACGACTGCCAGTGAGTACGGGATCCCTGCTTTCGCGGCGATGACAGCAGTGGCTGAGGCAACATCTGCGAGCCCCGGCCTCAGCGCTCATCATGAGTCGCGATGCGTCGGCTGGGCAAAGGCGCGCCCATGTTGATGGTTTGATGCGACGCTGTCGCGCGCGCCGTGCCCACCATCGTGCTCCGAGCCTGCCTCTCGACGGTGGGCCCGCGACCGCCCTGCGGGCGGCTGCCTTGCCCACCCCACGTCTCAAACGCGCTGATCCAGGCCGGCTTCGCCTTCTGGCGTTGCCGCGGCCGAGAGCGTCCGCCTGACAAACAAATCGCACGCTGATTCGTCCGACGGGCTGGGCGGAGCCGATCAACTCATTTCGCGGCGCAAAATATAGGAACGGCCTTCACGTCCCCTTCGAAGGCGGAACCATCGAGCTAACGACAATTGCCCGGAACGGGCACCGTCACAGACAAATAATTAGGTAATGTTCAGCTACGATGACGAAGCACTGTTTCGAGGTCCCGCTCGATCTCGATCACCGTGCTGCGACCTGGTCACCGCCGCATCGAAATCGGAATATCCATCGCAGACGAGCAGGCCGGAGTTTGCAACTGTCTCGTGAAGCCTCCATCACGGAAACGTTGAAAGAATAGTCGGGGATTTCTGATGATTGCGCCGGAAGAAGAAAGGTTGCTGAAAACTTACCTGGTCGAGATGTTCGGCCAGATTAGCAGCATGCGGCGCGAACTCGCGGCTCTTCAAGGCGACGGCAAGGGCAGCTTCGCGTCGATGACCGACACCCTCGACGCGATCGTGGAAAATACGGAAGTCGCCGGCAACGCGATCCTCGAGAGCATGGAGGCGATCAGCGCCAGCGTCGGGAAGCTGCAGGACGTCAAGGACCCGAAGACCGCAGCGGTCTGCGACGAGATCGTCGACAGCACCAACAAGGTGTTCGAGGCTTGCGCGTTTCAGGACCTCACCGGGCAGCGGATCACGCGCGTGGTCAAGTCGCTGAAGTTCATGGAGGACCACATCAACAAGTTGGTCCGCATCTGGGGCAAAGAGGAACTGGCGCGGGTGGCCGCCGAGCTTGCTGCCCCAAAGAGCACGACGCCGGACTTGCTGGAAGGCCCGAAGCGACCGGGCGTGGCGATCTCCCAGGACGACATCGACAAGCTGTTCGGGTGAACTGCCCCGAATAGCGCAGCCAACGATCAGACGCTGGTCATGGGAAGCGTGACGCCCGCTCTGCGTCAGAGCGCGCGCTCCCAATGACGGAGCAAATTGACGCGCAGCGCCACTATGGCCGCAGCGTCTCCATGAACCGCACCGGTTCGCCCGTCGACGGCGTCAGCAGTTCACCTTGCCACATCACGCGCTGGCCGCGCACGAACGTGCCGACCGGCCAGCCCGTCACGCGCACGCCGTCATAGGGCGTCCAGCTAGCTTTCGAGGCGACCCATTTGTTGGTGATGGTTTCGCTGCGCTTGAGATCGACGATCGTCAGATCGGCGTCATAGCCGGCGGCGATGCGGCCCTTGCGGGCGATGTTGTAGATGCGGGCGGGGCCGGCGCTGGTGAGGTCGACGAAGCGCTGCAGCGACAGCCGGCCGGCGTTGACATGGTCGAGCATGATCGGCACCAGCGTCTGCACGCCGGTCATGCCGGACGGCGAAGCGGGATAGGTCTTGGCCTTCTCCTCGGCCGTGTGCGGGGCGTGGTCGGAGCCCAGGATGTCGACGATGCCTTGATGCACGCCCCACCAGATCACGTCGCGATGGTCGGCCGAGCGCACCGGCGGATTCATCTGCGCGTAGGTGCCGAGCCGCTCGTAGCACTCGGGCGCCGCCAAGGTGAGGTGATGCGGCGTCGCCTCGACGGTGGCGACGTCCTTGTGGTCGCGCAAATACACGATCTCTTCCTTGGTCGAGATGTGCAGCACGTGGATGCGCTTGCCGGTCTCGTGCGCGAGATTGACGAGGCGTTGCGTGGCGCGCAGCGCCGCCTCCTCGTCGCGCCACACCGGATGCGAGCGCGGATCGTTCTCGACGCGCAGGCCCTTGCGCTCGTTGAGGCGGTATTCGTCCTCGGCATGGAACGCGGCGCGGCGGCGGATCACCTGGAAGATGCGGCGCAGGCTGTCATCGTCCTCGACCAGCAGCGAGCCGGTGGAGGAGCCGACGAACACTTTCACACCCGCGCAGCCTTCGGCGCGCTCCAGCACCGGCAGTTGCTCGACATTCTCGCGGGTGCCGCCGATGAAGAAGGCGAAGTCGCAATGCATGCGACGCCGGCCCGCTTCGACCTTTGCCGTGAACGCCTCCTCGGTCACCGTCAGCGGATTGGTGTTGGGCATCTCGAACACGGCGGTGACGCCGCCCATCACGGCGCTGCGCGAGCCGGTCTCGAGATCTTCCTTGTGCGTGAGGCCAGGCTCGCGGAAATGCACCTGGGTGTCGATCACGCCGGGCAGCACGTGCAGGCCTTTGCAGTCGATGATCTCGGCGGCGGAAGCCGTGCCGAGATCGCCGATCTCGACGATGCGGCCGGCTGAAATGCCGATGTCGCGGACGCCCTCGCCATCCTGATTGACCACGGTGCCGGATTTCAGAATCACGTCGAAGCGCGCGCTCATGAAGCCCTCATAGGATTTCATTCTCCTCACCACCCCAAGACAGATCGATCATGCTGCGCGCCTGCCCATTTACTGGCCTGTACGGCAGCGCCCGCCTTGATCTTTAGAATGAAGCCACCGCGTGGGGGCGTTTCAGCCTTGTGGTTTATGCCAGGGCGGCTTACGTTTCAGTGCGGCCTGTCGCAAGAGGTTTTTCGAATGAAAGCGACGTTTCTCGACGACCGGGGCGTGGTCCAGGTCAGCGGCGACGATGCACGCAAGTTCCTCAACGGGCTCTTCACCACCGACGTCAGCAAGCTGCATCCGGGCGAGGCCCGATTCGGCGCGCTGCTGACGCCGCAGGGCAAGATCATCGTCGATTTCCTGGTCACCCAGGTGCCGGCGAGCAACGGCGGCGAGCGCTTCCTGCTCGACGTTCCCCGCGCGCTGGCGCAGGCGCTCACCGACAAGCTCAACGTCTACAAGCTCCGCGCCAAGGTCGCGGTCAGCAATCTCTCCGACCAGCTCGGCGTGATCGCGGTCTGGGACGGCGCCGTAGGCGCCACGCCGGAGCCGAGCTTCACCGATCCGCGTCACGAGAGCCTCGGCGCGCGCGTCATTGCGTCACAGGGAGCGCTTCAGGACATCGCCGGAGGGCTCGGCGCCGAGGTCGTGACGGCCGACGCCTATGAAGCGCATCGCATCGACTGCGCGGTGCCGCGCGGCGGGCTCGACTTCATGTATGGCGATGCCTTCCCGCACGAGACCAACATGGACCGGCTGCACGGCGTCGACATTGGCAAGGGCTGCTATGTCGGCCAGGAGGTCGTGAGCCGCATGCATCATCGCGGCACCACGCGGACGCGGACGGCCAAGGTGCTGCTCGACGGGCCGAGCCCCGAGCCCGGCACGCCGATCCTCGCCGGCGAGAAAAGTGTCGGCACCATGGGCTCGGCGTCGCAGCAGAAAGGCATGGCGCTGCTGCGCATCGACCGCGCCACCGAGGCGATGGAAGCCGGCACGCCGCTGACGGCGGGCGGGCTCACCTTGCGTGTTGCGGATCTCGAGGCCCTGCAGGGCGCGCCGAAGCAGACGGTCGCCTGAGCGCATCGAGATGGGTCGCGCCGCTGTCGTCCATCCGGATGGTCTGACCCGCTGCCCCTGGCCGGGCAGCGACCCGCTCTATGTCGCCTATCACGACACCGAGTGGGGCGTGCCGGAATATGACGACCGCGCTCTCTATGAGAAACTGATCCTCGACGGCTTCCAGGCCGGGCTGTCGTGGATCACGATCCTGCGCAAGCGCGACAATTTCCGCCGCGCCTTCGACGACTTCCAGCCGGACAAGATCGCGCGCTATTCCGACAAGAAGATCCACGCGCTGATGAACGATGCCGGCATCGTGCGCAACCGCGCCAAGATCGAGGGCGCGATTCTCAGCGCCAGATCCTGGCTGAAGATCCAGGAGGAGAGCGACGGCTTCTCGAAGTTCCTGTGGGACTTCATGGACGGCACGCCGAAGGTCAACGCGTTCAAGACCACCGCGAGCGTGCCGGCCTCGACGCCGCTGTCGGTCAAGATGTCGAAGGAGCTGGCCTCGCGCGGCTTCAAATTCGTCGGACCCACGATCGTCTACGCCTTCATGCAGGCGACCGGCATGGTCAACGACCATCTCGTCACCTGCTTCTGCCACGAGACCTGCAGCGGCAAGCGCCGCGCCCCGCGCCTCAAGATCAAATGACCACCAAGACCGCCCCGAACGGGCAGGACCGCGTCTGGCAGCGCATGCTGTCCGGCCGGCGGCTCAACCTCATCGACCCCTCGCCTCTCGACGTCGAGATCACCGACATCGCCCACGGGCTGGCGCGCGTGGCGCGCTGGAACGGCCAGACCTCGGGCGCGCACATCTTCTCGGTCGCGCAGCACACGCTGCTGGTCGAGACGGTGATGCGCGCGCGCAAGCCGAACATCGATGCGAGGCTGCGGCTCGCGGCGCTGCTGCACGACGCGCCGGAATACGTCATCGGCGACATGATCTCGCCGTTCAAGGCGGTGCTGGGCGGCAGCTACAAGAGCGTCGAGAAGCGGCTGCTCGGCGCGATCCACATCCGCTTCGGCCTGCCGGCGGAGCTCGCGCCCGAGATCGAGCGCCAGATCAAGGCCGCCGATCGCGGCGCCGCCTTCCTGGAGGCGACGAGGCTCGCCGGCTTCGCCGAGACCGAGGCGAAGAAGCTGTTCGGCCGCGATCCCGGCCTCCCCGAGGCCACGGTCATGGATTATCTGACGCCGTGGAGCGCGGCCAAGGCCGAGAAGCGGTTCCTGACCCGCTTCAATCTGGTGCTCGGGGACGCAACCCATTCGGGGAATTGAGCCATGCCGTTGACGCCGGATGAGCGCCACAACGAGCGGCTGAAACTGCTGGCCAACTGGGCCAATACGCTCGCCACCGCGATCGTCTCGGTCGGCGTTTTCGTGCCGATCGGGCAGGAAGTCTACGGCTTCCTGCCGCAAAATACCGATCCGACGCTGGTCTATGTGTCCGCCCCGATTTGCTTCGGTGCCGGTTTGCTCCTACATTTGGGAGGACAATGGGTCCTTGGAGGGCTCCGATGACGACCGGTCAGATCTATGCTCTGAGCATGCCGCTCGCGGTGGCCGCGATGGTGTGGCTCTACGCGATTGTCCTGCGTCGGCCGTGGGCCGAACCGGCCGTCGAGCGTCCGGTGCAGCCGCCGTCCCGGCGCGACGGGCTGCGCGACAGTCTGGTGGACCGGCTCGACCGGATCAATGCCGAGATCGAAGGCAAGGCCCACCTCGCCCGCCAGGAGCTGCGGCAGTTCAAGAACAGCCGCTGAGCCGCCATCTCTGCGCCCCCGAGGCGCCGGCCGCGGTCCAACCCGCGCTTGGCACGATCGACGCCGCAGCCCCCCGAAAGCCGCTTTTGTGTGCGGGCCCGCGATCGTATAATCGGGCTTTCAAAGGCCCGATATGATCCACGTCTGCTCGCTTGCCGCCTTGCCCGAAACGGTGCGCCTCACCGGCGCCAGCCATGTGCTGACGATCATGGCCAATGTCGAGCAGGTGCAACGGCCGGAGACGATCCGGCCCGAGAACCACCTCAGGGTCTCGGTCGACGACATCACCGAGCAGCTCGCGGGCTTCGTGGCGCCCTGCGAGGAGCATGTCACGCAGGTGCTGGATTTCGTCCGCGGCTGGGATCGGGCTGCGCCGCTGGTCATCCACTGCTATGCCGGCATCAGCCGCTCCACCGCGAGCGCCTTCGCGGCCGCCTGCGCGCTCAATCCGCATCGCGACGAGTTGCAGATCGCCCAGGCGATCCGGGCCGCCTCCCCGATCGCCTCGCCCAATCGGCTGATCGTCAGCCTCGCCGACAAGGCGCTCGGCCGCGACGGCCGCATGGTCCGGGCGCTGGATGCGATCGGCCCCGGCGCCATGATGGTCGACAGCGTGCCGTTTCGGATCGATCTGGAGTGAGCCGGTCGCGACGGCGCGCCGGGTAGCCTGCCACCTCGCTTGAACTTCAACTCCGCCGTTTGACACTCAAGGAACTGCAGCCATCGTGGCGGCCCGCGCGTGCCGCCCGGCGACCAGCTGCGCCATCGCGGGCCGACCGGCCCTGTTGCCTTTCCACGACGCCGGCGGGCGCCACTGATCAATAAGGACTCCTCGGCGTGATGTTCGATTGGCCCCTGGACTGGATTGCACTGCTGGTCGCGTTTGCGGCGCTCGCCTTCGCCCGCAAGACCTCCGATCGCTTGGCCGAGGTGCAGGCCCGGCTGGCCAAGCTGGAGGCTGCACGCCCGATTGGGATCGCACCGGCGGTCCCCGGCGCACCGCCGCTGAGCCCGCTGCAGGAGCCCGCCACTGCCCCGGCGGTGCCGCCGCCACTGCCGGAGGTGACGGAGCCCGCTTTGCAGCCCGCAGCCGTCACGGCGGACCAGACGGCCGACCCCGGCCCCCCGGCCGTGCCGCCGCTGCCCCAGCCGGTGGCCGGCTTCGAGGAGCGCATCGGCACCCGCTGGGTGGTGTGGATCGGCGGGCTGACGCTCGCCCTCGGCGGCTTCTTCATGGTGCGCTATTCGATCGAGGCCGGCCTGGTCGGCCCCGAGGTGCGAGTCGCGCTGGGCGCGCTGTTCGCCGCCGCGCTGCTCGCCGCCGGCGAGTGGACCAGGCGCAAGGAAAGCATCTCGCAGATCGCCGCGCTGCCGATCGCCAATATTCCGGCGATCCTGACCGCCGCCGGCACCGCGGTGGCCTTCGCCACCGTCTACGCGGCCTATGCGCTGTACGGGTTCCTGCCGCCCGCCTTCGCCTTCGTGCTGCTCGGCCTGGTGGCGCTGGGTACGCTGGCGGCCGCGCTCCTGCATGGTCCGGCGCTGGCTGGGCTCGGCCTCGTCGCGGCGTTCACGACACCGGTGCTGGTGTCGACCGGCGAGCCGAACTATTGGGCGCTGTATATCTATCTCGCCATCGTCACGGCCGCCGCTTTCGCGCTGGCCCGCGTGCGGCTGTGGCGCTGGCTCGCGATGACCACCATCGGGCTGTCGTTCCTGTGGACGCTGCCCGGGCTCGACATGGGCATCGAGACCGTCGCGCCGCACGTGTTCCACGTCATCGCCGGCTTTGCGCTGGCGGCGCTGATCGTCGTCTGCGGCTTCGTGTTCGGACCGGCCGCCGAGAACGACGACGCCGAGCCGATTTCATCAGCCGCGCTGGCCGTCTACCTGCTGGGCGCGATGCTGGTCGTGCTGGCGAGCTTCCATGATGGCCTCGCGCTGATCGGCTTCACGGTGCTGGTCGCGGCGACGCTCGCGGTGGCCTGGCGCGCTCCGAGCGCGAGCGGCGCAGTCGGCGCGGCGGCCGCCACGGTGTTCCTGGTGTTCGCCGAATGGGCGCTGCGCGACAATCCCGACCTCCTGGTGCTGCCCGGCGGCGCGCTGCCCTCGATGGGACCGAACCCGCTCGGGGCGTCGGTGTCGTGGCATCTGGTGACGGCGGCGATCTTCGCGATCGGCTTCGGCGCCGCCGGTTTCCTGGCGCAGGGGCGCTCGGAGAATGCCGTTGTGCCGGTGGTGTGGTCGGCGGCCGGCGTGTTCACACCGCTCGCACTGCTGGTCGCCCTGTACGCGCGCATCGCCCATCTCGATCGCTCCATTCCGTTCGCGATTCTGGCGGTGGTGCTCGCAGCAACCCTGGCCGTGGCGACCGAGGCGCTGACCCGGCGGGAGGAGCGGCCCGGCCTCAGTTTCTCGATCGCCTTGTTCGCGACCGGCACGCTGGGCGCGCTGGCGCTGGCGCTGACCTTTGCGCTGGAGAAGGGCTGGCTGACGATCGCGCTCGCCCTGATGTCGCTCGGCACCGCCTGGATCTTCGAGCACCGGCCGATCCCATTCCTGCGCATCCTGGCCGCGGCCTTTGCCGGGCTCGTGGTGCTCCGCATCGGCTACGACCCGCGAATCGTCGGCGCCGATGTCGGCACCACGCCAATCCTGAACTGGCTGCTCTGGGGCTATGGCGTGCCAGCGGCGTCGTTCTGGGGCGCGAGCTATCTGATGCGCCGCTATGGCGACGACGCGCCGCTGCGCGCCGTCGAGGCCGCCGCGATCCTGTTCACCACCCTGCTCGCCTTTCTGGAGATCCGCCACGCGGTCAATGACGGCGACATGCTGGCGGTGCCCTCGCTCGCGGAGATCGGGCTGGATGTCTGCGTCGCGCTGGCGCTGGCGATCGGGCTGGAGCGGCTGCGCGCGCGCAGCGGCAGCGTGGTTCACAATGTCAGCGCCGTGATCCTGACCGGCTTTGCCGGGGGCGCCACCCTCTTCGGATTGCTGCTGTTCGAGAATCCAATGATCTCGGACGTCACGATCCAAGGCGGCCTGCTCAACATCCTCATCCTGGCCTACGCGTTCCCGGCGGTGCTGATGCTGCTGCTGTCCTATGCGGTGGCGGGGCGCCGCCCCCCGGCCTACGGGAATACGCTCGCAGCCGGCGCGCTGATCCTGGCGCTGTCCTATGTGAGCCTCGAGATCCGCCGGATCTATCACGGTCCCGACCTGACCAGCGGGCCGACCAGCGCGGCCGAGCAGTACACCTACTCGATCGCCTGGCTCATCCTCGGCGTGGCGCTGCTCGGGATCGGCGTCATCGTGCAGTCGCAGCGCGCCCGCCTTGCGTCGGCGATCGTGATCGCGCTGACGATCCTGAAGGCCTTCCTGGTCGACATGTCGGCGCTCACCGGGGTCTGGCGCGCGCTGTCGTTCATCGGCCTCGGCCTCGTGCTGGTCGCCATCGGCTGGCTGTACCAGAAGGTGCTGTTCCGCCGGCAGCAGCAGGCTCCGCCTGCTGCGCCGGTGGCGTAGACCTCACGCTGCGCGCACCGACTGGAGGAAGCTCGCCACCTCACGCTTCAGACGATCGCTGTCGGAGGCCAGCGACTTCGCGGCATCGAGCACATGCGTCGACGCCTGGCCGGTCTCCGCCGCGCCCCGCTGCACGTCGACCACGTTGGACGACACCTGCTGCGTGCCGTGCGAGGCCTGCTGGACGTTGCGCGCGATCTCCTGGGTCGCCGCGCCCTGCTCTTCCACGGCAGCGGCGATCGCCGAGGAGATTTCCGACAGCCGCTCGATGGTGCCCGAGATGTCGCGGATGGCGCCGACAGATTCCTGAGTCGCAGCCTGGATGCTGCCGATCTGCTGGCCGATCTCGTCGGTCGCCTTCGCGGTCTGCTCGGCCAGCGCCTTCACTTCGGAGGCGACCACCGCGAAGCCGCGGCCGGCCTCGCCGGCGCGTGCCGCCTCGATCGTGGCGTTCAGCGCCAGCAGGTTGGTCTGCCCGGCGATAGAGTTGATCAGCTCCACGACATCGCCGATGCGGGCCGCGGCCTTCGACAATTCGCCGACGCGATCGTTGGTCTGGCGTGCCTGCGAGACGGCCTCCTGCGCCATGCGCGCCGATTCCTGCACCTGGCGGCTGATCTCGGTGATCGATGATGACAGCTCCTCGGTGGCCGAGGCGACCGATTGCACATTGGTCGAGGCTTCCTCCGAGGCGGCTGCGACCTGGGTCGAGATCTGCTGCGAGCGTGTCGCCGTCGACGACAGCGCGCCGGCGGAATGCTCGAGCTCGGTGGACGCCGAGGACACTGTCTGCACGATCTCACCGATCGTATTCTCGAACTGGCGGGTGAGGTTGTCGACGCGACGGCCGCGCTCGATCTTGGCCTCGGCGTCGCGCGCGGCGAGCGCATCGGCCTCTCGCTTCGCGATCAGCGCCTCCTTGAACACCTGCAGGGTGTCGGCCATCGCGCCCATTTCGGTCGGCTCACCGCGGTGCGGCACCTCGGCCGCGAGATCGCCCTCGCCGAGCGCCTGCATCGGCTTGATGATCGAGGCGATGCCGGAGGAGACGTCGTGCACGAGATAGAAACCGACGCCGACGCCGGCTGCGAGGGCCCCGAGAATGATGGAGGTCACGACCCAGAAGGTGACATTGTAGCTGTCGGCCGCGTCGCGCGTGGCCGTCTCCGCGCCCTTGTCGTTATAGTCGATCGCCTTGGTGAGAATCTCCTCCTGCGCGGCCGCCGCCGCGCCGGCGGGCTTGAACAGCGCATCGACGTCGTCGGGCAGCTTGCCGATGCTCTTGCGCGAGACCTCGAGCACTTTCTCGGCCTCGGCGGCGTATTTGTCCCAAGCGCGCGTCCAGGATTCGTAGATGCTGCGCTCCTCGGCCGTCGAGATCAGCGGCTGATAGGCCTTGATGTCCTTCTTCACCTTGTCGAACACATCGGCCATGCGCTTGTCGTTGTTGGCTTTCGCCTCCGGGGTCAGCGCCATCACGTGGGCGCGCAGCGTGAGCCGGTAGACGTTGATGTCGGCGCGCAGGTTGCCGAGCACCCGCACGCTCGGCAGCCAGTTGGTGGAGATGTCGACCGTTCGTGCGTTGATGCCCTGCATGCTGCGCAGCGCCAGCACGCCCATGCCGGACATCACCACGAGGAGGAGTACGATGACGGCAATGATCTTGAGGCGAATGGAAAGCTTGGACACGTCCGTTGATCCTCCGCGAAAAACGTCTCGCACGGCCGATCGCATCTGCACGGCCGACAGCAGTGTTGCGGCGCCCGGCGCGCCGCTGCGAAACGGACAAAAGCGGCGGCTGCCTCAAGCCAGCCTGCCGCTTTCTCCGCAAAGTTCCGTTAATGCTGAACGTCGTACGAATACGGGTTCGGCAGCATCGATTCCTGCAGCAGATCAGGCTGCGCGGACTGATTGCAAGAATGAGGCGACCTCACGCTTCAAGCGGTCACTGTCGGACGCCAGCGATTGCGCTGCGGACAGCACATGCGACGACGCCGTTCCCGTCTCAGTAGCGCCGCGCTGCACGTCGACCACGTTCGAGGACACCTGCTGGGTGCCCTGTGACGCCTGCTGGACGTTGCGCGAGATCTCCTGGGTGGCGGCGCCCTGCTCTTCCACCGCGGCGGCGATCGCCGACGAGATCTCGGACAGCTTTTCGATCGTCGTCGAGATCGCCTTGATCGCACCGACCGATTCCTGCGTCGCGGCCTGGATGCCGGACACCTGCTGACCGATTTCGTCCGTGGCCTTGGCAGTCTGCTCCGCCAGCGCCTTCACCTCGGACGCGACGACCGCGAAGCCGCGCCCGGCATCGCCGGCACGGGCGGCCTCGATGGTCGCGTTCAGCGCCAGCAGGTTGGTCTGGCCTGCGATCGTATTGATCAGCTCGACCACGTCACCGATGCGCGCGGCGGCCTTGGTCAGCTCACCGACGCGATCATTGGTCATACGTGCCTGCTCGACCGCCTCATTGGCCATGCGCGCCGATTCCTGCACCTGACGGCTGATCTCGGTGATCGACGAGGACAGCTCCTCGGTGGCGGAGGCGACCGACTGCACGTTGGTCGATGCTTCCTCGGAGGCCGCTGCGACCGCGGTCGAAATTTCCTGGGAGCGGTTTGCCGTCGAGGACAGCGCGCCGGCGGAATGCTCGAGCTCGGTCGACGCCGACGACACCGTCTGCACGATCTCGCCGATCGTCGCCTCGAACTGGCGCGTGATGGCATCGACGCGACGGCCACGCTCGATCTTGGCTTCGGCATCAGCGGCGGCGAGCTCGTCGGCCGCCTTCTTGGCGATCAAGGCTTCCTTGAAGACCTGCAGCGTGTCCGCCATGGCGCCGATCTCGGTCGGCTCGCCGCGATGCGTCACCTCCGCACCCAGGTCGCCCTTGGCCAGCTCCTGCATCGGCTTGATGATCGAGGCGATGCCCTGCGAGACGTTCTGCACCAGATAGAAACCGACGGCGACGCCGGCGATGACGGCCGCCGCGATGATCGAGACGACGAGCCACATCGCGCGTGAGTAGCTGTCGGCGGCGTCCCGGGTCGCGTCGGCGGCGCCCTTGTTGTTGAACTCGATGTCCTGGACAAAGTATTTGTCGGCATCGCGCGCGATCGCGGCTGCGGACTTCTCCAGCAGATCGGTGGCCTCGCGCGGAAGCCGTCCGACACTGTTATTGGACGCGTCCATCACCTGCTTGATGACGACGACGTACTTCTCCCAGGCTTGCACCCAGTTGTCATAGATCGCACGCTCCTGTGGCGACGTGATCAGCGGCTCGTAGTTCTTGCGGTCCTTGTTGATCGTCTCGAGAATGCCGGTGATCCGCTGGTCGACAGCCTGTTTGGCCTCCGCCGTTTCCGCCATCACATGCGAGCGTAGCGCGACGCGCAGCAGGTTGATATCCGAGCGCAGCTCGCCGATCGCACGCACGCTCGGCAGCCAGTTGGTGGCGATGTCGACCGTGTTCGCGTTGATCGATCGCATGCTGGTCACCGCGAGAACGCCGAGCCCGCACATCGTGACGAGCATGAAGGCGATGACTGATATGATCTTCGTACGGATGGACAGTTTGGACACTGGTGACCCCGGATGGCTGTGCGGTTCTCACCGCTCTCTGCCAACGCTCGATACGGAAACGGATCCGTGTGTGTGTGCGGCGTTGCACAGTGCTTCGATCAGGGCTGAGAAAGATCGTTCCCCGATTGGAACCATTTGGGGAAAAACAAGCCAAACATCCGTTAAACTTACGGCCCGTACTAATACGGAACGCAGCCATCGCCCCTGCGCCGCCGGTGGGCACAAGGGTGTCGACGGGCCAACCGCCCAATGCTGCTGGAGGCCTGATGCTGCAGGCCGCAGGGACACATCTGCAGGTTTTATTGGTATGCCAGGGCTCTTAAAAGCGAGTTACTACCACTGCATGTATTTTGTGCAACATCGCGCCAAAGGTGTAGGTAGGCATGACGGTCCTGTATCGCCGATGCCGGCCCAGGTTCGGCGGAGCAAGGCGATGAGCAGGAGGCCGTCCAGGAGCTGGCTGACACGGCCGCGGCCCGAAGGCATGGAACGCCTTTCAGGGCGAGAGCTTGAGGATCTTCGGCCCGACGCGATGACATCGAGCGCTCACAGGATCCCCGAAACAAGCTGCGATCAGCACAGGGGCAATCGGAGTTGCCCACACGGCGCGATGGCGTAGCCGAGACTCAGCTGACGGCTTCCGAGACCAGACGGATTCGAAACACCGGCTGCTTGGATTCGTCGAGCAGTTCCATCTGCCACTCAGTCCCCTGCTGCAGCGTGCGCGAGATGCCACCAATCAGATCGGAGCAGACCGCGGTCAGCTCTTTCCAGGCCGATTCCCGATTGGCAAATTCGTAAGGCTGATCAGCCGCGCCGGAATAACGACCCTGGCTGATACGGAAGAAATAAAGCGACATAATCGACCCTCTCTGTGGGCCACCCCCCGGTCGCAAACTGCATCGCGAGTCGCTACCGAGGCATGAATCTAGCCGTCCGTACGACTACGGCGCAATGACCGCTAGCGTGCGGTCACCAGGAGAAATGTTGCTTTATGTTAAGCGGGAGCGGCGGTTTGAACGACCACCGACCTAACAACTAATCAGTCGAACGACGCAATTCCGGCGTGACGTCGGACTTTGCGCTCTCGGATTTCGTTTCGACCTTCGCAGGCTCCGCCTTCACGGGCTCCACCTTGCTCCGCTCCACGCGCGGCGTCTCGACGCGCGCCGCCACCTCGGTGTGAGACGGATCGGCAGCAGGCGCTGCGGCACGCGTCGCACGCGGCCGCGCCACGGCACGCGCCATCAGCATCGTGGCGCCGCCCTGATGCTGGAAGTCGCAATAGGCAAAGGCGCCGAGACCGGAGACCGAACCGCGGAAGCTGCGCTCATCCTTCTTGTCGAGGTTGAAGCAGGGTTCGAACGGCATGCCCTTGATCGACGCACAGACATTCTGTCCGCGGATCTGCAGGGTGTTGCCGGGCAGGCGGATGTGACGGACCGGGCCCGAGCCCGAGAACTGCACCGCACCGGCAGCCCCCATATCATCGAGAATCCGCCCCGCACCGCGGGTGCCGTCGACACAGGTGAAAGCGAACACTTTCCCCGCGACGAATTTCCGCGCCTCATCGGCTGTCATCGATCCTGCGATCGCGGGAGCGACCACGGCTCCGGCCGTCACGGTCCCCAGCAAAAAACGCCCGAGCATGCATCAAACTCCACTTAACCCCACGCAGCGGGTAAGGCGGTATCTTTACCCCATGCTTACCATACCAACCATGGCAACAATGGAGCAGCATGGTTTGAAAAGTCTGAACAACCTCAGGATATTCTTACCACCGTGCGGCCGCGGACCTGGCCGGCGAGGATCTGCGGCCCCAGCGAGGCGACCTGATCCAAGGGAATTTCGTGAGTAATTTCAGATAGTTTTGCGCGATCCAAATCGGCAGCCAGGCGCGACCAGGCCGCTTTCCGGGCCGGCAGCGGGCACATCACCGAATCGATGCCCAGAAGGCACACGCCGCGCAGAATGAACGGTGCGACCGAAGACGGCAGATCCATCCCGGCCGCCAGACCGCAGGCGGCAATGGCACCGCCATACCTTGTCATCGACAGCAGGTTGGCGAGCGTATTGGAGCCGACGCTGTCGATGCCCCCTGCCCAGCGCTCCTTCGCCAGCGGCTTGGCCGGCCCGGATAATTCGTTGCGGTCAATGATTTCGGCGGCGCCCAGCGACTTCAGATAGTCCGCCTCGGCGAGCCGTCCGGTCGAGGCGATCACGTGGTAGCCGAGCTTGGCAAGCACCGCCGTCGCCACCGAGCCGACGCCGCCGGCCGCCCCGGTCACGACCACCGGGCCACTCGCCGGTGTCAGCCCATGCTTCTCAAGGGCCAGAACTGCGAGCATCGCGGTGAAGCCGGCCGTGCCGATCGCCATCGCATCGCGCGCCGAGAGGCCCGGCGGCAGGCCGACCAGCCAATCCCCCTTGACCCTGGCCTTTTCGGCATAGGCACCGAGATGCGTCTCGCCCATGCCCCAGCCGGTACAGATCACCGCATCGCCGGGCTTCCATTGCGGATGAGACGATTGCTCGACCGTGCCTGCGAAATCGATGCCCGCGATCATCGGGAAGCGGCGGACCACCGGCGCCTTCCCGGTCAGCGCCAGCCCGTCCTTGTAGTTCAGCGTCGACCATTCGACCTTCACGGTGACGTCGCCATCCATCAGTTCGGCTTCGTCGAACTGCGTCAGCGTCGCTGTCGTCCCCTTGTCGGCCTTGTCGATCCGGATCGCCTTGAACGTTCCCACAGCGGCACTCCCTGCGCTTTCTTCGTCTCGCGCCATGTTTAGCCGATCGGATCGGCGGCGCAACTCAGGTCGCGGGCACGGCCCGCGCCACCGGCTTCTCGACGATCGGCAGGTTGATCAGCGCCGACAGCACGCCGAACAGGATGGAGAGCCACCAGATCGGGGTATATGAGCCATAGCGCTCGAACACGAGGCCGCCGAGCCAGACGCCGAGGAAGCCACCAACCTGGTGGCTGACGAACGCAAAGCCGTACAGCGTGGCGAGCCAGCGGGTGCCGAACATGATCGCGACCAGCGACGAGGTCGGCGGCACCGTGGAGAGCCAGGCCAGCCCCGAGACCGCGCCGAAGGCGATCGCGGTGGCCGGCGTGACCGGGAACGAGATGAAGGCAAGCGTCGCCAGCGCGCGGGTGAAGTAGATGAAGGACAGGATGTAGCGCTTCGGCAGCCGGCTCTGCAGCCAGCCGACGCTGAGCGAGCCGATGATGTTGAACAGGCCGATCGCTGCGATCACCCAGCCGCCGACCTGCGCCGACAGGCCGCGATCGACCAGGAATGCCGGCAGGTGCACGGTGATGAAGGCCAGCTGGAAGCCGCAGGTGAAGAAGCCGAGCACCAGCAGCACGTAAGAGCGGTGGCCGAACGCTTCCATCAGCGCGGTCGTGAACGACTGCTGCTCGGCATCCGTCGGCTTGGCCTCGGCGGCCGGCGGTGTTGCGACTGCGAGCGACAGCGGCACGATGAACAGCATCAAGGTTGCGAACACCATCAGCGCGCTCTGCCAGCCGAACTGATCGATCAGGGCGACGCCGAACGGCGCAAAGAGGAACTGGCCGAGCGAGCCCGCGGCCGTGCCGGCGCCGAGTGCCACACCGCGCCGCTCCGGCGGCAGCAGCTTGCTGAAGGCTGACAGAATGAGATTGAACGAGCAACCCGACAGGCCGAAGCCGACCAGCACGCCGGCGCCGATGTTGAGCGACAGCGGCGAGGTGGAATAGCGCATCATCAGCAGGCCGCCGGCATAGAGCAGCGCGCCGACGCAGATCACGCGCATGACGCCAAACCGGTCGGCGATGGCGCCGGCAAGCGGCTGGCCGAGCCCCCAGAGCAGGTTCTGCACGGCGACCGCCAGCGCGAACACGTCGCGGCCCCAGGCGAATTCGCGGCTCATCGGCTGCACGAAGAAGCCCAGGCTCGAACGCGGACCGAAGCTCAGGAGCGCGATGGCGCAGCCGCAAACGATGATGACGAGCGGAGTTCGCCAGCCCGCGGCACGGGAGGCCGCGAGATCGCCTGCCTGAATCGACATGGGTGTCCTCCTGACGCGCGCCGTGTTGTCCGGTTCGCTGTCCACGGATTAATGCATTTGCATTGAAATCCCAAGTCCAAAAGCGGAACCCAGCCATGAAAAATAGTGGCAGATGGCGAGTTGGTAGATGCCGACAGAGCGCAACCTCAGCGGAACGAGTTCCGCATGTGGAACTCACACGTGATGTGTGCGGCCCGTCAAACGTCTTTTCACGCGAGTCAGCAGAGACATTTCAGCCTCCGCGGGAGTGACTTGCAGAACAGCCGCGATTTGTCACCAAACACCGCTAAACAACGAAGGAAGTCCCTGAAGAAGAACTAACAAGTAGCGCCGTAGACATATGCTCGGAATGTGGAATTGGACAGCAGATGAACCACCACCAGATCGAGCCGTCAGGCCATGTCGTGATCGTCGGCGCCGGCATTGCCGGACTGTTCTGCGCCCTCAAGCTCGCGCCGCAACCTGTCACGCTGATCTCTGCAACGACGCTCGGCGAGGACTCCTTCGGCTCGACCATGCAGGCCGACATCGCGGCGGCCATTTCTGCCGACGACACTCCGCAAGCTCACGCCGCCGACATGATCGCGGCCGGGGGTGGCCTGGTGGAGGCGGCTGCGGCGCTGGAGCTCGCCACTGATGCGGCGGCGCGGATCGAGGATCTGATCCGGCTCGGCGTCGCGTTCGATCGCGATTACAGGGGGGAGTTGGCGACGTCCCGCGCGGCGGCCCATTCCGTGCGACGCATCCTGAGCGTCTGCGGCGACTTCACCGGGCAGGCGATCGTGACGGCCCTGACCAACGCCGTGCGCGCGACGCCCTCGATCCGCGTGATCGAGAACCATGTCGTCGATGCGCTGCTGACGGAGCACGGCGTCGTGCGCGGCCTGAAATTGCGCAGCTCTGAGGATGGATCTGCCGCGCCCCTGCTGATCGCGGCGGGCGCTGTCGTGCTCGCGACCGGCGGTATCGGCCATCTGTTCGCCACCACGACCAATCCATCTCATGCCAACGGCATCGGCATGGCGATTGCCGCGCGCGCCGGGGCCATCATCGCCGATCCTGAATTCGTTCAGTTTCACCCGACGGCGATGACAGGCGGCAGGGATCCCGCCCCTGTCGTTACCGAGAGCCTGCGCGGCGCCGGCGCGATCCTCGTCAATCGGCGCGGTCAGCGTTTCATGCTGCCACGGCATCCCCTGGTGGATCTTGCGCCGCGGGACACCGTCGCGCGCGGCATCATGGCCGAGATCTCGGCCGGTCGCGGCGCCTTCCTCGATGCCCGCGACGTGCTCGACGACGACGTCGCTGCGCGCTACCCCATCCTCCATCGAGCCTGTGTGGCGCGCGGCCTGGATCCGACCCGGCAGCCGATTCCGGTGGCGCCGGCGGCGCACTTCCACATGGGCGGCATCGCGATCGATGCCTGCGGCCGCAGCTCGATCGAGGGCCTGTGGGCTGCGGGCGAGGTTGCCGCGACCGCGACGGACGGCGCCAACCATATCGCCGGCAACGCGGTGCTGGCCGCGCTTGTCTTCGCCAACCGGATCGCCACGGACATCTCCGGTCGAACGTTCGCCCCCGCATCGAATCTGCAGAGGATCGCCTTCGCCGAGCCGGGCGGCGCCGACCCCACGCTCACCGAGGGAACGTTGCGCGAGATCATGACCAGCCAGGTCGGCGTGATCCGCGACGAGGAACGGCTGGCCGACGCCATCGCCGTCATTGCCAGGCTCGAGCGTGACGGCTGCAATTCCACCCTGCGCAACATGGCTACAGCGGCGCTGCTGATCGCGACGGCCGCCTGGAGCCGGCGCGAGAGTCGCGGGGCGCATTGCCGCGCCGATTGCCCTGCGGAGAATCCAAGCTTCGCGCAGCGCACGATGACGACTTTGGCCGCCGCGCGCGAGATCGCCGACCAGCTCGCCGATCGGCCGTCGATACGCCTGCCGCGGCCGCTGAGCGCATAGCGCGAGACGCCGCGCGCTGTTATCGCCGCGTCCAGTTCGGATTGATCTCGGCTTCGCTCTTGGCGGCCTCGGCCAGCTCGGCCGAAATGGCCGCCGTCTGCTGCGGCGTGCCCCAGCTCGGCGCGTCGCTGCCGTCGCCCCATTTCTTCGGCCGGTAGAAGGTGTGGACGCCGAACTTGTACATGCGCTTCATCTCGGCAACCCAGGACGGCCGCACCCAATAGGCGTGATAGTGGGTCGACTTGCCCACCTCCGGCAGCCAGATCTGTCCGTCGAGCATGGCCGCAGCGATCTTCTTGGCGCGCTCCCACATGTCGGGCTCGCGGATCACGTCGGCGGTGTTGTCGCAGGCGAAGGTGAACTGGCAGGCGAAGTGGCGGTATTTGTTCTGGTAGACGACGCCGCACACCGTGGTCGGATAATAGCCGGAGAAAGCGCGGTTCAACACCACCTGGGCCACCGCGATCTGGCCACGCACCGCCTCGCCGCGGGATTCGAAATAGACCGCCTCGGCCAGGCACTTTTCCGATTTGAAGCGTGACTTCTCATCGGTGAGTCCCAACCGCTCGGCCGGCGTCCGCGCCCGCTGATTGTCGGTGTTGACCTCGCCCTTGGCCGCGATGCTCTCGCCGCCATCCCCGGTCTTGGTGCCCTCGCCAGCCGGCTGCGACAGCGCCGCCATCGATTTGAGGTCCGGATCCGGCATGACGATCAAGGGCGCCTCGCCGGGCTGCCAGGTCTCCATGGTTCCGGCCTCACCGCCCAGCGATGACGTGCCGAAATAGAGGTTGGAGGTCTTGATCGTGAAGCCGTCATAGCTGACCGCACTGTCGACGGCAGCCGCATCCGTCGCGGGCTTGAGCTCAGCCGAGGGCTGGATCTCGGGTTTCGCGGACTCATATTGCGCGAGCGGCGGGGCGCTCAAAGCTTCCTGCAATTCGGGATCGAGTGCAGCGCGCGGCGCCGGCAGCGGCGCCACCGGCGCTTCAGTGGTCTTCGCGCCGAACACCGACGAATTCGAATCCGTCGGCGCGGGCGACATCGCCGGCGCGGGCTCGGGCGGCGCGGGAGCCGGTTCGGCGGCCTCGGTCGGCACCGACGATGGCTGCGGCTGAGACGGAGGGCGCACGACGAGGCGATCACCTTTCAGCGTGCGGTCGACTTTCGGAAAATCCGAGGCCTGATAGCGCGGCGGGACCTGCAGCGCCGGATTGCGCGGCGTCGAGCCGGTGATGTCGAAGTCGCGGCCGTCCAGGCTTGCCAGGCGGATGCTCCACGCCTGCGGCGCCGAGGTTCCAATCGGACGACCAAAGCTGTAGGTGGCGAGCTGCACCGAGGCAGCGGCCGAGAAAACACGCTTCTGCCAGCGCTCGGCGACGCCTGGCTGGCGGGCGAGCAGGGAAGCGATATCTTGATACCCGGTCTCTGTCGGCATCAGAGCGAAGACGCAGAGACCGAGTCCGAAGGACGCAAACCGCGCGCCCTTCGGACCGGGACGCAGAACTACCATCGATACGCTCAACGCAACGCTACGCTACTCACTCGACCGAACGACAGTGCTTCCGTGCAATTCGATCTGTCATCTTCGTATCGGGTTTAGGTTGCTGAGGAGTTAACCCGCGTTGCAGGATCGAAACATGCAAGCGGCGAAGTCGCACAGCGTGATGCGATCGATGCGCGTGGTAAATGGCGCACCGACAAGAGCAGTGAACATTCGGTCAACGAAAGCGGTGAATGAAAATCAACCGCATATGAAGCGGAGGTTCCCGCCGGCGGTATCTCAGATATCGAGCTGCGATCCTAGCAGGCTCGCTCCTCGCCATTCCGGGACGCGCGCGGCGCGAGCCCGGAATCCATAGCCACAGGCCGCTATGAGACGCGAGATGTGCGCGGCGCTCGTCTTCGCAACAATGACCGTTCGTGGTTATGGATTCCGGACTCATGCGCATTGCTTCATAATGGCTGTGCCATCTTGCGCGCGAATGCCCCGGAATGACGGCAGTGGGGGCGAGCCACTCGCCTCGATCCACTCACGCGCGCCGCATCGGCAAGCTCAGGTCCTCAAACGACAAAGGCCGGCAACATCTGCCGGCCTTCATCAGATCAGTTCGATTGCAGCAAGCTCAGGCTTGGCTGGCGATCTCCTTGCCGAGCGCAGACTGCGCGGCGGCGAGGCGCGCGATCGGCACACGATAGGGCGAGCACGACACGTAGTTCATGCCGATCTTGTGGCAGAACGCGACCGAGGCCGGATCGCCGCCATGCTCGCCGCAGATGCCGACCTTGAGGTTGGGCCGCGTGGCGCGGCCGCGCTCGACGCCGATCTTGACCAGTTCGCCGACGCCGTCGCGATCGATCGAGATGAAGGGATCGATCTCCAGGATGCCCTTCGCGACATAGGCGCCGAGGAAGCTGCCGGCGTCGTCGCGGCTGATGCCGTAGGTGGTCTGCGTCAGATCGTTGGTGCCGAACGAGAAGAACTCGGCGGCCTCCGCGATCTGGCCCGCCATCAGGGCTGCGCGCGGCAGCTCGATCATGGTGCCGACCTGATACTCCAGCTTGGCGCCGGTCTCGCGGATGACGGCCTGCGCCATCGCGTCGATGCGCGCCTTGACCAGATCGAACTCGGCTTTGGTGGCGATCAGCGGCACCATCACTTCGAGGCCGACAGCCTCGCCGGTGCGTTTCTCCGCCTCGACGGCCGCCTCGAAGATCGCGCGTGCCTGCATCTCGGCGATCTCCGGATAGGCGATCGCAAGACGGCAGCCGCGGAAACCGAGCATCGGATTGAACTCCGACAGTTCGCGGGCGCGGTCCGCAAGCCGGCGCGGATCGGTGTTCATCGCGCGCGCGACCTCCTCCACCTCGGCCTGGGTGTGCGGCAGGAACTCGTGCAGCGGCGGATCGAGCAGGCGGATCGTGACAGGCAGGCCCTTCATGATCTCGAACAGTTCGACGAAGTCGGCGCGCTGCATCGGCAACAGCTTGGCGAGCGCAGCGCGGCGCTCCTGCTCCTCCTCGGAGAGGATCATCTCGCGCACCGTGCGGATGCGCGTCTCCTCGAAGAACATGTGCTCGGTGCGGCACAGGCCGATGCCCTCGGCGCCGAACTTGATCGCGGTGCGCGCATCCTCCGGGGTGTCTGCATTGACGCGCACGCCGGTCTCGCGCACGGCATCCGCCCAGCCCATCAGCGTACCGAACTCGCCAGACAGCTCCGGCTCGATCATCGGCATGCGTCCCGCCAGCACCTGGCCGACCGAGCCGTCGATGGTGATGACGTCGCCGGTCTTGAAGGTGCGCCCGCCGATGCTCATTGTGCCTCGGCCGTAGTCGACGCGGATGGTGCCGCAGCCGGAGACACAGGGCTTGCCCATGCCGCGCGCGACCACCGCTGCATGCGAGGTCATGCCGCCGCGCGTGGTGAGGATGCCTTCCGCGGCGTGCATGCCGTGGATGTCTTCCGGTGAGGTCTCGATGCGGACCAGGATGACCTTGCGGCCATCGGCCTGCAGCTTGGTCGCCTCGTCCGAGGAGAACACGATCTCGCCCGAGGCTGCGCCCGGCGAGGCCGGCAGGCCGGTCGCGACCACGTCGCGCTTGGCAGCGGGATCGATGGTCGGATGCAGCAGCTGATCGAGCGAGGCCGGATCGACGCGCAGCACGGCGTCGTTCTCCGAGATCAGGCCTTCATTGGCGAGCTCGACGGCGATGCGCAACGCCGCCTTGGCGGTGCGCTTGCCGCTGCGGGTCTGCAGCATCCACAGCTTGCCGCGCTCGACCGTGAACTCCATGTCCTGCATGTCACGGTAGTGCTTTTCGAGCAGCGTGTAGATGCGGGTCAGCTCCTTGAACGCCTCGGGCATCGCGACTTCCATCGAAGCCCGGTCGGAGCCGGACTCGATGCGCGCGTCCTCGGTGATGTCCTGCGGGGTGCGGATGCCGGCGACGACGTCCTCGCCCTGGGCATTGATCAGGAACTCGCCATACAGCTTGCTCTCACCCGTCGAGGGATTGCGGGTGAAGGCGACGCCGGTGGCCGAGGTGTCACCCATGTTGCCGAACACCATCGCCTGGACGTTGACGGCCGTACCCCACGACTCCGGAATGTCGTGCAGCTTGCGATAAGTTACCGCGCGCGCGTTCATCCAGGATGAGAACACCGCGCCGATCGCGCCCCACAGCTGGTCATGCGGATCCTGCGGGAACTCCTTGCCGGTCTCAGTGGCGACCGCTTCCTTGTACTTGCCGACCAGCATCTCCCAATCCTCGGACGAGAGATCGGTGTCGAGCTGATAGCCCTGGCTGTCCTTGAAGCTGTCGAGGATGTCCTCGAAATGATGGTGCTCGAAGCCGAGCACGACATCGGAATACATCGTGATGAAGCGGCGGTAGCTGTCGAAGGCGAAGCGGCGGTCGCCGGACAGCGACGCCAGCGCCTCCACCGTCTGGTCGTTGAGGCCGAGGTTGAGCACGGTGTCCATCATGCCCGGCATCGAGGCGCGGGCGCCGGAGCGCACCGAGACCAGCAGCGGGTTTTCCGGATCGCCGAACGTCTTGTCGGTGAGCTTGCCGATATAATCGAGCGCCTTGTCGACCTGCGCCTGCAGCTCCTTCGGATAGGTCTTGTCGTTGGCGTAGAAGTAGGTGCAGACCGAGGTCGGAATCGTGAAGCCCGGAGGCACCGGCAGGCCGAGATTGGCCATCTCGGCGAGATTGGCGCCCTTGCCACCGAGCAGGTCGCGCAGGCCGGCTTTGCCCTCGGCCTTGCCGTCACCGAAGGTATAGACCCACTTGTTCGGCTTGATCGCGGTCGCCGCGCTCTTGGCCGCGGGCTTCGCAGCCGAGGCTTTGGCAGGCTTGCCAACCGGCTTGGCGACCGTTTTGGCCGGCTTCTTCGGAGCGGTTTTCACCGGCGCTTTGGGCGCCGCCTTCGCAGCCACCTTGGCCGGGGCCTTGGCGGCCGGCTTCGGCGCCGTCTTAAGCGCCTTGCGCGGCGGAGCGAGCGGAGCGGCCTTCGCCTTGCCCGGCTTGGAAGGCTTTGATTTCGCTGCAACTTTCTTAGACTTCGCTACCGCTTTGGCCATGAGATGGTTCGATCCGCAAATGGGGAGGAGAAATCGCGCGCCTTACACCACTTTGGGCGCTGCGGCGCAAGCACAGAGGTTCCCGACCTTGGGACTAGACGGGCCGGAAGACTAGAAATGGAGCCACTTCAGAAGGCCCATGCCGATCAGGCCGTTCAGGATGAGGAAGATCGCGACGATCAGGTTCAACAGCCGCGGCATGATCAGGATGAGCACGCCGGCGATCACGGACATGATCGGCGAGATATGAGCAACGGTCAGGGTCATCGGCGAACTCTGAATTGATGGAAAGAGGAGGTGAGCGATTCGAGTGGGCCGGACTTTATCCCGGCTCATCGTGGCGGAATAGGAGACGCAACAGTAGCGGTTCCGGTTCCCCGCCGTCTGGAACTGCCGCGAAAATGCCTTCGGCCTCGGTCGCGCCAGCTCGGAACGATGCGCAGCCGGTGGCATTGGGAGGCAGGTGCCGGATGTGCCGGCCTTGAATGTCAGCGGATCAACAGCGAGGAGCTCCGTTCATGCGAACCCATCTCACCCTTGCAGGCCTGGTGGCCGCACTCGTGATCCCCGTGGCGGCCGGGGCGCAGTCCTATACCGTGGGTCGCGGCGTCGTCGTCGAAGAGGACGCGCCGCTCATCACCGTCGAGCGGCGCCCGGAATTCCGCGAATATGTCGTGCGGGAGCGTGTTCCCAACTATGTGATCCCCGATCGCGTGGTTGTTGGGACCGTTCTCCCGGAGTCCGGTGTTACATATTACGACGTGCCGCAGCGCTTCGGTACGACACCTTATCGCTACACGGTGGTGAACGGCGAAACTGTTCTGGTCGAACCGCGGTCGCGACGGATCATTCAGGTGGTTGAATAGTTATCGAGCTGCATTTGGTCGCCAACGCCCCCGCAAGCGGCCAGATGTAAAGGCCCTGCCCGGTCCCCCCCGCCGGGCGGGGCTTACTTTTTTCGCCGTCATCTGCGCCGGCATGACAGCGGAGGCTGTAGCCTTCCCCCTCGTCATCGCGAGCGTCAGCGACGCGATCCAGGGGCCACGTGGACAGTCTCTGTTCGCGGCCCCTGGATTGCTTCGGTGCAAGCGCGCCTCGCAATGACGCCTGTGGCAAGCTTGGTCGCGTAACCCACAGCCGTCATCGCCCGGCTTGACCGGGCGATCCAGTATCTCGAGACGGCCATGATCCACCGAGAGGCCGCCGCGTCCGGATGCCGCCTGCGCGAGGGTGACATTGGAGGTTGTAGCCTTCTCCGTCGTCGTCGCGAGCGTCAGCGACGCGATCCAGGGGCCACGTGGACAGTCTCTGTTCGCGGCCCCTGGATTGCTTCGGCGCAAGCGCGCCTCGCAATGACGCCTGTGGCAAGCTTGGTCGCGTAACCCACAGCCGTCATCGCCCGGCTTGACCGGACGATCCAGTATGTCTGAGAGGGCCATGATCAACCGAGAGGCCGCCGCGTCCGGATGCCGCCTGCGCGGGCCTGACAGCGGTGAGTGACCACGACCGTCATTGCGAGCGTCAGCGACGCGATCCAGGGGCTGCGCAGACAGTCTGTCCTGTCAGGCCCGCCCCGCGACGGCCTGCAAACTCAGCCCTCGATCTTGGAGAAGTCGGCCACCGCGCGCGTGGCGTTTCGGATCTCATTCAGCAGTTTGAGCCGGTTCTCGCGGATCGCCGCGTCGTCGTCGTTGACCTTGACCTTGTCGAAGAACGCGTCGACCGCCGGACGCAGCTTGGCCATCGCGTGCATCGCCGCGGCAAAGTCCTCCTTGGCGACGGCAGTGCCTGCCTCGGAGCCGACCTCGCCGATGGCCTTGGCCAGCGCCTTCTCCTCGTCGAGCCTGTAGAGCGCCGCATCGGGCGCGCCGTCGAACTTGCGCTTGTCCTTCTTCTCCTCGATGGCGAGGATGTTGGAGGCGCGCTTGGTGCCGGCAAGCAGGTTCTTGCCGTCGTCGGTCTCGAGGAATTTGCCGAGCGCCTCGACGCGGCGCACGACCATCAGCAGATCATCCTGGCCGCCGAGCGCGAACACCGCGTCGACGAGATCATGCCGCGCGCCCTGCTCACGGAGCTGGACCTTGAGGCGGTCGGCGAAGAAGGAGAGCAGATCGGCGCTGAGCTTCCCGGCGTCCAGCTCACTCTTGACGTGCAGTCCGGCCAAGGCCGAGCCCGCCACCTGCAAAAGCGACAGCCGCAGAGAATTCTCGGTGATGAGCCTGATCACGCCCAGAGCCGCGCGGCGCAGCGCATACGGATCCTTCGATCCCGTCGGCTTCTCATCGATCGCCCAGAAGCCGACAAGCGTATCGAGCTTGTCGGCGAGCGCGACAGCCACCGATACCGGATCGGTCGGCACGCGATCGCCCGGCCCCTGCGGCTTGTAGTGCTCCTCGCACGCAGCCGCGACAGACACGTCCTCGCCCTGGGCCAGCGCGTAGTACTTGCCCATCAGGCCCTGCACTTCCGGGAACTCACCGACGACCTCGGTGAGCAGGTCGGCCTTGGCGAGCTTGGCGGCGCGCGCAGTCTTCGCCGCATCGGCGCCGACCAGCGGCGCGATCTCGGCGGCGAGCTTCTCGATGCGAGCGATGCGCGCGGCCTGCGTCCCGAGCTTCTCGTGGAATACGATCTGCTCGAACTTCGGCAGCCGATCCTCGAGCCTCGTCTTCAGGTCGGTCTCATAGAAGAACTTCGCGTCCGACAGCCGGGCGCGGATGACGCGCTCATTGCCGGCGATGATGGTCTTGCCGCCGTCGGTCGCCTCGATGTTGGCGGTCAGGATGAATTTTGGCGCGAGGCCGCCGGTCTTGGGGTCGCGCACCACGAAGCATTTCTGGTTGTTGCGGATGGTGGCGCGGATCACCTCAGCCGGAACCTTCAGGTACTCCGGATCGAACGAGCCCATCAGCACGACAGGCCATTCGACGAGGCCTGAGACCTCGTCGAGCAGCACGGGGTCCTCGACCAGCTCATAGCCTTGCGCAAACGCGAGCTGCTTGGCGTCGGTGACGATGGTGTCCTTGCGGCGCTGCGGGTCGAGCACGACCTTGGCGTCGAGCAGCTTGGCCTCATAGTCCTCGAAGCGGCGCACCGAGATCGCAGCCGGTGCCATGAAGCGGTGGCCATAGGTGGTCTGCCCCGCCTCGATGCCGTCGACCGAGAAGCTCACCACGTCGGGCTCCTCGGTCTCCAGGCCGAAAGTCGCGGTGATCGCATGCAGCGGCCGGACCCAGTTCAGCGCGCCGGGCTTTTCCGAGCGCTTGCCCCAGCGCATCGATTTCGGCCAGGGGAAGGTGCGCACGATGACCGGCAGCATCTCGGCGAGCACGTCGAGCGTGGCGCGGCCCGGCTTCTCGATCAGCGCGACGTAGAAATCGCCCTTCTTCGGATCGCGCTGGATCGTCGCCTCCTCGAGCGAGGACAGGCCGGTCGCCTTCAGGAAGCCCTGGATCGCAGCATCGGGGCCACCGACGCGCGGGCCCTTGCGCTCCTCCTTCAGGTCGGCCTGCCGCGCCGGAATGCCGTGCACGGTCAGCGCCAGCCGCCGCGGCGTCGCAAACGCCTTGGCGCCCTCATAGACGAGGCCCTCGGCGACCAGCTTGTCGGTGACCATGCGGCGCAGATCCTCAGCCGCCTTGGCCTGCATGCGCGCGGGGATTTCTTCGGAGAACAGTTCGAGGAGAAGATCGGGCATGTCTCAAGTCTCTCTGCACGAAGAACCACCATCCCCAGGGGGAAGGTCGCCTGCGTTTGGCAGGCGGGGTGAGGTGACCGCGATCTCCGCGTGAATGGCTTCGAGCACCGCCTCAGTCCTGGTCATAACGTCGTTGTTCCAAAATCGCAAAACGCGATAGCCTTCCGAGTTGAGCCAACGCGTGCGGGTTTCGTCGCGCTGGATGTTCGCATCCTCTCCATGCTGCGCCCCGTCAACCTCGATGATGAGGCGCCGGGCCAGGCAGGCAAAATCAGCAACATAGGGACCGATGACGACTTGTCGTCTGAAGTGGGTCCCTTCGATCTCGAAGCGCCGCAGGTGGCGCCATAGGATGTCTTCAGCGCCGGTGGTGTTTTCGCGAAGCTTCTTCGCGGTTCGGCGTTTGAAATCGCTGATCGGCCGTTTGCCCATCTGGCACGTTCACCCCACCCCGCTTGCCCAGCGATGCTCTCGTATCCAAGGCGAGCGCCCCTCCCCCTCCAGAGGGTGAACATATCACGTCCACCCACGAGCGCAGGGCCACCCTCCCCTGGAGGGGGAGGGTCGATTGCTCATGCATTCGCATGAGCAATCGGGGTGGGGTGACAGTCTATCCATGATCAACAGTGTTCCAGCCGAGAGATCACCCCACCCCGGCACGCATCTCGCTTCGCTCGATTGCGTGCCGACCCTCCCCCTCCAGGGGAGGGTGAAGAGTCAGCCTCTGCGCTTCCAGGATCACGCGCCAGCCCCGCCCGCTTCCGTATGCAGCCACGCCTCGCCGCAGGCCTTGGCGAGTTCGCGGACGCGCAGGATGTAGCTCTGGCGCTCGGTGACGGAGATGACGCCGCGCGCGTCGAGCAGGTTGAAGACGTGACTGGCCTTGATGCATTGGTCGTAGGCCGGCAGCGCCATCAGATGTTCTTTGCGGTTGCCCAGCTTTGAATTGTCTTGCCAGCCGGCGGCGAGATATTTGCGGCAGGCGCCCTCGGCCATCTTGAACTGCTCGAACAGCATCTCAGTGTCGGCATGCTCGAAATTGTGCCGTGAATATTCCTGCTCGGCCTGCAGGAAGACGTCGCCATAGGTGACCTTGGCGTCGCCGTCGCGGCCGTTGAAGTTGAGGTCATAGACGCGGTCGACGCCCTGGACATACATCGCCAGACGCTCGAGCCCATACGTCAGCTCACCCGCAACCGGCGCGCATTCGAAGCCCGCGACCTGCTGGAAATAGGTGAACTGCGACACCTCCATGCCGTCGCACCAGCATTCCCAGCCCAGCCCCCAGGCGCCCAAAGTCGGGCTCTCCCAATCGTCCTCGACGAAACGGATGTCGTGAACGGCGGCGTCGATGCCGATTGCGCCGAGCGACTTCAGGTACAATTCCTGAAGGTTCGGCGGCGACGGCTTCATGATCACCTGAAACTGGTAGTAGTGCTGCATCCGGTTCGGATTCTCGCCGTAGCGGCCGTCCTTCGGCCGCCGCGACGGCTGCACATAGGCGGCATTCCACGGCTTCGGGCCGAGCGCGCGCAGGGTCGTTGCCGGATGGAAGGTGCCGGCGCCCATCTCCATGTCATAGGGCTGCAGGATCACGCAGCCCTGCTCGGCCCAGAACCGTTGCAGGGCCAGGATGAAGCCCTGGAACGAACGTTCCGGGCGCATGTGCTGAGGCAGCGAATCCATCGTCGGTATCGGTCTTTCGCGCGGGGGTCGGAAAAGCGCGCGGACCGTATCGGCGAGGCCACCAGGAATCAAGGCAATAGGAATCGCGGCCGGGCGGCCAGCGTGCCGCCAGTCGGGCTCAGGTCGTGAGGTCAGCCGGGCCGATAGGCGCCCGTGACCGGATCGCGGCGCAGGGTCTTGATCTCGGCGGTCTGGGCCGCCTCGGCGACGCGCGACAGCCGCGCTTCTTCGAGCTCGCGGTTGATCTTCTGCGCGGTCTTGTAGGCCCAGCGAACCACGGCAAGCCCGCCCACCATACCTGCGAATGCAACGAACGGCGGCATTGGTCGATCCTTGTCCATCATGAGTGCCACCCCCGATTCGTATTCTCGCCGATCCCGGTTCCCGCTGCAATCCGGATCGCGGGGGGCAAAACAGCGCGGGACGACGGCCTAGAACCCGAATCTGGCCCAGATCGCCCTGGTTTCGGCGGCCGAGATCAGTTCCTCGGCGAATCCGGCCCAGCCGAAGGCCAGGCTGCCGGCCCCCGGCGACCGGCGTCCGAGCAGCCCGGACAACAATCCGGCGGCCGGCGCCACCACGGGCATCGCCACCTTGTCGCCGAACCGGGCACGCAACACGGCGCGGAGATCGCCGATGCCGTCGGCAAGACCGAGCGTCACCGCCGTATCGCCGGCCCAGTACTCGCCGGTGAATAGCACGTCGTCGGCGCTTTTCAGCCGGCCGTTGCGGCTCTCCTTCACCAGCGAAATGAACAGCGCGTGGATCTCACGCTGGATCTTCTTCAGCCGCGCCACGGCGTCGGGATTTTCGGGCAGGAACGGATCGAGCATCGCCTTGTGCTCGCCGGCCGTATACAGCCGACGTTCGATGCCGATCTTGTTGATCAGGTCCTGCAATCCGAACGAGCCGCTGACCACGCCGATCGAGCCGAGGATCGACGAGGGATCGCAGAAGATCTCGTCGCCCGCGCAAGCGATCATATAGCCGCCGGACGCGGCGACATCCTC
Source organism: Bradyrhizobium sp. BTAi1 (assembly GCF_000015165.1). Lineage (GTDB taxonomy): Bacteria > Pseudomonadota > Alphaproteobacteria > Rhizobiales > Xanthobacteraceae > Bradyrhizobium > Bradyrhizobium denitrificans. Next base: position 2,440,502 of record NC_009485.1, on the reverse strand, counting down.
GACGAAGACGAGCACCGGCAGCTTCTTCTCGGCCGCGAGCTGCCGGATCCGCAGATAGATCTGGCGCGACTGCACCGGCGAGCCGCCGGGCGAATTGATCACCAGCGCCACCGCCTTGGCGTTGCGCATCGCGAACGCGCGCTCCAGCATCTTGGCGACCCCCGCCAGCGTCAGCCCGGGACGCAGCGGAGTCACCGCGCCGATCACGCCGGAGAGGCGGACAACGGGCACGACCGGTGCGCCGCGCAGCCGCGCCGGAAGCAGCGCCTTCAACCGATCCAAAGGCCCCTCTGCAGCGCCGGCTTGTGTCAAATTGTCCACCATTCTGTTACCTCGGATTAACCACTTTTTATCGCGGCACTGCCATTCAATGGGCTGGAACGAGCCTTGCAATTCCCTGGGCAATTGCACGGCGAGCCAAGTTGCAGAGTGCGGCGGAGGAATGCATGAAGGTCTACCTGTTGATGCTGCTGATCGGTACTCTCTTGACTGCGATCCGTTTCACGACGGTAACTGAACGCCCATCCGAAGCGCAGACGCAATAACGCGCGACCTCGATCAACCGTTCAGGGGGCCCCAAGGCCAGCCAAGGCCAGCGCCCCCTGCCCCTCCAGCACACGCACAGCATCTACATGAGGCACACCTGCTGCCTCATTGAGCATCACCCCCGGCCAGATCTGGAGGGGTGCCCGCCCTCCTTTAACGGCCCTGACCAGGATACGGATTGCCGGCCTCCCGGCCTGCCCGTGCACCGGCTGCACCCCGAAGCTGCCGAAGCCGCGCGCCAGCGCCGCCAGCACCTCACCGAGACCATCGGCCCGCCAGATCAAGGTCAGCACGCCACCGGATTTGAGCATCCGGCGCGCGGCATGGGTCCAGACCTCCAATGTCGTTGCCGTCGCCATATGCGCTGTCGCCCGCGCAACGTCCGGCGAGGCGCGGTGACGCGCGGCGTCGTGAAACGGCGGATTCATCAGCACGACGTCGACACTGTCGGGGCCGAGCCCAGCTGCGGCAAAGGCCGCAGCGTCCGCGCCGACGTCCAGCGTGACCACATCAGCAGGCAATTGATTGGCGCGTGCATTGTGCTGTGCCAGGCGCGCCAGCTCAGGCTCGCGTTCGACCAGCGTCAGGGCGACACCACCGATGCGGCATGCCAGCGCCAGCCCGGCGGTTCCGACGCCCGCACCGAGATCGACGACGCGATGGCCGGGACGCGCGGCGGTTGCCGCGGCCAGCAGGATGGCGTCATGACCGGCGCGATGACCCGAGGTCGGCTGCCTCAACCGCAATCGGCCGCCAAGCACGGCATCTTCGGAAATCGCGGCCGCGTCACTCATCGGGACGGAGTTCATGCCCGAGCCCTGCGTCGGTGAGAAGCCGGCGGGCCTGCAGATTGTCGTCCTCGTGAACCAGGATCCGTCGCGGCAGAATGCCGAGCGAGCCCTCGATGATGCTCATGTTCTGGTCGAGCACGAGATGGTGGATATCAGCGCCGTCGAGCAGCGCGCCAACAGCCGAAACCAGCACGATATCGTTGGTCCGAACCAATTCCTTCAACCGTTATGTCTCCGTGCAGGATTCGGTCACGGCTGGGTGGGGTTGGGTCAAGGTTCCGTGTCCGCCCTTGCCGCCTGCGGCCGCAGTTTCTATTGTCGGACACAGAATAGCAAAATTGGAGACCAGCGTGGCGGTTATCGTACCTTTCGAGAGTCCATCGGGCGCTTCCATCGATGGGCTGGTCGGCCTGGTCGCGGCCGACATGGAACGGGTCAACGCCACGATCCTGTCACGCACCGGTTCGGACGTGACGATGATTCCCGAGGTCGCCAACCACCTGATCTCCTCGGGCGGCAAACGGCTGCGGCCGATGCTGACGCTCGCGATGGCGCATCTCACCGGCTATGCCGGCGACGGCCATGTCAAGCTCGCCGCGGCGGTCGAATTCATGCACACCGCGACGCTCCTGCATGACGACGTGGTTGACGAGAGCGAAATGCGCCGCGGCAAATTGTCCGCACGCATGCTCTGGGGCAACGAGGCCAGCGTGCTGGTCGGCGACTTCCTGCTCGGCCAAGCGTTCCGCATGATGGTCGAAGTCGGTTCGCTGCGCGCGCTCGACATCCTGTCGGCTGCGGCGGCCACGATCGCCGAGGGCGAGGTGATGCAGCTCGCCGCCGCCAAGAACACCGCGACCACCGAGGATGAATATCTGGCCGTGATCCGCGGCAAGACCGCCGAGCTGTTCGCCGCCGCCTGCGAGGTCGGCCCGGTGCTCGCCGATCGTCCCAAGGCCGAGCAGACCGCGTCGCGCTCGTTCGGCATGAATCTCGGCATTGCGTTCCAGCTCGTCGATGACGTGCTCGATTATGGCGGCAAGGCCGCCAAGCTCGGCAAGAATGTCGGCGACGATTTCCGCGAAGGCAAGATCACGCTCCCGGTGGTGCTCGCCTTCCGCCGTGGCAGCGACAGTGAGCGTGCCTTCTGGATCAAATCGCTGGAGCGCGGCGAGATCAGTGATTCCGATCTCGACCACGCCATCGGCCTGATGAACAAGCACCGCGCGCTGGAGGACACGATCAGCCGCGCCCATCATTACGGCGCCATGGCCGTCGACGCGCTGGCGCTGTTCCCGGCCTCGCCGATGAAGACCGCACTCGAGCAGGTCGTCGCGTTCTGTCTGGCGAGGTCGCATTAGTTCGTTCGCCTGCCGCCTCCATCGCGGGTGTCATGCCACGCGCAGGCGCGGTCTCCACTACGCCGCCCTGTCTCGATCGACACGACAGCCTCTGGAATATTCGATCGCCCGGTCAAGCCGGGCGACGGCTGGGCTGATTGACGAGCACCGTAGCTCCACGCACCGTCATCGCGGGGAGCGAAGCGACGAAGCGATCCAGGGTCGCGACAAAGATTCTTGATTGCTTCGCTCGCAATGACGGCTGCGCAAGCTAACTCAGAGTGCCCGCGTGCACCCACCACTCCGGGTGATCAGCGCTGATTTGTGCGCCCGCGGCCTTTGCATCGGCCTCGCTGCCATAGATCGCAAAGCAGGTCGCACCGGAGCCGGACATCCGGGCCAGCAGCACGCCGTGGCTTGCGCGCAGCGCGTCGAGCACGGTGCCGATGATCGGTTGCACTTTGAGCGCCGGGGGCTCGAGATCGTTCTTGACCTGGTCGAGCGCGGAGACCCAATCGCCGATGGACGCCCCAGCCGTTGGCCAGGACGGCGCGGTGAGAACGTCGGTCACGCCAACCAGGAGATCACCCGGCTTGAGACCGAGCGCCTGGAACACGTCCTTGGTCGCCACCGGCACGCGCGGATTGATCATCACGCAGGGCAGGACAGGCAGCGCGAGCGGCTGCAGATTCTCGCCGACGCCGGTCATGGTGCAGGCCCGCGAGGGCACGCAGACCGGCACGTCGGCCCCGGTCTTCAGCGCCACCGCCTGCAGACGCGGATCATCAAGCGAGAGGCCATTCAGTCTGGCGAGCAGCCGCAGCGCGGCGGCCGCATCCGCCGAGCCGCCGCCGATGCCGGCCGCGACGGGCAGCACCTTCTCCAATTCGAATGCGCCGAGCTTCAGGCCGGGAACGGACTCGGCCAGCAGGCGCGCCGCCTTCAGCACCAGATTGTCGGAGGTCTCACCGCAGGCCGCGGCAAGAGGCCCGGTGGTGGTCAGCGTCAGCTCCGGCCCAGGGACCAGGGTGAGCTGATCCGCGCAATCGGCGAAGGCGACGACGCTTTCGAGATCGTGATAGCCGTCGACGCGACGGCCGACGACCCGCAATGTCAGATTGACCTTGGCACGGCCCTGCTCCTGCAGCGGCGCGCCGGTGACCGTGGACGCCAACATCGGCGCAATGCCCCCAACATCCTCGGTGGCGGGGTCCGGTGTCGCTGTCGGCCCGCGGCCGAAACGAGCGTGGCCGGCACCGCCACATGCTCCATCAAAACCATCCGGGCTCCCCGGCAAACCGAGGAGCCCGCAATCGCGCTCAAACCATGATCGGACGAACTAACCGCCCTTGCCGTCGTCCTTCTTGGCGTCGGACGGCGCGTCCTTGGTGTCCGCGCTCGCTGCCGCAGGCGCCGGATCGTCGGTCAGACCATTCTGGATCTTGGCCTCGATCTTCGGCAGCTCCTCGGCCTCCGGCTTCAGATCGCGGGCATGGGCCCACTGGAATTTCGCTTCCAGCTTGCGGCCGACGCGCCAATAGGCATCGCCGAGATGGTCGTTGATGGTCGGATCCTCGGGCTTCAAATCGATCGCGCGCTCGAGATGCTTCACCGCCTCTTCGTAATTGCCGATGCGGTAATAGGCCCAGCCGAGCGAGTCGACGATGTAGCCATCGTCGGGGCGCTGCTCGACGGCGCGCTTGATCATCTTCATGCCTTCGTCGAGATTGACGCCCTGGTCGATCCAGGAATAGCCGAGATAATTCAGCACATGCGGCTGGTCGGGCTGCAGCTCGAGCGCCTTGCGCATGTCGGCCTCGGCCTTGGGCCACTGCTTGGAGCGCTCCAGGCAGATGCCGCGATAGTAGTAATAGACGCTGTTGGCCTTGTCGTTGTTTGCCGGCAGCGAGTCGACGCCGAGCGAATAGGTCTTGGCGCAATCGGCGAACTTCTTGCGGCCGCGCTCGATATTGCCGAGCGCCATGATCGCCTCGAGATCCTTCGGATCCTGCGCGATCACGTCCTTGAGGATCTTGATCGCCTCATCGCTGCGGTCGGCACTGTCGAGATCGGTGGCGAGCTGGATCTGCGCGTTGCGCTTCAGCGGCGAGCTCGCCGGCACCCGCTCATAGACCTTGATCGCCATCTGCGGCTTCTTCACCGTCTCGTAGAGATCGGCGAGCGACAGCAGCGCCAGCGGATGGCTGGGCTGCAGGTGCAGCGCGAGCTGCAGATAGACCAGCGCGAGATCCTCACCGCCGCGACGGCTCAAGGTCGCGCCGATGCCGTACAGCGCCTCGGCGGCGCCGGCCTGCGCCGAATCGACCAGCGGCGGCAGCTTCTTGCCCGCCTTGGTGTCGCGCAGCCCCTCCTGCACCAGCGGATGACGGGCGAGCTTCTTGTCGAACGCCTCATAGATCGCGGTGGCGGATGCGGCATCCTTGTTGCGCGACAGCCAACGCGCATAGGCCTCGGTGATCCGCAGCATCGAATCGTCGAGCTTGTAGGCGCGCTCGAAGCGCGTGCCGGCCTCCTTCTCCTTGCCGGCCAGCTCCAGGATCATGCCGGCATGCAGATCCTTGAACAGCGGATACCATTCCGGACCGGTCAGCTTGTCGATATTGGCGACCGCGGTCTTGGCGTCACCCGCGCCGGCCGCGGCCCAGGCCGACAGCAGGGTCGCGACGAGATCGGTGATCGGTCCACGCACCGACTGATTGATGTTGGTCTGCGCGGCCGCGTATTTCTTCTGCTTGATATCCTGCACGCCGACGACGAGACGCGCGATGCGGTTCGACTTGTCGACGGTGAGGATGCGCTCGGCCAGCTTGACCGCTTCTTCGATGTCGCCATCGGCAACCGAGGAGATGAAGGCGCGATCGAGCAGCTCGTTGTTCTTGGGGTCGCTGCGCAGCGCGGAACGGTAGAACGCGGCGGCGGAAGCGGCATCGCGCTCGACGCTGGCATGGCGGGCCGCCAGATAGCTGCCGGAGGTGGTGAGCGACTTCAGATCGACGCCGGTGGGAAACTTCGCGCTGTTATCCGACGGGTGATCTGGCGTCTGGGCCAGAACGGCGCCCGGAAGCAGCACGGCGGCAACGGCAATTGCGGTCCAGCGATTGCGAATGGATAACATCACGGTGCGCTCTGGTTGTTGGAAAGGAATGGTCGTATCGGACGCGAACCCGGTCGGCCGCTCTTCAAGGCGCCGACAATGCCGCGTTTGGCGGCCAACCGCAAGGATTTGCAGGATATTCGGGTCAGCCGCGAGCCCCTTTGACGAAGGTGACCTGCGTCAAACCGCGGCAGTATGGCCGTATCGTGGCCGGTCGCCCCCGCAGGGACGACCGCCTCACGCAATCGTGCGTGAATTGCGCTACATGGCTTCGTAGTTCGGCCCCCCGCCGCCTTCCGGAGGAACCCAGGTGATGTTGCCATTGGGATCCTTGACGTCGCAGGTCTTGCAGTGGACGCAGTTCTGCGCGTTGATGACGAAGCGCGGGCTGGCACCGTCCTCGACCCACTCATAGACGCCCGCCGGGCAATAGCGGTTGGACGGGCCGGCATAGACGTCGTGCTCGGAGCTCTTCTGCAGCGCCATGTCGGCGACCTTCAGATGCACCGGCTGGTCTTCCTCGTGATTCGTATTGGACAGGAATACCGACGACAGCCGGTCGAAGGTCAGCTTGCCGTCCGGCTTCATCACTGGCTTCGGCTGGTGCGCCTTGGCGGGATCGAGCGTCGCGCGATCCGGCTTGGCATGCGACTGCGTACCGAACAGCGAGAAGCCGAGCGTGTTGCACCACATGTCGAAGCCGCCGAGGATGACGCCGAGCACGGTGCCGAATTTCGACCACAGCGGCTTGACGTTGCGGACCTTGAACAGGTCCTCGCCGACCGGCGATGAGCGCCAGGCGTTCTCGTAGTCGACCAGTTCGTCATTGGCGCGGCCGGCCGCGAGCGCCGCATTGACATGCTCGGCCGCCAGCATGGCGCTGCCCATCGCATTGTGCACACCCTTGATGCGCGGCACGTTGACGAAGCCTGCCGCGCAGCCGATCAGCACGCCGCCGGCGAACGACAGCCGCGGCACCGATTGATAGCCGCCCTCGGTGATGGCACGCGCGCCATAGGCCAGGCGCTTGCCGCCTTCGAACACGCCGCGGATCGAGGGATGCGTCTTGAAGCGCTGGAATTCCTCGAACGGCGACAGATAGGGATCGTCGTAGTTCAGATGCACGACGAAGCCGACCGCGACCAGATTGTCGTCGTAGTGATAGAGGAACGAGCCGCCGCCGGTCTTCATGTCGAGCGGCCAGCCGAACGAGTGCTGGATCAGTCCCTTCTGGTGCTTGGCGGGATCGATCTGCCAGACTTCCTTCAGGCCGATGCCGAATTTCGGCGGCTCGCTCTTGGCATCGAGGGCGAATTTCGCGATCAGCTGCTTGGACAGGCTGCCGCGCGCGCCTTCCGCGAACAGCGTGTACTTGCCGAGCAGCTCCATGCCGCGCGTGAACGAGGCCTTCGGCTTGCCGTCCTTGGCAATACCCATGTCGCCGGTGGCGATGCCGCGCACCGCGCCCTGCTCGTCATACAGCACCTCGGTTGCCGCGAAGCCCGGATAGATCTCGACGCCGAGCGCCTCGGCCTTGCGCGACAGCCAGCGACAGACATTGCCGAGCGAGCCGATGTAGCAATGGTGATTGTCCATGAATGGCGGCATCGCAAAGCCCGGCAGCTTGATCGCGCCGCTCTTGGTCATCCAGAAGAACTTGTCGTCCTTGACCGGGGTCTTCAGCGGGCAATCGTCGTCCGACCGCCAGTCCGGGATCAGCTTGTCCAGCGCGAGCGGATCGATCACGGCCCCCGACAGAATGTGCGCGCCGACCTCGGAGCCCTTCTCGACGACCACGATGGTGAGGTCGGCATTGAGCTGTTTCAGCCGGATCGCGGCGGTCAGGCCCGAGGGGCCGGCGCCAACGATGACGACGTCAAACTCCATGGATTCGCGCTCGGGTAATTCTTCGGTGCTCATGTCTTTTCGATCTCAGGCCCGGCTGGTGCAGTGGATGTGGCCTTTGCAGCCCCCTGGCGCAAGCAAAGGTCAAACCCGGAGAGCTGCAATAGCAACAATGACTTAACTAGGGTTCCGAAGGCGTTGGCCGTCCGCTGGAGGTGATCCTGAAGGGGAGCGGAGGCTGGCGCCGGAACACTAGGGCGTTCCGTCCCTTTTTTGGGTTATTCCAAGCTCTTGTTTCCGATTTTTCGGGGCAGGACAACCACGTAAATGCATTCCGCCATGCGCCAAGGCGGCGTAGACTGTTGCAACAGACCATCATGATGATCCCCGAGCCCCTCCCCGACGTCCGGCAACTGCTCGCCTTCTATCTGGAGACGGGCGTCGACTGCGCGCTGGCCGACGAGCCGATCAATCGCCTGGTCGAGCCCGAGGCGGCGCCGGCGCCTGCCGCAGCCGTGGCTCGTCCGGCGGCAGCGTCGCCAGCCGGCCGGTTGCCGGCACCGGCGATTATTCCGCCACGCGGCGAACCGCCGCCCCCGCCGGAGGCCGCCATTGCCTCTGCCCGCGAGGCGGCGCTGACGGCGCCGACCCTGGAGGCGCTGCGCGAACTGCTGGAGAATTTCGATGGCTGCGCGCTGAAGCAAACCGCGACGCGGCTGGTGTTCGCCGACGGCAATCCGCAGGCGCGCATCATGCTCGTCGGCGAGGCGCCGGGCCGTGACGAGGACATCGAGGGGCTGCCGTTCGTCGGCCGCTCCGGCAAGCTGCTCGACCGCATGATCGGCGCGATCGGGCTCGACCGCAGCAAGGTCTACATCGCCAATGTCATTCCATGGCGGCCGCCCGGCAACCGCACGCCGACGCCGCAGGAGACGCAGATCTGCCTGCCCTTCATCCGCCGCCAGATCGAGCTGGTCGATCCCGACGTGCTGGTGACGCTCGGCAACCCGTCGACCCAGGCGATCCTCGGTACGACCGAGGGCATCATGCGCAGCCGCGGCAAATGGCGTGACTACGACACCGGCAAGCGCACCATCCGCGCCATCGCGACCTTCCACCCGGCCTATCTGTTGCGCTCGCCGTCCTACAAGCGGCTGTCCTGGCAGGACCTGCGCGCGATCGCGAAGGTGATGGCGGTCTGACGACCGTCTTCGCCGTCATTGCGAGGAGCGAAGCGACGAAGCAATGACGCGGAGAGCATTACGGTCCGCTCGCCGGACGTCGCTGGCGGAAAGGCTACGGCGCCTTCGGCCGCACGATCGCCCAGCCGATCCGCAGCAGCGGCTGGCGACCGTTGATCAGCCAGTCGAAGCTGCGCGGCACCTCCGGCACCAGGCCTGGAAAGCGCTGGGCAAGCTCCGGCGGCGGCGTGCCGACCGTGTCGGAGGCACGCCACACCACGACGCCTCCGGTTTCGGCAAACCTGGCTGGGCTGATCCACGGCGTCCGCTGCGGCGTGGCGTCCAGGAACAGATGCGCGCGGCGGCGGCCGAGCGCAATCAGGCTGGCAAGCTGCGGATCGCCGGCCACGGCCTGCAGCTTCTGATTGGTGCGGCGCTCGAAGCTCTCGACGAAGAAGCGGGAGATGTCGCGCGCGGGCATCGCGGTCGCGACCTCGCCATCGCCGAGCAACGGGACGATCACCGCGCTGCCGGCGACCAGGATTGCGGGCGCGGCCACGGCTGCGGCCCACACGCTGCGCAGCAGCCGCTGGCGCCGCAGATAGATCAGATCGCCCGAGGCGACCACCATGGCGAGGCCGACCATGGTCAGGGCGACGGCGGTCCCGCCCAACACGGTGGGAAGGCCGAACAGGGCCGAGATCAGGCTGCCGACCAAGGCAGGTGCGATCGCGAAGCAATAGGCGAAGTCGCGGGCCAGCGCCGGCACCGACCGGCGGTAGATGATCGGAGAATCGGCTTCACCGCGGGCGAACCAGCCGGCGTCGAGCACCACGAGGAGCAGCACGGCGGAGATCGCCAGCAGCAATCCGCCGGCCAAAGCGAGCCAATGCCAGGCGCGCGCCGAGAGCTCCGCCAGCACCGGCAGGGCCGGAAGCCCCACGCTGTCGGAACGCAACACGAAGATGAGGTAAGGCAGCGCCAGCGCCAGCACGACCAGCAGCGCGAACAGCGGATCGAACGATCGCAGCACCTGCCGGCCCTCGGCGGTCGACACCGTGAAGACCGCGAGCAGCAGCAGCAGGCCGGCGGCGGCGGGCGTGGTGAGCAGCAGCAGACCCGCCTCGATCGACCATGCAAACCAGGCGTTGCGCTGGCCCTGGCCGAGAATCCGCCAGCTATGCAGCAGCAGCAGCGCCCACAGCGGGCGCGCGAGCACGTCCGGCCCGAATTCAAGTGTCGGCGCCCCGAATGCCGTGACGGTCATCGTCAAAAGCACCGCAAGCACCGCCTGCTGGCCGCCGACGATGGCACGGGCGAGCAGATAGATCACCCAGAAGGTCACGGCCGAGCACAGCGCGGCCAGCACATACACGCCGAACAGATGATTGCCGGCGAAGCGATAGGCGATATCCGCGAGCCAGAACGGCAGCGGCGGCCCGAGATCGGTGCCGACCTGGTACTCCCGTCCGAAGGCAATCGACATCGCGAGCTGGCCGGGAGGGCTGCGGTAGAACAGCAGCGCGATGCCCAGCCAGAGAAGGGCGTGACACAGCACCACGATGACGACGACCAGCCGAGGCCGCGCGCGGATCAGTTCGACAACCAGTGACGTGAAACGCATGAACGGCTGGATCGCTTGGGACGTCGAGGAGGCCGGCAGGACCGTCCCTCATCCGCAGCCGCGTTGTCCGACGCCCGCAATCGATACCGCATGATCGAGGCGCACAACACCGCCCCCGCTGCGAGGAGTGACACTTCGTGCTGGTTGGCTGGCAAAACTATTAAGACCGCGGCGCCGTCGAGGCAACCGGCATCAGGCGCCAAGCGCGATTTCGCTGGATGTCACCACCGTCACGTCCGCGAAGAGATCGGGCTCCGGCACGTCGGCCCAGGGCTGATGCTTGCGCCGCGCCGCCACTACAGGCGCAAACAGGCTGCGGTGATGTACCGAGGGCCCCAACCGATCCAGCGCGGCGAGATGCTCGGGCACGCCATAGCCCTTGTGCTGCTCGAAGCCGTAGCCCGGGCAATCCTGCGCCAAGGCGCACATCAGCCGGTCGCGCGTGACCTTGGCGACGATCGAGGCCGCCGCGATCGACATCACCAGCCCATCCCCGCCGATCACCGCCTCGCAATGGCAGTCGACGTCGATTCGGTCGCGGCCATCGACGAACACGTGCTTGGGTGCCTCGGGCAGCGCCCTCACCGCGCGTGACAGCGCCCAGAGCGACGCGCGCAGGATGTTGTCGCGATCGATTCGCGCCGGCGAGGCGAAGGCGACCGCGAACGCCGATGTCTTGCAGATCTTGTCGAACAGCGCCTCGCGCTGCTCGGCGCTCAGCCGCTTCGAATCGTCGAGGCCCTTCGGGATGCGGTTGGGATCAAGAATCACCGCGGCCGCAACCACGGGGCCGGCCAGCGGACCACGGCCGGCCTCGTCACACCCGGCCACCGGCCAGATGCCCTGCTTCAACAGCGCGCGCTCGCGCCGGAAGCTCGGCGGCGCCACGGCGATGACGCCCTTGCCGGACTTGCTGGTGGCGGGCTTTGCGGCGGGCTTGGCAGCGGCCTTGCCTGCAGCGCTTTGGGCGGCCTCATTGCCGCCGCCTTTCGCAGCCGGGCTGGCCTTTGCAGCAGCGGCCGATTTCGCCCTGCCCGGCGTTTTAGCTTGGTCTCGAATCATGGCCGGCATGGTGCGGAACGGCCCGCGGCGACGCAACCCGAACGCGGCTCAATTCCCCGCTATTCGCACCCTGTCCGCGGACCGGCTAGGCCGGCAGATGCACCCGGTCATCCTCGCCGACATCGATCCCCGGCGCCGTCACCACCTCCCAGACGTGACCGTCCGGATCGGCGAAATAGCCGCTGTAACCGCCATAATCGGTCTGCTGCCCCGACTTCAGCAAGTTCGTGCCCTTTTCCACCGCCGACGCAAGCGCCGCATCGACCTCGGCCTCCGAGCGGCAGTTCCAGGCCAGCGTGACGCCGCGAAACGCCTGTGGCCGCGGCGCATCCGGCACGCCCGCATCGTGCGCGAGCGCATCCCAGGGGTACAGGGCCAGCACCGTTCCCCCGGTGTCGAAGAAAGCCACCGCCTCGCCCGTCGCTTGGAATTTCCTGGCGAACCCAAGCGACGCGTAGAAGGCGATGCTCCGCCGCATCTCGGCCACGCCGAGCGTGATGACGGTGAAGCGCGGGACGACGGATTGTGCACTCATGGCGCGACCTCCGTCCGCCTCAGAACAGGCTCAGCTGCTGGCCGCCGCCCTTCGGCCGCACGAAATGATCGGTGGTCAGCTTGGTACGGCGCTTGTTCAGGCCGAGCTTCTCGCAGGCGATCTCGAAGCGGCGGCCGATCATCCAGGCCATCGGTCCGGTCCCCTTCATCCGCGTGCCCCATTGCGAGTCGTAGTCGCGGCCACCGCGCATGTCGCGAATCAAGGTGAAGACGTGGCGGTAGCGATCCGGATAATGCTCGAGCAGCCATTCGCGGAACAGGTCGCGCACCTCCAGCGGCAGCCGCAGCAGCACATAAGCGGCTTCCTTGACACCGGCATGGGCGGCGGCATCGAGGATGCGCTCGATCTCGCTGTCGTTGAGCGCCGGAATCACCGGCGCCACCATCACGGTCGTCGGGATGCCCGCCTTCGACAGCGCCTGCAGCGCCTCCAGCCGCTTCGAGGGTGTCGAGGCCCGCGGCTCCATGGTGCGCGCCAGCTTCGGATCCAGCGTGGTCACGGAGATCGCAACCTTCGCCAGGTTCTTCTTGGCCATCCGCGCCAGGATGTCGGCATCACGCATCACCAGCGCCGACTTGGTCACGATCCCGACGGGATGGCCAACCTTTTCCAGCACCTCGAGGATGCCGCGCATGATCTTCCGCTCGCGCTCGATCGGCTGATAGGGATCGGTGTTGGTGCCGATCGCGATCATCCGCGGCTCATAGCCGCTGGCCGCCAGTTCCTTCTCCAGCAGGGCGGGCGCATCCGGCTTGACGAACAGCTTGGATTCGAAGTCGAGGCCCGGCGAGAGGCCGAGAAAGGCGTGGGTCGGCCGCGCGAAGCAATAGACGCAGCCATGCTCACAGCCCCGATACGGATTGATCGAGCGGTCGAAGCCGATGTCCGGCGAGTCGTTGCGGGTGATGACCTTGCGCGACGTGTCGGTCGCGACCGTCGTCTTGAACGGCGGCAAGTCCTCGAGGCTCTGCCAGCCGTCGTCGAACACAACGCGGGCCTCCGCCTCATAGCGGCCGCTCGCATTGGATTGCGCTCCCCGGCCGCGGCGCCGGCCCCGTTCGATGGCGACCGCGAGTTCGGGAAAGTCCTTCTCGGGACTGCTTTTTTCAAGACCCGAGGAAGGCGCGCCCACCGGCTCGGAGGGCACCGGGACCGGCGGGCGCTTGAGGGCATGTGAAGATGCTCGGCTCATGGCCAAGACATAGCACATAAGAAGAACATTACAAGAACAATAAAGAACAATCCCCGCAGCGGACGTCTGAGGCGGCGCAAGGCCAGCCATCACATTCCCGTTCTATCCTGCAGCCGGGCTGGAACGGGACGGTGCGGCGTTACTCTAATGCACTCTCCCGCAGGCGCGAAACGAATGGCAAGCGAGCTCCCATGCAGACCACTTCTCCCCAGCAGACCCACACGGCCGACGACCTCGACCTGCTCGACCGCTATTGGCGCGCGGCGAATTATCTCTCGGTCGGGCAGATCTACCTGCTGGACAACGCGCTGCTCCGCGAGCCGCTGCAGCCGCAGCACATCAAGCCGCGGCTGCTCGGCCATTGGGGCACGACACCGGGCCTCAACTTCATCTACGCGCATCTCAACCGCGCGATCCGGATGCAGGATCTCAACGTCATCTATGTCTGCGGCCCCGGCCATGGCGGCCCGGGCATGGTCGCCAACACCTATCTCGAAGGCTCCTACAGCGAGATCTATCCGGACATCACGCGCGACGCGGACGGCTTGCGAAAACTGTTCCGGCAGTTCTCCTTCCCCGGCGGTATCCCCAGCCATGCGGCGCCGGAGACGCCGGGCTCGATCCATGAAGGCGGCGAACTCGGCTATGCGCTGGTCCATGCTTATGGCGCCGCGTTCGACAATCCCGACCTGATCGTCGCCTGCGTGGTCGGCGATGGCGAGGCCGAGACCGGCCCGCTCGCCGCGTCCTGGCATTCGAACAAGTTCCTCAACCCGGCCCATGACGGCGCGGTACTGCCGATCCTGCATCTCAACGGCTACAAGATCGCCAACCCGACCGTGCTCGGCCGCATGAGCGACGCCGAGATCAAATGCCTGTTCGAAGGCTATGGCTATGCGCCGCTGTTCGTCGCGGGTGACGAGCCTCAGGCGATGCACAGGCAGATGGCGGACGCGCTCGATGTCGCGCTCGCCAGCATCCGCTCGATCCAGCAGAATGCGCGGCTGCCGGATGCGGTGATCCACCGCCCGCGCTGGCCGATGATCGTGCTGCGCAGCCCGAAGGGCTGGACCGGGCCGAAAGAGGTCGATGGCCTCAAGGTCGAAGGCTTCTGGCGCGCGCACCAGGTGCCGATCGCCAATCCGCGCGGCAAGCCGGAGCATCTCGCGCTGCTCGAAGCCTGGATGAAGAGCTATCAGCCGGAGACGCTGTTCGACACGCAGGGCCGGCTGGTGCCGGAGTTGCAGGCGCTGGCGCCGAAGGGCACGCGCCGCATGGGCGCCAATCCGCACGCCAATGGCGGGCTGTTGAAGCGCGAGCTCAAGCTGCCGGACTTCCGCGCTTTCGCCGTCGCGCTGCGCGCCCCGGGCGAGACCATCGCGGAGGCGACGCGCGAGCTCGGAAAATTCCTGCGCGAGGTCATCACGCTGAATGCGGATGCGAGAAACTTCCGCATCATGGGCCCGGACGAGACCGCTTCGAACCGGCTGGATGCGGTGTTCGACGTCACCGAGCGGGTCTGGATGGAAGGCATCGAGCCCTACGACGTCCACCTCGCCCATGACGGCCGCGTCATGGAGGTGCTGAGCGAACATCTCTGCCAGGGCTGGCTGGAAGGCTATCTGCTCACCGGCCGCCACGGCTTGTTCTCGTGCTACGAAGCCTTCATCCACATCATCGATTCGATGTTCAACCAGCACGCCAAATGGCTGAAGGTGTCGCGCCATCTGCCGTGGCGCCGGCCGATCGCGTCGCTGAACTATCTCTTGACCTCTCACGTCTGGCGCCAAGACCATAACGGCTTCAGCCATCAGGACCCCGGCTTTGTCGACCTCGTCGCCAACAAGAAGGCTGATATCGTCCGCATCTACTTCCCGCCCGATGCCAACACGCTGCTGTGGATCGCCGACCACTGCCTGCGTACCTATGACCGCATCAACGTGATCGTCGCTGGCAAGCAGCCCTCACCGCAATGGCTGACGATGCAGGAGGCGGCGACGCATTGCGATGCCGGCATCGGCATCTGGTCATGGGCCGGCACCGAGCCGGCCGACGCAGCGCCCGACGTGGTGATGGCCTGCGCCGGAGACATCCCGACCTTGGAGACGCTCGCCGCCGTCGACCTGTTGCGCAAGGCGCTGCCCGAGCTCAAGATCCGCGTCGTCAACGTCGTCGATCTGATGACCTTGCAGCCCGACACTGAGCATCCGCACGGACTGAGCGACCGCGATTTCGACAGCCTGTTCACGACCGACAAGCCCGTCATCTTCGCCTATCATGGCTACCCGCATCTCATCCATCGCCTGACCTACAGCCGCACCAATCATGCCGGCATGCATGTGCGCGGCTTCATCGAGGAAGGCACCACGACGACGCCATTCGACATGGTGGTGCTCAACGAGCTCGATCGTTTCCACCTTGCCATCGAAGTCATCGAGCGCGTGCCGGGGCTCAGCGTCTCGGCGGCCCATGTGAAGCAGACATTCCGCGACGCGCTGATCGAACACACGCGCTATGTCCGCGAGCACGGCGAGGACATGCCTGCGATCCGCGATTGGGTCTGGCCCAACAGTACAGGCGGAACGACTCCGGCGGAGGCTGGCGACTGAGTAGCAGCGCCTACTGATGTGACGTTTTCATGAATGATCTAGCGCAATGCCCGCGATGTGGCGTTGCGACACCATGACGGCATCGAAACCTGATCGATGTCGTCATGAAATCTCAGATCATCAAGGAGCTCGGCCAAGCCGACATCCTGCTGCCGTCGCTGATCGCCGACGGACTCGCCGCCAACGACCGCGTCAAGGTGCGCCTGAGCGCGCTGCAAGCCGCCGCGCAACATGCGCATGCGCCGGAGCCGCGGCCCACCGATCTCTCGGCCGAGTGCCGAGCCGCCAACATCGCGCCGGCCGAGCTCGCGAGTTTGATCGGCGGCGCGCATGCCACCACATCCGGTCGCTTTGCTGCGCCCGGTCTTGCCCGGCTGGTCCAGGACATTGAAAGCGACACGCGGGCCATGATCCGCGCGGTCAAGGCCGGACGGAGCACCGAAGGCAACGCGGCCGAGCGGCGGCTCGACACGATGCAGCGCGCCGGTCTTCTGACGGCGAGCGACGATATCGCGTTCGAGCGCGTGGCGCGGCTGACCGCTGCTCAGGACGAGTCGGACAGTCTGCACCGGCTGGTGATGGACCTGCACAAGGCCCTCAACCGCATCGCCGCCGACTGCGCCGAGGAAATCATCGACGGCGCCCATGTCTACGGCGTCGCGACCGACGACAGGAGCGCCATTGTCGCCTTCATGCGCGGCCTGAACGCGACGCGCGCACTCAAATTCGACCACCCCGGCCTCGATACGATGGCGACCCGCTCCGGCGACCGGCTGCTGATCCAGAACGACATCGGCACGACCGACGCTCATGTGATGGTCATCGCGGTCGACGGACTGTCGGTCACCGTCACCTACACCGACGTGCATCAGGCGCGCGCGAAGTTCTTCATTCGCCTGTTCGATGCGTTCGCGGCGAGCTGGAGCGGCCTCGATCGGCGCACCGGGGCGGGTCTGGCCGACGAGAACGCCTTCGTGCTGGTCACCGGCCAATTTCATGGCGCCGATCTGCAGGCGCGCGATGAGTTCCTCGCAGCCCTCGGCGCCGCGCTGGTGTTTCTGATCGATTGGAACAAGGCGCGCAAATTGCTGCGCACGTGGGTCTCCAAGGACGACGCTCTCAAGATCCTCGATTGGGCGGCCCGCAACCGGATCGGCCATCGCGCATTCCTCGAACTCGGCGGCAGCGAGTTGCTGGGCGGCGCAGTGCGCAACGCGGCGCCCAACCGCATCGGCTTCGGCGAACGCCTGGACCGCGCCCTTGGCCGCACCACTGCGATCGAGTTTCTCAAGGCGGCGTTGCGCGACGCCACCGAGGGCTTGCTCGCCGGCCGCTCGGTGCGTGTGGTCCGTGACCAGATCGAGGCTGATCTGGTGCGGCATCTCGACCGCGCCGACGGCGCGCTGCTCGGCATCGTGCTGCGCCAGCTTGGGCTGGCGCATGACATCGCCGCCGCACTGAGCCGCGATCTCGGGGCGTTTCAGTCCGGGCTGACCGGCGGTCGCGAACTGCTGGCCGCCCGCGCCGCACGGATCGAGCAGAAGGCCGACCGCATTGCGATCGAGGCCCGCCAGGAGATTGCGCGCCTCAACGCCGAGCCATTGATCGCGCAACTCGTCGACCGGGTCGAGGAGACCGTCGACGAACTGGAACAGGCAGCCTTCATCGCCTCGCTCGCCCCGGCCGCGATGCCGGCCGACCTGCTGGCCGCGCTGGCCGACCTCTGCAACGTTGCGATCGGCGCGATCGAAGCGGCCGCGAGCGGCCTCGCCGCGGCTGCAGACGTACCCGAGGGCCGGCGCGTCGATTCCGACGATGCGCTCGCCGCCGTGCTGCGCCTGATGGACGCCGAGCACGCCGCCGACGCACAGGAGCGCAGGATCACCACCCTGGTCTTCACCGGCACTTTCGACGTCGCGACGTCGCTGGCCGCGCTGGAGCTGGCGCGGGCCGTCGAACGTGCCACCGACCGCATGGCCAGCTTCGGACATCTGCTGCGCCAATACATCTTGATCGATCTCGCAGGTTAGGAACTGCCATGTCCATCGTCCGCATCTTCGGCAAAGACACCGTCCCCTGCTCGGCTGAAACGGTCGGCGCCAAGGCCGCCAATCTCGCCCGGATGGCCGCGCTGGGACTGCCGGTGCCGCCCGCTTTCGTGCTTCCCGTGGATCTCTGTGCCGACATCATCGCCAATCAGGCCGATGCCGAGCAGCGGCTACGCGACGGCCTGCGCAGCGGCATTCGCTTTCTGGAACAGGCGACCGGCCGCGTCTTCGGCGATCATCGCCAGCCGTTGCTGGTCTCGGTCCGCTCCGGCGCGGCGCGATCGATGCCCGGCATGCTCGACACCGTCCTCAATGTCGGCTGCACGTCAGCCGCCGCGCGCGGCCTGATCCGCAGCACCGGACGGCCGCGCCTCGCCTTCGACTGCCGCCGCCGGCTGATCGAGAGCTTCTCTGAAACCGTCCTCGGCCTTGAGGCCACGCGACTGACGGCGCTGTGCCGCGATCTGGTGACGCAGGAGGGCGTCGCCACGGACCGCGAATTGGACAGCGAAGCCATCGCGCGGCTGGCCGCCGACGAGCAGGCACTGGTCGAGACCGGCAGCGACGGCTGGCTGGAGGATGCCGAAGGCCAGCTCCATGCCGCGGCCCGCGCCGTCTATCAGTCGTGGGCCAGCGAACGCGCACAGACCTATCGCAAGCTGCAAAATCTCGAACACCTGCCGGGCACCGCCGTCACGGTACAGGCCATGGTGTTCGGCAATGGCGGCCTCGCCTCGGGGGCCGGCGTCGCGTTCTCGCGCGATCCTTCGACCGGGGCCAAACTGCCGATGATCGACCTTGTCCTCGACGCCCAAGGCGAGGATGTCGTGTCCGGACGCCGCACGCCGGACAGCGAGGAGACCATCGCGCGCGCCTTGCCGAACCTGCGGACCGAGCTCGTCGCGGTGCTGCGACGGCTCGAAACGGAATTCGGCGACGTCCAGGATGTCGAGTTCACCGTCGAAGACGGCCGCTTGTGGATTCTGCAGACCCGCGCCGCCAAGCGCACCCCCCGTGCGGCACTGAAGATCGCCGTCGACTTGGTGCATGAGCGGGTGATCTCGCCGCAGCAGGCGTTGCAGCGTCTGGAAGAGATCGATCTGGAGCAACTCGTCGAGACGTCGCTGGTCGCGGCCGGCGAACCCGCCGCGACCGGCATTGCGGCGTCGGGCGGGATCGCGGCGGGGCGCGCGGCCTTCGATTCGGAATCCGCAAAGCGTCTGGCCGACAGCGGCGAGCCGGTCATCCTGATGCGCCCGGACACCTCGACCGCCGATATCGCCGGCTTCGCGGCGGCCGCGGGCGTCGTGACGACGGTCGGTGCGCGCACCGCGCATGCGGCGCTGGTTGCGCGCCAGCTCGGTCGGCCCTGCATCGTCGGATGTCCCGCATTGACGGTCAGCGGCGGCGCTGAGCGTGCCTTGCTCGGCACGACCGCGATTGCCAGAGGCGACTGGGTCACGATCGACGGCGATCAGGGCCGCGTCTATTGCGGCCGCCTGGAGATCGTGACCGCGCGTCCGGACGCCGAGCTCGCCGAGGTCGCGGCCTGGCGCCGCGGTGACCTGCAGCCCGTCCGACGGCTGTCGGCGTGACATTCGCTCCGTGCGGTACTCCGTCCGGGGTGCCGCAAAATTCCGCACTGCAACGGGCTGATTTGCATATGACAAAGTGATAACAACTCTGGCAGAGGTGCTGAAAACAACGATGCCAGGCCTATGTTGAGCGTGATCATCCCGACCGAGGGAGCCGAACAGCCGGTGGTCGCGACCCTCTCCGCGCTGGTGCCGGGAGCAGCCGCTGGCGTGGTCAGCGAGGTGCTGCTGGTCGACCGTTCTCCCGACCCCAGCGTCATGGAACGCGTCGCCGACGTCGCCGGCTGCAACTTCATGACGTTCCTGGGCTCGCCCGCCGCCGCACTCGCGGCCGGTGCCGCGCAGGCGCGCGCGCCCTGGCTGATGTTTCTGCCGGCAGGCGCCGTGCTGGATCCCGGCTGGATCGATGAGACCATGCAGTTCGTGCAGAGCGTGGCAGCGGCCGGACGGCCGCGCGCGGGCGTGTTCCGCTATGCCCTCTCCCCCTACGCCAATGTGAGCCTGCGCGACCGCCTGCGGGCGGTCGCACGGGTCGTGATCGGCCCGCTGGGCGACCAGGGCCTGCTGATCGCGCGCGAGCATTACCGCCAGGTCGGCGGCTACAGGCCCGACTCCAAGCGCGCCGAAACGCGACTGTTGCGTCAGCTCGGCCGCGCCTCCCGCACTACGCTGCGCAGCCGGATCGTCATGGTCTAGCCCCAAACGATACTTGCCAACGTCAACAGATTTGTTGACAATGGCAAGCATTGAAAAAGGGTGCGCCATGCCTGCTCAGCCGACCGACCACTCCGTCGCCGCCGTTCGCGCGTTCAACCGCTTCTACACGCGGAAGCTCGGCGCGCTCGACCAGCACCTGCTCGACAGTCCGTTTTCGCTCGCCGAAGCGCGGGTGCTCTATGAGCTCGCTCATCGCGAGACGACCACCGCCAAGGAAATCGGCGTTCTTCTTGGTCTCGACGCCGGCTATCTCAGCCGCATCGTGCAGAGCTTCGACGAGAAGGGCCTGATCAGCCGCACGCCGCTGCCATCGGACCGCCGGCAGCAGCAGCTCAACCTCACCGCCAAGGGACGCCAAGTCTTTGCCAAGCTCGACCGCAGCTCGCAGCAGGAAATCGCTGCGATGCTCGCGGACCTGCCGGCGCCCTCGCGCCAGCGGCTCGTCGGCGCAATGGCCACGATCGAAGACCTGCTGGAGCCGCCGTCGCAGACGCGTCCAGCCGTTCTGCTGCGCAGCCATCGCCCCGGCGACATCGGCTGGGTGATCTCGCGGCACGGCGCCGTATATACGGAGGAATATGGCTGGGACGCCAGTTTCGAGGCGCTGGTCGCCGAGATCGGCGCGCAGTTCCTCCGGTCCTACGATGCGGACCGCGAGCACTGCTGGATCGCCGAGCTCGCTGGCGAGCCGGTCGGCTCGATCTTCCTGGTCAAGGGCAGCGACGACATCGCCAAGCTACGGCTGCTGCTGGTCGAAAAGAAGGCCCGCGGGCTGGGCGTCGGCCGGGCGCTGACAGAACAATGCATCCGCTTCGCCCGGGACAGGCACTACAAGACCATCGAGCTGTGGACACAGAGCATTCTCACCACCGCGCGGGACATCTACGCTCGGGCCGGCTTCCGCAAGATCGCGGAGGAGCCGCACGCCTCGTTCGGCGTCGAGCTCATCGGCGAGACCTGGACGTTGACACTGTAACGCTGCGCCGCCGGCGACGAGCTCAACCGCAGGCAATTCAACGCACCGACTACAACTACACTCATCTCGGGATTGATTAGTTCCAATATCGACGTCGTGTGCCCGGCGTTTTCGAAGGCATGTGAACGGGGGCATCTGAACCATGAGACTCTCGCGTCGATCCATTGCGGCCGCGCTTTTGGCAGTCGCAGTGCTTGCCGTCGCAGATGCCGCCTCGACAGCGGCTCACGCCGCGCCCAAAGGCAGCGCGACCGTCGCCATCACGCGTTCGACAGATCTGCTTTTTCTGGCCGCGCCGGCCGCGATCGAGATCAACGGCACGAAGGTGGCGAGCCTCGGCCGTGGCGAGAGCTTCAACGGTCCGATCGCCCCCGGCCCCACGGAGATCAAGGTGTCGACCTGGTCCACGCCGGGATCATCGAGCTATCGCTTCACCGCTGTTCCGGGAAAGACCTACAAGATGGTCGTCGTACCACGAACAAAGAATTACGCAGCCAATGTGGTCGGAGGACTGGTCGGCGCGGCGATCGAAGGCGGTGGCGCGTTCGAATTCGTGCCAACGCGTTGAGATTGACCTCTCCGCCCGGCCGTCTCGTGCTGGCGGCGCGCCCCTACGCCGTCGCGCCTTGCGCTTTCGGCCGGCGCAGGTGCTCGTCCAGCCGCGGCATGATCTCGACGAAATTGCAGGGCCGAGTACGGTAATCCAGTTGCGCGGCGAGGATGCCGTCCCAGCCGTCGCGGCACGCGCCGGGGGATCCCGGCAGGCAGAAGATATAGGTGGCGCCGGCGACGCCCGCGGTGGCGCGGCTCTGGATGGTCGAGGTGCCGATCTTGGCGTGGCTCAGCAGATGGAAGGCGATCGAGAAGCCGTCCATGCGCTTCTCGAACAGCGGCTCGATCGCTTCCGGTGTGACGTCGCGACCGGTGAAGCCGGTGCCGCCAGTGGTGATGATGACGTCGACTCCGGGATCGGCGATCCACGCCCGCACCACGGTGCGGATCTTCTCGACGTCGTCGGTGACGATTTCGCGCGCGGCCAGTCTGTGACCTGCGGCAGTCAAGCGGTCGCTCAGGGTCGTGCCCGACTTGTCGTCGGCGAGCGAACGCGTGTCCGACACCGTCAGCACGGCGATGTTGAGGGGGATGAAGCTCTTGCTCTCGTCGATCGCCATCACGCGACTCCTTACAGCGAATTGGCGCCGAATGTATTGCACGCCTGCACCGTGCCCTGCTGGTAGCCGACCATGAACCAGCGCTTGCGCTGTGCGGCCGAGCCGTGGGTGAACGAATCCGGCACCACGCGCCCGGTCGCCTTCCGCTGCAGCGTATCGTCGCCGATCGCGGAGGCGGTGGTCAGCGCGGCGTCGATGTCGCCCTCCTCGATGAAGCCCGGGCGCTTCTTCTCCTCGCGATTGACCCAGACGCCGGAGAGGCAGTCGGCCTGCAGTTCGACCTTGACCTGCAGCGCGTTCGCTTCGGCCTTGCTGCCGACCTGCTGCTGCATCCGCGTCACGCGCGGCAGGATGCCGAGCAGATTCTGCACGTGGTGTCCGGCTTCATGCGCGATGATGTAGGCCGCCGTGAACTTGCAGGCGTTGCCCGAGCAGCCGCGGAAGCGCGTCTCCACCTCGCGGAAGAAGCTGGTGTCGAGGAAAATCTGCCGGTCCGGCGGGCAATAGAATGGCCCCATCGCCGACTGCGCCATGCCGCAGCGGCCGCCATTGGTGCTGTTGCGGAACAGCACGATCTTCGGCCCGGTATAGCTCTGGCCGCTGGCCTGGAAGATCTCGCTCCAGCGATCGTCGATCTCGCCGAGGACGCCGGCGATCATGTCGCCCATCTCGTCTTTCGGCGCCCCGGTCTTACCGGGCGAGCGGCGATCGGCCTGATAGCTCGGCGCGCTGCCATGGCTCAGCATCTCGGCTCCTCCGATCAGGATGCGCGGATCGATGCCGAAGGCGTAGCCGATCAGGCCGAGCACGATGATCGTGCCGATGCCGAGCCCGCCGCCGCCGATCGGCAGACCCATACCGCCGCCCATCCCGCCGCCTTCGTCGCGACGGTCGTCGATGTCGTCGCTGCGACGGAAATCATCGTAACGCATGGCGGCTTTTCCTCACGATTCTTGCGCGGCTCTGCGCGAAATGGCCAACGCGGCAAACAGGTAAAATTTCCACTGTGTTAATCAATAACCCGGCCGGCAAATTTTGCCTAGCGCCGGCAAATCAACCGCCGCAGGCGCCGCACCCGCTGGCACCGCTTTTCGCGCGCAGCATCGCGAAAAACCCTTCGCGATCGTCGCGTTGCGCGGCTGATGCCGCGCGTGGTCCGGCCGCTCTTCATCGCTCATGCGCGTGATGAAAACATGCGCTGAGATGCGAAAAATTTTCCCGATTAAGTCCATTTTTACTTTGCCGGGTCAATGTGTGGGCAGTCGGTTGTTAGGTCCCGCGTCGCCGACAGCGTCGCCTGAGTCAGAGTTCTTGAGTCATGGTTGAGTCGCGTCGCGGGGCGTCTGCAAGGGCGCCCCGCACTAAATTTCAGACTCTTGAAGAGCAACGAATCATCGTCGGCGACTGCGTCGCCGAGATGTCGAAACTGCCAGGCGCATCCGTCGACTTGGTGTTTGCAGATCCGCCATACAATCTGCAGCTCAAGGGTGAGCTCAAGCGTCCCGACGAATCGCAGGTCGATGCGGTCGATGACGATTGGGACAAGTTCTCCTCCTTCGCCGCCTATGACGACTTCACGCGCGCCTGGCTGCTCGCCGCGCGGCGCCTGATGAAGCCGAGCGCGACGATCTGGGTGATCGGCTCCTATCACAACATTTTCCGCGTCGGCGCGATCATGCAGGATCTCGGCTTCTGGATCCTCAACGACATCGTGTGGCGCAAATCCAACCCGATGCCGAACTTCCGCGGCCGCCGCTTCACCAATGCGCACGAGACCATGATCTGGGCGGCGCGCGACGAGAAGGCGAAGGGCTACACGTTCAATTACGAAGCGCTGAAGGCCTCCAACGAGGACGTGCAGGCGCGCTCGGACTGGCTGATCCCGCTGTGCACCGGCGAGGAGCGGCTGAAGGATGCGGACGGCAAGAAAGTCCATCCGACACAGAAGCCGGAAGGCCTGCTGGCGCGGGTGCTGCTGTCATCGTCGAAGCCCGGCGATCTCGTGATCGATCCGTTCAACGGCACCGGCACGACCGGCGCCGTGGCAAAACGTCTCGGTCGCCGTTACATCGGCTTCGAGCGCGACAAGACCTATGCCGAGGCTGCCGAGCGGCGCATCGCCGCCGTCGAGCCGCTGCCCGAGGCGACGCTGGTGCCGTTCATGACCGCGCGCGAGGCGCCGCGGGTCGCCTTCTCCGAGTTGATCGAGCGCGGCATGATCTCGCCGGGCACGAAGCTCGTCGACTCCAAGCGGCGCCACGGCGCGCTGGTGCGCGCCGATGGGGCCATCATGCTGGGCGACAAGGTCGGTTCGATCCACCGCATCGGCGCGGTCGCCCAGGGGCTGCCGGCCTGCAACGGCTGGACGTTCTGGCACGTGGAGACGACGCGCGGCCTCAAGCTGATCGACGAGCTTCGCGCCGAGATCCGCGCCGAGATGTCCGCGGCCTGACGCTCAAGACTTCCGGCGTGCCTGCCCGGAATAGCGCGCCAGGAGATCCTCGACCTCGTACTGATCGTCATAGCGGACGTCGTCGCGCGGCACCATCGAGACCTGCGACACGCGCTTGACCGGCTGTTCGCCGCGCGCCAGTGCCGGATGGAATCGATCCACCGGCGGCAGATGCATCCGATCGAGCTCCGGCTCGGCCGGCCAGCGGGCCACGCGCCGCGCGGCCATCGGCTCGAGGCGCAGCTGCCGCTTGGCGCGGGCGCGCGCGAGCAGCACGCTCGTCGAAAAGCCGGCGACGGCGACGGCACCGAGGAACGCGAACAGCCGCGTCCGCGCCGGGTCGTCAAGCCCCGCGCCGGTCGACGCCGTCGGCGCAGCCTCGGCCACGGTCTGGGACGACGCCGTGGGCGCGACGGTCTCGGCCGGACCAGCGTCGCTTGACGCCGCAGCAAGCGTATAGGAATTCGAACGCGGTGCCGGCGCCGGCTGCGCCTGCAATGTGCCTGACGAATCCGGCCAGCGCGATGTGAGCGCCGAATCGCCGGCGGCCGAGTCGGCCACCGCGGCGGCCGGAGCAGCATTCGTCGGCGCGGCGGCTGCGGGCGCCGTTGCCGCAGGCGGCGTGACAACCGACGCAGCGGCAACCGGCGGGAACATTGCCGAAGACCGGGCGGCAGCGCTCGGGGTCGACGACGTGACCTTGACATCGTCAGCAGCCTGGCTCGGCGACGGCTGGATTTCCGCCCGCGCATCGGCGGCCGACTGCGACAGCTCTGTACGATCGCGATGCGAGGCCAATTTCCGCGTCACGAGCGAGGCGCCCTGTGACGCGCGGTCGTCATCGCGGAGATACCAACACTGCTTCTTCGTCGTGCGATCGATCCGGTAGAACCAATGCTTGCCTGCCGGAGTCTCCTTCGGCTTGGTCAGGCATTCGTCAGCAGCCGATGCCGGTTGAAACTCGATCGTTGTCGCAGCCACTCCCGCCAACACGGCGACAGCGACGCACGGCAACAAACTCGTCGTTCGCTTCGTCATCAGACCTCCGACGATTGAACACGCCCCGATCCGCCGTTTCGACGATGACTTCGTTCGGAATAAGGCTGCGGAGGTTCCATTTGTCGAAACAATGTTAGAACGGCGGTGTCCTTTTGATACGTTCTAATTTTTTTGGGCTGTTTTGTCGCAGCAACAGCTGGAATATCCCACGTGGCGGTCGCCGTCCTGCAACGTTCCGGTCGGGACAACACGCGGATGTGAGCGGCGTATCCACCGATTCATGTTGTCCGATAGCCGCCGCGACACGTCGCGTACCGCCCTCCGGCGTTCACTTGAACTTTGACAACGCCTTTTCGATCAGTTCGCGCGTGTACGGCTTCTGAACAATCGGCGCGTCCGACAGTTCGGCCGGAAGCGGCGCGCGCTCGCCATAGCCGGTGACGAACATGAAGGGCACACCCAGCTCTTTCAACCTGTATCCGACAGGGAGACTGCTCTCCGCGCCAAGGTTGATATCGAGCAAAGCGAAGCTTGGCAGCGCCCGTTCGATCGCCTTCAGCGCGTGATTGACCGAGGCCGCCGTCTCGACGTGGCGCGCGCCGAGTTCAAGCAAGATCACCTCGGCTCCCATTGCGATGATCAGATTGTCCTCGACGATCAGCACGGTGCCGGACAATCGCGCCGCCTCCTGCTTCGCGTGATGATGCGCCGGAGCGCCGGTGATCGCCGGCACGATCTGAACGAAATTGGCGGGAATGACAAAGCGGGCCTGAACTCCGAGCAGATCGAAACGGATCTCGGCGTCGCCCTTGAGATCGAACGGCACCGAGCGCTCGATGATGGTGGTGCCGAAACCGCGGCGCGACGGCGGCTGCACCGGCGGTCCGCCGCTTTCCTTCCAGTCGATCACGAGGCTTGCGCCGGGATCGAGACGCCAGATCACCTGCACCTGCCCCGTGGAGTCGGCCAGCGCGCCGTATTTCGCTGAGTTGGTCATCATCTCGTGCACGACGAGTGCGAGCGTCGCGAACGCCTTGGGGTCGAGCGCGACGTCGGGTCCCTCCATCCGCACCCGCCCTGCCCGCGCGCCGAGATAGGCACCCGCCTCCGACTCCAGCAGATGACGCAGCGCCACCGGCGCCCAGTTCAGATTCGTGATCTGGTCATGCGCACGCGCCAAGGCCTGGATCCGTCCGCCCAGGATGGCGGCAAACTCCTCGACCGAATTCGCCGTGTCCTTGCTCTGCGCGACCAGTCCGCGCACGAGACTGAGGATGTTGCGGACGCGGTGGTTGAGCTCGGCGATCATCAGCTCCTGCCGCTCCTGCGCGCCACGGCGCTCGCGCGCGGCGAGCTCCGACAGTTGCAGGATCACTTCAAGCAGTGTCACGCGGAGGCTCTCGGCAATGCGCAGATCGGCCGCGGTCCACGGCTTCGCCTGCCCGGCCACGGTCTGCTGCCACAGTTCGAAGCTCTTGCGCGGCGTGAGCCGCGCCCCGAGCGGCCCCTCGGAGTAGGTCTTGTGGGGATCGCCCGCCCAGTTGACCGAGCGCAGCATCTCGCGACGAAAGAAGATCAGGCAGTCGCGCGGCGTCCGCGAGATCGGAATCGCCAGGAAGCCGGCGGCGCGCGCGCGAAACGCCTCGCCGGCGGCGTAGATCTTCGCGATCTCGGCACTGGCGCAGATCCGCCCCGGCGACGTCCGGTTGATGAAGCCGATCAGATCCTGCACCTCCGCCTCGGTCGGCGTCTCGCCGTCGAGCGTGATCTCGTCGTCGGACCAGACGGCGATGCCGTCGCATTCGATCATCTGCCGGTAGTCGGCGACGAAATCGAGAATGGCGCGCTTGCTGTGCGCCTGCGCGGCGGCGCGCTCGATCAGTCGCTCCTGGATGTGATGCGCGCGCGTCTCATAGGCGATGTCGGTCTCACGCTCGCGCGCCTCGAGCAGCCAGGAATACATCTGGCCGAACAGCTCGGCCGCCGTGCGCTTCTCGAACGACAGATGATGCGGCGCGTAATGATGACAGGCGAACAACCCCCACAATTTGCCGTCACGCAGAATGGAGACCGACATCGAGGCTGCCACGCCCATGTTGCGCAGATATTCGATGTGAATGGGCGAGACGGCGCGCAGCACACTCATCGACAGGTCGAGCAGACCGGCATTATGCACGGGCGTCGAGAGCAGCGGCGCGGGCGCGGCGTTGATGTCGGCGATGATGCGCAGCCAATTGCGCTGATAGAGCTGCCGCGCCTGCCTTGGAATGTCGGATGCGGGGTAATGCAGCCCGAGGAACGGCTCCAGACCCGGCCCGGCAACCTCCGCGATCACCTCGCCGGAGCCGTCGGGATGGAAGCGGTAGACCATGACGCGGTCGAAACCCGTCAGCAGCTTGAGCTGCCGCGCCGCCTCCTGGGCGAGATCGGCCATGCTCGTTGTCTTGCGAATGCGGCCCAGCATCAGCCGCACCAGTTCGCCGGAATTCGCCCCGGACTCGATCAGGCTCGGTTCGGCCTCGACGACCAGATAGGCGCCGGAGAAGTGAATGGCGAGATCGAACAGCCGGCCCTTGCCGAGCAGATCGATGCCGAATATGCGCTCGACCGCATCGGGACCGCTCAGATAATCGACCCGCGACCGGATCGCAGCCACCCCGGCCGGTGACAGCACCGCCGCAATCGGCTGCTGCAGCAGCCCCCCGATGTCGCCGCCGAGATAGTCGGGCGCGTTCTCCGAGGCCATGCAGATGGTGAAATCGGACACCAGCGCCAGCAGAAAGCCGAACGGCTGGACGCTGCCGGGAACATGGATCGGCTCACGATCGCAATTGGTGAGATTGACCTGCTCGTTCATGCCGAGGCCATCGCCATCGCAAACACCGCGAACACCTCGCGCGCACTCGCGATCATTCGGACTTGATTGCTCGACGTGACCGGCTCTTGTGCAAGCTGACCCAGGAAGCTGCGCCACAGCCCCTTGCCAGCGCCATGGCGGAGATAGCGGGTTGCACCTCTGGCGCGAGGATCAGCCGATGCGGCGACGACGCGCAACAGATAGCTCGCGCCCAGCCGCGATCCCTCAAGGACATACAGCGCCCCCAGCACGGATGGCCGGTCGAGCGCGGGCATCGACAGCGCGACCGGGGCGATGCTGCCGTGGAGCGCGGCGACATCGGCCCTGATCGCCTCGCTGCGCCGCCGCTCCGCCCAATCATCGACCATTCCGGCAACGCCGGCCCGCTCGAGCGCCTGCTCCAGCGGCAGCAGCGCAGCCGCGCTCGCCTGCAGGAACCGGCGATAATGCGCAATGGTGGTGAGATCGAACTGACCCAGACACTCGTCGAGTGCGCGGTGTGCCGGGGCTGTCGCCGCCTTCAGCGTTTCGCGAATGCCGATGCTGGTTGCGCAGAAGGGATCATCGGGAGTGGCTGCCAGCAACATCAAGGGGGCCCAGGACAGGAGATCGACCGCAGGCACGCGCCACGGCTTCAAGCAACGTCGGTCGGGCGGGCGGGTTCCTGCGCCTGTGCAAAGTTTTTATGATGGCGGCGACAACGGTCAGGCCAGCTCCGCCAGCGCCTTCTGCACGGCCGGCCGGTCCGACATGCGCTTGAAATGATCGGCGACCTTCGGAAACGCGTTGATGTCGACCCCATCGCCTTCGAGCCACTGCGCGATCGTGAACAGATACGGATCGCAGATCGTGTACTGCTCCCCCATCACCCACGGCGCGCGCAGCATCTTCTGCTCGATCAGCGCGAAGCAGGCGCCCATCGTTTCCGGCACCTTCGTCTTCATGTCGGCGAAGGACGACTCCTCGTTGGCCCAGCGATAGCCGCGCATCTTGTGGGCGTGGGCGATGTGGACCGTCGAGCAGAGATAGCTGGTGAAGGACTGCACCTCGGCAAAGGCGAAGATATCGTCGAGCGGCGCAAGCCGCGCCTGTGGGAAGCGCTGGGCGATATAAGCGAGCATCGCCGGCGTCTCGGTCAGGATGCCCTGCTCCGTCACCAGCGCCGGCACCCGCCCCTTGGGATTGATCGCAAGATACTCCGGGCTGTTCTGCTGGTTGGTCTTGAAGCTGAGCTTCTCGATCGCGTAAGCGGCGCCGGTTTCGGCGAGCGCGATGTGGGAGGCGAGCGCGCAGGTGCCTGGCGCGACATAGAGCTTGAGCATGGTGATCCCTGACAGATGATGGGCGACCCTAGCCGCGCGGATCCCGGCCGTCCACCCTCGAGCCCACCTGCGCGCCGCCTCAGTCATGCTGGCTCGCGAGAAACTCGACCAGCGCCTGCCGGTCGCCGCCATTCTTGATGCCGGGAAACACCATCAGCGTGCCCGGCACCATCGTCTGTGGATCGGCGAGATAGGCGTCAAGCGTCTCGCGCGTCCACACCAGGCCGGAGTTCTTGTTGGCCGAGGAGTAGTTGAACCCGGCCACGGTACCGGCCCTGCGGTCGAGCACGCCGAACAGCGACGGCCCGAGCTTGTTGCGGCCGGGCTCGAGCGAATGGCACATCGCACAGTTTTTCCTGAACTGGGCTTCGCCGAGGTCGGAGGCTGAACGGGCCGGTGCCGCATCAAGGATGACAAGCATGGCGGCGACTGCACCCATCACCGAGTTGACGAGGAGCAACGATCCTTTGGCTGACGCCGATGAGGCATCTGGTTTGTGCCCGGATCTCTCCAAGCCATCATGGCCGGGCTTGTCCCGGCCATCCACGTCTGCGGAAGGCCGAAAGAAAGACGTCGATGCCCGGGTCAAGCCCGGGCACGACAAGTCACTCATGGACGCGTTCGCGCGTTGCGATGGTCGATGCTTGTGAATTTCGATAGCTGTCACCACCGCCTCAATTCGGTAACCCCAGAACGATCAGCGTCGGATTGCCGAGCTCGCCGAAGGTGATGCGCGAGACGTTGCCGGAGGTCAGTGCGACATATTGCTTGCCCCCGGCCTGGTAGGTGACGACGCCGCCGGCGATCATGCCCTGGGTCGCCAGCGTGTAGAGCGGCTTGCCGGTCTGGCTGTCGAGCGCGAAGAAATTACCGCCGGTATCGCCACCGAACACGACGCCGCCCGATGTCGACGTGATGCCGCTGACGACCGGCTTGGCCGCCTTGTATTTCCACTTCACCTCACCGCTCACGGCATTGAGGCTGGTGACCCAGCCGGCGGCCTGGTCCGGCGGGTCGAGCGTCGGCTCGCCGCCGAAGAAGAACTCGCCGGCGACATATTTGGCGTCGCCCTTCTTGAACGTGCCGCACCAATCGACCGCGCCGAAATAGATCGCGCCGTTGACCGGGTCGTAGCTGCCGCCATTCCATTCGACGCCGCCGAGCAGGCCGGGGCAGACATGCACGCCAGCATCCGTCGGCCGCGCCGCGACATTGTCGATGGTCGTGACCGGAACGCGATAAATCGGCTTGCGCGTCGCGCGGTCGATCGCGGTGACAAAACCATCCTTGCCGCCGAACACGACGATGTCCTGGATATCAGGCGAGCGGAACAAGGTCGGCGCGGCACCGAGATCATGGTCGATGCCGTCATTGGCCTTGACCTGGTGATACCATTTCAGCGCGCCGGTGCGCGCGTCGAGCACGACCAGGGAGTCGGTGTAGAGATTGTCGCCGGGACGATAGTCCGGGAACATGTCCGGCGCGGGATTGCCGACCGGCACGAACAATTCCCCGGTGGTGATGTCGAGCGACAGCGTCGACCAGGAGCCGCCGCCGCCGGTCAGCGCCGACTTCTTGTTCTGCCAGGTCTCGGCCCCCGGCTGGTCGCCGGTCGGGATCGTGTCGAAGCGCCAGACCTCGCGCCCGGTCAGCACGTCGAACGCCAGCACGCGGCCGCGCACGCCCCAGTCGGAGCCCGCGGTGGCGGTGAAAACGAGGCCGTTCCAGCCGATCGGCGCGCCCGACAGGAACTCGCCGAGCAGGGAATCGCCGACCATGTTCTGCCAGATCAGCGCACCGCTCTGCGCATCGAGCGCCAGCAGATGACCATCGGGGGTGCCGCGAATGACACGGCCATTGATGACGGCGACGCCGCGATTCACCGGCCAGACATCCTCGCGCGCGGATTCGTAAGCGTGCCGCCATTTTTCCTTGCAGGTGGCCGCGTCCAGCGCGAAGGTCAGGCGCGCCGTGGTCACATACATCACGCCGTCGATCACGACCGGGCCAGTCTGGAACGGTCCGCCCTCCTGCAGCTGGACCCGGCAGACCTCCTTCAGCTCGGCCACGTTCCTGGTGTTGATCTGCTTCAGCCGCTGATAGCGCTGGCCCATATAGTCGTTGTTGTAGGCGGGCCAATCGACGCCTGCCCCGGCCTGCACCAGCGTGGCCTGGACCAGCAGACCGACCCCGGCCAGCGCGGCGACGCCAAGCCCACCCGAGCTCAGAGACTTCTTCCTACCGATGTGCACGGCTCCCCTCCCTCGTACCTTGCAGCGCTGCGCGCGACGTCAGACCGCGGCTGTCGCCAGCCCCCCATGGCGCCGCGATTAGAAAGACGGCTGACAAAGCTCTGCTCAGATCGGCGCGACATCCATCGTGTGCACCGCCGTCGGGTAGTAACGGAAGCCGTCGCCGAACTTGCCGATATGGCCGATGCCCGGCCATGGGAAGTGATAGCCGAGGATGCGCGTCCGGTTGGCCGCGAGCATGTCGAGCACGCGAACGCGGGTCTTGGCGGCCTGCTTCGGATCGGTGTCATAGGCGAACTCGATCAGCGGCTTTTCGATCAGCAGCACCGGATGATGTGAGATGTCGCCGATATAAGCGAGCTGGTCCTTGCCGGACTGGATCAGGAAGATCGTATGCCCGACCGTATGGCCCGGCGTGAACATCGCCTGCACGCCCGGCAAAAACTCCTGGCCGTCCTTGAAGAAGGTGATGCGGTCCTTCACGGGGAGGAGATTGCGCACCGCCTGCTCGTAGAACGCCTTGTAGGTGGGGCCGACCTTGGCCTCATCGGTCCAATAGGTGAAGTCGGCCTCGGAGATGAACAGCTCGGCATTGGGGAAGCTCGGCTTGCCGTCGGGTCCGATGACGCCGCCGCAATGATCGATATGCGCATGCGTCATCACCAGCGCGTCGACGTCCTTGGCCTCGATGCCGGCCTGCTTCAGGGTCAGCAGCATCTTGCCGGTGGTGTCGCCGAACAGCTTCGAGACACCCATGCCGTTGTCGAAGATGATGATCTTGTCGCCGGTGTTGAGTACGAGAATGTTCTGCTCGAGCGTCGCGGCGCCGACCGGCAGGAAGTTGTTCGTCAGCATCGAATCGAGATCGCCGGGGGAGATGCCGAGGAACGCGGCATGGGGATCGCCGAGCGGCAGCACGCCGTCGGAGATGATGGTGGCCTCGGCCGCGCCGAGCTTGAAGCGGAAGAAGGTCGGCGCCTGGGTGTTCAGGAACGGCCCCTTGGCGAGGGCGCTGGGACCGGCGATTCCGGACAGTCCGTAAAGTCCAGCGGCCGCGCCGAGGCTCAGCATCGACCGGCGTGAGTATCCTGCAGCCTTCGTCATGCGTCTCTCCCCAAAACCGATGTTGTTTCTTCGGGCTCGTTGTTCGTCCGAGCCCTGTCCTGCAACGCTATAGCCACCCCGACATAACGAAGAGACGCCGTTGCTCAATCCAACGTCCGCCCGAGCCGAATGCCGGACGAACCGCATCTGCGAGCTTGCCGCCGACGGCCCGCATCGTCGTCTTGAGCGCTTGCCGCAAAACTCGTCATTCGCCGGCGCACACCCAAGGGTGTGCGCCACCGACACCACAATCTAAGACTATCTGCATCCCCGCGCGAACGGCAATCAAAAAGACGTCGCGTACGACATGTTTCAGCGCTGCAGTCGCGAAACCCAACGCGGCGCCGGCGGCTGCTCATGGCATGATCGCCGCAACCGTCATGACGCCGGTTCCCTCGGTGCATGTCGTAACGCCTGCCATCTGCCGCAGGTTCGCCCCGCGCCGCTGCGGACAGGATTGCCGCCGATCGATGAAGCGACACGACAGACATGACCTCACCGCTCTCGCAGCGCGACGCGCCCGAGCTGTTGCCGGAAAGGACCCTCGCAATCGAGGAGGGCGCAGGGAATGCCGGGCGCTGGCCGCAACCCATGGCCCGCCTGCAGAAAGAATAGCAGGCGGCAGTCACCACAGGTCCAGCCGGACATCCGGCATTCCCTGCGCGATGGGCTTCCGTCTTATACGTGATCTCCCCGGGGACCGGCTGTCTTGCCCCCGTCACCGGCGGATCATCATCACCACCAGCTTGGCATCAGCATCGGGATGCCAGGACCACACGATTTCAACGTCCGCGAAAGACCCCGCACCGCGCCACGACGGCAAGCCGCCGCAGCCCTGCACGAGGCCGGTCGACGCCGTTCGTCCGACGACGCCGTCGCAGCCACCGCATCCCGCCCCGCGTGTCGTGACGACGCGTACGCCCCTCCTGCCGGGACGGAACGGGGCGGATAAGACACCTGATTTGGGGGATGAGTCAAGAAAAATTCTGAAAAACGGAATATACATTTCGGCACGTTACGGAGTGGAAGGCAAGAATGACGGGCGGGGTAGACGCATGCCGTACCATCACCCGTCACGGTAACTCTCTCGAAGGCTCGTCGTAGATGTCCGCCGCTCAGGGACTTGGAATTTGCGTTCGGAACGCGCCGGGAACAAATATCGAGAAACGAAGATCCTGACATGCCTCTAGATGAACTCTACGATCTGTTGCAGTGACACCAGCAACAGCGAATGATCGGTTGAATGCTGCAAAATACAGCATGTGGCAACCATCATCGGTTCTGCCATACGTATACTCGAACTGATTATTTGCAGATTTCACTCCCTGCCGCAGCGTCAGCTGTTCCGGCATCAATTCAAACAAAACGCTCGGAATTTGTCCCTTACAAGCTTGAAAATTGGAGTACCACACCACAGCTACTCCGCCCGTTTGAGGCACCGGCACGCCGAATATCGCGCTATGGAGTGCAAAGCCAAACTTGGCCGCGAACGTGGAGATATGGCGGTTTAAGATGGGGCCGTCGGCTCGCACAGGATGCAGATCGACAGGAATGTTCTCCCGCTTGCGAGCCAGCTTCTCCGCTCCCCTGCCGATCCACATTTCCTGCAGAAGCCCAGGGACGTTGTTAGCGACGCCCTTAAGGAGCCGCTTCATATCGTCCTGTTGAACGACAAGGTTCCCAACAGTCCAGCAACGGGACAGCATTGCCGCGACCAAATCTGAATGCTTTGTACCCCCGTTGCACGCTTCGCAGGCCGGAAACTCTAAGCCTTTCGGGCGATCGCGCCCTTCGAACATAGATATCGGCGGCATATGCTCAATAGTCGTCGCTGCCGCGGAGCCGGCGCAGTAGATGCAGCCGGGCTTCCCAACCAACATTTGCCTAAGCGTTTCTCGCTTACGTTTACTTTCGCCCATGTTCAATTTCCGTGATCTTTTCGTCCGAACTAGGCTGAAGAGCAGTCAAAACCAATCCGACATGATACGGGATGGTGACTTGCCCCCAATTTATTGATCCTACACCGATCACGCCTGAATTAGGCGAAGTTCCAGAGGCAGACTGATGATGAGACGAAAGCTGCCGGACAGCTGCTGCAGACGGTCAGCTTCAATTACAAGTTCGTCGAGGACAGCGACCTGGCCTTCGCAACTAGTGACGCTGCAGTAAATAAACCGACCGACCCCGCCCTGGTGAGGCGGTTGGCACCGCCGGCGCACCGGGGCCCAGATGGAATGAACGACGCAGGTGGGCCCGGCAACAGGCTAAATGATAGTGGTGTAGGGCGGACAAAACAACCGCCCGGCAGGGCGGCTGCGTGCCCACCATGCTCCCGCACACTTCGAGTGAGAGATAGTGGGCACGGCGCGCGATAGAGCACAGTCCGTAGCGAACTGTGGTGATGCGGACCTTTGCGCACCCTACGACAGCAGACCGGTTAGCGCAGCGCTGGATTTTTGGCTGAAGCCTTGGCGGTGGTCGTGCTATCGACTCCCCGCTGCGCTGATGCGCACCGTAAGCGTCTCACGTCAGGCAACGCATTCAACGGATCGGTTCGATCCGGAGGAATGCAGGACGCGTTGCCCGTGATCGACCGATCGAATTCCGGAACTGCAATCATGAAACCATCTGCTGAACGGCGCGCGCGCAGAAAACTGCCGGCGCGCTATGCGGCCATCGTCATGCCACTGACACTCTCGGTGCTGATGACGTTCGTCGTGTCCGCGATCGCTACGCTGAAGAGTCTTGGACCGACGCAGGCGTTCATTGAGACCTGGCCCGCAGCGTGGGGCCTCTCCTGGCTGGTCGCGTTTCCCACGCTGCTCGCCGTCCTGCCGCTGGTGCGGCGGATCGTGGCGCTCGTGGTGGATGCGCCGAGGACGAATTGAGCGACAGCAGCGGGGACCGCGGAATTGCGGCCCCCGCCTCAACGTGGTCTCGGTCTCAGTCGCTCATGCAAAACCGCTGTTCGAGCCTTTGAATCCGCCTCATCCACCGCTGTCGTCCCGGACAAGCCGCGACGCGCCCCAGCGCGGCGCGGCGCCGATCCGGGACCCAGACGCCGCGGCCGTCGTGATGGGCAAAATGCCAATGACCAGCGTGCCTCAAACCACTCCCTGTGGGTATGGGTCCCGGCTCAAGGCCGGGACGACAGTGGAGCACGTGGATACAGTTCTCGTGAAAACAACACATAGCGGAGCATCCCGCCCGCCCCGTGGTTTGAGCTTAAGGGTCGCATTATTTGGCGAACGCCTTCGCCGCCTCCACCAGCCGCGCACTTGCGCTGGCGGTTGCGATCAGGACGCCATCGCCGCTGGTCAGACGTCCCTCCATGAAGGCGATGGTCTTGCCGAGTTGCAGCACGCGCGCCTCGCCAACGATCGGCCCGGGCTGCGCCGGCGCAAGATAGTTGACGGTCATGCTCACCGTCGTCGTGTAGAGCCGACCTTCGGTCCTGATAAAGACAGCGGGCCCCATCGTGTCGTCCAACATCGATGCAAGCAGTCCGCCCTGGATTAAGCCGGCGGGATTGCAGAACTCGGGCTTGCCGTCGAAGCCGATCTTGATCCAGCCGTCAGCCGGCCGGGCGTCCAGCAGCCGCCAGCCGAGCAGCCTGGCGCAAGGCGGCGGAGCGAGCGTGTCGAGTGCAGTCGCGATCATGGGCGCCTCCTCTGTGCGCCCGAGTGTTAGATGCCCGCTGCTGCCAGCCCTGTGTCAGCAGCCGCTCGCTTAATCCCCCAGCCCGTGCGCCACCACCTTGCGCATCACGTTGGGCAGCGCCTCGCCGTCGAGCGTTGCGATCGGGACCCAGCGCATGCCGTCGGGGGCGCCTGTTCGCGGCGGCACCTTTGCGGTGTAGACCACGAGCTCCAGCGGGAAGTGCGTGAACACGTGCGTGACGACACCGAGCTTGCGGTGCCAGCGTTTCACGCTCGTGAGTTCCGGCGCTTGCGCCAGCGCGTCGGCATCGTCCTGGCCGGCCAGCCAGTCCGAGCCGGGAACTTCGGTCATGCCGCCGAGCAGGCCCTTGGCGGGGCGCGAGCGGACCAGCAGTTCGTCGCCCCTGGTTACGACGAAGGCGGCGCCGCGGCGGAGGGTGCCGGTCTTCTTGGCGGCCTTGCGCGGGAACGTGTCCTGGTCGCCACGGTCGCGCGCGGCGCAATCCTCGTTCAAGGGACAGAGCGAGCAGGCCGGCTTCTTCGGCGTGCAGATGGTGGCGCCGAGGTCCATCAGCGCCTGGGCGCTGTCGCCGGCGCGCGCCGGCCCCAGCAAAGTGGCCGCGAGCGCCTGGATCTGCGGCTTGGCCTGCGGCAGCGCCTCCTCCACCGCGAACAGCCGCGAGACCACGCGCTCGATATTGCCGTCGACCGGCATGGTCAGCCGATCGAACGCGATCGCGGCGATCGCCGCCGCGGTGTACGGGCCGATGCCGGGCAGCTTGCGCAGCCCCTCCTCGGTGTCCGGGAACACGCCGCCATGCTCGCGCAGCACGGTGACGGCGCAGGCATGCAGATTGCGCGCCCGCGAATAATAGCCGAGCCCGGCCCACATCCGCAGCACGTCGTCGAGCTCGGCGCTGCCGAGCGCGGAGACGTCCGGCCAGCGCGCCAAAAACTTCTCGAAATACGGGCCGACCGCCTTCACCGTGGTCTGCTGCAGCATGATCTCGGACAGCCAGACCCGGTACGGGTCGGAGCGCTGCCCGGCCGGCGCGCGCCACGGCAGCCGCCGGCGGTGGCGGTCGTACCAGGCGAGCAGTTGCGCGGGGCGCGCGGTGGAGGCACGATTCTCTGGCTGGCTCTTGCGCTTGGAAGGAAGGGCTGATGACACCATTGGCTTAATCTAGTACGTCAGGAGCCATCGTCGCCCCATTGGACAGCGGTCTGGTCCGCGGCATCCACGGCTTTCTTCGCGCCCGGGTTGACGATCGCACGCGAGAACCCTGTTCATCATGGCAAAGCCCGGCCGCCTCACCGCAAAGCCTCTCTCGCTCATGATGGGCGACGTGCTGTCGGCCGCCTATGCCAAGCAGGGCTTTGCCGCGCGCGAGCTGGTCACGCGCTGGCCGGAGATCGCCGGCCGCGACATTGCCGAGCATGCCCAGCCGTTGAAGATGCAATGGCCGCGCCCGGTCGAGGGCCAGCCGCAGGAACCGGCGACCTTGATCCTGCGCGTCGAGGGGCCGATGGCGCTGGAGATCCAGCATTCGTCGGACGCGATCCTGGAACGGGTCAACCGTTTCTTCGGCTGGCACGCGGTGGGCAAGCTGGCACTGCGCCAGGGCCCGCTGACCCGGCCGCCGGTGAAGCGCCGCCCTGCTCCGCCCGATCCGACGACGGTCTCGAAAGTGGCGCAGACCCTGACGGCGATCGAGGACGATGCGCTGCGCGACGCGCTGGCGCGGCTCGGCGCCGCCATCAAGCGAAATTGACGTTCGCTGTTTGATCCAGCCTTGCGGCCCGGCATTGCCTCAGACGGGGTTTCAAGCTAGCGAAAAGCCGAGTTACGAGTGTTTCAGGCGCGAGATGCGCCCATTTCGGAGCAGAAGCCTTGATCATCACCCGCCGCGCCTTCACCGCTGCCCTGTCCCTGACCGGCCTCGCCGCGCTGGCCGGCTTTACCCCGCTGCGGCTGATCTCGGAGGCCCTGGCGCAGAGCGCGGCCGACGTCGCCAAGCCGCAGTCGCTGCCCGACATGGCGCTCGGCCCGGCAGACGCCGCGGTGACCATCACCGAATACGCCTCGATGACCTGCCCGCATTGCGCCGCGTTCAACGCCACCGTGTTCCCGAAGCTGAAAGCCGAGTACATCGATACTGGCAAGGTGCGCTACATCTTCCGCGAGTTCCCGCTGGACATCAAGGCCGCCGCCGGCTCGATGCTGACGCGCTGCATCGCCAACGGCGACGCGCAGAAGTATTTTGCCGTCACCGACATGCTGTTCCGTTCTCAGAACGACTGGGTGGTGAAGAACACCACCGAGACCCTGACCCGGATCGGCAAGCAGGCCGGACTCAGCCAGCAGCAGGTGGAAGCCTGCCTGAAGGACCAGGCGCTGCTCGACAAGATCGCCGCCGACCAGAAATACGCGAGCGACATTCTTAAAGTGGATTCGACGCCGACCTTCTTCATCAATGGCGAGAAGATCAAAGGCGAATCCTCGATCGAGGAGTTTCAGAAGCGCATCAACCCGCTTCTCAAGAGCTGATTCGAATCAGCAGGACTCACTGAGTCCTGGAGGACACAGCGCGGCCCCTTCGTGGGGCCGCTTCTGTTTGGCGGGCCCGTTGCCACGAGAAAGCCTTGGAAAAGCAGGGCCGACGGGTTGCCCCGCGGGCCGCCCATCGCCATTGTCCGGCCCCTAGAACGGGCGGCCCCCGGCGACTCAGTCCACATTGACATTGCCTTCCATGGTATTGTCGGGGCTGGGAGATTCGTCTCCCGCCAACAGAGAATCTGTGCATGAAACTCACGCGTCTTCGTCTTCACGGTTTCAAGACGTTCGTCGAACCGACTGATTTCGTGATCGAACCCGGCCTCACCGGCGTCGTCGGTCCGAACGGCTGCGGCAAGTCGAATCTGGTCGAGGCGCTGCGCTGGGCGATGGGCGAGACCTCGCACAAATCTCTGCGCGCGGCTGACATGGACGCGGTGATCTTCTCCGGCTCGAACACCCGTCCGGCGCGCAACCACGCCGAAGTGGTGATGACGATCGACAACAGCGATCGTACCGCGCCGGCCGCCGTCAACGACCGCGACATTCTCGAAATCTCGCGCCGCATCGAGCGCGAGGCCGGCTCGGTCTATCGCATCAACGGCCGCGACGTGCGCGCCCGCGACGTGCAGATCCTGTTCGCCGACGCCGCCACCGGCGCGCGCTCACCGGCGCTGGTCCACCAGGGCAAGATCGGCGAGATCATTCAAGCCAAACCCGAGCAGCGCCGCCGCGTGCTGGAAGACGCCGCCGGCGTCGCCGGCCTGCATGCGCGCCGCCACGAGGCCGAACTGCGGCTGAAGGCGGCCGAGACGAACCTGCTGCGCGTCGAGGACGTCATCGGCCAGCTCTCCGGCCAGATGGAAGGCCTGCGCAAGCAGGCGCGCCAGGCGATCCGCTATCGCGAGGTCGCCGCCAAGGTGCGCAAGGCGGAAGCCACGCTCTATCATCTGCGCTGGATGGGCGCGCATGCCGACCTCAACGACGCCGCGCGGGTGCACGATCTCAGCGTGCGCGAGATGGCGGAGCGGACCCGCGAGCAGGCCGAATCGGCCCGCATCCAGGCCATCCGCTCGTCGCATCTGCCGGCGCTGCGCGAGGCCGAGGCCCGTGCCGCGGCGACGATGCAGCGGCTGAAGAATGCCCGCGACCTACTCGACCGCGAGGAGCTGCGTGCCAAGGAGCGCGCCGGCGAGCTCGACCGCCGCCTGATGCAGCTCACTGCCGACGTCGCGCGCGAGCAGCAGCAGAACCAGGATGCCCAGGTCGCGCTGCAGCGCCTGGAGACCGAAGACGCGGAGCTGAAGGAAGAGATCAAGGCGCGCGTCGAGATGCGCAGCGGCGTCGACGAGCGTGTCGCCGAGGCCGAGGCGCTGCTCGCCGAGACCGAGCGCCAGTTCACCGAGCTGACGACGCAGCTCGCCGATCTCACCGCGCGGCGCAACCAGCTCGAAGCCAACGTCCGCAGCCATCGCGACCGGCTGGCCCGCCTCGACCAGGACATCGCCAATGTCCGCGCCGACGAGGAGCGGCTGGCGCAGGAGACCGCCCATCTCGGCGACCTCGACACGCTCGCGGCCGCGCTCGAAGCGGCCGAAGAGGCCGAGGCGCAGGCCGAGGCCGCGGTGCAGACCAACGAGTCGGCGCAGGCCGCCGCGCGGCAGAAGCTCGAAGCCTCGCGCGCCCCGCTCGCCGAGGCCGAGAAGCGTGCGCAGCGGCTGGAGACCGAGGCGCGCACCATCTCCAAGATGGTCAACAGCGAGACCAAGAATCTGTGGCCGCCGATCATCGACGGCGTCACCGTCGCCAAGGGCTATGAGAAGGCGCTCGGCGCCGTGCTCGGCGACGATCTCGATGCGCCCGTCGATGCCTCCGCGCCGATGCACTGGACCGTGGCAGGCGCCGAGGTCACCGATCCCGCGCTGCCCGATGGCGTCGAGCCGCTCGCGGCCTATGTCCAGGCGCCGCCGGAGCTGTCGCGGCGGCTCGCCCAGATCGGCGTCGTGTCGCGCGATCGCGGTGCCCAGCTGGTGTCGCAGCTGCGCACCGGCCAGCGGCTGGTGTCGCCGGAAGGCGACGTCTGGCGCTGGGACGGCTTCATCGCCGCCGCGCATGCGCCGACCGGCGCGGCCCGCCGTCTTGCCGAGCGCGCCCGCCTGATCGACATCGAGGCCGAGCTGGAGCAGGCGCGCATCGATGCGACGAACAAGCGCCAGGCGCTGGAGAGCGCAGAGGCCGAGGTGAAGGCGGCGACATCAGCCGAGAGCGCCGCGCGCGAAGCCTGGCGCGCCGCCCAGCGCGAGGTCAATTCGGCGCGCGAGCGCCACGCCAATGCCGAGCGCGAGATCAACCGCCATTCGGCGCGCAAATCGGCGCTGGTCGAGGCGTCCACCCGCTTGGCCCATGACCGCGCCGAGATCGCCGAGCTGCACCAGAATGCGCTGGAGGCGATTGAGGAGCTGCCGCCGACCACCGAAGCCGATGGCCGGCTGGCGGCCGTGCGCGCCGAGATCGAGGCCAAGCGCCGCGCCGCGGCGCAGGTCCGCGCCGAGGCCCAGGCGCTGGCCCGCGAAGCCGAACTCGCCGACCGCCGCGTCCAGGCGATCATCACCGAGCGCAACGACTGGTTCAACCGCATCCGCGGCGCCGGCTCGCAGATCGCCACGATCGAGGCGCGCATCGCCGAGGTGAAGGACGAGCGTGCCGAGCTGGAGAATGCGCCGGAGATCTTTGCCGAGAAGCGCAGTGCCCTGATCGACGAGCTCGCCATCGCCGAGGAAGAGCGCCAGGTCGCGGCCGACGCGCTGGCCGAGGCCGAGACCGCGATGGGCGACACCGATCGCGCCGCCAAGGCCTCGCTGGAAGCATTGTCGAAGGCGCGCGAGGCCGCCGCCCGCGCCGAGGAGCGGCTGGAAAGCGCCAAGCGTCGCGTCGCCGATGTCGAGCGCGAGATCCACGACATGCTCGAATGCGAGCCGCAGGCCGTCGCCGCCATGGCCGAGATCGGCCCGGACACCGAGCTACCGCCGCTGCACGAGATCGAAGAGACCCTGGAAAAGCTGCGGCGCGACCGCGAGCGGCTCGGCGCCGTCAATCTGCGCGCCGAGGAGGAGCTCACCGAGGTCGAGGGTTCGCACACCGCGCTGACCACCGAGCGCGACGACCTCGTCGAGGCCATCAAGCGGCTGCGCCAGGGCATCCAGAGCCTCAACAAGGAGGCGCGCGAGCGCCTGCAGTCCTCGTTCGAGACCGTCAACGATCACTTCAAGCGTCTCTTCACCGAGCTGTTCGGCGGCGGCGAGGCGGCGCTGCACCTGATCGAGAGCGACGACCCGCTCGAGGCCGGCCTCGAGATCATCGCCAAGCCGCCGGGCAAGAAGCCGCAGACGCTGTCGCTGCTGTCGGGCGGCGAGCAGGCGCTGACCGCGATGGCGCTGATCTTCGCGGTGTTCTTGACGAACCCATCGCCG
The DNA here is from genome assembly GCF_000015165.1 of Bradyrhizobium sp. BTAi1. Taxonomy (GTDB): domain Bacteria; phylum Pseudomonadota; class Alphaproteobacteria; order Rhizobiales; family Xanthobacteraceae; genus Bradyrhizobium; species Bradyrhizobium denitrificans. The sequence goes on along the minus strand of NC_009485.1, from coordinate 2,397,464 downwards.
ATCTGCGTGCTGGACGAGGTCGACGCGCCGCTCGACGACCACAACGTCGAACGCTTCTGCAACCTGCTGCATGAGATGAAGGGCTCGACCGAGACCCGTTTCATCATCATCACCCACAACCCGATCACCATGGCGCGCATGAACCGGCTGTTCGGCGTCACCATGGCGGAGCGCGGCGTGTCGCAGCTCGTCTCGGTCGCGCTCGACGAGGCCGTGAAGATCCTCGACCAGCAGGTGGCGTGATCCTGTTCCGTCGGTCCGGGTCGCCGCGTCAGCGGCGCCCGGGATGACGCGTGGAGAGGACCGATGATCTCTCCTGATCTGCCGGCGGCGCTGAAGTCCGCTTTGGAAGCCAGGCTGCACGGACAGTCGCGACGCGACGCCGGAGAGCGCGCCGGCCGCATCTCGGCTTCCTATCGCAGTGGTGGCAATTCCGGGACGATCACGAGCGAGGCCGACGCCATCGCTTATGCCACGGTGCGGATGCCGGCGACCTACGCCGCCGTCGCGGCCAGCCTGAATGCCCTGATGCAGGCAAACCCGGATTTCGCTCCGGCGTCGCTGCTCGATGTCGGCGCCGGACCAGGCACCGCGAGCTTCGCGGCGGCGGAAGCGTTCTCCTCGCTGGCATCGTACAGCGCCATGGATTCCAATCCCGCCTTGCGCTCGCTGGCCATGGCGCTCGCGGACGACGCGACGCGCCTCCGCGGTCTCACCTACGCGCTCGGCCCGGCGCGGACGCTGCTGGACCGTGCTGAGCGCGCCGATATCGTCATCGCCAGCTACATGATCGGTGAGTTGACCGAGATCGAGCGCGCCGCGACGATCGACGCGTTATGGGCACGAACCAACGGCACGCTCCTGATCGTCGAGCCCGGCACGCCCGCCGGCTATCAGCGCATCATCGCGGCGCGCGACCGCCTGATCGCAACGGGAGCCCATGTCGCGGCCCCCTGCCCGCATGCGGCGGCGTGTCCGTTGATCGCGCCGGATTGGTGCCACTTCGTCCAGCGGCTGGCGCGCTCGCGGGCGCATCGCGAGCTGAAAGGCGCTGACGTCCCGTTCGAGGACGAGAAGTTCAGCTTCATCGCCCTGACGCGCCAGCCGGCCTCGCAACGGCCGGGCGCCCGCGTGCTCGCGCAGCCCCTCGTCACCAAGGTCGGTGCGACGGCGAAGCTGTGCCGTGCCGATGGCACCGCGGCCGTCGTCAGCATTCCCCGTCGCGACAAGCCGGCTTTTGCCGCGGCCCGGCGCTGGGACTGGGGCGACGGCGTGACGCCGCCTTAGCCCGAGATCCGCGACCCGACATGGTTAAGATTGCGTGGCGTTGGTCGCTCATTTTGTCGACTTCGCGAAACCCGCGAGAAATCCACGCTTGCTACGGTGGGCTGTAACGGGCGCTGAAGGCGCTGCTCACAAGGGAACGCGTGTCGATGTTCAGGACGATGACGATCGCTGCAATGCTGCTGGTTTCGGCAGGAACCGCCTTCGCCGGCGGCCATGGCGGTGAGTCCTCGGCACCACCGCCGCCGCCGAAGCAGGAGGGTCCGCCGGCCAAGGCGATCATCGGCAAGAACGGCCCGGTCCTGACCGATCCGAAGGGCATGACGCTCTATTATACCGAGCGCGACAACACCGGAAACAAGTCGACCTGCGACGGCGAATGCGCCCAGAAGCGCCCGCCGCTGATCGCGCCCGACAACGCCGTCGCGAGCGGCGATTTCACCATCATCACCCGCAGCGACGGCAAGAAGATGTGGGCCTATCGCTATCGCCCGCTCTACACCTCGCAGCTCGACAGCGCCCCCGGCGACATCAAGGGCACCGATTCCGCCCAGCAATGGCGCGTCGCCCGCCCCTATTGAGCCGACCGGATCAGGTCCGGAGGACCCCGGAGCGTCGGGCGACCACCGAACGGACGGCCTGGCCCGACCCGGCTTGAACGGTCGCGCACCCTGCTGCGACCAATGCACGCCGGTCCGCCTGAGGACCGACGGCGCCGCCGCCTGGCGGCCGCCTTGCCCTTCCGCCTTCGGAGCCCTTCATGTCCGGCTGGATCATTCTCGGCATCCTTGTCGTTCTCGTGCTGTTCGCTTTCAGCGCCTACAACCGTCTGGTGGCGCTCAGCCAGCGTGTCAGCCAGGCCTTTGCCGACATCGACGTCCAGCTCAAGCAGCGGCACGATTTGATTCCGAACCTGGTCGAGACGGTGAAAGGTTACGCCTCGCATGAGCGGGGAACCCTGGACGAGGTGATCAAGGCCCGGAATGCGGCCATCTCGGCGCAAGGCCCGGCCCAGGTCTCTGCCGCCGAAGGCCAGCTGTCCGGCGCTCTCGGCCGCCTGATTGCGCTCTCGGAGGCGTATCCGGACCTCAAGGCCAATGCCAATTTCCAGCAGCTCGCCGGCGAGCTGTCCGACATCGAGAACAAGATCGCCGCCAGCCGCCGGTTCTTCAACAATGCGGTGTCGGAATATAATACCGGGATCCAGCAGATGCCGGCGGCGCTGTTCGCCGGCACCTTCGGCTTCACCCGCAAGGAATTCTTCGACCTCGGCGCCAGCCGGACGGAGCTCGAAGCCGCGCCGAGCGTGAAGTTCTGAGCCAGCGCCTTCGCGCCTGAAAGGCCGATGTCATGGCTGCCTACGGTCTCTACACCCATATCGCATCGAACAAGACCCGTTCGGTGCTGCTGCTCGGCGGCCTGTTCCTGCTGATCTATGTGCTGGTGTTCGCCGGCGCGCTGATCGCGGAGGTGATGATCAACGGCAATGGCAGCGTCGCCGATTACATGAACGCCGCCACGCGCGACCTGGTCAAGGCGCTGCCCTGGGCCACGCTCGGTGCGGCCGCCTGGATCGTGATCGCCTATTTTTTCCACCAGAAGATGATCGATGCAGTGACGGGGGGCCACGCCGTGACCCGCCAGGAGCAGCCGCGGCTGTACAATCTGCTCGAAAATCTCTGCATCTCGCGCGGCATCACCATGCCGCAGCTGAAGATCATGGAAAGCCCGGCGCTGAACGCCTTCGCCACCGGCCTGAACCCACGGCAATATGCGGTCACGGTCACGACCGGCCTGCTGGCGGCGTTGGACGACCAGGAGATCGAGGCGGTGCTGGGTCACGAGCTGACCCATATCCGCAACGGCGACGTTCAGCTGATGGTGGTGGCGGTGATCATCGCCGGCGTGGTCGGTTTCTTCGGCGAATTGTTCTTCCGCCTGTTCACCAATATGAGCTGGGGCGGCGGCTGGGGCCGCTCCTCCTCGTCCTCCTCCTCGTCATCGTCCGATTCCGATCGCAAGGGCTCCGGCGGGGGTGCGATCATCGTGGTGATCGTAGCCGTCGTCTTGATCGTGCTGGCCTGGCTGCTGTCCCAGGTCGTCAAGCTGGCCCTGTCGCGTACCCGCGAATATCTCGCCGACGCCGGCGCGGTCGAGCTCACCAAGAACCCCGACGCCATGATCAGCGCACTGCGCAAGATCGAAGGCCGCGGCGAGCTGCCCGGCGCAACCTCCGCGGTCATGGAATTGTGCGTCGACAATCCCCGCGAGGGGTTTTCCGATCTGTTCGCCACGCACCCTTCGGTCGATGCCCGGGTCCAGGCGCTGATCAAATTCGCCGGCGGCCATGATCCGGGCCCGCTGGCGCTGCCGTCCGAGGCCGCCGAGGGGGACGCTGCCCCGACGGACGAGAATGCTCCGCCTCCGCTGCCCCCATCAGGCCCCTGGAGCGATGCGGGCCAATCGAACGCCTCTCCCGCGCCAGCAGACGCCCCTCAGGGTCCCTGGACCACGCCGGCCTCCGGCCCCTGGGGCAGACATTGACCCGGCGGACCGAGGCAGGGTTCGCGCACTGATCGCGCACAGCGTGCGGCTGTTCTGCCACTCCCTCTCAAGTGTGTCCGAGCCGGAGCGCGATTTCGGCCGGAATGCTTCCGATTACGTCGGTCTGTTGCAGCAAAAGCGCAAAATTCGCCGCTCCCGTGCTGCAATGAATTTGAATTCTTCAGCGTTTCTGCCATGTTCGCGCCCAAAGCAGAATGCAATGCGCCGGCCCGCTGGCCGGCCTCAAGGCTGAAGGACTTTCCATGGCGAAACCGGCAGTGGTTGTGGTGGGCGCGGACAAGGGTGGGGTCGGCAAGACCACGGTGTCGCGGACGTTGCTCGATTATTTCAGCGCCAACAACGTGCCCACCCGGGCGTTCGACACCGAGCATCCGCGCGGCACCCTGAAGCGCTTCCACCCGGAAATCACCGAGATCGTCGACATGAATTCGACGCCGGACCAGATGAAGATTTTTGACACGCTGAGCGCGGTAGCGCCCTCGGTGACCGTGATCGACGTCCGCGCCGGCCTGATGTCGCCGACGCTCGCGGCGCTGCGCGATATCGGCTTTCTCGACGCTGCCCGCTCCGGCCAGATCACCTTCGCGGTGTTCCACATCCTGGGCTCGTCGATCGCCTCGCTGGACGAAATCGCCGAGACGGCGAGCTACATGATCGGCGCGAAATATTTCCTGGTGAAGAACTTCATCAACAACACCAGCTTCTTCGAGTGGGACCAGTCGACCTATAATTCCTACTTCCACCGCATCAAGGACGCGACCGAGCTGACCATTCCCAAGCTCAACGAGATGGCATTCGAGCAGGTCGAGGTCGCCTCGGTGCCGTTCCTCAAATTCGTCGCCAACAAGGGCCCCCGTGACGAGGCCGCCAACTACTCCTTCGTGCTGCGCGGCTATGTCCGGCATTGGCTCGCCAACGTCTGGAGCGAGTACGATCGCATCAAGCTGACCGACATCGTCGGATCGACGAAGGCGGCGACGCCGCGGCCGGCCGGGGAAAAATAGCGTTTCCGTGAATGATGGGACTTTATCGCAAGCGCATTTGACCTGATATAGGTCTGATGCCCGCGACGCCCGTCTACATCGTCTGCTCGCCCCGGCCGCAGTCCGGGAAGACGCTGCTCGCGCGGGTGCTGAGCGAGTTCCTGCTGCTCAAGGACGGGCAGGTTCTCGCCTTCGACGTCACGCTGCGCGAGCCGTCGCTGCTCGACTTTCTGCCCCAGGTCACCGAAACCGCGACGATCGAGGACACCTACGGCAAGATCCAGCTGATGGATCGCGTGATCCTCAACGATGGCATCGCCAAGGTGATCGACCTCGGCTACTACTCGTTCGAAGAGTTCTTCAAAATGTCCGAGGAGATCGGCTTTTTGAAGGAGGCCGCGCGACGGGGCGTGGTCCCGGTCGTGCTGTACTGCGCCGAGGGCGACCGGGTCTCGATGCGCGCCTATGACGCCCTCCGGCGCCAGATCCCGCGGCCCCAGCTCATCGTGGTCGAGAACGACCATGTGCTGCGCGAGGACCTTCCGGACCTGTACAGCCGCGGCAAGCATCTGCGCATCGGCGCGCTGCCCGCCTTCCTGCGGACCTATATCGAGCGCTTCTCGTTCTCCTTCACCGGCTATCTACGCCAGGAAAAGGACCCTTCCACCGAGCTCTACCAATGGATCCGGCGCAATTACTATGCGTTGCGCGAGATCGAGATGGAGGTCCTGATGCAGCGGTCCTGAGGCCGGCTGTCCTCAATGGCCCTCGAATGCGATCAGCGCACGCACGGGAACGTCTAGCGCGCGCAACTTGGCCGCGCCGCCCAGATCCGGCAGGTCGATGATGAAGCAGGCCGCCACCACAGTGGCGCCGATCTGCCGCAGCAGCTTCACCGCGCCCTCCGCCGTGCCGCCGGTGGCGATGAGGTCGTCGACCAGGATCACCCGCTCGCCGGGCTGCACCGCGTCGACATGCATCTCCATCTCGTCGGTGCCGTATTCCAGCGCATAGGACATGCTGACCGTCTTGTGCGGCAGCTTGCCCTTCTTGCGGATCGGCACGAATCCGGCCGAAAGCTGATGCGCCACCGCACCGCCGAGGATGAAGCCGCGCGCCTCGATGCCCGCGACCTTGTCGATTTTCGACCCGGCCCAGGGATGCACCAGTTCGTCGACCGCGCGGCGGAATGCGCGCGCATCCGCCAGCAGCGTTGTGATGTCCCGGAACAGGATGCCGGGCTTGGGATAGTCCGGAATGGTGCGGACCGTGTTCTTGATGTCCAGATCGAACGTCATCGCGCTCTCGTTGCCTTGTTTGGCCGTGACCGCGAGGAATTCGTCATTGCGAGCGAAGCGAAGCAATCCAGGGGCGAAAAAACAAGTCTGGATCGCTTCGTCGCTCACGCTCCTCACGATGACGGTGACCACGTTTCATCCCGGCTGATTGAGCCGGAACGCATTCTCCACGATCCTCAACCCCACGGCATCGCCGAGCGACATCAGCGATTCCGGGTGGAACTGCACGCCCCCGACCGGCAGCGTCTTGTGCTCGATCGCCATCGCGACGCCATCCTCGGTCGCCGCCGTGACGGTCAAGACCTCGGGCATGCTGTCGCGCTCGACGAACAAGGAATGGTAGCGGCCGATGACGATCTCGTTCGGCAGTCCCTGCATCAGCCGGCCGCCGCGCACCTGGACGCGCGAGGGCCTGCCATGCGCCGGCTGGGCCAGCTGGCCGAGCTGGCCGCCAAAATACTCGCCCATCGCCTGCACGCCCAGACATACGCCGAAAATCGGCAGCTTCCTGGCGAGCGCGGCATCGATCGTCGTCGAGATCTTGAAATCCTCCGGACGACCCGGGCCCGGCGACAGCACGATCAGATCCCAGCTGCGCTCGGCCAGCATCTTCAAGGCATGGACGTAACGCACCACGGTGACGTTGGCGCCGACCTGGCGGAAATAATCGGCCAGCATGTGCACGAAGGAATCGTCGTGGTCGATCAGCAGCACGTTCTTGCCGGAGCCGGTCGCATCCGGCGCGGTCGAGGACAGCGGCTTCGGCGGATCGCCGCGCAGCGCCTGGAACAACGCCGCCGCCTTGACCTGGCACTCGCGATCCTCCGCCGCGGGATCGGAATCGAACAGGCAGGTGGCGCCGACGCGGACCTCGGCGAGCCCATCCTTCATGCGGATGGTACGGATGGTCAGGCCGGTGTTGATCGAGCCGTCGAAATTCACCGCGCCGATGGCGCCGGCATACCAGCGCCGCGGCGAGCGCTCATTGTCCTCGACGAACTGCATGGCCCACAACTTCGGCGCGCCGGTCACCGTCACCGCCCAGGCGTGCGTCAGGAACGCGTCGAGCGCGTCGAAGCCCGGCCGCAGCATGCCCTCGACGTGATCCACCGTGTGGAACAGCTTCGAATAGGTCTCGATCTGCCGGCGCGCCAGCACCTTGATGGTGCCGGGCACGCAGATGCGCGCCTTGTCGTTGCGGTCGACATCGGTGCACATGTTGAGCTCGAACTCGTCCTTCTCCGAGTTCAGGAGCTGGCGGATCTGCTCGGCGTCGCCGATGGCGTCGCGGCCGCGGGCGATGGTGCCGGAGATCGGGCAGGTCTCGACGCGGCGGCCGTCTGAGCGCACGAACATCTCCGGCGAGGCCGAGACGAGGAATTCGCCGTCGCCGAGATTCATCAGCGCGCCATAGGGCGACGGGTTGATGCGACACAGCCGCTGGAACACTTCCGCCGGCGAGCGCTCGCAGGGTTCGGCGAACAGCTGGCCGGGCACCGCCTCGAACAGGTCGCCGCGGGCGAACGCCGCGCGCGCCTTCTCCACCGTGGCCTGGTACTCGCCGGGGGCGTGATCGGCAAAACCCTGGCGCGGCTCCTTCAGATAGAGGCTGGCATCGGTGTCGCGTGGCAGGCCCGCCGTGGACTGGCCATTCCAGGCAAAATCGTAGGACAGAACGACGCCGCGGCCGGTGGCGCGATCATAGGCCAGCAGGCGATCCGGCACATACAGCACGATGTCGCGCTGGTCCTTCTCGCGCGGCCGTTTCTGGACGAGATCTTCGATCTGGAACACGAGGTCGTAGGCGAAGGCGCCGAACAAACCGAGCAGCGGATCGTCATTGGCGGACAGCGTCGCGATCATGGCCCGCACCAGCGACATCACGCTGGCGCGCCTTGTGCGCTGGTCCTCCTCGACCGGGGCCGGGCCCCGGACGATGTGGCCGGCGAGCCGCGCGGGCGAAGCCGCGGTGATGACCACGCAGGGCTCGCGCAGGGTGTCCTTGAGGAAGGCGACCAGGACCTCGCCGCGGCGGTTCAGCGCCTGCAGGGTGAAATCGGTCCCCCTGGTCTCCAGCACCAACGGCGGATCGGCGAAACCAAGATCGAAACTCTCATAGCGGCCGGGCACGGTGGTGCCGGAGGACAGCACCACGCCGCGGCGGCGGTCGAGCAGGTCGATCAGATCGTCGAGCCGGCTGGCGCCGCCGGAAAACTGCTCGACGGCGCGCGTGATCGCGAGCCCGCCAGAGGTGCGGTAGTCACTGCGGGCCGGAAGGGCGAAAACGGTCCTGTTCATGGGTCCTCTCGGGGCTTCTCTTACGAAACTTGCCGAGGAAACGCCACACAGGACCAACCAGAAGCCGCCGCTGCGTGGCGGCCCCTCTGCGATCGAATGTCAGACAAATCGCACCGGCCACCTTTTACAAGGTGCGCCACCAGAGACGGGCTGGGCGGACAAGGGTGCTCATACGACGGAAATGACCACGCGAGACGCCTGCGGTCAAGGGCGGCGGGGCCACAGTCCGGGCTGGCTCCAGTGGCAAACCTTGCACGGGCATTGCTCCGCCTCGACCTCCGAGCACCGCGAGGGCCGGCCCGACTGCAACCCTCCCCTGGAGGGGGAGGGTGGACAGCATGCCCGCATGTCGCACAGGTGCCACAGCCGGGACTGGCGGCAGCGCGCGCCAATTGTTGCAGCTCGTCCCTTCGGCTTTCCAGCAGCGCGCGAAGCGCCGCTCCGCAGCCCATCCGCCGTGGGCGGCTAGGCCGTAGCCCTGGCGGCCAAGGCCTGCGCCTCTGCCGCGGCGCGGGCCATGCTGGACGACATCTCGTTCGTCACCGTGCTCTGCTCCTCGACCGCGGCCGCGGTCGAGGTGACGTATTCGCTGACATTGGTGATCGCCTGTTTGATGGAGCCGAGCGCCGTCACGACGTCTCCGGAGATGCCGTTGAGGTTCTCAATTTCCTGGGCGATCTTGTCGGTCGCCTGCTTGGCCTGGTTGGCGAGGCTCTTGACCTCGGATGCGACCACGGCGAACCCCCGTCCGGCTTCGCCGGCGCGCGCGGATTCGATGGTGGCATTCAGTGCGAGCAAGTTGATCTGCCCGGTGATGTTGTTGATCATCTCGACGATGCCGCTCATGGCCTGGGCTGCGTCCGACAGGCGCTGGGCCTGACCGTCTGCGGCAGTCACCTGCCCCACGGCCCCGATCGCCGTCTCGCGCGACTTGGTCATCGCTTCGGAAATCTCGCGTACCGACGCGTTCAGCTCCTCCGAGCCCGCGGCAACGGATTCCATCATCGCGCGAACGCGCTCGTTGCCGATCCTGATCAGCACCTGGCGGGTGACGTCGGTGGCATATTTCACCACCTTGAACGGCTTGCCGTTGAGGTCGAGGATCGGATTATAGGACGCCTGGATATAGACCTCCTTGCCGCCCTTCCCAATTCGCTTGTATTCGGCCGCCTGATATTGCCCTCGATTGAGAGCCGCCCAGAACTCGCGATAGGCGGCGCTGTCGCGCTCCGCTGCCTCGACGAACATGCTGTGCTGCTTGCCGCTGATTTCGGCCAAGGTGTAGCCAAGCGCGCGCAGAAAATTGTCGTTCGCCGTGATGATCGTGCCATCCATGTTGAATTCGATTACGGCTTGCGACTTGCCGATGGCGTCGATCTGGCCGGCCAGATCTGCGTTCTTCAGCTTCTGCGCGGTCACGTCCGTTGCAAATTTGACGACGCCGAACGGTTTGCCGGTTGTATCGAGGACGGGATTGTAAGTGGCGAGAATCCAGACCTCCTTGCCGCCCTTGCCAATGCGCTTGTACTCGCCGCTCTGATATTCGCCGCGATTGAGAGCCGCCCAGAACGCGCGATACGCCGCGCTGTCGCGTTGCGATGCCTCGATGAACATGCTGTGGTGCCGACCCTGCATCTCATCGAGCCGATAGCCCAGCACGTCGCAGAAATTCTGGTTGGCCGTCACGATCGTCCCGTCGAGCGTGAACTCGATCACCGCCTGGGCGCGATTGATCGCGGCGATCTTGGACGAATCCGCCATGCTGCGTAGCTTCTTCGCCGTGATGTCGGTCGAGAATTTCACCACCTTGATCGGCTTCTTGCTGCCGTCGAGAATGGGATTGTAGGACGCCTCGATCCAGACCTCACGTCCCCCCTTGGCGATCCGCTTGAACTCACCGGCCTGGAATTCGCCGGAGTTGAGAGACGCCCAGAACTCACGATAGGCGGCGTTGTCCCGTTCGTCCGGCGCGACGAACATGCTATGATGTTTGCCTTGGATCTCCTCGAGCCGATATCCAAGCGTATCGAGGAAGTTCTGGTTCGCGGTGATGATGCTGCCGTCCATGTTGAATTCGATCATCGCCTGGGAGCGGCTGATCGCATCGATCATCGCCTGCGCGTCACCCTTCGTCGTCCTGCGGCCGAACATTGTCTTCACTCCGTCCTCCGGCGCAGCCACCGCGGCTGCGATATCCGGACTTGCAAAGCTCTGGGATCATGGATGCCACCACAGCGTGCCTCCACCTCAGAACAGCCGGAACCTATTTGATTCAATTTATAGAAGTATTTGTCCGATCGCCGACAGAATGGCCGATTTCTGCCAGCGCCATTAACTTCACTGACATATTCGCATCGCGCGCACCGCCGGTTGTGCACGCGGACGGTACAAACATCCGGCGCGGCCGGCCGCCAGCGTTGCACGCAGTCGTGTAGCTGCTGGATCCTCCGCGTACGAAGCGGTCCGTGAAACTACGGATGGAAGCCCGATCTTCTGCTGACCTTGCGTCACGCTGGCTCGTTGACGAGGAACAAGAACGACCGGATTATGCACGGCGATGTGCTTACGCAGCGCCGCCGATTCGCACCGACCTTGATCGCGGCGCCCGTGAAGGAAGCAAACTGGGCGGGGGCCGATTGCGCGACATCTCCTATCTCGATCGTTATCCGTTGTTTCGATCGCGAGATCGCGAGTTCGCGCGCGATCGTATGATGGGCATCTACGGCGTCGATCGCTTCGACAGTCACGATGACGAGTTCGGCATTGCGGCCAACCTCGCGTCCCTGAGCGCCACAGGGCTGGCGTTCTGCGCCTATGACGGCGCCGCGTCGGTGTCATTTCCGGAATCGACGATCATCAGGCAGTTCTTTTCGATCCGGGGGACAGCGGCCTATCGGACAGCTGCATCAAGCCACCCGATTGCCGCGTGGAGTCCGATCGTCTCCGGTCGTTCGAGGCTGGATCTTAAGTTTCCCGCGGGATACCGCCAGCTGGTGCTGAGGGTCGAGACCGCTCCCCTGCAAGGCCTGTTGAGAGCCATCGTTGGCGATGGCAGCGATCGAGACTTGGTCTTCGAGGAGGACAGTCCGGATCCGGCTGTCATGGCCTTCGTTCGGCAGGACGTTTTCAAGGCTGCCGACGAGTTGCAGAAGTTCGGGCAGAACTACTCCCCCCTCGCGATCGCAGAGCTCGAGCGCAGCTTGATGACCCGGCTGCTCCTGGCCCATCGACACAACTTCAGCGATCGGCTGCACATCGTCCCGCGGCGCCTCAACCGCAGCATTGTCGATCTCGTCGAGTCGTATATCGAGGCTCATTGGAACGAGCCGCTCGACATGGAGAAGATCGCCCGCATCACCAGTGTCAGCGCCAGATCGATCTTTCGGGAGTTTTCGGAAACCGGACGTGGATCACCCGGCCAGTTCGCCAAGCGCGTGCGACTGCGGCGCGCGTCGGAACTTCTCGGAAAGCCCGATGCAAGAACGAGCGTGGTATCCGTCGCCTTCAAATGCGGCTTTGGCAACCTGGGTCGGTTTGCCTCGGATTATCGCCGGGAGATGGGGGAGTTGCCGTCTGAGACCCTGCGAAAAGCACGGCAGAGGCTTGGACATCCGGCCGCGGATCGTCCCGATGCAGACTCCACGCGGCTCTAACGGGGCGGACGCATTCGGCGCGGTCTGTTCGCGAGCTAAGCCTGCTCTGTCGGCCTCACCAGCCCGAGTTCAGCAAACTTCAGCTCCGTCGCGATGACCGCATTCTCGTACACTTCGCCGCGCTCGACGAAGTAGTTGAAATAGCCGGCCGGCGTTTCCGGCTGGATCTCGACCAGATCAACGCGCTTGTATTTGGGATCGGTGATGACGCCCGCCGCGATCAGGTCGTTGATGCGCTTGAGCGCATCGACCTCCGCCTTGTAGCCGACCGAGAACCACATCTCGGTGGTCCAGTCCTGCACCTCGAACCAGTTCTGCGGCGTCTCGCCCCGCCAGCCATTGGCGAGCGGGCGCACGGCGAAAACGCGATCGAAGCCGTGCAGCTCGGAGATGATGCTGGCGCGGTGATAGGCGCCATCCATCTGTCCCTGGGGCAGCCTGGTGAAGCCGTACAGCGACAGCCACAGCGCGGCCTTGATCGCCTCCGGCGTGATCGGATGGAGGGCGCGTTCGGCCGCGACATCGGAGGCGTAGCGCAGGTCACGCTTGGCCGCGGACTGCCGCGCCTGCGCCGCGTGGGTGTTGGCAATCGCCTTCTCGGAGGGCAGCAGCGCGCGCGCGGCGTCGTTGCCGTAGAGGAGTCCGGTGCCGGACTCGGGATCGTAGGTGTTGAATACGACGCCGATCGACGTCCCGTTCAAGGTCGCGGCGGCCTGCGCGAAGTCGGCCTCGCTGCGCACCGGAACATATTGCTGCGCCGGCAGCAGCCGGTCGGCGAGGACGTTGAACGGGCCGTCGCGCCAATCCGGCCAGGCCACAAAACGCGCCAGCGCCTCGGCATAGGCCGGACGGAACACACCGGGATAGCCGAACATCAAGGTGCGCAGCTGCGACGTCTGATCGCGGAGGCGATCCGCGGAGATCAGCTGCTGGCGCAGATCGAGGCCCTGCAGCCAGGCCGACAGCACCAGGATCTGGCCCGAGGTCGCCGTGACCAGATCCGGCGCGACGCCCCAGGCCCGGGCGGTGTCGAGGAAGCCGGCGCCATGGGCGTTCAGGCCGCCCAGCCCGGCGAGCGCAAAGGCCACACGCACGTCTCTCTCCGTCAGCAGAAGGACAGAAAACACTACCTCAGATTGTTTCGGCTGCGCAACGGAGACGACGCGATTGCGCTCATTGAACGAACAAGCCCCATTCCGGGCGACCATGATCGGCGCTCAGCCGGCGTCGAATCAATGGTGATTCGCGGGCATAGGGCCGTGTCCGACGGCGCGAAAGCTGCAGCCAAGGGGTGTGACGAACCTCACAACCTCATGTTGCGCGCGTGCAGCGAGCATTAATTACCCACTCTTGGTTGCCGTGACCCGAAAAAGTTACATAACTTGACCGGGCCCGGGGGCAGCACCGTTGTTTCCCTGCAATAGTATGGCAATGATTGGTTAACCATATTGAATTACCTTGGTTAACATGGCCCGCGGCAAACAGCCTTCAGTGTCGCATGCGCTCCCGAAGCAGCAGACGCTGCTCGATTGCTTCCTCGAAGCGCAGGCGAAGCGGACGAAGCGTCGGCGGCGCTCCGTCGACGGGCCGACCATCGCTGACCCGCTCGATCCGGCCGACACCGCGCCGGCGGCCGACGAGGCCGAGCCGTCGTCGACCGAGATCTAGACCGCCCGCGCGGTCTGAGCCGCGCGGCGCGATCGTTTCCGATGGGCGGGGCCCACCGCGTTCAGCTTACTTACCCGAGATGCTTGTGGAAGAACGCCGTGGCGCGGCCCCAGGCAAGCTCGGCGGCGGCGCGATCATGCACGGTCATGCGCTGCTCGTTCACGAAGGCATGCTCCGCATCGTAGCGGTAGAGCTCGAGCGACTTGCCGGCCGCCTTCATCGCCGCCTCGAAGCCATCGACCAGCGCCGGCGTGCACCAATCGTCCTTGTTGGCGAAATGCGCCTGCAGCGGGATCTTGACGTCGGCGGGCTTGGCCGCCTGCTCCGGCGGAATGCCGTAGAACACGACGCCGGCCGTGAGCTCATCGATCCTGGTCGCACCGATGATCGTCACCGCGCCGCCGAGGCAGAAGCCGGTCAGGCCGACCTTGGCACCATTGCGGGCCAGATATTGCGCTGCGCCGCGCACGGTCTGCGTGGTCGCATCCATGAAATCGAGCGAGTTCATCTCGCGCCCGGCCGCGTCCGTGTCGTGATACGGCACCACCGTGCCCTTGTAGAGATCGGGCGCCAGCGCGTTGAAGCCGGCCAGCGCAAAGCGGTCGCACATCCCCTTGATCTGGTCCTGCAGGCCCCACCATTCCTGGATGACGACGACGCCCGGCGCATCGGCCTGCGCGGCCTTGGCCAGATAGCCCTTGGCCTCCTGGCCGTCGGGGCGCTTGAAACTGATCAGTGTGCCCATGTGATCCTCCGCATTTTCTGTTGGGGTGTTGGGGATGCGGTTTACCGCAAATATGTGTCGCGCGCGACTGCAGCCGATCGGCTTCGCCGGAACGTGAGCATGTCGAGAGCCGGATAAGTGCGGCGACATCCGGGGCGCGACATCGGCACGCTACGCCGGCATCGCGCGCGGGGCGAACAGGATGACGGCCATGCCGATCAGGCAGATGACCGCACCGGTGACGTCCCAGCCATCCGGGCGATGGCCCTCGACCAGCCAGCCCCACAGCAGCGCCGCGGTGATGTAGATGCCGCCATAGGCGGCATAGGCGCGGCCGGCGAGCGGGCTCTCGGCGATGGTGAGCAGCGCGGCGAAGCCGGCGAGCGCGGCCATTCCGGGCAGCAGCCACAGCACCGACTGGCCGAGCCGCAACCACGCCCAGAACGCAAAGCAGCCGGCGATCTCGAGCACTGCCGCACCTGCAAAGGCCAGCCATGATGTCATGCGTCCCTCCTCTGCCAGATCGCGCAATTGGCGGCGACGAGCCGACTGCCAAAACAAAAAAGCCCCCAGTTGGGGGCTTTTTCGATCTCATGCCGTGATGGCCGTGCGTCTCTAGTGCGCGGCGGCCCAGACGCGCTTCTTGGTGAAGTACATCAGACCGGCGAAGATGATCAGGAACACAAACACCTGATAGCCAAGCCGCTTGCGGGCTTCCATGTGCGGCTCCGCGGTCCACATCAGGAAGGTCGCCACGTCGTGGGCATATTGCTTCACGGTGGCCGGCGAGCCGTCATCGAAGGTCACCTGACCGTCCGACAACGGCGGCGGCATCTTGATGGCATGGCCGGGGAAGTACTTGTTGTAGTACGAACCTTCCGGGATGGTGACGCCGTGCGGCGGGGTCTCTTCATAACCCTGCAGCAGCGCGTTGACATAGTTCGGGCCCTGCTCCTGGAACTGGGTGAAGAAGTCGATCAGGAACCAGGGAAAGCCGCGCTTGTAGGAACGGGCCTTGGCGATCAGCGACAGGTCCGGCGGAGCCGCGCCGCCATTGGCCGCACGCGCCGCCTGCTCGTTCGGGAACGGCGACGGGAAATAGTCCGCCGGACGGCCCGGACGCTCGAACATGTCGCCGGCGTCGTTCGGACCGTCCTTGATCTTGTACTCGGCCGCGAAGGCCGCCGCCTGCGCCGGCGTGTAGCCGGGGCCGCCGGGCTCCGACAGATTGCGGAACGCGACATATTGCAGCGAGTGGCAGTTCGAGCAGACTTCCTTGTAGACCTTGAGACCGCGCTGCACGGCGCCGCGATCGAAGGTGCCGAACGGACCGGCAAACGACCACTTCGCCGACGGCGGGTTCTCCTGGCCTTCGCTGGCGCGGGCGTCGCCGGTGCTTCCGGCGAACAGCGACAATGCGGCAACAAGCCCAACCACCGCCGTGGCCACCGCCTTGCGGCCTGACTTCGCCAGCACGTCGTCGGCGATCGAGTTCGGCAACGGCCGCGGCCGCTCGATCCGGGCGAGCAGCGGCAGCACGATCAGGAAGTAGGCGAAGTACAGCACCGTCAGGATGCGGCCGAGCACGACATAGACGCCCTCCGGCGGCTGCGCGCCGAGATAGCCGAGGCCGATGCAGACGACGAAGAAGATCCAGAAGAACTGCTTGCCGAGCGGACGGTACTTGTTCGAACGGGTCTTGGCCGAGTCCAGCCAGGGCAGGAACACCAGCACGATGATCGCGGAGAACATCGCCACCACGCCGGCGAGCTTGTTCGGGATCGAGCGCAGGATCGCGTAGAACGGCAGGTAGTACCATTCGGGCACGATGTGCGCCGGCGTCACCGCCGGGTTCGCCGGGATGTAGTTGTCGGCCTCGCCGAGATAGTTCGGCATGTAGAAGATGAACCAGGAATAGAAGATCAGGAAGCAGGTGACGCCGAAGAAGTCCTTGATCGTCGCATAGGGCGTGAACGGCACCATGTCCTTTTCGGTCTTGGGCTCGACGCCGGCCGGGTTGTTCTGGCCGGCGACGTGCAGGGCCCAGACGTGCAGCACGACCACGCCGGCGATCAGGAACGGCAGCAGGTAATGCAGCGCGAAGAAGCGGTTCAGGGTCGGGTTGCCGACCGAATAGCCGCCCCACAGCAGGGTCACGATGCTCTCGCCGAAATAGGGCACGGCCGAGAACAGATTGGTGATGACGGTGGCGCCCCAGAAGCTCATCTGGCCCCACGGCAGCACGTAGCCCATGAAGCCGGTCGCCATCATCAACAGGTAGATGATGACGCCGAGGATCCAGAGCACCTCGCGCGGCGCCTTATACGACCCGTAATAGAGGCCGCGGAACATATGGATATAGACGGCGAGGAAGAACATGGATGCGCCGCAGGCATGCATGTTGCGGATCAGCCAGCCGTAGTTCACGTCGCGGACGATCAGCTCGACCGATTTGAAGGCGAGATCGGCGTGCGGCGTGTAATGCATCGCCAGGATGACGCCGGTGATGATCTGCACGCCCAGCATCATCGACAGGATCGCGCCGAACGTCCACCAGTAGTTCAGGTTCCGCGGTGTCGGATAGGCAACGAAGGACGAGTGGACCAGGCCGATGATGGGGAGTCGCTGCTCGAGCCACTTCAAGGCGGGATGGCTCGGCTGATAGTTCGAAGGTCCACTCATGATGCGTTCCTGAAAGAATTATCTTGCACGATCGAGCTTGAGCTTGCGGACGTAACGTCCGCTCAGCCGATCTGGATCTTGGTGTCGGAAACGAACTGATAGGGCGGGACAGGCAGGTTGAGCGGCGCCGGTCCCTGGCGGACGCGCCCGGAGGCGTCGTATTGCGAGCCGTGGCAGGGGCAGAAGAAGCCGTCGTAATTGCCTTCATGGGCGATCGGGATGCAGCCGAGATGCGTACAGATGCCGATCACGACGAGCCACTGCTCATGGCCGTCCTTGGTGCGGGACTGGTCGGTCGCCGGATCAATCAGGCTCGAGACCGGAACCTTGCGGACCTCCTCGACCTGCTTCTTGGTGCGGTGGGAGATGTAGATCGGCTTGCCGCGCCAGAACACCTTGATGTCCTGTCCTTCGGCGATCGGCGAAAGATCGACCTCGATCGGCGCACCGGCGGCGATGGTCGAGGCATCGGGATTCATCTGAGAGATGAAGGGCCACAGGGTGGCCACGCCACCAACCGCCGCGGCTGCGCCCGTGGCGACGTAAAGAAAATCCCGGCGTGTCGGATGATCCGCAGTAGACGCTGTCACGATTCCAACCCTTTCTTCGTTGCAGCCGGTGGAACCGCCCCGCTCGACGTTGGAATGCACGTGATCGGGAGATGCCTGCCGGCGCCCGCGTCCCCCGCGGCGGCAGAAAACAGCTCATGCCACCGCCCCTGGTGGGGAACAAGCCGTCCAGAATCGTTCTATTGGCACCCTTGCGATACGAGCGCAAGCCCGCTATCGGCCCCGCAGCACGCCATGCACCAATTCCCGCTCACCAAGCGGATGTTCCGCCCAATTCTTAAGACCAATTCGCATGCAGATCGCGCTCTATCAGCCCGACATTCCGCAAAACACCGGAACGATTCTGCGCCTGTGCGCCTGCCTCGGGCTCGCGGCCCACATCATCGAGCCGGCCGGCTTCGCCGTCTCGGACCGGCAGTTTCGCCGCGCCGGCATGGACTATCTCGATCATCTCGCATGGCGGAGGCACGATTCCTGGAGCGCCTTCGAGGACTGGCGGGCCGCGCAGGGCCACCGGCTGCTGCTGTTCACGACCAAGGCGGCAACCTCCTACCTGGATTTCAGCTACAAGGCGGACGACATCCTGCTGCTCGGGCGCGAGAGCGCCGGCGTGCCCGACACGGTGGCGGAGGTCGCCGACGCGCGGCTGCGCATTCCGCTGAGGCCCGGCCTGCGCTCGCTCAACGTCGCCATGGCCGCCGCGATGGCCGCGGGCGAAGCACTGCGCCAGGTTGGACATTTCGTCCAATTGCAATCTGAGGGAGCGTGAGCGTGAGCTACGCGGTGAAGGAAATATTCATGACCCTGCAGGGCGAAGGCGCCCTGGCGGGGCGTGCCGCCGTGTTCTGCCGCTTCGCCGGCTGCAACCTGTGGAGCGGACGCGAGGCCGATCGCGCAACCGCGACGTGCCGGTTCTGCGACACCGATTTCGTCGGTACCGACGGAACGTTCGGCGGGCGTTACGACGATGCCGCTGCACTTGCCGCCGCCATCGCCGGGCAATGGACAGGCGGTGCGGCCGACCGCTATACGATCCTCACCGGCGGCGAGCCGCTGCTGCAGGTCGATGCGGACCTGATCGCGGCGCTGCATGCGCGGGACTTCGCGGTCGGGATCGAGACCAACGGCACGCTCATTCCGCCGGACGGCATCGACTGGATCTGCGTCAGTCCGAAAGCCGGCGCAGAGCTGAAGCTGCAGCAGGGCCATGAGCTGAAGCTGGTCTATCCGCAGGACGGCGCCGAGCCGGAGCGGTTTGCCGACCTCGCCTTCCAGCGCTTCTCGCTGCAGCCGATGGACGGGCCGGAGGCGGCCGCGAACACGGCCCGCGCGATTCAATACTGCCAGCATCATCCGCAATGGCGGCTCAGCCTGCAGACGCACAAGATGATCGGCATCAGATAGAGGACTTCGACCCTTCCGATGTGGGAATTGACCAAATCGTTCACCTTCGAGGCCGCGCATGCGCTGGCGCATACGACGCTCGGGGAAGCCAGCCAGGAGATCCACGGCCATTCCTTCCGCGCCGAGGTCACGGTGCGCGGCACGCCGGACCCGACGACCGGCATGGTCGTCGATTTCGGCCTGCTGACACAGCGCTTGGGCGAGATCCAAGCCATGCTCGACCATAAGTTCTTGAACAAGATCGAGGCGATCGGGCTGCCGACGCTGGAGAACCTGTCACGCTTCATCTATGAGCGCGTCCGCTCCATCGGCCACGTCACCAAGGTCAGCGTCCACCGTGACAGCTGCCGGGAGACCTGCACCTATTTCGGTCCGCAGGCCTGATCACTTGTGGTAGGACTTCACCTGCAGCGACAACAGCGCTGTCACCGACAGCTGTCACCCTCTCTTGACAGCAGCGTGAACGACAATGTGCCAGGGGAAGGTTCATGACCACTGCCGCTATCGAGGATCGCAAGGCCCGCGCCCGCGCCTGGTTCGAGAGCCTGCGCGACCAGATTTGCGCCGCGTTCGAACAGCTCGAGGACGAGGCGCCGGCCGCGCTCTATCCGCGCCAGCCCGGCCGCTTCGTGCGCACGCCCTGGCAGCGCACCGACCATAGCGGCGCGCCGGGCGGCGGCGGCGTCATGGGCATGATGCACGGGCGGCTGTTCGAAAAGGTCGGCGTGCACTGCTCCACCGTGCATGGCGAGTTCGCCCCGGAATTCCGCAGCCAGATCCCCGGCGCGTCCGAGGACCCGCGGTTCTGGGCCTCGGGCATCTCCCTGATCGCGCATCTGTGGTCGCCGCACGTGCCGGCCGTGCACATGAACACCCGCTTCGTCGTCACCACCAAGGCCTGGTTCGGTGGCGGCGCCGACCTCACCCCGGTGCTGGACCGCCGCCGCAATCAAGAGGATCCGGACACGCTCGCCTTCCACGCGGCGTTGCAGGGCGCCTGCGATGCGCACGCCACGGTGGCCCCGTATGACAAGTACAAGCGCTGGTGCGACGAATATTTCTATCTGCCCCATCGCAAGGAGCCGCGCGGCATCGGCGGCATCTTCTACGACCATCATGATTCCGGCGACTGGGAGGCCGATCTCGCCTTCACCCAGGATGTCGGCCGGGCCTTCCTGAAGGTCTATCCGGAGCTGGTCCGGCGCAATTTCGGCGCAGCATGGACCGAGGCGGACCGCGAGGAGCAGCTGATCCGACGCGGCCGCTATGTCGAATTCAACCTGCTCTATGACCGCGGCACGACCTTCGGGTTGAAGACCGGCGGCAACGTCGAGTCGATCCTGTCCTCGATGCCCCCCGAGGTGAAATGGCCGTGAAACTCTCCTTCACTCGACGCGTAAATCCACTATGACCGCTCCCCTCCCCCGCGCCATGTTGATCGACATGGACGACACCATTCTCTCGGCCTATGGCCGGCCAGAGATCGCCTGGAATATCGTCGCCACCGAGTTCGCCGACGAACTCCTGCCGCACGCGCCGCAAGCCGTGGCGGCGGCCATCGTCGGCTCGGCGCGCAGCTTCTGGTCGGTCGCCGGTGCCGAATGGCGGATGAAGCTGATCCAGGCGCGGCAGGAGGTCGTGAAGGGCGGCTTCGCTGCGCTGGCAAGCCACGGCCCGGCCCTGCCGACCGAGCTTGCGATCCGCATCGCCGACCGCTTCACCGCCTATCGCGACGAGCAGATGTTCATCTTCCCCGGCGCTCATGAGGCGATCGATACGTTCAAGGCGCGCGGCGTCAGGCTCGCGCTGGTGACGAATGGCGCCGCCGACCAGCAGCGCGCCAAGATCGAGCGCTTCGCGCTGGCGCACCGCTTCGACCACATCCAGATCGAGGGCGAGCACGGCTTCGGCAAGCCCGAGGAACGCGCTTATCTGCATGCGATGGAGCGGCTCGGCGTCGGTCCCGAGGACACCTGGATGATTGGCGACAATCTGGAATGGGAGATCGAGGCGCCGCAGCGGCTCGGCATCTATTCGATCTGGATCGACATCCATGGCGACGGCCTGCCCGAAGGCACGCATGTGAAGCCCGACCGCATCATCCGCTCGCTGACGGAGCTCGTGCCGGCGCGGTGATCCGGCGCGCTGCGCTCATCGCGGGCTCGGGCGTCTTGCAGCCGGGCGTTTGTGCTCGTCCATCAGCATCGCCACGAACGCGGTCACCTTTGGCGCGCGAAAGCGCGCCGCCGGAAACACCGCATGGATGCCGCCGGACGGCAGCGTCCAGGACGGCAGGATGGGCACAAGGCGGCCGGCCGCGAGATCGTCGCCGATCAGGAAATCGGGCAGCACCGCGAGGCCGCCGCCGGCCAGGGTCGCGGCGAGCACGGCCGGCGTCGTGTTGATGGTCAGCGTCTGGCTCATCTGCACGATTTCCCGCGCGGCACTCCCTTTCGTGAACTGCCATGTGAGCGGCTCCTTCAGCGCCGTGTTCGCAATGAAGGGCAGCGCGGCCAGGTCGCGCGGATGCGCGACGCGCTTGATCGCGTTCGGAGCGGCCACCAGCAACTGACGAAAGCTGCCGATCCGCCGGGTCTGCAGGGTCGAATCGTCGAGCCATCCGACGCGGATCGAGAGATCGATCTGGCTCGCGACGAGGTCGATCTTGCTGTCGGACAGGATCAGTTCGACCCGGCAGGCCGGATAGGCCCGCGAGAACGCCGTCACGATCGGGGCGAGCGTGCAGGTGCCGTAGTCGTTCGGCGCGGCGATCCGCAACAGGCCCATCGGCGCAGCATTGGTCTGCGCCAGCTCGGCCATCGCGCTCTCCGCCTCGCGCAGGATCGCGGCGCATCGGGCGTGCAGCAGACGGCCGGCCTCGGTCGGCTCGACCCGGCGCGTGGTCCGCACCAGCAGGTCGGTTCTGAGCTCGCGCTCGAGCTGCGCGACCTGCTGGCTGACCACGGCCTTGCTGATCCCGAGCCGGCCGGCCGCGCGGGTGAAGGACGCGGCGTCGACCACGGCCGCGAAATAGACGAGGCGATTGAGATTGATCGGCTCCATGTTGCCCCGATGTGATTGTCAGTCTTTGGCATACAGTCTGTCCGATTATGCTGCCTTTCTCAACAAAGGAGATCGGGCTATGTGAGCGCCATGGCGATCCGAGACAGGGTTCTGGAGATGCGACTGACCTATCTGTTCGATCCGCTCTGCGGCTGGTGCTACGGGGCCGGCCCGGTGCTCGAGAAGCTCGCTGCCCGCCACACGGTCGCGCTCGAGCTGCTGCCCACCGGCCTGTTCGCGGGCCGGGGCGCCGGCCGGATGGACGCGCAATTTGCCGAATATGCCTGGAGCAACGATCAGCGCATCGCCAAGCTGACCGGACAGCGCTTCACCGACGCCTACCGCACCCGCATTCTCGGCGCCGGCGGCGCATTCGACTCGACCGCCGCGTCCCTCGGCCTGACGGCGGTCCACGTCACCGAGCCCGACCGGGAGCTCACGGCGCTGAAGGAGCTGCAGCTCGCGCGCTATGTGCACGGCCAGGACATCGTGAGCGCCGCGGGCGTCAGCGAGGTCCTTCGATCGGCAGGCTTCGCAGAGGCCGCCGAACGCATGCTGGCGCGCGACCCGTTGCTCGTCGAAGCCTATGGCCGCCGCATCCAGACCGCGCAGGCCCTGATGCGGCGCCACGGCTTGTCCGGCGTACCGGCCCTGCTGGCCGGGGACGGCACGGACCAGAGGCCCCTGCCCGGCAACGTGTTGTACCAGCCGATCGACGGCCTGCTCGCGCAGCTAGGAGCTTCCTGAGCCAACCAGCTCACCTTCGCCCGGCACACGTCACCCGGCCGTCGCGCACGGCCGGAGCGCCGTCGACTGCCCGGCTTCATCCTTTCACAACACCAAGGAGACTGAGATGCCGACCCGGAGACAGATCATGACGACCACTCTTGCAGGGACTGCCGCGGCCATTCTCGGCGCGTCCGTGACGGGCCGTGCCGCCGACAGCAAGCTGAGCTGGACGCATTTTCCGGCCGGCCCGAACGGCTTCTTCCGCGCACCCGTGCTGCTCTCGGGCCCGACCGAAGCGCTGCTGATCGATGGCGGCTTCAGCTATCCGGATGGCCGCGCGGTGGCGGCCGCGATCAAGGCGAGCGGCAAGTCGCTGACGGCGATCTATGTCAGCCAGTCGGATCCTGACTACTACTTCAGCCTCAAGCCGATCCGCGAGGCGTTCCCCGGCGTGAAGGTGCTCGCCGCCACGGCGACCGTCGAGGCGATCAAGGGCAATGTCGAGAAGAAGCTCGCGGTCTGGGGGCCGCAACTGAAGGAGAACGGCCCGCAGACGATGGCCGACATCGTTCTGCCCGAGCCGTTCGATGGCCCGTCGCTGTCGGTCGATGGCGAGACGATCGAGATCGTCGCAGCCGAGGGGCTCGCCAACCGGCGTTATCTCTGGGTGCCCTCGCTCAAGGCCGTGTTCGGCGGCGTCATGATCTTCTCGGGCGTGCATGTCTGGACCGCCGACACCCCGAGCAAGGAGCAGCGCGCCGCCTGGGTCGCGACCCTCGACACGATCATCGCACGCGCTCCGGCCGTGGTGGTTGCCGGCCATGCTGCCCCGGACGCTGCCACCGGCCTGTCCGGCGTTCGGCACACCAAGGCCTATCTCATCGCGTTCGAGGACGAGCTCGCCAAGGCCAAGGACGCCGCGGCGCTGAAGGCCGCGATGGAGGCGAAATTCCCCGGCCTCGGCATGGGCATCGCGCTCGACATCGGCGCCAAGGTCACGAAGGGCGAGATGAAGTGGGGCTGACTCGGACGGCGCGATCATCGTAGCAAGCACGACAAGGCTGCACCTGGCCCGGGGCATCCGCCCCGCGCCTTAGGACTGTCGTATAAGGCGCTCTGCGTATGGCTCTGGTCTGTTTTCACGTCGTCATGGCCGGGCGTGTCCCGGCCATCCACGTCGCCCGGCGCCTGCGGAACGACGCGGATGCCCGGAGCCTTCGCCGCGCCGGAGCGGCTTCGGCCGCGCCGGCGGGACAAGCCCGGGCATGACGGAGGAACTCATTGGCAGACGACCGTGCCGCGATTGCCCATCTCTTCAGAATCGATCACCGATCCCCGTGCCCGGTTGCATCGTTAGTACGAAATTCACTCTGCAGCGACACGCGACCTTAACCAGCCGCGCCATTGGTGCCGCCCCCCGGTGCTCTACGGAGCCGCCGTAACCCAATCGCAATCCGCCCCCAGGTGTAGTTGCTGCGGGGCTTGGAGGGGAAAGGCGCCAGTCCGTGCGCGCCGCTTCGACCGATCGCAAGCCATTGGTGCAGCGACGGTGTCATGGCTCTCAATCTGCCGCAGATCTCCCTGAGCGTGTCGATCAGGAACTCGCTCCTGACCTCGGTATTCCTGCTGCTGGCCATTCTGGCCGGCGTGTCGGTGCTGGCGACGATGCGGCTGTCGGCGCTGCAGGACGCGGTCGAGAGCATCAACCGCGACCGGCTGCCGGAGATCCGCGCCCTCGCCGATCTCAATGTCGATGTCGCCCACACCCACCTCGTCGCGATCCGCGCCGCATTGTCCACGGCGGCCGAGCCGCGTGCCGCGGCCGAGCAGGAGCTCCGCCGCCGCACCACCGAGGTCGATGCGAAGATCGCGCGCTTCAAGGAGAGCATCGGCGACGACGCGCCGATGAGGATGGCGTTCGACCAGTTCGTCAACAAATGGGACATGTACCAGAAGCAGCAGGCCGTCATGCTGGAGCCGGAGGTCGGCGCCAACCGCGACCGTCTGGAGCGTGTCGTCAACATCGAGACGCCCCCGCTCTTCCAGGCCGTGGTCGATGCGGTCGAGCACGGCATCAGGCTCGCCGATCACCGCGCGGACAGCGCGATCAACAGCGCAACGCTGGACGCGCAGATCTTTCGCTGGGTGCTGTGGTCGGTCAACGGCGTCAGTATCATGATCGGGCTTGCCACGCTGCTCTTCGTGATTCACGACGTCTCGATGCCGATCTTCCGGATCACGCGCAGCATGGAGGCGATCGCCAAGGGCGAGCTGCAGACCGAGATCCCCTATGCCGATCACACCAACGAGCTCGGCCTGATGGCGCGGGCGCTGGCGGTGTTCCGCGCGAGTCTGGTCGAGAACGAACGGCTCAACGCAGCGACACGGACCTTGTCGGAGCTCAGCGAATGGCTGCAATCGGCAAAGTCCGAGCCGGAGCTGTACCAGATGATCTCGACAGTGCTGGGTGGCCTGATGCCGGAATGCACCGGCGCGCTCTACATCTATGCCGACAGCCGCGACGTGCTCGAGATCGCCGCCGAATGGAACGGCAGCTCGACGACGCGCGCGCTGCATCCGGACGATTGCTGGAGCCTGCGCCGCGGCCATGTCTACATCCACGGCACCAGCGAGGTCGAATTCCGCTGCGACCACGTGCATGACGGCGTCAACGAGAACTATTGCTGCATCCCGATCCTGGCCCATGGCGAGACCGTCGGCCTGCTGCATGTCGAATACAACTCCACGGGCCAGGAGACCGAGGCCGAGGCCAAGGCGCGTTTTGCCGATCGCGCAAGGCTGGGGCTCGCCTGCGCCGAGCATCTGTCGATCGCCATCGCCAACGTGAAGCTGCGCGAGGGCCTGCGCGATCAGTCGCTGCGCGATGCGCTGACCGGGCTGAACAACCGCCGCTACCTGATCGAGACCGCTCGCCGCGAATTGCTGCGCGCCGCGCGCAGCCGCACGCCGGTCAGCGTCGTGACACTCGACATCGATCACTTCAAGTCGTTCAACGACAATCACGGCCACGAGGCCGGCGACACCGTGCTGCGCCACATCGGCGAGATCCTCAAGGCGACGTTCGCCGACGGCGAGATGCCGTGCCGCCTCGGCGGCGAGGAGTTCGTGGTGCTGCTGCCGAACTGCACCATCGAGGAAGCCGCGCTGCGCGCCGAGGAGCTGCGCGCCCGCGTCGAGGCGCTCAACATCAGCTATGGTGACGGCATGCTGCCGCGGGTGACGATCTCGGTCGGCGTCGCCGCCTATCCCGAGGCCGGCATCGATCTGCCGGAGATCCTGCGCGTCGCCGACGGCGCGCTGTACCGTGCCAAGCAGAGGGGCCGCAACCGGGTCGAGCTCGCCTCCGGCGGCATGGTCCCGCCGATCGACGAGATGACCAGCCGGGCCGTCGCGACGCTCGACGCCATCGTTGCGCGCGCCGAGACCAGACCGATCGCGCCCGCCGATCCGGAGAGCGGCGCCCGCGTGGCGTGACCATCATCAGACCGGCGGACAGGCCTCAGCGGCGATGGCGAAGCGCATCGACGACCAGATCGAACGCGGCCGAGGTTTGGCGGCTGATCGGGTAATAGAGATGGTAGCCGGTCCAGGGCACGCACCAATCCTCGATCAGGCGTCGCAGTCGGCCGCCGGCAACATCCGCCAGCACCATGTCTTCCGGAACGTAAGCCAGGCCGAAACCGGCGAGTGCCGCCTCATAGACCTCGAAAATGCTGTTGAAGGCGAGTTGCCCCTCCACCCGCACCTTCAGCTCCTTGCCCCGCTTCTCGAACTCCCAGGCGTAAAGACCGCCATGGGTCGACAGCCGCAGATTGATGCAGCGGTGACCAACGAGATCATCGGGCCGTTCCGGCGGAGAGCGGCCATCCAGATAGGACGGCGCGCCGACCACAGCAAAGCGGATGTCGGGGCTGATGCGCACCGCAATCATGTCCTTGGCAACCTGCTCGCCGAGGCGCACGCCGGCATCGAATCCCTCCTCGACGATGTCGACGAGCTTGTTGTCCGAAACCAACTCCACATTGATGTCCGGATAGGCCGCGAGCAGCCGCTTGAGCTTCGGCCACAGGATGGCGCGGACGGCGTGATCGCCGGCGCTGATCCGGATGGTGCCGGCCGGCCGGTCCTGGAAGTCCCTGAGGCTCGCAAGCTCGGCTTCGATGTCGTCGAGCCGCGGCGCCACGGTGCGCAGCAGGCGTTCGCCCGCCTCGGTCGGGTTGACGCCGCGGGTGTTGCGTGTCAGCAGCCGCACGCCAAGCCGGCTCTCGAGCTCGCGGATGGTATGGCTGAGGGCGGATTGCGAGACGCCAAGCTTGGCGGCGGCCTTGGTGAAGGAGCGCTCGCGGCCGACGGCCTTGAAGGCCTTGAGGTGATCGAGATAGCCGCGCTGCATGAATGGACTCCGCTCAGACGAGCTTGCACCGATCGAGCAAACGCCAAGTGAAAAAACCGGCGCGGCCTGCGCAACCTCTCCCCGCCCTTCGCGGGGAGAGGTCGGATTGCGCAGCAATCCGGGTGAGGGGCATGGCACATACGACGTGACAGTCACAACTCCATCGGAGTCATGCGTCGGCGGCCCCAGATGCACCACCCGTGTGGCTGCCCACCCCGCCCCTCTCAGCGCGAGCGAAGCTCGTCGCGCCCCGTAAGAACGGGGAGAGGGAGCGCACCGGCTACGCAGCTCCAGCGTTGCCTTACGTGCGACCGGCCGCCTCCTCGAACTTCACCTTGGACAGCGGCAGGCTACGAACGCGTTGTCCGGTGAGTGCCGCGACGGCGTTGGCCACCGCGGGCGGCACGCCCGGCAGACCGGGCTCGCCGATGCCGCCCATCGGCGCGCCGCTCTCGACGATGCGGACATGCACGCGCGGCATCCGGTCCGGCGGCAGGATCGGATAGGCGTCGAAATTCCGCGCCTGCGGCGCGCCGTCGACGAAGACGATCTCCTCCAGCAGCGCCGAGGACAGGCCGAGCGCGACCGCCGAATTGACCTGCGACTCGATGATGGCCGGATTGACGATGCGGCCGGGATCGATCGCCACCCAGACATCGTGGACGCGCACGGCGCCGTCCTTCAGCGACACCTCGGCGATGGTCGCGACCTCGCTGCCGAACGGCGAGGCCATCGCCACGCCGCGCGCCCGCTTGCTGCCGTCGGCGGCGGTGAACGGGCCGCGCTTCCAGCCGCCGGAAAGCTCGCCCACGGCTTCGAGCAGCGTCTTGTGGCGCGGCTTGTCAGCGAGCAGGCGCAGCCGCAGCTGATACGGATCCTGCCGCCCGGCATCGGCGAGCTCGTCGAAGAACGTCTCGTAGAAGAAGTCGTTCATCGAATGCCCGACCGAGCGCCAGAAGCCGAGCACGTTGGGATCTTCGACCAGCACATGGGCGACGCGCCGGTGCGGGATCGCGTAGGGCTTCTCGGCAATGCCTTCGACAGCGGAGGAGTCAGCAGTGTCCGGCTTGCGGCCGAACCAGCGCGCCAGCGGGCCGTCGCCGACGGCCTCGGCCTCGATCGCGACGGGAATGCCGTCCTTGTCGAGGCCACCCTTGAAGCGCGCGAAGCCGAGCGGGCGCATGGCATCGCGCGAAAACTCCTCCTCGCGGCTCCAGATCACTTTCACCGGACGGCCGACGGCCTTGGCGAGCTGGATCACCTGCGGGAACGGATTGGCCGGCGGATAGACGAAGTGACGGCCGAAGAAGCCGCCGAGCGGCGGCGAGTGCAGCTTGACCTTGTCGGGCGTGATGCCGGCGACTTTCGCCGCGGCAGCCTGGAACATCTCCGGCGCCTGGTTGGGCAGCCACAGATCGAGCGTGCCGTCGGCATTCCAGCGCGCGATCGCCGAGGGCGGCTCGAGCTGGCCATGCACCAGATAAGGCGCGTCGTAGCTCGCAGTGATGACGCGCCCGGCTCCCGCAAGGCCAGCCGTGACGTCGCCGACCTTCTCCGCATCGAAGCCCGGCCCCGGCGTGGCCCCGAGCTGGGCCTTGCGGCCTTCCGACGAAAAGTTCGCGGGCACCACGCCCTGCGCGCCGGCCGCGGGCTCCGTCCACGTCACTTTCAGCGTCTCGACCGCGCGGCGCGCGTACCACCAGCGCTCGGCGACGACGGCGACCGCGCCAGCTAAGCGATGGATCGAATGCACGCCGGGCATCGCCTTGACCTCGGCCTCATTGGCGAAGGCGCCGGGCTCTTGGCCGCGGCGCGGCGCGTGCTGCACGGCGGCCTGCAGCATGCCGTCGACCTTCAGGTCGATGCCGTAGCTCACCTTGCCGGTCGACTTGTCGCGCGCATCGAGCCGCGCGAACGGCTTGCCAATCCAGCGGAAGTCCTTCTCCGGCCGCAGCGCGACCGTCTCCGGCACCGGCAGCTTGGCCGCGTCAGCGGCGAGCTCACCATAGGCGAGCGTGCGGTTCGAGGCGGCGTGACGCACGCGGCCGGGCTCGGTGGAGAGGCTGTCGGCCGGCACGCGCCACCGCGCGGCGGCGGCCTGCAGCAGCATCTGCCGCGCCGAGGCGCCGACACGGCGCATGGTCGCGTAGCTCGCGCGTACGGAGAAGCTGCCGCCGGTGAAGCGGGCCCCGCCGACGACGAGATAATCGGCGCCGGGCGGCGCGCATTCTACAACGAAAGTCGCGGGATCGGCGTCGAGCTCCTCGCCGACGATCTGCGCCAGCGCGGTCGAGATGCCCTGCCCGCCTTCGATGAACGGGCTGCGCAGCAGGATGGTGCTGTCGGGGCGGATCTCCAGGAACGCTGCAACGTTCGGCGCCTTGGCGACAGGCGCCGCGCCCTGCGCGACGGCCTTGGTGCCCGGCAGATCGAAGCCGAGCACCAGCGCGCCGGCGGCAGCACCGAGAAAGCCGCGGCGCGAGAGATTGACCGGGCGACCGGCGGACGTGGTGGAGGAGTGATCGCGAATGATCCTGTTCATGTGCGCTTGCCCTCATCCCTGCGCGACCTGCCGCACGGCGGCGGCGATCGCATTGTAGGTGCCGCAGCGGCACAGATTGACCATGGCGGCGGCGATGTCCTGCTCGCTCGGCTTCGGCGTCTGCTTGATCAGCGCGGTGGCGGCCATCACCTGGCCGGACTGGCAATAGCCGCATTGCGGCACCTGGTTGGCCACCCAGGCCTCGACCACGCGGCGGCCGACCGCGTCGTCGCTGATCGCCTCGATCGTGGTGACCTGCTGCCCGGCGACGCTGCCGACCGGCGTGACGCAGGAGCGTGTCACCTGGCCGTCGATCAGCACCGTACAGGCGCCGCATTGCGCGATGCCGCAGCCGTATTTCGTGCCGGTCATGCCCAACTCGTCGCGGATCACCCACAACAGCGGCGTGTCGTCGGCCATCGTCACTTGATGGCGCTTGCCGTTGATGGTCACTTCCATGGTGCTACTCCCAGGGCATCGGCGGCGGACAGCCGGCCGCGCGGACAGAAAACGAGGCGTCACGTCTATCGCCTGCGTCCGCCTCGCATTAGCCGTCCGGCTTCGCATGCACCTATGAGTCGGTTCGATTAATCGAGGCGACATGCCGCAGCCAAATCGCAGCCCGGATGAGCGGGAGCCTGCGCCCGGAGGGCGGAAGGCGGACGCGACATCCGGGTTCTCACGCGCTGCCGCTGGTGAACCCGGATGTCGCTCCAGCCGACGCCGAAGAGGCGTCGGGTGGAGCTCATTCGGGCTACAAACTGGCTCCTGAGCGAACGACCCCGCCCCTCACCCAGAGGAGCCCGCCGCAAGCGGGCGTCTCGAAAGGCGAGGCCCGCAACCGCCGGCCGTGCCGCACGCACACGATCTGCTCACGCGCGATGGCGCAGCGCCTCGACCAGCAGCGTGAAGGCCGCCGACTGCTGGCGGCGGCTCGGGTAATAAAGATGATAGCCCGAATAGGGCAGACACCAGTCTTCGAGCACACGCTTCAGACGTCCTTTGGCGATGTGCGGCTGCGCCCAGCCCTCCGGCACGTAAGCGAGGCCGAGGCCGGCGAGCGCGGCCTTCATGATCTGCGAGGTTGCGTTGTAGGTCAGCTGGCCCTCGACGCGGACGCGCAGATCGCGGCCGCCCTTCTCGAACTCCCAGGCATGCAGGCCGCCATGCGTCGGCAGCCGCAAGGTCAGGCAATTGTGCCCGATCAGGTCCTGCGGCTTCTTTGGAACAGGCCGCGTCTTGAAATAGGACGGCGCACCGACCACGGCGATGCGCATGTCCGGCGCGATCCGCACCGCCACCATGTCCTTCTCGACCTGCTCGCCGCTGCGGACGCCGGCATCGAAGCCCTTGGCCACGATGTCGGTGAGGCCGTAGTCGACCACGATTTCGACCTTGATGTCGGGATAGGCCGGCAACAGCTTCGCGAGCTTCGGCAGCAGGATCGCTTCGGCAGCATATTCGGTCGCCGTGATGCGGATCGTGCCAGCCGGCTTGTCGCGCAATTCGCGGATTGCCGCGAGCTCCGCCTCGATCTCCTCCAGGCGAGGGCCTGCGGTGGTGAGAAGACGCAGCCCCGCCGCGGTCGGCGCGACGCTGCGCGTGGTGCGCGTCAACAGCCGCACGCCGAGCCGCGCCTCGAGCTCGCGGATCGTGTAGCTCAGCGCCGATTGCGAGACGCCGAGCTTGGCCGCTGCGTTGGTGAAACTGCGCTCGCGCGCGATCGCCACGAAGGCCAGGAGATCGTCCAGTCTGCCGCCCTGCATTCATCAATCCTGCTTATAAGTGCATGCCGATTATAGCGGCTAGTGCCGGTCGAGGCGCGCGCTAAATGAGCCATGGCGGCAAGCCCCTGTGAGGAGACCAAGCCATGCGCGGCGCTGTTCTGTATGGTCCACATGACGTGCGTTTCGAGGACCGCGAAACGCCAGATATCATCGAGCCGACCGACGCCATCATCCGCATTGCCGCAACCTGCGTCTGCGGCTCGGATCTGTGGCCCTATCGCGGCCTGCAGCCGCTGAACGGCCCGACGCCGATGGGCCACGAATATTGCGGCGTGGTCGAGGAGGTCGGCCGTGCGGTGCGCCGGATCAAGCCCGGCCAGTTCGTCGTCGGCTCGTTCGCCACGTCGGACAATACCTGCCCGCACTGCAATTTCGGCTATCAGTCGTCCTGCGTGAAGCGCGAGTTCATCAGCCGCGCCCAGGCGCCGTTCCTGCGGGTGCCGCAGGCCGATGGCACGCTGGTGCCGACGCCCGGAGTCCCCTCGCCCGAGCAGTTGGCGAGCATCCTGACCACCTCGGACGTGCTCGGCACCGGCTGGTTCGCCGCCGATGCTGCCAACGTCAAGCCGGGAACGACGGTCGCCGTGGTCGGTGACGGCGCCGTTGGCCTGCTCGGCATTCTCTCCGCCAGACAGATGGGCGCCGAGCGCATCATCGCGATGAGCCGGCATGAGAGCCGGCAGAAGCTCGCGCTGGAATTCGGCGCCACCGACATTGTCACCCAGCGCGGCGACGCGGGCGTGGCTGAAATCATGGACATGACGGATGGCATCGGCGCCGACTCGGTGCTGGAATGCGTCGGCACGCAGCAATCGATGCTGCAGGCGATCCACGCCGCGCGTCCCGGCGGCTATGTCAGCTATGTCGGCGTCCCGCACGGGGTCGAGCTGAACGGCGAGGAGTTGTTCTTCGCGCACGTCCACCTGCATGGCGGTCCGGCCCCGGTGCGCAAATATCTCCCCAAGCTGATCGACCTGGTGATGAGCGGCGCGATCACCCCCGGCAAGGTGTTCGATCTCACGCTGCCGCTCGAAAAGGTCGCGGACGCCTATCGCGCCATGGATGAGCGCCGCGCGATCAAGGTGCTGCTGCAGCCCTGAGGGCTTCGACCGGCCGCCGTGCCCGACGGCGCCGGCGTCCGATCCACGAAGAAGGACTTGTTCGATGACAAACCCGTTGGACTACACCGGCAAGGTGGCGCTGGTCACCGGCGCCTCCTCCGGCATGGGGCTGGCAACGGCGCAGGCCTTCGCTGTGGCCGGCGCCGCTGTGGTGCTCGCGGATATCAGAGAGGATGCGGTGGTCGCAGCAGCCAGGGAGCTGGTTGGTCGCGGTCACAACGCGCTGGCAATCCGCTGCGACGTGAGCGACGACGCCGACGTGGCCGCGCTGGTCGATCGCACCGTCGCGACCTTCGGGCGGCTCGACGCCGCCTTCAACAATGCCGGCGTGATGGCGCGCATCGCCCCGATCACCGACAGCCCGCGCGAGGATTGGGACCGCGTGATCGGCATCAATCTGCGCGGTGTCTGGAGCTGCATGGCCTACGAGTTGCGGCAGATGCAGAAACAGGGCAGCGGCGCGATCGTCAACAACGCGTCGGTCGGCGCGCTGACCGGCAATCCCGGCATCGCTTCCTACATCGCCTCCAAGCATGGCGTGGTCGGGCTGACGCGGACGGCGGCGCTCGAGGTCGTCAGGCACGGCATCCGCGTGAATGCGGTCAATCCCGGCCTGATCGATACGCAGATCGCGCGCGACGTCGTCGCCGGTGACGAGACCGCCTATGACGGCATCGCCAACACGGTGCCGATCGGCCGCGCCGGCCGGCCCGAGGAGATCGCGTCTGCGGTGCTGTGGCTGTGCAGTCCGGGCGCGAGCTACGTGATCGGCCACGCGCTGACCGTCGACGGCGGAATGACCGTGGCATGATCCGTGCCGCCACGACGCATCTGCTCGCCGCCACGCTCGCGCTGGCGCTCACGCACCGCGCCGAGGCAGCAGGGGAAACGACGGCACCACCGCTCCGGACAGGACAGATCATGAAGCTTCGCCTGACGATCAACGGCAAGGCCGCATCGGCCACGCTGCAGGACAACCCGACGACGCGCGACTTTGTCGCGCTGCTGCCGCTGTCCTTCACTATGAAAGACCTGTTCGGCCGCGAAAAATTCGCCCATCTTCCCCGCGCCCTCACCGAGGGTGGCGAGCGACGCCGCGACTACGCGATCGGCGACGTGATCTACTGGTCGCCCGGGCCTGATGTCGCTATCTATTACCGCCATGACGGGACACCGATCCCATCGCCGGGCGTCATCGTTCTCGGCAGAATCGACGGCAGCGTGGCGGCGCTCGAGGTGCCCGGATCCGTCGAGGTGACCATCGTGGCGGAGTGAGCGTGGCCATGCGTCGTCGCGACCTGCTCGCGGCGATGGCCAGCGCCATCGCCGCACCCATCACTGCCAAGAGCGCGACCGCGCCCGCGGCCCAGCAGAGGAATGAGATCATGGACATCGACATCAAGCGCGCCGGCTCGCGGCCATCCGGCAAAGGTCCGGCCGAGTGGTTCACCGGCGCGGTCCGCATCGACCCGCTGTTTCAGGCCCAGGACCCGGCCCGCGCCAATGGCGCTCACGTCACCTTCGAGCCCGGCGCCCGCACCGCCTGGCATACCCATCCGCTCGGACAGACGCTGATCATCACCTCCGGGCTCGGCTGGGTACAGCGCGAGGGCGGCACGATCGAGGAGGTTCGTCCTGGCGATGTCGTATGGTTTCCGCCGGGGCTCAAGCACTGGCATGGCGCGACGGCGACCACCGCGATGAGCCACATCGCGATCCAGGAGTCGCTGAATGGCAGTCCGGTGACCTGGATGGAGCATGTAAGCGACGCGCAGTACGGACGGTGATCGGCGATCTCCGGCTTCGTCTGCACCGCTCGGCGGACTGTCACTCCGGCTCGTAGCTATCGAGCGCCGCGCGCAACGCCGTCACGCCGCTCAGCAACTGCCGCGCCTGCGCCGCGGTCAATCCGGAGGCGGCCTGGATGCAGGCCGGGACGGTCGCGGCCTTGGCGCGCAGTGCCGCGCCCGCCTCCGTCAGGCTGATCCGCACCTGGCGCTCGTCCGAGGGATCACGCCGCCGCGCGATGTAGCCGAGCGCCTCGAGGCGCTTCAGCAAGGGCGTCAGCGTGTTCGATTCCAGGAACAGCCGCGAGCCGAGCTCACCAACGGTCTGGTCGTCCCGCTCCCACAGCAGCACCATCACCAGATATTGCGGGTAGGTCACGTTGAGGTCGTCGAGCAGCTGCTTGTAAACGCGGTTGAAGGCGTGACCTGCGGCATAGATGCCGAAGCACAGCAACTCGTCGAGCTTCACCTCCGGGCCGTCCGGGCGCTCCATCGTCTTGCCAGCCATCGTGCCTCGCGACTTGGTCTCCCCGTCCCAATTTATATCGCACACGATCTAATCGCAAGCGCTTGACACCCGGCCTTCTCGCGCCCATAAATATCGTGCACGATTTAATCGTGAACGATATTAAGGAGTACGGCCATGAGCTTCAACGAATCCGATCAAGCATCGCTATCCCGGCGGGTGGCGCTCGCAGCCGGCGCGGCGCTGGCGACGGCACCGCTGCTGACATCGACGCCGGCCACGGCGAAGTCTTCGGCCGACCACGGCGCGCAGCGCAGCAGCACACCGGCCTTCATCACCACCAAGGACGGCACGAAGATCGCCTACAAGGATTGGGGCAAAGGCCAGCCGATCCTGTTCTCGCACGGCTGGCCGCTCGCCGGCGACGCCTGGGACGCCCAGATGCTGTTCTTCGGCCAGAAGGGCTTTCGCGTCATCGCCCATGACCGGCGCGGCCACGGCAGCTCCGATCAGCCGTGGGACGGCAACACCATGGATCAGTACGCCGACGATCTCGCCGAGCTGATCGAGAAGCTCGACCTCACCGACCTCGTGCTCGTGGGGCACTCGACCGGCGGCGGCGAGGTCGCGCACTATATCGGCCGTCACGGCTCCAAGCGCGTCGCCAAGGTGGTGCTCGTCGGCGCCGTGCCGCCGCTGATGCTCAAGACCGAGGCCAATCCCGACGGCACGCCGCTCCAGGTGTTCGACGACATCCGCAAAGGCACCGCGACCAACCGCGCGCAGTTCTTCAAGGACCTGACGATCCCGTTCTACGGCTTCAACCGGCCGGGGGCGAAGGTCAGCGAGGGGCTGCGCGAACAGTTCTGGCGGCTCGGCATGCAGGGCGGCATCAAGGGCGAATACGACTGCATCCACGAGTTCTCGGAAGTCGACTATACCGCCGACCTCAAGAAGATCGACAAGCCGACGCTCGTCATTCACGGCGACGACGATCAGATCGTGCCAATCGCGGCCTCCGCGGCGAAGACCGCGAAGATCGTCAAGGACGCACAGCTCAAGATCTACAAGGGTGGCGCCCACGGCCTCGCCCAGGTCGATCCCGACACGTTCAACGCCGACCTGCTCGCGTTCATCCGAAGCTGAGCACGGTCGTCCGGGCCGGCTCGGCCGGCCCGGAACGCCGTAACGGCTATGCTGCCGGCAGCAGGTGCCGCAGCGCCGATGCGATCATCACGCCGCCGCCGGTGATGACGGCGGCGTCGAGGATCGCGGCATGGATGTGCACCGGCATGCGCGCGACGAAGGCCTTGGCAAGAAAGGCACCGGGCACCGCGATCGCACCGATCAGAAGTGCGAAGGCCAGCACCTGGGCGGTGACAACGCCGGCAAGGCCGAACACCGAGATCTTGATGACGCCGGTCGCCACCGAAATCATCGCGTCGGTGGCGATGACCGCGGCGCCCTCGAGGCCGGCCGCCATCAACAGCGACAGCAGGATTACGCCGGAGCCGGAGGTGCCGCCGACGAGAACCCCATATCCGACAGCGCCGGCAGCCAGCCCGCCATTGCCGATCCTGACCTCACGCTTGCGCAGAATTCGGCGCAGCGGAACGCTCATGATCAGCATCGTGCCGATCACGAAGGCCGCGCCGGCATTGGTCAGGCGGGTATAGCCATAGGCGCCGAGCGCCGTGGTGACCGCGGCCGCGGCGATGACGATGCCGGCGCGCGTGCGGTCGGCATGGCTGATATAGGCGACGACGCGGCTGAGATTGGTGAGGATCGCGGAGATCGCGATGATCGGCACGACCGGCTCGGCGCCCACCATCGGCACCAGCACCAGCGGCATCAGGGCACCCGTGCCGTAGCCGGCGAGACCGCCGATGATCGAAGCGAATAAAGCGACGGAAGCAACGAGCAGGAGCTGCAGCAGCGAGATATCGGCAAAGCCTGCGAGAAAATTCATGCACGTCCGTCGCGGTTGACACGCGCCGCCGCCTGACCGGCGGTCGCGGTCAGCGATGCCGGCCCGGCCGGACGATCCGCCGCGCTAAGCATCCGCTGCGAGAGCCAGTTCATGACCGAGAAGCGGTGCGGCCGCAACCCCGCGCGCGATCAAATCGACGCTTCCGGCAGCAATGCCGCCGAGTCGTGCGCCACGCGCAACGACGCGCGAGCGAAGGACGCCCCCGCGACATGCACCCCGATCCGCTTCAGACCTCGATGAAGTCCTGCGTGGTGTGCTCACCCGACCAGATCTTGTCCGGATCATAGATCCGTTCGCGCCGCTTCGATCGGAAATCAATTCCGCGCACGACCTCACCCGTCCCCCTGAGCGGGCGCTGGCCGTCGCTCGCAACGCCGGCGCTTCCAAAACGAGGTCTGCGGATGATTTCGGATTTGCTCATGGATCCTCTCTGGCGGGAGATTTTGTAATGTTATAACATCACTATCGTCAAGCGAAAGCCGCGCCGCCCCAGGCGAGCAACGGCGGGACCGAACCCGACCCTCCGGCCAGCGAGCGGTCGGCACCAGATCGCGACGACAGCAGCGGGGGCTCGCTTGCGATGGCCCCGTCACGACCGGACGGCTCGCTTGCGACGCAGACTTCAACGACCTCAGACGCCGACGACCCAGACGCCAACGACCCCAGACGCCAACGACCCCAGACGCCGAAAGAGACGAACATGACCGCGGCCATCAAACAGACTCCCGTCACCGTTCTCACCGGATATCTCGGTGCGGGAAAGACAACCTTGCTGAACCGCATCCTGACCGAGACACATGGCAAGCGCTACGCCGTCATCGTCAACGAGTTCGGCGAAATCGGCATCGACAATGATCTGGTCGTGAATGCGGAGGAAGAGATCTTCGAGATGAACAACGGGTGCATCTGCTGCACCGTGCGCGGCGATCTCATCAGGATCTTGCAGGGATTGATGAAACGGCGCGGCAAGTTCGACGGCATCATCGTCGAAACCACCGGGCTCGCCGACCCCGCCCCCGTGGCACAGACATTCCTTGTCGACGAGGACGTCCGCCGCGACACCAGGCTCGATGCCATCGTCACCGTCATCGATGCGAGACACCTGCT
The DNA here is from genome assembly GCF_000015165.1 of Bradyrhizobium sp. BTAi1. Lineage (GTDB taxonomy): Bacteria > Pseudomonadota > Alphaproteobacteria > Rhizobiales > Xanthobacteraceae > Bradyrhizobium > Bradyrhizobium denitrificans. The sequence continues at coordinate 2,359,330 of NC_009485.1, read as the reverse complement.
CGGAGACATCGATCGCGCGCAGGAGGCGCAGGAGCAGATCGCATTCGCCGACGTGGTGCTCCTCAACAAGACCGATCTCGCCTCGGAAGCGGAGCTTGATACGATCGAGGCCCGCATCCGCCTGATCAATCCCTATGCGACCCTCCATCGCACGCAGCGCTGCGCGCTCGATCTCGAGCAGATCCTCGATCGCCATGCATTCGATCTCGACAGGGTTCTCGCTTTCGAGCCGAACTTTCTCGCCGAGGACCATGACCACGAGCACGATTCCCATGTCAAAAGCCTGTCCTTGACGACGGAAATCCCGCTCGTTCCGGAGAAGTTCTTTCCGTGGATCCAGCAGACGGTCCAGCTGTTCGGGACGGATATCCTGCGTCTGAAGGGCATCCTCCATTTCCGGGACGATCCCGATCGCTTTGTCGTTCAAGGCATTCACATGCTGCTCGAGGGCGATCATCAACGTCCCTGGAAGCCCGGGGAGCCGAGAAGCAGCCGCTTGGTGTTCATCGGGCGCGATCTGCCGGAGGAGATTCTGCGCGACGGCTTCGGCCGCTGTCAGAGCCCGGAGCCGTGACGCCGCTGTTGTGAGGCAATGCCCCCCAGGATCGAACCGTTAGATGCGTCCGTCGCGGTTCACCCGCGCCGCGGCCTGATCGGCGATCGCACTCAGAGAGGCCTCGTCGAGCGGGAAGTCGGCCGCGAGCCAGGCATCCTCCGCAAGCGTCAGCACATGGCCAAGCAGCGGCCCTTCCGCGACGCCGCGCGCGATGAAATCGGCCGCCTTCAGCGGCAGCTTCGGCGGCGTGAAGCGCTGCGGCAACAGCGCCAGCTCGCGCCAGCGTTGCGCATCGTGATCCCGCCCGGCGCGAGCCCAGCCCAGCATCAGACGGTCGCGATAGACGGTCTCACCGAGACGATACAGAAGGCGCCGCGCGCGCGCCTCGTCGGCGGTCGCAAGCCGCCACCAGCGGTGACCCATGCCGTCGAGCGCTTTGGTCTCGGCATTGGAGAGCTTCAACCGCGCGCCGAGGCGGCGCGCATCCTCGGTGACGGCGACGGCGAGCGCCGCAAGGCGCCGAACGGCGCTCGGCGGCAGCGCCAGCGTGCGTTCGATCTCGATCATCGCCGCGAACGGGCCCAGATAAGCGACGCCGCCGAGAATCGCGGTCAGCAATCCGCCATCGGTCATCGCAGTGACCGCGCCGACCGCGCCCTCGGTGACGAGCAGCTTCAGCATCTCCATCCGCACGCGTTCGGCCGACAAGGTGGCGAGCCCGGCCCGACCGGCGATACAGGCGAGATAGCCGTCACGGTCGGGCACGCCGTGGCCGAACGCCGAATGGATGCGGAAGAAGCGCAGGATGCGCAAATAATCCTCTGCGATGCGCTGTGCCGGATCGCCGATGAAGCGCACGCGCCGCGCCGCGATGTCGGCGAGCCCACCGACATGATCGTGCACGACGCCGTCCGGCCCCACCGACAGCGCATTGATGGTGAAGTCGCGCCGATGCGCGTCGCCGATCCAGTCGCGGCCGAACTCGACCTTGGCCTTGCGGCCAAAGGTCTCGGTATCCTCGCGCAGGGTCGTGACCTCGAATGGATGCCCCTCCAGCACCAAGGTCACGGTGCCATGGTCGATACCGGTCGGCACGCTCTTGATCGAGGCGGCCTTGGCGCGGCGGATCACCTCCGCCGGGAGGGCCGTGGTCGCGATGTCGATATCGCCGATATCGATGCCGAGCAGTGCGTTGCGGACGGCGCCGCCGACCACCCGGGCCTCCTCGCCGTCGCTGTTGAGCAGCGCCAGCACGCGCGCGGCCGGACCGGACGAGAGCCAGGGCGCGCTCAGCACCCGTACCTCGGTCATTTCTCGGCTCCGGGAACGAGCCTGCCATTCTCGATATGGGCGGGGACGTAGGTCGAATGCGGCGGCGCGCCGGAGAATTCCGCCAGCAGGACCAGACTTGCAATCACCAGCAACAACGCCGCCACCGTCAATTTTGCGACCAGGTGCAGCGGCCATGAGGCAGGCACCAGGAGCCCGGACCGGGTCGCGATCAAAAACACAATATAAACTGCGAAAGGAATGAGGAAGATTCCGACTTCCGTCAACACGGGTCGGATCATGGCAGATAAATCCGTTCGTAGAGCACGCGCAGGATCCCCGCCGTCGCCCCCCAAATGTAGCGCTCCGCAAACGGCATCGCGTAGTACGAGCGCTCCATGCCACGAAATTCCTTGGAATGCAGCTGATGATTGGTGGGGTCCATCAGGAAGGCCAGCGGCACTTCGAACGCATCGTCGACCTCGCCTTCGTTGATTTTGAGCGTAAATCCGGGCCGTACGCGGGCCACGGTCGGCAGGATGCGGAAGCCGAACGCGGTGCCGTAGACGTCGAGATAGCCGATCGGGTCGACGAAGCTGCGGTCGAGCCCGACCTCCTCCTCCGCCTCGCGCAAGGCCGCGTCGAGCGGCGAGGCGTCGGTGACGTCGATCTTGCCGCCCGGAAACGCGATCTGGCCGGCATGGCTGCTGAGATTCGGCGAGCGCTGGGTCAAGAGCACGGTAGGCTCGGGATGATCGACCACGGGGATCAGCACGGCTGCGGGCCGGATCGGCTGCTCGCGGGCGATGATTTCGAGCATGCGATCGGTGCCGGAATCGCCGCTGGTCGGAATGACGTCCGGATCGAGCAGAGCTTTTGGAACGTCGAAGCGCAACCGCTCCCGGCCACGCGCAAAGAACTCGACCGAGTTCACCTCGGCCGTCGTCGTCCTCACCACCATGGGCTCGTTCAAAGCGCCGCCCTCACCTCTTCTGCGTTGGCCATGGGGAAGAACGCACCGTCCGACTCCACCCCGAACATGACATCACCATCGATCATCCGCTCCTGACCCATGTCAACAAGCTCATAATAGAGCGACCGCGTCACCTTGGCCCAGAGATCGGCGCGGACGTGCAGATAGGGCGTCAATCCGCCGCTTTCGCCCGGCTCGAAGCGCAGCCGGTGCTCGGCGTCGCAGACGACCCAATCGTCGACATTGGTTCGGAAGTAGAGCCGCGCTCCGCCCTCACGCGCCTCTTTCCGCATTTCTACGGCCATGAAGGGCGCATCATCGACGCGAATGCCGACCTTCTCGACCGGCGTGACCAGGACATAACGGTCGCCTTCGCGCTTGAGGATGGTCGAGAACAGCCGCACCAGGGCCGGACGGCCGATTGGCGTGCCCATGTAGTACCAGCTACCATCGCTGGCGATTCGCATATCGATATCGCCGCAAAATGGCGGATTCCACAGATGCACCGGCGGGAGGCCTTTTCCCGATGCGCCGGCCTGTGTCACGGCCGAGGTCAACCGATCGAGTCCAATATCGGTACTCTGCCCTTGCTTCGCCATGGTTTGCCCCGAGTTTGCGTTCGCCTTGGCACGATTGGTGCAAGAATTCATCGCGCTCGTCTGTGCAAAAGTTCCTGACGGCCGTGCACGTCATGTAAGGTCGCCATATCGTGATGCCGTCAATACCCCGTAATGCCGATAATATGGGGATAGTTTAACTCAACGAATACAGCGCCTTCGCATAGATTGGCAGCCGGCTCCTGACAAATTGGAGCGGAACAACCGTCTGAAGGTTGAAATGCGGGGCAGAAGGAGCGACGGGAATGGCTGAGAGTGCCGAGAAGCTCGAGGATGCGATCGTCCGATCCGCCGAACAGGTCTCCGGTCAGGTCCGCGCGGCAAAGGAGGCGATCTCCGGCGTCATCTTCGGCCAGGACCGCGTGGTGGAAAACACCCTGGTGACGATCCTGTCCGGCGGCCACGCCTTACTGATCGGCGTGCCCGGCCTGGCCAAGACCAAGCTCGTTGAGACATTGGGCGTCACGCTCGGCCTCGACGCCAAGCGCGTTCAGTTCACGCCCGACCTCATGCCGTCCGACATTCTCGGCGCCGAGGTGCTCGACGAGAGCACCGTGGGCAAGCGCTCGTTCCGCTTCATTGCCGGACCGGTGTTCGCGCAGCTCTTGATGGCCGACGAAATCAACCGCGCCAGCCCGCGCACCCAGTCGGCGCTGCTCCAGGCCATGCAGGAGCAGCACATCACGGTTGCAGGCGCGCGGCACGATCTGCCCAAGCCTTTCCACGTGTTGGCGACGCAGAACCCGCTGGAGCAGGAAGGAACCTATCCGCTCCCCGAGGCGCAGCTCGACCGCTTCCTGATGGAAATCGACGTCGACTATCCCGATCGCGACGCCGAACGCCGCATCCTGTTCGAGACCACGGGCGCCGAAGAGAGCGCGGCCAAGGGCGCGATGACCGCCGATGCGCTGATCGCGGCGCAGCGGCTGGTCCGGCGGCTGCCGGTCGGCGATTCCGTCGTCGAGGCAATCCTGACTCTGGTGCGCTCGGCACGTCCCGGCGCCGAGGCCGGCGATGCCGGCAAGCTGATCGCCTGGGGCCCTGGCCCGCGCGCCAGCCAATCACTGATGCTCGCGGTGCGCGCACGCGCGCTGCTCGACGGCCGCCTCGCGCCGTCGATCGACGACGTGCTCGATCTCGCCGAGCCGGTGCTGAAGCATCGCATGGCGCTGACCTTCCCCGCCCGCGCCGAAGGCCGCACCATTCCGGACGTGATCCGGCAACTGAAGAGCCGGATTGGTTGATGGCCGCAGCGACAGGGCACGCCGACAAGGAGATCCTCGCAATCCGGCGCGCCGACGGCGAAAGCCGGACATTGGCGTCCTCGCTGCCGCGCCTGGTCCTGGAAGCCCGGCAGATCGCCGCCAACGTCATTCACGGCCTGCACGGGCGACGCCGCGCCGGGTCGGGCGAAAGCTTCTGGCAATATCGCCGCTTCGTCTCCGGCGAGCCGTCGCAGCGCGTCGACTGGCGCCGCTCGGCACGCGATGACCATCTTTATGTCCGCGAGCAGGAATGGGAGGCCGCACACACGGTGTGGATCTGGCCGGATCGTTCGCCGTCAATGGCCTTCGCCTCCAAAGGCGCGCGCGACAGCAAGCTGGAGCGTGCGCTGATCGTGACATTTGCGCTGGCCGAACTGCTGGTCGCCGGCGGTGAACGCGTCGGCATTCCCGGCCTGCTCAATCCGACCGGGAGCCGCAGCGTCATCGACCGCATCGCGCAGGCGATGCTGCATGATGAGACGGCGCGGCCGAGCCTGCCGCCCTCCTTCGTGCCGTCGGCGCTGGCCGAAATCGTGGTGCTGTCGGATTTCTGGTCGCCGATCCCGGAGATCAGCACGATGCTCGCCGGCCTGTCGGCGTCGGGCGCGCATGGCACGATGGTGCAGGTAGTCGATCCCGCCGAGGAGACCTTTCCCTATTCCGGGCGTGTCGAGTTCGTCGAGCCCGAAGGTGGCGAGGTGATCACCGCCGGCCGCGCCGAGAGCTGGGCGCAGGACTACGTCGCCCGCGTCGCGCTGCATCGCGACCAGATCCGCGCCGAGACCGCCAAGCTCGACTGGCTGTTCACGACGCACACCACCAGCCGCTCGGCGGCCGAGTTGCTGTTGTTCCTGCACGCCGGCATGACGACGAGCAAGGTCGGCACCCGCGGCAGCGTCAAAGTGGGCGCAGGCACGAGAGGGCTCGGCGCATGATGGGACTGCCGCTGTCATTCGCCGAACCGTTGCTGCTGACCGGCCTCATCAGCCTGCCCGTGCTGTGGTGGTTGCTGCGGGTGATGCCGCCGCGGCCGCGGCGCATCGAGTTTCCGCCGACACGGCTGCTGTTCGACATCACGCCGAGAGAGGAGACGCCATCGCGCTCGCCGTGGTGGCTCACATTGCTGCGGCTGATCGCGGCGGCGCTGGTGATCTTTGCGGCGGCCGGCCCGATCTGGAATCCGCGCACCGAAGCCGTCGGCAGTAAAGCGCCGCTGGTGCTGCTGCTCGACGACAGCTGGAGCGCCGCCGCAAGCTGGGAGACGCGCATCAAGGCGGCCGACGAGATCATCGCCAATGCCGATGCCGACCGCCGCGGCGTTGCGCTCGTGCCGCTGTCGGAGCCCGCGCGCGATCTCACGCTGATGCCAGCCGGCGCGGCCCGCGTCGCGCTGCGCCAGATTGCGCCCAAGGCCTACACCACCGAGCGCGCCGACGCGCTGCCGCAGCTCGATCGCTTTCTCAAGGCCACGGGCGATGCCGAGATCCTGTGGTTCTCGGACGGCGTCGATCCCGGCCGCGGCAGTGATTTCGTGACCGGTCTCGCCAAGACCATCGGCGATCGCAGCCTGACCGTGTTCGAAGGCGGCACCCTGTCGGCGCTGGCGCTCGCCGGCGCCGAGAATGCCGCCGCCCGGATGACCGTGAAGGTGCTGCGCGCCGATCTCTCGATCCCCGGGGGCGTGGTGCGCGCCCTCGACGCCAAGGGCTCGCCGCTCGGCGAGGCGCAATTCAGCTTCGCCGCCGGTGCACACGACGCGGAAGCCAGTTTCGACCTGCCGGTCGAGCTGCGCAACGACATCACCCGGCTGGAGATCGCGGGCGAGCGCTCGGCCGGCGCCGTGCAGCTGCTCGACAAGCGCTGGCGCCGCCGCGCCGTCGGCATCGTTTCGGGCGCCACCAGCGACACCGCCCAGCCGCTGCTCGCACCGACCTTCTATCTGACCCGCGCGCTGTCGCCCTTCGCCGATCTGAGGCTGGGTGACCGCGGCGCGCCGCAACAGATCATCACGCAGTTTCTCGACCAGAAAGTGCCGATGATCGTGATGGCCGATGTCGGCACGCTGTCTCCGGAGCTGCGCGATCGCCTCAATGGCTGGATCGAGAATGGCGGCGTGCTGGTGCGCTTCGCCGGCCCCCGGCTGGCGCAAGGCGATGACGACCTCGTGCCGGTCAAGCTGCGGCGTGGCGGGCGCACGCTCGGCGGCAGCCTGACCTGGGAGAAGCCGCAGCATCTCGCAGCGTTCGCAGCAGACGGCCCGTTCGCCGGCATCAGCGTGCCGAAGGACGTCACGATCAGCCGTCAGGTGCTGGCCGAGCCCGACGCCGTGCTCGCGACCAAGAGCTGGGCCTCGCTCGAGGACGGCACGCCGCTGGTCACCGGCGAACATCGCGGCAAGGGCCTGATCGCGCTGTTCCATGTCAGCGCCGACATGCGCTGGTCGGATCTGCCGATGTCCGGTGCCATGGTCGAGATGCTCCGCCGCATTGTCGACATGTCCGGCTACACCTCGACGCCGGGGGCGGGTCCCGCCGGCGAGAGCGCCAAGGCGACGCTGGCGCCGCTGCACATCCTCGACGGCTTCGGTGCCTTCGGACCGCCGCCTTCGACGGCCAAGCCGCTGCCGGCCGATTTCAACGACCGGGCTTCGCTCGATCATCCACCCGGCTTCTACGGCCCAGCCGAGGGACCTACCGCAGTGAACACGCTCAGCCCCGCCGATCGCATCCTGCAGCTCGACACCTCTGCGCTGCGCGCCAAGCGCGCGAGCTACACGACGGCGGAACCGCGCGATCTCCGGGGCATCCTGCTGTCGACCGCCTTGCTGCTGTTCCTGATCGACGCGGTCATCGTCGCGCTGCTCGGCGGCGCGCTGGCCGCACTGGCACGCCGGCGGCGCGCCGCGCCGGCGGCGATCGCCTTGGTCATGCTCGCCACCGGTGCGCTGCTTGCGGTCGCGCTGCCAACCGCCGCACGCGCCGACGCGGCCAGCGATGATTTCGCCATGCGTGCAGTGTCGCAGACGCGGCTCGCTTACGTCGTGACCGGCAATGCCGATGTCGATGCGATCGTGAAGGCCGGGATGACCGGGTTGACCTTGTTCCTGGCGCAGCGCACGGCGCTGGAGGCCGGCGACCCCGTCGGCGTCGATCCCGCCCATGACGAACTCGCCTTCTTCCCCCTGATCTATTGGCCGATCGTGCCGGGCGCGCCGAAGCCGCCGCAGGACGCGATCAACAAGATCGACGCCTATATGAAGCAAGGTGGCACCGTGATCTTCGACACCCGCGACGCGGTCGAGGCGCCTCCCGGCGACAACGGCGCCCAGCAGACGCCGGGCATGCAGTCGCTGCGCGACATCCTGTCCTCGCTGGATGTGCCCGAGCTCGAGCCGGTGCCGCGCGAGCATGTGCTGACCAAGACGTTCTATCTGCTGCGCGACTTCCCCGGCCGCTTCACCGCAGGGCAGACCTGGGTCGAGGCGCTGCCCAAGGACGAGGACGAGGACAGCGCGGCCCGCCCGGCGCGCGGCGGCGACGGCGTGTCGCCGATCATCATCACCTCGAACGATCTCGCCGGCGCCTGGGCGCTCCGCCCCGACGGCCAGGCCATGCTGCCGATGGTGCCGGGCGAGCCGCGCCAGCGCGAATTCGCCTTCCGCGCCGGCGTCAACATCGTGATGTACACGTTGACCGGCAACTACAAGGCCGACCAGGTGCATGCACCGGCGCTGATCGAACGGCTCGGGCAGTGACCATGGTCGTCATGAACATCGGTCCCGCCCCAATCTCCGCCGTCATGCCCGGGCTTGTCCCGGGCATCCACGTCTCTCCGTTCTCTCAGCACGACGTGGATGGCCGGGACGGGCCCGGCCATGACGAAGCCAGCGAGTTTGCCTCATGAACTACGGCATCGCGTTCACGCCTCTGGTTCCGACATTGGTGCTGTGGCTGGCGATCGGCGCGATCGTGGTCATCGCGGCGCTGCTGTTGCTCGGCCGCTCGCGCTCGGCCTGGATCCGCGTCACTGCGCTCGCGCTGATCGCGCTGGCGCTCGCCAATCCGCAGTTCACGCGCGAGGACCGCGAGCCGTTGAGCTCGGTGGCCGCCGTCGTCGTCGACAAGAGCCCGAGCCAGAATTTCGGCGACCGCAACAAGCAGACGCAGGCGGCCCAGGAGGCGCTGGTCGACAGCCTGAAGAAGATCAAGGGCCTCGAGGTCCGCGTCGTCGATGCCGGCCAGGCCGATGGCGAGACCGACGGCACGCATCTGTTCGGCGCGCTGACCTCGGCGCTGTCGGACGTGCCGGTCGATCGCGTCGCCGGCGCCTTCCTGATCACCGACGGCCGCGTGCATGACATTCCCGGCAGTGTCGCAGCCCTCGGCTTCCAGGCGCCGCTGCAGGCGCTGATCACCGGACAGAATGCCGAGCGCGACCGCCGCATCGCCATCACCGCCGCACCGCGCTTCGGCATCGTCGGCCAGCCGCAGACGATCAGCTTCCGGCTCGACGATCAGGGCGTCAGTGGCGCCAGCGCCAAGGTCGTGATCCGCCGCGACGGCGAGGTCATCAGCGAGCGCACCTTGACCAGCGGTCAGGCCGCCAATGTCGACGTGGACATCAAGCATGAAGGCCAGAACATCGTCGAGATCGAGGCCTCCCCGCTCGACAACGAGCTGACGCTCGTCAACAACCGTGCTGTCGTGTCGATCGACGGCGTGCGCGACAAACTGCGCGTGCTGCTGGTGTCGGGCGAGCCGCATTCCGGCGAGCGCACTTGGCGCAACCTGTTGAAGTCGGACGCCAGCATCGACCTCGTCCACTTCACCATCCTGCGGCCGCCGGAGAAGCAGGACGGCACGCCGATCAACGAGCTGTCGCTGATCGCGTTTCCGACCCGCGAGCTGTTCCAGCAGAAGATCAACGAATTCCAGCTGATCATCTTCGATCGCTACGCCCGCCAGGGCGTGCTGCCGATCGCCTATTTCGACAATATCGCCCGCTACGTCAGGAATGGCGGCGCGGTGCTGGTGTCGGCCGGGCCGGACTACGCCTCCAACACCAGCATCTGGCGCACGCCGCTGGACTCGGTGCTGCCCGCCGAACCGGTCGGCGTGACCGAGAAGCCGTTTTATGCGCATCTCTCCGACGCCGGCAAACGCCACCCGGTCACGCGCGGGCTCGAAGGCTCGGCCTCCGAGCCGCCGCATTGGAGCCGCTTCTTCCGCACCGTCGAGACCCGCAACGCGGTCAGCCCGCCGGTCATGACCGGCGCCGACGGCAAGCCGCTCTTGCTGCTGTCGCGCTTCGGCGCCGGCCGCGTCGCGCTGCTGCTGTCCGACCACATCTGGCTGTGGGCACGCGGCTATGAAGGCGGCGGTCCACATCTCGATCTGCTGCGGCGCATGTCGCATTGGCTGATGCAGCAGCCTGACCTCGACGAGGAGGCGCTGCGGCTGCAGGTCCAGGGCAAGGACCTCGCCGTCATCCGCCAGACCATGGGCGACACCGTGCCGCCGGTGACCGTGACGTCACCGTCGGGCCAGACGCGTGAGCTCACCCTGGCCCAAGGCGATCCTGGCGAATGGCGCGCGACCCTGCCCGCCAACGAGCTCGGCCTGTGGCAGGCCACCGACGGCACCTTGAAGGCGCTGATCAATGTCGGGCCGACCAATCCCAAGGAGTTCTCCGAGGTCACCTCCACCACCGAGACCCTGAAGCCGCTGGCGCAGGCGACCGGCGGCGATGCCCGCCGCATCGGCGATGGATCGGGCATCGACATGCCGCGCATCGTCCCGGTCCGCTCGTCGACGCTGTTCAGCGGCGATGGCTGGATGGGCGTGCGGATCCGCGATGCCAGCGTGGTCAAGGGCGTCGGCGTGCTGCCGATGTTCGCCGGCGTGATCGGCCTCCTGCTGCTGCTCGGCGCGCTCGCCGCGACCTGGGTTCGCGAGGGACGCTGAGACCAATCGTTCGGGTGCGGCCCTTCATGCGCATCCGGACGCGTCAGCGTGGCGCTGAGGGCACAGCTGGGCCGATTCAGTGGCCATTTGTCGTCGGCTGATTGACAGTTCCTGATCCCCCCTGCGATGTTACTTTGTAACAATGGCTGAGCCTCTCAGCTGAACGGGGTGGCCGATCGACATGAGCCAATGCTGGCCATGAGCTGGTTTCGCGCGAACATCAAACATGGATCGCGGCTGGCGCTGTGTGCGCTGCTGCTGCAGTTCGCGCTCGCCTTCGGTCATGTTCATTGGCTCGCAGCGCAGGCTCAGGATGGCGCGGCGGTCAATATCGCCAGCGTTCGCACCGGCTCGCCGGCAAGTCCCGATCCCGATCAGCAGCCGTCCGCAGACAACTGCGCCATCTGCGCCGTCATGGCGATGGCGCAGTCGATCCTGCTGTCCCCGGCGCCGGTTCTCGCCCTTCCCGCCCCCGTCGCGTTTCGTCTGCCCGACGCGATCACTGCTCCGCTCGCCGCCGTCGCGGTCAGCACGGCGTTCCAGCCGCGCGCCCCTCCCACCGCCTGATCTCAACCACGCGAAACATCGCCACCGCTGCGCGCACGCGCGCAGCGACAGCATGCACGAATGGGGCCGGCGCAAGCCGGCGGCAGGCGCATCCCACAAGCGACGATGTGGGACGCCTGATCAGAATCAGGAATGGAAAATGTTGCCCAGAGCTTTGATGTCAGGCTGCAGCGCCGCAGCCATTTTGTGCCTTTTCAGCGCCTCCGCGCGTGCCGATGATCCAAAGCCGGCGGCCGAACTGCCTGAAGTCAACGTCACCGCGCCGAGCCCGATCCGAGCGCGCAAGCCGGTGGTGCCGCGGCCCAATCCGACCACGCGCGTGGCGCGCGGCGGCACCCGTGCGCCGGCGCCCGCGCGCGAAACACCGGCCGCGCCGCCGCCCCCCCAGCAAGGCGTGCTGCCGGTCGTGACCGATCAGTTCGCCACCGTCACGGTGGTGCCGAACGAGGAGCTTCGCCGCTCCGGTGCCGCCACACTCGGCGATCTGCTGAACTCGAAGCCGGGCATCACCGGCTCCAGCTTCGCACCGGGCGCCTCGAGCAGGCCGATCATCCGCGGCCTCGATGTCAACCGCGTGGGCATTGTCGAGAACGGCATCGGCGGCGGCGGCGCCTCGGATCTCGGCGAGGACCATTTCGTCCCGATCGATCCGCTCACCAGCGATCAGATCGAGGTGGTCCGCGGTCCTGCGGCGCTGCGCTATGGCTCGACGTCGATCGGCGGCGTCGTCAGCGCCACCAACAATCGCATCCCGCAGGCGCTGCCGACGTGCTCGACCGCGCCGTTTCAGAGCTATGGCCTGCCCGCGACCGCGCCCGCGGCGGCAAGTGCGCCCTGCGTCACGGCCGAGACGCGCACCTCCTTCAGCTCGGTCGATCGCGGCGTCGAAGGCGGCGTGCTGCTCGATGCCGGCGGCGGCAATTTTGCCCTTCACGCCGACGCCTATGGCCGCAAGACCGGTGATTATTCCATTCCGGGCTATCCGTATCTGTTCGACCAGACCCGTCCGGTGAACGGCCGGCAGCCCAATTCGGCGGTGCAGAATGACGGCGCCTCGATCGGCGGCAGCTATTTCTTCAGCGGCGGCTTCATCGGCGCGGCGATCACGCAGACCGACGCGCTCTACCACATTCCGGGAACCGACGGATCCGACAACCGGACGCGCATCGATGCGCATCAGACCAAGATCACCGCGAAGGGCGAGTACCGGCCGGACTCGGCGGCGATCGACGCGATCCGCTTCTGGGCCGGTGCGACCGACTACCGGCACAATGAAATCGGACTCGCCGATGTGACCAACCCGGCGACCGACGGCGTCCGCCAGACCTTCACCAACCGCGAGCAGGAAATCCGCGTCGAAATGCAGATGATGCCGGTCAATCTGCGCTTCGCCACGCTGACGACGGCCTATGGCCTACAGGCGGGTCACCAGGAGCTCAACGCGCCGAGCCCGGACAATCCAGGCACCGTCTTCAACGGCCTGTTCGGGCCTAACACCAACAACCGCGTTGCCGGCTACGTCTTCAATGAACTCGCCTTCACGCCCACGACCAAAGCGCAGGTCGCCGGCCGCATCGAGCACGTCTCGTTGAACGGCTCCACGCCCGACTTCCCGGCGGACTTTCTTCCGAACGGCGCGCCGCAAGCCAACATCGCCCGCAACCCGTCTTACACGCCGAAGAGCGCGAGCGTCGGCCTGTTGCAGGATCTGCCCGGCGATCTGGTGGCGAGCATCACGGCCCAATATGTCGAGCGTGCGCCGAAGGCGGCCGAACTGTTCTCGCGCGGCGGGCATGATGCGACCGCGACCTTCGACATCGGCAACCCGAACCTGACGATCGAGACCGCCAAGACCGTCGAGGTCGGCCTGCGCAAGGCTACCGGTCCGTTCCGCTTCGAGGCGACCGCCTACTACACGCAGTTCAGCAACTTCATCTATCGCCGTCTCACCGGCGTGATGTGCAGCGACGATTTCGACTCATGCGGCACTGCGGGTGCCAATCTCAACCAGGCGGTCTATTCGCAGCGTAACGCGCTGTTCCGCGGCGCCGAGTTCCAGAGCCAGTTCGATGTCGCTCCGCTCGGCACCGGCATCTGGGGCATCGAGAACCAGTTCGACGTCGTCCGGGCGACATTCCCTGACGGCACCAACGTGCCGCGGATTCCGCCGCTGCGCATCGGCGGCGGCCTGTTCTGGCGCGACGCGAACTGGCTGACACGCGTCAACCTGTTGCACGCCTTCGCCCAGAACGACATCGCCCCGATCGCGGAAACGCCGACTCCGGGCTACAACCTGCTGAAGGCCGAGGTCAGCTACCGGACCAAGCTCGATCCGAACATGTTCGGCGCGCGCGAGATGCTGGTCGGCCTGGTCGGCAACAACCTGCTGAACGAGAAGATCCGCAACTCCGTGTCCTACACCAAGGATCAGGTCCTGCTGCCCGGCATCGGGGTGCGGATATTTGCCAATCTGAAGTTCTGATCACGAACTCGGAGGAGCGCAGAAGCCGACCAACCTGCGCTCCCTCCTTCGTCATTGCGAGGAGCGCAGCGACGAAGCAATCCAGAGTCCTCGCTGGGCCCTGGATTGCTTCGCTTCGCTCGCAATGATGGAAAGATCTTAGCGCGCGTAATCCCAATCCGGACGGATCTCGCCCGCGACACCCTCGAAGGCGCCCTCGACCAGCTCGTTCACCAGCAACCGGTTGTAGTCGACAGGCCCGGGCATCGTCGCGCGGCCCTTCGGCACCGGCTTGAAGCCGACCCGCGCATAATAGGCGGCATCACCGACCAGCAGGATCAGGCGGTGGCCCTGCACGCGCGCATCCGCGATCGAGCGCTCCATCAGCATGCGGCCGATGCCGTGCTTGCGGAACGGCGGCTCGACCGTCAGCGGCCCGAGCATCAGCGCCTTGGTGTCGCCGACGCAGATCGGCAGCTGCCGCACCGAGCCGACCAGCAAGGTGCCGATATGGGCGGTGAACGACAATTCGAGCAGGTGATCGACGTGCTCGCGCAACCGATAGGCGCTCAGCACGAAGCGGCCGGGGCCGAAGGTGCGCTCATGCAGCCGCTCGATCGCCTGCGCATCGCCCGGCTTCTCGGCTGAGATCGTGATGGAGAGGTCACTCATGTGGGGTGGCGAGATAGCATCCCGGCGCGGCGCGGTCCATGGCGTGGCGCCGTCGCTTTCACCGCATTCGCTCAGTTCTCCAGATCATCTGCTGAATTTCTGAGCATTCAGACGGTGTGACCGAAGATTGTGCTGAGATGTCAAGTTTCCGGAGCCGCCATCGCCTAACCTCGCCCCCGTCATGAGCGTTGCGGCCGTCGTCCCGGCCGCTTGGGACCCCTCTGACACAGCGGCAGGTCGAAGATGACAGGTGCATTCCGGTCGCGCCATCGCGGCGAAACTCATGTTTTCGATGATCTCAAGACGCTGCTGGCCTGCGCCTCACCCCGCCGCTCCGGCGATGAACTGGCGGGCGTCGCGGCCGACAGCGCCGCGCGGCGGGTGGCGGCACGGATGGCGCTGGCCGATGTGCCGTTGCGACGTTTCCTCGACGAGCCGCTGATTCCCTACGAGACCGACGAGGTCACGCGCCTCATCCTCGACAGCCACGATGCCGCGGCATTCGCGCCGGTCGCCGCGCTGACCGTTGGGCAGTTTCGCGAGTGGCTGCTGTCCTGGGAGGCGGATGCCGACCGGCTTGCCACGCTCGCGCCCGGCCTCACCCCGGAAATGGTCGCGGCCGTCTCCAAGCTGTGCGGCAATGGCGATCTGATCGCCATCGCGGCGAAGTGCCGGGTGGTGACCGCGTTTCGTTCCACCATCGGCCTGCCCGGCCGGCTGTCGTCACGGCTGCAGCCCAACGATCCGACCGACGATCCCCAGGCGATCGCGGCCGGCACCCTCGACGGTCTGCTGTTCGGCATGGGCGATGCCGTGATCGGCATCAATCCAGCGACGGACAATGTCGAAGCCTGCATTCGCCTGCTGTCGATGCTCGACGACATCAGGTGCAAATTCGAGGTGCCGACGCAATCCTGCGTGCTCAGCCACGTCACGACCTCGATCCAGGCGATCGAGCAAGGCGCGCCCCTGGATCTCGTCTTTCAATCGATTGCCGGCACCGAGGCCGCCAATGCCGGGTTCGGCGTGACGCTCGCATTGCTGGCGGAGGCGCAGGACGCCGCGCAGTCGCTCAAGCGCGGCACCATCGGCAGCAACGTCATGTATTTCGAGACCGGCCAGGGCGCGGCGCTCTCGGCCGACGCCCATCACGGCCTCGATCAGCAGACCGTCGAGGCCCGCGCCTACGCGGTCGCGCGCGCCTTCTCGCCGCTGCTGGTCAATACCGTCGTCGGCTTCATCGGTCCGGAATATCTGTACGACGCAAAGGAAATCATCCGCGCCGGGCTGGAGGATCATTTCTGCGCCAAGCTGCTCGGCGTGCCGATGGGCTGCGACGTCTGCTACACCAACCATGCCGAGGCCGATCAGGACGACATGGACGATCTGGCGCTGCTGCTCGCGGCGGCCAATGTCAATTTCCTGATCGCGGTCCCCGGCGCCGACGACATCATGCTCAACTATCAAAGCCTGTCGCATCACGACGTGATGCGGTTGCGGCATCTGCTCAATCGCCGCCCGGCACCCGAGTTCGAGGCCTGGCTGGCGCGCATGGGCCTGCTCGACGAACACGGCCGCGTGCCGCCGCTGCCGCGCAGCGCGCCCGCCGTCACCCGGCTGATCGGACGCGGAGCGCGGGCATGAGGGACGATGCGTTCGACATGTTGCGCCGGATGACGCGCGCCCGCGTCGCGCTCGGACGCTGCGGAGACGGGCTGCCGACGCAGGCCAGACTGGAATTCCAGATGGCGCATGCGCTCGCGCGCGACGCCGTGTGGGGCAAGGTCAATTTCGACAGCATCGCCGACGCGCTGGCGCCGCGCGAGGTGATCAAGGTGGCCAGCGCGGCGCCGGACCGCGCCAGCTACCTGCGCCGGCCCGACCTCGGACGCCGCCTCGCCGCAGGCGCAGCCTCACAGCTGCCGTCAGGTCCGTTCGATCTCGTCTTCGTCATCGCCGACGGGCTCTCCGCCGATGCGGTCGAACGCCACGCAGCTGACGTGGTGATCGCGACCGAGGCGCGACTCCCGGGCCTTGCCATTGGTCCGGTCGTGCTGGCCTCGCAGGCGCGCGTCGCGCTGGGCGACGATGTCGGCGCGGCGATGCGCGCCCGGCTCGTGGCCGTTCTCATCGGCGAGCGCCCGGGGCTGTCGGCGGCCGACTCGCTCGGCGTCTACCTCACACTCCATCCGGCGCCCGGCCTGCGCGACAGCGCGCGCAACTGCATCTCGAACATTCATGACCACGGCCTGTCGGCGGAGCGGGCCGGCGAGAAGCTGGCCTGGCTGGTGCGCGAAGCGCTGCGGATCGGCGTGACCGGCATCGGCCTCAAGGAAGCGGCGCCTGACGGCGCGATCGAGACCACACACTCGACAGCAGAGATCACCCATCACAAACCGACAGGAGCGCGTGGACATGAGTGACGAGACCAAACCGACGCTTTCGAAGAGCCTGACCGGCCTCCATCTCTGGGGCATCGCGGTCGGGCTGGTGATCTCCGGCGAATATTTCGGCTGGAGCTATGGCTGGGACAAGGCGGGCACGCTCGGCTTCCTGGTCACCACGATCTTCATCGCGGTGATGTACACGACCTTCATCTTCTCCTTCACCGAGCTGACCACGGCGATCCCGCATGCCGGCGGCCCGTTCGCCTATTCCTATCGCGCCTTCGGCCCGCTCGGCGGCTTCGTCGCGGGCTTTGCGACCTTGATCGAGTTCGTGTTCGCCCCGCCCGCGATTGCGCTCGCGATCGGTGCCTATCTCAACGTCCAGTTTCCGGCGCTGTCGCCGAAAGCCGCCGCGCTCGGCGCCTATGTGGTGTTCATGGCGCTCAACATCGCCGGCGTCTCGATCGCCGCGACGTTCGAATTGTTCGTCACGATCCTGGCGATCGCCGAACTCCTGGTGTTCATGGGCGTGGTGTCGCCCGGCTTCTCCTTCGCCAATTTCGCCGCCAATGGCTGGGCCGGTGAAAGCACGTTCTCGCTGACGAGCATCGGCGGCATCATCGCGGCCATTCCCTTCGCGATCTGGTTCTTCCTGGCGATCGAAGGCGCGGCCATGGCTGCCGAGGAGACGAAGAATCCGACCAAGACCGTTCCGCTCGCCTATATCGCCGGCATCCTGACCCTCGTCGTGCTCGCCTTCGGCACC
The DNA here is from genome assembly GCF_000015165.1 of Bradyrhizobium sp. BTAi1. Taxonomy (GTDB): domain Bacteria; phylum Pseudomonadota; class Alphaproteobacteria; order Rhizobiales; family Xanthobacteraceae; genus Bradyrhizobium; species Bradyrhizobium denitrificans. Next base: position 2,341,834 of record NC_009485.1, on the reverse strand, counting down.
ATGATCATGGCCGGCGGCGTCGGCGACTGGTCGAAGCTCGCCAACATCAACGATCCCCTGCCGCAGGCCATGAAGATCGTCGTCGGCGAGAATTCGGGCTGGCTGCACATGCTGGTGTGGATCGGCCTGTTCGGCCTGATTGCCTCGTTTCACGGCATCATCATGGGCTATTCGCGCCAGATCTTCGCGCTGTCGCGCGCCGGCTTCCTGCCAGCAAAGCTCGCCGCGCTGCATCCGACCTGCCGCACGCCGCATTGGGCGATCCTCGCCGGCGGCGTGGTCGGCATCGCCGCGATCTTTTCCGACGAGCTGATCCAATTCGCCGGGCAGACGCTGACGGCGAACATCGTCACCATGAGCGTGTTCGGCGCCCTGGTGATGTACATCATGAGCATGGCCGCCCTGTTCCGCCTGCGCGCGACCGAGCCCAATTTGGTCCGGCCGTTCAAGGCGCCGCTCTATCCGGTGCTCCCGGCCGTGGCCCTGGTGTGCGCGACGCTCTCGCTGCTCACGATGGTCTGGTTCAACCTGCAGGTGTTTGCGGCCTTCGTGGTGCTGTTCGCCGCCGGCCTGCTGCTCTATCGTCTGACGGCAGGCAAGCGCACCAATGCGGCGAATGACAATCTGCTCGACATCGCCCTGAACGAGGCCCGCGCCATGGCCGATTGATCCGGCCGCCGCGTGAGATCTTCGCCAACAGCCCTCCGCGCCATGTCCGTGCGCGGAGGTCCCATCGAGAGCCCGCTTCGACAGGCACGTGACTTGCATAACTACGAGGTGTGAATCGACGGCGCATTTCCTCAAAGGCGAGGATCTCATGGCACAGCATCTTGCAGCCGACAGCCAGCCTCCGCGGGATCGGAGCCGGAACATTCTGGCCGCCGCCGCGACCGGCGTGGCTGACTTCATCGCCCGCACGGGAGGTCGCCCCGAAGCGGTGTTCGAGCGGATCGGCATCGATGCGGAATGCCTTGGCCAGACCCGCCGCGCGCTCGACCTCGCAGACTATGTCGCGATGATGGAGGACGCCGCGCAGGAGACCGGCAACGACAATTTCGGACTGTGGTTCGGCCAGCGCTACCAGCCGCAGATGCTCGGTCTGATCGGCGAGATCGCGCTTGCGGCCCCGACGCTCGGCTCGGCCATCGAGCACCTCGCGCTGTGGTTTCCCTGGCATCAGCAGGCGACCGAGACCCGGCTCACCCGACGTGACGGCTTGCTCCGGCTCGAATATCGCATTCTCGACGGCTCGATCGTCGATCGCCGGCAGGATGCCGAGCTGACCATGGGCATGTTCGCGAATGTCTTCCGCACCTGCCTGCCGTCGGGCTGGGCGCCCGAGATGGTGCTGTTCGAGCATGCCCGGCCCGCGTCCTGGCGCGACCATGAAGCGGCGTTCGATGCCGATGTCGGCTGGTCGCAGGGGACCAACGCGCTGGTGTTTCGCGATCGCGGCCTGGACCGCGCGATGCCGCAGGCCGATCTGTCGCGCCTGCAGCGGCTGACCACCGATCTCGCCGGCGTTGCCGGCTCGTGCGGCACGCCGGCATTTCTCGACCTGGTTCGCGGCGAGATCAGGCGGCGGCTGTCCGCGGGCGCGCTTCATCTGGAGGAGGTCGCCGAGGCGCTGTCGACCACGCCCTGGACCTTGCAGCGCCGCCTTGCTGAATTCGGCGCCACCTTCTCCGATCTGATCGAGGCCACGCGCCTCGATCTCGCCCGCCATTATCTGCGCCAGGCCCATTTGCCGCTGGGCGACATCGCCTTCCTGCTCGGCTATTCCGAAGCTTCAGCCTTCTCCCGCGCGTTCGCCCGCTGGACCGGCTGCAGCCCGCGGCGATGGCGTCAGCTCTCCTTGCAGGCGATGGCCCGCAACTGACGCCACGCCAGCGTCACTCCGCCGGCATTGTCTTCTCGACCAGCCGCACCCAATAGGACGCGCCGTGGCCGAGAATGTTGTCGTTGAAGCGATAGGCCGGATGGTGACAGTCCTTGCCGTCGCCCATGCCGAGGAACACGAACGCGCCGGGGCGGGCCTGCAGCATGAAAGCGAAGTCCTCGGCGCCCATCAGCGGCGGCGCCTGATCGACGACGCGCTCCGCCCCGACCACGTCGCGCGCGACGTCGGCGGCGATCACGGTCTCGCGCGCATGATTCATCGTGATCGGATAGAGCCGGGTGTATTTCGTCGTGGCCGTGCCGCCATAGGTGCGCGCGATGCCGTCGGCGACCTCGGCGATGCGCCGTTCGACCAGGTCCTGCACCTCGGGATCGAGCGTGCGCACGGTGCCCTTCAGCTCGACGGTTTCGGGAATGACGTTCATGGCCTTGCCGGCCTCGACCATGCAGATCGAGATGACCGCCGACTTGATCGGATCGACGTTGCGCGACACGATCGACTGCAGTGCCGTGATGATGTGCGCGGCGATCAGCACGCTGTCGACCGCCTTGTGGACGCCGGCGCCGGCATGGCCGCCCTTGCCATGAACGGTGATCTCGAGTTCGTCGGACGCGGCCAGCATCGGGCCCGGCCGCAGCGCAAAGACTCCCTCGGGCACGCCTGGCGCATTGTGCAGGCCGTAGACCTCCTGGATGCCCCAGCGGGTCATCAGGCCATCATCGACCATCGCCTTGCCGCCGGCACCGCCCTCCTCGGCCGGCTGGAAGATCACGATCGCCGTGCCGTCGAAATTGCGGGTCTCGGCGAGATGCTTGGCGGCCCCGAGCAGCATCGCGGTGTGGCCGTCATGGCCGCAGGCATGCATCAGCCCCGGTGTCTTCGAGGCATAGGGCACGCCCGAAGCCTCCTCGATCGGCAGCGCGTCCATGTCGGCGCGCAGGCCGATGATGCGGCCCGACCCCGTCTTGCGGCCACGGATCACACCGACCACGCCGGTCCGCCCGATGCCGGTGACGACCTCGTCGCACCCGAATTCCCGCAGCCGCTCGGCGACGATGCCGGCGGTGCGATGCACCTCATACATCAACTCCGGATGCTCGTGAAAATCGTGGCGCCAGGCGGCCATATCGTCGGCGAGAGCGGCGATGCTGTTGAGGATGGGCATGGAAGCAGGGATCTCTTTGCAGGACGTGGAGCGAACCCGAACCATGACGGCACTGGCGGGCGGATACAAGCGTCCGCCATGCGGTGGGATGGGATGTGATGAGCCGGCCTCAGGCGGATGGCCGCCCGAGCGGTGCATGCGACAGATAGGCCAGCAGCTTCATCTCGCGACGGCCGCGGGTGACGGTATCCAGCACCAGGCCCGACGAGGCCGACAGCAGCGCCATGATCATCAGGCCCATCGACAGCACGGCCGTGGGCAGCCGCGGCACCAGCCCGGTCTCGATGAAGGTAACGAAGACCGGGATAGCGAAGCCGATCGAGACCAGCGCGAAGAAGATGCCGATCGCCGTGAAGAAGCGCAGCGGCTTCTCCGAGCGATAGAGCTTCAGGATCGTACCGAGGATGCGGAAGCCGTCGCGCCAGGTGTTGAGCTTGGAGACCGAACCTTCTGGCCGCGCATAATACGGCGTTGCGATTTCGGCCACCGGGAGCGCCAGTTCCAGCGCATGAACGCTGAGTTCGGTCTCGATCTCGAAACCGTCGGAGAGAACGGGAAATGATTTCACAAAGCGCCGCGAGAACACGCGGTAGCCGGACAGGATGTCCTTGAAGGCCTGACCGAACACTTCGGCGAGAAAGCGCGTCAGCATCCAATTGCCGGTGCGATGGCCCATGCGATAGGCCGCCTGCTCCTGGTCGATCCGCAGTCCCACGACCATGTCGAGATGCTCGGCCACGAGCCGCTCGATCATGCGTGGCGCGCTCGGCGCATCATAGGTGGCGTCGCCATCGACCAGCACGTAGATGTCGGCATCGACATCGGCAAACATTCGCCGGACCACATGGCCTTTGCCCTGCCGCCGCTCGCTGCGCACCTCGGCGCCGGCCGCGCGCGCGACCTCGATGGTGCGATCCTTCGAATTGTTGTCATAGACGTAGACGGTCGCCGTCGGCAGCGCCTGCTTGAAGTCCCTGACCACGGCGGCGACGGCCGCCTCTTCATTATAGCAGGGCACCAGCACTGCGATCCGCATCGATGGTGAACTCATAGACCCCTCTCCCACGCTGGGGAGACTGCCCGCATTCGGTGCAGAATTTCATAATGAGCCGGCCTGAGCGGGCTGTTCCGGCCGCCAGGTGGGAATGACCTTAACGCCGTCTAGCACCTCGCGCAGGCGGGACAGCGTCCCCAAAGTGGTTCCCTCGGGCAGCGCATCGCGGGCGAAGAAGCCGGTCTCGACGATCTCGCTGTTCGGCGTTGGCGGCCGGTCCTGCGTGAACCTTTTGATAACGAATACGGCGACGTGGTCCCGTGGCGAGACGTGGCTGTTGAGGAAAATGCCGTGCAGCTCCGGCTCAGCCGAGAGCTGGATCCGTCCCTCCTCGAACAATTCCCGCGTCAGCGCCTCCAGGAAGGTCTCGCCGACCTCGACACCCCCGCCCGGCAGGTGCCAGCCGGCGACATAGCCATGCCTGACCAGGAACACCCGATTGTCGGCATCCAGCACGACGCCGCGCACACCCAGGGTCATGCCGCGCGCGAACCGCCAATACAGATGAAAGCCGCGCCGGAGCAGCGGCTCGAACCGGATCCGCAAGCGGCTGAGATGTGTTGTCATCAGAATTCGAAGTCCTGGTTGTCCTTGCGCTTCCCCGCGGGGCTTGCCATGAGAGCCGGCAGCATGAGGGATAGCACGACATGACGATTTGGCGCGCTCGCATCCGCATTCGGCGCCGAGGCCGGTGATGGCCGCGTTCACGCTCGCGCATCTGTCCGACCCGCATCTCGCACCGCTGCCGCGGCCGCGGCTGGCGGAGCTCGCCGGCAAGCGCGCGCTCGGCTATCTGAACTGGACCCGCAACCGCTACAAATATCACCGGCGCGATATTCTCGATCTGCTGGTGTCGGACCTGCACACGCAGATGCCGGACCAGATTGCCGTCACCGGCGATCTGGTCAATTTCGCCCTGGAGTCGGAATTCCCGCTCGCCCAGGCCTGGCTCAAGACGGTCGGGCCACCGGACAAGGTCACGGCCATTCCCGGCAACCACGACGCCTATGTGCGCTCGACCCGGCTGCGTTTCGCCGAGAGTTTTGCCGCCTATTTCGGCGGCGATGCCCCGCAGGAGGGACCGGCGACTTTTCCCTCGCTGCGCCGGCGCGGGCCGCTGGCGCTGATCAGCCTGTCATCGGCCGTGCCTTCCGGTCCGTTCATGGCGACCGGCCGGCTCGGCAGCGCGCAGCTTGCCGCTTTGGAGCAACTGCTGCAGTCGATCGCCCATGAGCAGCTGTTCCGGGTGCTGCTGGTGCATCATCCGTTGCGCTCCGCCAATCGCATGAAGCGGCTGACCGACGCCAAGGATCTCATCGCCCTGCTCGCACGCCACGGCGTCGAGCTGATCCTGCACGGCCACGATCACGTGCATTCGACGATCTGGATCGACGGCCCCGAGCGCAAGATTCCGACCGTCGGTGTGCCCTCGGCCTCCTCCATTGCACACGGCCATTATCCGGCGGCCGCCTACAACATCTTCGCCATCTCCCGCGCCGGCAATCACTGGCGCTGCGACATGACGGTCCGCAGCGTCAACGATGCGTTGCGGGTGCGCGAGATTCGGCAGGTTCGGCTGCTCTGACGCGGGTTCAGAAAGAGATCGGTTTCAGGCTCTCATAAAGCGCGACGCCGAACAGCGACAGCGCGCCGAGCACAAAGCCGAGCGCAAACGTCCAAACCCTGCTGCCTTGGCGCGGCTTCTCCGCGGCGATCGGGGCCTGCGCGCGCGCCGGGCTGAAGGCGCGCTCGCGCTCGACCATGCGGCGCGCAACATAATCGGTCACAGCCTTCACGATGGCGCCGGCCTCGTGCGATTCGGCGAGCACGATGCGGCCGTTGCGGGTGTCCTGCACGAAGCGATATTGCCGCTTGTCGCGGCCCATCACGACATGGGCGACAATGTCGATCCACAAGCGCGGCGTCTCGCCCTGGCTGATGCCGCGATCGAACAAATCGATCTGGCCCGGGATCTCATTGAACAGCGGATCGAGCGCGTCGTTGAGAATCTCCAGCCGCGCCACCTCGGCATCGCGCAGATCGACCACCACCCCGGTGCGGTCTGCGGCCTCGATCCGGGCTTGTCGCAGCGCCTCGCGCAGGCGCACGGGACGCGGTTCGGTGCTGCTGTCGGGGGCCTCGGACATCGCTGACGCTTTCACAGTTTGGCCCTGGTTCTGCCAGGTTCCCACCCGGTTAACCTAGCAGTAACCCAGTATTCTGCAATCCCCTTTGATCTTCAATGGGTTATAAGCACAGCATCGTAACCAGAACGGACGTGGGCGGCCTCCTCCGGTGACCCGGCTGAGACCGCCCCGTCCTTGGGCTCTTCCTCGAGCTTATTCAAATACCCGGCAATGCCTCGCGTCGGGTCACGCCGCCGGGGCGCGCTGCGGCTCCTCGACGATCGAGAACCGCACGCCAGCCTTGTGCCGGTTCTCCTCGGAGACCTCGCGCCAGCAGTCCTCGGCTTCCTTGCGCGACTTGAACGGACCCTTCACCTGGGCCGAGCCTTCCACCAGCTTGTGGAAATTCATCGAGCCGAACTCGCCGCCGATCACCCAGAAATTGCTGGTCATGAGACCCTCCTTCAACGTCACAACTTTGACAGTGCATTGCGAATTGCGTGACAGGAGATAAACGCGAAACCGACGCTTACCGCTAGTCCCCTTGTTTTTGAATGGTGATGTCATGTAACATCATCACTTGTCACAAATGTCATTTTGTAAATCTTGTCACAAAATTGGGTCTTCCGGCCTGTCAGGAGATCGCGATGCCCGGTGAATCCGGAAAGAAGCTGTTCGTCGGCCCGCGCTTCCGGCGGATTCGCCAGCAGCTCGGCCTGTCGCAGACCCAGCTCGCCGAGGGGCTCGGCATTTCGCCAAGCTACGTCAACCTGATCGAGCGCAACCAGCGGCCGGTCAGCGCCCAGATCCTGCTCCGGCTGGCCGAGACCTACGACCTCGATCTGCGCGATCTTGCGACCGCCGACGAGGACCGCTTCTTCGCCGAGCTCAACGAGATCTTCTCCGACCCGCTGTTCCGCCAGATCGAGCTGCCGAAGCAGGAGTTGCGCGACCTCGCCGAGCTGTGCCCCGGCATTACCCACGCCCTGCAGCGTCTGTATGCCGCCTACGCTGAAGCGCGCCGCGGCGAGACGCTGGTGGCGGCACAGATGGCCGACCGCAACGCGGGCGGCGGCCATTTCGAGGCCAACCCGATCGAACGGGTGCGCGACCTGATCGAGGCCAACCGCAACTACTTCGCCGAGCTCGAGCAGCAGGCCGAAGGCCTGCGCGACGCGCTCGACGTGCCCGCCGAAGGACTCTATGCGGCGCTTGCGGCGCGGCTGCGCGAAAAGCATTCGGTGCAGACCCGGGTGATGCCGGTCGACGTCATGCGCGAGACATTGCGCCGCTATGACCGACATCGCCGCCAATTGCTGATCTCGGAACTCGTCGATGGGCCCGGCCGCACCTTTCAGCTCGCGTTCCAGCTCGGCATGGCTGAATGCCTGCCGCAGTTCGAAATCATCATCGGCCGCGCCGGCGCACTCGACGACACATCGCGAAGGCTCTACCGCATGACGCTGGCAAGCTATTACGCCGCCGCCGTCATGATGCCCTACGGCCCCTTCCTCGCCGCCGCAGAAGCGCTGAGCTACGACATCAACGTGCTGGCGCAGCGCTTCAACACCGGCTTCGAGCAGGTCTGCCATCGCCTGACCACGCTATCGCGCCCCAATGCGCGCGGCATTCCATTCTTCATGCTGCGCGTCGACAATGCCGGCAACGTCTCCAAGCGGTTTTCGTCCGGCACCTTCCCTTTCTCGAAGTTCGGCGGCACCTGCCCGCTGTGGAATGTGCACTCGACCTTCGACACGCCGGACCGCCTTCTCAAGCAGATCATCGAGCTGCCCGACGGCTCGCGCTATTTCTCCATCGCGCAGATGGTGCGCCGTCCGGTCGCGCCGCATCCGCTGCCCCAGCCGCGCTTCGCCATCGGCCTCGGCTGCGAGATCCGCCACGCCTCACGTCTCGTCTATGCGGCAGGCATGGACCTGGAGAAGACCGAGGGCACGCCGATCGGCGTCAATTGCCGGCTGTGCGAGCGCGAAAACTGCGCCCAGCGCGCCGAGCCGCCGATCACCCGGACGCTGATCCTGGACGAGACGACACGGCGGGTGAGCTCGTTCGCGTTCAGCAATGCGAGGGAGCTGTAGGGCAAACGCTGTCCACGTCATTGTCGTCCGACTGCAATGACGAGAATCTGAAATCGCAATGGCTCGCCCCGCCAGCCAGCGTCTGCGTCCTTTCGAGATGGATGCCGCGCACGGCATAGGCGTCGACATCGAGCCAGCAGATGTTCGGCAGAATCGCCTGATCGCCGTGACGCGCCGCGAACTTGCAGAATCCGCATGATGTGTAGTTGATGCCGAACTCGAACCGGTCGCCCGGGCCAGGCTCGACAAACTCATAGACGAAGTCATCGGGAAACTCGCGCTGATGAGCTTCTGAAGCGCTGTGTGCGGCCTGCTCGCGCAGACGTCTCCGGTTCTCCGGCGACATGAACTGGCGCCCTTCGGCAAGGCGATCCGCTGCGGGCTCGATGAGCAGTTGCGCCCTGTAGGTTTCCCGTTCGATGTCGCCGATCAGGGAGGGTGACACGCCGTGCCGCCGCAGCACGCGGCTGATGGCGATGAAGCCGATCAGGCGCATGAAGAAGTCAGTCATGCGGCTTGCGGCGCCGCCGACATAGGGCATCTGGGTGAGCACGACCTCGAATTCGTCCATCACCTGCCGCCTCACCTGCGCGATGCCGGACACATGCGCACGGTCGCGCAGCAGCGGTTCGGCGAGGTCGAGGCGGTGGCCCATGACAGCTTCCATCGCATCGCGATGCCCCTCGTAGAACGGGTGAACGATATCGACCATGGCGTATCTCTCCTCTGGCGGCTCTCGGGCCTTGCCCTGTAGGCACCGATGACATGAGGAGCGGAACGTAGCTGTCGAGGCCGGGCCGGCTCAAAGCAGATTTGCCGTGGTCTCACCGTAGAAAATCTATTGCAAGGCCACGGCCGATCAGTGTCAAACTCGATGCAATGACCTATACGCTTCCGCCGCTCAACGCGTTGCGCGCATTCGAAGCTGCCGCGCGACATCTCAGCTTCAAGCGCGCCGCGCAGGAGCTGCATGTGACTCCTGCGGCCGTGGGCCAGCAGGTCAAGGCGCTGGAGGCTCGCCTGGGCGTCCGCCTGTTCGAGCGATTGCACAAACAACTCATCCTGACTGCAGCCGGTCAAAGCTATTTGCCCGGAATATCGGACGGTTTCCGTCGCATCGCCGACGCGACCGCGCAACTCAAGCCGCAAGGCGCCGTGCTGCTGCAATTGGGCGTCCATGGCGGCCTTGACCTGCGCCGGCTCGGGCTGGACGCATTCCGGGCCGGGAATGCCGAGATCGGCTTGCGCGTGCTGCAACCCGCCGGCTTGCATGAACTGGTCGAGGGCAAGGTCGACGCGCTGATTGCCCGCAGCCTCGGTCACCACCCGGGCTATCGCTGCGACCGGATTCACGGGGAAACTGGCGTGGGCGATTGGCTGATCGCTCCCGAAGGGACGGCCGATTGTCCGGAGATCGTCAGCCTTCGTAACTGGCTGCGCCGGCGATCGAGCGAGGCCGGGCTCGCGCCTCAGCGGTCCCCGCACCGGATCGGTATCGTCTGACGATGAAGCACCTCTGAAGCAGGGGTCTGCGGCTCAACATCCTGCTCATCACGCGCATCCTCTCCGCGCCTGACGCGCTGCGCTGTCGCCATTCATGTGTCGTTCGGCAACGATGATCCATTGGTGAGAGCGGCAAGGTCGCCGACTCCGATGGAACCCGACGTCGCCTGAGCGGTTGCTTCGGCGTCCACGCAGAAAAGTGAGAACAAGTTGAATCGCCGTCAGTTCATGCAATCTGCGGCTGCGATCCCGATCGCCGCATCCGTCGCGCGGAGCGTCGCGGTCGCGGCGCCTGCGGGTCAGCCGTTCAATGCAGCCAATGTCCGCGATCTCGCGCGCAACCTCGCGGCCAAGCCATATGCCACGCCGGACGACAACCTGCCGGATGCGCTGGCGAAGCTCGACTACGATGCCTACCGCTCGATCCGCTTTCTGCCGGAGCACGCGCTGTGGCGCGACGAGAAGCTGCCGTTCCAGGCGCAGTTCTTTCATCGCGGGTTCATCTACAAGGACCGCGTCGACATCTACGAGGTCACGGACGGCCAGGCCAGGCCGGTGACCTATCGTCCGGAAGACTTCGCGTTTGGCCCGCAAGTGCCGGCGTTTCCGGCGGCCGATCTCGGCTTCGCCGGCTTTCGGCTGCACACGCCGATGAACCGGCCGGACTATTATGACGAGGTCTGCGTATTTCTCGGCGCGAGCTATTTTCGCGCGGTCGCCAAAGGCGAGATCTACGGGCTGTCGGCGCGCGGCCTGTCGATCGACACCGGCGAGGCCAAGGGCGAGGAGTTCCCCGTCTTCAAGGCGTTCTGGCTGGAGAAGCCGACCGCCGGCGCCACTGCGATGGTGGTGCACGCGCTGCTCGACAGCAAGAGCGCGACCGGCTCCTACCGCTTCACGATCCGCCCGGGCGACACCACCGTGTTCGATGTCGAGGCCTCGCTGTATCCGCGCGTCGAGATCGGCCATGCCGGACTGGCGCCGATGACCAGCATGTTCCTGTTCGGGCCCAACGACCGCAGCGACACCGACGACTTCCGGCCCGCGGTGCATGATTCCGACGGGCTTGCGATGTTCAACGGCAAGGGCGAGCAGCTCTGGCGTCCGCTCAGCAATCCGCGCGACCTGCAGGTCAGCGTCTTCAACGATCTCAATCCACGCGGCTTCGGCCTGATGCAGCGGGAGCGGCAATTCGCCGCCTACCAGGATCTGGAATCGCGGTTCGAGCGGCGACCGAGCCTGTGGATCGAACCGATCGGCGATTGGGGCGAAGGCGCCGTGGTGCTGTTCGAGATCCCGACCAAGCAGGAGATCCATGACAACATCGCCGCATTCTGGCGGCCGAAGACGCCGCTCGCGGCCAAGGGCGAGCACAACATGACCTATCGGCTGCATTGGGGCCCGGACGTGCCGAAGCCGCATGCGCTGGCGCGCTTCACCCGCACCGGCGTGGCCGCGCTGGGCGAGGGACGGCTGTTCGTGCTCGAACTCGCGGGCGATGCGCTCAAGGGGCTCGATCCCGGCACCGTCAAGGGTGTCGTGAGCGCCGAGAAGACCGAGGTGACCAACGTGGTCGCCCAGCCCAATCCCGAGACCGGCGGATGGCGCCTGAGCTTTCAATGCGCCGCCAAGGACGCGCCGGTCGAGCTGCGGGCCGAACTGTTCGCGAGCGACAAGCTCATCTCCGAGAGCTGGATCTATCGATGGACGCCGTAAGCTCAAGACGATCGCATCAGCTTCGTGACGAGACGGGAACGGACTTCCTGCCCTCCGAGGCGCCCTGCGAGATGGTGGCTGCGCCGCTTGACCAGCCCGTGCCGGGCCGTCCTGCGCTCAGCAGCGGGCCAGGGGTCGCGGTCCGTCGCGCGCTCGTTCTGGCCTCCACCGCCGCGCTGACCGCGGTGGGCTGCGCCAAGATGTACCAGGTCGTCGAGGTCGGCGGCGTGACCGTGCTCGAAGGCCTGGTGCTCGTGCTGTTCTGCATCCTGCTCGCCTGGATCACCTTCGCCTTCATCACGGCGCTGGCCGGCTTTGCCGTGACCTTGGCTCGGACTCGGGAGACGATCCCGATCGATCTCGACGGCCCCCTCCCCGCGCTGTCGAGCCGCTCCGCGATGCTGCTGCCGACCTATAACGAAGATCCGGACGCGGTGATGGTGCGGCTGCGCGCGATGATCGAATCCGCGGCCAAGACCGGCGCGACCGATCGCTTCGACTGGTTTCTGCTCAGCGACACCACCGACCCCGACACCTGGATCGGAGAGGAGGCCGCGTTCCTGGCGCTGCGCGACGCATGTCCCACGCATCGCGTCTACTACCGGCACCGCGCCGACAATCTCGCGCGAAAATCCGGCAACATCGCCGAATGGGTGCGGCGGTTCGGCGCAGCCTACGACCACATGATCATTCTCGATGCCGACAGCCTGATGAGCGGCGAGACGATGGTCCGGCTCGCTTATGCGATGGAACAGGCGCCGCAGGCCGCGCTGATCCAGACGCTTCCGGTGATCGTCAACGGCAGCAGCCTGTTCGCGCGGCTGCAACAATTCGCAGGCCGGCTCTACGGGCCCGTCATCGCCTCCGGCAATGCGTGGTGGTACGGCGCCGAAGGCAATTATTGGGGCCATAACGCCATCATCCGCGTCGCCGCCTTCGCGCAGCACGCCGGACTGCCCGAGCTGCGCGGCCGCAAGCCGTTCGGCGGGCACATCCTCAGCCATGATTTCATCGAGGCCGCGCTGATGCGCCGCGCCGGATGGGGCATCTACATGACGGTGAATCTCGGCGGCAGCTACGAGGAGGTGCCGCCGTCGCTGATCGACTATGCCGCGCGCGACCGGCGCTGGTGCCAGGGCAATCTGCAGCATCTGGCGGTGCTACCGGCTCGCGGGCTGCACTGGGTGTCGCGACTGCATCTACTGATCGGCATCGGCGCCTATGTCACCGCTCCGCTATGGCTCGCCTTCCTGGTGCTCGGCATCCTGATTTCGCTGCAGGCCAATTTCGTCCGGCCCGAATACTTCCCGAAAGGCTTTGCGCTGTTTCCGAGCTGGCCGGCCCAGGATCCGGTGCTCGCCGCCCAGGTGTTCGGCGCGACGCTCGGCCTGCTCATGATCCCGAAGCTGCTCGCCTGCCTGGCTGCCTTGTTCACCGCGGACAGACGCCGGGGCTTTGGTGGCGGCCTCCGTCTCTGCGCCGCAGTGGTGACCGAAACGTTGCTGTCGGCGCTGATCGCGCCGTCGATGATGATCTTCCAGTCGGTCGCCGTGATCGACATCCTGCTCGGCCGGGACGCCGGCTGGCAGGTGCAGCGGCGCAGCGATGGCGGCGTCAACCGGCAGGAAATCTTCCGCAAATTCGCCCTGCCCTCGGTCTGCGGCGTGGCCATGGCCGCCGCCGCCTATGCGGTCTCCGTTCCGCTGCTGGCCTGGATGTCGCCCGTGATCGCAGGACTTGTGCTCGCCATCCCGATCGGCCTGCTGACCGCCGGCCGCGGCCGCGGCGCGCGCCTGTTCACCACGCCGGAGGACCGCGAGCCGGCGCCGGTGCTGATCCGCGCCAGGGAGCTTGGCGAGGCCCCGCGGCAACCGCACGAAGCCGCGCTGCACGCGCTCCGGCAGAACGCCGAGCTGTGCCGCCAGCATATCAATGCCCTGCCCGCGCCGCCGCAGCGCCGGCCCGGCGACATCGATATCGATCTCGCCACCACCCGGGCGCGGATCGCCCAGGCCGGCGGTTTCGCCGAGGCGATCGGCTACCTGTCCCGCCGCGAAACGCTCGCCGTGCTCAAGGATGCCGCGACGCTACAGCACCTGCTCGCCTTGCCGGCTTAAGGACCTGACCCGCGTTCGGCTACTTCGTCAGATGCGCCGACGCGATGGCCTGCTGGAACAGCGCGGTCAGCGCGGCGCCGATGCTGCCCGAGGAATCGACCTCGTAATAATAGCCCGGGCTGGCGCACGACTTCATGATGCCGCTGATCGAATCCCGCCACGGCGCGATATAGGTCGTGTACCAGCTATTGTTGGTGATCGCGAGATAGGTGGTGTAGAGCACCGCGATCTTGATGCCGCGCGCCTTCAGCGTGTCGCAGGTCGTGGTGTTCAACGGCTCCTGGCAGCGCCCGCCCGAAAGCACGGTCTTGCTGCACGTCGTCGGATAGGAATAGTCGGCGACCCCATCGGAGACGAAGAACAGCCATTTCTGCGGACTGGTCGATGACCCGTCGCCCTGCGCCGGGATGACGCCATTCATACCCGACATCGCACCATCGAAATCGGTGCACATGTCGTTGTTGTAGCCGCTATAGGGGATGGTCATCAGGTCCAGCGCGCCGACCGAGGACTTCACCGACGACATGCTCGACGACAGGCTGGCGACGGTCGTCAGCCCCAGCGAGCCGCAATCGCTCCCCAGGCTGTAGACCGCCATGCGATATTGGTTGCTGACGACCTGGCTCGACGTCGCCGTATCGGTCAGCGACTGCGTTGCCGACCTGACGACGTCGATCCGCATCGTCACGCCCTTGTTCTTGGCGATCTGGTAGTAGCTGTTGGTCTGCAGCGTCTTCTTCGTGCTCGATGTGTAAGTATCGTGACAGGCGAAGGCGCATTTGTCAGAGGTCGCGTTCTGCAGCGTCGTCATGTCGGCCGTGGTTGCGCCGAGCCCCTGTGACGGCGAATTGTCGACCAGGACGTAGAAATCCATATAGGTCGGGAACGACGCCGACGCCGACGAGGAGGCCGTCACGGTCATTGTCGGAAAACCGAACATGTACATGAACGCCGTATTGACGACCACCGACGCCGTGCCAGTCACGGTTCGCGCCGTCACGCTGTCCGTGACGGTGATGTTCAGCGAGTTCGAGGTCAGCTTATGCGACGACATCTGGCCATTGTACATGTTGGTGGCAGATGTCTTGGCGTCCGCCGCCGTGCCGCGCATCGCGGTATAGCCTGTTGCGGCGAGCATCGCCGCATCGAGCGAGGCGGACAGCTTGGCCTTGGCACGTACCGCCATCGAATAGTCGATCGCGGAGCCGACGAAGGTGAGGATCGGCAACAATGCGAGCGCGAATATGATCGCGATATTCCCGCTCTCGTTGCGGCGAAACCGCGACAGGAGCCCGAGGTATCGATGTCCGGACAGCACCGCAACACTCCAAACGCAGAACTCTGATGCGGGCCATATTGCTGATGATCCCTTTCATCCGAATTGACGCAATTGCCGAGAATTCGTTACCAGGCGTTTCCACCGAGGTTTCGCCGGCCCCGTTAGTCCGTCCTTAGTGATATGACAGCGCGGCCCCTGCACATGACACCGTCGGCAGGTCCGGCTCGAACGCCGGAGAACGCCGTGCCGCCTGCCTGACCGCGGCGGACGTTGCCGCCGCTCGCCATGCAAGTCGACCTCTCACGCTTTTCAGAATTCGGAGGCATCGAGCGCGGCCGGTCTGGTCGGCCGGCACGAGGCGCCCGGGTGTGGCGCAGCTGTTCAGCCCCGATTGCAAAGCGGCAGCGCCGATAGCATAGTCCGCGCGCTCTGGGGCGCCTGGAGCGCTGATTCTCGGGAGTTTGGGGACGACGATGGCGGATGCCGATCTTGATGCCGTGATCCGGCAACTGGCCAAGCAGCAGAACAAGACCATTCTGGCGGCGGCCAAGAAGCGGCGGGACCGCTTCAGCGGCTTGGCCATGAAAGCCAAGGACAAGGACGCCAAGGAGCGCTACAAGATGCTCGCCCGCGAAGTGGCCGAGCAGGCCAATGCCGCGGCGCGCCGGCTCCTGATCTCGGCGGACAACGTCGCCGACAGCTATGCCCGCGCGATGCGTCAGGCCGCCGCGGCCGAGCTGCCCAAGAAGCCCGAAAAGCCGCAAAAGTCCGAAAAGTCAGCCGCGGCAGCGCCGGCAAAGCCGGACGGCAAGAGCGGCAAGAAGTCCGTCAGCAAGACCGCGAAGGCCGCCGCCAGGAAAACCGGCAAAGCCGCAGCCTGACCGCGCCTCCCGACACGAGACACGGACGTCCGACATGATCGGCCGGATGACGGCCGCCATGTGCCGCCGAGGCGGCCCCACATCCCCAGGCGCGGGCCGCGCCCGGCGAAAAATCCCTGGTCCATAGCAACCATCCGCGCATGACCGACTTTCTCCGAGGGTCGTTCAGGACGCGGAGATGGGAATGAAGGCGCTGGTCTGGCATGGCAAAGAGGACATCCGCTGCGACACGGTGAGCGATCCCGAGATCGAGCACGACAGGGACGCGATCATCAAGGTCACGAGCTGCGCTATTTGCGGCTCGGACCTGCATCTGTTTCACAACTACATCCCTGCGATGATGCCCGGCGACATCATGGGCCACGAGACGATGGGCGAGGTCGTCGAGGTCGGTTCCGGGGTCAATGGCAAACTCAAGAAGGGCGACCGCATCGTCGTGCCCTTCACAATCATCTGCGGTGAGTGCGAGCAGTGCCGGCGCGGCAATTACTCAGTGTGCGAGACCACCAACCGCAACAAGCATCTCGCCGAGAAGGTGTTCGGGCACACGACCGCGGGATTGTTCGGCTACACGCATCTGACCGGCGGCTATCCTGGCGGTCAGGCGGAATATCTCCGCGTCCCCTTCGCCGACGCCACCCACATCAAGGTGCCGGACGGGATGACCGACGAGCAGGCGTTGTTCCTGAGCGACATCTTCCCGACCGGATGGCAGGCGGCCGCGCAATGCGACATCGAGCCGGACGACACCGTCGCGGTGTGGGGCTGCGGCCCTGTCGGACAGATGGCGATCCGCAGCGCCATCCTGCTCGGCGCCTCCAGGGTGATCGCGATCGACCGGATTCCCGAGCGGCTGGCCATGGCCGAAGCCGGCGGCGCCATCACCATCAATTTCGATAAGGAGAGCGTCGTCGGACGGCTGAACGAGCTGACCGACAACAAGGGCCCGGAGAAGTGCATCGACTGCGTCGGCTTCGAGAGCCATATCAGCATGGCGCAGCCCGACAGCGTGCTCGACCGGGCCAAACAGATGTTCATGCTGGAGAACGACCGGCCCCACGCGCTACGTGAGATCATCTATGTCTGCCGGCCCGGCGGCATCGTCTCGATCCCCGGCGTCTATAGCGGCTTCTCCGACATGGTGCCGATGGGCGCGCTGATGAACAAGGGGCTGACGATCCGCACCGGCCAGACCCACGTCAACCGCTGGACCGACGATCTCACGCAGCGCATCGCCGACGGCCAGATCGATCCGTCCTTCGTGATCACCCATACCGTGCCGCTCGCGCAGGGACCTGAGATGTATCGCGCCTTCCGCGACAAGCAGGACAGCTGCGTAAAGGTCGTGCTGAAGCCATAAGGGATCGCATCGCATGTTTCATTTCTCCAATCTCGTCAGGTCGAAGGGCGACCCCAAGATCATCTCCACCGGCCCGAGTTCGCTGACGGCGGCGGATCGGCTGGCGCGCGGGCTCGGCTGGTTCAGCATCGCGCTCGGGACGCTGGAGCTGCTGGCGCCACATCGCGTCACCAACGCGCTCGGCATGCAGGGACGCGAGGGTCTGGTGCGCGCCTATGGTGTGCGCGAACTGCTCGCCGGCGTGATGACGCTGTCGGTGGAGAAGAAGGCTGGCCTATGGAGCCGCGTGGTCGGCGACGGTCTCGACATGGCGACGCTGCTCGGCGAGGTCAGGCCGAGCAATCCGCGCGCCGGCACCGTGATGGCGGCGCTGGTGATGGTCGGCGGAATCACCGTGCTGGACTATCTGGCGGCCAAGGATGTCGCAGCACAGCACGACCCGAAACGCGGCCGCAAACGGCTCTACAGCGATCGCAGCGGTTTCCCGAAGGGCATCGCCGCCGTCAGGGGCGCGGCGCTGCCGCGTCCCGCGAGCAGCACGGCCACGACGTAGTTCGCGCGCCGCGCTTGGCTACGGCGTCAGCATGACCGAGAACAGGCGGAAACCTGCGATCTTCGGAAAGGCCTCGGCCGCCTCGGGCGACGCCAGAGCAACGACGGCCGCGCTCACTTCGCCATTGGTCAGCCGGGTGATCGCAGTGGCCTGGCCTTCCAGCAGCAAAACCTCGGACGCCCCGGCCGCGTTCATCGCAGCGGTGATCTTGGCGTTCGACTTCGCATAGCGCTCGTCGATCGCGATCACCTTGCCGCTGAGATCGGCGAGTGCGCGCACGTTCGGACGCGCCATGAGCACAGCCACGAGATGCGTATCGGCAGGGACCTCGGGCACGCGCAACGCCGTCATCCGTTCGGCCAATTCGGCCGCGACAGTGACCTCGCTTTGCACCTTGGCCGGGTTCGGTAGAACATCCGACACGGCAGGCGGCGGCTTGGCGCCGGATTCGCCGGCTGCAGGCGGCGACGTTGGCTCCGGGCGGGCTGTTCGCGCCGGCGTGTTGATCGGCTTGTCCGCGGATGTCTCCGTCCGCTTGTCTCGCGTCTTGTCGCTGGGCTTGTCGGCGGGCTTGGTCACGGTGGCGTGAGACGCGGCCCGCCGCTTGGCGGCGCGCGCATGCTTGCGCTGCAACTTTGCCCGACGCGCCACGGCCGGAGCAGATTTACGGCTCGACTGGCCGGCGATTTCGGCAGGCGCCAGCACGGTCGGCTCGCCGACGGGCGGACTATCCGCGCAGGCTTGGCCGCTCAGATCCACACAGGGCACCGCGAACTGCGGCGTTGCCGGGTGACTGCAGCCCCCGAGGGCCAACGCTGACACCACGGCCAACGCGCCGATACAAAGCGCTCTCACTTTTCCGCTCCTGACGACTCTCCTAGCGCGCCTGTGGGCGTCTGCTTTGCTCACCATCTCGATCGGGATGCGTTAAACTCACGCTTAAGCGGCGGCCGCGGGCGGCTCGGACAGCGCCGCGTGGTTAATAGCCCGCGCACAAAGCGGCGGATCCGGCCGGGCTGCCCCCGCGCCGATAGGAGCCTATCCGGCCATGCCGGCTGATTTTCGCCGTTGATCGGAGCGCCCGCCGCGGCCATGGTGCGGCTGTTGTCGGGACAGCGGAGGCAATCGTGGCCGCAAGGCCTGCCACGCGGAACGAACCGCCGCCGCTGCCGTTTTTCGAACCTGCGAAGGATGCTCCATGGCCAAGATTGACCCCGCTGCCGGCAAGCCGCTCGCCAATGCCGCGCTCGCCAACATTCCGCGGCTGATCACGGCCTATTATGCGCTCAAGCCCGATCCGCATGAGCCGACCCAGCGGGTCGCGTTCGGCACCTCCGGCCATCGCGGCTCGTCGCTCAAGACGGGCTTCAACGAAAACCACATTCTCGCCACCACGCAGGCGCTCTGTGACTACCGACGTCAGCACGGGCTTGATGGTCCGCTGTTCGTCGGCATCGATACCCACGCCCTCGCCGAGCCGGCCCTCGCCAGCGCGCTCGAAGTGTTCGGCGCCAATGGCGTCGACGTGATGGTCGACAAGGACGGCGGCTACACGCCGACGCCGGTGATTTCGCACGCCATCATCGCCTACAACAAGGGCCGTACGGAGCACCTCGCCGACGGCGTGGTCATCACGCCGTCGCATAACCCGCCAGAAGATGGCGGCTACAAGTACAATCCGCCGCATGGCGGCCCGGCCGACACCGATGCCACCGGGGAGATCGAGCGGCAGGCCAATATCTATCTGGCCAACGAACTCGATGGCGTGTCGCGCATCAGCTACACGAAAGCCAGGCAGCGCGGCTCAGTGCATCCTTACGACTACATCACGCCTTATGTCGCCGACCTCGCCAACACGGTCGACCTCGACGCCATCAAGGCCGCAGGCGTCAAGATCGGCATCGATCCGCTCGGCGGCGCCGCCATCGCCTATGGGGCGCCGCTGATCGAGCGCTACGGGCTCAACGCCACCATCGTCAACGATCTCGTCGATCCCACTTTCCGCTTCATGACCGCGGATTGGGACGGCAAGATCCGCATGGACTGCTCGTCACCTTACGCGATGGCGAGCCTGATCGGCATGCGCGAGCGCTTCGACGTCGCCTTCGCCAACGACACCGATGCCGATCGTCACGGCATCGTGACGCGCTCGGGCGGCCTGATGAATCCGAACCATTATCTGGCGACCGCGATCTCCTATCTGTTCGCGCACCGGCCCGACTGGCGCAGCGACGCTGCGATCGGCAAGACCATCGTGTCGAGCTCCCTGATTGACCGCGTCGCACGCAAGCTCGGGCGAAAGCTGGTCGAGACGCCCGTCGGCTTCAAATGGTTCGTCGAGGGCCTTCACTCCGGCAGCTTCGGCTTTGCCGGCGAGGAGAGCGCCGGCGCCTCGTTCCTCAAGCGCGACGGCACGGTCTGGACCACTGACAAGGACGGCCTCATCCTCGGCCTGCTCGCGGCCGAGATCATGGCCAGGCGCGGCCGCGATCCGAGCGAGCTCTACAAGGAGCTGACGTCGGAGCTGGGTGCGCCGGTCTATGAGCGGATCGACGTCCCGGCGAGCCCGCCACAGAAGGCCGCGCTGAAGGCGCTGACGCCGGAGCAGTTGAACCTGACCGAGCTCGCCGGCGATCCGGTCCGCGTCGTGCACACCAAAGCGCCCGGCAACGGCCAGTCGTTCGGCGGCATCAAGGTCGAGACCGATTATGGCTGGTTCGCGGCGCGGCCGTCCGGCACCGAGGACGTCAACAAGCTCTATGCCGAGAGCTTCCGCGATGCCGAACATCTCAAGCGCATCCAGAGCGAGGCGCAGGCGGCGCTGGCCAAGGTGGCGTAAAAAAGTGAATGGCGAATAGCGAGTGGCGAATAGGGGTCTTGCCGTTCCCTATTCGCTCTTCGCGCGCCCCCTTCCCTGCCGCACCCCGGATCGGATATCGATGGTCCGACAAGGAATTAGACAGCCATCGGTGAGACCGGATGCGAAGCTCTTCGACTGCCTTGCGCGTGACCTTCAGCGCGCTCGCGACCTCCTTCATGCTGGTTGTCGGCGCGTCGGCGCAAATGGCGCCGGAGGCGGCTGCGCCCCGACCGAAGCCGGCGCCCTCGATGCGCGCCGCCTCCTGTCATAACGGCCAGAGCTTCGACCGCTTTCTCGCCGAGCTGAAGCAGCGCGCCGTGGCCGAAGGCGTGTCGCAGCGCGCCATCGCCGCAGCATCGCCCTACCTCACCTACGACCAGGGCATCGTCAACCGCGACCGCGGCCAGCGCGTATTCGGCCAGCTGTTCACCGAATTCGCCGGCCGCATGGCGGCGGTCTACCGGATGCAGAACGGCCAGCAGCATATCAAGATGCATGCGGCGGCATTCGCCCGCGCTGAGAAGGACTATGGCGTGCCGCCGGCGGTCATCGCGGCGTTCTGGGGCCTGGAGAGCGATTTCGGCGCCAATATGGGCAACCTGCCGGTGCTGCCCTCGCTGGTGTCGCTGGCCTATGATTGCCGCCGCAGCGAGCGCTTCCAGAACGAGACCATTGCCGCGCTGAAAGTCATCGACCGTGGCGACCTCTCGCCCACCGAGATGATCGGCTCCTGGGCCGGCGAGCTCGGCCAGACCCAGTTCCTGCCGACGCATTATGTCACCTATGCCGTCGACTATGACGGCGACGGCCGCCGCGACCTCTTGCGCAGCGCGCCCGACGTGATCGGCTCGACCGCCAACTATATCGCGACCGGCCTCAAATGGCGCCGCGGCGAGCCCTGGCTGGAGGAGATCCGCGTGCCTCCAACCTTCCCCTGGGAGCAGGCCGATCTCACCGTCAAGGCGCCGCGCAGCAAATGGATCGGCCTCGGCGTGACCTATGCCGACGGACGGCCGCTGCCGAATGATGCGCTGGAAGCGTCCGTGCTGCTGCCGATGGGCCGCAACGGCCCGGCGTTCCTGGCCTATGCCAATTTCGCCGCCTACACCGAATGGAACAATTCGCTGATCTATTCGACCACCGCGGCCTATCTCGCCACCCGCATCGCCGGCGCCGCGCCGATGCGCAAAGCCAGCGGCCCGGTCGCGCAACTGCCGTTCAACGAGATCAAGGAGCTGCAGCAGCTGCTGGTGAAAGCCGGCTTCGACGTCGGCAAGGTCGACGGCGTGCTGGGCCAGCAGAGCCGCATCGCCGTCAAGACCATGCAGCTGCGGCTCGGCCTGCCCGCAGATTCCTGGCCGACGGCAGAGCTGCTGGCGCGGATGCGCGGCAACACGCCGCGCGCTCAGGCCGCGCCGGCGACGACCACTGCCACGCGCTGATCATCCTCGGCCAAAGGACAACGGCAATGCCTCACGTTATCGTCAAACTCTACCCGGGCAGGTCCGAACAACAGAAGCAGGCGCTCGCACGGGCCCTCACCGAAGCGGTGACACGCACGCTCAATTCCGGCGAAGACTCGGTCTCGGTCGGCATCGAAGATGTCACCCCGAACGAGTGGACGGCAAAAGTGTACAGGCCCGACATCATCGACAAGGCTGACACGATCTACAAGAAGCCCGGCTACGATCCGCAGTGAGCTGATGCTGCTATGATCGCGCGCAAGGCGTTGTGATCGGCAGCCGTACCCGATCGGGTTCGGGTCTGCGCGGGCGGGACGCCCGAGTTGCGGGCTGGCGCCGTCGCAGCTAAATGCCGCCGTGAGCATTCGGAGAACCAGCGTATGGCCATCGTCTTCATTACCGGGAGCGCGGACGGGCTCGGCCGGGCCGCGGCGCAATCGCTGCTCGATCAGGGCCATCGGGTGGTGCTGCATGCGCGCTCGGCCGATCGCGCCGCGGCGCTCGGCGAGCTCGGATCGCGCGCGGCCGGGATCGCGGTGGGCGATCTCCGCAGCGCCGAGGAGACGCGGCGCATCGCAGACCAGGTCAATGCGATCGGGCGCATGGACGCGATCATCCATAATGCCGGCGTCTATTCTCAACCGGATCGCGGCGCGACTCCGGAAGGACATGCCACCACCCTCGCCATCAACACGCTCGCGCCGTACGTGCTGACAGCGCTGATCGAACGCCCCGCCCGACTGGTGTATCTCAGCAGCGGGCTGCACCGCGGCGGAGAAGGCTCGCTGACCGATCTCGACTGGACGACGCGCCCGTGGGATTCGGCAAAGGCCTATGCCGAGACCAAGCTGCACGTCGTGGCGCTGGCCTTGGCGCTGGCGCGGCTCTGGCCAGAGGTGCTGAGCAACGCGGTCGATCCCGGTTGGGTGCAGACGAGAATGGGTGGGACGAGCGCCCCTGTCGACATCGAAACCGGACAGCGGACCCAGACCTGGCTGGCGGTCAGCGACGATCCCGAAGCCCTGGTCAGCGGACGCTATTGGCATCACCTCCGGCAGCAGGAACCGGCCGAGGAGGCAGTCGAACGGACGTTCCAGGACAAACTCATCGCCAGATTGGCCGAATTGACCGGTGTCACGCTGCCGTAGTTCAGGTGAATCTCAGGGCCGAACCCGTCAAGCGCTTGGGCCGACAGAGCAACACGCCAGCCTTGACCATTTCCTGCTGCAAACGACGCCCTGGATGGAATTCCATCCTGCGCCACTTGCGCGGAACCCACCCGCATTTTTGGAATGGCTCGGGCCATTGTGCCGTCTGCGGCAATGCACAATTGACCCTCACCTGTCCTCTCCAAGGGAAGAGCCGATGAGCACATCGAAACTGTTCGAGCCGTACAAGCTTGGTCCGATCACTCTCGCCAATCGCGCCGTGATGGCACCGTTGACGCGCAACCGCGCCGTCGAAGGCCTGGCCGCCGGCCCGCTGACCGCCACCTATTACGCCCAGCGCGCCAGCGCCGGCCTCTTGATCTCCGAGGCCAGCCAGGTCTCGCAGCAGGGCCAGGGCTACCAGGACACGCCCGGCATCTACTCCAAGGAGCAGATCGCCGGCTGGCGCAAGGTCACGGACGCGGTACATGCCAAGGGTGGGCGCATCTTCATCCAGCTCTGGCATGTCGGCCGCATCTCACATGTCTCGCTGCAGCCTCATGGCGGCGCGCCCGTCGCCCCGTCGGCGATCGCCGCCAAGACCAAGACCTTTGTCGGCGGCGCCTTCACCGATGTCTCGGCGCCCCGCGCGCTAGAGCTCGCCGAGATCCCGGGGATCGTCCAGGCGTTCAAGCAGGCCGCGCTGAACGCGATCGAAGCCGGCTTCGACGGCGTCGAGATTCATGGCGCCAACGGCTATCTGCTCGACCAGTTCGCCAAGGACGGCGCCAACAAGCGCACCGATGCCTATGGCGGATCGATCGAGAACCGCGCCCGGCTGATGCTGGAGGTCGCCAAGGCGGTCTCGGAGGCGATCGGCGCCGACAAGACCGGCATCCGCCTGTCGCCGGTGACCCCCGCGAACGACATCTCCGATTCCAATCCGCAGGCCCTGTTCGACTATATCGTCGACCAGCTCAACGCGCTGAAGCTCGTCTACATCCATGTCATCGAGGGCGCGACCGGCGGCCCGCGCGACGTGGCGCCGTTCGACTATGCCTCGCTGCGCAAGCGCTTCAAGGGCACCTACATCGCCAATAATGGCTACGACCTCGCGCTGGCCAACAAGCAGCTCGATGCCAACGCCGCCGATTTGATCGCGTTCGGGCGGCCCTTCATCGCCAATCCGGACCTGGTCGAGCGGCTCAAGCAGAACGCACCGCTCAACGAGCTCGATCGCGCGACACTCTATGGCGGCGGCGCCAAGGGCTACACCGACTATCCCACGCTGCAGGCGTCTCAGGCAGCAGAATAGCGCCCGGCGTCGCGCGTTCACGCCCCGCAAACCTGGTGAGACCGCCGCTCTGCGGTCTCACCACCACTTTGGATGGTCCCCCTCAGGTCATGCTTCCCGGCAGAAAGCAGCGCACTTCGATGCGCAGCACCTTGTCGAGCTGGCGATAATAGACCGGCCAGACCATCGTCCGGCCGGCGCGATTGGGCCCGGCGACGACAGCGTCCTCCGGAACGTCCCACCATAGACCTTCAATCCGCACCCGGTAGCGGCCATCCTGCATCTCCCAATCGATATCGGACAGCGCGGTCCCGTCCGCATCCGAGCAGCACGGCCCCTTGGCCGAGCGAAGACTTTCGAACCAGGCCTTGAGCGGCGAGTTCGCATAACGCCCGTCGAGATCGCGCGCCGTCGCGTCGCATCGGAGCGGACACCACATCGCGAGACCGGCCGAGAGAATGAGCAACGCCATGGCTCCGAGCGTGCGACGGAGGACGGTCGGCCGACGCGAGGCCATCGGTCCTGATGCGCTGATCGGTTCGAATGTTGACGGCCGGTCGGACATGTCTGCACCTCGTTGCTCGCTGCAAAGGATGCGCAACAGTTCGATGAGCTTCATGGCGGAAGTTCGTAGTTGGCGAGGACGATCGGCGTGCATCGCGCCGTCGTCGTAAATTCCAATGCCAGGCGCTGAGCTGTTCTCGTTAAGCCCGGGAGAACCTCCCGGCACCCACCATGATCAGGGCCGATCACGACACGCGGTCGTCGTCCGACGAAGAGGCGCAGCGAATCAGCTTCCAGGCTTGCTGTTCGACAGGCATCCATACGACGAACGAAGAGGCCGGGATTGCTCCCGGCCTCTTCGCGAGCTGCCGCGCACGTCCATCCGGTGCTGGGGGAGCTCAGAACTCGGCGCGAACTTTCAGCACGGCCGACTGCTCGAGATAGGCGCTTCCCACCACGGCGTTGTAGCCGAGCGAAAGCGACTGCCGGTCGCCGAACGCGATCAGCTTCAGCGCGGCGCCGAGCTCCGCTGTGTCGCGCGTGGGCGATGGTCCGGCGGCGAAGAACGTGCCGGCGCCTCCGGCAAAGCCCGCCGTGACGGTCTGCGCCGTGTTGCCGAATTCGTGCCGCCATGCCGCGAGCGTCTCCAGGCCGAAGCCGTAGGTCGATGTGACCAGAAGCGGAATCATCGAACGCAGGCCCAGATTGGAGCGGACCGAGTTGGTGGTCTGCTTGGCGATGGTGAGCGCTGCCCCGGCCGCGCTGGCCTCGGTGTAGCCCTGCTGGTCGAGATGAGCGAACGCGACCCCGGCGAAGGGCGTCAGCACGGCCTGATCCACCTTCACGGGGACGCCGAGCTCGGCGCGGCCCACGGTCAACCATCCCTTGTGGCTGCCCGACACGCTGTCAGCAAAGCCCGCGAAGCCGATGCGGCGCGTGGTGGTGTAGTCGAGCAGCGCGACGCCGGCGGATCCGCTGACGTACCAGGACGGCTGAACATAGGCGCCGTACACCGTGCCCTGGTAATGCTGGATGCCGACCGAGTCGCCCGCTGCCGTCTTGTCGTCCATCGCGCTGGCGGCGTAGCCGAACGCGGCGCCGATGCGTGACGCGCTGCCGATCCGTTGATCGATGCCCGCCACCAGCCCGCCGGTGTTGCCGGCATAGCCCGCGACACCGCCGACCTCGCGCTGCGAGATGTTGGTGCCGATCAGGCTGCCCCACACCGTGCGCTCGGGCTCGGGCACCACGGCCGGCGCCTTCAAGGTCGGACGCGCTTTGGTTGGGGCAAAGGCCAGCAGCACCGAGGTCAGCGGGTCTGTGTCATCGGCGAAGGCCGAGGCGACGCGCGCGTTCGGCGACGCGCCGGCCGCCGCAGCCGTGAGGCGGTTGTCGATCTGGCCCTGCAGCAGCGCGGCAGTCGCCAGCGGGACCTCGATCTGCGCCCCGTTGACGAACGGGCGCAGCTGGTCGCCGGCGCGGCGCACCTCGTTGTCGCTGCGCAGGCTCTGGACCGCGCCGCCCAGCGCCTGCAATTGCGCGTTGCCGCCGCGATAGCCGACCAGATGATCGAGTGCCGCGAGGCTGCTCGGCGAGAGTCCGGCGATGCTCGCCGGTGACCGCACATTGGCCTTCAGCAACAGCGCACCGGTCGTGCTATCCGCATTGAAGCTCACGAGCGCGCCGGAAAAATCGACGTTGAGCGGCGCGGTCGAGACCGAGGTCGCCACACGGTAGACATCGCCGTCGCGCACGATGCCCTGAAGCCGCGGGGCGATCGTGCCGGTGCCCGCAAAGGCCAGCCTGCCACTGATGTTGCCGAGATTGGTCGACGGCGCTGCCGCGGTGCCGCCCGGTCCATAGATCGTGGTGCGCAGCACGGCATTGTCGACGAGCTGCACGCCGTTGACGCTGTTGACCGTCACCTGCGATTTCATCAGATCGAGCATGCCGAAATTGACGACACTGGCGAGGCTCGTCACCCCGTCCAGTGTCAGCGCGTTGCTGCCGATGCCGTTCCGAGCCACGACATTGCCGCTAAAACCGGTGCCCCTGAGCAAGATGGTGTTGGACGCCCCCCTCTGATCGATGATCGTGATATCGCCATCCAGCCTGCCGCTGTTGACCAGCCTGAAATTGCGCGCGCCAGAAAAGCTGGCGGCCTGGGCGGTGGTCGCGGCACAGAGCGGATCGGTGGTGTTGGTGCCGGCGGCCGGACAGGCCCTGCCGCCCGCATCGGTCCCCGTCCCCGAGCTGCTGAAGGTGCCGGCCGCAGTGCCTGCGATCCCCTTGGTGAACGACCCGCGCGAGGCGCTCTGGTCGACCTCGATCTTTCCGGAGATCGTGCCGCTGTTGGTGACGTTGTGCGCGCCCGAACCGAGATAGAGGTTGCCCTGGATCAGCCCGGCATTGGCGATGACGCTGTCGCGCGGACCCGAATTGGAGCCGCTGCCTGTCAGCGGAAATGCCTGGCCCGACGCTCGTCCAGCCGCGGTTGTCAACGGATTGGTATCCAGCGCCAGGATGTCGCCCTTGATGACGCCGCCTGCCGTGTTGGTCAGGTTCAGCGTCTTGGTTTCACTCACCGTCACATTGCCATTGCTGTCGAACGCATAAAGCGGCGTGTCCGGGTTGCTGCCGGCAACCGTCCTGAACTCGGCGCCGGCGAAGGCAGCGATCGCCCAATGGCCGTCGTAGAAGCGGCTCGCCGCCGTCCAGTCCGTGTTGGCGATGGTGCCGGAGTTGGCGATGATCGTCGCGGCCCGGCCGTAATAGGCGGCAGCAAAATGGCCGGTCGCCGACACAGTCCCGCCGGCCCGGTTGTTCAGCACGAAGCTGTTGGTGTTGTCGTCGGAATAGAGCGCCGAGATGATCGCCAGATTGGTGCCGTTATAGCGCGCCGTCGCGGTGGCCCCGGTCGAGACGGTGAGCCGGGCCGGATCGAACGTACTGAAGACATTCTGCGTCGCCGCCAGCGTGCCGGTGTTGTTGACCGTAAACCGGTTGACCTGACTGTCGGCGACGACGACGTGCAGCCGGCCGGCGCTCAGCTGGCTGGTGGTGAGGCTGAGCCAGCCGGCATTGTTGATCACCACGTTGTTGACGGCCGGGTTCTCGGCATTCGAGAAGTTGGCGGCGATCATGCCGCGATCGGCGAGACCCGCCTGGGTGTTGGTGACGAGGGTGCGGTTGGCTGTCGCGTCCAGCGTGATGATCGCCGTCGGCGGATTTGGATTGTAGCCCCTTGCGGGGAAAGCCGGGTTCGCCGGCGTGTAGGCGTTACTTCCGCTCGCGGGCGTCGCGGTAGCCGCTGCCGCGTCATATACCGTGACGGCCGTTGTGATGCTCCCACTGCAACTGACGGCCACACCAGGCGTCGTACATTCGGCCTTTGCGCCGCCGGTCGTCATCCATGCGGACAGCAGCACAACGCCTGCGGCAGCCGCTTCGCTGCGCTTCCTGATCTTCGAATCCAACTGCCGTCCCCCGAGCTACGCAAAAATTACTGATTAGTTATTTGTTTCTGAATTTATCTGAACAATACCGTGCATGAGCAAGGCGAAAGTTTCTCGGCACACGCAGGATCAAATCCAATGCGCGACGGAAATTGTCCCGCTCGCAACGCGATGTCTCATCGGACTGTTCTCGCGTGATGTATTCGTCGCGACGCCAGCGAGCGCCAGCCAACGCCGTGGCTCTGCACGGATCGCAATGATCCGACTGGAGCGAGCCAAATAAAAAGGCCGGGATTGCTCCCGGCCTTTAGCCGCGGTGGGGATCGGCCGCGGCGGCGCAAACGCGCAGCTATGATCCTGCAGGCGTCCGCACGCTTTAGAACGTTGCCTTCAAGCCGGCATAGACCGCGAGCGGCATGCCCGGCAGCATGCTGCGGGGATCGTTGAAGGTGACCAGATTGGCCGCCCCCTCGGTCGAATTGTTGAAGCCTTTCGGATCAAACACCGTTCCGGCGGAATAATAGCGCTTGTTGAAAAGGTTCTGCACCATCCCAAACAGCTCCACGTTCTTCGTCACCTGATAGGACGTGTGCAGATTGACGACCCAGTAGGCCGGCACCTTGGGATAGGTGTTGGCCTCGTCGCGCAGCAGATACTGGCTGCCGATATAGTTCATGTCGGCGCCGACCTTCCAGGCGTCGGTCACGGCATACTCGGCACCGAGTTTCAGACGATGCGCGGGGATGGCCGGGATGTGACTGCCGGGCGTCACGGCGACGACGGCCTGGAGATTCGGATCGTTGACGCTGAACGAACTGCGGAACGTGGCGTCGACGAAGGTGTAGTTGGCGTAGGCGGCCCAACGATCCCAGGTCAGGTCGACCTTGGCCTCGACGCCCTGACGCAGGGTGGTTCCTGCATTGGTGAAGTAGCCGGCGTTCGGACGCGCCAGGCTGGCGACATTGATGATGTCGTCGGAGTTCTGCGTCCGGAACAGGCTGATACCCCACCGCAGCCGCCAGCCGTCATTCTCGACCAAGGGCGGCGCTTTGCGATAGGGCGCAACCGCCGCATAGGCCGAGCGGCCGCCGGAGATCTCGCCGCGCAGACCACCTTCGATCGTCCGCGACACCACCTGCTTCAACGGCGGATCCGCGATCAGGAAGTTGTCGATCAGACAAGGATTGGCCGGATCAGAACAGCCGAGCTCGAGCGGGGTCGGGGCGCGATTGGCCTCCGAATAGCCGGCATAAGCGGTGAGGCCCGGCGTGAACTTGTAGGTGAAGCCGACCACCGGATTGAAGCGCTGGAAATTATTGCGGCTGTTCAGCGCCGGATTGAGCCCGGTCTCGTCCTGCAGATTGATCTGGGCGTAATTGAACCGACCGCCAGCGGTGAACGCCAGCTGCGACGTGATATCGAACGTATCGGTCGCATAGACGCCCACATAGGTGTTCTTCGCCCCAAGGTTCACCGGCGCGACATTCGCCTGCGGCTGGTCGATGAAGACGCCGGTGCCGGTGACGAAGAAGTTGCCATCGACGGTTCCGAGCTCGGACGTCGCCTGGAAGTTGGAGCGGCCGTGATCGACGCTGCTGCCCACCACGAAATGGTTGTCATGCCCGAACAGCTGGGCGGTGTTGGCCGCCTGCAGCGAGCCGCCATAGCTGTTCGACTTGGTCCAGTTACGATCGATCGCACCGAGCGCCGTGTTGGCCGGCAGGTTATTCACAGACGCGCTATTGCGATTGATCGGAAACTCCGCCCCCGTGGCATCATCCTGAAAACAGAATTCCCCGGGGAACGCCCCATTGTCGTCGCAGGCCTGGGCCTCAGTCCCGTTGCCGTCGACATGGGACGCGCGGTAGGCGCGGTAATAGGCGTTGGCCTGGACGGTCCAGGCATCGGTCGGCGTCCACTTGGCGCTTGCCTGCAGGAAGGCGAGTTGCAGACGGGTCGACTGCGGCCAGGTGTAGACGCTGGACCAGCGCTGATTGAGCATCTCGATCGGCGTTGCCGCCACCGAACCCAGTTTGTTGTCGGCGCCGGTGAACGACAGATGGAATTCGGTCGTATCACCGCGCAGACCAAGGTCGGCATACATGCGCCGGACCTGCGACGAGGACGAGTGATCGCGCCAGCCGCGGTCATAGGCGCCTTCTGCCGCGACGTAAGCCGACACATTGCCGTTGGTCCAGCCGGTCTGCGCACCGGACTGAATGCGGCCATAGGAGCCCCCCCAGAGCTGCGCCTCGGTGCCCTGATAGGTGAAGCCGTTCTTCATCTCGATCGACAGCGCGCCGCCGGTGGCGTTGAGACCGAACAGCGGATTGTTCGGCATCAGGGTCATGCGCGCGATCGCCATCTCCGGGATCAGGTCCCAGTTCACGACGTCGCCGAACGCCTCATTGATGCGGCTGCCATTCTGATACACGGCAATGCCTTGCGGGGTGCCCGGCACGGGGGATGCCGTCGCGCCGCGATAGTCCAGATTGCGCTGGAACGCGTTGCCGGATTGGTCGCTCAGCGAGACGCCCGGCACCGAGCGCAGAATGTTGTCGAGCAGCGATGGCGCGCGGCTGTGATCAAGCTCGCGCGCGCCGATCGTCTCGACATTGGACGGGACCTTGTCGCGGTCGATTTCGGCGCCCGGCACCGGCGCCACACCGACAACCTCGATGGTCTGGAGTGTCTGCTGCGCGAACGCAGCCGCAGGTAGCAACGCACACGTGGCAAGAAGCGCGCTCTTCAGCGCTGACAGTCTGGTCAAGACGTCCCCCAGTTTCTTGTCTCCCGCTTCCACGCACGCCCACGCCCCTGGGCGGCCAGCACGTGAAGCCGGTCGGATGACACGATTACAAACGTTATTATTGGTAAATAGCGGCCATGTTCCTCGCAACGGGCAATATTCTTCGCCCCATAGGGACAATCTTCCCGTAACCTTAGATGGGCAATCATTTTGCCAAGCCGTCTCCACGGAGCGGCCGCATTGTCGCCGCGGGTCCGGTTTGCAACGGAACCTGCATGGTGGACGAACGCCCGGCGGATACCGGTAGCCAAGGAAGAGACCTTCATCGGATGTATCGCGTTCTGCTCGTTGACGACCACCCGGTCGTGGTTGCGGCCTGCCGCTGGCTGCTGAGCGAGGCCGGGATCGGGGAGCTGTCCGAAGCGCATGATGCCGAAAGCGCCTATGAGGCCTTTGTGCGCGAGCGCCCGGACGCGGCGGTGGTCGACCTTCGCCTGCAGAGCCAGGAATTGGGCGGGATCGGCCTGATTCAGCGCATGCGCTCGCACGACCCCGGGGCCAGGATCCTGGTCTTCAGCATGCTCGCCGACCCGCGAATCGTCCGCTCGGCGATCGACGCCGGCGCGAGCGGCTATCTGCTCAAGGATGCACCGCCGCACGAACTGCCGAAGGCGCTGGATCAGATCCGATCGGGCGGCACCTATCTCGATCCGCAGCTTGCCAAGCGCATTGCGTTATTGCGCAAGGATGCCGACGGCACTGCAGCAACAGCGCTGACCCAGCGTGAGCGTCAGGCGCTCGCGCTGCTCGGGCAGGCGAAATCCTATCAGGCGATCGCGGATCAGCTCGGGATCAGCTACAAGACCGTCATCAACCTGACCTACCGGCTGCGACAGAAGCTCGGGGCGCGCAGCCTTCCGGACTTGGTTCGGCTGGCGGTCGAGATGTCGCGCCCGAGCCTGTAAGAGGCTGTGACAATCTCGGCGACCGGATGTTCATACGACTTGCCGGCCCACGACGCGCATCCGCCTTCAAAGCCGCGTCGCGCATCCGCCTCAAAAGTCGCGCATCCGCCTCAAAATAAAAGGGCCCGCGACGGTTTGCCATCGCAGGCCCTCCTGATCAGGTTTGGTCGGCTCGCGGGGGGCCGCGCGCCTCACTTCAGCAGCTTGGCCACCGACTTCAACTCTTTCGAATCGAGCGTGCCGTCATTGTCGGGATCGGCGGCCTTGAAGCGTCCCTCGACCAGCGCGAGATATTCGTCCTTGGTCAGCGTGCCGTCATTGTCGGGATCAGCAGCCTTCAGGTCCTTGGCCGACACGCGGCCGCGGAGCTCCTTGGCATCGAGCGTGCCATCATGATCGCGGTCGAGACGATCGAACAGTGCTCCCGCCGCGGCACGAACCTCGTTCATGTCGGCAGTGCCGTCCTTGTCCGGGTCGATCGAGGTGAGCAGCTTGGAGGTGGCGGGCGCGCTGGCCGCCATCGTGGCCGTGCCGACCATCGCCGTCATGGCCACAGCAGCAGCCGCCGTCATCATCAGTTTCCAATTCATCGAATTGATCCTCTGTCTCCGCCGTCCGACCAGGGCGGCGATGAATGGCGCAGTAACAACTCATGCGAGCATCATCGGCTTCGCAGACGACGCAACACGCACGCCCTGACCTATGAGACGGTTTCCGATTTCGCAAGTGCAATAGGGAGACGTTCGGGAATTTCCCAGCGGGGTGCCGGGACTAGAACCTCGGGCCATGCAGGAAATACCGCCCAGGGCGGTCGCGACGGGGCGACATCTCCAGGTCGGCACCCGCCGCGTCTCGGGCCTCGCCGCGGCTGTTGGCGGCGACGTCGCGTCCTCGCTTGGCGGCGCGCCGCCGCTGCGTCCCGCTGTGCATCATCGTGTCCACGCCGCCCTTGGCCTGCGCGGCTGGGAGGACGGCGCGCCCCAACGACACACGCCTGGCTCGCCCGACGTGACCTCCGGCCTCCGCCGCATCCGCCGCCGTCGCTTTCGCGCCGCGTCTCCGAACGATCTTGCGCTTCGTGCAGCCGGCCTCGGATGTCACGCAGGTCTTGTCTGCAGCCTTCGTGCCGGTATGGCTATGTTTCCACCAAGCTTCCAATTCGTCGCGCAGTGACTGCTCTCGCGCGAATGCATGTCCATCCGACAGCAGCATGAAGGACAGCAAGAGAATCGTGATCGCGCCCAGCCGTCCCCACGGAGTGGAAGATCGGCGGCGATGAACAATAGCTTTGAGCACGGGCGGCTCCATTCTCTGGCTGATTTGGGAGTCAGCATGCATGCGGTCATGCATGTTTTCCCCGCTCTATGACCTCAATGTGTTTGCACCGCGCCACATTCATTGCCGCGCTGCGATTCGTTCGCGAGTTGGCTGCCACATTGCGCCGGTCAAAAAGTCCCGCTTGCCTTGCCAAAACATCCCTATTGGCGGCTATACAAGAACGCAGCTGACAAAATGGGGCACACAGCAGCTCATCGTTTCCCGATTGTGTCACCTTTCAGCCGGTCGCCCCGCATGTTTTCGCCGCGCCGACTCGATAGCTCCTCGTCGCAGGGGAGCACGAGGATATGCAGTCGGCCGGCATCGCAAGACAGCAAAGACAATCGCGATGGTGCGTGACCACTGCTGCCCTCCTGCTCATGCCATTCGGCGCATCAGCCGAGGAGATCCAGGGCAACGACCCCGCCTCGCCCGGGCATTTCCAGATCGAGCAGCGCTTCGGCTATGTCACCACGTTCAATCCACAGCAGCAGAATGGCGGCCAGCGCGTACCGCAGCGCGCGATCACCGGCGAGACCGAGATCGGCTATTCGCCGACCGAATGGTATGAGATCGCGCTGACGTCGCCTTACGCCTTCGCGCGCGCCAATGTGCCGATGACGCTGGGCAATGTGATGGACAATGGCGTGCCCGGCTACTCCTTCCAGTCCGGCGGCGTGACGATCAGGCAGACTTTCATCCAGGGTGATCGCCTCG
Source organism: Bradyrhizobium sp. BTAi1 (assembly GCF_000015165.1). Taxonomy (GTDB): domain Bacteria; phylum Pseudomonadota; class Alphaproteobacteria; order Rhizobiales; family Xanthobacteraceae; genus Bradyrhizobium; species Bradyrhizobium denitrificans. The sequence goes on along the minus strand of NC_009485.1, from coordinate 2,307,612 downwards.
AACGCACGGTCTTTCTCGGCCTGGTGTCGCGCACCATCCTGGCGCCGCAGGGAGGACTCACGCCGGATCTGTGGGTCGCCAACAAGGCCGGCGCCGGCCAGCCGGGCGCGCCGCGCTTCGTACAGGAAGCCACGCCGCGCGTGGCGCAAATGTTCACGCCGATCATCGGCGTCAATCTGCCCAATGATTATCAGTTGATCTTCAACGCCAACATGACCTTCGGCATCGACGGCGCCGGCTCGGCCTTCGAGCCATCGGTCCGCTTCGTCAAACGCCTCAACGACCGCTGGACCGTTGGCATCGAGCACTTCTCCAATCTCGGACCAATCGGCCATATCCTGCCGTGGAACCAGCAGATGCAGACGCTCTATGCGGTCGCCGATACCAAGTTCAAAGGCTTCGAATTCAGCTTCGGCGTCGGCTACGGCCTGACCAATGCCTCGCGCGGCCTCGCGGTCAAGACCAGCATCGGCAAGGATTTTTGACACGGACCTGATCTGCCGCGGCACCTCATCTTCGATCACAACACAAGGAAGCTCATCATGCGTCGCCTCGTCACCACCTGCGCTGTTCTCATGCTGGCCGGCTCGGCCGCCTTTGCCGAGGACGGTCCGCGCTTTCTCAACCGCACCGGCCAGACCATCGTGAAAATGTATTTGGCGGCAGCAGGCACCAAGAGCTGGGGCACCGATCAGTGCAAGAACGACGACGAGGGCGAGGTCGACCACAATGAGCGCATGACCTTGGTCGGCGTCAAATCCGGCCGCTACGATATCAAGCTCGCCGACAAGGCCGGACGCACCTGCGTGGCCAAGAACATCGAGCTCAAGGAAGGCGCGCAGTTCGTCGTGCGCGATACCGATCTCACCGAATGCTCGAAGTGAGCAGACGATCGTGAGGCCGCTCAGCGCGGCCTCATATGCAACGGCACCGAGCGTGTTTCCTGCGCCTGTTTCATGACGGGCGGAAAGCGCGGAAACGGTGCGGCGCGTTCGATGATGGACAGCGCCGCGCGATCCAGCGCCGGCGAGCCTGAGCTGCCAGCGAGCCGGCGCGACACCAGCCGCCCGTTGCGATCAATCACGACATTGACGATGGCGGTCCCGCTTGCGCCATTGCCGTCGGACGGATAGGCGACGTAGCGGCGGATATGCGCCACCACTTCGGCATTCCAGCTTGCCTGCCCCTCGCGCGCACCGACACTGTCCTCGCCAGGGTTGGGAGCAGATGCGACGCGCGACGGACGGCTCGCCTGCGCCGCAGCCGGCTTCGGCGGTGCGGGCTTCTTCTCGGCCTTCTCCTGCGTTTCCTTCTTCTCGACCGGTTTGCGCTCGACGCGCTCGGGCACCGGGGCCGGCTTCTGCTCCGGCGGTTTGGCCTCGACCGGCTTGGGCAGCGGCGGCGGCAGCACGATGTCATCGACGCGTGGCGGCTCTGGCGCCAGCGCAACCTGAGGCGCGGGCTCGGGCGCGGGAGCGACCTCGGGCACCGGATCCGGCTGAGCCATGACCTGCGGCTCCGGATCAGGCGGAGGCTGCGGGACCGGCTCGGCCACGGCTTCGCGCGCGACGGGCTCCTCCTTGACCGGCTCTTCCTTCGGTGGCTCGACCGGCGGCGTGGGATCGGCCGGCGGCGCATCCTGGGCCGCGGGCGCGGGATCGCTGACCACGGCCGGCGTGAACACCACATCGAAGGCCGGCGCCTCGGCGCGCCCTTGGGCCGCAGGACGCAGCAGCAAATAGCCCGCCGCCAGCCCGACATGCAGCGCGGCCACGACCAGCGCGGCGATGGTCCACAACGTCCGCTCGCGGCGCTCGTCATCCTCGAACGGATCGAGCGTCAGGACGCTCACGGCACGCTCCGGTCTTCCAATGCGACCAGCGCCACCTTGGTGTAGCCGGCGCGCCGCAGCGTGTTCATCAGCGCCATCACCTCGCCATAGGGCAGCGTCTGGTCGGCGCGCAGCAGCACCCGCTGGCCATGGTCGGACTTCGTCGCGGCATCGAGCGAGGCGGCGATGTCGGCCTGCGCCACGCTTTGATCGCCGACCGCAAGCGAACGGTCGGCCTTGAAGGTCACGAAAACCGGCGTCTCCGCGCGCGGCTGCGGCTCCGCCGAGATCGCCGGCAGGTTGACCGGGATATCGACGGTCGCCAGCGGCGCGGCCACCATAAAGATGATGAGCAGCACCAGCATGACGTCGATGAACGGCGTCACATTGATGTCGTGCGTCTCCTCGAACTCATCAGGACGCTTGGCGAGCTTGACGGCCATCGCTCACTCCGCCGGATTGGCGATCGACAGCAGCGACGTATCCACCGCCCGGATCGCGCCACGCCGCGCTTCGGTCGAGGCCGCGTGCTGACGATCGAGATCGCGGCTCAGCAGCCGCATCACGGCCACCGACGCATCGGCGATGACCGCGCGATAACCGCCGGTTGCGCGCGCGAAAAGGTTGTAGATGACAACGGCCGGGATCGCGGCCGCCAGGCCGAAGGCGGTGGCCAGCAGCGCCTCCGCAATGCCCGGCGCGACCACCGCGAGGTTGGTGGTGTGGGCATGCGAGATGCCGATGAAGCTGTTCATGATGCCCCAGACGGTGCCGAACAGACCCACAAAGGGCGCCACAGCGCCCACGGTGGCGAGAATGCCGATGCCGCGGCCGATCCGGGCCACCGCAGCCGCCTCGACCCGCTCGAACTGCCACGCGACGCGCTCCTTGATGCCATCAGCCGGAAGGCCGCGTGACTTGTCGATCTCGTCCTCGGCGACGGCGAGCAGGCGACCCACCACCCCCTCTTGCGCGGATTCGGATCCCGCCGCATTCGCCAAGGAGTGGGCCGTGACCGCGGTGCCGAGCGCAACGCGCGCCACGCGGAGCGCCGCACGGAGCTGAATCGTCTTCACGACCAGAACGGTCCAGGTCGCGACGGACGCGAGCGCCAGCCCGATCATGACCGCCTTCACGACCATGTCGGCCTGCAGGAACATGGTCCAGGGGGACAGCGCTTCCGGCAGCGTGCTCGCGAGACTGGCGATGTTCGCCTGGTCCATGGTCCGACTCCCTCGCTGGCCGCGTGGTTTGATGATCCCGAATCCGGACGTGCGATCGCATCGCGCGACGCCGGATCAGTCGTGGCCTTGTTGTTTCGCGTCGTTGGGGCAAAGTCGCGGCGAACACCGCAACAATTCCGCTGCGGAAGAGTGCAGCCTGTCCTCATCGCCTTCAAGGCACTTGCGACGTGGAATATGTCCCGGGTTGCTCGGGAATAATTCCCGGACGGAACCATGCGCGGCTGCGGGCAAAACAAAAGGCCGGGATCGCTCCCGGCCTTTCGATCTCTCTGGTCTTCCGCTCCGCCGTGACGCCGCGGTGTCGTGGACTGCCCGGTCAAGCCGGGCGGTCACGGTGGTGTGCGATCACTTCGCTTCGGCGCGCTTGGGCGGGCTGGCCGGCCACGACTTGATCAGCGTGTCGTAGTCGATCGTCTCGCCCTTCGGCTTTTCGTTCGCGAGCTTGCGCTGCGGAGCGATGTTGCCGTCCTTGGCCGACTTGTTGAACCAGAACTCGGCCGATTCCTTCTTGTTCAGCTTCGGACCGCACTCGCCCTGCACCTTGGACTTCTCGAGACGCTCAAGGACAGAGTCCTGGGCGGCTGCGAGCGCATCCATCGCGGCTTGCGGGGTCTTCGCACCGGACGACGCGTCGCCGATGTTCTGCCACCACAGCTGCGCCAGCTTCGGATAGTCGGGCACGTTGTTGCCGGTCGGGGTCCACTGCACGCGCGCGGGCGAGCGGTAGAACTCGATCAGGCCGCCGAGCTTCGGCGCACGCTCGGTGAACGACTTGTCCCAGATGTCGGATTCACGGATGAAGGTGAGGCCGACATGGCTCTTCTTGAGGGACACCGTCTTGGAGACGATGAACTGCAGGTACAGCCAGGCCGCCTTGCGGCGATCCGGCGGGGTCGACTTCAGCAGCGTCAGCGAGCCGGCGTCCTGATAGCCGAGCTTCATCCCTTCCTTCCAATAGGCGCCATGCGGCGACGGGGCCATGCGCCATTTCGGCGTGCCGTCCGCGTTCACGACCGGCAGGCCGGGCTTCACCATGTCGGCGGTGAAGGCGGTGTACCAGAAGATCTGCTGGGCGACGTTGCCCTGCGCCGGAACCGGGCCGGCCTCCGAGAAGGTCATGCCCTGCGCCTGCGGCGGCGCATACTTCTTCATCCACTCGAGATATTTGGTGATCGAGTAGACCGCCGCCGGTCCGTTGGTGTCGCCACCACGCTCGACCGAGGAGCCGACCGGACGGCAGCCTTCCATGCGGATGCCCCATTCGTCGACCGGCAGGCCGTTCGGGATGCCCTTGTCGCCGTTGCCAGCCATCGACAGCCAGGCGTCGGTGAAGCGCCAGCCGAGCGAGGGGTCCTTCTTGCCATAGTCCATGTGGCCATAGACCTTGACGCCGTTGATCTCCTTGATGTCGTTGGTGAAGAACTCGGCGATGTCTTCATAGGCCGACCAGTTCACGGGCACGCCGAGGTCGTAGCCATACTTGGCCTTGAACTTCGCCTTGTACTCCGGGTTGGTAAACCAGTCGTAGCGGAACCAATAGAGGTTGGCGAACTGCTGGTCGGGCAGCTGATAGAGCTTGCCGTCCGGCGCGGTCGTGAACGACTTGCCGATGAAGTCGTTGACGTCGAGATAGGGGTCGGTGACGTCCTTGCCCTCGCCCTTCATGTAGTCCGACAGCGCGATGGTCTGGCCGTAGCGGAAGTGAGTGCCGATCAGGTCCGAGTCGTTGATCCAGCCGTCATAGACGTTCTTGCCGGACTGCATCTGGGTCTGCAGCTTCTCGACGACGTCACCTTCCTGGATGATGTCGTGCTTCAGCTTGATGCCGGTGATCTCGCTGAACGCCTTGGCCAGCGTCTTGGCTTCGTATTCGTGGGTGGTGATGGTCTCGGAGACGACGTTGATCTCCATGCCCTTGAACGGCTCGGCCGCCTTGGCGAACCACTGCAGTTCCTTCAGCTGCTCTTCCTTCGACAGGGTCGAAGGCTGGAATTCGCTGTCGATCCATTTCTGGATCGTGGCGTCGTCCGAACGGGCCGGCGCGGACAGCGTCATGGTCGCGGCGAACAGCGCGACAGCGCTGGTCATCGCAAGATAGCTCGCCTTGGTCAGGTGATGCTTCCTAGGTTTCAAGTGTCGCATGGTTTCCTCCTTGCAGCGACAGACGTATCCAGGTCCGGGTTGCCCCCGGATCTGCCCCTTTTCACCTGCGTCAGACGGTGCGGAAGATCGCAACGGCTGACGCAAGCGAAATTGCGGTCGCGAGCCACAGGCTCGAAACCTCAAACCCTTCCTCACCGATCGGCAAGGTCGCAATCGTATCGGTGCCGACCAGGCCGATCCATGCGAGATGGATGACGGCGGCCGTGATCAGCGAAATGAACAGGCGGTCGCCGCGCGTGGTCGGAATGCGCAGCACACCGACGCGCTCCGCCTCGGGATAGCGCGCGGCCAACAGCGTCATGACGCCGAGCGTACACGCCAGCGCCACGAAGAAGATCGCCGTCGGCGCGGTCCAGGCCATCCATGCGATGCTGTCCATGGCTATCAGCTCCAGGCGGTGGTGAGCCCCCTCCCCCGCTTGCGGGGGAGGGTTAGGGTGGGGGCGCCGCGAGTCCGGCTGCCCGAGAGGAGAGATGCCACCCGCATCGCATCTGACGACGCGATTCGGCCTCCCCCGCAAGCGGAGGAAGCGGAACGGAGGCTATGGCGTGGCACGTGCATCATCACACCCGTCCCAGCGCGAAGCCGCGCGCGATGTAGTTGCGGACGAACCAGATGACGAGCGCGCCGGGGATGATCGTGAGCACGCCGGCGGCCGCCAGCAGGCCCCAATCCATGCCGGACGCCGAGACGGTGCGGGTCATCACCGCCGAGATCGGCTTGGCATCGACCGAGGTCAAGGTGCGCGCGAGCAAGAGCTCGACCCAGGAGAACATGAAGCAGAAGAAGGCCGCGACGCCGATGCCGCTCGCGATCAGCGGCACCAGGATCTTCACGAAAAAGCGCGGGAACGAGTAGCCGTCGAGGAAGGCGGTCTCGTCGATCTCGCGCGGCACCGACGACACGAAGCCCTCGAGGATCCAGACGGCGAGCGGAATGTTGAAGATGCAATGCGCCAGCGCCACCGCCCACGGCGTATCGAACAGGCCGATCGCCGAATAGAGGTTGAAGAACGGCAGCGCATAGACCGCGGCCGGCGCCATGCGGTTCGACAACAGCCAGAAGAACAGGTGCTTGTCGCCGAGGAAGCGGTAGCGCGAGAACGCGTAGGCCGCCGGCAGCGCCACCAGGATCGAGATCACCGTGTTGAGGATGACGTATTTCAGCGAGTTGATGTAGCCGGAATACCAGCTCTCGTCGGTGAAGATCCGCATGTAGTTTGCGATCGTCGGCTGATGCGGCCACAGCGTCATCGTCGTGACGATCTCGTTGTTGGTCTTGAAGCTCATGTTGACGAGCCAATAGATCGGCAACAGCAGGAAGACCAGGAACACCGCCATGATGACGCGACGGCCCGGAATCGTGTTCATCACGCGCCCCCCTCGGCCGGCCGGCGCTCGGCGCCGGCATTGGTCATGATGGTGTAGAACACCCAGCACACGATCAGGATGATCAGGTTATAGACCAGCGACAGCGCGGCCGCCTTGCCGAGGTCGAACTGGCCGAGCGCAATCTTGACGAGCTCGATCGAGATGAAGGTCGTCGAATTGCCCGGCCCGCCGCCGGTCACGACGAACGGCTCGGTGTAGATCATGAAGCTGTCCATGAAGCGCAGCAGCACGGCGATCAGCAGCACGCGATGCATCTTGGGCAGCTGGATCGCGGTGAACACCGCCCAGCGCGAGGCGCCGTCGATCTGCGCCGCCTGGTAATAGGCGTCGGGAATCGATTTCAGGCCGGCATAGCACAGCAGCGCGACGAGGCTCGTCCAGTGCCAAACGTCCATCACGATCACGGTGGCCCAGGCATCGAGATCGTTGGAGACGTAATTGTAGTCGATCCCCATGCTCGTCAGCGTATAGCCAAGCAGGCCGATGTCGGGCCTGCCGAAGATCTGCCAGATGGTGCCGACCACGTTCCACGGAATCAGCAGCGGCAGCGCCAGCACGACGAGGCAGAAGGCGACGGTCCAGCCGTCGCGCGGCATCGACAGCGCCACGACGATGCCGAGCGGCACCTCGATGGCCAGGATGGCGAGCGAGAAGATCAGGTTGCGGCCGAGCGAGGCGAGGAAGCGACCGCCGAGATCGGTCGAGGGATCGAGCAGCTCCTTGAACCAGCCGACGCCGTTCCAGAAGAACTGGTTGTTGCCGAACGTGTCCTGCATCGAATAGTTCACGACCGTCATCAGCGGCAGGATCGCGGAGAACGCGACCAGCAGGAACACCGGCAGGACCAGGAACCAGGCCTTGTTGTTGATGGTCTTGTCCATCTCTCAGGCTCCCTCGACGAGACGGCTGTCGGCATAGACATGGACATAGGCCGGGTTGAACTTCAGCCCGATCGCCGAGCCCTGCGGCGAGACGCCGGCCGGCAGGCGCGCGGCAAACTTGACATCGCCGACCCGGACCCGCGCGAAGCGGATGCGGCCGAGATCGTCGACACGTTCGATATTGGCATCGAGCAGGCCCGGTCCCGGCTCTGCGACATCGACGAATTCCGGCCGCACCCCGATCTCGATCTTGGCGCCGGCCGGCAGCGCATCATAGCTGCGCGCCAACGACAGCGTGTGACCGGCAATGCGGGCCTCACGGCCCTTCACCTCGGCGGCGAGAATGTTCATGCCGGGCGAGCCGATGAAATAGCCGACAAAGGTGTGCGCCGGCTTGTCGAACAGCTCGGCCGGCGTGCCGCTCTGCACGACGCGGCCGTCATGCATCACGACGACCGTGTCGGCGAAGGTCAGCGCCTCGGTCTGGTCGTGCGTGACGTAGATCATCGTCAAATCGAGCTCACGATGCAGCGCCTTGAGCTTCGAGCGCAACTGCCATTTCAGCTCGGGATCGATCACCGTCAGCGGCTCGTCGAACAGGACGGCGGCGACATCCGAGCGCACCAGCCCGCGGCCGAGCGAGATCTTCTGCTTGGCATCCGCGGTGAGGCGCGTCGCCTTGCGGTTGAGGTCCGGCGTCAGATCGAGCAACCGCGCGATCTCGGCGACGCGCTTGTCGATCTCGGCCTTGGGCACGCCGCGGTTCTTCAGCGGAAATGCGAGATTCTCGCCGACCGTCATGGTGTCGTAGATCACCGGGAACTGAAACACCTGGGCGATGTTGCGCTCGCGGGTGGTGCGGTGGGTGATGTCGGTGCCGTCGAACAGGATCTTGCCGCGCGATGGCGTCAGGATCCCGGAGATCAGGTTCAACAGCGTGGTCTTGCCGCAGCCGGACGGACCGAGCAGCGCGTAGGCGCCGCCCTGCCGCCAGGTCATCGTCACCGGCTTGAGCGCGAAGCTTTCGATGTCGGCGTCGTTGCCGTGATAGGACTGGGCGAGATCGACGAGGTCAATGCGGGCCATGCGGCATCTCCCTCTAAAGGCTGCCAGGTGCCGCGACCAGGCGGTCGCCGGCGTCGAACACGAAGATATTGGCGGGATCGAGCACGGCATCGAGAATCTCGCCGGGCTCGTATTCATGGACGCCGTGCAGCACGGCGACCCAGTTCATGCCGTCGCGGGTCAGATGCACGAAGCTCTCCGATCCCGTGATCTCGGTGACCGAGACGGTCGCCGGAAAGGCATGGCGGCCATGGCTGCCGTCGCCCTTGGCCAGTCCGAGCTGATGCGGCCGGAAGCCGACGCGATAGGAGCCCTCCGGCAGATCGGCATAGAGGCCGGCCGCCGGCGCCCTGACGCCGCCGGCATAATGCACGCTGTCGCCGCGCTTCTGGATCTCGACGACATTCATCGGCGGATCGGAGAACACCTGCCCGACGCGCAACGTGTCCGGACGGCGGTAGACGGTGGCGGTATCGCCGGCCTGCAGCGCCTGACCTTCCCACATGCACACGGTGCGGCCGCCCAGCAGCAGCGCCTCCGACGGCTCGGTGGTTGCATAGACGAAGATCGCCCCCGACGCTTCGAAGATGCGCGGCAATTCGGCGCGCAGCTCCTCGCGCAGCTTGTAATCGAGATTGGCCAGGGGCTCGTCGAGCAGCACGAGATCGGCGCCCTTCACCAGCGCGCGCGCGATCGCGGTGCGCTGCTGCTGGCCGCCGGAGAGCTGCAGCGGGGTGCGCTTCAGATAGGGCTCGAGCCGCAGCAGCCTGGCGGCCTCGGCCACGCGCTTCTCGATCTCCTCGCGCGGCTTGCCCTGCACCCGCAGCGGCGAGGCGATATTCTCATACACCGTGAGCGAGGGATAGTTGATGAACTGCTGATAGACCATCGCGACCGATCGCTGCCGCACGTCGGCGCCGGTGACGTCCTTGCCGTCGACCAGCACGCGGCCGGTGGTCGGCTTGTCGAGCCCGGCGAGCAAACGCATGATCGAAGTCTTGCCGGACAGAGTCGGGCCGAGCAGCACGCTCAGCGTGCCGCGCTCCAGGGTCAGCGAAACGTCTCGAATGGTCGTGACGCCGTCGACGACCCGGGAGACGTGATCGAGCGTGACGCTCATGCGCGTCCCCCGGCTTCACGCGCCGTCACGGCAGCGCGCTCGCGGTGGGCTGTGATCCACGCATCGAGCGCTGCGATCTCAGCCGCCGACATTCGCAACCCCAGCTTCGATCGCCGCCACACAATGTCCTCGGCCGTCAACGCCCACTCATTCGTCATCAGGTACCTGACTTCGCGCTCCGTCAAGGTGCCACCGAAGTCCTGGCCGAGATCGGCCAAAGATGTCGCACCCGCGAGCATGGTCTGGGCCCGCGTACCATAGGCATGCGCGATGCGCTTCGCATGTGCATCCGACAGGAACGGATAGGTCTTGCCGAGATCGGCGACCAACGTGGCAACGGCCTGCACCTGCATGTCGCCGCCGGGCAGCGCGGCCTTGCCGGTCCAGCCTTCGTCCGCCTTCGCGCCCTTCAGATACGGCGCCAGGCGCTCCAGCGCCTCCTCCGACAGTCGCCGGTAGGTGGTGATCTTGCCACCATAGATCGAGAGCAGCGGCAGGCCGCCGGGCGTATCGAGCTCGAACACGTAGTCGCGCGTCGCCGCCTTGGCCTCGCTGGCGCCGTCGTCATACAGCGGGCGCACGCCGGAATAGCTCCACACCACGTCAGCCGGCGTCACTGGCTTGGCGATGTACTCGCCGAGCGCGGCGCAGAGATAGGCGATTTCCTCGTCGGTCGCCTTCACCTTGGCCGGATCGCCCTGATAGTCGCGATCGGTGGTGCCGATCAGCGTGAAATCCTGTTGGTAGGGAATCGCGAAGATGATGCGGCCGTCGGCATTCTGGAAGATGTAGGCGCGGTCGTGATCATAGAGCTTGCGCACCACGATATGCGAGCCCTGCACCAGGCGCACTTTCGCTTTTGCATTGACACCGGCGCCGGTCGAAAGCACCTGCTCCACCCACGGGCCGGCGGCATTGACCAGCGCACGCGCCTTGATGGTCTCGCGCTCGCCGGTCTGGGTGTTCTCGGTGGTGACAAGCCAGTTGCTGCCGTCCTGCCGGATCGCGGTCGCCCGCGTGCGCGTGCGGATGACGGCCCCGCGGTCGGCGGCATCGCGCGCGGTCAGCACCACGAGGCGCGCATCATCGACAAAACAGTCGGAATATTCGAAACCGGTGGAATAGCGTCCGGCGATCAGCGGACGGCCGACCTCATCGCTGCGCAGATTCACCGAGCGTGTCGGCGGCAGCAGTTTGCGGCCGCCGAGATGGTCGTAGAGGAACAGGCCGAGCCGCAGCAGCCAGGCCGGGCGCAGGCCGGAATGATGCGGCAGCACGAAACGCAGCGGGCGGATGATGTGGGGCGCGATCTGCCAGAGAATCTCGCGCTCGATCAGCGCCTCACGCACCAGGCGGAATTCGTAATATTCGAGATAGCGCAAGCCGCCATGCACGAGCTTGGTTGACCAGGACGAGGTTCCGCTCGCCAGATCGTTCATCTCACACAGAAAAACGGAATTTCCGCGTCCGGCCGCATCGCGCGCGATGCCGCAGCCATTCACGCCGCCTCCGACAATGGCGAGGTCGTAGATCCGCTCCAACAGACGCATCCCCCGTCAATCGCCTTGACCGCGGCGATTTCACTTTCGCTTTCGAGTTAAACACAAACGAAAGTGAAAGCAAATCGAAAAACGCATATTGGGCCGCGATTGGGCATAACGTGCCCAATCTCGGCCCAAACAGCCTGTGGAATCAGCGCGGGGGGTCAGGCGCGGCGGAGTGCCGCCGGGTTGGCTGTTTCGGCCGCCTCTGCGGCCTCCTCCGCCTCGTCGGCCGGCATCGCCGAGACCACCTCGATGCCGCGGCTGTGGCAGAGGCTGGCGAGCCCATCGGGCAACGGACGGTCGGTGACGAAGGTCTGGATCTGGCTGAGATGGGCGATGCGCACCGGGGCACTGCGATGCAGTTTGGTGGAATCCGCCACCAGCATCACGCTGCGCGCATTGGCGATGATGGCCTGCGCCACCTGCACCTCGCGATAGTCGAAGTCGAGCAGCGCGCCCTCCTCATCGATCGCCGAGGCGCCGATGATCGCGTAGTCCACCTTGAACTGGCCGATCAGTTGCGTCGCCGTCGAGCCGACCACGCCGCCATCCGAACGCCGCACCGTGCCGCCGGCCACGATCACCTCGATGCGCGGATGCGGATAGAGCAGCATCGCGACATTCAGATTGTTGGTGATGACCAGCAGATCCTGATGCGAAGACAGCGCGCTCGCCACCTCCTCGGTGGTGGTGCCGATGTTGATGAAGAGCGACGAGCCGTTGGGAATGCGCGCAGCGGCAACCGTCCCGATCGCCTTCTTCTCGTCCGCCGCGACGAAGCGCCGCGCTTCATAAGCGAGGTTCTCCACCCCCGACGCGATAATGGCACCGCCGTGAATGCGCGTCAGCGCGCGCTGCTCGCAGAGATCGTTGAGATCCTTGCGAATCGTCTGCGCCGAGACTTCGAAACGGCGCGCCAGATCTTCCACCATGACGCGACCGGAGGCGCGCGCGATGTTGAGAATGTCAGTCTGGCGCTGGGAGAGAACGGCCATGGCAAGCTTTCAGGACAAGCTGCACCATGGTGATGCTGATCGAGTCAAGGGTCAATCGGCGAGGCGTTCAAGCGCACTGCAGCAATGACGGCTTGACGCATGTGCAACGCGGCATTCCCTACGGGTCGTCAGCGGAAGATTGACGCGCCCGTCATGCGACAGGTCAGGCGGCCGCACTCAACTCGCCGCTGACGAGACGAATCGCGGCGCGCTCGGCCTCGCGCGCGTTGCGAAACACCTGGCCCTCGAGCGCATTGAAACGGTGCGACGCCGCAAAGAAACGGAAGCCGCCGCGATCCCGCACGACGATCCCTGCCGCCTGGGAGCTGACCTCGATGATATAGGTGTCGGACATTGCGAAATCCCGTCGTTCATTCCGGGGCTTATAACGGAGCCCGACCAGGAATGTTCCTGCGATGCTCCATAGCTGCGGTCCATGACGCGGAATTCAACAGGCGATTCTGTCGATCCTATGTTTGATCGACGCCCGGTTCGTGACAACGACTGTTGACTGGACGATCTCGCAACGCACCCGGCCGCAACAGCGGCTGCTGCTTCGGTCAATTGGCCGCACGCCGCGATGATGATCTTTTCGGAAAGCTGGTTTCCACTTTCCGGATCATGTCTAAGCCGACGTCGTCGCGCCGTCGCGCTTGACCGGTTGCGGCCGGCCGTCATCATCGATCGAGACATAGGTGAAATTGCCGTCGGTCACCAGGATCGGCTGCTCCTCCCTGCGGCGCAGAACCCAGGCCTCCAGGCGCACCGTCAGCGAGGTGCGCCCGACGCGTACCAGATGCGCATAGACCGAGACGAGGTCGCCGACATAGACCGCCTTGCGAAAGTTCATCGCCTCGATCGCGACGGTGACGGTGCGAGACTTCGCGATCTTGGCAGCGAACACGCCGCCGCCCACGTCCATCTGGCTGAGCAGCCAGCCGCCGAAAATGTCGCCATTGGCGTTGGTGTCGGCCGGCATCGCCAAGGTGCGGATGCAGAGATCGCCGCGCGGCTCGGTCGGCGCTGACAGCGCGGCATGGACAGTCGCTTCGGTCACGTCAGGTGGTCTCCAGTTCAGGGCTCTCGCATATGATGATCATAGCTTGAGTTCGGCTCCCTTCACATCGTCATGGCCGGGCTCCGTCCCGGCCATCCACGCCGTTCGGCATCCTGGGAAAGACGTGAATGCCCGGGCCTTCGCCGCGCCGAAGCGGCTTCGGCCGCGCAGGCGGGACGGAGCCCGGACATGGCAATGGGGAGGCAGCCTGGCGAAAAACTCAGATTGGTCATATGCGATAGCCCTGAGTTCAACCGGGGGGCAGCGCGCGCCGAAGACGGCGTCAGTCCGGCCGGATCATCTCGAACATGTCCTCGGCCTTGATCTCGAAATAATCGCCGCGACGGCCGGCGCGGACGATCGGATGTGCGAGCGCTGTCTGGTAGACGCCATCCTTGATCAGGGATTTGTCGATGTGCACGCCGACGACTTCGCCGAACGTCATCCAGGCTTCGGTCTTGGCGCCGTCCGCCCCCTGCAGCTGAAGGATCTGCGTCACCTTGCACTCGAAGGCGACCGGACTCTCGCCGACGCGCGGCACATTGACGAATTTGCACGGCAGCGGCGTGACACCGGCCAGCTTGAACTCGTCGACATCGCGCGCAACATGGGCCGCCGTCGCATTCATCTGGGTCGCGAGATCGCGCGTCACCAGGTTCCAGACGAACTCGCCGGTGTCCCGGATATTGGCGGCCGAGTCCTTCATGTTGGTCGACGAAAAGCCGATGATCGGCGGCGTGTAGTTGAAGGCGTTGAAGAAGCTGTAAGGCGCGAGATTGACGTGACCGTCCGGATCGCGCGAGGAGATCCAACCGATCGGGCGAGGTGCGATGATGGCGTTGAAGGGATCGTGCCTGAGGCCGTGGCCGTTCTTCGGTTCGTAGAAATGCAGGTCCCGTTCGGTCACGCGGCCGTCCCTTCCGTCATCGCGAGGAGCGCAAGCGACGAAGCGGTCCAGGATGCGAACACCATCCTGAATGGCCTCGTATCGCTCGCAATGACGCAGAACTTAGCTTGCGGCGCCCTTCGAACCAAGCCCTGCCAGCACGAAATCGATCATCTCGTCGACCGTCGGACCCGGCTTTGTCGCACATTGCGCAATCATCTGGGGATGAAAGAAGCGCATCATGGCCGTCGTTGCACATTCTGCCGCCAGTTCCAGTTCGCGGACCGCGAACTCGCCCGATGCGGCGCCCTGCCCGATCACCCGGCCGATGATCTCGGTGATCAGCTGCATATGTGCCTCGCAGACCTCCCAGCTCTGCTCCATGGCTACCGTGACCATCTCGTGCAGCTTGGAGTCGCCGACATAGCGCTCGGTATTCATGCGATGGATGGTGCCGAGCATCTCGCGCAGCCGAGGTGCGGCCGGGCCGGGCCGATCGGCGATCACGAGCGCCGCCGCTTCGACCTGGCCCATCAGCGTGCGCGCGACAGCCTCATGAATGGCCTTCTTGGAGTCGAAGAAGCGGTAGACGTTCGCCGGGCTCATGCGAAGCTCCTTGGCGATGTCGGCGACAGTGGTCTTCTGATAGCCGATCTGCCGAAACAGGCGTTCGGCCACGACGAGGATGCGTTCGCGCGTATCGGGCTCGATATGGTCGGAAACCAGCGTCATCATGCTCGCGATCTTGTCGGTCCTTACTCAGCCGCCTGGGCGATAGGAAGCTCCGGTGCCGGTTCATCAACGTGCTGCGCCGCAGAATGATCCCGCGCCCCCGCCCCGCGCTCATCGAGGCTCTTCCGGAACCATAGGGCATAGAGGCCTGGCAAGTACAGCAGCGTGAGGAAGGTTGCAACAAACAAGCCGCCCATGATGGTGATCGCCATCGGCCCCCAAAACGCGGAACGCGACAGCGGGATCATCGCAAGGATCGCGGCCAGCGCGGTCAGCACCACCGGACGCGCACGCCGCACCGTGGCCTCGATGATCGCCTCGCGCCGGGTCAGGCCCGAGGCCACGTCGGTTTCGATCTGGTCGACCAGGATCACGGTGTTGCGCATGATCATGCCGGCCAGCGCGATCAGCCCGAGCAGCGCCACGAAACCGAACGGCGCATTGGCGACGTTGAGCCCAAACGATGCGCCGATGATGCCGAGCGGTGCCGTCAGGAACACCAGCACCAGGCGCGAAAAGCTCTGCAGCTGGATCATCAGCAGGGTCAGCATGACGATGACCATCAGCGGAAACAGCACGAAGATCGACGCATTGCCCTTGGCCGACTCCTCGATCGCGCCGCCCATCTCGATGCGGTAGGCCGGATCGAGGTGACTACGAATGTCGGCGAGCTTCGGCCAGATCTGGTTGGTGACGTCGGGCGCCTGCACGCCGTCGGCGACGTCGGACCGCACCGTGATCGCCATGTCGCGGTTGCGCCGCCGCAGGATCGGCTCCTCATGCGAATATTCGATCTTGGCGATCTGCTGCAGCGGCACGGCGACGCCGTTGCGCGAGGTGATGGTGAGGTCGCCGACGCCCGCGAGATCGAGCCGTTCGGACGGCACGGCCCGTGCGATTACGCCGACCTTCTCGATGCCGTCACGGATGGTAGTCACCTGCACGCCTGAGATCAGCATCGCCAGCGACTGCGACACGTCCTGCGGCGTCAGGCCGATCGCGCGGGCGCGATCCTGGTCGACGACCAGCTTCAAATAGGGCGACTGCTCGTTCCAGTCGAACTGCGGGTCCCGCACATTGGCATTCTGGCGCATGACATCGCGCACCTGATAGGCGATCTCGCGAACCTTGGCGGTGTCAGGGCCGATCACCCGGAACTGCACGGGGAAGCCGACGGGCGGACCGAAATTGAAGCGATCGACGCGCACCCTCGCCTCGTTGATCTCGCCATTGGCAGCGGCGGCCTCGATTCTGGCCTTGATCCGCTCGCGCGCCGCGACGTCCTTGGCGACGATCACGATCTCGGCAAAAGCCTCGTTCGGCAGTTGCGGATTGAGGCCAAGCCAGAAGCGCGGCGAGCCCTGGCCGACATAGGAGGTGAAGGTCTCGATGTCCTTATCGTCCTTCAAGAACCCCTCGGCCTTGCGCGCGGCCTTCTCGGTGACGTTGAAGGCGGTGCCCTCCGGCAGCCGCAACTGCAGGAACAGCTCGGGCCGCTCCGACAGCGGGAAGAACTGCTGCTGGACGTGGCCGAAGGCGACGATCGAGGCCACGAACACGCCGACCGTCGCGGCCACGGTGGTGATGCGATGCGCGACACACCAGCTCACGACGGCGCGCAGACCGCGATACATCCGGGTATCATAGACCGCATTCTCATCGTGACCGTGATGGGCCTTCATGTCCGGCAACAGCTTCACGCCGATATAGGGTGTGAAGATGACAGCGACAAACCAGGACGCCACCAGCGAGATGGCGACGATCCAGAAGATGGTTCCCGTGTATTCGCCGACCGCAGAACTGGCGAAGCCGATCGGCAGGAATCCGGCGGCGGTGACCAGCGTTCCCGTGAGCATCGGGAAGGCCGTGGATTCCCAGGCGAACGATGCGGCGCGGACGCGGTCCCAGCCCTGCTCCATCTTCACCACCATCATCTCGACCGCGATGATCGCGTCGTCCACCAGGAGGCCGAGGGCGATGATCAGCGCGCCGAGAGAGATGCGGTGCAGATCCAGTCCCATTGCACTCATCACGATGAAGACGATGCCGAGCACCAGCGGCACCGACAGCGCCACCACGATGCCGGTGCGCCAGCCGAGCGCCAGGAACGAAACGAACAGCACGATGACCAGCGCCTCGACGAAGGAGTGCACGAATTCGCCGACCGCGGTCTCGACCACTTTCGGCTGGTCAGCGATCTGCTTCAGCTCGATACCCTGCGGCACCGCTTTCATGAAATCGTCGGACGCGGCGTGCACGTCCTTGCCAAGCTCGAGGATGTTGGCGCCCTTGGCGGTGACGATACCGAGGCCGAGCGCCGGCTTGCCCTCCTGATGCACCTTGTAGGTCGGCGGATCGACGAAGCCGTGGGTGACGGTGGCGATGTCGCCGAGCCGGAACACGCGGCCGTTGCTCTCGACCGGCGTCTCGGCCACCGCCTTGGCGCCGTCGAGCGCGCCGGTGACGCGCAGCGGCACGCGCTGCGACGAGGTCTCGACCGTGCCGGCCGGTGTCACATTGTTCTGCTTGGCGAGGGAATCGAACAGCGCCTGCGGCGTGATCCCGAGCGTTGCCAGCTTGGCATGGCTGAACTCGACATAGATGCGCTCGTCCTGGGTGCCGTAGAGATTGACCTTGGTGACGCCGTCGACCTTCAACAGGCGCTGGCGCAGGCCTTCCGCGACCTTCTTCAGCTGAGCATAGTCCGCCCCGTCGCCGGTCATCATGAACAGGATGGAATCGACGTCGGAAAACTCGTCATTGACGAACGGCCCGAGCACCCCCGAAGGCAGCGAGGCCTGCACATCCGCGAGCTTCCTACGGACGAGGTAGAACAGGTAAGGCACCTCCTTCGGCGGCGTCGAGTCGCGGAAGGTGATCTGCATCGCGGCGAAGGCGGGCTTGGAATAGGTCTCCACCTTCTCGAAGTAAGGCAGCTCCTGCAGCTTCTTCTCGATGGGGTCCGCGACCTGGCTCTGCATTTCCGTCGCGGTGGCGCCGGGCCAAATCATCGAGACGTTGACGACCTTGACGGTAAAGGACGGATCCTCGGCGCGCCCGAGACGCTCATAGGAGATGAACCCGAACAGGCCGAGCGCCACGATCAGGAACAGCACCAGTGGCGGATGACTGACCGCCCAGGCCGACAGGTTGAAACGCTTCATGGCACGCTCCCGATGATCCGATATCGCTAGTCCAGTCCATTCTCAGTGATCGTCGTTGCGAGCGAAGCGAAGCAATCCAGGACTCTTTCCGCAGACGCAGTCTGGATTGCTTCGTCGCTTTGCTCCTCGCAATGACGACAGCGACTTCCTTCATTCCGGGGAGATGCGGAGCATCCACCCCGGAACGACAACCGGCTAGAACGTCAGCGCGGAGACGACGCGCACCTTCTGCGCGGGATCGATCTTCTGGACGCCGAGCGCGACCACCTTCTCGCCCTCCTCGACGCCCGACGTGACGAGCACGTCCTTGCTGTCATAGGCTTTCACCTTGACCGGCTTCAGCGTGACCTCGCCCTTGTCGTTGACCACGTAGAGGGAGGGATCGCGGCCGTCGCTGAACAGCGCCGAGAGGGGCAGCCGCGCCACGCGCGTGGTGGCCGGATCAGACAGCGTGAGCGTCGCGGTCATGCCGAGCGAGACATTATCCGTTGCTTCCGGCAGCGAGAATTTGGCGAGATAGGTGCGCGTCGCGGGATCGGCAGCCGGAGCGATCTCGCGCAGCCGCGCCGTGTAGGTCTTGCCCGCCTCAGACCACAGCGACGCGGTCGCGACCCCGTTCTTGGCGCGATCGAGCAGGGTCTCCGGGATGGCGACGACGGCTTCCTTCTCGGCGAAGCGCGCGACCCGTATGGCCGCCTGACCGGCGGCGACCACCATGCCGGGTTCGATCATGCTGGCGGTGACCACGCCGCGCGCATCGGCGACCAGCGTGGCATAGGACAGCGAATTGCGGGTCAATTCGACCGAGCGCTCGGCCCGGTTCAGCCGCGCGCGCGCCTCGTCGGCGGACGCCTTGGCCTGATCCATCTGTGCATCCGTGGTCCAACCCTTGACGCGCAGCTCCTTGGCGCGGGTCTCGGCAGCGGAAGCCTGTGCCAGCACGCCGGTGGCGGCCCGGAATTCGGCCTCGGCCTGCTCGGCCTGCAGCTTAAGGTCAACTTCGTCGAGCGTGGCCAAGGGCTGGCCGATCTCCACGGTCTGCCCCACCTCGACCAGGCGCTTGGCGACCTTTCCGGCCACGCGGAAGCCGATATCGGCCTCGATCCGCGGCCGGATGGTGCCAACAAAGCTGCGCTCCGGTGTTTCGGCCTCGTAATGCACGGACGCGACCAGAACCGGCCGGATGGGTTCGGCCTTCTGAGCGACGGTTTCGTTGCAGCCGGCAAGCGAGACCGCCATCGCGGCCAGCGCCACGCCGCTCAACAGCTTGGAAAAGCTAGAGAAAACCTGACGAACGAGCATCGCATACCCCTTGCTGCTATTGCGAAGGAGTGTCGATTATCGAGTGACGATTGTCAATAATCGTCATCAATCATGACTTCGTGAATGTTAAGACATGTTGCCGCAGTTGCTCATTCGTTGCGCAGGTGGTCATGAGAGAGCCGGCCGCAACGGCGGCCGGCCTCACAACACGCAATGGTTGGCCTGATCCACAGCCCGGCCGGCGGCCCTCCCAGGGGGCAGCCTCGGGGCTCGCTCACTCCGCCGGGGCCTGACCGGCGAATTCGACCTTGCTCTCGTGACGGCCGAAGAACACCAGCAGCCCGGCGATCAGCGGCAGCACCGACAACGCGAGCAGCCCGTGCGTCGTCGAGCCGGTCGTGTCCTTGATCCAGCCGACCAGATAGGGGCCGCCGAAACCGGCAAGATTGCCGATCGAGTTGATCAGCGCGATGGCGCCGGCCGCGGCGGTGCCCGACAGCCACGCCGTCGGCAAGGTCCAGAACACGCCGAACACGCAGAACACGCCGATTGCCGCCACGGTCAGCGCGACCATGGTCAACGTCGGATCGCCGATCATGCTGGATGCGGCCAGCGCCACCGCGATCAGGATCAGCGGCGCGCCGACATGGACCACGCGCTCGCGCGTCGCATCCGAATGCCGCGCCCACAGGATCATCGCAACGGTGCCGAACGCATAAGGAATCGCGGTCACGAATCCGGTCTGCACATTGGTCAGGCCAAACGCCTTGACGATCTGCGGCAGCCAGAACTGCATGCCATAGAGCGCGCCGACGAAGCCGAAATAGATCAGGCTGAGCACGATGACCTTGGGCGACGACAGCGCCTCGCCCAGCGTCATGTGTCCCGCCGCCTGCTTCGCGGCAGTCTCGGCCTCGATGCGCGTGGCGAGCCAGGCCTTCTGCTCCGCCGACAGCCAGTTCGCATGCTCCGGCCGGTCGGTCAGATAAAACCAGGTGACGACGCCGAGCAGGATCGACGGAAGGCCCTCGATGATGAACAGCCACTGCCAGCCCTGCAGCCCCAGCAGGCCGTGCATGCCGAGCAGCAGGCCCGAGACGGGCGCGCCGATCACCGTTGAGACAGGAACGGCGACGGCGAAGGCGGCGAGAAAGCGCGCGCGATACTGCGCCGGGTACCAGTAGGTGAGATAGAGGATGATGCCTGGAAAGAAGCCCGCCTCCGCGACGCCGAGCAGGAAGCGCAGCGCATAGAAGCTCCACGGGCCCGAGACCAGCGCCATCAGCGCCGAGATGATGCCCCAGGTCACCATGATGCGCGCGATCCAGCGGCTCGCGCCGAACTTCTCCAGGGCCAGATTGCTCGGCACCTCGAAGATGAAATAGCCGATGAAGAAGATGCCGGCGCCCCAGGCGAACACCAGCGGCGAGAATTTCAGCTCGGCATTCATGGTCAGCGCGGCGAAGCCGAGATTGACGCGGTCGAGATAGGAGAAGAAATAAGCGAGCACCAGGAACGGAATGAGCCGCCAGGAGATGGCGCGGATGGTCGAGCTCTCGATATCGGAACGGCCCGGCGCGGCCGGCGTGCTGGCGGACAAACTCATCGATCTCCTCCCCGGAGCATTGCAGGATTTGGTAGTTGAGGGGCGGTGTTGAGCATCGGTCGTGGCAAGTCAATCGGAAAACCCGATCTCCCACAGTTCGAGGGCGCATTCCCGGGGCGCGGCGCACGCATGACGCTGGCATCGGCCGGGATCGCCGCTGACACGCGCCGCCGCGCCGCTGCTCGGTCGGATCTTCTCGCTCTGGAACATCGTGGCCTATGCGATCGGCATCGTCCTCGGCCTTCTGGTCGACCGGATCGCAATGCGGCGGGCCTCGGCATCGGCCTGCCGACGGCAGGCCGGCGATCTCACATCATGAGATATCCCATCATGAGAGGGCTCAGCTCGGCGCTGTGCCGACGCGGCTGAAAAAGGCGTCGAGCTGTTCTGCCAGAACGGCCGGCTGCTCTTCCGGGATGTAGTGGCCGCATGCGGCGATGGTGATGCCTTCGACATGCTGGGCGAACTCCCGGAGCGGCGCCGCCATGTCCACGATCGATCCCTGGTCGGAGCCGACCGCCAGCAGGGGCGGCTTGAGTCTGCCCCTGGCGCTGAGCTCCCGGTTCTGGCTCGCCGACAGCGCCGCCGAACGATAATAGGCCAGCCCGGCCCGCAAGCCGCCGGCCTTGGTCAGCACGCGGCTGTACTCATCGAGGTCGCTCTCCAGGAAAGTCTCGGGATTGGCGGACTTTCGCCGCAGGAACCAGCCGAGATAGTCGCGTTCGCGCCCCTGAATCAGAAACTCCGGAAGGTCCGCGAGGACGTGGAACGCAAAGTGCCAGGTCCGCCACGCGCGGTCCGGCGTGAACGGCAATGCATCCGGCAAGGTGACGCCAGGAATTCCGGCATCGAGGAGCGCCAGGCTGCGCAGCTCGGCCTCAAACAGCGCCGCATAGGGATAGGCCACCCACGCGCCGATGTCGTGCGCCGCAAGATGACAGCGGGTGGCGCCGAGCCGTTGCAGCAGTCGGTGCACGGCCGTGGCCAGGGTCTTGGTGTCGTAGCCATCGGCCGGCCGATCCGAGTCGCCCTGCCCTGGCAGATCGACCGCGATGACCCGATAGCGCGGCGCGAGCAGCGGCATGACCTTCCGCCAGGCGAACCAGCTCTCCGGAAAGCCGGCGAGCAGCACCACGATCTCGCCCTCCGGCAGGCCACCGCTGACATAATGCAGCCGGGTCCCGTCGATGGTCTCGAACCGGTGCGCGAAGCCTGGCAGCGACGCCTCCGCCCGCGCCAGCGGCTCCGCCGCGACGATGCGCGACGCGCCGGCTTGGGCGGTCCCATTCGACTGATGATGCATGAGGCCTCTCCTTAAATGTAGAACAATCGTTTCCTATTTAGCCGCAGGATTATCCGAGCAAGGCGTCGGCCTGGCTCGCGACGGCCAGCATCTCGCGCTTCGTACGCCCGGTCTTGCCGACCACGCGCAAGCCCTGGATCAGGCAGAACAGCGCGCCGGCGACGGCGTCTGGGTCCCGTCCAGTCCGGATCGATCCATCGGCCTGGCCGAGCCTGACGAGGTCGCACAACGCGGTCTCGACCCGGCGCAGCGCGGCGCGGACCTTGACCGCGATCTCCGCGTCCAGGCTGGCGAGTTCGGCGGCGCTGGTGACGACCAGGCAACCGCGCCGGCCTTCGCTGTCGCTGGCGGACTCCGCGTAGAACTGCAGCAGGGCGCGCAGCTTGTCGCGCCCGCTCTGCTCCGCATCGAGCCGCTCGCGCAATTGCCGGTCGCGCCGTGCGATGTAGTAATCCAAGGTCGCAACGAAGATCGCGCGCTTGTCCTCGAATGCCTTGTAGAGGCTTCCTGTCGCAAGCTTCATGGCGGCGCGCAGTTCGGCCAGCGACGCCGCGTGGTAGCCGCGCTCGCTGAACACCACCAGCGCCCTGCTCAAGGCCGTGTCCATGTCGAACTCACGCGGCCGGCCAGGCCCGCGGCGCGCGACGGAATTGCTCGGTGACTTCGTCATGCTCCCATATTAGGAAACAATCATTCCCAAATCAAGGGAGAGGCATGTGCGCTGCTTTCCCCCTCAATCTCCAAGCTGGAACTTCTGGAACCGGTGCAGCTCATCCTCGATGCGCCGCTTCAGATCCTTGCGTCCGGCGCCCCGCGCGGATTTCCCCGCGCCGACCCAGCTCCATTGCTGCATCAACAGCCTGCCGTTCTGCCGGTCGGTCTTGAGGTCCAGCGCCGCGACGATCTCCTCGCCGACCAGCACCGGCAGCGCGAAATAGCCGAACAGCCGCCTGTCCTTCGGGACATAGGCCTCGAAGCGGTGATCGTAGCCGAAGATCGCCTGCGTCCGCTTGCGCTGGATGATCAGCGGGTCGAACGGCGAGAGGATGTGGACCCGCTCCGGCGAGATCTCGATCACCTCCGCCAAGGCGCCCGGCGTGGCCCAGTGTTCCTGCCTGCCGGCGCCCTCCAGCGCGACCGGCACCAGTTCGCCGCGCCGCACCCGGCCGTCGATCACGCGCCGCACGTCGCTTTTGCGCGCGGCATTGAGGTGGCACAATGAGTCGAGGCTGACGACGCCCTGCGCGCGCAAACCGCGGTCGAGCAGATAGGTGGCGATCTCGCGCTCGCTCGCGCCCTTCGGCAACCGCTCCCAGCCGAAATGCCGGGTCGTCAGGTCATAGGTCTTGAGCATGCCGTCGCGGCCCGACACGGTCAGCACGCCTTCGTAGAAACCGAGCTGAAGCGCCCGCTTCGACGGCTTGCGGCTGGCCCAGGCGTGGTCCTTCTCCCGCAGCACGTCATCGTCGATGTCGCGGATGGTCAGCGCCCCACCCTGCCGGACCAGGCGCATCACCTTGCGCGTATCCTCGGGCTTCACCGTCTTGAACCAGCCATGCCCCTCGCGGCGATAACGCCGCATCGCCGGCACGAAATAGCGGAAATCCTGCACCGGAACATAGGACAACGCATGCGTCCAATATTCGAACACGGTCTTGTCCGCGCTCTGGGCCTGGCGCAGGTCGGCGCGGCGATAGGCGGGAATCCGGCTGAACAGGATATGGTGATGGCAGCGTTCGATCACGTTGATGGTGTCGATCTGCACATAGCCGAGATGGGCGACCGCGGCCGCCACGGCCGCGGGGCCGGCGCCAAACGGCGCCTCGGCATCGAGGCGCTGGGCGCGCAGCCAGAGTCGGCGCGCTGCGGTGGCGGACAGTTGATGGTGGGAGGAAGGCGCGGGCATGACGACGAGATCGTGCGAGATTCGGCAGCGTCCGCGCAACATCCATTCCGTCCGCCCGATCCGCCTGGCCCCTACGGCTTGGGCTTGTCCGGAATGCTGCCGGTGGCGATCTCGGCTCGGCAATTGGCCCGCCCCGGATCGGGCGCACGACATTTGTACATGCGGCCGGTGAGCCGGTCGACCAGCCAGGCTGTGTCCTCGGACGGGCTTTCCAGCCCGATATAGCGATTGCCGACGGCCGAGATCAGGGTCGACAACAAGATGGCGGCGGCGATGATGCCGGCGCCGATAAGGGTCGACATGGAACCGGTGGAGCCGGCGTGGTCCTGGCCGCTCGGCCGATGGGATTGATAGTCGCGCCTCTGGGATGAGTTGAACACGGCTGTGCTTTGCTTTTCTGTTGCGTTTCTTGTTTCAATGCTTGTTGCCGACCTCGCTTTCCATGGTTTGCGATTTTTTTCCGGCGGTGGATATCCGGTAGAACCGCATCTTGCCGATTTGTTGTTCGTGGACCGGCCCCGGCCCGATGGCTTTGCGACAAACTTGCAAGCCCGGCAGCCCGGCTACAGCCGTGAGGCCGGCCGGCGGGTGACATCAATCACATTCGAAACTTTGAACCGATTCTATCGTCGCCCCATCCAATGCCCAGAGGGCACACCCGAGGATGACGACGATGACCGTATTTTTTGGACGTTTTGCCATGCGAGCGACGACGGTGGCTGCCGTGCTGGCCCTGGGCGCAGGTGCCGCTCTCGCCGGCGAAGCCGTGTCCGCCGATCAGATCCTGAACGCGTTGAAGCCGAAACCCGCCACCCGCGGCCTGTCTGTCGGGCCGCAGGCCGCCCCGCAAATCGACGCGACCGCCCAGGCGAAGCAGTCGACCTTCATCGACAGCATGCGCAACCGCAAGACCCGGTCGCTGTCGCTCGGCGAGCGCGAGCAGCTGGCCGAGATCGCCGCGACCAAGCCGAAGATCGATCTCGAGATCCAGTTCGACTACAATTCGGCCGCGATCAGCAAGACCTCGATCCAGGCGGTGCAGGAACTCGGCAAGGCGCTGTCCGATCCGAACCTGAAGGGCTCGACCTTCATGGTGGCCGGCCACACCGACGGGATCGGCAGCGACGGCTTCAATCAGGATCTGTCGGAGCGCCGCGCCGACACCCTCAAGCGCTATCTGGTCGAGAAATTCGGCCTGGCCGGGCAGGACCTCGTGACCGTCGGCTACGGCAAGACCAAGCTGAAGGATGCCGCGAACCCCGCCGATCCGGTCAACCGTCGGGTCCAGGTCGTCAACATGGACACCAAAACCGCGGCGAAGTGAGAGCGCTCCGCCGCGTGGCGCTCCGCCTGCCGATGGTCCCCCGGCAGGCGGAGCGTATCGTTGGCGGTCAGATCCAGCTCGGGAACAGCATCAGTCGGCTGAAGCCCTGCATCGTGGTGCCGATGAAGGCGGCGCTGATCGGCAGCATCACCAGGAATCCGATCGTCGCGACGGCGACATAGGCCCACAGGGCCCAGCGCGGCAGGCGCGTCAGCGCATGGACCAGCGCAAGGCTCGTGAGCGTCGCCGACGGCAAGTAATAATACAGAAAGCTCAACGCCCGCGGCAGCAGCGCCCAAGGCAGATAGCAGCCGAGATAGAACGCCAGGATCAGGAACGCCGGCGCGCTGCGCGCCGCCACGACATCCCTGGCACAGACGGCGAGCGCCACGAGCGCCGGCCATAGCACCAGGGGATTGCCGAGCAGCACCACGGCCGCGATGTCGCTGTCGCCGGCCTTGTCGAACAAGAACCAGACCGGACGCATCAGCAAGGGCCAGGTCGGCCACGCACTCATGTAAGTATGACCTGCGATCGCTGTCGTGATACTGTCGGCGAAAATTCGTCGCTGCGCGTCGAAAATCCCTGGGATCGACATGCCGTGCAGCGGAACGAAGGTGGCGAGATAGCACAGCGCCGGGATCGCGACGAGGCAGAGGAGGATATGCCATCCCCTCAACTCCGGCCATTGCTCCGGCCGATACCAGTCGGTCGGCTGCGGGTCGCCGAACGCCGTCTGCCAATGCTGCAGCAGCTTGATCACGCCCACAATCCCGAGCACGGTCAGAAGCGGGAACAGCCCGCTCCATTTGCACGCGACGGCAACGCCGAACAGGGCGCCGGCCAGCGCAAACAGGAGCTGCGGCCGCCGCTGCCCGTAGGCGAACAGGAACGCCGCAATCCCCAGCAGGCTGAAGGCGAGCGCGCCGATATCGAGCATCGCGGCGCGCGCCTGGACGAACAGCATCTGGTTAACGAGGGCGAGCAGCGCGGCGGCGAGCGCCGCCGGCTGCGCCGCGAACAGGGCGAGACCGCACAGATAGATCGCGACGACGGCCAGGGCGCCGAGCACCGTCCCGGGATAGCGCCATGCGAAGGCATTGTCGCCGAAGGTCCTGATCGACAGCGCGATGAGCTCCTTGGCGAGCGGGGGATGCATCGGATTGAGCTGCGGGGCCGCCGGCGCAAGCCCGAGCATCTGCCGCGCCGCCGGCACGTAATGGACCTCGTCGAACACGAATTTCGACGGCGCGGCCACCCCGACCATCAGCAGCACATGCGTGATCGCGAAGATCAGCAAGGCCGTCAGCGCGCAACGTCGGACGGCCGGCACGCCCTCCGGCACAGCCTCGTCGGCGCCGTCGTCATCGTCCCGGCGCGCAGCAGGTGACTTCGTGTGCATGCGCGTAACCGCCCCAGCGCCTTGAACGAAGATGCCGCATCTTACAGCATTCCGTTCTCCTGTCTCGGGCCGGCGGCGCGATGCCCCCCTCGGAGCACTCGCATCTCCCCGGGGTTCCCAGGGAGCAGCCGCCTTGCGACGTCACGACAGCCGGTCGAGGGTCCCAGTCATGGCTGC
The DNA here is from genome assembly GCF_000015165.1 of Bradyrhizobium sp. BTAi1. GTDB lineage: Bacteria > Pseudomonadota > Alphaproteobacteria > Rhizobiales > Xanthobacteraceae > Bradyrhizobium > Bradyrhizobium denitrificans. Next base: position 2,280,558 of record NC_009485.1, on the reverse strand, counting down.
GTCGGGCCCACGTTCGGGCCGTGGCGCCGCCAGCCTGGCGGCGCGCTCCCTCAAATATTCATGATCGACCCGCGCCCCGGTCTCCTTGACCCCCGTGCATCGACGGTCATATTGAATGACGCTCATCATTCAAATGCGACGCGATCGCCGGTCGCGCGGAGGTAGGATGAACGTCTCGACGCAGGCAACCCGCTTGGCGCCACGCCCTGCTCCGGCGGCTCTGCCTCCTTCCCCGCCGCGTCCGGACCCCACGCACCACAGGACAGCGACCGCGCGCGCGGCGCTGCTCTCCGGCCCGATCCTTCCAACGCTGTTCCGGCTGGCGCTGCCGACGATGTCGGTGCTGGTCGCGCAGACTGCGGTCAATATCGCCGAGGCCTATTATGTCGGCTTCCTCGGCACCGACGCCCTGGCCGGTGCGGCGCTCGTCTTTCCGATCTTCATGCTGATGACGATGATGTCCAATGGCGGCATCGGCAGCGGCGTCTCCTCGGCGGTGGCCCGCGCCATCGGGGCCGGGCGGGATGGCGATGCGGAGGCGATCGCCTTCCATGCCATCGTGGTTGCCGTGGTCGCCGGCGGCCTGTTCACGCTCGCCACCACCCTGCTCGGCCCGGCGCTGTATCGTGCCCTGGGCGGTCAAGCCGGCGCGCTGGAGGCGGCGTTGCGCTACTCCAACTATCTGTTCGCCGGCGCCATCCCGGTGTGGATCGTCAATCTGCAGGCGGCGGCGCTGCGCGGCGCGGGCAATGTGCGGGTGCCGGCGCTTGTCACTCTGGTCGGCGCCCTGGTCATGATTCCGGCGTCCCCGCTGCTGATCTTCGGTCTCGGACCGCTGCCGGGTCTCGGCATCGCCGGCGCCGGCATCGCCTTCGGGCTGTATTATTGCGGCGCCATGCTGGTCCTGCTGCGCTACATGGCCTCCGGCCGCTCCAGCCTGCATGTCCGTCTCGCCCCGCTGCGGGGCCGCCTGTTCGCCGACATTCTCAAGGTCGGGCTGCCGACGGCGCTCAACGCCGTGCTGGTCAATCTCACCGTGATCCTGGTGACCGCGCTGGCCGGCCGCTTCGGCACCTCGGAGCTCGCCGCCTACGGCATCGCCTCGCGGCTCGACTACATCATGATTCCAATCCTGTTCGGCCTGTGTACGGCGACCCTGACCATGGTCGGCATCAATGTCGGCGCCGGCCAGAGCGGGCGCGCCCGCCGCATTGCCGGACTCAGCGCCCTGACCGGCGCAATTCTGGTCGGAGCGATCGGCGCGATCGCGGCGGTGCATCCGCCGCTCTGGCTCGGGCTGTTCAGCCACGATGCCGACGTGCAGCGCGAGGGCGCGATCTATCTGCGCATTGTTGCGCCCGCTTACGCCGCGCTCGGCTTCGGCTTCGTGCTGTCCTTTGCCGGCCAGGGCGCCGGCCATGTGCTATGGCCGTTCGTGGCCTCCGCGCTGCGCATCCTGATCGCCGCCGGCGGCGGCTATGTTGCCACCACGATGATGGGCGGCAGCATGGCCTCGCTTGCAGCGATGGTGACGCTGTCACTCCTCGCCTATGCGCTGATCTGCAGTGTCGTCTTGTGGGCCGACCGGATCTGGCGCGCGGCCCGATAGCTCGCATCGATTGGCGAAGCCTATCGCTTTACAACTAATAAGCAGCAGAGCTGAACACCACCAAATACAAGTAATCGGCGCAAGCACTACTCGAGAGATGTGCCAACACCCAGCTCTCATCGAATCAAAAAACAGTCTGATAACCTTCGGCCGCCCCTCACTTGAATCGGGTTCCCTTTACGGAACCCGATTCAGCGCGCGGTAAGATCTTGCGCTCCTTTCTGCGGGAACGCGCTGGCACTGAGCCAGAGCCATCAGCAGGAGCGTCGCAATGGCTGCAAAGATCTGGCTCGCAACCTTTCGCAATCTCTGTCGCCGGTTCGGGTGGGCCAGCGACGGTCAGATCAGCATGATCTTCGCCATCGCCAGCATTCCGATCCTGGTGTCGGTTGGCGCCGCCGTGGATTTCGCGAAATCGAGCGACGTAAAGGCGCAGTTGCAGAAGTCGATCGACGCTGCTGTCCTGGCCGGCGTCGTCCGGCCGAACGACCAGCAGATCTCGACCGCGGCCGCCGTGTTCTCGGGCGCCTATCGCGGCCGGTTCGACACCGCCGCGACCGCCAGCTTCGCGTCCAACACCGACGGCTCGCTGACCGGAACGGCGACGACGTCGGTGAAGACGTCGTTCCTCAACGTGATGGGCACCTCGGCGCTCGGCGTGACCGCATCCGCCACCGCCAAGGCCGGAGCCCAGGCCCAGTCGTCGGTCTGCATCCTGCTGGTCAGCACCGTCAATGCGCAATCGCTGCTGGTGAACTCCGGGGCCCAGCTCAATGCGCCGTCTTGCGAGATCCACGTTCTGTCGACACAGAGCCCGGCCGCGATGTTCAACGCCACGCTCAACGCCAAGCGCATCTGCATCAAGGGCAGCAACATCACCAAGAATGGCGGTGTCAATCCGCCGGTCGAGACCGGCTGCGCAGCGATATCGGATCCCTTTGTCGGCAAGCTGCCCGCGGTCACGGTCGGATCATGCACCACCAACAACAAGGTCTTCGATCCTGGCGCGGTCACCCTCAATCCCGGCGTCTATTGCGGCGCGACTAATTTCAACGGCTCCGGCACGCTGACGCTCAATCCCGGCCTCTACATCATCAAAGGCGGCGCGATGACCTTCAACTCGGGCTGGACGGTGACCGGCAGCGGCGTCACCTTCTACCTCGTGGATCAGAACGCAACCCTCACCTTCAACGGCAATGTGAACGCCACGCTCGCCGCGCCGTCCACAGGCACCTATGCCAACATCCTGATGTTCGAGCCCAACGGTCTCTCGACCTCGCAGCTTCCGATCAACGGGACCAGCAGTTCGTCCTACACCGGCCTGATCTACCTGCCGAGCCGCAACGTCACCATCAATTCGGTGTCGACCATGAGCAGCAACAGCGTGACCATGGTGTTCAACACACTGATCCTCAACCAGACCAATTGGAGCATCGCGCCGGGCGCGCTATCGATGTCGGTGGCCAGCGGTCCCGCCGGCACGGCGTATCTGTCGAGGTAGTTGCGCTCCTCATGATGGTCTGAGCCACCGCCACCCAGCACTGCTGCGCTTCATCACGGGGATTGTGCGTCGGCGACTGCCGCCCGACGCGAGCAGAACTCCGGTTTACAAAGCCGCCATAACCGGCTTGCGCGTCTGTGCGCGCAATGGGGCATCGACAAAAGGGGCGGAGAGCGCTCGCCTTCATTTCAATTGTACGCCCGTTTCGGCAACCCGGGCGTGCGGCTCACGCCTTCGTCACCGCTCCTCCCTTGACACGCCCAGTCTTTTCAGATGATGTTATGTTATAACATAACACATGAGGCCGCATGCCCGCTCGCCGGCACCGCCCCCTCCCGTTGAAGAGGCTGTTCGATCTCGATGCCCAAACTCCCCGTCACAGTCTTGTCCGGCTTCCTTGGGGCTGGGAAGACTACTTTGCTCAACCACATCCTGAACAACCGCCAGGGTCTGAAAGTGGCGGTGATCGTCAACGACATGAGCGAGGTGAACATCGATGCGGACCTCGTTCGCGATGGCGGTGCCAATCTTTCGCGGACGGATGAGCAGTTGGTCGAAATGACCAATGGCTGTATCTGCTGCACCCTGCGCGACGATCTGCTGAAGGAGGTTCGCGCGCTCGCCGAAAGCGGCCGGTTCGATTACCTCGTGATCGAATCGACCGGGATCTCCGAGCCGCTCCCGGTCGCCGCGACGTTCGACTTCCGCGACGAGCACGGCGCGAGCCTGTCGGACGTCGCACGCCTCGACACGATGGTGACGGTCGTGGACGCGGTGAATCTGCTGAAGGATTATTCCTCGTCGGATTTCCTCGCGCAGCGCGGCGAGGCACTGGATGGCGACCAGCGCGCGCTGGTCGATCTCCTGGTCGAGCAGATCGAGTTCGCCGACGTGGTCGTGCTGAACAAGGTCGACGACGCCAGCGAGGATCAACGCGAGGCGGCGCGCAAGATCATTCGCTCGCTCAATCCCGATGCCGATTTGATCGAGGCAAGCCATAGCTGCGTGCCGCTGGAGCGCGTGCTCGCCACCGGCCGTTTCGACTTCGCGCGCGCTCAGCAGCATCCGCTCTGGTATAATGAGCTCTACGGCTTTGCCGAGCACACGCCGGAGACGGAGACCTATGGCGTGACCAGCTTCGTCTATCGCGCCCGGCGTCCGTTCGTTCCGGTTCGGTTCGATCAGTTCCTGCGCGAGCAGTGGCCTGGGGTCATCCGCGCCAAGGGGCACTTCTGGCTGGCCACGCGGCCGCAATGGCTCGGCGAGATCAGCCAGGCCGGAGCCATCGTGCGCACCAGCGCGCTCGGCTTCTGGTGGGCGGCGGTGCCGCAGAAATTATGGCCGGAGGACCCCGCTTGGCGCGCACGCATGCTCGAGCGCTGGGACGACATCTACGGCGACCGCCGTCAGGAGATTGTCTTCATCGGCAGCAACATGGACGAGGCTGGGCTGCGTGCGCGCCTGGACGCCTGCCTGCTGGCCGGCAAGCCGGCGATGGATGTCGCCGCCTGGGCCAGATTGTCCGATCCGTTTCCCGTCTGGCGACGGGCCAATGAGGCAGCCTGATCACGGCAGAGGTCGAACGGTTCAGCTCACCCGCAAATTCACCTGCGAAGATCCAGAAACACGCGTGCAGTCGCCCCTGCTCCGCGTGTGAAGGAAGCGGTGCAGCCGCTTCCGGTCCGGCGGAGCCATCGCAAGATGGCTCCGCCACTTGCTCTTGCGATCAAGGCTTCTGCGACTCGGCCGGATCACGATGCACCGGGTCGATCCACAGCACGGTCTCAGGCTTTTCGACAGGCTCGATGTCGATATTGATCGCCACGGCCTCACCGTCGCTACGCACCAGCACGCATTCCAGCACCTCGTCGGGGCTGGCGTTGATCTCCTGGTGCGGCACGTAAGGCGGCACGAAGATGAAATCGCCAGGACCGGCTTCTGCCGTGAACTGCAGCTGCTCGCCCCAGCGCATCCGCGCTTTGCCTTTCACGACATAGATCACGCTTTCGAGATGTCCGTGATGATGCGCACCGGTCTTGGCATCCGGCCTGATCGTGACGGTGCCGGCCCACAGCTTCTGCGCCCCGACCCGCGCGAAATTGATCGCGGCCTTGCGGTCCATTCCCGGCGTCGACGGCACGTTGGAATCGAGCTGATTGCCGGGAATGACGCGCACGCCGTCGTGCTTCCAGCGCTCGTCGCTGTGATGGGAATGGCCGTGGGCGTGATCGTGAGAACCTGACATGTCTCTCTTCTTCTCGTCTCTCGTGTTTGCTCGTGTGCCGTGGAACCCGACCATTCTAGTCCAACTCCCGCGCCGGCGCCATTCCGGTTCCCGGCCGAACCTTTTCGGATCGCCCGCGTTGGTCAGGTGCAGTTCAAACAGACAACGGAGACAGATCATGGGTTCGACGACGGACAAGATCAAAGGCGCGACCAACGAGGCGATCGGCAAGGCCAAGCAGGGCATCGGCGAAGCCACCGGCTCGGAGCGTCTGCAGGGCGAAGGCGTCATTCAGGAAGTGAAGGGCAAGGGTCAGCAGGCGATGGGCGATGCCAAGCAGGCCACCAAGGACGCCGTGAACAGCGCCGCCGGCGCGGCCAACAAGAATCTCTGAACGAGATCGGCGCGGCGCGCCGATGATGGTCGATGATGAATCACAGAACCGGCCCCTCGCGGGGCCGGCTTTGCATTGTTGTGAGTTGATGTGCCGAAGCGGCAGAGACTGGGGTGTGTCATACGGCGCCCTCCCACCTCGTGGAAAAAGGCGCATCCATGAGTACCGTCATCGCAAGCGAAGCAACGCGATCCAGGGCCACGAGATCCAGGGCCACGCGATCCAAAGCGACCGGATCTAAGGCCACACGATCCAGAGCGATGCGGCTCCGGATCGTGTCGTTGTTGCCGCTGCTCCTCGCAATTGGCGCTCCGAGCCGCGGCGAGCGCGGACTTACTTCACACCCAGCAGCTCGACATCGAACAGCAGCGTCGCATTCGGCGGGATCACACCGCCGGCGCCGCGGGCGCCATAGCCAAGCTCGGGCGGAATGATCAGCGTGCGCTTGCCGCCAACCTTCATCGTGGCGACGCCCTCGTCCCACCCCGCGATCACGCGCTTCATGCCGATCGGAAACTCGAACGGCTCGTTGCGGTCCACCGACGAGTCGAATTTCTTGCCCTTCTGGCCGTTCTCATACAGCCAGCCCGTATAGTGCATCACGCAGGTCTGGCCGCGGGTCGGCGTTGCGCCGGTGCCTTCCTTGGTGTCGATGATCTGCAGTCCGGAGGGAGTCGTCATGGTCTTTCCTGTCGGTGTTGCGGGACGCGTCTGTGCCGAAGCTGCATGCGAGCCCAGCACCAGGCCGGCCGCTGCCATCAGCGCTACTCTTCGATCGATCGGACGCCGCATGCTTCAGACTGCCTCTGCTCGTTCACGGGGAGCCGCGGTTTAGCGCATGGCGAGGCCGGTGACCAGCCTGCCCAGCGCCTCCGCATCTCCCGATGCGGGATGCCGCCCCCGCGACCGATTTCTGAATTAAATAATTCTATTGCGCTTTTTCGGAAATCGTGTTTGTCTATCCGCATCCCGCCTCACTGCGGAGGGGCGCATCGCGATCGTCACGACACGCGAGGCGGGGAGCGGCGGCCGCGAGCGATCGCAGCGTGTCTTCCGATGCGCGGACGAACGATTGCTTGCGGACGTGAAGTCGCAGCGTCCTGATACCCCGATGCTGGTATCACGCGCGGTGCGCGTGAGCGCATTGCCGCTATGGTGACCAACAAGCCCGGCGCACCAGGGAGACTGCGTATAAGCGTGAAGACCGCCGCGCAGGGAATGCCGGATGATCGGCTTTGCCTGTGGTACCTGCCGCCTGCATTCTTGTTCGCAGGCGGGCCATGGGTGAGGTCTTCACCCGGCATTCCCTGCGCCCTCTGCAATCTCGCGAGGGACGACCTGATGCAGACCTCGGGCATCCCTTGCCGCGAGACGTGAAGCCATGTCGATCGCTGTTTGAGCCGTGAACGCGCCCCCTACGCATCTGTCATCGTCGATGCGAGGAGCGCACCGACGAAGAAATCCAGAGCCACGGCCGTCGCTCTGGATCGCTTTCACTGCGCTCGCGACGACGAAGAGCCTCGCCTCAATACCCCAGCGCGCAGCCATCCTTGCGCGGGTCGGAGCCGCCGGTGAGCGTGCCCTTGTCCCAGTCGATCCAGATCGCCTGGCCACCACCGAGCGGCGAGACCACTTTGGAGGTCTTGTGGCCGATCTTCTGCAGCCCTTCGACCACGTCGGCCGGCACGCCATCCTCGAGCTGATAGACGCCCTCGTAGTGCAGACCCCTGGCCATATCGATCGCTTCCTGCACGTCGCAGCCATAGTCCAGGATGTTGGTCAGCACGTGGGTCTGGCCGACCGGCTGATACTGGCCGCCCATGACGCCGAACGACATCTGGGCGCGGCCGGCCTTGGTGGCGAGCGCCGGGATGATCGTGTGCAGCGGACGCTTGCCCGGCCCGATGCAGTTCGGATGGTCCGGCTGGATGCGGAAGCCGCCGGCGCGGTTCTGCAGCAGAACGCCGGTCTCGTTGGACACGATCGCCGAGCCGAACGAATGCGCGATCGAATTGATGAACGAGCAGACATTGCGGTCGCGGTCGACGACGGTGATGTAGACCGTCTCCGGATTCATCGGCGGCGCGACGTTCGGCAGATCGAGCAGCTTGTCGAGGCTGATCTGCGAAATGTACTCGTCCGCGAATTCCTTGGCGAGGATGCTCGCGACCTCGGTCGTCATATGCGCGGGGTCGCCGATGTGCTGCTCGCGCATCATGTAGGCGATGCGTGCAGCCTCGGCTTCGAGATGGAAGCGCTCGACGCTGAGCGGCGCGATCCGGGTCAGGTCGAAACGCGACAGGATGTTGAGCATCACCAGCATGGTGATGCCCGGGCCGTTGGGCGGGCACTGCCAGACGTCGTAATCCTTGTAGCTGGTGCCGATCGGCGCGGTCACCTCGGTCTGGTGGTTGGCGAAGTCCTCCAGCGTGTGCAGGCCGCCGATGCCGCGCAAGGTCTGCACCATGTCCTCGGCCACCGCGCCGGTGTAGAAGCCCTTTGGCCCCTCTTTGGCGATGATGCGCAGCGTCTGCGCCAGTTCCGGCTGGCGGATGACATCGCCGACCGCGGCGACCTTGCCATGCGGCAGAAAATAGCGGGCGGTGTTGGTGCCGTTCCTGAGCTTCTCGAACTGATTGTTCCAGTCGAAGGCGACGCGCGGCGCCACCACATAGCCGTCCTCCGCGGCGCGGATCGCAGGCTGCAGCAGACGATCAAGCCCGAGCCGGCCGTGGTCGCGCAGGATGCGGTCCCAGGCATCGATCGCACCGGGAACGGACACGGCATGGGCCGAGGTCAGCGGCACCGAATGGATCTTGCGCTCCAGGTACCAGTCCACCGTTGCGGCCATCGGTGCACGGCCGGAGCCGTTATAGGCCGTGATCCGGCCCTCCCCCTTGGGCTGTACCAAAGCGAAACAGTCGCCGCCGATTCCGGTCGACTGCGGTTCAATCACCCCGAGCAGCGCGCAGGCCGCGACCGCCGCGTCCGCCGCCGTGCCGCCGGCGCGCAGCACCTCGATGCCGGCCAGCGCGGCCTGCGGATGCGAGGTTGCGATCATGCCGTTCTGGGCGTGAACCGTGGACCTGCCAGGGAAATGGAAGCTTCTCATCGTGGCTCGCTGCGTGATCGGGTGGTGGCTGGAATGCCAGGGGGCTGGTCGGCTACATGGCATATTCCTTCCGGCCTCGGCAATGGCCGGGGATACCAGCTTTTCTATGATCAGGTCTGCTGCTAAACGGCCGCATGCCCTTGAGCGTCGCTGCCTTCTATCAATTCGTCGCGCTGCCGGATTTCCGTGACTTGCGCGCGCCGCTTCATGCCTTCTGCGCGGAACGCGCCATCCAGGGCAGCATCCTGCTCGCCGCAGAGGGCATCAACGGCACGGTGGCCGGGACCGACCAGGCGATCGCCGCGCTGGTGGACGAATTCCGCCACGGGCCGCTGTTTGCCGGCCGGCTGGACAATCTGGAGCTGAAATTCTCGTCGGCTGCGGCGATGCCCTTTCAGCGCCTGAAAGTGAGATTGAAGCGCGAGATCGTCACGCTGGGCGATCCCGCCGCTGATCCGACCCGGCAGGTCGGGACCTATGTCAGTCCCACCGATTGGAACGCGCTGATCACGGCGCCGGATACCGTCGTCCTCGACACCAGGAATGCATTCGAGGTCGCGCTCGGCACCTTCGACGGGGCGATCGATCCCGGGCTGCAGAGCTTCGGCCAGTTCAAGGATTTCGTGGCGCGCGCGCTCGATCCAGCCAAGCATAAGCGGATCGCGATGTTCTGCACCGGCGGCATCCGCTGCGAAAAGGCCAGCGCACTGCTGCTCGCACGGGGCTTCTCCGAGGTCTACCACCTGAAGGGCGGCATCCTCAGCTATCTCGAGGAGATCCCGGAAGCCGAGAGCCTTTGGCGTGGCGGCTGTTTCGTCTTCGACGATCGGGTCATGCTCGGTCACGGCCTGCGGGAGCAGGGCCATGCGATGCAGCAGAACGTCCCGGAGGATCCGCGATGAGCAGCTTCGAGCAGCCGGACCAGGAGTTCGGCGAGCGGATCGACCGTCTGGAGATGCGGCTGACGTTCCAGGACGACACGATCGAGACGCTCAACCAGACCATCACGGCGCAGTGGCGCGAGATCGACGCGCTGAAGCGGCAGATCGCCCTGCTCGTCGAGCGGCTCGAAGATGCGCAAGACAACGCCGAGGGGCCGCGCAACGAACGGCCGCCGCATTACTGACGGCGAAGCGACATCACGCCGGAACCGTCGCCGGCGTCTTGCCGGACGGCAGCTCGATGATCTCCCCGGCCATGACCACGCGGTCGCGGCCACCATCCTTGGCGGCGTAGAGGGCGCGGTCCGCCGCCTCGATCAGCGACGCAGGACCGGCCGAGCGTTCGAAGCCGGGACGGCACACCGCGCCGCCGATGCTCGCCGTCACGATACCCGGCCCATTGTGGTCGTGCGTGATGCGGGCCTCGTGCAGGGCCCGCCTGATGCGCTCACCGAGCCTGGCGCATCCCGCAGCATCGGTGTTCGGCAGCAGAATCGCGAACTCCTCACCGCCATAGCGGGCCGCGAGATCCGAGCTGCGCTGCGCCTCGTCGGCAAGGATTCCGGCAACGGTGTGCAGGCACTCGTCGCCCGCCGGATGGCCGTAGCTGTCGTTGAAGGCCTTGAAATGGTCGATGTCGATCATCAGCAATGCGAGCGAGGTCTTGTCGCGATACGCCCTGCCCCACTCCTCCAGCAGCCGCTCGTCGAAGCGGCGGCGATTGGCGAGGCCGGTCAGGCCATCCTCGATCGCAAGCGTCTCGAGCCGGCCCTGCAAGGCCTTCTGCTGCGTCACGTCGCGGGTAACCGCAACGAAGCCGTCGAGCGTCCCATCCGGCCGGCGGGTGGCGCGGATCGTGGCTTCGACCCAGATCTCGGACTTGTCCCGGCGCCGCATGCGATAGGTCGCGCGCGCCTCGTCGACGATGCCCTTCTTGATCTGATCGAGCATTTCCTGCAGCTGCGGACGATCCAGCGGATTCACGCCGGAGATCGCGCGCTTTCCGAGCAGTTGCGAGGGATGCCAGCCAAGAACGCGCATCGTGGAGGGCGACACATAGCCGATGCATTCGTCCAACTCGATCCGAGTCACGATGTCGCTGGAGCCCTCGGCAAGCAGCCGGAAGTTCTCCTCCTTGGCGGCCAAGGCTGAGGCCAGACGCTGCCGCTGCAGCAACTGCTTGACGAGGAAAGCGCCGATCGCGACGACAAGGGCAACAAGACAGACCAGCACCCCGACCCGGATCAGCGCATCGCGTCTCCACACCGCAAGCACGTCGGCCTGCGTCCGTGTTGCAAGCACCAGGAACGGGTAACGTTGGGCATGCTGATAGGTCCCGATGCGATCGAGATCGTCGTCCGCCAGGCGAAAGCGCAAGACACCCGAGAGCGGGTGATAGGGAATGGTTTCCAGCATGGGACGTCCAAGCTCCTGCGGATTGGGGATCGAATTATCCGCGAGAAGGGTGCCATCACGTGCCATCAGACTGATGGTGCCGCGGTGCCCGACATCGAACTGGCGATAGAACTGAGCGAAGTAAGCGACATCGATCGTCGCCGCTACGACACCGCCGAAACGACCGTCAGCATGATTCCAGCGCCGCGACAAAGTAATGACCCATTGCCCTCCTGACTTGCTCCGGACAGGGCGGCCGATCAGAAGCGAGCGGTCCGCCGAGATCCTGTGACGGGCAAAATAGTCGCGATCGGCATTGTTGTAGTTGGAGAGATTGACGTCCTCGGTTGTCGCAAGCCACGCTCCGCTCTGGTCGTAGGCGAAGATTCCCCTGACCCGTCCGAGATTGGCTTTTCTCGCCGTCAGGAACGCCTGAAGCCGTTCGATACCGCCAGGCTTGCCGTCATCTCTCTCCAGAGCGGTGACCACGCCCCTGATCAGCGAATCCGCCAGCTCGAACGTGTCCTCCACATGCTGCGTCAGCGACCGGGTCAGATTGCCGAGCTCGACTTCCGCGTTACGCAGTTCGTTGTTGCGCCACTCCCATTCGCTCCAGCCGCTGAATGCGAGGATCGCCCCGCACACAAACGCAAGGATGCCAGCAGCCCACATCGGCAAGCGGCTGGGATCAACTCTGGTCGCAACAACGTCCATTCCGCGGGACTCTCCGGACCAGGAGAGAGTCCCATGGAACATCTTATTTAACTCTGAAATGAGGCTGGTCCGCCGACGTCTGCAGCGCCCCGTAAGACTACGGCATCTACCGTACAACTACGGGATCATACAACGAACACACCGGGGATGACCGCTTCTGTTAGTTCAGCGAGCGAAGACCGAACGCACCTTTTCCCACAGCGACGGCGCATCTCGCTCATGACCGCGCAAGTCTGTGTCGTTCCCCTTCACGCGCGTGGTCGAAGGCTGTTGCAGGCTCACCGGGTCGGACGCCGGAAACGTGTCCATCAGCCCCTTGTCGAGCGGCGTCTTGGTCTCACGATCGAGACGGGCGGCTTCGCGCGGATCAACCGCATGCTTGTCCGGCGGTGCGGGATTGAATTTCTCGGCCATGATCTGTCTCCCTGTCCGGGGACAACGCAGCGAGATCGGCGGTGTTCCCCGACAGCCGGGACCGCCCTCCGTAGCCGAGATCGGGGAGGTCCTGCCGTGCGGCAACCAGAATCCTCGCCAACCGCCGAGTTGCGACCGATAGGAGCTTGGCCGGAACCGCGTGGCCATGTATCACGGAAGGTATACCGTTCCCGAGGTTGCGGAGCCCCAGCGTGAGTGAGACTGCCGTGAACAAGCCTTTCATCGATGTGCTGGCCGGTCAGCGGCAAAGCGCGCCTCCGGTCTGGATGATGCGACAGGCGGGCCGCTATTTGCCCGAATATCGCGAAGTGCGCGCGAAGGCCGGCGGCTTCCTCGATCTCTGCTTCAACCCCGAGATGGCGGCCGAGGTCACGTTGCAGCCGATCCGGCGGTTCGGCTTCGACGCCGCAATCATCTTCTCCGATATTCTGGTGATCCCGCACGCGCTCGGCCGCAGCGTGCGCTTCGAGGTCGGAGAAGGGCCGCGGCTTGATCCGCTCGATACGCCCGAGAAGATCGCCACGCTCGCAGGACATGCGGACCTGACGAAGCTCGACGCCGTGTTCGAGGCGCTGCGCCGCGTCCGTGCAGAGCTCCCCAAGAGCACCGCGCTGATCGGCTTCTGTGGCGCGCCCTGGACAGTGGCCACCTACATGGTTGCAGGTCAAGGCACGCCCGACCAGGCACCGGCGCGGCTGCTCGCTTATGCCCAGCCCGAGGCCTTCAGCAGGATCATCGACGCGCTGGTCGAGAGCTCGATCGCCTATTTGCTCAAGCAGCTGGAAGCCGGCGCCGACGCGCTGCAGATCTTCGACACCTGGGCCGGTGTGTTGTCACCGCGCGAGTTCGCACGCTGGTCGGCGGCACCGACGCGCCGCATCGTCGAAGGTGTCCGCAACGCGCGGCCCGACGCCAAGATCATCGGCTTTCCGCGCGGCGCCGGTGCGCTGCTGCCGGGCTATGTCGCCGAGACCGCCGTCGACGCCGTCAGCATCGACTGGACCGCCGAGCCTAGCCTGGTGCGCGAACGGGTGCAGAGCAAGGTCGCCGTTCAGGGCAATCTCGATCCGCTGGCGCTGATGACCGGCGGCGCGGCGCTCGACCAGGCGGTCGACGATGTGCTGGCGAGCTATGCGGGCGGCCGCCACATCTTCAATCTCGGCCACGGCATCCTGCCGGAGACACCGATCGCCCATGTCGAGCAAATGCTCAAGCGCGTCCGCGCTTACAAGGGGTGACGCACTAACGCGGCCGGCTGCGCTCGATCAGCTCGGCCGCGCCGTTGGCAAGCAGTTCGAGCCCGACCGTGCGGCCAAGCTCGCGGGGGCGATCAGCGGGACCGGCGCGCTGGGCTTCGATGAAGCGGCCGCCATCCTCGTCGAGCACTGAGGCGGTCAAGGTCATCTGGTCCCCGTCGATGGTCGCGAAGCCCGCGATCGGCGAATTGCAGTGCCCATTGAGCACCCACAGCACCTCGCGCTCCGCGTCGGCGCAGCTTCGCGCTGCGCCATCGTCGATCGTCGCGAGGATGCGCCGCGTCTCCCAATCCAGGGACGGGCACTCGACCGCGACGATGCCCTGCCCAACCGCTGGCAGCATATCGGCGGCCGCGAAGTCGAACGAGGCGCGGTCGGAGAGACCGACACGCTCCAGGCCGGACCGCGCCATGATCAGAGCATCCGCCGGTCCGACCGCCCCGCCATCGGGAAGCCGCTGCAGCTCGCCATTGTCGAGCTTGCGGATACGGGTATCGGCCGCGCCGCGGAAATGGATGAGCTCGGCCTGCGGGAACAGCCGCCGCGCATAGGCGGCGCGGCGAACCGCATTTGTGCCGATCTTGAAGCCACGGCCGCCATCCTTGCGGAATTCGTCCAACGACAGCCCGCGCCGCAAGACCAGCACGTCGCCTGGCGGATCACGCGAGAGCAGCGCCGCGATGACCAGGCCCGGGGTCTCTTCATTGCCCGGCATGTCCTTCAACGAATGCATCGCCGCATGCAGTCTGCCGTCCAGCATCGCACGGCGAATTTCGGCCACGAATGCCCCGCCCTTGCCGCCATGGGTCAAGAGCTTGCTGGTCTGGTCGGAATCTCCTGTCGTCTCGAATTTGACGATCTCGATGTCGAGCGAGGGAATTGCCGCCTGCAGACGGCGTGCGATTTCCTCCGTCTGCGCCAACGCCATCGTGCTCTTGCGGGTGCCGATCCGGAAACGTGTCACGAATTCATTCCTGCGTCAGCGCGCGTCCTGCAAGATCATGTCGGAGGCTTTTTCCGCGATCATGATGACCGGCGCATTGGTGTTGCCCGAAACCAGATCCGGCATGATCGAGGCGTCGACGACGCGCAGACCATCGATGCCACGCACCCGCAGACGCTGATCGACCACCGCCAAGTCATCCGTCCCCATCCGGCAGGTCGAGGTTGGATGATAGATCGTGCTGCCGGTCTGCCGACAATAGGCCAGGATATCGTCGTCGCTCACGATCTTGGACCCCGGATAGGCTTCATCCGAGACATACGGCTTCAGGGCCGGCGCCGCCAGGATTTTTCGCAGGATCCGGATGCCGTCGATATTGGCGCGCCGGTCGGTCTCGCTGGCGAGATAATTGATGCGGATTTCCGGGGCTGCCGCCGGGTCGGCGCTCCTGATCCGCAGCGAGCCGCGGCTTTCCGGCCGCAACTGGCAGACCGAAGCCGTGAAGCCGGAAAAGGCGTGCAGCTTTTCGCCCATCTTGTCCGTCGAGAACGGGATGAAATGGATCTGGATGTCCGGGCTCGCCAGCCTCGGATCGGTCTTGAAGAAGGCGCCCGCGGTGCCGGCCGCGATCGTCAGCGGTCCCTTGCGGAAGGCGGCATAGCGGGCGCCGGCGAGCAGCTTGCGCACCGGATTGTTGACAATATCATTGAGCGTGATGCGCTGGCTGCACCGCATCACGATGCGCACCTGCAGATGATCCTGCAGGTCGCTGCCGACGCCTGGCGCATCGAGCACGACGTCGATGCCATGCTGCTTCAAGAGATCGGCCGGACCGACGCCGGACAGCTGCAGCAGTTGGGGCGAATTATAGGCGCCGCTCGATACGAGAATTTCTCTGCGGGCACGGGCCGTCCGCAGCCGGCCGCGCTGGCTGAACGTGACGCCGGACGCGCGGCGGCCGTCGAACAGGATACGCTGGGCCAGCGCGTCGGTCTCCACGTGAAGATTGCTGCGACCGAGCGCCGGCCGCAGATAGGATACCGCGCTGCTGGCGCGCCGCCCATGCCGTGTCGTCGTCTGGAAGAAGCCGGCGCCTTCCTGGCTTGCACCGTTGAAATCGGCATTGAACGGTAGACCGGTCTCGCCAGCTGCCTTGACGAACGCCTCCGAGAGCGGATCCTCGTGCCTCCAGTCGGACACCGGGAGCGGGCCACCGACCCCATGGTAATCATCGGCGCCGCGCGACTGATTTTCCGCCCGCTTGAAATAAGGCAGAACGTCGTCATAGCCCCAGCCGACATTGCCGCGTTGCCGCCAGCGGTCATAGTCCTCGTGCTGGCCGCGGACATAGAGCAGACCATTGATCGAGCTGGAGCCGCCGAGCACCTTGCCGCGCGGCTGAAACACGGAACGGCCGCCGAGCCCGGGCTCCGGCTCGGTCTGGTACATCCAGTTGACAGTCTTGTCCTTGAACAGCTTGCCGTAGCCGAGCGGGACGTGGATCCAGATATTGGTGTCCTTCGGGCCCGCCTCGAGCAGCAGCACGGTATGCTTGCCGTCCTTGCTGAGGCGGTTGGCGAGCACGCAGCCAGCCGAGCCGGCCCCGACCACGATGTAGTCGAACTCCAGGTCCGCCCCCCGTAACGCCACGCTGCCTTCCATCGTTTCCCCGCCCAGGCTCTCTTGTTGTTTCATCCTGGAGATACCAAAAAACCGGGACATGCAAGCGGCAAATCGACAGGGCTGGCCGGCTGGATCAGGTCTTCCCTCCTGCTGCAAGCAGCTGCGCAGTGTGCCGCGCGATCATCAGCTCCTCGTTGGTGTTGATGACGAACACGCTGATGTCCGAGCCCTCCGACGAGATCACGGTTGCGCTCGCGCGGTTCCGGCGCGCGTCGAGCGCGATGCCAAGCCATTCGAAGTCTCGGCAGACGCGCTCCCGAACGCGCCAGGCGTGCTCGCCGATACCGCCGCAGAACACGATCGCGTCCACGCCGGAGAGGACCGCCGCCATGGCGCCGAGCTCGCGCCTGATCCGGTCGACGAAATAATCGACGGCCTGCCGGGCCTCCGGCGTATCCGCCGCTTCCAGCTCACGCATGTCCTGCGACAGTCCCGACAGGCCCTTGAGACCCGAATGATTGTAGAGGAGATCGGTGACCGCCGCGGCGGTCATCCGCTTCTCCTGCAGCAGGTAGAGAACGACGCCAGGGTCCAACTGCCCGCAGCGCGTACCCATCGGCAATCCGTCGAGCGCGGTGAAGCCCATCGACGAGCCGATGCTCCGCCCGTCGCGAATCGCACACATCGACGCGCCGTTGCCGAGATGCATGACGACGACGCGCCCCTTCTCGGCCTGCGGTGCAATCTCCTGCAATCGCGAGATCACGTACTCATAGGACAGACCGTGGAAGCCGTAGCGCCGGACGCCCTGCTCATAGAGCTCGCGCGGCAAGGCGTAGGTATCATTGACCCAGGGATGGGAGCGGTGGAAGGCGGTGTCGAAGCAAGCCACCTGCAGCGCGCCGGGGAAAGCCCGGTGCGCCGCGCGAACGCCGGAGAGATTGTGGGGCTGATGCAGCGGCGCCAGGGGATTGAGCGCCTCGAGACGCGTCAGGTCCTCATCGGCGACGACGATGGGCCGTGTGAAGGCGAGCCCGCCATGGACGATGCGGTGGCCAATCGCATCGACGGTCGCGCGACCGGCAGCGCGCTGCAGAACATCGATGACCACGGTGAGAGCCGCTTCATGATCGGTCGCCCTTTCCGGATCGAGCCGCTCATCAGCCAAGATGCGGCTGCTCGAACGGGCTTCGAGATGCGGCGTCGCGGTACCGAGCCCTTCGACTTGGCCCCGCAGGATTTCGACCGGGCCGGCCGCGTCCTCGAACAGTGCAAACTTGATCGACGACGAGCCGGCGTTGAGGGTCAGGATGTGGCGCATCGTCATGCTGCTGGTCCTCGTCTTGGCCGCGCGCCATCGTGCAAACTGCGGAAAATACGACCCGTTTTCATGACGGTCCAAAAACAAATAAAACGCCAGGTTGTATCGCCAGGCCGATAATATCGTATGCTGACATTCTGCCCAAGCGAGCCGGATCGCGGAGAGGACCAGCGCGGTGACCATGCCTCGACATCTTCTGCCGACCACCGTGGTCGGAAGCTACCCGCAGCCGGACTGGCTGGTCGATCGCGCCATGCTCGCAAAGTCGGTTCCCCGCATTCGCATGCAGGGCATGTGGCGGATCCAGCGGCCGCTGCTCGACGACGCTCAGGACGATGCGACGATCGTCGCGATCCATGACATGGAGCAAGCCGGGATCGACATCGTGTCGGACGGCGAAATCCGGCGCGAGAGCTACTCGAACCGTTTCGCCACCGCGCTCGACGGCATCGATGCCGACAATCCGGCCATCATCGTCTCGCCTTCGGGACTCAAGACGCCTGTGCCGCGCGTAGTCGGGCCGATCAGACGAAAGTATCCGATCGAGCTGCGCGACATGGAGTTCCTCCGCCGCAACACAAGCCGCGCCGCCAAGATCACCTTGCCCGGGCCGTTCACCTTGGCCCAGCAGGCGCAGGATGATTTCTACCGGGACGACGAGGCGCTCGCGATGGCCTTCGCCGAGGTCGTCAATGCCGAAGCGCGCGATCTGCAAAGGGCGGGCGCCGACGTCATCCAGCTCGACGAACCCTGGGTGCGCAACAATCCCCAGGCTGCGCGGCGTTTTGCGGTGAAAGCCATCGACCGGGCGCTCGATCATATTACGGTTCCGACCATCGTTCACGTCTGCTTCGGCTATGCGGCCATCGTGCCCGGCTCCAGCAAACCGACCGGATACCCGTTCCTGTCCGAACTCGCTGATTGCTGCGCGGAGCAGATCGCGATCGAGGCGGCGCAGCCGCGGCTCGATCTCGGCGTTCTCAAGGATCTTTCGGCCAAGACCATCGTGCTCGGCGTGCTCGATCTTGGCGATCCCGAGGTCGAACCGGTCGCCGTGATCGCCGCCCGCATCCGCAGCGGTCTCAACATCGTGGCACCGGAGCATCTCGTCGTCGCGCCGGATTGCGGCATGAAGTATTTGCCGCGCGCGACCGCCTTCGGCAAATTGCAGGCGATGTGTGCGGCGGCAACGCGGGTCCGCGAGGAGCTCGCCTGAAACCAATGTGGCAGAAGCGGCGCATGTCGGGCAGCGTCCTTCACGATCACACCACCCTGCGCCCGCATTTCCGGAATAAGGCAGACGGCGAGCGCCAGGAGATCGGTTGGGCCGACCTCTTCGGATATGGAGGCTCGGATGACCGTTTGCATCACCGCCAGACACGTCCTCGGCTCAATCGCCGTGCTGGGCTGCGCAGCATCAAGCGGGACTGCAATGGCCGATCCGCTCGACGACGTCATGGGCGGCCTCATGCGCGACGCGCGCAGTTCGTTCGCGCGCATGGTGCCGCTCGACCTCGTTCCCGCGATGCCGTCGCTGCAACCTCCTGCAATCCAACACCCCAGCGCGCCGCCGGTGGCCGCGCAACCGCTGCCGCCCCCACAGCCCAGCGCGAGGCCGGTGGCGCCAGCTTCGGACCGCACGGCCAAGCCGCGTCCGCCGCTCAGTCCGGCCGCCGCGGCGCTGGCCGCCGCGGAAGCTGCGGAGACCGTCGCCGACGCCAATCTCGATGCCGCGCTGGCGGCCAATGAGAAGGCGGTGGCCGATCGCAACGCCGCCGACGCGCTGGCCAAGGCCAATCCCAATCCCGCCAATATCGCCGCGGCGAAAGCGGCGACCGAGGCGGCGCACACCGCAGACGCCAACCTCACCGACGCGCTGCTCGCCGACAAGGATGCCGATGCGCGGCTCAAGGCGGCCCGCGCCGCGCTGGCCGCCGAGCAGAGCGGCCGGAGGTCGTCGACCGGAGCACAAGTGCAAACGCCAGTCAGCCTGACCGACAAATAGCCGCTGACCTTACGCCGACCTCACAACCATGGACCTCACAACGCGTCAGCGCGCTCCAACGTGTCGATTGTCACGACGCCATGGGCGCGGGACACGCAGGCGCAGAGCTTGCGATTGTCGTGCTTCTGCTCCTCGCTGAAGAACACGTCGCGATGATCGATCTCGCCTTCGACCGCAACCACGTCGATCGCGCAGACCCCACATTCGCCGCGGCGGCAATCGGCCATGACCTCGTGTCCTGCTGCATTCAGCACATCGAGCATCGAGCGATCGCGCGGCACGATGATCTCCTCGCCGCTGCCGCGCAGCCGCACCTTGAACGGCTCGGTCGCCAGACGACCTGATGATCCGAACGTCTCATAATTGAGGTCGGACGACGCCCGGCCGCATGCGGCCCAGGCCGCACGCGCGGCGTCCAGCATCCGCATCGGACCGCAGAACAGGACGGCGGTGCCGGCCGGCAAGCCGGCGAACAGGCCTGCCAGATCGAGCCGCTGCGCCTGGTCGGCCGCATAGACCGCAAGCCGATCGCCGAGCAGCGGCGACAGCTCATCGAGATAGGCCGCATCGCCGCGCGATCTCACCGCATAATGCAGCGCGACATTCGGCGTCTTGCGCATCAGCGCCTGCGCGGCACCGACCAGGGGTGTGATGCCGATGCCGCCGGCGACGAGACAATAATGCTGGCGCTGCCAGTCGACCTGCAGCAGCGAGGTCGGGCTGGTCACGTCGAGCCGGGCGCCCGGCTGCAGCGACCACAGATAGCGTGAGCCGCCGCGCGAATCCTCGGCGAAGCGCACCGCGATCCGGTAACCCCGCGGGTCGGCCTCGCCGACCAGTGAATAAGAGCGGACATCCGCCTGACCCGCGATGAAAACGCTGACCTTGATGTGGCTGCCGACCGGATAGGGCGCGCAGGCATAGCCGTCCGGCCGCAGGATGAACTCGCGAATGCCCGGCGCGAGATCGCGCGTCGCCACGAGCGTGGCGGGCGACCAATTGTCCTGGAAGCGCATGATGGTCTCCTCAGCTCTCGGTCTGCGTCTTGATCAGCACTGCGGCCGGAACGAGGTCCATAGGTCCGCGCGTCCTGACCGCCAGGCGCAAATTGCGGGCTGCAAGCCGGGCATGCTCCCGCATGATCGCCTCGGCGCGCGCGCCTTCCCGGTTCTCGATCGCATCGACGACGATGCGATGGTGCTCCTGGGCCACGACCAGGATATGGCGTGCCTCGGGCAGCGCCGACTGCGCCATGACGAAACCGCTCGGCGAGGCAAAGGGCAACGCACTGGCGCGATCGACCTGGCGGATCACTGGCGCACTGCGCGACAGCTCGGCCAGCAGCGCGTGGAAGCGGGCATTGAGCGCGACATAGGCAGAGAACGCGTCGAAGGAAATTTCGGCCGGCGCGATCAGCTCGTCGATCTGCGCCAGGCATTCGCGCATCGGCTCGGTATCGCGCACGGAGACGCCGCGCTCGGCGGCGATGCGCGCCGCCAGACCTTCCATCGTGCCGCGAATCTCGATGGAATCGAGCACGTCGCGCTCGGAGAACGATTTGACCATGAAGCCGCCGGACGGAATCGCCTCCAGCAGCCCCTCCTCTTCCAGCCGCACCAGCGCCATGCGCACCGGGGTGCGCGAGACGCCGGCAGCTTCCACCGCCTGCAGCTCCGAGATGCGCTCGCCCGGCCGCAGCGCGCCGGTGAGGATCAGGTCGCGCAGCGTCAGCTGCGCACGAACAGTCTGGGAAATCGAGCGCTCATTCTCACGCTCTGCCATGTCCGATTACTCCGCGGCTTCGCGCAGCGGTGTCTCGCGCGCGATCATCCGGTCGATGATCCGCCGCGCCCACATCGCCCCTGCATCGATGTTGAGATTGTAGAAGACGCGTCCCGGATTTGCGTCCATGGCGCGCTGCTGTGCTTCCAGGATCAGCTCATCCTCGCGGAAGATGCCCGACACGCCCTCGCGGATCTCGGTCGTCAGCCGCTGCTCGGTGAGCTGGTAGTTGCGGGCGAAAGCCCAGAAATAATGGCAGGTCTTGTCGGTCTCCGGCGTGATGGTGTTGAGCACCATGCCGTTGACGCCCTGCGAACGGTCGCCTTCCGGCGCGCCCGTCCCCGTCGGCGCGACGCCGACATCGATCGTCACCGTGCATGGCGCCTCGAACCGGATGATCTGCCAGCGGTCGACCAGACCGGGCTTGCCCAGCTGCTTGGCCCAGAACGGCGGCGGCTCGATGCCGCGCATCCAGCGCGTCACGGTCGCGGTGCGCTCGCCATGGGTGACATCGAACGGCGCTTCCGCCACCGCATCATTGCCGATCGACGAGCCGTGCACGAAGGTCTCGTGCGTAAGGTCCATCAGATTGTCGACCACCAGGCGGTAGTCGCATTTGACCTGAATCGTCTTGCCGTCGCCCGCCCAGGCCGGATCGTGATTCCAGTGCATGTCGGGGATCGTGGCCGGATCGGCCAGTGCCGGATCGCCCATCCACAACCAGATGAAACGATGACGCTCGACGGCCGGATAAGCGCGCACGCAGGCGGACGGATTGATGGTTTCCTGAGACGGCATGAAAGTGCAGCGGCCCTGCGGGCTGAACTTCAGGCCGTGATAGCCGCAGACGACCGTGTCGCCTTCCAGCCGTCCCTTGGACAGCGGAACCAGCCGGTGCCAACAGGCGTCTTCGAGCGCTGCGATGGAGCCGTCGGCTTTGCGGTACATCACCACATGCTTGCCGCAGATGGTGCGAGGCAGCAGAGCCTGCTTGACCTCGGCATCCCAGGCAGCGGCATACCAGGCGTTCATGGGGAACGAAGCAGCCATCACGTTTCCTCGCTGATATATTAGTATACTGGCAGGTCGGTATACTCAACCGCCATGAATTGTATACATCAGACGCGCCTTTCCGGCAAGTTCTCTTGTAATTCCGTCCGAAGTTACCGTTCTCGGTATACAATCCGCTTCTCGGCCGGGCGTTTTCATCTCCAGCGGCAGCCTCGATCGGCCGCCGGCTGTCTTCGCTCAGCGCTCCCGCCGGTCCGGCGCGGGACAGATTGGATCCCGATCGGCTGCCGCGCCGCCTCTGCCATGTTCCCTCACGTCGCCGGGCATAGAACGAGATTTGGGCTTGGCCGGATCAGACGGTGCCGGCCGCAGGCACGTCGCAAGCGCGTCGGGTTGCGCCGCTCCTGATCGGACGCGGCGCCCCCCGGATTGATCACACCGGCTCGCCCTTGAGCCAGGCTGCCCCCCGCGCGTAGAGCGCCTCGACCTCCGGCCCTTTCAATCCCGGCATGTCGCGCTTGACCGTGTAGCCGATGCGGGTCTGCAGATAAGCGAGATGGCGGTAGCCAACCGGAAACTGCTCCAGCAGGACATCATCGAGCGCGGGCACAGCGCCGGGTGTCACCGGGTCCATGCGATCCTTCTCGTAAATCGGCTGGCGCAGCACGATCCCCCATTTGCCCTGGCGCTTTTCGAGAAAGTCGTAGAAGCGGCCGGTGCAGAGCACATCGCAGAGCACGCCTTCGACCTCGGCGCGCTGCGAAATCGTCATCTTCGTCTGCGCGATCGCGCGGGATCCTGCGAGATCGACCGAGATACCGCCGAGAAAGTGCAGGATGTTGACGCCCTTGGCCCAGGCCGCCTTGCTGATCTCGATAAACTCGTCGCCCGTCCCCTGCGTCCAGGTCGCCATCATCCGTCCGTCCGGATGCCAGACCGTGCGAAAGCGCTCCCAGTCGCCGGCGTCGCGCCAGATCGCCCAGTTCTGCAGCAGCTCGCGGATCTGGCGGTCGTCCTCGATCTCGGCGGCGGTCTTGGTCATGGTGGCATTCCTCCTGATTGTGCGGCTGCTGGATACATGGATCGGGTGAACGCTGCAAAACCCCCGGCAGAGTCATGGCGGGCCCCGCAGCTCGCCTCATGCCCGCTGTCGTCCCAGGGAAGTGCGGCAACGCGCCAGCGTTGGCGGATACTGACCCGGGACCCATACGCCGTGGTCGTCGTGGCTGGGAGAGACGGGGCGAACATCGTGCCTCGCACGTCTCCCTAGGGTTATGTCCCGGATCGGCGCGCGCGTTGCGCGCTTGTCCGGGACGACAGCGGGGCAAATGATCAACATCTTCGGCCTCATCATCAGGTGTGGGAGACAGGCGTCTTTCGTCCCGCGGCATGTGATGCCCGGGTGATGCAGCGATCTTGCCCTCCTGAACAATGAGAGGGCGCGGGGAAGGCCGGGCCTCGGCTGAGGCCCCGTGGCCCGCCTGCAACAAAGAAAGCAGGCGGCAGTCACCACAGGTCCAGCCGGACAGACCCGGCCTTCCCCGCGCGACGGTTTTAACGGTGTCCTTCGTGCTCTCCCTGGGGATCGGCGTTCTTGCCCCCATTTGCGACAACGCGCTTGTGGCGCGTTGCGCAGACCTCAGCGTCGAGAGGCCAGGACCACACGACTTTGCCGTCCGTCACGCCTGCGCTCGTCCGGCGCAGCCGTCACGTCCATCGCAGCCCACCTCCACGTTCGTGACGACGCGTCCGTCCCTCTGCTTGAGGCGGGATGAGCCGAGAAGACCATGATTTCGGAAAAATAGCAATACAAATGTTTGCCGCGCGCCACACGCCGGCTGCGCTCGATCGCCTGCCTTGTCCGGGATCTTGAGCGTGCGGCGCCGTTCCATCCGGACACGGCGCACCGGCTGGCGTGGCGTCCACCGCGGCGAGCTGCTACGATCGCGGCGTTGCGATTGCGAAAGGCTGGCCTGTCATGACCGAGCGCAAACCGCTGGCGACGAGCTTCGAGTCGTGGGTCGAGGCGCAGATCCGAGCAGCCCAGAGCCAAGGCGCCTTCGACAATCTGCCGGGGGCGGGCCAGCCGCTTGCAAATCTCGGCGACGAGCACGATCCGCTGTGGTGGGTGAAACAGCTGATCCGGCGCGAGCAGATCTCGATGCTGCCGCCCGCGCTGGAGTTGCAGCGCAGGGTGGAAAAGCAGCTGGCGGCAATCGAGAAGATGGCGGACGAAGCCGCAGTCCGTCGCGAGATCGCCGCGCTGAATGCTGACATCGCCAAGGTCAATGCCACCGTTGTGGAGGGACCGTCGACCCGGCTGGGCGTGCTCGATGAAGATCAGATCGTGGCGGGCTGGCGCAGCCGCCGGCGTCGATAACCGATCCGGGAAGCCGCGCCTGGAGCATCGCTTAGCGATCGCCCTGGACCGCGTGCCCATGGTCAGCCCTGATGCAGGCTCTCAAAAAAATCTCAGGATCAGGCGAGCAACGTGTCGGGCTGTGTCCGCGAGGACCGTCCTTGGGTCAGCCAGGCGAGACGAGCTGGCGTTGAGCCTATTCCGAGGACTGCACATCCGGCGTGACGTGCAGCCTGCATTTGCGAGAGAAGGAAGCCCGATGGCAAACAACAAGAACACGATCTGCCTGTGGTTCGACAAGGACGCCGAGGCCGCGGCACGCTTTTACGCGGAGGTGTTTCCCGACAGCCGCGTGACCGCCGTCCACCGCGCACCTGGCGATTACCCATCAGGCAAGGCCGGCGACGTCCTGACGGTGCAGTTCACCGTGTGCGGCATCCCCTGTCTCGGCCTCAATGGCGGACCCGCGTTCACGCCCAGCGAAGCCTTCTCGTTCCAGATCGCGACCGACGACCAGGCCGAGACCGACCGCTATTGGAATGCCATTGTCGGCCATGGCGGCAAGGAGAGCGCCTGCGGCTGGTGCAAGGACAAATGGGGCATTTCCTGGCAGATCACGCCGCGCGCGCTGACCGACGCCATGACCGAAGGCGGTGACGTCGCCAAGCGCGTGTTCGCCGCGATGATGACGATGCACAAGATCGACGTCGCCGCGATCGAGGCGGCCCGGCGGGGCTGACATCGCCATCCAGCCGGAACGCGTGACGGCGTTCCGGCTCTACGGGCGCAGGCAGCGCAGATGCAGGAACAGCGGCACCCGCAGCCAGCGCCGGCTGCTGTCGCGGGTGATGATCTGCTCGGGTGTCGACGGCTCGCGCAGCGCCTCGATCAGGAAGCCGGCGCTCTCCAGCGCTGCGAAATAGCTCTGCAGCGGGCGGTGCGCGCTGTGGAATGTCATGTTCAGCCCGTCGCGCTCCACCGCGTCACTGAAGGTGAAGGAATCCAGATAGCTTCCCTTGATGACGAAGGGCGCATCCGGCGCCGGGCTCTCGAACCGCCCGGCCGAATTCAGCGGATGGACGATCGCCATGCAGAAGCGGCCGCCGCGCCGGAGCACCCGCGCCGCTTCGCCGATCGCGGCCGGCATCGCATCGACATCCTGCAGCGACATGAAGGCGATGACGAGATCGGCGCAGGCATCGGCCAGCGGCAGCGCGGCCGCATCGGCGCGAATGACCGCGATCGACGGGTCGGCCTGCCTCGCCGCGGCGATGAGGGACGGCGAGGCATCGAGGCCGACCACTCTGTGGCCGCCGGCCGTGAGCTGCCGGGAGAGCCGGCCCTCGCCGCAGCCGATGTCCAGCGTGAGGACACCCGGCGGCGGCAGCAGGCGGTTGAACTGCTCGCCATGATGACGCCAGAAGCTGTCGTGACCTGGCGCCCTCGCCCAGGCCAGCCACGCGCTGGCCTGGTCTTCCCACTGCTCGCGAAGAGTCATCACCGGCCCCCTCTCACCTGACGCGTCAATCCGGAGCCGCGCTCAATAAACCGCTTCCGCGCGAGAGTCACCGGCTGCGCTGACCGCTTGGCGCTTGACGTGCGCGACAACGAAATTCCGGGCCCTGGGAACCATGCGGCCGCGAGCCTATTGGCTCCATGACATATCACCCCTGTGACACGTCCCCCCTGGAGATCCATCATGGCCATCAAGGCTCTCACGATCACTCTCGCCGCCGCTGTGACGACATTGTTGACTGCAGCCGCCTCGGCTGCGCCGCTCACAGCGGGCCTGTCGGGTGTCCCAGATAACAGCGTCCAGCAGGTTCGCATGGTCTGCACCGAGAACGGCCGCTGCTGGCGCGAAGACCGCGGACACCGCACGATCGTCCGCGAAGATCGCGGCGCCTATGGCTATGGCCG
This sequence comes from Bradyrhizobium sp. BTAi1, assembly GCF_000015165.1. Classification (GTDB taxonomy): domain Bacteria; phylum Pseudomonadota; class Alphaproteobacteria; order Rhizobiales; family Xanthobacteraceae; genus Bradyrhizobium; species Bradyrhizobium denitrificans. The sequence continues at coordinate 2,254,013 of NC_009485.1, read as the reverse complement.
GCGCGAGCGTCGTGATGATGACGACCGTGGCGGCATCGGCATCCGTGCCCCCGGCGTGAGCGTCGGAATTGGCCGCTACTGAGACTGACGCGATCGGCGTCCTGATCAGCACCGGCTGATCAGGAACGACAAATCAGTAAGAATTCGAGCAAGCCGGCGCTCGCGGGTGACCGCAACGGACCTGCGAATGCCGCGTCAAGATATTAGTTTTCGGCCGGGCCTCGCTATTGCGGGCGCACGCACCACATATGGATGATCACCGCGCGTCTCCCCGGCTGCCATCGGTGACTGAGAGCCCTGCGCTCCCGCCGCGACCAGAAGGCGGACAGCATGTCGAACATCCCGCAATTGAGCACCAAGGCCGGTATTCGCGAATGGCTGGTGCCGCCCCTCCTCGTGCCGATCTTCTTCGGCTTGCTGATCATCGTTGCGGTACTCGTCCGATGGTAGCCCCGCGCGGCGGGCCGCCGATGCCGGCCGAGCCTGTCGGCTCCTCCGCACCGGATCAACGAGATCCCTCGGCGCTGGATACGGCGCTCAGTTTGCAAGCGGAGAGCGCGCTCGCGAAAGCCGGCCTGATGCAGCCTGGCGGTGAACGCGCCGCAGCCGTCAGGAAGGCCAAGGTCCTCGCCAACGCTGCCGAAATCCTCAGGCATTTCAGCGGGCGGATTGGGCTGCGGACGAAGTGAAGGCCGAGCCGCGGCCTTCTCTTGCGCGCTGATCGACATCTTCCGATGGCGGCATCCAGTGCGAGGACATCTCGGCCCATGCTCAAGATCGATCTCACCACGAAAGCGCATCTTCACGGAACGGTCGTAGACCCGGACTTTCTGGTGCGGGAGATTCGCGGGCTGAAGCGCCTGCTCGCCGAGGCCGAGAGCAATGCAAAGGCGTTGCTCGACAAGGCCGAGATCGAGGCGAGAGAGCGCGAGGTCGTCGGTGGGCTGCAACGGCTCATTCTCGAGGAACTGCAGCACCGCATCAAGAACACGCTCGCAACCGTCGGCGCCATCGTCTCGCAGAGCCTGAGCGGCCTGCCGGCAGCCAAGGACGCTCAGCATGCCATTTCGGGGCGGCTCCAGGCCCTCGGGCGCGCGCACGACCTCTTGCTGCAAGCGCGATGGTCCAGCGCCGACCTCGGCACCGTGATCCGCAACTCCATCCAGGCCTTCGACGACCCGGACGTCTCGCGATTTTCGATTCTGGGCCCCGAGGTCCCGGTGACGTCGAATGCCATTGTGGTCATGGCGATGACGCTGAACGAGCTTTGCACGAATGCGCTGAAGTTCGGCGCCTTGTCGGTCCCGACGGGCCGCATTGATCTCGTCTGGACCATCGATCGGCCGAAGCAGCACCTGCATCTCGTCTGGACCGAACGCGACGGCCCGACGGTCCAAGAGCCCGCCAGCCGAAGCTTCGGCACCCGGCTGATCGAAACGCTCGGCATGCAGTTCGGGGGCGAGGTGCAGCTAAGCTATCCGCCGACGGGCTTCTCCTACACGTTCGATGCGCCGATCACCGCACTCAATTCTCCGGCAAGATCGCCGGTGCACGACAACAGACGAGGATCGCAGATGTCACTCAGCCAATTTTGCGTCGACGAGCAGCCGCATACGATGGATGGACTGCGCCTGCTCGCCCAGGATGGCACGACGGGCGTCGAGGCCTTCATCAGCCGCAAGGTGATGGACATCTGGGCCGAACAGATCGAGCATGCGGGCGGGCGGCAGAGCCTGTTTCGCAGCCAGTACAACGCTCTGGGAAAACGAAACCTTGCAGCCCTCGCACGGATCGTGAGCGCGAAATATCAGCGCGGCGCGGCGGCCAACCGTCAGCATCCCTTCGTCGAGGTGCTGTTCTCGGACATCGCCGAGAGCGGCGAAACCCTGGACCTGAGCCAGTTGGTCCGCGCGCCCCTGCCGCCATCCTTCCACCGCCTGCCGTGAAGGCGGCGGCCGGAGCGATCAAGGCGTGCGGGGCTCGGCGCAGATCTCCTCGAGAAAATCCAGGAAGGCGCGAGCGCGCGAGGAGATCAGCTTGCGGCTCGGAAAGATCGCGGTGAGCTGGGCGGCGCGGGTGTCGAACACGACCTCCTTGCCGATCTCGACCAGCCGGCCCTCGTCGAGCAGCTCGACGCAATAATGCTCCGGCAGGAACGAGACGCCGGCGCCATGCGCCACCGCGCGGCGCACCGCCAGGGGATTGTTGATGCGGGCAACATGCGGGCCGACGTCGAAGCGGACGAGATGGCCGTGCTGCTTGATCGTCAAGGTGCGGTCGCCGTAGCGGCGCTCGCAGATCATCAGATGAGCTTCCAAGGCGCGGATGTCGTCGCCGATGTCATGCGCGGCGAGATAGGCCGGGCTCGTCACCCAGATCAGGCGGCCGCCGATCAAGACCTTCTGCGCCAGCTCGGAATCCTCCTGCACCCCGACCACCACCGCGATGTCGAAGCGATCGGCCAGCATGTCGATCGCCCGCGTGGTCGCCTCGACATCAAGCTCGATGCGCGGATAACGGTGGTGGAATTCGGCGAGCTTGGGTGCGAGGATCTCCTCGCAGAAGGCCGGCGGCAGCGCGACCGACAGCCGGCCGCTGGGCACATCGACCAGCCCGGTCATGACCGCATCGGCCTCCGACACCTGGTCGAGGATCTTCTGACATTGCTGGAAGAACAATTCGCCCTCACGGGTGACGCGGACGCGCCGCGAATTGCGGTCGAACAGCCGGATGCCGAGGTCCTGCTCCAGGCGGGCGACCGACTTGCTGACCGAGGATTTGGGCATACCGAGGGAGCGTGACGCCCCGGTCATGCCGCCCGTGGCCACCACGGCATGGAACACGGGAATGTCCTCGATCCGCCACTTCATCTTCGACTCATGCGTCCATACAGAGAAACGATCCGTGCACAATAGCATCATTGTCTAGCCGGGGAAACTTCTTAGGCTCGCCGGCCACGTGCCGCCGCGCGTCAGCCAGAGGCGGCGTCGCATTTCGCGGAGGGAGACATGGCCCGGATCATCGGCGGCATCGGCGCGTCGCACTCGCCCACCATCGGCTTTGCGCGCGACACCAACAAGCAGAACGACCCCGCCTGGAAGCCGATCTTCGACGGCTTCGCGGTGGTCCGCGACTGGGTGAGGAAGACGGACATCGACGTCCTGTTCATGATCTACAATGACCACGTCACCTCGTTCTTCTTCGACCATTACTCGGCGTTCGCGCTCGGCATCGACGACAGCTATGTCGCGGCCGACGAAGGCGGCGGACCACGCAACGTCCCGCCGGCGAGAGGCCATCTCGGCCTGTCGCAGCACATCGCCATGGCGATGGTCGCCGACGAGTTCGACCTGTCGTTCTTCCAGGGCAAGCCGGTCGATCATGGCCTGTTGTCGCCGCTGTCGATGATGGGCGATGCCAGCGATCCATGGCCGGGCACCGTCGTCCCGCTGCAGGTCGGCGTGCTGCAACTGCCGATTCCCAGTGCCAAGCGGATGTGGAAGCTCGGCAGGACGCTGCGCAAGGCGATCGAGAGCTATCCGGAGGATCTGAAGGTGGCGATCTTCGCCACCGGCGGGCTGTCGCACCAGGTCCATGGCGAGCGTGCCGGCTTCCTCAACGAGGACTGGGACAACGAATTTCTCGATCTGCTGGAGAAGGAGCCCGAGGGGCTGACGGCGATGCGGATCGCCGACTACGCCGTGAAGGGCGGCATGGAAGGCGCCGAGGTGATCATGTGGCTGATCATGCGCGGCGCGCTCTCCGACAAGGTCCGCCTGGTTCACAAACAGACCTACGCGCCATCGGTGACCAATATCGCGACGCTGGTGTTCGAGGATCTCGGCACTGCGCCAGACCCGCGGGAGGTCGCGGCCTATCGCGCGCATATCGCCCATGAGCTGCAGGGCGCGGAGACGCTGCCCGGCACCTACCCGTTCACCCACGCGCGCAGCCAGGCCAATTTCCGCATCAACGACTTCCTGCACCGGCTCGTCATCCCGGCGCATCGCAAGAGATTCATTGAGGAATTCGACGCGCTGGCGGATGAATACCGCCTCACGCAAGAGGAGCGCGAGCTGATCCGGAACCGCAGATGGATCGAGATGATCAGGCGCGGTGTCAGCTTCTTCATGCTGGAAAAGATGGCCGCGGTGATCGGCGTCTCCAACCCGGAGGTCTATGCGGCGTTCCGCGGCGAAACCCTCGAGGCCTTCCTCAAGACCCGCAAGGTGCCGATGCGCTACTCGGTCGCCGGCGGCGCCAAGGCGGACGCGATCGACGCGCAGTGACACACGCCCGACCGCTGGCCCTCCCTTTGCATCGGCTGCTCATCAGCCGGGTCGCAAGATGGAGTTGTCAGATGTCCGACACCCTGCACACCGTCGTCGTGGCCAGGAAGGCCATCGAGGCGCACAACATGGCCTCGTTCGAGCTCGTCCCGGCGGACGACCATCCGCTGCCGGGCTTCACCCCCGGCAGCCATATCGACGTCACCCTGCCGAACGGGCTGACGCGGCAATATTCGCTGCTGAACAGCGCCGCCGAGCGCAACCGCTATTGCATCGGCGTCTGGAAGGATGCCAACAGCCGCGGCGGCTCGAAGGCGCTGCATCTCGACATCAAGGAAGGCGACAGGCTGCAGGTCAGCCGGCCGCGCAACCGCTTCAAGATCCCGAAGGACACCAAGCGCGCGCTGCTGGTCGCGCGCGGCATCGGCGTGACGCCGATCCTGTCGATCGCCGACACGCTGAAGGCCAAGGCCATCCCGTTCGAGCTGCACTATGTGTTCGCGCTGATGTCGCCGGATTCGTTCCGTGGCACCATCGAGGGCTCGTCCTTCGCCGAGAATACCAGGTACTACACGGAATCCAGCGAGGACAATCAGCTGCTGAAAGCGGCGGATCTACTCGCCGACCGTCCCGACGACACCCAATTGTTCATCTGCGGCGTCGACTGGTGGATGGATCCGATCATCGCGCAGGCCAAGCAGAAGGGCTTCGCCGAGGAGCGCATCCATATCGAGCGCTTCACCGCGAAGGCGGCCGCCGCGCTGCTCGACAAGGTGTTCGACGTCACCATCAAGAGCAGCGGCGCGACCTTCAAGATACCGGGCGACAAGACCGTCACGGCGTTTCTCGAGGAGCACGGCGTCAAGATCGCGACCTCCTGCGAACAGGGCCTATGTGGCACCTGCAAGACCAGGGTTGTCGAGGGCGAGATCGACCATCGCGACAAGCGCCTGTCGGCGGCACAGCGCGCCGAGGGCTATTTCCTGCCCTGCGTGTCGCGCGCCAAAGGCGACCGGCTGGTGCTGGATCTGTAGCGCCGTGACCACCGAGACCGATCTGTGGCAGACCGCGTGGATCATCGCGCACCAGCATGGCAGCGACGGACCGGCCTTCGCGACCCGCATGGCCGACAGTTTCAAGCTTGGCCACAAGGTCGACGCGCACCAGGCATGGCTGTCGATTGCGGCCAAGGTCGCCGTGCTGATCGACGCCACGGCGTCGGGCAGCGCGCACCGGCACTGATGTCGAAAACCGGACAGCGCCGGATGGAATCTGTCCGAAGTCGCACACGATCTGCGGCGACAAGCGTATCTCTTCGCTTGTTTGGAGATCCGCCGTCGACCGCTTCTCTATCGTCATTCCGGGGCAACGCGCAGCGGCGAGCCTGGAATGACGATGTGGAGACAGCCGGAGCTCGTCGGAACGGAATTTGCTCCGTCGCATCCGGTCACCCAGCGACCATCCCCCATGCGCGGATACACGCGTCGCGCCTTGTGAGGAATCATGTCCGTGTCACCGTCCAGCGCGGCAGAGCTCCCGGCCGCGGCCGACATCGCGCTCGCCTACCATGCCCGCACCAGGCATAGCCTGAAGCGCTATGCGGCGGGACCGGAGACGCTGGATTGGGATGCGCAGCCCAATCCGTTCCGCGACTTCGCCGGCAGCCCGCGCACGGCGCTGCCGCTGACCTCGGACCGTCTCGCCACGAGCTTCGCCGAGGCCTGCAATGGCACCGCTCCCACGCAACCACTGACCATCGACAGCGTCGCGCTGCTGCTGGAATTGTCGTTCGGGCTCAGCGCGTGGAAAGAGTTCGGCCCGGATCGCTGGGCGCTGCGCTGCAATCCTTCGAGCGGCAATTTGCATCCGACCGAAGCCTATGTGATCGCGGAGCATGTCAGCGGTCTCGGCGACGGCCTGCATCATTATGTCAGCCGCGATCACGTGCTGGAGCAGCGCTGCCGGCGGGCCATGGCTTCAACAAACGAGCCGCGGCTATGGCTCGGCCTGTCCTCGATCCACTGGCGCGAGGCGTGGAAATATGGCGAGCGCGCGTTCCGCTATTGCCAGCTCGATCTCGGCCACGCGATCGGCGCCGTCAGCTACGCGGCCGCCGCGCTCGGCTGGACCGCCCGCGTCGTCGACGGCCTCGACAGCAGCAGGCTGGCCGCACTCATGGGGCTCGATCGCGCCAGCGATTTCGCCGGCGTCGAGGCCGAGGATGCCGACGTACTGCTCGCGATCACGCCGCGCGACGCGGCCGCAGGCGCGCCGCCGCCACTGCCCGCTGCTGCCGCGATCGACGATGATTGGACGGGACAGGCCAATAGGCTCGACCGCCATCCGCTCTATCGCTGGCCAGTGATCGCCGAGGTGAGCGCCGCGACGCGCGGCGGCGGACGTGATGCGGCCGCCGCGCCGCCACCCCACCCGCCGCGCGCCTCGCCATCCCCTGCGCGCGCAGCCGAACTCATTCTCGGCCGCCGCAGCGCCCAGCGCTTCGATGCGAAATTCACGATGGCGCTCGCCGCATTCCATCAGCTGCTCGACGCGCTGCTGCCGCGCGCCGCACCGCCCTGGGAGGCCTGGCCGTTCACGCCGCGGCTGCATCCGCTGCTGTTCGTGCATCGCGTCGAGGGTCTCACGCCCGGCCTCTATGCGCTGCCCCGCAGCGGCGAGGCCGAAAGCGATCTGCGCCATGCGCTGCGTGCCGAGTTCGACTGGCAACGCGTCGCGCGCGCGCCCGATCGTCTGCCGCTGTTTCAACTGCTGCCGACCGACAGCCGCGGCGTGATCCGGACCGCGAGCTGTCATCAGGCCATCGCCGGCGACAGCTGCTTTGCGGTGGCCATGCTCGCCGAGTTCGCCCCACTCATCCGCGAGACTCCCTGGCGCTATCGCCAACTTCATTGGGAGGCCGGCCTGATCGGCCAGGTGCTGTATCTCGAAGCCGAGGCGGCGGGCCTGCGCGGCACCGGCATCGGCTGCTTCTTCGACGAGTCCGTGCACGAGATACTCGGCGTCGCCGGCACCGATCATCAGACGCTCTACCACTTCACCGTCGGCCGCCCCCTGGCCGACGACCGCATCACCACGCTGCCGGCCTATCCCGGCCGCACGCGCAATGAGTCGGGAGCCTTGCCATGAGACCGCGTATCCCGTTCCAACGCATCGATGTCGGCCAGGCCGCCGAGCTGCTGCTGCGCGACGACGTGCTGCGCTTCGACGTGCGCGACCGCGCCTCGTTCAACGCCGCCCACATCACCGGCGCGCAGCATCTCACCCAGGGCAATCTCTCGGCGCTGATCTCCGGCACCACCCGGCGCACGCCGATCCTGATCTACTGCTATCACGGCCATGCCAGCCAGGAGTATGCGCAGACCTTCTCCGATTTCGGCTTCGCGGAGGTCTATAGCCTCGATGGCGGCTACGAAGCGTGGCGGCAGCGCGTCCCGGCGCAGAACGGCTCGGCGAATGTCGGCCCGACATTGGCGGCTTGGCTCGCCGCGGAGGGATTTCCCGCCGATGACGTCGACGCTCGCATCGCCAATCGCACCACGCCGCTGATGAAGGCGGCCTATCTCGGCAATGTCGCCATCATCCGCGAGCTGCTCGCCGCCGGCGCGGCGGTCGCTGCGATCAACGCCGACGGCAACAACGCGCTGTGGCTCGCCTGCGTCGGCCAGCACCTGGACGCCATCGATGCGCTGGTCGAGGCCGGCATCGATCTCGACAACCGCAACGACAATGGCGCGACGGCGCTGATGTATGCGTCGTCTTCCGGCAGAGCGGACGTGGTCGCACATCTCCTCGCCAAGGGCGCCGATATCAGCGCCGAGACGCTCGACGGCTTCACGGCGCTCGACATGGCCGCATCGCTCGAATGCCTCAGCCTGTTGCGTCACGCGGCCAAGGCCACGGCCCGTCCGGTGCCGGAGGTGAGACCATGACCGTCATCGAGCACGATTTCGGGATGCAGCAGCGCCAAATCGAACGCCGGTTCCGAACGCTGCTCAGCCTCGACGCGCTGCACGAGGCCAATGTCCGCGCCAATCCGGTCCCTTATCTGGAGCGGGCGAGCGAGCGGATCTATCAGCTCGAGAAGGCGCTGTTCGAGGCATGGCAGGCGGCAATGGCCGCGACCGACGGCGACGACGAGACGGTGAGCATCGGCAAGGCCGAGCATGCGCGCCTGCTGCAATGCCGAACCATCGTCGCGCGCGCTTATGCGCAACTGGTCGCCGATCAGCCCGCCCCTGAGACGCATGAACCAAATGGAGACCAACATGGCGAGTGACGGCTTCTTCGTGGACTGGGATGGCAATCTGCGCAGCGCCGCCGATCCCGGCGGCGGCTATCTCTGCGACATCGATACGGTGGCACGCTATGTCGCTGTGACGACGAAGAACGGCACGCTGGTGCACGAGGCAACATTCTTCAGGTCGCAAGCCGATGTCGAGAAGGCCGGAATCAAGGCTCAGCTGGTGCCCGGCAGCCATCCCTGGGGCAAGAAGGCGGATGGGTTTTAGGAGATGCGTCGAACGCCGTTGACCCCATGAGCGTCATTGCGCGCGAAGCAACCCAGAGATGGACCAAGACTCTGGATTGCGTCGTCGCTTCGCTCCTCGCAATGACGGCAGGCAGCATCTGTCAATCCGGGTGGATCATGATCTCCATGGTCTCATCAAGATCGTCGAACGGATCAGGGAAACTGACATCCTCGACCAGCGCGACGCCGCACAGGCAGACGTCGCCGTCGATGACGGCGAGCGCGATCGGCTCGAGGCTTTGGCCTTCGCAGGCGCCGGCGTGGCACAGGCCGGTGTCGATCTCGAACGTCGCGCCATGACGGCCGCAGCGCAGCAGCGTCCGGTCGGCATTGAAGAACTGGCCGCTGCCGATGTTCAGCCATTTGCCCTCGTGCGGGCACGCATTGACATAGCCGACGAAGCCACCCGAAGCGGTGTGGACGATGACGATCGGAAACGGCCGCGCCTCGCCATTGTCGCCAATCCGCGACAGGCTGAACGCCTTCGCCTCGCCCCTCGCAAGGCTCGTGGTGGGACAGATGACGAAGACTTCGGGCTCACGTTCGGTCATGCACGGCACTCCCTGATCGATGCGACGGGAGCAGCGGGACCGTGATGTCGTCTCCTGTCGCAAAGCTGACGACGGCAGCTCGGCTTGCCGAGCCACGGCACGTCCCTCTGGAAATTGTCCCGATCCTTGCATGAAGCGTGCCGCGTGCATCGAAAGCACGTGCGATGTCGCGTGGGAGACAATGATGGCCGCGATGAAGTTCTACATGACGCCGGGCTCCTGCTCGACCGGCATTCACATCATTCTCGAGGAGCTCGAGGAGGTGTTCGAAGCCCATATCGTCAATCTCCCGGCGGGCGACAATTTCAAGCCGGACTACGTCGCCATCAATCCGAAATCCACGATCCCTGCTCTGGTGCGCACCGACGGCAGCGTGCTGACCGAGGTCCCGGCGATCGCCTACTGGCTCGGCCGCTCCAGGCCGCGGGCGAAGCTGTGGCCGAGCGACCTCGAAACCGAAACCCGGCTGCTCGAGGCCATGACCTACATTTCCGGCACCGTGCACGGCCACGGCTTCGCCCGCATCTTCGCGACACCGACCTTCAGCCGCAACGAGGCCGACCAGGAGTCGGTGCGCGCACTCGGCCGCAATATCGTCGTGAAGGGCTTTGCGATCCTGAGCCGGATACTCGGCGAGCAGCCCTATCTCGGCGGCGATTTCTCGGTCGCCGATCCGATCCAGTTCTATGTCGCGTTCTGGGCCGACAAGACGGGGATCGCGCTGCCGGCCAATCTGCTGGCGCACTACCGGCGGATGTTGGCACGGCCCGTCGTGCAGCGCGTGCTGCGCGAGGAAGGGTATAATCCGGCGACGCTGGGAAAGAGTGCCGAGTAGCTCCTGCTCGTGCAGGAGCTATAGGTCCTTCTCGACCACGGCCGCACAGGCAGTGCTGGTGCCATGCTGCCAACCCTGGAGCTTATGAGCTCCATCAACGCGACGGCGTCATTGCGAGCGCAGCGGCGCAGCGAAGCAATCCACAGCCACGCGCGCGGCCCTGGATTGCTTCGTCGCTCCGCTCCGCAATGACGTGCCAACGGGATTTCGGCCGTTGGCGTCGACGCCAGGGTCTCACCTCTCGCCAGCCGGAGGCGAGCAGAGCGGCGTTCTACTCCGCCGCCTCTGCCATGGCGGCATGATCACCGAGATCTATGCCGCGGAAGATCGCGCAGCGGCGGAACACGTCGATGGTCGGGCGCACGCTCTTGTGGTGGCAATATTTGGCGACGAGCTTGGCCAACCCCTTGATGTCGCGCCCCGAGGCGCCCGGAAACGTCTCGACCAGCAACTCGACCAAGCCGGCTTCGACCTTCAGCCCGAACTGCTCGCACATCACCTGCCAGATCCGCCGGCGCGCTGCGGCATCCGGCGCCTGGAATTTGATCAGCGCGATGCAGCGCGATACGATCGCTTCATCGATATCGTCGATGCGGTTGGTGGTGAGAAACAGCAGGCCGTTGAAATATTCGAGCACGCGCAGGAACACGCCGACGACGGCATTCATGGTCATGTCGTCCTCGCGCCGCTTGATGTAGACGTCGGCCTCGTCGATCAGCATCACCGCACCCCAGCGCTGCGCCCGTGTCAGCGCATCCTTCAGGGCGGTCTCCATCGCTGCTACGCTCAGCCCGAGCTGCCCGGAATGCACCCGGTAGAGCGGCCGGCCGATGATCTCGGCATAGACCTCCGCCGTCAGCGTCTTGCCCACGCCAGGGGGACCCGCGCACAACACCGTGGTCCCGCCCGACTTGCCGGCGACGATATCGTCCATCAACAGATCCATCTCGGCGGTGAGGATGTCGATCAGGTCGGTCTGCTCCTCCGGCAGCACCAGCTTCTGCTTCAGCTCGGGCTGATAGGCATAGGGCGTCATATCGTCGGCATGCACCCAGAGATAATGGTGCAGATCGAGGTGGAACATCAGCATGTAGGGATGAACAGGAATCTTGCAGAACATCCCCTTCGGGATCGCCGCCTTGGAGTCCTCGACCTCCTGCTCGGCATCGTAGAGATTGCTCTTGGCGGCCTTGCGCAAATACTGCCCGAGAATGTCGCCGGTGACCTCGAGCGTGAGCGCACGCTCGGTCAGAATCCCTTCGTCATTGACCAGCCGCGCGCTGCCGCCGCCGGACGACAGCACGATCACGTCCTTTCGCGACCAGTCCAGGTCCCGATGCGAGGCGTTCGGATCATCGGCGAAAAAGCCGGTCCCGCGGCCGGAGAACTGCGCGCCATAGCGACCGCGCCAGGCGAAATAGCGCTCGGAGGTCTCGTCATAGGCGGCGATCAACTCCGGCGTCTCCTTGAGGACGCCCTTGGCGGCGAAGATCTCGGCGACGGTCCGGCCGACGATGTCACCGGCCGAAATGCGCAAGGTGGCCGTGGTGATCGATCCCTTGGCGTTGGCCTTCAGCTCGATGAAGACGCGGCCGGCCTCGTCATTGGACGGCGCCGTGTAGTCGAGCCGTGTGACGACATAAGGCAGCGGCCGGCTGGCCACGTTGGCCGTGAACATCCAGCCGCGGATGGCACCGGAGGTCAGATAGCGCGCGATCGCGGGCAGAACCTGTTCCAGCTCGTTCTCGGCAAAGCGCGCGCCGGCATCGTTGAACGCCCGCTGCAGGGTCACGATATGCGCCGCGCGCGCGTGCCATTCGGGACCGGCCTTCTGATAGACGTCGCGCAAGAACTCCAGCTCGGCGCCTGCGAGTTGCGCGACGTTGACCTCGACCTTGTCACCGAACCGCAGCTGCTCCTTGAGAGGGGTGAGGTGCGGAAAGGCCGCCGCCATGGCCTCGATGGTCGGACGTTCGATCTGCAGCTTCATCGGTCGTCACCCGACGGTTCCGGTGTCACGACGACACCCCGCTCGGCTGGCGCACCGCGTCAGCCTTGGCCAGCAACAGGTGATTGGCGGCGAGCGAGAACTCCTGCCAGGCGGCGGCGATGTCGCGCAGGATGGTCTGCACATAATCCTTCGGCGGCCTGTGCTCGAACGGAAAGTTCGACAGCGCACAGGAGGTGCGGTTGAAGGCGATGGCATCGTCGAGCAGCGACTGCATGACATCGCGGAACGGCTTCTGGATCTCCGGCATCAAAGCCGAGCGCCCACGCTCGACCGCCACGTTGCGCATGTCGAAGGTCAGGGCATCGAGCACCTGCAGCGCGGCTGCGAACACCTGCTCGATGGCGCCGAGAACCGCGAGCTGTGTCAGTTGCTCCCGCTGCTGCGTCGCGAGGCTGCGGTTGAGCCGCTGGCGGTAGTCGTCGAAGGCCGCATCGCGCTGCGCGGCGACCCAGGCGGCAAACCAGGCGAGGCTGGCCTCATTGCCGGTCAGTCCCTCGTCGAGGGCCACGCCGGCGCGCGCGCCGACCGGCGCGTCGGCTGCGCGGGCGATCGCGCGCTCGATGCGCCGGGCCGCATTGATTGCGCCTTCGAGATAGCCGGCCGCATGGCTTGCAGTCTCGGCGCCGCCGAGATGTAGCCGCCCGTCCCATAGCGGCCGCCGCAGCATCGGGCTGGCGATCTCGCTGTGTTCGCCGCGCGGCGTGGTGCGGTCCAGTGCGCTGCAGGTGAAGCGCTCGGTCGCCCAATCCTGATAATGCTGCTCGCCGCCATCCAGCTCCGCGCCGAACAGCTGCACCATCTGGCTGTCCATCAACATCGGAAGACCGACGGCGAAAGTCTCGCGCAGAGCTGGCGCAAAGGCGAGAAAGCCGCCGAGCGCAGCTCGGTCACCTCCTTCGTCGCAAGCATCGAAAATCTCGCCGACGACAGCCTGCTCGTGGCTCGCGAAGGCATTGCCGGACAGGCCCTTGTCACGCCAACGCGCCTGGTCATAGGCGATCACGACCTTGGCCTGTGCCGCCATCCAGGTCTCCGTACTGCGCATCGCCTCGAAGGTCGCATCGTCGAGCTCGGGGCGAAAACCGACGTGATCGATCAGCAGCCGCGGCGGCAGCGCCAGCACCGCACGCTTGGCCTCGATGGCGACCGATTCGGTCGATGTCGCGAAGACCAGTCGCACATGGGTGCCGCAATCGATGACGCGCATCAGCTCATGGCCGGTATGGATGCTGGACGGCGGGAGATCACGGACGAGCGCCTCGATCAGCCTGGTCATGCCGCCCGAGAGCCGGCGCGCGCCCTGGTGAAGTGGCGGCCCGCTGATTGGCTCCGGGCTCTTGTCCGCCTCCTTCAGGTGCAGAACCGTGCCGTCATCGTGCTGGGCGAAATCAGACAGGCCAAGCTCCGCAATCAGCCCGGTCAGCAGCGGCTGGGTGTCGGGCCAGAACCAGGTCGGACCGAGATCCAGCGCCAGACCCGTCCTGCTGCGCGCAGACAGGACACGTCCTCCCAGGCGATGTCGGGCTTCGAACAAGGCGAAGCTGCCGCCGCGTTGCTGCAAGCTGCGTGCAAGTGCGATTCCGCACAATCCACCCCCGACAATGGCCGTTTCGAGCATGGCAGGACCTCGGCTGATGCGTTGCAAGGACGTTGCAAGCGGGTCTTGCAAGAAGCTTGCAAGTTTTTGCCGGCCAACGATGTGAGTTTCCAAACATCGCTTGATTTTGCCAGCGGCTTGGCCCACCTCATCATGATGAGTGACGAGAGCGACCTCCTGGCGGCCAACGCGGCCTTCTATGCAGCCTTCGCGGCCGGTGATTTTGCCGCACTTGCGGCGCTCTGGGCCGATCGCGACGGCATCTCCTGCATCCATCCGGGATGGTCGCCGATCATTGGCCGCGGCGCGGTGATCGGAACCTGGCGCGACATCATCAACAATCCGGGACGGCCCCAGATCGTCTGCGCCGATCCGTACGCGATCGTCGACGGCGACCACGGCCACGTTCTGTGCATCGAGCTGGTGGATGGGGCGGCGCTCGCCGCCGCCAATCACTTCGCGCGCATCGGCGGCGTCTGGCGGATGGTGCACCATCAATCGGGGGCGATCGCGCAACTCACGTCTGCGCACGACGACCCGGACAGCCATCGCCTGCATTGATCCTCGGCCAACTGGCACGAAACTTGATCTGACGACACTGACCGGCAGCAATGTCGGAGATTGTTGATGTCGTCGCGTCGGATTCGGGCCAGAAGCCTGTCTCCGCGCCCGGGGGAACGGCTGTGCGACCAGCATCGTGCGCATGCCGACGGGAGAGATGGGATGGCCCGCGTTGTTACCGCCTATCTGAAGCGCGCTGAGGTGCCTGAGCGCGCATCTTTGCAGCAGGCGATCGATCGCCTCCCCTTCACGCTGACACTCGACGAGACGTATAGGCCGCTGGAGAGCACGAGCTACCTGCCCTGCACGCTGGATGGAGAGGACGCTGGCTTCGGCTTGCGCTTCAGCGCGGTCGCGCCGCGTCAGGACGAACGCGATGTCGCGATGACGCTCACATGGGGCGGCGATCCGCGCGAAGAGGCGGCAGCGCTCGCGATCTGTGCTGCGCTCGCCGCGACGTTCGGCGCGCTGGTGCTGCGCGACGGCAAAGAGCTTGCACCCGACGAGATGCTCGAACAGGCGAAAGGAGCACTGGTATGAACATGACGGCTCCCCTGCAGCCGACGGCGATCCATGCCGTCCCGGCCGAGCTTTGCGAATGCGGCTTCCGCCTGCTGATGATCCGGCAGTTCAATGTCGGCGCCGTGCCGCCGGCCTTTGCGATCATCGATCAGCGGGTCATGCGGATGCCGCAACGGCTCGGCCGCCACGGCGTGTCGTTCGCCGCGACCTTTCTTCCGGAGGTCATGTCATGGCTGATCGATCATCTCGGCCGGCCGTCGCTGCATGACGAGAGCGGGCGCTCCTACCGCAATCCGCGCTGGCCGGTGGTGTGCTGGCACGATCAGGAACGCTATTGGCCGAGCGGCGCCGTGACGGTGGAATGGTTCGCCGAGGTCGCGTTTCAAGATCATGCCTCGTGGATGGCGTTCCGGACGCGTTGGCATGAGAGCCTGATGGGCCGGAATGCTGATGCCGACTCAGGATTGGGAGAAGCATACGCGCGCGAGTCGCATGACACGGAAAAGGAATTTGCCGACGAGGCGTTTCAGCAGGCATGATCTGCCAAATTGATGCTGGGCCACAACCGGCTCTGTTCGATCCCGATCGAGGCGTGATATCAAACGCGTGATCAAACGAAGCGGAGGCGATCGTGCGCTACGTCTCATGGCTTGAAGGCTGGCTCGGAGGCTTGTTCGGTCATCTGCTCACGGAATGGCAGCCTGACCGCCGTGCCGGTGCTGGCGGCCCCTTCATCCGGCCTCCTGCGGCGGAGCTGTCAAACGAAGATCTGTTTTACCTCGCGATGCTCGGCCCTCACGTGTGAGCGGACCAGCCTCGGCTTCGACGCTCCGTCCAATCCCACGAGTCGACCATGACTGATATCGCGCGCTTCCGCGACTTCGTCGCCGCTACCGCACGCCTGATTGCGGGCACCACAGACGAGACAACGCTGCTCACCGCCCTCGCGCCCAAGCTTGCTGAACTGGTCGGATATGACGACTGGCTGCCCGAGGCCTATGCCGTGGCGGGTGGGGAGAAGTACCGCCAATATCTGCTCTACGCCGATCCGCTGGAGCGGTTCTCGATCGTCAGCTTCGTCTGGGGTCCGGGCCAGGGCACGCCGGTGCACGATCATCGCGTCTGGGGCCTGGTCGGCGTGCTCAGGGGCGAGGAGCTCTCGGTGAGCTATGAACGGCGGCCGGACGGAACGTTGCGCGCCGGCCAGCCGGAACGGTTGCGGGCTGGACAAACCGCCGCGGTATCGCCACAGATTGGCGACATCCACGCCATCTCCAACGGTCTGGCGGACCGCTCCTCGATCAGCATCCACGTCTATGGCGGCAATATCGGCCGCATCCGCCGCGCGGTGTTCGACGCGGAGACCGGCACCGCCAAGGACTTCATCTCCGGATATTCGAATGACACCGTCCCCAACCTCTGGCCCGACCGCAACACCGCCTGACCAGGTCCGCTTCATCACCCCGACGGAGCTGCGGCGGCGCTGGCGGGCCCAGGAAGAAGTGGCGCTGCTCGACGTCCGCGAGGAAGGCCCCTACTCGCTATCGCATCCGTTCTTCGCGGTGTCGCTGCCGCTGTCGCAGATCGAACTGCGCATTCTCGACCTGATCCCGCGGCTGAGCGCGCCGGTCGTGGTCTATGATGACGGCGAAGGCTATGCGGCGCGCGCGGTGCCGCGCATCCATGCACTGGGTTATCGCGACGTGTCGATCCTCGACGGCGGACTCGCGGGCTATGCCCGGGTCGGCGAAGTGTTCCGCGACGTCAACGTGCCGAGCAAGGCGTTCGGCGAGTTGGTCGAGGCGATCCGGCACACCCCGTCACTGTCCGCTGACGACGCCAAGGCGCTGATCGAGCACGAGTCCAATCTCGTCGTCCTCGACGCAAGGCGGTTCGAGGAATATCGCACCATGAGCATTCCGCGCGGCGTCAGCGTGCCCGGCGGCGAGCTCGCATTCCGGGCGCGCGAGATCGCGCCCTCGCCCGACACCACCATCATCGTCAATTGCGCCGGCCGCACGCGCTCGATCATCGGCACGCAGTCGCTGATCAATGCTGGGCTGCCGAACAAGATCTATGCGCTGCGCAACGGCACCATCGGCTGGACGCTGGCCGGCCACCAGGTCGAGCGCGGCAAGACCGCGCGGATGTTGGAGCGGCCGCAGGCGAGCTACGCGGCGGCGCTGGCCGATGCCAAGGCCTGGGCCGCGCGCGTGGGCGTCGGCGAGCTCGATGCCGCGACCTTCGCGCGCTTCCAGGCCGAGGCCGGCACGCGCACGCTCTATTGCCTCGACGTCCGCACGCCCGAGGAATATGCCGCCGGCCATCCGGCCGGCTTCGCCTCCGCACCCGGCGGCCAGTTGGTGCAGGCGACCGACGAATGGGTCGGCGTGCGCGGCGCGCGGCTTGTGCTGTTCGATGATGATGGCGTACGCGCGCGCATGACGGCGTCATGGCTGACGCAGATGGGGTGGGACGCATCGATCATTGGGCCGGACGTGGTTGCGCCGACAGAAGCCGTGATCCCGGCCGCGCGCCGGCCGGCGCTGCCGGACCTTGGCGGCGCCGCCATCGGTGTCGGAGAGCTTGCAGCCGCCCCCGCGTCCTGGACGATCGTCGACCTCTCCCGCAGTCCGGCCTACAAGACCGGGCACATTCCGGCCGCGCATTTCGTGCTGGCGTCGCGCTTTGCCACGGATCTCGCCAGGCTGCCCGGTGAGGGCCCGATCGTGCTGGTCAGCGCCGACGGCGCGGAGGCTGCGTTTGCGCTCGCCGACGCACGCGCGGCAACCAAGCGAGAGCTCCGCGTGCTCTCGGGCGGCACGCGCGCCTGGACGGACGCGGGACATGCCCTGGACACCGAGCGCCAGTCATGGATCTCGACGCCTGACGACGTCTACAAGCGTCCCTATGAGGGCACTGATAACGCCACCGCGGCGATGCAGGCCTATATCGACTGGGAGCTGCAGCTGGTCGCCCAACTCGCCAATGATTCCGTGTCGAATTTCCACGTGGTGTAGTTGGCCAGGAACGTCACGGCAGGTGGGCGCACGCGCCGCTTTGCCCACTCTTCGCTTGTCCCACTGCATGACTCCGTCATTGCGAGCGCAGCGAAGCCATCCAGGGCGTCACGGCGACTCTGGATGGCTTCATCGCCTTGGGGTTCCTCGCAATGACGGCCGCGTGTGGCGGTGTCCTTACAGCTGCACGGGAAACAGGTGATTGATCGCCACCAGGATCACCAGAAGAACGATACCGAGGCCGAGACTATAACCGATCAGCTTCTTCTCGATCGGCAGCAACGGCTCGACCTCGCTTGCCGTCTCGGTCTTGAATTCGGATGATGACATTGCAACCTCTCCCGATCAGCTGGCGAGCGGCGGCTTGAAGCCGCTGAAGAACAGCCAGGAAATCAACAATCCGACCCAGATGACGAAGCCGAACAGGCTGACGACATAGACTGCGGCGAGCTTGGCAAAGCCGTCCTGCCAGAGCTTGCGGAAATCCGAGAGCACGCCGATCGAGAAGAAGGTCAGGATGAAGAAGATCACGCGAAACACGTTGGCCTCGTTGGCGGCCGCAGGCAGCGCCTTGCCGATCTCGGGCGTGGTGCCGGTCGCGAGCCACAGCGAGATCGCGAACACCGCGACGAAGCCGAGGATGAATTTCGGGAAGCGCTCCCAGATCTCGCCGGCCTTCGCCTTGTCTGTGCGCGGCGTGATGTGGTTGGTCCAGATGTAGCCGAGGATGAAGGCCCAGATGCCGATGAAGATATCGATGAACACCTTCACCGTGGCCGTGGTCGCGAGGATCCAGCCCGGCTGATATTTGATGCCTTCGGCCGCGGCCTTTGCCAGGATCAGCGACTCGGTGATGCCGCCACCGGCGACCGCTGCGCCGTCGGTCTTGATCGCCAGGCCCATCCAGGCCCCCGCGACCAGCGGCTCCTGCCACAGGAAGGTCTGCGCCAGGAACGGCAGGATCAGGATCTCGACCACCGCGAACACCACCACCAGCGACGACACCAGGATCGGCACCGCGGGCCGCGCGCGAATGGCGCCGCCGGTCGCGATCGCCGCTGCGACGCCGCAGATCGAGATGCCGGACGCGAGCGGCACCGACCATTCGCGGCTGAAGCCGAACCATTTGCGGGCCACGAAATACACCACCGACCAGTAGATCAGATAGGCCTCGATGATGGCGGCGACGCCGCGCAGCAGGATCGACGACGCCAGATTGAGCCGGCCGGCGGCAGTCACCGCAATGGTGGCCCCGAGGATCACGATCGCGATCTTGATATAGAGCTCGGGCCGGATCGCCTCCTTCAGCCACTCGGCGAAGCGCGGGAAGACGTTGGCGATCACGAGGCCCGCGACAAGCGCGACGATGAAGCCGCCTTCATTGGTCAGCTTCAGCGACCAAGAGATGCCGAACTTCTGCTGATCGGCCGGCGTCACCACGGCGATATAGGCATAGCTGCCGACGATCCAGCTCGCATAGGCAATTGCGAACACGATGGTGAAGGCGAGGATGAAGCGCTTGACGTCGCCGCCAAGCGCCGCGACTCCGGCCGTGAGCACCACAAGCAGCGACACATAGGTCGCAGCGAGCGAGCCGATGCCGCCGAGCGCGGCATAACCCTTGGCCACCGGCGCCAATGCCTTGCCAAGGTCGGTGTAGACCGACGTGGTGACCGCCCAGCCGAGCAGATCGATGCCGCCGAGGCTGAACAAAGACAGGGCAAAAACGAGAACGCCAATGACCAGCGCCAGCCAGTCCTCCGTCAGGTTTCCCTTGGTCACGGCCTGCTTGGCCGAGCTGATTGCAACGTCCGACATCGATCTTTCCTCCCGCGCGACACGCCGCGCGGCCAGCGCCAATGATGCGCCATCAAAGTCGTGTCGTGAGAAAGTCGCAATCTCACAGAATTTCTTTGTTCGCTGTGACGAAGGCAAAGTCCTACTGTCAGCTGGACCAATCGTAGCAAATCCTGCTTTGGACCATTCTCCATGGGCGCCGTGGCTGCACGCGCGCAGGCCGGCGGCGGCCCCGGATGGTCCAAGCCGCCGGCGCTTGCGGCGACCCGGTCAGGAGACGAACATCTCGAGCTGCCCGTTGCCGCCTGCCTGCAGCGGCGGCGCGTCGGCATATTGCGGCAGCGCCCAGCGGCGAATCGCGGCGAACAGCAGCGGCGGCTGGATCGGCTTGGTCACATAGTCGTTCATGCCCGCCGCCAGATAGGTTTCGCGTTGCCCGACCAGCGCATTCGCGGTCAGCGCGATGATCGGAACGCAGCGCTCGGGACCCGGGAGTTGACGGATCGCCTTGGTGGCCGAGATGCCGTCCATCTCCGGCATCTGCACGTCCATCAGGACGAGATCGTAGACCTTGTCGGAGATGGCAGCGATCGCCTCGGCGCCATTGACCACCATCGTCGGCCTGAACCCCTGCTTCACCAGCAGGCTCTGGATCAGGGTCGCGATGATCGGGCTGTCCTCGGCGACCAGAATGTCCAGCGGGCGGTCGACACTCGCCACGACCGTCTCGGCCGGCAGCGCCAGCGCCTCGCCGCACCGGCACTTGGTCTCGAACCAGAAGCGGCTGCCGCGGCCGAGCTCGCTGTCGACGCCGATGCTGCCGCCCATGATGGTGCAGAGCTGCCTGCAGATCGCAAGCCCGAGACCGCTGCCGCCATATTTGCGCGAGATCGACGTGTCGGCCTGGACGAACGGATCGAAGATCTGCGCCAGGATCTCCGGCGACATGCCGATGCCGGTATCGATCACCTCGATCCTGAGGTCGACGACGCCGCCATCCAGCTGGCGATGCGAGGCGCGCACTTCGATCGAGCCCTGCTCCGTGAATTTGATCGCATTGCCGACCAGGTTCAGCATCACCTGGCGGATGCGGGTCGGATCGCCCTCGAGATATTGCGGCAGGCCCGGCGCGAGGCTGACCTTGAGATCGAGGCCCCGCCTCCTCGCCTTCTCGCCCATGAACGAGACCGCGCTCTCGACCAGATTCGGAACGTCGAAATCGATACATTCCGATTGCAGCCGCCCGGCTTCGAGCTTCGAGAAATCGAGAATGTCGTTGATCACCTCCAGCAGCAGGTCCGCCGATTCCTTGGCCAGCGCCGTGTACCGCTTCTGCTCCTCGCTGAGCGAGGTGCCGCGCAACAGATCGACCATGCCGACCATGCCGCTGAGCGGCGTCCGGATCTCGTGGCTCATGATGGCCAGAAAATCCGACTTGGCCCGATTGGCGGCTTCCGCGGCGTCACGCGCCGCGCGCAGCTCGGCCCCTCTCGCCTCCAGCTCCTGCGTCTGCTGCTCGAGATCGGAGCGGATGGCTTCGACATAGGCAAGCTTCTGTTCGAGCTCGGCCTGAACCGTCTTGAAGGCGGTGATATCGGTTACCAAACAGACCGTTCCGCCATCGGAGATGCGATGATCGACGCTCTGGATCCAGCGGCCGTTGAGTTCGCGGTGCTCGATCATCCGGCTGCCGCCGAGATGCCAGGCCGTCTTGCGCGCGAGCCACTCCTCGAAGCGATCGCCCTTCGACCGGATCAGCCCGTGCTCATAAGCCCGTCGCATCAGCTCGGTGAACGAGATGCCCGGCTTCATCAGGACGGTCCAGGCCGGAAACATTTCGCGGAACATCGTGTTCGACATCACGAAACGATCGTCCTTGTCGAACAGCACGAAGCCATTGGTCAGCGACTCGATGGCATCCATCAGCAGCAGCCGGGCCTGATCCGCGTTGATCTCGGCGAGCTTGCGCTCGGTGATGTCCTGCACGATGCCGAAGCGCTCTCGAAACACGCCGTCGGCTTCGTCGCTGGCATTGGCCTCGATCCTCACCCAGCGGACCTGGCCGTTCGGCGTGACGAAGCGAAGCTCCTGGATGAAGGCGCAGCCGGTCGCGCGCGACCGGTCTCTCGCGCGCACATAGGCTCCGACATCCTCCGGGTGGATGATGTCGAGCATCTTGGCGAAGGCGACCTGATCGACCGGCTCCAGTCCGGCGATCTCGAACAGCTCATCGGACCACACCGCGAACTCGCCGCTGGGATCGGTCACCCAATGGCCGAGCCTGCCGATCCGCTGCGCATCGCCCAGCAGCCGCGTGGTCTGCGCCAGCTGATCGTTCTGCCGGGCCAGTGCGTTCGCGAGCGCGATGGCGTGTCGGCTCTTGCGGATCAGCATCGATGTCAGGACGATCATGACGACCACGGCGCCGAAGGCGAGCATCAGCAGCGACACGATACGATCCTTCTGCAGATCCGTCAGCAGCTCGACCGCCACGACCGTTGCGGCAGCGGCCAGAACCGACGCCAGGAACATGCGGAAGGACAGCGCCCCCGCAGCGGGCGGCGGCGCCTGCATCGCTTCGAGCAACGCCTCGGACGACGCCCCCGTCGGGTTCGGCATCGGCGGCGTCATGCGCGCTCCACCACTCTGCTCAGCGCATCCGCGGTCGCCTCGATGGTCTCCGACAGCAGCGGCAGGCATGCCGCCATCTCGGCGGTGGTCGCGCGATCGAGCTCGATGTCCCGCGCGATCTCGGCCAGCCGCGCGGCGCCGAGGCTCGAGCAGGATCCCTTGAGCACATGCGCAGCCTTTCGCGCACCGTCGAGATCGCCTGCCGCAAGCGCTGCCGTGATGGCGGCGAGCGCATCCGCGGCCGCCGCAGGCAGCTGCGCCAACATCGCCCGCAGCGCGCCGGGGTCGAGCGCCGCACGCAGCAGATCGAGCTGATCCTGATCGAGCAGCGGCTGATCATGGGCCGCGATCATCTCACTGCGCTCCGTTCGACAGGTTCGTCGGCACCTGCTTGGCTGCCGGCGTGCGGACGGCCCTGCCGTCATCGCACGGCGTCGCCCGCGGCGCGATGCGGCGGTCAAGACAGACGATCGTGGTATCGTCGGGCAGCGGGCTGGTCGCTGTGATGCCTGCAGCGGCACAGAGCTGGTCGATCACCTCCTTGGGCGTCAGTCCGGCAGGACAGGCGTTCAGCGCCGTGACCAGCCCCTTGTCGCCGATCCTGCGGCCCTTCGCATTCGGGAATTCGGGCAGGCCATCGCTGAACAGCAGAAGCAGCGAGCCGGCGGGAAATCTGCGCTTGGAGGTGAGGTATTGCACGCCTCGCTCGATGCCGAGCGGAAGGCTGCTCGTGTCGCACAGCCGGGCCCGCGCCGCCGTGCCCTGAACCAGGATCGCCGGCGGCGCGCCAGCGGAGGCGAACCTGATCTCGCCTTTCTGATGATCCACGACGACGTAGAGGAATGTCGCAAACTGGCCGATGCGCAGCAGCCGGACCAGGCGCTCATTGAGCATCGAGACCAGCGCGCCCGGATCGCCGTGCAGCTCCTTGTATTCGTGGATCAGCGCATGCAGGCGGAAGGTGTTGAGGGCGGCATTGACGCCATGGCCGGTGAAATCAGCCAGAAAGATTCCAAACGATCCGTCGTCGATCGGGAGCACGCCCCAGAGATCCCCCCCGAGCTCCGAGGACGGCCGATTATAGGACGCGATCCGCAGACCGAGCGCGTGCGCCGCCTCCTGCAAGGCCGCAGGCTCGGGCAGCAGCTCGAACTGCATGCGCCGCGCCGCCTCGAGCTCGCGGGAGATGCGCTCACGATAGAAGCGCAACTCGCGCAACGAGTTCCAGCGCTCGATATGCGCAACGACACGTGCGATCAGCTCGGACGGATTGACCGGTTTGGAGAGGAAATCAGAGGCACCGCCGCAGAACAGCTCTCCCATCTTCTTGCGGTCGACGGTCGCGGTCTGCAGCAGGATCGGGACGTCGGCAAAGTCGGGGTCGGCGCGCAGCTGGCCGCAGACGTCCAGCCCGTTCAGATCCGGCATCTGCATGTCCAGCAGGATCAGGTCCGGCCGGAAGCTCCTGACCTGCTCCAGAGCCGAGCGGCCGCCATCGGCGAATTCCAACCTGGTGAATTTCTGCTGCCGCAGGACGCCGGCGACGAGCTGGCGACACAGCGGATCGTCATCCGCGATCAGGATCTTCGCGCCGGTGATGTCGTCGCTCAGGATTCTGTCCTCGGAGGTCACTTCGCCCCCCTGCGCGCTCAGGGGCATAGCTGAAACTCCAGCCTGACCGTCGTACCGCCGTTCAGCACGGTCACCCGGTCGGAGAACACCTGGAGAATCTCGAGGCCACGCCCCGACATGCCATCCTCGGCTGCGGGCCGCACGCCGCTGTAATCGTAACCATCGCCGCTGTCGCGGACCGTGATCGCGAGCGCGGACGACGTCCAATCCGCGTCCAACCGGATCATCGAACTGCCGACCTCCGGAGACTCGAGCTTCGCCTCGATGATCGCCTGGGCGGCGATCAGGCCGTCGAGGCTGCCGCGCAGCCCACCGTCGATCCTGAGGTTGCCGTGCAGAACCGCGTTCATCAGCGCCTCCTGCACGGCGCTGTAAACCCTGATCCGCAGATCCTCGGTGAGCGCAAGACGCTCGCCGAGCGCCTGAACATAGGTCTTCACGACGGAGTGGCGATATGCGGAGCGCGTGGTGATGACGAGACTGAGAGCCTTGTCGGTGGACAGATCCGCGCCTTCGTAAATCTCAGCGGAACGGTCGAGCAGCCCGGCTTCGATGCATCGACGCGCGGGACGCGCCAAGGCAGCGTCCAGCGTCTGTTCCGAAGCGCCGTTCCAGCACGACAGGAACGCGTCTGCAGGAACCTGCCGGTCGACCGACACATACATCGAGGATCACTCCTCAACGGTGAAGAGCGTGTTGAACTTGGTGACCGCGAACATGCGTTTCACCTGCCCGCTCGGCCGCCGAAGGATGAGCTCGCGATGATTCTTCTTGGCCTCGTCCCGGGCCAGCAACAGCATGCCGAGACCGGCCGAATCGATGAAATCCAGCTTCGAAAGATCGATCACGACCGACCGGCCGGGAGCGGCGAAGATTTCGGTCACCATCTGCTTGAACGGAACATGATCGCTAAAGGTGAACTCGCCGCTCATCGCGATCGGACCACCTGCGTTGTCCATGTGGATCTGCATGCTTGTCTCTCCTAAAACAGTTCAATGGTCCCCGTCTGCGAAGGGCTGGCCTCCGTTTCGCTCGGATCGGCCGGCTGCTTGCCTTCGAGAATCTGCGCGACGAAGCGCGACCTCAATTCGCCGAGCGTGAACCGATCGAGCAGCGTCTTGACCCATTCATTGTCGATTGTCGTCTCCACGACCGGTTCATCCAGGACATCGGCCGTCGTCGTCTTCAGCTCGTCGAGCGCCTCGTCGACAACGCGCAACGTGTCGACCACATGTTCGAGCCGTTGCCGCGTGCGATCCTGGAACTGGATGCCCGTGATCATGCCGGCGACGTCGGCCGAGATCACCTCGGCTTCTTTCATCGCTTCATTGACGACTTCGGTCAGGTTGCCGCCGCGCTCGATCAGGGCGTTCATCAGCAGCTCGAGACGGTCCTTGGCCATCAGGTTCTGCGACATATCGATGGTCGCGACGCGCTGCAGCGTTTCGTGGCCGTTCTCGATGCCCTGGGTGACGGCATGCAGCTCCGTCGCCATGTCGACGGACAACCGCTGCGTGGCGCTCGACAGCTCGCGGACCTCACCGGCGACCACACGAAACGCTGCGCCCGCCGTTCCAGCCCGCTCCGCCTCGATCCTGGCATTGAGCGCCAGCATATTGGTGACGCGGTTGATCTTGTTCAACTCTTCCATGCAGGAGTCGACGCGGTTGACGTTCCCGTTGAGCTCGCTCAACGCGTAGACCATCGACATCGCGTCCTTCGACAGCAGCAGGATCTTCTCGACGACGTCGCTCAATGTCTCCTCGAGCAGACCCGCGATGCGATCGATCGCGATCGCCTCGCCATCGACCTCGATGCCCATCGCGAGCTTGCTCAGGCTTTCGACGCGTTCCGTCTGCTGCCCCGCGCAGACGGCGAGACGCTGAAACCGGCTGCTCAGACTGTCCGCCTCGGTCTCCACCACGGCGGAGGTCTGCTGGATCTCGCTGACAAGCGTCCGGATCACGCGCTGCTGCATGCCGGCGAACGCGATCCACCGGCGCATCAACTCGTCCTGCTGTGAGGGCGCAACCGGCGCAAGCGCCGGCGACGGCTCCGGGCTGGGCGGCTTCGCTGCAGCCGCGTTGCTCTGTTTCCAACCGAACATGGATTACACCCTGACGCCGCGCGCAGCGAGCGACTCGCACCGCTTCAGGACCTGATCGGCAATCTTGTTGAGCGGCAGCTCGATCTCAACGGCGCCACATTCCCGCGCCGCCTTCGGCATGCCGTAGACCACGCATGTCGCCTCGTCCTGACCGATGGTCGACGCTCCGGCCGAGCGCATTTCCAACAGCCCGAGCGCACCGTCCCGGCCCATGCCGGTGAGGATGACGCCAATCGCATTGAGCCCCGCGGCGTGGGCGACGGACCGGAACAGAACGTCGACCGACGGCCGGTGTCCTGACACGGCCGGCTCGTCGTGAACCCGGCAAACGTAGTTCGCGCCATTGCGGGCGAGCTCCAGATGGCAGCCGCCCGGTGCGATATAGGCATGGCCCGGCAGCACCCGCTCGCCGCTCTCGGCCTGCTTGACGGTGACTGCGCACAGCTGATTGAGGCGGTTGGCGAAGGACGCCGTAAACATCGCCGGCATATGCTGCGTGATCACGACAGCCGGCGCATCCGATGGAAACGCCATCAACAGCTCCTGCAGCGCTTCGACGCCGCCGGTCGACGCGCCCACCGCAATGATCTTTTCGGACGAACTATACGATACGCCGGGCCGGTGTAGAGGGCGGACCTCGTCTCCCGAGCGCGGCCGGATCTTCGCCGCCGCGGCCGCCTTGACCTTGGTGACGATCTCGTCGCGCAAGGCCGGCAGTCCCTCGACAAGGCCAATGACGGGCTTCGCCACGCAGTCAAAGGCTCCCATTTCCAGGGCGCGCACGGCCGTATCCGCGCCTTTCTGCGTGAGAGATGAGATCATCAGCACCGGCATCGGACGCAGGGTCATGATCTTGTCCAGAAAAGCGAGGCCGTCCATGCGCGGCATCTCGATGTCGAGCGTGAGCACATCAGGATTGAGGGACTTGATCATATCGCGCGCCACAATCGGATTGGGCGCGGCGCCGAGGACCTCGATTCCCGGATCACTTGAAAGGAGATCCGTCAACATCTGCCGCACGAAGGCGGAGTCGTCGACGATCAGAACGCGAATGGCACTCATCTTACTGCCTCAAAAAATCTCGACCGATCCGGCAACGGGTTCGACCTGGATTCGTGTCTTGTAGGACGTCTCGTTGCGGACAAGGGCATCATGATCGGCGCGCGGCAATTCGAGCAGCATCACGCGGCCGGTTACCGGGAAGTAGTGAACACGGCGCGGCAGCGAGCCGCGCAGGTGATACGCTGCGATGGGAAGGTGTTCCGCCGCCAGATAGTCTTCGACGAAGTCGGCGTTGCGATGCCCGATCTTCGCCATGCCATTCAGCACATTGGCGCCGCCGAACACCTTGATCTCCAGGCGGCGTCGGGCGCCGCCCCGGGCGAGAATGTCGTTGATCAGCCGCTCCATCGCGACATTGCCATAGCGCATCCCGTCGGACACGTCGCCCCAATCGCCAAAGCTCTCCGGCAGCATGAAATGGTTCATGCCGCCGACCCGGGTTTGCGGATCACGGATGCAGGCTGCAACACAGGACCCGAGCACGGTAACGAGCATCTCGTCCACGGCGTCGGTGACATAGTGCTCTCCCGGAAAGAGCTTGACCGCGATCGCGTCAAAGCGCTCGTCGCGATACTTCCGAGGACATGTCAGAAGGTCGTCGGAGACCGAGGCATCCGTCGTTTGACGCCGCCTGCTCTTCGCCCTGATCATCTGCGCCTCCGATAGATCGTTCGTCCGACCAGATCGAAACGCTCGCAGACGCCGAGCAGGTTTTCCGAGTGCCCGGCGATCAGCCAGCCGTCGGGCCTGAGCAGATCGGCGTAGCGGTCGAACAAGCGACGTTGGGTCGGCTTGTCGAAATAGATCACCACGTTGCGGCAGAAGATGATGTCGAAGGGCCCCGACATCGGCCAGGGCCCGAGCAGATTGAGATGGACGAAAGTGATGAGTCTGCAGAGCTCATCGTTCATGACGACCTTGCTGTCGCGCAACCGGGTGAACCGCTTGCGATAGGCATCCGGGATCCCCTCGGCCCGCTCCAGCTCGTATGCGCCCTCGGCCCCACGGGCGATCACATTCGTATCGAGATCGGTCGCGAGGATCTTGATGTCGCGCTCCATCAGCGCCGTCGGGCCGGCGGCCAAGGTCATGGCAATGCTGTAGGGCTCCTCCCCGGTCGAGCAGCCCGCAGACCAGATCCGCAGGCGTGTCGTATTCCCGCTCAGGAATTCCGGAATGATGACCCGCGAAAGGAAATCGAAATGGTGGGCTTCCCTGAAGAAGCTCGTGTGATTGGTGGTGACGGCGTTGATGAAATTGCGCAGCTCATCGTCACCGTCATCCGTTTCCAGCAGACGGCAATATTGTGAGAAGTCCGCCAGGCCGAGCGCGCGCAGCCGCCGCCCCAGCCGTCCATGGATGAAGGCACGCTTGCGCTCGCTCAGCACGATGCCGGCCGTATCCATCACAAGCTTGGACAGCTTGCGAAAGTCGTTGTCTTCAAGCGCGAACTGTTCCTGCACCATGGTCTCCCGGCACCCCAGAGAGGCGCCCCCGCACCGACGGGGACGCCGCGTCGCGGCCTAGAATTCCTTCCAATCGACGTCGCCGGCCCCGACCACGCGGCGACGCACCGGCTCCATCTCGGCAGCGCGCGCTGGCGAGGGGCGCGGGGCGGACGCAGGCGCGGGCTTGCCGGCGGGGGCCCGCATCGCTGCGAGCTTGTCCTTGCCAAGCGACCGGTCGACCACCGGATTGCCGGTCTTTGCCGCATAGGGGCGGCCGCGCTCGAATTCTGGCAGCACCATGAAGCGGCCGACCATCTCCGACATCGTCTCGGTCTGCTCCTCCATTGACTTGGCTGCCGCAGCAGCCTCCTCCACCAGAGCGGCATTCTGCTGGGTCACCTTGTCCATCTGGGTGACGGCGTTGTTGACCTGCTCGATGCCGCCGCGCTGCTCCTGCGACGCCGCCGAGATCTCGGCCATGATGTCGGTGACCCGCTTCACCGACTGGACGATCTCCTCCATCGTCTTGCCGGCGGTGTCGACCAGGCGCGAGCCCGATTCCACCTTGGACACCGAGTCCGAGATCAGCCCCTTGATCTCCTTGGCCGCGTTGGCACTGCGCTGCGCGAGGTTACGCACTTCGGCGGCGACCACCGCGAAGCCGCGGCCCTGGTCGCCGGCGCGCGCGGCTTCGACCGCGGCGTTGAGCGCAAGGATGTTGGTCTGGAATGCGATCTCGTCGATCACCCCGATGATGTCGGCGATCTTGCGGCTCGCATGGGTGATGCCCTCCATGGTCTGCACGACCTCGGCCACCACGGTGCCGCCCCTGATCGCGACGTCGGATGCAGATGACGCGAGCTTGTTCGCCTGCTGTGCATTCTCGGCGTTCTGCCGGACGGTCGAGGTCAGCTCCTCCATGCTGGCCGCCGTCTCCTCCAGACTGGCCGCCTGCTCCTCCGTCCGCTGCGACAGGTCGGTGTTGCCGTTCGCGATCTCGCGCGCGGCGCTCGACAGCGTCTGCGAGCTTTCGAGCACGTCGGCAAGGATGGACGACATCGTGTCGAGCAGCCCGTTCACGCCGTCGCAGAGCTGGCCGATCTCGCCCGACTTGCCGTCCGTCGGAATGCGCTCGCGAAGATCGTTGTTCTTGGCGGCGTCGACCACCGCCTGCGTCTGCCGCACCGCTGTTTGCAGCGCCTCGGAGGCCTTGACCTGCTCGGTGACGTCGGTCGCATATTTGACGACCTTGACCGGCTTGCCGTCGGGCCCCATGATCGGGTTGTAGCTCGCCTGGATCCAGACTTCGCGGCCGCCCTTGCCGATCCGTCGGTATTGACCGGCCTCATATTCGCCACGCGCGAGCTTGTCCCAGAACATGCGGTAGTCGGTCGAGCTGCGATAGGCGACATCGACGAAGATCGAGTGATGCTGGCCCTTGATCTCGGCCAGCGAGTAGCCCAGCGTATTGAGGAAGTTGTCGTTGGCGTCGAGGATCTTGCCGTCCAACGTGAACTGGATCACCGCCTGGGCCTTGTTGATGGCGTCGATCTGGCCGGCGAAGTCGGCGTTGCGGATCACCTCGCTGGTGATGTCGGTCGCGTATTTCACCACCTTGAAGGGCTTGCCGGACTGATCGAGAATCGGATTGTAGCTCGCCTGGATCCAGACCTCGCGCCCCCCCTTGCCGATGCGCTTGTATTGTCCGGCGTCATATTCGCCACGCCCGAGCTTGTCCCAGAACAGACGATAGTCGGTCGACTGGCGATAGACGGGATCGACGAACATCGAATGGTGCTGGCCCTTGATCTCGTCGAGCGAGTAGCCCAGCGTTCGCAGAAAGTTCTCGTTGGCATATTCGATCTTGCCGTCGAGCGAGAACATGATCATCGCCTGCGAACGATCGATGGCCGCGAGCTGCGACGCCTGGCTGCGGATCTCGGTGACATCCGCCCATTCCAGCATGAAGCCCTGGTTGACGCCCTGCGCGTTCCGCATCGCATTGACGTTGAGCGAGATCTTGAGCGGTCCGACGGAAATGTCGGTGCGGAACGGCAGATTGGCCGGATTGGCGAGCATCGTCCGCTGATGCGCCGGATTGCGGTGAAAGACGTCGATGCAGGTCCCGACCATGGCGGCGGGATCGAAGGTCGGCCAGACCTTGCGAAACTCCGTGAGGTGCTGGCCGAACAGCTGCTTCGAGGCTTGATTGAGGTATGTGATCTTGAGATCGTTATCGACCAGCATCACGGCGCTGGTGACCTTCTCGACGACGGCTGTCATCTGATCGTCACGGCTCACCGCGCGGGGCGCTGCCGCCGGAGCCTTCGCGGCGGACGACCGCGGACGACTGCTCCGCGACCTTGCCTTCGATTTGGGCGCGCCATCGCCCGGAGCGCCGTCCGTGGTGAAGTCCTGCATGATGTTCTCCTCGAAAGTGTCGCTCATGACGATCTCGTAAATTGTAGGGGTTAGGCGGCCGCCGCGGCGGCTGCGGCAGACGTACGCGTCACTGACGAAGCCGGCATCCCGAACAGACCCGACAACGACACCAGCGTCACCATCCTGTTCTGGATCGCGACCAGCCCCTCCAGGAACTGATCCTCGGTCGGCATGCCCATGTCCGGCACGTCGCGGATGTCTTTCGGATCGACGGAGATGATGTCCGAGACGGTATCGACCAGCAGGCCGACCGTGCGCGTGCCGGCGGCGACGATGATCACCACATGCATATTGGTCGGCACGGTCACGCCGGTGCCGAACCGGGCGCGCAGGTCGAAGATGGGAACGATGATGCCGCGCAGATTGATGACACCCCGGACATGGGGCGGAGCGTTCGGGATCATGGTCGTTTCGGTCCAGCCCTTGATCTCCCGGACCACCATGATGTCGATGCCGTACTCCTCCGCGCCCAGCGTGAAGGTGATGAACTGCTGCGCGTTCTCGCTGACCGCCGCTTCTTGGCCAAACGGAGCGATCGGCTTGTTGTCAGGCTGCATGGGTCAGGTCCTTTGCGGATTCTGGTCTCGATTGCTCCGGGGACGGCAGCCGTTCTGGCGTGCCGCGCATGTCGATCTCGTGCAGGCGCGCGACGTCGAGGATCAGCGCGACGCGGCCATTGCCGAGGATCGTGGCGCCGCTGATGCCGTCCACCGGCTCGTAATTGGCTTCGAGGCTCTTCACCACCACCTGCTGCTGGCCGAGGAGTTCGTCGACGACGATACCGACGCGGCCGGCGCTCTCGCTCTGCACGATGATCACGATGCCCCGGCAGGGATCGCCGATCGCATCGCCGATCGAGAACACGCGATGCAGATAGACCAGCGGCAGATACTCGCCGCGCAACGCCAGGACATGGCCGCGGCCGACCACGGGATGAATGTCGGCGGGGAGCGGACGCAGATTCTCGACGATCGCAACCAGCGGAATGATGAACGTCTCGCGCCCGACCGACACCACCATGCCGTCGACCACCGCCAAGGTGAGCGGCAGCGACAGCGTGAATGACGAGCCATGGCCGAAGCGCGAGCGCACCGAGATCCGGCCACCGAGCGCCTGCACGTTACGCTTCACGACATCCATGCCGACGCCACGGCCCGAGATGTTCGAGATCACCTCGGCGGTCGAGAAGGCCGGCAGGAAGATCAGATTGTCGATGTCGTCATCGCTGAGATTGGCGCCTGCAGGCACGAGGCCACGCGCGCGCGCCTTGGCCAGGACCTTGTCGCGATTGATGCCGCGGCCGTCATCCGAGACCTCGATGACGATGCGGCCGCTGCGCTGGGCGGCCGAGAGGTTGATCGTGCCCTGCCGCGGCTTGCCTGCGGCAAGCCGCTCGGCCGGCGGTTCGATGCCGTGGTCGAGCGCGTTGCGGATCATGTGCGTCAACGGATCGTTGAGCTGCTCGATGACCGTCTTGTCGATCTCGGTCATCTCGCCGGAGGTGACAATGCGCACCTCCTTGCCGAGCACGGCGGCCAGTTCGCGCACGATGCGCGGCATCCGCGCGAACACGGATTTGACGGGCTGCGCGCGGATCGCCATCACGCTTTCCTGCAGCTCACGCGCACTCTGGGCCAGCGCCTCGATGCCCTGAATGAGCTGGGGATATTTATCGGCCGGCAACGCCAGTCCCTGCTCCGTCAGCATCGCCTGGCTGATCACGAGCTCGCCGACGAGATTCACCAGCCGATCGACCTTGTCGACGTCGACCCGGATCGACTGAGCCAGGGAGACTGCGGCGACCACGGGAGCCGCCGCACTGCCGGCATCGCCCGGCGCAACCTCGACCGCGGCCGTGGCGGACTCGAGCAACTCGATCTGAAGGTCGCAATCATCCTCGACGAACTCGAACACGTCCTGGATGCCGCTGCGCGGCACCGCCGTTTCGAGCGTGAAGGTCCAGTTGAAATAGGCCGCCTCGGGATCCAGCGCGCCGAGCGCCGGGAGCGCCGAACAATCGACATCGATCGCGAGCGCGCCCAGCTTGCGGAGCTGGCGGATCAGGAGCAGCGGCTCGTTCGCCTTCTTCAGCATCTCCGTGTGTGGACGGAACCTGATGCGATATGTCTGCTCATGGAGCGGCTTCGCGTCGGACGCGGCGGGCGCAGGGCCAGGCTCGGCCGCCGGGCCCGCGCCCTGCAGGACGTGCTGCATGGCCGTGCGGATGTCGACGGCGAAACTCGGCGCGAGTTGCTGCTCGAGCCGCGCTGCATTGACGATGTCGGCCAGCGCATCGCTGGCCCGAAGCAGCAATTGCTTGATGTCGTTGGTGACCGCGATCTTGTGATCGCGCAAGGCGTCGAGCAGGCTCTCGAAGGTGTGCGAGAAGGCGACGAGGTCCGTGCAGCCGAACGCGCCGGCTCCACCCTTGATGGAATGCACCGACCGGAAGATCGCGTGCAGCGTCTCGTCGTCCTCCTGTCCGCTGGACAACAGTTCGAGATTCGACTGCAAGGCGTCGAGCAGTTCGGCGCATTCCTCGAAATAGGTCTTGCGGAACTGCGCGACCGGATAGGCCTCTTGCTCGGATGCTACGGACATACGCGGTTGACCGTCGCGATCAATTGATCGGGATTGAACGGCTTCACCAGCCACCCCGTCGCGCCCGCCGCCTTGCCGTCGGCCTTCTTTGCGCCATCGCTCTCGGTCGTGAGGATCAGGATCGGCACCGTGCGGTGCTGACTGCCGGCCCGCACGCTCTTGATCAACGAAATGCCATCCATGTTCGGCATGTTGAGGTCGGTGATGATCAAGTCGAACTTACCGCCGGTCAGCACGTTCAGCGCTGCCTTGCCATCTTCGGCTTCTGCTACGTCGAAGCCAGCCTTCTTCAACGTGAAGGACACCATGTCACGCATGGTCTTCGAATCGTCGACTGCCAGAATTCGCTTGGTCATGTCACTCCATCCAATTGTCAAACTCATGCCGGAGTCCGAGATCGGCGATCGCCGTCCTGAACAGCTCGGATGCCTGCGTGATCTTGAAAAGCTTGTTGGCCGCCTTCGCCCCGTGACCGGCGGCAAGGAGAATCTGTGCGCATGGCGTCGACATCCGCTCGACGCCGCTCGCATCGAGCAGGATGCTCTCGTGTCCCGACAGTCTGATCAGTTCGTCACGAAGTTGCGACGCCTGCATCAGGTCCAGCATCTGCGGCAGAGGATAGGCTGTCGCGGAAGCGGCTTCAGCGCACGTCTCAATGCTCGGGGTGGCGTCCGTCATCGTTGAACCATCCGTGCGCTGCGGCAACCGAGCCGTTGCGCTCGACGCCCCCAGGCAGCCTTGCCGAAGTTGAATTCAAGCCCACCGACGGACCCCACGCGGCCGCCGTCACTCGTTCAAATTGGGTGGAAAGCGATTGTTGTATTGTTAAAGATGAGAGCCGTAATAGTACGGTCGCTCTACCTTGAGATGTCGCCTGGCCAGGCGCCGTTTCCGCAAGGCATGCCCGCGCGCTGCGCTGCAATTGCGACACGCTGTTCGCGTCATGGGCTGCTCAGCTCACTGCTCTTGGCGGAGAACCTGCTGAGAGCGGCCAGTACGACGGCCGCCGCCGTCCCGGCAGGCACCGCGGCCCGGCGATCGATCGGAACATCGGCCTTGATGTGGAAAAGATCGAACATGCGCTATCGGCTCGGCAAATACGCCGAGGCTGATAGCAACGCATCAGTTAAGAGACTCTCCGCCGATTGCCGCAGTCGGGGCCCGGAACATTACGGCCCGGCGCAAAGGCCGGGCTAGTGATTTTCGGGCATCTCTATGCACGTTGAGATGATCAAGCCGCGCCGCGGCAGGATCGGCGGCTGCCGTTTATCGACGCTGGTTGTAGACGTCGATGCAGACGGCGCCGAGCAGCACGAGCCCCTTGATCACCTGCTGGTAGTCGATGCCGATGCCAAGGATCGACATGCCGTTGTTCATCACGCCCATGATCATGGCACCCACGACCGCGCCGCCGACCCGTCCGACACCGCCATAGGCGGAGGCGCCACCGATGAAGCAGGCCGCGATGACGTCGAGCTCGAAGCCGAGCCCCGCCTTCGGCGTCGCGGTGTTGAGCCGCGCGGCGAAGATCAGGCCGGCCAGCGCCGCCAGCACGCCCATGTTGACGAAGGTCATGAAAACCAGGCGCTCGGTCTTGATGCCCGACAGCTTCGCCGCCTTGGCATTGCCGCCGACGGCGTAGATCTGCCGGCCGACGACGGTGCGCCGCGTCATGAAGCCGTAGAGCGCGATCAGCGCGGTCATGATCACGAGTACGTTCGGCAGGCCGCGATGCGAGGCGATCAGATAGGTGAAATACATCAGCGCACCGGCCAGAACGACGTTCTTGGCGGCGAAGAAGCCGAACGGCTCGACCTCGATGCCATGCTCGACCTCACGCGCGCGTCCCTTCACGCTGGCATAGACCAGCACCAGCGTCAGCACCGCGCCGATGGCGAGCGAGGTCAGATTGAGATTGCCGGAGCTTGGAATGAGCTCCGGAATGAAGCCCGACGACAGTTTCTGGAACGTCGCCGGGAACGGACCGACCGACTGTCCCTGCAGCAGCGCCAGCGCCAAGCCCTTGAACACGAGCATGCCGGCAAGCGTGACGATGAAGGAGGGAATGCCGAAATACGCCACCCAATAGCCTTGGGCCGCGCCGATCGCGGCGCCGACGATCAGGCAGGCGATGATCGCGAGCGGATAGTCGAGGTGATAGCGCACCATCAGCACGGCCGCGACCGCGCCGACGAAGCCCGCCACCGAACCGACCGAGAGGTCGATATGCCCGGTCACGATGACCAGCAGCATGCCGAGCGCCATGATGACGATGTAGCTGTTCTGCAGCACCAGGTTGGTGAGGTTGAGCGGCTGCAGCAGAGTGCCGTCGGTCATGAACTGGAAGAACAGCATGATGACGAACAACGACATCAGCATGCCGTAGCTGCGCAGATTATTCTTCAGGAAGCCGGCGTGCGACTTCTCTTCCGGGAGCGAAACCGTCTTGTCGGTCATGGCTGGCGTCCTCCGACCGCTTACGCGGCCGTCTCCTCGTTCTTGATGGCTTCGTTGCGCATGATCGCGCGCATGATCTTTTCCTGTGTCGCCTCCTGGGCGGCGAACTCGCCGACGAAGGCGCCGTCATTCATCACACAGATGCGGTCGCAGATCCCGAGCAGCTCCGGCATTTCCGACGAGATCACCACCACACCGCGGCCGGCATCCGCAAGCTCCTGGATGATACAGTAGATCTCGTATTTGGCGCCAACGTCGATGCCGCGCGTGGGTTCGTCCAGGATCAACACCTTGGGATCGGTCATGAGCCATTTCGACAGCACGACCTTCTGCTGATTGCCGCCGGAGAGCTGGCCGGCCTCCTGATAGACGTCGGAGCAGCGGATGCGCATGCGGCCGCGGTAACCGGACGCCGCCTTGAGCTCGGCAATATCGTCGATCACCCCCTTCGGCGCGACCTGCGAGAGGCTGGCCAAAGTGATGTTCTTGCGGACGTCGTCGGCCAGGATCAGGCCGAGCTGCTTGCGATCCTCGGTGACATAGGCAAGCCCGGCATCGATCGCCGCCGGCACGCTGGTGAGATTGACGTCCTTGCCCTCGAGCCGGGCGCGGCCAGAGATGTTGACGCCCCAGGAACGGCCGAACAGGCTCATGGCGAACTCGGTGCGGCCGGCCCCCATCAGCCCGGCGATGCCGACGATCTCGCCGCGGCGTACCTGGAAATCGACGTTCTTGATGACGCGCCGGTCCGGGTGCTGCGGATGGAACACCGACCAGTTCTCCACCGTGAACACCGGCTCGCCGATCTTCGGCTGGCGCTCGGGAAAGCGGTGCGCCATGTCGCGGTTGACCATGCTCTTGATGATGCGGTCCTCCAGGACCGGCTCGGCGCGGCAGTCGATGCCGTCGACGCTGCGGCCGTCACGCAGCACGGTGATGCGGTCGGCGACGCGCGCGACTTCGTTGAGCTTGTGCGTGATCAGGATCGAGGAGATGCCCTGCTCGCGGAAGGCGACGAGACGATCGAGCAGCGCCTGGCTGTCGGCCTCGTTGAGGCTGGCGGTCGGCTCGTCCAGGATCAGGAGCTTGACGCGCTTGGACAGCGCCTTGGCGATCTCGACCAGCTGCTGCTTGCCGACGCCGAGATCGGTGATCAGCGTATCCGGCGACTCCTTCAAGCCGACCTGGGCCAGTAATTGCTGGGTGCGCCGGTAGACCTCGTCGCGATCGATGACGCCGAAGCGTGACGGCGCATGCGACAGGAAGATGTTCTCCGCGATCGACATCAGCGGAATCAGCGCCAGCTCCTGGTGGATGATGATGATGCCGAGCGCCTCGGAATCATTGATGTCACGGAACCGCCGCTCCTCACCTTCGAAGATGATCTGGCCCTCGTAGCGGCCATGCGGATAGACGCCGCTCAGCACCTTCATCAGGGTCGACTTGCCGGCCCCGTTCTCGCCGACCAAAGCGTGGATCTCGCCCGGCGCGACGGCGAAGCTGACGTCCCGCAAGGCCTGGACATTGCCGAAGCTCTTGCTGACGTTGCGCATTTCCAGGATTGCGGTCATCGTCTCGTGTCTCTGTTCATGACGCCAACTCGCCCCCGCCGCGCGAGCTTCAGCAAATATATCCCTCTCCCCGAGACCGGGGAGAGGGAGCGTAAGTCGTCGACCAAGATTACTGGAACTGGGCCTTCTTGTAGTAGCCGCTGTCGACCAGAACCTTCTCCCAATTGCTCTTGTCGACCACGACCGGCTTGAGCAGGTAGGACGGAACGACCTTCACACCGTTGTTGTAGGTCTTGGTGTCGTTGACCGGGACTTCCTTGCCGGCCAGCGCGGCATCGACCATGTCGGCGGTCACCTTGGCGAGATCGCGGGTGTCCTTGAAGATGGTCGAGTACTGATCGCCGCGCAGGATCGCCTTGACCGACGGCACCTCGGCGTCCTGACCCGAGATCACCGGCATCGGCTGATCGGCGCTGCCATAGCCCACGCCCTTCAGCGATGAGATGATGCCGATCGACAGACCGTCATAGGGCGACAGCACCGCGTCGACGCGCTTCTTGCCGTAGAAGGCGCTCAGCAGGTTGTCCATGCGGGCCTGGGCGGTGGCGCCGTCCCAGCGCAAGGTCGCGACCTTGTCCATGCCCTTCTGGCCGGAGCCGATCACCAGCTTGCCCGAGTCGAGATAGGGCTGCAGCACCGACATCGCGCCATTGTAGAAGAAGTAGGCGTTGTTGTCGTCCGGCGAGCCACCGAACAGCTCGATGTTGAACGGACCCTTGCCGTCCTTCAGTCCGAGCTTGTCGACGATCGACTGCGCCTGCAGCACGCCGACCTGGAAGTTATCGAACGTGGCGTAGTAGTCGAGGTTCGGCGTGTCGCGGATCAGGCGGTCATAGGCGATCACGGTGATGCCCTTGGCCTTGGCCTGCTTCAGCACGTCGGACAGCGTGGTGCCGTCGATCGCGGCGATCACCAGCACCTTGGCGCCCTTGGTCACCATGTTCTCGATCTGCGAGAGCTGGTTCGGGATGTCGTCCTCGGCGTATTGCAGGTCGGTGGCGTAGCCGCGATCCTTCAGCACCTTCACAATGTTGTTGCCGTCGTCGATCCAGCGCGCCGAGGACTTGGTCGGCATCGCGATGCCCACGGTCCCCTTGCTCTGGGCCATTGCGGCGCCGGACAGCGCCAGGGCGCCGAGGCCGGCCAACGCGGCCGCCATGATGGTCTTGAAATTCAGCATGCTTCACTCCCTTTGGATTTTCGAATTTCACCAATGAATACGCGATTGCGTATGTTGATACCAGTTAGCTGTTAGGCTGAACGACGCTTGACTGATTGTTCCTCCTCTCAGATCGACAGCTTGACGTCAGGCTCGACACGACCGCGGGCGCCGACATCGAGCAGAAAGGTCTGGCCATGGCCGGGGTCGGCCGCCTTCGCAGCCGCGTCCATGTCCTGCCACGCCGAGGTGACCAGCAGGCGCGACAGGTCCGGGCCGACGAAGGCCGGGCAGCTCGCCTGGCTGGCCGGCACGGCGATGCTGCGCAAACACTCGCCATACGGGCTATAAACATCGACACAACCGGCGCCCCAGCAGGCATGCCAGATCAGTCCCTCGGCATCGACGATCGCGCCATCGATGCCGCCGGGCTCGCGGCGGCGCAAGAGCACGTCCGGCATGCTGCGCGGCAGACCCGTTTCTGGATCGAGGACGACTCGATAGAGCACGTTCTCGTCCGTATCGGCGAAATAGCCGACCGACCCGTCCGGCGCGAAGCAGATGGCGTTGGGAATGGTGATGTTCGGGAACAGGCGGATGATCTCGCCGCGATGCAGCGCGTAGATCGCGCCAAGCCCGCGCTCCGCCTTGCGCCCCATCGTGCCGATCCAGAACGTGCCGGAGGGATGGACGCGCGAATCGTTCGACCGCGTCGCCGGATTGTCAGCTTCGAGCGGCAGATAGAGCGACAACGCCCCGTCAGCGATGCTGCGGACGTACAGCCCGTCCTCGGCCACGATCAGCTGTCGCGCGTCATCGATGCGGCCGAGCGCGCTCGCCATCTTCCCCAGGGCATGGCGGCGAACCTCGCCGCTGGCAATCCTGGCCTCGAACAGCAGGCCCTCGCGGATGTCGAACCACCAGGCGGTGTCGGTCGCGGGATCATAGGTCGGGCCTTCGCCGAGGTGGCAGCGCTCGGCGCAGAGCACGGTGGTCGGGACCTGCTCCATCATGCCGACGCTCCCGTGGTCGAGAAGCGATACACGGTCTCGTGCTTATAGACGTCGTCGGGCCCAAGGCGCGGGCTTGGAAAATCCGGACGGTTCGGGCTGTCCGGCCAGACCTGCGGCTCCAGGCAGATGGCGTCGGATTGGCGATAGACCCGCCCCTTGCCGCTGACGGTGGCATCAAGATAGTTGCCGGAATAGACCTGCAGGCCGGGCTGATCGGTGAGCAACTCCATGACCCTCCCCGACCGCGGCGACTCGAGCCGGGCCGCCGGACGGACACCTGTGCCGTCGCGCAGGCAGAAATTGTGGTCATAGCCGCGGCCGCATTTGATCTGCGCATCGTCGGCGCGGATGCGCGCGCCAACCGGATGGGCTTCGCGGAAGTCGAACGGCGTGCCGGCAACGGATTGCGGCGGTCCCTCCAGCGGGATCGCGGTCTCGTCGATCGCGAGATAGTGGTCGGCTTCGACCGTCAGACAGTGATCGAGAATGCCGGTGCCGGCGGTCAGGCCGTCGAGATTGAAGAAGCTGTGATTGGTCAGGTTGACGACCGTCGTGCGGGTCGTCCGGGCGCTGAAGCTGACGGCCAGTTCCATCGGTCCCGTCAGCTGATAGGTGACACGGACGTCGAGCCGCCCCGGATAATTGGCCTCGCCGTCGGGACTGACATAGAGCATCGTGACCGAGGGCTGGGCGCCATCTTCGGTGGCGACGATCTGCCAGAGCTTGCGGTCGAAGCCGTCGGGGCCGCCATGCAATGCATGGGCACCGTTGTTGGCGTCGAGGCGCAGGTCCTGACCGTCGAGCGAAAAGCGTGCCTTGGCGATCCGGTTGGCGTAGCGCCC
Source organism: Bradyrhizobium sp. BTAi1 (assembly GCF_000015165.1). Lineage (GTDB taxonomy): Bacteria > Pseudomonadota > Alphaproteobacteria > Rhizobiales > Xanthobacteraceae > Bradyrhizobium > Bradyrhizobium denitrificans. Next base: position 2,213,316 of record NC_009485.1, on the reverse strand, counting down.
GACCGTCGCACCGAAATATTTCCGGAGCTTGAGATAGCTCAGCAGGTCATCATGGCCGAGCACAACATCGTCAACGGCGCCTTGCGCATCCGGCACCAGCAGCGCCTGCAGCGCCGCGCCGTAGGTGATGATCCGCGCCTCGAAACCGTCAGCGCCGCGCAGGGTGACGCGCTCGACGTCACGACCGTCCGGCAGGCTGCCAAACACATCCTTGGTAATCCGCGCCTCCGCCATGGCTCAATCCTCGAACGGTTCGACGAAGTTGCGGCGGCCGAGCAGGAAGGCGTCGGCCACGAGCCGTAGCGGCGCAAGATCGACGTCGCTGGCGCCGGTCTTCGTCAGCGCGACAAAGCGGCGATAGAGGCCGGGATATTCCCGCTCCTTCTCGTCGATCATCACCTGATCGTCCCTGCTCATGCGCGCACCGCCCAGCGACAGCTTCAGCTGCCCGGCATCGGTCTCGATCCGGATGTCCCAGCTCTGCGGCCCGGTCTGGCGGAAATCGAACTCGGCCGCGATCGGCAGATCGCTGGCGGTAGTGAGCGACAGATTGGCCGCGATCGGCGCCTGGCGGTTCGACGGGAACGACAGCTCCGCCTCGGTCAGGAACACCGGTTCGGGCAGGATGCGCGTCAGGATCGACAGTGCATTGATCCCCGGATCGAACACGCCGAGCCCGCCCGGCTCCCAGATCCAGGCCTGTCCCGGATGCCAGACGCGCACGTCCTCCTTCCAATCGATGCGGACGCTGCGGATCTGCCGCGAGGACAACCACGTGCGCGCCGGCTCCACCGCTGGCGCATAGCGCGAGTGCCAGGTCGCAAACAGCGTGCGCTGCCTCGCGTTCGCGAGCGCGATCAGCGGATCGAGCTCGGTGACAGCGGCCCCCGGCGGCTTCTCCAGCATCACATGCTTGCCGGCCTCAAGCGCGGCCTGCGCCTGGGCGCGACGGACCTGCGGCGGCGTGCACAGCGCGACGGCGTCGATCTCCGGCCCGTCGCGCAGCAGCTCCTCGATCGAGCCGAAATGCGGCAGGCCGGGCAGCGAGGCATTGCGGCTCGCGACCGCCGTCAAAGTCACGCCCTCGGTGGCAGCGATGGCCGGGACGTGCTGATCCCTGGCGATCTTGCCGAAGCCGACGATGGCGACACGAAGCGCGCTCATCTCTAGCGTCCCCAGCGCAGCACGACCGGGTCGAGCCGGCGCGCGATCTCGAGCAGGCCCGTTTGCGTCGCCGGATGAATCGGCGGCTGGGGGCTGCGCAAGGTATCATGGCGAATCACGCCACCCGCCTTCATCAGGATCTTGCAGGTCGCAAGGCCGCACTGCCGGTTCTCGTAGTTGATCAGCGGCAGCCAGCGCTCATAGGCCGCGGCCGCAGCTTCGCGATCGCCGGCAAAATAGGGATCGATGATCTTGCGGATGCCGTCCGGATAGCCGCCGCCGGTCATCGCGCCGGTCGCGCCGGCGTCGAGATCGGCCATCAAAGTGATCGCCTCCTCGCCGTCCCACGGGCCTTCGATGGCCGCGCCACCCGCCTCGATCAGCGCACGCAGCTTATCGGCGGCCCGCGGCACCTCGATCTTGAAATAAGCGAGGTTCTCGATCTCCTTGGCCATGCGCGCCAGCAGCGGCACCGACAGCGGCGTGCCGGCGACCGGCGCATCCTGCACCATGATCGGAATCGAGATCGCATCCGAGACGCCGCGATAGAATTCGTAGATCGAGCTGTCAGGGACGCGGAAGGTGGCGCCGTGATAGGGCGGCATCACCATGACCATGGCGGCTCCCTTGTCCTGCGCGCGGCGCGAGCGCTCCGCGCAGACGAAGGTCGAGAAATGCGTGGTCGTGACGATGACCGGCACGCGTCCCGCGACATGCTCCAGCACGGTGGTCATGACGAGATCGCGCTCGTCATCGGTCAGCACGAACTGCTCGGAGAAATTGGCGAGGATGCAGATGCCGTGGGAGCCGGCATCGATCATGAAGTCGATCGCGCGCTTCTGGCCCTCGAGATCGAGACGGCCGTCGGCGTCGAAGATGGTCGGCGCGACCGGGAAGACGCCCTTGTAGAGCTTTCTGGATGATGCGGTCATGCGGCCCCTCTTAGTGATTGTCGCGCGGCACGGGCGAACCGGTGCGGCCGACCAGGAAGTCGAAATCCACGCCGCGATCGGCCTGCAGCACGTGATCGATGTAGAGCTTCTGATAGCCGCGCGACGCGTGCGGCTTCGGTGGCGTCCAGGCGGCGCGGCGCGTGGCGAGCTCCTCGTCGCTGACATGCAGATGCAGCCGGCGCGCGGCGACGTCGAGCGTGATCATGTCGCCGTTCTTCACCAGCGCCAGCGGTCCGCCGACGGTCGCCTCCGGCGCCACGTGCAGCACCACCGTGCCATAGGCGGTGCCGGACATGCGGGCATCCGAGATCCGGATCATGTCGCGCACGCCCTCGCGCAGCAGCTTGGCCGGCAGCGGCATGTTGCCGACCTCGGCCATGCCGGGATAGCCCTTCGGCCCGCAATTCTTCAGCACCATGATGCAGGACGCATCGATGTCGAGCGTGTCGTCGTCGACGGCGTCATGCATCTCCTCGACGCTTTCAAACACGACCGCGCGTCCGGTGTGGTTCATCAGCTCTGGCGAGGCCGCCGACGGCTTGATGACGGCGCCATTGGGCGCGAGGTTGCCGGTGAGGATGGCGATGCCGGCTTCGGACTTGAACGGCGTCTCGAACGGCGTGATCACCTCGGCGTTGTAGTTGGGCGCGTCGGCGACGTTGTCCCACAACGTCTTGCCGTTCACAGTGCGCGCATCCTTGTGCAGCAGGCCGCGCTCGCCGAGTGCGCGCAGCACCGCCGGGAGGCCGCCGGCGTAGTAGAAGTCCTCCATCAGGAAGCGGCCCGACGGCATCAGGTCGACCAGGCAGTGCACGTCGCGGCACAGACGGTCGAAATCGTCGAGCGTCAACTCGACGCCGACGCGGCCAGCGATAGCGAGCAGATGCACCACCGCATTGGTCGAGCCGCCGATCGCGGCCAGCGTGCGGATCGCATTCTCGAACGCCTGACGCGTGAGAATGTCCGAGGGCTTCAGGTCTTCTCCGACCATCTCGACGATGCGCCGCCCGGCCATGCGGGCCAGCAGGTTGCGCCGCGCGTCGGCGGCGGGGATCGCAGCATTCTCCGGCAGGCCGATGCCGAGCGCCTCGACCATCGAGGCCATCGTCGAGGCCGTGCCCATGGTCATGCAGCTGCCGGCGGACCGGTTCATGCCCGCTTCGGCTTCGTGGAATTCCTTCAGCGTGATCTCGCCGGCGCGCAGCTGCTCGCTCATCGAGATGATGTTAGTGCCGGAGCCGATGATCTGGCCACGATAGACACCGCGCAATTGCGGGCCGCCGGAGACGCCGATCGCCGGCAGGTCGGCCGAGGCCGCGCCCATCAGGAGCGCCGGCGTGATCTTGTCGCAGCCCATCAAGAGCACGACGCCGTCGAGCGGATGCGCGCGGATCGCCTCCTCGACGTCCATCGAGGCGAGGTTGCGGAACAGCATCGCGGTCGGACGCATCGTCACTTCGCCGAGCGAGGAGACCGGGAACTCCAGCGGATAGCCCCCGGCATCGAGCACGCCCTGACGCACATGCTCGGCGATGACGCGGAAATGCGCGTTGCACGGGGTCAGCTCCGACCAGGTGTTGCAAATGCCGATGACCGGGCGCCCCTCGAAGCGGTCCTGCGGCGTGCCGCTGTTCTTCAGGAATGAGCGATAATAGAAGCCCATCTTGTCCTGGCGGCCGAACCACGCCTGGCTGCGCAGCTGCTTGTCTGACTTGTCGTTGCTCATTGCTGGTCCGTTCGTGCAGCCGACTGCGCGTGACGTCGCCGGCCGTTGTAGATGACTTCGATCATGGCCTCGGAGGCGGCCTCGGGATTGCCGTCGGCAATCGCGTCGATGATGCGCTGGTGCCAGACCAGCACGGTGTCGCGATCGGCGGTCTCCACCGGCGCGCTCAATACGAAGGAGGCGCGCAGCGCCGCCTCGATGACCGCGCCGATCGAGCGCATGAACGGGTTGCCGGAGGCATTGGCCACCGCGATATGCAGCGCAAGATCGGCGTCGGCGAAGGCGACCGAGGTCGACGGCTCGCGCTCCATCTGCGCCATCGCCATGCGCATCGCCGCCACGTCGCCGTCGCTGCGCCGTTCGGCAGCCAGCGCCGCCGCGCGCGGCTCGATCGCCAGGCGGATCTCGGCGAGGTCGGCGAGGAAGCGCTTGTCGATGCCGGCGTCGAGGTGCCAGGCCAGCACGTCCGGATCGAACATGTTCCAGTCCGAGCGCCCGCGCACCACGGTGCCGACGCGGGCCTTGGTTGACAGCAGTCCCTTCGCGACCAGCGTCTTCACGCTCTCGCGCAGCACCGGGCGCGACACGCCGAACGTCGCCGTCAGCTCGGCGTCGCCCGGCAGGCGCGCGCCCTCGGCCAGACGGCCGGAGATGATATCGATGCCGATGCTGCGGGCGACCTCGGCATGGTTGGAATGGGCGCGCCGCGTCGGAATCGAGACGATGTGCGACGTGGTCACGTGCTCACCCCCACGGGTTTGACCCCTGGGGGCTTGACGGACGAGCGGCGCGCGAGCGCCATCAGACCTTGCTGCAGCGCAATGAAGACGAACAACAGAACCCCCGTGGCGATCTTGGTCCACCAGCTCGACAGCGTGCCGTCGAAATTGATGTAGGTCTGGATCATGCCCTGGATCAGGACGCCGAGGAAGGTGCCGATGACGGAGCCCTGGCCGCCCGTCAACAAGGTTCCGCCGATCACGACGGCCGCGATCGTGTCGAGTTCGACGCCGACAGCGGAGAGCGAATAGCCGGCTGCCGTATAGAACGAGAAGACGATGCCGGCGAGGCCCGCGAGCACGCTCGACAGCATATAGATCCGGATGGTCATTGATCCCACCGGAATGCCCATCAGCGCCGTCGCGGTGCGGCTGCCGCCGAGCGCGTAGACATTGGCCCCGAAGCGGGTGAGGTGCAGCAGAAGCGCGCTGAGCACGAGGATCGCGAGCATGGCGATCGCGATCGCGGTGAGCCGCCCTCCTCCAGGAAGCCGGATCGCGAAATCAGAGACGGCGCTGTAGATCGGCGCGGTGATCGGAATCGATTCGGTCGAGAGCAGGAAGCTGATGCCGCGCGCCAGGAACATTCCGGCGAGCGTTACGATGAAGGGCGGCAGATCGAACACGTGGATGACCGCGCCCATCGCTGCGCCGAACAGCGCGCACAGCACGAGCACCAGCGCGAACGCCGCAAACGGCGGGATGCCCCAGCGCTCGACGGCGAGCGCAACGAACACCGTGGTGAAGCCGATCACCGAGCCGACCGAGAGGTCGATGCCGCCGGAGATGATGACAAAGGTCATGCCGGCCGCGACGATGCCGAGGAAGGCATTGTCGGTGAGCAGATTGGCGACCACGCGCGTCGAGGCGATGTTCGGAAATTGCAGCGCGCACAGCGCAAAACCGGCGACGAGCACTGCGGCGGTGATGGCGACCGAGGTCGAGGCCTTCATGGTTTGCTCCTCCGCCAGCGCGCGGTGAAGCGCGAGAGATCGCCAAGGCGCGGCGACTGCGCCAGGAGGACGGCGAGCACGACAACGGCCTTCACCAGGAGATTGAGCTCCGGCGGATAGCCGGACAGCAGAATGCCGGTGTTCATGGCCTGGATGATCATTGCGCCGGCCACCGCCAGCACCAGGCTGAAGCGGCCGCCGAACAGCGAGGTGCCGCCGATCACCACAGCGAGGATGGCATCGAGCTCGAGCCAGAGGCCGGCATTGTTGGCATCCGCGCCCATGATGTCGGCGGCGGCGATGACGCCGGCGAGCGCGGCGCAGATGCCGCACCAGACATAGACCGAGAGGATCATGGCGCGGGTACCGACGCCCGACAACTCGCTGGCGCGGGCATTGCCGCCGGTCGCCTCGATCAAGAGCCCCAGCGCGGTGCCGCGCACGACCGCTCCCGTCAGGAGCAGCATGCCGATGGCGATCACGATCGGCGTCGGCAGGCCGAGCACGGCGCCGTTGCCCATCCAGACCAGGTCGGGCGAGGTGAAAGTGACGATGCGCCCCTCGGTGATGAGCTGCGCGATGCCGCGGCCCGCCACCATCAGGATGAGCGTCGCCACGATCGGCTGGATGCGCAGCACGGCGACGAGAATGCCGTTCCACAATCCGCACGCCAGGCCGACGGCGAGCGCGGAGCCGATCACCACCGGCAGCGAATGCGTGTCGGCGAGGCTCGCCGCGGTGGCGCCCGCGATCGCCATCACGGCGCCGACCGACAGATCGATGCCACCGGTCGCGATCACCAGCACCATGCCGAGCGACAGCAGCGCCACCGGCGTGCCGCGATTGAGCACGTCGATGACGCTGCCGAACAGCCGGCCATCCTGCAGATGCAGGTTGAAGAATTGCGGCGACACCGCGCGATCGATCATCAGGATCACGATCAGCGCAAATGCCTGCGCGAGGCCGCGGCGCGGGATCCGGAGCGTCATGATGCGACCTCCTGCGCGGTCGGCGCATCGGCCGCGATCGCCGCGAGGATGCTGGAGACCTCGACAGCGTCGCCCTTCAGCTCCTCGACATGGGCGCGGTCGCGCAGCACGACAACGCGGTTGGAATAAGTGACGATCTCGTCGAGCTCGGACGAAATCACCAGCAGCGCCAGCCCCTGCTCGCACAAGTCGCGGACGAGGCGGATAATCTCGGCGTGGGCGCCGACATCGATGCCGCGGGTCGGCTCATCGAGCACCAGCAGCTTCGGCGAGGTGGCGAGCCAGCGCGCCAATAGCGCCTTCTGCTGATTGCCGCCCGACAGCAGCCCGATCGGACGCTCCGGATCAGGCGGCCTGATGTCGAGCATGCGGATGTAGCGCATCGCGATCTCGTCCTGCTCACGCCGCGACAGCGGACGGTGCAGGCCGCGCCGGGCCTGCAGCGCCAGCACAATGTTCTCGCGGACGGTGAGATCGGCAACGATGCCCTCGGTCTTGCGCTCCTCCGGGCAATAGCCGAAGCCGAGGCCTGCGGCGTCGCGCGGCGAGTTCAGCCTGACAGCCTTGCCCGCAACACTGGCTTCGCCGCTGTCGGCGCGCTCGGCCCCGAACACGAGCCTTGCCGTTTCGGTTCGTCCCGAGCCGAGCAGGCCGGCCAGCCCGACCACCTCGCCGCGGCGAAGCTCCAGGTCGAACGGCGCCACATAGCCCTGCTTGCCAAAGCCTTTGAAGCTGACGCAGACCTCGCGCGCCGTGTCGGGCTGGCTCGCGGCGCGTTCGTGGGTGGTCTCGGCCAATTCCCGCCCCAGCATCATGCGGATGAGGTCGAGCCGCGGCAGATCGGTGATGTCGCGGGTGCCGATCAGGCGGCCATTGCGCAGCACGGTGACACGATCGCAGATCTCGTAGACCTGATCGAGGAAATGGCTGACGAAGACGATGCCGATGCCATCAGCTGCGAGCTTTCGCATTACCCTGAAAAGAATTTCGACCTCGTGGCGATCGAGGCTCGCAGTCGGCTCGTCGAGAATGAGGACGCGCGCCGACAGATCGACCGCGCGCGCGATCGCCGTGATGTGCTGGACCGCCACCGAATAGCTCGCCAAGGGCGCGCCGACATCGATATCCAGGCCGTAATCGAGCAGCAGCGCATGCGCGCGCCGCCGCATCTCGGCCTGCCGCACGACGCCGAAGCGCGTCGGCTGCCGGCCGAGATAGAGATTCTGCGCCACCGAGAGGTTCGGCAGCAGGTTCACTTCCTGATAGACGGTGGCGATGCCGGCCTCGACGGCATCCTTGGCGGAGCGCGGCGCGATCTCATCGCCGGCGAGACGGACAGTTCCTGCATCGCGCGCGAACACGCCGGTGACGACCTTGATCAAGGTCGACTTGCCGGCACCATTCTCGCCGAGCAGCGCATGGATCTCGCCCTCACCGAGCGTGAAGTCGACATCCTGCAGCGCCTTCAGCGCACCGAAGCTCTTGGTCAGGCCACGGATCTCCAGAAGAGAGGGCCGCGCTGCCGGTGGAGCTGAACTATCAGACATGACGAACGACTTGACTACTTCGCGGACGACTTGGCCGGCACCTCGACAGTCGTCGTCCCGGCGTACGCCAGGACGACGTCAGTATCGTGCGGCTCAGTAGCCGAGCCCCTTCTTGCTGTCGTAGACCTTCTGCGGATCGTCAGCAGCGGTGTAGAGCTTCGACTCGGTCTGGATCCATTTCGGCGGCACGGTGCCCTTCTCCTTGAAGGCGACGATAGCGTCGAAAGCCGGGCCCGCCATGTTCGGCGTGAGCTCGACGGTGGCGTTGGCTTCGCCGGCTGAGATCGCCTTGAAGATATCCGGCACGGCATCGATCGAGACGGTCAGGATGTCCTTGCCGGGCTTGAGGCCGGCTTCCTTCATCGCCTGGATCGCACCGACCATCATGTCGTCATTATGGGCATAGACCGCGCAGATCGACTTGCCGCCGTTCTCGGCCTTGATGAAGCTTTCCATCACCTCCTTGCCCTTGGCACGGGTGAAGTCGCCGGTCTGGCTGCGCACGACCTTCAGGTTGGCGTTCTTGGCAATGACGGCGTCAAAACCCTTCTTGCGGTTGGTGGCGACGCTGGCGCCGACCGTGCCCTGCAGTTCGACCACGTTGCAGGCCTTGCCGCCGACGGTCTTGGCGAGCCATTCGCCGGCCACTTCGCCCTCATGCACGCTGTCGGAGGTGACGGCGGTCAGATAGAGGTCCTTGCCCGAGGGATCGATGTCGCGGTCGAGCAGCACGACCGGGATCTTGGCTTCCTTGGCTTCCTTCAGCACGGCATCCCAGCCCGAGGCCACGACCGGCGCGAGGAAGATCGCGTCGACGTTCTGGGCGATGAAGGATCGGATCGCCTTGATCTGGTTTTCCTGCTTCTGCTGGGCGTCAGCAATCTTCAGGTTGATCTTGCGCTTGGCCGCTTCCGACTTCGAGACCGAGGTCTCGGCCGCGCGCCAGCCGGACTCGGATCCGATCTGCGAAAAGCCGACGGTCAATTCGGCGGCGCTGGCGGAGGTGGCAAGCAACAAGGCGGCCGTCGCGGACGCCGCAAAGAGGGCTTTCAGGGTCATCAGGCGTTCTCCCACAATATCTATTCTGGGTGCGCCGCCGCAGCATGCGGTGTCGTCGCACCTCTTGAGCCGGCCGCAACAGCCGACGCGCCCGTTATTCCACGGAACATCAGGCCTGACTAGTCATATTATTTGACTGTAATACTTTTTGGCCTGCGCTGTAAGAAACCGCGCCTAAGCGCACAAAAAGCCCGCCAAGATATGGCGGGCCACTGTAGCAAAATCTGAAGTTGTATCCAGCCCCTCAGCGCAGGGCCGCTGCCGCGCGGGCACGCTGTTCGATCGCGGACCAGGCGCCGGCCGTGATGTCGGCCGCAGGCGCGATCCAGGAGCCGCCGAGCGCGACGACTTTCTTGTGCGCCAGCCACTGCGCCGCATTGCCGGCATTGATGCCGCCGGTCGGGCAGAAGCGCACGGTCGGGAATGGTCCACCCAGCGCATCGAGCGCGGCGAGGCCGCCGGCCGGCATTGCGGGGAAGAACTTGACCAGCTCGTAGCCGCGCGTGACACAGGCGATGAGATCGGACGGGGTCTGGACGCCCGGCGCAAACGGCAGCTCGCCTTCATTCGCGGCGTCCAGCAGGTCGATCGACAGGCCCGGACTGATCGCAAAGGCGGCCCCGAGCCTGGCGGCACGGTCATAGTCCGCGGGCGTCAGCACCGTTCCGATGCCGACCACGGCGTCCGGCACCTCCTCGATGATCGCGCGCGCGGCATCGAGACCGGCCTGCGTCCGCAACGTGATCTCGATGACCCGCAGGCCGCCGGCAATGAGGGCACGTGCCAGCGGCACCGCCTGCGCGGCGTCCTCGATCGTGATCACGGGGATCACCGGCGCGAGCGCTAGGATGCCAGCGAGCTTCGTACGCTTGTCCGGAATGCTCATCATGTTTCGCTCTGCACCAGAATGTCCTTCGGCATCGCCGCGCGCGGGATCACCGCGCCCGGCGACATGATCACGGCTCCGGCGAGCCGGTGGCCTGCGAGCGCGGCCTTGCGCGGCGGCACCCGATTGAGACGCGCGGCGAGATAGGCCGCATTGAAGGAATCGCCGGCCGCGGTCGTATCGACGGGCTGCATCACCTGCGGCGGCGTGATGTCGACCAGCACGCCGTCGGCGTCGATCAGGCAGCCGCGCGCGCCGCGCTTGACGACGATCTCCCTGACCCCTGCATCCTTGAAGCGGCGCAGGCTGACCGACACGTCGGAATCGCCGAACAGCATCTGTTCGTCCTCCAGCGTCGGCAGCGCCAGATCGACCAGCGGCAGGATCGCCCGGAACGCGCGTTGCGCCGCCTCGCGGCTGGGCCAACCGCGGGGCCGGTAATTGCCGTCAAACGCGACGCGCGCGCCGCGCTTGCGGGCCACCGTCAGGAGCTCGCGCAGCTTGGCCTTGCCGGTCTCGCTGTACAGCGACAGGCTGATGCCTGAGAGATAGATCAGGTCGAAGCGCGACAGCCGGTCGAGCATCGCGGGATCGGCGCGGTCGAACAATTCGCGAGCCGGGGCGCGGTCGCGCCAATAGAGGAAGCTGCGCTCGCCCTTGGCGTCGCGCTCGATCATATAGAGGCCGGGCACGCGACCATCGACCCGCAGCACCTCGGCGGTGTTGATGCCCTCCGCCTGCCATGCCGCCAGCATCATCGCGCTCAACGGATCGTCGCCGAGCGCAGTGACATAGGAGGTGGGCACGCCGAGCCGCGCCAGATAGAGCGCCGTGTTGAGCGTGTCGCCGCCGAAACCGCGCCGGAACAGACTTCCGTCCTCCTGCGCGAACTCCACCATGCACTCTCCGATGCAGGCGACTTTCATCGGCGTCGATCCATCCATCAAAACGTCAAATGAACCTTCATCGACCGGCTTCGATCGCTGGCGAGTTCGAAGGCGGCAATCGCCTCCTGGAACGGCAAGGTCGCGGAGATGAGCGGCTTCACATCCAGAAGCCCCTCGCCCATCAGCCGCAGCGCCAGCTCGAATTCGCGGTCGAAGCGGAAAGTGCCGCGCAATTGCAGCTCCTTCGTGACAAGCGTGTTAAGCGGCAGAGTCATTTCGCCACCGAGCCCGAGCTGCACGATGACGCCGCCCGGCCTCATCACGTCGAGCGCAGACCGCAGCGCGGACTGGTTGCCGGACGCCTCGAACAACACGTCAAACTGGCCCTTGCCGGCCCGCCACGGATCGAGCGCGGACGGCTCCGTCCCCACATTGAACGCGTGACTAGCACCGAGCCTGCCCGCAACCGCGAGTGGGGCATCGGCGACATCAGTGGTCACGATTTCGGCAGCTCCGCCGTACCGCGCAACCAGGATCGATAGCGCGCCGATCGGGCCGCAGCCCGTCACCAGCACACGCTTGCCGAGCAGCGAGCCGGCCTGATGCGCGGCATGAAGGCAGACCGACAGCGGCTCGGCCATCGCCGCCTCGCCGAGCGACAAAGACGGCGCGATCGGCACGGCCTGCGCGGCATCGACGGTGACATATTCGCGGAAGCCGCCCTGGATGTGGGGATCGCGCATCGCGCTGCCCATGAAGCGCATGTCCAGACATTGGTTGCGCAGCCCTTCGCGGCAATACGCACATTGTCCGCATGGCAGGCTCGGATTGACCGCAACGCGCGTGCCCTCCGACAGGCCGCTCACGCCGGCGCCGACCGCGGCCACGACGCCGGCAATCTCGTGCCCCAGCGCCATCGGCTGCTTGATGCGCACGGTGCCGAAGCCGCCGTGGTGGTAGTAGTGCAGATCGGAGCCGCAGATGCCGCCGGCCTCGATCTTGACCCGGACCTCGCCGGCCCCCGGCGCCGGATCGGGAAAGCTGTCGATGCGCAGATCCTTGGGCGCGTGAATGACGACCGCACGCATGGGGCCGGTTCTCCCTGTCTCGCCTTGTGCCCCGATCCTAGATCACGACAGGCTCATACCGGCAAGCGGTTGATGGCGGCAACGGCGGTCATCACGCCGCGGATCTCGGCCAGACCCTTGAGCCGCCCGACCAGCGGATAGCCGGGATGCGTGCCGCGACCGATGTCATCGGCAAGCTCATGGCCATGATCCGGCCGGAACGGGATGCGCCAATCCGGCTCGCCCCCGGCCTTGCGGCGGGCCTGCTCCTTGAGGAGCGTCGTGACGACGTTAACCATGTCGACATCGCCGCGCAGATGCTCCGCCTCCATGAACGAGCCGTCGAGCATCTTGGTAACGTTGCGCAGGTGCACGAAGCGGATGTGCGGGGCGAAGCGCTCGGCCAGCGCTGGAACATTGTTGTGGCCGCTGGCGCCGAGCGCCCCGGTGCAGAAGGTGATGCCGTTGGCCTTGGACGGGACGGCGTCGACGATGAACTGCAGATCGTCGGCCGACGACACCACCCGCGGCAGACCGAACAGGTCGCGCGGCGGATCGTCCGGATGGACGCACAGGTTCACACCACATTCCTCAGCCGTCGGCACCACCTCGCGCAGGAAGCGCGCGTAATTGGCACGCAGCTCGGCATGGCCGATGCCGCGATAGGTCTCCAGCATGCGGCGCAGGCCCGGCACGTCGTAGCGGTCGTAGGCGCCGGGAAGTCCGGCCATGATGGTCGCGAGCAGCCGGTCCTTGTCGGATTCGGATGCCTGCGCCACCCAGGCGCGGGCCCGGTCGAGCACATCGGAGGAAAACTCCGCCTCGGCCCCCGGACGCTGCAGGATGTAGCAATCGAATGCAGCGAGGCGATCCTGGTCGAAGCGCAGCGCGGTGGCCCCACCGGGAAGCCGAAACGCGAGCTCGGTGCGGGTCCAGTCGAGCACCGCCATGAAATTGTAGCAGACCGTGGTGATGCCGCAGGCCGCGAGGTTGCGCAGCGACTGGCGATAATTCTCGAACAGGGCGGTGAGATCGCCCTCGCCCAGCTTGATCGCCTCCGACACCGGCAGGCTCTCGACCACGCTCCAGCGCAGCCGCAGCGATGAATCGCCTTCGATCAGGCCGATGCGCTTGATGATCTCGTCGGTGCTCCACACCACACCATAGGGGATGTGGTGCAGCGCCGTCACGATGCCAGTCGCGCCGGTCTGGCGGACCTGCGGCAGAGTGATCGGATCATCGGGTCCGAACCAGCGCCACGTCTGTTCCATGTCTCTTACCTCTCAAAACTGAGCCGGCGCGATCAGCGCCGCCGCCGGGCCCGCGTCCGTGGCTCGGCCTGCGCCATCTCCTCCTGACGGGCAAAGATGCCGTCGGCGCGGCGGAACACCTCGCGCAGATGCCGTCGCATTGCCGCGACCGCCTGCGCCTCGTTGCAGGCCGCGAGCCCGTCCAGGATCTCCTGATGCTGCGCGATCAGGAGCGGAATATGGCCGGCGTCCTCGATCAGGGTCAGATGACGCACGCGGTCGAAATGGATCTTGGTCTGGCGGATCACCTGCCAGACATGCGGATGCCGGCTGGTACGGGCGATGGTCTGGTGGAACGCCTCGTCATGGGCGTAGAATTCGGCCGGCGTCGCTGCAGCCTTCTGCTTCTCGATCAGCTCGTTCAGCTCGCGCAACGAGGTCGCATCCATGTAGCGCACGGCCTCGGCGACCAGCGCGCATTCCAGATGCTCGCGGATGAACTGCGCCTCGCCAAAGGCCTCGCGCGAGACCGGGGCCACGACGCTGCCGCTCTGCGGATAGATGCGCACAAGGTCGACGTCGGCGAGCTTGATCAACGCCTCGCGCACGGGGGTGCGGCTGACGCCGAGACGCTCGCACAAATCGAGCTCGGCCATCGGCGTGCCCGGCGGCAGCGCGCCGGAAACGATGTCGTCGAGCAACCGCTCATAGACCTGGTCGGCGAGCCGCCGGCCGGCCTTGCCTTCCAGTCGCGTCAGCGGTGTCAGATCGTCATCCATGGCGGCAGCCTATCCGATTCACAGGAAGCCGATCGAGATCCATGGCAGGAACACGATCAGCAGCAGCGCGACCAGGAGCGCGGCGAGGTGCGGCCAGACATGGCGGATGACCTCGTCCGGCGAGGCGCGGCCGATGGCGCAGGCGAGGTAGAAGCCGACACCGAAAGGCGGCGTGAACAGGCCGAGCCCCATCGCGAACACCGCGATGATGGCGTAGTGGACCTCGTGCACGCCCATCATGCGCGCGATCGGAAACAACAGCGGCCCGAACAGCACCACGGCCGGCACGCCTTCGAGCACGCTGCCGAGCACCACGAAGGCGAGCGCAGAGATCAGCAGAAAGCCCCAGCGGCCGCCGGGAACGGCGACCATCATGTCGACGAGCTGCTGCGAGAAGCCGGATTGGGTCAGCGCCCAGGCCATGCCGGTGGCGGCACCGACCACCAGCAGGATCGCACCGGACAGCGAGGCCGTGTCGACCAGGATTGGATAGACCCGCTTCCAGTCGAATTGGCGATAAAAGAAGATGCCGACCAGCACCGTGTAGATGACGCCGATGGCGGCAACCTCGGTCGCGGTGGCGACGCCCTCGACCACCGCCGAGCGGATCACGATCGGCAGGCCGAGACCGGGAATGGCGATCGCGAACAGCTTAAGCCGCGTCCTGGCGTCGAAGCGCTGCGCGCCGCTCATGTCCTCCTTGCGGGTCTGCATGTAGACCACGACCGAGAGCGCGAGGAGGCCGACCACCGCGGGCAGCAGGCCACCGGTGAAGAGCGCGGCGATCGACACGCCGGTCACCGATCCCACCGTGATCAGCACGATCGAGGGCGGGATGGTCTCCGACATCACGGCCGAGGCCGACAGCAGCGAGACCAGATCGCCCTCGCGGCTGCCGCGCTGCTTCATCTCCGGAAACAGCGCCGGCGCGACCGCAGCCATGTCGGCCGCCTTGGCGCCGGAGATGCCCGAGACCAGGTACATTGCGCCGAGCAGCACATATTGCAGGCCGCCGCGCAGATGACCGATCAGCGAGACCAGAAACAGGATCATTGCGCGCGCCAGGCCGGCGATCTCGATCAGCGCGCCGAGCAGCACGAACATCGGCACCGCCAGCAGCACCATGTGCGACATGCCCTCGCTGACGCGGCCGGGCACGATCAGCACCGGCACCGTCGTGCTGAAATGCAGGTAGGCCACGGTGGCGAGCAGAAAGGTGAAGGCAATGGGCGTACCGATCACCATGGCGGCTGCGACGAGAACGAAGAAGAAGATGAACAGATTGGTGTTGCCGAGATCCTCCAGGACAGGCGCGGCCGCGTAGAGCGCCCCGGCGCCCGCGAGCACCAGCGCCAGCGCGCCGATGATCTGCGGCAGGCTCGCCTGCTGGACGAGCCGCTCGACCGCCGTGAGCAGCATCAGCAGCACGCCGACCAGCATCGCTCCTTCGCGAAAACCTTCGCTGATCTCCAGCACCGGCATCTGGCTGATCATGTGGCTGTCGAGATGATGCCAGGACGGCATCACCAGCGCGGCTAGCACGGTGCAGACCAGCATCAGGCCGAGCGCATCGGTGCGCGCCCGCCACGCCGGCGACAAATTGCGCACGAACGCGGTCAGCCGCATGTGCTCGGAGCGACGCAGCGCCACGACCGCGCCCAGCATCGCCAGCCACACGAACAGCACGGTGGCGAGTTCGTCCGACCAGATCAGCGGCGCGTTGAAGACGTAGCGCGCGGCCGTCGCCGCGCCGAGCAGGACCAGCTCGGCGACGACGAGCGCTGCCGCCAGCGCCTCGACGGTCCGGCCGAGCACATGGTCGAACCGCGCGAACGCGCCATGCGACGGCACGGAGGTCGTCGCTGTCATCTCAACGGCCATTGCATCCTCCCGCAGATTGCTGGCGTGTCCGCGCGCTGTGCCGGTCTCAGAGCTGGCCGACCGACTTCTCGAGCAGGCTCCAGGCCTCGGCACCGAACTTGGTCTTCCACTCGGAATAGAAGCCGGCGGTGCGCAGCGCGTCGCGGAACGGCTTGGTATCGACCTTGTTGAAGGCGATGCCGGCGGCCTGCATCTCGGCCTGCGCCTTCTCGTTGAAGCTCTGGATGTCCTGCCGCTCCTTCACCGCCGCATCCGACAGCGCCGCGGTGATGGCGTCGCGCACGTCGGCCGGCAAACCGCTCCAGCGCGTGGCATTGGCGAAGATGTGATGGCCGTCCCAGATGTGGCCGGACAGCGCGATGAACTTCTGCACCTCGTAGAGCTTGGCGCTCTGGATCAGCGCCAGCGGATTCTCCTGGCCGTCGACGATGCGGGTCTGCAAGGCGGCATAGAGCTCGCCGAAATTGATCGGCGTCGGTGCGGCGCCCAGCGTCTTGAACAAGGTCACCCACAGCGGATTGCCGGGCACGCGGATCTTGAAGCCCTTAAGGTCGTCCGGCGACGTGATCGGCTTGGCGCCGGAGGTGATGTTGCGGTAGCCGTTGTCGAGGCATTTCGGCAGCACGTGCAGGCCGACCTTGGCAAACTCGCCACGCACATGGTTGCCGAGATCGCCATCCATCGCCGACCACACCTGGTCGTAGCTCTCGAACGCGAAGGCGACCGCATTGATGCCGCCGATCGGCACCACCGTCTGGTTCACGCCTGACGTCGACATGAAGTCGAGCGCGCCAGAGCGGACTTGCGAGAACATGTCGGGCTCGCTGCCGAGCTGGCTGTTCGGATAGACCTGCAGATCGACCAGGCCGTTTGTCTGCTTCTTGATCAGCTCGGACGCCTCGATGATTCTGATGACGCCGGGATGGGTGGCGGGAAACGCCGTGCCGTAGCGCAGGCGATATTTGGCCGATTGCGCCTGCGCGGACCCGAACGCCAGAGCCGAGGCCCCTGCGAGCGCGGAGCCGACGAAGCGGCGACGGGACATGGATGTGGCTGACGACATTGGCAAACCTCCCCTGCCGGCCCGCTTGGGAGCCTTTTGTATGTCATTCCGATCCCTTCAGCCTATAATGGATACCAAAATACGTTTCAATAGATAACTTGTATCCAAGTTTTGAGATTGCTATACGACGCGGGCTCACGGTCGAGATGAGCCTCGGGGATGGAGGAACGCGTGAAGAGCCTGGTGGTGGAGCGGCCCGGCCGCCTGTCGATCGAAACCCGCGCCATCCCTGAACCTGCGAGCGGCGAGATCCGCATCAAGGTCGAACGCGCCGGCATCTGCGGCTCAGACATCCACATCCTTCACGGCAGCAATCCGTTCGCGCGCTATCCGCGCGTGATCGGCCATGAATTCTTCGGCCGCATCGACAAGCTCGGCGATGGTGTGCACGCCCGGCTCGGGGCCCGCATCGTGGTCGATCCCGTGGTCGCCTGCGGCACCTGCTATCCCTGCTCGGTCGGCCGCCCCAATGTCTGCGCGCAGCTTGCCGTGCTCGGCGTGCACCGCGACGGCGGCTTCTCTGAATATGCCTGCGTGCCGGCCGAGAACGCGCACCTGCTGCCGGACAGCGTCGGCGACGACCAGGCGCCGCTGGTCGAGCCGTTCTCGATCGCCGCCAACATCACCGACCACACAAGCGTGTTCGCGTCCGATATCGCGCTGGTCTACGGCGCGGGACCGATCGGGCTGACCGTGATCCAGGTGCTCAAGCACGTCTACGGCGTCAAGGAGCTGATCGTCACCGACCGCATCGATCAACGGCTCGAGGCGGCCCGGAACAACGGCGCCGACCGCGTCATCAACACGGCACAGACCGCCCTGCCCGCAGCCCTCGCGGACGCCGGTGTGACGCCGACGCTGATCATCGATGCCGCCTGCCATCCGTCCATTCTCGCTGAGGCCATCGAGATCGCCTCACCCGCCGCGCGGATCGGGCTGCTCGGCTTCTCGGCCGAGCCCTCGACCATCGTGCAGCAGAAGGTCACGGCGAAGGAGCTCGCGATCCACGCGTCCCGGCTGAACAGCGGCAAGTTCGCCAAGGTGATCGACTGGTTCGCTAGCGGCACATTGCAGCCGGAGCGGCTGATCACCCACCGCTTCGGGCTCGATGACTACGCGATCGCGTTCGACACGTTCGAGCACAATCCAACCGAATGCTGCAAAGTGCAGCTGATCTTCTGAAGTCCCAGCATGGACCGCCTCAGCCCTTCAACGCTCCATCGCCTGCCCTCCGGCGTTCTCAAGCCGGATTACGATCGCGCGGCGGTCGCAACCGGCATCGTCCATCTCGGCCTCGGCGCGTTTCATCGCGGCCATCAAGCCGTCTACACCGACGCGCTGCTCAAGAACGATCCGCGCTGGGGCATCCTCGGCGTCTCCCTGCGCTCGCGGGATACGCGCGACGCGCTGCAGCCGCAGGCCGGCCTCTACAGCGTGACGGCGAGCGACGGCAGCGGACAGCAGCGGCGCGTCGTCGGCGCGCTCACCGGGCTTGCCGTGGCGCCGGACGATCCAGCGGGCCTGCTCGCGCGCCTCGCAGATCCCGCCGTGCGCATCGTCTCCACCACCGTGACCGAAAAGGGCTACAGCCACGATCCCGCGACCGGCGCGCTGCGCGCTGATGATCCCGACATCCGTCACGACATTCTCAATCTCACGCATCCCCGCAGCACGCTCGGATTCATCGTCGGCGGCCTGCGGCTACGGCGGCAACAGGGTCTGCCGCCCTATGCCGTGCTGGCCTGCGACAACCTTCCGGCCAACGGCCACACGTTGCGCGGCCTCGCCATCGCCTTCGCCGAGTTGGTCGACCGCGATCTCGCCCGGTGGATCGCGGACGAGGTCCACTTTCCCTCGACCATGGTCGATCGCATCGTGCCCGCCACCACCGATGTCGACCGGGATGAGGTCCGCGCCGCGCTCGGCCTGGACGATGCCTGGCCTGTCGTCACCGAGCCGTTCAGCCAATGGGTGATCGAGGATGATTTCGGCAGCGACCGTCCGGCCTGGGACGCGAGTGGCGCGCAATTCGTGCGCGACGTCGCGCCGTTCGAGCTGATGAAGCTGCGGCTGCTCAACGGCGCGCATTCGACCATCGCCTATCTCGGCTATCTCATGGGCTGCCAGACCGTGGCCGCGGCGATGGCCGAGCCTGAGCTCGCCGGGCTCGTCGCGGGCATGATGCGCGAGGAGGTCACGCCGATTTTGCCCGCGCTCGGCGGCTTCGACGTCACAGCCTATCGCGCCGCGCTGCTGCAACGATTCCGCAATCCCGCACTCAAGCACCTGACAGCGCAGATCGCGATGGACGGCTCGCAGAAGCTGCCGCAGCGCCTGCTTGGCACCATCAGCGACCGCCTCGCCCGCGGCCTGCCGATCACCCGCCTCGCGCTCGCCGTGGCCGGATGGATGCGCTATGTCAGCGGCACCGACGAACAAGGCCAGCCGATCGCGCTGCGTGATCCGCTGGCTGTAAAGCTGCGGGCGCTGGCGGATGACGCCGGCCCGGTCGCGAACCGGCTCGCGCCGGCGTTGTTGTCGGTCACGCCGGTGTTCGGCCACGAGTTGCCGAACGATCCGCGGTTCGCGCGTACAGTTGAGGCAGCGCTCGATCACCTCTTTCTGAATGGAACCCGTGCGACGGTCGAGCAGATCCTGCAAAACGCAGGCTGACGTCACGCCGGCTTTGACGGACGAACGCGCGACCTCCGCCGCGAACTACACGTTCGGCAGCAGCTTGCCCGGGTTCATCAGCCCGTGCGGATCGAGCGTGCGCTTGAGCTGTTGCATCAGCTCCAATTCGAGGGGCGGCTTGCACAGCGGCATCTCCGACATGCGGAGCTGGCCGATGCCGTGCTCGGCGCTGATCGAGCCGCGGCGGCGGGTGATCTCGTCGTGGACGAGGCGGGTGATGCGCGGGCCGTGGCCAGAGAACGCGTCCTCCGTCATGGCGAGCGGACACATCAGATTGTAGTGCAGGTTGCCATCGCCGAGATGGCCGAACACCATGGGACGGATGCCGGGCAGCGCGGCGTCGACCGCTGCGTCCATCACCTTGACGAAATCGGCGATCTCGGCGACCGGCACGGCGATGTCATGCTTGAGCGCCTTGCCCTCGCGCACCAGCGCTTCCGACACGCTTTCGCGCACGCGCCAGAACGCCTTGGCCTGCGTGCCGTCCTGCGCGACGACGGCGTCGGAGGCCAGCCCCTCCGCCATCGCGTCGGCCAGCGTGGTTTCGAGCCGGGCCGCGAGCGTCGGCTCGTCGCTGATGTCGCTCAGCTCGATCAGCACGGCCGCGCTGGGAAGCGCGTCGAATGGCAGCCTCGTATCGGGAATCTGGCGCAGGATCATGTCGAGCGTCGCCGACGTCAGGAATTCGAACGCCGTGAGGCGGTCGCCGCAATGGCTGCGGGAGAGGCGCAGCAGTTTGAGCGCGGCCGCCGCATCGGCCACTGCGACAAACGCAGTGGCGCGCGCGGTCGGCTGCGCAAACAGCTTGAGCACGGCGCCCGTGATGATGCCGAGCGTCCCTTCGGAGCCGATGAACAGATCGCGCAGCGCGTAGCCGGTGTTGTCCTTGCGCAAGGCCCGCAGGCCGTCCCAGATCCGCCCGTCCGGCAGCACCACTTCGAGGCCGAGCGTCAGTTCGCGCATCACGCCATAGCGCAGCACGGCGACGCCGCCGGCGTTGGCCGCAAGATTGCCGCCGACCGTGCAACTGCCCTCGGAGCCGAGGCTGAGCGGAAACAGCAGGCCGGCATCCCGCGCGGCGTCCTGAACCTTGGCCAGCACCGCGCCGGCATCGACGACGACGGTCTGACCGATCGGATCGATCTTGCGAATCCGGTTCATCCGCGACAGCGACAGCACGATCGCCTGGCCGCTCGCATCCGGCGTCGCGCCGCCGGACAGGCTCGTGTGACCTCCTTGCGGCACCACGGCGACACGGGCCGCCGCGCAGGCGGCCATCACGGCCGCCACCTCCGCGGTCGATCCCGGCCGCACCACCGCCAGCGCCGTCCCATGATACTTGCCGAGCCAGTCGCGCAGATAAGGCGCCTGATCCTCGACTGCGTCGAGAACATGCGCGGCGCCGACGGCGTTCTGCAGCCTGGAAATCAGCTCCGTCATGGTCAGCGCTTCAGCCTTTCGAGTGGGAGGGATGGCGACGGCCGCAAACTAACAGGCCCGCCGATCGCGGCCCCAATACCAAGTTGTCGGCCCTCCATAATCGATTGTTATGGGGGGCGCTCAGGCCGGCGCCGGGGCGATATGCGGAACCGCATCGACCAGCTCGCGCGTGTAGTCAGTCTGCGGGTTGGCGAACAAGGCCCGGCTTTCGCCCTGCTCGACGATGACGCCGGTACGCAGCACGATGGTGCGATCGCACATCATGCGCACGACGTTGAGATCGTGGCTGACAAACAGGAAAGCGAGATTGTCCTCACGCCTGAGCTTGTTGAGGAGCTGCAGCACCACCGCCTGCACGGAGACGTCGAGCGCCGCGGTCGGCTCGTCCAGCACCAGCAGGCGCGGCTTGCAGGCGATGGCGCGGGCAATGCCGACGCGCGCCTTCTGGCCGCCGGACAGCTGATGCGGAAAGCGCGACAGCAGCTCCCGCGGCAGCCCCACACGGTCAGCGCATTCCTCGACCCGCTGGCGCAGCTTGTCGCCGCTGCGCATATTCATCAGCCGCAGCAGCGGATGCGCGATGCAGTCGAACGCCGTGTAGCGCGGATTGAGGCTGTCGTTCGGATCCTGGAAGACGATCTGGATGTCCCTGCGCAGCTCGGAACGGTGGAAGTCGCGCGCAGGGATCTGGCCGATCGACTGGCCGTCGAACAGGATCTCGCCGGCGCTGGCGTCGATCAGGCGGCAGATCATGCGCGACGTCGTGCTCTTGCCGGAGCCGCTCTCGCCGACCAGGCCGACGCTCTCGCCACCGCGCATGGTCATCGAGAAATCAGCAACGCCGACCGTGCCGTCGTCGAAACGCTTGCTGACAGCCTTGACATCGAGCAGCAGCGGCGTGCCGTGCGGCGGCGGCAGCTCCGTCACCGCGACCAGCGGAATCCTCTCGCCATCAGGCACCAGGTCCTCGATGCGCGAGGTCGCCGTCGGCGAGGCCGCAACCAGCCGCCGGGTGTAGGGGTGCTGCGGCCGGTGGAACAGCGTCAGCGGCTCGGCCTCCTCGACCAGCCTGCCCTGCTCCATCACCACGACGCGCGCGCAATAGCGCGCGGCCAGCCCGAGGTCATGCGTGATCAGGATCGTCGCCATGCCGCGGTCGGCGGCGATCCTGGCGAGCAGGTCCATCACCACCTTCTGCGTTGTGACGTCGAGGCCGGTGGTCGGCTCGTCGGCGATAAGCAGTGATGGATTGCAGGAGATCGCGACCGCGATCATCACGCGCTGGCACATGCCGCCCGACAATTCGTGCGGATAGGCGCCCATGCGCCGCTCGGGATCGCGGATCTGCACGGCCTTGAGCAGGCTCAGCGCCTCGGCCTGCGCCTCCGCCCGTGACAGCCGCCGATGCGCGAGGATCGCGTCCGCAATCTGCTGGCCGACGGTGCGGATCGGATTGAGTGCCGCGCGCGGGTTCTGGAAGATCATCGCCATCGCAGCCCCATGCAGGCTGCGCAGATCGGCGCCGCCGGCGCGGGTGATGTCCTGCCCCTTGAAGCGGATCAGGCCCTCGGTGATGTGGCCGGCCCTGTCGAGCAGATGGGTGATGGCAAAGCCGGTCACCGATTTGCCGGAGCCGCTCTCGCCGACCAGCCCGAGCATCTCGCCGGGCTGCAGCGACAGCGACACGCCGCGCACGGCCTCAACGAGACCGCGGCGGGTCGAGAAGGTCACCTTGAGGTTCTCGACCTCGAGCAGCGGCTGTGTGCTTTCTGATCCGATCACGTTCTCATCCTCGGATCGAGGATGTCGCGTAAACCGTCGCCGAGCAGGTTGAAGCACAGCACCGCGCTCATCAGGGCGAGGCCGGGAAATGCCACCAGCCACCAGCGTCCGGTCGAGATGAAGCGGGCGCCCTCGGCGACCATGATGCCCCATTCCGGCGTCGGCGGCTTGACGCCGAGGCCGATGAAGGAGAGGCCCGCCGCATTGAGGATCGCCCAGCCGAGATTGAGCGACATCTGCACCGCCATCGCCGGCAGCACGTTCGGCAGCAGGAACCGCAGCACAACGGCGACATGGCTCTCGCCGCAGGCGCGCGCGGCCTCGACCCAGCCGAGATTGCGGCGGATGTTCACCTCGGCACGCGCGAAGCGGATGTAGAACGGCAAATTGATGATCGCGGTCGCGATCACGATGTTCTCGACCCTGTTGCCGAGCGCAGCAACCATCGCCATCGCCAGCACGAACAGCGGGAACGCCATCAGCACGTCGACGAAGCGGCCAACCGCATTGTCGAGCCGGCCGCCGGCATAACCGCAGAGCGCGCCGACGACCGAGCCGAGCGCAAAGGACACGGCGACCGCGGTCACCGCGATGGTGAGATCGAGCCGGCTGGCGACGATCAGGCGGCTCAGCACGTCGCGGCCGAGCTGGTCGGTGCCGAACCAGTGCGCGGCGCTTGGCGGCTGCAGCGCCGCCGAGACCTCGGAGGCGATGGGATCGTAAGGCGTGAGCCACGGCGCTGATATCGCGAGCAGCGCCAGCAGCAGCGCGCCAGCGGCCGCGATCGCCGTGACCGGATTGCCGCGCAGCACGAAGGCGGTGTGGCGCAAGGTGGATGAGGTCTCGATCGTGCTCATGTGCAATCGCTCATGCCACCGTCGCCCGGGGATCGGCGATACCGTAGAGCACATCGACCAGGAGATTGACGATCACGAAGATGGTCGCCATCAGCAGCACGAAACCCTGCACCGGCGCATAGTCCGACACCAGCAGCGCATCGAGCGCGTAGGAGGCGACGCCTGGCCAGGAGAACACCTTCTCCACCAGGACATTGGCGCCGAGCATGGTCGAGAACACGATGCCGGCAATGGTGATGACAGGCAGGATCGCGTTGCGCAGCGCATAGGTGACGACGATCCGCCACCAGGACAGCCCGACCGAGCGCGCGGTGCGGACGAAATCACTGCCGAGCGAGACCAGCATCGAGGCCCGGGTGATGCGCGCCAGCGGCGCGATCACGAACAGCGCCATGGTCAGCGCTGGCAGCATCAGCTGCCGCGCCGCCGCCCACCAGCCGTCGAGATCGCCCGCGAGAAGGAAGTCGATGATCAGGAAGCCAGTGCGCGATGGCGGCAGAGTGGCGAAGATGTCGATACGCCCGGTCGGATCCGGCGCGAAACCGAGCAGATAATAGAACACGTAGATCAGCAGCAGGCCGGAGACGAAGGTCGGCACGCAGACGCCGAGCGAGCAGAACAGCCGCACGCCGTGATCGACCAGCGATCCCGGCCGCAACGCCGCGAGCACGCCGAGCGGCACCGCGGTGACCAGCGCAATCAGCAACGCTGTCAATGTCAGCTCGAGCGAGGCCGGCAGCCGCTCCTTGAGGTCCTTGGCGACCGCCTGCCCAGTCATCATCGAGCGGCCGAGATTGCCGCGGCCGACGTCGTAGAGATAGATCGCGAGCTGGTTCGGCAGCGGCTTGTCGAGCCCGAGCTGCCGGCGGATCACCTCGATCTCCTCCTTGCCGGCATTCGGGCCGGAGGCGAAGAACACGGCCGGATCGCCCGGCAGTACGCGCATCAAGAGGAAGGTGAAGACCAGGACACCGAACAGCGCCGGCAGCGACGAGACGAAGCGTCGTCCCGCCCGCAGCAAAGTTGCGCCGATCGTGCCCATGGATCTACCTTCTGTCCCAAGCCATCGTTATCGAACACAGGCGCCCGCCACGATCTCCCACCTCTCCCCAGCGGGGAGAGGTCGCGCCGCAAGCGCGGCTAAGGGGCGCCACGGCAAACACTCTCAACCAGATCCCTCACCCGTGCCGGCGCACCAGATCGACCCGAACTGCGTTTGTCGTCCTACTTGCGGCTCAGGTTACGATAATCGACCTGCCGCGTGAACTGGTAGACATAGCCGTCCACCGTCGGCTGCATCACAGCGTCCTGCGCCGCCTGCCAGATCGGGATCTGGAACATCTGGTCGAAATGGATGGCGTTGAGCGCCTTGCCCTGCTCCTCATATTTCGCCTTGTCGGCCTCGAAGCGCGCCTCCTGCGCGATCTTCTCCAGCTCGGCATTGTCGGTCGAGGAGTAGTTCCAGCGCTGCTTGCCGGTGTAGAAGTTGCGATAGAAATAGTCCGTCGAGGGCAGCCAGGCGACGATGCCTTCGATGAAGAAGGGCAGCTTCTTCTCGTTGATCGCCGTCGACATCTGCGCATCGGGCAGCTTCTGGATGTCGACCTTGATGCCGATCTTGCCGAGCTGCTCCTTCACGAGCGCCGCCATCGGCTCGGCGGTTGCGGCCTGGCCGACATTGAAGCTGAAGGTGGTCGAGAAGCCATCGGGCATGCCGGCCTCCTTCAGATAGGCCTTGGCCTTCTCCAGATCGAGCTTGATCGGCTGCGGGATCGGATAACCGCCGCTCGGCGGCTTGCCGTCGGCCCAGGTCGCGCCGTACAGCGGCGCGCCGCGGCCGAACAACGCCGCCTTGAACATGTCGTCATAGGGCAGCGCAAAAGCGATGGCGCGGCGCACATTGACGTTGTCAAACGGCGGGATGGTGTTGTTCATCGAGATGAAGGTCACCGCATTGTATTGCGGCGTCGAGATCACCTTCAGCTTACCCTTGCCTTCCAGCGACTGCACGTCGCTCGCCTGCAGGTCGATGACGAGATCGGCATCGCCGCGCTCGACGAGATTGGCGCGCGTCGCCGGCTCCGGCACCGACTGGATGATCAGGCGCTTGAATGCCGCCGGCTTGTCCGGCGTGCCGCGGTTCCAGGCCTCGTTGCGCTTCGCGATCACCTGCTCGCCGGGCTTGAACGTCTCGACGATGTAGGCGCCGCTGCCGGCCGCGTTCTCCTTGGTCCAGTTCAGCGCCCACGGATCCTCGGCGGTCGCGTGGGCCTTGGCGAGCTTGGAGTTGATGATGATCGGATAGACGGTCGCCAGATTCGGCAGCGCCAGCTTGTCCGGCTTGGGCAGCGTTACCTCGATCGTCAACGGGTCGATCACCTTGAACTGATCGGCCGACGTCAGCGAGCCCGTCAGCAGCTGCGCCTTGCCGAGGATCGGCGCGGTGACGCAGCGGTCGAGCGACCATTTGACGTCCTCGGCCGTGACCGGCGAGCCGTCCTGGAACTTGGCATCGGGGCGCAGCTTGAAGGTGATCTTCAGGCCGTCGGCGCTGACGGAATAGGATTCGGCGAGTTCGCCGGTGATCGTGTCCAGATCGAACACCCACTTACCATTGAGCAGCTTGCGGCCGAACGACACCAGCCGGTCGTAGCTCGACATCGACAGCGCAAAGGCCTCGCGCGTCGAGCCCGGAATGTTCGGATCAAGCGTGTTGACGGTGGCGCCGGTGACGTAGCGCAGGGTTTCGGCGCGGCTCTGCGCAAAGGCTGAAGGCGCGGCCAGCGTCACGGCGAGCAAGGCAGTCGCCGCAAATAACGAACGTTTAGACATTTCGATACTCATCGCCCCTGTTCCCCTGTTAGTCTCAAAATCCGGGACTGAATAGCCTGCCAGCGGTCACCGGCGACGCCTGCCGAGCAGCAAATCACGTGCCACGCCGCACCGCGGCCTGCTTCACATCATAGGCCTGAAAGCTGGCCCAATGCTTGTCGATATCCGCTCTGAACAGCCCGCGCGTCAGACCATGCACGAGCTTCGGCACCGCCGTCGTCATCGCGTTGATCGACGAGCCCGAGGCGCCGAAGCTCATCGTCGAGGCAATGGCGAAGACGTGAATGTTGCTGATCCACGGCGTTTCGCCTGCGTTGCGCTCGCACAGTGCATAGTCGTCAGCGAGATAGGGGAAAGCGCCGAGCCGGTCATTGCGCTCGCTTGCTTCCGGCGTGTAACGGTCCGTCCAACGCGCGATGTTGGCGGCGAAGCGCTTCAATTCAGGCCGCTGAGCGAAATCCATCGTGATGCCGGTCGCGCTGATCACGAAGTCGACGATGACTTCGCCGTTCGCCGTCTGTAGCACGACGCCCTCACTGGTCTCGCGCGCAGCCACCACCGGCGCCCCCTCATGCAGGTGGAACGCGGCATGGTGGGCGCAGCGATCATAAGTGTGCTGCGGAAAGCCTTCGCGCAGCTCCAGCACCGCGCGCATGAAGCGCCAGCGCCAGGCATCGTCGAGCTCGGAGAAATGCCGGAGGAAGCCCCGGAAGGTCAGCCAACGATACGGCTGGATCAGCTGAATTTCCGCGCGGCGGCACAACAGATCCACGCGCGCCGCGCCGGTCTCGAGCGCCACCGCCGCATTGTCGAAGGCCGACGCGCCGGCGCCGATCACGGCGACGCGGCGGCCACGCAGAGCCTCGAAGTCGATCTGAGCGCCTGAGTGGACGCAGCGCGTTGCAGGCAGATGCCGCAGCGGCTCCGGGATGCTCCAGTCGCCCATGCCCTCCTGTCCGGTCGCCAGCACGATCTTGCGCGCATGGATCGTCGTCTCACCGTCCTTGCCGCGCACGGTCGCCTGCAGCAGGCCGTCAGCAGCGGCTGCGATGTCGACGACCTCGCAGCCATTGCGCACCGGAAGATCGAGCACCTCGCGATACCAGGCAAGATAATCTGCCCAATATTCGCGCGGGATCAGGTCAAGTTCGCGCCAGCTGTCAGTGCCGAATGTCGCTTCGTGCCAGGACTGATAGGTCAGGCTCGGAATGTCGAGATCGGGCCCGGTGAAGTCCTTCGGGCTGCGCAGGGTCGGCATGCGCGCATAAGTGAGCCACGGCCCTTCTCGGCCGGCTTCGGCCTTGTCGAGCACGAGAATGTTGCTGACTCGCGAGCGCAGCAGCGCAAAGGCAGTCGCAAGGCCCGACTGGCCGCCGCCGACGATCAGAACGTCGAGCGCAGGGCGACCATCGGGAGCGATCACGGGCGTCAGCCATGGCATGCTGGGATGGGCGATCCTGGCGAGGTCGCTACGAACCTGGGCCGTCAGCGCGGCGAGACCGTCGCTCATGCCAGCCACCGGATGAAACACGCGCAATCGCGATCGACACGCTCGCTGTCGCTCACGCTCTCTCCATCAGTCATGTCACCCGGCGCACGAAGCTTAGCAAAGCGGGCCCAGGGCCGACCATACCGATTTGTCCGCGGCCCATAACAGCTTGTTATGGGATACCGGCTGCAGCTAAAGTCGGGCGCTCAGCTGCGAGACAAGAGGTCGCATGCCGCTCAATCTGCGCCAGATCGAAGTGTTCCGCGCCATCATGATATCAGGCTCGATCAGCGGCGCCGCGCGGCTGTTGTCGGTGTCGCAACCGGCGATCAGCCGGCTGCTGGCCTATACCGAGGATGGCCTCAAGCTGAAGCTGTTCGAGCGCATCAGCGGCCGGGTGCAGCCGACGCCGGAGGCCAAACGGCTGTTCGCCGAGGTCGAGCACATCCATCGCGGCGTCGCGCGCATCAACGATCTCGCCGATGAGCTGCGCGCCGGCGGCACCGGCACGATCCGCGTCGTGGCGAGCCCGAGCGCGGGCCACAGCATGGTGCCGGAGGCGCTGGCGCGGCTGCGCAGCCGCTTTCCTGACCTGCGTGTCGAGTTCGAGTCGTTGACGCTTCTGGAGATTGTCAACCGCGTCGGAACAGCACGCGCCGATCTCGGCATCACCGTGCTGCCGGTCGACGAGCCGACGGTCGCGGTGGAAACGATCGCCGAGGGCGCGCTGCATGTGATCATGCCGGTCGATCACGCGCTGACAAGGCTGCGCAGCATCCGGCCGAAAGACATCGCGCCCTATCCGCTGGTCGGCTTCGGCCCGCAGACGCCCTACGGCCATATCGTCGCGCAGGCCCTGGCCGGCGGCAGCCCTGAGCCGACGACCATCGTGCGCTACACGCCCGACGCCTGCGCGATGGTCCGCGCCGGCGCGGGCCTTGCGGTGGTCGACGAATTCGTGCTGCGCGGCCGGGCCTGGCCCGACCTCGCCGCCCGTCCCCTGGCGCCGAAGATCCCGATGCGCGCCTATCTGCTGACGCCGCGCTTCGAGCCGCTGTCGCGCAACGCTACGGCGCTCGCGGATATCCTGCGCGGACGTGACCGGAAGGCGCCAGTAAAGCGATGAGTGCTGAGCCGAACTGAGTTCTCCCACGCCTTGCTCCATCAGCAAGATTGCCTCTCCGTTGTCCGGAAGTTCGAGCCGGACCATCGCCGCAACAGCGGTGCGCTCCCTCTCCCCGTCCTTACGGGGAGAGGGTTGGGGTGAGGGACAGCCACTCGCACCGGCCGTGCGGAGAGTCCCCCTCACCCGGATTGCGTCTGGCGATGCAATCCGGCCTCTCCCCGCACGCGGGACGAGGCGGGGCACCGTCCGCATTCTGATATCTGTATCGAAAACTAGCGAGTGTGAGACAGACCCGTGTCCAGCTCGGATGGATCCGGACTCATAACCACGACTACGCCGCCAGCCAGCCGCCATCCACCGGCAGCACGATGCCCGTGGTGAACGACGCCTCGTCGCTGGCCAGAAACAGCGCAGCGGCGGCGACCTCGTCCGCCTCGCCGAAGCGCTTCATCGCATGCCGCAGGCGCGAGGCCTCGCGCACCGGCTCGGGATCGGCGTGACGGGCGAAGCTCCGGCGCAGCAGCGGCGTGTCGATCGCGCCCGGCGCCAGCGCGTTGACGCGGATGCCGTCGGTCGCGAAGTCAACCGCCATCGTGCGAGTGAGACTGATGATCGCGCCCTTGGCGGCGATATAGGCGCTGTTGCCTTTGCCGCCGGCGACCGCGAGCTGCGACGCCACAGTGATGATCGATCCAGACTTCTGGACTTGCATGATCGGCACCGCGACCTTCGCCCACAGCCAGGTGCCGCCGACATTGGCGCGGAACACCGCGTCCCAATCGGCGGGATCGGTGGTGACGACGGTCCCGCCGCAGGAGAAGCCGGCCGCGGTCATCAGCACATCGACCCGGCCGCGCGCCGCGGCGACGTTTTCGATCGTGGTCTTGGCAAAATCGGCGTCGCCGACATCTCCGATATGGACGCTGCCGTCACCGCCTGCATCGCGCATCAGCGCGCGTGTTTCCTCGGCGCCCGCGGCGTCGCGATCGACCAGCGCAAGGAACGCACCTTCGCGCGCAAACATCACGGCGCTGGCGCGGCCGATGCCCGAGCCGCCACCGGTGATGACCGCGACCTTGCCTGCGAGCCTCATCTCAGCCTCTCCCATATTGATCGAACCAGCGGCCGAAATGCTCGGCGGAGCCTACACAGTCGAAGCGCGCGCGCCAGCCAAACTCATCCGCGAGCCGCGTCGTCGACAGCCGCCCGCGGCTCGGCGCAAACACCGGCACGCTCGGTGTCTCCCCCTGCGTGGCGAGGCGGCAGACAAAGCCGGGGCGGCCTTGGGCAAAGCTGCGTCCCCACGCTTCGGCCGTGAACGTCGCTTCGTTGGAGATGTTGTACAGCCTATGCTGCGGCTTGTCGGCTTCGAGCAGCAGACAGACCGCGTCGGCGACGTCCACGGCGTAAACCCAATCCTTTTCGCCCGGCTCGTCCAGCAGTGCCGCTTCGTTACGCGCGCAGCAGGCCGCGATCAAAGCCTGCGGCGACGGCGTGTCGCGCACGCCGCCGCCACGCTCGAACGGGCCGAACACCGCCGACAGCCGCACGCTGATCACGTCGGTCTGCCACAGATCGGAGAGCCGCGACGCGACGCGCTCGGAGGCGAACTTGGTGATCGCATAAAGCGATACCGGCTCGCACGGCATCGTCTCCTCCAGCACGGCGAAGCGCTGGCCGCTCGCGCCGTAGGACGCCGCCGAGGACAGGTTGATCACGCGGCGCACGCCGCTGCTCCGTGCCGTCTGCAGGATCGGCACCTGCGCCAGCAGGTTGACCGCGAGGATGCGCTCGGGGTCCGCCGCATCGCGCTCGGGCCCGGCGGTGATCGCCGCGCCCATCACGACGGCATCGCAGCCGCCGGCAATGGCAGAAGCAACGGCGCGCTCGTCAGTGACATCGCCCGTGATCACGTGCAGCCGATCACCGTGATCAGCAAAGGCGCGCTGCGCAGCATTCGGCAGAGGCGCCGCATCGAACATGGTGACGGCGTGGCCACGCTCCAGCAGGCCTTGCGCCACGTTGAGCCCGACGAAGCCGGCGCCGCCGAAGATCAGAACATGCATGGAAAACGCCTCTCCGTCAGGGCCTCATGGTTCGAGACAGCTGCTGGCGCAGCCTCCTCACCATGAGGATTTAGCGCCGGGTGCGGCGCTGCACGTTGACCATGAGCAGCGTGCTCATGGAGAGGAGAACCAGCTTGCGCGCCGCAAGGCTCGCTCTTCCTCCTCATGCTGAGGAGGGCGCGAAGCGCCCGTCTCGAAGCACGAGGCCACGGACCGTGGTCGGCCCGGCTGCTCACAGCAGCGTCGCGCCAAAATTCTGCTCGGGATCCATGTCCGGCACCAGCCGCCCGGTGGGCTTCGCCGCCTCGCCGCCGCTGCGGGCGAGGAACTGGCCGGAGCCGGGCTGCACCAACAGCTTGCCGCCATCGACGATGACGCGGCCGCGCGACAGCACGGTCACCGGCCAGCCCTGCACGCTGCGCCCGGCAAACGGCGTGTAGCCGGCGAGGTCGTGCATGTCAGCGTCGCTGATCGTCACGCGCTTGTCCGGATCCCACAGCGCGATGTCGGCGTCGGCGCCGATCGCGATCGCGCCCTTCTTCGGATGAAGATTGTAGATCTTGGCGGGCGACGTTGCGGTCAGCTCGACGAACTTGTTGAGCCCGAGCCGTCCCTTCGACACCATCGCGTCGAACAGCAGCGGCAGCCGCAGCTCCAGGCCGGGCAGGCCGTTGGCGATCTGCTTGAAGTTGGGATTGGGACCAGCGCGCAGCTTGCCGGTCTCGTCGAAGCGATAGGGCGCGTGGTCGGAGGAGATCGTCTGCAGATCGCCGAGCGACAGCGCCTGCCACAGCGCCTCCTGGTCCGGCGCGCGGCGCGGCGGCGGGCTGCACATCCATTTCGCGCCCTCGATGCCCGGCTTGTCGAGATCGTCAGCAGTCATGAACAGATATTGCGGGCAGGTCTCGGCAAACACTTTCAGCCCCAGCCCGCGCGCATCGCGGATCACCTTGGCGCCTTCGGCGGTCGAGACGTGGAAGATCATGATCGGCTGGTCGACCAGCGCCGCCATGCCGATCAGGCGATTGAACGCTTCCGCTTCGGAGAAGCGGGCATGGCTGATGGCGTGATATTTTGGTGCGGTGTAGCCGCGCGCGAGCAGCCGCTTCACCATCCACGAGATGATGCCGTGGTTCTCGGCATGCGCGCACAACATCGCGCCGCCCTCGCGCGCGGCGACGAGAATGTCGAGCAACGGCTCGTCGTCGATCTTGAGCCGGTCATAGGTCATGAAGATCTTGATCGAGCCGTGGCCCTGGCGGATCAGCGCCGGCAGGTCGCGCTCCAAAGTCTCCTTGGTCGGATCGGCGACGATCATGTGGAACGCGTAGTCGATGACGGCCCCCTTGCGCGCCAGCGCGTGATAGTCCTCAACCACCTGCGGCAACAGCATACCGACATGCTGCGCGGCGAAGGAAATCACGCTCGTGGTGCCGCCGAACGCCGCCGAGGTGGTCGCGCTCTCGAACGTGTCGGCGTTGACGATGCCGGCGGCAGAGAGCTGCTCGATATGGCAATGGCTGTCGACGCCGCCGGGCAGCACATATTTGCCGCGCGCGTCGATCTCGCGCTTCGCAGGCCCCAGCCCGTGGCCGATCGCCGCGATGGTCTCGCCTGATATGGCGACGTCGGCCTCGAACGTGTCGGTGGTGGTGGCGACGCGCCCTCCCCGGATGATCAGGTCATAGGCCGGCTCGGTCATCGCGATCTCCTCAGTTCTGCCAGATGGAACGCCGTGGACGCGGGGGAGCCGCATCGGCCCCATTGCGTCAGCCGTGGCATAGTGGTTGCCTGTCACGCGCCGTCAACACTGAAGAAGCAGGTAGCTCCCATGTCCCGCCCGCGCATCACCGTGATCAACCCGAACTCCAACCAGGTGGTCACCGACGGTCTCGCTGCTGCGCTGCGGCCGCTGATGTTCGCGGATGGGCCGGAGATCGTCTGCGAGACGTTGAAGGACGGACCTTACGGCATCGAGAGCCAGAAGGATGCCGACAGCGTCACCCTGCCGCTGCGACGCTTCGTCGAGGGCGATAATGCGTCCAGCGCGTTTGTCATCGCCTGCTACAGCGATCCCGGCCTGCATGTCTGCCGCGAGGCGACGACGCGGCCGGTGCTCGGCATCGCCGAATGCGGCGTGCTCACCGCGCTGACCCGCGCCGACACCTTCGGCGTGCTCGCCATCGCGCAACGTTCGATCCGCCGTCACATCCGCTATCTCCGCCAGATGGGGCTGATGGACCGGCTCGCGGCCGAGCGGCCGCTTGACATGACGGTGGCGGAGACGGCGTCGGGCGAAGGCACCTTGGCGAAGATGATCGCGGTCGGCCGCGCGCTGAAGGACGAGGACGGCGCCGGCGCGATCGTCATGGGTTGCGCCGGCATGGCGCGGCATCGCAAGAATCTGGAGGGTGCGCTGGGCATTCCGGTGATCGATCCGACCCAGGCGGCGGTGACGATGGCGCTGGGCGCGGTGGCGTTTGCGGGGTGAGTGGATGTCTCGCTGAGCCTCGCGCTCTGCAACTTTCGGATCTGACCGACCGGCCGCCTCATACTCGCTGTCGTCCCGGCGAACGCCGGGATCCATAACCATCGGCTGCGGTGAGGCAGGCAACTCGCAGCTGCGTTCCTCGATAGCTTCCGCGGTATGGGTCCCGGCGTTCGCCGGGACGACACCGTCGTTGTAGCAACACTGGTGTCCAACAACTGCTCTTTGCTGAGTTCTATCAGCGAAGACTCGCTGTTCAATCCGGCGGCACCGCACCCGTGCGGCTCGTGATCAGCCCGTAATGCTCGACCCGGCGATGCCGGGCGAAGTCGAAGATCGTCTGCTTGCCGAACCGGGTGGCATCAAGATCGCACGGCACGACCAGCACCTCGTCGCCCTCGGTCGCCGCCTCCGCGACGATCTCGCCATCGGGATTGACGATCAGGGTGCCGCCGATCAAATGATGACCGTCCTCGACACCGGCCTTGGCCACAGCGACCACCCAGCATGAATTTTGGTATGCGCCGGCCTGCGCGGAGAGCCGATTGTGGAACAGCCGCTGCTGCAGGCCCTCCGCTGATTTCAATGAGTTCACCGACGGCGTGTTGTAGCCGATCAGCACCAGCTCGACGTCCTGCAGGCCCATGACCCGATAGGTCTCCGGCCAGCGGCGGTCGTTGCAGATCGCCATGCCGATGATGCCGCCAAGATTGCGCCACACTGGAAAGCCGAGATCACCGGGCTCGAAATAGCGCTTCTCGAGATGCTGGTGGCTGCGCGCGGGCTCGAACTCGTCGTGGCCGGGCAGATGCACCTTGCGATACTTGCCGATGATGGTGCTGTTGCGATCGGTCAGGACGGCGGTGTTGTAGTGGTGCCCGTCCGGCGTCAGCTCGGCATAGCCGAGATACATCGCGATGCCGTGCTGCGCAGCGCGATCGAACAGCGGCTGAACCGCTTCGTTCGGCATCGTCTTTTCGAACCACGTATCGACCTCCGCCTGATCCTCCATGTACCAGCGTGGAAAGAACGTCGTCAGCGCCAGCTCGGGATAGATGATGAGATCGGCGCCCTTGCGCTTGGCCTCATCCAGCAGCGCGATCATGCGCATCACGACCGCCGCGCGGCTGTCGGCGCGCTGGATCGGCCCCATCTGGGCGGCAGCGATATTTATCACGCGCATGGTAAGTCTCCGGCGTTAGACCCGCCGTCATTGCGAGCGAAGCGACGCAATCAAGAGTCCTTGCGCGGGCCCTGGATTGCGTCGCTTCGCTCGCAATGACGCGTTGAAAGAGCTTCATCTGAGAACGGTCCGCCTCAGCCCGGCCGATGCAGCACGGGCCGCGTGCGCGAGAACGACGGCCGACCGCGCTTGAGGCCCCACAGCGGCTGCGCCAGGGTCGCCACCGCCTCGGTTGGATCAGCAGCATCGATGCAGACGAGGTCGGCCGGCGCGCCGACAGCGATGCCGTAGTCGCCGAGCCGCATCAATTTCGCCGCATCATGAGTCACCATATCGAGGCAGCCGGCGAGATGATCGGGCCGCGAGACATGGCAGACATTGGCGTAGAGATTGGCCATGCGGATCAGCGAGCCGTCGCCATAGGGCGTGAACGGGTTGAGCACGTTGTTAGTCGAGAGCGAGCACGTCACGCCCTTGTCGCGGAGCGGCTGCAGCGGCACCACGCCGCGCGGGATGGCGTGATCCTGGCGGCGGCCCATCAGATGCAGGTCGGTTGACGGCAGCACGGTGACCGCGACGCCGGCATTGGCAAGCTGCGTTGCGATCGTTTGGAAACGCTCGGGCGGCAGCAGTGACAGCTGCGTGACATGGCCAACCGCGACGCGGCCACCCCAGCCATAGTCCTCGGTCTTGCGGCAGACATATTCGATCTGCATGTGGTCGAGCGTCTCGGCGAGATCGAGATGCATGTCGATGTCGACATCGAAGTCACGCGCGATGGCGAAGATGCGGTCGATCTGCGCCGGCGGATCGCTGTCGAAATAGGGCGCGGCGCCGATGGTGCGCGCACCGCGGCGCAGGCCTTCGATGAGCAGTTCCTCGGTGCCTGGATAGTTCGTCAGGCCTTCCTGCGGGAAGACGCAGATCTCCAGATCGAGCGCCCAGGCATAGTCGCGCGCCAGTTGCTGGATCGCCTCGAACGCAACGAAGCCGATGCCGGGATCGAGCTCGACATGGGTGCGCATGCGCATCGTGCCGTGGCTGACGCAGCGCTCCACGGTCTGCTTCGCACGGGCATAGACATCCTCGGCGGTGAAATTGCGCTTGGCGGCCGCGGTCTCGCGCACGGCCTCGGCGACCGTACCTTCCCGGATCGTGCAGCGATCAAGGATGCAGGTCTTGTCGAGATGGATGTGCGTCTCGATCAAGCCTGGCACGACGAGGCAATTCTCGGCGTCGCGCGCCTCACCGTCGGCCTGCAGCGACGGCGCGATTGCCGCGATGCGGCCTTTGGAAATTCCGATATCGGCGCAGCGCAGCTCGCCTTGCTGCGCCAGCACCGCGTTGCGAATGATCAGGTCCATGCCGCCTTGCCGTCGAAGACTCCGTGCGCGCCAAGCTGGCGGCCTCGCACCTAAAAGGCAAGCGCCATGCCAGGGCGGCCATCCGCGCTGCAACGCCACCCTGCTTCGTCACCATTCGTTTACAAATAGGCGGCGGCCTTCGACCACTTGTTTGCTGTGGAAAAACTGCTATATTGGTGCATGGAAAACGTGAACTCGTTGTGCTCAGGCCCGTCGTCAAGGCGGGCCGTTGCCGTTTTGGGGGTGGCCGTCCGATGACTCGCTCCAACCGCACGGATCACATTCGCCTGACCTCGCACCCGGTGCCAGGCGCCAAGCATCATTTCCCGCTGCAATGGGGCGCTGCTAGCGCGCGCGAGCGCGGGCCGATCATCGGCACGGTGTCGCGGCCGCAGGACCGCAACGTGATCGGCAGCCATGGCGGCTCCTACACGGTCTACCGCGCGCTCGCGGTATCATCCGGCGCGCTGGATCCGATCCGCCGTCCCGATCTCACCAACACCCATCCCGCCGCCACGATCGGCCCGTTCGGGCAGTGGCGCGATCCGGCCAAGATCGTCGCCCTCGACCCCTGGGGCCATCTGGTCGCGGAGAGTTTCGGCAGCGAGATCGCCGAAGGCATCGATATCCGGCCGACCATCGCGGTGACCAAGGCGCGGATCGAGCTGCCGGAGCTGCATGCCGCGCTCGCGGCCAAGCGGCTCGTCCATGATGGCCATGTCGTGCATGCCAATGGCAGCGTGTCGGTGGTCAAGATCGCGATCGACCCGGTGTGGTATCTGCCCGGCGTCGCCGCGCGCTTCGGCACCAGCGAGACCAATCTGCGCCGCGGCCTGTTCGAGCAGACCGGCGGCATGTATCCGGAGTTGGTGACGCGTCCCGATCTGCAGGTGTTCCTGCCGCCGATCGGCGGCACCACGGTCTATCTGTTTGGCGACGTCACCAAGCTGAATGATGCGAGAACGAAGATCACATGTCGGGTGCATGACGAATGCAACGGCTCGGACGTGTTCGGTTCCGACATCTGCACCTGCCGCCCCTATCTGATCCACGGCATCGAGGAGTGCGTCGCGGCGGGACAGAACGGCGGCCTCGGCATCATCGTCTACAATCGCAAGGAAGGCCGCGCGCTCGGCGAGGTCACGAAGTTCCTGGTCTACAATGCGCGCAAGCGCCAGGAGGACGGCGACGCCGCGGCGGCCTATTTCGAGCGCACCGAATGCGTCGCCGGCGTGCAGGACGCGCGCTTCCAGCAGCTGATGCCCGACGTGATCCACTGGCTCGGCATCACGCGCATCGACCGCTTCATCTCGATGAGCGACATGAAGCATGATGCGCTGACGGGCCAGGGCGTCGACATCGTCGAGCGTGTGCCGATCCCGGACGAGCTGATCCCGGCGGATGCCCATGTCGAGATCGCCGCCAAGAAGGCTGCCGGCTATTTCTCGCTGGAGCCGCAGAAACCGCAAGAGCTCGGCGACACGGTCGGCCGTCCGCTCGAGAAGTACTGAGCGTCACGGCAGATCATGACTGACATGTCTGACCTCCTGTCCGCCCGTGCCGTGCGCGAGCGGGCACATCAGCTGCTTGCACTCGGCCTTGCGGACAAGCTGCCGCACTTCCGGATCGATCTCGGCCAGCTCGATGCGATTGCCGATCTCGTCCTTGACGTGACCAGCAAGGCCTATCCCGGCGGCACGGTGCCGTTTCATTCGCGCTGGCGGCACTTCGTGGTCGGCGGCGTCGATCGCTGGACCGAGATTGCCGGCAGAGTGAGCTGGCCGGATGCCGCCGCACGCGCGCGCGCCGAGTTCGATCTCGCCATCACCAGCGTCCTGCTGGACGCCGGCGCCGGCGCGGCCTGGCGCTATCAGGATGCCGTGACCGGCACTCAGATCGGTCGCTCCGAGGGGCTGGCGCTGGCGAGCCTCGACATGTTCGCGAGCGGCGCTTTCTCCGCCGACGCGGGCAATCCCTTGCGCGCCGACGCGACCAAGCTCAAGCAGCTCACGGTCGCTGATCTCGAGCGCGGCTTTCAGGTCGGGCCTGACAATCCGCTGGTCGGACTCGAGGGCCGCGTCGCGCTGCTGCGCCGGCTGGGCGAGGTCGTTGCGGCGAAGCCGGAGATTTTCGGTGCGAAGGACAGCCCGCGTCCCGGCTGCCTGTTCGATCAGTTCGCCGCTGGCGCTGCGAACGCCCGCATCCAGGCCGCCGATATCCTGCAGCAGGTCCTGCTACAGCTCGGCCCGATCTGGCCATCACGCCTCACGCTGCAGGGCATTGCGCTCGGCGATTGCTGGCGGCATGACTCTGTTGTGACCGACGATGCCACCACCGGTCTCGTCCCGCTGCACAAACTGTCGCAATGGCTGAGCTATTCGCTGATCGAACCGCTGCAGCGCGCCGGCTTAGAGGTGGCTGATATCGACGGCCTCACCGGCCTCGCCGAATACCGCAATGGCGGCCTGTTCGTCGATGGCGGCGTGCTGCTGCTACGCGACCCGGCTGATGCCGGGCGAGCCCATGCCGTGGATTCGCCGCTGGTCGTGGAATGGCGAGCCCTGACCGTCGCCCTGCTCGACCGGCTGGCCGAGCTGATCCGCCAGCGCACCGGGCAGACGCCTGAGCAGCTGCCGCTGGCGCGCATCCTCGAAGGCGGCAGCTGGGCCGCGGGCCGCAAGCTCGCCTTCGCCCGCCGCCCCGACGGCTCGCCGCCCCTGACCATCATCAGCGACGGCACGGTGTTTTAAGGGGTTTTGGGGAACACTCGCCGACTCGCGGGCACGTCATTGCGAGCGAGGCGAAGCAATCCGAGGCCGAAAAGAAAGTCTGGATTGCCTGGTCGCTTCGCTCCTCGCAATGACGATGCTGGAGCATAGGAGAAAAGCCATGGAAGGCGTCACGGTCGTCGATCATCCGCTGGTGCAGCACAAGCTGACCCTGATCCGCGACAAGTCGATCTCGACCAAGTCGTTCCGCGAGCTCCTCAAGGAGATCGGCATGCTGCTCTGCTACGAGGTCACGCGCGATCTGCCGCTGACCGAGGTCGAGGTCGAGACGCCGCTGGCGCGGATGCAGTCGGCCAAGATTGCCGGCAAGAAGCTGGTGTTTGTGCCGGTGTTGCGCGCCGGCGTCACCTTCGTCGACGGCATGCTCGACCTGGTGCCGACCGCGCGCGTCGCCCATATCGGCCTGTATCGCGAGCCGCAGACCTTCACCGCCGTCGAATATTTCTTCAAGGCGCCGTCCGACCTCCAGGAACGCCTCGCCGTCGTGGTGACGCCGGTGCTGGCGACCGGCAACACCGCGGTCGCCGCGGTCGACCGGCTCAAGGAGCGCGGCGCCAAGGATATCCGCATGGTCTGCATGATCGCCGCGCCTGAAGGCGTCGAGCGCGTCCGCGGGCTGCATCCCGACGTCGCGCTGTGGACGGCGGCGATCGACGACGGCCTCGACGACGACGCCTTCATCGTCCCCGGCCTCGGCGACGCCGGCGATCGCGCCTACGGCACGCGGTAGCCGCAGTCAGCCCGCAAACGCCGCCTGCGCCTCCGGCAGCGCCCAGATCTTCGCGATCGCCGTCGCCCCCGCCGCCGTGATCGCGGCCTCGTCGCCGTGGAGATAGTGGCCGTCGTGAATCAGCAGCCGGCCGTCGACCATCACCTGGTCGATATTGGCACGGTTGGCGAGCGCGATCAGACCGCGACGGGGATCGTGCAATGGCTGAAGATGCGGATGCGTCATGTCGACGATGGTGAGATCGGCGGTCGCGCCCGGGGCGATCACGCCGAGATCGTCGCGCTTGATCATGGCGGCCGCGGTTGCAGTGACCGCGTCGATCAGTTCCGGCGCGCTCGCCGTCTCGGCGCTACCCAGCGCGATCTTGGAAATCAACGAGGCCGCATTGAGCTCGCCGAGCAGGTCCATGTTGTAGCCGTCGGTGCCGACGGCGGTACGCACGCCATGCGCGGCGAAGCGGCCGAAGGCGGCGGTGATGCCGGCGCGCGCAAACACGCGCGGGCAGTTCAGCACACCGGCGCCGCGTGCCGCCATCAGCCTGAGATCCGCATCGGTCGAGGCGTGGCAGTGCGCGGCGAGCAGGTCGGGAGCGAGCAGGCCGAGCCAGTCGAGATATTCGGCCGGCGTGCGGCCGCCATGGCGCTGTGCGATGGTCGCCACCTCACCCGCGCTCTGCGCCATGTGGATGGTGATGGGAACGTCGAGCTCGCGCGCCCGCGCGGCGATGGCGCGCATCAGATCGGGACCGCAGGTATCGGTCGCGTGCGGGCTCATCGCCAGCCGGACGCGGCCATCGCCCTGCCCGTGCCAACGCTGATAGAGCGCATTCCAGATCGCGAGGTCGGCCTCGCCGTCATCGCCGGCATAGGTCACGACGCCGGAGGCATCCGCCTTGGCATCCCCGGTCGAGAACAGATAGGGCGCACCGTAGAAGCGCAGCCCCATTTCGCAGGCCGCGTCGAACAACTCGGGGATCGCGTTGCGGAACGGCTCCATGACCGTGGTGGCGCCGCCCTTCAACAGCTGCAGCACGCCCATGCGGCCGATCGCCAGCCGCTCCTCGGCCGTGAGGATCTCGGCGCCGCGCTTGGAGAGCGGCAGCAGCACCGTATAGATGATGCTCTTGTTGTTGCGGCGGCCATTGCCGTCCTCGGTCAAGGTCCGCGCGATCGCCTCGCTAAAGATGTGGTTGTGCAGGTTCAACAGACCCGGCAGCACGAAGCGGCCCGGCCGGTCGAACACCTCGTCGGCCACCGGCCGGCTCGGCGTGATCGCCGCGATGCGCCGGCCCTCGACCAGCACCCAGTGATCGCGCAGGACGTCCTGCGCGCCATCCTTGCGCGTCAGCACATAGCTGCCGAAGATCGCTGTCGTGCTCATGCGCCCTTCGTCTCGGCCGCCTCGTGACGTTGATAGTTCGCCGCAATCTCCGCACCGGTCGTGATCCAGACGTCCTGGCACGACTTGGCGTAGGCCAGGAACTCACGCAGCAGCCGGAAGCGCATCGGCCGTCCGGAGACCTGCGGATGCAGCACCGTGGTCACCATCGCGCCCCAGTCCCGCACCTCGTCGAGCTCGTCCTTCCACATCGAGAGCACATGCTCCTTCGGGAAGATCGAGCGCGGCGAGAACCGCGCCGACAGGCCGTGCATCCAATCGTCATAGCTCGCAGTCACCGGGATCTCGATCGTGCCCGGCTTGCCGTCCGCGAGACGATGACGATAGGGCCGGACGTCGTCGCGGAACGAAGAGGTGTAGACGATGCCCTGGCGCACGAGCGCCACGCGTAGCTCCTCGCAGAACTCGCCGAACGGCGCGCGGTAGCCGATCGGCCGGACGCCGAGCCGGCGCTGGATCGCCTCGAAACCGCGCTCGATCTCCTCGACGATGAAGGGATCGCCGGGATCGGGCAGCAGATGGTGATAGCCGTGATGGCCGATCTCGTGGCCCGCTTTCAGCACGGCCTCCGCCATCGTCGGATGCGCATCGACCGACCAGCCGGTGATGAAGAACGTCGCCTTCAGATCGAGCTCCGCGAGCAGTTCGAGCAGCTTCGGCGTGCCGACGCGCGCCTCATAGCCGCCGAAGCTCATCGTGACGAGACGTGCGGCGTGCGCCGGATCCTTCGAGGTCCAGGCGCTCTCCGCGTCGATGTCGAACGACAGGAACATCGCCGCCTTATACGGCGTGGGCCATGGATAGTCCGGCGCCGGCGGTGCCGTGTTGGCCGGAACGACCGGGATGCTCGCGAGCGCCTTACTCTCCAGCATTGATCAGCACCTTCTCGATTCCATTGTCGCCAAGCTTCCATTTCGTCAGCAGCGCCTTGTAGCTGCCGTCGGCGATCATCGCCTCCAGGGCGCCGCGCAGCGCCTCGCGGAGCTCTTCCGCCTTTACCGGCGTCGCGAGCCCCGTGTATTGGAGCGCGATCGGCGTACCCACGGGAACATAGGTGTTCGGCTCGAGGTCCATGATGTAGGGCAAGGTCTCGTTGCCCTGCACGGCGGCATCGATGCGGCCCTGCTTCAGCTGTGTCCGCGCATCGGCCGAGCCCTCGGTGCCGACGAACGCGATCGGACTCGTGCCGCAGTTCTTCTCGCTCCAGGCTGCGATGTCCTTCGGGAACATCGTGCGCCTGGAGGCGCCGACCTTCTTGCCGCACAGCGCGGCTGGCTCCTTGAACTCGGCCGCGCGCGCGGCCTGCACAAAGAAGCGCGGACCGCTGCGCAGGTAGTCGATGAAGGTCGCGGTTTCCTGCCGGCTCTTGTAGTCGGTCATGCCGGTCAGGATGACGTCGAAGCGCTGCGTCGCGAGGCCTGGCATCAGCTGGTCGAAGCTGGTCTCCTGCCAGACCGCCTTGACGCCGAGCTTCTTCGCCAGCACCTCACCGAGCTCGACGTCGAATCCGGTCAGGGTCGCGGTGGCCGGATCCTTGAACTCCATCGGTGGATAGTTCGGCACCACGGCGATGCGCAGCCCGTTCTGCCTGATGTCGGCGGGCAGCTCGGCAGCCGCAGCGACGCCGGTCACGACGGCAGTCGCGACAGCGGCCAACATGATCGACTTGAATTCCCTCACCTCACCCAACCTCCGCTGCCAGAAATGCCTTCGTCCTGGCCTCGCGCGGCGCCCGCAGCACCTCGGCAGCCGGACCACTCTCCACGATCACGCCCTGGTCCATATAAACGACACGGTCGGCGACCTCGCGCGCAAAGCCGAGCTCATGCGTCACCACCAGCATGGTCATGCCAGATCTCGCCAGTTCCTTCATCACGCTCAGCACCTCGCCGACCAGTTCCGGATCGAGCGCCGAGGTCGGCTCGTCGAACAGCACGAGCCTCGGCTTCATCGCCAGCGCGCGTGCGATCGCGACGCGCTGCTGTTGTCCGCCGGACAATTGTGACGGATAAGAGCCGGCCTTGTCGGCAAGGCCGACCCGGCGCAACAGCGCCATCGCCTCGTCCTTCGCCTCGGCCACGGCCCGTCTCTGCACCTGGACTGGCCCCTCGATGAGGTTCTCCAGCGCCGTCATGTGCGGAAACAGGTTGAAGCGTTGGAACACCATGCCGCAGGCGAGCCGCTGCCGCGCAATGTCGCGCTCCGACAGCCGGTGCAGCCGGCCGTCGATCTCGCGAAAGCCGAGCAGCTCGCCGTCGAGCCAGATGCCGCCGCTGTCGGCCGTGGCGAGCTGGTTGACGCAGCGGAGCAAGGTGGTCTTGCCGGAGCCGGACTGCCCGATGAGGCAGACCACCTCGCCTTCGAAGACATCGAGCGAGACCTGCTTCAGCGCCTGGAACTCGCCGAAACGCTTGCTGACCTGGCGAATGGCGACCAGCGGCCTCATCAGCGGCCACCTCGCGCAAGGCCGCGCGCAAAGCGGCGCTCCAGCAGCATCTGCAGCGGCGTCAGGATCGACACCACGAGCAGATACCAGAGGCCGGCAACGATCAAGAGCTCGATGACGCGTGAATTGGCGTAGTAGATGTTCTCGGCCGAATGCAGCACTTCCGGATACTGGATCACGCTGGCGAGCGAGGTCGCCTTGACCAGGCCGATGAACTCGTTGCCGAGCGGCGGGATCACCACCCGCATCGCCTGCGGCAGGATGATCCGGCGCAGCGCCTGCAGCCGGCCCATGCCGATCGCCTGCGCCGCCTCATACTGGCCGATGTCGACCGACAGCAGCCCGGCCCGCATC
Source organism: Bradyrhizobium sp. BTAi1 (assembly GCF_000015165.1). GTDB lineage: Bacteria > Pseudomonadota > Alphaproteobacteria > Rhizobiales > Xanthobacteraceae > Bradyrhizobium > Bradyrhizobium denitrificans. The sequence goes on along the minus strand of NC_009485.1, from coordinate 2,169,295 downwards.
ACCTCCGAGGTATAGGCGCCCTGGTTGATGCCGAGCCCGAGCAGCGCGGCCAGGAACGGCGTCATCACATCGACCGCGCGCGCGCTCCACAGGCCGGGAATCCCGATGGTCGGAAACACCAGCGCCAAGTTGAACCACAGCAGCAATTGCAGAATCAGCGGCGTGCCGCGGAACAGCCAAGTGTATCCCGCGGCGACCGAGCGCAGCACAGGATTGGGCGACAGCCGCATGATCGCGACGACCACGCCGAGCGCAATGCCGAGCGCCATTGCCGCCACCGCCATGATCATGGTGTTGACGATGCCGCGCAGGATCACCGGCGCCGTGAGGAAGCGCTCGACATAGGACCATTCGATCTGGCCGTTGGCAAAGGCGCGGCCGATCGCGCCGAGCATGACGATGATGATGGCAGCGGCGAGCCAGCGGCCCCAATGCGCCTGCCGCGCGATCGTGTGCCCGGACAGGTCCGGAAAGCCGTCCGCCAGCGCGTCGCCGTGGCTCATTGCGGCGCCGCGTTGAGCATGGGCTCGCGCACCGCATTGGCTCCGAGGCCCCATTTTTCGAGAATGGCCTTGTAGCTGCCGTCGGCGATCATCGCCTTGAGCTGGTCGGTGATCAGGTCGCGAAAGCCGGCATTATCCTTGCGAAACATGATGCCCTGATAGCCGAAGGCGATGGGCTCGCCGACGATGCGGTACTTGCCGGCCTCCTGCGACTGCGCATAGGGCAAGGTCTCGCTGCCCTGCACGGCCGCGTCGATGCGACCCTGCTTGAGCTGGTTGCGCACGTCGATCGAGTTCTCGCCGGGAACGTATTGCGCAGCCGGTTTGCCTGAGGCCTCGCAAGTCGCCTTGCTCCACTTCTCGATCTCGGCGGGGAAGCTGGTCGAGCGCGTAGTGCCGATCTTGCGGCCGCAGAGGTCGATGACGACCTTGGCATCGCTTTCGGCCAGCACGAAGAATTGCGGACCGGTGACGAGATAGTCGACGAAATCGGCGGTCTCGCGCCGCGAGGCGCGGTCTGAAATTCCGGAAATGATGAAGTCGGCGCGCTTCGTCTGCAGCGAGGGGATGAGCTCGGCGAACGGCGTCTCGCTCCACGCGATCTTCACGCCAAGGCGCTTCGCCAGCTCGTTGGCGAGATCAATGTCCAGCCCCTTGAGCTCGTTGGTGGCGGGGTCGTGATATTCCATCGGCGCGTAGGTCGAGTTGACCGTGAGCTTGAGCGTGCCCGACTGCTTGATCTCGGCGGGCAGCTCGGCGGCGCCGGCGGAGGCGAGCGACGCGAGGGCGGCGAAACTGATGAACAACGAACGTCGCATCCTGCAGAACTCCCTCGAACGAAGAAACTAATCGACCGCGACCGGCTCGACCACGCCCGCGCGCTCGGTGATGACCTTGTATTGATCCGGCCGGCGGTGCGCGGCGAAATTGAACATCTTGTCCTTGCCCTGCCGGCACAGATCGAGATCGATGTCAGCGACGATGACCTCGTCGCCGAGCGTCTTGGCCTGCGCCACGATGCAGCCATTGGGGTCGACGATGCAGGAGCCGCCGATCAGGCCGCTACCGTCCTCGTCACCGGCCTTGGCCACGGCGATCGCCCAGGTCGCGTTCATATAGGCATTGGCTTGCGCCACCAGCGTCGAGTGGAAGGTGCGCAGCGACGCATCCTCGGTATTGCCGCCATTGGGATCATAGGCCGCCGAATTGTAGCCGACGCAGACGAGCTCGACGCCCTGCAGCCCGAGCACGCGCCAGGATTCCGGCCAGCGCCGGTCGTTGCAGATCATCATGCCCATGATGGCGCCGCCCCAGTCGCTGCCGGCGCGCACCGCCGGGAAGCCGAGATCGCCATAGCCGAAATAGCGCTTCTCGAGCTGCTGATACTTGGCGCCCGGACGCGGCTCGACCGAGCCCGGCAGATGCACCTTGCGATATTTGCTGATGATCTCGCCGTCGGGATCGACCAGGATGGCGCTGTTGAAGCGGCGGCCGTCGGGCGTGAGTTCGGCATAGCCGACATAGAAGCCGACCCCGAGGGTGCGCGCGCGATCGAACAGCGCTGCGACGGACGGGTTGGGCATGCTGCGCTCGAAATAGCTGTCGAGCGCATCGCCCTCCAGGATCCAGCGCGGAAAGAAGGTGGTGAAAGCGAGCTCGGGAAACACGACCAGCTTGGCGCCCTCGGCCGCGGCCTTGTCCAGCAGCCCGATCAGGCGCGCAAGGGTGTGGGCCCGGCTGTCGGCCCGCTGGGTCGGCCCCATCTGGGCAGCGGCGGCGCGAAATAGACGGCTCAACATTGCCTCCGTACTGGGCGCATTGCCTGCCTATCAGGCGACAGGGCCACCTGTTGCAGTGCGCAGAAGAGAGGTTCATTTGGCGAAAGCGGCGCGGGATTTGCAATCGACACCGCACGGCCTGCGCTATGATATTTTGGCCGAGACCATAACCCGGGCTTATAGGGCGTTCACATGAACCTGCGCCAGCTGGAGATCCTGCGGGCCGTCATCCGCCATCACACCACCGTCGCCGCCGCCGAGGAGCTGGCGCTGTCGCAGCCCGCGATCAGCAACGCGCTGAAGGCGATGGAGGCACAGGCCGGCTTCACACTGTTCGAGCGCGTCAACAACCGGCTGTTTCCGACGCCGGAGGCGATGACGCTGTACGAGGAAAGCGAGGCGATCTTCGCCTTGCATGCGCGGCTGGAAAACCGCGTGCGCGATCTGCGCGAACAGAAGACCGGCCATTTGTCGATCGTCGCTACGCCGCCGCTGGCCTACAGCATCATCCCGCCGACCTTGTCGGGATTCCTGCGGCGCAGGCCGCAGACGCGGATGTTTTTCGACGTCAGGCGTTATGAAGGCGTTGTCGAAGGCGTGCTCGGCAGCGTCGCCGAGCTGGGCTTCGCGCTCGGCCTGTCCGATCATCCCGGCATTGCCCATGAGGTGGTGCACACCGGCGAGATGGTCTGCGTGATGCCGCCGCAACATTCTCTCGCCGAGCGCGACGTGATCTCCGCGCGGGATCTCGCCGGCCTGCCACTGATCGGCCTTGAGCGTGGGACCCGGCTCGGCGAAGCCGTGCGCGACAGCTTTCGCGAGGCCGACGCGGAGTTCCAGCCGACCGTCGAGGTCCGCTATTGCAACACGGCCTGCGTGCTGGCCGCGACCGGTGTCGGCGTCGCCGTGGTCGATCCGTTCTCGCCGCGCCAGGGCGGCCACGATCTCGTGGTGCGGCCGTTCACGCCCAGCACGAAAGTCTCGGCCTATGTGCTGTGGTCGGAGGCAAGGCCGCTGTCAAACCTGGCGAAGACGTTTCGCAATGAAGTGCGGAATGCTGCAAGCCGGACTCTGACTGGACAGGTTGACGCAATCGGCCCCGCAGCAAGGCTGCGCGAGACAGCGCCCTCTCCCCTTGCGGGAAAGGGCATCGCTGTCCCATCCACGCGCTCGGTCGGGTGAGGGGCATCCCTCGGCACGCAACACTCGTAGATGCATCCCCCGCACCCGAGTGAGTTTGTTGATGCAAGCCATCTCCCGCAAGGGGGAGAGGGCGCATCAACGGTCACCGTCTGCACAGCTACAAAGGACGAGACGCGTGCTTTCGCGCCCACTGCACGTCAGCAACGATGTCAATCACATGCTGGAGTATTGCGCCCTCGCAGTGCCACGGCCCGCGAATCTCACGCCCGCGCCAGCTCGATATCGTGCGTCTGCCTGGTCTCGGCGTCGTACACCTTGATCTGCAACATCGGGAACCGACGCTTGAGATCATGCGCCCCGTTATGGGCCCCCTCTTTGGTCTTGAACTCGGTCTTGATCTGACCATCGACCACGACGGCATAGCCGGTCAGCGGCAGGTCTTTGCCGGACTTGTCTTGAGCAGGCTTGTTGTGAACAGACTTCTCTTGGGCAGACTTGAGCATTGCGAGCCGACGTCAATTGGTGAGTTGAGGGAGTGCCGAGTGCGCGATCTCTCCGCCTCGTGCGACTCCGATGTAAGGTGAGTCTGTCGCGACGGGCAAGCGAAGACGCGTTCTGCACAAGCAGGACGATTATGGTTCAACCTGACAGCGCATTGATACCGCGCGATCACTTGAGGATGTCACTTCCAATCGCCATTCGAATCAGCGTGGCCCGCCCCCCCCCATTGCCGATCGCGAGCGAATCCTGGCACGATGCCTGTGACAACCCGCGACCTCCGCTGCCGCCGGTATCCCCTGCAGCGGGATGACGACGGCGGCTTCGCCAGCGTGAACGCACGGCTTGGTCATTGACTGTCCGTTTACCCCGCGATCGCGCATTCCACACTGGCGTTGATGCAGATCAATATTCCGCGACAGGAGACGCGCCTACTCGACGCGTGTCCAATCGACTCAAGCATTGCTACGGCCTCGTTCGTTGCCTTGCGGACGATCGGAGACAGCTGTCACGGAGACTGAGATGAGTGAGATCGGCGTCAAAGCGCTGGACCATACCGTCCAGGAAACCAATATCTGGCTCAAGGCCATCGAGCAAAGGCTCGGGATTGCGAGCCGGCAGCACGCCTACAACGCGTTGCGCGCGGTGCTGCATGTGCTGCGCGACCGCGTGCCGTTGGCGACCGCGGTGAACCTGGGTGCCCAGCTGCCGCTGCTCATCCGCGGCATCTATTACGAGGGCTGGCACCACGCGGCCACGCCGGCCAAAGACCGCCACCTCGAGGAGTTTGTCGACGGCATCTTTCAACAGCTGCCGCCGCAATTCCCGGTCGATCCGCTCACGGCCGCGCGCGGCATCTTCGAGATCCTCTGGGAGAAGCTCGACCCCGGCGAGTTCGACAAGCTGATGGGCCATCTGCCGGTGCCGCTGCGGAACCTGCGCGAACCTGCAACGTGAGCGCTGGCCTGCGGCCACAATCTCCACCCCCATGCTGAGGAGCGCCGTTGTTCGGCGCGCCTCGACCCATGAGGCCCGGGCTGCTTGCATCGGCTTGCACAGGCCGGGGCCCGCTTGCCCTCAATGCGCCAGCTGCCGATACAGCGCCGGCAGCGCGGCGGGCAGCCGGCGGATGTTGCCGACGATGGCATAGCCACCGCGGCCGAACAGCGTCGGAAAGTAGGATTGCGCCGCCGCATCGATGGTTACGCCGAACACGGCGACGCCGGCGCGCCGCGCCTCCTGCACCGCCTTGCGCGTATCCTCGATCGCGAACCGTCCCTCATAATGATCGACATCGTTCGGCTTGCCATCGGTCAGCACCAGCAGCAGGCGCTTGCGCTCCGGACGATCCGCCAGTTCGTGCGCAGCGTGACGCACGGCGGTGCCGATTCGCGTATAATAGCCTGGCCGGAGCGCGCCGATGCGCCGCTCGACCTGCCCGCTCATCGGCTCGCCGAACGCCTTCACTGTCTCGAGGCGGACCCAGGAATTGCGCCGTGACGTGAAGGTGAGAATGCTATGACTGTCGCCACAGGCCGACAGCCCATGCGCGAGCACCAACAGCGCCTCCTTCTCGACATCGAGCACGCGCACGCCGTCAACCCACGCGTCAGTCGATAGGGAGACGTCGACCAGCAAGGTCACCGCGAGATCATGCGCGAGCGGCCGCATCGCGAGATGGACGCGATCGAGCGCACCATGCCCGGCATTGAGGTCGCTGCGCACACGCACCAGCGCGTCGATGTCGAGATCGTGGCCGTCGGTCTGCGCGCGCATCACCTCGTGGCGCGGCCGCAGCGTCTCGAATCTGCGGCGTACGCTGCGGATCCGCCGGCGCATCGCCGCATCCGGCGTCCAGGTGTCGCCGGTCTCGGCAGCATCGCCGGTGACGACCCGACAATGATCGGGCAGATAGGCACCGCTGCGATAGTTCCATTCCGGATAGAGCCGGCCACTGCTTAGCCGCGCCGCGTCGATCGCCTCGGGGGGCAGATCGAGATCGAATTTCAGCTTGCTCGCCGGCCGCCCCTTGCGCCTGGAGATCGCGAGTTCGTCGAGATCGTCAGCCGCCTTGCGCGCATCGTCATCGTCGGTGTCGTCCGAGGGACGATCGACATTCACCATCTCCGCCATCGCAAGGATCTTCTCGAAGCGGTTGAGGATGAACGGATCACGGCGCGGCGCCTCCTCGCGCTCACGCCGTGCGAAGCGCTTGCGGGTATCGAGCGCGCTGGCCTGCTCTCCCGGCGCTTGCGTCTCCTCGTCATCGCGCCCAGCGGCGACCGCCGCGCGGCTCCAGCAATCGCCCCACAACGGGCATGGCAGCAGCGGCCGATAGCCGGGCGGCGCGGTGTCCGGCAGTTCGCCATCGGCGATCACGGCGTTCCACAGCGCGCCCTGAAGCGGCCCGCTGCCGCCGAGCAGCGCCATGGCCACGTGTTCGACCTGCCGCTCGAGCCGCGGCAATGGCCGCCGCGGCCGGGCGGCAGCCAGCGCCGCGGCAAGCGTCGCATGGGAGCGCGCGAGCCCCGGGAAGCACGCCAGCACCAGGGCGGTCGTCTCGCGGGCACGGCGCAGCACCAGCAGATCGCGCCGCAGCGGATCAGTCTCCGCGATCGGGGCGGCCGGCATGGTCGCAAACCACGCCGCGAGCCAGTGATAGAGCTGCGCATTGAGGGCGCGATCCGGCAGCAGCGCGATGCTCTCGGGCAGGAAGATCGTGGCGCCATCGCGCCCCGCCTGGTCAAGGCACTCGTCGCCGAGCCCGATGCGCTGACGCCAGCCGAGACGGTGGCGTGATTTGCGCGCCTTGGCGCCCGCGATCTGCACACCGCTCTCGCCGCCCAGCGCACGGAACATCACCGCGATGCGGCCGCTGACCTCGGTCAGGGCCACGGCATGATCCGGATGGACCGGATAGCTCGACGTCGTGCCGACGAGGCGATGCCAGGCGCGGCCGACGGTCTCCTCCAGTTCGAGAACATCGAGCATGGCTCACCCGATCACGGCGTGCGCGACCTCGCGCAGGCCCGCTTTGACGTCGGCATCGTCGGTGAGCGGCTCGATCATCGCGGCGAGGACGGCGTCCACGATTGGCGTGCCGGCCGCGACCAGCGTCGCGCAATAGACGAGCAGCCGCGTCGAGACGCCCTCCTCCAGATCATGGCCCTGCAGCGCCCGCAGCCGATGCGCCAGCGCGACCAGCGGCCGCACGCGCTCCGCCGACAGGCCGCTTTCGGCGGCGACCACCGCGGTCTCCTGCTCGGCAGCCAGAAAGCCGAACTCGATGGCGATGAAGCGCTGCCGGGTCGACGGCTTCAGCGCCTTCTGCAGCGACTGGTAGCCGGGATTGTAGGACACCACGAGCATGAAACCGTCAGGCGCAGCCAGCTCCTCGCCGGTGCGCTCCAAGGGGAGAATGCGGCGGTCGTCGGTCAAAGGATGCAGCACGACGGTGACGTCCTTGCGCGCCTCGACCACCTCGTCGAGATAGCAGATGCCGCCTTCGCGCACCGCGCGGGTCAGCGGCCCATCGGTCCACACCGTGTCGCCGCCCTGCAGCAGATAGCGCCCGGTGAGATCGGCGGCGGTGAGATCGTCGTGACAGGCCACCGTGTGCAGCGGCAGGCCGAGCCGCGCCGCCATGTGGGCGACGAAGCGGGTCTTGCCGCAGCCCGTCGGCCCCTTCAGCAGCACCGGCAGGCGGTGCCGGAACGCATGTTCGAACAGCGCGCATTCATTGCCGGTCGGCGTGTACAAGGGAAACGAGGGAACGGTGTCGATCGCGTGCAGCGCAGGTTTCATGATGACTCTCCGAAGATCCGGGGGGAGGCAGGCGGCGGCACCGAGGCCGCCGCCCGCCGGCATTCACTCCGCGGGCTGCAGCGCGCCGGGGATGACGGCCGGCTTGGCGCGCCCGGGCACCAGCACGGCCCAGACGAACATCAGCGCCGAGATCGCAACGAACACGCCGGAGCCGAGGCGGACCCAGTAGAACATCGCGAGCTGGTCCTGCACGTCCATGTAGCTCTGGCCGAGCACGCGCTGCAGATGCACCTGGAGGATGCCGGCGAAGGTCAGCGCGAAAGTCATGACCAGCATGGCCGTGCACATGATCCAGAAGCTCGCGATCGATAGCCACTGGTTGTACGGCGCACGCTGGCGCAGCTGCGGCACGGCATAGGCCATCACCGCGAGGTTGAGCATCACATAGGCGCCGAAGAAGGCGAGATGGCCGTGCGCCGCGGTGACCTGGGTGCCGTGGGTGTAGTAGTTGACCGAGGACAGCGTGTGCAGGAAGCCCCACACGCCGGCGCCGAGGAACGCCATGACCGAGCAGCCGACGGACCACAACAAGGCCGCACGATTCGGGTGACTACGGCCGGCCTTCAAGGTCATCTGCACCGTGAAGATCACCATGGTGAAGAACGGCGCGACCTCGAGGGTGGAGAACAGCGAGCCGATCCACTGCCAGTAGCCGGGGGCGCCGATCCAGTAGAAATGATGACCGGTGCCGAGGATGCCGGAGAACAGCGCGAGGCCAATGATGACGTACAGCCACTTCTCGACCACCTCGCGGTCGATGCCGTTGAGCTTGATCATCAGGAAGGCCAGGATCGAGGCCATGATCAGCTCCCAGACGCCTTCGACCCAGAGGTGGACGATGTACCACCAGTACATCTTGTCGACGGCGAGATTAGCCGGGTTATAGAAGGCGAACAGGAAGAAGATCGCCACGCCCCACAGGCCGAACAGCAGGATGTTGGTCACCGTGGTCTTGCGGCCCTTCAGGGCCGTCATGGTGACGTTGAACAGGAACATCAGGCAGACCACGACGATGCCGACCTTGATGATGAAGGGCTGCTCGAGGAACTCGCGCCCTTCGTGATAGTGGAAGAGATAGCCAACCACGGCGGCCCCCGCCGCGCCGAAGAACATCCAGAACTGGATCTTGGCGAGCAGCGGACTGTAGAGCTCGGTCTCGGTCTCCTCGGGCAGCAGGAAATAGGTCGCGCCCATGAAGCCGATCAGCGACCATACGATCAGCGCGTTGGTGTGGATCATGCGCACGATGTTGAAGGGCAGCAGAACCGACAGCGTGTTCGGCAGCACGTAGATGGTGCCGGCGAGCAGGCCGAACAGCACCTGGGCGAGGAAGAGCGTCAGCGCGCCGTAGAAATACAGCATCGCGACCTTCTGGGTCTCATATCTCATCGAGGATCTCTCTCATGATGGAGGGCGGGAAGCGGGCTCAGCCTGCCTTGTTCGGCGGCCAGTCCTGACGCTTGATCGTGTCGGCCCATTGCAGGAAGTCGGCGAGGTCGTTGAGCTCCTGGTCGGTCAGGTTGAACTGCGGCATCTGCCGCCGGCCCGGTGCGCCGGAGGGCTGCGACTGCATCCAGGATTTCAGCATCTCGCGGGCCGCGGCGGGGTCCTCTCTGCCGCCCCAGCGGTCCCAGACATTGCCGACCTCCGGCGCGAAATAGGCGCCCTCGCCGAGCAGGGTGTGGCAGTTGATGCAGGAGTTCCTCTCCCAGACATGCTTGCCGCGCGCCACCGAGTCCGACAGCGTCGCGGCATTGGTCGAGGTCGTGACCATGTAGTAGTGGCTGTGCGCGGTCAGCCCGAGGAAGATCGCAAAGAAGAAGGCCGAACCGCCATAGAAGACGTTCCGCGCGGCCGACTTGGTCAGGCGTTCCGCCATGACACGTCCTTTCCGTGTGGTGAAGGTTGATGATGTGAGATCAGTCTATCGATTGCGCCCGGTGGCTCTTTGTCGGGGCGCAACGAACGCGGCGATGGCCGCTCAGACCATCGCGCGGAGCGCGACCGCAAGCCCGGCGAGCATGGCGAGGCCCGCGAGCCATGTCGTGAGCAGGCCGCGCCACAGCGCAGGCGCGTGACGGAGGCCGAGAAAATCGAGGACGATCACCCTTCCCTTGGCCATCGCGAGCGAGAGGACGACCGCATCGATCAGCCACCGGCTCGGCAGCAGCGAGGCGGCTGCGAGCGTGGCGATGGCGAGGGCCAGCAGCTGGAGCCAGGCGACATTGAGCCGATCGCGAACCATGGCTCAGCGCACCAGATAGACGATCGGGAACATCACGATCCAGACGAGATCGACCATGTGCCAGAACGCCGTCCCGGTCTCGACGCCGCTCGCGGTGGCATGGCGGCCGACGATCGCGAGGATGACGATGCCGAGCGCCACGTGCAGCAGATGAAACCCGGTGAGCAGGAAGTAGAGCGTGAAGAAAGGCGAGGTCTCAAAGCCGGCGCCGGCAGCAATCTCGCCGCCATATTCAGTCAGCTTGACGGCGATGAACGCGGCGCCGAGCAGCATGGCCAGCGCGATCCAGCGCCGCGCGGCTGCCGAGGATGCGCCGTGCGCCGCAGCAGCAGCGCGAGCCGCCGCCCAGCCGCTGGTGATCAGCACGATCGTGTTCAATGCAGCGAGATGTCCGTCGAGCATCGACTGCCCGGCCGAGAACACGGCCGGATTGATCGCCCGCGCCACGACAAAGCCGCCAAGCAGCAGGCCGAAGGCAACGAGTTCGCTGAGGATCAGAACCCACATCATGGGATCGCCGGGCAGGCCGTCGAACACGTCCCCACGTTCCTCGTCTTCCGGTTCGCATGCGACCGCCGACATCGCCATCTCCGCCTGGATAGCGGAAAGCTAGTCGCGACAGCAGGACCGCTCTTTGTCGCCGCACAAACACTGCGCCGGCGGTTTGGGTTAGGGATCAGCACCGTCAGGAGCAGATTCATGACCGAAGCACAGCTCGGCCTGGTCACGGCCACGCCGATCATCATCGTGTTTGCCGTGGCGCTGCGACGCATCGGCGTGCTGTCAACCACAGCGGCGGCTTTCGCCGTCGCCGCCTCGGTCGCGATTGCGGTGGTGCTGTTCACCACGCAATAGCCGGCTGGAACCTTTGTCGCTCTCGGACGTCAGATCGTCCGGAGGTGCCTCATGGACGACAACCGGTTCGCAGAGCTGCTCGGCAACGCCGCCATCAGCGTATGGGGAGACATGCCGCGTGACATCCAGGAGGCCTTGTTCGAGACCGCGATGCGCGGTCGCGACGACCTGCGGCACCAGCTCGCGAAGCTTCTGCACGACCGTCATCCGCGAACCCAGCATCCGCCGCGGCCGGTCTGAGCACGCTCATTCGGGACGATCGTCAGCGCGAAATTGCGACGGATCATCGTAGCCCTTGCGGCTGCTGTAGAACAGCAACGCCATCAGACCGACGCCGACGATCAGCGAGAAGACCACCCCGAGGACCAGCGCCATCCAGCCTTCCGTGGGCATGGGATCGCTGGACGCAACGCAACGATGATCGCAATCGGTCCGGCAAGCATGACGATGGCGCTCCTGGCACGGAAAACCGAACTTGCCGGCGATCGCTCCTGGACGTCGCGGTAACGGCGCACAGGCCAGTTCCGAAATGCGAGAACATCACCTCTCAGCTGGCGCTCGGGAAAGCGCCGCATTGCCACCGACCGCAGCAACATCTGCTCAAGGACGGCGCGCTCGCACACAGCGTCGAGCGCGCCGCATGGCTGCTCCCGCCGGGGGTCGCTAGGCGTCGGGGAACTTAGCTGATATCGATAGCGCTTCCGATGGCAGCAGAGGACGAAGACCCGAGATGGACAACCGCAGCGAGATCTGGCGCGGCGTCGACGCAATCAAGACCCGTTTCATCGAACTCAGCGACCGGGTGTGGGGCATGCCCGAAGTCTGCTACACTGAAGCCCGCTCCTGCGCCGAACATCTCGCCGAGCTGAAGCATCAGGGTTTTCGCATCACCGAGAAGGTCGGAGGCATCCCGACGGCGCTGATGGGCGAATGGGGCGAAGGCGGCCCGGTCATCGCCTTCATGGGCGAATATGATGCCCTGCCCGGTCTCAGCCAGGAAGCCGGCGTCGCCGAGCATCGGCCGGTCGAAACCGGCGGTCATGGCCACGGCTGCGGCCACAATCTGCTGGGATCGGCGGCCCTGCTCGCGGCCACCGCGGTCAAGGATTGGCTCGCGGCCAACAAGGTGCCGGGCCGGGTGCGCTATTACGGCTGCCCCGCGGAAGAAGGCGGTGCCGCGAAAGCCTTCATGGTGCGCTCGGGGGCGTTCGAGGACGCCGACATCGCCATCACCTGGCACCCGTCGAGCTTCTGGGAAGTGGTGATGACGCCGTCACTGGCCAACACCCGCGCCGATTTCATCTTCACCGGCCGCACCTCACATGCCGCAGCGTCGCCGCATCTCGGCCGCAGCGCGCTCGATGCCGTCGAGCTGATGAATGTCGGCGTCAACTACATGCGCGAGCATATGCCGAGCGACGCCCGCGTGCACTACGCGCTGCTCGACACTGGCGGCATCGCGCCGAACGTCGTCCAGGCCCATGCGCGCGTCCGCTACTCGATCCGCGCCCGCGACCTGCCCGGCATGAACGAGCTGGTCGAGCGCGTGCGCAAGATCGCGCAAGGCGCGGCGATGATGACCGAGACCAAGGTCGAGATGAAGATCATCTCGGCGGTGTCGAACATCCTGCCCAACACGCCGCTCGAGGAAGCGCTGTACGGGATCATGGAGGAGCTCGGGCCACCGCATTTCGACGAGAACGACCGGGACTTCGCCGGTCAGATCCAGGCGACGCTGACCGAGAAGGATATCGAGTCCGTCTACTACAGCATCGGCATGGAGCCGACCGACAAGCCGCTCGCCGATTTCCTGGTGCCGTTGAACACCAAGCGCAATCCGCAGATCGGCTCGACCGATGTCGGCGACGTCAGCTGGGTCGTGCCCACGGTCCAGGTTCACGCCCCGACGGTGGCCATCGGCACGCCGTTCCACACCTGGCAGGTCGTCGCCCAAGGCAAATCACCGGCCGCCCACAAGGCGATGGTGCAGGCCGCCAAGGCGATGGCGGGCCTCGGCATCAAGGCGCTCAACGAGCCGGCTTTGATCGCGGCTGCCAAGGCCGACCTGAACAAACGGACCTTGCGCACGCCCTATGTCAGCCCGCTGCCTGCCGACGTGGAACCGCCGCTGACAATGTCGGTGGCCTGAGACAATCACTGGGGGGACGACAATGGCAAAGACAGCGAAGAAGCCGGCAAAAGTGAAGAAGGCGGCAAAGACGGCGAAGCCGGCGCCGAAGCGCGCGGCCGCGAGCGCCGCGGTGAAGAAGCCGGCGCCCAAGGCCAAGCCGCACCCCGCATTGTCGGCGAAGGCGGCTGCGGCAAAGCCGCGCCTGCCGAAGGGACCGGTCTGGCAATGGTCGGCGGTCGACACCGCGGCTGCGATCCGCTCCGGCGCGGTCTCTTCCGTCGAGGTGACCGAGGCGCATATCGCGCGCATGGCGGAGGTCAATCCGAAGCTCAATGCCGTCGTCGTCGATCTCTCCGAGGACGCCCTGAAGGCCGCGCGTGCGGCCGACAAGTCACGCAACAAGACCGGCCTTCTGCATGGCGTGCCCGTCACCATCAAGGAGAACGTCGACTATCAGGGACGGCCGAATCCCAACGGTGTTCCGGCCCAGATGGGCATCATTGCGCCCTCCGACGCGCCCGTGGTGCGCAACCTCAAGAATGCCGGCGCGATCGTGCTCGGCCTGACCAACACGCCGGAATTCTCGTTCCGCGGCTTCACCGACAACCCGCTGCATGGACTGACCTTGAACCCGTGGGATGCGGAGATCACCTGCGGCGGGTCGTCCGGCGGCGCCGGCGCGGCGGTCGCGGCCGGCATCGGCACCATTGCCCATGGCAACGACATCGGCGGCTCGTTGCGCTGGCCGGCGCATTGCAACGGCGTCGTGACGATCAAGCCGACGCAGGGCCGCATCCCCGCCTACAATGAAAGCGCCGCGGCCGAGCGGCCGCTGCTGGCGCATCTGATGTCGTCGCAGGGCCCGCTGGCGCGCAGCGTCGCCGACGTGAGGCTGGCCCTCGAGGTCATGAGCCGGCGAGATCCACGCGACCCCTGGTGGGTGCCGGCGCCGCTCGAGGGCGACAAGCCGAAGCGCCCGATCAAGGTCGCGCTCGCCAAGATCCCCGATGACATGGAGGTCGATCCTGCGGTCGAGGCCGCGCTTCGGCAGGCCGCGGATCATCTGGAGCGCTCGGGCTACCGGGTCAGCGAGGTCGAGGTTCCCGACATCTCCGGCGTCTGGCAGACCTGGTGCGACATCATCACCAACGAGGTGGTGGTGATGCAGGAGGCCAAGATGCTGGCCGTCACCTCCGAGGACTTCCACAAGGCTTGGGGCGGCATGCGCGCCAAGGCCGAGATGCTCGATCTCGCCGGCTGGATGAATGCGACGGCGCAGCGGTCGACGCATATTCGCGCCTGGCAGCTGTTCTTCGAGGACTACCCCGTCGTGCTGGCGCCGACGACGGTCAAGCCGACGCCGGGTCCGCGCGACGACACCGTGAGTGCGGAGCGCGTTCGCGAGATCTTCTTCAACGAGATCCGCTTCATCTCGGCCATCAACGTGCTCGGCCTGCCCGGCGCGGTGGTGCCGGTCACGGTTCATCATAACCAGCCGATCGGCGTCCAGCTGATCGCAGGCCGCTATCGCGAGGATCTCGCGCTCGATGCCGCAGCCGCGATCGAGAAGCGCGCGGGCATGCTGGTGCGGCAGCTCTGGGACCGGATGTCCTGATCCTGCAACGGCCCGAAGATCCTGCAACGGCCCGGGGATCGCGATCCTCGGGCCGTTGTGTTTGCGACACGGCGCCGCATCGATTGTCGAAAGTCGAACACTAACTACCATCGCGTTGGCCGACGCAGCCCTCGTGTTGACGGGAACCGGCCGAGCTGTCTATTCTGATATATACGAATGGATATAGCACGGCATCGGTTCCGGCCGATGTGACGGAATGGGACTTGCAGTTCACCGCAATGAGCCCGTGTTGGTGGATAAAACAAGGACAATGTTGATGAGATCGATGCGTTTCGCCACCGCCGCCCTCGGCGCGGCCATTGCTCTGCTGACGGGCGCCAGCGCCTTCGCGGGCAGCGCCAATGTCGCGGTCGCCGCCAACTTCACCGAGCCGGCCAAGGAGATCGCAGGCCTGTTCAAGGCCAAGACGGGACATGACATCGTGCTGAGCTTCGGGGCGTCCGGGCAGTTCTACACCCAGATCAAGGAGAACGCGCCGTTCGCGATCCTGCTCTCCGCCGACGACGAGCGACCGAAGAAGCTGGTGTCCGAGGGCCTCGGCGTCGCCGAAAGCCGCTTTACCTATGCCATCGGCAAGCTCGTGCTGTGGAGCAAGGACCCGGCCACGGTGAAGGGCGAGGAGACCCTGAAGGCGAACGCGTTCAACAAGCTGTCGATCGCCAATCCGACGGCCGCGCCCTACGGGGCCGCAGCCGTCGAGACATTGAAGGCGCTCAACCTCTATGACACGATCCAACCGAAGATCGTGCAGGGCAACACGATCTCGCAGGCGTTCCAGTTCGTCGATACCGGCAATGCCGAACTCGGTTTCGTGGCGCTCTCGCAATTGATGCCGAATGCCGGCGGGTCGCGCTGGCTGGTGCCGCAGAACCTCTACACCGAGATCCGCCAGGACGCCGTGCTCCTCAAGGCCTCCGCCGGCAATGAGGCGGCGACAGCCTTCCTGGCATTCCTCAAGACTCCGGAAGCCCGTGCTGTCATCGAGAAGTTCGGCTATGCTCTGGATCCGAAGTCCGGCACCTGAACCCGCGCATCGATGATGCTTGAAGGATGAACCTCCACGTTTCGGCCGACATCTGGCAACCGGTCCGGCTGACTCTCGAGCTCGCCGCCCTCACGACCGTCATCCTGATGGTGGTGGGGACGCCGATCGCGTGGTGGCTGGCACGGTCCCCGGCGTGGTGGAAGGAGGCTGTCGCGGCGCTTGTGGCCATTCCGCTGGTGCTTCCTCCCACCGTTCTCGGCTTCTACCTGCTGGTGGCGCTGGGGCCGAGTGGTCCGGGCGGCGCGCTGGCCTCGTTGTGGGGCGCACGCACCCTGGCCTTCACCTTTCCGGGCCTCGTCATCGGCTCGGTGTTGTTCTCGATGCCCTTTGTGGTGCAGCCGATCCGCAACGCGTTTGAGGCGATGGGTGACAGGCCGATGGAGGCTGCGGCGACATTGCGCGCCTCGCCTTGGCGGGCGTTCTGGACCATCGCCGTGCCGCTGGCGAGCCCCGGTTTCCTCACCGGCGCGATCCTCGGTTTTGCGCACACGGTCGGCGAGTTCGGCGTCGTGCTGATGATCGGCGGCAATATCCCCGGCAAGACCAAGGTGCTGTCGGTCGCGATCTACGACTATGTCGAGACGTCGCAATGGGCCGAAGCCTCGGTGCTCGCGCTGGGCATGGTCGTGTTCTCGTTCTGCGTCATCCTGACGATGATGCTGATCGAGAAGAAGATGACGAAAAGCGCGTCATGAGCACGGTCAAGGTCGATTTCCGCGGCACGCTCGGGCACTTCGAGCTGAACGCGCGGTTCGAGGTGCCAGCCCGCGGCGTGACCGCGATCTTCGGTCCCTCCGGCTGCGGCAAGACCGCGGTGATGCGCTGCATTGCCGGGCTCAACCGGCTCGCTGACGGACTCTGCTCGGTGGCCGGCGACGTCTGGCAGGACGAGAAGACGTTCCGTCCCGTGTACCAGCGCCCGATCGGCTATGTGTTCCAGGAAGCCAATCTGTTCCCGCATCTCTCGGTCCGCCGCAACCTGATGTACGGCCATCCCGCCACGACTGGCGCCGCTACGATCGGCTTCGACGAGGTCGTATCGCTGCTCGGCATCGCCAAGCTGCTGGAGCGCTCGCCGAGGCATCTGTCCGGCGGCGAGCGCCAGCGCGTCGCGATCGGCCGCGCGTTGCTCAGCCAGCCCAAGCTGCTGCTGATGGACGAGCCGCTGTCGGCGCTCGACCAGATGACCAAGGACGAGATCCTGCCTTATCTGGAGCGGCTGCATGCCGCGCTCGACCTGCCGATCCTCTATATCAGCCACGATATCGCCGAGGTCGAGCGGCTCGCCGATCAGCTGGTGCTGATGCGGAGCGGCGCTGTCCTCGCCTCCGGGCCGCTGTCCAAGCTCCAGGCCGATCTGTCGCTGCCGCTCGCGCTATCGCGCGATGCGGCCGTGAGTTTCGATGCAGAGGTCGTGGGCCAGGACGCCGCCGACGGAATGGCGACCCTCGTCGTGCCCGGCGGCCAATTCCTGTTGCCGGCCGAGCCACTGCCGCCGGGCACGCGCCGCCGGCTGCGCGTGCTGGCCGACGACGTCAGCCTGGCGCTGGAAGCCCCGAGCCGCAGCACCATCGTCAATGTACTTCGGGCGAGGATTCTGGAGATCCGCAGTCAGGCGGATCATCGCGTCACCGCGCTGCTTGGGCTCGGCGACGATGGCGAGGGGGCGCGGCTGCTCTCGCGCGTCACCCAGCGTTCGTGGCACGAGCTCGGCCTGCAAACGGGGCTTGCCGTCTACGCCCAGGTCAAGGGCGTCGCCCTGGTCCGCCGCGAAGATCCGGCCGCCTGAGCCAGCCGTCCGTCGCGATCCATCGCCTGCAATGTTGTATAAACGACAATATAGCATCCGATGTTATATCATTGACAATATAGCTTCGGATCATACCAACGCCGAACATCTTACGTTTCATCAACGTCATCAGGGAGTTGACCGACGATCGGCCGAATGGCCCGGGGCTTGCTAGTTCGGCCTTGCAACATGAGGTCATCAGCATGAAAGCCGCCGCCGTCACCTGGCATCCGAACGCGCCCGAGCCGCTCGCGCTGCTGCTGGGCACCAACGAGATCGCCTCCGCCGTCGCGGCAAGGCTGAACCAGGCCCGCTTTGCGGTCGTGCTCTGCCACGACGCGTTTCCGCCGGTGATCCGACGCGGCATGGCCTTCCACGACGTGCTGTTCGGCGAAGCGCGCGACGTCGGCGGCGTGATCGGTTGCCGCGCCGAAAGCATCGCAGACGTCGTGCGGATTCACCGCGCGCCCAGCCAGGTCGCCGTGACCGCGATGCATCTCACCGACATCATCGCCTTCCGCTATCCAGCCGTCATCGTCGACGCGCGCATGCAGAAGCATTTGGTCACGCCGGATCTGCGCGGCGTCGCCGGCATCGCCGTCGGCATCGGCCCGCGCTTTGCTGTCGGGCACAATTGCGACGTCGCGATCGAGACGCATCCGTGCGAGACCGGGGCGATCGTCGCGCAGGGCACCACACGCAACGCCGACGGCAAGGCGCGCGATCTCGGCGGCGCCGGGAGCGAGCGCTTCGTCTATTCGGACCAGGAGGCGGTCTGGCACACGCCGCTCGACATTGGCACCCGCGTCTACAAGGGGCTGCAGCTCGGCTCGCTCGGCGGCGCGCCGGTGCTCGCGCCGCTCGACGGCGCGCTGCGCGGCATCGCGCGTGACGGCGTGCGTGTGCCGGCCAACGTCAAGCTGCTCGAGATCGATCCGCGCGGCCGTCACGCCGCCTGGACCGGCATGGACGAGCGCGGCCAGGCGATCGCCGCGAGCGTCGTGTCGGCCGTTCACCAGGTCATGCAAACCGGTCGGAAGGCGGGCCGCGTCTCCGCCATCGTGTGAAGAGGACTGCCATGGATGTCGCAGAAGCCGGGACGTGTCAGATCGTGGCATTGCAGGGCGCCGCATCCGCCGTGATCCAGGAGCTGCTGGGTGAGTTCGCGTTGCGCCTTGCGGACGCGGGTTTGCGCGTCTCCGGCGTGATCGAGAGCAGTGCGGACAAGGCCAAGCCCTGCAAAGCCATGGTGCTGCGCAATCTCGATGACGAACGCCTGTTCTCGATCTCGCAGGATCTCGGTCCGGGGTCGCAGGCCTGCAATCTCGATCCCGAAGGATTGGTGCTCGCCTGCGCCGCCGTGCAGCAGTCGATCGCGCGGGGCACCGATGTCGTGATCCTCAGCAAGTTCGGCAAGCAGGAAGCCGCCGGCGGCGGCCTCGCCGACGCCTTCGGCTCGGCCATCGCCGCCGGGCTTCCGATCATCACCGCGGTGTCGCCGGCGATGATGGTGGCATGGAGCAATTTCGCCGGCCCCTTCGCCGCATGCGTTCCGGCCGAGATCGCGCGCGGGCCAGGATGGATCGAGGCGTGGTCCGGCCGCATGGTGACAGCGCGGAGCGCGCGTGACATGATCGGCTCGCCACGCGAGCGGATCGGATTGGGATGAAGCGCGAAGCTCAGATCGCATTGACCATCACCTTCGGCAATGGCGGCAGCCTCGCCTCCGAGGATCTGCAGCTGATCGAATTCATCCGCAAGGAGCGCTCGATTCTCGGTGCGGCGCGGGCCAGCGGCATCTCGTATCGCAAGTGCTGGCTGATGGTCGATGCGCTCAACCGCACCTTCGAGACGCCGGTTTTCGAGACCCATCCCGGCCGCCGCGGCGGCGGCGCCGAGATCACACTGTTCGGCGAGCGTCTGATCGCGCTGTATCGCTCGATGGAGCGGCGCACGCGCACGGCCACGGCCGCGGCGCTGGGCGAGCTACAGAAGGCTACGGACCCTCATTATCAGAAGCGGGCCAGCGGCGCGGCCGAGGCAGCTCCGAAGGCCGAACCGCGCCGGGTCCGATCGCGACGCTCTTGATCATCGCCCAGGCCGACAGATCCGGCTCCAGCGCCAGCCGCTCGACCGATTCGAGCGTCACCAAGGCGTGCAGCTTCGTCGCGCCGAGATCGAATGTGACGCGCACATAGGGCGGATCCAGCGGCAGGATCGCCTCGATGCGGCCCGGCAGCCGATTGGTGATCGACACGTCCATCGGCCGCGACAATGCGATCGACACGTCACGCGCCTCGATGGTCACGGAGACGCCGGCATCGATCGCGGCATCGACCATCGGCACCCGCAGCTCGCCATCGGCGAAAAACAGCGTCGACATGCCATATTGCGGATCGTGCCGCAGCACCCGCGCAGGCACCGTGGTGCTGAGCACCACGGCGGAGGCTGGAGACGAGGGAGCCTCGGCAGTCATCGCGCAAGCGCCTCCATCACGTCACGGCCGATCGTGATCGTACAGCACGCGGACGCGGATCGTGCCCTCCACAGCGCGCAGCTCCGACAGCAGCTCCTCGCCCTCGCCGCCCACCACGTCGGTTTCGAGCACGACATAGCCGACCTCGGGATCGGTCTGCAGATATTGCGCGAGGATGTTGATGTTGTGCCGCGAGACCGCCTCGTTGACCTGGCGCAGCACACCCGGGACGTTGCGGTGGACGTGGATGAAGCGCGTGCCGGTCGGACGCGCCGGCAACTGCACCTGCGGAAAGTTGACCGCGCCGAAGGTCGAGCCGACGTCGGAATAGTCGATCAGCTTGCGCGCGACCTCGCCACCGATCCGGTCCTGCGCCTCCTCCGTGGAGCCGCCGACATGCGGGGTCAGGATCACGTTCGGCAGGCCCTGCAGCGGAGACACAAAGGGATCAGCGTTCGAGGCCGGCTCGACGGGGAAGACGTCGACCGCCGCGCCAGCGAGCTTGCCGTCGCGTAGCGCGCTGGCCAGCGCCTCGATATCGACGACCGTGCCGCGCGAATTGTTGATCAGATAGGCGCCGTCCTTCATGTGCCGGATCTGGCGCTCGCCGATCATGTTGGCGGTTGCCGGCGTCTCCGGCACATGCAGCGAGACGACGTCGCTCATCGCCAGCAGCTCATCGAGGCTCTCGACCGGCTCGGTGTTGCCATGGCGCAGCTTGTCGGTGAGATCGAAGAAGATCACACGCATGCCCATGGCTTCGGCCAGGTTCGACAGCTGCGAGCCGATATTGCCGTAGCCGACGATGCCGAGCGTCTTGCCGCGCACCTCGCGGCTGCCATTGGCGGACTTGTCCCAGCCGCCGGCATGCGCCGCCACCGAGCGCGGGAAGATGCGCCGCATCAGCATCACGACTTCGGCAATGGTCAATTCGGCGACACTGCGCGTGTTCGAGTACGGCGCGTTGAACACGGGAATGCCGAGCCGCTTGGCGGCGTCGAGATCGACCTGGTTGGTGCCGACCGAGAAGCAGCCGACCACCATCAGCCGGTCTGCGGCCTGCAGGACGTCCTCGGTCAGATGCGTGCGCGAGCGAATGCCGAGCATATGCACGCCGGACAGCATGCGCTTCAGTTCAGCCGAGCCGAGCGCCTTGGGCAGCCGTTCGATCTCGGTGTAGCCGTTGGCCTCGAACATGCGGACGGCCGAGTCGTTCACGCCCTCCAGGAGCAGAACGCGGATCTTTTGCTTGGGCAGCGATAGCGGCATGGGCCTGGCCTGATCAATCGTGGGTGTGGCGTAGTGTAGCGCTTGTTACAGTCGCGATGCGTTGAAACTTGGTGAATGCAGCGCGGCAGCGTCGCTTTCTGTCGCTTTCTCAGGGCCTTGTCCACTCCATTGGCGTCTTTTGACAGGCAATGCAAAATCAGCGCCTGACCGGTGGAACGCCCGGCAACGCCCGCACTGCAGCAACCGCAGATCGTTGTTTTGGCTGCTGACAAACCACGCGAGCGGCGCTAGCCTTCCGGCAATCACAAAATCATCGGGAGGTCAGCATGTCAGACGGAATGGTCGAGGCACGCGCGTCGGAATCCGCTCAGGGTGAAACCCAGACGGTCGACGTCGCCGTCGTGGGCGCCGGATTTGCGGGATTGTACCTGCTTTACCGCCTGCGCAAGGCGGGATTCTCGACCGTGGCGCTGGATATCGCAACCGATGTCGGCGGCACCTGGTATTGGAACCGCTATCCGGGCGCGCGCTGCGACATCCAGACCGTCGACTACAGCTACACGTTCGATCCCGAGCTCGAGACCGCCTGGCAGTGGTCCGAGAAATATGCCACCCAGCCGGAGATCCTGCGCTATCTCGGCTTCGTCGCCGATCGTTACGATCTGCGCCGGGACATTCGCTTCGGCACCCGCGTGCTCGGCGCCTCCTGGGATGAGTCGAAGGAGCGCTGGCTGCTCACGACGGACAACGGCCCGGCCGTCTCCTGCCGCCACTACATCATGGCGACCGGCTGCCTGTCGCAGCCCAAGCCGCCGGAATTCGACGGCGTGCACGACTTCAAGGGCGCGATCTACTTCACCAGCCGCTGGCCGCATGACGGCGTCGACCTCAAGGGCAAGCGCGTCGCGGTGATCGGCACCGGCTCGTCCGCCATCCAGTCGATCCCGATCATCGCCGAGCAGGCGGCGCAGCTGACCGTGTTCCAGCGCACGCCGAACTTCGCTCTACCGGCGCATAACGGCCCGTTGCCGGCCGATCGTGCCGCCCAGCTGACGCAGGATCGCAACGGCCTGCGCGAGCAGGCGCGCTGGTCGCTGACGGGCGTGCCGATTCCGCCGGCCACCGAATTCAGCTGGCAGATGAGCGAGAGTGAGCGCCGCGCGCGCTTCGAGAAGCTATGGGCTGCGGGCGACCTCGTCGGCATGCTGACGCAGCTCTGGGCCGACCAGGGGGTCGACGCCGACGGCAACGCGCTACTCGCGGATCTCATCCGCGAGAAGATCCGCGAGATCGTCAAGGATCCCGAGACGGCCGAGGCGCTCACGCCGCATGATCATCCGTTCGGCGCGAAGCGTCCGTGTCTGGACACCAACTACTACGCGACGTTCAACCGGCCGAACGTCACCCTGGTCAACCTGCGCAAGGAGCCGATCACGTCGATCACGGCGAACGGCATCAAGACCGACAAGCGCAGCTTCGACATCGACGTGATCGTGTTCGCCACCGGCTTCGATGCCATGACCGGCGCGATCCGCGCCGTGCATCCGATCAAGGGCCGCGGCGGCCAATCGCTCGATGAGACCTGGGCGAACGGCCCGGAGACCTATCTCGGCCTGACCGTCGCCGGCTTCCCCAATCTGTTCCTGATCACCGGGCCGGGCAGCCCATCGGTGCTCTCGAACATGGCGGTGTCGATCGAACAGCATGTCGACTTCGTGGTGGACCGCCTGGCCGAGATGCGCGAGGCCGGCTTCACGACGATCGAGCCGACGGACACCGCGCAGGCCGGCTGGATGCGCCACATGGCGGACTGCGCGACGGTGACGCTGCATCGGCTCGCCAACACCTGGTACACGGGCGCCAACGTGCCAGGCAAGCCGCAGACATTGATGCCCTATACCGGCGGCGTCGGGCCCTATCGCGGCATCTGCAACGAGATCGTGAAGCGCGGCATGCTCGGCTTCAAGCTGGCTGGTCCGAACGGCGCGGCCCAATGCAATGACGGAGAGATCGTGCAGCTGCAGCCGGATGTGCGGCTGGTGCTGAACATGCTCGCCGAGATGAACCTGCCGCCGATCGAATCGATGGGCGCGCAGGGCGCCCGCGACTTCATCACCGAGTTCAACAAGACCCGGCCGCCGGGACGCCCCGTCGGTGAGGTCAAGGACGGCACGCTCCCAGGCGCGGATGGCCCCCTCGCCTACCGGCTCTATCGCCCGGCGACACCCGGGCCGCATCCGATCGTGGTGTACTTCCATGGTGGCGGCTGGGTGCTCGGCGACGAGCAGTCGGATGATCCGTTCTGCCGCGACATGTGCCGCCGCTCCAACATGATCTTCATCAGCGTGAACTACCGCCACGCTCCCGAGCATCGCTTCCCGGCGGCGGCCGAAGATGGCTACGCCGCCACCCGCTGGGTTGCGGAGCACGCCGCCGAACTCGGCGGCCGCGAAGGTCCAGTATTGGTCGCGGGCTGGAGCGCGGGCGGCAATATCGCCGCCGTGACATGCCAGCTGGCGCGCGATCGCGGCGGTCCCGTTGTCGGTGGCCAGCTGCTGGTGTGCCCGGTCACCGATTGCAGCTTCGATCGTCCGTCGTACACCGAGAATGCCGCCGGCTACTTCCTGACGCGCGGCCTGATGTTCTGGTTCTGGGACATCTACTGCTCGCCGGCCGATCGCACCGATCCGCGCGTGTCGCCGCTGCGCGGCCAGCTGAAAGGACTGCCGCCGGCCTATATCGTGACCTGCGAGTTCGACCCGCTGCGCGACGAAGGCGTGGCCTATGCGGAGGCATTGGCAGCGGCGGGCGTCCCCGTCGGACAGCTCAAGGCCCGCGGCCATTTCCACTCATCGTTCACGATGGTCGATATCGTCATTACCGGTGTCGGTGGTCGCGTGCAGATGGCGGAGGCGCTGCAGGCGTTCACCCAGCCTGCCGAAGACAGCGGCTCGCCGGAGATCAACGCCGCGGCGAGCTAGCACCGGCGCCGGCGGCCATCTTGCGAAAGGCTGCAGGGCGTTCTGCAAGCTGGGCCGCCGCCCGCGTCAGAATCGGTCTGCAGCCGGACATCTCGGCCGGCAGCCGGCCCACGGCATCGAGCAAGGCGCGGGCCGCGCGCAGCGGATCCGTGCCGATGCGGTGCAGCCGCTCCAGCGTCGCCGTGCAGCGCCGTCTGGCGCCCGGCGACGTTCCGCTTGCAGCGAGTTCGCCGAGTTGCTCGATCGCCTGTCCGACATACAGCAACGCCAGGGCATCGTCGGCCAGGCGCGCAGTCGGATACGAGGCCCGTTCGCCCCAATAGGTGGCGAGCAGGACGCGGTGATGCAGCAGCGCGCGCCATCGCTTGCGGCGATCCGATCGCAGGGCGCTGGCCGCGAGATGTTCGAGATCGTCGATCATCGAATATCTGACCGCCTCATAGCGCCGGCGACTGTCGACAGGATAGATCAGGCTGAAGGCAATCAGCGCGACCACGGGTCCGGCGACCACGGCAAGGCTAGCCATCAGCGAATGCCCGAAGCTCATGGTCTGCGGCCAGGTCGGCTGCAGCATCAGCAACAGCACCATGTTGACGTCGAACGCCATGCGCTGGGTCAGGCGATGCGCCGACAGCGGCGCACCGAGCAAGATGAAGGGGACCATCGCCAGCACCGCCCCGAGCGATCCACCGACGTATGGCCAGATCAGCCAGCGGCAGATCAGGGCGAGGCCCGTCCCCAGCACCTGCCCTGCGAGCACGTGAGGCAGGATGGCAGCCGGTTTCTCGAAGGTCGAGAAGACCGACAGCATGATCGCCGTGCCGAGCATCATGAAGCCGCCCATCTCCCAGCCGGTTGCGAGCCAGACCAGACCCGCGGCCAGCATCGCGACAAGGGTGCGCAACATCGCGCGGCGCGCCAGCATCCAATCGCGATGCAAAAGCAGTTCGGCAGCAGGGCGTCCGTCGAGATCAGCCAGATTGCTTGTCGCCGCGGCGAGGTCATTCAGGACCGACGCCAATGGTTCATGCGGATTCGCGGCGGCCGCGGCCTCGCCCAACCGCTGCAGCGCCGGCACGGAAACTCCGGTCTCGGACATGTCTGTTCGCGCCAGCGAGTCCGCCATCGCGGCATCGATGGCCCGGCTGTCCTCCGAGCGCAGCCACAGCACGGCCGAGACCTGCGCCGCCAGCAGCGCGCGGATCTTCCGAACCAGCCGTCGTCGCCGGCGTGAGCCAGCACCATGCAGGTCGAGCGTGCCTTCGAGCGCCGAGATGTCCGACAGAATCGAACGCTGCTCATTCTCCGAGACCGGCGCCCCGCGCAGACGCGCGACGATGTCGGCTGCCAGTTGCTCGCTGACAAGCCGCGCCTTCTCCACAACCGAGATATCGTCGCCGGGCGCGGCGAACAGCCAGCCGACAAGCAGCGCGGCCAGAATGCCGACGGCAACGGTCAGCACGCGATCGGCGCCCAAGGCCAGCACATGCTCCGGATGGGCCGCGTCGAGCAGGGCCACCATGGCCGCCGAATAGCCGGAGAGCATGGCGGCATAGGAGGCGTAGCCACGGACGAGATTGCCGGCAAAGGCGCACAGGCCGATCCAGAGCGAGATGCCGATGACGAGCACCATGGCGTCGCCGTGCGAGACACGCATCAAGGCCAGTCCGAACAACACGCCGATGATGGTGCCGGCGAGCCGGGCCGCGCTCTTCTCCAGAAGATGTCCGCGGAGAGGTTGCGAGGCCGCCCACACCGTCATCCCCGACCATTGCGGATGCTCCAGTCCCACCAGCCAGGCAAGCAGGAGCGCAAGACATGCGGCGAGCGCGGTCCGAAAGCCGAATGCGAGGCGGGGCCATTCGAAGCCGAACCGCGAAGCGGGTGGCGCATTCATTCCTTGCCGTCTCCTTCGATGAGCCGCTGCTCGATCCGGTCGAACATGTCGAGCGTCGCCTGCAGGCGCGTGTCGTCGATGTCCCGGAGCATCGCGCTCTCGGCCTCGCGCAGCACTCGATAGACCGAGGTGAGCAGCCGCCTGCCCTTCGCGGTGAGAAAGACCAGCCGCGAGCGGCGGTCGGTCGGGGAGACCCGCCGCTCGATCAGTTCACGCTCACCGAGCATGTCGAGCAGGCGCACCAGGCTCGATCCGTCGATGCCGCAGCGGGCCGCAAGCTCATTCTGGGTGATGCCATCGCCCGATCGATCGAGATGCACCAACGGCGGCCATGCCGCATCCGACAATCCGAGCGCGCCCATCCGTTCGTCCAGCGCGCGGCGCCAGCGGCGGGCGAGGCCAACGAGCGCAAAGCCGAAGCGAAGACGGGCGGTGGATGCCGACGGTGTCATCCCCCATTTACTTGAACCAAAATGATTTGAATTCAATCTATTTTCGGGGCAGCGCGCGCCGGGCTGCTCCGCGTCCGGCGCATGCCGAGCGATCCGGACGCAGCTGCAGCCGGTCAAACCTGCTGTTTCATGGCCTCGTCATAGGCCAGCACCGAGGCACGCGCGGTGTCACGCACATCGCTCGCCGTCATGCCCGCCTTGTACAGGCTCGAGCCGAGGCCGAACGCGCGCACGCCAGCCGCGACATAGGTCGCAAGGTTCTTGTCCGAAACGCCACCGACCGCCCCGACGACGACGCCTTTCGGCAGCACGGCCAATTGCGCCGCGATGCCGGCGGGGCCGAGAACCGAAGCAGGAAAATACTTCAACGCCGAAGCGCCGCAGCGCAGGGCAAGAAATGCCTCTGTCGGGGTGAACACCCCGGGCATCGTCACCATGTCGTAAGCCTGCGCCGTTGCCAGCACTTCGGCATCGACGTTCGGGCTGACCATCAAGCGGCCGCCTGCCTCCGCAACCCGCACACAATCCGGTGCATTGGTCACCGTCCCCGCGCCGATCAGGCAGTCCTGGCCGAAGCGCCTGGCCAGCCGTTCGATCGAGACGAACGGCTCGGGCGAGTTGAGCGGGACCTCGATCATCTCGAAACCCGCTTCGACCAGGACAGCCACGATCTCCTCGGCCTCGTCAGGCTTGATGCCGCGCAGGATCGCAACCAGCGACCGCTTCACGTTGGGCCAGTTCACAGACTGTGTCATGTCAGAAACGCGCTCCCCAGATCTGCCGGGCCGCCTTGATCAGGCCTTGGCGCGAGGCCAGCTCAGCATCGCATTCGTTCACGGTGAAACCAGACGCCGTCAAGGCCTCGCGATAGAGCCGGCCGAGCCGGCCTGCTCCGATCAGCCGCAGCGGGAGGTCGCTGCCGAAGCGCATGCGGGCATCCGCGATCTCGCTGCCGATCAACAGTCCCGACAACCGCGCGGCGCCTTCGGAGCGCGGCTCGAATCCGAGCAACTGGGCCGCGCGCAGCCGGAACAGCGCGCTGGTCAGGCTCGCCGGAGACGATAGCGCGGACGCGAGGCCCGCGCGAAACGAAGCGCCGTCCTCGGCTGGCGCGGCGTCCGGCTCGACGGCATGCATCAGGATGCTGTGCTGGGAGATCACCGCGAACAGCTCACCGGTCATGTAGGTTGCAAATGCGACCACGGCGTCGGCCTCGACCCGGATCCATTTGCTGTGGGTGCCGGGGATGCACACGATCCCGGAAAAGCCTGGCTCGGTGACGCCGAACAGCTGCGTCTCCTCGCCGCGCATCACATCCGGCTGATCGGCGCGGGCCTGGGCCAGACCAGGGAGGATCCTGACGTCGCCCTCGGTCTCGACGCAGATCGCGCCGGCATGCAGCGCGTCGAGGCGGGTCGGCGTTTGCAGATATGGCGCTTCGACCCAGCCCTGCCGCGCGCCGGCCATGCCGCAGATCAGCACCGGCAGGTCGGCCGGTCCACCGAGCTTGCGGAGATGATCGCGCAGCACCGGCGCGAACCCCGACGTCGCACATTGCAACATGCCCTCGGGGCCTCGGCTCTCGGCGAGCTCCGTTCCGTCGGCGGCCATCAGCCAGGCGCGGAAGCTCGAAGTTCCCCAGTCGACGGCAACAAAGGCCGCCTTGGACATCTCGATCGAGCTCATCGTTCCTCTGCGGCTGCGCTGCGACACTCTGGAGGCCCAGCTCGGATGACGCCCGCCCTATATGCATGATATGTCGCGGCCGACAAGCTCGGCCAGTGGATCGGCAGGTCCGCCGGCATCGTCCCTTCTTTGTTGCGTTGCAAAGGCGCGGCGCCTGGCTTCCCGATCTCCCGCAGCCGCTGTCAGGCGCGGCTTCATCCGCATTCCGGACCCCCATCCATGACCATTTCAGACCACCGCGCGGCGCAGCTCGCGACACGCCTGGCCTTCTTCGTCGCCGGCTTCGGCATCGCGTGCTGGGCGCCGCTGGTGCCATTCGCCAAGCAGCGGCTCGGCGTCGATGATGCGACGCTCGGACTCCTGCTGCTGTCGCTCGGTGTCGGCTCGGTCGCATCGATGCTGGCGGCCGGCCTGCTCAGCGCGCGCTATGGCAGCAAGCCGGTGGTGATCGTCAGCGGACTTGCCCTCAGCGTTCTGCTGCCTCCGCTCGTCATCGCCACGACGCCGGTCACGCTCGCGCTCGCGCTGTTCGCCTTCGGCGCGGCGCTCGGCTCGCTCGACGTCGCCGTGAACATCCAGGCCATCGAGGTCGAGCGGCTCAGCGCACGGCCATTGATGTCCGGCTTTCACGCCCAATTCAGCATCGGGGGCTTTGCCGGCTCCGGCGTCATGACCGCGCTGCTCGCCTTCGAGGTCGCGCCGCTGCCGGGCACGCTCGCCTGCTGCGCGATCGCATTGGCGGCGATGATCATCGCCGTTCCGCGGCTGATCGCAGGCAAGCCGGCAGAATCGGGCCCGCTGCTGGTGCTGCCGCACGGCGCGGTGCTGTTGCTGGCGGCGCTCGCGGCGATCATGTTCCTGGTCGAAGGCGCGATGCTTGACTGGAGCGCGCTGCTGCTCACGGCCTCCGGCCGTCTGCCGGCCGCGCAGGCCGGGCTCGGCTACATCATGTTCTCGATCACGATGACGATCGGCCGTCTCGCCGGCGATGTCGTCGTCGCGCGGATCGGAGATCGGGCGACATTGCTGTGGGGCAGCGTCATGGCGATCACCGGATTCGTCGTGCTGCTGGCCGTTCCCTCGGTCGTCAGTGCGATGACAGGCTTTGCCCTGGTCGGCCTCGGCGCCTCGAATCTGGTGCCGGTGCTGTTCCGACGAGCCGGAGCACAGACCGTGATGCCGGTCGGCCTGGCCGTCGCGGCCGTCACCACCGCCGGCTACTCCGGCGTGCTGCTCGGGCCCGCCGGCATCGGCTTCGTCGCCGCGGCCACGAGCCTGTCGACCGCATTCTGGCTGCTCGCGGCGCTGCTGGTCGTCGTGCTTGCGAGTGCGCCTTTGGTCGCAACTGCGCCGCGATAGGAACGAGCCGGCCGTCCTCGCCTTGGTCAATATCGAATGCATTGGCCAAGGAGCAGAACCATGCGCGCACTCAATATCCTCACTCTCGTTCTGGTGATCGTCGGCGGACTGAACTGGGGCCTCGTCGGCCTGTTCGATGTCGATCTCGTCACCGCCATCTTCGGCAATGGTGCGGCGGAAACCGCGACATCCTCGCCGATCGCCCGGATCGTCTATATCCTGGTCGCGCTCTCGGCGATCTATCAGATCGGCATGCTGGTGCGGCTGTCGTCCGCACGCAGCGACGTCGTCTACCGCTGACCGCATGCCGGGCGGCGCTGATCTCCCGATAGCGGCGGCCGGTCTGGGGTTTCACGAACAACGTCGCGATCTCGGGATGGCGGGCACGCAGCTCGGTCTCGATCGCGACGACGGCGAGTTCGACGCCATCCCCACGCAGGTTACCCTTGCGCGTTCCGGCATGCCGGCACAGACTCTGCCCAATGCGCAATGGAGCAGTGCGATGGCGATGAATGACGATAGCACGGCGGATGATCAAAGTGCCGCCGGCACGCAGGCGCGTGATGCCCATTTCCTGCGTCACAGCTTTGCCGTCGCCCGGCGCTCGATGTCGCACGGCAACCATCCGTTCGCAGCCGTTCTCGTCGACGCCGGCGGTCGCGTGCTGATCGAGGCGGAGAATGGCTACATGCCGGCGCGCGACGCCACGGCGCATGCAGAGCGGCTCGTGGCGACGCAGGCCTGCACCTCGATCGCCGCCGACATTCGAGCGACGGCCACGCTGTATTCGTCGGCCGAGCCGTGCGCGATGTGCGCGGGCGCGATCTACTGGGCCGGCATCGGACGGGTGGTCTACGGCCTGAGCGAACGGCGACTGCGCGACTTCACCGGCAACCATCCGGAGAATCCGACGCTCGACCTGCCCTGTCGCGACGTCTTCGCGAGCGGCCAGCGTACCACGGAGGTCGTCGGGCCACTGCTGGAGGACGAAGCCGCCGCGCTGCATATCGGCGTCTGGGACAGATGATTATCGGGGACACATCATAGCCGACAAGGGCGCCGCGGCCGAACTGCGGCGCCCCTCCTCCGGTCACGTCCAATCAGAACTTGACGGTCACGCCGGCATAGAGCGTTTCCTCGGTACACGTCGAATTGCCTCTGCAAACCGCGCTGACCTTGCGATCAAGGCCAAACTTGTTCTGCCAGTAGTGATAGGCAACCCAGACGTCGACAAAGTGGGAATACTTGTCGCCCATGAAGGCCTTCGAAGCGTCGAAGGTCAGGCGGATCGGCTCGGAGTTGAACTCGATCGCGGTCTTGGTCCCGGGCAGCGGGTTGTTCTCGTTGCCCTTCTCACCGTACCAGCCAGCGCGTCCGCTGATCGACCAGAACTGCATGTTCGGCGGCAGGAAGCCGAGGTCCATGTAATAGTTCAGCTCGAGTGCCCAGGTCGGGTTGAAGCTGCGATTGCCATCCGCAAGGCAGTTCACGCCCGGGACGGCCGCAGCCGGCAGTTGCCAGCCCGCTCCGCACTGCGTGAAGGCGTTACGGTTGTAGAATTCGTAATACAGCAACGGCGCGGCGTTGAAATAGCCCTTGTAGGGCAGATCGAACTCGAATTGCACACCGGCGACCACGGAGCGCTTGGCCGGCGACACATAGGTGTTCTGGCTATTCGCATCCATGCCCACCTCGAACGAGATGTTGCGCAGCGGCCCCATCGTGAAGGCGTTGGTGTTGAAGATCTGATTCCAGCCCAACGTCGAGCGGAACACACCGTAGATCTCGGTGGCGCCTTCACACGTTGCGGGGGTGGCGACGCCGGTGCCGGGATTGAAGATCACCCCGGCATTGGTACAGGGATTGGCCGGATCGTTGTGATCCGACTTGAACAACGAAATGGTGAAGAAGTTGGTGCCGTACTGCCAGATGTCGAAGTGAGTGAACGAATAGCCCTGCTGGGCGGTGGTGCCTTTGATGCTGCCATCCGGCCGCACCGAGAACACGCCGGGATCGGTGCCCTTGGGCATCCAGGAGAAGGTGACGCGGTTGTCGACGAGCAGAAAGAACGGCAGTTCAGCCGGGGCCTTCTTCGCGATCTTGGCCGGCAGATCCGCAGCGCCAGCCTGCCCGAGCGCCGCGGTCGCGCCTGCACCAAGCACAAACGCAGTAGTGATAAACTTCCGAAAGGACATTTAAACCCCCAAGCAACAAGAGTCGATGCAGCCCCGGCACGCACAGTTGCCCCAAAGCTTCGTCAGGAGAAGCCTTAAGATTCTCCATGCCTTGCTCGCAGCTTGATCGAGGTTCGATCCCAAACGGGGGCGCGCGCCCCCTGTTTGGGGGCCAGAATATGAAACGATCGGCAGCAGCAGATAGACCCGCACCACCGAGCTTTCGACTTCACATCGCTGGAGTTTTCTTGATCCGACAGAGGCCGCTTCATCGTCCTCTGAGGACCCGGCAAGAGACTGACAAGCGATCATTTGGCCGCTTTGAATGACGCTGATCATCCAAAGAGCAGGCGAATGCGCGAGATCGAATCCTAATGACTGTCGCAAAAGCGCCACATGCCGGTTCACGCAAATGAAGCAAATCTAATTACTTACAACTAATCAAATGCCAACAACCAAGCGAACACGAACTAATAGACAACCAATGGAACCAGCGCGAATCACACCAAGAATTGCGTGTATTTTGCCGCTTACACAGCCGGACAAATGTCTCACAATTGAGACAGCTCCATTCGCTATCCAAGACGCAGCACATGATCTACAGGGCCGGCATTGGACAGGAGGTCCACGGCCGAGCGAACGGCGGCGGCGCGACTTCACGGCAAACACCAGGAAACCCGACGCTCGACCTACCCTGCCGCAAGGTTTTCTCGAGTGGCCAGCGTATGACGGAGGTCGTGGACCGCTGCTGGACGACGAAGCCGCCGCGCTGCATGACGGCGTCAGGGGCCTATGATCATCTGGGACACATGACAAACAACAAGGGCGCCGCAGCCTGGCTGCAGCGCCCTCCTCTGGTCACGTCAGATCAGAACTTGACGGTCACGCCGCCATAGACCGTTTCCTCGGTGCAGGTCGAATTGCCGACGCAGACCCTGCTCACCTTGTGGTCGAGGCCGAACTTGTTCTGCCAGTAGCGATAGGCAACCCAGACGTCGACAAAGTGGGAATACTTGTCACCCATGAAGGCCTTCGAAGCATCGAAGGTCAGGCGGATCGGCTCGGAGTTGAACTCGATCGCGGTCTTGGTCCCGGGCAGCGGGTTGTTCTCGTTGCCCTTCTCACCGTACCAGGCGGCGCGGCCGCTGATCGACCAGAACTGCATGTTCGGCGGCAGGAAGCCGAGGTCCATGTAATAGTTCAGCTCAAGCGCCCAGGTCGGGTTGAAGCTGCGGTTACCGTCGGTCAAGCAGTTCACGCCGGGGACGGCCGCAGCCGGCAGCTGCCAGCCCGCTCCACACTGCGTGAACGCATTACGGTTGTAGAATTCGTAATACAGCAACGGCGCGGCGTTGAAATAGCCCTTGTAGGGCAGATCGAACGCGAATTGCAGACCGGCAACCACGGAGCGCTTGGCCGGTGCCACATAGGTGTTCTGGGTCCCCGCATCCATGCCCACCTCGAACGAGATGTTGTTCAGCGGCCCCATGGTGAAGGCCTTGGTGTTGAAAATCTGATTCCAGCCGAAGGTCGAGCGGAACAGACCATAGATCTCGGTAGCGCCTTCACACGTTGCGCGGGTACCGATGCCGGTGCCGGGATTGAAGATCACGCCGGCATTGGTGCAGGGATTGGCAGGATCGTTTTGATCCGACTTGAACATCGAAATGGTCAAGAAGTTGGCGCCGTACTGCCAGATATCGAAGTGAGTAAACGAATAGACCTGCTTGGCGGTAGTGCCGTTGATGCTGCCATTCGGCCGCACCGAGAACACGCCGGGATCGGTGCCCTTGGGCATCCAGGAGAAGCTGACGCGGTTGTCGACGACGAGGAAGAACGGCAGATCAGCCGGGGCCTTCTTCGCGGCCTTGCCCGGCAGATCCGCGGCGCCGGCCTGCCCGAGCGCCGCGATCGCGCCTGCGCCCAGCGCGACCGCAGCAATGATGAACTTTCGAAACGACATGTAGATCCCCCAAGCAGCAAGTGCCAATTCAGCACTTGCATGCAAAGTTGCCCGGAAGCTTCGTCGCGAGAAGCCTCAAAATTCTCCATGCCTCGCTCGCGGTTTGAGCAAGCTTCCGCCCCAAGCCGCGCTGGCGCCTCGCCTCGGGATCTCAGAATGTGAGACGATCCGCAGCAGCAGATGGCATCGCAAAACCGAGCTTTCGACTTCACATCGTTGGAGTTTTATGGATCCGACAGAGGCCGCTTCATCGTCCTCTGAGGCCCCCGGCAAGAGACTGACAAGCGATCGCTTGGCCGCTTTGGATGACGCTGATCATCTAACGAGCAGGCGAATGCGCGAGATTGAATCCTAATGACTGTCGCAAAAGCGCCACACGTCGCTTCACGCAAACGAATTGACTCAAATTACTTACAACTAATCAAACACCAACAAACAAGCGAATACGAACTAATAGACAACCAATGTAATCGGCGCGAATCGCACCAAGCATTGCGTGTATTTTGTCTCTTACACAGCCGGCAAATGTCTCACAATTGAGACAGCTCCATTCGCCGTCCAAGACGCAGCACATGATCTACCGGGCCGGCATTGGACAGGAGGTCCACGGCCGAGCGATCGGCGGCTGCGCGACTTCACGGCAAACACCAGGAAACCCGACGCTCGACCTACCCTGCCGCAAGGTCTTCTTGAGTGGCCAGCGTATGACGGAGGTCGTGGACCGCTGCTGGACGACGAAGCCGCCGCGCTGCATGACGGCGTCAGGGGCCTATGATCATCTGAGACATATGATCAAACGAGAAGGGCGCCGCAGCCTGGCTGCAGCGCCCTCCTCTGGTCACGCCAGATCAGAACTTGACGGTCACGCCGCCATAGACCGTCTCCTCGGTGCAGCTGGCATTGCCGACGCAGGCCCCGCTGGTCTTGTGGTCGAGGCCGAACTTGTTCTGCCAGTAGCGATAGGCAACCCAGACGTCGACGAAGTGCGAATACTTGTCGCCCATGAAGGCCTTGGAAGCGTCGAAGGTCAGACGGATCGGCTCGGAGTTGAACTCGATCGCGGTCTTGGTCCCCGGCAGCGGGCTGTTCTCGTTGCCCTTCTCACCGTACCAGCCGGCGCGGCCGCTGATAGACCAGAATTGCATGTTTGGCGGCAGGAAGCCGAGATCCATGTAGTAATTCAGCTCGAGCGCCCAGGTCGGGTTGAAGCTGCGATTGCCGTCGGTCAAGCAGTTCACGCCCGGAACAGCCGCTGCCGGTAGCTGCCAGCCTGCTCCGCACTGGGTGAACGCATTACGGTTGTAGAATTCGTAATACAGCAGCGGCGCGGCGTTGAAGTAGCCCTTGTAGGGCAGATCGAACGCGAATTGCAGACCGGCGACCATGGAGCGCTTGGCCGGCGACAGATAGTTGTTCTCGGTGTTGGCATCCATGCCCACCTCGAACGAGATGTTGTGCAGCGGCCCCATCGTGAAAGCGTTGGTGTTGAAGATCTGATTCCAGCCGAAGGTCGAGCGGAACAGGCCATAGATCTCGGTGGCGCCTTCGCACGTTGCGGGGGTGGCGATCCCGGTGCCGGGATTGAAGATCACGCCGGCATTGGTGCAGGGATTGGCCGGGTCGTTATGATCCGACTTGAACATCGAAATGGTGAAGAAGTTGGTGCCGTACTGCCAGACGTCGAAGTGGCTGAACGAATAGACCTGCTTGGCGGTGGTGCTGTTGATGCTGCCATTCGGCCGCACCGAGAACACGCCGGGATCGGTGCCCTTGGGCATCCAGGAGAAGCTGACGCGGTTGTCGACGACGAGGAAGAACGGCAGATCAACCGGAGCCTTTTTCGCGGCCTTGGCCGGCAGATCCGCAGCGCCGGCCTGCCCCAGCGCCGCGATCGCGCCTGCGCCCAGCGCAACGGCAGCAGTGATGAAATGACGAAATGACATGTAGACACCCCCAATGAACAAGCGCCGATTCCGCACTTGCCTGCACAGTTGCGCCGAAGCTTCGTCGCGAGAAGCCTCAAGATTCTCCACGTCTTGCCCGCAGTTTGATCAAGGTTCCGCCCCAAACGGTGGCGCGCGCCTCGCGCCGGCGTTCCAGGATGTGAGACGATTGGCCGCGGCAAATGGAACCGCGAAACGGGGCTTTCGACTTCACATCGTTGGAGTTTTCTGGACAGGGCAGAAGCAGCTTCATCGGCCGCTGCGGAACGCTGCAAGCACACGACGGAGGTTCGCTCGGCCGTTGAGATGATGCTGCTCATCCAACGGGCACGCTGCTGTCCGAGATTGATTCCCGGCAACTGTCGCAAAAGTGCCACATGTCGCGTCGCGCGGACGGAGGCAATCCAATTGCATCACCGGCCCGATGCAACTGGCCTTGAAGCGGAAATGGACGGGGGGACGTTTCCAGGGGCTGGGCAAGAGTTGTGCAAACGATGGCGCTTTTCGCCTCTTACGCGGCGAGTTAAATTAGCTCACAATTGAGGCAGTTCCATTCCCTGCCTAAGACGCAGCACATGCCCGATCCCGCGCTGGCTCACCCAGCCCCCGTACAGCCGCTCCTGCAGACGGTCGGATTGACCAAGCGCTACGGCGATTTCCTCGCCAATGACAGGATCGACATCGAGATCGTCCCGCGCGAAATCCACGCTCTCCTCGGCGAGAACGGCGCGGGCAAGTCGACATTGGTCAAGACCATCTACGGACTGGTGCAGCCGAGTGGCGGGGAATTGCGTTGGCAGGGCCGACCGATCAAGCTCTCCGGGCCCTCCGAGGCCCGATCGCTAGGCATCGGTATGGTGTTTCAGCATTTCTCCCTGTTCGACAATCTGACCGTCGCCGAGAACGTAGCGCTCGGGCTAGATGGCAAGGAGCCGCTCAGGGCGGTGTCGGCCCGGCTGGCCGACGTCGCCCGCGACTACGGACTGCCGCTCGATCCCAAGCGGGAGGTCTGGCAACTCTCCGTGGGCGAGCGGCAGCGCATCGAGATCGTACGGGCCTTGATGCAGAACCCGAAATTCCTGATCCTGGACGAGCCCACGGCGGTGCTGACGCCGCAGGAGGCCGATCAGCTCTTCATCGTGCTTGAGCGGCTGAAGCAAGAGGGGCGCGCGATCCTCTATATCAGCCATAAGCTGGATGAGGTGAAGCGGCTGTGCGACACCGCCACGATCCTGCGCGGCGGCAGGAAGGTTGCTACCTGCAATCCGAAGCTCGAGACGGCCGGATCGCTTGCCCGTATGATGGTGGGGAGCGAGATCAAGGAAGTGAAGCCGTCGGCCGAGCGGCGCACGACGGTGCCGCGCCTGGTCGTGAATGATCTCACGCTGCAACCGGCCGAGTTGCATGGGGTCCGTCTGCAGAATATCTCGTTCGAGTTGAAGGGCGGTGAGATCCTCGGCATCGCCGGGGTCGCAGGCAATGGACAGGACGAACTGTTCGCCGCGCTTTCCGGGGAGCGCCTTGTCAAGGAGCCGGGAACGATCATCATCGACGGCATCGCCTGCGGCAATCTCTCGATCAGCGAGCGCCGCAAGATGGGCGCGGCTTTCGTGCCCGAGGAACGGCTCGGTCACGGCACCGCGCCGCGGATGAGGCTGTCGGAGAATGCGCTGCTGACGGGGCACGCCGCCGGCGACATGGTGCGCCACGGCTTCATCAATGCCGCCGCCACGCTGCGGACGGTGGATCGCACCACCGAGACGTTCGACGTCCGCAAGGCCAAGCGCGATCCCGAGGCCGCCAGCCTGTCCGGCGGCAATCTCCAGAAATTCGTCGTCGGCCGCGAGATCTTGCGGCAACCAGCGGTGCTCGTCGTCAACCAGCCGACCTGGGGCGTCGATGCCGGCGCTGCGGCGATCATCCGCCAGGCGTTGATCGACCTCGCAAGTGCGGGCGCCGCGGTGCTCGTCACCAGCCAGGATCTCGATGAGCTGATCGAAATCGCCGACCGCATTGCCGTGATGTTTCATGGCCGGCTCTCGGCAGCCCTGCCGCGCATGGAAGCCACGCGCGAAAAACTCGGCCTGCTGATGGGCGGCGCCAGTCTCGACCAGAAGGAGGCCGCGCATGCAACTCGTGCTTGAGAAGCGCGCCGAGCGCTCACGCACCATAGCGCTGGTCTCGCCGCTGATCGCCATCGGGCTGACGCTGGTGACCATGAGCGTGCTGTTCGCCCTGCTCGGCAAGAACCCGATCACCGCGCTCGGCGTGTATTTCATCGCCCCTCTCACCGACGGCTATTCGCTGCAGGAAATCGCCGTGAAGGCGACGCCGCTGGTGATGATCGCGATCGGATTATCGCTGTGCTATCTCGCCAATGCCTGGAACATCGGCGCCGAAGGCCAGTTTCTGATCGGCGCCGTCGCCGGCAGCTGGATCGCGGTCAAGACACAGGGCACGGAAGCCGGCCATTGGGTGCTGCCGGCAATGCTGCTCGCCGGCGCTGCCGCGGGCGCGCTTTACGCGCTGATTCCGGCGCTGTGCCGGGTGAAGTTCGGCGCCAGCGAGATCCTCACCAGCCTGATGCTGGTCTATGTCGCCGATCTCCTGCTCGATTATCTCGTTCGCGGCCCGTGGCGTGATCCGGCCGGCTTCAATTTCCCGACCACCGCCGAGTTCGATCCGGTCGCGACCGTGCCGCTGCTGATCGAGGGCGGACGGCTGCATCTCGGCAGCATCATCGCGCTCATTGTCGTCATCTGCGCCTTCGTGCTGCTCGATCGCACCATCAAGGGTTTTGAAATCCGGGTGGTCGGCGTCGCGCCGCGCGCCGCCCGCTTCGGCGGTTTCAACGCCAATCAGCTCGTGCTGGTGACCTTCGCAATCTCCGGTGCTTTGGCCGGCCTCGCCGGCATCATCGAGGTGGCGGGTCCGATCGGCCATCTGCAACCGGGCATTTCGCCGGGCTATGGCTTCACGGCGATCATCGTCGCCTTCCTCGGCCGGCTCAATCCCGTTGGAATATTAATTGCAGGACTTTTCCTCGCGCTGACGTTCATCGGCGGAGAGCAGGCCCAGATCACGATGAAGATTCCGCTCGACGTGACCAAGGTATTCCAGGGCATCCTGCTGTTCTACGTGCTCGCCTGCGACTCCCTCATCCTCTACCGGTTCAAGCTCGTCTTCGCCGCCCGACAGGTGCAAAGTGGTGCTGGTTGAAGCAATCATCCTGTCGGTGCTCGCCGCATCGACGCCGCTGCTGCTGGCAGCGACCGGTGAGCTGGTCACCGAGCGCGCCGGCGTGCTCAACCTCGGCGTCGAGGGCATGATGATCGTCGGCGCCGCCTGTGGTTTTGGCGGCGCCTGGCTGTCCGGCTCGATCGTCGTCGGCGCGCTGTGCGGCATCATCGCCGGCATGCTGATGTCGCTGATCTTCGCATTCATGACGCTCGGGCTCGCGGTGAATCAGGTCGCGACCGGCCTGGCATTGACCATTTTCGGCATCGGCCTCTCCGGCCTGATCGGGGCGCGCTTTGTCGGCGAGCGCATCAACACCGCCCCGCACCTCTCGGTTCCCGGCCTGAGTGACATCCCGCTGGTCGGCCGCATCCTGTTCGGCGAGGACGCCTTTGTCTATCTGTCGCTGGCCTTGATTGTCGCCGTCTGGTGGTTCCTCTATCGCACCCGCGCCGGTCTCGTCCTGCGCGCCTGCGGCGACAACCACATCTCCGCGCATGCGCTCGGCTATCCCGTGCTGCGCATCCGCATGCTGGCCGTGCTGTTCGGCGGCGCCTGCGCCGGGCTCGCCGGAGCCTATCTGCCGCTGGCCTACACGCCATTCTTCATTCCCGGCATGACGGCGGGACGCGGCTGGATCGCGCTCGCGCTCGTCGTGTTTGCATCCTGGCGACCGGGCCGTCTCGTCATCGGCGCCTATCTCTTCGGTGCGGTGACGATCCTGCAGCTGCATGCGCAAGGCGCCGGTGTCGGCATCCCCTCGCAATTCATGTCGGCGCTGCCCTATCTCGCCACCGTGATCGTGCTGGTGCTGCTGTCGCGCGCCCGGACCGGCGGCTCGACGGCGCCGGCTGCATTGGGAACGGTGTTCGTCCCGGACCGCTGATCGTTTCATCCGGAGCGCCTGCGATGGGGCGCGACGCTCTGGAAATAGGCTTTCCCCTGACAATTTGGAGATATTGACGATGATGAAAAGGCTTCTGGGGGCTGCCGCCGCGCTGTTGCTGGCGGGGAGCATCGCCGGCGTCGCGCACGCCGCCGACAAGCTGAAGGTCGGCTTCATCTACCTTGGACCGATCGGCGATCTCGGCTGGACCTATCAGCACGAGTTGGCGCGCCAGGCGCTCGTGAAGGAGTTCGGCGACAAGATCGAGACGACCTATCTCGAGAACGTGCCGGAAGGCCCCGACTCCGAGCGCGCCATCGAGCAGCTCGTCCGCGCCGGCAACAAGCTGATCTTCACGACCTCGTTCGGCTACATGGACCCGACCCTGAAGGTCGCCAAAAAATATCCCAACGTGCATTTCGAGCACGCCACCGGCTACAAGCGCGACAAGAACATGTCGACCTATTCGGCGCGCTGGTACCAGGGCCGCTATATCCAGGGCCAGATCGCGGCCAAGATGTCGAAGGCCGGCGTGCTTGGCTATATCGGCTCGTTCCCGATTCCCGAGGTCGTCTCGGGCATCAACGCGACGATGCTCGGCGCGCAGTCGATCAATCCCAACATCAAGGTCAAGATCATCTGGGTCAACACCTGGTTCGATCCTGGCAAGGAGGCCGACGCCGCCAAGGCGCTGCTCGATCAGGGCGCCGACATCATCATGCAGCATACCGACAGCCCGGCGCCGATGCAGGTCGCGGCCGAGCGCGGCAAGCTCGCCTTCGGCCAGGACTCCGAGATGATCAAGTTCGGCCCCAAGGCGCAGCTGACTTCGATCCTCGACACCTGGGCGCCCTATTACATCTCCCGCGTCAAGGCCGAGCTCGACGGCACCTGGAAGTCGGAGGACACCTGGGGTGGCCTCGACTCCAAGATGTTCGAAATGGCGCCCTACACCAACATGCCTGATGATGTGAAGAAGATGGCCGAGGAGACGCAGGCCGCGATCACCGCAGGCAAGCTGCATCCGTTCAAATGCCCGGTCGTCGGCCAGGACGGCAAGGAGGTGGAGTGCAAGGGCGGCGATCATCTCGCCGACGGCCAGATCCTCGGCATGAACTTCTACGTCAAAGGCGTCGACGACAAGCTTCCCGGCAAGTAATCGCGATCAGCGACCAAGACCCCCTGCCGTTCGCATTGCGGCAGGGGTTCGCAGGTGAAGCGGTCCGCCATGAGGGGCAAAAGCCGAGGCACTGCACACCGGACCATGAACACGCCGAGAGGTGTGTTGATGGAGAGCGGCGGACAAGCGCCTGCATAGAGAGCTACCTGCGCTCTACCTTACGATGCATTGACAGCAGCAACACACAATAGCAAGGTTGAGGCAGGCGCGACGATGCGGCGCATCCCCTCTTTGCATCGCCAGTTTCTACCTGGAGTTCCATCCGTGAACAAATGTAACCTGCTTGTTGCCGTCTGCGCTTCGGCGTTGCTGGCCTCTCCCGCCGCTTTCGCGAAGACTCTCGTGTTCTGCTCAGAAGGCAGCCCTGAAAATTTCTATCCCGGCATCAACACGACCGGGACCTCGTTCGACGGCAATGAGCCGATCTACAACCGCATTGTCGAGTTCGATCGCGGCAGCACGCAAGTGGTGCCAGGCTTGGCCGAAACATGGACGATCTCGCCCGACGGCACCACCTATACGTTCAATCTGCGGAAGGGCGTGAAGTGGCATACGGCCTCCAAATCGTTCAAGCCCACGCGCGACTTCAATGCCGACGACATTCTGTTCTCGATCGAGCGGCAGTGGAAAGAGGATCATCCTTATTTCAAGGTGACGAGCCCGAACCATTCCTATTTCGGAGACATGGCGCTGCCGAAACTGTTGAAGTCGGTCGAGAAGATCGATGACTACACGATCAAGATCACCCTCAATCAGCCGGAAGCTCCGTTCCTTGCGGATCTCGCGATGCCGTTCGCCGCGATCCAGTCGAAGGAATATGCCGATGCGATGCTGAAGGCGGGGACGCCCGAGAAGATCGACCAGGATCCGATCGGCACGGGTCCGTTCTATCTGGTGCAGTATCAAAAGGATGCGGTGATCCGCTACAAGGCATTCCCGCAATATTGGGGCGGCAAGGCCAAGATCGACGACCTCGTCTATTCGATCACGCCGGATTCGTCCGTTCGCTGGGCCAAGCTGCAAAAGGGCGAATGCGACGTGATGCCCTATCCGAACCCGGCCGACATCGACGCGATCAGGAAGGACCCGAACGTCACGGTCCTCGAACAACCCGGCCTCAATGTCGGCTATCTGGCGTTCAACACGCAGAAGAAGCCGTTCGATGATGTCCGCGTGCGCAAAGCCCTGAGCATGGCGATCAACAAGAAGGCGATCATCGACGCCGTCTATCTGTCGACCGGCATTGCGGCAAAGAACCCGATCCCGCCGTCGATGTGGTCCTACAATGACGACGTCAAGGACGATCCCTATGATCCGGAGGCCGCCAAGAAGCTGCTCGCCGAAGCCGGATTTCCCAACGGGCTGGACTCGGACCTGTGGGCCATGCCGGTGCAGCGTCCCTACAATCCGAACGCCAAGCGGATCGCCGAATTGATGCAGGCCGACCTCGCCAAGATCGGGGTCAAGGCCGAGATCAAGTCGTTCGAATGGGGTGAATATCGCAAGCGATTGCAGGCCGGCGAGCATCAGATGGGCATGTATGGCTGGACCGGCGACAATGGCGATCCAGACAATTTCCTGCACACTTTGCTCGGTTGCGCCTCGGCCTCGGGCTCGGGCTCGAACATCGCGAAGTTCTGCTACAAGCCGTTCGATGATCTGGTCGTGAAGGCCAAAACGGTCAGCGATCAGGCCGAGCGTGCCAAGCTCTACGCGGAGGCCCAGGTCGTCTTCAAGGAGCAGGCGCCGTGGTACACCATCGCGCATGCCGTGCAGTTGAAGCCTGTCAGCAAGCGCGTCATCGACTTCAAACTGTCGCCGTTCGGACGGCACAGCTTCTACGGTGTCGACGTCAAGGACTGACGGACTCCGCTGTCGTACGAGGGCAGCCGTCGGGGGCTGCCCTCCATGATCCCTGAACTTCGTGATCCCTGAACTTGCCAGCATGGCACGCGGAAGCATGGTTCGACGCCAGCAGATCCGGCCAGGGCGAGTTGAGCGGGGCCATCCTCGATCTCGCGGTTGAATTCGATTAATCTGTCCTCGCGGCCGGGGACGACAGAGCCAGGCATGCTTCGATTCGCGCTGACCAGATTGAGCCTCGTGGTTCCGACGTTCATCGGAATCACCTTGCTCGTGTTCGTGTTGATCCGTCTGATCCCCGGGGATCCGATCGAGACCATGGCCGGCGAGCGCGGCATCGATCCCGCCCGCCTCGCGCAGCTTCGCAAAGATTACGGCTTCGATCAGCCGGTGCTGGTCCAATATGGATTCTATTTGTCGCGGCTGGTGCATGGCGACTTCGGCCGCTCGATCGTCACGCATGAGCCGGTCATCGCCGAATTCCAGAGCCTGTTTCCGGCCACGGTCGAATTGTCGATCTGCGCCATCCTGTTTGCGCTCTGTATCGGGCTGCCGGCCGGCATTATCGCGGCGGTGCGGCGCAACTCGATCTTCGATCACGGCGTGATGGGGATCTCGCTCACCGGCTATTCGATGCCGATCTTCTGGTGGGGATTGCTGCTGATCCTGCTGTTCTCGGTACAGCTTGGGTGGACGCCGGTGTCGGGCCGGATCGCAGTGCAGTACTTCATCGAGCCGGTCACAGGCTTTCTGCTGGTCGATACGCTGCTTGCCGGCGACGTCGGCGCGTTCCGGTCCGCCCTGTCGCATCTCGTGCTGCCGACGATCGTGCTCGGCACCGTGCCGCTTGCAGTGATCGCGCGCATGACGCGCTCGGCGATGCTGGAGGTTCTGGGCGAGGATTACATCCGCACCGCCCGCGCCAAGGGCCTGCCGCGCTTCCGCGTGATCGCGATCCATGCCTTACGCAATGCCCTGATCCCGGTGGTGACGGTGATCGGCCTGCAGGTCGGCGTGCTGTTCACCGGGGCCATCCTCACCGAGACGATCTTTTCCTGGCCGGGCGTCGGCAAATGGCTGATCGAGGGCATCAACCGCCGGGACTATCCCGTGTTGCAGGGCGGCACGTTGATGATTGGCGCGGTCGTCATGACTGTCAATCTCCTGGTTGATCTCGCCTATGGGCTGATCAATCCGCGCATCCGGTACACGCGATGACCGCACACCCCCTTCCGACCCCCGCCGTGACAGCGCCGGCAGCCGCACCGCCGTCTCCCGTGTTGGAGTTCTGGCTCGACTTCCGGAAGAATTCAGGCGCGGTCGCAGGCCTCGTCCTGATCACGGTCCTCATCCTGCTGGCGCTGTCAGCCCATCTCGTCGCGCCGCATTCGCCGGTTCTCACCAATGATACGGCGTTCCTGAGACCTCCATTCTGGCAGCAAGGCGGATCGCTCACCTATCCGCTCGGCACCGACGCGATCGGACGCGATATTCTGTCCCGTTTGATCCACGGCGCCCGGCTGTCTCTGCTGATCGGCATCGCGGTGGTCAGCCTGTCCGTGATCGCGGGGACAATCCTGGGTCTCGTCGCGGGCTTCTTCCGCGGCGTGACCGAGGTCGCGATCATGCGGCTGATGGACATCACCTTGACGCTGCCGAGCCTTCTGCTCGCGATCGTGATCGTTGCGATTCTCGGGCCGGGCCTGATGAATGCCATGCTGGCCGTCGCCATCGTGCTGCTGCCGCATTACGTGCGGATCGCGCGTGCCGCCGTGATCAGCGAGGTGTCCAAGGACTATGTCACCGCAGCCAAGGTCGCAGGCGCCGGCCGGCTCCGGCTGATGTTCAAGGAGGTGCTGCCGAATTGCGCGGCGCCTCTGATCGTGCAGGCGACGCTCGGCATCTCCACCGCGATCCTGGACGCGGCCGCACTCGGCTTCCTCGGTCTTGGTGCGCAACCGCCCTCGCCGGAATGG
Source organism: Bradyrhizobium sp. BTAi1 (assembly GCF_000015165.1). Classification (GTDB taxonomy): domain Bacteria; phylum Pseudomonadota; class Alphaproteobacteria; order Rhizobiales; family Xanthobacteraceae; genus Bradyrhizobium; species Bradyrhizobium denitrificans. The sequence goes on along the minus strand of NC_009485.1, from coordinate 2,124,544 downwards.
GGAACCATGCTGGCGGACGCGCGCGAATTCGTGCTGCGGGCCTGGTGGGTCGTCACACTGCCGGGCTTGGCGATCCTGCTGACCGTGCTGGCCTTCAATCTGCTGGGCGACGGGCTGCGCGATGCGCTCGATCCCAAGCTCAAACGATGACGCAGGCAACGCAGTAAAGGCTCCCCGATGCCGCTTCTCGAGATCGAAAACTTGTCGGTCGCCTTCCCGTCGCGCAACGGCATGCTGCGCGCCGTGGACGGCGTCAGCATGACGCTCGACAAGGGCGAGGTGCTCGGAATCGTCGGCGAATCCGGCTCCGGCAAGAGCGTCGGCATGCTGGCGCTGATGGGGCTGGTCCCTCACCCAGGGCGCGTCGAGGCCGACAGGTTGCGGTTCGAGGGCAAGGATCTGCAACGCTTGTCCGAGCGCGAGCGGCGGGCCCTCACCGGCAAGGACGTCGCGATGATCTTTCAGGAGCCGACGACATCGCTGAACCCGTCCTTCACGATCGGCTATCAACTGGCCGAGACATTGCGCATCCATGAGGGGATGGACCGCAAGGCCGCGCGGCGGCGGGTGATCGAACTGCTCGAACAGGTTGGCATTCCCGCCGCGGAGAGCCGGCTGTCGGCCTACCCGCACCAGCTTTCGGGCGGCATGAACCAGCGCGTCATGATAGCGATGGCGATCGCCTGCAATCCGAAGCTCCTGATCGCTGACGAGCCGACCACCGCGCTCGACGTCACCATCCAGGCTCAGATCCTCGATCTGCTGCTGTCGCTGCAGCGCGACCGCGGCATGGCGCTGATCCTGATCACGCACAATATGGGCGTGGTCTCGGACACGACCGAACGGGTCGCGGTGATGTATGCCGGGCAGATCATGGAGATGCGGCCGACGCAGAGCCTGCTCGAATCGCCACAGCATCCCTATACGGCCGCGCTGCTGGCAGCGCGCCCCGAGGCGAGCGATGGCGGGCGGCTCGCCACCATTCCGGGCGTAGTGCCCGGTGCCTATGATCGGCCGCGCGGATGCTTGTTCAGTCCGCGCTGCGCCTACGCGACGCCGTTGAGCGACGAGCTCCGCCCCGATCTGCGCCCCTGGCGCGATGGCCTGATCCGCTGCCATTATCCGCTCGGAGATTCAACGCGCGAGGCGCGACGTGCCGCTGACGGCGGTGACAGCGCTGCCGCCAACCGCCGCGAGGCCGTGTCATGACGGCGCTTGTCACTGCAAATGATCTCAAGCGCAGCTACGACATCAGGCGTGGCCTGTTCCGCGCCCCGGCGCAGTTGCAGGCCGTCGGCGGCATATCCTTTGCGATCGACGCCGGCAAGACGCTGGCGATCGTTGGCGAATCCGGTTGCGGCAAGTCGACGCTCGCGCGGCTCGTCACTCTGATCGAGAAGCCCAGCGCCGGCACGCTCTCGCTCGACGGGCTCGACGCCGTGCATCCGCCGGCCGGCGCCGCGAAAGCCTTGCGGCGAACGGTGCAGATCGTGTTCCAGAACCCCTATGGTTCGCTCAATCCGCGCAAGCGGATCGGCGCCATCCTGGAAGAGCCGCTGATCATCAACACCAACCTCGGCAAACAGGAGCGTCGGGCGCAGGCGCTCGACATGATGGCGAAGGTCGGGCTTCGCCCGGAGCAATATGGCCGCTATCCGCACATGTTCTCAGGAGGGCAGCGGCAGCGTATCGCGATCGCGCGGGCCTTGATGCTGCGGCCGAAACTGCTGGTCGCCGACGAGCCGGTCTCCGCCCTCGACATGTCGGTGCAGGCCCAGGTGCTCAATTTGCTGGCCGACCTGCAGCGCGAGCTCGGTCTCGCTTATCTCTTCATCTCGCATGACCTCGGCGTGGTCAGGCATATCGCCGATGACGTGCTGATCATGTATCTCGGCCTGGTCATGGAGCATGGGCCGAAGGAGCGCATCTTTGCGCGGCCACTGCATCCTTACGCACAGGCTCTTGTCGACGCCACCCCGGGGCTTGGCCGCAAGGGACGGCGCATCGTGCCCAAGGGCGAGTTGCCCTCGCCGCTCGATCCGCCCGCCGGCTGCGTGTTCTCGACCCGCTGCCCGCATGTGACGGAGCTCTGCCGCGCACAACGCCCGCCGCTGCGTCCGCTCGATGGCCGCCTGGTCGCCTGCCATGACGCCGAGCGCTTCCTGGACACACAGCCGGCCTGACGATCGCCGTCAGCCGGCCCGCATCCGTTCTGCCGCCGCGCTGTGGCGCCGGATCAGCGCGGCGACGTCGAGGCCCGGAATGGCGCCGTCGATCACCGTCCAGCGGCCGCCGACCATGACGCGGTCGGCGCGGTGCGCGCCGCACAGCACCAGCGCCGCGATCGGATCGCTGGCGCCGGAGAAGCGCAGCTCGTCGAGCTTGAACAGCGCGAGATCGGCGGCGTTGCCGACCGCGATCTCGCCGAGCTCGGGACGGCCGACGCAGGCTGCCGAGCCCTTCGTCGCCCAGCGCAGCGCGTCCTTGTGGCTGAGCCGGCTGACGCCGTAGCGGGCGCGCTGCATCAGGAACGCGGCCCGCAGCTCCTGCATCAGATTGGAGCCGTCATTGGAGGCAGAGCCGTCGACGCCGATACCGATGCCGACACCGGCATCTTCCATCTCGCACACCGGGCAAGCTCCGGAGGCAAGCAGCTGGTTCGAGCAGGCGCAATGGCTGATCGTCGTCTTGGCCTTGCCGAGGCGCTTCATTTCGTCGGCGTTGAAGAAGATGCCGTGCGCGAGCCAGGTCCGCGGGCCGAGCCAGCCATGTTTCTCGAGATAATCGAGCGGACGACAACCGAACATGGCTTCGCAGAATCGGTTCTCGTCCTCGGTCTCCGCCAGATGCGTGTGCAGGCGCACGTCGAGCTTCTCCGCCAAGGCAGCCGTCTGCTGCATCAAGGATCCCGTGACGGAGAAGGGCGAGCACGGCGCCAGCGCGATCTGCACCATCGCATCCGGCCCGCGCTGGTGAAACTGCGCGACCACGCGCTCGCTATCGGCGAGGATCGTATCCTCGTCCTGCACCACACTGTCCGGAGGCAATCCGCCGTCGCGCTCGGACAGATTCATCGAGCCTCGGGTCAACAGCACCCGGATGCCGAGCCGCTTCGCGGCCTCGACTTCGATCCCGACAGCGTCATCGAGACCGGCAGGGAACACGTAATGATGATCCGTCGTCGTGGTGCAGCCCGACAGCATCAGCTCGGCCATCGCGACCGTGACCGCCGCGTCGAGCGCCTCCGGCGTCAGCTTCGCCCAGATCGGATACAGCGCCTTCAGCCACGGGAACAGCTCGCGGTCCATCGCCGCCGGCAGCGCACGCGTCAGCGTCTGGTAGAAATGGTGGTGCGTGTTGATCAGCCCGGGGATCACGACATGTCCACTGGCATCGTATGCAACCGCGCCCGCGGTCGCGGGCTCGGCGCCGGCCGGCACCAGCTCGACGATGCGGCCGTCCTTGACGACGAGGCCGCGGCCGGCACCCTCGGCCAGAATGGCGAGTGGGTCCTTGATCCAGATCGGCATGGTGCTCATGGCTGTCTCGTCTCGCTATGTGGGCGCTCGCGTGTACCGGTGCTTTGCAAACGAAAGGCCAACCTCATCCTATTGCCAGTTGGCGCTGGTCTTGCAAGGATTTCACCCCCGATACCGTGCGCCAATGAGCTTGCGCTACCATGGATCTGAACACCGTCACCGAGATCGTGCGTCCTAGAACGCGGGCAGAGCTGCCCAGCTGGAAGGCAGGCGACGCTTGGCTGGCCGGCGGCACCTGGCTGTTCTCCGAGCCGCAGGCGCAACTGTCGCGGCTGATCGACCTCGGCGATTTCGCCTGGCCATCCCTCACGATCGGCGATCAGGGGCTGAGCATCGCGGCGACCTGCAGTGTCGCTGAGCTCGACGCGCTGCCATGCCCGTCCGATTGGATCGCGGCGCCGCTGATCGATCAATGCTGCCGCGCGTTCCTGGCGTCCTTCAAGATCTGGAAGACGGCGACGGTCGGTGGCAATCTCTGCATGTCGCTGCCGGCGGGGCCGATGATCTCGCTGCTCGCAGCCCTCGAAGGCATCTGCACGATCTGGAAGAATGACGGCGGCGAGCAGCGCGTCGCGGTCACCGACTTCGTCACCGGCAACAACAGCAACCTCCTTGCCCCCGGTGACCTGCTGCGCCAGATCGACGTCTCCCTCGCCGCCTTGAAGCGCCGCACCGCATTTCGTCAGATCGCCCTGACGCCCGTCGGACGCTCCGGCGCGCTGCTGATCGGCACGGCCGGCCGTGACGGCGACCTGGTGCTCACGATCACCGCATCGACGGTCAGACCATTGCAGCTGCGCTTTGCGGCCATGCCGGACGCGGCCACGCTGCGCGCCAGCATTCTCGACGGCGTGTCCGACGCACTCTATCATGACGATGTCCACGGCAAGCCGACCTGGCGCAAGGCCATGACGTTACGCCTCGCGGACGAGATCCGCGGCCAGCTCGCAAGCGGCGCACGATCATGAGCGTCGTCGTCAACGGCAAGGCTGTCGATGCCGCCCCGCGCCCTGGGCAATGCCTGCGCACTTTTCTGCGCGACACCGGCCATTTCGGCGTGAAGAAAGGTTGCGATGCCGGCGACTGCGGCGCCTGCACCGTGCTGCTCGATGGCGAGCCGGTGCACAGCTGCCTGATCCCGGCCTTTCGCGCCGATGGCCGCGAGGTCACGACGGTCGAAGGTCTCGCCACCGCCGACGGCCTGCATCCGATGCAGCAGGCCTTCCTCGACGCCCAGGCGTTCCAATGCGGCTTCTGCACCGCCGGCATGATCGTCACCTGCGCCTCGCTCAACCAGGCCCAGAAGAAGGACCTGGGCGCCGCGCTGAAAGGCAATCTGTGCCGCTGCACCGGCTACCGGGCCATCGAGGACGCCCTGCTCGGCCGCAGCCATGTCGAGGATGTCGCCGCCGGCGAAGCCTTCGGCCGCAGCCTGCCCGCGCCCGCCGGGCCCGACGTGGTGCGCGGAAAGGCGCGCTACACCTTCGATACCGCCATCGAAGGCCTGCTGCATGTCAAGCTCGCGCGCTCCCCGCATGCGCATGCGCGCATCACCGGCATCGACAAAGCGGCGGCGCTCGCCGTGCCGGGCGTGCACACCGTGCTGACGCATGAGGATGCGCCGGCGATGCTGTTCTCCACCGCGCGCCACGAGCAGGCCTGGATGGATCCCGCCGACACCCGCGTGCTCGACGATACCGTCCGCTTCATCGGCCAGAAGGTCGCGGCCGTGGTCGCCGACAGCGAAGCCGCTGCCGAGGAAGGCTGCCGGCGCCTGCGCGTCGACTACGAGGTGCTGCCCGCGGTCGTCGATCCCGCACAAGCGATCGCGCCCGGCGCCCCTCGGATCCACGCCGGCCGCAGCCGGGAGCATCGCATCGCCGACGTCAGCCGCAACATCGTCGCCGAGACCCATGGCGAATTCGGCGACGTCGCGACAGCGCTTGCCGCCGCTGCGGCGACCTATGAAGGCACCTTCACGACGCAGCGCGTCCAGCATGCCGCGCTGGAAACGCATGGCGGCCTTGCCTGGCTCGACGACGACGGCACCCTCAATGTCCGCTCCAGCACACAGGTGCCATTCCTGACGCGGCGGGCGCTGAGCGAGATCTTTGCACTCGCCCCCGACAAGGTCCGGGTGTTCTGCGAACGCGTCGGCGGCGGCTTCGGCGGCAAGCAGGAGATGTTCGTCGAGGATATCCTGGCGCTCGCGGCGCTGAAGACGAAGCGGCCGGTGAAGCTTGAATTCACCCGCGAGGAGCAGTTCATCGCGACCTCGACCCGGCATCCGATGCGCGTCACCGTCAAGGCGGGTGCGGACAAGGACGGCAAGCTCACCGCGCTGCAGCTCGACGTGCTGTCCAATACCGGCGCGTACGGCAATCACGCCGGGCCGGTGCTGTTCCATGCCTGCGGCGAGTCGATCGCGGTCTACAATTGTCCGAACAAGAAGGTCAACGCGGCCGCCGTCTACACCAACACGGTGCCTGCCGGCGCCTATCGCGGTTACGGCCTGCCGCAGACGACCTTGGCGGTCGAAGCCGCGATCGACGAGCTCGCGCTGCAGCTCGGCATCGACCCGTTTGAGATGCGCCGCCGCAACATCGTGCGGCCCGGCGATCCCATGCTGTCGCCGCCGGGCGCCGAGCACAGCGACGTTCTGTACGGCTCCTACGGGCTCGACCAATGCCTCGATCTGGTGGAGCGCGCGATGGCCGAGGCGACGCCGACGCCGGAACTCTCCGACGAATGGCTGACCGGCGACGGCATCGCACTGACGATGATCGACACCGTGCCGCCCGACGGCCACATCGCCGATGCCGCGATCAGCCTGGGCGCCGATGGCGGCTTCACGCTCACCGTCGGCACCGCCGAGTTCGGCAACGGCACCAGCACGGTACACCGGCAGATCGCCGCAACGATCCTCGGAACCACCGTCGACCGCATCACGCTCAAGCAATCCGACACGTCCCATGGCGGCCACGACACCGGCGCCTACGGCTCGACCGGCACCTTCGTGGCGGGGCGGGCGACACAGGCCGCAGCCGAGGCGCTCGCCGAGACGATCAAGCGCGTCGCCGCGGATCACTGGAACGTCGATCCGAGCGAGTGCCGGCTCGCGGATGACGCGGTCAGTTGCGGCGCTCGCCGTCTTCCCTTCACTGACCTCATCAAGGCCGGTGGGCCACCATTGACCGCGCAGGGTAATTCCCAGGGCACGCCGCGATCGGTCGCATTCAACGTCCAAGGTTTCCGTGTCGCCGTGAACAAGTACACCGGCGTGGTCAGGATCCTCAAAAGCGTGCAGGCGGCCGATGCCGGCCGGGTCGCCAATCCGATGCAATGCCGCGGCCAGATCGAAGGCGGCGTCGCGCAATCGCTCGGCGCCGCGCTCTACGAGGAGATCGTCATCGACGAGACGGGCCGCGTCATCAATCCGCGCTTCCGCGACTATCATCTGCCGTCCTATGCCGACGTGCCGCGCACCGAGGTGTTGTTCGCCGAAACGACCGACACGATCGGGCCGCTGGGAGCGAAGTCGATGAGCGAGAGCCCGTACAACCCGGTCTCCGCGGCGCTCGGCAATGCGCTGCGCGCGGCAACCGGCATCCGCTTCACGGCCACGCCTTTCAAGCCGGACCGGCTCTTTCCGCTGTTGCAGGAGAAGTTCGGCGCCTGACACGACCAAGGGGACGATCTGGGGGGACACATGAGCAAGACGATTGATCCGGTCGACGAGATGCTGCCCGTGCCGAAGCTGCTCGCGCTGGGGCTGCAGCATGTGCTGGTGATGTATGCCGGCGCCGTCGCCGTGCCTCTGATCATCGGCCGCGCCCTGAAGCTGCCGCCAGAGGACGTCGCCTTCCTGATCAGCGCCGATCTGTTCGCCTGCGGGCTTGCCACGCTCGTGCAGTGCATCGGCTTTCCCGGCGTCGGCATCCGCCTGCCGGTCATGATGGGCGTCACTTTCGCGTCCGTCGGGCCGATGTTGTCGATGGCCGCCTCGCCCGACATCGGATTGCTGGGCATCTACGGCTCGGTGATCGCCGCCGGCCTGTTCGGCATCATCATTGCGCCGTTCATCAGCCGGCTGCTGCCGCTGTTTCCCCCGGTCGTGACGGGCACCATCATCCTCATCATCGGCGTCTCGCTGATGCGGGTCGGCATCAACTGGGCCGGCGGCGGCCAGCCGACCATCATCAAGGTCGTCGACGGCGTCAGGGGCAATTTTCCCAATCCGGACTATGGTCAGTTGCAGGGCTTGGGCATCGCGCTGTTCGTGCTGCTGGTCATCCTCGGCCTGATCAAATGGGGCACCGGCTTCGTCGCCAATGTGTCGGTGCTGCTCGGCATCGTCGCGGGCGCGATGCTCGCCAGCGCGCTGGGCGTGATGCATTTCGACAAGGTCGCGGCCGCCCCCTGGGGCGCATTGGTGGTGCCGTTCAAGTTCGGCGTTCCGCAATTCAAGCCGGTGCCGATCGTAACGATGTGCATCGTCATGGTCGTGGTGATGATCGAATCGCTCGGCATGTTCCTGGCGCTCGGCGAGATGACCGGCAAGAAGGTCGATCGCGAGGCGCTGGCGCGCGGCCTGCGCGCCGACGGCGTCGGCACCCTGCTCGGCGGCCTCTTCAACACCTTCCCCTATACGTCCTTCTCGCAGAATGTCGGGCTGGTGTCGGTCACCGGCGTGCGCACGCGCTGGGTCACGGTGACCGGCGGCGTCATCATGCTGCTGCTCGGATTGCTGCCGAAAATGGCGGCGCTGGTCGAGGCCGTGCCGCAGGTGGTGCTCGGCGGCGCCGGCCTGGTGATGTTCGGGATGGTGGCGGCGACCGGCGCGCGCATCCTCGCCGCTGTGGATTTCAAGACCAACCGCTTCAATCTGTTCATTGTCGCGATCTCGGTCGGGTTCGGGCTGATCCCGCTCGCCGCACCCGGGTTCTTTCACAACCTGCCCAAGGACCTGCAGCCGCTGCTGGAATCCGGCATCCTGCTGTGCGCCCTGGTCGCCGTGCTGCTGAATGCCTTCTTCAACGGACTCGGCAGCAGCAAGGCCGCGGAAACCGACGCCGCAGCCGCGGCCTCGTCCGCCCAGCACGTCTGAGGCGAAGGATGACTGCGCTACTGCTTGGGACGGCGATCGAACGACATGCCGAACAGACCGCTGCGCTCCGTCTCGGGCTCCGGCTCGGCGGCCGCAGCCGGCGCGCTCGGCTGAGCGGCCGCCTGCGGCGGCGTCACCGGTTTGGGAAGGGTCTCGCACTTCAACGAATACACCAACTTGCCGTCCTCGGTGCGTCCGATCGGCGCGCAGGCATCGGCACGCTTGGCCACACCGGGCTTTGGCGCAGGCGCCATCTGTGCCAGCACGGCTTGCGACATTGCGGTCTGCGCCGCCACCAGCATGACCAGGATCAGTCTCTTCATCGCATCCGCCCCGCTTCGCTATCCGGCGCATTGAACGCAATCGCAGCGCCGAAGTCCACCACATCGCGCGTGCAGGCCGGCCTGTCGGCTGTGCAGGGGCCGCCGCCGCGATGCGCTGGAAATCACTCCCGATCGATGCGACAGATGACAGCCAGGCGCCCAGCTTCCGCGGCGCCCCGCATGAGGAGATGAGCGCACGATGTGGGCTTCGATCATATCGGAATGGCTGAGCCTGATCTTCCGCTGGCTGCACGTGATCGCCGCCATCGCCTGGATCGGCAGCTCGTTCTATTTCATCGCGCTCGATCTGAGCCTGAAGCCGCGCGCGGGGCTGCCGAACGGCGTGATGGGCGAGGCCTGGCAGGTCCATGGCGGCGGCTTCTACCACATCGTCAAATATCTCGTGGCGCCGGCCCAGATGCCGAGCGAACTGACCTGGTTCAAATGGGAGGCCTACACCACCTGGCTGTCCGGCTTCGTGCTGATGATCGTGGTGTACTATCTCAATGCCGACCTGTTCCTGGTCGACAAGTCGATCCTCGATCTGACGCCCGTCCAGGCCGGCCTGTTCAGCTTCGGCTCGCTGGCGCTGGCCTGGTTGCTCTATGAGGCCGCCTGCCGCATCGGGCTTGCGAAGCATGAGCTGCTGTTCGCCATCGGCGGCTATATCTTCCTGGTCGCGCTCACCTATGCGTTCACGCATGTGCTGAGCGGACGCGGCGCCTTCAACCAGATCGGCGCCATCATCGGCACCATCATGGTCGCCAATGTATTCGCGGTCATCATCCCCAACCAGAAGAAGATCGTCGCCGCCCTGCTGGCGGGCGAGGCGCCCGACCCCAAGCTCGGCAAGGCCGGCAAGGAGCGCTCGGTCCACAACAACTACCTGACCCTGCCGGTCGTCGTGCTGATGATCAGCAACCATTATCCGCTGTTGTTCGGCACCCGCTATAATTGGGCGATCGTCGCCATCGTGCTGGCGCTCGGTCCGGTGATCCGCCATTTCTTCAACGAGCGCCACAAGGGCCATCCCTCGCCCTGGTGGGTGTGGGGCGTTGCCGCTGCCGGCATGATCGCGATCCTGCTGCTGTCGGCGGCCGGTCCCCGCGACGCGAAGGCGGCAGCGGTGGCGCCGCCGAGCTTCGCTGAGGTCGCGGACATCGTGACCTCTCGCTGCAGCATGTGTCATGCTACCGAGCCGGTGTGGGAGGGCATCGTTGCCGCGCCCAAGGGTGTGCGGCTCGACACTGCCGAGAATATCCAGCGCAATGCGCGGCTGATCGCGCGCAATGCGGCGTGGTCGAGCGCCATGCCGCCCGGCAACATCACCGAGATCACCGGCGAGGAGCGCGCCGTTCTCGCGGCCTGGGCCGGCGCGCAATAGCGCACCTCCGTGCTCCTGCGCCACATGTCGAATCACCGACTTCACCGAAAGCATCGTCGCGTCGACCTCAGGCCCTTCGGTCGCATCCCTCTTGCTCACATCGCGCTTGCACCGACAGGACGCACCGCGACATTCCCGCAGCGCGATCGGCTCGGGTGATGCGGCTTGTTTCACCCCCTACGAGATGAGAGGGCGCAGGGAAGGCCGGACCTCGGCTGAGGCCCGTGGCCCCCGTGCGTGAAAAAAATGCACGGGGCAGGAACCACAGGTACAGCCGGTCATCCGGCCTTCCCTGCGCGATGGGTTTCACGCTTATGTCGCGCTCTCCTCGGTGTCCGGCCTTTAGCCACCGTCGTCCTCGGGTTCATCATCCCCACGGACTTGGCACCAGCATCGGGGCGCCAGGACCACACGATTTTGCGTCCGTGCCCGACAGCGCTCGTCCTGCACCGCCATTCACGGCCACCGCGACCCACCCCAACGTATCGTGACGACGCGCACGTCCCTCTGCATGAGGCGGGATGACGCTAGAGAACCACACTTTCTGATAAAACGAAAGAGATTTTTTTCGGCGAGGAACGGGCCGGCCTCATCAGACGGGAAGCTTTGCGAAATTGGTGTCCTGGCGCCATCGCTTCCAACCATCACCCGCGAATCGTGCGAGGAATGCGGGAGACGAGCGCGGGGACAACCCGACAAGCGCAACGCGCGGTTGAGCTCAGGCGTCACAAAATACGATTCAGTTCGAGCACGCGTGATTCTCGCCATGAGCTTTGCAGTACTGTTTACCACCCTCAGCCACGCGACTTGGCTGCGGAGGAGATGACGCTACAGTGCGGCAACAACCAGTCGCAGCGAAACGCCCACAATGTCGACCTCCGTCAAAAGCCTGTTGGCCATTGTTGTCGCGCTCATCGCGATCGCCTGTTTCGCGAGTTCGGTGCTGAAGCTTTATCTCGGACTTCTGGTGATCTCGCTGCTCGTCAGCTTTGCGGTCGTCGGCTTTGTCGCGTGGCTGATCGAAGCGCTTGTCAGGCAACGCGATGCGAGCATCAAACGGCGCATCGCGTCGGTTCGCTCGGTCCTCACCGAGGACGCAGCGCCGCTGTCGATGACGAGCGTCGATCAGGCCGCGCCGCCGACACCGAGAGGCGGCTGAGATGCATGTCCGCATGAGCTTCGAGCCGCCGGCGAACTGCACATCGAGCGCGAAGCCGCGTCACCGTTTCATTCGCTTCGCTTTCGACTCCAGCGCGATCAGATAGGACGCCAACATGTCTGGCAGCACGGCGACCACGAGATCGCGGCTGCTTGGGTCCTGCTCGCGCGTGAACAGCAAGGTGCCGAGCATGACCGCGTCGATGGTTGTGGCCGCCGGCGGCCCCAGCTCCTCACCGAGCCTGGCACGCAGGATCCGGTCGATGACCGCCTTGAATTCGCCATGCATGGCCTTGTCATGCAGATCGAGCGTCGCCAGCGCATCAGGATGACGGACGAAGTAGCGGATCGCCCAGCCGATCAGCTGTTCGATGATCTCGGCTGGCGACAGCGCCGCCCACTCCGCATCGGTTCTCTGCAGCACACGATCGAATGCCGACCGCAGCTCGGCATCGTGCCGCTCCGCCAGCGCATCGAGCATCTGGTCCTTGTCGCGGAAGAAGTGATACGCGGAGCCAATCGAGGCACCTGCCCGCTGGGCCGCGGCATGCATGCTGACCGCAGCGAGGCCGGACTCGGCGATAAGCGCTGCCGCCGCATCAAGGAGCTGTTCGCGGCGCTCACGCCCTCGCGCCTGGCGGGGCGCGCGGGCCGCGGTCCGCGTCGAAGGCTCCGGTTTCGTTACATCCTTCCGCCGCACGTCTGGTCGCGTCCTCATTTCCGCCCCCCAAGGCCTCGATGTCCTCGCCCCAGGGACGGCCCTTCTGAGTTCTAAACCGCCCAACAGGAATGTTACTAGACAATTATTTCTAGACATGATTGTCTAATTCACGCACTGTCAAGGGGATGATGCTCAGCATGGTTCCCGAAGCCGTGATCCCTCCCGACGGGAAACCGCTGGTTGGGGTTCTTCGGCCTGCTGCGCCACCCGTTTCATCGTCCGGATGCCATGCGACCGACGGTCCGCTCGGTCGGATGGAAACTGTCAACCCTTCGCTTTGGGCCTGAACGTGCAACCATGATCTCATTCATGCGATCTCCCCCTCCCGCTTGGTCATCAAGCCCTCGCCTTGTGATCATGGCTGGTTGTGCCGCGGCAGGGCTGCTGCTGACGGGCTGCGACCGCAAGGCGGACGTCGCCAAGCAACCGGCCCGGCTGGTGCAGATCGAGACGGTGAAGCTGTCGGAGCGGCGGCAATCGATCACGCTGACGGGCGATGTCCAGCCGCGCGTGCTCGCGGACCTGTCGTTCCGGGTCAGCGGCCGTGTCACCGAGCGGCTCGTCGAGGTTGGCGCACATGTCACGGCTGGCCAGGTGCTGGCCAGGATCGATCCCGCCGAACAGCAGGCCGACCTGGATTCCGCCGAAGCGGCGGTCAGCGCCGCGGAATCGCAGGTCAAGGTCGCGACCTCCAATTTCAATCGCCAGCAGACCTTGTTGTCGAGCGGCTTCACGACCAGGGCGACGTTCGATCAGGCCCAGGAGACGCTGCGGACCGCGGAAGGATCGCTGGAAGCCGCCAAGGCGCAGCGCGACACCGCGAAGGATGCGCTCACCTACACCGAGCTGCGCGCCGACGCCGATGGCACGATCACCGCGCGCAACATCGAGGCCGGCCAGGTCGCGCAGGCCGCACAGCCGGTGTTCACGCTCGCCCGTGACGGCGACCGCGATGCCGTCATCGATGTCTACGAAGCAGCGCTGTCGCTGAAATTCGACGACACCAAGGTCGCGCTGGCACTGCTCTCGGATCCTTCCGTGACCGCCAAGGGCCGCGTGCGCGAGGTCTCGCCGACCATCGATTCCAAATCCGGAACGGTTCGCGTCAAGATCGCGATCGAGAATCCGCCGCCCGAGATGATCCTGGGCAGCGCCGTGTCCGCCACCGGCTTCATCAAGCCCGAGCAGCGCATCGTGCTGCCGTGGAGCGCGCTGACCGCGACCGGCAAGACGCCGGCTGTCTGGCTGGTCGATGACAGCGACAAATCGGTGTCGCTCAAGCCGATCACGATCGAGGACTACGAGACCGGCGCCATCGTCGTCTCCTCCGGACTGAAGCCGGGCGATCGCGTCGTGACCGAGGGCGGCAAGCTGCTCAGCGTCGGACAGAAGGTCACATTCAACGAGGAGACGCGGTCGTGATGACGCCGATGCGTTCTGTGTTTCCGGTTCTCGCGCTCGCCGTGCTCGCCGGCTGCAACGAGAAGAACGAGGCGCCCGAGCCGATCCGGCCGGTGCTGTCGATGAAGGTCGAGCCGCAGGCTGCCAATGCCTCGGCGGTCACCGGCACGGTCGAGCCGCGCTACAAGGCCGATCTCAGCTTCCGTGTGCTGGGACGACTGATCGCCCGGCCGGTCTATGTCGGCGACATCGTGAAGAAGGATCAGGTCGTCGCGGCGATCGATCCCGCCGCGCTCGAGTTGGCGGTTCGCGCCTCGGTCGCCGACGTGTCCCGCAGCCAGGCGCAGCTGACCAATGCCACCGGCACCGAAGGCCGGCAGCGCACCTTGCTGGAAACCGATGCAACCACGAAGGCGACGCTGGAGAGTGCCGAGCAGTCAAGGGCGGCGGCGCAGGCCTCGGTGATCAAGGCGCAGGCCAATCTTGCCAAGGCGCGCGAGCAGCTCGGCTACGCCCAGCTGAAGGCGGATTTCGCCGGCATCGTCACCGCCGTCAGCGCAGAGGTCGGCCAGGTCGTCTCGCCCGGCGTGAGCGTCGTGACCGTGGCGCGGCCCGACATCCGCGAGGCGGTCATCGACGTCGGCGACGACCTCGCAAGCGGATTGCAGGCCGGCACGCCATTCACGGTGCGTCTCCAGGTCGATCCCAGCGTCAGCGCCTCGGGCAAAGTGCGCGAGATTGCGCCACGCGCCGACGCGACGACGCGCACCCGCCGTGTCCGCATCGCGCTCGACAATCCGCCTGAGATCATGCGTCTCGGTACCACGGTCACCGCCAGTCTCGATGCGGAGCAGAAGATGGTCATCCGGCTGCCGCGCTCGGCCGTGCTGGAGCAAAACGACAAGCGCTTCGTCTGGCTGATCGACACCGCCAGCAAGACGGTGAAGCGGCAGGAAGTCACGATCGCCACCAATGAGGATGGCAGCCTCCGGGTCACCGGCGGCCTCGAAGCCGGCCAGCGCGTCGTCACCGCCGGCGTGAACAGTCTCAAGGATGGCCAGTCCATCCGCATCGATCAGGAAACTCAGCCGTGAAGTCCTTCAATCTCTCCGACTGGGCCCTCGAGCACCGTTCGCTCGTCTGGTACTTCATGATCGCCTTCATGGCGGCCGGCCTCTACTCCTATCTGCATCTGGGACGCGAGGAGGATCCGTCCTTCACCATCAAGACGATGCTGATCCAGGCCAAATGGCCCGGCGCCTCGGCCGAGGAGATGACGCGGCAGGTCACCGAGCGGATCGAGAAGAAGCTCGAGGAGCTGCCGGCGCTCGACTACACCAAGAGCCTGACCGTGCCGGGCCAGACCACCGTGTTCGTCAATCTGCGCGACACGACCAAGGCGCGCGACGTGGTGCCGACCTGGCTGCAGGTCCGCAACCTGATCAATGACATCAAGGGCGACTTCCCGTCGGGCGTGGTCGGGCCCGGCTTCAACGACCGCTTCGGCGACGTGTTCGGCAACATCTACGCCTTCACCAGCGACGGCTTGAGCCAGCGCCAGCTGCGCGACCGCGTCGAGGAGGTCCGCGCCAAGGTGCTGACGGTGCCGAATGTCGGCCGCGTCGACATCGTCGGCGCGCAGAACGAGGTGATCTATCTCGAATTCTCGCCGCGCAAGGTGGCCGCGCTCGGCATCGACCAGCGCACCATCCTCAACGCGCTGCAGGCCCAGAACGCGGTGTCGCCGTCCGGCGTGCTCCAGGCGGGCCCCGAGCGCGTTGCGGTGCGCGTCTCCGGCCAGTTCACCTCGGAGGAGAGCCTCAAGGCGATCAACCTGCGCATCAACGACCGCTTCTTCCCGCTCACCGACGTCGCCACCATCAGCCGCGGCTACGAGGATCCGCCGACCTCGCTGTTCCGCTTCAACGGCCAGCCGGCCATCGGCCTGGCCATCGGCATGAAGGCCGGCGCCAATCTGCTCGATTTCGGCGAGGCGCTGAAGGAGGAGATGACCAAGGTCGTTGCCGACCTGCCGGTCGGCGTCGGCGTGCATCTCGTCTCGGACCAGCCCAAGATCGTCGAGGAAGCGGTTGGCGGCTTCACCAAGGCGCTCTACGAGGCCGTCATCATCGTGCTCGCGATCAGCTTCGTCAGCCTCGGCGTGCGCGCCGGCCTGGTCGTCGCGATCTCGATCCCGCTGGTGCTCGCGATCACCTTCCTGGTCATGGCCTATACCGGCATCTCGCTGCAGCGCATCTCGCTGGGCGCGCTGATCATCGCGCTCGGCCTCCTCGTCGACGACGCCATGATCGCGGTCGAGATGATGGTAGCGCGGCTCGAGGTCGGCGATTCGCTGAAGAAGGCGGCGACCTATGTGTACACGTCCACGGCGTTTCCGATGCTGACGGGAACGCTGGTCACGGTCGCCGGTTTCATCCCGATCGGGCTGAACAACAGCGCCGCCGGCGAATTCACCTTCACGCTCTTCGTCGTGATCGCGGTCTCGCTGATCGTATCGTGGATCGTGGCCGTGCTGTTCACGCCGCTGCTCGGGGTCACCATCCTGCCCGCGAGCCTGCCGAGCCACCATGCCGAGGCGGGCCGGCTGACGCGGATGTTCCGCGCCATGCTCGACGCCTGCATGCGGCATCGCTGGACCACGATCATCGTGACCGTCCTGATCTTCGCTCTCTCGGTGTTCGGGATGCGCTTCGTGCAGCAGCAGTTCTTCCCCTCCTCGGACCGCAACGAGCTGGTGATCGACTTCAACCTGCCGCAGAATTCCTCGATCGCCGAGACCAATGCGCAGATGGCGAGGTTCGAGCAGGAGGCGCTCAAGGGCGATCCTGATATCGACCATTGGTCGACCTATGTCGGCTCCGGCGCGCAGCGCTTCGTCCTGTCGTTCGACGTGCAGCCGGCCGACGTGTCGTTCGGCCAGATCATCGTCGTGACCAAGAGCCTGGAGGCGCGCGACCGCGCCCGCGCCAAGCTGCAGACCTATCTCACCAAGACCTTCCCCGGCACCGACGCCTATGTGCATCTGCTCGACATCGGGCCGCCGGTCGGCCGCCCGGTGCAATATCGTGTCAGCGGGCCCGATGTCGCCAAGGTGCGCGAAATCGCCCAGCAGCTCGCCGGCGTGATGCGGGCCAACAGTCATCTCGGCGCCGTCATCTTCGACTGGATGGAGCCCGCCCGCGTCGTGAAGGTCGACGTGCTGCAGGACAAGGCGCGCCAGCTCGGCGTGACCTCATCCGACATCGCCAACGCGCTCAACAGCGTGCTCGACGGCTCCTCGATCACCCAGGTGCGCGACGACATCTATCTCATCGATGTGCGCGGCCGCGCCCAGGCCAAGGAACGGCAATCGCTGGAGACGCTGCGCGACCTGCAGCTGTCGGGCTCGAACGGCCAGTCGATCCCGCTCGCCGCGCTCGCGACGCTGCGCTACGAGATCGAGCAGCCCGAGATCTGGCGGCGCTCGCGGCAGCCGACGCTGACCCTGAAGGCCAGCGTGATCGATCAGGTCCAGCCGAACACGGTGGTCGATCAGCTCAAGCCCGCGATCACGGCCTTCAACGCCAAGCTTCCGGCCGGCTTCAAGGTCGTCACCGGCGGCGCGGTCGAGGAAAGCGCCAAGAGCCAGGCGCCGATCATTGCCGTCGTTCCGATCATGCTGTTCACGATGGCCACCATCCTGATGCTGCAGCTGCAGAGCTTCCAGCGCCTGTTCCTGGTGTTCGCAGTGGCGCCACTGGCGCTGATCGGCGTTGTCGCGGCGCTGCTGCCGAGCGGCGCGCCGCTCGGCTTCGTCGCCATCCTCGGCGTGCTCGCACTGATCGGCATCCTGATCCGCAACTCGGTGATCCTGATCGTGCAGATCGAGCATCTGCGCGACGAGGGCCGGCCGCCCTGGGAGGCGGTGATGGAGGCGACCGAGCACCGCATGCGGCCGATCATGCTGACCGCCGCCGCAGCCTCGCTGGCGCTGATTCCGATCGCCCGCGAGGTGTTCTGGGGCCCCATGGCCTATGCGATGATGGGCGGCATCATCGTCGGCACCGTGCTGACGCTCCTGTTCCTGCCGGCGCTCTACGTCGCCTGGTTCCGCATCAAGACGCCGGAGAACAGCGCAGCGGCCGATGCCGCTCCGCATGGGGCCTAAGTCGGGGCTTGCGGAATCGCAGATAATTGCATGGGATAAGCCGTTCGCGTGGGTTAAACGCCACGCGGCGGCCGGTTAGGTTCGGCTTCCATGGAAGGATGCGAATCATGACCGATCCACAGATCGTCTGCCCCTCCTGCCGCACCGAGATCAAGCTCACCGAGCAGCTCGCCGCGCCCTTGATCGCGGAGACCCGCCGGCAGTTCGAGAAGCAGCTTGCCGCCAAGGAGGCCGATTTCGGCCGCCGCGAGGCGCAGCTCAAAGCGGCGCAGGAGCAGATCGCGCAGGCCAAGGCCGCGATCGACCAGCAGGTCGCCGCCAAGCTGAAGGCGGAGCGCGCCGCGATCGCCGAGGCCGAGGCGGCGAAGGCACGCCAGGCCGTCGCGGATGAGATGGGCAATCGCGACCGCCAGCTCGCCGAACTGCACGAGGCCATCCTCAGCAAGGACGCCAAGCTCGCCGACGCCCAGAAGGCGCAGGCCGAGATGATGCGCAAGCAGCGCGAGCTCGACGAGGCCCGCCGCGAGCTCGATCTCACCGTCGAGAAGAAGGTCCAGGAGTCGCTCGTCGCCGTGCGCGACAAGGCGCGGCTCGAGGCCGAAGAAGGGCTGAAAGCCAAGGTCGCCGAGAAGGAGACCCAGATCGCCGGCATGCAGCGCCAGATCGAGGAGCTGCGCCGCAAGGCCGAGCAGGGCTCGCAGCAGCTGCAGGGCGAAGCGCTGGAGATCGAGCTGGAATCGCAGTTGCGCGCGCGCTTCCCGCGCGATCTGGTCGAGCCGGTACCGAAGGGCGAGTTCGGCGGCGACGTGATCCATCGGGTGGTGGCCCCGAGCGGCCAGGTCTGCGGCGCGATCCTGTGGGAATCCAAGCGCACCAAGAACTGGAGCGATGGCTGGCTCGTCAAGCTGCGCGACGACCTGCGCGCGGCCAAGGCCGACATCGCGCTGATCGTGTCGACCGCGCTGCCCAAGGGCGTCGACGGCTTCGACCTGATCGACGGCGTCTGGGTCGCCGAGCCGCGGTTCGCGCTGCCGCTCTCGCTGGCGCTGCGCCAGTCGCTGATCGACGTCGCCGGCAGCAAGCTCGCCCAGGAGGGCCAGCAGACCAAGATGGAGATGGTCTACGCCTATCTCACAGGTCCCCGTTTTCGTCACCGCATCGACGCCATCGTCGAACGCTTCACCGAGATGCAGTCGGATCTCGATCGCGAGCGCAAGACCATGATGCGTCTGTGGGCCAAGCGCGAGGAGCAACTGCGCGGCGTGCTGGATTCCACCGCGGGCCTCTACGGCGACCTGCAGGGCATCGCCGGACGAGCGATGCAGGAGATCGAAAGCCTCGACGTGCTGCTGATCGAGGGCAAGAGCCAGGCGGCGGAGTAGGCGCGTCGCCCGCGCGCATTCGGCCGTAGCCCTGCACCACTATACTACTTTTATGATTTTCCTATGCGGCCGCACGCGGCCGCATCTCGCATTCCTATGACATGCGGAGGCATATCCATCCGAGCGAAGGTCGGCTTGGCCGACCGGACATATGGATGGATCAGATGTCCCTTCTCACGTCTCACCACCAGCAGCTGCATCGTGCGGCATGGTCAAAACCTCAGGCGCGCGCGAACGACAGGGCCCGCGCCCTGCTCGGTCAGTTCGCTCGCTTCGCGCTGGTGCTGACCGGCGCCTGCGGCCTGCTGACCTTGATGGTCATCCTCAAGACGACAGCCTACCTGTCGCATCATCCGATGTGATGATGAGGGCGAATTCGCCCAAGGAGATGGATGAGCTGCTGATGTGGCGCTGAGGCCGTGCCTCTTGCGCGGTTTACCTCATCCCTCCCCTCTCAGCGCGAGCGAAGCTCGTCGCGCCCCCGTGTACAACGGGGAGCGGGAGCGCCCCGTCGGTGCCGAGGCAGCTGACTACGACCAAGCAAGGCGAGCCGCCTACTTCACTGGCCGCTTTTCGAGCTTGCGGGCCAAGGTGCGGCGATGCATGCCGAGCCGTCGTGCCGCCTCGGAGATGTTGAAGTCGGTCTCGATCAGGGTCTGGTGGATGCGTTCCCATTCCAGGGTCTTGATCGAGGTGGAGCGCTCGGGGAGCGCGATCTGCGCATTGCCCTCGGCCTTGCGGAAGGCTTCCTCGATGTCGTCGGTGTTCGACGGCTTGGCGAGATAATGGCAGGCGCCGAGCTTGATCGCCTCGACCGCGGTGGCGATGCTGGCAAAGCCGGTGAGCACCACGATCAGCATCTCCGGATCATGCGCATGCAGCTTCTCGACGCAGACGAGACCCGAAGCGCCGCCGAGCTTCAGATCGACCACCGCATAGCCGAACGTCTTCTCTTTCAGGGCCTCGTCGACTTCCTCGAGCGAGGCGGCGACCACGGCCTCATAGCCACGCCGCTCGAACGACCGCTTCAGGGTGCGCGCGAAGCCGTCGTCATCCTCGACAATCAGAAGAGAGCGTTCAATCTCCACTGGGCTCTCCAATCGCAAGCATCGACAGCGGCAGAGACAGCCGCACGGTTGCCCCGCGTCCCCGGTGGTTCCAGGCAGAAACGCCGCCGCCAAGCTTGCGGATCACATTGACCACCAGGAACAGGCCTAGGCCGCGGCCGGGGCGCCCCTTGCTCGACTGATAGGGACGGCCGAGCTGCGCCAGCATCGCAGGATCGAAGCCGGGTCCGCGATCGCTGACGCTGAGCAGCAGCTGATCACCGTCGCGCTCAGCGACGAACTCGACCCACTCGCGCGACACCTCAAACGCGTTGTCGAGCACATTGACGATCGCCTGCTTCAGCGCGACGTCGGAGACAATCGCGGGGTCCGAGCCGAACTCATTGCGGAACATCAGGTTGCGCGCCGAGCGCGCGGCGCTCCACTCGGCAACGAGATTGCTCAGGAACGCCTTCAAGGTCGTCGGCGCCGAGCCTTCGCCGCGCGCCTGCCCGGCTGACACGAGAATGTCGGTCACGATCGACTTGCAGCGCTGCACCGCCGCTTCCATCTCGGTGAAGTCTTCCGCCAGCGCCGGGTCGGCCGAGATGGCCGTCATTCGCCGCCAATCGTTGAGGATCACCGAGATCGACGCCAGCGGCGTGCCGAGCTCATGCGCCGCGCCGGAGGCGAGCAGGCCCATGCGGATGATGTGATCCTGCTCGGCGGCGTGCTGCCGCAGATCGGCAAGCTTGGCATCGCGTTCGCGCAGGTTCCGGTTGATGCGCGTGACGAACACGACGAGCAGCACCGCGTCGAGTACGAAGCCGACGAACATGCCTGTGACGTGCAGGCTGAAAGGATCGCTGACGTGACGGTGCGGCAGCTCCAGCGGCCGGTACTCGATGGTGAGCCAGATGAAGCTGAGCACGGTCAGCGCAACCAGCGACCAGGACGAGCGCGCGTCGAGCAGCACCGCGCCCAGCGTCACCTGCAGCAGATAGAGGCAGGTGAACGGATTCGACGCGCCGCCGGTGAGATAGAGCTCCGACGTCAGCGCGACGACGTCGAGCATCAGCGCGATCAGGAGATCGCGATTGCCGACATCATCGCGCGTGCGCAGCCAGACATGGCTGGCGATGTTGAGCGCCACGAGGGCGCAGATGATCGCGGCCATCGGCACCACCGGCAGCGCGATCCCGAACCAGGAGGTGACGAAGGCGATGGTCACGATCTGACCGACCACGGCGATCCAGCGCAGCTGGATCAGGAGCACCATGTTCTTGCGGTTGGTGGCGTCCTTGGTCGGCAGCGGCGCGTGGATCTCGGGCGTGGCGAGCGCGGCCACCGCCCCGATCGGCAGGTTTGGCGCCTCGTTCCTCATACGGCGGCGTCCAACATCAGCGTCGAGGTCGGCAAGGCGCGTCCGCTCACCATGGCGACGCCTCGTGTCCACGCCTGCTCTGCTGCCGATGATCCCATTCCGCATCCTGCGCTGCCGCTGCGCCGCCCTCGCCGCGCCCGCGGCGCAGCCGCTGCAGCCCGGCCCCAGCCAGCATCAGAGCCAATGTAAACCACGTCAGCGCGTAAACCAGATGGTTGTTCGGAAACGCGATGACGGTCAGTCCGCCGACCGGGTACCCGCCTGGATTGGGCGTCGCATCCGCATCGATGAAAAACGGCGCAACACCGGACAGGCCGCGCGCCGCCGCAATGGCCGCGACGTCACGCGAATACCAGCGGTTGGCCGCGGGATCGTTGTGGCGCAGGAAGCCGCCGCCCGGTTCCGAGATCCGCAGCAATCCCGCCACGGCGGCCGGACCGTCCGGGTTCCCGGCAGCACGGCTCGCGGCGTCGCGGCGGTCCGACGGCACGAAGCCACGGTTGACCAACACGACGCCGTCAGCGGTCTGCAGCGGCGTCACCACCCAATAGCCCGGCCCCTCGACCGTCAGCGCCTGGACCAGCGTCTCGCGGTCGTGCAGAAAGCGGCCGCTGACGATGACACGCCGGTATTCGTCATCGGCGCGATTGATGGCCGGCCACGCCGCGGGTCCCGGCGCCGGCACGGCATCGGCATGCACCCGTTGCTCGACCCGATCGATCAGATCGAGCTTCCAGGCGCGGCGCTCGACTTGCCAGACGCCCAGCGCCAGCAGGACTCCCACACATGCGACCCAGGCTGCGCCGATCGCGAGCGTCGCCGGCCGCAGCGCGCGGCGCCGCCGGCGCCCGGGCGCGTCTGTCACCCCTGCCCTGTCGGCAGGAGCTGACATCACGGCGTCTGGCCCATCTCGTGCACCGGCATCATGTTGGTGGTCAGATGATGCATGACCCAGAGCGAGCCGCTGAGCGCGATCACCACCATGATGATGGTGAAGATCAGCGCCATCATGGTCCAGCCGCCCTCGGCCTTGGTGTTCATGTGCAGGAAGAAGATCATGTGGACGACGACCTGCACGGCCGCGAAAGCCATGATGATCAGCGCGGTCGCCTGCTTGTCGAGCGTGCCGTGCATGACCAGCAGGAACGGGATTGCCGTCAGGACGACGGAGGCGCCGAAGCCGATCAGCTGTCCCTGCCGGGTGCCGGCATGGGCATCGGCCGAGTCATGAGCGTGGGCGTGGGCATCAGAGCTCATCGAAGCATCCCCATCAGATAGACGAACGTGAAGACACCGATCCAGATCACGTCGAGGAAGTGCCAGAACATGCTGAGGCAGACCAGGCGCCGCCGGTTGGCCTCGATCAGGCCGTAGGTCTTCACCTGCACCATCAAGGTGACCAGCCAGATCAGACCGAACGTCACGTGCAGGCCGTGGGTTCCCACCAGGGTGAAGAACGACGACAGGAACGCGCTGCGCTGCGGCGTCGCGCCCTCATGGATCATGTGCGCGAACTCGGTCAGCTCGATGCCGAGGAAGGCCAGGCCGAACAGGCCGGTGATTGCCAGCCAGGCCTGCATGGCGCCCACTCGGTTCTGCTGCATCGACAGCATCGCGAAGCCATAGGTGAGCGAGGACAGCAGCAGGAATGACGTGTTCACCGCGACCAGCGACAGGTCGAACAGATCCTTCGGCGCCGGGCCGGCGGCATATTTGGCCCCGAGCACGCCATAGACGGCGAACAGGATCGCAAAGATGAGACAGTCGCTCATCAGATAGATCCAGAAGCCGAGCATCGTGCTGCTCCCCTCGGGGTGCTCGTGCTCGTCGACGACGTAGAACACCGGCTCGCCGGCCTTCATGGAGCCCATCGCTACGGTCATGACTTGGCTCCTGCGGCGAGCAGCTCGGTCCGCGCGCGCTCGACGCTGACAACCTCATCGGCCGGAATGTGGAAGCTGCGGTGATAGTTGAAGGTGTGGCCGATCGCGACGGCCAGCAGCGCAACGAAACTGCCGGCCGCCATCCACCACATGTACCAGATCAGGCCGAACGCCATGGTGGTGCTGAGGCCCGCCAGGATCACGCCGGTGCCGGTGTTGCTCGGCATGTGGATCGCCTTGAAGCCGGCGAGCGGACGCACGTAGCCGCGGCGCTTCATGTCCCACCAGGCGTCGTTGTCGTGCACCACGGGCGTGAAGGCGAAATTGTAGGCCGGCGGCGGCGACGACGTCGCCCATTCCAGCGTGCGCGCATCCCAGGGATCGCCGCTGACATCGGCGAGCTGTTCGCGGCGGAGTATGCTGACCGCGATCTGGATCAGGAAGCTCGCGATTCCCAGCAGGATCAGAAACGCGCCGATGCCGGCGATGACGAACCAGATCTGCAGGCTCGGATCGTCGAAGGTGCGCAGCCGCCGGGTCACCCCCATCAGGCCGAGCACGTAGAGCGGCATGAAGGCGAAATAGAAGCCCACGGTCCAGAACCAGAACGACATCTTGCCCCAGAACACGTCGAGCTTGAAGCCGAACGCCTTCGGGAACCAGTAGGCGATGCCGGCGAACAGGCCGAACAGCACACCGCCGATGATGACGTTGTGGAAATGCGCGACCAGGAACAGGCTGTTGTGCAGCACGAAGTCGGCCGGCGGCACCGCCAGCAACACGCCGGTCATACCGCCGATCACGAAGGTCAGCATGAAGGCCACCGTCCACATCATCGGCAGCTCGAAGCGGATGCGGCCGCGATACATCGTGAACAGCCAGTTGAACATCTTCGCGCCCGTCGGGATCGAAATGATCATCGTGGTGATGCCGAAGAACGAGTTCACGCTGGCGCCCGAGCCCATCGTGAAGAAATGGTGCAGCCAGACCAGATAGGACAGGATGGTGATGACGACGGTGGCATAAACCATCGAGGTGTAGCCGAACAAGCGCTTGCCCGAGAAGGTCGAGGTCACCTCGGAGAAGATGCCGAACGCCGGCAGGATCAGGATGTAGACCTCCGGATGCCCCCAGATCCAGATGAGGTTCACATACATCATCGGATCACCGCCGAAATCATTGGTGAAGAAGTTGGTGCCGACATAGCGGTCGAGCGACAGCAGCGCGAGCACCGCCGTCAGCACCGGGAAGGAGGCGACGATCAGCACGTTGGTGCAGAGCGAGGTCCAGGTGAAGACCGGCATCTTCATCATGGTCATGCCGGGCGCCCGCATCTTCACGATGGTGCAGATCAAGTTGACGCCGGATAACAGCGTGCCCACGCCGGCGACCTGCAGCGCCCAGATGTAATAATCGACACCGACGTCCGGACTGTAGGACAGGTTCGACAGCGGCGGATAAGCGAGCCAGCCGGTGCGGGCGAACTCGCCGACGAACAGCGAGCACATCACCAGCACGGCGCCGGCCGTGGTCATCCAGAAGCTGAAATTGTTGAGGAACGGAAACGAGACGTCGCGGGCGCCGATCTGCAGCGGCACGACATAGTTCATCAGGCCGGTGACCAGCGGCATCGCCACGAAGAAGATCATGATCACGCCATGCGCCGTGAACACCTGATCATAGTGGTGCGAATTGAGATAGCCTTCCGAGCCGTTGAAGGCGATCGCCTGCTGCAGCCGCATCATCAGCGCGTCCGCGAAGCCGCGCAGCAGCATGACGATGCCAAGCACCATGTACATGATGCCGATGCGCTTGTGGTCGACGGTGGTGAACCATTCCCTCCAGAGGTAGCCCCAGAGCCGGAAATAGGTGATGGCGCCGAACAGCGCGAGGCCGCCGAGCGCGACCATCGCGAAAGTGCCGACGATGATCGGCTCGTGCAGCGGCAGCGACTCCAGGGTCAGCCGGCCGAAGATGAGCTTGGTGAGATCTGCTGTATCAAACATGATGGACCCTCACGAATCCGACTTTCAAGAATTTGACTTGGAGGTTGGCCCCGTGAAGGACGCCTTGGACGGCCGCATCAGGCTGGGCCGTTCCAGACCGCGTCCCTGCAGCGGCGTCCAGTCGAGCGGCGCCAGGACGGTCGGCGAGGAGTCCTCGGCCATGCGCGTGACCTGGTCGCCGGGCAGGCAGACGCCGCCGGCGACGAAGCTCGGCTCGGCGCCGAATACCGCGCCGCGCCCAGCGAACTTGTCATAGGCCAGCGGCAGCGTGTTGCGCACGCCGGCCATTCCCATGCCGCCGCGGGCGTCGATCGCCATCATCTCGCTCATGCACATCTTGCCGGTCTCGACGCACATGTTGAGGATCGCGCGGAACAGGTCACTGTCGACCGAGGCATAATAGCGAACCGGCTCGTTGGCGCTGGGACGCTCGAGCACGAGATAATCCGGCTTGGTGAGCTGCTGCCCGCTCGCTTTCGCCTTGTCGACCCACCCGGCGAACTCCGCATCCGACAGGCCGTGGAAGGCGAAGCGCATGCCCGAGAAGCCGGCGCCGCTGTAGTTCGCCGAGAAGCCGCGATAGACGCCCGGCTTGTTGATGACCGCGTGCAGCCGGCTCTGCATGCCCGGCATCGCATAGATCTGGCCGGCGAGTGCCGGAATATAGAACGAGTTCATCACCGAGGACGAGGTGATCCTGAAATCGAGCGGACGATTGACCGGCGCTGCGAGCTCGTTGACGGAGGCGACGCCATATTCGGGATAGATGAACAGCCACTTCCAATCGAGCGCGACGACATTGACCTCGAGCGGCTTGTCCTGCGGCGTCACCGGCCGGTCGGCGGCGATGCGGCCGAGCGTGCGATAGGGATCGAGCAGATGCGTGCCCATCCAGGTCACCGCACCCAGGCAGATGATGATGAGCAGCGGCGCCGCCCAGATCAAAAGCTCGAGCTGGGTCGAGTGATCCCAATCCGGCGTGTAGGTCGCCGCCTCATTCGACTGCCGGTAGCGCCAGGCCACGATCGCTGTAGCAGCCATCACCGGCACCACGATCAGCAGCATCAAGACGGTGGCGATGATCACGAGATCGCGCTGCTGGGCGGCGACGTCACCGGAGGGCGCAAGCACCACCAGATTGCAGCCGCCGAGCGCGAGCCCGAGCGGTAGCAGGGCCAACGATTTCCAGTAACGCACGATTAACCTCGTCAAAAGGCGGATCTCTGAACGAGGCCTGACGTAGCGACCGGACGCCGTGCCCAACATTGGACAATTTGTCCAATACCGGAGCCGCGTCCGGGCAGACAATTACGGACACAGATAGAGTGCGAGAGGACTGCAGGCAGCGATGACACAGGCAGCAGCGACAGCCGACGGCGAGACCAATCTCTCCCGCAGGCATGAAGCGAATCCCGGCGAAATCGCGATCGGGGTCATCATCGGCCGCACGTCGGAGTTCTTCGACTTCTTCGTCTACGCCATCGCCTCGGTGATCGTGTTTCCACGCCTGGTTTTCCCGTTCGCCGACGAGCTGACGCAGACGCTGTATTCCTT
The DNA here is from genome assembly GCF_000015165.1 of Bradyrhizobium sp. BTAi1. Lineage (GTDB taxonomy): Bacteria > Pseudomonadota > Alphaproteobacteria > Rhizobiales > Xanthobacteraceae > Bradyrhizobium > Bradyrhizobium denitrificans. The sequence continues at coordinate 2,097,488 of NC_009485.1, read as the reverse complement.
CGCGCTGTTCGCGCTCGCCTTCATCGCGCGCCCGTTCGGCAGCGTGATCTTCATGGCGGTCGACCGCCGCTACGGCAAGAGCGCCAAGCTGATCATGGCGCTGTTCCTGCTCGGCACCTCCACCGTCGCCATCGCCTTCCTGCCAAGCTATTACACCGTCGGCGCTTCGGCGATCTGGCTGCTGGCGCTGGCCCGAATCGGCCAGGGCCTCGCTTGGGGTGGCGCCTGGGACGGCCTGGCGTCCCTGCTCGCGATGAACGCGCCGGAACATCAGCGCGGCTGGTATGCGATGATTCCGCAACTCGGCGCGCCGCTCGGCCTGATCGTCGCCAGCACCCTGTTTGCGTTCTTCGTCGGCCATCTCTCGGCGGCCGACTTCTTCGACTGGGGCTGGCGCTATCCGTTCTTCGTCGCGTTCGCGATCAACGTCGTGGCGCTGTTCGCCCGGCTGCGCATGGTCGTGACGCCGGAATATGACGAGCTGTTCCAGTCGCGCGAGCTGCAGCCGGCCAGCGTCAGCAACACGATCCGGCACGAGGGCCGCAACATCGTGATCGGCGCCTTCGCGCCGCTGGCGAGCTTTGCGCTGTTCCACATGGTGACGGTGTTTCCGCTGTCCTGGGTGTTCCTGTTCACCAAGGAGACGCCGGCGCGATTCCTGATCATCGAGGCGGTCGGCGCCGTGTTCGGCGTGGTCGCGATCGTCGCGTCCGGCATGCTGGCCGACCGCATCGGGCGAAAATCGCTGCTGATCAGCTCGGCGATCGCCATCGCGGTGTTCTCGGGCTTTGCGCCGCAGCTGCTCGACGCCGGTCCGGTCGGCGAGACGATCTATATGGTGCTCGGCTTCATCCTGCTCGGCCTGTCGTTCGGCCAGTCCTCCGGGGCGATCGCCGCGAACTTCGCCCGCACCTATCGCTACACGGCCTCGGCGCTGACCGCCGACTTGGCGTGGCTGTTCGGCGCGGGCTTCGCGCCGCTCGCCGCGCTGCTGCTGGCGGCCTATCTTGGGCTGATCTCAGCGGGTGGCTATCTGCTGTCAGGCGCGGTGTGCACCCTGCTCGCGCTGTGGCTCAGCACGCCGCGGCAGCTGGAACAGAAATAAGCGAAGCGTCGCATTTCGCTGGAGATTGACCTCATGGTTCGAGACGCGCCGTCGGCGCTCCTCACCATGAGGGTTGATACCTCGCCCCGAACTCACCCTCGTCCTGAGGAGCCCGCCGAAGGCGGGCGTCTCGAAGGACGCTGAGAGCCGCACTCCTCGCCAGGAGTGCCGCTGACCGGACATCACGTCCCACGCCACTTCCGCTCCGCCTCGTCCCAGGCGGCGAGCGGCTGCAGGTCCGGCACCCAGGCGAGTCCTGTCTTGGCGTCGGAGGAGACCGCCTCCGGTGTCACGACCATGTCGAGCAGCGCCGGCCGGTTGGCGAGCGCGCGCTTGATCGCAGGCCCCAGCTGCTCCGCAGTTTCGACGCGCTCGGCGTGCATGCCGAAAGCGCGCGCCATCGCGGCGTGATCGGCGAATTGCAGCTTCGTGCCGACGACCTTGCCATGCGTCACGGTCTGGTCGTGCACCTCGATCTGCCAGGCGCCGTTATTGGCGACGACGATCAGCACCGGCGCCTTGTGGCGGACTGCGGTGTCGACCTCGATCGCGTTGAATCCGAAAGCGCCGTCGCCGGTCGCGACCACCACGGGTCTGTCGGGAAAAGCGAGGCTGGCGGCGATGCCGTAGGGCACGCCGATGCCGATACAGCCGAACGGGCCGGGATCGAGCATCAACGGCGCGCTGAGGCCGACGCGGGCAAAGGACAGGAAATCGCCGCCATCGGTGATGACCACGGCGTCGTTGCCGATCGCGTCCTGCAGCGCCGACAGCACGCGATTCGGATGCAGCCGGCCGTCGGAGCCGGCCGGCGCCGCCGCCATGCTCTGCTTCAGCTTGGCCGCGCGTTCCTGATGGCCGGCGCGCAGCTTTGCGGCCCACTGACGATCGACAGCGGATTCACGATTGCCCGCCAGCGCCACCATCGCCCGCAACGTTTCCGCCGGTGACGCCAGGATCTCGGCAGCACCGCGGCGGTTGTCGCGCAGCTCGCTCGCGCTGTCGCTGATGCGCACGAATTTGGCGTCCTTGAACACGGCGGGCGAACCATAAGCGAGCTGGAAGTCGAGCTTTCGGCCGACCGTCAGCACAACATCCGCATCGCCCATTACCGCGCCGCGCATCGCGCCGACGACCGAGGGATGATCATCGGGCACGAGCCCCCTGCTCTCGCCGGTGTCGAGATAGACCGCGCCGAGACGATCGAGGAGACCGATCAGCTCGGGACCCGCCCCGCGCGCGCCGCGGCCGGAGATGACGAGTACGCGGCGCGCCGACCACAGCAGCTCGACCGCCTTCTCCACCTCCGCCGGATCAGGCCGCGGCGCCGCGCGCGGCTTCGGCGCGAGATGCTCCTCGAGTTGCAAGGCCTCGGGCACGATCCCGCGCAAGGTGTCGACCGGAAAATCGATGAAGACGGGCCCCGGCTCGCCGCCATCGCCAAAGGCGCGCGAGATCGCCTCGTCGAGCTCCTGCAGTACCAGCGACGGCTCGCGCACGGTGCGGGCATAGCGCGTGATCGAACGCACCAGCTGGGTATGATCCATGTCCTGCAGGCCGCCGCGATTCTCCTGCGGCCGCGGATTGCCGCCGGAGATCACCAGCACCGGCGCGCGCGACACATGCGCGTTGGCGATGCCGGTGATCGCATTGGTCATGCCGGGCCCGGCCGTGACCAGCGCGACGCCAAGCTCACCCGTCAATTCGGCATGGGCCTGCGCCATGTGCACGGCGGCGCGCTCGTCGCGCACGTCGATGATGCGGATGCCCTCGGCGTCGAGCCGCATCCAGATCGGCATGATGTGGCCACCGCACAGCGCGAACACGCGGCTCACGCCGCGGCGCTTGAGCAGGCGGGCGATCAGGGCGGCGGCACTGTCGGGGGAGATTTTCATCTGACGACTCCGGCGGACGATGGTGGGGTCAGCCCGGCGCGAGCCAGGCCACCAGCAGCGAGACGGTGAGGACGGCGAAGATGTGCGAGACCAGGATCGCGCCCGATGTGACGCCGGCCTCCAGGCCATAGAGCTTGGCGATCGTGAACGGCCCCGAGCCGATCGGCAGCGCGCTCAGGATCACGGCCGAATGCGACCACAGCGGCGGCATCGCGAACACATGAAAGGCGAGCAGCGCGGTCACCGCCGGCTGCATCACGAGCTTCAGCGACACGAGAATGGCGATCGAGTTGGCATCGTGCGTCACCACCCGCTCCTGGGCGAGAAAGAGACCGATGCAGACCAGCGCCGCCGGCGACGCCGCGCCGCCCAGCAAGGTCGTGAAGCTCATGAACGGCGCCGGCAGCGCGAAGCCGCTCAAGCCCACCGCGAGCCCGGCGACGGGCGCGATGAACAACGGGCTGGTCAGGAGCGAGCGCGCGACCTTGGCGATGGTCGCCCCGAGCGTGGCGCCCTTCTGCAGATCCATCTCGACGACCACGATCGCGAACAGAAACAGCACGCAGGCCGTGAACAAAGTGGCGATGATCGAGGCCGGCGCGCTGTCCGGGCCGAACACCAACAAGCACATCGGAATGCCCATGAAGCCGACATTGCTGTAGCCGGCGTCCAGCCCCTCGATGCTGGCATTGGCGACGCGACGGCCGCGGAGCCGGCTGATCGCAAAGCCGGTCGCAAAGGTCGCGGCGATGCCGCCGCAGAACGCGCCGATGAAGCCGAACTGGCTGACCTGCTCGACGCCGATCCTGGACATCGCCGTGAAGATCAGCGCCGGCAATGCCAGATACACGGCAAAGCGGTTGAGGTTGTCGGTCGCGGTGCGATCGAACACATTGAACCGTCCGCACAGGAAGCCGGTGAGGATCAGCGCGAAAATCGGAAGAGCGGAGTTGAGAACGGCCTGCATCGCAGTTCCATATCAGACCGCGGCCCATCGCAACCACCTCACGGCGCAAATCTCTTCTTCAACTCGCGATGCAGGATCTTGCCGGTGGCATTGCGCGGCATCTCGGCGTCGGTGATGAAGGCATAGGTCCGCGGCCGCTTGAAGCCGGCGAGACGATCCTTCGCCCATTCAGCCAGCTCGCATTCCTTGATCGCCATGCCGTCGCGCGGCACGATCACGGCGTGGACGCGCTCGCCCCATTTGTCGTCGGGCAGGCCGATCACGGCGATGTCCTTGACGCCGGGATGCGCGCCGACCAGCGCCTCGACCTCCGAGGGATAGATGTTCTCGCCGCCCGAGATGATCATGTTGCTCTTGCGGTCGGCGAGGTGGATGTAGCCGTCCGCATCGCGGCGGGCCATGTCGCCGACCGAGCAATAGTCGCCACGAAACGCCTCCGCGGTCTTGTCGGGCAGGCGCCAGTAGCAGTCGAAGGTATGTGCGTTGGAGGAATAGAGCTCGCCCGCCTGCCCGTCCGGCACTTCGTTGCCGGCTTCATCAAGGATGCGGATCGGCGCGGCGCCGACGCATTCGCGCCCCACGGAGCCGAGCTTGGTGAATTGCTCATGCGGGTGCAGCATCGTCACCCAGCCGGTCTCGGTCGCGCCATAGAGCTCGTAGAGGCCGGACTTCGGAAACATCTCCATCACCTCGCGCTTGGTCTCCGGGCGGGCCGGCGCCGAGGAGATCATCAGCTTGGTCACCGCGCTGAAATCATGCTGCGCGCGGATCGCGCGCGGCAGGTCCAGCATCATGATGTAGTGCGTCGGCACCAGCGAGGTGAAGGTCGAGCCGCCGTCGGCGAGCGTCGTCACCGCGTGCTCGGGATCGAAACTCTTGCGCGAATAGATCGAATTGACGCCGCCAATATAGCCGAAGGCTCCGAAGAAGTTCAGCGAGTTGGCGTGGCACATCGGCATCACCAGCAACGCGCCGTCATTGCGGCTGAGCTTCAGCTCGATCTCGGTGACCATCGAGAGCAGCACCGCGCTGCGATGGCTGCGCAGCACGCCCTTCGGCTTGCCGGTCGTGCCCGACGTATACATCAGGGTCCAGGGGTCCGATAGCGCGACCTGCTGGGTCGGCTCGCGATCGGCAGCCGCCGCGATGATGTCCTCATAGTCGCGATAGCCGGCCGGACGCGGCCCGGTGCCGAAATGGATGAAGCGATCATCGGCGATGCCGAGATCCTGGCGTACCTCCTCGACCAGGCCGACGAGTTCGTCCTGCACGATGACAGCGGACGCTTCGGCATTCTGGACGATGAACTGCACCTCGGGCGCGGTGAGACGGAAATTGATCGGCAAGGCCACCAGTCCGGCTTTGGCCGTGGCTGCATAGATCTCGCACCACTCCACGCAATTATAGGCGAGAATGGCCACCCGATCGCCCTTGGCCAGCCCGAGCCCGAGCAGCGCATTGGCGAGCCGGCAGGCGCGCGCGTTCCAGAGCCTGAAGCTCATCGACCGTTCGAGATCGCGGGCGCCGGTGCGCTCCGGCGACATCCGGGCGTGGGCCGCCAGCATCTGGCCGAAATTCAAGAGGTCCTTCATCGTCGTTCCCCCGTCATCTCTTCATGTGCGGTCGATGGATCATCGCAGCAGCCCGATCGAGAACCACGGCACGGCCGCGATCACGATCGTGCCGATCAGGAGCGCCAGCGTGTAGCCCAGCATCGGCCTGATCCCGAGGTCCGGATGAATCCGGCTGATAGCGCAGGCGGCGTAGTAGCCGACGCCGAATGGCGGCGCGAACAGGCCGATCCCCATCGCCAGGATCACCACCATCGCATAGTGCACCTCGTGGATGCCGATCTGCTTGGCGATCGGAAACAGCAGCGGGCCGAACAGCACGATCGCGGGAATGCCTTCGAGCACGCTGCCGAGCACGATGAAGGCCACGATGGTGACCGCCAGGAACATCGGGGCGCCGCCGGGCAGATTGGTCATGAAGCGCGCCAGCGCGGTGGAGAAGCCGGACTGGGTCAGCGCCCAGGCCATGCCGGTGGCGGCGCCGATGATCAGCAGGATGGCGCCGGACAGCGCCGCGGTCTCGATCAGCATCGGCGACAGCCGCCGCCAGTCGAAGCGGCGGTAGAGCAGCAGACCGCACAGTGCCGAATAGACGATGCCGATGGTGGAGACTTCGGTCGCGGTCGCGACGCCGCCGACCACGGCGGCGCGGATGATGAAAGGCAGCGCCACCGCCGGCAGAGCGATGACAAAGCTCTTGGCGATCATGCCGAGACTCGCCTTGCTGACATGCGACAGATCCTCGCCGCGATAGCGCTGCCAGACCACGATGCACAGCATGACGGCCAGTACCAGGCCGGGCAGCAGGCCGCCGGTGAACAGCGCCGCGATCGATACGCCGGTGACCGAGCCGATGGTGATCAGCACGAGACTCGGCGGGATCGTCTCGGTCTGCGCGCCAGTGGCGGACAAGAGGGCCACGAGATCGCCGGGCCTGGCGCCGCGCTTCACCATTTCGGGAAACAGCACCGGCGCGACCGCCGCCATGTCGGCGGCCTTGGAGCCGGAGATGCCGGAGACGAGATACATCGCCGCGACCAGCACATATTGCAGGCCGCCACGGACGTGCCCCAGCAGGCTGGCAAGAAAGCCGACCATCGCCCGCGCCATCCCGGTCATCTCGATCAGCAGGCCGAGGAACACGAACAGCGGCACCGACAGCAGGATCAGATGGCTCATGCCCTCGTCCATGCGACCGATCACGACGGTGGACGGCGTGGTCGTCGTCAAGGTGATGTAGGCGAAGGTGGCGAGGCCGAAGGCGAAGGCGATCGGCACCGCGGCGAACACCAGGATCGCAACGAGGCCGACGAAGAAGATCAGCAGATTGAGGTTGCCGAGCGGGATCAGCGCCGGGCCGATCAGATGAAGCCCCATGCCGGTCGCGCCGATCAGCACAGCGGCGGCACCGACCAGCTTCCATTCGCCGAGCGTGCACAGCCGCAGCACGGCCATGACCAGCATGACGCCGAGGCCGGTCGGCAGCGCGGCGGCGCGCCACAGATTGGACAGCTCCAGCGCCGGCGTGGTGATGATCGCCTCGTCGGCAGCGAACTCATAGGCGGGATCGATGACGAGGATCAGGAAGGCGAGCGGCGCGGCGATGGCGAGCACGTCGAGGAACGATTGCATCCGCTTCGACAAGCGCCCCACCGCGGCGGTCATGCGCATGTGCTCGCCGCGCTGGAAGGCGACGGCGGCGCCGAGCATGGCAAGCCACAGGAAGAGAATGCCGGCCAGCTCGTCCGACCAGATCAGCGGCCTGTGGAAGACGTAGCGGGTGCACACGCCCGCGAACAGCACGCCGATCTCGGCGACGACGAGCAGCGCCGCCGCAGCCGAAACGATGGCGCCGAGCCCCCGCTCGAGCGCGCGCGTGATGGAGACCAATCCGGTTGCCGGCAGGAGGGACGCACTGGATTGTTCGGCGAGCTGCATGGCCATGGCCCGACATCCGCGCTAGTGTGAAGATCAGCTGATATTTCCGGCGTAGCGCTGCAGCAGCGCCCAGGCCTCGTCGCCGAACTTCGTCTTGGCGTCCTTGTAGAAACTGGTTTTGGCCAGGGTCGCCTGGAACAGCTCGGCATCGGTCTTGTTGAAGGTCAGGCCCTTGCCTTCCAAGCTCTTCTGCAGATCGGCGTTGGCCTGGACGATATCGTTGCGCTGCTTCCTGGCGGCCGCGTTGAACGTCGTCTGCAGCAGCTTCTGGACGTCCTGCGGGATCGTCTTCCAGATCTTGCCGCTGGACAGCAGCCAGAAGCCGTCCCAGCTGTGATTGGTCAGCGAGCAGAATTTCTGCACCTCGTAGAACTTGGCGGAATCGATCAGCGCCAGCGGGTTCTCCTGGCCGTCGGCGATCCTGGTCTGCAGCGCCGAATAGGCCTCGCTCAAGGGCACGCTGATCGGCGAGGCGCCGAACGCCGAGAACATCGCGACCCACAGCGGCACGACGGGCACACGGATCTTGAAGTTGGCGAGATCGGCCGGCGCGGTGATCGGCTTGGTGCTGGTCGTGATCTGGCGGAAGCCATTGTCCCAGACGCTCTCGAACGGAAACAGCCCCACCTTCTCGATGTTGCGGCGGATGAAGCCACCGACCTCGCCGTCCATCGCGGCCCACACCTTATCGTAGCTGGTGAAGGCGAAGCCGACGCCGGTCAGCGACGCCGTCGGGATCAACGTCGACAGCACGGTGCCCGGCATGGTCGCGAGCTCGAGCGCGCCGGAACGCAGCTGGGTGATCATGTCGCTGTCGCTGCCGAGCTGGTTGTTCGGAAACAGGCTGATCTCGACCTGCCCCTTGGTCTCCGCGGTGATCGCCTCGACGGCCTCGCGCAGCCGCACGTTGACCGCGTGCGTGGCCGGCAGATCGTTGCCAAATTTCAGCTTGAGCGGCGCAGCCTGGGCCAGCACGGCCGGGCTCTGCACGAGACAGCCAGCGGCGGCGCCGGCTGCAGTGGTCAACAACGCACGACGGCTCACCTTGAGCATGGCCTCTCTCCCACGAGGGTCGCATTTTCGCGACTTCTGAGGAATTCGTATTCCGAATTCGAATTCAAAGCAAGTGAATTTGATCGGAGCTGCTCGGCTGAAATTGTTCCGGGAGACGGATCTGAATACCTCTCCCCGGCCCACACCTCCCGTTTCGTCTCGGGCAAGTCCGATAACGCGTCAGCGCTGGCGGGCGCGGACCCGGGACACCATCACTCCGCGGCGGTCGTGGCTTGGGCGAGATCGGTCGACCATCGTTCCCTCCACATTTTCTGGGGTGATGGGGTCCCGGATCGGCGCGCCCTTTGCGCGCTTGTCCGGGACGACAGCTGGGGAGACATCGGGAGATCACCAATCTCCTTGCCTCCTGATTGTCGCGCAAAACATGCACTGCGGACATGCGGAGCAATCAACGAGCTAAGGCTCGTCCGACAAACAAGCTGAAATTCAAGCCGGCTAACTCATGGACAGAAGCCGCGCGGAAGCGATGGCCGCTGGGTGAACGAAGAACTTAAAATATAGAGGGTGGAGCGGACCGCCCCACCCTGCTTGTTCGTGCTACGCCTTCATGTTGGCCTTCACCGCTTCCGCGGTGATCGGCAGCGAGCGCAGGCGGGCACCGCAGGCGTTGTAGATGGCGTTGCCGAGCGCCGGCGCGACCACGGTCACCGCGGGCTCGCCGACGCCGGTCGCCTTCTCGCCATTGGCGATCACGGCGATCGCGACCTCCGGCACCTGGCTCATCCGCAGCGGCGTGTAGCTGTCGAAGTTGGTCTGCTCGATGCCGCCATCCTTCAACGTCGCCTTCTCGTACATCGCCAGCGACAATCCCCACAGCGCCGCGCCCTCGACCTGGGCGCGGATGTTGTCGGGATGCACCTGGGTGCCGACGTCGGTCGCCACGGTGAGCTTCTTCACCGTCACCGCGCCGTTGTCAGCCACCGCGACATGGGCGACGCAGGCCGTCCAGCTCGCGGACGCCCGCTCCTGCGACGACACGCAGGCGACGCCCATGCCCTCGCCCTTCGACAGCTTCTTCGACCCGTAGCCGGACAGGCCCATCGCCGCCAGCAGCGTGTTGCGCAGCCGCTGCGCGCCGCCATCGTTCTTGCCCTTGCCGTCGAGCAGCGCGATACGGAACTGCGCCGGGTCCTGGCCGGACGCGGCGGCGATCTCGTCGATCATGCTCTCGACCGCCCAGAACGTCCAACCCGGCGCCACCGAGCGGAGCTGGCCGGACGGCGTCGCATTATGCGCGAGCTCGTTCTTGATCGCGCGCACATGGTGGTTGGGCACGGTGTAGAAGAAGTCGGCGCCGTTGACCGTGAACGAGTCGAGCGGGCCCTTCTTGTCGACCGACGGCGTCAGGAAGTCCGGGATGCCCCAGCGCGCCGTCGGCCAGGCCGAGACGACGTCGTGGCTCAGAGCAATGAGCTTGCCATTGCTGTCGAGCCCGGCCTTCACTTTCTGGTAGGTGAGCGGCCGCGAGTAGTCCATCGTCATGTCGTTCTCGCGGGAATAGATCACCTTGACCGGCTTGCCCACGGCCTTCGCCGCCTGCACCGCCGGCACCATCATGTCGGCATCGAGCCGGCGGCCGAAGCCGCCGCCAAGCCAGGCCTGGTGCATCACGACATATTTCGGATCGATCCCGGCGGCGCCCGCCGCGATCGCGCCGGAGCGGGTCGCGAACTGATTGCCGGAGTAGATGTGCAGGATGTCGCCCTTGAACTCGGCGGTGGCGTTCATCGGCTCCATCGGCGCGTGGATGTTGATGCTGGTGGTGTACTCCGCCTCCAGCACTTTCGCGGCGCCCGCCAGTGCCGCATTGGCATCGCCATCCTTGACGAAGAACTGCCCGGCATCGTCCTGCGCCTGCAGCCGCATCGCCTCGGTGATGATGCTGTCGGTGCTGACATTGGCATACGGACCCTTGTCATAGCTGATCTTCAGCGCGTCCGCGGCCTTCTTGGCATTGGCGAAGGTCGAGGCCACCGCGACCACCCAGCCTGACGTGGAGCCGGTCTTGTCGTCGAGCACGACCGCCTTGATGAAGCCCGGGACCTTCTTGGCCTCGCTGTCATCGACGGACTTGACGGTGGCGCCGAAGCGCACCGGCGGCGTCACCACCTTGCCGTAGACCATGCCCGGCAGCATCGTGTCGATGCCGTATTTCGCCGTGCCGTTGGTCTTGGCGGGAATGTCGAGCTGCGGCACCGAGACGCCGATCATCGTGTACTGATCGGGGGTCTTCAAGGTCAGCGCCTTCAGTTCGTCGGCCGTGAAGCTCTTGGTGATCTTGCCGCTCTTGACGATCTCGGCATAGCTCATCTGCTTCTTCGACTTCGGATGCATCACGACGCCGTCGCGCACCACGAGTTCCTTCGCCGGGACGCCCATCGCTGATGCGGCGGCCTCGGTCAGCGCGATGCGGCCGGCGGCGCCGGCGCGGCTCATGGCGTCGAAGTTCATCATCGTGCTCCAGCTGCCGCCGGTGATCTGGGCGCCGAGCACGGGATCGTTGAACTTCGGATCGTTGGAGGCGAGCTGGACGCGCATGTCCTTCCAGGCCGCACCGAGCTCCTCGCAGATGATCTGCGCCATCGTCGAGGCGATGTGCTGACCCATATCGGCCTTGCCGCAGGTCACGGTAACCAGGCCATCCGGCGCGATCGAATACCAGACGCTGGGCTCGAAGCTCGCAGGTGTCGTTGCGGCGAGCGCGCTATCGGCGAGGCCGGCATAGCCAAGCACGAGGCCGGTCGCGGCGGTGCCGACCAGGAAGGAGCGGCGGCTGAGATCGGGCGCCATCGACGGCGCTGCCTTGACGTGCTGGTTCATGTCGCCCTCCGGTCGCTGGTGTTCGACGCGGTGCGCATCTCGGATGCGGCGCGCTGGATCGCCTTCTGGATCCGCGAATAGGTCATGCAGCGGCAGAGATTGCCGTCCATATGCGCGACGATCTCCTCCTTGGTCGGGCTCGTGGTCTTGGCCAGCAGCGAGGCCGCCTGCATGATCTGGCCGGACTGGCAGTAGCCGCATTGCGGCACCTGCTCGGCGATCCACGCCTTCTGCAAGGGATGGTCGCCCTTCTGCGACAGTCCCTCGATGGTGGTGATCTTCTTGTTGGTGACGTCGCCGACCATGGTCTGGCATGAGCGCACCGCCTCGCCATTGACATGCACGGTACAGGCCCCGCACAGCCCGGCGCCGCAGCCGAACTTGGTGCCGGTCATCTGCAACTGCTCGCGGATGACCCATAGCAGCGGCGTGTCATTCGCCGCGTCGACAGAGACGTCTCTGCCGTTGATACTGAGTTTCGCCATTGCCAAGAACCTCCTTACGGGACGGATTTGCTCTGCAGCGAACGCCCATCGGCGTTCCGGCTCATCTCGGCCGCACGGCGCCCCATCGCCCGCGCGCTGTCCGAATGGTGAATTGCCGTCTCAGTCGCGTGGCAGCGACAACAAGGGCTGCGGTCGCTGCCACGGCAGATGTTCGTACGTATTCGCTCAGCTCTTGCGCTGAGCCGCCTGCCTGCTCGCGCAGGCGTACATGTTGATTTCCATCCCGACGGCGACTTCGACGATCTTGGGGGCAGTCCAGCTCATGCGCGTTCTCCCGGAGAGGATGATCATTGCCGCGCTACCAGCGGCCACCTGCATCTCCGGCAACTCTCCGTGCCCGGCGATGGCAAGCTCGACCCGCATGTGCTTCGCTGGCGAGGCGAGGCACGAATTTGCCTAATTCGTCTGCTTCGTGATCCGAACCAGTGTCTGGTCGACGAAGCTCTTGGCGTCCTGATCCGGCTTGCGGAACAGCTCGCGCTCGACCGTGACCATCCGTCCCGGAACGGTCTTCCTGCAGACCTCGCGCAGGAACACGCCGCCCACCGGCTGCTCATTCGCGGTCGGCTGCTGCTCCCTGCAATCCCAGCCCTCGGCGCCATAGCGCGACTTCACCTGGTTGCCGAGCAGGAACGCCTTCTTGCGGATGTAGAGCCGTGCCTTCGGGTCGGTCTCGATGGTCAGGCCGGTGACGGTGCCCTTGTCGTCAACTAGAACGGTCAGCAGCACGGGGTGTCCCGCCACCTTGGTGCCATCCTGGCTGGTCTCCGGATCGAAATCGAACCGCACCGCGTGGCGTGCCTGCTCGTCAGCGGGGCAGTCGCGCCACGCCGACCACGTCGCGAGCTTGCGACCCGGATCCTTGGCGCAGGTCAGATTGACATAGCCTTCATTCGGCAGATCGCCGACCGGCATGCCGACGGTGATGTCGCGCAGATCATAGCTCGGCACGGCCTGCGCCGCGGCCGCGTGCATGACGAAGGGCAGCAGGACCATTGCGAAGATGGCAGCGAAGGATGTCCGTTTCATTTGGATGGCTCGTTCGCAGGCTTGGTGGCATTCGCCTTGTAGATGTCGCAGACGCGGGACGTGTTGCCGAAGAAGGCCGTGCACTCGTCGTAAGTCGGCTCACCGCGGCCCTTGATATGCGCGAGCACGTAGTCCGCGACCGCCTCGATGTCGTTGGGCCGCAGGAACGTGCCGCCTTCGGGCGGCATGCGCTCGCCGACGTCCTGGCGAGTCATGTCGTAGCACTTCGCCGTGTCATAGGAGCCGCGCGCAAAATATGGCATGCCGGTTCCGGGGCGGCCGCAGGTGACGGTCTCGATGATGTGCTGACGGTCGAGCTCGGTCTTGCGCAGCGACAGCGCATCACCGCCATAGCCGCCGCCGCCATTGCCGTGCCATTTGTGGCAGCCGACGCAGTTGGCGCGTTTGAACACCGCCTTGCCAGCGTCGGTCGTATCCGCCGGAGCGGCTGATTGCGCCGACGCCAAGGACGCAGAGACGAGAACGAAGGCCAACGCCGCCGCGGACGTGATCGCAGTGAATTTCATCTGATCTTCTTGTCGAACAGGGGACACGGAGGGAGCGGAGGCCAGGCCTCCGCTCCCTCATCGACATCACAGCGCGAAGACGTAGAGCATCGAGCCGGGCTGGATCTTCTTCAGCTCGGGCGTGGATTCGATGAACCACTTGTCCCAGGCGCCGCCAAGACCGACCAGGATCGCGACATATTGCTTGCCATCGACCGAGAACGTCACCGGAGGCGCATTGACGCCACCGCCGGTGTTGAACTCCCAGAGCTTCTGCAGGGTCTTGGCATCGAGCGCCATCACCTCGCCCGAGGGCTGGCCAGTGAAGACGAGATCAGGCGTCGACAGCATGCCGCCGAGATTCGGGAACGGCGTCTCCATCTTGCCGGCGATCTTGCCGGTGGTGACGTCGATCGCGGTCACGCTGCCCGTGATCTTGAACGGCTGGCTCGGTCCGCCGCCGGTCCAGAACTCGCGCGCCTTCAGCTTGTCCTTGGTCGCCTCCTCGACGGTAATCCGGTTGCAGCTCTCGATCACCGGGATGTACCAGAGCTTCAGGTCGGGATTGTACGAGGTCGGCGGCCAGTTCTTTCCGCCCATATTGCCGGGGCAGATGTCCGCCACCTTGTTCTCACGATGCGGCGTCACCGCAGCATTGTAGCGCTGCACCGGGTTCTTGGGATCGTACTCGATCGGCTTGCCGGTCTCGGCGTCGAGCCCCTTGGTCCAGGTGACCTTCTTGACGAAGGGCAGACCCCAGATGAACTTGCCGTTGGTGCGGTCGATCGCATAGGCGAAGCCGTTACGGTCGGCCTCGAGCGCGAGCTTCAGCGTTGATCCGTTCGGCGCGGGCACGTCGACCAGGACGTTCTCGGCAACGCTGTCATAGTCGTAAGGATCGTTCGGCGTGTGCTGATAGTGCCACTTGATCTTGCCGGTGTTGGCATCCAGCGCCAGCGAGCTGTCGGTGTAGAGGTTATCGCCAGGACGATAGGCGTTGTCCCAGTCCGGACCGGGATTGCCGACGCCCCAGATGATGGTGTCGGTCGCCGGGTCATAGGTGCCTGTCACCCAGGTCGAACCGCCGCCGGCCGCAGCAGCGTCGTTGCTGTCCTTCCAGGTCTCGCTGCCGGGCTCGCCCTTGGCCGGAATGGTGTGGGTGCGCCAGACTTCCTTCTGCGAGGTGAGATCGGTCGCCGCGATCCAGCCGCGGATGCCGTATTCGGCGCCGGCGACTCCTGACACCGCCATGTTCTTCACAATCAGCGGCGCGCCGGTGATGACCTCGCCCTTGTCGGGATCGGCGACCTGGCGCTGCCAGGCGACCTGTCCGGTCTCCTTGTTGGTCGCGATCAGGCGGCCGTCGAGCGTGTGCGAGATGACGAGATTGCCCCACAGCGCGACGCCACGATTGTCGACGCCGCAGCAGGCGATCGCGCCGGCCCAGTCATGATCCGTCTTCGGATCCATCTTCCAGACCAGCTGGCCTTTGCCGCCGCGCGCGTCGATCTTGTAGACCGAGCCCCAGCCGTCGGTGACATAGATCATGCCGTTCTCGACGATCGGCGTGCCTTCCAGACCGCCATGGCTCCAGATGCCGCCGCCCTCGACGCCGCCGAGATGCATGGTCCAGGCGACCTTCAGGTTCTTGACGTTGTCCTTGTTGATTTCCTTCAGCGCCGAGAAGCGCGTGCCGGAGTAGTTCTTATGATGGTGCAGCCAATTGCCGTCTTCCTTGTCGGCATTCAGCAGCCGCTCCGGCGTGATCTCGTCGGCGGCGCGCACCGGCGAGGCAAGCTGGAAACAGGCGAAGGCTGCGCTGGCGAGCAGAACCGCCCGCAATTTCGACCTGACGTGATTCCTCATCGTTTCCTTCTCCCACTTTGATTTTTGAATCTTTGTGATTTTTGAATCTTTGTTGGACCCACTCCGCCTTGCAGCGGAGAGGCAGCAGGCGACAAGCAAGCTAAGGGAATTGACGAACCTCGACCTCCGTTTCGATGGACCCTGCCTTCTGGAACACGATCGTGCAGGTGAAGCGCTTGCCGGGCTCGAGCGGCTCGCGTGTCTGCAGCAGCATCACGTGATAGGCGGTCGGCAACAGCACCAAGGTGCTGCCGGCGGGGACCGGAATATTCGGGATCGAACGCATGGCCGGCGCGCCTTCGCCGCGATCGACAGTGTGACGCTCAGAGAAATTGGCGATGGGACAGCGCACGCGCATCAAGGCTTCGGGCGCGGAGGTCTCGTTCTTGATCGTCAGCAGCAGCGGAATATCGTGGCCAACCTCGGGCGCCGCAGGAACCCAGGCGTCCGATAGAGTCAGACCTTCGCCCGCCGCCGCGACGCTTCGCGCATCGAGCACCATGAGGCCGGCCAGCGCGGCAAGGCATCCGCCAATGATGCGCGCAAACGCGCGCATGCTGCCCTCCAGGGCGCCCGAGCAATTCTGGTCTCGCTTCGAACGAGCCGGTTGATCCGACACGGACACCCTCCCCGATGAAAAGCCGTTAAGCGTGGCTTCATTTTTTTGAATTCGTACTCTGAATTCGAATTCTTCGCAAATGGATTTTCGCGCTTGACGTGTTATTGTGCGCGAAATTGTGATGCCCCATGAGAATCGTACCTCCTGCCCCCTCCCTGGTTGACCAAGTCGTCGAAGCGATCACCGACGAGATCGTCAGTGGCGTGCTCACATCCGGCTCACGGTTGATCCAAGACGATCTGGCGCAGGCTTACGGCGTGTCGCGCCAGCCGGTGCAACAGGCGCTGATGCTGTTGCGGGGATGCGGGCTGGTGCAGAGCGCGCCGGGCCGCGGCCTGATCGTGGCGCCGCTCGACCCGAGCTCGGTCCGCGATCTCTATGAGATGCGGGCCGTCCTTGAAGGTCTTGCCGCGCGGCTCGCCGCTGAGCGCGCCAGCCATCGCGCCGCCAGCGAAGGGCCGGCCTATCTCGCGGCCGGGCACGAGGCCGTGCGGAGCGGTCTGGTCAGCCGCAAGATCGAGACCGATATCGCCTTCCATCGCTTCCTGAGCGAGCTCTCCGGCAACACCCTCATCAACGAGACCATGGCACCGCATTGGCCCTATCTGAAGCGCGTGATGTCCGACGTGCTGCAGAAGGAAGTCGGGATGTCGCAGACGGTCTGGGACGAACATGAGGAGATTCTTGCTGCCGTGATCGAGGGCCGCAGCAACGACGCCGAACGCCTGAGCCGCGAGCACATCACCCGGGCGGCGCGCGTGTTCGTGCATCACCTCGAGGCTCAACAGGACAGCAAGCCGAAGCAGCGGCGTACGCTCGCTGCGCGAAAAGTGTCGCTAGAATCATGATGGATCGCGAACCGCGCGTGCGGGAAACGCAGGATCACCGCGCCACAGGCGCGCCGCATCCAGCTGAGCAGGTGTTCACGTGCCGCCGCTGAAGACCCAGCCCAATCTGACCGAACGCGTCTATCAGCGCATCCTTTCCGACATTGTCGGCGGCGAACTGCCGGAACTGGCCCGCCTGATCCAGGACGATCTGGCGCGTGACCTTGGCGTGTCGCGCCAGCCCGTGCAGCAGGCGCTGCTGCTGCTGCGCAATCAGGGCTTTGTGCGCGAGGCGCCGGGACGCGGACTGGAAGTGGCGCCGATCGATACTGACTTCATCCGCAATCTCTACGAAATCCGCGCCGTCGCCGAAGGCCTCGCCTGCGGGCTCGCCGCAACCCGCGGCGCCGAACGCGCTGCCAAGGAAGGTCCGAAATTGATCGAGGACGGCCGCCGCGCCGAGCGCGAGCATTCGGTCGAGCGTCTGATCGAGGCCGACGTCAAGTTTCACGAATTTCTCTACGAGATCTCCGGCAACGCGATCATCCAGGACACCACCCAGCCGCATTGGCTGCATCTGCGCCGCCTGATGGGCGAGGTGCTGATGCGCGACGAGACCCCGCGGCGAATCTGGGATCAGCACGAGGACATCCTCAAGGCCGTGATCGCAGGAGACGCCGCGAAGGCCGAGGAGCTGGCGCGGCAACACATCACGCGGACCGCAGGCGTGCTGCTGGCAAGAATGACCAAGCAGCGCGAGCGCAGCGCCGTCCCGGCTCAGAGCTGACGCGCAGCCTACGCTGCCGGCAGAGCGAAAGAGAAGGTCGCGCCGCCCTCCGACGCATTGCTCGCGATCAGCTCGCCGCCATGCTCGCGGACGATGCCATAGCTGATCCACAGTCCGAGGCCGGTGCCCTCGCCGACGCGCTTGGTGGTGAAGAACGGCTCGAAGATATGGCTCAGATGGTCCTGGTCGATGCCGGGTCCGTTGTCGGCGATTCTGAACACGATCTCGTTGCCCTGGCGCCCCGCCGCGACGAGGAGACGTGGCTGTTCGGTCGACCGCATGGCGTCAATCGCGTTCTCCACGAGATTGACGATCACCTGATGCAACTGGCCCTCATTGCCGGAAATCCACACATCCGGCTCGACCTCGATCTGGATGTCGACGCGATGCTGCTTGGTGCGTCCTGCCCACAGCACGGCGGTGTTGATCAGCCGCTCGATATTGACGCGCTCGACCTCGCCGAGCTTGGAGAATGACAGTCGGCGCAAGTTCTTGACGATCTCGCTGATCCGCACCGCGCCTTCCAGCGTGCCCTCGATCAGGGGTCCGAAATCCTCGAGGATGGCGTCGATCCTGAGATCCGAGCGCAGCGCGGCGAGCTCGTCCGCCACCGGCTGCTCATGCACGGCATCGAGATAGCCGACCAGCGAGGTGCGGTAGCGCATCAAGGTGTGGATGTTGCCGTAGACGAAGCTGATCGGATTGTTCAGCTCATGGGCGACGCCGGCCACCAGCCGGCCGAGGCTCGCCATCTTCTCCTGCTCGACCAATTGCCGCTGCGCCCGCTGCAGCTCCTGATGCGCCTTGTGCAGCGCCTCATAGGCCCGGCGGAGCTCGCCGATGGGACGGCCGGTCAGCACCACGCCGATGAAGCGGCCGCGGTGGTCGTGCCGCGGCGAGCTGTTGATCGCGAACAGGTCGGAGCTTGAACCGCCGGCGGCAAACCGCAGCTCGCCATCGACGACCTCGGCGCTGCTGCGCGGCTTCAGCAGCGACGGCAGTTGCGTCCGGTGCGGCAGATCGATCATCTCGGCGATGTTGCGGCCGCTGATATCAGCCAGGCTCCGTCCCGAGGTCTGCAGGAATGCGGAGTTGGCCTGCTGGACGGTGCCCTTGGCGTCGCAGACGACGAGGATGTCGGAAACCGATTCGATGACATTGGTGACGAAGGCCTGGGCCTCCTCGAGCTCCGCATTCTTGTGCTCGAGATCGACCTCGTAGCGCAGCAGGTCGGAATAGACCTCGTCCATCTTGCGGATGACTTCGATCCACACGCCCTCGCGCTCGCTGTCGAGCTCCAGCGTGCTGCTGCTCGCGATCAGCTTGAGAAGCGTATCAGCCCCCGAGGCCTCAGGAGAGTGCGTGGCCTTTGCCATTTTTCTTCAGATCGTATCTCGACAATTTGTTGCGCAGGCCGACCCGCGAGAGGCCGAGCTCGCTCGCGACCCGGCTGATGTTACCATCATATTTCTCCAGGCAGGACACGATGATGGTCTTTTCGAGATCTTCCACCCGGTCCTTCAGGCTTGCCGTCCCGTTCAGCTTGCCATGGGTCGCCGCAGGCGCGGCGCGGCGGCCGTTGCGCCGCCCGGCGAAAGGCGGGCAGCGCAGCTCGTCGGCATCGGCAAGCACCGCCATGCGCTGGATCTCGTTCTGCAGCTCGCGCACATTGCCGGGCCAATGGTAACGGCAGAACTCCTCCAGCGCGGGCGGCGCGAAGCGCAGATGCGGCCGGTTGAACGAGGTCTTCACCGCCGACAGCACTCCTTCGGCAATCAACGGAATGTCCATCGGGCGGTCCCGCAGCGCCGGCATGTGCACCGGGAACGCGGCAAGCCGGTAATACAGGTCGCGACGGAAGCGCCCGGCCTCGACCTCGGCTTCGAGATCCCGGTTGGTCGCGGCGACCACGCGGACATCCACCTTGCGGACACGCTGCGCTCCGAGCGGCCGGATCTCGCTCTCCTGCAGCACGCGCAAGAGCTTCACCTGGAACGCCGGCGATGTCTCGCCGATCTCGTCGAGAAAAATGGTGCCGCCATCGGCGACCTCGAACAGGCCGATGCGATCCTGATAGGCGCCGGTGAACGCGCCTTTCTTGCAGCCGAACAGCTCGCTCTCGAGCAGCTCATCCGGCAGCGCGCCGCAATTCTCGACCACGAACGCCTTGGTCGCGCGCGCCGAGCCATAGTGGATCGCACGCGCCAGCAGTTCCTTGCCAGTGCCGGACTCGCCGGTGATCAGCACCGAGATGTCATAGTCGGCGGCGCGGCGGCCGAGCTCGATCACGTTGCGCATCGGGCTTGCGGCCGAGTGCACGATACGGTCGAAATCGTACAGCTTCTTGGCCGCGCCGCGCTTGACGGACACGACCTGCTTGATATGCGCCGGCGTCGCCTTGACGTCGACACCGGCAGTCTCGGTCTCCTTCTGCAGCCGGTAGAGCTGAACGGCCTCGCGCACGATCTCGATCAGCCGGTCAGGCTGCCAGGGCTTGGTGATGTACTGATAGATGCCGGCTTCGTTGAGCCCGGCGATGATGTCCTCGGAATCCGAATAGCCGGAGATGATCATCCGCACCGGATCCGGCCACAGCTCGCGCACGCGCTTCAGGAAGCTGACACCGGATTCCTGCGGCATGCGCTGATCGCAGATCACGGCATGGACGATCTCGCCCTCGAGCAGCTTCTCGGCATCGGTCGTATTGCCGGCGCACAGGACCTCGAAGTCCTGGTTCAGGACGCGCCGCAGCGCCTCCTGCGACCGGACCTCGTCGTCCACAACCAATATCGTTCCCTGGATTCCCATCACGCCGTCTCAGCAGATCCGCGGCAGTTGCTCGCCCGACAGCCAGTCGACGATGCGGCCGCCGCCAAAGCTGGTTGCCATCTGGACGAAGCGATGATCATCGGCAACAGCCTCGCCGATCTGAGCCGCGTCGCGCCCGAGCGGATGCGCTTTCATCGCGGCGAGCACCGTATCGGCCTGCTCCGGTGCGACCACCGCGACCAGCTTGCCTTCATTGGCGACATGAAGCGGGTCCAATCCCAGCAGCTCACAGGCAGCGGCCACCGCCGGCTTGACCGGAATGGCATCCTCCTGCAGCCGGAAGCCGAGATTGGATTGCTGCGCGATCTCGTTCATGGTCGCGGCGAGCCCACCGCGGGTCGGGTCGCGCATCAGCCGGAGGCCTTGGCCCCCGGCTGCCACCATGGCTGCGACCAAGCCGTGCAGCGCGGCCGAGTCGGAGACGATCTCGGTGTCGAAGGTGAGGTTCTGCCGCTTCGACATGATGGCGACGCCGTGGTCGCCGAGGCTGCCCGACAGCAGCACGCGATCGCCCGGCCTCGCTTTATCGGCCGACAGGTCGAGTCCGTCCGGCAGCACGCCGACGCCAGCGGTGGAGATGAAGACGCCATCCGCCTTGCCGCGTTCGACCACCTTGGTATCACCGGTGATGATCGCGACGCCGGCCTCGCGCGCCGCCTCGCCCATCGAATCTGCGATGCGCTTCAAGTCGGAGAACCGGAAGCCCTCCTCGATGATGAAGCTGGCCGACAGATAAAGCGGCCTGGCACCGGCCATCGCGATGTCGTTGACCGTGCCGTGCACGGCGAGCGAGCCGATATTGCCGCCCGGGAAGAACAGCGGCGACACGACATAGCCGTCGGTCGTCATCACCATCCGGCCGGTGGCGACATCGAACGCCGACTGGTCATTGCCGCGCGCCAGCCATTCATTGCCGAATGCCTCGTGGAACAGGCCGGCAATCAGCTGCGCCATGGCGCGGCCGCCGGCGCCGTGCGAGAGATCGACGCAGCCGGTCTTCAGATCGAGTCGACGCTGATGCATGCTCATGATGCGAGCCTCCGCTGATGGTCGCGGAAGCGGCCATAGGTCCAATGTGCCGCGCAGGCGCCTTCCGACGAGACCATGCAGGAGCCGACCGGCGTCTCCGGCGTGCACGCCGTGCCGAACAGCTTGCAGTCGACCGGCTTCTTGAGTCCGCGCAGGATCGCCGGGCATTCGCAGGCCGGGTTGTCGGCGACGACTCGTTCTGCCATGGCGAAACGCAACTCGGCATCGAGATGCGCTAAGGCCGAACGCAGCTTCAACGCGCTCGCTGGAATGCTGCCGAGACCGCGCCACTCGAACTGGTCGCGCAGCTCGAACAGCGCGGCGACCTCCTTGATTGCGCGCTGGTTGCCGCCACCGGCCACCGCGCGGCGATACTGGTTCTCGACCTCGTGGCGGCCGTCATTGACCTGCTCGATCAGCATCAGGATCGCCTGCATCATGTCGAGCGGCTCGAAGCCGGCGATCACCACCGGCTTGCGATCGTCGCGCGCGAATGGCGCGTAAGGCTCGGTGCCGATCACGGTCGAGACATGGGCCGGTCCGACAAAGCCGTCGATCTCGATCGGCGTGTCGCTGTCGAGGATCGCGCGCATCGCCGGTGGCGTCAGGACGTGGTTGCAGAACACGCTGAAATTGGTGAGGCTCTTTTTTTCAGCGGCGCGGATCATCACCGCGGTGGGCGGCGTCGTGGTCTCGAAGCCGATGGCGAAGAACACGACCTCACGGCTGGGATTCTGCTCGGCGAGCGCGATCGCGTCCAAGGTCGAATAGACCATGCGGATGTCGGCGCCCCGCGCTTTCGCCTTGAGCAGCGAGGACCCGCGCGATCCCGGCACGCGCATGAGATCGCCATAGACGCAGAGGATGATGTCGGGACGCTCGGCCAGCGCAATCGCCATGTCGATGCGCCCCGCCGGCAGCACGCAGACAGGACAGCCCGGACCGTGAATCATGCGGACATTGTCCGGCAGCATGTCCTCCAGACCATAGCGTGCGATCGCATGCGTATGGCCGCCGCAGAACTCCATGAAGCGATAGGCGCGCGATGGATCGGCCTTGGCGCGGATGGCGCGCGCAAGACCCGTCGCCAGCTCCTTGTCGCGAAACTCGTCGGCATATTTCATGGGGAAACCTCCGCCGTCACCGCACCCATCTGCCGGAGCAGGTCGAGCGTTTCGCGCGCCTCCTCGGGATCGATCTTGGCCAGCGCGTGGCCGACATGAAGAATGACGTAATCGCCGACGGCGATCTCCTCGATCAGCGCCACCGAGACCTCCTTGCTGACGCCATCGATCGATACGATCGCCATGTCGTCGGCCAACAGCTTGATCACCTCGGCAGGAATGGCCAGGCACATCAGACGCTCCCTCCAGAGATTTTTTGGTCTTGTATGACACGCTGACCGGCGATCCAGGCCTGCCCGAGGCTGAGCCCGCCATCATTCGGCGGCAGTTGGCGCGGCAGTCGCGCATCGAGGCCGGCAGCGCGGCAGCCGCGGATGATCTGCGTCGCCAGATGCGCATTGAGGAAGCAGCCGCCGCTCAGCGTGACGATCTCGATGCCGGTCGCACGGGCCGCGGTCGCGATCAGATCGACACAGGCCGCGGCCAAAGTGCCGTGAAACAGCGCCGCCGCCTCGGCGGCCTCGAGATTGCCCTCGATCAGATGCGCAAGCAGGGGACGCAGCGACAGCACGCCATCCCTGATGCTCCAGCCGCGCGCCAGCGTCACCGGCTCACGCACGAGCGCCTCGAGCTTCATCGCAGCTTCGCCCTCATAGCTCTGGACCATGTTGACGCCGAGCAGTCCCGCGACGGCATCGAACAGCCGGCCGGCGCTGGTCGTGGCCGGGGCATCGGCGCGCTGCAGCAGCATCGCGAGGTGAGGTGCTTGGGGCTGCGCGGCGAAGCGCGACGCAATCTTCGCATCGCGTCCCATCTCGTGCAGCACGGCGGCCGCCATCCGCCACGGCTCGCGGGCGGCCCGGTCGCCGCCCGGCATGTTCAGCGGCGCGAGATGACCAAGGCGCTGGAAGCGGGCCCCCTCGCACAGCAGCAGCTCGCCGCCCCAAGCGCCGCCATCGCTGCCATAGCCGTAGCCATCGAGCACCAGCGCAAGCGCACGTTCCGTCAATCCGTGCTCGGCCATCACCGAGGCGGCATGTGCATGGTGATGCTGCACCGCCAGGCTGGGCAAGCCGCAGGATTGCGCATAGCGCGTCGAGGCCAGGTCGGGATGCAGATCATGCGCGATCAAGACCGGCGCGACATCGAGAATGGCGGTGAGGTGGCCGATCGTCTCTTCGAAGAAGCGGATCGCTTGCGCCGTGTCGAGATCGCCGAGATGCTGCGACACGAACGCCTCGTCACCGCGAGTCACCGTCACCGTCGCTTTCAGATGTGCGCCGACGGCAAGACATGGCGGCACGGCATGCGCGAGCCGGATCGGCTCGGGAACATAGCCGCGTGCACGCCGGATGAAGCGAGGCGCATCAGCGATGACCGCCGCAACGGAATCATCCGCACGGATCACGATATCACGGTCATGCGTCACGATCAGATCGGCGATGTCAGCCAATCCGGCACGGGCCTCGTCATCGCCGGTCAGCAGCGGCTCGCCGCTCAGATTGGCGCTGGTGCAGACCAGCGCCCGCGCCGTCGCGCCATGCAGAGCGCGGAGCTCGTGGAAGATCAGATGGTGCAGCGGTGCGACCGGCAGCATGACGCCGACCTTGGCGAGCCCCGGTGCGACGGAGGGCGCAATGCCGCCGCGCGATGTCACCAGCACGATCGGCCGTGCGATTTGCTCCAGCAGCGCGCGTTCAGCCGGATCGATGTCGGCGATCTCGATGGCCGCAGCCACCGAGGCCAGCATCACCGCGAACGGCCGGCCGTCGCGCCGCTTGCGCGCGCGCAGACGCCGGACGGCCTGCTCATCATGGGCGTCACAGAGCAACTGATAGCCGCCGAGCCCCTTGATGGCGACGATCTGGCCGGCAGCCAGCGCTGCCGCGATGTCGTCGACGCCATGGCTCAGACGCGGCCCGCAGCGCGGGCATGAAATCGCCTCGGCATGGAAGCGGCGCCCGCCCGGAGTCTCGTAATCCGCACGGCACGCCTCGCACAGCGGAAACCGCTTCATCGCCGTGGTCGCGCGATCGTAGGGCAGACGCTCCGCAATCGTGAAGCGCGGACCGCAATGGGTGCAGTTGACGAAGGGATAGCGATGGAAGCGGCTCTCGGGATCGAACAGTTCGGCGAGGCACTGATCGCACGTGGCGGCGTCCGGCACGATCCGCGTCGTCACCCGGCCGCCGACGCTTTCCGAGATGCGGAAGTCGCGGCTGGCCTGGGCCGCAACGGGTTCGACCGCGATGTCATCGATGCGCGCCAATGGCGGGGCCTGCCGCGGCAGCGCCTCGACGAAGCGCGCCACCTCCTCGCCTTCGACCTCGATCACGACGCCCTGCGCGTCATTGGCGACGAAGCCCCCAAGATGATGGCGCCGGGCCAGACCATGGACATAGGGGCGAAAGCCCACGCCCTGCACGGCCCCGCGGACGCGGAGCCGGAGACGCCTGGGCTGCAGCGCCAATGTCGGCCCGGACGTGCTCATCCCTGAACGGTCCCGAGCGTGCCGGCCCGCATCCGGTCTGTCTGCTTCCTGATCCAGGCGTAGAACGCCGAGACGCCCTCTCCGGTCTTGGCCGAGATCGTCAGCACCTCGATCCTGGGATTGACCCGTCGGGCATATTCGATGGTCTGTGCCAGGTCGAAATCGAGCACCGGCGCCAGGTCGATCTTGTTGATCAGCATCAGCGCCGAGGCGGCGAACATGTCCGGGTATTTGAGCGGTTTGTCCTCGCCCTCAGTGGTCGAGAATACGACGATCTTGCAGGCTTCGCCGAGATCGAAGGCGGCCGGGCAGACGAGATTTCCGACATTCTCGATGAACAGGAGCCCGCCGCGCATTGACGGCAAGCGGCGATAGGCTTCGCCGACCATCGCCGCATCGAGATGACAACCCTTGCCGGTATTGATCTGGATCGCTGGCACGCCGGTGGCGCGAATGCGCTCGGCATCATTCGACGTCTGCTGATCGCCCTCGATCACCGCGACGGGACGGCTCGGCTTCAAATCGGAGACGGCGCGGACCAGCAGTGAGGTCTTGCCCGCGCCAGGGCTGGAGACGACGTTGAACGCCAGCACGTCATGCGCGGCGAAGCGCGCGCGGTTTTCCGCCGCGAGGCGGTCGTTCTTGCCGAGAATGTCGCGCTCGATCTGGATGATGCGGCCGCTGGACAGGCCGGCAATCTCCTGACCGGCGGGGTTTGCCGAACAATCGATGCGGTCGGCAGGGCCATGATCATGATGGTGGTCATGATCATGGTCATGGTCATGCGCGTGATGATGATCGTGATCATCGTGGTCATGACCATGATGATGATGACCGTGATGGTGATGATGACCAGCATGATCATGGCCATGATCGTGATGATGGTCACCGTCGTGATCATGATGATGATCACCCGCTTCGATCGAGGATTTGCCGTCGCCGCACCCACAGACAGTACACATCACTCGACCTCCAGCTCCTTGACCCGCATATCCTCGCCGCCCGTCACCTGCAGCTGATGGCTGCCGCAGGCGGGGCAAGGATCGTAACGTTGGCTGATCTCGACGCTCCGCGAGCAGGACAGACACCAGGCCGTGCCGCGTTGCTCGATGATCTCCAGCGCCGCGCCGCGCGCGATGGTATTGGCCGTCACCGCCTCGAAGCAGAAACGGAGCGCATCGGGAGCGACATGGCTGAGCGTACCGATCTCGAGCCAGACGGTCTTGACCCTGGAAAACGCGCCCTTGCGGGCTTCCTGCTCAACGATATCGACGATGCCCTCGCACAGCGCCATTTCATGCATCAGCCATCTCCCGTACCGCGAGACTGTAGCCGACGCAGGGATCGAAGGAACTGATCATCGCCTCGATCGCGGCACGATCGGCGGAGCCGCAAAGCCGAGCCCCAGTCAGGCTGCCGGCAACCGGGCCGCGGGGATGAAAATTCCATTCGGTCGGCGCGAGAAATTCGAACCGGCGGACACGGCCTTCCGCATCCAGCTCGATCGCGTGATGCAGCCGGCCGCGCGCGCATTCGACGGCCGCCGCACCGCGCCCTGGGCCGAGCGCATAGCTTGCAACGACGTCCTGGTCGGCCGCTTCATCTTCGGCCTCGCCGGCTTCGATCCAGCACAGCAGCTCGGCGAGTTCGGCCAACTTTGCCAAGAGCCGCTCGACGGACCCCGCGGATGAATGCCGATGACGCGATGCTTGCCGCGCCCAGACTCCGGTTTCCGGAACACGCCCGGCAAGTTCGGGCGCCTCGGCGAAGGCGGCCTGCGGATCGATCAGTCGAGCCACGACGGTGTCATCGTCGGCGGCCGACAGGACACCGTGCTCGGCCGGCATCTGCTTCCATCCTCCATCGGCTTCGGCCCTGCGGGCCGCATCCATGATCGACGCAAGCGGAGTTCCCCGCACCACGGGTTCCGCAACCGATCCTAAACCCAGGGCGGCCAGGGCCATCTTGATCTGCGACAAGGTTGCGCTGCGAGATTGCCGCGCGTTTCCGGCGCCCGCGGACACCTGGAGCGAGGCCACCGCCTGCAGCAGAAACTGCAGCTGCGCCAGGGCGCTGCGATCGCAAGCGAGACGGCTGACCAGAACGCCACGCAGCAACTCGGCGAACCGCTCCATGATCACGGCGGTGATGCGCCGATGCCGCGTCAGCGGCGGCGCCTGATGGCCACGTGCAGCTTCGAGCGCAGACAAAAGGGCGACCTGATGCGCGATGGCGCATAATGAGAACAGCCGCGGTAACGCCGCCAGCAGCGTCTCGGCCGGCTTGCCGGCAAACAGCCGACCGAGCGGCGGCCGCGAGCGCGGTTCGATCGTGACACCGACGATCATCTGAGCTGCAACCGACAGCGTGACATCGATGTGGTTGCGAAACGCCAGGGTCATGCGCGGCGCTCCGACAAGGTGCCGCGCAAGAAGGAGCGGCGGTCGATCGCGCTCGCGGCGGCAGATCTCGGCAATTCCTCCGCGTCGGGCGCCGTCAGCAGCGTCGCCAGCGCGGCCTCGGCCGCGGCGCGCGCCGCCGCCATGTCCTCGAACTGGAACATCGGCGAGAACAGCGAGCAACTGGCGATGCGTCCAAAGCCTTCGACATCGCCGATGGTGAACTCGAACGTCCCAGCCGGCAGCTCAATCGCGACGGAGGCTCCAGGTGCGCCATGCCGGGCCGGCGTGACCACGTTCATGAACCACGGCGTGATGACGATGCCGATCGTCATTCCTGCGAAACTGTCGAAGCCCACGGCCTCGACAGTCAGCGCATCGTGATAGATCGGCAGCTCGCGCATCGCGCGTCCGCCGATCTCGCGATAGATGCTGGCGAGATGCTCGCCCCACGCGGCCGGTGCGAGCTCCATCGTGCCCTGCCCTGCCAGGACGGCGCTCATGACTCGACCACCATAAACTTGGCCTTCGGCGCATCGCAGTTCGGGCAGCGCCAGTCGTCCGGCAACATCGCGAACGGCGTGCCCGGCGCAATCTGCGCAACCCCATCGCCCTCCGCCGGATCGTAGCGGGTCCAGCAGATGCCGCATTCCAGCAGCACATCATCGGCGAGATCGCTGCGGACGCCGAAATTCTCGAAGCCACTCATGTGAAATAGGCCTCGATGATCTGCTGCAGGCGTTCGGCGGAATCCTCGAAATCCTCACTGGCTGCAAGCGCGACCACCGGCACGCCGCCGACTTCCAGCGTGTCGAGAATGATCGTGTCCATGGCGTTGAAGAACTGCACCGACCACACATTACGGATCCCCGTCGCGAGCACCCGGCAGGTGCCATAGCCGCGCGAGACCAGCTGGATCGGCCCGTTGCCAAGCGTCTGCTGCAGAAAGACCATGTCGGCAGGACTCATCGGCAGCAGCGTGAAGTTGATGGTCTGCGATCGCTGGCCGGGCTGCCAGGCGCGCGCGCGCTCGCGAATCTCGGCCAGCACCGGCAGCGCGTTCATCGTGTCCTCCGGCGCGGGCCCGATGACGATGTCGTCGGCCGTCAGATCGACGGCCGCGCGCGCAACGATCTCGGGAACCGAGCCAATCTCGATGTAGTCGTGACTCTCATCCGCCTCCAGCCGCACCCGCCAGATGCCCGCCAGCACCGACTCCTGGATCTGCGCGAGCCGCCCGTCGGGCAACGCGACGACGCCGGCGACCTCACCTTCGCCGAGCACGTCCTCGATCAGGCGGCGCTCAAGATCATTGAGCCCGTCGAGCCGGAACAGCTGCGTTTGCGCATCAGCGGTCTGCGCGGCGATCGCCGCCGCCATGGTCGACAGCAATTCGACGGCGCGCGGGCAGCTGCGCGCCAGCGCCTCCGAATCCATGGAAGCGAGCTTGGCCAGCGCGCCCGAGGCGGTCAGGCCCTTGTATTGTGCATCAAGCGCTTCCTCACCGATCGGAAACACGCTGACGGGCTGCTCCGCGCCTTCCGGCGCAATCCAGAATCCGGGCTTCATCGGCCAGCTCCCGAGGTCTGGTGCGCTGGCACGATGCTGGCAACCACGGTCGCAGCCGCACCGACCGGCCGATCGATCAGGCGCGATATGCGATCGACATAAACCGACCAGTCCTGGATCTTGGCGATCAGGCCGATTGGTTCGGTGCCACGACACAAGATCAGGCTGGGCTGCACACGCACGCCAAAGCGCGCGCCGAGCTCGGCCTCAGCCTCGCGCGCGATCAACGCGCCCCGCAGCCGGCCCTGAAACGCGGTGATCAGCTCCGGCAGCACGATGGCGACATCGAGCGCCTCTGGAAAGCGCGCGGGATCGCCCGCTGACAGCAGCACCGCCACGGCACCAGCGCTATCCACGTCGGCGAGAAACGCATCGACTGTGCTGACATCGACCTCCGGCAAGCCGCCCTGCCTCCGCGCCGCTGCGCGCTGCTGAACATCCATCGACGTCTCTCCCCTGACCAGTTGTCGTTCCGTCTGACGCTTGATGGTTAGCAATCGATGTGCCAGTTCAAGAAGGCGATGACCACGCGCAATATACTGAAATTACGCGACTATTTTTGACGCTCGATATCGCATTGCAACAATAGTGAAGCAGCTTTCCAGGCCGGTCTGGAAACTTACATTTCGATTGGAAATTAGATTGTCAGATTTCGAACAGCTGCCCCGCGGCGATAACGGCGATGCGTCAGCGCAGATGGTCGGGCAGCTGCGGCTCGCGGCCGATCAGATCGGCAAAGAAGTCGTCGCAATTCTCGCCGTTCATCGCGGCATGCAGTCCGCGCAGCGCGTCGGCAATGAGCCGCGCCTCCTCGTCGTCGAGCAGACGGACGGCGTTGTCGAGATAGACGAGGACCTTGGCGCCGACCGGCGGATCCGACAGCAGCAGCACCGAGACGCGGCGTTCCTCACCGTCGAAGCTGCACAGCGCCGTGACGCCATCGGTCTCTACGATCGTCATCGGCAGGCCCAGGCACATGGCAGACTCCTTCACAGCCGCACGGCAATCACTCTGCCGGACGGGCGCGCATCTCGTAGCTCTGGTGATCGATGTCATTGGCGAGCAGCCGCGCATCGGCCGCGACCGGCTCGCTTCGCAGCGCGGCTGGCGCGCCCCATTCTGCCAGGAGCGCGCAGGCCAGTTCGATCGCCGGCCCGATCTGCGCGCGCACCGGCGCCGTCAATGGGCCGCCCCAATCCTCGAGATCGAGCGGCTGGCAGCCGATCAAGGCGAGCCGGCGCGGATAGCGGCCGAGCAGATCGGCTGCGCTCAGGACCTCCTGGAACCCGGTCTGGTGCAGGCTCATCTTCTTGGCACCGGTGAAGCGCGGCACCTCGTCGTCGCGGACGAGCTTGAGCTCGCCCGGCGCAAGTCCATAGTCGATCGCGTCGAACACGATCAGGCCGTCCGCCTCCTCGACATAGTTGACCAGATAGAGTCCCTGGGTGCCGCCATCGAGGATCGTGACGTTGTCGGGCACGGCGTAGCGGCGGTGGAATTCCTCCACCACCCGCACGCCGAAGCCTTCATCCGCCCACAGGATATTGCCGATGCCGAGCACCAGGATGCGATCGAGCTTCGCGTGGTCCGTCATCTCGGCCCCCTCCTCACTCGCGGAACTGCCGCTCGCCCGAGATCATCGACGAGATGATGCTCTGACGGGACATGATGTCCTCGCGGATCGCGGCGTAGACATGCACGGTCACGAACATCACCAGCGCCCACATGCCGAGGTGATGATAGGTGTGCACGTCCTGGCTGTTCGGCCAGATCGCAAACACCCATCCGAACAGTTTGTGCTGCCAGCTGTCGATGCCGGTGCCCTCCGAATAAAGCGCAAAGCCGGTGACGATCATGAAGGCGACGAACAGCGTGAAGCCGGTGAACATCGCCGTCTGCGCCAGCGGATTGTGACCGACATACATCTTCGGCTCGCGCTCCAGGAACGCATACCAGCGGATCTCGTGCAGCACCTCCTTCCAGAACTGCTTGCGATGCACCGGAATGTAGAAGATCTGCCGGGAATGGTGGTTGCCGACAAAGGCCCAGAGGATGCGGGCGAGGAAGAACACCGCCAGCACCTGCCCGGCCGCGAAATGCGCAAACCGGATATAGCCCATCACGAAGCTTGCCGACGCCTCGCCCTCGACACTCGGCAGCGGCGTCCCGATCAGATAGCCGGTGACCATCAGCACGATGATCGCAAACGCGTTCACCCAATGGCAGATGCGCACGGGCGCTTCGTAGACATAGACCGTAGGCCGGCCGACCGCATGCTCGCCGGCTGCGTCGGCCGCGATCGCGGCAAGGTTGGGCTCGGCCTCGGCGGGACGAGCAACTGCATCCATCATGGTGCGTCTCCCACTACCTGACCTTGACGGTCGCCATTTCCTGGCCGTCCGGGCTCATCACGTGGGTGGAGCACGCAAGGCACGGATCGAACGAATGAATCGTCCGCAGGATCTCCAGCGGCTTCTCCGGATCCGCCATCGGCGTATCCATCAGCGACGCCTCGAAGGCGCCGATATTGCCCTTGGGGTCACGCGGCGAGCCGTTCCAGGTGGTCGGCACAACGCACTGGTAGTTGTCGATCCTGGTCTCCTTGATCTTGATCCAGTGCGCCAGCGCGCCGCGCGGCGCCTCGGTGAAGCCATAGCCCTTGGCCTCCTTGGGCCAGCTCTCCGGCTTCCACTTCTCGATGTTCGCGGTCGAGGAATCGCCGGCCTTGATGCGCGCCACCAGCTTGTCCTGGAAGTAGCGCATCTGGGTCGCGGCCCAGTCGCATTCGAGCGCACGCGCGGCGGTGCGACCGAGCGTCGAGAACAGCGCCGTCACCGGCAGGTTCAGCGCCTTCAGGAGCTTGTCGGTCGGCTCCTTGAACTCCGGCCTGTTCTGCGCATAGCCGATGATGTAGCGCGCCAGGGGGCCGACCTCGACCGCGTTGCCGCGCCAGCGCGGCGCCTTGATCCAGGAGTACTTGCCGCCCTCGTCGAGCTCCTTGATGTCGGTCTTGGTGCCCTTGGCATTGGGGCCGAGCTGATAGTTCGGCTCGGTGACGCCGTCCCAGGGATGCAGCCCCTTGCTCTCGTCGGGATATTTGTACCAGGAGTGGGTGACGAACTCCTGGATCTGCTCGGGGTCGCCGTGATCGATCGGCAGGATCTCGTTGAGATTGCCGTTGAGGATCACGCCGCGCGGCAGCTTGAGGTTCTTGGCCGAATAGTCGTTGGCGTTCTCCGGAATGTCGCCATAGGACATCACGCTCTTGCCCGAGAGGCCACCGCCATAGAGCCAGTCCTTGTAGAACGAGCCGATGGCGACGACGTCGGGCAGATAGACCTTCTGCACGAACTCGATCGAGCGGTCGATGATGGAGGAAACGAGATTCAGCCGCTCCATATTGATGGCGCCGACCGCACCGGTCCCGTCGACATTGATGGCGCAGGGCACGCCGCCGACCAGCCAGTTCGGATGCGGATTCTTGCCGCCATAGATGGTGTGGATCTTGACGATCTCCTTCTGGAAGTCGAGCGCCTCCAGATAATGCGCGACCGCCATCAGGTTCGCTTCGGGCGGCAGCTTGTAGGCCGCGTGGCCCCAATAGGCGTTCTTGAACGGACCGAGCTGGCCGGACTCGACGAACTTCGTCAGCCGGATCTGCAGGTCCTTGAAATAGCCCGGCGACGACAGCGGCCAGTCCGAGATCGACTGCGCCAGCGCAGAGGTTGCCTTCGGATCGGCCTTGAGCGCCGAGACGACGTCGACCCAATCCAGCGCATGCAGGTGATAGAAGTGCACGAGATGGTCGTGCACCTGCAGGCAGAGCTGCATGATGTTGCGGATCGAATTGGCGTTGTCGGGGATCATGATCACCAGTGCATTCTCGACCGCGCGCACCGAGGTCAGCGCGTGGGTGCCGGTGCAGACGCCGCAGATCCGCTCGGTGAAGGCCCAGGCGTCGCGCGGATCGCGGCCGCGCAGGATAGTCTCGATGCCGCGCCACATCGTGCCGGTCGACACTGCGTTGCGGATGACATTGTTGGAGTCGACATTCACCTCGACGCGCAGATGTCCCTCGATGCGCGTGAGCGGATCGACGACGACGCGCTTGCCGGAATTGTCGAGATTGAAGCCGTTGGGAGTCTGGATGCCCATCGTTGCCTGCCTTGACTGGATTTAATGGTCTTGCTTGGCGTCGTCGCGCTTGGTCGCGAGTCGTTTGACGGCCGTCACTGCGGCATGCGCCGCGACCGCAGCTCCGACCGTGCCCGCCGCGACCATGCCGATCTGGTCGGCATTTCGCTCGATGCCGAACTGCTTGATGGTGGTGAGCCGGTCGTAGAACGAACCCTTGTCCCAGAAGCCGTCCTCGGAGCAGCCGATGCAGCCGTGCCCCGACTGGATCGGGAACGACACGCCGCCATTCCAGCGCACCGTCGAGCAGGCGTTGTAGGTGGTCGGGCCTTTGCAGCCCATCTTGTAGAGGCAGTAGCCCTTGCGCGCAGCTTCGTCGTCCCACTCCTCGACGAACTGGCCGGCATCGAAATGCGGCCGGCGATAGCATTTGTCGTGGATGCGCTGCGAGTAGAACATTTTCGGCCGGCCCTGGCGGTCGAGCTCGGGCAATTTGCCGAAGGTGGTGATGAAGGTGACGACGCCGGTCATCACCTCGGCAATCGGCGGACAGCCCGGCACCTTGATGATCGGCTTGTTGGTTATGACCTTGTCGATCGGGGTGGCCTGCGTCGGATTGGGCTTGGCGGCCTGCACGCAGCCCCAGGACGCACAGGCGCCCCAGGCGATGATGGCCATCGCATCCTCGGCCATCACCTTCAGCTTCTCGACGAACGGCTTGCCGCCGTCGATGCAGAACATGCCACCTTCGTTGAGCGGCGGATTGCCTTCGACGGCGAGGATGTACTGGCCCTTGTACTTGGCGCGCGTCTCCTCGAGGATCTCCTCGGCCTGCTGTCCGGCCGCCGCCATGATCGTGTCGTCATAGTCGAGCGAGATCATCGACAGCACGACGTCCTTCACCAGGGGATGCGCCGAGCGGATGAAGCTCTCCGAGCAGCAGGTACATTCCAGCCCGTGCATCCAGATGACCGGCGTGCGCGGCTTGGTCTCCAGCGCATTGGCGATGCGGCTGGCAGCGACCGGCCCGAGCCCGAGGCTCGTCGCGGTGAGACTGCAGAATTTATGGAAGCTGCGCCGCGTGATGCCTTGGCGCCGGATGACGCTGTAAAAGGTTTCTGTCGTCGCGCCCATGAGTCCTCCCCCTGCTATCGCGTTGGCGATCATCCGATCGCGATCTGGCAAAGAGGGACAGCAAGATGCGGGCCAGCATCATTGCTGAATTTGAATCATAATGATTCCAGATACTTGGATTCAGAGAGCCGACGCCGCAGGCGGTTCAGCGCCTGATCGCGGGTGACAATCGGAAATCAAGCGCTTTGCACCCGACAAGCTTGTTTCCGCCAAGACGCAACGCACTCAATGCGCTGTGCAGACCATGCAGGGATCGAACGATCGGACCACGTGTTGGATGCTGACGGCCCGCGCGCCGGCGTCACCGACCTCAGTTCCGACCAGCGACTGTTCAAGCGGCCCGGCAACCCCATCGGAATCGCGCG
This sequence comes from Bradyrhizobium sp. BTAi1, assembly GCF_000015165.1. GTDB lineage: Bacteria > Pseudomonadota > Alphaproteobacteria > Rhizobiales > Xanthobacteraceae > Bradyrhizobium > Bradyrhizobium denitrificans. The sequence continues at coordinate 2,062,904 of NC_009485.1, read as the reverse complement.
GCGAGAAGTTCCAGCTCGTCGGCGCGATGATCTGATAGCGCTCAATGCGACCACCGCCGACCGCGAGCCAATGACCAAGGCTGCCACGCGCCGCCTCGACGAGCCCGACGAAGCGGCCGTCCGTCATTTCACCGCTGGTCTCGCAGAACGGCTCGCTGAGGCGCAGCGCCTTGATCCAGCCTTCGATCGACAGCGCGAGTCGCGCCGTCTCGATCAGCCGCGCGATCACGCGGTTGCGGACGTTGCTGCCATCGGATGCAAGCAGCGCGGTGATCAGCGGCTGACCATCGACCGCCTGTCGCGCAATTGCGCCGACCTCGACCGGCTCGCCGGCGAGCCGCGGCGCTTTGCACCAGCTATAGGCGTCAGCCTTGTCGGCGTCCGGCACGGAGCGGCTCGCCGCCGGATCGCGCGATGTCTCACGCATCCAGGCATGCGAGACATCTTCCGTGATCAGGTCCGAGGGCAAGGCTGAGATCGTTCCATCGCTGGCGCGCAGGCCGGCGCGGAAGTTGGCGCCATCGGCATCGTGATAGGCACCGAAGCTCATCAGCAGCCCCGGCCCCTTGCCAAGATCCGCGAGCGCAAGCGCATCGGCCAGTCGCAGGAAGTGTGCGAAATCGCCCGCGCGTCCGTCGCGCCAGCGATCGAGCTCGGACGGCGTCGACAACGCCAGTACATTCTCAAGCGTATCGGCAAACACCACACGTTCGAGAAAGCCGCGAAACGAGCCGGCAATCGCATTCAGCCGGATACGCTCACCAAGCTCGATCGCGCGCGTGGTGCCCCCCGGCTGGAACGCCAGGCTGTGCGGCCATTTACCGGCGATCAAGCCCATGATTTCCAGGAGTCGCGCGCGCGCGGGCAAGGCTTCACGCGCCGCCGATCCCTTGGTCGCGGTGAAGCGCTCCGCCGCCGCGCCGTGCCAGGGGTGCGCGGCATAGGCCTCGCGCGCGAAGTCCGGCATGAAGAAGATGTAGAAGTGCGTCAGATGGTCGGCGGCGTTCTCGGCCGCATGGGCGATGTTGGTCGCGAGCACGCCGTTCTGCGCCGGCACGACGCCCATGGCCTGACGCAGCGCGCTGGCCGCCGCAATCGACTGCGACACCGAGCAGATGCCGCAGATGCGCGGCGCGATCACCAGCGCATCGAGCGGCGGTCGCCCCTCCAGGATCTGCTCGAAGCCGCGATAGAGCGGCGCGGTCACCTCGGCGCGTGCGACACGGCCGCTCTCGATATCCAGGCGGACCTCGAGATCGCCCTCGACGCGGTTGAACGGGCCGACCGTGATCCGGGTCATGAACTGCGCTTGTCGCCCGAGCGGCTCGGCGGCACCACGACGTGATCAGCCGTGGCATTGACGCGCACGCGGCGCGGAGTCGCCGATTTCGACAGGGCCGCGAGCGCGACGAACCACGCCTTGGGCATGTCGGTCGGAAGCCCGACGGGAATGCCGGCGAGCTTCGCGGTCTGCAGATAGTTCTGCGCGCTTTCGAAGCCAGGCGAGGTGCAGGCGATGCAGGCATAGCCGCCCTTGGTGCAGGAGCCGCCACCGTTCCAGGACCGCTGATTGCAGTCGCCGACAGCCTGCGTCGCGCGGCAGCCGAGATGCTCCATCAAACAGCCCCGCTCCGACATGGCTTCCGCGCTCGCCTTGAACTCATAGAACTCGTTGCGCGAGCAGCCATGATGAGCGAGGTGGTTGGCGATGAAGGCGGGACGCCCGACGGCGTCGAGGCCGTCGGCGGTGAGATCGCCAGTCGTGAGCGCAAGCAGGCTTTCCATGATCCAGCCGGGGTGTGGCGCGCAGCCGGCGACATTGATCACCGGCAACCCGCGCTTCGAGCGGAAACCCGCCCCTAGCGCGCCGCCGACGTCGCTCCCCTCGAACTGCAACCCGACCGCATCGGTCGGGTTGATGCCGGCCGCGGGAATGCCGCCATAAGCCGCGCAGCTGCCGACCGCGACGACATAGTCGGCCAGCGGGGCGAGATCGAGCAGCCAATGATAGATTGAGCGGTTGGTGCCCGCCAGCATGTTGAAGCGGCCGCTCAGGTTAGGGCCCCGGGCGACCGAGCCTTCGAGCACCAGCAGATCGAGCCGCTCGCGCCCGTCGCGGATGGCCTCGAGCAGTTCCGCGGCTTCCTCGCCGGTCTCCTCGCTGACGGAGGGATGCCACACCAGATCGATGCCGGACTGGCGCAGTTCGTCGAACCAGCCGGAGGCGCCGCTTTCCAGAATGGACATGGTGCAGCCGCCGCAGCTCGCGCCCTGCAGCCACAACATCCTGGTCATTCCCTCCGCGCCGACCATCGTGGGTTCCGCTGCTATTTCGCGCCGGGCATTCCGCCTGGTGGTGCTCTCGGGTTTAACGCCGCAGCGTGAGTACTGGCAAGCGCGTCGCACGGCCTGCGCTCGGAGCCACGACGACGGCCGAGCAGCACGGCGCCGGCCCAGATCAGTCCGAACAGGCCGACCGCGACGATCCCGAGATTGCCGATGTCATCGCCCAGCGCCACCGCGACATCCGTCCAGCCGCCCTGAGCGCCAAGCCGTGGCGCCAGCAACGTCACCGCCTCGACGCCGCCGATCACCAGCGCGATCGCGACCGACGTTCCGGTGATCACCAGATTGTAGCGTCGCTTGCGCGCGGGATCCGTCAGCGCCCAACGATAGGCTCCGACCATCAGCATGCTGTCGGCCGTATCGACGGTCGCCATCGCCGCAGCGAACAACGCCGGGAACACCAGCACATGGGCGAGGCTCGCGCCGCGCGCTGCTTCGGTCGCAGAAAGGCTGAGGAGACCGATCTCGCTCGCGGTATCGAAGCCGAGGCCGAACAGGAACCCGAGCGGATACATGTGCCAGGCGCGGTCCACGAGGCGCAGCACAGGACGCAGCAGACGAATGAGAACGCCCCGCCCTGCACTTGCCGTGTCTGCCATTTCGGACTGCTGCGACACTGCCGGGCGCCGCCACAGATTGACGAACAGAACGAGGTTCGCGAATGCGATCAGCAGCAGGAAGCCGGCCGAAACCGAGGTGCCGATGGCACCACCGATCGCCCGAATTGCGCTGTCCCCGCTCAACAGATCGGCGCCGGCGACCAGGCTGACGATAATGGTGGCGATGACGACGACGCTCGAATGTCCGAGCGCGAAATAGAGACCCGCAGCGCGCGGCGTGTCCCCCTCCTGCACCAGCTTGCGGACCACGTTGTCGATCGCAGCGATGTGGTCGGCGTCAACCGCATGGCGCAATCCAAGTAGCCAGGCCAGCATGGCCGTGCCGACGATGGCGGGACGGTCGGCATAGAGCGCAAACGCCCAGGCCCAGGCAAGCGCGTTGGAGAGCACGAGACCGGCCAGCAGCGCGACATTGCGGCCGCCCGCGGTCTGCAGCCAGGCCGGCGCTGCGCGCGGAGGCTGGGGATGATCAATTGGGAAAATCGTCATACTCAGGCAGGAGAGCAAGTCTCGCGCCAATTGGCAAGCCTTGCTCCGCCCGGCCCAGATCAGGCCGAATTCGCGCCGTTCACCCCCCGTCTCGCCTGGATCGGCCAGCCTCTGTGGCAATCCGCTGTCCGGTCACGCACAAACAATGACCAGCCGCTGAAGACCTTCGCCTGCCCCGCCTCACCGGACCGAGGCGCTTTGCGCCGCGATCTCGCGCCTGACAGCGGCCTCGAACCCGCTGGCCGGCGCGGCGAACATCAGCCGGGTCTCCTCATGGAACGCCGAGAAGATGCCGACGACGACCGTCTCGCCGCCGATCTCGGCCAGGATCGGCGAGCCCGAATAGCCGAAATTCGCCAAGCAATGCACCGTCAGCAGCCGAGCATCCTCAGTCATGCCGGCGCTGCAATTGCGCTGTCCGGTCGGCGAATAACGCCGCTCCTGGCCGTAGCCGATCTCCGAAATCGTCCCGGCCGCCGTCGCCGCCGCAAGTTGCTCGCGCGTGAGCGCTGTGACCGCCACCGGCCGCGACGGCAGCGCATCCTTCAGGACAATCAGGGCCCAATCGGCGCGCGAGCGGTCAAGCGACCATTTGTCGTGCTGGATCGGCGCGAAGTCCGGCGCCACGATCAGCTTGTCGGCAATCGACGAGGCTGCCGGCGTGCCCTTGTTCATGCCGGCCAGGAAGTGGACGTTGCCGGGACTGACCTGGGCGACGCCGTTGAAGACGCAATGCGCGGCCGTGAGCACCAGGCGCGGCGCCACCAGCGTGCCCGTGCACGAACCGCCCGTGCTGTATTGGGCCACGGTGACGACGCCGATCGATGATGCCGGCCACGCCGTGGGATCCACGACCTCGCCGATGTGCCGGTCGAGCCCGAGCAGTTGCTCGGGCCGCGGATTGGCAATGCCTGAATCGGCCGCTTCCGGCTTGGGCCGCCAGGCCGCGATGGCCTGCTCCGCCTGTCGCCGCTGCGCCTCACTCAACGCGACACGCTGGACCTCGCGGCCCGCGGACCGCACGCCATTTCGCCCCGCCATGACCAGCCAGGCATAGCCCTGCACGACATCCTGCGCGACCACCCGCCCGTCGAGCATCATCAGGCCGAGCATATATTGCGACTGGGCGAAGCCCTGGGCCGCGGCGCGAGAAAACCATCGGCTGGCTTCGCCATGATCGCGGGCGACGCCTTCGCCATTGTAATAGGCGACGCCGAGATAATGCTGCGCGACGGCGAGGCCCTGATCCGCCGCCTTCCGGTACCAGGCCATCGCCTCGGCAGGGTTGCGCGGCACACCCCAGCCGAACGCCTGCATGAAGCCGACATCGAACTGCGCCCGCGCATCGCCTTTGGCCGCCAGCGGCATCAGCCGCCGCATCGCCATGGCGTGCTGGCCATTGGCCGCCGCGGCCACGGCCTCCTCGAGTTCGGCGGCCGAACCGGGCACAATGGCGGCGAGCCACACGGCTAAGACGAGAGCAATTGTCCTGATCATCGCGTCCGCGGCATCCCGGTCATCATGATGGGGAGACCAGCAGACCGGATCAAGACGGCAGCCCCATGGCCGCGCGCAAAACGGCTGCCCCGCGCTTACGCCTGCTCGCTCTTGGCGAAGCGGTCGTCGAGCGCATAGCCGGCGCCGCGCACCGTGCGGATCGGATCCTGCTCGCGGCCGGGATTGAGCAGCTTGCGCAGGCGGCCGATATGGACGTCCACCGTGCGCTCGTCGATATAGATATCCCGGCCCCAGACGCTGTCGAGCAACTGCTCACGGCTGAACACGCGGCCCGGATGCTCGAGGAAGAATTCGAGCAGGCGGTATTCGGTCGGGCCGAGATCGATCGGCCGGCCCGAGCGCGCCACCCGGCGCTTCTCGCGGTCGAGCTCGATGTCCCCATAGGACAGCACCGTCGCCAGCCGCTCCGGGCTCGCCCGCCGCAGCAGACCCTTCACCCGCGCCAGCAGCTCAGGGACCGAGAACGGCTTGACGATATAGTCGTCCGCCCCGGTCGCCAGGCCGCGCACGCGCTCGCTCTCCTCGCCGCGCGCCGTCAGCATGATGATCGGCAGCTGCTTGGTCTCGGGCCGCGTCCGCAACCGGCGGCACAGTTCGATGCCGGACAGGCCCGGCAGCATCCAGTCGAGCACCACGAGATCGGGAACGCGCTCCTTCAGCCGCGTGTCGGCCTCGTCGCCCCGCCCCACGGTCTCGACCTCGTAGCCCTCGGTCTCCAGATTATAGCGCAGGAGCGTGGTCAGCGCCTCTTCATCTTCCACCACCAGGATGCGCGCAGTCATATCGAACGAGTCTCTCTCAGTTGCCGGGGACCGTGGTGGCGAAGCTCGTCATGTCGCCCTTCGGACGCTTGTCGACCATCGCCTGGCCCTCGATCATGTAGAACACCGTCTCCGCGATATTGGTCGCGTGGTCGCCCATCCGCTCGATATTCTTGGCGCAGAACATCAGATGGATGCAGAACGAGATGTTGCGCGGATCTTCCATCATGTAGGTCAGCAGTTCGCGGAACAGCGAGGTGCAGATGGCATCGACCTCCTCGTCGCCCTTCCACACCGCCATCGCAGCCGGCAGGTCATGCGCCGCATAGGCATCCAATACCGACTTGACCTGCGACTGCACGAGATCCGTCATGTGCTCAAGGCCACGGATCAGCTTGAGCGGATGGAAATCACTTTCCAGCGCAGCAACCCGCTTGCCGATGTTCTTCGCGAGGTCGCCGATGCGCTCGAGATCAGTGGCGACGCGCATCGCGCCGACGATCTCGCGCAGGTCAACCGCCATCGGCTGCCGGCGCGCGATGGTCAGCACGGCGCGCTCCTCGATGATGCGCTGCAGCTTGTCGACCTCGGCATCGGCGGCGACGACCTTCTGGCCGAGCGCGACGTCACGCCGAACCAGTGCGTCGACGGAGTCGACAATCAGCCGCTCGGCGAGACCGCCCATCTCCGACACGAGCCGGGTCAGATCCTGCAGATCGCTGTCGAACGCCTTGGCGGTATGTTCACTGGCCATGATGATCTCCTGAAGGCAATGATGCTGTCGGCGTCAGCCGAACCGGCCGGTGATGTAATCCTGGGTCCGCCGATCGCTCGGCGAGGTGAAGATCTTGCTGGTGTCGTCGAACTCGATCAACTCGCCGAGATACATGAAGGCGGTCTTGTCGGAGACACGCGCCGCCTGCTGCATGTTATGCGTGACGATCGCGATCGTATAGTTCTCCGAGAGTTCCTGGATCAGCTCCTCGACCTTGGCGGTCGAAATCGGATCGAGCGCCGAGCAAGGCTCGTCGAACAGGATCACTTCGGGCCTGACAGCCACGGTACGCGCGATGCACAGGCGCTGCTGCTGGCCGCCGGACAGCGACAGGCCGGAGGCGTTGAGCTTGTCCTTGACCTCGTTCCACAGCGCGCCGCCGCGCAGCGCCTTCTCGACCCGGTCGTCCATCTCGGACTTCGAGATCTTCTCATAGAGGCGGATGCCGAAGGCGATGTTCTCGTAGATCGTCATCGGGAACGGCGTCGGCTTCTGGAACACCATGCCGACCCGGGCGCGCAGCAGGTTCAGGTCGAGCTTGGGATCGAGGATGTTGGTGCTGTCCAGCATCAGCTGGCCGGTGGCGCGCTGGCCCGGATAGAGATCGTACATCCGGTTGAAGATGCGCAGCAAAGTCGACTTGCCGCAGCCGGACGGACCGATGAACGCGGTGACGCGGTTGGTGCCGAGCGACAGGTTGATGTTCTTCAGCGCGTGATGATCGCCGTAATAGAAGTTCAGATTTCGCGCGATCACCTTGGCCGGCGCCTCCGGCAGCGACTTGGCGGGAATGGCGGCCGTCGGGCTGCTCACGGATACGGACATGTCGGTCATTTCGAGCTCCTCTCGGCGCCCAGGATGCGCGCACCGATGTTCAGGGCCAGCACGGTCAAGGTGATCAGAAGGGCGCCGCTCCAGGCCAGCTGTTTCCAGTAGGCATAGGGGCTCTGGACGAAGTTGTTGATGGTCACCGGCAGGTTCGCCATCGTCTTGGAGAGGTTCATGCTCCAGAACTGGTTCGACAGCGCGGTGAACAGCAGCGGCGCGGTCTCGCCGGCGACACGGGCGGTTGCCAGCAGCACACCGGTGATGAGGCCGGAGCGCGCGGCGCGGTAAGCGATCCGCCGGATCACCAGCGAGCGCGGCAGGCCGAGCGCCGAGGCTGCCTCACGCAGCGGATTGGGCACCAGCAGCAGCATGTCCTCGGTGGTTCTCAGCACCACGGGGATCACGATCACCGCCAGCGCCAGCGAGCCGGCGATCGCCGAGAAGCCGCCCATCGGCACCACGACCGCACCGTAGATGAACAGGCCGATGATGATCGACGGCGCCGACAGCAGGATGTCGTTGATGAAACGGATTACCGAGGTCAGGCGGTCGTTGCGGCCATATTCGGCGAGATAGGTGCCGGCGAACAGGCCGAGCGGCGCGCCGATGCCGACGCCGATGATGGTCATCATGATCGAGCCGACGATGGCGTTGCGCAGACCGCCGTCGCTCGATCCCGGCGGCGGCGTATCAGCGGTAAAGACCTGCAGGCTGAGCCCGGCCAGACCGTTATAGAACAGCGTGAATAGGATCAGCGCCAGCCAGGTGACGCCGAACGCGGCGGCAGCAAAACAGAGGCCACGGACCACGATGTCGGTGCGGCGCCGGCGCGTGTAGATCGGATTGACGGGACTGGGCTGAGCGTCAATGGCAGTCATGAGCTATTTCCCCGCCTTGGTCTCGAGCCGCATCAGCATCAGACGGGCTGCCGCGAGCACGAAGAATGTCAGAACGAACAGCAAGAGACCGAGCAGGATCAGGCTCGACTGGTGCAGACCGTCGCTCTCCTGGAACTCGGAGGCGATCGCGGCCGAGATCGTCGTACCCGGCGCAAAGATCGATGACGAGATCCGGAACGAGTTGCCGATGATGAAGGTCACCGCCATGGTCTCGCCGAGGGCCCGGCCGAGCGCCAGCATGATGCCGCCGATCACGCCGACCCTTGTATAGGGAATGACGACGCTGCGCACGACCTCCCAGGTGGTGCAGCCGACGCCATAGGCCGCCTCCTTCAGCACAGGCGGCACCGTCTTGAACACGTCGACCGAGATGGCCGTGATGAAGGGCAGCACCATGATCGCCAGGATCAGCGAGGCATTGAACAGGCTGAGATAGGATGGCGGGCCGGCGAAGATGTCCTGCAGCACCGGAATGTTGGCGCAGAGGCTGATCATGAACGGCTGGAAATTATAGGCCAGGAACGGGCCCAGCACGAAGAAGCCCCACATGCCGTAGATGATCGAGGGAATGCCGGCCAGCAGCTCGATCGCGATGCCGATCGGGCGGCGCAGCCATTGCGGGCACAGCTCGGTGAGGAAGATCGCGATGCCGAGACCGACCGGAATGGCGATCAACATGGCGATGAAGGACGTGACCAGCGTGCCGTAGATCGGGCCGAGCGCACCCAGCACCGGCGGATCCGCCGACGGCGCCCAGCGCCGCGTCCAGAGGAATTCGAAACCGTAGGCCTTCATCGCCGGCCAGGCGCCGATGATGAGCGAGACGATAATGCCGCCGAGGATCAGCAGCACCGAGATCGCCGCGAGCCGCGTGATCCAATAGAAAGTGACGTCACCGAGCTTGAAGGCGCTCAGCGCGCGCGCCCGGTCATAGGGCCCGGCAGCAGCCGCGATATCGCTGACTTCGGTTTGAACCGCCATGTCTGCCAATTCTGCCCCCTGTTTTTTCAGCACGCTTCAACCCCGATCATGTCCCCTCTCCCGGTGACGGGAGAGGGGGTCTGGCGCGAAAGGCGTCAGCTCTTGATGTCCGAGGACCAGGTCTTCTCGATCAGCTTCACGACGTTGTCGGGCATCGGGATGTAGTCGAGCTCCTCAGCCATCTTGTCGCCCTTCTCGAACGACCACTTGAAGAACTTGATGGCTTCGGCGGAGGCCGCCTTGTCGGTCGGCTCCTTGTGCATCAGGATGAAGGTCGCGGCCGTCATCGGCCAGGACTTTTCGCCCTGCTGGTTGGCGAGAATCACATAGTAGCCGGGAGCCTTGGCCCAATCGGCGTTGGCGGCCGCGGCCTGGAAGGCCTCGACGGTCGGCTGCACGGTCTTGCCGGTCTTGTTGACCATGGCGGTGTAGGTCAGCTTGTTCTGCTTGGCATAGGCATACTCGACATAGCCGATCGAGTTCTTGGTCTGGCTGATGTTGCCCGACACGCCCTCATTGCCCTTGGCGCCGACGCCGACCGGCCATTCGACCGCGGTGTTGGAGCCGACCTTGCTCTTCCAGTCAGCGCTGACTTCGGAGAGGTAGTAGGTGAAGTTGAAGGTCGTGCCCGAACCGTCGGAGCGGCGAACCACAGCGATGGCATCGCTCGGCAGCTTGACGCTCGGGTTCAGCTTCTTGATCGCGGCGTCATCCCACTTGGTGATCTTGCCGAGATAGATGTTGGCCAGCGTCTCGCCGTCCAGCACCATCTCGCCAGGCTTCACGCCCTCGAGGTTGACGACCGGCACGATACCACCCATCACCATCGGCCACTGCACCAGGCCGTCCTTCTCGAGCTGCTCGGCCTTGAGCGGCGCGTCGGTGGCGCCGAAGGTCACGGTCTTGGCCTGGATCTGCTTGATGCCGCCGCCGGAGCCGATCGACTGGTAGTTCAGACCGTTGCCGGTCTCCTTCTTGTAGGCGTCAGCCCACTTGGAATAGATCGGGAACGGGAACGTCGCGCCCGCGCCGGTGATGTCGGCAGCGAATGCCGACGTCGATGCGGCGACCAAGCCGGCAGCGACGATAGCTTTGACGAAATTCATAGCTGGTCTCCATGCTCGGGAAGCGAAGCGCCATGTGCGCCCGATTGCGCTTCCCCGGCCGCTTTACGGGGCCTCGGTGCCGCTTTTATAAAGGTTCAATGACACTCAGATGACAGTCACAAGCCTTTGAGATCTATTGATATTTGGACCTGACCCCGATTTTTTACGGTCTCTCCGCCCCCGCGCAGCCGCCCGTCCGCTCATCCCCTTAAGAGAGCGCCGCTCAACGGGGCTCGCTCCCCGCCGGTGGGGGATGATAGCGCAGGACCTGATTGGCGCCGGCGGTCCATCCCGTGCCTTGTCGTTGCCCCCCCGCAGCCGCCCCCATAGAAGATGTCGTCCCGGGCAAGCCCGGCAACGCGAAAGCGGCGGCGGATGCTGACCCGGGACCCACACCCTGGCGGTCCTGGCTGGGCGAATGGTGCCTCGCACGTCTCCCTGGGGCTATGGGTCCCGGATCGGCGCGCGCGTTGCGCGCTTGTCCGGGACGACAGCGGGGCAAATGATCAACATCTTCGGCCTCATCATCAGGTGTGGGAGACAGGCGTCTTTCGTCCCGCGGCATGTGATGCCCGGGTGATGCAGCGATCTTGCCCTCCTGAACAATGAGAGGGCGCGGGGAAGGCCGGGCCTCGGCTGAGGCCCCGTGGCCCGCCTGCAACAAAGAAAGCAGGCGGCAGTCACCACAGGTCCAGCCGGACAGACCCGGCCTTCCCCGCGCGACGGCTTTAACGGTGTCCTTCGTGCTCTCCCTGGGGATCGGCGTTCTTGCCCCCATTTGCGACAACGCGCTTGTGGCACGTTGCGCAGACCTCAGCGTCGAGAGGCCAGGACCACACGACTTTGCCGTCCGTCACGCCTGCGCTCGTCCGGCGCAGCCGTCACGTCCATCGCAGCCCACCTCCACGTTCGTGACGACGCGTCCGTCCCTCTGCTCGAGGCGGGGCAAGTGAAGACAACCACAAATTCCGAAAAAGCGCAAGAGATTTATACTTTTCAGAAATCGACAGCGATCGGCAGCCGATCACTCCTGACCGAGTTCGACGCCCGCCAGCGCCTCGCTCAGCCTTGCCAGCGCCGTGTGGTCCTGGCCCGGCCCGAGCAGGGCCTGCGCGCTGGCGCTCAGTTCGCGGCAAAGATTGGAGAACGGCGCGGCGACGCCGCTGGCGCGCGCGACCTCAAGCGCGATCGAGAGGTCCTTCACCATGAGATCGAGCCCGAAGCCGCTGTTGAACTTGCGCGACAGGACGAACTGCTTGAACTTCTTCTGCGTCGAATTGTTCATGCCCGTCGACGCATTCAGCACGTCCGTCATCAGGCCGGGATCGATGCCGAATTGCTGGCCGATCAGCAGCGCCTCGATGCCGATCAGGAAGCCGCCGGCTGAAACGAGGTTGTTGAGCGCTTTCATCGCCTGCCCGGAGCCGAGGCCGCCGATGCGGTGGATGGTGGTGCCCATCGCGCGCAGCAACGGCTCGACGCGATCGAGTGCGGCGGCATCGCCGCCCGCCATGATCGCGAGCTCACCGGTCACCGCGCGCGACACGCCGCCGCTGACCGGCGCGTCGAGCATGGTGACGCCGAGCACATCGAGATCGGCCGCAATCGCCTGCGTCGCCGCCGGAGCCCCGGAACTCATGTCGATGACGACGTGACCCTGCTTCAGGCCGGCACGCAGCGCCGCGACGGCGTCGGCGACATGCCTGCTGGTCGGCAGCATCGTGATGACCACATCGGCCGCCGCCGCAGCGGCCGCGAGATCCACCGCTTCGACGCCGCCGACCTGCCGCACGAAATCGGCGGCGCGGCCCGGCACTGCGTCATTGACCGCGACTGCGATGCCGGCGCCGAGCAGGCGCGCGGCCATCGGCCAGCCCATATTGCCGATGCCGACGAACAGGGCGCTTTGCGGCGCGCTCATGCGCCGTCCTTCTTGGCGATGGCGCCTTCGGCGAGCAGCACCTCATGCGCGGCCTTGAAGGCCTCAAGACCCGCGGGAATGCCGCAATAGACGGTCGCGTGCAGCAGGATCTCCTTGATCTCGTCGACCGTGACCCCGTTGGTGAGCGCGCCCTTGACGTGCAGCTTCAATTCGCTCGGCTTGCTGAGCGCCGTCAGCATCGCGAGATTGATGATGCTGCGGGTGCGCCGATCGAGGCCCGGCCGGGTCCAGGCATAGCCCCAGCACATTTCGGTGGTGATGTGCTGGAACGCCATCATGAAATCGTCGGCCTTGGCGAGGCTGCCATCGACATAGGCCGCGCCGAGCACCTCGCGGCGCACCTTCAGGCCCTTCTCGAACAACTCGTTGTCGTCGCTCATTCACTCGTCTCCCTCTCTGCAGTGTCAGATGTCATGGACACATGATGTTTCGGACCATTCCGGATCGTGCCCAATTCGTCCAACCGTCTCAAGTCGGAGAAAAAGCCAAGAAAAGTCAATGGCGACCTATCCAAAGTCTCCACTCCGGAGCTGGAACTTGGGGGGGTGAGCGGATCTTCGTGATGACGTGATGCGCGGCGGGGATTGGGTGGCGGATCGAGCTTCAGTTGCTGAGCAGCTTCTGCGCGGCCTCGAGTTCGGCATAGCGGCTGAGGATGAGCGTGCGGCCGTCCGTCGTCGCGACGTGCACGCCGAGCATCTGCACCGCCGCCATCTTGTCGAGCTCCGCCCGGACGTCAGACGCGGAGCCAACGACTTCAGTCACGTGCGCAAGGTGACGTTCAGGCCGTCGGCGAGCAACGCGAAGATGTGCGCCTCGATCCGATGCTCGAACTGATGATGGATGGGCCACAGGCTCAGATCATCTTTCAGAGTCTTGAACGCAGCCTCGACTTCGGTGAGTTGAATGTAGAACCGCCCGAGGCCGACGGGATCGCGAGCGCCGAGATTGGCGCGTAGCAGATAGCGCCCTTTCTATACAGCACACACATCCCGACGCCGATCGCCACGACATCAAGCAGCCCGAAATATGCCAGCCCGCAGAATTATTGATTGCAAGAAGATATCTTGTCGATTTCGGCCGCGCGGACAGAAGTGATGACGCGAAGTCGCGCCGAAGATTGGATAGCCATTTCATTGACCTGTCCGAGAGGCCGTCCGATATTACCGCATGAAATGACGATCGAAATATTATGGTGAGGCTTTGTTTTCTGAAGTAGATCCCGAGGTCTGCGGCCTCACTCCCCGTCGCGTTCCCGTGTCGCCATCCGTTGGTTCGAAAGCGTGGATCAGGGTGCTGGCCGCAGCGTTGGCGGTGTGGACCGGGCTTCCCGCCGCATTTGCTCAGGAGCCCGTGCGCGGCGGCACTCTGGTGGCGGTGTTGGTGCCCGAGCCGGGCGTGCTAAGCACCAATTTCGACGTCGGGCAGAACGTCAGCAACCTTTCGAGCAAGATCTTCGATGGTCTTATCAAGCTGGGGCCCGACCTGACGCCGTTGCCTGAACTGGCCACTGCCTGGGAGGTCAGCGCAGATGGGCTCACTCTCACTTTCCATCTGCGGCGCGGGGTGAAATGGCATGACGGCCAGCCGTTCACGTCCGCTGATGTCAGTTTTTCGATCCAGGAGGTCTGGCGCAAGTTCCAGCCTCGGCTACGCACGGCTCTCGCCAACGTCGATGACGTGCTGACCCCGGACGACTACACCGTCGAGTTCAAGCTCTCCCGTCCAGCTCCGGTAATCCTGCTCGCGCTCAACCGCTTGCAGGCACAGATCCTGCCTCGCCATCTTTATCAAGAGACCGACATCCTGCGTAACCCGCACAACGTCAAGCCGGTCGGCACGGGTCCGTTCCGGTTCAAGGACTGGGTGCGCGGCGACCGGATCGTGCTGGAGCGCAATCCCGATTACTGGGATACTGGCAAGCCTTATCTGGACGGCGTTATTTTTCGCATCATTCCGGACGCAGCGGCGCGTTCCGCCGCCTTCGAACGTGGCGATGTTCAATACGGCTCGGTGTTTCCGGTGCCGCTCAGCGACGTCGCGCGGATATCCTCCCTGCCTGGGCTCAAGGTGATCCATACCGGCTACGAAGCCTGGGGCACGACGCTCGGACTTGAGTTCAACCTGCGAAACCCGCTTCTTCAGGACGTGCGGGTGCGTCGCGCCGTTGCCCACGCCGTCGACCGCGCGCGGGCGATCCAGACCGCCTATCACGGGCTGGGCAAGCCCTCGACAGGTCCGGTCCCTTCGGCGATGACGCCGTTCTACACGCCAGATACGCCGCAATATGCGTACAACACCGTCGTCGCCGAACAGCTGCTGGATCAGGCCGGCTATCCGCGAAAAGCCGATGGCGTCCGCTTCTCGCTGCACATCGACGGAATTCCATTCACCGACGACACCCGTCGCGTCGCGGAATTCATTCGTCAATCGCTGAAGCGGGTCGGAATCGATGTCGAGGTCCGCAATCAGGATCTGCCGCGCTTCTTCCAGAGAATTTACACGGAGCGTGATTTCGACCTCGCTCTGGTACCGATGTCGGCAACGGTCGATCCGCAGATCGGGTTGGAGCGCTACTTCGCCTCGAGCGGTATCCTCAAAGGGGTGCCCTTCAGCAACGCCAGCGGCTACCAGAACCCGGAGCTGGACCGGATCTTCGAGGCTGCGCATGTCGAACTCGACCCAGCCAAGCGGATCGAGCTCTATCGCCAGTTCCAGCGCATCATTCAGACCGACCTGCCGGCTTTGCCGTTGCTCGAGGCAGCTTTCTCCACCGTCTACTCCGACACAGTGCACGGTCTTGCGGTTGCACCGGATTCCGCCGTGGAATCGTTCGCCGGCATCTGGCTTTCGTCCCCCGACGCCAACAGCAAATCTGTCAACCGGTAACGTCGTGCTCATGACCAATCTCGCCGCCATCACTCGCGACTCGGCCGTCGGGTTGTTTCCGTCCCAGGAGACACTGGATGCCTTGCGCGTCGAGTTTGCCGCTAGGGCCGATCAATACGATCGGAGCGGCGCCTTCCCGCACGAGAATTTTCGTCGCCTGCATGAGCATGGTCTGCTGGCGCTCGCCGCGCCGCGGGCTTATGGCGGAGGCGAAGCCTCGCTTGAGACACTGGCTCGCGTGGTCGGCACGATCGCGCGCGGCGACGCCTCCACGGCGCTGGTGCTCACCATGCAGTATCTGTTTCACAGCCTCGGAGCGCGCAATCCGGCTTGGCGCGAGACGCAGCGTGCCCTGGTGTTTCGAAGCGCCGTCGAACGCGGCGCGCTCGTCAACGGCTTGCGCGTGGAGCCGGAATTGGGCACCCCGGCGCGAGGCGGTCTGCCGGCGACGATTGCGCGACGCACTCCGGACGGATGGCGGATCAGCGGCCGCAAGATCTATTCCACCGGCGCCCCCGGCCTGAGTTGGATGCTGATCTGGGCGCGCAGCGACGAACCCAAGCCGCGGGTCGGGGGCTGGCTTGTGCCAGGCGACGCTCCGGGTGTGAGCATCGTTGAAAGCTGGGACCATCTCGGCATGCGTGCCACCGGCAGTCATGACGTGACGCTGGACGATGTGCTGGTGCCGCTCGAGCACGGTCCCGAATATCAGGACGATGTGGCGGAAAACGTCAGGCTGGATACGCAGTTCGCTGCCTGGAACACCATTCTCATCGCCATCATCTATGACGCGGTGGCGCGCGAGGCCCGCGACTGGTTCGTGCGATGGCTGCAGGAACGTGCGCCGACGAATTTGGGAGCGCCGCTGGCGACGCTGCCGCGCTTCCAGGAGGCTGTCGGGCGCATCGATGGCCTGTTGCTCGCCAACCGCACCTTGCTCGACGCGGCCATCGCCGGTGCCGTGTCGCCCCAGCAGGTGGGCCTGCTCAAATACCTGACGTCCGGCAACTCCATAGCCGCCGTTGAGATCGCCGTGGAACTGAGCGGCAATCCCGGCCTGAGCCGCAGCAGTCCGCTCGGGCGTCTCTATCGCGACGTGCTGTGCAGCCGCGTTCACACCCCTCAAAACGACACCATCCTCGCAGGCGCAGGCAAGTCCGCTCTCGTCGGCGTTTGAGCTTCTCGTAACCAGCAACCGGAACAGCATCCATGCCAGTCGAATTCATCGGTGCCTTGGGCTCGCGCGAGGGGAGCGAGTCGCTGCCCCCCAGCGGTCCCGTGATCGATCCCGCCTATGTCGCCGCCATCGCCCGCGCCCATGAATATGCCGGCTTCGACAAGGCGCTGGTCGGCTATCACAGCAGCCAGCCCGACGGCTTCCAGGTCATCGCCTACGCGGCGCAGCACACCGAGCGGCTGAAGTACCTGCTCGCGCACCGTCCCGGTTTTCTGCCGCCGACGATCGCCGCCCGCAACCTCGCCTCGCTCGACCATTTCAGCAAGGGACGGCTGTCGGTCCACATCATCACCGGTGGCGACGACGCCGACCAGCAGCGCGACGGCGATTTCCTGAGCCACGACGAGCGTTACGCCCGCACCGACGAGTTCCTGGACGTGGTCAAGACGTTCTGGGCGAGCGCCGGCCCGTTCGACCATGAAGGCACCTACTTCAAGATCCGGAACAGCCTTGCGGCGCTCAAGCCGTTTGGACCATCGGGTATCCCGATCTATTTTGGCGGGTCATCCGAGGCCGCCCTCGAGGTCGGCGCCAAGCACGCGGATGTCTACGCGATGTGGGGCGAGAGTCTCGAAGAGGTGCGCGAGACGATTGCGCGTGTTCGGGCCGCCGCCGCGAAGTGGAACCGCGCCGACCGGATTCGCTTCAGCCTGTCGCTGCGTCCGGTGATCGGTCGCACGGAGGCTGAAGCATGGAGTCGCGCCGAGTACATCTATGAGACCGCCAAGTCGCTCAGCGCTCCCGCACCCGCCATTGTTCATCCCGCTCAAAGCGTCGGCATGCAGCGGCTGCGCGCTGCCGCCGGTCGTGGCGCCGTGCTCGACAAGAGGCTATGGACCAAGTTGGCTTCGCTGCCGAACGCGCGAGGCAGTACGACCGGCCTGGTAGGCACCGGCGAGCAGATCGCCGAGGCTCTGCTCGAATACCACAAGTTGGGTATTACCGCTTTCTTGATACGCGGTTTTGACCCGATTCAGGACGCGCTGGCCTACGGTCGAGAGATCCTGCCCAGGGTTCGCGAGGCGGTGGCGCAGCGCGACGAGGCCTTTGGCGTTGTAACCGCCGAGGTCGCGTGATGTCCGCCGGCTCGATGTCCGACATGGCCGATGTGGTGCGTCCAGTGCGGCAGCGGCGGATGCCGCCGCCGGGGCCATCGGCTCGACAGGGAGATCGGTCATGACCCGAGCGATCCGAGATCACGGCCCGGACGCTGCGCCCGTCCCCTCCGCGAGACGCGCGCGCGGCATCGATGCCGCCTTGCACGTCGGCCGCAGGTTGACCTGGGAAGTGCCCCCACCGCAGCCGACCGTGGAGGCGGAGCGCCTCTACCGCAAGCAGCGACTGGCTGCAGGCTTCCGCCTGTTCGCCCGCAACGGTTTCGCCTCCGGCATCGCCGGCCATATCACCGCGCGCGACCCCGAATGGACCGATCATTTTTGGGTCAATCCGCTGGCAGTGCCCTTCGCGCACATCCGCGCCTCCGATCTGTTGCTGGTGAACGACAAGGGCGAGATCGTCGAGGGCGACGGCTATCTCAACGGCGCCGCCTTCGCCATCCATTCCGAACTGCACAAAGCCAATCCGAGGATCATCGCAGCCGCGCATGCCCACTCGATGCACGGCAAGGTCTGGTCCACATTGGGACGCCTGCTCGACCCGATCACGCAGGATGCCTGCATGTTCTATGGCGATCACGCATTGTTCGACGACTACACCGGCGTGGTCGAGGAGTTGAGTGAGGGCGCACGCATTGCAAGTGTTCTCGGCGACCGCAAGGCGGTCATCCTGCGCAATCACGGACTGCTGACGGTCGGCCACACCGTCGAGACCGCCGTCTACTGGTTCATCGCGATGGAGAACGCGGCACACGCCCAGATCATGGCCGAGAACGTTGGCACGCCGCGGCTGTTGTCGCACGAGGTAGCTGCGCATACTGCGGCGCGTGTCGGAAGCGAGTTCGTAGCGTGGCTGTGCTTTCAGCAGCAATGGGACGTGGTGATCCGCGAGGAGCCGGACCTGTTGCAATGAACGCCCCCCTCGACGCCACCGCGCTGCCAACGGCTTCTGTGCGGACAGAATTGGCTCTCGCAACTCTCGAGGAATCGGCAGCCTCGTCCGATCGACCGATGCGCCGGCGAGTGATGTGGTTCCTGGTCCGTCGGATCACCCAGGCCATTCCCATCCTGATCATGGTCGGCGTGATCAACTTCACGCTGCTCAACCTGGCGCCTGGCGATTTCGCGCAGGTGCTGGTCGGCAACGCCGGCGGCGCCTCGGCCGACTATTTGGATCAGCTCCGCCAGAGCTTCGGCCTTGACCAGCCCCTCTGGATACGGCTGGTCAACTATCTCGCACGCCTGGCAAGATTTGATCTCGGCTATTCCTACAGCGCCCATGCGAGCGTGCTCGCCCTGATCGGCCAGCGGGTGACGGCCACCCTCTTGTTGACCGGGTCGGCCCTGGCGATGGCTGTGGTGCTTGGCGTCTGCGGCGGCTTCCTGTCGTCGCTGCGACCCGGCGGCGGGCTTGATCGGCTGTTGTCGGCGGTGGCGGTCATCATTTACGCCACGCCCAGTTTCCTTCTCGGGCTGGCCTTGATCATCCTGTTCAGCGTCAAGCTGCGATGGCTGCCGGCCGGGGGACTTTTCGACGCGATCCCGCCCACGACATGGTCGGGCGCGCTGGCTTCGCTGCTGGCACATCTGCTGCTGCCAGCCGTCACTCTGGCGCTATTCTTCGCCTCGATCTACCTGCGTGTCACCCGCACCGCGATGCTGGAGGTGCGGGGCCTCGACTATGTCCGCACCGCGCGCGCAGCGGGACTTCCGCCCCTGCGCGTGGCACGCCGCTACGTGCTGCGCAACGCGCTGTTGCCGGTAGTCACGATCATCGGCTTGCAGGCCGGAACGCTGCTGGGAGGCGCGATCCTCGTGGAAGTCGTGTTCGCCTGGCCCGGCCTTGGCCGGCTGGCCTTCGAGGCGGTCTTCCAGCGCGACTACAACCTGCTGAGCGGCGTGGTGCTGTGCGGGGCGGTCGCAGTGCTCGCGGTGAACATCCTGGTCGATCTCCTCTATTCCTGGCTCGACCCGCGGATCGACTTACAATGATCAGTCGGCGGATCGTGACCCGCAATCCGGCGTTGACGTTGGGTTGCCTGCTGTTGGCGGCGCTGGTGAGCGTGGCTTTGGCTGCGCCCTGGCTTTATCCCGACGATCCGCGCGACATGGTAGCGCCGGCGCTGCTGGTGGTCGGTGCGGACTTGAACTTTCCGCTGGGCACAGATGCGCTGGGCCGGGATGTCGCCGCCGGCATCGCCTACGGCGCGCGGACCTCGCTGCTGCTCGGCGCATTGGCAGCTGGCTGCGCCACTGCGATCGGAATGCTGCTTGGGTTGGTGGCGGGCTACGCGCGAGGCTGGGTCGACGGGCTGCTGATGCGACTGTGCGAGTTGTTCCAGACGATTCCGCATTTCCTGCTGGCGCTGTTCGTGGTGGCGATCCTGGGAGCCACCCTGCGCAACATCGTTCTGGCGATCACCCTGACATCCTGGCCCAGCGTGGCGCGGCTTGTCCGGTCGCAGACCCTGATGCTGCGCGAACTGGATTTCGTACGGATCGCTCCGGCGATGAATGTCGGCCGTCTTCGGGTCATCCTGACCCACCTGGTGCCGAACGTGCTGCCCACGGTGGTGACCAACGCCTCGATCCTTGCCGCGGTCGCCATCCTCGGGGAGTCCGGCCTGTCCTTCCTGGGTCTCGGTGATCCGCGCCTGGTTTCGTGGGGCGGCATGCTCGGCGAGGGCCGCGACATGATCCGCACAATCCCCTCGCTGACGCTGTTGCCGGGCGCGGCCATCGTGTTGACTGTGCTGGGTCTGAACTTGCTGGGTGACGGCTTGAACCAAGCCCTCGATCCGAGGCGTCGTTCATGACCGCAACCGTTCTCTCCGTACGGAATTTGCGCGTGGCGTTCCGGCACGGCTCTGCGCGAGCCGAGGTGGTTCGTGGGCTCGATCTGGAGGTGCTTGCCGGGGAGACCTTGGCCGTCGTCGGTGAGTCCGGCTGTGGCAAGTCGATCAGCGCATTGTCGCTGATTGGGCTGTTGCCCGAGACGGCGCAGATCGTTGCGGGGCGCATCGAACTGCTCGGACGTTCGCTGTCCGGCCTGCCGGAGCGGGAGGTTCGTGCGTTGCGCGGCGATCGGATCAGCATGGTTTTCCAGGACCCGAGCGCCGCCCTCAATCCGACGCTGACGGTCGGCGATCACCTGATCGATGCCATCCTGGCGCACCGCGCAGTTGGCCGAGCAGCGGCACGCGCCGAGGCGGCGACGCTCTTGGAGCAAGTTCGGCTGCCGTCGTCCGCGCGGATGCTGGACGAATACCCCCACCGCCTCTCGGGCGGAATGCGGCAACGGGTCATGATTGCGATGGCCATTGCCAATCAGCCCGATGTGCTGATTGCGGACGAACCTACGACAGCTCTCGACGCCACGGTGCAACACGAGATCCTGGCGTTGCTGCGCGACATACAGGATCGCAACCGGATGGCCGTGGTGCTCATTACGCACGATCTCGGCCTGGTTGCGCGATGGGCGGACCGGGTGCTCGTGATGTATGCTGGAGAAGGGGTGGAAGCACGCAGCGCTTCCGCGATACCTCATTCTCTGCTGCATCCGTACAGCCGCGCGCTGGTGGAAGCTCGCCCGCTGCGCCGCGCCGAGAGAGGCCGCCGGCAGATCCTGCGGGAGCTCGCCGGTGCACCACCGCTCCCCGGCGAGCACGGCCGAGGCTGCTCGTTCGCCCCCCGTTGCCCGCTGGTCCGCGAGCGCTGCGAGCGCGAAAGTCCGCAGATGCTTGTGGCGGCGGACGGGCATGTGGCTTGCCACGCGGTTGCCGAGCGCGGGATCAATGCGGAGCAAGCAACATGAGCGGCCTGCCACCTTTGCTCTCGGTCGACCAGCTCGACGTGACATTCGATGGACCGCGCGGACTGGTGCGGGCCGTGCGTCAGGTCTCGTTCCAACTTCAAGCGAGGGAGGTGCTGGCGATCATCGGAGAATCGGGTTCTGGCAAGTCCACCCTTGCTCGTGCCGTGATGGGCATGATCCCGAATCGTGCAGGCCGGATCGCTCTGAACGGCGAGCCGTTGGCCGCCGCGGCGGGAGCCCGCTCCCGGGCGCAGAGGCGACGGCTCGGCATGGTGCTCCAGGACAGCGGTGCCGCCTTCGATCCGCGTTTCACCGTCAGACGGATTCTGTTGGAGCCGCTGAGGTCACTGCGCGGCGAGCAAGACTCGCCTGCGCCGGAACGGCTGCTTGAGGATGTCGGCTTGTCGGCCGCCCTCCTCGATCGCTATCCCCACGAATTGTCGGGCGGTCAACGTCAACGGCTGAGTATTGCCCGTGCCCTGGCCTGCTCACCTTCGCTCCTGATTTGCGATGAGGCGGTTTCTGCCCTCGATCTATCTGTCCAGGCGCAGATTCTGAACCTGCTATCGAACCTCCAGGAACGGCGCGGCCTGGCCTTCCTGTTCATTACCCACGATGTGGCGGTGGTTGAGTATTTGGCCGACCGAATTGCCGTGATGTACCGCGGCGAGATCCTCGAATGTGCCCCGGCCGCTGACGTGCTGGACCGTCCATCGCATCCCTACACCCGCGCGCTGCTGGCGTCGGCGAAGGGCACCGCGCTGGCCGGTGACGCAACGATCGCCCTGTCAAAACACCGACGGCAGTCGCCCATGCGGTCAGCATCACGCCAGGACGACAACCTGCCGTCCTGATGGTCGCGCAACCGGCTCACGCCACGCCTTGCGGACGACAATGCTGCCGGGCGATGTTCATCGTGACGTCCGCCCGGCGGATGTTCGGAGCTGCGGTCCGGCAGCGCTAACCGTGCTTGACGATCAGGGTCTTCATCGCCGCAAGCTCGTACAGCGCCTCAAAACCCTTCTCGCGGCCGTGGCCGGAGCGCTTCATGCCGCCGAACGGCAGCTCGATGCCGCCGCCGGCGCCATAGCCATTGACGAACATCTGACCGACCCGAACCTTGCGCGCCACGCGCATGGCGCGCGAGCCGTCGCCCGACCAGACGCCGGCGACCAGGCCGAAATCGGTGGCATTGGCGAGCCTGATCGCGTCGGCCTCGTCATCGAATGGCATCGCTGCCAGCACCGGACCGAACACCTCCTCGCGTGCCAGTTCGGAGTCGCGCGCGACGTGCTGGTAAAGCGCCGGAGCAACGTAGAAGCCCTCGCTCGGGACGCCCTCGGCGATCCTGCCCGAGGCCACGCGCCTGGCGCCGCCGCTTTCCGCGCGCGCCAGCATGCTCTCGATGCGCGTCTTCTGGACCGCACTGATGACCGGGCCGAGATCGAGATCCATCTCCGGCGTGCCAGCCGTGATCTTTTCGAACCGCAGCGTGAGATCGGCCAGGAAGCGATCCCAGATCGTGCGCTCGACAAGCACGCGCGAGCCGGCCGAGCAGGTCTGCCCGGCATTCTGCACGATGGCCGCAGCAACGGAGGTCAGCGCCGCTTCGAGATCGGCGTCAGCGAACACGATCTGCGGCGACTTGCCGCCGAGTTCCAGCGTGCAGCCGATATGGTTCTTGGCGGCCGCCGTCTGTACCAGAGTGCCGACCTCCGGGCTGCCGGTGAACGAGATGAAGTCGATGCCATCATGCGCCGACAAGGCTGCGCCAGCCTCTTCGCCGAGACCCGGCACGACATTGATCGCGCCGGCCGGGAAGCCAGCCTCCGCGGCCAACTCCGCGAGCCGCAGCGGCACCAGGCAGGCCTCTTCGGCGGGCTTGATCACCGTGGCGTTGCCCATCGCCAGCGCCGGCGCAACGGTGCGGCCGAACATCTGTCCCGGATAGTTCCAGGGAATGATGTGGCCGGTGACGCCGAGCGGCTCATAGACCGTCGTGACGAAGAAGCCGTCAAGGAATGGAATGGTGTCGCCATGAACCTTGTCGGCGGCGCCGCCATAATATTCGAAGTAGCGCGCCACCGCGACCACGTCCGCTCTGGCCTGCTTCATCGGCTTGCCGGTGTCGGCGGCCTCGAGCTTCGCCAGCTCCTCCGCATGGTCCTCGACGAGCCGGCCCAGCTTCGACAGCAGCCGCCCGCGCTCGACCGCAGCAAGCCGCCCCCACGATCCTTCGAGCGCGCGGCGCGCCGCCGCGACGGCGAGATCAATGTCCGCCGCATCGCCAGCCGCGATCGAGGCAATCACCTGTCCGGTCGCCGGTGCCAGCATCGCAATGGTACGACCGGATTGCGCGGGCTGCCATTTGTTGTCGATGAAGACACCCTTTGCGGCAGGCAGTTTCACATTGGCATTCATGGCAGCTCTCCAACTTCTCTCGATTGTCGCGATGTCCCGGCGACTTCAGCTGTTCGCCCCGGCAGAGACCACGATGCGGACGACCTCACAGGCAGAGATCGGGCGCGACCTCGACCAGCCGCGACGCCCATCGGCTCTCCCCCCGCGATCGCCGCCAGCGGCTTTCGATCCATGCGCTCGATCGCTTCGACCACGCTCTCAACTCTCTCCGGAGCCGGGCCGAGGCCGGTCTCCTATCACAGGCCGCAGATTGCACATCACCGCCATGCCCGTCACCAGCATTTGCGGCCGGGCTGATCGGCGTCGCCAGCAGACCGCGGCGGCGGTGACTGGCGTGCGCGCGTACACGCCAATCACTGCCATGCAGAATGACGACAGCGCGTCTCGCGGTAGCTTGCTGCGGCGCAGGAGGTGAGGCCGGCGTGGGCCTGCTCTGGAGAGAAAGAGAAGTCACCCGATCTTGCGGGACCGCCAGACCAGGCCGTAATACGCCGATTGGGCGAGGAGCGCCGCGAGAAAGCCGGCAGAATAGCCCATCCAGACGCCATCCAACCCGGCTGTTCCGGCCAGCAGATACGCGACGGGGACCTGCACCAGCCAAATCCCGCCCAGCGAGATCAGGGTCGGCCACGCCACCGTACCTGACGCGCGCATCACGCCTGCGAGCACGTCCGAGATGCCGGTCAGGATGTAGCTCCACAGCATCATGCGCAGGGCTCGCTCCGCGACTGCCGACGTCGTGGCGTCGGTGACAAACCAGGACAGGATGCCGTCCGCGAAGCCGAGCAGCCCCGCCACGCTCACCGCGCCGATCAGGACATTCATGATCGCCGCGATTTGCGCGATGAGGTGCGGCTGGCCAAGCCGCTTTGCTCCGATCGCCTGCGCCGCCATCACGCTCGCCGCGAGCCCCACCGCCTGCATCGGCACGACCAGATATCCGATCACCTGGTTGATGGCGCCATAGGCCGCGGTGGCGTTCGATCCGAACGAATTCACCAGCGTGACGACCGCCACCTCGGCCAGCGACGCCACCGTGGCCTGGATGCCACCGGCAATGCCGATCACCAGAAACGGTCGGATCACCTCGCGATTGATCCGCAGCCGCCGGATCAGTTCGCCGTCGAGGACCAGCGGATGCTGCTTCCGGCGCAGATACAGGATCAGTCCGGGCAGCGAGATCGCGGTGGCCCCGATGCTGGCCCATGGCGCGCTGGTCACGCCGAGTTTGGGCAGACCGCCCCACCCCAGGATCAAGGCGGGCATCAGCAGCAGGGAAATGCCGAAGAAGACGGCCATCAGGATGAACGGCGTCTTCGCATCTCCCGTCCCTCTGAGCAGAAAGACATAGGAGAGCAGGATGATCTGCGCTGGCAGGGATACGAATGTGATCCGCGCATAGTCGATCGCCGACGCGAGAATGTCGGCCGGCGTCGACATGACACCAAGGAGTTCCGGGACAAATGCGTAGCCGATGATCGACATGACGAGACTGAGCGAGACGCTGGCACAGAGCGTCGTTCCGGCGACATCCTTGACCGCCAGCATGTCACCGGCGCCGTAAGCGCGCGCGACAAGAACGATGCCGCCTGAAATCAGGCCGATCAGGAACGATATCAGGAGAAAGAAGACCGGAAAGAACACCGATGCCGCGGCGAGTGCGGACACGCCGAGGAGCTGGCCGAAATAAACCGCGGTCACCGTTCCCGACAGCAGTTGCAATGCCGCACTGGCCCCTTGCGGAAGGGCGAAGCGCAGGATGGGCCACCACAGCGACGGCGGTGGCCGGTGCGATTTCGCTGGAGCTGCCGCGACCGGCTCGGGCACCCCATCGGACAGGGCCTCGGGTGTTGCTCGGGAGACTCTGGCTTGTGCCTTGGGTATCTTTATCTTGGCTATTTTTATCCTGGCTATGTGTGCCTTTACTATTTGTGCCTTGGCTATCGCGGTGCGGACCATCGACATGTTCTCATCGCGATGCCGCGCGCACAGCATCCTCCCTCGCATCAGAACGTGCTTCACGGTAGGCCGCGATGCTCACGGTCGGACCACAACTGCTCTCCCGTCGCTCGGGATCCGCAACGACGGCACGTATCAGTTCAACGACGTCGTCAAGCAGACGAGCGAGGTCGTGCGCATCGAAGCGCTGACGGCCGAAGGTCAGGCGGAGACCGAGGCCTGTCTCGCCAGCGACGGCAAGACACAACGGATCATCTGCCCCGAAACGACCGAACGAAACGACATTGATGCCGCCGCTGCGCTTCGCATCGTGCCTGTTCTTTGCATCGTGCTTTGCGGGCGCGTCCGCGGCCGGAACGTTTTCGAACACGATGACGGCATCGCGCAGCCGCTTATCCATGGGGAGGCCGAGACATCTGTGCAGACCGAGCCATCGGTGCAGATCGAGCCACTGATAGCGGTCGTGTGCCTGGCCCTCAGCCTGCAGTGACTGCGGATCCGACGGCCAATTCGCGACGGACAATTCATCGATCGGCCGGATCAGCCGCGGCAGGAGGTTCGCGCAAAATCCGACGAGGTTTTCGACATTCGGGACATTCCGGAGCCGCATCGCCTTGGTCATGCAGCCAACATCCGTGAGCGACGTCTTCGCCAACATCGAGCTTGCCCGTCGAACCGGATGCAACGAGACCGTTGTTGTATTTCGACCTATACACGACCATCTTACCTCCAGCAATGCCGCGAGAAATCAATTCTCTACTTATGGTTGCATTGTTGGTCTAACTTTTTTTTGATCAATCACCGTCCCGTTTTCTAACGTCCGCGACGCAACCAACTACTATAGGGTGATCTCTCAGCCCGCAGAAATCATCTCAGGAAATATGCAATGTCGATGCTGGGCGTACCGTCTGCGCCGACCTCTCACACTGGTTCCGTCAAAGAGCCGCTTCATCTGTATTGCTTGCCCTATGCTGGAGGAAGCGGACGTGTGTTCGCCAATTGGCAGAAGCTGTTTCCTCCTGAGATAAAGGTTTGCTGCATCGACTATCCCGGTCATGGCGCACGACGAAGCGAACCATTGTTGGATCGGATTGATCGGATTGCCGATGGGCTTGCCCGGGAGATCGCCTCCAGAAGCCACGCCCGTTACGTTCTGTTCGGACACAGCATGGGCAGCCTGGTCGGATTTGAAGCGTGTCATCAACTCGCGCGATATGGCGCGCAGCTCCCGGAATTGCTGGCAGTGTCCGGTCATGGCGGGCCAAGAGTGCCGCGCTCGTCTCCGCCGATGCATGCCGTTCCGGACGACCAGTTTATCGCGCATCTTCGGGAACTCGGCGCTACCCCTCCCGAAATCCTCGCCACCCGCGAATTGATGGAGCTTCTGCTGCCGCTGCTCCGCGCCGACTTCCGTGCGTGCGAAACATATGAGCCGTCTTGGAACCGGAAGCTCGCGGTGCCCATTGCCGTTTATGGTGGTGTGGATGATGAAGACGCCGATATCGCGGCCCTTCGTGGATGGCAGTCCGAGACGAGCGGCACATGCGTGGTTAGAATGTTCCCAGGCGACCACTTTTTCATCGCCGACCAGGCGGAGGCGGTCGCGTCGAGCCTGCTGCACGACTTGCGCGAGACAGGCTTGCGGTCCTGAGGCGCAGCTTGACCGCGATGGCTTGACGGTAGCGCGACGACCAGTCGAAGGCCGCGCTTGCATCCGCTCCCGATCGGAAGGAATAGATATCGGTGGCGGCCGATCCGCCCCCGCAGGAGCATTTTTCGTCTCCCGGCAACACGAAATATCGTCGAACGTGACGCATGGCTGGCCGCACATATTGTGATCGAGATCGTCCTTTGACCCGCACCGCACCGGTTGTTTGTCGCGCCCATGGCCTTTGACCACGCCAGTCCCGAACCGATTGCCGCCGCATTCGCGACGAGGCGGCGCGCCTCGTGAGCCAAGCTGCCGAACGATTTGCGCAGGCCCTGCGCCTGTCGGCTCTCGGGTCCGGCCTGGTGCTTTTTGCCGTTGCGCTGGTCGAGCTCGGCACCGACGCCGTCGGAGTGGTATCGCTCGAGGCGATGGGCCGCATTGCGGATTGGCGCGACGCTCTCCTGCACTCAGCCGCTGGCCTCGCGATCCTGGCCTTGGCGCTGGCGTGCCACATCGGCGCGACGTTGGCCCTGACGGCCCGCCGCGCGACCGTGCGGATGTCGTGGTCGGATGCTGCGGAAATCCTGAGCGGCATTCTCGTCCCCCTCCTGCTGCTGCCCGCGCTGGTCGATACGGCCGGCGCCGCCATGCTGTTCGGTGTCACCGATGACACGCTGTACCGGCTGGCGAAGCTGTGGCCGGAGCGCGCCCCTTTCTACGTTGCGCTGATCGTGCTGCTGTGGGCCCATGGCTGTCTCGGGGTGCACCAATGGCTCCGGCCGCGCGCCGGCTACGCGCGGTTCGCGCCGCTGCTCGGAGTCATCGCCCTCGCCTTGCCGATCGCGGCCATCGCCGGACTGATCGCCTCGGCGCGCGTTGCCGGCGTGCTGATGGCGGACGACTCGGTCGCGGCCCAGATCCGCAGCCTGGGTCACTGGCCGTCGGGCGATGCCGAGAGCACGTTGGGGCGCGTCCGGTGGATCGTCCTGGCGGGCTACGGCATCGTGCTGTTGGCGGCCGTCGCCGCGCTTGTCGCGCGGCTGCTTCGCCTCGTCGTCGCGCCGAAGATCGAGGTGACCTATGTCAACGGACCGACGCTCAAGACGGCGATCGGACCAACCTTGCTCGAGATCAGCCATGGCAACGGCGTCGCCCATGGCGATGGCTGCGGCGGCCGCGGACGCTGCACCGCTTGCAGTGTCCGGATCGAGCAGAGCGCGGCCACCTTGCCCCCCGCCAATGCAGCAGAGCGCGCCCTCTTGGGATCCGACGACAGCCGGATTCGTCTGGCCTGCCAGATCAGGCCGAGCGCCTCGCTCACCATCACCCGCCTCGCGACCCGCAGCGATGCCGCCGTCGCCGAGCCCGACATCGACGCCGCCGGCATCGAGCGCCAGATCGCCGCACTCCGCATCCAGCTGCAGGATCACGCCGTGCTGACGCGGAGCCGCGCGGCCTATGACGCGATCTTCCTGCTCAACGCATTTCTCGACGCAGCGCATGATGCGGTCTCCAGTCATGGCGGCTGGATCGCGGGCATGACCGGCGGCGGCATCATCGCGGTGTTCGGCCGCGACGGCGAGTTGGCCGCCGCCTGCCGCGCTGCCGTCGCGGCGAGCGCGGCGATGGATGTGGCGCTCGACCGGTTGAACGAGCGCTTCGCCGCGGAGCTCGGCGGTCCCGTCAAAGCCGCGATGGGTCTGGCCTGCGGACCCGCTTATATCGGCCGGATTGGCGCCGGCCCGGCCAAGCCGCTGACGGCGGTCGGCGTCGCCATCGACGCGGCCTCGGATCTGGCGGCACAGGCCGAGCGTCGCGGCAAGCAGCTGCTGGCGGATCCGACGATCTTCCGCCACGCCAGCGTCGACGCATCATCCTGCGAGGTGCTCGCGTTGAGCGAAGGGGCTGCATCGCAGGATGTGTTCGCCGTCTCTCAGGCCCGCGGGCTCGCTTTCGCGCAAGCCTGAGCGATCGGTGGCGGGAGGGGCCGCGCACGCGGATGATCGTCGCGTGATCCATGTCACAGTCACCGCCGCAGAGCCGGACGATCTTCCCGGCAGCTGAGCGGGAGATGCAGAATGAGCAAGATCTGGATGATGAGCAGCGTCGCAAGCATCGCAGCGGTCGCCGCGATGGCCTGGGGGGCGCAGCCGGCGCGCTCGTCGCAGGACTGGCTGGCCAAGGCCCAGTCCGAATTCGCGACCAAGGCCCGCGATGCCGTGATCCAGCGCCGGCTCTCCCAGGAGTCCGGCGCAGTGCCCCCGGCCGCAGCTCAAACAGCGCCGTCGATCGTGGCGACCGACCAGTCGCCGGCTGAGCAGCACAGCGTGGCGGGCGCGCAGCCGACGACGGTGCGGCCGGTTTCGGTCGGAAAAGACGCAGCACCCGCAGAGCGCGATGCCAGTGTCGCCGCGGTGCTGGCGTCGGCGCCGATCGAGACGGTGCCGCCATCGCTTCCGGTCAAGCCCGCTGCCGAAGAGCCGGTTCAGGCGTCAACCGTTGTCGCCGCCGCCCAGCGTATGCAGGAGCGCGACGAGCCGAAACCGACCGAACCCGCGTCCAAGCAGCCGCCACAGCCCGTCGTACCGAACCTTGCACCGCTAGCGCCCACCCCCATCGCCGCCACGCCCACCGCGAAGGTGACGCCGCCGGCGCGTCATGAGGCCCCGCAGAAGACGCGCGGGGGCAGCAAGCCAGCGGTCTCCGCTCATGCCAGCCGCCGATCCGGCCATGCGATGTCGATGGAAGAGCGCGGCCTGCAGGCCCTGCGGCAGCACGCTCCGGACATCGCGGCCATGGTGGCTCGCTACATGTAACTGATGCAGGCAAGGACGCCGCCGCACCTGATTTCGTCTTGTCGGACCTCTCGTTTTCGTTTCTAATCCGTCTCGCAGCACAGCTGCCTTCTGCACGCTCCGAGGTCGCAGCGTGTTCCCACGGCAATGATCGCCACATCTCCTTCACGGAGAACGGCGGTGCTTGGCCGGTCTCCGCGAAGGACGCGGAGATTAGCATGATCCTCGACTCCTATCGCATCGCCACGGAACCTTACTACCAGCCGCAAGGTCAGGAGATCGCGACCTTCTTGGCCGCGTATCACGAGCGGCTGCCTATCATGTTGAAAGGGCCGACCGGCTGCGGCAAGACGCGCTTCATCGAGCATATGGCCTGGCGGCTCGGAAAGCCTTTGATCACGGTCGCAGCGCATGAGGACATGACGGCGGCGGATCTCGCCGGCCGCTATCTTCTCGAGCCCTCCGGCACCGTCTGGCACGATGGTCCGCTGACGCTCGCGGTGCGGCACGGCGCGATCTGCTATCTCGACGAGATCGTCGAGGCGCGGCAGGACACCACCGTCGTGATCCATCCATTGACCGACGCCCGCCGTATCCTGCCGCTCGACAAGCACAACGAGATCGTGCCGGCGCATTCGGATTTCCAGCTCACGATCTCCTACAATCCGGGCTATCAGAGCGCGGTCAAGGACCTCAAGGAATCGACCAAGCAGCGCTTCATCGCCATCGATTTCGGCTATCCGCCGCCGGCCACCGAGAGCGCGATCGTGGCGCGCGAGAGCGGCGCCGATGCCGATCTCGCACGTCTGCTCGTCACCATCGCCGAGCGCTCGCGCAACCTGCAGGGCCACGGACTCGACGAAGGTGCCTCGACGCGGATGCTGATCCACACCGGCCGCATGGTGCGCGCCGGGCTGCCGCTGCCGGTCGCGGTGCAGTCCGGAATCGTGCTGCCGATCACCGACAATCCCGACATCCGCGCCGCGCTGTCGGACGCGATCGAGGCGTGCCTGCCGTGAGCGCGGCGCAACTGCAATTGGTCAGCGGTGTGGAGGGGCCGACCCGGACGTTGCATCTGTGGATGCGCCAGCGCGACAGGCTGCGGCCACTCTTCACCGCCACGTGGGAGATCTTGTCGCAACGATTCGATGCCGCCGAGATGGACGCCTGGGCCGGCGCAGTGCTCGATCTCGCCAATGTCAATGCTGGACCATCCTGCCTGATCGCCTATTGGGACGCGAGCACGAGCGACGGCGCGACGGAGATCGCACCGCTGCTCGGCGCCGCGCGATCCGGCGCTGAGATCTGCCGTCACGCCGGCGCGCAGGCCGCGACCGACGCATTCAAGGCGCTGTCCGCGGCGCGGCGCATGCTCGGCTCCGGCGCCGCTCTGTCGCGCTGGTGGCGCACGATGGAAAAGCTGGCGACACAGGCCCCGGAGTCACTCGCAGCGACCGCGCACCACA
Source organism: Bradyrhizobium sp. BTAi1 (assembly GCF_000015165.1). Lineage (GTDB taxonomy): Bacteria > Pseudomonadota > Alphaproteobacteria > Rhizobiales > Xanthobacteraceae > Bradyrhizobium > Bradyrhizobium denitrificans. The sequence continues at coordinate 2,031,292 of NC_009485.1, read as the reverse complement.
TGGCCGAGATCCTGCGGCCGGGCACGATCGCCGCCTTCGAGAGTTTCGTCGCCGCCGGGTTGCGCACCGCGGCCGGTGACCGACGCAAACGGCTTGCCTTCTTCTCGCTGCAGGATGAGCTGGCGCAACGGATGGTCGCCCGCGATCCCGGTGCGGTGACGTTCAGCGACGTGGAGACCGAGCTGAAGGCGTTCCTCACCGCGCTTTATGGCGAGGTGCCACTGCTGCGGAGCATTTCGACCGACGAGAGCGCACAGACACCGCAGCGGCGCGCGGCGATCGCAGGCCCCCTCATCCGGCTGCCGGAGATCTATCGTGGTGTGCAGGACGATGCGGCGCGCGCGCTGTTCCGTGCCGCGGCCGCCCATGCTCAGGCGCATCTTGCGCTCGGACGTGCCCGCTTTGCCATCGGCCAGCTTAAACCGCTCCAGGTCGCGCTGGTCAATCTGATCGAAGATGCCCGCGTCGAGACGCTGGCGATGCGCCGCCTGCCCGGGCTGCGGCGGCTATGGGCGCCCTATCATGTCGCGACTCCGACCGGTGTCGCCACTGCGCCGATGCTGCTGGCGCGGCTGGCGCGAGCGCTGTTCGACCCGGACTACGTCGACGCTGACGGCTTCGTCGGCAAGGGCCGCGCACTGTTTGCCGCGGCGCTGCCGCGGCTCGACGAGCACGCCATCAGCCGCGAGATCGGCATGCTGCTCGGCAATGATCTCGGCCAGATGCGGGTGCAGTTCAACGCCAAGACCTATGTGGTCGAGCCGCTGTATCGCGACGACGGCCTGGGGCTATGGGACCTTGGCGACGACACGACGTCTTCCGCAGAGACCTTGGAGCTGTTCATCGAGGCGCTCAGGCCGGAGCAGCAGGAGAGCAGCGACGGCCCACCACGTGAACAGGATGCCGCGAACGCGGCCGCCGAGCCCGGCAAGGCGCGGCCGGCGGGGCCCGACGAGCGTGGCGTAGTCATCGCCCGCTATCCGGAATGGGACCGCGTCGATGCGATCGAGCGCGCCGACTGGACCACCGTGCGCGAGGTTGCCGCCAGCCTGGGCGATGCCGGCAGCATCGACCAGGCGCTGGAGCAGGCAAGCGTGCTGCGTGGCCGCGTGGCGCGGCTGGTGCGCAGCGTGCGCCTCGGCCGCACCGTCAGGCTCAAGCGCCAGCAGGATGGTCACGACCTCGATCTCGATGCCATGCTCGACGCCGGCATCGCCTTGCGCAGCGGCGAGACGCCCGATCTGCGCGTGTTCCGCTCGGCCAAGGCGCTGCATCGCGACCTGTCGGCGCTGCTGTTGATCGATACCTCGGAATCCACCCGTGACCGTCTCGCGTCCGGCGCCACCGTGCTCGATGTCGAACGCTTGGCGGTCGCGCTGCTGGCTGAAGCGATGGAGGAGCTCGGCGACACCTTTGGTCTTCTCGCCTTCTCCTCGGACGGGCGCGACGATGTGCGGATGACCAGCATCAAGCGCTTCAGCGAGGCCTATGACCGCGATTGCCGCGCGCGACTCGCCGGCCTGTCTGCGGGTCTGTCCACCCGGCTCGGCACCGCACTGCGTCACGCTGGTGGCGTCCTCGGCAAGGCATCGACCAGCCGCAAGCTGCTCATCGTCCTGACCGACGGCGAACCGTCCGATATCGACGTCCCGGATCCCTTCGACCTGATCGAGGATGCCCGCCGCGCCGCAATTGGGCTGCATGCGCAGGGCATCGATGCTTATGGTGTCGTGCTCGGACGCGCCGGCGTCGAGGCAGCAACGCGCATCTTCGGCCGCCGCAACACCATGCTGGTGCACCGTGTCGAGGATCTGCCGGCGCGGCTGTCGGAGCTGTATTTCAGGCTGGCGCGACGATGAGGCTATTTGCGCCGGCGCGCCAGCGCAACACCGAGCGCGCCCGCCGCGGCGACATGGAATGCAGCCTCCATCGCGCACGACAAGGTGCCTCCGTCGGAAGCCAGGACGCGCAGCACGAGACCGGACTCGTTCGGCGCCGCTGAGGCGCCGGCAAGCGCGCCGCAGCGATCGGCGGCCTGCTGGAGTTCCTTGACCGGCGGCAGCCGATCCGGCGGCGCAATGAGGACGAGATTGGCCGCCGCCGCAAACCGCCCCAGCGCGCCTTGCAGATCCTCGCCGCTGATGCGACCGGCATCCTGCAGCAGGAGCCGGCCGTCGGGGCGGCGGATCCGCAGGCGGCTGGAAAACTCGGTGAAGCTGCGGCCGCGCGCGTGCGGATCATGCACGGCAAAGCCGTCCGCCATGCAGAGCACCGCGTCGTCGGCGACGGTCGCTTCACTTGCGAGGGCCAGCTCCGCGCCGGGAAACAGCACGTAGGGATCGGAGGTCACGGCGCAGAATGCGCCGGCCTCGACATTCACTGCCAGGCGCTGCACGGCGCCGCGGCCGCGGCCGTCGCGAACGACAGTCGCCGATTGTGTCGTCAGGTGAAAAGCCGCGCCGCGCGCGACGCTCAGATCGAGCCCGATCCGATCGCCGGCATACAGCCCGCCGGAGGCCGATTGCAGGTAGAGCGTCAGCAGGTCGGGCCTTGCGGCATCAAGATAGAATCCGCGCGTGACATGCAGCGGATAGCCGACATGCTGGCGGCGCAGCATGCTGCGGCCGCCAGCATGCTCGACGGACAGCGCGGCCTCGACCGCGCGGCCCTCAGATGCGGAACAGGACAGCTGCGGAGATCGCATCGGCGACCGCCTCCACGCCAGTGCCGGCCTTCAAGTTGGTAGCAATCACCGGCTTGCCGCCGCGCACCTGCCGTGCGTCGGCGAGCATGCGATCGAGATCGACGCCGACATGCGGCGCGAGATCGATCTTGTTGACGACCAGGAGATCACAGCGCAGCAGACCCGGCCCGCGCTTGCGCGGAATGTCATCGCCGCCGGCGACATCGATGACGAAGATCCACCAGTCGACGAGATCGAGCGAGAAGGTCGAAGCGAGATTGTCGCCACCGGATTCGAACAGGATCAGCTCGACACCCGGAAAGCGCGCCTCGAGCTCATCGCCGGCGGCGATGTTGAGCGTCGGATCCTCGCGGATCACCGTGTGCGGACAGGCGCCCGCCTCGACCGCCGACACCCTGTCGGGATCGATCAGTCCGGACCGCCGCAGCCGCTCGGCATCCTCCTTGGTGACGAGATCGTTGGTGACGACGGCGAAGTCGACGCCGCGACGCTGCAGCACTGGAATCAGCGCCTCGATCAGCGCGGTCTTGCCCGAGCCGACCGGACCGCCAATGCCGACCCGCGCCGCCACCGTCGCCGTCGCCTGCGCTTTGGCCTGCCTCAACGCATGAAGCATGATGTCACCTCAGCATATAGCGGCGCGCCAGCGGCAGCTCGCGGGCCGGCTCGCAGGTTGCGAGCTCGCCATTGACGAAAACGTCGAAGGTCTCGGGATCGACCCGGATGGTGGGACAGGTGTCGTTCCACACCATGTCCCGCTTGGTCAGCCCACGTGTGCCCTTCACGGGCAGGAGCTGCTTCGACAGGCCGAGCTCGGCCGCCAGCCCGCGCGCGATCGCGAGCGGATGCACGAAGCAGGCGGACAATGCCGCTGGCGCGCGGCCGAAGGCGCCCCATTGCGGCCGCAGCAGCATCGGCTCGCAGGTCATCAGCGACGCCGCGCTGTCGCCCATCGCGCCCCAGGCGATGAAGCCGCTCTTGATGACGAGCTCCGGCTTGATGCCGAAAAACGCCGGGCGCCACACCACGATGTCGGCGATCTTGCCGTCCTCGAGCGAGCCGATGTGATCGGCGATGCCGAAGGTCTTAGCGGCATTGATCGTGTACTTGGCAATGTAGCGGCGGATGCGGGCATTGTCGCCGAAGCCGGGTCTGTCTTCCGGCAACGCGCCGCGCTGGTCCTTCATCTTCGACGCCAGCTGCCAGGTCCGGCAGATCACCTCGTGGATGCGGCCCATGCCCTGGCTGTCGGAGCCGAGCATCGAGATCGCGCCGATGTCGTGCAGCACGTCCTCGGCCGCAATGGTCTGGGCGCGGATGCGGCTCTCGGCGAAAGCGACGTCCTCCGGAATCGCCGGATTGAGATGGTGGCACACCATCGTCATGTCGAGATGCTCGTCGAAGGTGTTGACCGTGTAAGGATTGGTCGGATTGGTCGAGGACGGCAGGCAATGCATCTCGCCGGCCACGCGGATGATGTCGGGCGCGTGGCCGCCGCCCGCGCCTTCGGTGTGATACATATGGATGGTGCGGCCGCCGATCGCCTCCAGCGTGTTCTCGACGAAGCCGGACTCGTTCAGCGTATCGGTGTGGATCTGGACCTGGAAATCCTGTGCATCGGCCACCCTGAGACAGGTGTCGATCGCCGCCGGCATCGTGCCCCAATCCTCGTGCAGCTTGAGGCCCATCACACCGGTCTGCAGCTGCTCGATCAGCGGCGCCTCACGATGCGAGTTGCCGCGACCGAGAAAGCCGAAATTCATCGGCCATGCTTCGGCCGCCTGCAGCATCTTGCCGGTGTTGAAGGGACCACCGGAGTCGATGCCCACGGTAATCGGGCCGAGCGAGCCGCCGATCATCGTGGTGATGCCGCTCGCCAGCGCGTGCTCGACCAGGCCGGCGCTGTCGAAATGGACGTGGACATCGATCGCGCCAGGTGTCGCGATCAGTCCCTCGCAATCGCGCACCGTGGTGCCGGTCGAGACGATCAGGCGCGGATCGACGCCGTCCATGATCGCCGGATTGCCGGCCTTGCCGATGCCGACGATGCGCCCGTTGCGGATGCCGAGATCGCCCTTGACGATGCCGATGACGGGATCGATCACGGTGACGTTGCAGAGCAGGAAATCCAGCGCGCCTTCCGCGCTGGTGAGGCCGGCCATGCCGATGCCGTCCCGCAAGGTCTTGCCGCCGCCATGCAGACATTCGTCGCCATAGACGGCGTGGTCCTTCTCGACCACGGCGAACAGCGAGGTGTCGCCGAGCCGGACCGCATCGCCGATGGTCGGGCCGTAGAGTGCGGCGTAGTCACGCCGGTCGATCGTCACCACGTGGTGTCTCCCTTGAAGCTGTCAGGCGCCGCGGAAGCCGCGCGCCTTGGCGCGCGCCAGCGCGGCGTTGCGCACCGCAGGATCTGCAGCCGCGCCATCGGTGAGATTGTTGAGGCCGGACAGATGCTGCCGGCCGCCGAACTCCACCAACGAGACCTGCTTGGACGCGCCCGGCTCGAAGCGCACCGCGGTGCCGGCGGGAATGTCGAGCCGCATGTTGAAGGCGGCGGCACGATCGAATTCGAGCGCCTTGTTGACCTCGAAGAAGTGGAAGTGCGAGCCGATCTGGATCGGCCGGTCGCCGGTGTTGACGGCGGTGAGCGTGATGCTGCGGCGGCCGGCATTGAGCGCAAGCTGGCCCGCCTGCGCCTTGATCTCGCCCGGGCGCTCGGGATCGGCAGCCGAACCTGCAGCCGGCCGGATCGGCTCATGCACGGTCACGAGCTTGGTGCCGTCCGGGAAGACGCATTCGACCTGGATGATGTCCATCATCGCGGCGATGCCCGGCAGCACGTCATCGGTGGTCAGGATGGTGGAGCCGTGACTGATCAGGTCGGCGACGCTGCGGCCGTCGCGCGCGCCTTCGAGGATCTCGTCGGTGATGATGGCCACCGCTTCCGGATAGTTCAGCTTGAGCCCGCGGGCGCGGCGGCGGCGCGACAGCTCGGCGGCGTTGAAGATGGTGAGGCGCTCGAGTTCGGTTGGCGTCAGCAGCATGCGATCTCACTCTCAATTGGCGAACAGCCGCAATTCGGCGTGGACATGGCGCGCGGCCGCAATGTCGAGGATGGGGATGAAGCTTTCGAGCTCGGCGTCGTCGTCGAGCGGAGTTGCGACCAGGGCATCGATCAGCGGCAGCAGCGCCTGCAGCACGCTTTGCCCCTGCAGGGCGCCGACGGCGCCGAGCCGCACCGCCGCGGTGATGAGGCCGGACGCCACCGTGTAGGCCGAGCACAAGGCGGCGTGCTGCTCATCGAGCTGCAGCGCCGCCCATATGGCGCCCTGCATCACGGCGATATGCCCCAGGCAGTCACCGGCCTTCACCTGCGCGCGCAGCTTGAGCGCAAGCGGCTGTCCGAGCCGCGCATGCGCCGCCAGAAATGACGCGCCATTGCGGCGCGAACCGGCGCGCAGCGCCTCGATCATGGTGGAGGCCTCGATCTCCCGATCCACCGCGGCCAACGCATCGAGATCCCTGCCGGCGCGAAACGCCCGTTGCAGCGCGATCCGATCATAGCTTGCCCAGCGCTGCTGCAGCACCGCGGCGCAGAGACGTTCGAACTCGCCCAGGCTCATGTCGGGGCGCAACGCCAGCGCTCCTTCGATGCCGTAGGAGAAGGCAAAGGCACCGCTTGGAAACGCCGCATCGGCCTGCCAGATCGCGCGCAACAACGGGAGCATGGGTCAGTGGTCGCGGTGGTGATGAGGGTGGGAATCATGGCTCGCACCGTGACTGTGAGACGGCGCGGCCTCGTGGGAAGGCGGTGAATCAACGGCCTCCTCGTCGAGCACGGTGACGGCCACCCGCCGCGCCGCGATCAGGTTCTCGATCCGGGCGGTGTAGTCCTCGGGCCGGCCCTCCAGGGCCACCAGCAACACCTCGCCGCCGAATCTGACACGCCAGTGTAGGTTTCCGACCTGGTAGCCGAGTTCGACGGCATCCGAAATCGAGCGCGGCTCGAGCCGCAACCATCGTTCGGTCGCAGCCCGCACCACGATCGCGCGGTCGCGCTCCAGGAGCAGCACGGCACCATCAAACAACTTCTCGGTCCGAGGCAACGCGATCGCGAGTTCCTCGCCGCTGCGCGTCGAGATCAACAGCCGGCGGCGGGCGAGATCGGCCGCCGGCACGGCGACGATATCGACTGCCCCCCGATGTTCGAGACGATGCAGCGCTTCGGACATGTCCGGCTCCAGCCTGCTCCCCAGCACGTGCTCGATACGTCGCATCGCAGAGGCCTCCGTTCACTCGATGGCAAGAGGGGGCGCGGCGGCGGCAAGGCCCGCCGCCGGCCAGCATTCGGATCAGCGGTGGGCAACCTTCTTGTTGGGAATGCCCTCGATCGGACATTCCTCGGTGCCGACCGTGGACCGGGTGAACGACTCGACCATTTCGCGGGTCCCTTCAGGATCGGCCACCCACTTGGCGTAGAAGTCGTAGGGACAGGCCGCCACGCCGCGATCGCCATCGCCGGAATTGATCAGGCCGGTGTAGCCGCGATGCACGAGCTTGAAGAGATGGTTCTGCGATTGGCCGTTCTTGCGCGCGTCCCGGATCAGCGACTTCGACAGCTGGGCATATTGCACGCCATAATCCTCCTCGCCGCATTCGCCGAGCGTCCGGCCGTCGAAGCCGATGATCGCGGAATGGCCGAAATAGGAGTACACGCCGTCAAAGCCGGAAGCGTTGGCGACCGCGACATAGACGTTGTTGGCCCAGGCCATCGCCTTCGCCATGATCACCTGCTGGTCCTTGGCCGGATACATGTAGCCCTGGCAGCGCACGATCAGCTCGGCGCCCTTCATGGCGCAATCGCGCCAGATCTCGGGATAGTTGCCGTCGTCGCAGATGATCAGCGAGATCTTCAGCCCCTTCGGGCCTTCCGAGACATAGGTGCAGTTGCCGGGATACCAGCCCTCGATCGGTACCCAGGGCATGATCTTGCGATATTTCTGCACGATCTCGCCCTTGTCGTTCATCAGGATCAGAGTGTTGTAGGGCGCCTTCTTCGGGTGCTCCTCGTGCCGCTCGCCGGTCAGCGAGAACACGCCCCACACCTTGGCTTTGCGGCAGGCCTCGGCGAAGATCTCCGTCTCGTCGCCCGGGACGGTCGAGGCCGTCTCGTACATCTCCTTGGAGTCGTACATGATGCCGTGCGTCGAGTATTCCGGGAAGATCACGAGATCCATGCCCGGCAGGCCGGTCTTCATCCCGACGATCATGTCGGCGATCTTGCGGGCATTGTCGAGCACCTCCGCCTTGGTGTGAAGGCGCGGCATCTTGTAGTTCACGACGGCGACGCCGATCGTGTCGTTGCTCGAAGTGATATCACCATGCAGCATCTTGCTCTCCTTGCTACCAACCCGTCAAAAACCTGCCATTCGCGTTCCGGCGCGCTGGCTTGCGCACCAGCTTTCTCCACGACGTCGGATCGTCACACCGCCATGTGGCGATGGACCATCGCGTCGGTGAGTTCCGAAATTTCGCCTGCTGCGACGATGCGTCCCTTCTCCATCATGGCGAAGCGATGCGCCGCATTGCGGGCGAACGAGACGTTCTGCTCGACCAGGATCACGGTCAGCCCGATCTCGCGGTTGAGCCGGATGATGACCTGCTCGATCTCCTCGACGATCGATGGCTGGATGCCTTCATTGGGCTCGTCGAGCAGGATGATCCTGGGGTTTGCAGCCAGCGCGCGCGCGATCGCCAACTGCTGCTGCTGACCGCCGGACAGCACGCCGCCATTGCGATCGAGATTGTTCATCAGATACGGAAACAGCTCGGCCACCAAAGGCGGGATCTCGCGCTTGCCATCGGCGCGCGCGAACGAGCCCATCAGGATGTTCTCGCGAATGGTGAAGTCGGGAATGATCTCGCGGCCCTGCGGCACATAGGCGATGCCGGCGCGTGCACGCCTGAACGTCGGCTCCCGCCCGATCTCCTGATCGCCCAGCCGGATCTGCCCATCCATGCGGTCGGTCAGTCCCATCAGCGTCTTGAGCAGGGTGGTCTTGCCGGTGCCGTTGCGGCCGAGCACCGCCGTCACCTGGCCATCGGGCACATCCAGCGACACGTCGTGCAGGATATGGCTGCGATCGTAGAAGCTGTCGACATGAGACAGAGCGAGCATCAGGTGATCCCCTTCGACCCGAGATAGGCCGCGCGCACCTTGGGATCGTTCTCGATCTCGGCGACGCTGCCTTCCGCCAGCACCTGGCCGAGATGCAGCACCGTGATGCGCTCGGCGATCTCGCGCACGAAGGCCATGTCGTGCTCGACCACGATGATGGTGTGGCGGCCCTTGAGATTGTTGACGATCAGTGAGGTCTTGTGCGTCTCGGCCTGCGTCATGCCCGCGGTCGGTTCGTCGAGAAGGATGATCTTCGGATCCTGGGTGATCAGCAGGCCAAGCTCGAGCCACTGCGTCTGGCCATGGCTGAGATAGGCGGCGACCTGGCCCGCCTCCTCGGTCAGCCCGATCAGCTCCAGCACCTCGTCGATCTTGGCCTTGGCCGAGAAGCCGAAACCGAGATTGGCGAACACGCCGGGATTCTTGCAGCTCGCGACCTCCAGATTGCGGCGGACCGTGAGCTCCTTGAAAACGCTGGGGATCTGGAACTTGCGGCCGATGCCGGCGCGGGCGATCTTGTGCTCCTCCCAATTGGTGATCTCGGTGTCGTGCACGAAGACGCGGCCGCCGGTCGACTTGGTCTTGCCGGAGATGAGATCCATCAAGGTCGTCTTGCCGGCGCCGTTGGCGCCGAGCAGCACGCGCAATTCGCCGTCCTCGACGATCATCGAGACGCCGTTGACAGCCTTAAAGCCTTCGAAATCGACACTGAGACCGTCGATGGTGAGCGCTGCCTGGGCCATGGGCTACTCCGCCGGCTGCGAGGATGGATCGTTGACGCGCACCGCCGGCGCCGGCGTCGACGGCCTCCGGGTGATGAACCGATCGATCAGGTCATGAGCGAGACCGGCGATGCCGCGCGGCATGTAGAGCACGACCAGCACGAAGATCAGGCCGATGATCGCCTTCCACGCTTCCGCGAAGCCTTCGGTTTCGCTGACGGTTGCCGAGATCATGTTGATCAGGATCGCACCGATACAGGCGCCCAGGATCGAGGCGCGGCCGCCGACCGCCGCCCATACCACCATGGTGATCGAGAAGCTCAGATCCATGAAGGTCGGCGAAGCGAACTCCGAGACGATGACATAGAGCATGCCCGCGAAGCCCGCGATCAGCGCCGACACCGCGAAGAAGAAGGTCTGGTAGGCCGGTACATCGAAGCCGAGATAGCGCGCGCGGTTCTGATCGTCGCGGATCGCCTGCAGGATGACCCCTGCCCTGGTCTCGACCAGCAGCCGCGCTGCGATCAGCACGACGCTGAGCGAGACGGCGATCAGGTAATAAGTCGGCACCACATAGGGATCGAACTCGAAGCCGCCGAGCTTGAACCAGCCGAGATCGGTGAGGCCGTTGAAGCCGTTGGTCACCGGCTGGGCGTCGATCATCACGAGCCGGACCAGCAGCACCAGCGCCAGCGTGATGATCGAGACGAAGACGCCGGCGATGCGCTTGCGGAACACGATCGAGCCGAGCACGAAGGCGATGGCGACCGGCAGGATCAGCCCCATGGCGACGCCGAACCATTGACTCTGGAACGGCAACCAGAGAAACGACGCCTTGTTGATGCAGCACAGCTCGGTCTTGGCGCCGGGCTCCGCGTTCCACAGCATGAAGTCCGGCACGGGCTTGTCCGAGCCCTGCTGCAGGCTGGTGGAGCTCGCGAGCTTCAGCGACATCGCCAGCATGTAGGCGCCGGCGCCGAAGAACAGGCCCTGCCCCAGGTTGAGAATGCCCGCATAGCCCCAGGACAGCGCCACGGCGATGCCCAGCATCCCGAACACGAGATATTTGGCGAGACGGTTGAGCCAGAACGAGTCCATGATCAGCGGCACGAGCATGATCAGGACGATGAAGGCGGCGTAGATCGCCCAGTCGATGCGGCGCTTCGACATCATGGTCAGCGTCCCTTCAGGGCGAACAGGCCCTTCGGCTTGAGCACGATGATGGCGATGACGACGCCGAACACGACGGCGCGGGCGAGGATGTCGTTGGTCGCGGCGGCGACCAGGCCGTTGATCTCGCCGAGAATGCCGGCCGACAGCACCGAACCGAGCAGGCTGCCGACGCCGCCCATGACGACCACGAGGAAGCCGTCGACCACCATCGAGGTCCCCATGTCGGGGAACACGGTCTTGAAGCCGGACATCATCACGCCGGCGACACCCGCAAGACCCGAACCGAACGCAAAGGTCAGCGCATTGACGCGGGTGACGTCGATGCCGCAGGCGGCGGCCATCTTCGGGTTGCGGATGATGGCGCGAACCTGCGTGCCGGCCACGGTGCGATAGATCACGAACCAGGTGGCGATGGCGAGCATGGCGGTCACCAGGATGATGAAGGCGCGATAGCGGTTGATGTCGGCGCCGGCGAAACGAAACGTGCCCTGCAGGATGTCGGGGACGCTGACGTTCTGCAGGCCGGGCCCGAGGCCCTGAATGTGGATGCCGAGGAACGACAGCCCGAACTCGAGCCGCACCGCCTGCTGGATCAGGATCGCAATGCCCCAGGTCGCGAGCAGCGTGTCGAGCAGCCGGCCGTAGAGCTTGCGGACCACGACGCGCTCGATCAGCAGCCCGAGCAGCGCTGTCACGATGAAGGCGAGCGGGATGGCAATGAAGATGTCGGTGCCGAACCACAGGCCCGACAGCACGGTCACATAGGCGCCGACCATGACCATCTCGCCATGCGCCATGTTGATGACGCCCATCGCGCCATAAGTAATGGCGAGGCCGAGCGCGACCAGCAGCAGGATCGATCCCAGGCTGAGACCGATGAACAGAACCTCGAGCATGACAGTGCCTCCCGCCATCCACCGCGCGAGGGAGGCGCGCGGTGGATGAGGTTTCCCAAACGTCAGGTTTTCAGCTTGGCCGCGTCGAGACCCTTCCCGGTGCAGAAAAGGTTCGTCGGCGTCTCGCCATAGGCGACGTAGGGAAGCGGCATGACCGGCTCCTTGTAGGCGTCGATGATCTTGCCCTGCCCGTCCGGAAGCCACTGCGCGATGCGCGGCGTCAGGTAGGTGTGCAGGTTCTCGGCCTCGATCTTGACGTGGCCGTTGGGCGCGTCGAACTCCTGGCCCTTGACGGCCTCGCGGATCGCCGCCGGCGAGATCTCGGCCGCCTTTTCCACCGCCTGCTTCCACAGGAACACCTGGAAGTAGGACGATTCCAGCGCGTGATGCGTCACCGCCTTCGGGTCCTTGACGAATTTGCGGTAGCGCTCGATGAACGCCTTGTTGCGATCGGTGTCGATCGCCTGGAAATACGGGAACGAGGTGAAGGAACCGACCGCATATTCCGCGCCCATCGCCGCAATCTCAATCTCCGAGGTGACGGTCGCGCAGATCGGCAGCTTGTCGTGGGTGAGGCCCTGGTTCTTGTACTCGCGATAGAACGCGATCACGGAGTCGCCGACCACGTTGGACAGCACGACATCGCAGCCCGAGCTCTTGATCTTGTTGACCATCGAGCCCCATTCGGAATGGCCGAGCTCGAGATATTCGTCGGCGATCCATTCGCCGCCGTTCTTTTCGATCAGGATCTTCGAGACCTTGGCCATCTCGCGTGGATAAATGTAGTTCGATCCGACGATAAAGAACTTCTTCTTGCCGAGCGTCTTGATGATCCAAGGGATGAAATTCGACAGCTGCTGGTTCGGAACGGCGCCGGTATAGACGACGTTCTTCGAGCACTCGAAGCCTTCATAATAGGTCGGATAGAAATAGAGATTGTTGCGCTTCTCGAACACCGGCAGCACCGCCTTGCGGCTCGCCGAGGTATAGGAGCCGAACACGGTCGGAACGCGATCCTGGATGACGAGCTTGGAGGCCTTCTCATTGTAGGTCTTGGGATCGGAGGCGCCGTCCTCGGCGATCGCCGAGATTTTCATGCCCTTGACGCCGCCGGCCGCGTTGATCTCGCTGATCGCCATCATCGTGGCGTCGTGCAGCGACTTCTCCACGATCGAGAGGCCACCCGTCAGCGAAAACAGCACGCCCACCTTGATCTCGCCAGCGGCCTGCGCGCCGGTCGAGAACACCCATGGCGAGGTAATCAATGCGCCGCCCGCCAGGGCGCCGCTCTTCAAGAATTTGCGTCGATCGACTGCCATACCGCACACTCCCCGTTGTCCAGGCACACGTCCTCGTTCGCGCCGAAGCACGTTGCTTGCTGCCAAAATTCGCCCAGAGCGGATCGAGCTCCGACGACGCGCTGTGCGCCGGCGGCTGTCCTCGGTCCAAAAAACAAAAAAGCCCGACGAACCCTTCACGGGTTCTTCGGGCTACCTAGCCGATGCCAGACCAGCATCATCGATGGTCCGGCTGCGTTGAGAAGGATCTTCTCCCTTCAACTAATAAAAGCTAATCACCTTTCGCGCGGTATTGCAAGAGCTCGTTGGCATGAATGATCGCCGCGGCCATGTCGTCCATGGACAGGCGCTTCGACATCGCCTGCTTGCGGATGCTCTCATAAGCATCAGCCTCGCTCAATCCCTGGCCATCCATCAGGATCGCCTTGGCTTTCTGTATCCGCTGGATGCCGGCGAGCTTGCGCTCCAATTTGCGCACGCGCTTCTCGGATTCCCGCCGCTCCAACCACAGGCTGCGCGCGATCGTCAAATTCGTAAGCAATCCGAATGGCCGGATCGGCCGCTCGATGACAGCGACCGCACCCGCCTCAAGCACCAGTTGCAGCGTCGATGGGTCCTCGTAGGAGACGACGGCGATCAGGGTCGGCCGATGGTCTGCATCCGATTTCAGCAGCCGCTGGATTTCCAACCGCACATCATGTTCGATCGCGAGCAGCACCACGTCGGCGCCTTCAGCCCAGCAATCCGGCACCGGCCATTGCATCTCGACCATGCAGCCGATACGGCGCAGATGCTCGACGAGCTTGGTCCGCTCGCTGTCCGGCGGATGCACGACATGGACCCGCAGGCCGCGCAGATCACGAAGAATTTGGATGGCCACGCCCGGATCTCCGTCCCGCCACGCTACCCCTGGACCTCAGGACCGAATGAGCTGCTGCTCGTCGACCGACCAGTCGTCGAGGCTCTGGACCACACAATAGGGATCGGGCTTCACGCGCACGCCCGGATTCCAGACGATCTGGAAGCGCCCCTGGCCGTCGACCCGCGCGATCCGCGGCCATAGGTAAGTGTGATTGTTCTCGGGATCGACACGGACCCGCCCCTGCGGCGCGTCGAACTCGAAATCGCGCATGTTGCCGAGCACCTGCTCCGGATCATCCGTGCCGCATTTGGCCACCGCGCGCATCGCCAGATGGACCTGAAAATAGGCCGCTTCGGCGCAGGCCGTCACCGGCGCATCGTCGCCATATTGCGCCTTGAAACTTGCAACGAACCGCCGCGCGGCCTGCGACGACAACGTCTCGAAGAACGGCGCCGCAGTGATGTGGCCTTCGGCGGCCTCCGCCCCCATCTCGGCCACCTCGGCCTCGCTGGTGCTGAGGCTCGCGATCGGCATCCGTGTCGGATCGAAATCGGCGGCGCGATAGGCGCGATAGAACTCGGCTGTCCCGCTGCCCACGACCGTCGAGAAGATCACGTCCGGCGACGTCTTCTTGATGCGGGCGATGACCTTGTCGAAATCCTTGGCTTGCGCAAGCAGCGGAACATAGATCTCGTCCAGCACCTTGCCTTTGCCCTGGACCACGAAATCGGCCATCAGGCGGTTCGACTCATAAGGGAAGACATAGTTCGAGCCAACGAACAGGAAGCGGTTGCCATAGGTCGAGAGCAGGAAGCGCGCCAGCTGCAGCGAATTCTGGTTCGGCGCGGCGCCGGTGTAGATGCAGTTGCGGGAATATTCGAACCCTTCATAAAGGGTCGGGTAGAACAGCAGACCGCGATGGCCCTCGACCGAAGGCAGCACGGCCTTGCGCGTGCTCGACATGTAGCAGCCGAACAACAGACGGATGCGGTCGACCTGGAACAGGCGCTCGGCAAAGGCGCGGAACTTCTTCGGGTCCGAAGCAGGGTCGTAGATGATCGGCTCGATGGGGCGACCGAGAATACCGCCGGCAGCGTTGATCTCGGAGATGGCCAGCAAGGTGGCGTTGAGTTGTGTGCGTTCGATGCCCGAGGTCACGCCGGTATGCGAAAACAGCACGCCGACGCGCCAGCTTTCAGGCTGCCTTTCTGAAGAACCCATGTGACGACAGCACCACTCTCCTGAATGCGCGTTTTCCGACACCGGAGATCGGCATTGCGGACGAACGCCACCTTTATTCTGTCTAGGATGATTACTTGCTTGGCGTCAACCGCACCGCCGGATGGCGGAGCTTGCGCCGCGGAGAGAGGCCGAACAAGATCGGGAGTGTCATCGGTGTGCCCTGCGTTCCTCGCGCGGTGCCAGGCCGAACTGACGCCGATAGCAGCGCGCGAAATGCATCGGCGTCGCAAATCCCGTGGCGAGCGCGACCTCATGGATCGCCATCGTGCTCTGGCGCAGCAGCCCGCGCGCGTGCTCGAGCCGAATCTGCAGATAGCGGCGATGAAGGGTCGTCCCGAGATGTTGCGCAAACAAACGCTCCAGCTGCCGCAACGACAGGTCAGCGCCGGCGGCAAGCTCGCGAGGTGCCAGCGGACGTTCGATCCGCCTTTCCATGCGCAGCAGCGTGTCGACCAGCTTGGGATGATGCACCCCGAAGCGCTGTGCCGGCGACAGCCGCTGTGCAGCCCCGCCGCGCCGGACCTCCGTCTGCAGAAACCAGTCGCTCACCGCCGCCGCCAGCCGCGCGCCGTGATCGATCCTGATCATCGCATGCATCATGTCGAGCGCCGCGATGCCGCCAGCGCAGGTGAAGCGGTCGCGATCGATCTCGAACAGCGAGCGGCTGAGCGACAAGTGCGGAAACGTCTCGGTGAACGCCGGCATGTGCTCCCAATGAAGGGTGCAGCGATAGCTGTCGAGCAGGCCAGCCTGGGCGAGGATGAAGGGACCCGCTGAGACGCCGATCATCCGGACGCCATGCCGCGCCGTGCTCCGCAAATAAGAGAGAGTGGGTGGATGCGAGAAAGTGGCCGGATTTCCGCCGGCGCAGACCACGATGGAGTCGAGACGTGCGGCGCTGCCGATGGTGGCATCGGCCGGGATCCTGACGCCGTTGGAGGCAGCGATATCGCTGCCGCGGATCGCGATGTGACGCCAGCGGTACAGCGTCCGGCCGCTGAGCACGTTCGCCGCCCGCAGCGGTTCGACCGCCGACGCATAGGACATCAGCGCGAAGCCGGGGATCAGCAGGAAGCCAACCCGATGCGCCCGGACGTCGTCGCCCCTCGGTCCGTCGCTTCTAGACCCTCTTTCGTCGTTTCTGGACATCACCTCGGAGAGATAGCAGCGCATTGTGCCTGCGACAACCCGGTGATCGAAGGCGCATGCGCTATTCGCTGTTCTCTCTCGCCCGCCAAGCCCTGCGCGGCCATCGCGACTGGCAGCCGGTCTGGCGCGATGCCGCCCCGCAAGCGAGCTACGACATCATCATCGTCGGCGGCGGCGGCCATGGGCTGGCCACCGCCTATTACCTCGCCAAGGAGCACGGCATTCGCAAAATTGCCGTGCTCGAAAAAGGCTGGATCGGCTCCGGCAATGCCGGCCGCAACACCACGATCATCCGCTCCAATTATCTGCTGCCCGGCAACGAGCCGTTCTACGAATGGTCGATGAAGCTGTGGGAGGGCCTGGAGCAGGACCTGAACTACAACACCATGGTCAGCCAGCGCGGCGTGCTGAACCTCTATCATTCCGACGCGCAGCGCGATGCGTTTGCCCGGCGCGGCAATGCGATGCGGCTGGCGGGCGCCGATGCCGAGCTGCTCGATGCCGACGCCGTCAGGCGCATGCTGCCATTTCTCGATTTTGACAATGCGCGCTTTCCGATCAAGGGCGGCCTGCTGCAGCGGCGCGGCGGCACCGCGCGGCACGATGCGGTCGTCTGGGGCTACGCCCGCGGCGCCAGCGCGCGTGGCGTCGACATCATCCAGAACTGCGAGGTCACCGGCTTCGTGCGTGACGGCGATCGCATCACCGGGGTCACCACGACGCGCGGCACGATCCAGGCCGGCAAGGTCGGGCTTGCGGTTGCCGGCAGCAGCTCGCGGGTCGCGGAGTATGCCGGCCTGCGGCTGCCGATCGAAAGCCACGTGCTGCAGGCCTTCGTCTCCGAAGCCATCAAGCCGCTGATCCCCGGCGTGGTCACCTTCGGCGCCGGTCATTTCTACATCAGCCAGTCCGACAAAGGCGGGCTCGTCTTCGGCGGCGATATCGACGGCTACAATTCCTATGCGCAGCGCGGCAATCTGCCGACCGTGGAGGACGTCTGTGAGGGCGGCATGGCGCTGATGCCGGCGATCGGCCGCGTGCGCATGCTGCGCTCCTGGGGCGGGCTCGTCGACATGTCGATGGACGGCTCGCCGATCATCGACCGCACGCCGCTGCAAGGACTCTATCTCAACGCCGGCTGGTGCTATGGCGGCTTCAAGGCCACGCCGGGCTCCGGCTGGTGCTTCGCGCATCTGCTGGCGCGCGATGAGCCGCATCCGGTCGCGAGCGCCTATCGCCTCGACCGTTTCGCAACCGGCCACCTGATCGACGAAAAAGGTCAGGGCGCGCAGCCAAATCTGCACTGAGGCCAACCATGCGAATTCCCTGCCCGTTCTGTGGCGAGCGCGACGTCAGCGAGTTCGCCTATCACGGCGACACCGCAAAGCGGCCTGATCCGGCCACCGACGACGGTCAGCGGCGCTTCTTTGAGGCCGTCTATCTGCGCGACAATCCCGCCGGCCCGCATCGCGAACTCTGGTATCACGCACAGGGTTGCCGCAGCTGGTTGATCGTGACCCGCGACGTCCGGACCCACGAGGTGCTCGGCGCCGCGCTCGCCACGCGAGGCGCGGCATGATGCCGGATTCCAACCGGCTCGCCTCCGGCGGCCTGATTGATCGCAGCAAGACCATCGGCTTCAGCTTCGACGGCCGCAGCTATCGAGGCTATGCCGGCGATACGCTGGCCTCGGCGCTGCTTGCCAATGATGTTCGCCTCGTCGGCCGCTCCTTCAAATATCACCGTCCGCGCGGCATCATGACCGCAGGGCCCGAGGAGCCAAACGCGCTGGTCGAACTGCGCGCTGGCGCCCGTCGCGAGCCGAACACGCGCGCCACCACCATCGCGCTGTTCGACGGCCTCGAGGCCTGGAGCCAGAACCGCTGGCCGTCGCTGCGCTACGATGTCGGGGCGATCAACTGGCTGCTGTCGCCGCTGTTCGTCGCCGGCTTCTACTACAAGACCTTCATGTGGCCGGCCGCGTTCTGGGAGAAGGTCTACGAGCCGGCGATCCGCCGGGCCGCCGGTCTCGGCCGCGCCAGCGGCGAGGCCGACCCCGACACTTACGAGAAGATCAACGCCTTCTGCGACGTCCTGATCATCGGCGGCGGGGCGGCCGGGCTTGCCGCGGCACTGGCGGCCGGGCGCAGCGGCGCGCGCATCATGCTGTGCGACGAGGATTGCACGCTCGGCGGGCGGCTCAACAGCGACCTCGGAGAGGTCGATGGCCGGCCAGGCGCCGACTGGGCGCGGCACGTCACCGCCGAGCTCGAGGCTTTGCCGAATGTCCGGATCCTCAGTCGCACAAGCGTGTTCGGCGTCTATGATGGCGGCACCTATGGCGCGCTCGAGCGGGTGTCCGATCATCTCGCCGAGCCGCAGCCGCATCAGTCGCGGCAGCGCTATTGGAAGATCGTCGCCAAGCGCGCGGTGCTGGCGAGCGGCGCGATCGAGCGCCCGATCGTGTTCGGGGGGAACGACCGCCCCGGCGTGATGATGGCCGCCGGCGTACGCAGCTATCTGAACCGCTACGCGGTCAAGCCCGGACGGCGGGCCGCGGTCTATACCGGCTGCGATGACGCCTGGACGACCGCGTTCGACCTCGCGCGCAGCGGCGTCACAGTGACGGCCATCATCGATCACCGAGCGACGGTCGCGCCGCAACTCCGGGCCGAAGCAACACGGCTCGCGATTCCCGTCCATCTCGGAGCCGACGTCACCCAGACGCGCGGCGGCCGCCGCGGCCTGCAGGCGATCACGCTGCGGCGCGCGGATGGGCGAGAACAAGGCTTGCCGGTCGACCTGCTGGCCATGTCCGCCGGCTGGTCGCCGCATCTCGCACTGACCACGCATCTCGGACATCGGCCGCGCTGGTCCGAGGCCCATGCCGCCTTCGTGCCGGATGCATTGCCGCCGGGCATGAGCGTCGCGGGCGCAGCGGCGGGCGCCTTCGGTCTCGCCGAGGCGCTGCGGCAGGGCACGGCGCTCGGCACCGCTGCCGCTGAGGCAACGGGTTTTGCTATCACTGCCGCCCCGGCGCCGCGGGCGGACGATGAGCCCATCGCGCTGGCGCCGTTCTGGCATCTCGGCTCGTCATCGAAGGCTTTCATCGATTTCCAGCACGACGTCACCAGCGCCGATGTTGCGCTCGCCGCACGCGAGGGCTTCCGCTCGGTCGAGCTTCTCAAGCGCTACACCACGCTGGGCATGGCGACCGATCAGGGGAAGACCTCGAACATCAATGGCCAGGCGATGATGGCCGAACTGACGGGCCGCAGCATGGCCGAGATCGGCACCACGATGTTCCGCGCGCCAGCGACGCCGGTCGCGATCGGCGCGCTCGCGGGCCATCACCGCGGCCGCGACTTCCGGCCGACGCGCCTGACGGCCGGACACGGCTGGGCCGAGCAGAGCAATGCGAGCTTCGTCGAAGCAGGCGCTTGGCTGCGCGCGCAGTGGTTCGCGCAACCGGGCGAAACCGACTGGCTCACCACCGTCTCGCGCGAGGTGCGCGACGTCCGCAGCAAGGTCGGCGTCTGTGATGTCTCGACACTCGGCAAGATCGACGTCCAGGGCAGCGATGCCGGCACCTTCCTCGACCGCGTCTATATCAACATGTTCTCGACCTTGCCGGTGGGCAAGACCCGCTATGGCGTGATGTTGCGGGAGGACGGGTTGGTGATGGATGACGGCACGGCCGCCCGCTTCGCGCCAGATCATTATGTGGTGTCGACGACAACCGCGAACGCCGCCAAGGTCATGCAGCATCTGGAACATGCGCGCCAGGTGCTATGGCCCGAATTGGACGTGCAGCTCGTCTCCGTCACCGAGCAATGGTCGCAATATTCCATCGCGGGCCCCGGCGCCCGACAGCTGTTGGACCGCCTGCTCGGCGACGTCGTCGATGTTTCCGATGCCGCTTTGCCGTATCTCGGATGCGTCGAGTTCACCTGGCGCGACGTGCCGGCGCGGCTGTTCCGCGTCTCATTCTCCGGCGAGCTCGGCTATGAGATCGCGGTGCCGGCGCAATATGGCGACGCGGCGATCCGCGCGATCATGGAAGCCGGCGCTGAGTTCGGCATCATCCCCTACGGCACCGAGGCGCTCGGCGTGATGCGCATCGAAAAGGGCCATGTCGCCGGTAACGAGATCAACGGCACCACAACAGCCGCCGATCTCGGCCTCGGCCGGATGATGTCGCAGAAAAAGGATTACATCGGCCGCGTGCTGGCGCACCGGCCCGGCCTCACCGATCCCGACCGCCCGACGCTCGTCGGCCTGCGCCCGATCAATCCGATGGCGCGGCTACGCGCTGGCGCTCACATGCTCGCGCTGGGCGCAGCGCCGACGACAGAGAACGACGAGGGCTATGTCACGTCGATCGCGTTCTCGCCGGCGCTCGGGCATTGGATCGGCCTTGCCCTCGTCAAGCGTGGACCGGCGCGACACGGCGAACGCATGCGCGCCTATGATCCGGTGCGCGACGGCGATACCGAGGTCGAGCTCGTCTCGCCGGTCTTCATCGATCCACAGGGAGCGCGGCTCCATGGCTGAGCACAGTCCGTCGTCGTCACCTGCCACGTTCGCCGACGCCGCGCCCGCGCCGCCCGGCAGCCAGGTCACGATCACCGAGCGAGCCGATCTCGGGCTGGCGACGCTGCAGGCCCGCAAGGGCCAGGAGGCGGCCTTGCGCGAGGCGATCCGGCAATATTGCGGCGTCATGCTGCCGGATCGCCCCGCCGTGGCCAGCGCCGACACGATCGCCTTCGCAGGCCTCGGTCCGCAGCATTGGCTCGGCATGGCCGACGGCAGCAGCCATCGCCTGGCCACGGCCTTGAAGGCCGCAATCGGCCCGCTCGCCTCCATCGTCGACCAGAGCGGCGGCTATGTCGTGTTCCGCGTCGGCGGCCCCGCCATCCGCGACGTGCTCGCCAAGGGCTTTCCGATCGACCTGCATGAGCGCGCGTTTCCGCCCGGAGCGGCAGCCACGACGGTGGCCGCACATATCGGCGCCATCATCTGGCGCAACGAGGACCAGGACGGATGCGCCTCGTTCGACATCGCCGTGTTCCGCAGCCTGTCCCGCAGCTTCTGGCATTGGTTCTCGGAGGCGGCGGCGGAGTTCGGCTGCGAGGTGAGGCCGTCCTAGAGCATCCGTGCGACAATCGGTGGCCACGCCTTCGCGCGGCTGATGCCGCCCGATGACTTTGCACAGCCTGGGAACTAACACTCCGCTCTCACCGCGTCATTGCGAGCGTAGCGAAGCAATCCCGAATCATTCTGCGGAGACAGTCTGGATTGCTTCGTCGCTTCGCTCCTCGCAATGGCGCGCGGGGCGATCTGGGCTCACTTGCACATCGTCATGCGAACGACAGCGGCCACTTAGCAATCCAACGTCGTTTCGCGCTCCCACTCCGTCAAATGGCGCGCATAAGCGTTCCACTCCTCGGTCTTGAGCTTGACGTAGCAGGGAATGAAATCGCCGAGCTTTTCGGCCATGACCGGCGAGGCCTGCAGCGCGCGGATCGCATCGAGCAGGTTGAGCGGCAGCTTCTTGCCGGTCTTTACGGCGTGGCCGTCGGTATACATGTTGATGTCGAGGCGCGGGCCCGGGTCGCGATCATTGGCGATGCCGTCGAGGCCGGCGGCGAGCAGCCCGGCCTGCAACAGATAGGGATTGGCGGCACCATCGGCGAGGCGGACCTCGAAGCGGCCGGCTTCGGGAATGCGGATCAGATGGGTCCGGTTGTTGCCGGAATAGGTCACCGAGTTCGGCGCCCAGGTCGCGCCCGATGTCGTCCTCGCCGCATTGATGCGCTTGTAGGAGTTGACGGTCGGGTTGAACAGCGCGGCCAGCGCATCGGCCGAATGCATGATACCGCCGAGGAACTGATAGCCCAATTCGGACACGCCGAGCTCGCCGGCCTCGTCCTCGAACAGATTGCGGCCGTCCTTCCACACCGAGACATGGGCATGGCAGCCATTGCCGGTGAGATCGACGAACGGCTTCGGCATGAAGGTGGCGCGCAGCCCGTGCTTCTCGGCGATCGAGCGCACCATATATTTGAAGAAGGCGTGGCGATCGGCGGTCGTCAGCGCGGTGTCGAACTCCCAGTTCATCTCGAACTGGCCGTTAGCGTCCTCGTGATCGTTCTGATACGGCTTCCAGCCCAGCGCCAGCATGGCGTCGCAAATCTCGGCGATCACCTCGTAGCGCCGCATCAGGGCCTGCTGGTCGTAGCACGGCTTCGACTGCTTGTCCGCGACATCGGACGGCGCACTGCCGTCGGCGGTGATCAGGAAGAACTCGCATTCGACACCGGATTTCAGCTCATAGCCCTGCGCCGCCGCATCGGCGACCATGCGCTTGAGCAGGTTTCGCGGCGCATGTGCCACCGGCTTGCCGTTCATCCAGGGATCGGCCGCGAGCCAGCCGACCTCCGGCTTCCACGGCAGCTGGATCAGGCTCGCCGGATCGGGCATCGCGAACACGTCGGGATCGGCCGGGGTCATGTCGAGCCAGGTCGCGAAGCCTGCGAAGCCAGCGCCGGTCTTCACCATGCCGTCGATCGCCGCCGCCGGCACCAGCTTGGCGCGCTGCACGCCGAACAGGTCGGTATAAGAGATCAGGAAATATTTGATGCCGCGCTCACAGGCGACGGCATGGAGGCTACTCGACATGATTCCCTCTTTGAGTCCTTGAAGACCCCGGCATCGTCCATCCGTCGATCGCGTCGGCGGCGCGCGCAGCGCTGCCAGCCTATTTGTCGCGTCCCGGAATCCAGTTGGTGCCGGCGAGCGGCACGCCGGCCATCGCCGCCGCCTCGATCGTCAAGGCGACGAGATCCTCCGGCTCAAGATTATGCAGATGACTCTTGCCGCAGGCCCGCGCGATCGTCTGCGCCTCCAACGTCAGCACCGAGAGATAGTTAGCGAGCCGGCGGCCGGCCTTGACCGGATCGAGCCGCGCGGCCAGCACGGGATCCTGGGTCGTGATCCCCGCGGGATCGAGACCTTCCTGCCAATCATCATAGGCGCCGGCGGTGGTGCCGAGCTTCTGATACTCGGCCTCCCATTGCGGATCATTGTCGCCGAGCGCGATCAGCGCCGCGGTGCCGATCGAGACCGCGTCGGCGCCGAGCGCGAGCGCCTTGGCGACATCGGCGCCGGTGCGGATGCCACCGGAGACGATCAGCTGCAGCTTGCGATGCAGACCGAGATCCTGCAGCGCCTGCACGGCGGGCCGGATCGCGGCGAGCGTGGGCAGCCCGACATGTTCGATGAAGACGTCCTGGGTCGCGGCGGTGCCGCCCTGCATGCCGTCGAGCACGATGACATCGGCACCGGACTTCGCCGCCAGCGCCGTGTCGTAATAGGGACGGCTGGCGCCGACCTTGACGTAGATCGGCTTCTCCCAATCGGTGATCTCGCGCAGCTCCTCGATCTTGATCTCGAGATCGTCGGGTCCGGTCCAGTCCGGGTGGCGGCAGGCCGAGCGCTGGTCGATGCCCTCGGGCAATGTGCGCATCTTGGCGACGCGTGGCGAGATCTTCTGCCCGAGCAGCATGCCGCCGCCGCCGGGCTTGGCGCCCTGCCCGATCACGATCTCGATCGCATCCGCTTTGCGCAGATCATCGGGATTCATGCCGTAGCGCGACGGCAGATATTGATAGACCAGGATCGACGAGTGGCCGCGCTCCTCCGGCGTCATGCCGCCGTCGCCCGTGGTGGTCGAGGTGCCGGCTGCGGAGGCGCCGCGCCCCAATGCCTCCTTGGCCGGACCGGACAATGAGCCGAAGCTCATGCCGGCGACGGTCACCGGGATCTTCAGCTTGATCGGCTTCCTCGCGAAGCGCGTGCCGAGCGTGACGTCGGTGCCGCATTTCTCGCGATAGCCCTCCAGCGGATAGCGCGAGATCGAGGCGCCCAGGAACAGGAGATCGTCGAAATGCGGCAGCGCGCGCTTGGCGCCGCCGCCGCGGATATCGTAAATGCCGGTTGCTGCAGCCCGCTGGATCTCGGCGATCACGTTCGGGTTGAAGGTCGCGGAGAAACGCGGCGGGGTGCGATGTGGAGGCACGGACATCGTGATGGCCTCAATAGGCGTCGACATTGTCGATGTGGAAGTGATAGAGGCGCCGCGCCGAGCCATAGAGCTTGAAGTCATCGGCGCGCGCCTCGACGCCGGCCCGCTTCAGCACGGCCGCGAGGATCGCGCGGTCTTCCTCCGTCATCGGCTTCTCGATGCAGTCGGCGCCCAGGCTGGCGACGCGGCCACGCACGAACAATCGGGCCTCATAGATCGAATCGCCGAGCGCATCGCCGGCGTCGCCGAGCACGACCAGATTGCCCGCCTGGGCCATGAACGCACTCATCGGCCCGATCGAGCCTTTCACGACAATGTCGATGCCCTTCATCGAGATGCCACAGCGCGCCGAGGCATTGCCCTCGATCACCAGCAGCCCGCCGCAGCCGGTGGCGCCGGCCGATTGGCTGGCGTCGCCTTTGACGCGAACCTCGCCGGACATCATGTTCTCGGCGACGCCGACGCCGGCATTGCCTGAAATCACGACGGTGGCAGCCTTGTTCATGCCGGCACAATAGTAGCCGACGTGACCGTCGATCTCGACGGTGACCGGGGCGTCGAGCCCGCAGGCGACCGCGTGCTTGCCTGAGGGATTGCTGACGATCCAATGCGTCTCGTTGGTGGTGGGCGACAGCGCATGAAGCGCAGCGTTCAGTTCGCGCAGCGGCGCTCTCGCAAGATCGAAGCTCGGCATCAGCGCCGCTCCCAGGCATAGACCGTGGCCGGCTCGGGCTCGAAGATATGCGCCTTGTCGACCCCGGGCAGGCCAGCGAGCGCGCGATACTCCGAGCCGAACGCCACGTAATCGTCGGTCTCGGCCATCACTGCGGGCTTGCAGGAGATCGGGTCGCGCAGCACGGCGAAGCCGGTCTCGGTGCCGACCACGAAGGTGTAGAAGCCATCGAGATCGGACAGGCTGTCGGTGAGCGCCTGCTTCAGCGAGGCGCCCTCGCGGATCCGCCAGCTCAGATAGCCCGCCGCAACCTCGGTGTCGTTCTCAGTGGCAAAGCGCATGCCCTCCCGCTGCAGCATGCGCCGGACGCCATTATGGTTCGACAGCGAGCCATTGTGCACGAGACATTGATCGAGCCCGGTCGAGAATGGATGCGCGCCACGCGTCGTCACCGCCGATTCCGTCGCCATGCGGGTGTGGCCGATACCATGGCTGCCGGCCATACGCGGCAGGCCGAAGCGCTGCGTCACCTGCTCGGGCCGACCGACCTCCTTGTAGAGCTCCATGCGCGCGCCGGCGCCGACGAAGCTGATGTCGTCATGTCCCTCGATGAAGGCGCGCGCCGCCTTCTCCTTGTCGAAGCAGATCGACAACACGGCATGGGTATCGTGCAGGGTCACCGCCGGCGTTTCATTGATCGCCTTGCCGAGCTCGGCCACGGCACGCCGCAAAACGTCCTCGTCGGCACCGGAGATGGTGAGTTTAACGCGGCCCTGCGTGCGATCGCCGTAGACCGCGAAGCCGGCACTGTCGGGTCCGCGATCGCTCATGACGACAAGCATCTCGCTGAGCAACGCGCCGAGCTCCCGCTCCAACCGGGGAGCTTTCAGAAACAGCCCGACGATTCCGCACATGCGCCGCTCCGATCCACATCATTGTGGGACGGGCTGAGCGCCCCGTCCGACCGTCAGGATAGCCCAGCAGCAATTCTCGTCAAGAAACTTTTGTTCACTTCAGGAAAGTTCAGACGTGGACCGGCAGGCGGGCTTGGTGCGGATCGAGAGAACCTGAAAATGGGCGCTTGTACTGGCCGCGACGCCCGCTGCGGCGTATAGACGTCATAGGGTCAGCGCTGCTGCGAGGCCGCCGAGAAGCAAACGAGGTTTCCTGTGGCGAAAGGTGCCGCGAAGCATCCCAGGAAGGACAGCAAGGCCGAGACGTCCCGCGCGGAGCCCGAGCTGCTGACAGGATCGCTCGCGCCGAAGGACGCCACGCCAACCCTGGAGTCGGAGATCGGCGCCGAGGTGCGCCGCTTGCGCAAGGACCTCGATCTCACCGTATCAGAACTGGGCGCGGCGGCCGGCATCTCGGCCGGCATGCTGTCCAAGATCGAGAACGGCTCGATCTCGCCGTCACTGGCGACACTGTCGGCGCTCGCCAAGGCGCTGAACGTGCCGATCGCGCGACTGTTCCGCGAGAATGGCGAGGAGCGCGACTGTTCCTTCGTCAAGGCCGGCCAGGGCGTTCGCATCGAGCGCCGCGGCACCAAGGCCGGCCATCTCTACGATCTGCTCGGCCACTCGCTCGGCGGCGACGTGGTGGTCGAACCCTATCTGATCACGCTGAAGGGCGACGCCGTTCCTTACACGGATTTCCGCCACGCCGGCGTCGAGTTCATCTACATGCTGAGCGGAAAGGTGCGCTATCGCCATGCCGACCGGCTGTATCTGCTGGAGCCCGGCGACGCCCTGTTCTTCGACGCCGCAGCGCGTCACGGCCCCGAGGAGTTGATCAAGGCGCCGATGACCTATCTCTCGGTGATCATCTATCCCCGACGCGCCCGTTAGCGGCGGCACAGCGCGGTCGCGCGCTCGAGGCGAGCTTCGCGCGCCGCAGCGGCTTCGACCTTCTCTCAGATGTAACCGGCGCGGAGCGCATTCGTGATCATCTCCGCCGCCGATCCATCATGGGCGAAGCCCAACGCCAACTCGGCATCAACCTCCAGCATTGGAAAGCGTCCGAACACCTTCTCGATGCTGTCGTCAGGATCGAACGTCACGCGCGCGGGCCGCTCAGCGCCATAGAGCTGCGCCAAGCCTGCCATCACCTCGGCGATCGAAAGTCGAAGCGCCGGGAGTTGCAGAGTGCCGCAGACATCAATCTCGCCGGCGCGGATGAGATTGTCGACCGCGACTTTGGCCGACAGCCACCAGGCGGTCGCGTCCCGTGACACCGGGCAGGCATAGCTCTCGCCCGCGGACACCGCATGCAGCAGTTCGCTCATGAAGGCGGAGCCGAAGCCGCTCACCGGTCGCGGCCTTGCGACGATGCCGGGCAGCCGCAGCGCGATGCCTGACAGCTCTCCGCGCCTGGTGTGATCGGCGAGCGCGATCTCCACCATCCGCTTGTGCGCGCCATAGCTGATCAGGGGCCGCGCCTCCGTCTGCGCGCTGACCGGCGCGCCGGACAGCGCGCCATAGACGGCGATGCTGCTGGCATAGACCACGCGCGGCCGGTTGCCATGCTGGGCCAGCAACTGCAGGAGATCGAGCGACGCATCCAGATTGACGCGGCGACCGAGCGCAGGCTCGACCTCGGCGCGGCCGCCGGGCACGCTGGCGAGATGGAACACGCGGTCGAACGACGCAGCGCCGAGTTGCTCCAGCACGGCGCGGTCGTCCAGGCCGCCGCTGATCCAGGACAGACGCGCACCCAACGCTTCCGGCGGCGCTGCGACGAGATCGAGCCCGGTGATGTCGGCCCCGTCCGTATCGACCAGCAGCCGTTGCAGCAGCGCACGGCCAATGAAGCCCGCGGCACCCGTGACCAGAATACGCATCGCTCACTCCGGCCGATCGGTGCTCGCCGCACGAACCACGCGCTGCGCGATGCGTCCGAACGGGCCTCCCCGGCCATCGGCGAAGCAGGCCTGCATGGTCACCTCGTCACCGAAGCGCAGGAAGGGCGTGCGCGCCTCGCCGCGTTCGATCATCTCGATCGCCCTGACCTCAGCCAGGCAACTCGATCCGGCGGCGCGATCGGCATTCGACACCGTGCCCGAGCCGATGATCGTGCCGGCCGTCAACCGCCGCGTCCGGGCGGCATGGGCGATGAGTTGCGGAAACGAGAACGCCATCTCGCGGCCTGAGGCCGCGCCGATCCGCTCGCCATTGCGGTGAACATGGAGGGCCATGTCGAGCCGGCCGTCACGCCAGGCGTCGCCGACCTCGTCCGGAGTCACCGCCATCGGCGCGAAGCTCGTCGAGGGCTTCGCCTGCAGGAAGCCGAAGCCGGTGCGCACCTCGCGCGCACCGACCGCGCGCAGGCTCCAATCATTGATCTGAACCAGCAGCCGAATCCGTTGCGCGGCCTGCTCTGGCGACACGGCCATCGGCACATCATCGACGATGACGCCGAACTCGCCCTCGAAGTCGATGCCATCCGCCTCCGTCACGAAGGGCACGTCGGCCTGCGGCCCGAGGAAATCGTCGCTGGCGCCCTGGTACATCACCGGGATGGTGTCGAAGTCGGGGATCGGCGGCTTGTTGAAGGCGACATCCATCAGCCGTCCGTGATTCAGGAAGGCCGAGCCATCCAGCCATTGCGGTGCGCGCGGCAGCGGTGCAAGGCATCGCGTGGGATCGAACGCCATCACATCGGCAGCCGATCCATCCTCGAGGCTCTCGGCGAGCCGGCGCAACGCCGGCTCGACCTGCTGCCAATTCCGCAGCGCCGTCAGCAGATCCGGTGCGATGGCGCTGGCATTGCACGCGCGCGCCTGATCCCGGGAGACGATGAGCAGGCCGCCATCGGGGCTGCCGTTCCGATAGGTTGCGAGTCTCATCAGCTGGCCTTGGTCGGGTTGGCTTCCGGACCGAACTTGCCGTCGACCAGGATGAACAGCATCCGGCACGGTTTGTCGCTGCGATTGGCCCAGGCGTGATTGGTGCCGCGCTGGATCACGACGTCGCCGGCCTTGAGGTCCGCCGTGCCCTTGTCGAGCACCAGCGTGATCTCGCCGGAGATCACGATGCCGTAGTCGATCGTCTCGGTGCGGTGCATCAGCGGATGCGGTGACTCCGTCGTCACGGTTGAGGCGTGCGGATCGCCGATCTGGCTGAACGCGGCCTTCATGCGCGTCGCGCCGTTGCGGAGAAAGTCCTCGGTGTCCGGCGGAATGTCGACGAAGCGGATGCGGCTGCCATGCGTCGGCGGTGGCAGCTTGAGCGGCCCGATCGTCGGATCCGGACCATTGTCGATCGGCGCCGGCGTCGCCTGCGTGCTCCAGACCTCGTGGAAGAAGGTGCCGGGGATCGCCGCCAACTCGGTGACGGTCGGCAAGGCGCCGTCGGACGAGATCACGGCGGCGCCCTGCTGGTCGTGTCCGGTGACGACGCGGCGGATTTGCGGAAGGGTCATGCAACAGGTCTCCTGATCAGGCAATTTCGAGAGAGGCAGCGGTCACCGCGCCGCGCGCGGCAAACACACGTGAGAACATCACGGCGGCGATGGACGAGATGATGACGGCGCCGAGCCCGAGCGCGGGATAGCCGAACAGCTGCACCAAGGTGCCGCCGAGGATGGGGCCGATCGCGGCGCCGATCATCAGCATCGCCGGCGTGCCGGCGAGCGCCCGCGCGGTGGGGTCGAGGCGCGACAACAGCCCGAACGCGAAGGTGTGGGTGAAGATCATGACCGCGGCAAAGATCGCGGTCGGCACAGCATAGGTCAGGAAGCCCGAGCCGAAGGTGATCGTCACGGCGATCAGCGCCTGACAGACGGGCCCGGCCAGCAGCACGTATCGGGCCGGCAGCCGCCGCTCCAGAACGGCGGCAAGCGGCGCCGGCAGCAGGTTGACGAAGCCGAGCGCAATCAGCACGCCGGTGACCGCCTCGACACCGAAGCCGCGGTCGGCCCCGATCCGCTCGATGAAGCTGAACAGCATCGCCTGCGTCAGCGCCATGCAGCTGATGCCGGCGATGCCGAACCATACGGCGCGGGGAAGATGGCTCACCTCGGCGATGAGATCCTCGTCGCTGCGCACCACGCCCTTCGGAAAGGCCAGCGCCGCCGCCAGCGCCGCGACCGCCATCACGCCGGCGAACACCACAAACAGCGCAGCCCCGCCGAAGCGCGCCACGAGATTGGGCGTCATGCCGAGAAAGAGAATGGCGAACACACCGAGCGCCATTCCGACAATGGCGAACAGCCGGTGCGGATTGGCACTGCGGGCGATCGTACCATGGGTGAAGCTGAGCCCGCAGGCCGCCGTCGCGCCGGCCAGCGCGTGCAGCATCGCGAGCAACGCAAACTCCGACGTCTGGCTGGCGGCCAGGAACACCAGCGCGGCCACGGCGTATCCGGCAGTTGCCGCCAGCCGGGCGTTCATCCGGTTGAAGCGCGGTGCAAACACTAGGCTGCTGAGCACGGCACCGAGCAGGAACAGCGTGGCCAGAAGGCCGGCCTGCTGCGGACTGAACCGATAGCGCTCGATCAGCGCGCCCACCCAGACCGGGAGCGCGACGAGATCGACCATCCCGGCGCAATGCGCGACCATCAGGGCGATGCGCCCGCGCCAAGTTTCCGTCGTCACCGTCATGGCTTCCTCCCCGTTGATGTTGTTGTTCGTTGATGGTGTTGCCCGCTCAGATCGGCTGCAGCAGCGCGATCGTGGACTCGCGCATGATCCTGGCGTGCTCCGCCTTGTCGCCATTCTCCATCTCGATGCGGCAGAGTTGCGCGGAGTTCTCGATCACCATGCGGCAGCGCTCCCAGCGCCGCGCATGGAAGCGGTCGAACGCCTGCTGCAAGGTCGCGGCGCGTGCGAGCTCCTCGGCCAGCACGATGCCGCTCTCGATGCCGATGCCTGCGCCCGAGGCGAGATGCGGCGTGGTCGCCGCCACCGTATCGCCGATCATGATGACGCGGCCGCGATTCCACGGCGCCGGCACCAGCAGGTTGGC
The DNA here is from genome assembly GCF_000015165.1 of Bradyrhizobium sp. BTAi1. GTDB lineage: Bacteria > Pseudomonadota > Alphaproteobacteria > Rhizobiales > Xanthobacteraceae > Bradyrhizobium > Bradyrhizobium denitrificans. The sequence continues at coordinate 2,000,343 of NC_009485.1, read as the reverse complement.
GAGCGGCCGATAATCGATCTGAGCATCCAGGGTGAACAGATGCGGACCCAGCGCCACCAGCACGGGATCGCCGAACGGCGCGAGCATGTCGGCAACCAGTTGCGGCCATGACGCGCGCTCAGCCTGCAGCTTCTCCGGCCGCGCCTCGGTGATGAACATGTACATGTGGCTCGGCGACACCGGGTTGACGCCGACCTTCACCGCCCCACCAAGCCAGATTCGCGGACGTACGATCTCGGCGGGCCGCGGCAACACGGCGCGCCAAACCACCTGCCCGATATATTGTGGCGGCTTGATCTCGGGAAACAGCAGCGCACGGGTCTTCGAATGGACGCCGTCGGCGACCACGACGAGATCATAGTGGCCGGTCGTGCCATCGGTGAAGGTGACCGCGACATCGCCGTCGTGCTGCGTGATCTGCGTGTAGGTGCATCCGACCCGCACGTGAACGCACGCGGCACGCGTCGCATCGGCGAGGATGCGGCCGAGCTCCGGCCGCATGATGCCGCCGCCGCCGGGCACATCCGATCCAACGGTCTTCGGTGTCGGGATCTCGCCGATCCGATGGCCTGCCGGCGTGACCAGGTCAACGCCATCCGCTGTGTAGCCGCGCCGCGCGAATTCCGCGAACACGCCGAGCGTCTCCAGCGCGCGCAAGGTCGGCCCGCTCACCGTGATGCCGGCGCCCTCCGGCCGCCAATTGGCATCGACCTCGACGAGATCGACGTCGATGCCGGCCTTGCGCATCTGAATCGACGCGGCCATGCCGGAAAAGCCGCCGCCGATCGTCAGCACCCTGCTCACCACTGCCATGGCGCCCTCCTCCCTCTGCAGTCCGCCCTTCCGGGCGTGTTATGATGTCACGAACAGCTCGCCGTCGATGACGACCAGCTCGAGCCGGCTCAGCCGCTCGCCGCGGCATGGACCCTGCACGCATAGTCCCGTATCAGGCACGAACTCGGCGCCATGCGCGTGACAGACGATGCGCGTGCCCTCGGCGTTGAGATACGCATCCCTGCGCCAAGCCATCGGTGCGCCATCGATGTGCGGACAGGCATTGCGCCAGCCATGCAACTGGCCCTGCCATCGCACGACGAACAGGCTGTCCTGGCCCTCATCGTCAGGATCGAAGCCGCGCGACTGCGCTTCGCCGATCTCATCGGCGCGACATAGCCGCAACAAGGCAGCCAATCCGGCCTCATGCGTAGTCGCCATTCTCGTGAATCCCCGGGCCCGGGTACCATTTCTTGCGCATCTTCAGCAGGAAGGCCTGCGAGTTGTCCGCCGAGGCCGTCGCCTCGCGCGGTTGCCAGCTCGCATCGTGCTGGTCCATGTCGGCATCCATCTCGATGTGGCAGCCGAACGGGCTGTTGAAGTACCAGAACCAGTTCGATCCCAGGATGTGACGGCCAGGGCCCCAGAACGCCTGATAGCCCTTCTCCACGAAGCGATAGCCGTTGCTGATCATCTCCGAGGGGCCGCCGAAATGGAACGTGAAGTGCTCGACGCCATGCATCTGCGGCGGCGCGCCGATCAGGAAATGGGTGTGGTGATCGAGCGAGCCGCCGGGCTGCAGGAACGGGCCGGTGCCAGTGAAACGGTCGGTGCAGCGGAAGCCGAGGCGATTGACGTAGAAGGCCTCCGCCTTGACCACATCGGGCACGAAATACACGACGTGCGACAGCGAGCGCGGACGGATCACGCTGCCCGGCGGCGGCACGCCGAGACTGTTGATCGGCCGGAACACGACCCCGCCCGGCGCATTCGAGATCTCGCCGGCCAGCACGAAGGGTTTCCGCGCCGTCAGTTGGAAGCCGATCACGAAGCCTGAATCGTCGATCGATTCAATCGAGCCATCAGCCAGCCGCCGCACCTCGCGATCGCGCCGCAGCTCGGCCACGATCGCCCCCAGCGTCGCCTCGTCGGCTACGCCCATGACCGTCTTGCGCAGACGGCAGCCCGGCACGGGCGGCCGCGGCAGCGCCGGATCGTCCTGCCGCGCGATGACCACAGCCGTTCCATCCATCGCCTCGAAGCGGCCGCCGCGATCGGAGACCCCGACCGGCGCAAGGCCGTAGTCGACGAGAAAACGCGACGCGCCAGCGACGTCGTCGACCCCAAATACCAAGCTTTCCAAACCAACGATCTTCATGATCAGCTCCCTCACGCGAGATCTCAGGCGACGCGTCCGCCCAGCGTCTCCGCCACCCAATCCGCGATGTAGTGGCCGGCATTGATGCTGTTGTCGAAGCTCGCATGCTGCGCGCCGCCCTCACGCTCCGTGAAGATCTTCAGCTCGCGCTTCGGCGAATTGACCAGCTGCTCATAGGTCCGCTCCGCCCAATGCAGCGGGATCTGCGAGTCCTTCTCGCCATGCGTCACCAGGAACGGCACCTTGATGCGATCGAGAATGCCGTCGAGGTGGACCTGCTCGGCAATCCGCATGAAGTCGTCCTGATCCCTCGCGCCCCACACCCAGCGTACATGAGCCCAGTAATGCGGGACCGGAAAATTGCCTTCCTTCTGCAGCCGCTTCTTCTGCACATCGCGCCAATCATGATTGGCGCCCCAGGCGACGCCGCAGGCGAAGCGCGGCTCGAAGGCCACCGCGCGCGGGCAGTAATAGCCGCCGAGCGAGACGCCCTCGAGACCGATGCGCTTGGGGTCGACATCGCTGCGGGCCTCCAGCCAGTCGACGACGCGGGACGCCCAGTGCTCGCAGTCGTAACGCGCGGTCAGCCCCTGCAGCCGCAGCGCTTCGCCCGATCCGGGCTGATCGATCACCAGCGACGACACGCCGCGTTTGGCGAGCCAGGCCGGCAGGCCGACGCGGTATTTCATCTCCTTGGTGGAATCCAGGCCGTTGACCTGCACCAGCAGCGGCGCCGGCTCTTCGACACCGGCCGCACGGACCAGGAGACCGGAGATATGAGACCCTTCATAGGGAATCTCGACGCGCTCGCAGTTCTCTTTTGCCAGCGCGATTCCCCTGGCGAAGAGATCGAGACATTTGCGGTACAGCGCCAGACGTCCCGGTGCATCATGCGCCTGGAGACGCTCGCAGGTGATCAGATAGCTCGCCGCGCGGCCATATTTCTCGCCGGCGGACAACAGCCGCCCCTTCGCCTCGTCCTCGGCGGCGAGCGCACTGAGCTTGTCGGCCATCCGGGCCCAGGTCTCGCGGAAGGCCTGGGTACCGCTGGCATCGGGCTGACGCGCAGCCTCCTGCAACGGCGCGCACATCTCCTCGATCTCGCCGATCCGGGCGCCCATCTCGATCGCCAGATCGACCGAGAGATTCCAGACATAGTTGGTCGGAAAATACTTGAACATCATTGCACTTCGGACGCGCTATCGGCCGCGCGCCCCCTCCACGCTTCTTCCCTGGGTCGGGGAATAGCCTGGTTTGACCATTCCGAAAAATTGATTATCAAGATCCGTCACATTGATCTCCTGAATACCTCGCGCGGGGCCGCCGATGCGCTTCAACAACAAGTTCGATCTCAATCTGCTGGTCGCGCTGGACCATTTGCTGCACCTGCGCAGCGTCAGCGGCGCCGCCGCGCGCATGAACATGACGCAGTCGGCGATGAGCAACGCCTTGCTGCGGCTGCGCACCTATTTCGATGACGAACTGCTGGTGAAGATCGGCCGCAAGATGGAGCTGACGCCGCGGGCGGAGGTTCTGAAGGACTCGATCCGGGACCTTCTGGTACGGGTCGATTGGGCCATCGCGTCGTCTGCCCAGTTCGATCCGGCGCAATCCGACCGCTGCTTCAAGATCCTGGCATCGGACTACACGCTGGTGACGCTGATCCCGCGGCTGCTGGCCCGCAGCGAGGCGCTTGCGCCTGGAATCCGCTTCGACTTCATACAGCAGGTGCAGCGGCCGGAGCGCGCGCTTGAGCGCGGCGATGTCGACCTGCTGATCATCCCGGAAGAATTCAGCTCCAAGCTGCACCCGTCCGAGGTGATCTTCGAGGACGATTTCTGCGTCATCGCATGGAGCAAGGGAAAGTATGGCAAGGGCAAGCTGTCACGACAGGATTTCGCGAGGGCGTCCCACGTCGTGATGCGGCCAGCCATCGCGGCGCAATCGCTCGAAACCTATTACCTGGAGCAGCGCAACGCGAGCCGCAGCGAGGACGTGTCGGTCTACGCCTTCACGGCGATCCCGCATCTCGTCGCCGGAACGAACCGGCTCGCCACCGTGCACCGGCGGCTCGCCATCGCCGCGCAGCGCAGCCTGCCGATCCGCATCATCGAACTGCCGATTGCGCTGCCAGTGCTGCTGCAGCGCGTGCAGTGGCACCGCTATCGCTCCAACGATGCCGGCCTGCTATGGCTGCGCAAGCTGATGCAGGAGGTCGTAACCGAGCTGTCCTGATCGTCGCCGGTCCTGCTCGTGGGACAGCCGGCGCAGGACGCCGGCCGCTGGTCGTCTGTGCGATGGAAGACTGGGCCGTGCCGATCAGCGCTTGACCGGCCCGGCTCCCGCCGGCGGCGTGGGCACCCAGAGCGGGAAAGCCAGATTGGCCCAGACGGTATCACCGCGGCTGCCATTCTCGACGTAGAACGTGTGCTGGTAGTTCACGTTGATCTGAAACGGCCCAGCATTATAGGTCAGCGACGGACCGGCGTTGAGCGAGCGCAACCGGTTGCCGTCCTGCACGCCCGCAAAATTGAAGGCCTTGACGCCGTTGATCTTGTCGTCCTGATACTGGTGCGTATAGCCGCCGACGACGCCGAGTTTCCAGGCGCCGATATTGTAGCCTGCGTTGAAGTCGACCACCAGCGCATCGCCGCTGCGATATTGCTGCGACAATTGCGTGAAGGAATTGACCGAGTCGGTGTTGGTGCCGTTGAGCAGCAGACGCGGCGAAACGGCGAACTCGAAGCCCTTCGGATCGGCATAGCGATAGGCGACAACCGGCGAGATGGTCGTATAGTTGGTGCCGACGTTGAGCGGCTGTCGCGCCGAATAGGTGCCGGTGTTCGGCATGATGTCGAGCCCGAACGTGACGGTCTGAACGGGAGACAGCGCCCAGCTCAGGATGATCGGCGAGAAGGTGATGTTGCCAAGACCGTTGGCCTGGAACGAGCCGCCGGGATTGGTGCTTTCCAGGTGCACGAAGGGCACCACGAGCTGCGAATAGACGTGAGCGCCGAAGAATTCACCGGGATAGCTGGCGAGAAAGCGCATCGTCTCCGATACAGCAGACAACTTGAAGTTGATCGGCAGTTTGTTGCCCTGCCCGTCATACAGGCCGTTGGCGCTGGTGTAGCTGGTCTGGCTGATCGCGAACAGGCCAGGGATCGGCGGGAACGACGCGATGAATACGCCGGGCGAGCCCGCGGGATAGTTCGTGGCGGCGTTCTCGGCCGCCCATGCTCCCTGGATCATTGCAGCCAGCAGCAACGCTACGGAAGCGGACCGCTTCAGTCCTCTCGTCATCATTCCCCCCTTGGCGGCGCGTTTTCTACGAAACGAGCTTGCCCCGACCGGCCGATGCGACGCGCCGGCGCCCAACCGATCGCGCCATTGATGGGCGATCCCCGATCATTCGTAAAATTGATCGTTTTGATTTGAGATATTTATAGATTTGATATGAATGCTGCGGCGGGTGTGACGTTGCAGCGTTGGCTCCAACGAATAAGGCCTCTGAAGTCACCCTCAGAGGCCTGGTGTCTACGCAACCGGTAGAGGCACTATCACGCGACGATCATCTCGTCTGGTTCTGCACGCGAGACGCTTGTCCCTGCTTTGGCTGATGTGCCACCGCGGCATCGTTCCAGACGATCGCCTCCACGCAATTGCCACCGGCACCGGCAACCGATGCTTGGCATTGCGCCAGAGTCGAAAAACACCCCTTCACCGCGGAATCCTTTGCGCAGTATTCGGCGGCTTGTGCCCATGAGGAATTCAGCAGCAATGCACCGGCCACACAGAGCGTGGGCACAGCAATCCTGAAGATCGATTTCATATCAAAGTCCTTCTCATCCGCGGTCGGCCAAGTGGATCCTTGCCACTCCGTAAGCGGACAATGCGACGCGTGCGAGCCCTTGATAATTGGGATTGGTACAAACAGCATCTTTGGATTCGACGCATAATCCCTTCAGGCTTGGCCGGCTATCCGCCTCGCTGGAGGTCGCCCCGGCAGTGGGCCGGCCGCTCCCGCGGCGTCATCTGTCAACATAGACTTGCTCCCCGCCGTCTGCCGGGGTGCCCGGATTGCTTTGTGAGTAAGCTTTGCAGGTCTTGCGTTACTATCTCTCAGCTCACGGCAGATCGGTGATTTTCAGGCCGGACATCGGTATCGGGACACGGCACACGCAAACTGGAGATGCGGCACGAAGATCGCCGTCGCGAGGCTTCGTGTTGATGGTCGGTATCACCGATGCACTCGCCGGAAAGGTCGCTGCGTCGACGGCATCGTCAAATGCGATCAGCACGGGGATCATGATCTCTGACGCGTGCATTGACCCGCCGTCTTCGCCCGAGAGGCGCAGCAGGGCCGTCTTTTCTGAAACCTCGACGACATGGCCGGACAACGTACGGTCCGGCGGACCCTTGATGTCGATCGATACGGGCTGTCCAGCAGCTATCCGGGTCGCGTGGCGATCGTCGAAATAGGCAACGACGTACGCCGTATCCGATTTGGCGTCCATTTGGACGACGGCGTCGTTCGTCGAAACAAGATCGATCGTGAGCGTCAGATGATACCAGCCGGCGGCGCCCAGGAGGGCGGCACCGGTCATTGTCGCGTAGACGAGGCGGCGACGTGAGCCAAATCCAGCGATGGCGCGCTGGGCCAGATAAGCCAGAGTGCCGAATCCTGTTCTGATCAAGTGTGCGGCGTGAGGCCGGTATCGCGATCTCGCGAACATGTGAAAGGCTGCCTTGTGATTGGAGAAATTCGCCCAATATAGGGAGCGGCCGCCGACCGCGAGACGGTGGCCAGGCGCGGGCAGGATGCCGACGAACTCGCATTTGCTCTTTCTCGGATCAGTTTCGATCCAAATGCCAGTTTGGGCGCGCGCCGCTGTTCTGATAAGGCGGGACGGACGAAATGGGTAATTTGGGTTTTGCAGATAATGGCTCGCGTTCAGCTTTCTGAGCTTACGGCATTCGTCGCTGTCGCCGAGCGCCTCAGCTTCACCAAGGCGGCCCGAGAACTCGGGATGGCGTTGCCGACCATCAGCCAGACTGTCAGATCGCTCGAGGAGGATCTCGGGGTCCGGCTCTTCAATCGGACGACCCGCAGCGTGGCGCTGACGGAGGCAGGAGAGCGGCTGCTTGCAGAAGTCCTGCCGGTGCTCGAGGGCGTAGGTCAGGCGCTTGAAAGCATCAACCTGTTCCGGGAGAAGCCGATCGGGACTCTGCGTCTCACCGTCGTTCGTCCGTTCGGGTTGAGACAGCTGGCGCCATTGATCCGATCGTTCTCGGCCGAGTATCCGGACATTCGTCTGGAGATCGCTTTGGACGACGCCAACGTCGATATCGTCAAACACCGCTTCGATGCGGGGATTCGTGTCGGCAGCGGCGTGGGACGAGACATGAAGATCGTGCGCATGCTCGATGACTTTGCTATGCTGACCGTGGCATCGCCAAACTACTTATCGAGGCATCCGGAGCCCTTGAGTCCCGGCGATCTACGTCGTCACAACTGCCTCAAATACAGATCGCCAGGCGAGAATTCGATCCATCAGTGGACCTTGAGCGACGGTCGTCAGAAAATGGACGTCCCCGTCGAAGGGTCTCTTGTCGTGAACGACCTTGATCTTCTGGTGGAGGCGGCCTTGAACGGCGTCGGCATCGCCTATTTGCCGAGACCGATCGTCGAGACTCATTTGGCAGCAGGGCGATTGGTGCATGTCCTGCCGGGCTGGGAGTACATGATGCCAGGCATTTTCCTGTTTCACCCAAGCCGGCGCCAAGTGCCCGTACCGCTGCAGGTCTTTGTGAAATTCATACAGAAGTGGCGAAAGACGCTGTCGGTCGGCGTGCACCAATCACCCTAGACCTCGGCGGACTTGGTCGACGCGGTCAGCATTGCCGACCGCTCGGGTCATGGCGACCAGGCGCAGCTCAGTTGCCGAAGCCGCTTCGGCCGTTCACCGGGCCGAGCCCGCGCGGCGACAGTGCCTCCGACCCATGATGGGATTATCGTTTTCGTCCGGTTCGCGATAGACTGCCCTCTTCCGCCACCAGAAAGTCCCCTCCTCCATGCGAACCAATTCCCTGCAGAGCAAAGATATCGCCCACCAGATCCATCCCGCGACCAATCTGAGGCGGCACGAACGCGTCGGTCCGATCGTCATCGATCGCGGCTCCGGCATCTATGTCTATGACGACGAGGGGCGCGAATATATCGAGGGCCTGGCCGGGCTGTGGAGCGTGGGCGTCGGCTTCGGCGAGAAGCGCCTGGTCGAAGCTGCGACACGCCAGATGGCCAAGCTGCCCTATTACCACATCTTCGCGCACAAGACGCATGAGCCCTCGACCCTGCTGGCCGAGAAGCTGGTGTCGATGGCGCCTGCCAACCTGAAGCACGTCTTCTTCACCAGCTCCGGCGGCGAGGCCAACGATTCCGCCATCAAGTTCGTCTGGTACTACAACAACGCGCTCGGGCGGACCGACAAGAAGAAGTTCATCGCCCGCCAGGGCGCCTATCACGGCATCACGATCGCCGCCGGCAGCCTCACCGGCCTGCAGGCCAATCAGCGCGGCTTCGACCTGCCGCTGCCGTTCGCCAAGCACCTCACCTGCCCGCATTACTACCGCTTCGGCCTGCCCGGCGAGAGCGAGGAGGCGTTCACCGAGCGGCTGGCCAAGGAGCTCGAGGACCTGATCCTCAGCGAGGGCCCGGATACGGTCGGGGCCTTCATCGGCGAGCCGCTGATGGGCGCCGGCGGCGTGATCGTTCCGCCGGTGAATTACTGGCAGCGCATCCAGGAGGTCTGCCGCAAATACGATGTGCTGGTGATCGCCGACGAGGTGATCAACGGCTTCGGCCGGCTCGGCACCCTGTTCGGCTGCGACACGTTCGGCATCAGGCCGGACATCCTGGTCTGCTCCAAGCAGATCACCTCGTCCTACCAGCCGCTCGCCGCGGTGCTGATCAGCGACGAGATGTACCAGGCGATGGCCGACCAGTCCGACCGGCTCGGCACCTTCGGCCACGGCTATACGGCGAGCGCCCACCCGGTCGCGACCGCCGTCGCGCTGGAGAACCTGGCGATCATCGAGGAGCGCAACCTGGTCGCCAATGCGGCCGAGGTCGGTGCGCACCTGCATGCGGGGCTGTCGCGTTTTGCCGATCATCCGCTGGTCGGCGAGGTCCGCGGCCGCGGCCTCATCGCTGCCGTCGAGCTGGTTGCCGACAAGGCGACGAAGGCCCGCTTCGACCCGGTCGGCAAGGTCGGACTGAAGTTCTTCGATCGCGCCCATCAGCACGGCCTGATCATCCGCAACGTCGGCGACAGCATCGCGATCTGTCCGCCGATGATCATCACCGCCGCGCAGGTCGACGAACTGCTGAAGCGCTTCAAGGCGACGCTCGACGACATCACCGACTGGGTCAACGCCGGCATGCCGGAGGCCTGACCCCTCGCCTGCGTGTGCCTTGGTCCCTTCGCCGGCGAAGGCGCACGCCCCTCATTCGAGCGCGGTCCTCGACGCCCAATCATTCAGCGCCGAGGGCCGAGCCGCGTCGCGGCATCCGGCCCTCAGAAGTCTGCGACCTTCGTCGCCCCATGGCGCGCAAAGCGCCCGGGGGCGTAAGGCTTGGGATCGACGATCGGCGTGGCAGCTGTGAGGAGGTCGGCGATGAGGTGACCGGCACCGGGTCCGATGCCGAAGCCGTGGCCGCTGAAGCCCGCGGCCACGATCAAGCCGGGCATGGCAGCCAATTCGCCGATCACCGGCACGCCGTCCGGCGTGGAGTCGATATAGCTCGCCCAGGTCGCCGTGACCTTGCTCTGTTTCAACGCCGGCAGCAGCGCCAGGGCACGGTCATGGGTGAGGCGGATGGTCGCCTGATCCGGCGTTGGATCGAGAATGCGCGTGGACTCCATCGGCGTCGGCGCGTCGAGCCGCCAGCGCCCGAGCGTCTCGTGCCCCATTCTCAGCCCTTCGAAGCCGCCCGGCAGCAGGCTGCGCCAGCGCTTGGCGAACATCGGCAGGAAATGTTGCGCGAAGCGCAGCTGCTGCAGGGTCGGATCGACGCGGCCGCGGCCGCTGATGGCCAGCGTATGGCCGCCATCGCCGCGCCTCGTGATCGAAACCGCAGCGGTGTGCAGCGCCGGCGGCAGCGGCTCCGCGGACGGCGACAAGGCAAGCGCCGAGGCGCGGATCGAGGCAATGGGGAGCGCGACGCCGAGCTGATGGCAGAACGATGAGGCCCAGGCGCCGGCCGCAAGCACCGCGGTCGGCGTGCGGATCGTACCGCGCTCGGTGACGACGGCGGAAAGCCGGCCGCCGCTGGTCTCGACGCCGCGCACGGCGCACATCTGGTGCACCGAGCCACCCTGCTTCAGGATCGCGCGCGCCACGGCGGGCGCAGCATCGGCGGGACTGGCGGTGCCGTCGGTCGGCGAGAACACGCCGCCCTTCCAACTGCGCCCCGTGGCCGCGCCGCGCGCGGTGGCCTGGCGACTATCGAGCATATGCGTCGTGACGCCAGCGGTCCTGGCAAACTCGCCCCAGCGCGCCCAGCCGGCGAGCTCCGCTTCGTCATTGCTGAGATAGAACAGGCCACAGCGCGAGAAGCCGGTCGCCTCGCCGCTGTCGGCGGCGAAGCGTTCCCACAGATCGAGGCTGAGCGTCGCCATCGGCAACTCGCGCGCGTCGCGGTTCTGCTGCCGGCACCAGCCCCAGTTGCGGCTGGACTGCTCGGCGCCGATGCGGCCCTTCTCGACCAGCGCGACCGAGAGGCCGCGCCGCGAAAGGTAATAGGCGGCGAACACGCCGACGATGCCGCCCCCGATGACCACGGCATCTGCACGCTCAGGCAGCGTGGGGGATGTTTCGACGTGCACCAATGGTGCGGGCATGCAGGGTCTCCGGCTCTCGGCTGTGACAGGTTAGAGCGGTATCCGGCACGGCGGGCGCTGGATTGGGCAGCCGGACGGCATTTGATTCTGCTGACAACCGCCCCGCCGGTGCATTGTTTTGCATTGCATAATTTGAATGATTGCGGCCCCATTCTTGCTTCACGGACATTCCGATGGCTCCATGGCAGCATTTTCTGCTGTAATGGGTCCGCACGCGTCGTCACACGGGATCCCGGCCTCATGAAGCTCGATCGCATCGACATCAAGATCCTGCACGAACTGCAGAAGAACGGCCGCGTCACCAATGTCGAGCTGGCCGAGCTGGTCAACCTGTCGCCGAGCCCCTGCCTGATGCGGGTGAAGAAGCTGCAGGCCGAGGGCTATATCGAAGGCTATTCGGCGCAGATCTGCGTCTCCAAGCTCGGCCAGACGCTGACCGTGTTCACCGAAGTGACCCTGAAGAACCATCGCCAGATCGACTTCGCGCGCTTTCTCGCCGCGGTGGAGAAGATCGACCAGGTGATCGAGTGTCATCTCGTCTCTGGCGGCTACGACTACATGATGAAGTTCGTCACGGCGGGGATCGGCGAGTATCAGACCATCATGGAGCGGCTGACCGACATGGACATCGGCATCGAGAAATATTTCAGCTTCGTCGTGCTGAAGTCGCCGATCGTCAAGCCCTATCTGCCGCTGACCAGCCTGTTCCAGATGTAGGTGCGCGGTCAGCGCTGGCAGTAGGCGCGGACCTGTTCGGGATCCTGGCGCAGATTGTCGAGCCATGTCGGATCGAGCTTCGGCACCGACGACAGCAGAAGCTGCGTATAGGGATGCTCCGGCCGCGCCATGGCCTCGGGCGTGATCTGCTCGATCTTGCGGCCGCGATACATCACGACGATGTCGTCGCAGATCGCCTCGACCACCGACAGGTCGTGGCTGATGAAGACATAAGCGAGATCGAGCTCGCGCTGCAGCTCTTTCAGCAGATCGATGATCGCGGCGGCGACGACGGTGTCGAGCGCCGAGGTGATCTCGTCGCAGACGATCAGCTTCGGATCAGCCGCCAGCGCGCGGGCGAAGTTGACCCGCTGCTTCTGGCCGCCCGAGAGCTCGGCCGGACGCCGCAGCCGCAAGCTCCGCGGCAGCTTCACCATATCGAGCAGCTGGTCGATCCGCGCGCTGCGCGGCTTGCGCGCCATGCCGTGATAAAAGGTCAGCGGGCGGCCGAGAATGTCCTCGACGGTCTGCGCCGGATTGAGCGCCGTATCGGCATGCTGGAACACGATCTGCAATTGGCGCAGCTGGTCCGCGCTGCGGCTACGCGCGCTGCGTCCGAGTTCGCGGCCGTCGAACACGACGCCGCCGGCGAAAGGCGGCAGGATGCCGGCGATGGCACGGGCGAGCGTCGACTTGCCGCAGCCGGATTCGCCGATGATGCCGAGATTGCGCCCGCGCGCGACGCGCAGGCTGACGTTCTCGACCGCCACGATCGCAGGCTGGCCGTCCGAGCGCAGCGGACCATAGCCGACCGACACCTCATGAACCTCAAGCAGCGCCTCGGCCGCGGTGGGACCGCTCACTGCAGGCCGCGGCGCGTGGTGCGGCGTCACGGCGGCGAGCAGTTGCTGCGTATAGGGGTGCTGCGCGCGCGCGAGAATATCGCGGGTCGCTCCGGATTCCTGCACCTCGCCGTTCCGCAGCACGACGATACGGTCGGCGATCTGGGCGACAACCGCGAGATCATGCGAGACATAGATGCCGGCGATGCGGTGCGCCGAAATCACCGATTTGAAAGCTCTGAGTACCTCGACCTGCGTCGTCACATCGAGCGCCGTGGTCGGCTCGTCGAAGATCAGCAGTTTGGGATTCGCGATCAAAGCCATGGCCGCCGCCAGCCGCTGCAGCTGGCCGCCGGACACCTGATGCGGATAGCGATCGCCGATCATCTCGGGATTGGGCAGCGACAGCGCGCGGAACAGCGCCACCGCCTTGGCGCGCGCCTCCTCCAGCGGCATCACGCCGTGGATGCGCACGACCTCGATGACCTGGTCCATGATCCGGATCGCCGGATTGAACGCCGCGGCCGCGCTCTGCGGCACATACGCGATCTTCGCGCCCCGTACCGCGGCCCGGTCCTTTTCGGACAGCGCCACCATGTCGACGCCGTCGACCGCGACCGTGCCGCCGACGATCCTGCAGCCCGCGCGCGCATAGCCCATCAGGGTCATGGCAATGGTCGTCTTGCCGGAGCCACTCTCGCCGATCAGCGCGACGATCTCGCCCTCGGCGATGTCGAGATCGACGCCCTTGATGATCGCGATGGTGCGGCCGGAATCGGTGGTCGCCTCGACGCGAAGCTCGCGGATCTCAACGAGGCTCGTCATCTAGGAGTTCTCCCGGTCGCGGATCTTGGTCGGCAGATTGTCGATCAGGAGGTTGACCGCGATGGTCAGGCTGGCAATCGCCAGCGACGGGACAATCACGGCCGGCGCGGCATAGGGCAAACCGCCGATGTTCTCGCGCACCAGCGCGCCCCAATCGGCGTAGGGCGGCTTGACGCCGAGGCCGAGGAAGGACAGCCCCGACAGCAGCAGCACGATGAAGACGAAGCGCAAGCCGAGATCGACCAGCACGGGACCGATGATGTTGGGCAGGATCTCCGCACGGATCAGATAGAACAGGCTCTCGCCGCGGATGCGGGCCACCACGACGAAATCCATGGTGTTGATATTGACGGCGAGCGCGCGGGCGAAGCGGAAGGCCCCGGGGATGTAGATCACCGCCATCGTCACGATGAGAACGGGAATCGACGATCCCACCGCAGCGACAACGACGAGGCTGAACAGCTTGCTCGGGATCGAGTTCAGCGCATCGAGAAACCGGCTCAGCACCATATCGACGACGCCGCCGGTGATCGCCGCAATCATGCCGAGCATGACCCCCGACACGCCGGCGATGATGACGGAGGCAATCGAAATGCCGAGCGTATATCTGGCGCCCATCAGGATGCGCGAGGTCATGTCACGGCCGAGATAGTCGGAGCCGAGCCAGAGTTCGCGGCTGATCGGGCCGAAATAGTCGGTGTCGACGATGTCGCCGATCGGATGCGGAACGATCGCGGGCGCGGCGAGCGCCACCACGATCCAGAATCCCACGACCAGCGCCCCCGCCACGCCGACAGCATTGATGCGGTAGCCAAATCGCTGATGGCGCGGAGCGGATTTCGCGACGCTGGTCATCGCAGCCTCGGATTGGAGAGGATGGCGATGATGTCGGCCGTGGTCGTCAGGAACAGATAGCCGAAGCAGAAGATGATGGCGCAGCTCTGGATCAGCGGCAGATCGCGGGTCGACACCGCGTCGACCATCAGCTTGGCGATGCCAGGATAGTTGAAGACGGTCTCGACGATGATGACGCCACCAAGGAGATAGGACAATGACAGCGCCACCGCATTCACGATCGGACCGAGCGCATTGGGGAGCGCGTGGTGAAAGACGAGCCGGCCGCGCGAGGCGCCCTTCAGCAGCGCCATCTCGACATAGGGCGTGTTCAGCGTCTCGACCACGGCCGCCCGGCTCATCCGGATCATCTGCGCCGAGATCACGACGGTGAGCGTGACGACCGGCATCGCGTAAGCGCGCGCGAAATCATAGACGGTGCGGATCTCGCTGGTGAAGGACACCGCCGGCAGCCAGTTGAGATAGACCGCAAACAGCAGCACGGCGAGCGTCGCGATCATGAACTCCGGAACAGAAACCACGCCGATGATCGCGATGGTGAGGCAGCGGTCATACAGCGTGTTGCGCAGCATCGCCGCGGTGATGCCGAGCGTCAGCGCCAGCGGCACCGAGATGACCGCTGTGAGGCCGGCGAGCTTGAGGGTGTTGACGAGCCGTCCTGATATCAGCTTGGCGACCGGCATGTTGTTGGCATAGGAGACGCCGAGGTCACCATGCACCACGCCGGCGAGCCAGCGCAGGAAGCGGAAGATCGCGGGATCGTCGAGGTGCATCGCCTTGCGCAGGCCTTCGACGGCCTCCGGGGTCGCGGCCTGGCCGAGCAGGATGGTCGCGGTGTCGCCCGGCAGCATCGCGGTGGCGAAGAACACGGCGAATGAAACAATGATCGCGGTGACCAGCGCGATGGCCAGCCGGGCAAGGACGAGGGAGACGATCCGATGTTTCACACTGGGCGTCCGTGAGCCTGATCAGAGGATGTTGGTCAGTTGGACACCGGCCTCAACGCCGGCGGCCAGCGTCTCTGACATTCACGAATCGAGCCAGACATATTCAGCAAAGGCATATCCCATCATGCCGCCGAGCGGGCTCGGCTCCAAGCCCTTCAGCTTGGACGAGGTGGCATCAATATTGGAGATATAGGCCGGAATGATGGTGCCCGCCTCCTCCGCGATCTTGACCTGCATCTCGGCATACATCTGCTTGCGCTTGGCCTGGTCGAGCATCCCGCGCGCCTCGAGCATCATCTTGTCGAACGTCTCGGACTTGTAGCGGCTCTCGTTCCAAGGCGCCTCGGAGGCGTAGAGCAGCGAAAACAGGATGTCCGGCGTCGGCCGCGGATTGATGTTGCCGAAATGGACCGGCGCCTTCAGCCAGTAATTGTCCCAATAGCCGTCCGACGGAACGCGCTGCACGTCGAGCGTCAGTCCGACCGCCGCGGCCGAGGCCTGGATCACCATCGCCATCTCGATCGCGGAGTTCGCAGCTTCCGATGCGACCACCGGGATCGGCGTACCGAGCACGCCGGCCTTCTGGAACAGGAATTTCGCCTTGTCCGGATCGAACGGCTTCGGCTTGAGGTCGGGATTGTGGAAGAAGTTGGCCGGCGAGACCGGCTGGTCGTTGCCGACGACCCCGAAGCCGCGCAGGACCGATTTGACGATCTGCTCGCGGTTGACGATGTGCTTCATGCCATCGATGAAATCTTTCTTGTTGCCCGGGGCCATATCGAGCCGCATGTTGAGATCGGTGTAGTTGCCGGTCGTCGATTTCGACAGCGCGATCCCCTCCTTGCCCTCGATCAGGCGGAGCGAGCGCGGATTGATGCTGGCCGCGAGCTGAATATCGCCGGAGAGCAGCGCGTTGACGCGCGCATTCTCTTCCGTGATCGCGATGAACTCGATCTGGTCGAGATAGGGACCGTCCTTGAAATAGTTCTTGTTGCGCACGCCGATCGAGCGCACGCCCGGCTCGAAAGCCTCGCGGACGAAGGCGCCGGTACCGTTCGCCTTGGAGAAGTCGGTGGTGCCGTCGGCCACGATCATGAAGTGATGCAGCGCGAGGATCATCGGCAGGTCAGCGTTCGGACTCGCCAGGGTGATCTCGACGGTGGTCTTGTCGACCGCCTTGAAGCCGGTCATCTGCGCCGCGATCTTGGCCACCTTGGAGCCGGTCGCCTTGTCGAGATGCCGCTTCAGCGAGAACACGACGTCGTCAGCCGTCAACGGCTTGCCGTCGTGGAAGGTGACGCCCTTCTTGAGCTTGACCGTCCAGGTCTGCGCATCCGTCGACTCCACGGCTTCAGCGAGCTCCATCTGCGCCGCGCCGTTCTTGTCGAGTGTCGTCAGCCGGTTGTAGAACGAGCAGCAGCGGACATAGTCGGTCGAGAACGACGCCTTGGCCGGATCGAGCGTGTCGGCGGTCGAGGTCGACCATCCCGCCGCCTTGATTGATCCGCCCTTCTTCGGCGTTGCCGCGTCAGCGCGCTCGGCGCGGCCGAGGATGGTGCTGCCTGCAGCGAGCGCGACACCGTTGGCTAACATCATCTTCAGGAGATCCCGGCGCGACGCGCCGCGCCGGATCGCCGCCTCGACCAGCACATCGTCACGCGAAGTCCAGTTGGTGATCCCGTTGCTCATGTCATCCGTCCCCTGTTTGCGATCCGGCAGAATGAAATCGTCAGCAGTTCGTTATGTCGCAGGCACGTGGTCCACCGCGTCGGCCAGTTCGGCCATCGAATGGAAATGAAAATCCGGCTTCGTGAAGGACGCGGGCGCGATGGTGCCGCCATAGCCCTGCTTGTCGTGACGCCGCTCGATCCAGCAATTGGTGATGCCGAGCTGCCGGGAGATGCCGATGTCGTGATACTGGCTCTGCGCGACATGCAGGATCTGCGAGGTGGTGCCGCCGTCGCGTGCGACGAAGTCGAATACCTGGGTGAAGAAGCAGGGATCCGGCTTCTCCGTCCCGGTGTCGTCGACCGTAAAGGTCGCGTAGAACGGCGAACCCAGCTCGCGCTCGAAATGATCCAGCGCCCAACGCCGCGCATTGGTCATTGCGATGAGCTTGTAGCGACTGGCGAGGCGGGCCATGGCCGCGGCGCTGTCGGGAAACGCCTTCCAGCGCGCGGCCGAATCGCGGAAGCGCTCGCCGAGCGTGGTCTGTCTGGGCAGACCGAGTTGCGGTGCAATGACGTCATAGACGCGCACGAGATCATCCGGGAAACGATCCGCGTCGGCGGCGTAGCGTGCAGCGCGGTACAGGCTGAGCGCCTGCTCACCATCGATGACCTTGCTGGATTCCGCCGCGATGTCGCCGAGGCTGGTGACGATCCCGCCTTCGAAGTCGATCAGCGTGCCGACCACATCGAAGGTCAGATACCTGAATTGGGCGAGATCCATCGTGCTCATCCTGGTGTGCGGTGTTCTTTGTGGCGGTCCCAGTGTGAGGCTGGGTTCCGGCGAAAACTTCCGAATTGCGGGGACCCCACGGCACAAAATTGCGAATAGGAGCGGGCGCCGACATATCGGCGCTGCTGCACAGGCCGCGGTCTGCCGGTGCCCGGTTTCATGGCATGGCTTGGCGGACGTCCGGGTCGGCCAGGGTCTGGTCGAGCGTTCGCGCGGTCCGCGCGATGATGGCATCGATATCGGACTCGCTGCAGCACAGCGGCGGCGCGTAGCCGAGCACCCCGGTCGGAAACGCGCGAATGACGAGCCCATTGGCCCAGGCGCGATCGAAGATTCGGCGCGACGGCTCGGCGCTGGCCGGCAAGGGCGTCTTCTTCTCCTTGTCGACCACAAGTTCGATCGCGGCCAGGAGGCCGCGGCCGCGGACCTCGCCGACCAGCGGATGATCCTGCATCGCGCGCAGGCCCGCCATCAGCCGCGCACCGGCACGCCGGCCATTCTCCAACAGGCCGCTCTCATACAGATCGAGCACGGCAAGGCCGACGGCCGCACTCACCGGATGGGCCGAATAGGTATAGCCGTGCCCCACGGCCGCCGCCCCTGCCCCATCGGCGATCACGCCATAGACATGATCGGACATCAGCACCGCGCCCATCGGGACGTAGCCGGAGGTCAGGCCCTTGGCCACGGTCATGAGGTCCGGGACGACCTCGTCATCGGTGCAGGCGAACAAGGGTCCGGTACGGCCGAAGCCGGTGATCACCTCGTCGGCGACGAACAGGATGCCGTGCTGCCGGCAGCGCGCGCGGATCGCCTTCATCCAGCCGTCGGGCGGCACCAGCACGCCGCCGGAGCCCTGGATCGGCTCAGCATAGAACGCCGCCACCCGCTCAGGCCCGCCGAGTTCGGCGATCTTGGCGTCGAGCGCGGCGAGCGAAGCCGCAATGATCGCATCGGCATTGCGGCCGACCGGATTGCGATACGGGTAGTGCGAGGGAATCTTGTGCTGCCAATTGAGCGGCACGCCGAAATTGGCGTGGAATGCGGGCAGCGCCGTCAGTCCCGCGCCGACCGTCGAGGAGCCGTGATAGCCCTGCTGCAGGGTGATGAACTGGTCGCGCTGCGGCTGGCCCTTCACGTGCCAGTAATTGTGGATGAAGCGCACCGTGCTGTCGACGGCATCCGAGCCGCCGAGCGTGAAGTAGACGTGGTTGAGATCGCCGGGCGCACGCTCGGCCAGCGCCGCCGCGAGGCGGATGGCAGGCTCCGAGGCGAGGCTGAAATAGCCGGTGGCGTAAGGCAGCTCGCGCATCTGCTTGGCGGCCGCCTCGACGATGCTCTCGTGACCATAGCCGGCATTGACGCACCACAGGCCTGCGAAGCCGTCGACCAGCTGATGGCCGGAGGCATCGGTGACGACGGCGCCCTTGGCCGATGTCAGGACGCGCGCGCCGGAGGCCTCGTGGCCGCGATAGGACGCAACCGGATGCACCAGATGGGCGCGGTCGAGTTCGATGAGCGAGTTGCTGAGCATGACGATCTCCGGTTCAGCCGAACGCCTGACTGGCCAAGGCAAAGGATGTCGGAGGCTGGGGCGTGCTGTCGTTCGCGGCAGGACGGTGCATGACGATGCCGCCGCCGACATGCGCGAGGCCAAGGCTCATCAGCCATGGCGCGAGGCCGGTCTCGATCCCGGTGTCGACACGAATGAATTCGTTCTCCCGTCCGGCGAGAAAATGCCCGACCAGCGCCTTGGCATCATCGAGATCGAAGGCGACGACCGGGCCGATCACGAGGCCGCGACCAAAGCGACGCAGCGCTGCGAAGCCGGCTGCCTGCGCCTGTCGTTCAAGCACCGCGAATTCGCCGACCGATGCGAGATGGGCGACCAGATCGCTGCGCTCTGCGCCAAAAGCCGCGGCGTCGATGGCGGTGATGGCGGTGATGTCGTCTGCCGTGGCCGCCCGCACGGCATCGGACCGCGTGACAGCCTGCGTGAGCTGTCCCTGATGCTGCACGATCTCGGTGGTTCTGGCGAAGCCGAGCTTCTCATACAGCGGCAGGCCATCCGCGGTCGCGACGAGCTGCAGCCGCCGGTCGCGCGCGAGCGTCAGCACCTCCCGCATCAGCTGCCGGCCGAGCCCCTGCCCGCGCTCGGCCTCGTCGACGATCACCATGTTGATGGTGCCGGCCTCGCTGCCATAGGGCGTCATCAGCGCGGTGCCGATCACGCGCGCGTCAGCCGCGACGGCCACGCGACCTTTGCTCAGCGCAAGCGCCATCTGCCAATCCTCGCGACGATGCGGCCAGCCGGCCTGCCGCGACAGCCGCGTCGCGGCGTCCAGGTGATCCGGGCTGAAAGCGACGAAGCTCACGGCGTCGGACATCATGTCATGCACTCCCATTTCCACAGGAGTCTGGGCGAGCGAGACCCGGCAGATCGGCTGAAGGCGATGACGACCACAACATCTTCCGCCGCAGAACCGGGGCAAAGCCGCATCTTATGCTGGCGCGCCGGCCTATCATTGGACGCCGAGACGATGACTGGCATGAGGATCCATGAGCAGCTTCCGCCCCAAATATGTGACCTTCGACTGCTACGGCACGCTCACCAATTTCGAGATGGCCGAGGCCGCGCGCGATCTCTACGCTGCAATCCTCTCCGAGCCTGCGATGACCGAGTTCATCCGCGTATTCGCTGCGTATCGGCTCGACGAGATCCTGGGCGCCTGGAAGCCTTATGCCGAGGTCGTCAGCAACGCGCTGGCGCGCAGCTGCCGCAAGATCGGCATCCCCTACAAGCCCCAGGACGGCGAGACGGTCTATCAGCGCGTCCCGACCTGGGGACCGCATCCCGACGTGCCGGTGGGCCTCGCCAAGGTGGCCAAGCACATCCCGCTGGTCATTCTCTCCAATGCCATGACGGCGCAGATTCCCTCCAACGTCGTCAAGCTCGGCGCGCCGTTCCATGCCGTCTTCACCGCCGAGCAGGCGCAGGCCTACAAGCCGCGGATGCGGGCCTTCGAATACATGTTCGACATGCTCGGCTGCGGCCCCGAGGACATCACGCATTGCTCGTCCTCGTTCCGCTACGACCTGATGACGGCGCACGATCTCGGCATCAAGAGCAAGGTCTGGGTCAACCGCGGTCACGAGCCGGCCAATCCCTATTACGGCTACACCGAAATCAAGGACATTTCCGGCCTGCCCGGCGTATTCGGTCTCTAAGCAGAGTGCTGCAATGAAATATGTCTCCTACTGGCGCGACACTGCGGCCGCGTTTGCCGGCGGCCACACCGGGCCCGTGGAGGGGCACTACGACGTCGCCATCATCGGCGGCGGCTTCACCGGACTCGGCGCGGCGCTGCAACTCGCCAAGGCCGGCGCCAAGGTCATCGTGCTCGAAGCCGACCAGGTCGGCTCGGGCGCATCGGGGCGCAATGGCGGCCATCTCAACAATGGGCTGGCACACAGCTTCCTCGCCGCGAAAGCCGAACTTGGCGCCGAGCGCGCCATCGCGCTCTACAAGGCGTTCGACGACTCGATCGATACGCTGGAGCGCCTGATCGCGGAGGAGAACATCGCCTGCGATTTCCGCCGCTGCGGCAAGCTCAAGCTCGCCTCGAAGCCCGGACATTTCGAAGGGATCGCGAGGAACTTCGAAGCCATCAACCGCGAGGTCGATCCGGAGACGAAGCTGCTCTCGGCCACCGATCTGAAAGCCGAGATCGGCTCACCATTCCATGGCGGCATGCTCTTCAAGAAGAGCGCGATGATGCATATGGGCCGCTTCGCAGCCGGCCTCGCCACGGCGGCCAACCGCCGCGGCGCCATCATCGTCGAACAGGCCGCGGTGACCGAGCAGGTACAGGAGGCCAAAGGGTATCGCCTGACCACGGCCAAGGGAACGCTGCGCGCCGAGCAGGTGCTGCTGGCCACCGGCGCCTACACGCCGTCGGCCTTCGGCTATTTCCGCCGCCGCATCATTGCCGTCGGCAGTTTCATCATCGCGACCCGGCCGCTGACGGCGGCCGAGGCGGCGTCGGTGCTCCCGGGCAACCGCACCTATGTCAACTCGATGAACATCGGCAACTACTTCCGCCTGTCGCCGGACAATCGCCTGATCTTCGGCGGCCGCGCGCGCTTCTCCGCGACATCCGACCAGCGGTCGGACGCCAAGAGCGGCACCATCCTGCGGGCCGCGATGGAACGGATGTTCCCGCAGCTTGCAGGCATCGACATCGAATATTGTTGGGGCGGCCTCGTCGACATGACCGCCGATCGCTATCCGCGCGCTGGCCGCGAGGGCGGGCTGTGGTACGCGATGGGCTATTCGGGCCATGGCGCGCAGCTCTCGACCCATCTCGGCACCATCATAGCCGATGCGATGCTCGGCCGGCCCGACAAGAACCCGATGAAACATGCGCCCTGGCCGGTCGTGCCCGGTCATTTCGGCAAGCCATGGTTCCTGCCGTTCGTCGGCGCCTACTACAAGACCCTGGACTGGATCCGCTGAGCCGTGGCGGCGCGCCGGTCCTCAGTAGCCGCGGCTGCGGTCGACGAGACCGACCGGATCGAGCCCGGCGCGATGCCGCTTGATGTTCTCGGCCACGGCGCGCGCGGCCGATTCCGGCTGCGTGACGCTGGCGACATGCGGCGTAATCAAGACCCGCGGATGCCGCCACAGCGGATGATCCGCCGGCAGCGGCTCCGGCTCGGTCACGTCGAGCACGGCGCCCGACAAATGTCCGCTGTCCAGCGCAGCGAGCAGCGCCGTCTGGTCGAGCTGCGCGCCGCGCCCCGTCTGCACCAGCGCAGCGCCGCGCGGCAACTTGGCAAAGAGCTCTGCGTTCATCAGGCCACGCGTCTCGTCCGTCAGCGGCAGCAGACAGATCAGGATGTCGGTCGTCGCCAGCAGCCGCTCGAGACCATCGGCGCCATGATGCGTGGTGACACCGTCGATCGCGTGCGGGCTGCGGCTCCAGCCCGACAACGGAAAGCCGAACGGCTTGAGCCGCTCCAGCACGGCCTGGCCCAGCAGGCCCAGGCCCAGCACGCCGACGCGACGTTCCTGCGCCTGCGGCTGCGTGACCGCGCGCCAAAGCTGCTGTCGCTGCTGGTCGTGATAGACCGGCCAGTTCCGATGCAGCGCCAGCACGGCCAGCGTGACGTATTCCTGCATCATCCTGATGATGCCGTCCTCCACCATGCGGACGATCTTCACCTGCGCGGGAATCGAAGCGGCGCTGAACTGATCGATGCCTGCGCCGATCGAGAACAGGATCTCAAGATTGCGATAAAGATCGAGGTCTGGCGGCACCAGCCATGTGATCATGTAGCGGACGTCATCGGGAGCGACGTTGGCCGGGTCAAGTACGAACGGGAGATCCGGAAGCTCGCGCGCCAGCACCTCGCGAAACACCGCGCCGCGACGGGCATCCGAGTTGAACAGGAAGGTCATCACTGTCGTTCCCAGGCAGGCCGGCCAGATCGCTGTGATCCGCCTTCCGCCCGCATCCGCCATGCTAACGGCGCCAGGCACGTATTCCATGCCGAATACGCCCAAGGATCGAGTGGAATGTTGCGCCGATCTGTCCGAAAAATACTGAACCAGACGTTCGGCGCCGGCATCAATGGTACTGGCGCGACCGACAGGGAAGATGAGAATGGATGATCCCGGCGTCGAGTCTCGGGCGGTCGATGTCTTCGAGATGCGCCTCGCCGACATCGACACCGTTGACGTTGCGCAGTTGTTGGCGCTCTCGATCTCGGTCCGCTGGCCGCATCGCGCCGCGGATTGGCAGTTCATGCTCGACCAGGGACACGGCTTCGTGGCGCTCGACGAGATCGGCCGCGTTTGCGGATCGGCGATGTGGTTTCCCTACACCGAGGCGTTTGCAGCCGTCGGCATGGTGATTACCTCACCACGACTTCAGGCGCTCGGCACCGGCAACTGGCTGATGACGCGGGTGATCGCCGCGTGCGGCGAACGTGCCCTGCGGCTCAACGCGACACATGCGGCCGACCGCCTGTACAGGTCTCTCGACTTCAAGCCAGAGACGACGTTGTACCAGTGTCAGGGACGGGCAAACGGCGCGGCCGCCGCCGCGGTGGAGAGCGATGGCGTCCGACCGCTGAGCGAGATCGAGCTGTCCGCGGTCATCGCGGCCGACGCGCGCGCCTATGGCGCGCCGAGAACCAAGCTGATCACGGCGCTGTTTCAGCAATCGACCGGCTACGGCCTGCTTCGATCCGGACGGCTCGCCGCCTTCGCCCTGTGCCGACGGTTTGGACGCGGCCACGTCATCGGCCCGGTCGTCGCCGCGTCCGACAGGGATGCGATTGCGGTGGTCGCGCCCCACATTGCGGCCCATGCGCGGCAGTTCCTGCGGATCGATACTCACAGCGAGGGCAACGAATTCCGCGCCTTCATCGCCGCCGCAGGCCTCGCACTGCATGACACGGTGACGACGATGTCGTTGCGGACCGACGCCAACGACACCGGGTTGCGCGCCGCTGGTGCGCCGAGCAGCTATGCCGTGATCAGCCAGGCGTTTGGCTAGAAGGCCTGCGCGCGAATCTTGTCCGGAAGCCACAGCTTGCGCCAAGATGCGCGCCGAAGGCTCAGCTTCAATTGTCCTCGGCGGCCGCAAGACGCGTGACTGGAATGAGATCACAAGGTGCGAGCTGGGCCCGCAAAGCGCACACGCTCCCCGGCCCGGAGCGTTCGACGCTGACGCGTTCGAACCTGAATTGGAAACTCACGATTGAATTTCTGATCGGATTCCAGATTCGCAGCGCGATGCCGCCGAACGGACAGGACTCGTCGAGTTTTCGGTAGCGGATGGGCGCGCTCCGACCCGAACCATAGCCGCGCAACGCCTGGCCGACGCTGCGACATCGTCGTTGCATAAAATTTGCATGAGACACGGTATGGATCAAGAATGAACCTCATCAGCCTCGACATTCGCATGCTCCGGTCGCTGATCTCCGTCGTCGAGACCGGCAGCATCACTGAAACCGCGCGGCGGCTGGGACGCACCCAGCCGGCGATCACCTTGCAGCTCCAGCGTCTCGAGGAGCTCACGGGCAAGCAGCTGTTCGTCCATGGCGGGCGACGGCTGGCGCTGACCGAGGACGGCGGCATCGTGCTGACTTACGCCCGTTCCATCCTGCGGCTGCATGACGAGCTGATCTCGCAGCTGGCATCGCAGGAGATCGAGGGCCAAGTCGTGCTCGGCACGCCCGACCTCTACGCGGCCTTCATCCTCCCGTCGATCCTCAGCGTCTTCCGCAAATCCTTTCCGCGCATCCAGGTCGAGCTGAACTGCGCGCTGTCGACGCCGCTGGTGGAGCTGGTGAAGCGCAGCGAGGTCGATATCGCACTGGTCACGCGCATGAATGATTTCACCGGCGGCCAGGTCGTAAGGCGGGAGCAGCTGGTGTGGATGACCGGGGAACAGTCGGCGGCCCATCAAGAGCGGCCGATCCCGCTGGCGCTGCTTCCCCAGGGCAACATCTATCGCGACCACGCGATCGCGGCGCTGGAGGCCGCAAATTTGCGTTGGCGCATCGCCTGTCAGAGCGAGAGCGTCGGCGGCCTGCAGGCCGCGGCGTTCGCCGGAATGGCGGTGACCGTGCTCGGCCGCAGCGCGCTGGTCGCGGGCATGCGCGAGCTCGGCCCCGCCGACGGACTTCCCGCGCTGCCGCAGGTCGAGCTGCTGCTGTACAAGTCGAGCGGCGCCACCTCGAAGGCGGCCACCGCGCTGCACGATTACCTCGCGCATTATCTGCGCCTCGGCGATCAGCTCGGCGAGACCGGGGTCCCTATCGATATGGGCTGAGCGCATGCGGGTCGCCGGCGCATCTTCGCACCACGCCCGCGCAACACGGCATGAGTTCGCAGGGTGGGCAAAGCAGCCGCCGCATGCCCATCGTCGCGCAGCGATCTCATCAGCAAGACGGTAAGTTCAATCAGCGTTTCGCTGCCCAATGCAGCGCAGGTGATGAGCTTAAGGGTGCGTCATGGGTTGCGTGCGGGTGCAACCGGCACACATCGCGCACCAACTAACCGCGCATCTCCGGCCACCTCCCGGCCCACGGCTGCGCCTCCTCGAAGGCCGCAGCGATCTTGAAGATCGTGGGTTCGTCGAGCCAGGGCGCGATGATCTGCAGGCCGATCGGCAGGCCGTCGCGATCGAAGCCGCACGGCACGGTGGCGGCCGGCAGGCCGGCCAGATTGATCGGCCAGGAGAACGGCGACCAGCCGAGATGCGGATCGACCGGCGTGCCGTCGATGCTCGCGACCCCGAGCTGCCCCGCACCGAACGCGGTCACCGCGACTGTCGGCGTCACCAGCGCATCGACGCGGGAGAACAAATCGACGAAGGCGGCGCGCATCTGGGTGCGGCGATAGCCGGCCTCGACATAATCGACGCCGGCGTAACTGCGGCCCGCCGCGATCACATCGCGATAATCGGTGTCGCAATCGGCGAGCTCGTCTCCGGTCTTGTGCGCGACCGCTGCGGCCTGCTCGATGAAGGCAATCGGCTTCAGCGTCCGTTCCAGGATTCGGCTGTCGATGCCGGGATGATCGCCGCTGATGCGCGCGCCGCAGTCCTCCAGCACAGCGACCGCCTTGGCGAAGGCCGCGCGCACATCGGGCGCGACGGCGGCATAGCCGAGATCGGCGCTGGCGCCGATGCGCAGGCCGGTCAGCGGCCGCGGGCTCGCGTCGAAGCGGCGCTCCGCGACCGCGAGGCTCGCCGCATCGCGCAGATCGTGGATGGCGATCGTCTCGAGCGCCAGCGCGGCGTCTGCCACCGTGCGCGTGATCGGGCCGGTATGCGCCAGCGAGGCCCAGGAGGGCGGCGCGAAGCCGGGCGAGCGCGGCACCAGGCCAAAGGTCGGCTTCAAACCGAACACACCGCAGAACGACGACGGCACCCGGATCGAGCCGACGCCGTCGGTGCCGATCGCGATCGGACCGCAGCCCGAAGCGACCGCCGCAGCCGCACCACCGCTCGACCCGCCGCTGGTGTGTGCCGGATTCCACGGATTGCGCGTCAGTCCCGTCACCGGACTGTCGGCGGTCAGCTTGTAACCGGACTCGCAGGTCGTGGTCTTGCAGGTGATGATCGCGCCCGCAGCCTTCAGCGCCGACACCACAGCCGCATCGGCGTCGGGGACGAAGCTCTTGTTCATCGGCGAGCCGGCATAGGCCGGCACGCCCGCGACGAACACGAGATCCTTGATGGTGACGGGCACACCGGCCAGCGGACCACACGGCTCGCCCGCACGCATCGCGGCGGCGAGGCGCTTGGCGTCGGCACGCGCCTGCTCGTACATCGCGGTCACCACGACGTTACAGCGGGTGTGCGTGGCGTCCAGCGCCGCAATGACGTCCTCGACCACGTCAACCGGAGTGAAGCGCTTGCGCCGATATCCCGCCAGCAGATCGACGGCAGACAAACGAGCGAGATCGGACGGCGCGTCCGCAGCGGCCGCGTGGGCAGACAAGGCTGTCATGATGGGTCCTGAAGGCTACCTCGATGCGGCCGTGACGGCGCGCTTGGCCATGACCGTGACGAGATGCGCCCGGTAGTCGGCTTCGGCATGGATGTCGGATGTCAGCCCGGCCGCATCGATCTTGATGGAGGCGATGCTGGTCGGTTCGAAGCTCTGGCTCAGCGCCTGCTCCATCGCCGCAACGCGGAACACGCCCGCCCCGGCGCCGGTCACCGCGACGCGCACGCCGTCGGCAAACCTGGCGACGAACACACCGACCAGCGCATAGCGCGACGCCGGCGCCTTGAACTTCGCGTAGCCCGCCGCCACCGGCACGGGAAAGCGGATCGCCGTGATGATCTCGCCGGGCTCCAAGGCGGTCTCGAACAGGCCGACAAAGAACCGATCCGCCGCGATCTCACGCGCGCTGGTGATGATGGTGGCGCCGAGGCCGAGCACGGCGGCGGGATAGTCGGCGGCCGGGTCGTTGTTGGCGACAGAGCCGCCCAGCGTGCCGCGGTTGCGGACGGCTGGATCGCCGATCTCGGATGCAAGATGAGCGAGCGCGGGAATGCGCGCCTGCACGATCGGTGACGCAGCGACCACCGCATGTGGGGTCATGGCGCCGATCGTCACGGTCACGCCGTCGTCGCTGATCCCTTTCAAAGCAGGCAGTTTCGCGAGATCCACCACGGCGGCTGGCGCCGCGAGGCGCTGCTTCAGCGTGGGGATCAGGGTCATGCCGCCGCCGAGGACCTTGCAGTCCTCGACCGATGTGAGCAACTTGACCGCCTCCGAGATCTCGTTCGGCTGGTGATAGGCAAATGCACGCATGTCTCCCCCCTACTCTGCGGCCACTGGCAGCGACGCGTTCTGCAGCAGGCGCCAGATGCGGTTCGGCGTCGCCGGCATGTCGACATGGGTGACGCCGAGATGTGCCAGCGCATCGACCACCGCGTTGATCACGGCGGCCGGCGAGCCGATGGTGCCGACCTCGCCGCAGCCCTTCACGCCCATCGGCGTATGCGTGCACAGCGTCGAGTGCGTGGCCACCTTCATCATCGGCAGATGGTCGGCGCGCGGCACGCAATAATCCATCAGCGAGCCAGAGACCAACTGCCCGGAGCTCTCGTCATAGACTGCATTCTCATAGAGCGCCTGGCCGACGCCCTGCACGATGCCGCCATGCAGCTGGCCCTCCACGATCATCGGGTTGATGACGGTGCCGACATCGTCCACCGCCGTATAGTTGACCAGCGTGACGATGCCGGTCTCCGGATCGATCTCGACCTCGGCGATGTGGCAGCCACCCGGATAGGTGAAGTTGACCGGGTCGTAATAGGCCTGCTCCTCCAGTCCCGGCTCGAGGATCTCCAACGGATAATTGTGCGGCACGTAGGCCGCGCCTGCGATCTCCTCGATCGTCTTGACCCGGTCAGTGCCGGCAACCGAGAACTTGCCGGCCTCGAAATGGATGTCCTGCTCGCTGGCTTCCAGCAGATGCGCGGCGATCTTCTTGCCTTTGACGATCACCTTGTCGGCGGCCTTCGACAGCGCCGCACCGCCGACCACCAGGGAGCGCGAGCCATAGGTGCCCATGCCGAACTGGACGCGGTCGGTGTCGCCGAACACGATGTCGACATTCTCGAAGGGGACGCCGAGCTTCTCGCACACGATCTGCGCGAAGGTCGTCTCATGGCCCTGGCCGTGATTATGCGTCCCGATCATCACGGTCACCTGCCCCGCCGGATGCACCCGCACAGTGGCGCTCTCATAGAGGCCGCCACGCGCGCCCAACCGTCCGGCGAAGCGCGACGGCGCGAGTCCGCAGGCCTCGACATAGGTCGAGAAGCCGAGCCCGCGGAACTTGCCATTGCGCGCCGATTCCGCCTTGCGTACGCCGAAATTCTTCACGTCGGCGGCGACTAGCGCGCCGTCGAGACACCCCATCGGATCGCCGGAATCGTACTGCACCAGCACCGGCGTCTGGTACGGATAGGCCTCCTTCGGGATCATGTTGCGCCGGCGCAGCTCGACGCGGTCGATCCCCATCTCGGCCGCGGCGACATCGACGATGCGCTCGACCACGAAGGTCGCCTCGGGCCGACCGGCGCCGCGATAGGCGTCCACGGGCACGGTGTTGGTGAATACGACCTTGACGTTGCAGTAGATCGCCGGCGTCGTGTAGACGCCGCCGAGCAGCGGGGCGTACAGATTGGTCGGGATGTTCGGGCCGAAAGTCGAGAGATAACCGCCCATGTTGGCGAGCGTCTTGACCCGGAGCGCCAGGAATTTCCCGTTCTCGTCGAGCGCCAGCTCGGCCTCGGTGACGTGATCGCGGCCGTGACGGTCCGACAGATAGCCTTCCGAGCGATCCGCCACCCATTTCACTGGGCGCAGCACGCGCTTGGCCGCCCAGGTGACGACGGCCTCCTCGCCATAATGGAACTGCTTGACGCCGAAACCGCCGCCGACATCGGGCGCCACGACGCGCACCTTGTGCTCCGGCAGCTTCAGCACCAGCGCGCTCATCAGGAAGCGCACGACATGGGGAAACTGGCTGGTGGTCCACAGCGTGTGGTGGCCCTTGCCCGGATCATATTCGGCAATCGCCGCCCGCGGCTCCATCGGATTGCCGATCAGGCGATTGTTGACCAGGCTCAGCTTGGCGACATGCGCCGCCTTGCGGAACGCCGCCTCCACCGCGGCCTTATCGCCGAGCTCCCAGTCGCAGCAGACATTGTTCGGGACGTCGTCGAACAATTGCGGCGCGTCGGGCCTGACCGCATCGAGCACGCCGACGACCGAGGGCAGCACCTCATAGTTGACATTCACCAGCTCCGCCGCCGACTTCGCCTGTTCGAGCGTCTCGGCGATGACGAAGGCCACCATGTCGCCGACGAAGCGCACCTTGCCCTGCGCCAGCATCGGGAATGGCGGCTCTTTCATCGGGACGCCCTTGGCGTCGCTGATGCCCCAGCCGCAGGGCAGCGAGCCCAGGCCGTCGGCCGCGACATCCTCGCCGGTCAGCACCGCGACCACGCCCGGCGCCGCCAGCGCGGCGGATTTGTCGATGCCGCGCAGCACGGCATGGGCATGCGGCGAACGGATGAAAACACCCGCCGTCATGCCCGGCCGCTTGATGTCCGACACGTAGTTGCCGCGCCCGGTGAGGAAGCGCTGATCTTCCTTGCGCTTCGGCGCCGCGCCGATCCCGATCACCTGCCCCATGGTCACTCTCCCGCTGACGTGGCGTGCATGGCGGCCGCGCCGGCCATGACCGCGATGACGATGTTCTGATAGCCGGTGCACCGGCAAATGTTGCCTTCGAGCCCGCGCCGGACCTCGGCCTCGGTCGGTGCCGGATTGGCGGCAGCGAGAGCGGTCGCGGTCATCACCATGCCCGGCGTACAGAAGCCGCATTGCAGGCCATGATGCTCGCGGAACGCTTCCTGCATTGGATGCAGCCCGTTCGAGCCTGCGGTGGCGCCGAGCCCCTCGATGGTCAGCAAGGTCGCGCCGTCCAGCGACGGCGCCAGCAAGGTGCAGCTCTTCACGGGCGCACCGTCGAGATGCACGACGCAGGCGCCGCACTGGCTGGTATCGCAGCCGACATGCGTCCCCGTGAGGCTGAGCTGCTCACGCAGGAGATCGCTGACGAGCGTTGCCGGCGCCACGTCGACCGTGGTCGGACGGCCATTGAGGGTGAAGGAGATCTGCACGGTCTACTCTCCGTTGTCGAAAAGGGTCAGGCGAGCGGGCGGGCGCGATCCGCCACCCAGGTGGCCAGAACGACGTCGCCGACGTTGAAGGGATCTGCGAAGAAGGTCTTTTCGGGCACATAGGCGACGAACTCGTCGTCCGGCACGGTGTCGAGCATGACCTTGACGAAATAGCCCTGATACTCGATCGCGGTCACGCGACTCGGCAGCGCGGTGCCGCAACCGGGCGGCAGCGACGCGCCGGGCCGGACCAGCGCAACATCGTCACGGCGCACGGCGATATCGATAGTGTCGCCGACGCCGATGCCGCGACGCGCCTGCAGCGGCACCTCGATGGCCTCTCGCGCGCCCTGCTTCAGCAGGAAGCTCCCGCCATTGACCTTCGCGACCCGGCCGGACAGCACGTTCTGGCCGCCCATGAACTCGGCGACGTACCGGTCGCGCGGATGGGCGTAGACCTCGCGCGCCGGCCCGGCCTGCTTGATCCGCCCCTGCTCCATCACCACGACGAGATCGGCAAGCGCGATCGCCTCGAGCTGGGTGTGGGTGACGTGGATGAAGGTAATGCCGAGCTCGCGCTGCATCCGCCGCAACTCCTGGCGCATCTGCACCCGCAGCTGCTCGTCGAGCGCCGACAGCGGCTCGTCGAGCAGCAGCACGCGCGGCTCGGTGATCGCGGCCCGCGCCAGCGCCACGCGCTGCTGCTGCCCGCCGGAGAGCTGCGCCGGCAGCCGGTCGGCAAACTGCGTCAGGCGTACCTTCTCGATCATCGCGTCAGCCGCCCGCAGCCGTTCGGCCTTGGACTGGCCGCGGACCTGCAGCGCAAAGGCGATGTTCTCGCGCACCGTCAGGTGCGGAAACAGCGCGTAGGACTGGAACATCATCGCGGTGCGCCGCTGCACCGGCGGCAGGCCGACCACGTTGTGGCCGCCGATCACGATCTCTCCCGCGGTCGGGTCCTCATGGCCGGCAATCATGCGCAGGATGGTGGTCTTGCCGCAGCCGGACGGGCCGATGAAGCAGCAATAAGCGCCGTCGGCAATCCTGAGATTGACGCCGTCGACGGCATTGACGACACCGTCATAGCTCTTGCAGACACCTGCGAGCTCAATATCGCCTCGTTCGATCCGCATCCGTCCAAGCCTTATCCTTTGATCTTCTGCGCGCCGCGCTTCTTCTGGATCAGCACGATGCTTCCCAGGCTGACGCCGATGACGACGAAGGACACGATCGTTGTCACGGTGCCGAGCGCGTAGAGCGAGGGCGAGGTGACGTTCAACGTCATGCTCCAGATCTCCAGCGGCAGCGTGTTGAGAGAGCCCGCCGTCTGCAGGGTACGCGCGAACTCGTCGTAGGACAGCGTGAAGCCGAACAAGGCGACCGCAACCAGTCCAGGCGCCAGCACCGGGATCATGACGAGCCGGATCGCCTGCCAGCGGCTGGCGCCGAGATCGCGCGCCGCCTCGTCCCAGGCATTGTTGAAGCGCGACATCACCGCGAACATCACGAGCACGCCGAACGGCAACGTCCACGACAGCTGCGCGCCGAGCGCCGAGGAGTACCAGGCCGGGCTCAGTCCCAGCGCCTGGAACAGCAGGCCAGTGCCGAGCCCGAGCACCAGGCCGGGCGCCACGAGGCTGCCGATCATCATGTAGAATACGATGCTGTCGCCCTTGAAGCGGCGACGGAAGCCGAGGCCGGCCAGGAACGAGATCACCACCGTGATGATGGTGACGATCACCGCGAGCTTGATCGAACGGTCGAACGAGCCCTTGACGTCGCCGGTACGCACCTGGGTGAACAGGTCGATGAACCAGTGCAGCGAACGCCCCTTCATCGGAAACACGAGGCCGCCGCGAACGTCCTGGAACGACAGGATGTAGATGCAGAACATCGGGCCGTAGAGCGCGAGCACATAGGCTGTAAACAGCGACGCCAGCACGTAGAAGGTCCAGGGCCGCTTGCCCCTGCTCGGCGCGATCGCCTTGCGCGCGGAGATCCCCTGCTCGGGATTGTCGACCACGACGGCACTCATCGGGTGATCTCCCGCCGGATGTCGACGCTGCGCAGGATCAGCGACACGATGGCGACGAGCACCAGCGTCAGCAGCACCGCGCTCGCCGCTGCCGTCGGATATTGCAGCACGCCGACGTCCTCATAGAAGGCGCTGACCACCGAGGCGGAGCCGCCGCCGGACATCACCTTGACGACAAAGAAGTCGCCCATCACGATCGAGACCACGAAGATCGAGCCGAGCGCGATGCCGCTCTTGGCCATCGGCACCACGATCAGGCGCAGGATGTCGAAGCGGCTGGCGCCGGCATCGATCGCGGCCTCGATCAGCCGCTTGTCGATCCGCGCCATGGCATTGAAGATCGGCACGATCATGAAGATCGTCAGCTGGTGCACATAGGCGATGACGACGGCGAGATCCGAGAACAGCAGCACTTCCAGCGGCTGGCGGATCACCCCGGTCGAGATCAGGGCCGCGTTGATCAGCCCTTCCTTGCCGAGCAGCGGGATCCACGAGATCATGCGGATGATGTTCGAGGTCCAGAACGGCACGGTGCACAGCAGGAACAGCCCGATTGCGAGCAGCTGGTTGCGCACGTGAAAGACCAGGAAGTATGCCACGAAGAAGCCGATCAGCAGCGTGAAGATCCAGGTCAGCACGGTGAACTTGATCGTTGCCAGATAGAGCTTGAGCGTCAGCGCCGAATGCAGCACTTCGACGTAGTTCGCCAGCGTGAAGCCCGGCGTGAGCCCGCCGAATCCGTCCGAGCCGAAGAAGCTTGCCGCCAGCACCACCAGGATCGGCGCCAGGAAGAACGGCACGAGCACGCCGACCAGAGGCGACACGTAAAGCCAGCCGGTCAGGCTCGAACGAGAGGTTGAAGAAGAGCTCGGCATCATCGCGGAGATTGCTTTGCTGTCGCCTGCGCCGGCACGGGATCGTGCCGGCCGTGCAGTGGAAAGAGGCAGGAATCAGGCCACCTTGAAGTCGTTCCAGCGCTTGTTCATGTAGGCAGCCTCGTCCATCAGCGTATTCCAGCAGGAGATGTTGGTGACGCGGTCGAGGAACGAGCCGCCGTCGCGCTTGGTGCCGGCCTTCTCCATCGGCACGCCATAGGGGTCGTTCACGACCTCCGGCGCGGGCTTGCCCTCGTACCAGAAATCCCATTCCGCAGCGGAGAGGAACTTCTTCGCCGTCGACGGCACCGGGCTGTAATAGCCGTAGCGCGCCACGAAGCCGCCCTGCCAGCCGGACAGGTACCAGTTGAGATACTCATAGGCGGCGTCGAGCTTCTTGCCGGTGAGGTGCTTCATCAGACCCATGCCGTTGCACCAGCCGCGATAGCCCTCCTTGCCGTTCTTGACGTTGACAGGCGCGTAGACGCAGGGGATCTCCTTGACGCGCACCGCGGCCACCGCCGGCGACCACATCGACTGGATCACCACCTCGCCTGCCGCCATCAGTTGCACCGACTGATCGAAGGTGGTCCAGGTGGCGCGGAATTGCCCCTGCTTCTTCAGCTCGATCAGCTTGTTGCAGGTGAAGTCGATCTCCTCCTTGGTCATGTTGCCCTTGTTGCCGTACTTGATCAGTCCGGCACTTTCGAAGCACAGCGCGGCATCCATGATGCCGATCGCGGGCACGTCGAGGATCGCGGCCTTGCCCTTGAACTTCGGGTCGATCAGGTCCTTCCACTCGGTCACCTCGTGGCCGACGAGATCGGGCCGGTAGCCGATCGAGTCGGCATTGTAGACCTGTGGCAGGAAGGTCGCCCACTCGGTCACACCGTCATGAAGATCGGTCGCATCGGGCTTGGCGATGTACATCGCCTCATAGGGCGAAATGCCCTGGCGCGGAATCTTGTTGCCATTGATCTCACCTTTGGTGAAGATCGGGAGGATGTTGTCGAACTCCTTGATCTTCTTGACCTCGATGCCCTGGATGACGCCGCGCTTGGCGGCCAATTTGGCTTGCCAGCCCTCGAGGTCGGCGATGTCGACGCTGTTCGGCTGGCTGATGAAACGGTTGATCGCCGCCGACGTATCGAGGTTCTGCATCGTGACCTTGAAGCCGAGATCCTTCGCGGCCTGGTCACCGATCGCCTTCACCACCGAATAGGACACGCCGACATGGCGCAGTTCGATATCCTTGATCTCCTGCGCCCAGATCGTCGGCGCGCCCGGCACGATGTCCGAGCCAACCGCTGCACCCGCAAGCGCGGCCGCACCCTTGAGCAATGAACGCCGGCTCAGCCTGTCTTTCGGCGGCCTGGTCTTTAGTCCCACCGTCTCGCCCGTCGACGTGCGTGTCTCGTTGTCGCGCATAGCAACCCCCGCTGGTTACAAGGCAGCACGACATCCTTCGTTGGATGTTGGCCCGCTTGCGTTTCGATCTTGATGCGAGGCTATCGGCGGGATTTTGCGAAGTAAAATTGGAAGCAAAAATTGCGGATATAAGCGCCGCTAATGTCGACTGTCCTCTGCTTGAGCTCTCGGCAATCGCACAGATCCGCGCCAATCGGCTGAGAACCGATTGAGCAGTGGACCGATGTTGGCCGCAAACGGATTCTTTTTCGACGGCGATCAAGAAACGGACACGAGAGCGTCGTATCTTAAGCTGAGCCCACAAAGCCTTGAGATTCCTCGACCAATCTCAAGACACTCCAGGATCAGTCAATCGCGCCGACGACAGAATTCCGCTGGCAGCGCCGCAACGCAGCTCAACGAGCCAACCACTGCAAATAACGAGGACGTTCTGCCTTCTTGATCCTGTCGCGCGAGCGGCCACAGAGACGCATTCCCACAGAGTAGATCCGAGCGTCAACGGCCTCGCGTGGTCCAATTCTATCAGAGATATTAGGGCGCTCCGATCGACCAATTTGATCGGCAAGGCCAATCGTCACGTCTCCGCATTGAAACGATCGACAAGTTCGAGCACGCGCTCTTGCACATTCATTCACTCGCGCCCGGCTAATAAGCCCAAATCATTTTCGGCCAACAGCGAGCCTTGAGGTGATTGCTGCTGAGATAAATCCAATTCGGCCCGGATGCCCTTGCCCCCAAGTTTTATCCAGATCTGAGTTCGTTCGGGCGGTTTGATGTGCCCATCTGGGCGGTCGTAGCAGCTGGCGCGGAGCTCTCGGCATAGCGCAGCGCCAGATCCCGACGCGGATTGAAGGTGGCGGCGAATTCGGATGGCGTCTTCCATCCGAGCTGGGAGTGTGGCCGAGCGTCGTTATAGTCGGTCCGCCAGCATCGGAGCGCGACGCGGGCCTGAGCAAGCGAGGCGAACAGCGTCTCGTTCAGCAGTTCATCCCGCAGGCGACCGTTGAAGCTCTCGATGAAGGCGTTCTTCATGGGCTTGCCCGGCGCAATGTTGTGCCAGGCGACACGGCTCTGATCGGTCCATGTCAGGATGGCATTGCTTGTGAGCTCACTACCGTTGTCGCTCACCACCATCATCGGGTTTGCCGCGCTCGGCGACCAGCCGGTCTAACTCTCGTGCGACCCGGACGCCCGAGAGTGAAGTGTCGGCCACCAGCGCCAGGCACTCGCGGGTGCAGTCGTCGACCACGGTCAGGATGCGGAAGCGCCGGCCATCGGTCATCTGATCCGACACAAAGATTCGGGAGCAGCGGCACCGTCATCGGCGCTCGCGTCCCGATAGCGCGCTTGCTGCCACCTCTGCGGCGCACCGTGAGCCGTTCCTCCAGGTACAGCCGGAACAGCTTCTTGTGATTGACCAGGTAGCCCTCCCGCTTGAGCAGGACGTGCAGGCGACGATAGCCGAAGCGGCGACGCTCATGGGCGATCGGCCTCATGCGCTCCCGCAGCCCGGCATCATCAGCCCGGCTCGTCCGATATCTGACCGTCATGCGGCAACAGCCGATGGCTTTACACGCCCGCCGTTCGCTCATCCCGTGAACGCGCACGAGATGTGCGACAGCTTTCCGCTTCGCCGCAGGCGTCACCACTTCTTTCCCAGGAGATCCTTCAGGGCGGCATTGTCCAGCATGGCGTCCGCCAGCAGCCGCTTGAGCCGCGGGATCGAGGCAAGCCGAAATGGCAGCTGCGGTGCATCAAGAATGGCAGCTTGCATCATTTCAGCCTGCCTCACCGGCGCATCCTCTCCTGCTCATTGTCAACCGCGAGCTGATAAGATCGCCAATCTTGAACGCCGATCGTTCTCCTAACGCGTAGACGACGTGGCACTCGCCACGAATTGGTTTGGTTCTATGTCCATCGATCGAGCCTCCGTGAACGATGATACTAAGCGCAGGTCTCGGCAGTTTTTCGAGATTGACGTCCTTGATCGACCTTGTTGTCGTCAGGTGTTACGAACAGGTGCTGCGGCCGCCCATTCGGCGCGCGTGGTAGGATCGCCGTTGATCGTCTCGTAGATAGCCTTTGAGTTACCCAACGATTCCTTCAACGACTTTGGCCCCGCGAACGGCCGGCCGCCGATGTGCCAACCGTCGGTGTGAAGCTCCTCAATCAAGACCCAGACGACTTCGCGAAAGACCTCCGATCCCTCGAACTTGACCATCACGTCGGTAAGCGCTTTAGCCATTGCATGCTTTTCTTCAGTGGTGAAAACGCCTTCAACCAGTTTAACATTGACGAATGGCATGTTGGGTTTCCTTTCACATACGGGTACAAGTAAGGTCGATTGCCTCAGATCGCTATTGGAATTCAACCAGGATCTTCCCCTTTGCCGACCGGTCATCGACCGACGCATGTGCCGCGTCGACATTCGACAGGTTGAACCGGCGCGGATCGAAGCGCAGCTTCGACGAATTTGGTCGCCTCGCGTAGGATTTCCCCGTGATGCGCGCGGCATTCGCCGCTGAGGAGCGGCAACAGCGTGAATACGCCAGAATAGGTGCCGGCACGGAGAGAGAGCGGCGCGAGCGAATGCGTCTACCATCCGAGCGCGCTGACCACATGGCCGAAGCGGGCGACCGAGTTGAAAGCAGCATATTCGGCGAGCGATCCCTGCACGCCGCCGACACCGCTGTCATGCCATGAACTTCGTCGCCCTCGCGAAAGGTAGCCACCCCGGGCCCAAGCGCCGCCACGGTGCCAGCAGGTCGATACCGAGGACCGCATGAAAGGGATGACGCGCATGCGCCGCGACGCCAGCCCGGATTTTGATGCCGAGCGGATTGACGCCGCTCGCAGCAACCTTGACCAGCACCTCGCCGCGCCCAGGCACCGGCTGCGGGATCGAGGCGAGCCCGGATGGCTGCATCGCTCCGCCGAGTATAGCGGCTCGCCATGGTCGCGCTCATGTTGGCCTGCCTTTCCCGGTGATGGTTTACTCAGGCGTCGTTGTAGCTTTGGCCGCGATCGCCTTGACCGCGCCCGACATCGCTTCGACCAAGGGATTTGTGCTTTCGCTGAGGCCGTGCCGCTGCGTGAGATAGGCTGGATCGTTATAGGACAGAAAAGTCGTACCAGCCTCGTCCTGCCAGACCAGGGCCTTCAGCGGCAGGTCGATGCCGATCGTCTGCGCCACCTGCATCAGCGGCGTGCCGCCCTTGGCGGCGCCGAAGATCAACAGATCCGTCGGCCGCAGCGGCAGCCCGACCGCGGCCGCACCGGCGGCATGGTCGATGTGGGCGAACACGGTCATGCCCTTCGCGCGGACCTCGGCCTCGAACCGGTTCATGGTCTCTTCAGGTCCAAAGCTGCTGCGCAGCGTGATCAGTCCTTCGGCGGCCATTGCATGCACTCCCCATAGCGATGGCGCAGCGACCAGCGCCAAGATGGCGGCCCTCGCGAACGCCGCCCTCATTGCTTTCGGAACAGCTTCGCCGGATCGAATTCCGGCTCGGGCACGAAGCCGTCGCGGTTCGGCATCTTCACCCTCGGCAGGCTGTCGCGATCGAGCTTGCCGTCGGCCGGCAGAATGCCGTTCAGGCTCAGAATGTAGGCGGCGACGGCGTAGGTGTCGTCGTTGCTCAGCGAGCCTGGCGCCTGATATGGCATGGCCCTGTGAATGTAATCGAACAGCGTCGTGGCATAGGGCCAGTAGCTGCCGACGGTTTTCACAGGGTTTGCCGAGGCGAGTGTGCCCGGGCCACCGACCAGCCGGTCCTTGATGCCGCCGACGCCCTTGTCGCCATGGCATGCAGCACAATTGTCGGCGAAGACCTGCTTGCCCTCCGCCACCGTGCCGCTTCCGGGCGGCAATCCCTTGCCATCCGGCCTGACGTCGATGTCCCATAACGCGATCTCGTCGGGCGTTGCCTGACGACCGAAATCATAGGCGAGGACGGGCGAGACCAATGCGAGTGCGACCGCCACGGCGAGAACGCTCCTGCTAGTCGAGGACATTGCGGACTCTCCCGGTTTCGTCGATGCTCCAGGTCTGCTGC
The DNA here is from genome assembly GCF_000015165.1 of Bradyrhizobium sp. BTAi1. Classification (GTDB taxonomy): domain Bacteria; phylum Pseudomonadota; class Alphaproteobacteria; order Rhizobiales; family Xanthobacteraceae; genus Bradyrhizobium; species Bradyrhizobium denitrificans. Next base: position 1,961,020 of record NC_009485.1, on the reverse strand, counting down.
GCGTTGTAGTGAAACAGCGCGTTGGTCCCCATCGCCGCAATGAAGGATTTACGGTCGGGCTGCACATTGCCCCTGTCGTCGGTGGAACGGCTCACGATCCTGGTCGGCTTGCCTTCCCAAGTCCAATCCATCTGGAAGCGGACTTGCGCCTTCGGCAGCGCGGGCTGAGTCAGCTGCGCCTGCCTCCAGCTCTTCGCCCCGTCCGTCGATATCTCGACCTTCGCGATCCTGCCATGGCCGCTCCAGGCAAGGCCATTGATGCGCTGGTAACCCGGCTTGATCACCATCGTGCCCGACGGCGTGGTGATCACCGAGTTGGTGTCCATGCGCAGTTGGAATTGCGTGGCCTTGCCGTTCGCCTGCAACTGCGTGTAGCGCGCGGTCTCCCAGCGGGTCATCCAGGGCTGGTCGCCGAACTTCAGCCGGCGCAGCCATTTGATGTTGAGGTTGCCCTCGAACCCCGGCATGACCAGCCGCATCGGAAAACCGTGCGCCGGCCGCAGCGGCTCGCCGTTCTGGCCATAGGCGACGAAGGCCTCGCTCAGGATCTCGTCTGTCAGCGGAATGCTGCGCGCGACGCCGGCGGCGTCGCCACCTTCTGCCAGCATCCAGTGCGAATCTGGTTCCTTGCCGACCAGGTCGACGATGAATTTCAAGGGCACGCCGGTCCACTCATTGGTGCTGACGAGCCCGTGGGTGTGCTGCACCGTCAGATTCTCGTCGGCCTTCTTCCAGTTCTCCCAACCATTGCCGGTGCATTCAATGAAGACGACCCGAGAAACTGACGGCATGGCCTTGAGGTCTTCGACATTGAAGACCAGCGGCTTCCCCACCATGCCGTGGACCAGAAGGCGATGTTTCGCCGGATCGAGGTCGGGGGCGCCGGAGTGGCTGCGCTCATAGTGCAGATCGGTTGGCGTGATGCCGCCGAACAGCTTGTCGAGTGGCGCCTTGGAATTGATCGCATCGCTCGGATCGACGTTGCGCTTGCCGGGCCCGGCTTCGGGAATACGGGCAAGCTTCACATATTGCGATCGCTCGCTGTGCCCACTGAGATTGGCGCCGTCCTCGCGCGGCGGAACGTCGGCCAGCGAGTCCGCTGCCACCGGGGCGGCAATAAGGCTACCCGCAAGGCCTGCGGAGGCGGCGAAGAAACTCCTGCGCGACGGGCTGGCTCGTAGGCGGTCGGACTCAACAAGATCGGGCGGAGAATTGCCGTGGTCGGCCATCTCGATTTCCTGGAAGTCGTTGCACTGGTGCGAACATACTTCCCGTCCCGCATGCATTCCCTGATGCAGTTCTGAAGATTCCTGAAGTAAGGCGTGATTCAGACAGCTGAAGCCGAGCAAGGGCTTGGGGAGATGCCGGCGCCTCGCCCGTGGCTCTTCGGGAGGCTGATTTTAGCGCAGCGCTTCGAGCATGGTCCTCGCGGCGCGCAGATCGGCGGTGTCGAAGCCCTCGGTGAATCTCCCGAACGCGGATGCCAGAATCTGGCGCGCCTCCTCCGGCCGATCATGACCAAGCACGCCAGCGAGACTCACGGCGCTGCGCAATTCCCACAACAGCGCCCCCTGGCGGCGCGCGACATCGAGCGCTTCCTGAAAGCACGCCTGCGCCTCCGCGCGATCTCCGCCGGCCTGGAGCAGGAGTTCACCCTTGATCCGCAGCATCTCGGCGAGGTACCAGCACGCCTCACCTCGCTCGGCGTCCGCGAGCGCACGCGCGACGGTCGAGAGTGCTTCGGAAAGCCGCCCCAACCGGGCAAGGCCCTCGGCAAAAGCACCGAGGAAATCGGGGAACCGGACGGCCCAGCCGGGCTTGGCGTCAAGCACGCCGTGCAGCAAGGCCAAGCCCGATGCGAACTCGCCGCGCCGAATGGCAAGTGTCCCTTCCAAGGCGCGCCCGACGCTTTGCCAGAACGGCAGACTGCGCCGCGCGGCGAGGTCGACAAGGGTCGCCACGAAGTCTGCGCCCGCATCAAGATCACCGATCATCAGCGACAGCGGGCACAAGCCCCAGCCCAGGACGTAACGGATCGTGAGGGAATGTCCTGAAGCCCGCGCCTGTTCAAGGCTCTCCCGGGCCATCTGCGTTGCCTGATCCAGAAAGCCCTGAAGGCAAAGCACCCGCGCCAGCACGACTTTGGCGACCACAAGCTGATCGTGTTGAAACCAGATCACGTGACGCTGGCCGGCCGGAGCGACATAGCCTTCGACCACCCGTTCAAGGTAGCCGCGCGCCTCGACTTGGTCTCCGAGATAGTGCGTCGTGTAGCCGATCAAGCGGTCTCCGACGAGGATATCTGCGCTATCGCCTTTTCTGCCCGCGGCTTGCGCGAACTGCTGCGCGACGGAGCGCGCTGCCCCGTGCTCACCCTTGTGATCGAGGTAGCACCACGTGGCCCAAAGCGCCCGCAGCTCTGCATCGACATCATTGATACTTCTTGCGATTTCGAGTCCCTTCGACAGCACGGAGTCGATCTGCTCTTCGGCCCCCATCGATTGAACGACGGCTCTCCCGAACGCGATATAGAGCTGCATCCGCAGGTGTGCGCTCAAGGCCTGTTCGATCTCGGGACAGGCCAGCGCGCGCTCGGCGCGCTCCCGACATTCGGCGACCAATGACAGATTGAGCCAGACCGGCACGCAGGCCGCGGTGAGCGAAACCCCGATTGCCAGATCGCCGGCCGAAGAGAAGCACCAGTCGAGCGCGGCGCGGACGTTGTCAAGATCGCGGACCTCGTAAGCGATGCCGTCGGCTTTTGTCTCCAGCGACGCGCGCGAGCTGATCGGCATGAACAGGTCGCGAAAATACTCGGCATGAAGCCGCCGGGCGCGAGCGGCTTCGCCAGCATCGTTCAGCTTTTCCAGGGCATAGGCGCGGATCGTCTCGAGCATCCGCCAACGGTCGCCTGGCCCTGATCCATCCAGTGCTAGCAGCGATTTAGTCGCCAGCTTGCAGACGATATCCTCGACCACCGGCAAGGTATTCGCCGGCTCCTCCGCCACCGCAGCCGCTGCTTCCAGCGTAAAGCCACCATGAAAGACACCCAGACGACACAGAACGTGTTGCTCCAGCGGGGCTAGGAGCTCGTAACTCCAGTCGAGCGTTGCACGCAGCGTCTGGTGGCGCGCAAGCGCGGTGCGCCGACCACTGGTCAGCAATCCGAAACGATCGTCCAGCCGCGCCGCGACATGGCGAAGCCCGAGCGTGGCAGCACGGGCGGCCGCAAATTCGATCGCAAGCGGGATGCCGTCGAGGCGCCGGCAGATGGCGGAAATGGCCGAAATATTTTCGCCGTCGGGCAGGAAATCCGCCTGCGATGCCATCGCCCTGGAAACGAACAGCCGTGCCGCGCTGTGATCGAGAACCCGCTTCGGATCGGCCTGATTTTCGGGTGGCACGTCCAGCGGAGGAACGCGATACACATATTCGCCGTCGATGCGCAAAACCTCGCGGCTGGTTGCCAAAATCGATACGTGCGGACACAGGCGCACGATCGTTTCCGCAAACCGAGCCGCAGCCTCGATGACGTGTTCGCAATTATCAAGCACGAGAAGCAGCTTCTTGCCGCCCGTAATCTGCGCGATGGTATGCGATGCGGCATCCTCGCCGAGCCTCAGGCCCATCGCCCCCGCCACGGCGGACGGCAGGAGTGCGGGATCCGACAGCGACGCCAATTCAACAAGGAAGCGATCGCCATGAAAATCTGGGACCAGACTACGAGCGACCTCCAGAGCAAGTCTCGTCTTTCCGATTCCGCCCGGCCCCGTCAGCGTTACGACACGATACGTCGACAGGAGATTGCGCAGATGCTGTCCGGCAGCATCGCGACCAATCAACTCAGAGGTCGCCTCGGGCAGATTGGTTTGAAAGGTCGCCCCGGAGACCGCGTGGAAGTGTACCGGACTGGTCCTCAAGACCGCACCTGATGCCCTTGGCGCCCACGTGCCAAGCAGACGGTAACCGCGGCCGGATATCGTCTTTAACATTTCTCGGTCCGGTCCCAAGGCCTTTCGCAACGCGGATATATGGACTTGCAGGGTGTTTTCTTCGACGGTCGCACCCGGCCAAACTTGGGACAGCAGCTCGTCCTTTGTGACAAGCTTACCCTCCGATTTGATCAGAACTTCCATGATTTCGAAAGCTCGGCCACCAAGGGGGACAGGTCCCCCCCGCGCGCGTAGCTCACGACGATCGAGATCGATCTCCCACTCACCAGTTGCAAAAACGACTTTTCCGCCGAGTGCGGGCATTCTCGCAAATCCTCTCGAAACACTACATAGAGCCAAAGCGCAGGCGAGCACCAAATGCCGCACTTGCACTCCTAGGTTAGCATTTTTCCGTGATGGTCAGCGTGGAGAAAAGACATCTAGCGCGACGAACGGAAGAACCTAGACCCTTACGGCGATGCCTTGCCTTTTCCTGAACGACCCATAAGGGTGGATTATAGATAGGGTGATTCGCCTTCTTTGCGCTGAACCATTTGGCCGACTTACTCCCAGTCGGGACACTGACCCTACTTCAGAATTCTTCAGAAACTCATCAAGGTATCCGAGCGCGACAGCGGATATGATCCGCAGATGCATTGGTACAAACCATCATCGAGCTGATCGCAAAAATTATCGGGGCAATCCATGTCCACCGGCAAAGACGCCTCAGAAAACAAAGCCGTTGTTAAAGCGAGCTTCGACCGATGGAGTGCCGGTACCGGCACCCCATTCGAACTGCTGCTGGCGGACGCCGATTGGACGATTGTCGGCTCATCGCCACTATCGAAGACCTACGCGACTCGCGAAGCTTTTCTGGAGGAAGTGATTAAGCCGTTTAACGCTCGGATGGCTACGCCGCTGGTTCCAGCCGTTCGCGGCATCTACGCCGACGGAGACGTCGTGATCATATTCTTTGACGCCTCCGCGACAACGAAAGATGGACTGTCGTATCGCAATACGTACACATGGTATTTTCGCATGAAGGACAAGAGAGTGACAAGCGCTGTCGCCTTCTTCGACACGCGCGAGTTTGATGAGTTTTGGAATCGCGTGTCACCCGCGAAATGAAAGCCCATCGATTTCGGACCTGTTTTGCGCCCGGGGTCGCGGTTCCCTACCCCTCGCTTATTCTTTCATCACGTTGATCGCAGCGGCGAAATCAATGGCGTTTGGAAACGGAAAAGGCCCAGCCTCAATGATCACCAGTCGCTCTTCATCTGTATGGCTGGTCCTGTGTCCCAAGGCGCCAGCGGAGCCATGTCCAGCCAACGGGCGGGAGGACCAATGGATTCGAGCAAATCCACGACAATGTCCACTGCGACCAGACGGGAGGTCCTGATCGGGGACCGGAGCCATCGCTCTTGCCAAAACGCTGCCCGTCATAGCGGCGAGCTCAAGCCAAGCAACCATTGAAAATAGGATTGAGATCATGAACAGCATCAAGGTCAAAGACGGCGCGCAGATCTTCTACAAGGATTGGGGCACCGGACAGCCCATCGTGTTCCACCACGGCTGGCCGCTGAGCGCCGACGACTGGGACACCCAGATGCTGTTCTTCCTCGCTAAGGGATACCGGGTCATCGCGCACGACCGGAGGGGCCATGGCCGCTCAAGCCAGACCTCCGCGGGCAACGACATGGACACCTATGCAGCTGACGTCGCGGCCCTCGCTGAGGCCCTCGACCTTCGTGACGCAATACATATTGGCCACTCGACGGGAGGCGGCGAAGTTACGAGGTACGTCGCCCGGCACGGCAAGGGTCGGGTCGCCAAGGCGGTGCTCATCTCCGCCATCCCGCCCGTGATGGTCAAGTCGGCCAAAAATCCCGGTGGACTTCCCATTGAGGTTTTCGACGGCTACCGCGCGGCTCTCGCGGCCAACCGAGCGCAACTCTACCTAGATATCGCGAGTGGCCCGTTCTACGGCTTCAACCGCCCCGGCGCGGTCATCTCCGAAGGCACGATCCGCAACTGGTGGCGCCAGGGCATGATGGGGGGAGCGAACGCGCACTATGAGTGCATAAAGGTGTTCTCGGAGACCGATTTCACCGAGGATCTGAAGCTTATAGACGTGCCGGTTCTCATCATGCATGGCAGTGACGACCAGGTCGTGCCCATCGCCGACTCCGCCGAACTTTCTGTCAAGCTGCTCAAGAACGGAACGCTCAAAGTCTACGATGGCTACCCTCATGGAATGTTCACGACCCATGCCGATGTGATCAACCCGGACCTGCTCGCCTTCATCAAGTCATGAGCGCCGCTGCTGTCAGAGACCTCCCTCCGACCTGCATACACTGATTTAGAGAGTCGGCTCACCTGAGACCGGCTGCGGAAAAGTACATCATGAAATCCGGACACATGATCTCCCGCCGTGGATTCTGCCTCTGCTGCATGGGTACGGCAACATTCGCCGCCACCGGCGGGTGGATGAGCCCACGCGAGGCCTATGCGGAAGCACGCGGCCTGGTAAGTCTCATCAAGGATAGTGCCGCCCAGGCAAAAATCGTTACTCACAGGCTGAGAGACAACGTTTCCATTCTCGAGGGGTCCGGAGGCAACGTCGCGGTTCTGAGCGGAAGAGACGGCCTCGTCATGGTTGATGCAGGCATTAGTGTGTCGCGCCACCAGATGACCAAGGCTCTCTCCGCGATCTCCCCTCAGCCGGTGACGCATCTCATCAACACCCACTGGCATTTTGACCACTCTGATGGCAATCCTTGGATCGGCGCTGGAGGAGCTGAGATCATCGCCCATGAGAACACACGCAAGTACCTGTCGCAGGTGAAGCGTGTGGAGGATTGGGACTACAATTTCCTACCGCTCGTACAGACCGGGCTGCCCGGTCGGGTGTTCTCAAAGGAGCATTCGGTCAAGCTCAACGGTCAGTCGCTAACCCTGAAGCACTATCGCTCGGCACATACCGATGGCGACATTTCAGTAATGTTTGCTGAAGCGGACGTCCTGCATACCGGCGATACCTACTGGAACGGAATCTATCCGTTCATCGACTATTCGACAGGAGGCGGCATTGACGGCATGATCGCCGCTTCCGATGCGAACCTTGCCGCATCGACCGACAAGACAATCATCATCCCAGGTCACGGAAACCCAGTGAGCAATCGCGCCGAGCTGCAGGAATTCCGAGACATGCTTGTCGCCATCCGCGAGAATGTCGCAACGCTCAAGCGCCAAGGACGTTCGAAGAATGAGACCGTCGCCGCTAAGCCAACGGCCGCGTTCGACCTCAAGTGGGGCAATTTCGTTATTGATCCAGGCTTCTTCACCCGGCTGGTCTACGAGGGCGTCTAGAAACAGCCTCGGTTGATCCCGAAGTCCAGTAGCGAGTTCCTCGCTCCAATTTCCACGTGCCCGCGACTCCCTTTGGATCGTGGCGGCTCAAATCCCATGACAAAACTCCGTGCCCACAGGAGGCAACCACGTCGGAGACGACAAGCGGTCCGACCATCGATATTCCTGTTGAGCTGAAGGAAGTAAAGTCGGTTCACAGCATCGGGGGTCTCCAGTTTGAATGACCAGCGTTGGTGTGAAAGACTACGATCACATCTGATGCCGCCTTCCGGTTCGCGATATCTGTGGTGATCAGTTGAAGATGGACCACCGAAGCGGGCAGCCCCCTTCAACTGATGCGTGCGGCGCAAATCATCGTACTTGCGCCCATGTATGCGTAAAGCTCCGGTCGCCCTGAGGCTGACAAACTGCCTATGCGTAAGATTGGATAGGAATTCCCGGTGACGATGTTGCGCCAATGATTATACGCCACGTCATTCAGCGTGACGTAGCGGAGCGCGCGACCCACCGGGGGGAATCATCCCAGCAAGGTGACAAGGTGCTTTGCAGCCGCTCGCTCCTGTGAGCAGCTGCGCCCCCTGGAATGACGAAAGCCCCACGTTGAGGGTCAAAGGCCATCTTCCAAAGAACTCGCAAAAAAATGTGGAGCGTCCCAGATTCAACGTTTGACACTTCCAGGAAACGCTACGATCACAGCCAATGGTTGATGATTCGGACTGCTGCCTGTCGGCCCATGCAAGCTCCCCGCCATCCCAATGCATCCGTCTCGCAGTCAGGGCAACAAGCGATTCCGGATGAATATAGCCATGACTTATGGCTGCCGTATCGGCATTACCAAACGTCAGGGCCCGCTTTGCGTTCATTGCAACACGTTGCTCAAGGAGGACCTCAATGGTTAAAGGCGGAACGAACAACCCTGCTTGACCGAGATCTGCGCGGCACTGCGTGATGGTTGTGCTTTTCGCTGGGTGCGCGTTCCTCAGAACATTGAGGACGCGCGGCGCCTATTTCGCAACATAAATCATAGCTATCTCCGGATGGGACGGTTTATTCGCTCAGGCGTCGGCGGCCGACTTCTTCAGTTCCACATTCTCTTTCCAGAGCTGCATGGCCATCGCGAAGAGGCCATCAACATAGTTGTGCTAAGCCGTCATTGTTGTCGGATCGCGGCCGGATTTCGCGGTCATAAACCCGACGATATCGTCTGATTCAGCGACCTAACGGGCCGAGCTCTAGCAGGCGAAGCGCGATCGGATCGAGGGCGAGCGGCAGCGCAACATCGATCTTGTCATCCGATACGTCATTTCGGAGGACGACGCTCGGCAACGCATCGCGAGCTCAAAGAGGAGCGAGAGCGGGTAGAGGCGGAACTGGCCGCGCTTGAGGAAGCACCTGTTCCAGTTGCCCTTCACCCGGCAACCTTGGACCGATATGTCGCAACCGTCGATGCGCTGGCGGAAACTGTGGCGGACCACGCCAGTGCCGAGGACGACCGAGGCACGCTCATCGACGATTTCCGGGCTCTCGTGCACAGCGTCACGATCTACCCGAAGAGACCCAGGGAAGAATTTGAGATCGAAGTAAAGGGGAAGCTAGCCGCATTACTCGGGAAAGGAGTGTTCCCGGATGCCAGCTACAATAGTGGGTCACGCGTGGTAGCGGGGGAGGGACTCGAACCCCCGACCCCAGGATTATGATTCCCGTGCTCTAACCAGCTGAGCTACCCCGCCACGGTGTCCGATCAAGGCGAGAGGGGGTCGACGCGTGCGACCGGCCTTGTGAACGGGCCGCTTATAAGGAGCCGTTCCGGCCCCTGTCAAGCAAAGCCCGCCGCCGCGCGCCGATTTCGTTCTGTGCGATTTTTGTCCGCCTGCTCAAGGCCTTGCCATCGCATTCCCGGTGATGGCCGAGCTGGAAGCCGGCGCCCAGGGCGCAGCGCACGGCCGCGGTCGAATCCGCGCATTCCCCGAGGATCATTTCGGCTGCACGTTGGGATTGCCTCCGGGGCTGCCCGGCGGCGGAATCACTGGCGTGGTGCCGCCTTCAGGCGTCGGCGCATGCATCTCGGGATCGACGCCGCTCGGCGGGCACAACACACCATTGGTCTTGGCGAGCTTCTCGCCAAGCGGTTCGCCAGCGCGGCCGGTGGTGATGCCGTCGGGCGTCGGCGTAGCCCGCGCATTCGGCGCACATGCCGCGTTCTGCCTGGGGGCCGGCGCGGTCGCCTGCGGCGGCGTTGCCGGTGTCGGCGGTGCCTGGGCGTGGGCGGCAGACGCGGCCGACGCCAGCACGAAAGAGAGGAACAAGGATTGCCTGATGCTCATGGCGGAGCAACGCCGAGCCCGCGGCAGCGTTCCCGCGTGACGACGGGTCGATCAACCGAACTGCGCGCCCTGGCGATCAGCCCTTGCGATAACGAATCAGCGAGAAATGCCCGAGTGGCGGCATCGGCCGGCGTTCCGCGAGCGTCACACCGCCATGCTTCGCAGCCCAGTTCGCCAGCCGCGCCCAGGGGAACTCCGGCCGCCAGCCGAGCCGCCGCGCGATTGGCGCGAAGGCGAGCTCGAAAATTCGGCGCGGACCGCTCTCGGCACCGATGTGATTGACCAGGATCAGCTCGCCCCCCGGCTTCAGCACGCGGATGAAATCATCGAGAGTCGCTTCCGGATCCGGAACTGCGGTGATGACATATTGCGCCACAACCGCATCGAAGAAATTGTCCGGAAAAGCGAGATGCTTCGCGTCCATGACCGCGAGCGTCTCGACGTTGAAGAGCTTCAGCTCGCGCACCCGCGCCTGCGCGCGCCGGAGCATCGGCTCGGAAATGTCGACGCCGCAGATCCGGGTGGTGCGCGCATAGTCCGACAGCGACAGGCCGGTGCCGACGCCCACGTCGAGGATGCGGCCGCCGATACGGTCGGCTTCCGCGATGGTCGATTGGCGTCCCTGATCGAAGACCTTGCCGAACACCAGATCGTAGATCGGCGCCCAGCGCTCATAGGCCTTTTCGACCCCCGCGCGGTCGATGTCCCCCATGCCCCTGCCCTGAATGATTGATCAGCCGCGGACCGGCTCGGCCACGCGCTGCGGCCTGACGAGACCGGCGGTGGTGCGGCTCTCGGCAACGGCGCTCTGAATGAAGCCGCCGCCAAGAACACGCGCACGACCAGAGGCGGCGTCATAGAACACGCAGGCCTGCCCCGGCGAGACGCCCTCCTCGCCGGCGACGAGCTCGACCTCGTATTGTCCATCGGCGCCGCGGAGCCAGGCCGGCTGCGGCGGCCGCGTGGAGCGCACCCGCACGAACAGCTCGAGGCCGTCGCGCACGGCGGCATCCAGCACGCCGTCGCCGATCCAGTTGACCTCGCGCAGCGTGATGCGGTGCGTGCGCAGCGCCTCACGCGGGCCGACGACGACCCGGCGGGTCGCGACGTCCAGCTTCACGACATAAAGCGGTGCGCCGGCGGCGATGCCGAGCCCCTTGCGCTGGCCGATCGTGTAGTTGGCGATGCCCTGATGCGCCCCGAGCACCCGGCCATTGAGGTCGACGATCTCGCCGGGCTCCATCGCGTTCGGCCGCAGCTTGCCGATGATGTCGGTGTAGCGGCCGGTCGGCACGAAGCAGATGTCCTGGCTGTCGTGCTTGTCGGCGACCTCCAGGCCGAAGCGGCGCGCCAGTTCGCGCACCTCCGGCTTGGTCATGTCACCGAGCGGAAAGCGCAGATAGTCGAGCTGCTCACGTGTGGTCGCAAACAGGAAATAGCTCTGGTCGCGATCGGCATCGGCCGCGCACACGAGAGCGCGCGATCCATCCGCCAGCCGGCGCGAGGCGACATAATGGCCGGTGGCGAGCACCGAGGCACCGAGCTCGCGCGCGGTCTTCAGCAGGTCGCCGAACTTGATCGCGCGATTGCACTCGATGCACGGCACAGGGGTCTCGCCAGAGGCATAGCTGGCGGCAAAATTGTCGATCACCGACTCCCGGAAGCGGTCCTCATAGTCCAGCACATAATGCGGGATGCCGAGCCGCTCGGCGACGTTGCGCGCGTCGTGAATGTCCTGGCCGGCGCAGCAGGCGCCCTTGCGGTGGGTCGCCGCGCCATGATCATAGAGCTGCAAGGTGATGCCGACGACGTCGTAGCCTTCCGACTTCAACAGCGCAGCCGTGACCGACGAGTCCACGCCGCCGGACATGGCGACGACGACCCTGGTGTCTTCGGGACGGCCTTCGAGATCGAGACTGTTGAGCATGGTCAGGTCACTGCGATCGCGGCGTCAGGCGACGTGTTCCCGGCGCGGGAACGCCTCGCATGCGCCGTCTTTGCGGATGGCTGGCTCCCGGCGATCTCCGAACGAGGTAGGCTGATCGGACACGGCGCGGGAGCCATGGTCTTTTAATATAGGGGCGCTTCCTGCGAAGCAATCGCGCTGGCTCCAAGTATCGGCGGCAAATCTTGCCGGCCGGGCAGAAATGACGGGGCCCCGGCTGCCGCCTGCCCTGCCGAGCGCCGCAGCAAACCATTGTATATATTGTATTTTTTTAACCCTCTCAGTTTGGCCCACTCCTTGCTGAACTGGCTTGTCGAGTTTCATTGCGAGAGGTTCCAAGGTGTTCAGCGTTCCGTCAGACATCCCGGCCAGTACGACCGTCAGGACCGCCGTTGCCAAGACGTCCCGCTCGGACGCCTCGCAGCCGTCCGACAGCTTCGCCGCGCTGGTCGAGGCCGCGGCCGCGCCGGACACGTCCACATCTCCCCTGCCCGGCGGGTCGTCGTCTCCAGCGCCGCGCAGCAGCGCGTCCAGCCCGAGCCGCGAGTCTGCACGCACCGACTCCGACCGCGCGGCCCAGGCGAAGTCCCCTGACAAGAGCGACGGCAGCTCGTCGCGTCCCGACCGCAGCGACAAATCGTCATCCGATCAGACATCCGACCCCGTCAGCGACAAGAGCGCCACAACTGGCACGGCTGACGCCACCGACGGCAAATCCACCGACAAAGCCGACAAGAAGGACGGCGACCCGGCTACGGCGGATACGACCAAGGCGGCCGACGCAACCGCCAGCGCTCAGGCGACTGCAGCGCCGACTCCGGTCGCCGTTGCGCTTCCGTCCGAGATCATCTTGACTAACGTCGTCAGCGGCGCGGCTGCGACGAACAATGACGGGTCTTCCACCACGCCGGCGGCCTCTGTGCCGGCTGGTCCGAGCGGCGTCGGTCCGCAGGGTGCGGTCGATGCCACCGCCGGACTCGCAGCCGCCGCAGCCAAGTCGGCCGGTGCGACCAAGACGTCCGAGAACACCACCGCGGCGACCGCGGGCTCCGGCCCGGCCACGACGCCCTCCGGCGACGCGGCGGCCTCCGCGGACCAGAGCTTCACCGCCGCCCTCGATGCATCGGCGGCCGGCGACGCCAAGACAACCGGCAAGCCGGCTGCGCAAACCAAGACCGGCCTCGTGAACGGCGACGCCGGGAAGGTCACCGAGCAAGGCAACGGCCCTGTCCAGGGGGCTCAGCAACCGACTCACGGCCTGACGCAACAGCCCGCGGTCGGAGCGAAGCCGGAAACGGTCCCATCAGACGACACCGGCAAGGCCAGCGGCAATACCCAGCCGCCGTCCGGACACGATCGGAATGGTGCGCAAGCGGCCAATCAGGCGAACGCCCCGGCTTCCGATCCGACGGCGCAGCTGGCGACCGCGTTGCAGCCGCAGCTCACGACTCCGACCTCACAGTCAGGCCAGATCACGTCAGCCAATCTGACCGCGACGGCCGCCACGGCTACAGCCGTGCCGCTGCATGGGCTCGCGGTCGAGATCGCCGCGTCCGCGCTGAATGGCAAGAGCCGCTTCGAGATCCGACTGGACCCCGCCGAACTCGGACGCATTGATGTGCGCATCGACGTCGATCGTAACGGTCAGGTCACCTCGCATCTGCGGGTCGAGAAGCCGGAGACGCTCGCGATGCTGCAGCAGACCGCGCCGCAACTGCAGCAGGCGCTGCAGGACGCCGGCCTCAAGAGCAACAATAGCGGGCTGCAATTCTCGCTCCGCGACCAGAATTCGTCCGGCCAGAACGGCGGCGACAACCAGCAGAACGGCAACGCGCAACGCCTGATCGTGACCGAGGACGAAACGGTTCCAGCCCAGCTGGCCGGACGGTCCTATGGACGCATGTTCAGCGCGCAGGGCGGCGTCGATATCCGCGTTTAACAGGAGGCTTCCATGGCAATCGGTGACGCAATCACGTCAAGCCCGCCAGTTTCGGGGACGACCACCTCGTCCACATCGAACGGCAGCAGCCTGAGCTCGAAGGCTGGCTCGACCATCGCGGGCAACTTCCAGACCTTCCTGACGCTGCTGACGACGCAGCTGCAGAACCAGAACCCGCTTGATCCGCTGGACACCAACCAGTTCACGCAGCAGCTCGTTCAGTTCGCGGGCGTGGAGCAGCAGCTCAAGACCAACGACCAGCTGGGCTCTTTGATCTCCATGCAGCAGACGACCCAGGCCACCCAGGCGCTGGCCTTCGTCGGCAAGACGGCGGTCGTCAACGGCTCGACGACCAACCTGGCGAGTGGCAAGGCCAGCTGGGACCTCAGCATCCCCAAGGACTGCACCATGACCGCGACGATCACCAACAGCGTCGGTCAGACCGTCTTCAGTGGCACCTACAACGCAAAGGCGGGCGATAACCAGGCCTACAACTGGAACGGCCAGGGCAGCGACGGCACCCAATGGCCGGATGGAAAATACAAGCTCACCGTGACCGCCAAGGACAGCTCCGGCAATCCGGTGGCGGTGTCGACCCAAATCGAGGGGACCGTCTCCTCGGTCGACCTGACGCAACAACCGCCCTTGCTCTCGATCGGCGGCCAGACCTACACCGTGAGCCAGATCCAGCGGATCGTTAACTGACCGTTGGCGCCGCCCCCCGCTCTTAAGACAGCGGATACGGTTGCAGCTGAGCTTCAACCTCAAGCTCAGCCACGGCGGCAATATATCGGCGTAACCGCCGGAAATTCTTAACCAATCATTTACCCTATTCCCGCTCCCGGAGCCGTCAGGCGCCGGGAGCGCCGGCATTTGCGGCCAGGGCCGTATTCACGCCCTTTGCTTAGGCAAATTTTAAGCGAGGCGGCGTAGGGTCTTACCGTGAGTTCAGTGGTTAAGAGTTTGTGAGTACGCCATGACAGAACCCCATCGCCCGAGGGTGAAATACGTCATCGGGCCTGACGGCAGCCCGCTCACCATCGCGGATTTGCCTGCCCCAGGCACCAAGAGGTGGGTCATTCGCCGCAAGGCTGAAGTCGTCGCCGCCGTTCGCGGCGGATTGCTGTCCCTCGAAGAAGCGTGCAGCCGCTACACCCTGACCGTCGACGAATTCCTGTCGTGGCAGTTCTCGATCGACCAGCACGGTCTCGCCGGCTTGCGCACCACCCGAATTCAGCAATATCGCCAATAAAGCGTTTCAAACGCGGCGCGATGTCTTCGAAAATCGGCTTGGTCCCGCCAAGCCGATTTTTGCCATGTCTACACTTTGTTAGGACCCTTTAACCACCGTTAACCATATCGAAACCTTCCCATAGGCAATAATTGCCCAGTGGTTCGATTCAACCTCCGCGACCTGTCCGTACGGGGCCGCGGCTGAATCGGATCGCCACCTGGAATGCGGGTGTCGGCGAAGGTTACGGGTTGAATTTCGCGAATTCTGCAACCGGCCTTAAAGGCCTGCGAAGCTCAAATCACCTTCCTGCTGCCACCCGTCGAATGCCGAATTATGGGGCAGTTGCTTGCAAGGTCTCTTGGACTTCCTGAAGGGTTTGGGCGCCGCGCGGCTCACCGCCATGATCGCGGTCACTGCCGCTTTGATCGGCTTCTTCGGCTTCGTCATCATGCGGGTGACGGCGCCCCAGATGACGACCCTGTTCACCGACCTCGGCATGGACGACTCCTCCAGCATCATCAAGGATCTGGAGCGGCAGGGCATTCCGTTCGAGATCCGCAATGAAGGCAGCGTGATCCTGGTCCCGAAGGACAAGGTGACGCGGCTGCGGATGAAGCTCGCCGAAGGCGGCCTGCCCAAGGGCGGCGGCGTCGGTTACGAGATCTTCGACAAATCGGACGCGCTGGGCACCACGAGCTTCGTCCAGAACATCAACCATCTGCGCGCGCTGGAAGGCGAGCTCGCCCGCACCATCCGCGCCATCGACCGCATCCAGGCGGCCCGCGTCCACCTCGTTCTGCCCGAGCGGCCGCTGTTCTCGCGCGAGACGCCGGAGCCGTCGGCCTCGATCGTGGTCCGCGTGCGCGGCGCCCTCGATGCCGCTCAGATCCGCGCCATTCGCCACCTCGTCGCCTCAGCGGTCAACGGCCTGAAGCCGCAGCGTGTCTCGATCGTCGACGAAGCCGGACAATTGCTCGCCGACGGCACCCAGACCGACATCGACCAGCAGGTCGGCGACGAGCGCCGCAACACGTTCGAAAAGCGGATGCGCAAGCAGGTCGAGGACATCGTCTCCTCGGTGGTCGGCGCCGGCCGTGCCCGCGTCCAGCTCTCCGCCGATTTCGACTTCAACCGCATCACTCAGACCTCCGATCGCTACGATCCGGAAGGCCGCGTGCTCCGGTCGAGCCAGACCCGTGAAGAGCAGTCGGCCAGTTCGGAAAGCAACGGCCAGGTCACGGTCAACAACGAGCTGCCGGGCAACCAGCAGAACCAGCAGCAGCAACAGCCGCCGCGCGATCAGAGCAAGAAGACCGAAGAGACCAACAATTATGAGATTTCCCGGACCACCAAGACCGAAGTGACCGAAGCCGGCCGTGTGAACCGAATCTCGGTCGCGGTCCTGGTCGATGGCGCCTACTCCAAGAACGAGAAGGGCGAGCTGGTCTACAAGGAGCGCAGCAAGGAGGAGCTCGATCGCATTGCGGCTCTGGTCCGCTCCGCCATCGGCTTCGACCAGAAGCGCGGCGATCAGGTCGAGGTGGTCAACCTGAAATTCGCCGATGCACCGACGGTCCCGCAGATCAACGAGCCCAGCGGCTTCCTCGGAATGCTCCAATTCACCAAGGATGACGTCATGTACGTCATCGAGCTCGCCGTGATGATGCTGCTCGGCATTGTCGTAGTGTTCATGGTGGTCCGGCCGCTGGTGAAGAAGATCATCGCCTCCGACGAGGTCGCGGCAGCCCTGAAGAGCGCAGTCCCCGCCCTCACCGACGAGACCGCTCAGGCGCAGGCCCACGCCCAGCAGACCGCAACCCTGATCGACGTCGCTCAGGTCCAAGGACAGGTCCACGCCCAGTCGGTGCACCGGGTGGGCGAACTGGCCGACCGCAATCCGGGCGAAGCCGCCGCCATCATCCGCCAGTGGCTCGCCGAGCCGCAGCAGCAATGACCCGCTTTTGTTTGAACCGCAGCAACTGAACCGAACGTAGATTGTCATGTCGCTCCCGCAAACGCAGAACGCAAACGCCAACGACATCTCCACCGTCATCGCGACGCTTGCGAGCCGGCAGGCGCAGCGCGAGAAGACCGAACCCTTGAGCGGACCGCGGCGCGCCGCCGTGATGATGCTCGCGCTCGGCGAGCAGTATGGCGGCAAGATCTGGCAGCAGCTCGACGACGACGAGGTGCGCGAATTGTCGCTCGCGATGTCGACCCTCGGCACCGTCGAGGCCGACGTGGTCGAAGACCTGATGCTCGAATTCGTGTCGCGGATGTCGGCATCGGGCGCGCTGATGGGCAATTTCGACGCCACCGAGCGGCTGCTGCAGCAATATCTGCCGCCGGAGCGCGTCAACGGCATCATGGACGAGATCCGCGGCCCCGCCGGACGCAACATGTGGGAGAAGCTCTCCAACGTCCAGGAAGAGGTTCTCGCCAACTACCTCAAGAACGAATACCCGCAGACCATCGCCGTGGTGTTGTCGAAGCTCAAGCCCGAGCATGCCGCCCGTGTGCTCGCAATCCTCCCCGAGGACATGGCGCTCGACGTCATCGGCCGCATGTTGCGCATGGAGGCGGTGCAGAAGGAGGTCATCGAGCGGGTCGAGCAGACGCTGCGGGTCGAGTTCATGTCGAACCTGTCGCAGACCCGCCGTCGCGACGCCCATGAGGTCATGGCCGAGATCTTCAACAATTTCGACCGCCAGACCGAGACCCGATTCATCACCTCGCTGGAAGAAGAGAACCGCGAATCGGCCGAGCGCATCAAGGCGCTGATGTTCACCTTCGACGACCTGATCAAGCTCGATTCCGCCTCGGCCCAGACGCTGCTGCGCAACGTCGACAAGGACAAGCTGGGCGTGGCGCTGAAGAGCGCCAACGAGGAGGTGCGCAACTTCTTCTTCGGCAACATGTCGTCGCGTGCAGCCAAGATGCTGCAGGACGACATGGCCGCGATGGGCCCGGTGCGGCTGCGTGATGTCGACGAAGCCCAGGCCCTGCTCGTCAATCTCGCCAAGGACCTCGCCGCCAAGGGCGAGATCATGCTCAGCAAGAACCGCGCCGACGACGAACTGGTGTATTGATGGCCCAACCCGCGAAGTTCCTGTTCGACACCGACTTCTCCGCGCCCGAGAAGACGCGCGAGCGGGCGACGACGGCCGCGGAGATCGCGCAGAAGGTGGCCGCCGCCGAAGCCGCCGCCTATCGCAACGGCTACGAGGCGGCCCAACGCGAGGCCAAGGTGGAGGCCGACCGCCGGGTCGCCGCCGCACTGGAGCAGATCAATATCCATCTGCAGGGCATCGCCGCGCGCTATGCCGGCATCGAAACGCGCATGGAGACCGAGGCCGTGGATGTCGCGGTCGCCGTCGCCCGCAAACTATGCGCGGCGCTGGTCGCGGCCGAGCCGCTCGGCGAAATCACGGGCCTCGTTCGCGACTGTTTCGCGCATCTGGTGTCCACGCCGCATCTGGTGCTGCGCATCAACGACTCGCTGTACGAGGCTGCGCACGACAAGATCGAAAAGCTGGCCAAGCAGAGCGGCTTCGAGGGGCGTCTCGTCATCCTCGCCGAGCCGGAGATCGAGACTGGCGATTGCCGCATCGAATGGGCCGATGGCGGCGTCGTGCTGGAGCGCGCGGCGATCGACGCCAAGATCAACGAACTGGTCGGACGCTATATGGCGTCCAAGAAGAACTAGGCCATGGCAGTGGCCGAGGGAGTTTAAGTCATGAGCGACAACGAGATCCCGCTTCCCGACCTCAATTCGGCAGATGCGCCGCCTTTGAGCGACGACGTCGGTTACAACGAGGAAGAGCATGCCTCGCGCATCGCCGCCGACCTCGAGGCGGTGTTCGACGTGCCGGTGCAGGTCTCGGCCGTGCTCGGCCGCTC
The DNA here is from genome assembly GCF_000015165.1 of Bradyrhizobium sp. BTAi1. GTDB lineage: Bacteria > Pseudomonadota > Alphaproteobacteria > Rhizobiales > Xanthobacteraceae > Bradyrhizobium > Bradyrhizobium denitrificans. The sequence continues at coordinate 1,942,377 of NC_009485.1, read as the reverse complement.
CAAGATGGATGTCGGCGAGTTGCTGAAGCTCGGACCCGGCACCGTCCTGGAACTCGACCGCAAGGTCGGCGAAGCCATCGACATCTATGTCAACAACCGTCTCGTGGCACGCGGCGAGGTGGTGCTGGTCGAAGACAAGCTCGGCGTGACGATGACGGAAATCATCAAATCCGACCGGAACTGACAGGAAACCCACGCGCGCCCGTCGAGAGCAGCGCGGTCGAATAGGAGATCAACATGCGGCTTCTGATCGTCGGAACGCTGAAAGGCCAGCTCACTGCGGCCACCAAGATCGCCATGGAGAACGGCGCCACCGTCACCCATGCCGAGGACAATGAACAGGCGATGCGGGTGCTGCGCGGCGGCAAGGGCGCGGATCTCCTGCTGGTCGACGTTGCGCTCGACATTCGCGACCTGGTGATGCGGCTCGACGCCGAGCACATTCATGTGCCGATCGTGGCCTGCGGCATCACCAGCGACGCCCGCGCCGCGGTCGCCGCCATCCATGCCGGCGCCAAGGAATACATTCCGCTGCCGCCGGATCCCGAGCTGATCGCGGCCGTGCTGGCCGCCGTGGCCAACGACTCCCGCGACCTCGTCTACCGCGACGAGGCCATGGCCAAGGTCATCAAGCTGGCGCAACAGATTGCCGGCTCCGACGCCTCGGTGATGATCACCGGTGAATCCGGCACCGGCAAGGAGGTGCTGGCGCGCTATGTCCACAGCCGTTCGCTGCGCGCCAAACGCTCGTTCATCTCGATCAATTGCGCTGCGATCCCCGAGCATCTCCTGGAATCCGAGCTGTTCGGCCACGAGAAAGGCGCCTTCACCGGCGCGGTTGCGCGCCGCGTCGGCAAGTTCGAGGAGGCCAATGGCGGCACCCTGCTGCTCGACGAAATCTCGGAAATGGATGTGCGGCTGCAATCCAAGCTGCTGCGCGCGATCCAGGAGCGCGTGATCGACCGCGTCGGCGGCACCCGCCCGGTGCCGGTCGACATTCGCATCATCGCAACCTCCAACCGCAACCTTGCGGACGCCGTGCGCGAAGGCACGTTCCGCGAGGATCTGCTGTTCCGGCTCAACGTCGTGAACCTGAAGATCCCGCCCTTGCGTGAGCGTCCCGCCGACATCCTCGAACTGGCGCAGCACTTTGCCCGCAAATATTCGGAGGCCAATGCCGTGCCGCTGCGGCCGATCTCGGCGGAAGCCAAGCGCGTCCTCACCACCAACCGCTGGCCGGGCAATGTGCGCGAGCTGGAGAACACGCTGCACCGCGCGGTGCTGATGGCGCAGGGCGACGAGATCGGGCCGGACGCGATCCTGACGCCCGACGGCGCCCGCTTGGACATCGGCAAGACGCAGCCCGCCGTCGCCCATGCTACGATGGCCGCCGAGCAGGTCACGCGCGCGCTCGTCGGTCGCACAGTCGCCGACGTCGAGCGCGACCTGATCCTGGAAACCTTGAAGCACTGCCTGGGCAACCGGACACATGCGGCCAACATTCTGGGCATCTCGATCCGCACGTTGCGCAACAAGCTCAACGAATATGCCGATGGCGGCGTGCCGATTCCGGCGCCGGGCACCGGCGATACGCCGCGCATGCCGAGCCCGGCATAAGATCGCGCGGATTTATGACCTCGTTCTCGGCGGCGCGCTCATGCTGGGCGCGCCGTCTGCGTTTTCGACAGCCGATGCCGCCTCCCGCGACGTGCTCATGGGATGCTGGGAGCAGGCCTCCCATGCGCCTCTGGTCAAGCCGCAACAAGGCGAGGAATGGGGCTCGCGCAGTTGGTGCTTCCGCACGCGTGGCCGGATGGCCTCGTTCAATTTCGCCTGCGGCCGCGACGGGTGTGACGGCTGGGACGGCGTGTGGCGTTATCGCTGGCGGCCGCCGATCCTGTCGCTGTCCGACGTCGAGACCTCGGCGGATGGCAAGGGGCAGAGCAAGGTGTGGCGGCGTTGCCGCGTGCAGTTTCTGACGAAGGACTGGATGCAGCTCCAGGACTGTGAGCAATCCTCCGAGCCCTGGATTCGCAAGCCGTCCCGGTGACGCACCCAGCGATGCAATCCGACGTTACGAATAGTTCGGCGCCTCGGGATTGCGGAAGATGTGGATCGGATCGCCGGGCGTGAACTCACGCTGCGTGAGCACCGCATAGGCATAGAGCGCGAGATAGAGGATCGCGACCGTGCCGACCAGGTAGAGCGCCCAGGTTCCGATCCGTTTCATCCGTTCCGCCGTCCACAACGCCGCAGGCCCGGGCGGTTCTACGGGGTCGGAGGTCCAGATGCCACCCTGTCGGCGTTGATCTCACCGTTTGGGCGGGAGCCTTGGATCGGGCACGCTCAGCGCCGCCAACCTGGCCAAGTCGTCCTCACGGTCCACCGGCACATAGCCGCCATGCCAATATGCCAGGGCAGCCGCTTGCGGCGCGACCTCGACATGCACCACCCGGCCGATCACGATACCGTGGGAATGCCGCTCGATGATCTCCTCCACCTCGCAATCGAGCGCGGCGAGTGCGCCAGCCAGCAGCGGAACGCCCGTCACATGCCTGCGCCATTCGGCGCCGGCAAAGCGCTCGGCCCCCTTCAGCCCGCCTTTTCCAGCAAACCGCTCGGCCACGTCGATCTGGTCCGCGGCCAACAGATTGGCGCCGAAAACGCGCTCGCGCTGCAGGATCGGCCAAGACGACGCATTGCGATTAAGGCTGACGATCACGGAAGGAGGATCGACCGACAATGAGGACAGCGAGCTCACGGTCATGCCGGTGATCTCGTCGCCGCGACCAACGGTAATGACGCTCACGCCCCCGACGAGCTGGCGCATCGCAGAACGGAAGTCGGGCTGAAGCGCCGTGGCGTCGGGCATGAGGCGGACGATGGAGTTCATTGCGTTGATCTTTCCTACCCTGCCCCGCCCGGTCCAAGCAACTGGCCCAGAATCGAGCCTTCCAGAGCGGCAAGCTCGGCAGAGCCGCGCTGGCGCGGCCGCGCCAAATCGACCGTGATGTCCTCGGCAATCCGGCCTTCCTCGATCACCAGCACGCGATCTGCCAGGGCGACGGCTTCGGAGACGTCATGGGTGACCAGGATTGCGGTAAAGGTTTGGTCGGCCCAGACCCGCTCCAGCAGCCGCTGCATCGCGATGCGTGTCAGCGCATCGAGCGCGCCGAGCGGCTCGTCGAAGGCCAGCAAGCGCGGTCCGCTGACCAGCGCGCGTGCCAGCGCGACGCGCTGCTTCTGGCCGCCCGACAGCACCGCCGGCCATTGCTCGCGCTTGTCGGCAAGGCCGACTTCCTCCAGCGCCTGTCGCGCACGGTCATGCGCGCCCTCGGCCTTGCGGTCGCGGCCGAGACCGACCTCGACATTGGCGAGCACCCGCGCCCAAGGCAACAGCCGCGGCTCCTGGAACATGACCCGCACGTCCTCGGGACGCGCAGCCGCGTCGCCAAAGCTGATCGTGCCCGACGTCGGCTTGTCGAGTCCCGCGATCAGCCGCAGCAGCGTGCTTTTGCCGCAGCCACTCTGGCCGACGATGGCGACGAATTGCCCGGCCGGGATCTCCAGATCGATGCCGCGCAGCACCTCATTGTCGCCAAACGATTTGCGGAGGTCGCGGATCACCAGCGGCAGGCCGCGAGTCTCGGATTTGGCGGGCTGCGGGGTCACGCTGGACTTCTTCGCGGGGCGGAAAGTCCCAGCATGCGCGAGCGCATCGCTGCTGTCGATCGCCTCGACGCCGGACACGGGGATTCGGAGCGCTTGCTGCATTTACAGACCTCAATGCTTGCTGAAGGCCGGATGCCAGGACAGAGTCAGCCGCTCCAGCGCGCGCGAGGCGCTGTCAGCGACCTTGCCCAGCAGGGCGTAGATCAGGATGGAGAGCACGACGACGTCGATCTGCATGAACTCGCGCGCCTGCATCGCCATGTAGCCGAGCCCCGAGGACGCCGCGATCGTCTCGGCGACAATCAAGGTGAGCCACATGATGCCGAGCGCGAAGCGCAGGCCGACAAAGATCGACGGCAGCGCGCCGGGGAAGATGACGCGGCGGAACAGCTCGCTGTCGGTCATGCCGTAGACCCGGCCCATTTCAATGAGTTGCGGATCGACGGTGCGAATCCCGTGCAGCGTGTTGAGATAGACCGGGAAGAACACGCCGAGTGCCACGAGAAACAATTTCGCGCTCTCGTCGATGCCGAACCAGAGAATGACCAGCGGGATCAGCGCCAGATGCGGTACGTTGCGCACCATCTGCAAGGTGGTGTCGGTGAGCTTCGCAGAGAGCTGCGACAGGCCGTTGGCGAGTCCAAAGGCGAAACCAATGCCGCCGCCGATCAGGAAGCCGATCGAGGCGCGCCAGAAACTGACCCAGATATTGCGGCCGAGCTCGCCCGACCACAACAGCTTCCAGCCGGCGCGGGCGACGTCGCTCGGCGCCGGCAGCACGCGCGGCGAGACGAGGCCGGCGACCGAGGCCGCCTGCCAGATCAGGATGATCGCGAGCGGCACCAGCCAAGGCAGTAATCCATCCGCCTTCGGCACCGTGAGCTGACGGACCTTGTTGCCGACCTTGGGAAGGCTTTCGATCAGGCTCATGATTGCGACGCCCGCTGCAGAGGACGATGCTCGTTGGCAATGGTCTCGCCGAACGGCCCGGTATTGGCCCGGAGCTTGGTCACGTTGCCGCCCTGCTCCGTCACGTTCAGCCCGAGCTTCGGGAATACCAGCTCGGCGAAGCGATAGGCTTCTTCGAGATGCGGGTAGCCGGAGAGGATGAAGGTGTCGATGCCGAGATCCTGATATTCGCGGATGCGCGCCGCCACCGTGTCGGGATCGCCGACCAGCGCCGTGCCGGCGCCGCCGCGCACGAGGCCGACACCGGCCCACAGATTCGGGCTGATCTCGAGCTTGTCGCGCCGGCCACCATGCAGCTGTGACATGCGCTGCTGGCCGACCGAGTCCATGCGCGCGAAGATCTTCTGCGCCGAGGCGATGGTCTCGTCGGTGACGTACTTGATGAGGTCGTCAGCCGCAGCCCAAGCCTCTTCGTTGGTCTCACGCACGATCACGTGCAGGCGGATGCCAAAGGACAGCTTGCGGCCACGCTTGTCGGCGACGGCCCTGACCTTCGCGATCTTGGCGGCGACATCGGCCGGCGGCTCGCCCCAGGTGAGATACTTCTCCACGGTGTCGACGGCGACATCGATGCCGGCGTCCGACGAGCCGCCGAAGAACAGCGGCGGCCGCGGCGACTGCACCGGCGGAAACAGCAGCCGGCCGTCCTCGACCTTGATGTGCTTGCCGGAGAAATTGACCGCCTCGCCCTCGAGCAGCGCGTTGTAGACGGTGAGGAATTCGCGGGTGACCTCGTAGCGCTCCTCATGCGACAGGAAAATGCCGTCGCCCTTGTTCTCGACCGGGTCGCCGCCGGTGACGACGTTGACGAGCAGGCGCCCGTTGCTGACGCGGTCGAGCGTCGCGGTCATCCGCGCCGCCACGCCCGGCGACTGCAGGCCCGGCCGCACCGCCACGAGATAGCGCAGCTTCTCGGTGAACGGCGCCACCGCCGAGGCGACGATCCAGGAATCCTCGCAGCTGCGCCCCGTCGGGATCAGCACGCCGTAATAGCCGAGCTGGTCGGCGGCCTGCGCGATCTGGCGCAGATAGTTGAAATTGACCTCGCGGCCGCCTTCTGAGGTGCCGAGATAGCGGCCGTCCCCATGGGTCGGCAGGAACCACAGCACATTCGGCTTCGAAGCGTTACTCATGCCATTCTCTTTCGATGGAGGCCGCGATCAGGCGTCAGGTGGACGGCGTCCACTTCCAGACGATGTCGGCGACGTTGACTTGCTTGGGAATGAGGCCGACGCGGGCGAAACGATCGGCGACCGCCTGCTGGCTCTTGATGATGTCGTCGTCGAGTGGCACGACGCTGTAGATCGAGCGGTCGACGAAGCGGCGCACGGCCTCGATGTCGACGCCGGTCGCTTCCGCCTGCGCCTTCGCCACGTCCTCGTGATGGCTGTTGGCCCACACGCCCTCGGCGGCGAAGGCCGCGTTGAGCCTGGCGACGATGGCGGGATATTTTTCGACGAAGTCGCTGCCGACGATGTAGAACGAGTTCGGCTTATGCACGTCCTTGTCGAACACGATGGCGCGCGCATTCTCCTTCAGCTCGGCCAGCGCCAGATACGGATCCCAGATCGACCAGGCGTCGACCGAGCCCTTGACGAAGGCCGCAGTGGCATCCGCCGGCGCCAGCGGCGCGGGGATGATGTCGCTCCAGGCAAGCCCCGCCTTCTCGAGCGCGGCCACCAGCAGATTGTGCGCACTGGAGCCCTTGCCGAAGGCGACACGCTTGCCCTTGAGATCGGCCAGCGTCTTGATCGGCGAATCCTTGGGCACGATGATCGCCTGGCTGCTGCCGTTCTGCTTGACGGCCGCGGCATAGCGGATCTTGGCGTTGGCGGCCTGGGCGAAGATCGGCGGCGCATCGCCGACATAGCCGAAATCGACGCTGCCGACATTGATGGCTTCGAGCAGCGGCGGCCCGAACTGGAAGTCGACCCAGACGACGTTGATGCCGTCAGCCTTGAAGGCATTCTCGATGGTGCCGCGCGCCCGCACCGCCGGGAAGAAGCCGCCCTTCTGGGTGCCGATGCGGATCTCCTTCGGCCTGTCCTCGGCGCGCAGCGGCGTCGCGCAAGCGATCACCGCGGTCGATGCCAACGACAGTTTCAGAAAATCACGACGCTTCATTGACCTCTCCGACCATGACTGCGCATCCACGTTGATGCAGCGCGAGAAACAATGATGGTCGCGGGCAAAACTGGTGTCGAGCACCCCGGAAAAATAGCGATGCCGGTCCTATGCGCGCGCGGTCGGAAGCAGGGTTTGTTTCAAATAGCCCGCGAAAAGCAGCGAGAATTTCTCAGGGGGCTGCGACGCAATCACGCATCTTCACGCGCCATCAACCAAGATCGAAGGGAGCGATCGGCGAATCCGATGTGGCGGTAGGACAGGCAGGTCCGGAGTTCCATGCCTTGATCCACGTCAACGCAAGTTCCCCAGGGTTCCGCTAGCGTGCAAACAGGCGCGGCCCGGATGCCGCAAACTCCCCATCCCCTAGCAGAGAATTCTCTCATGTCGCTCGTTGGCAGCGATGCGAACGCGCGTGCGCGTCGCAGACGCATGGAAATTTTTGCCTTCCTCTTCCTCACCGCCGTGCTGATGCCCGCGCTTGCGGTCGCCACCGTCGGCTCCTACGGGCTGACGGTGTGGGTGTACCAGATGATGGCAGGTCCTCCCGGACCGCCGGCAGCGCATTGAACGCAAGGACGGCTCTCATGCTCTCACGCCGCACTCCCCTCGACCGTCGCGCGCTGATCACCGGCCGCGTGCTCACCGCCGAGCCCGTGGTCGCGCCGCCCTCGGGCGAGATCGCCTCGATCATCGTGCAGACCCGCCCCGACCAGCTCGACCGCGTCGCCGCCGAGATCCTCGCGCTCGCCGGCTGCGAGATCCACGGCCGCGACGCGCGCGGCAAGCTGATCGTCGTCGTCGATGCCCCGAACGCCGGTGCGCTCGGCGCCACCATGACCACGATCTCCGCAATTCCCTGCGTGCATTCCGCCTGCCTCGTCTTTCACGCCATCGACGCCGGCTAATCAACCGAGACCGCCATGACCGACATGAAGATCGATCGTCGCCAGATGCTGAAGCTGGAGGCCGCCGCTATCGCGGCAGCCGCCGCCGGCATGCCCAGCACCTCGCTCGCGGCCAACCTCGTTACCGAGCGGGAGGCCAGCGAACTCAAATGGGACAAGGCCGCCTGCCGCTTCTGCGGCACCGGCTGCAGCGTGATGGTCGCGACCAAGGACAACCGCGTGGTCGCCACCCATGGCGACATCAAGGCCGAGGTCAATCGCGGCCTCAACTGCGTCAAGGGCTACTTCCTGTCCAAGATCATGTACGGGCATGATCGCCTGACGCATCCGATGCTGCGCAAGACCAACGGCAAGTACGACAAGAATGGCGAGTTCACGCCCGTCTCCTGGGACGAGGCGTTCGACATCATGGCGCTGAAGTTCAAGGATGCGCTCAAGAAGCGCGGCCCCTCCGGCGTCGGCATGTTCGGCTCGGGACAATGGACGATCTGGGAGGGCTATGCGGCCTCGAAGCTGTTCAAGGCCGGCTTCCGCACCAACAACATCGACCCCAATGCGCGGCACTGCATGGCCTCGGCCGTGGCCGGCATGATGCGCACCTTCGGTATCGATGAGCCGGCCGGCTGCTACGACGACATCGAGGCCGCCGATGCGTTCGTGCTGTGGGGCTCCAACATGGCGGAGATGCATCCGATCCTGTGGACCCGCGTCACCGACCGCCGGCTGTCGGCGCCGCATGTCAAGGTCGCCGTGCTCTCGACCTTCGAGCACCGTTCGTTCGACCTCGCCGATATCGGCATGGTGTTCAAGCCGCAGACCGATCTCTATTTGCTCAACGCGATCGCCAACCACATCATCAAGACCGGCCGCGTCAACAAGGACTTCGTCCAGGCGCATACCGTGTTCAAGAAGGGCCAGACCGACATCGGCTACGGCCTGCGGCCCGAGCACCCGCTGCAGAAGAAGGCGACGGGTGCCGCCAAGGCCAACGACGCCACCGACATCAGCTTCGACGAATACGCCAAGTTTGTCTCGGACTACACGCTGGAGAAGGCCGCCGAGATGTCCGGCGTGCCGTTGAACCGGCTCGAGGCGCTGGCCGAGCTCTATGCTGATCCCAAGACCAAGGTGGTCTCGTTCTGGACCATGGGCTTCAACCAGCACACCCGCGGCGTCTGGTGCAACAACCTCGTCTACAACATCCATCTCCTGACCGGAAAGATCGCCGAGGCCGGCAACAGCCCGTTCTCGCTGACCGGCCAGCCCTCGGCCTGCGGCACCGCGCGCGAGGTCGGCACCTTCTCGCACCGCCTGCCCGCCGACATGGTCGTCACCAACAAGGAGCACCGTACCAAGGCGGAGCACATCTGGCAGCTGCCGGAGGGCACGATCCCGGACAAGCCCGGCTATCACGCGGTGCTGCAGAGCCGGATGCTGAAGGACGGTCTGCTCAACGCCTATTGGGTGCAGGTCAACAACAATCTCCAGGCCGGCCCCAACGCCAACGAGGAGACCTATCCCGGCTTCCGCAATCCCGACAATTTCATCGTCGTTTCCGACGCCTATCCCTCCGTCACCGCGCTCGCCGCCGATCTGATCCTGCCGACCGCGATGTGGGTCGAGAAGGAAGGCGCCTATGGCAATGCCGAGCGGCGCACGCAGTTCTGGCACCAGCTGGTGTCGGCGCCGGGCGAGGCGCGCTCGGATCTCTGGCAGCTGATGGAGTTCTCGAAGCGCTTCAAGATCGAGGAGGTCTGGCCCGAGGAGCTGATCGCGAAGAAGCCGGATGTCCGCGGCAAGACGCTGTTCGACGTGCTCTACAAGAATGGCCAGGTCGACAAATTCCCGCTCGACCAGATCGAGGCGGGCTATGCCAACGACGAGTCCAAGGCGTTCGGCTTCTACGTCCACAAGGGCCTGTTCGAGGAATACGCCGCGTTCGGCCGCGGCCATGGCCACGACCTCGCGCCGTTCGAGGCCTATCACAAGGAGCGCGGCCTGCGCTGGCCGGTCGTCGACGGCAAGGAAACGCGCTGGCGCTTCCGCGAGGGTTCGGACCCTTACGTCAAGGCCGGCACCGGCGTGCAGTTCTACGGCTTCCCCGACGGCAAGGCGCGCATCTTCGCCCTGCCCTACGAGCCGCCGGCGGAATCGCCCGACAAGGATTATCCGTTCTGGCTGTCCACGGGACGCGTGGTCGAGCACTGGCATTCCGGCACGATGACCCGCCGCGTGCCCGAGCTCTACAAGGCGTTCCCCGAAGCCGTCTGCTTCATGCATCCGGACGACGCGCAGGAAGCAAACTTAAGGCGTGGCGACGAGGTCAAGGTCGCCTCGCGGCGCGGCTTCATCCGCGCCCGCGTCGAGACACGCGGCCGCGACAAGCCGCCGCGCGGCCTCGTCTTCGTGCCGTGGTTCGACGAGTCGAAGCTGATCAACAAGGTGACGCTCGACGCCACCGATCCGATCTCGCTGCAGACCGACTACAAGAAATGCGCGGTGCGCATCGAGCGGGTGTGACGACCATGATCAAGAAACTTGCAATGATGCTGCTCGCGGCCAGCCTCGCGGCCGGCTCGAGCACCCTGCTCGCCCAGAGCGTCTCCTCCTCCCTGCGCGGCCCTGCTGCGCTCAATGACGAGGGCCCGGCGCCGCCGATGCAGCCGATGAAGAACACCGCCGAGAAGGAGGTGCGCAATTATCCTGAGCAGCCGCCGGTGATCCCGCATTCCATCGACGGCTACCAGGTCGACATGCAGGGCAACAAATGCCTGTCCTGCCATGCCCGCGCCCGTACCGCAGAGTCCAAGGCGCCGATGCTCTCGATCACCCATTTCATGGATCGTGACGGACAGTTCCTGGCCTCGGTGTCGCCGCGCCGCTACTTCTGCACCCAATGCCACGTGCCGCAGAGTATGGCCAATCCGCCCGTCAGCAACGACTTCGTCGACATCGACACGGTGCTGTCGCACGACAAGCCGGGTGGCAAACGATGAGCAGCGCCGACATCCCGCAGGGGACGGGAGCGCCGACCCCCGAAAAACGGCTCGGCCTCGTCCGTCGCGCCTGGCAGTTCGTGCTCGACCTGATCGACGTGCTGCTCAAGCCGAGTTCGATCTTCGGTCTCGGCGTGCTGGTACTCGCCGGCTTCGTCGCCGGCGTGATCTTCTGGGGCGGCTTCAACACCGCGCTGGAGATCACCAACACCGAGAAGTTCTGCACCGGCTGCCACGAGATGAAGGACAACGTGTTCGCCGAGTTGAAGACGACCGTGCACTTCTCGAACCGCTCCGGCGTGCGCGCATCGTGCCCGGACTGCCACGTGCCGCACAACTGGACCGACAAGATCGCGCGCAAGATGCAGGCGTCCAAGGAGGTCTGGGGCCATCTGTTCGGCTCGATCGACACCCGCGAGAAGTTCACCGACCGAAGGCTCGAGCTGGCGCTGCACGAATGGGCGCGCTTCAAGGCCAATGATTCCCTGGAGTGCCGCAACTGCCACAGCGCGCAGTCGATGGACATCACCAAACAGTCGCCGCGCGCCGTCGAAGCCCACCAGCGCTTCCTCTTCACCGGTGAAAAGACCTGCATCGACTGCCACAAGGGCATCGCGCATCATCTGCCGGACATGAGGGGCGTGCCGGGCTGGCAGTAGGCTCACCTTCCTTCTGAATCGAGCCGTAGCAATCGCCGCGAGCCCCCTGCGCCCCCTCCCCCGCCTGCGGGGGAGGGCTGGGGTGGGGGCGCCACACGGGCAGTCCCGCCGGAGCATTCCCCCACCCGCACGCGGGGGAGGCTCGGACCCATGCGCATCGAGCGCTTGATCTCCCGCCCGCAGCCCTTAGGTTCACAGAATGTCCCGAGTCGCCCTGCGGCTCCTTCCCCGTGAGCCATGACCACCTTCTCCCCCCACCAGGATTCCGCCCTCAAAGCCGTTTCGGACTGGCTGAAGGCGAAGCCCGGCCAGAATGGCACGCCGCAGGTGTTTCGGCTGTTCGGCTATGCCGGAACCGGCAAGACCACGCTCGCCCGCCACATCGCCGAGGGCGTCGATGGCGAGGTCAAGTTCGCGGCCTTCACCGGTAAGGCGGCGCTGGTGATGCGCAACAAGGGTTGCGACGACGCCTCCACCATCCACTCACTGATCTATCGCGCCCGCGAGAGCGGCGAGGAGCAGCCGAACTTCGAATTGTGGGACGACGCGCCGGCGTCCAAGGCCAAGCTGATCATCATCGACGAATGCTCGATGGTCGACGCCGATCTCGGCCGCGACCTGTTGTCGTTCGACTGTCCGCTCCTGGTGCTCGGCGATCCCGCGCAGCTGCCGCCGGTGCAGGGCGGCGGCTTCTTCACCGAGAGCGAGCCGGACGTGATGCTGACCGAGGTGCATCGCCAGGCCAAGGACGATCCGATCGTGCGGATGTCGATGGACGTGCGCGAAGGCAACACGCTCGACATCGGTCGTTATGGCGAGAGCGAGGTGGTCGAGCGTCGTGAACTCGATCCGTCCCGCGTCATGGAGGCCGACCAGGTGCTGGTCGGCCGCAACGCCACGCGCCGCGCCTACAACAACCGGTTCCGGCAGCGCCTCGACATCGAGGACGCGCTCCCCGTGGCCGGCGACAAGCTGGTCTGCCTGCGCAACAACCGCAAGAAGGGCCTGTTCAATGGCGGCCTGTGGCGGGTGAAGTCGCGCGCCACCTCCAAGTCCAAGATCGTCACGATGCGCGTCGCGCCCGATGAAGATCTCGGACGCAAGGTGACCAAGGTCTCGGTGCGCGGCGAATGCTTCGCTGGCGGTATCGAGGACATCCCATGGGACCAGCGCAAGCCCTATGATGAGTTCGACTACGGTTACGTGCTGACCGTGCACAAGTCGCAGGGCTCGCAATGGGACGACGTCGTGCTGTTCGACGAGAGCTTCGCCTTCCAGGAAGCCCGCGCGCGCTGGCTCTACACCGGCATCACCCGCGCCGCGAAGCGCCTATCCATCGTTGTTTAACCTTCGCATCGAGAGATGGCGGTATCGCACTGCCTCGCACAGCCTCAAGCTGCGACCAGTTGATCCAGGTCAACCTGCCGCAGCACGCTTGGCAGATAAAAATCGATTCACATCTCTGCACGGCAACAGCAGGCGGGGCGCAATCGCATGGCAAGGAAGACCACGAAAGACACGGCCTCGAATGGGTCACGCACCAAGCGCGCGAGCGCGAAGGCCAACGTCGCGCGACGGCAATCCGCAGCTCCGCTCGATCCGATCGCCCAGTCGCTGATCGATGAATCGATGCAGGCGGCGCAGATCACCGAGCTGTCGGCCTTCGAGAGCGTGCTGAATGGACCGCCGAGGCTCGACGCGAACAGCGCTCCGGTGAGGGCCATGCTCGACGGCGCCGCGCCCGATGATGCCAAGCTGATGAAGGCGCTGATCGACGGCCGGGAGACGAAACGCGACAAGCGCCACACCTCCGACGAACTCGCCGACAATTGGCGACAGGGCGGCTATCCTTACAAATACCGCATGTATCGCAAGGACTATGAGGAGCAGAAATTCATCCTGCAGACCGAGCTGCTCAAGCTGCAGAACTGGATGAAGGATGCGCGGCAGCGCCTGGTACTCTTGTTCGAGGGCCGCGACGCCGCCGGCAAGGGCGGTACCATCAAGCGCTTCATGGAACACCTCAACCCGCGCGGCGCCCGCGTCGTGGCGCTGGACAAGCCGAGCGACGTCGAGCGCGGCCAATGGTACTTTCAACGCTATGTCGAACACCTGCCGACAGCGGGCGAGATCGTGCTGTTCGATCGCTCCTGGTACAACCGCGCCGGCGTCGAGCGCGTGATGGGCTTCTGCTCTCAGGCCGAATATGACGAATTTCTCCGCCAGGTGCCGGAGTTCGAGCGCAACCTCGTGCGCAGCGGCATGCACCTGATCAAGTTCTGGTTCTCGGTCAGCCGCGAGGAGCAGCGCCGCCGCTTCAAGGAGCGCGAGGCGCACCCCTTGAAGCAGTGGAAGCTGTCACCGATCGACACCGCCTCGCTCGACAAATGGGACGACTATACCCGCGCCAAGGAGGCGATGTTCTTCTCGACCGACACGGCCGACTGTCCGTGGACCGTGATCAAGTCGGACGACAAGAAGCGCGCGCGGCTGAACGCGATGCGCTGCGTGCTGCACTCTCTGCCCTATGCCGGCAAGGACGTGTCGCGCATCGGCCATGTCGATGACCTCATCGTCGGCCGCGCCAGCGTCATCCACGAGCGCGAGGAGCACGCGAACTGAGGCGAGCTTCCCCGCACGAGCGCGCGTCGCGCATCGTGCGGTTCGCCACTCTTCCTCGCATCAGCGCCGATGCGCAAGGCCGGCCGGACCGAAGCGTCCCGGCGCGGGAGCGGGTTGCGGATGGGCTGGCGCAGCGCCATGGGTCCGCACCAGCCCCATGCGTCCGGCCGGCGTCAGCGCGCCGCCATTGAGCACGTCGCGATTGGGATACATCGCCTGAAAGGCCGCGGGCTCTTGTTGTCCCCAGAACCAGCCCTGCGCCGATGCCGGGGCAGCCGCCATCGTCGGCAGCAGCAGCGCTGCCGTCAGCATTTTCCAAGATGTCATGATGGGTCTCCGATCTCTGGCGGTGGGAGATCGCGGATTCACTCGGCCGGTTCTCTTGAAGGATCGTTTCCGTCAGAGGCGCGATCGCCTCATCGCTGTTGGCCCGGATATGGTGAGCATCGGATCGGTCGTCCACGCCGATCGTCCACCGGACGCATCACGACCGCGCGACAATTATTCGATCGATAGCGAAGTGTACCATGACTTGAACGCCACGGTTTGCGCGTCGCTTTGCTTTGCCGCCAGCGGGTCGGCATAACGTCCGCGCAGGAGCGGCAGGGCCGATCGGAACATAGTCGCGGCGGATCTCGGACGGAGCCAGCAGGAACATCAATGGTCGAAGAACGTCGTACCTCGGGCGAGGCCGGCCTCGCCAGCCGCATGCTCCGCGGTCGGCGAGGCGGACCGGCAGGCCCCTGGCGGCTTGTTCACGCAGTCGTGTGGCCGCCGCTGTAACGCCCAGAGACCGCCGACGTATCTTGCGACAGAGGCCGGGACGGGCCAGTGTTCCGGCCGGCGACATGAAACAAGTCACCCAGACGAGGATCCAAGATGCGCCTCACCCGCTCCCTTTTCATCAAGACCGCCCTGCTCGGCGCCATCGCAGCGGCCGGACTCCTGGCGTGGCAGCCGCTGCACGCCGCCGAGGAGGCGGTGGTGATCCCGCCGCCGGCACAGGACCAACCGGCCGGCGACGGGCTGGAGACCGCCGTGGTCGCCGGCGGCTGTTTCTGGGGTGTCCAGGGCGTCTATCAGCACACCGCCGGCGTGGTCAGCGCGGTGTCTGGCTATGCCGGCGGCACCAAGGCCACAGCCGACTATCGAACGGTCTCGAGCGGCACCACGGGCCATGCGGAATCGGTGCAGATCAAGTTCGACCCGAAGACGATCAGCTACGGGAAGATCCTGCAGATCTTCTTCTCCGTCGTGCACGATCCGACCCAGCTCAACCGCCAGGGCCCTGACACCGGCCCGCAATATCGCTCGGCGATCTTCACCACGTCAGACGCGCAGAAGAAGGTGGCCGAGGCCTATATCGCCCAGCTTGAGAAGGCCAAGGTGTTCGGCAAGCCGATCGTGACCAAGGTGGGTAAGCTCGAGGCGTTCTACCCGGCTGAAGCCTATCATCAGGACTATCTGACGCTGCACCCGAGCCAGCCTTATATTGCCTATAACGACCTGCCGAAGATCGAGAACCTGAAGAAGATCTTCGCGGAGAACTATATCGAGAAGCCGACGCTGGTCAGCGACGCGAAAGCGACGAACTGAGCGTGACCGGAGCCGATGAAGAGCCGGGCGATCGCTTGAGGCGATGCTGCCGGCCGAGATGTCATCGAAAGGAGCGGACTGGGCTGGTCCGCCGAAGGAGCTGAGATGAGCGACACCAAGACGAGCGACAAGGTCGTCAAAACCGAGGCCGAGTGGCGCAAGGAACTGACGCCGATGCAGTACGCCGTGCTGCGCGAGAAGGCGACCGAACGTCCGTTCTCGGGCGAGTACGAGCATGAGCAGCGCGCCGGGAGCTATGTCTGCGCCGGCTGCGGCCAGACCCTCTTCGAATCCGACGCCAAGTTCGACTCCGGCTGCGGCTGGCCGAGCTTCACCCAGCCGGCGGTCGAAAGTCATATCGACGAGGAGACCGACTATACCCACGGCATGGTCCGCACCGAGGTGCTGTGCTCAAAATGCTCGGGCCATCTCGGCCACGTGTTCCCCGACGGTCCGGGGCCGACCGGCCTGCGCTATTGCATCAACTCGGCGGCACTGAAGCTGAAGCCGCGGTGACGACGATGGCATGCTCCCGGCGCCGCTTCCACGGCGGTATCGGGAGCCGGCGCGGCGAATTTCCCGTTCCGGAGCGGCCAAAATCCGCCGCGCGGCGCGAGATTTTCGCTGTGCGGATCGGCCTCCCCTGCATTCACAAGTTGCAGATCGACTAAATCATTGAAAAGATAAAATATTTTCATCAGGCCCGCAGCAGGCTGGATTTACGATGTGACCGGGCAGGATTCGCATTTCTGTCAAATCGGCCTATATTAGGGGTCGTAACTGACATGCAGGGCTGGGCCGCCTGGAGCGGCATATACCGCCCTCCACTCCCGCAATCGCTGGCGTCATTGCCAAGCTTGATCGTTCGAAAGCTCGCGTCAGCGCTCTTAGCCGACAAGAAGAGGTCTCAGACCATGCGTCCAATGCGTCCGTTCAACTTCAACACTTCTGCCGAACTGTTCCCCGCCGCCATTCGCAAGAAGAAGCGGGCGGGCTTCGCCTATCGGCGGTTCGGCACTGCGGCTGAAGCAGTCCGCTTCGCCATGGAAGAGTTGCCGGCGGACTCGCTGAACGGCGCCTATCTGCAGGTCGAGGAGGCCCGTTTCGACCAGAACGGCATCCGCACCCTGTATGAGAGCGAGGCGTTCCCGCTGCCGCGCCGTGCGGTTGAGAAGGCTCCGGACGCCGACGCGGCGTAACCCGACTAGGCCTTCAGACGAAACCCTGCCCCGCCTCGAGCGGGGCAGTTTTTTTGTGGCCTGCGTGTGCTGCTTCGCCGCGCCTCACCGCGGCTGGGTGTCCAGCCAGCGCCGCAGGATCCTGGCGTTGCGCATATTGGCGCGGAACAGCACGTCGAAGGCGTCGCCGGCGACCGGCACCATGCCGATCACGCCCTCGACCGCGACATTGCCGAGCATGCGCGTGATCACGTGCCAGGGCGCGCCGAGCGCGCGGGCCTCGCGCACCAGCCACAGCGATAGCGCGGTCGCGATGAGGTCGCCGACAACCGGGATCAGGCCGATGATCCCGTCGATGCCGTAGCGAATATTGGTGCCGGGCAGCACGAAGGCGACGTCGAGAAGCTTGGCCACCGCCTCGAGCCGCGCAACGCGCTGCTCACGGGTCAGATTGCCGAACGGGTTGGTGGTCTGAAAGTCGAAGCGGAGGCCGCCGGGCCCGTCGAAGGCGCCGCCGGACGGACCCTGAAACGGTCCTTGCGGGATCTCCCGCCCGTCCTGGTCGATGATCGGCCCACGCGCCTCATGCGCGTTGAAGCGCGCCTGCGAGGCACGTCCGGTTGGACGGCGGGATGTCGTCGAGACCTGGTCTTGCATGCCCATCACATAGAAACGCGGCGGCGCCGCGCAAGTTGCGTCACGCCGTCACGCGCTGTGCTCGCGGGGCTGACCGGGCGCGGCGCCGGGGAGCGGCTCGTCGACATAGCGATGAACCAGCCAGGACGACACCGTCGCCGGAATGAAGCCGACCATCCCATAGAGGATCCATTGCAGGGCCCCCGAATCGGAACCATGCGAGGCATAGTTGAAGCCGGCCAGCAGGAAGCCGACGCTGCCGACCAGCAGCATGCGCAGCCCCGGCGGAATGCGCCGGACATGGAACAGGATGTCGTCGATCGCGCACATCATGAGGGCGGGCAGGAAGCCGAACAGATAGCTGAACTGCAGCGAGGTGACGAACACCTTGAACAGTTTGGCCACCTCGCCCGCGTCGGTGTTGGTCCAATAGCCGGACATATAGGTGGTGACCAGGAGCAGCACGAAGCCGCCCAGCGCCGGCCCGACGGCAACGAAGATCAGATACCGCTTCATGCCAAACCTCCTGCCTCGCCTAATGGCCGAACCCGCGAAGCCCGTGCCGTCCGGTCAGTCACCCCACAGCGTGAACGCGTCGTTGAAGGCCCGCTCCCCCGGTGCGCCCTTTTCGATCGCGATGATCGCCCGCCGCTGATTGGTGTAGACCAGGGGCACGTCGAACCAGGAGCGCTCCTTCAGGAGCTGAACATTGCGGGTCCGGTCGGCGTCCACATTGGACAGGCCGACCAGGAAGAAGCCATCGGTGACCTTGACCGCAAGGCCGGCCAGCGGCGTTCCGCGCGACTGCTCGTTGGATTTCATCAGGATGCCGGGCACGTTACCGACACCGCCGCCGGAGAAATCCTGCGGCAGGATGAAGGTCAGCTCGGCGGTGTGGCTCGCGGGCAGCGACGTGTCGGTGTTGCGCCGGAACGACATCGTCATCTTGAACTTGCGATCAGGAATCTCGATGTCCGCCCGAACGGCGATATCCGCCTTCTGCGTCCCCGTCGCCTTGATCTGCTCGGTGCGCCAGACCACCGATCCGATATATTGCTTGCCCTTGGGATCGCCGGGATCCTCGTCATAGAGCACGACCCGCTGCGCGACCGGCGCGATCTGGTCCGAGGACGGCGCCTGGCCGACCCGGTCGGTGATCTTCGGCTTCGTCAGCGGCGCGCCATTGTCCTTCGGCACCTCGACGGTCGAGGACGATTTGAACAGGTTGGTGACGGCGCTGACCAGCGGCCGGCCCCACAGAATGCCGGCGCCGATCAGGATCAGCACGATGCCGGCACCGATGGCGGCCTTGAACGGGAAGGTCGAGCCGCTCCGCTCCGACTTCTTCTTGCCCTCGCGCTCCGCCCCGGCGCGCTGACGGGCGGACGTGGCCGGCAGAGCGTAACGTTCCGCCTCCTGGACCGACTCGTCATAGGAATAAGGCGGCTCGGGCAGTGGCGGCCGGTCGTCATCGCCGTCGAGACGATCGAGCTCGGTCGCGGGAACATTGGCGTAGGTCTTCCGCGCGGCGCGATTGGCCTGGGCGGTCGCCTTGCCGAGATCGTCGACATCGGCCGTGATGTCGCGGAAGCCGCGCATCGCCGGCGTTGCAGCGGGGCCGTTGCTGTCCGGACCGCGGCGCGGAGCGGCGGTTCGTTCGCGCACCGGCGGAGGCGGTGCGTCCTGAGCTGCCGCTTGCGGCGGCTGGGGACGCAGCGGAGCCGTCGGCGCGGCAGCGGCGGGTGGCAGATCAGGCCGCGGGGCACGGGCAGGCCTTGCGTCCGGCGGCTCGGAGCCGAGCGGCGGACGATCATCGCGGGACATCGGCGGCACTGCCGCGGGCCGAGGCCGAGGGGCGGGAGATGGCGCCTGGTCCGGTCCGGGCCCGGGCTGGGCCACCGGCGCCGCCGGCCCATCCGGATTGCGCGCTCCGGCCCGCCGCAAGGCATCGCCTGGACGCGCGGCGCCGCTGGACGCCCGCTGCGCCTCGCGGGCGCGCTGGGCTGCCTCCGCTTCCACCTTGCGGACGGCCTCCTCCAGCGACAACCGCTCACGCGTGATCTCGGACTCGCTGAGTGGCGGCTGGACGCTCCGCAGCTGGGCGATCAGCGCCGCCCGAGCCCGCTCATAGAGCGCGCGCCGGCTCTCGCCGGGAGCATTGGGGTCCAATCCGGCAATGGCACGGGCTATCAGCGGGTAGTAGTCGGCCATATCAACTCAATTCGCGGGCTGCGCTGTCGGGTCCCGTCATGCCTCAAAGGGATTCTGGACCAGAATAGTATCCTCGCGTTCGGGGCTCGTGGAAAGCAGCGCGATCGGACAACCCACCAGTTCCTCGATCCGCCGGACGTATTTGATAGCCTGTGCCGGCAGATCGGCCCAGGAGCGCGCATTCGCGGTCGGCTGCTTCCAGCCTTCGATGGTCTCATAGATCGGTTCGACCCGGGCCTGTGCGCCCTCGCCTGCCGGGAAATGATCGATCTCCTTACCGTCCAGCCGATAGCCGGTGCAGACATCGATCGTGTCAAAACCATCGAGAATGTCCAGCTTGGTCAGTGCAAGACCGTTAATGCCGCACGTCCGCACCGCCTGGCGAACCAGAACGGCATCGAACCAGCCGCAACGACGCGGCCGGCCGGTGTTTGTTCCGAATTCACGGCCACGCTCGCCGATCTTGCGACCCGTCTCGTTGTCTTGCTCGGTCGGGAACGGCCCCTGCCCGACCCGCGTCGTGTAGGCCTTGCACAGGCCGAGCACGTAGCCGATCGCGCCCGGCCCAAGGCCGGCGCCGGTCGCGGCCTGCGCCGCCACGGTGTTGGACGAGGTCACGTAGGGATAGGTGCCGTGATCGACGTCGAGCAGTGCGCCCTGTGCGCCCTCGAACAGCATCCGCTTGCCCTCGCGGCGCTTGATGTCGAGCAGCCGCCAGACCGTTTCGGCATAAGGCAGCAGCTTCGGTGCGAATGCCGTCAGCTCGCGCAGGATGTCCTTGCCGTCGATCTGCTCCAGGCCGAGACCACGGCGCAGCGCGTTGTGATGGGCGAGCAGGCGATCGATCTTATGCGGCAGCGTGTCGAGATCGGCCAGATCCATCAGCCGGATCGCGCGCCGGCCGACCTTGTCCTCATAAGCCGGGCCGATGCCGCGGCGCGTGGTGCCGATCGCGGTCGCGGCGCTGGCGGATTCCCTGAGCGCGTCGAGCTCGCGGTGGAGCGGCAGGATCAGCGTGACATTCTCGGCGACGCGCAGATTGTCCGGGCTGATAGCGACGCCCTGCGACTGCAGCTTGCTGACCTCGTCCAGGAAAGCCTGGGGGTCGAACACCACGCCATTGCCGATCACCGACAGCTTCCCAGTCCGCAGCACGCCGGACGGCAGCAGCGCGAGCTTGTAGGTCGCGCCGTTGATGACGAGGGTGTGGCCGGCGTTGTGACCGCCCTGGAAGCGCACGACGATGTCGGCCTGCTCCGACAGCCAATCGACGATCTTGCCCTTCCCCTCGTCACCCCACTGGGCGCCGACGACCACGACGTTAGCCATGCGCAGCTCTTTCCTGTGCCAAGATCCAAAACAGCACGATCGGCTCGGGCGATATCGCTTCCGATGAGGGGCCAGCCTGGCCAACCATGCGCCCAGCCCTAATCGCGGCCGGGACCGCTCGCTTGCGAGGCGACCCACCGGATAAAGGAAGCCGCCGGGCTAGGCAAGCAAGAACGGGCCCCAGGAGCACAGAGAGCGCCACCAAGCCTTTGATAAGCCCCAAAATTTCAAGCCGCCCCGGCTGCGGATCGGGCGACCCGGCCCTTGCGCTTCTGGCGGCGCAATGATCCAGGTCCCCCATTGAACACCCGAACGGCGGCGATTCTACGATCGAAGCGGCGCGCCGTCAGGCTGGATCCGGCCATCGACAACCTCGATGATGCGATCACAGCGCCGTGCCAGGTCGAGGTTGTGGGTGACCAGCAGAAAGCTGGTGCCGACCGCGCGATTGACCTCCCGCATCAGCCCGAAGACCGCTTCTGCGGATTTGGTGTCGAGATTGCCGGTGGGCTCGTCCGCCAGAACCAGATCGGGATTCATGGCCAGCGCCCTGGCCACCGCGACCCGCTGCTGCTGACCACCCGACATGTTGCTCACGAGATGGTTGGCGAATTTGGCGAGGCCGACCTGGTCCAGCAGGCGCGAGGCCTGGGCCTCGATCTCGGGACTGGGGAAGCCGCGATCGACCAGGAGGGGCATCATCACATTCTCCTTGGCCGTGAAGGCCGAGATCAGGAGATGAGATTGGAAGATGAAGCCGATGGTGTGCCCCCGCAGATGAGTGAGTTCGGTATCACCGAGCACCGCCGTATCCTGACCCTTGATCGTCAGCCGGCCGGAGGTCGGCCGGTCGAGCAGGCCGACGATATTGAGAAGGGTGCTCTTGCCGGAGCCGGACGGACCAATCAGCGCGACGAACTCGCCGCGATCGACCTCGAGGTCGATGTCATGCAGCACCTCGGTCTCGGTCGGCTGGCCGACGTTATAGGCCTTGCACACCTTCTCCAGGCGCAGGATGTCCTCAGCCACGGATCGCCACCACCGGATCGAGCCTGGCAGCGCGCAACGCCGGCGCCGTCGCGGCGAGCAATCCCGTCACGGTGGCGAGCACCGCCGTGATCAGGAACAGGCGCCGCTCCAGGATCAGCGGAAACAGCTCCGAACCGTCGGCCTGGCGCTGTACCGCGTGCCAATAGATCAACGCACCGGCGCCCATCGCGGCGCCGAACAGCGACCCGATGAAACCGAGCAGGCCGCCCTGCAGGAGAAACAGGCGCATGATCTGGCCGCGCGAGGTCCCCATCGCGCGCAAGATGCCGATCTCCTTGGAGCGCTGGATCACTGAAACGATCAGCACCGCGGCAATGCCGAACGCGACCGACAACCCGACGAAGACCCGGATCAGCGTGTTGGAGGTCTCCTGGGCGCGCACGGCGGTGAAGAACTGCGCATTGGTCTTGATCCAGCTGTCGGCCTTCACCAGATTGGCCGCCTGGATGCGCTGCGCGATGTCCTCGGCGGCATAGATGTCCTGCACGGTGATGTCGATCGTGGTGACGCCGCCGACCATGCCGAGCAGCGACTGCGCCGTGCGCAGCGCGACATAGGCCGCCCGCTGATTGACGCCCTTGTTGCCGAGATCGACGAGGCCGGTAACTGTCAGCACGCGGTTGGCGCCGGATGCCGCCTGGACGTTGAGCTTGTCGCCGACGACGGCGCCGAGATCCTTGGCCAGTTCGATCCCGATGATGATGTCGTCGCTGGTCAGCCGCGGCTCGCCGGCCGCGATGTAGTCCGGTACGCGCACGATCGTGAAATAGCTCTCCGGCTCGATCCCCGAGAGCGTGACGGCGCGACTGGCGTCGCCACGAATGGCGAGAGCGGAGCCCGAGATGGTCGGCGACACCGCCGTGATCTCCGGCATCGCCTGCATCTGATTGCGGATCTTGGGCCATTGATCAATCGAGATCACGCGCTGGCTCGGGCGCTGCACGATAGCGTCCTCGATTACACCGTGGTCATTGCGCAAGGGACGTGCGACCTGATCGGGCGTCAGCAATTGGATCTGCGGCTGCGAGGTCAGCACGCGCTTGATGAAATTGGCCTCGAGCCCCGCCAGCATCGCCGACATGAAGACGATCACGCCCACCCCGATCGCGATGCCGCCGATGATGAACAAGGTCTGGAGCCGCCCTTCACGCAGGAAGCGCACGGCCGCGATCCACTCGAACGGCAGCCAGCGGTTCACGGCAGCACCGCACGGAAACGCTGGCCGGTCACGACGCCGGAACTCTGGGGAACCGCGACATCCCCGGCGCTCAAGCCAGCGACGATCTCGACATGGCTGTTGCCGCGGATGCCGACGCGAACCGGAATCTTGGCCGCGCGACCGTCCTTGACGCCGAGCACCCAGGGCTGGCCCGAGGTGAGGTCATGAACCGAACGCACCGGCAGCTCCAGAGTATCCCGACGAGCCGCAACCTCGATGTCGACAGACACCGTCATGTCCTGGCGCAGATAATCCGGCGGATCCTTGACGGTCAGCTTGACCTGCACGGAGGCGCGGGAGATATCGACGCCGGGATTGATGTAGCTGACGACCGCAGCGAAGCGCCGGTCGGGATAGGCGTCGGCCGAGGCCAGCGCGGTCTGGCCCAGCGCCAGCTTGCCGAGATTGCGCTCGTCGATCTGCAGCACGAGTTGGACGTCTCCCGCCGGCGCCAGCACCAGCAGCGCTTTGCCGGGCTGCGCCACGGCGCCCTTCTCGACGTTGCGCGTGATCAATACACCGTCGCGCGGGGCCAGAATGGTGGCGTAACCGAGACGGGATTGCGCCGTGTCGAGATTGGCGCGCGCCTGGTTGAGCTGGGTCTCGGCCATCACGGAGTCGCTGCCGCCGGGACTCGCCGTGAACACCTGAAACTCGGCCGCGCGCTTCTGCGCCAGAGCCACATCGAGCGTCTTCTGCGCCTCGTCGAGCGCAGCCCGGGTGGCGTAGCCATTGCTGGCCAGTTGCGATGTACGGTCGTAGGTTTGCTGGGCATTGAGCAGGGTCGCCTGCGCCTGACGCAGCGCTTCCTTGGCCGACGGCAAGGTCAGCTCGGCGAGTTGGCGCATGCGCGCCTCCGCCTGCGCGACGGCGCCCTGCGCCTGCAGCACGGCGGCCTTCAGTTCGCGCGCCTCGAGCGAGATCAGAGGCTGGCCCTTGGTGACACGCTGCCCTTCCTGCACCAGTACGTCGTCAACGGTTCCGGTGATCTGGCTGCCGATCTCGACGCGATAGGGCGTCTCGACATGGCCGCTGGCGACCACAGTCTCGACCAGATCACCACGCCGGACCAGATCAACCACCACCGCTGGACCAAGGACCGCACGCACGCTCTGCCAGCCGCCGAAGCCAAGCAACAGCATAACGGCAAGGACGAACCAGCGGTGCGCCCAGACGACGGACCCGAGAGCGGACAGCGAGCTGGCTTTCTGACGTGGGAGGGCTGCAGTTTGATCGACCATCTCTGTCAATACGTAAGCGCCCAAAGAAACGGGCGGAGTTTCGTCCGCGCATGCCTGACCATGCGGCGCGCCAGCCCCACGGCCCGCACCGGTAAAGTAGGTCATCGCAGCATCAGCATCTTGCGCTAGGTCAACCGCGATGCGGCGCATCGTGCAAATCAGGACCAATGGCCATGAACATTCGTCCACAAACATGAACGGGGCCACGTGAGCAGCAACACCACCTCGAGCCTCAACCGCTTCTGGCACCTTCCGCAGGCGACGATCTGCGGCAGCTTGGGCTGCGGCCTGAATGGCCTCGGCCAGACTGACGCTGAACAGCGCCTCCAGCGCTACGGCCGCAACGCCGACATGCCGTCGCACGTGGTCGGCCCTCTGCGCGCCGTGCTGCGCCGGCTGCTCGAGCCGCTGTCGCTCATTCTGCTGGTGGCTGGCATCATCTCGATGGGCACGGGCGACGTGATCGGTGGCGCGATCATCGTCATGATCCTGGCGCTCTCGATCGGACTCGATACGGTTCAGGAGGGACACGCCGTCAGGGCCGCCGAGGAGCTCCGCCGCTCGGTCGCCTTGAAGGCCGAGGTGCTGCGCGACGGCACCTATCGCGAGATCTATGTCGAGGAGGTCGTGCCCGGCGACATCATGCGCGTGCGCGCCGGCGACATCATTCCTGCGGACGCGCTGGTCATCGAATCCAAGGCCTTCACCGCGGGCGAGGCCGCGCTGACCGGCGAGCCCTATCCCGTCACCAAGCAGACCGGCGTTCCGACGGATGAGAGCGACACGTCGACCGCGCTGTTCCGCGGCTCGGTGGCGCAGACCGGCGAGGCCGTCGCGCTGGTCGTCAACACCGGACCGAATACAATGTTCGGTGCCGCCGCCTCGGCGCTGGCCGAGGTGCAGGGCCGCACGGCGTTCGAGCGCGACCTGCATGAATTCGGCCTTGTGATCGCCCGGCTCACGCTGGCGCTCGTGCTCATCGTGCTCGCGGTCCGGGTCGTGTTCGGCCGCGACGTCCTCGATTCGCTCCTGTTCTCCGTCGCGCTGGCGGTGGGGCTGACACCCGAATTGCTGCCGATGATCACCACCGTGACCTTGTCGCGCGGCGCGCTGCGCATGGCCAAGCGCAACGTCATCGTGAAGCGGCTCGCTGCGATCCACGATCTCGGCGCGATGTCGGTGCTGTGCACCGACAAGACGGGGACACTGACATCCGCGGAGATTACGCTTGCCCGCAGCGTCGGGCCCGACGGCAGCGAGGCTCCGCGCGCCGCCGAGCTCGGCGCCATCGCCGCCGCGCTCGGCGGCGACCGCGGCTCACTCGACGCCGCGCTGATCGCGGGCGCCGATCATGCCGCGTCAGGATGGAGCCTGGGAGGCCAGCAGGCCTTCGACTTCTCGCGCCGCCTCGGCTCGGTGCTGGCGATGCGCGGGCAGGACCAGATCCTGATCGTGAAGGGCGCGCCCGAAGCGGTGATCCCGCTCTGCACGCAGCAGCGGCAGGGCGGGACGGTCGCACCAATCGATGACGAGGGCGGCGCCGCCATCAGCGCGCGGGTTCATGCATTGGCGCAGGAGGGCCTGCGCACCGTGGCGATCGCCTCGCGGCCCTGGAGCGGCGCACCACGCGAGATTGAAACGGATGACGAGCAGGAGCTGATCTTCGAGGGATTATGCGCCTTCGCTGATCCGCCGAAGCCGACCGCCGCGGCCGCGATCGCGCAGCTCGCCCGCGCCGGCATTACGCTCAAGATTCTGTCCGGCGACGATCCGGTGGTGGTCAAGCGGCTGGCCGGCCTGGTCGGGCTGAAAGCGGATCGTGTGCTGTCCGGCAGCGACATTGCCGAGCTCAGCGACGATGCGCTCGCGGTGCAAGTGCGGTCCACCGACGCCTTCGGCCGGCTCGCGCCGGATCAGAAATCACGGATCGTCAAGGCGCTGCAGGCTTCGGGCGAGGTCGTCGGCTTCCTCGGTGACGGCATCAATGATGCACCGGCCCTGAAGGTCGCAGACATCGGCCTGTCCGTCGACGGAGCCACCGGCGTGGCGCAATCGGCGGCTGACATGATCCTGCTCGCCTCCGATCTGGAGGTCGTCGCCGACGGCGTCGAGGAAGGCCGGCGCACCTTCGCCAACATCCTCAAATACGTCCGGATGGGCGCGAGCTCGAATTTCGGTAACATGCTCTCGATGGCGGTCGCATCGATCATGCTGCCGTTCCTGCCCATGCTGCCGACGCAGATCCTGCTCAACAACCTGCTCTATGACCTGTCGGAACTCGGCATCCCCTTCGACCGCGTCAGTCCGCAGGCCACGGCACGTCCGCAGCGCTGGGACATGAAGCGTCTGCTTCGCTTTGCAGCCATCATGGGACCGCTCTCGTCGGTGTTCGATTTCCTGACCTTCGGCGCGCTGCTCTATCTGTTCCAGGCGACGCCCGACGAATTTCGCACCGCCTGGTTTCTCGAATCTATGGCCACCCAGATTCTCGTCATCTTCATCATCCGGACCAATGGCCGGCCATGGAGCAATCGCGCCGATCCGATGTTGACGGCCTCCTCGTTGATCGCGCTCGTCGTTGCGCTGGTCGTGCCGTTCACACCCGCCGGCGCCTGGTTCGGCTTTGTAACACCGCCGGTCCCCCTGCTCATGGCCATCATGGCCCTTGTCGCCGCCTATCTGCTCTGCGCGGAATGGCTGAAGTCCTTCGCGATACAAGCCGGCCCCGGGCGATCGCACCGGCCGCATCCCGCTCACCACCGAGCTGCGTGACCGCCCTGGCTGCATAGTCGCGATGCATCTGCCCTCTTGATAGGCAGCCGGGATTGGTGTCTCTCGCAAGAGCCGGGGAGGAACGTCGGCCGGGTCCTGCCGGCCGAATGCCGCGGCCTACCGAACCGGGGCCAACACCGACCCATGTCCGCCGCCGATCCCACCGCATCCGCCGCGCCCAAACGCGCCTGGATCGCGAACCAACCCTATGTGCTGCTCAGCATCACGGCGCTGTGCTGGGCCGGCAATGCGATCGTCGGCCGGCTCGCTGCCGGCCATATCCCGCCGGTGACGCTGTCGTTCCTGCGCTGGTCGCTCGCCTTCCTGCTGATCCTGCCGCTCGCCTGGAAACAGCTCCGTCAGGACTGGCCGGCAATCCGGTCGCGGCTCGGCATCATGATCGCGCTCTCCCTGACCGGCATCGGCGCCTTCAACACCTTGCAATATTGGTCACTGGAATACACCCAGGCGCTCAACACGCTGTTGCTGCAATCCTCCGGCCCGCTGATCGTGGCGGTGTGGTCGATGCTGCTGCTGCGCGTGCATCTGACCGCGGCGCAGGCCATCGGCATCGTGTTGTCGCTCGCTGGCGTGCTGCTGATTCTGACGCGGGGCCATCCGACGGCGCTCGCCAGCATCACCTTCAACCGCGGCGACCTGATCTTCCTGCTGGCCATGGCCATCTTCGGTTTCTACTCGGTACTATCGCTGAAGCGCCCGCAGATTCACGGCCTGTCGATGGTGGCGTTCACGTTCGGCTGCGGCGCCGCGAGTTTGATCCCCCTGCTGGTCTGGGAACTTCACGCCCGCCCGGTGATGGTCCTGGATGCCAAGAACCTGCTCTCTTTGCTCTATGTCGCGATCTTTCCGTCGACCATCGCCTATCTCTGCTTCAATCGCGGCGTCCTCTTGATCGGCGCCAACCGCGCTGCCCCGTTCCTGCACGTGGTGCCGGTGTTCGGCTCGATCATGGCCTTTGTCTTCCTCGGCGAGCAGCCGGAGATCTTTCACGTCATCGCCTTCGCGCTGGTGCTCGGCGGCGTCTTCATCGCCTCCCGCAAGCAGGCGACGTGAGACTCCTGCAAAGGCCAGCCGCTATCGGATCGCCTTGACTGTCATGTAGAGCGCCATCACCGACACAAAGCCGATCAGCAGGACGCGCAATCGCGCTGGCGACACGGCATTGGCCAGGCGAGCTCCCACATCGGTTCCGATCACCAGTCCGATGATGACAGTGAGCAGCGTCGACCAGGGCGGCAAGGCGCCGTGCCGCCAGTAGATCCAGGCTGACGGGATGGTCGTTGGCACCAGTGTCAGCACCAGGCTGATCATCTGGGCGCGATGCTGAGCCATCCCGAGCACTGCGCTCAAGCCGACCACGGTGGCCAGCCCTCCGCCGATGCCGAGAAAGCCGGACGACACGCCGGCCGCGCAGCCGACCCCAAGCAGCGCAAGGGCGCCTGGATCAAGCTCGGCATCCATCGTCTGGGCCGGCTCGCGATGTGACGACCGACGCAACAGCAGCACATCGAGCAGCAGCAGATAGATCACATAAGCCCATTGCAGCACGGTCGCCGCGGTTCCGTTGGCGATCACGGCGCCAATGACGCCGCCCAGCAGAAAACCGGACCCCAGCCATACCACCATCGACGGCGACACCCGGCCGCCCTCGTCCCGATAGCGCTTGATGCCGGCGAGGCTGGTCGGCGGAATTTGCGCCACCAGAGACAGGCCTTGCGCCACGTGTTGCTCGGCGCCGAGCAGGAGAACTGCGAACACGACGAGACCACCGCCGGGACTGACACCCAGCAGGCCCGAGGTGAAGCCGCCGATCAGGCCGGTGCCGAGTCCGCCGACCAGCTCGAGACCGTTTGTCATCGGCGCACCGGATGCTGCTGGTTCGAGCTTTCGTGCATCATCGCCTCGTCGCGATGCCGGATAGCAGCGCCTCGAACGCCGTCATGGCGTCGGAGGAGGAGAAAGGCTCGCCCCAAAGGCGCTGCAGCACGAAGCCCTGGAACATGGCGACCATGGTCCGGGCGATACTGCGCGGGTTGACGGCCCGGTCGACGACGCCCAACCGTTGGCCGCGCTGCAGCAGTTCGGTGATCACGGCGACCGGCTTGCGAACCCCGTCGACCACCTGCTCGCAAATCGCTTCGTCTCGCAACGCCTCGGCCCAGAGCTGCAAAGCGATGCGCCGGCTCCGCAGCCCTTCCTCCTTCTGCATATCCACGAGCGAGGCACGCGCGATCGCGCGCAGCCCGTCGAGCGGATCCGCACTGTCACGCGCAGCCGCCAGCAGAGCGGCGTCGCGGCCATGGCGGCGTTCGCCGATCGCCTGAATCAGCTCGTCCTTGCTGGCAAAATGCCCGTAGATGCACCCTGCGCTCAGGCCCACTTCAGCAATCACGTCGGAAATCGTGGTTTGATGAAAGCCCTGGCGAGCGAAGCAGGCCTCCGCTGCCCGCAGGATCTCATCGCGGCGCGCCGCCATCGTCGCCGGCTTCAGCTTCGGCATGCACAGCTCCGGTCAGAACACGCGCCAGACGGGGATCATGTTTCCCCTGCATCATAAAAAACGAATATTCTTTTTGTAAAGGGCATTGTCGCATGTTCGGACATGGCGGCCTCCCATCGCGCGCTCTTGTCTTGGCTCCGCTTTCGGGCACAAGCTCGGGTCAACAATCGAAGCTGGAACCTTGCCTGCCCCCTCGCAACCACGCTCTCCGTTCGCCTGGCTCAACAATCAGCCCTATGTGCTGCTCACGCTGGCCTCGCTGTTCTGGGCTGGCAACATTGTGCTGGCGCGCTATGTGGCCGGGCATGTGCCGCCACTGACGCTGTCCTGCATCCGCTGGATCGGAACATTCCTGATGCTGTGGCCTTTCGCCCGGACGCATCTGGCGCGCGACTGGCGGACGCTGCTCGCACATTGGCCGCTTCTGCTGCTGCTGGCACTGACCGGCTTTGCGGTCAATAACGCGCTGTCCTATTGGGCGATGCAATATACGCAGGCGCTCAACGGGCTGCTGATTCAATCCTCGGCGCCGTTGTTCGTGGCGCTGTGGTCGCTCGCTTTGTTCGGGGTGCGGTTGAGCGTGGGGCAGCTGACGGGCATTGCGATGTCGCTGACCGGCGTTCTCGTGATCCTGCTTCGCGGCGATCTCGGCGCGCTCGGTGCGATCCAGTTCAACCGAGGCGACCTGATGTTCGCCTCCGCGCTACTGGTTTTCGGACTCTACTCCGCCGTCATGACGCGCCGGCCGGCCGTGCACCAGCTTTCCCTGATCTCATGCTGCACGGCAATGGGAGCCGTGCTGCTGCTGCCCTTGGCGATCTGGGAATATTCATCCGGCTCCGTGCTCACGCCCGACCTGCTGTCGATCGCAACACTCGGCTATGTCGTGGTGTTCGCCTCGGCGCTGGCCTATTTGTTCTTCAACCGCGGCATCAGCCTGATCGGGCCGAACCGCGCCGCGCCGTTCCTGCACCTGGTGCCCCTGTTCGGCTCGGTGCTGGCGATCGTTCTGCTCGGCGAAGAGCTCAAGGCTTTCCACCTCGCCGGCTACGCGCTGGTGATCGGCGGCGTGATCGTGGCATCGCGCTCGCCGCTCCGGCCCGCTCGAGCCGGCGATCAGCGCAAGGACGGCTCGTTGCGGCAAGACGCCTCATGAAGGCCGGCAGGCATCATCCAGTTGTCATCGAAATGTCAGCATCGCGTTAGGGCTCCTGATCAGAACGGCGCATGGTTAAAGCTTTCAGGAGGCTTCGCATGCATCGATATCTGCTTACCACCGTCGCCGCCGTCGTTCTGACCGCCGGTGCGGCACTGGCCCAGGGCGAGGGCGAATTCCCCGCGACACTGGCAGGCCACGCGGTGATGCCGGCCGAGTCCTTCGTCGACGCCCCCGCCGATGCGCCCGTTGATCTCAAGACTTCGGGCAAATACACGACCGGCAAGCGCATCGACGCGATCGGGACCGTGATGGGCAAGTCCTACGAACGCGCCACCGGGGTGTCCCTGCCGTTCAAGGGCCAGCCTTTGCAGGGCCATTCCGGCATCAAGAAGATGGCTGACGGCACCTTCTGGGTACTTACCGACAACGGCATGGGCTCGCGCTACAACTCGCCGGACTCGATGCTCTATCTGAACCACTACAAGATCGACTGGAGCACCGGGAAGGTCGAACGGCTCGAGACCATCTTCCTGCACGATCCTGAGCGGAAGGTGCCGTTCCGCATCATCCACGAAGACACCGCCAGGCGCTATCTCACCGGCGCCGATTTCGACACCGAAGGCTTCCAGATCATCGGCGACAATCTCTGGATCGGCGACGAGTTCGGTCCCTACATCATCAAGGCCGACAAAGGCGGCAAGGTGCTCGCCGTGTTCGAGACGGTTGCGGACGGCAAGCCGGTTCGATCGCCCGACCATTGGGCGGTGCAATCGCCCGGCGCTCCCGGCGCGACCTACAGCAATGTCAATCTGCGGCGCTCGAAGGGCTTCGAGGGCTTCGCCTCGTCCGTCGACGGTAAATTCATCTACGGCCTGCTCGAAGGCCCGCTCTGGGATGGCGAGAAGAAGGAATGGGAGAAGGTCGATGGCAAGGAAGCGTCGCGCATCCTCGAATTTGACGTCGCCGCCGAGAAGTTCACCGGCCGTTATTGGCAATACGTGTTCGAGCAGAACGGCAATGCGATCGGCGACTTTAACATGATCGACCCGAGCCAGGGCCTGGTCATCGAGCGCGACAATGGCGAGGGCACCAGCGACAAGGCCTGCCCGCAGGGCGTCCGCGGCGAGAACTGTTTCCCGGACGTCGCGAAGTTCAAGCGCGTCTACAAGATCGAACTGTCCGACGCCAATGTCGGCAAGCCGGTGCGCAAGATCGCCTATATCGACCTGATGAAGATCAAGGATCCGGACAAGAAGGCGCGCAAGCCGCTCAACGACGGCGTCCTCACCTTCCCGTTCTTCACAATCGAGAATGTCGATCGCGTCGACGACACGCACATCATCGTCGGCAACGACAACAACCTGCCGTTCTCGTCAAGCCGCGAGCCGAACAAGGCGGATGATGATGAGTTCGTGCTGCTCGAAGTCGGCGACTTCCTGAAGGCGAAGTAACGGCACGTCGATTGCAGCCGCCGTCGCGCCGAGAGCCTGTCTCGGTCGACGGCGGACCGCAGACAAATCAAGCCGTTCGCACCTTCGCCATGAAGCCGTCGACGGCCTGCTGCAACAGGCCGGATTGGCTGTCGAGCTCGCGTGCGCTGGAGAGCACCTCGGAGGCCGCCATGCCGGTCGCCTCCGCGGCCTTGGTGACACCGCCAATATGGGCGCTGATCTCGTTCGACCCCGCGGCCACCGACTGGATGTTGCGCGCGATCTCGCGCGTCGCATCGCCCTGCTGCGCGATCGAGCTCGAGATCGAGTTGGTGATCTCGCTCATCTGCGCGATGGTCTGGGTGATCCCGGTGATGGCGGCGACCGCATCCTGGGTCGAGGTCTGCATGGCCACGACCTGCGCGGAGATCTCCTCCGTCGCTTTGGCGGTCTGATTGGCCAAGGCCTTGACCTCTGAGGCGACGACTGCGAAGCCCTTGCCGGATTCCCCGGCGCGCGCCGCCTCGATGGTCGCGTTGAGGGCGAGCAGGTTGGTCTGGGCCGCAATCGAGTGGATCAGCTTGACGACTTCCCCGATCTTCTCGGCACCGCTCGACAGCACCTGCACCGTGGCATTGGTGCGCTCGGCATCGTTCACCGCCTGGCTCGCGACCTCGCTGGAACGAGCCACCTGACGCGAGATCTCCGCCACCGAGCTCGACAGTTCCTCCGCGGCGGCGGCCACGGTACCGACATTGTCGTTCGCGCTCTGCGTGGCGGCGCTGACCGTAGAGGCGCGCGCGCTGGCATCGCTGGCGGTCGATGTCATCGACTGCGCCGTGTGCTGCATGCCCTCCGCAGCCGACGCCACCGAACGGACAATGCCGTTGACGCTGCGTTCGAAGTCGGCAGCGAGATTTTCCATCGCGGACCGGCGCTCGGCCAGCGCGCGCTGCTGGGTCGCAGCTTCCGCCTGCTCGAGCTCGCGCATCCGCAGCGCGTTGTCCTTGAAGATCTGCACGGTGGCCGCCATCGAGCCGATCTCATCGCCGCGACCGACGCCGGGAATCTCACCCTCGAGCCGTCCGTCGGCGATCTCGCGCATGCGGCCGCCGAGGCGATCGAGCGGCACGCTGATGCTGCGGCCGATCAGCCAGGCGATGCCGCCGGCAATCACGGCAATGCCCGCGCAAGCCAGCCACATCATCCATTTCAGCGGCTTCAGCTTGGCATCGAGATCGTCGACATAGACACCGGTGCCGACGAAGGCGTTCCAGGCCGGAATGGCGAGCGCATAGGAGATCTTGCGCGTCGGCTGCTCCTGGCCGGGACGGAGATATTCATAGTGCAAGGTGACCTCGCCATTCTTGGCGACGCCGTCGCGCAGCTCCACCACGAGCTTGCGCCCGTTGAGCTCGAAATCGATGACGTTCTGGCCGCGCTGCTTGGGATCCTGGGACAGGATGACATTGCCTTCCATGGTGTAGGAAAACAAATAGCCCATGCCCTTGTCGAACGTCATGGTGCTACCGCGCTTGACGAACTCGTCGATCGCGGCCTCTTTCGTCATCCTGCCGGCCTCGACCTCCTTGATCAGGCCGAGCGCCATGTTGCGTGCCGTCTCGACGATCGCCCGGCACTGCTCGATGCGCGCGTTGACCATCTCCCGCTGCATCAGATTGCCCGCAAATGTGCCCGCGGCTGCAAGCCCCAACAGCGCAACGCCGACGACAATCCCGAGCTTGGGGGCGATCCTGATATTGTTCAGCAGCACGCGACACTCCACCCGACCGACGCGATCGGTCGCCAAACGTAAACTGCCGATGAATTCATCACGCGATGGTTAGAGCTCCGTTGCCGGGAAGACCCGTAAAAACCCGGGTTCAACCTGTCGCGCGGACGTCGTCCGCCGGTGCCTTCATGGACACCGGCCGCAGCGGCGCGAACTCCTCGGCGGTCAGCGTCTCCTTTGCGATCAGCAGCGCGACGCCCTGCTCGAGATCGCGGCGATGCGCATCGAGGATCGCACGGGCGCGCGCGCCGCCCTCCGCGATGAGATCGCGCACGGCAAGGTCGATCTCCCGTCCGGTCTGTTCGGCCGCCGATACGAGCTGATCCTGCGGCTGCAGGAACGAGGCCTGCGGCCGCGGCGCGTAGGTGCGCTGGCCGACCGTCGCGTCCATGCCGTATTTGGTGACCATCTCGATCGCGATCTCGGTCGCACGCTGCAGATCGTCGGCCGCGCCGGTGGACACATCACCGTCGAAGATCAATTGCTCGGACGCGCGTCCGCCCATCAGCACTGCGATGCGGTTCTTCAACTCGCTGACGGCCAGCAGGAAGCGGTCCTCGGTCGGGCGCTGCATGGTATAGCCGAGCGCGCCAACACCGCGCGGAATGATCGACACCTTCTGCACCGGATCGACGCCGGCCAGATTGGCGGCGACCAGCGCATGGCCCATCTCGTGATAGGCGACACGCCGCCGTTCAGCGGGATTGAGCACTCGGCTCTTCTTTTCCAGGCCGGCCACGATCCGCTCGATCGCGGCGGTGAAATCGTCGAAGGTGACCTCATGTCCTCTGCGGCGGGTCGCA
This sequence comes from Bradyrhizobium sp. BTAi1, assembly GCF_000015165.1. Classification (GTDB taxonomy): domain Bacteria; phylum Pseudomonadota; class Alphaproteobacteria; order Rhizobiales; family Xanthobacteraceae; genus Bradyrhizobium; species Bradyrhizobium denitrificans. The sequence continues at coordinate 1,907,490 of NC_009485.1, read as the reverse complement.
GCGATGGCGGCCTCGTTGATCAGATTGGCAAGGTCGGCGCCAGTGAAGCCCGCGGTCAGCGCGGCGACCTTGTCGAGATCGACGCTCTCGGCCATCGTGATCTTGCGGACATGCACCTTGAGGATCGCCAGCCGTCCGCCTTTGTCGGGCCGGTCGACCAGCACCTGGCGGTCGAAGCGACCGGCGCGCAGCAGGGCCGGATCGAGGATCTCCGGCCGGTTGGTGGCGGCGAGCAGGATCACGCCGGCGCTCGGATCGAAGCCGTCGAGCTCGGCGAGCAGCTGGTTGAGCGTCTGCTCCTTCTCGTCATAGCCGCCGAGCCCGCCGCCGGCGGTCCGGCTGCGCCCGAGCGCGTCGAGCTCGTCGATGAAGATGATGCAGGGCGCGGCCTTGCGCGCCTGCTCGAACAGATCGCGCACTCGCGCGGCGCCGACGCCGACGAACATCTCGACGAATTCCGAGCCGGAGATCGAGAAGAACGCCACACCGGCCTCGCCTGCGACGGCGCGCGCCAGCAGGGTCTTGCCGGTGCCGGGCGGGCCGACCAGCAGAATGCCTTTCGGCACATGCGCGCCGAGACGGCCATAGCTCTTCGGGTCCTTCAGGAACTGCACCACCTCCTGCAGCTCGAACTTCGCCTCGTCGACGCCGGCAACGTCGGCGAAGGTGACCTTGGTGTCGGTCTCGACATAGACCTTGGCGCGCGACTTGCCGATCGACATCAGCCCGCCAAAGCCCTGCCGGTCCATCACCTTGCGGCCGAGGAACACCCAGATCAGATAGAACATCAACGCCGGCACGATCCAGGACAGCAGCGTCTGGATCACACCGCCCGAGGGCACGCCGGTCACCGTGACGCCCTTGGACGCCATCTTTTCCGCCAACGCAGGATCGACGCGCGCGGTGATGAACGAGGTCTTGCCGTCCTGCTGCTTGTCCTTGAACTTGCCCTGGATGGTGTCCTGGCTGACGGACACTTCCGCAATCTTGCCTTGCTCGACCAGTTGCTCGAACTGGCTGTAGGGAATGGTCTCGACCGTGTTGTAGGTCGTCAGCAGCCATTGCAGCAGCAGCATGCCGACCCCGGCAAGAAAGATGTAGCTGACCGCGATGGCTTGCTTGCGGGTGTTGGGATCGGATTCCATGTCACGCTCTCTTTCGGGCAGCTCGCTCGCCGCTCATCGGGGGAGCGGGACCGAATGGCTCCCGTCGCGCATAACAGGCTCTCGGCAGCACGGCTTGTCATGGATCAAGCGACGGCGCGGCCACCGTGTCGCGCATCGACGGCGCATCGCGGCCGAACGCCTCCAGCGCGCGCCGAACCGTCTCGACGAGATCCAAGGCGACCGGCGACGGGCTGCGCTGCGGCGGAAACACGGCCGCGAACTCGAAATCGATGCGCGGCAGGAACGGACGCACGGTAACGCCGCGTCCGTCGAACTCGCGCGCCGTGAACGGATCGCAGATCGCGACGCCCAATCCCGACGACACCATGCCGCACATGATCTCCGACAGCGTCGTCTCGACCCGCAGCACCCGTCTGACATCCTCGCGATGAAAGATCTGGTCGATGACATGCCGGCTGGTGGATCCGGCCGACAGCGAGATGAAAGTCTCCCCCTCGAAATCGCCGGGCATCAAGGCCTGCTTGGCACACAAACGATGACCGGCCGGAAGAACGGCCACGCGCGCCAGCGCCGGCAATTTGACGCTCGGCAAACCGGCATGGGCAATGGGGACCTCGGCAAAGCCGACGTCACATTGCGCATTCAGCACCCAGTCGATCACGATCGGCGAGATCACGCCGAAAAACGCCAGGTTGAGATTCGGCCGCTCGATCAGGAAGTGCCCGGCCAGCCGGGGCAAATAACCATTGGCCAGCGCCGGCAGCGCCGCGATCCGCAGCGTGCCGGTGCGACGGCCGCGGATCTCCTCGGCCGCCGCCGTGATGCGATCGAGCCCGACAAAGGAGCGCTCGACCTCCATGTAAAGGGCCGTGGCCGCCGCGGTCGGCACCAGGCCGGTGCCGCGCCGCTCGAACAGCTCCATCTTGAGCAGCGCCTGGAAGTCGCGCAGCAGGCGGCTGACCGCCGGTTGCGTCACCGCCATGAGCTTGGCCGCCTCCGTGACGCTGCCCGTCAGCATCATCGCCCTGAAGGCCTCGACTTGTCGCGAATTGATCCTGGCCATGGCCGCCATTCATAACATTTGAGCATGAATAGCTTGCCATTATTCATTGGACGATAAAAGGTGGGGCTGCGATCTTTTTCATCAGTTGGAGAGACGGCTCGTTTTTTAGGCTACCCGGCCGCAACGCGGGGTGGGACGTCCGAACGCGCAGCTGGATCTCACGGCGGTCCTCGAGACCGGCGCGCACATAAGGGGAGATCCTTCATGAAGCACCTGAACGTTCTGACGATGGTCAGCCTTGCCGTCCTCGCCTCGGCCTCTCAGGCCTGGGCTCAGCAGAAGACGCTGTACGTTGCCGGCTATGGCGGCTCGTTCGAGAAGACGATCCGCGACGAGGTGATCCCGCCATTCGAGCAGGCCAACGGCGTGAAGGTCGAATATGTCGCCGGCAATTCCACCGATACGCTGGCCAAGCTGCAGGCCCAGAAGGGCAACCAGCAGATCGACGTCGCCATCCTGGACGATGGTCCGATGTATCAGGCGATCCAGCTCGGCTTCTGCGACAAGGTGACGGGCCTCCCCGGCGATCTCCTCGACATCGCGCATTTCAAGGACGACCGTGCCGTCGCCATCGGCCTCGTGGCCACCGGCCTCATGTACAACAAGAAGGTGTTTACCGAGAAAGGCTGGGCGCCGCCGACCTCGTGGAACGACCTCAAGGACCCAAAATACAAGCAGCAGCTGGTCATTCCGCCGATCAACAACACCTACGGCCTGAACGCCCTGTTGATGCTGGCGAAGATGAACGGCGGCAGCGAGACCAACGTCGAGCCCGGCTTCAAGATCTTCAAGAACGACATCAATCCCAACGTGCTGGCCTATGAGCCCTCGCCGGGCAAGATGACCGAGCTGTTCCAGTCGGGCCAGGCCGTTATCGCGGTGTGGGGCTCGGGCCGTGTGCAGAGCTTTGCGAACACCGGCTTCCCGGTCGACTTCGTCTATCCGAAGGAAGGCGCCGTCAGCCTGCTGACGACGGCGTGCCCGATCGCCAAGACCTCGACCTCGCCTTTGGCATCGAGCTTCATCAAGCTGCTGCTCGATCCGAAGATCCAGCTCACCATGCTCAAGGAATATGGCTACGGCCCGGTCGTGAAATCCGTCGTGGTGCCCGACGGCGTCGGCGCGATGGCGCCGATCGGCGAGCGTGCGACCAAGGTCTATGCGCCCGATTGGACCGTGGTCAACGAGAAGCGCGAGGAATGGACCAAGCGCTGGAATCGCGAGGTCGAGCGCTGAGAAGTTTGCCGCGAGCTCTCTCTCGCACCGCTGCGCTCCCTCTCCCCGTTCTTCACGGGGAGAGGGCTGGGGTGAGGGGCAGCGGCCCGATCGGTACGAATTGTTAGACCTGTCCCCCCTCACACGGATGGCATCTTGCGATGCCATCCGACCTCTCGCCGCAAGCGGGGCGAGGTTGCAGCGAACGCGTTGCTAGACGCCGATGATGTCTGGCATTGCAGAAGCATCGCCTTGTCCAGCGCCATCCTTGTGTCGTCCCGGAAACCCGCATGTCCCTCCTCGAACTCGACCGCGTCGGAAAATCCTTCGGCCCCAACACGGCCGTCGAAGAGTTCAGCCTCGCTGTCACCAAGGGCGAGTTCATCTCGTTTCTCGGCCCGTCCGGCTGCGGCAAGACGACGACTTTGCAGATGATCGCGGGTTTCCTCGATCCGTCCCACGGCACGATTAGGCTCGAAGGCAAGGACCTCGTCGCCATGCCGCCGGCCAAGCGCGGGCTCGGCATCGTGTTTCAGAGCTATGCGCTGTTTCCGCACATGACGGCCGCCGAGAACGTCGCCTTCGGCCTCGAGATGCGCAAAGTGCCGCGCGACGAGCGTGACGAGCGCGTGCGTAAGGCGCTCGCGCTTGTCGGTCTGGCCGGCTACGAAGGCCGGCACCCGCGCCGCATGTCCGGCGGCCAGCAGCAGCGTGTCGCGCTGGCACGCGCGCTGGTCATCCGTCCGTCGGTGCTGCTGCTCGACGAACCCTTGTCCAATCTGGATGCGCGGCTGCGCGAGGACATGCAGATCGAGCTGCGCCAGATCCAGCGCAATCTCGGCACCACGACGATCCTCGTGACCCACGACCAGATCGAGGCGATGTCGCTGTCCGACCGCATCGTCGTGATGAGCAAAGGCAAGATCGAGCAGATCGGCACGCCGCAGCAGGTCTATGAGCAGCCGGCTTCGGCCTTCGTCGCGCAGTTTCTCGGCAAGACCAATGAGTTCGCGGCCGAGGTGGAGCGCACTGCCGGGCTAGCCAGGCTCGTTGCGGGCTCGTGGAGCGCGCCGGCGCCGGCCGGCGCCACCGGGACGGTGACCATCAGCGTGCGCCCCGAGCGCATCAGCTTCGGCAGTTCCGGCCTCGCGGGGCGGATCACCAGCCGCATCTTCCAGGGCAATCACTGGCTGTTCCAGTGCGACACGGAATGCGGCCCCGCGATCGTGATCCGTCAGAATGACGGCCAGCCGCAGCCGGACCAGGGCGAAACAGTGCACCTGATCTGGCAGGACTCCGACATGAGCCTGCGGGCGAGCGTGGCCGCATGAGCACGACCGTCTCCGCGAACCCGTCCGACGCGCGAACCGGGCTGACGCTGGCGCTGCCGGCATTGATGCTGTTCACCGGGGTCGTCGTGATTCCGTTGGCGATGACCGTGCTGCTGTCGTTCCATGATTGGGGCCAGTACAAGGGCATCGAGCCGGTCTTCATCCTGAAGAACTGGATCGAGATCGTCAGCGATCCCTATTACGCCGAGATGTTCTGGCGCACCTTCCGCGTCGCCGTCCTCGCCACCCTGATCACGGCGGTGTTCGGCGTGCCCGAGGCCTACATTCTCAACCGCATGCAGGGACCATGGAAAGGTCTCTTCCTGCTCATCATCATAGGGCCGCTGCTGATCTCGGTGGTCGCGCGGACGCTCGGCTGGGCGCTGTTGTTCGGCGGCAACAACGGCCTCGTCAACAAGCTCTTGATGACCTCCGGACTGATCGCCTCGCCGCTCCGCTTCATGTTCACCGAGACCGGCATGGTGATCGCGCTGGCCCATGCGATGATGCCGTTCATGGTGCTCGCGGTGTGGACCGCGCTGCAGCGGCTCGATCCGCAGGTCGAGAACGCCGCGCTGTCGCTCGGCGCCGGCTCGTTCACCGTGATCCGCCGCATCGTCCTGCCGCAGATCATGCCCGGCGTGCTGTCGGGCGCCATCATCGTGTTCTCGCTGTCGGCGAGTGCCTTCGCCACGCCCGCGATCATCGGCGGACGCCGGCTCAAGGTCGCGGCGACCCTCGCTTATGACGAATTCCTCAACACGTTGAACTGGCCGCTCGGCGCGGCGGTCGCCGTGCTGCTGCTGATCGCGCTGGTGCTGATCGTGGTCGGATCGAATGCGCTGATCGAGCGCCGCTATCAGGAGATGTTCCGATGAGCCGGAATGGTCCCGCCGCGCTGGTCTTCCACACACTGTTCGTGGTGTTCATGGTGGCGCCGATCGTCGTCGTCTGCTGGGTCGCGTTCACACCCGAGGGCTTCCTGTCGATTCCGACGACGAACTTCTCGCTGCGCTGGTTCAAGGCGCTCGCCAATTATCCGGAATTCGTCCATGCCTTCGCCGTGAGCCTGTGGCTCGGGGCGCTGTCGTCCTGTGTCGCGCTGCTGTTTGCGGTGCCGGCCGCGCTCGCGCTCAGCCGGTATCAGTTCCGCGGCCGCGACGCCCTGTCGGCGCTGTTTCTCTCGCCCTTGATGATTCCCCATGTCGTGCTCGGCATCGCCTTTCTGCGCTTCTTCACGTCGGCCGGCATCGGCGGCACATTTCTGGCGCTGGTGATCGCGCATGTGGTGGTCGTGTTTCCCTTTGCACTGCGGCTGACGCTGGCGGCGGCCACCGGCATGGATCGCTCGGTCGAGATGGCAGCGATCTCGCTCGGCGCCGACGGCTGGACCATGTTCCGCCGCGTCACCCTGCCGGCGATCCTGCCCGGCATCGTCTCGGGCTGGATGCTCGCCTTCATTCAATCATTCGACGATCTGACCATGACCATCTTCCTGGCAACGCCCGGCACCGAGACGCTGCCGGTGCGGATGTTCCTGTACATCCAGGACAACATCGATCCGCTGGTGACATCGGTGTCCGCCAGCGTCATCGCCATCACCATGACCGTCCTGATCCTGCTCGATCGCTGCTACGGACTCGACCGGGTGCTCACCGCCAAGGGCGGCGACGCAGGGCGATAGGAGAGACCATGATGAGAGATTACGACGTCGCCATCGTCGGCGGCGGCCTGCTCGGCTCTGCCATCGCCTGGGGGCTGGGCCGGCTCGGCCAGCGCGTCGCGGTGCTCGACGAGGGCGACATCGCCAAGCGGGCGTCCCGCGCCAATTTCGCGCTGGTCTGGGTGCAGAGCAAGGGACTGGGCATGCCGGCCTATACAGGCTGGACCGTGCGCGGCGCCAAGGCGTGGCCGAAGCTCGCGGAGGAGCTGAAGGCGCAGACCGGGCTCGACGTCGTGCTGCAGCAGAATGGCGGCTTTCATCTCTGCCTGGGAGAGGCCGAATACGAGCAGCGCAGCCAGCTCGTCGCGCGCATGCACAACCAGGTCGGTGCGGCCGACTACCACATGGAGATGCTGACCGCCGCAGCGGTGAAGAAGATGTTGCCGCTGATCGGGCCCGACGTGTCCGGCGGTAGCTTCTGTCCGTTCGACGGCCATGTGAACTCGCTGCGCACCTTCCGCGCGCTGCATGCCGGCATGAAGCAGTTCGGGGTCGACTATCTGCCCGAGCGCGCCGTCAGCGCCATTGCGCGCGAGGGCAACGAGTTCAGGCTGACCACGGCGCAAGGCGAGCTGCGGGCCGCCAAGGTCGTGCTCGCGGCAGGCAACGCCAACCAGACGCTGGCGCCGATGGTCGGGCTGTCGGCGCCGATGGGACCGACTCGCGGCCAGATCGTCGTGACCGAGCGCACGATGCCGTTCCTGCCGCATCCGCTGACGACGATCCGCCAGACCGATGAGGGCACGGTGATGATCGGCGACAGCAAGGAGGACGAGCTCGACGATCGCGTCCAGAACCATCCGATCAACGCCGTGATGGCCGACCGGGCCCAGCGCATGTTCCCGCATCTGGCGCGCCTCAATGTCGTCAGGAGCTGGACCGGCATCCGGGTGATGCCGAAGGACGGCTTCCCGATCTACGAGCAGTCCGAGACCCATCCGGGGGCCTTCGTCGCCTGCTGCCATTCCGGCGTGACCTTGGCCGCCAACCACGCCTTCGAGATCGCCCGCATGGTGAAGGACGGCGCGTTGGCGCCCGAACTGGTCGGCGCCTTCACAGCCAAGCGCTTCGCCGACGAAATCGGCGCGGGCGGCAGTGGCTATTACTGAGATCGCGGCGAACGCCGCCACGGAGACGATGATGTTCAAACGAGCTGAGGATGATGGCAGGCGAGCGCTGACCATCCATGTCGAGGGCCAGGCGATCTCGGCGCGCGAAGGCGACACGGTGTCGGCCGCGCTGCTCGCCTCGGGTCTCGACGTCAGGCGCGACACCGCGGTGAGCGGCGCCAAGCGACTGCCCTACTGTATGATGGGCGTATGCTTCGACTGCCTCGTCACCATCGACGGCGTCGGCAACCGCCAGGGCTGCCTCGTGCCCGTGGCCGAGGGCATGCAAATCGAAATCCAGAAGGGCAAGCGGGAGATCGGCAAATGAGCGCCGCGCCGAAGCATGAACAATACGACGTCGTCGTGATCGGCGCCGGTCCGGCCGGACTCGCCGCGACAACCGCAACGGCCCGCGCCGGCCTGTCGACGCTGCTGCTCGACGAGAACGCCGGTCCCGGCGGCCAGGTCTGGCGCGCGATCGGCGCAACGCCGGTCAAGAATGAAGCGCTGCTCGGCGCCGATTACTGGTCGGGCGCCGAGATCGCCAGGGCCGCCCGCGACAGCGGCGCCGAGATCATCCATCGCGCGACGGTGTGGAGTCTCGACCGCAATCTCGAGCTCGGCGTCTCCGTCGGCGGCGGCTCGGCCTTCATCAAGGCCAAGCGGGTCATCATCGCGACCGGCGCCCAGGAGCGGCCGTTTCCGATTCCAGGCTGGACCCTGCCCGGCGTGATGACGGCCGGCGCGGCGCAGACGATGCTGAAATCGTCCGGCCTGGTGCCGGATGGCCCGACGGTCCTCGCCGGCCAGGGACCGCTGCTGTGGCTGCTCGCCGCGCAGATCCTGCGCCTCGGCGGCCGCATCGACCGCGTGCTCGACACCACGCCGCGCGCCAACTACCTGGCCGCGCTGCCCCATGCCTTCGCCTTCATGACCTCGCTTTATTTCGTGAAGGGGCTGGCGATGATGCGTGAGGTCCGCGCCAAGGTGAAAGTCACCACCGGCGTGACGGAGCTGGCGGCGGCGGGCACGGACCGGCTGGAGTCGGTCAGCTATGTCACGGCCGGCGGCCGGCGCGAGAGGCTGCCGGTCGAGCTGCTGCTGCTGCATCACGGCGTGGTACCAAACGTCAACCTGGCGATGGCCGCCGGTGTCGAGCATCGCTGGAACGAGCTGCAATTGTGCTGGACGCCCGTGCTCGATGCCGACGGCAACAGCTCGATTCCGGGCATCACGATCGCCGGCGATGGCGCCGGCATCGGCGGCGCGCAGGCGGCGCTGTGGCGCGGGCGCATTGCGGCAGAACGCGCGATCAAGGCGCTTCGCCCGACCGCCAAGGTCTCCGATCTTTCACCGCAGTTGAAGCGCGCCGAGCGCGGCCGCACTTTTCTCGACGTCCTGTTCCGGCCGGCGAAGCAATTCCGCATTCCGGACGGAGACACCATCGTCTGCCGCTGCGAGGAGATCACCGCCAAAGACGTGCTCGATTCCGTCGCAATCGGCGCGACTGGGCCGAACCAGCTCAAGGCCTATCGCCGCACCGGCATGGGCCCCTGCCAGGGCCGGCTGTGCGGCCTCACCGTCACCGAGCTGATGGCGGAAGCGCGCGGCAAGAGCCCGCAGGAGATCGGCTATTATCGGCTGCGCGCGCCGGTGAAGCCGATCATGCTGTCGGAGCTCGCAAGCCTGCCCAAGAGCGACGAGGCCACCAAGGCGGTGGTGCGCGGATGACGATCAACACGGATGCCATCATCGTGGGTGGCGGCATCCACGGCTGCTCGACCGCGCTGCATCTCTGTCTCGCCGGCTTGAAGCCGGTGCTGATCGAAAAGGACTATGCGGGCCGCCACGCCTCCGGCGTCAATGCCGGCGGCGTGCGCCAGCTCGCGCGCGACGTCGCCGAGATTCCGTTGTCGATCCGGTCGATGGGAATCTGGGAGAGCATCGCCGCACTGGTCGACGATGATTGCGGCTTCGAAAGCCATGGCCAGGTGCTTGTCGCGGAGAACGCGGCCGAGCTCGCCGCCTGCCGTGAGCGGGTCGCCGATCTCAACGCGCGCGGCTTCAGCCATGAGGAGCTGATCGACAGCGCCGAGCTGCGCCGGCTGGTGCCGGCGGTGGCAGAGAGCTGTCCTGGCGGGATCGTCTCGCGCCGTGACGGTGCGGCACAGCCCGCCAGGACCACGACGGCGTTTCGCCGCAAGGCCGAGCAGCTCGGCGCCATCATCCGCGAGGGCGTGACCGCCAGCAACATCCGCAAGGAGGATCGGCTCTGGCGCGTCGATGTCGGCGATGACACCTATGCCGCCCCCATTCTGGTCAATGCCGCCGGCGCCTGGGGCGGCCGCATCGCCGCCGGGCTCGGCGAGCCCGTGCCGGTCACGACCGTGGCGCCGATGCTGATGATCACCTCGCCGGTCCCGCACTTCATCGATCCCGTGGTGATCCTGCGCGGCCGCAAACTGTCATTCAAGCAGTTCAAGAACGGCACCGTACTGATCGGAGGCGGCCATCTCGCGGCGCCGGATCAGGATCGCAACGAGACGGTGCTCGACTGGCGCAGCCTCGCCATCAGCGCGCGCACCGTGTTCGAGCTATTCCCGGTGATGCGCAGCGCCACCATCATGCGGGCCTGGGCCGGCATCGAGGCGCGCATGCAGGACGACATCCCGGTGTTCGGGCCAAGCGCCGTGCATGAGGGCCTGTTTCACCAATTCGGCTTTTCGCTGCATGGCTTCCAGCTCGGCCCCGGCGCGGGCGCCGTGATGGCCGAACTGATCGTGCATGGCGGCACGCAGACCCGGATCGGAGAGCTCAGCATCGAGCGCTTCCGCAACGCTTCCCCTTCAGCAACAGCATGAGGACAGCATGACCATCACCCGCAAGATCCGCTCGGCCATCCATCACCGCATCGTCGAAGCCAATGGCTTCGTCTTCATCGGCGGCACCATCGCCGACGACACATCGGTGTCGATGGGCGAGCAGACCCGCAACATCCTCGGCAAGATCGACGGCTTTCTGAAAGAGGCCGGCACCGACCGGTCGCGTGTCGTCTCCGGCCAGATCTTCGTGACGGACTTGTCGAAGAAGAAGGAGATGGATGCTGCCTGGACCGAATTTTTCGGCGAGGATCTGCCGACCCGTGCCACCGTCGGCGTTGCCGATCTCGGCGGTGGCGCGCTGATCGAAATCGTGGTGACCGCGGTCAAGGGCTGATCGCGCCGCGGCCGTTGCCGGCCCGGCGGTTCGGATCGGCGCAGACGCATTGGGATGACGGGCCGCCCGGCCCGTCCCCCAGACTCATTCCAGATCGATCGGCTGATAGACGCCCGTCTTGTCGAGCTGGGTGCCCCAGACCTTGTGCAGGGCCTGGTGATCGCCGCGGCTCAGATTGAGCGCGGCGCCGAGCCCCATGTCGAGATTCCGCGTGCTCTCCAGCGTCTCCACCAGGCGTTCGGTGTCGAGCTGCGGTCCGCAGCGCTTCAGCGCGTCGATCAGCAGGTTCGCCGCGATATAGCCTTCGAGCGAGATGTAGTCCGGCACCTCGCCGGGCGCCACCTGGGCCAGCGCCGTTTTGAATTCGAGCACGGTGCTCGAATAGCCGGAGACGGCCGGCACGGCCTGCGTCACGATGACATTCTCGGTGAAGCGCGGTCCCAGCAGCATCAATTCCTGCGCCAGCGCCGTGGCGCCGACGATCGACATGTTGGTGTAGATCATGCCGGGAAACAGATCGCGCGTCTTCTCGATGAATTTCGCCGCCGGGCGCGTGGTGCCGACCATCACGATCGCCTTGATCGGCACCCTCTGCTGCTTCAACTGGGCGACCGCCTCGTCCATGTCGATGGAGTTGCGGTTATAGACCAGCCGCAGGATCGTCGAGTCGTTGAGACCGGCGGCACGATAGGCCTTGGCGACACCGGCGAAGCCCTGCTCGCCCAGATCGTCATTCTGGCCAAACACGGCGATCTGGTTCGGCCTGATCTTGCGCATCTTCAGGAGATAGCGCACCGCGGCGTCGGCTTCCTCGACGAAGCTCGGCCGGTAGTTGAAGACATAACGGTCCGGCGGATCGTGCCGCACCACGCTGCCGCCGGTGAACGGCGCGAAGAACAGCACCTTGCGCTCGAGCGCAAATGGCACGGCGACCGCCGCGGTCGGCGTGCCCAAATTGCCGAGAAAGCCGAACACCTGCTCCTTGTCCCAAAGCAGCTTCATCGCGTCCAAGGTCCGCGTCGGTTCGAAACCATCGTCGGCGGCAATCAGCTTGAGCGTCCGGCCATGGACGCCGCCGCCGGCATTGGCCCGCGCGAACGCCACCTCGATACCGCGCTTGTAGCTCTGCCCGTTCTCCTTGGCGCTTCCCGTGTAGGGGATCACCATTCCGAAGCGGATTTCCTGATCGGTCACGCCTCGCACTTGGCCAGCAGCGGCCGGCCGTGCAGGGCTGGCCGCATTGCCGGCGAGCGGCGCGGCGGTCGGCGCCGGCGGCGCGCCGACGCTTCCTTCGAGATCGGCGAGCTGGCGTTCGACCAGCCTGCAATCGGCCCGTCCACGATTCACCGCAGTCCGGCCATCGGCGATGTTCTTCTCGAACTCGCGGGCCAGCTCGTTGCGGTCGTTCGGGTTGGCCGAGGCCTCGCGGATCGCCTGCTGAAACTTGCCGAGCATCACTTGAACGCGGCGTGTCGCGATGCTGGTGCAGGCCTGGGCAGAACCGAGGATCGGGCCGACACGGCCGGCCAGCTCGCGGACCACGTTCACACTGTCGGCCGCGGCGGCCCCACTCGCATGTGCGGCGATGATGACGGCGGACAACACCGCCGGTCGAAGCGAATGCCGCGTGATGCACGAGGCGAAAGACAGATATTGCATCTGGTAGACCGAGACCTCCGTTGCTCTCCGCCGCGCGTCTCGCATAGACCGAACGCAAGGATGAGGCCAACCGGGATGACCATCGATTGCGGTAATTCGGATATCGTCATGACGATGGGGAATGCCGGAAACATCGGGAAGAAAATTCTGCTAGCCGGCCCCGACAGTCGGAGCCGGTCAATTCTTCCTGCCGCCGCTTGGATCGCGCGAAAGCTATTGTTTTCCCGTATCCCGCAGCGTTGATGTCCGAATACCGCCGATTGTGACTTGCGTCCGTGTCTGGGCAAAGACACGACATTCCCGGCATCTACGACCGCTTTGAGTTCAGATGAGGGCAAGCGCGACGCAATGATGCCGCAGCTGCATTGGCCCGGATCGAACTAACACCTCGGGTTTCAACGACAGCTGCGGCCTGATCTCGAGTTGATGAAAGGCGCGCACTCGACGGACCGTCTGACCAGGCGGTCCGTCGAATGATAGGCTCTGAATATCAGTTAGCCTGACGGATTGAGCACGATGGTCTTGTCCTTCGGCCAGCGCACCCGCCACGCAAACGAGATGTCCTTCGTCTCGCCGGGCTTGGCATCGACGATCCATTCGGTCACCCCGCGCCGGTCGCGAACATTGAGCGATGTCGGCGGCGTCGTGGAGGGCAGCATCTCGACCGCGATCTCCTCATTCTCGCTGACCGGCAGCTGATCCTGGATCGCGACCTTCACCGGGAAATCATGCGCGTTCCGAATCGTGGTCTTGAAGGCGCGCTCATCGATCTTCGCGGTCGTCACGATCAGGCCCGCCGAGCCTTCATTGCGTTTGATCACGCTGCGCTCGATCTTGACCTTGTCATCGGCGCCGAAGCCGACGCGAACCGGCTCGCCCTTGCCGGCATGGGCCATGTTCGAGGTGCCGACGAACATGCCGTCCCGATAGATCGAGACCTTGCCCGGCAGCAGCGGCGCGTCCTCGGTCTGCGGGAAGCTCGCTTCGAGATAGGCGGTGGGATCGACGATGGGCGCCGAACGGATGATCAAATCGGGCGTGATCGTCGCGGTCGAGATGCGCAGATTCTTGGCGCCCTCATTCGCCCCGACAGTGACGCGGCCGGGAAGACGGAAGACGGTCTGGAACGCGCTGATCTCCGCGACCGTCTCCTGCTCAAGGGCCTTGTCCGCGACGTCGCCAAAGCTCGTCCCGCCGTTGAACCGGAATTCCTGCCGGATCTCCGGGAATCCGCGTGCCGCGCTGGGAACCGCCGGCCTCGGCGGCGGCGGATATTGCGCGATCACCGTCTTGAGCTCGGGCGCGCTGCCGCCCCGTCCCGTTCGCACCGTCGAGACCGAGAGTGCGACATCGGACCAATCCTCGCCGGTGGCCTGAAGGACCTCCGCGCGTCGCACCAGTTCCAGCGCCGGCTTGCGGTCCTTCGCCGACGTCTCGAGACGCGCGTCGTAAAGCGGCATCCAATGGGCGTTGCGGACCGTGTAGGTCACACGCAAGACAGCCTTGGTCGCGGCCGCGGCCGAGAGCTCGATCTGAACCTCCAGCTTGCTCGGCGGCTTGTCCGCGCGATCCGCCTGCAGCCGCGCAATCTCGCGGTCAATGTCGCGCTGCTTGCGCTCGGCGTCGCGGATCGCGGCATCGGCCTGGCCGACCTCCTCGCCGACCGCGGCAAAGGCGTTGCGCCACTCCGCGACAGGCCGTGCCTCGCCCTTCTCGCCGAGACCGGCCGGCGACGCCGCGGCGAACCGCTCGGCAAACTTCTTGCGCGCAAGGGCGGCAGCAATGGCACCGTCGAGATTGGCACGCTCGTCCTTCAAGCTCTCGATGCGCTTGTCGATCTCCGGCACGTTGGCCGACGGAGCTGCGCGCGGCGGCTTGGCATCGACGGTGCCGATGACGAGTTTTGCACCGGCCTCGCCCTCGACGCGCAGCGAGGACGCATCGAGCCCGAGCGGAAAATCCTTGGCGATCGCCGTCGTATCACCGGCGGGAAGGTCGAGCGCGATGACTCGCGTGACGCTGGCGCCGTCGGGATAGACGGTGACGGCATCGACGGTCGAGGTCACGTCGCGGTTGGCAGCATGGCCGGGCGCAGCACTCAGCGCTGCGCCGAGAACGAGCCCCGTGGCCGTCAGGCCTCTGTGTCGCATGATCATCACTTTCTCCGCAGCCCAGCGCCCACGAGACCGGATCAGCCGGCCCTTCATCGGGCTTTTAGACGTGGGGAAAGTGAAGCGGGTTCAATCAGGTCCGAAGACGATCATTCGAGCGTCGTCGAGAATGAAAAAAGGCAGCGCGGCGATCTTCCGCGCTGCCTTTTTCGGGACGTCGGGATCCCGCCTTGCGGTCAGAACGTCAGCGCCTTGGCCTGCTTGACCTGCGGCAGCGCCTGGATCTTGGCAAGCAGTTCGGCCGGCACGGCGCCGTCGATCTCGACCAGCGCGATGGCGTCGCTGCCGGCGGCGACGCGGCCGAGATGGAAGGTCGCGATGTTGATCTTGGCGTCGCCCAAGAGGCTTGCGAACTTGCCGATGAAGCCCGGCTTGTCCTCGTTGGTGACATAGATCATCGACTTGCCGAACTCGGCGTCGACGCGGATGCCCTTGATGTCCACGAGGCGCGGCTTGCCGTCGGCATAGACCGTGCCGGACACCGCGCGCTCCTGCTGCTCAGTCGTCACCGCGACCGTGATCAGGCTCTCATAGTCGCTCTCGCCGGCACGCAGCACCTCGTCGACGATCATGCCGCGCTCCTTGGCGATGACCGGCGCCGACACCACGTTGACCTCGCCCAGCATCGGCCGCAGCAGGCCTGCCAGCACCGCCGAGGTCAGCGCCTTGGTCTTCATCTCCGCGACCTGGCCCTCATAGGTGATCTGGATCTTGGTGATGCTGCTCTCGGTGAGCTGTCCGGCGAACGAGCCGAGCTTCTCGGCGAGCGCGATGAACGGCTTCAGCTTCGGCGCTTCCTCCGCGGTGATCGAGGGGAAGTTGATCGCATTCGAGATCGCGCCGGTCAGCAGATAGTCGGACATCTGCTCGGCGATCTGCAGCGCGACGTTCTCCTGCGCTTCCGTGGTCGAGGCGCCGAGATGCGGCGTGCAGATGACGGAGGGATGGCCGAACAATGGATTGCTGGTGGCGGGCTCTTCGGCGAACACATCGAGGGCGGCGCCCGCGACATGCTTGCTGTTGAGCGCCGCGAGCAGCGCCTGCTCGTCGATCAGGCCGCCGCGCGCGCAATTGATGATACGCACGCCCTGCTTCATCTTGGCGATCGCGGCGGCGTCGATGATGTTGCGGGTCTTGTCGGTCAGCGGCGTGTGCAAGGTGATGAAGTCGGCGCGCTTCAGCAGCTCGTCGAGCTCGACCTTCTCGACGCCGAGATCGCGCGCACGCTCCTCGGTCAGGAACGGATCGAAGCCGATCACCTTCATGCGCAGGCCCTGGGCACGGTCGCAGACGATCGAGCCGATATTGCCGCAGCCGATCACGCCCAGCGTCTTGCCGGTGATCTCGACGCCCATGAAGCGGTTCTTCTCCCACTTGCCGGCCTGCGTCGAGGCGTCGGCCTGCGGGATCTCGCGGGCCAGCGACAGCATCATGGTGATCGCATGCTCGGCGGTGGTGATCGAATTGCCGAACGGCGTGTTCATCACGATGATGCCCTTGGCGGTCGCCGCGGGAATCTCGACATTGTCGACGCCGATGCCGGCGCGGCCGATCACCTTGAGCCGCTTGGCGCGCTCGATGATCTTGGCCGTCGCCTTGGTGGCCGAGCGAATGGCAAGGCCGTCATAATCGCCGATGATGTCGGCGAGCTTATCCTTGTCCTTGCCGAGATTGGGCTGGAAGTCGACCTCGACGCCGCGATCTTTGAAGATCTGCACGGCGGCCGGGGACAGAGCATCGGAGATGAGAACCTTGGGCTTTGACATGACGATGGTCCTTCACGCCTTCCATCGAGGAGGGCGGCGCAGCGCGCCGGGATGAGGGGAAAGCTCGTGGGGTGGGCAAAGCAAAGCGTGCCCACCGCTCTCTCGCGTCAGGTTACATAGATGTTGGGCACAGCGCGCTACGCTTAGCTCAACTCTCGCAACTTATTTCGTCATTGCGAGGAGCACTTGCGACGAGGCAATCCAGACGTCCTGTTCGGCCCTGGATTGCTTCGCTGCGCTCGCAATGGCGGCGTCGCGCGAACCTCAGGCGGCCTTCGGCAGCGCGGCCTTGGCTTCCGCGAACGCCCAGTCGATCCACTGCGTCAGCAGCGCGACGTCGCTGGCTTCCACGGTCGCGCCGCACCAGATGCGCAGGCCGGCCGGCGCGTCGCGGTAATGCGCGAAATCGAAGCCGGCGTTTTCCTTCTCGACCAGCGACACCAGCTTCTTGGCAAACTCGGCCTGGGCATCGGCCGACAGCGCCGTGATGGCGGGATCGACCACCTTCAAGCACACCGAGGTGTTGGAGCGGATCGCCGGATCCTGGGCGAGGAAATCGATCCAGGGCGTGCGCGCCTTCCAGTCCGCTAGCACCTTGGTGTTGGCGTCGGCGCGCGCGATCAGCGCCTTGAGGCCGCCGATCGACTTGCCCCAGTTGAGCGCATCCAGATAGTCCTCGACGCACAGCATCGACGGCGTGTTGATGGTCTCGCCCTCGAAGATGCCGGCATTGAGCTTGCCGCCTTTGGTGAGGCGGAAGATCTTCGGCAGCGGCCAGGCCGGCTTGTAGGTCTCGAGCCGCTCGACTGCGCGCGGCGAAAGGATGAGCATGCCATGCGCGGCCTCGCCGCCGAGCGCCTTCTGCCAGGAGAAGGTGACGACGTCGAGCTTCGGCCAATCCAGGGCTTGCGCGAAGGCGGCCGAGGTGGCGTCGCAGATCGTCAGGCCTTCACGGCTCGCGCTGATCCAGTCGGCATTCGGCACGCGCACGCCGGAGGTCGTGCCGTTCCAGGTGAAGACGATGTCGGTGGCCGGATCGGCCTTCGACAGATCCGGAATCTCGCCATAGCCCGCATGCAGCTTGGTGACGTCCTTGAGCTTCAGCTCCTTGACGATGTCGCTGACCCAGCCTTCGCCGAAGGATTCCCAGGCGATCGTCGTGACCGGCCGCGCGCCGAGCAGCGACCACAGCGCCATCTCGACCGCGCCGGTGTCGGACGCCGGCACGATGCCGATCTTGTAGTCGGCCGGCACTTCGAGCACGTCGCGCGTCAGCTCGATGGCCTGCTTGAGCTTGGCTTTGCCGATCTTCGCGCGATGCGAGCGGCCGAGCGGGGCGTCCTTGAGATTTTCGGCGGTCCATCCGGGGCGCTTGGCGCAGGGGCCGGAGGAGAAATGCGGCACGGCAGGCCGCTGCGAAGGCTTCGCTGCAGTCATCGTCTATCCTTCCAGATAGTAAGCCTCCCGTTGGGGGGAGGTGTCCCGCTGGCGTGATTAAGGGAACGGCCGTTCCGCGTCAAGGAACTTCGCGGGCTGTTGGTCGCGCGTTCACGCAGAATTGGCTGGCATGCAAACAACCTCATTCCGGCGCCGCGCCGACGGGCGCCTGCCCGCTGGGTGGCCGATGCAGGAAGGTCATCGAGGCGTAGGCGCCGATCCACGAGCCGATGGCCGCAAAGCCAACATAGATCCAGTTCTCGGTGTAGCTGATCACCGCGAATGACGAGAGCATGTACCAGATCGAGCTCCACGTCGCGGCCGAAAGGCGCCGCCGCGCAACGACCGCCGAGGTGAACATGACATAGACTGCGTCGGTGGCCGCAGTCGCCAGCACGACGCCGAGCGCCGTGATTGGATTGATCGCCGACATCTCTGCTTCATCCTCCCCGCTGCCGTGCCGCACAATGCGACGACGTTGTCTCCTCGGGCGATCCATGCAGAATGACGCGAAGCTGCACGCGCCCACACAACAAGAAGGATACAGATATGGAACGCGTCCGTCTCGGCAGGAGCTCGCTCGAGGTCACCCGCCTCGGCCTCGGCACGGCGCCGCTCGGCGGCCTGTTCGAGCCGGTCAGCGACAGCGATGCCGAAGCCACCATCGCAACCGCCTGGTCGCATGGAGTCCGTTTCTTCGACACCGCCCCGCTCTATGGCTTCGGCCTCGCCGAGCAGCGGCTCGGCGCGTTCCTTCGCAAGCAGCCGCGCGACAACTATGTGCTCTCGACCAAGGTGGGGCGGCTGCTGCGACCCGATGTGGGCGCACCGCGCGAGGATCCGCACTACAAGGGCACCCCGCCGCTGAGACCACGGTTCGATTACTCCTATGATGGCGTGATGCGTTCCGTGGAAGAGAGCCTGGTCCGGCTCGGCCTCGACCGGATCGATATTCTGCTGGTGCATGATCCCGACGATCATTACGACGAGGCGGTTGCCGGCGCGTTCCGGGCGCTGCAGCGCCTGCGCGACGACGGCAGCATCAAGGCGATCGGCGCCGGAATGAACCAATCCGAGATGCTGGCGCGCTTCGCGGACGCCGCTCCGGTGGACTGCTTCCTGCTCGCCGGCCGCTACACGCTGCTCGATCAGGGCGCGCTGACGACGCTGTTTCCGATCTGCACGAGGAAGAACATCGCCATCCTGCTCGGCGGCATCTACAACAGCGGCATCCTGGCGAACCCTCATGGCCAGGCGAAGTTCAACTATGAGGATGCCGATGCCAGCCTGGTGGCCCGTGCGCGCGCGCTCGATGCCTTGTGCAAACAGCATGGCATCGCGCTGAAGGCGGCTGCGATCCAGTTCTGCCTCGCCCATCCTGCCGTCACCATCGGCCTGCAGGGGGCTCGCACGGCGCAGGAGGCGGCCGACAATATCGCGATGGCCCATGCCCCGATCCCTGCGGCGTTCTGGCACGCGCTGCGTGCCAGCCAGCTGATCGATGCGCATGCACCGCTACCGGGAGAGGCACGATGAGCCGCACCATCGACGCGCATCAGCATTTCTGGGATCCCGGCCGCGCCGACTATCCGTGGATGGCGGGCGATGCGCTGGCGCCGATCCGTCGCCCATTCGGCCCTGCGGATCTCGCCCCGCTGCTCGCTGAAAACGGTCTCGACGCCTCCATCCTGGTGCAGACCAGGTCATCGCTCGACGAGACCGAGGAGTTCCTGCGCATTGCACAGGAGACGCCGTTCGTTGCCGGTGTCGTCGGCTGGGTCGACCTGACCGATCCGCAGCTCGACGCCACGATCGATCGGCTGCGCCGCCTGCCGGGCGGCGACAGGCTGGTCGGCATCCGCCATCAGGTTCATGACGAAGCCGATCCGGCGTGGATCTATCGCGGCGATGTCAGGCGCGGCCTCGAGCGGGTCTTCGCTCACGACCTGACCTACGATCTCCTGGTCCGCACGCGCGAGCTGCCGGCCGCGATCGCGACGGCGCGCGCCTTTCCGCAGGCGCACTTTGTGCTGGACCACGCCGCCAAACCGCCGATCGCGAACGGGTTCGATCAGAATTGGGCCGATCGCATCGCGGAGCTCGCGGCCTGCGGCAACGTCTGGTGCAAGATCTCAGGGCTGGCGACCGAGGCGATCTGGCGCGATTGGAACGCCGAGCGGCTTTCGCCCTATGTGGCGCATGTGGCGCGCTGCTTCGGCCCCGACAAACTGATCTTCGGTTCGGACTGGCCGGTCTGTCTGCTCGCCGGCCACTATGGTGCCATCAAGCAGGCGCTGGAGCACTGCCTGACGCAGCTCGGCTCCGATATCCGCAACAAGGCGTTCGGCCCCAACACGATCGCTGCCTACCGGCTGCCGGCCTGATCGATCTCAGAACCGCATCACCATGCCGAAATGGCTCTTGGCGAAGCCAAGCCGCTCGTAGAAGCGCTGCGCATCTGTGCGGCTCTGATGCGTCATCAGCTCGACCAGGTTGCAGCCCCGGCCGCGCGCCTCGTCGATCGCCCATTGCAGAAGCAGTTCGCCAATGCCGCGGCTGCGCCGGTCCGCCGCGACGCGGACATCCTCGACCAGCGCGCGCGACGCGCCCTGCGAACTCAGGCCAGGCAGGATGCAGAGCTGCAGGCAGCCGACCACCTTGCCCGCGTCCTCGGCCACCACCAGACTGATATTGGCATCGCCCGAGATCGCCTCGAACGCCACATAGTATGACGCGGGCAACGGATCCTCGACGCGCTCCCGTGCCCGGCCGAGGTGATCGTCGGCGAGCATGGCAACGATGGCGCCGACATCGTCGCGCCGCGCCGCTCGAATGGTGACCGCCATGCGCCCTGTCATTCCCCTGTCATCTCCATGTCGCTCAGCCGGCCGGCCGCAGGCCAAGCGCCTGCTCGGCGTCGCCGATCCAGCGCCTGACCGCATCACGGCCCGACAAATCGAAACCGCCCTCGTGCGCCACGCGCGTATAGGCCAGCAGCGCGATATCGGCCAAGGTCAGGGTTTCACCGACGAGAAAGCGCGAACGCGCGAGCTGACGCTGCAGATGATCGAGCGCCGCATAGCCGCGCTTCACCTTCTCCGGATCGAGCTCGGAGGCCGGCTTGCCGAGATAGACCATGTGGAAGCGGCAGGTCGCGACGTAAGGCTCGTGGCTGTACTGCTCCCAGAACAGCCACTCGTCCATCCGTCCCTGTGCATAGGCGTCCGACGGAATGAGCCGGCTGCCGCGGGCAAGAAAGCGGATGATCGCGTTCGACTGCGCCAGTGGACGGCCGTCATCCAGCACGATCGTGGGGACCTGGCCCCACGGGTTCAGCGCCAGGAAATCCGGGGTGCGGCTCCCGCCGGTCATGATATCGACGTCACCCCAGTCATAGGGCAGCGCCAGATGATCGCACACCCATTTGACCTTCAGACAATTGCCCGATTTGAGATCGCCCAGGATCCGCATTCCATCCTCCGTTGCCGTCGAATGGAGAGCATCAGGCGCAGCCGGCGCTGTCAATCGCCCGGCGATCCGCAGGGCGAAGCAGCCTAGAATTTGTAGCCGACGCCGGCGCGGAACGAGTTGAGCGTCACCGCCGTATCCTTCACCGTCATGAACTTGACGTATTCCCATTCGCCGCGCGCAAACAGCCCGCCCCACATCATGTATTCAAATCCGAGACCGCCCGTCCAGCCGCCGACGAAGCTGTTGGTGCGGCTCTCGCCATAGGTCCTGGAAACGCTTGGCAGATAGGACGGCCCGGTCTGCGAAATGATCGCCCCGGTCGTCTGATTAACAAACGTATCCGTCAGATATACGTTCGTGGTCGCCACTCTCGACGTCTCCATTCGGCCGACGGCCAAGCCGCCAAAGACGTACGGCAGGAAGTTGTCAGCGGCCCAGCCGACCCGCCCGCGCAGTGTCACCACGTCCTTGATCTGTAGCGCAGCCGCGGCCTGGACCGAAGTACTGTAGGTCCGCGTCTCGTTGGCCGCCACCGTCTCGCCCGACGGATTGACGATATTGAGCGCCATCGAGCTTCCGGAGGAGCTCACCATCCGATTCATGTAGTTGTAGTTGACCTCGATGCCCCAGACCGTGTCTTCCCACTGGAAATTGCGGCCGACATAGACGCCGAAGCTCGATCCCTGGACATGGTTCTTGTTGAGGACCGACCATGTCGACGTTGGCGTCTGCAGAACACTGTTGCGGAAGATGAAATTTGTCAGCGACGCCGCGCTGCGGCTGAAATCCATGTCCGATGTCCCGTAGCCGAATTGGCCACCGACATAGTATCCGTCCCAATTGGCGCGTGCGCCGTTGAGCCCTTCGGTCAAGCCACCGCGCAGGACCGGGAGATCCGGCATGTCGGCCGCCTGCGCAGCCGAGACCATGCCAAACACCGAGACCGCCATCACCAGGCTACGCATCGCAACGCTCCAAATCAGCCACTTCACTCTGGAGCGATCATCGCGCGTTAACCTTAATCATTGGTTGCCGCGGCACGCGGACTGACAATTCTTTTACCAAACCTGCCCGCGACTCGGAAAAAGCAAAACGGCGCGGGGGGGCCCCGCGCCGTCAGACCAACTGATGGAGTCGCGCGTCTCTCAGCCCTTGCGGATCAGGGGCATCATCGGCGGAGGCGGCGGCGGCGGATTGTCGAAATTCCAGCGCAGGCCGAGCTTCAGGTCGTGCGAGGTGATGTCCTTGAACTTGAAGATGTTGCCGGTGGTCTGGCCATCATAGGTCGTCAGCACGCCAGTTCGTCCCTCGCCCATATCGACATAGCTGTACGCCAGTTCGAGCACCAGGTTCGGATTGACATTGTAGGCCAAGCCCGCATGTGCGGCCCAGGCGAAATTCCACTTCGAGGAGGTCGGCGCGCTGGCGAGGCTGGGCGCGTTCGTGAAGCTGTTGATGCCCGTGTCGGTGAAGTTCGCGATCGTGACCCGCGCACCGCCGACGCCCGCACCGACGAACGGCGTGATGCACCACCAGGTCCCGAGATCGACATAGGCATTGGCGAGCACAAGCCATTCGGACTTGCTGGCGCTGTAATTGTCGATGCCGCTGTAGGGCACGCCGTTCGCAGTGGCGTTGAAGCGATCGGTGCCCTTGAAGTTCGAATTGCCGCGATACTGGCCGGTGATATCGGCACGGAACCAGCTGTTGAAGCGATAGCCGACGCCGACGCCGTAGATGCCGGCGGTGTCAAACGCGGAGGTCTGATTGAACGACGTCATCGGCGTATAGGCCGATTCGCGCGTGTAATGAACGTCTTTGACCTTCTGATTGCTGAAGCCGATGTCGCCGCGCAGGTACCAGCCGCCAAAGTCCGCCGCCGGTGGCGGCGCATAGACCGGAGGAGGAGCAATCGGCATGTCGGCCGCGAAGGCCAAAGTGGAAAACAGAGAGGCCGCTCCTGCGGCGATCAAAGACTTAACGCTACGCATTGGCTTCGTCCCTTCGGCCGGTGAGGCCATCGGAAAGCGCGGCCCCACATCAAAACTGACCTCCGTACAATCGCAGCAAATGCTTAAGCAGCGCTTAACCCTAATAATTAAGGTTGACGTTTCCTGATCGATCTACAGCTATTCATCGCCCGTCAACGCATCCTAACAAATCGTTAGCGACGCTTCGCGTCAGGCTTGCGGCACACCAACTAATTAGTTGCTGCCGGCGAACCGATCAGGATCCGAAGCGAGCGGAGCGCGCTACGGACGAAGCAACCACGGCGCGATGGAACGAAGCCGACCACACGTCTGCTCCTCGCATGCCGATGCACTGCCGGCTGCGGCAGACGCGAGCCGATCACGGCCTCGGTCATGGACAGATGCGAAAAAGGCCTGCCACCCGATCGGGATGGCAGGCCTCGATTGCCAATCTGGCTGCGGCTGATCAGGCTGCGGCTGCGGCGTTGCCGACGGCGGTGACGATATCGTCGACCACCTCCTCGACCAGATCACGATCATCGCCCTCGCCCATCACGCGGATCACGGGCTCAGTTCCGGAGGAGCGCACCAGCAGGCGGCCATGGCCGTTGAGGCGCTTCTGCCCGGTGTCGATAGCCGATTTCACCGCGTCGGCGTCGAGCGGCTTGCCGCTGCGATAGCGCACGTTCTTCAGGATCTGCGGCAGCGGGTCAAACTTGTGGCAGACCTCGGAGACCGGACGGCGCAGCCGCTGCACGGTCGCAAGCACCTGCAACGCGGCAACGAAGCCGTCGCCCGTCGTCGCATAGTCCGACAGGATGATGTGGCCGGACTGCTCGCCGCCGAGATTGTAGCCGTCGGCCAGCATGCGCTCGAGCACGTAGCGGTCGCCGACCGGGGTGCGTACCAGTTCGAGCCCCTGCCCCTGCAGGAAGCGCTCCAGGCCGAGATTGGACATCACGGTCGCGACGATGCCGGGCCGCGCCAGGCGGCCGTCTTCCTTCCAGCTCTGCGCGATGACGGCGAGCAGCTGATCGCCGTCGACGATATGGCCGCGCTCGTCGACCAGGATGACGCGATCGGCGTCACCGTCGAGCGCGATGCCGATGTCGGCGCGCATTTCACGGACCTTCCGACAAAGAGCCTCCGGCGAGGTCGAGCCGCATTCCTTGTTGATGTTGAAGCCGTCCGGCTCCACGCCGATCGAGATCACGTCGGCGCCGAGCTCCCACAGCGCCTCGGGCACCACCTTGTAGGCGGCGCCGTTGGCGCAATCGACGACCACGCGCAGGCCGTCGAGCGAGAGGTCACGCGGCAAAGTGCGCTTGGCGAATTCGATGTAGCGATCATGCACGCCATCGATGCGGCGGGCGCGGCCGAGGCTCGCGCTCTGCGCCAGCTTCTTGTCGAGCGACTCGTCGAGCAGCTGCTCGATCTGCTTCTCGACATCATCGGACAACTTGAAGCCCTGAGGGCCGAACAGCTTGATGCCGTTGTCCTCGAACAGATTGTGCGAGGCCGAAATCATGACGCCGAGATCGGCGCGCATCGACTTGGTCAGCATCGCCACGGCCGGCGTCGGCATCGGACCGACCAGCAGCACATCCATGCCCACCGAGGTAAAGCCGGCGACCATCGCATATTCGATCATGTAGCCGGACAGGCGCGTGTCCTTGCCGATCACGACCCGATGGCGGTGCTCGCCGCGCTGGAACAGAAGACCCGCGGCCTGTCCGACCTTGAGCGCGAGTTCCGGCGTGATCAGGCCATTGGCGCGGCCACGAATCCCATCGGTCCCGAAATAGTTACGGCTCATACGACCCCCAGCAACAGCTCTCGATAGTCCGGGCCGACCGCGCCGAATCACGGCATCCGGCCGCCCGTTTAGTCCGCGGGTTATAGTCGCCTTAAAGCTAAGATGGCTTCAAAAAATGTGATGAATCATTACCACGAAACCGCCGTCACGTCCATAAGACATTGTTAAGACTAATTTTTCCCTGATGCCGCGACGGCATAGGACGGCGCCTTGACGGCGGCGGCCCGCACTGCGGCAGCTCGCTGGAGGTGCTTATATGCCGCACAACATCCAGAGGTTTGCTGGTTGGGCGCGGTTGCGGCGGATCGCCCGCGCCGGATTTGGCAGCCGCCGCAAAGATGCTAGAGGACTGGCAAGCTGAGCAAGACTGTCGGTGGGGAGCCGAAGACCGCGATGAAACACATTACCTGTATCGAAGACCTGCGTCTGCTGCACAAGCGCCGCGTTCCCAAAGCCTTCTTCGACTATGCTGATCGCGGCTCCTATGCGGAGGAGACGCTGCGCGCCAACCGCGACGATCTGCAGAAGATCAAGTTTCGCCAGCGCATCCTGGTCGACGTCTCCAAGCGCGATCTCTCGACGACGATCCTCGGCGAGCCCTCGTCGATGCCGCTGATCCTCGCCCCGGTGGGCCTGCTCGGCATGCAACATGGCGACGGCGAGATCCACGCCTGCCGCGCCGCGCAGGCCGCCGGCATTCCCTTCACCCAGAGCACGATGTCGATCTGCTCGATCGAGGACATCGCGGGCAGCGTCGAGAAGCCGTTCTGGTTCCAGCTCTACGTCATGAAGGACCGCGGCTTCATCAAGGCGCTAGTCGAGCGCGCCATCGCCGCCAAGTGCACCGCGTTGTGCCTGACGGTCGACCTGCAGGTGATCGGCCAGCGCCATCAGGACATCAAGAATGGCATGAGCGTGCCGCCGGAATGGTCGCTGTCGAAGCTGTTCGACTTCGCCACCAAGCCGGCCTGGGTGCAGGGCGTGCTGCAGGGCAAGCGCCGCACCTTCGGCAACATCGCCGGGCACGTGAAGAACACCGAGGATCTCACCAAGCTCTCGGCCTGGACCGCCTCGCAGTTCGACACCTCGCTGAACTGGAAGGATGTCGACTGGATCCGCTCGATCTGGCCGGGCAAGCTGATCATCAAGGGCATCCATGACATCGAGGACGCCAAGCTCGCGGTCGAAACCGGCGCGCAGGCGATGGTCGTCTCCAACCATGGCGGCCGCCAGCTCGACGGTGCCCCGTCCTCGATCCACGTGCTGCCGGGCATCGCGGACGCGGTCGGCGACAAGATCGAGATCATGTTCGATGGCGGCATCCGCTCCGGACAGGACGTGATGCGCGCGCTCGCGCTCGGCGCCAAGTCCTGCATGATCGGCCGCGCCTATGCCCACGGTCTCGGCGCCGGCGGCCAGGCCGGTGTCGCCAAGGCCATCGACATCATCCGCAACGAGCTGCTGACCACGATGGGCCTGTGCGGCGTCAACACGGTGGCCGAGATCGACCGCAAGGTGCTGGCGGACTAGATCATGATGCGTTTCCACGGAAACGCATCATGATCTTTCCTCTTTGTTTGAGCATGATCTTTTCGGAAAACCGGTTTCCACTTTTCCGGATCATGCTCTAGCAGGCCGTTGAAGAAGTCTGCTTTCGGTCGGATTTGAGTGTCCGGGTCGGCTGGTAAGCGCCGAGTGTCGGCTTTTTGCGGCGCTTGGGCCCTGAGCCGAGGTGCCTCATGCGGTTGCCTCCAACAGTCTTGGCAGGCGGATCAGATTGTAGGCCGCCAGCGCCAGCTTGAAGGCGGCATCGACGCGGGCGCGGCCTCGGAACTTGACCTTGGCAAGGCCGGCCGAGGCCTTGATCCAGCCGAACACCTCCTCGATGCGCTTGCGGCAGCGTTGGCTGACCGCGTAGCCGGCGTGACGCAGCGTTCTCCGGTCGATCGCGGTCTTGCGTGGCTTGCCGGTCTTGCTCAAATGCCCGTCGATGGCGATGTGCGGCGTCACCGAACGGCTTCTCAGCTCTCCGACAAAGTCGGTGACGTCGTAAGCCTTGTCCGCCCCCAGCGTGATCCGGCGCGTGCGATCGCCGCGATGGCGGTCGATCAGTTCCAGCGCCTGATCCCGCTCCGCGGTGCCGGTTGCCTGGCTGACGCCGCCCAGCACGGCGAGGCCATTGCGGTTCTCCATTAAGGTATGAGCCATATAGCAGAGCTTCGCCGGCTGGCCCTCGCCCTTCTTGTACAGCCGCGCCTCGGGATCGGTCGTGCTCTGATGCGTGTCGTTGCTGCGCTTTTCCTTGTGGAAGCTGCGCTCGGCGTTGCGCCCCGGCCCGTCATTGTCCTGATCGCCGCCGTCCTTGCGGCGGAAGCTTTTGATCGACGCCCCACGCCTCGATCAGCGTGCCGTCGACCGAGAAGTGGTCGCTCGACAGCAGCCGCTTCACCTCGGGCCGAGCCAACAGCGCCGTCAGAAACTTCGCCGCGATCTCGCCCTCGAGCAGCCGGTCACGGTTCTTGGAGAAGGTCGAATGATCCCATACCGCGTCGTCCACGCCCAGGCCGACAAACCAGCGGAACAGCAGGTCGAAGTCCAGCCGCTCCATCAATTGCCGCTCCGAGCGAATGCCGTAAAACGCCTGCAGCAGCATCGCCCGCAGCAGTTTCTCCGGCGCGATCGACGGCCGGCCGAACGCGGTGTAGAGCGCTTCGAAGTCCCTTGAAAGGTCAGCCAGCGCCGCATTGGCGAGCCGCCGGATCGTGCGCAGCGGATGGTCGGGCCGAACCCGAGCCTCCAGGTCCACATAGCTGAACAGCGCCCCAGATCGTTCGTCACTTCCCCGCATCGTCTTCCCCACGAAGCATCCGCATCCAAGAGAATCACGATCAGAAGCTTGTGGCCAGCGCCTTTTTCAACAGCCTGCTAGACGGCCGATTCCAAAGTCTGTGTCCTGTTGATAGGGACATTGAGACCCCCGCTGTCATCGTCCGCGAAGGACGATCCAGTACGCCGTGACGGTTCAGCTCGATATCGTCTGCCGCGAATACTGGATGCTCCGCCTTCGCGGAGCATGACAGCGTCGCTCGTCCGCTCGGACATTCGTCAGGATGCGGCGTCGGCAAAGATGAGCTGGATCACATCGGCGGTGTGATGCCGTCGCGGCCGACGCTGACGCGGCTGGTCTCGAAGGAGCCGTCGGGCAGTTGCTTGATCGTGGCCATCACCTTGGCACCGGCCTTCAGCTCGGACTTGTCGCCGGGCACGAAGGTAACGATCGGGGTCTCGGGCGCGATATCGATGCGCTTCTCGCCGCCTTTGTATTTGACCAGCAGCGTATGGCCGTCGGTCGACACCGAGCTTTCGGACACTGTGGCGTTGGTCATGCTCGAATTCGGCTTCAGGTCCCACGACCGCGAGCCTTCGCCGGTGCCGCGCATCTCCTCCGGGAAGATGTGAATCTCGACCGCCTTCGGCGCGCCGTCCGGCCCGGGCACAGTGGTGGCGCCGATGAACGAGCCGGGCTTGATGTCGGCGAGGTCGGCCTTGACGACGCCGGACACGCGCAGATCGCCCGCCATGCGCAGCTTGAAGATCTCGCCGCTGCGCGCTTTGACCGTCATCGTTTCCGCGTCCACGCTTTCGACGGCGCCGCGGACGCGCGTCGGCACGGGGGCCTGCTGCGCGATGGCAAGCATGGAGGTCGTTGCGACCATGGCAAATGCAACAGCGGGGCGTATCAGGGCGAAACGGAAGGACATGCAGGGGACTCCAGGGGCTGTCTGGCTAGGCCTCTCATGCGGGGCCGCACGCGATCCCGCTCGAGAATACGTGGAATGAGACGCTTGTCGGCGGCGCTTATTCCATTCTCAAGTCATTGTGAGAATGACTGCCCCACCGACCGAGCCTTCGCGGACGCCCCTCAACGCGGGCAGACGCTCAGCGCGGCTGCGCCGGCAGCAGCTCCGGCCGATACTCGAAATGCATCGTGTCGTAGTGATACCACCGGCCGCCCCAGATGAATCCGTGCCGCTCGAAGATCTCGACGATCTGCTGCGGAAAACGATTCTTGTAGGGAATGGACACGGACGATCTGGCGTTCCACAGCCAATAGTCGGAATAGTCCAGGTTCAGATCGATCGCCGCCGCGTAGCCGTGCATGCTCATCCGGCCCGTATCGGCCACCGGACGGCAGGACAGAACGCCCGCGATCGGAAAGGCGGCGCGCTTGATCTTGGGGTCGAGATCGTCGATCTCGCTGGATATCTCCGTCAGCCGCTCGGCAATGCCATTGATGCGCGTCACCTTGACTGTCTTGCCAAAACTCTTCGGCAGCCAGGTGATCGAGACGAGATGCCCGGCTACGCCGCCTGCGTTGCAGTCGCCATACATCTTCTTGAAGAAGGCCTCGTTCCTGAAGCGCCCGGGATCGGCGTTGACGGCGGGCGGCGATGGCGCGCCGAGTGGATAGGACAGGCTGAGCTGATCGAGGATGGTCGCGTTGCGGAGCTTGTCGGCGAAGGGGCGCTCCGGATCGAGTTGGCCGACCGGCATGCGCGTGCCGTCGCGCCAGATGACGACCTCGTCGTCATGTCCGGCCAGCGCTTGCGGATAGGCCTGCACCAGCCGGTCCAGCATGCTGCCGATCGTTTCGCAGCGCACGGCCGACGCGGACAGCCACTGCAGGCAGACGCCGATCGCCAGGAGGCGCAGAGCCGAGGGACGGGTCACGGCCGCCTGCTCATCTGATCAATCAGCTTGACGTTGGTCTCCTCGACCCCAGTCAGGGTCGGATTCCAGGTCGACGGCACATACCAGGCGAAGCGACCGAAATAGGCCTTGAGGTCCGGCGCATCGAAGAAGCGCCCGCGCCGGGCAAAGATTTCGTTCTTGGCCAGCCGCAACTCGGCCTTGGACAGCCGCGCCAGTTCGGCCGCGGTCAACAGGCGGCGGTCGGAGTCGGGAAAGATGAATCCGCTGGTCCCGCCATTTTCGGCGCGATCGAGCAAATCGACATTGGCGGCCTCGACCGGGTTCAAGACCGGATCCCAGGTGCGCGGCACGTACCAGGAGAACCTGCCGAAATAGGCCGTCAGCTCGGGCGAGGAGAAATAGCGTCCGCGGCGCGCGAAGATTTCATTGCGGGCAATGCGAAGCTCGTCCTTCGTACGTCCCTGCAGGTCGGCGGCGGACAGCAAGCGCTGGTCGGAGTCCGGGAATACGAACTCGGCCGATCGCGGCGCGCTGGCCATGGCCGGCGCCTGTGCTGGTGGCGGTGAGACGGCTGCAGCGACCGGTGCAGCAGCCAACTGCCCGTCCGCAGGCCCCGCGAAGTAGAAGGAGCCATCGATCGGGGACGAAGCGACCCAGGGCTGCTGCGCGCTGGCCGTGGCCTTCTTCACGGAAAGGCCGACCTGGTTGAAGGCCTGCAGCACGTCCAGCCCTGGCCGCTGCACCGCATCGACCAGCGCGCGCGTGTACGGGCTGTGTCCATCATCGCCATCGAGCGCCACATTGCCGGGCTGCGTCGCGTAGGACAGGATCGTGCCTTCAGGTGCGCGGATCTGCGCCAAGCCGCCATCGCTCGATCGCAGGCCGCGTCCCCCGAACGGATTGTTACGGCAAGCATCGAGGATGACGATGTTCAGCTTGGTGCCGGCCGCTTCCATCTGGCGCAGCACGAGGCCGACATCGACCATCATGAAATCGACATCGGCTTCGCGCGCCGGATTGGCGCTGATCGGCACGAGGTAGTTGGTGCCGCGCACCTGGATGCCGTGGCCCGCGTAGTAGAACACGGCGACCTCAGCACCGAGCAGTTGCTTGCTGAAGGTCTGGATCACCTGGTCGAAACGCGACTTGTCGAGATCGAGCTGTGCAGCTCCGCCGACCAGGGTGAAGCCCAGGCGTTGAAAGGTCTCGGCGACGAGGCGCGCATCATTGGCCGGATTGGCAAGCTTGCCGACACTTTGATAGTCCGAATTGCCGACCACCAGAGCGATCCGGCTCGCGGCCCTGCAGGGCGCCACGCCGAGCAGCACCAAGACCAAAATACCGATCGCCAATCGCCGCATCATCCGTCCTCAAAATCCGGACGTCGTTCTAGCTCGCCGGATCGACCAAATCGACCGTGGCATTGCGGCGATATTGCATCGCGGGCCGATCTCGACAGCCGGGAGACCGCTATCTGTTGCGGAGATCGGCCTCGACGAGTGCGCGCAGCTCAGGCGTCACCTGGGGACGCTCGCCGAACCACAATTCAAAGCCGCGCACGGCCTGATGCAGCAGCATGCCGAGGCCGTCCGCCGTGCGCAGTCCGCGCGCGCGGGCAGCCACGAGCAACTGCGTCTCCAACGGCACATAGACGATGTCGACCACGACGGCCTGCTCCGGCAACCGACCGATCTCGATCGCCAGCGGCGGCTGGCCATGCATCCCGAGCGAGGTCGTGTTGACGAGCAGCCCGGCCTGCGGCAGCAGCGCGCTGACCTGCTCCCAGCCGCCGGCGACGACGCGGGGGCCGAACTGATCGGCCAGCGCCTGCGCGCGCGCGGCGGTGCGATTGATGACGTGAACACGGCCGATGCCGCGCTCGAGCAGGCCGAACACGACGGCCCGGGCGGAGCCGCCCGAGCCGAGCACCAGCGCCACATCGGTGCGGTCCCAGCCAGGCGCCGCGGCATCGAGATTGCCGACGAAGCCTTCGACATCGGTGTTGGTCGCACGCAAGATCCCGTGCTCGTACCACAGCGTGTTGGCCGCGCCGACCGCGCGGGCACGGGAGTCCGGCTTGGTCAGCTCCAGCACCCGCTCCTTGTGCGGAATCGTGACATTGGCGCCGACAAAGCCGCGGCCGTGGAGATGCGTCACGAAGTCAGCCAGCTCTTCCGGCGGCACGGCCTCGATCGTGTAGCCGCCGGCGATGCCGAGCTTGTGCAGCCAATGATGATGGATCAGCGGCGAGCGCGAATGCGCGGCAGGCCACCCGATCAGGCACGCGGCGCGGGGTTTGGCAGCGAGGGTCATGGCGCTGACATCGGACAAGCTCCGGCCGGAGTCAATGCTCGCCGGCCCAGCCCGCCGGCCAAGTGGCGCTGGTGACAATTGCCCGAGACCGCGTCGGTCAGCTCGCCGCCAGCCCGTCGGCGATCTCCTCGCCCGCCGTCTCCCGGCCCTTGATGTCGGCCACGGCGCGCTCGATGGTCTCGCGGTAGCGCACCAGCGGCGGCCGCACGCCGTGGGTCAGCAAGGCCCGGCGCACCGTCGGCGAGGCCCCGGTGATGAACAGCCGGATGCCCTGGCGCTTGGCTTTGGCGGCGACGCGGCTCATGGCATTGGCCGCCGTCGAATCGAGGAACGGCACCGCGGCGAAATCGACCACGAAGGCCTTGCGCCGGTCGGCGATGGAATCGAGCACGGTGCCGACCGTCGAGGCGGCGCCGAAGAAGAACGCGCCGGTGATGCGATAGACCAGCACATCCTTGTCGGCGCTGAGCTTGGCATCATACGGCACACGCGCGCCATCCTCGAAATCGGCGCGGTCCTGCGCGACCAGCGGCGTGCCGTCCTCGACCCCGGTCATCTGCGCCATGCGGTTGATGAACAGCACGGCGCCGAGCGCGAAGCCGACCAGGATGCCTTCGGTGAGGTCGCGAAAGATCGTCAGCCCGAAGGTGGCGAGCAGCACCGTGGCATCGCCCCAGGACGAGCGGATCAGGGTCAGGAATTCGTGCTTCTCGGCCATGTTCCAGGCCACCACGACCAGCACGGCGGCGAGCGCCGACAGCGGGATGTAGCTCGCCAAGGGGGCGGCGATCAGCATGAACACCAGCAGGAACAGCGAATGCAGCATGCCCGAAACGGGCCCACGCGCGCCGGCGCGGACATTGGTCGCGGTGCGCGCGATGGTGCCGGTGACGCAGATGCCGCCGAACAGCGCCGATCCGATATTGGCGAAGCCCTGCGCCACCAGCTCGCAATTGGAGCGATGGCGCCGGCCGGTCATGCCGTCGGCGACGACGGCCGACAGCAGCGACTCGATCGCCCCGAGCAGCGTGAAGGCGATCGCATCGGGAAACACCGCCTGGACCTTGGCCAGCGAAAATGCCGGCAGCGCCGGCGCCGGCAGCTCGCGCGGAATGCCGCCGAAGCGCGTGCCGATGGTCTCCACGGGCAGCTGCAGCGCAAAGGTGATGATGG
This sequence comes from Bradyrhizobium sp. BTAi1, assembly GCF_000015165.1. GTDB lineage: Bacteria > Pseudomonadota > Alphaproteobacteria > Rhizobiales > Xanthobacteraceae > Bradyrhizobium > Bradyrhizobium denitrificans. The sequence goes on along the minus strand of NC_009485.1, from coordinate 1,874,217 downwards.
CGGCAATGACGACCGCGATGAGGATGCCGGGCCAGGTCGGCCGCAGTTGCTTCAGCCAGACGATGATGACGATGGACATCACGGCGAGCGCAACCGCCGGGATGTTCGCGGTCGGCGCGCCATGCGCGAGCGCGACCAGCTTGGGGATCAGCTCGCCCGGCTCCTTGCCGGGCAGCGTGATGCCGAACAGATCCTTCAGCTGGCTGGCGAAGATGATGACCGCGATGCCCGCGGTGAAGCCGACCGTGACCGGATAGGGAATGAACTTGATGTAGGTGCCGAGCCGCAAATAGCCGGCGATCACCAGCATCACCCCGGACATCATGGTGGCGACCAGCAGGCCGTCGAGGCCCTGGCGGTCGACGGTCGCGGCGACCAGCACGATGAAGGCGCCGGCCGGGCCGCCGATCTGGAAGCGGCTGCCGCCGAGCAGCGAGATCAGGAAGCCGCCGACGACGGCCGTGTAGAGGCCACGGCCGGGCGAAACACCGGAGGCGATGGCGATGGCCATCGACAGCGGCAAAGCGACGATCGCGACCGTCAAGCCCGCCAGCGCATCGGCGCGCAGATCGGCCAGGCCATAGCCTTCGCGCAGGACCGTCAAAAGTTTCGGTGAATACAGCTCCGCGAAGGTCGGCTGATGACGTCCGACCGATCCCCGCGCATTATGCTCGCTTGCGATGCTCATGCCCATCACGCTCCCGTCGCGCCATCGGGGCGGACGACCACCGACGATGCGTCTCACACGGAGCTTCAGACCCCCGTGCCGCGCGACAGGCCTCAACCCGCGCTATCGCGCGCAATGTCAGTTTGACGGCCCAAGCGGCGGGGCGATCCCGGGTCCTTCAGGCGAACACCACGCCCGCCATCCTCGCTGCGGGCATGCTCGCCGATCAGATCCACGCCCGCACGATTGAGCGCATCGACGACCTTGGTCAGCGAGTCCACCACGCCGCGGACGTTGCCTGTGGAGGCTTCCATCCGCTGGATCGTCGGCAGCGACACGCCGGCCAGCTCGGCCAAGGTTTTCTGATCTATCCCGAGCAGCGCCCGGGCTGCTCGCATCTGGAACGACGTGATCACGATGGCCTCACGTAGCACACACCATAATTGATGCATGAGACAAAGACAATGATGTAAAATACATCACATCGATCCAAAAGCAAGCGCCGGGCCGGGGATCGCCCGCGGCTGCCGTGCCGTCACGCCGGCTCAGGTCGGACCCCATCGGGGGAATTCGAGCCGGACCGTCGTCCCGCCATCGCTGCTGTAGGTCAACCTGCCGTTGAGCTGGGCCGCCAAGCCCTGACAGATCCGCCAGCCGAGGCTGTCGCCCGCGCCGGGATCGGCATCCGCCGACATGCCCTGGCCGTCGTCCGAGATCGTCAAGGCGTAATGCGTGGCATCGAGCGGCCGCATGTTGACCCGGATGGTCCCCGCTTGTCCCGGGCCAAAGGCGTGTTTCAACGCATTGGTGACCAACTCCACAACCAGCAGCGACAACGCCGTCAGGCGTGTCAGATCGAGTTTCGCCGGCACGAAATCGACCACGCAGGTCACCTCGCGCGCACCGCTCGAGTCCAGGACATCGTTGCAGATCTCCTGCAGATAGGGGCCGATGTCCACGTCCATCCGGCCGGGATCGTGCAGCATGCGGTGGATCCGGGAGATGGTCTGCAGCCGCGCCTGCGCCTCGTCGAGGATCCCGATCGCGCGGCTGGGATCGGCGATCGCCTGCCGCTTCTGCATCATCAGCAGCCCGGCGATGAACTGGATGTTGTTGGCGACCCGGTGCTGCAACTCCTGGAACAGCACACGCTGGTTGTCGTAAAGGCTTTCGGAAACCGCCCGCTCCTGCCGCAGCCGCTGGGCCGCCTCATGCATGATGTGGATCAGCGTGATGTCGACCGCGACGATGATCGCGTAGAAGCCGAGCGCGAGCGCAGTCTGATAGCCGGAGCCCGGAATGAAAACGGACCAGGCGAGCAGGCCGGACAGCACGGCGCAGAGCACGCCCGGCCCGAAGCCGCAGAAGAACGCCGTCAGAATGACGGCCGGGAAGAAGGTCAGATAGGGAAACCCGTCCGGAAGCGTATCGACGAGAGCGAGCCGCAGCACGAAGGCAATGAATGTCGCACCGATGGCGATCGCGTAACCGAGCAGAGCACGCCGGCGGAGCTTTTCAGTGGCGTCGGCGGCGCGCAGATAGAATGGAGCGTGCGGGAGCTTTTTGGTCACGGGACACTTGAGCGGGGACGGACAACCGCGCGGGATAACGCGGGGCCCTCCCGGCCGGGAACCCGCCGCACACGCATGGGATGAGCTGCTGACCTGCATCAGCGGATGGCGGCGGAATATCAGCTCCGCTGCCCTGCATCATAGCACCAACTCGCGGCCGCTGAAGGTGCAGAAGTGCACATTTTGCCGCATTGCGGCCGGCTCCGGCCCGCCCCGATGCCGATCGGAGCCCTGCCCATCACAAGCCGTGGCCGAGCCGCAAAGGCTCGGCCAGCTTCAGGCTTGGTTGCGGCGATGCCGCTACGCCGCGTCGCGGTGCGAAGCAATGATGTGGTCGGCGGCGCGGCCCGTCACCTCGGCCATGTGGTCGAACTGTCGGGTGAAGCTGCCGGCGCCGGCGGTGGCCGAGCGTAGTTCGACGATCAATTCGCCGATCTCCGCCTCCGGCATCATGGCGCGGACGCAGTCCCAGCCCGGCCAGCCGTCGCGGGTGTCGAACGACAGGATCTGGCCGCGCCGTGCCGACAGAATCGCGTTGATCCTGGCGGTCGCCTCGGTCGGACAGACGATCTCGACGGTGTGGATCGGCTCCAACAGCACCGGCTGGCACTGCGGCAGTCCTTCGCTGACACCGACCCTTGCAGCGGTCCGGAACGCAAGATCGGACGAGTCGACGCTGTGATAGGAGCCGTCGGTGAGCGTGACCGCCACATCGATCACGGGAAAGCCCAGCGGCCCCCGTGCCAAGGCGTCGACCACGCCCTCTTCCACCGCCGGGATGTAGTTGCGCGGCACCGCGCCGCCGACCACCTTCTCGGTGAACTGGAAACCTTCGCCGCGCGGCAGTGGCTTGATATCGAGCACGACGTCGCCGAACTGGCCATGGCCGCCGGACTGCTTCTTGTGCCGGCCGCGCTGGGTGATCGGCTTGCGGATGGTCTCCTGATAGCCGATCGCAGGCGCCTGCGATTTGACATGGACGCCGAAACGGTCGCGCAGCCGCTCCAGCGCGACGCGGAGATGCATCTCGCCCTGCCCCCACAGCACCGTGTCATGGGTGCGCGGGTTCTGCACCATGGTCAGCGACGGATCCTCCTCGTGCAGCCGCTGCAGGGCCTGGCCGAGCTTGACGTCGTCCTTGCGGTCGAGGGCGGCGATCGAGAGCGCCAGCACCGGCGGGCATGGATCGATCTTGACCAATGCCTGCGGCGCCGTCTTGCCGGTCGCGATCGTGTCGCCAGTCTTGACCACGTCGAGCTTGCCGAGCGCGACCGTATCGCCGGCCTCCGCAGCGGCGCGCTTGCTTTCATAGGCACCGGTCGCGGCGAGGATGCCGGAGACGCGCGCGGCCTCGCCGGAGGCGGCATGCAGCGTGGCGCCGTCGTCGAGATGGCCGGACAGCACCCGCGTCAGGGACAGCTTGCCGCCGTGCTGCAGATGCAGCGTCTTGAAGACGTAGCCGAGCGCCTCCTTGGTCTCCGTCACGCCGAGCCGCTTTGCAGTCTCCGCGATGCCGGGCGCCTCGTGGCGCAGCGCCTTCATCAGCCGGAGCACCCCGTTTTCGCGCAAGGCCGAGCCGAGCAGCACCGGGCAGATCAGGCCATCGCGCAATTCGCGCGCGAGATCATCGAACACCGCATCACGCGGCGGCGGGATGTCCTCCAGCAGCTGCTCCATCAGCGAATCGTCGTGATCGGCGAGCTTCTCCAGCATCGAGAACCGCGCCTCCTTCTCGCGGTCGAGATTGCCGCCCTCGAGCGCAATCACCTCGGACGCCTTGTGCTCGCGATAGATGAAGGCGCGTTCCAGCGCGAGATCGACGAAGCCCTCGATCAGTTCGCCGTTCCAGATCGGGATCTGGCGCAGCACCAGCGGCACGCGCGACGCCGGCTGCAGGGTTGCGAGCGTCTCTCTGATGCGCGCATTGGCGCGGTCGATCTTGTTGAGAAACAGGAAGCGCGGAATCCGCAGCTCCTCGAGCTCGCGCAGGATGATCTGCAATTGCGGCAGCTTCTTCTCATCCGCCTCGCAGACCACGATCGCGGCATCGACCGCTGGCAGCGCCGCGCGCATGTCGTGCGCGAATTCGATCGAGCCGGGACAGTCGAGGAATGTGTAGCTGTCGCCCATGAAGGTGGTCGTCGCCGCCGTCATTGCGACGCTCATCTTGTGATGACGCGCCTCCGCGCTGGCATCGCCGACGGATGTGCCGGCATCGACGCTGCCGGCGCGCGGAATCGCGCCCGTCCGTGCCAGGATCGCCTCCAACAGGGTGGTTTTACCGCTTTGGAAAGGGCCCACCAGCGCAATGCACCGTGGACCTCGGGGACTTCTCAGGTCTTGTCCCATTCGCCGCCTCCTCGTTGTGGAGCTCGGCCCTTGATTGGGTCGGCAAAGCCGAATGCTCTGCCTGGTCTGCCGCTTTGGCAAGCAGGAGACCCGCGAAAAACGTTGCTGCACTGCGGAGAACGCACCGTTCTTCCCGCACGATAGCGGGAAGAGCGGTGGTCACGGCAAAGGCAGGATCAACGTCCCGGGCGCAATTCGAGACTTTCCAGACCGGCTGATACCGCCAGCCCCACTTGTCCCTGGACGCTCAGCGGCTGCAGCGCGATCGAATTGGCCGAGCCGCCGATCAGCACGTTGCCGCCGAGCCCGACGCCGACCGAGGCCGATCCCTGCGCGCCTGCATAGTCCCCCGAGAGATCGCCCGCCCCGAGCCGCGCCACCGGCGCATAGACCACCCAGGCCAGCAGCGATTCCTGGGTGATGCCGAGATCGACGCCCACCTTGCGGATGGTCGCGACGTAGCGATCCTCCGGCAGCCCGTCGGCGCGCAGCACGCAGCCGAGATGGGTGACCGAACCGACGATGAAGCCGATGCTGGCGCCACCGCGGCATTCGAGCACGCCGACGCGTACGCGATCTTGCGCCTGGGCGGCGCCGGCCATGCAGAGAACCGCAGCAGTGAGCCCGGCGAGGAGGGTCGAGCGCATGAAGAAACTCCGGCTGAGATGAAGGTGTGATGCAGACCCGTCGACCGAACCATGATCACGAGCTGTCACATCTATGGCACAAGCCGTACCGCCGCACCAGATTTGCCACTGAGGCTCAGGCGCCGCGGCCGTTGTCGCGAACGCTGTTGCGACGGGTTCGCTGCAGACGGGCCGTATGCATGCTCAGCGATAGAAGCGCGAGAAGTAGGACGATGAACGGCTCGGGCTCGGATGCATCGGCAGCAGCGGCATGAGCTCGACTTCGGTAACGCCCGCCGCCAGATTGATGCCGGTTTGCCCCTGGAGACTGATCGGCTGCAATGCGGTCGCGCGGCCGGAATCACGAAACAGCAGGCTGCCGCCAAAGCCGACCAGAGCGGCAGCGTTGGCCGTCAGCCCGCCATAGCGGCCGCGCAGCTCACTGCGACCGAAATCGTTGACGGGTGCGTTGACCGCCCACGCCATCTTGGTCTCGTCGGTCAGCCCGAGATCAAGACCATAGCGGCGGACCTTGGCGACATAGCGCTCCGGCTGGCGGCCCTCGCTGCGAAACACGCAGCGCAGTCGAGCCTGGGACATCACGAGCTTGCCCGAGGTCCTGCGCCCCTCGCATTCGAGCACGCCGGCCCGCATGGGCCGGGCTGCATGGGCCTGCGCGAGCGGGGCGAGCACCCCGAGCAACACGATCGACAGCACGAGCAGCCGCATCCCACTCCAACCCCAAGCCAGCACACTTGCCGCCCGACAAGAGAAAGGCGCCATGTTGAAAACATGGCGCCTTTTGGTGCGGAACTTGGCTGCAGGAGAATCGAGAGCGGCTGTTGCCGGATTACCTCAGATTACCGCAGAACCTCTGGATGCGCTTGCAGGCCTCCTCGAGATCCGACGTCTTGGTGGCGTAGGAGATGCGGAACGCCGGGCCGAGGCCGAAGGCCGAGCCGTGCACCACGGCCACGCCCTCGGTTTCCAGCAACTCGGTGACGAATGTCTCGTCATTGTCGATGACCTTGCCGGACGGCGCGGTCTTGCCGATCGTGCCGGCGCAGGACGGATAGACATAGAACGCGCCTTCGGGCCGCGGGCATTCGATTCCGCTCGCCTGGTTCAACATCGACACCGCCAGATCGCGGCGCTCCTTGAACACCTTGTTGTTCGCCGGGATGAAATCCTGCGGACCGTTCAAGGCCTCCACGGCCGCCCATTGCGCGATCGAGCACGGATTCGAGGTCGACTGCGACTGGATCGTCGCCATGGCCTTGATGAGGTTGGCCGGGCCGCCGGCATAGCCGATGCGCCAGCCGGTCATGCAATAGGCCTTGGAGACGCCGTTCACGGTCAGCGTACGGTCGAACAGCGACGGCTCGACCTGCGCCGGAGTCGTGAAGACGAAGTCGTCATAGACGAGGTGCTCATACATGTCGTCGGTCATGATCCAGACATGCGGATGCTTGACCAGCACCTCGGTGAGCGCCTTCAGCTCGGCCTTGGTATAGGCGGCGCCGGTCGGGTTCGACGGCGAGCACAGGATCAGCCATTTGGTCTTCGGCGTGATCGCCTTCTCCAGCGCCTCCGGCTGCAGCTTGAAACCATGCGCGGCCGTGCAGACCACCGGCACGGGCTCGCCGCCGGCGAGCGCCACCATCTCCGGATAGCTGACCCAATACGGCGCCGGGATGATCACCTGGTCGCCCGGATTGATGGTCGCCATCAGTGCATTATAAAGCACCTGCTTGCCGCCGACGCCGACGATCACCTGGTTCGGCTTGTAGGTGAGCCCGTTCTCGCGCTGGAACTTGCCGATGATGGCTTCCTTCAGCTCAGGGATGCCGTCGACCGCGGTGTACTTGGTCTTGCCAGCCTGGATCGCCTTGATGGCGGCGTCCTTGATGTTATCAGGCGTGTCGAAATCCGGCTCGCCGGCGCCGAGGCCGATAACATTGCGCCCCGCCGCTTTGAGGACACGCGCTTTATCCGTGACCGCGATGGTCGCGGACGGCTTCACACGGTCGAGCGCAGCGGCGAGAAAGGACATCATCAGCTCCTATGCAGGCGTCGTGGATCACCCCATTCGGGCCACGACCGGTCATGTCAGGGAAACGCCTGCTTTTAAGGCCCGCAGCGCGGCATCGCAAGAAGCTTGGGCACATGGCTCCCAAGACTTTAGAGAACGTTAAAGCCGCCCCGCTAGGCTGCCTGAACGATTGTCCATTTCTTCAGGCCGAGATGACCGATATCGGGTGCGCCCTGCGATCCGGCGACTGGCTGACGGCCGCGCGGATCAAGTCCTACAGCTGGATCCTGCTGGCCTTCACCATGGCCACGATCGCCGGCTGGATCGCGCTGTCCGACGGACTGATCGACCGTCACGGCAAGCCGATCGGCACGGACTTCTCCAACGTCTATGCGGCAGGCGTGCTGACCCTTCAGGGCAAGGCGGCTGACGCCTACGATCCGCCGCTGCAGCACGCGACGGAAAAGGCCGTCTTCCATGGCCGGGACGTGCCGTTCTTCGGCTGGCACTATCCGCCGTTCTTCTTCGCCGTCGCCGCCATCACCGCCATGCTGCCCTATGCCGGCGGGCTCGCGCTGTGGGTGGTGTCGAGCCTGCTTGCCTACCTTGCCGTCATGCGCGCGATCCTGCCGCGCCCCGAGACGCTGCTGGTTTCAGCCGCGTTCCCGGCGGTGTTCGTAAACATCGGCCACGGGCAGAACGCCTTCTTCACGGCGGCACTGCTCGGTGGTGCGCTGCTGCTGATCGAACGCAGGCCGTGGGTGGCCGGAATTCTGATCGGGCTTCTCGCCTACAAGCCGCAATTCGGCATGCTCATCCCTGTGGCTCTCGTCGCAGGCGGACGCTGGTCGACGATCGCGGCAGCCGGCATCACCGTCTCCGCCCTGGTTGTGATCAGCTTTGCTGCGCTCGGCGGCGATGTCTGGCACGCCTTCTTTCAGTCCATGACGTTCACACAGAACGTGGTGCTCGAACAAGGCGGCACGGGCTGGGAAAAGATCCAGTCGGCGTTCTCAGCCGCGCGCCATTGGGGCGCCGATGTCAAGACCGCCTATACGGTGCAGACCATCATGGCCCTGTCGCTCGCGACCGGCCTCGCCTGGCTATGGCGGAGCGAAGCGGCCTTCGATCTCAAGGCTTCGGCGCTGGCAAGCGCAAGCCTGCTGGCAACCCCCTATGTGCTCGACTACGACCTCGTGGTCACGGCGGTCGCGATCATCTTCTTCGTTCGTCACGGCCTTGCATGCGGCTTTCGCGACTATGAGATCAGCGCGCTCGGCGCAGCCTGGATCGTGCCGCTGCTGTCGCGCAGCGTCGCCGGGCTGACCACGGTGCCGCTCGGCCTCATGGTGCTGATCGCGCTGTTCGCCCTCACTCTGCTCCGCGCGCAGGCTGATCGCGCCTCCGAGATCAGCGGACACGCGCGCATCGCACAAGCGTGATCTCGATTGTTTGACGCTGTTGGAAAGTTGTTGTCTGCGCGTGCACTGCAGTAGCGCTTTTCGACTTTTTCCATCCGCCGGCTCTTGCGGCCTCGGCCCTTCGGCATCATTGTCTGGCCGCATTGCGGGACGATCTGGCGTCCGAATGCATGATTCTGCGACTGAACGATTCCTCGAACTCGATATTGGCCGGATGTACAAGCTCTATTCCATGCAGCGCTCAGGCAATAGCTACAAGGTTCGCCTTGCGCTGGCGTTGCTGAACGCGCCCTATCAGGCGATCGAGATCGACATTCTGCGCGGGGAGAGCCGCACACCTGAATTCCTCGCCAAGAATCCCAGTGGCCAGGTGCCCCTGCTCGAGGTCGGAGAGGATCGTTACATCGCCGAGTCCAATGCGATCCTGTGGTACGTCGCCGGCGGCACGCCGCTGGTGCCGGAATCGCGCATCGAGCGCGCCGAGGCGCTGCAATGGATGTTCTTCGAGCAGCACGCGCTGGAGCCCAACATCGGGGCTGCCTATTTCTGGCTGCTGCTGGTGAAGGGCGGGCGCGACCTGCAGACACATGCGCTGGAGGACTGGATGGAGCGCGGCTATGCAGCGCTGCAGGTGATGGAGAATCATCTCAAGACCAACGACTACTTCGCAGCCAGGCAGCTGACCGTCGCCGACATCGCTCTCTACGGCTACACGCATGTGGCCGACCGCTGCGACTTCGATCTGTCGACCTTTCCAAGAATCCGCAGCTGGCTGCGGCGGGTCGAGCAGGCGCCGGGCTTCGTCGCCATGGATTGGCAACCGGCGATGATCGACTCCGCCGGCATCGCCGCCGATTACGATTGAGCGGACACCGATCGCGCGAGATCCGTAAGACTACCGACCGCCCGTAGAATAGCGGAGAAAACACACGGAATGGTGGGAACAAATACCGCCAGCGCCATTGTTTTGCCGCTTTTGGCCCGCCACCGCCGCATTCCTGCCTGTCATTACTGCAGAATTTACCTCCGCGAGTGATTCGCTCGCGCATGTAGGGGTGAGGGATTCGAGGTCATGTATGGGTGGCATCGTGCTTCCGTTCCGAGTCTGTCAGGGATCCGAGGTCATTCCTCGCTGTCCCTGCTTGAACGTCCCGACGGCTCGTTTCGCGCCGGCGGCTTTCACGGCAATGCAACGCTGACTCTGTCGCCGCGGCTGACCAGCATCGTCGCCGCCTGCATCGCAGCTGGCACGCTATCGCTGGGCATAAGCATCGTCACCATCGCGACGCTCTCCATCCGCGCCCTGATGTCGACTTAGCCGCAGACATTTTTGAAAACCCTTCGCAGTTTTCGCGACAACAGGCGATGATTGTCTCGCGCTCCAAATGGCGATGAAATCAACGGTCGTAATCGTTGCCGTGACCCTGGCACTCGCGATCCTGCTGGCGGCGTCACTGCTGATCCTGATCGAGCGGAAGGGCGAGCTTTCGCTCTCTCCGCTCAGTGAAGGCGGCGGAACGGTTCAAGCGCAACTGACGCAGTTTCCAACAGAGAACGGACTTACTGATTGATCATGGATTGATCACAAGCGATGCAGGACGTATCGAGAGAGCCTTTGGCATAGCAACCGATGGCGGCTCATTGATGCATTCCTCTCCCATGATACGTGCCATCGCGCACGAGGACTATGATCGCTGGCTGCCTTTGTGGGACGGCTATAACAGCTTCTATGGCCGTTCGGGACCGACCGCGTTGCCGCCTGAGGTGACCGCGACAACATGGGCGCGCTTCTTCGATGCTGATGAGCCGGTGCATGCGCTGGTGGCCGAGCAGGACGGCAAGCTGATCGGTCTCGTTCATTACCTGTTTCACCGCACCACCACGACGATCGCACCGATCTGCTATCTCAACGACCTGTTCACGAGCGAAGCCGCACGCGGCAAGGGCGTCGGTCGCGCGCTGATCGAAGCGGTCTACACAGAGGCGCGGCGGGCAGGCTCTCCGCGGGTGTATTGGCAGACGCACGAGACCAACACCACAGCCCAGTCGCTCTACAACAAGGTCGCCGAGCGCTCGGGCTTCATCGTCTATCGCAAGACCTTGTAGACCCGCTGTCACGCAATGGTCACGTCACAGGCCTACGCTTCACGGGGCGCCTGATCACCCCCCGTCACCGATCACGCGTTCAGCGGTCCCCGTCAGTCGCCGTCTCTGACCGGGGCCGCATTTTTTTTGGTGAGAGGGATTGCCTCAGCCGAATGCGATCCCGAGCGACGTCCTACTTCTTTCCGCCGACCGTCTGGCGCACCTCGAAGCCTTCGAACTGCGGCGGTCCGAGATAAAGCGGCTTGTTGTCCCCGGCCCCTTTATGGGCAGCACGGAAGGCTTCCGACTTGGTCCAGTCCTCGAAGGCGGCTTTCGACGCCCAGATCGTGTGCGAGGCATAGAGCGTGTGGTCCTCGGCCTCCGGTCCCTTCAGCAGATGAAACTCGACAAAGCCGGGCACCTTGTCGAGATGGCTGTCGCGCGACAGCCAGACCTGCTCGAAGGCAGACTCCGAGCCCTTGGCGACGCGAAAACGATTCATGGCGATGAACATGCTGATCTCCTGGATGATGTGCCGCTGCGTTCAGGAATAGCAGACTTCGCCGCGCGATGCGCCTGCGGCGATCGTCGGCCATTGCGAGAGGCTCGGATGGGGCGTCCCGCTTTACGCCACCAGCCCCTTGATCGGCTTCACGGCAGCACTGTCCGGAAACACGCTCTCGCCGAGCGCGCGCTCGCCGAGGCCGAGATGATCGGCGAGCATGCCCTTGAAAACCGCGCGCAGATCCGTCGTCGGCGCGAGGTCGCGGCCCTGATAGAGGCTCGCGGTCTTGAGTGTCGGCCAATCGGCGATCACCCGGCCGCCCTTGACTGCGCCGCCGGCCAGCAGCGCGATGGTGCCGGTGCCGTGATCGGTGCCCTGGGTGCCGTTGATCTTCGCGGTGCGCCCGAATTCGGTGGCGACGACGACCACCGTATCGCGCCAGCGCGCGCCCAGCCCGCTCTCGAATTCGGCGAGCGCGCCATCGAGGCCCGACAGCAATTGCGCCAGCCGGCCGACCGCGCCGCCTTCATTGGCATGGGTGTCCCAACCGTCGAACGCCAGCGCCGCGATGCGCGGACCATCATCCGCGGCCATCAGCTTCGCCGCGCCGCGCGCCACCTGGCGCATCGCCGCGATCTGGTTGCCGCCCGGCTTCGGCTTCATGTCGTCGCCGAACGCGACCTTCTCCAGCTTCAGCCCTTGCGACAGCGCCGCCGCCAGCGCGGGATCACGATGCGTATAGAGCTCGACCAGCCGCATCGCGGTGTCGTCGTCGGCTTGCGGCAACGTCACCGGCGCCCAGCCGACGGTCGGCGCGGCACCGCGCAGCACCAGCGGCGCGGTCGGCCCGACCGCGAGCGCGCTCGACACCCGCACGCCACGCGGCAATGCCTCCAGGGCGCGGTTGAGCCAGCCGGACTGCACCCGGCCGGGCCCTGCGAAGCCGCTTTCGAGCACATCCTGGCCATCGAAATGCGAGCGCTCGCGATAGGGCGTCGCGACCGCATGGATCACCGCGGCCTGCTGGTCGCGATACATGCGCGCAAATTCCGGCATCGACGGATGCAGCGCGAAGAACGCATCCAGCGGCAGCGCCGGATGCGGCCCGTCGGCGGTCAGCGCGATCGCGCCATGCAGCCCGGCATAATCGGGATCGCCGATCGGCGCGACGGTAGCGAGCCCGTCGAGCGCGCCGCGCAGGATCACCACGATCAGCCGCGGATCGCGCTGATCGGCGGCGCGGGCGAATTTCGGCAGATAGGCCCAGGCCGCAAAGGAGGCGCCGGCCAGCAGCACGTGGCGGCGCGAGGTCAACAGCGTCGTCCTGATCTGCTCCATCGTCATCTCCTCTGGAATTCCGGCGACATCAGCAGCAGCGCCAGCGCCTGCTGGCGCTGCTCGGCGCGCTCGATCGTGCGTCTTGTATCGGCGGAGGCGGCGTCGCCCGCGACGAGCTCCAGCATGTCGCGCGGATCGAGATTGTTGCCGAGACGCGACGCGAGCTGCGCCGAGAGGTCGAGCCGCAGCTTCATGCCTTCGGGCGCCGCCCACATCGCATTGGTGTCGGCAAATCCGTTCGGCCCCGCCGGCGCCCACAAGGGCTGGCCGAGCGTATTCAAAGCGTTGAGATAGAAGCCGGGATCTTCAGGCACGCGCGACAGCAGCCGGCCGCCTGCGATCAGGAACTCATAAGGCGAGCGGATCTTGGTCAGCGGTGCCGACCAGGCTTCGTCGGCATCGATCAACGCCGATGTCACCGCCCTGAGATCGCCGTCGTGGGTCTTGAACACCGCTTCGAGGCGCGCCACCAGCGCAGGCGGCGGATCGTCGGCCACAAAGTGGCGCGCGAGCTTGGTGGCGATGAACTTCGCGGTCGAGGGATGACGCGCGATGTCGGCGAGCGCCGCCTCGCCCTGGGCCAGGCCGTCATCCGGATAGACCTTGCCGAGCAGGGTCTGCGGCCCCGGCTGATGCGCATTGGCGTTGAAGACGAAACTGCCGGGGGCTGCGTTGCGGCTGTTGCGCCCGGCAAAGCTCCAGCCGGTGATGATGCGCGCCAGCGATGTCACGTCTTCCTGGGTGTAGCCGCCGCCGACGCCGAGCGTATGCAGCTCCATGATCTCGCGCGCGAGATTTTCGTTCAGACCGCGCTTGCGGTTCTGCCCGGCGCGCGACTCCGGTCCGAGCGATTCCTGGTTGTCGAGGAAGAACAGCATCGCCGGATGCTGCTCGACCGCCTTGAGCATGTCGGCGAAGCGCCCGAGCACATGCGGCCGAATCGCCTCGCGCTCGAACGCGCCCGCCCACATCCGCGCCAGCTCGCCCTTGCCAGCCGAGATGCAGAAATGGTTCGACCAGAACGCCACCAGGCGTTCCGTCACGCCGCAATCGGCCAGCACCGCGCGCTGCAGCCGCGCCAGCGCCTCGGCCCGGAAGGTCTTCTGGACGACGTTGGGCGGCTGCTGCGGCTGCGGCTTGGCTTGGACCGCCTGCATCGCCGGCGCGGCCTCGCCAGCCTGAGGCGACAGGCTTGCCGCCTGCGGGGCGGCGGGCGATGGCGACGCCATCGGCAGATCGGCGCCCGTGGCCGGCGGGTTGCGCGTCTGGCCCGGCTGCTCCGGCGACGCATCTGACTTGGCGGCGGCTTCGCGCGCCCGCTTGACCTCGTCCTGATAGGCAAACACGGCCTCGGCGAGGACAGGCGTCGCCTGCAGGCCGGGCAGTTCCAGGAGCGCGCCATTCGGACGGGCCAGCTCGGCCTTGACGAAGCCGCGCGGATCGGACGCCGCATTCATCAGATCGCCGGAGGCGCCGCCGCGCGCGCCGAAGCCGAAGCGGTTCAGGGCGATCAGAGCGCCTTGTGGATCACGCGCCATGGCAAATCCTCATCAGCGAGCCCCCTTGCGCAGATCATCGCGGGGAGCGTGCTCATGCCGCATCCAGACTGCGATAGCGCGGCAGATTGTCACGGACTATACTTGCCGGAGCAGATGAACCGGACATGAAAAGGACTGCCGGGACGTGGTTCCGAACATGACAAATCGTTTAGCAAAGGTTACCGCGCGGCAATTGAGCTGCGAGTCGTGTGGCGCGGAATTCACCTGCGATCCCGGCGGCGCGTGCTGGTGCTTCGAGGAAACCGTGCGCCTGCCGCTGCCGGCCGGCGGACAGAGCCGGTTCAAGGACTGCCTGTGCGCGCGCTGCCTGGCCAGGTTGGCGGGCGAAGCGGAGCCGCGCTCATGACGCGCTGGCACGTCGAAGCCGTTTTGCTCGACATGGACGGAACACTGCTCGACACCGAGCAGGTCTACCTCGAGGCATCGATCGCAGCGCTGAATGCGCTCGGCTATCACGACGGCGTTGTCGAGCTCTGTCACGCGATGATCGGAATTCCCGGGCCTGACAACGAGCGCACCTTGCGCGACCATTTCGGCGACAACTTTCCGCTCGTCGAAGTCAACCGCCTGTTTGCCGCCAAGACCGCCGAGATCCTGCAGGCCGGCATGCCGCTGAAGCGCGGCGTCATCGATCTGCTCGATGCGATCGACGCCGCCGGCCTGCCCAAGGCGGTCGTGACCTCGTCGTCGCGCAACACGGCCGCCGAGCATCTTCGCCTGGCCGGCATCGATCATCGGTTCGATGCGGTATTGACCCGGGACGATGTCAGTCGCGCCAAGCCGCATCCGGATCTGTATCTGCTCGCCGCGCAACGCCTCGGCACGCGCGCGCCAGCCTGCGTGGCGATCGAGGATTCCAATCCCGGCGTCGCTGCGGCGCATGCCGCGGGCGCAATCACGCTGATGGTGCCGGACATCGTGCCGCCGACTGATCGCTCCCGCGCGACATGCGTGGCGGTGCTTCCGCATCTCGACGCCGTCCGCGAACTGCTCGGAGAGCGGCTGCAGCTGGCATCGCCGACGTGACCATCGTCTAGCGGCTGCGGTGTGCAGCGGCCCGCTTGCGCGCCGGACCGGATCTCGAACGCCGCGTCAGCGCCGCCGCCGCCAGCGACCGCGCCGCCTCGCCGGCACTCTCCATGTAGCTGGCGTCCCGGTGCAGCAGCACGACCGCGAACGATCCGTCGAGCAGCAGCAGCATCTGCCGCGCGAGCTCGGCGGCGCCGCTGATCCCTTCGGCTTCGAACACTGCCTGCAGCCAGGCCTCGAACTTCTTCTTGTGCGCGGCGCCGATTCGGATCGCGGGATGACCGGGCAGATTGGCCAGCTCCGCCGTCGTGCGCAGGAAGCCGCAGCCGCGCCATTTGGGATGCCGCGCGGCGCGCGCAAGCTGCCGGAAGAGACCGGCCAGCTTGTCGGGCAGCGCTCCCGGGGTCTCCTCGAACCAGCGCTTGAACAGCTCCAGATTGGGCTGGTCGCGCGCCGCCAGATAGGCCGCGACCAGATCGTCCTTGCTGCGGAAATGATAGTACAGCGTCTTCTTGGTGATCGCTGCCTTCTCCGCCACCGCATCGACGCTGACGGCGCGGATGCCTTCGGCATAGAACAGCCGGCTCGCGGCGGCGAGGATGCGCGTCCGGGTCGCCTCGGAGGAACGGGTCATGACGGCACCTTAAGTATACTGACCAGTGAATATACGTTGAGCGTCACGGCGCCTAGTCTCCCGGCGTTCGCTGCCAGCGCGCGAGGAGCCGCCATGACCGACACCGTTCTGCTCGACATCACCGACCGCATCGCCCTGCTCACCCTCAATCGTCCGGAGCGCCTCAACGCGCTCAGCTACCGATTGATCGACGCGCTGATGGCCATGCTCGACCGCATCGAGACCGACGCCGGCGTCAGGGCGATCATCCTCACCGGCGCCGGCGACCGGGCGTTCTCGGCCGGCGCCGACATCCACGAATTCGCCGCGAGCGTCGGCGATGGCCGCAGCGTCGCCTTGCGCGACTTCGTCCGCCGCGGCCAGGCCATGACATCGCGATTGGAGGCCTTCCCGAAGCCGATCATTGCCGCGGTCAACGGGCTCGCCTTCGGCGGCGGCTGCGAGATCACGGAGGCCGTGCATCTGGCGGTCGCGAGCACGCGCGCCAGCTTTGCCAAGTCGGAAATCCGCCTCGGCATGCCTCCGACCTTCGGCGGCACGCAGCGGCTGCCGCGGCTGGTGGGCCGCAAGCGCGGCCTGGAACTGCTGCTGACCGGCGACGCGATCCCGGCGCAGCGCGCAGCGGAGATCGGCCTCGTCAACGCGGTCGTGCCACACGACCAGATGTTGCCGGCCGCGCGCGAACTGGCAAAGCGCATCATCCGCCATGGCCCCGAGGCCGTCACGAGCGTCATCACCGCCGCGACCCGCGGGCTCAACATGGCCATCGGCGAGGGGCTTCAGGTCGAAGGCGAGCAGTTCGGGCGTCTCGTCGGCGGTCGCGAACTGGAGCATGGATTGGCGGCGTGGCGCGAACGAAGGCCGCGCGCGTCGCTCTAGACCGGATAGCCCGGCGAGTTGCGGGCCAATCCGTCGAGCGCGTCGAGCAGCCGCTCGCGCCAGGCGTAGACGCTGTCGGTCTCCTCCAGCAGCCGGAACGGGCTTACCACTCGCGCCCATTGGAAGCCGCCGAACACGATGTAATCGGCATAATTGGGCGCGTCGCCGCCGAGGAAGGGCTGCGTCTTCAGCGTCTGGCGCAGCGGCTCCAGCGACTTGCGGAACCCCACGACCGCCTGGTCGCGCGGCGCCATGATCTCTTCGAGACGCTTGCCGAACCGCGCCTCGCGCGACTGACGGAAATAAGCGGCGTCGACGGCGGCCAGGTTGTTCGGAATATCGGCGATGATGAGCGGGAAAATGCCGCCGACGATGGCGATGTCGCCCCACGCGTTGAGGAACCGCGCCATCGCGCGGCCGCCGGCGCCACCGAACAGCGACGGCCGGTCCGGATAGGTGTCCTCCAGATAGGTCGCGATGATCCAGGAATCGGCCACCGCGCGATCGCGGTCGAGCATCACCGGCACCTTCTCCGATCCGTACGGCGCCAGCGCGCTCTTCTCGGTGAAGCGCCAGGGGATCGACTCCACGCTCAAGCCCTTATGGGCCAGGGCCAGTCGCGAGCGCCAGCAGAACGGACTGAATGGGCGGCCAGCATCGGTGCCGACAAGTTCGAACAGCTTCAGTGCCATGTCTTCGGTACCATGTCCCGGCCTCTCCCCGTGTCACGGCGTTTTCTAGCCGATGCAGCGGCCATTGTCGCGCAACAGCTGCGCGCCCGCCGCGGTGACCGCGACGACCAGCCCTGCGCCGCCGATGGCCGTGCGGGTCACATAGCCGGCGTCGGCCGCATCCTCCCAGATTGTCAGCCGGGGACAGCTTGTGCGCCAGGTCTCGATCACCTCGGCATGGCGGCGCGGCGCGCGCGCGACCCATTCGACGAAGTCCAGCACCAGGGGATCCACATTCGTGCTCATGCTGTCCTCATTCGGCTGCGATGGATCGCTGGGCGATCAGCATCAGCCAGCCGGCATAAAGAATGTAGTAGCTCGCCACGACCGTGATGATGCGGTTCGCCCAGGTCCTGAACTGCTGCTCGCTCATCGACTCCAACAGCTGCCGCGCCAGTGTCGTGCCGAGCATCGAGGCCATCACCGCGATCATCGCGAGCATGGGGTCGAGACTGGCGGCCTGATCGATGATGCCGCCGAAATAGATCAGCTTGGTCAGGTGGCTTGCGACCTGGCACGTGGCCTTCGTCGCAACGATCGACCTGCGGTCGAAGCGCGCGCCGAGAAAGAAGGTATCGAGCAGCGGACCGGACACGCCGGTCATCAGCATCAGCCCCATGCAGATCGTGCCATAGATCGCGCCCTGCCAGACACTGTCCGGATCGGGCCTGAGTCCGGCCGGCAACAGCCGCGCCATGAATGGCGTGACGCCGAGCAGCAGCAGCGCCACCGGCTTGTCCGGCACGTAGCGCACCAGCGCCCAGAGGCCGAGCGCCAGCGCGCAGCCGATCAGATACACCGCGACCGGCCGCCAGCGGATATGGCGGCGCCACAGCACCGCGCGCCAGCCATTGGACGCCATCTGGGTGATCGCATGCAGGACCATGGCCGCCGGCAGCGGCAGGATCGCGAGCAGAACACCGATCAGGATCAGCCCGCCGGCCATGCCGAACAGACCCGACAGAAAGGCCGTTGCCACCATCAGTAATCCGAGCGCTGCAATCAGGACGGGCGACATGGCTGATCTCCTCTGCAAGCGAGGATGTCGCACTGGCGGCCGCGGCACAAACCGAGTTATCTTGCCCTCCATCAGTTTTCCTGAGGGCTGGCATGCGGCGGCTTCTGTTTCTGAACGGCATCAAGGCATTCGAGGCGGCAGCCCGCACCGGCAGCTTCGCCGCGGCGGGCACCGAGCTCAACGTCTCGGCCGCCGCGATCAGCCGCATGGTCAACCTGCTGGAGCAGCGCCTCGGCGTCGTCCTGTTCGAGCGCAAGGCCAACCGGCTGGCGCTCACCGCGGCCGGCCGCGCCTATCAGAGCGGGCTCACCCCGATCTTCGACGCGTTGTCCAGCCTGACCGCGCAGATCATGGCGCCGTCGTCGATGCGCGTGCTGACGCTGGGCGTCGGACCGACCTTCGCGATGAAATGGCTGATCCCGCGGCTCGCCGATTTCAGCGAGGAGGAGCCCGACATCGAGGTGCGCATCACCACCGGCGGCGCGGCCGTGCCGTTCGGCGACGATTGGAGCTGCGGCATCCGACTGGGCGATGGCGCCTGGCCGGGGCTCGTCGCCGAACCGCTGTTTGCCGCCGACCTCGTGCCGGTATGCACGCCGCGGCTGGCTGCAACCCTGAAGCGACCGAGTGACCTCAAAGGACCAAGCCTGCTGCGGGTGTCCCATGCCGCCGAGGACTGGTCACTTTGGTTGAAGGCTGCCGGAGTCTCGCGCATCACAGCACGAGGTACGGAGTTTCAGTATTACGGCCATGCGCTGCAAGCGGCTATCGACGGGCTTGGCGTCGCGATGGGCATCCGCCCCTACATCGATGACGATCTCGCCGCCGGACGTTTGGTCGCACCCTTTGCTCTGACGGTGCCAAAAGGCGAGCGTTGGTATCTCGTCTATCGCAGCTTTCAAGCTGGCCAGCGCGACTTCACCGCCTTCCGGCGCTGGATCATGCAGGCGGCGGCACTGTCCGCGACACGGAATTCTCAGCGCAAGGAGGCCAGCAAAAAAGATGCAGCGGTGTGAACCCGTTCACATGTAGTTCGACGTATTAATGCTGTCATCGCCGTTCATCATATCCAGGGCTGGACAATGACGAACTTGTACGAAGATTTTGCCATAGAATCCTTCGAAGCAGGGCGCGGCTTGTGGCACGCACGAATCCGCCGCGTCGATATGTCTCCTGTGGTGATTAATGGTGTTTCGTTTCCCTCGGTCGAGGTCGGCTTTGCATGGTCGGATGCAGATAGGGCCGTGGCCGACGCCAAGAGTCATATCGACCGGTTCCGCACGCGGTGGTCATAGTGCGGCGGATTTGCAGCCGATCCAAGATATCGACCAAACCCCGTGAAAAGACGGATAGCGCGGTACGGAGCAATCTCCGACAGTAGGAGCTTACCGAAGCCACGTCGATCCGAGCATTCATACCCATCATTCGAAATGCCAAGCGTATTGGTAATGCGGACTGCAATTCATGGCTGAGCCTGCCCTCAAACACCTGACCTACTCCGTTCGAACGCGATGCCCTGATTGCGATGGGGAACTGAGCATTCTGAGCGTCATCAATGGCCGCGGCGGTTCCGAGTATTGGGCGCTGCAATGCGTCGCCTGCCAGGGCGTCCATCTCGACATCGTCGAGCCTCCGACCCGTCATTAGCGTCGTCGTGGCGGCGCCCTGCGGCGCCGCCACTCCGTCCGGGGATGATCCGGCACCGCCGGGCGCCCTGCGCCGGCGACTTGTCCACAAGCCGTGCTGCTGCCACCATGCTGTCAGCAAGGTGCTGGCTGTCGTGCAATCGCTCTTTCATGTCGGCGCCTCCCGTCCCATATTCGGCGCATGGCGAAGACCTCCGACACTCCCAAGAAGCCTGGCCGAACTCCGAAATCCAAAGCGCACCGCCCGGACGTGCAGCCGATCGCGCCGGCGCTCGCCGAACTGCTCAACCCCGCCATCAATCGGGGTGAGAGCGGCATCGGTTCCTCAACGGGATTGAAGCCGCCGCCCGACAATTCGTGGGACCGTCGCAGCGGCGGCGAGGCGGCCGCGCATCGTGCCCGCGCGTCGACCAAAGGCAAGGGGGCCGATATCGCCGGCCGCGATGCAGCCGACCATCCGATGCCGATGCGGCCCAATCCCCAGCCGGCTGGGGCTCGTCCGCTCGCGGCTGCGGACGGCGCCGCCGCGACGCCGGGAGATGACGGGTCGAGCACCACGGATGAAAGCCAGGCGCTGACCGGCCTCGCTGAAGCTCCGCAGGCGACATACGGCACGGCCGCCACCATCCCGACGCTCGATCCCGAGCTGGCGCGGCAGCTCGGGCTGCCGACCGCCGAGGATGACGAGGAGGCGCTGGCGCGACCGCCGCGCAACAAGATGGAGGCGCTGGGGGTCAAGGCCACGGCCGAGGCGCTGGAGGCCCTGATCCGCGAGGGCCGCCCCGAGTTCCGCAGGGACGACGGCTCGCTGAAACTGTGGACGCCCCATCGGCCGCCACGCCCGGACAAGTCGGAAGGCGGCGTCCGCTTCGAGATCAAATCGGCCTACGAGCCCAAGGGCGATCAGCCGCAGGCGATCGCGGAACTGGTCGAGGGCATCAATCGCAACGACCGCACCCAAGTGCTGCTCGGCGTCACCGGCTCGGGCAAGACCTACACCATGGCCAAGGTGATCGAGGCGACACAGCGCCCGGCGATCATTCTCGCCCCCAACAAGACGCTCGCTGCGCAGCTCTATGGCGAGTTCAAGAGCTTCTTCCCGGACAATGCGGTCGAGTACTTCGTCTCGTATTACGACTATTACCAGCCCGAGGCCTACGTCCCGCGCACCGACACCTATATCGAGAAGGACTCCTCGATCAACGAGCAGATCGACCGGATGCGCCACGCCGCGACGCGTGCGCTGCTGGAGCGGGACGACGTCATCATCGTCGCCTCGGTGTCCTGCATCTACGGTATCGGCTCGGTCGAGACCTACACCGCGATGACCTTTGCGCTGAAGAAGGGCGAGCGCATCGACCAGCGCCAGCTGATCGCCGATCTGGTCGCTCTGCAATACAAGCGCACCCAGCACGATTTCACTCGCGGCACCTTTCGGGTGCGCGGCGACGTCGTCGACATCTTCCCGGCGCACTACGAGGACCGCGCTTGGCGGGTGAACCTGTTCGGCGACACCGTCGAGAATATCGAGGAGTTCGATCCGCTCACCGGCCACAAGCAGGACGAGCTCGAATTCATCAAGGTCTACGCGAATTCGCACTATGTCACGCCGCGGCCGACCCTGGTGCAGGCGATCAAGTCGATCAAGCACGAGCTCAAGATCCGGCTCGACCAGTTGCACGCCCAGGGCCGCCTGCTGGAGGCGCAGCGGCTGGAGCAGCGCACCACCTTCGACATCGAGATGATGGAAGCGACCGGAAGTTGCGCCGGCATCGAGAACTATTCGCGCTATCTGACCGGCCGCCGCCCCGGCGAGCCGCCGCCGACCCTGTTCGAATACGTGCCCGACAATGCGCTGGTGTTCGCCGACGAGAGCCACGTCACCATCCCGCAGATCGGCGGCATGTTCCGCGGCGACTTCCGCCGCAAGGCGACCTTGGCTGAATACGGCTTCCGCCTGCCCTCCTGCATGGACAACCGCCCGTTGCGGTTCGAGGAATGGGACATGATGCGGCCGCAGACGGTGGCCGTCTCCGCGACGCCCGGCGGCTGGGAGCTGAACGAGGCCGGCGGCGTGTTCGTCGAGCAGGTCATCCGTCCGACCGGACTGATCGACCCGCCGGTCGACATCCGTCCCGCCCGCACCCAGGTCGACGATCTGCTCGGCGAGGTCCGCGCCACCGCGCAGAAGGGCTATCGCTCGCTGATCACGGTGCTGACCAAGCGCATGGCCGAGGACCTCACCGAATATCTGCACGAGCAGGGCATCCGCGTCCGCTACATGCACAGCGACATCGACACGATCGAGCGCATCGAGATCATCCGGGACCTGCGGCTCGGCGCGTTCGATGCGCTGGTCGGCATCAACCTGCTGCGCGAGGGCCTCGACATTCCCGAATGCGCGCTGGTCGCCATCCTCGACGCCGACAAGGAAGGTTTTCTGCGCAGCGAGACCTCGCTGATCCAGACCATCGGCCGCGCCGCCCGCAACGTCGACGGCAAGGTGATCCTCTACGCCGACCAGATGACCGGCTCGATGGAGCGCGCCATCGCCGAGACCAACCGTCGCCGCGAGAAGCAGGTCGAGTACAACACGGCCCACGGCATCACGCCGGAGAGCGTCAAGAAGTCGATCGGCGACATCCTCAACTCGGTCTATGAGCGCGACCACGTGCTGGTCGAGACCGGCGGAGGCACCACCACCGATGACGTGATCTCGATCGGGCACAATTTCGAGACCGTGCTGGCCGATCTCGAAACCCGCATGCGCGAAGCCGCCGCGGATCTCAACTTCGAAGAGGCGGCCCGCCTGCGCGACGAGGTCAAGCGCCTGCGCGCCACCGAGCTCGCCGTCGTCGACGATCCCACCGCCAAGCAGCGCACCGTGCAGGGCAAGGCCGGCGCCTATGCCGGCGCCAAGAAATACGGCGACGCCGCCAATTTGCCGACCACAGCGATGAAGGGACGGGGCTCTGCCCGGAGCTCCTCGTCCCGCACCGGCGGTCCCTCCGTTCCCTCCCCCCTCGTGGGGGAGGGTCAGGGAGGGGGGCCCACGAGTCGCGGCGGCCGTGGCAGCGGAAAGTCCGGCAACCGCGACCCGCTCGCGCCATCGCTCGACGATATCCTCAGCGGCGGCTCACGCAGCGCCTCCAAAGTCCACAAGCCCCATCTCGACGAGATGCACGGCCCGGAATCCCTGCCCTACCGTCCCAATGCCAAGCTGCCGCCAAAGCCCTTCGGCGGCAGCAGCAAGATCATCCAGCCGACCAACTCCCGCGAGTCCGGCCCCGAATTCGGCCCCGCCCCGCGCTCGACCGGCGGTGCTCCGGGAAAGCGCGGCGGGTGGAAGAAGCGGTAGACGCAGCTTGAGGGCTCACTCGGAACAGCAAGCAGCTGATCAGAACGTCGTTCCATTGCGGCGGCGCACGGTCACTTCAATGCCGTGGCCTGCCATACAGCTCTTGTAGGCCGCCCCCTGAGCCTCGCTGGCCTGCATGTTCTTCCATTGCTGAGCGGTGACGCCCGCCTGCGCCAGACAGGCGGCCTTGACCTTGCCTGCGTCTGTGCGACCGCCGCTGTCCCGGCACAATCGATATGGCTCGGCCTTTTCGGCCGGTACGGCATAGGCGCGCCACTGCTCCGGAGTGAAGCCGTATTTCTTCATGCAGGCCAAGGCCTGCGGTGTGTCATTGCGTGCCTCGGCGTGCAGCGCCGTTGCCGTCAGTGTCGAGAGCAAAACGATCAATGGAATTGTCTTCAACGAACTGTCCCTTTCAGATTGGGTGGTGATGAAGTGACGCTGCGAGGACAAGCAGCCCAATGACCCACTCGAAACAGCTGCCGGGCCCGTGACCAGAACGACGCCGTTGAGGCGAAACAGACAGACGAACTTCAATGCAAAACGAATTACAAAATTTGATAAACTACCACCGACTCATTCAAGGACCGTATAGCAGGAATCACCCCGAAACGACAGGGCGGCCGTCGATCTCGGCGACCTGATCAGGCGCCGCGCAACAGGCCAGTAGGGCCTCTGCACCGCATCATCAGCACCTGTCCTGTCAGAGACACGCGGGCCCTCCGCCTATCTGTGCAGCGCCAACGAAGGCCGCGTGCCTTTGTCCCCCCGAGAGGGGCTGAGGGCTTGACCCGCCCGTCGGGCAAATCGGCCCGCCCGTTGCAAACGCCGTCCAGCCCTTCGGATAAAAATAAATCCTTTGGCGGCTTCGCCAAATCAGCATTATGGTCCATCCCGTTCCGTTGCGTCGGAGGGGACGTATCGCGGTCGTCACGGACGTCGGCAGCGGAATGCGGTGGGCGTGTCGGCTCGCAGCGTGACTGATGGTTGCGCCGACGAACGATCCGGCTCGCACGGTGAAGTCGCGTGGTCCTGGCCTCCCGGTGCTGAGGTCAAGCCTGCAGGTTTGCGGTGAGCGCTGCCGGCGGGTGATGGGGGCAAGACAGCCGGTCCCCAGGGAGATCGCGTATAAGTCGTAAAGCCATCGCGCAGGGAGGGCCGGACGTTTTCGGCCAGACCTGTGGTGACTGCCGCCTGCTTTCTTTTCTGCAGGCGGGCCACGGGCGCGGCCAGCGCCCGGCCTTCCCTGCCCCCTTCTGTCTGGAGGGCGAAGACGAAATCAAAGCTCGGACGCAAAACGCGCCGCGAGATCGCGGACGTGCGCTGCGGATGGACGTTTAGCGACGGAGGAAAGCTGGTGATCTTCATGAAAGAAGCCGCAGCCGTCGTTGCGAGCAAAGCGACCTGTCCGCGGCGGCTCGCAGAGCGAAGGCGGAAGCGATCGAGAGTCGCGAGCTGGACTCTGGATTGCTTCGTCGCTGCGCTCCTCGCAATGACGGCGTGCGGGGCGGGCCGATCGCAACAACTGAGCTGTCATCGTCCGGCTTGACGAGGCGATCCGGTACGCTGAAACGGCTGTGCGACATCGATGGCCGCAGCGCATTCGATTCCTCGCTTTCGCGGGGGAATACAGCGGAGGTAGCGATACGCTTTGCGCTCAGCTCGCGAGCAAGCTGCGTAGAGCGGGCTGTTTGACACGTTGAGGAGGATCGAGAGCGGCGGGCGGCCACTCACCCCATCGTGAGCGCGGCGATCGACAGCAGCGAGAGCATCACGGTCGACGTCAACAGCTGCAGCGAGACCTTCGGCTGCGTGCGCCAGCGCAGCACCTTGTCGGCGAGGCCGAGCGAGGCATCGAAAAACTCCGCAGCATAGGCCTGTTTGAACAGGCGCGGATGGCGCGGTCCCAGCAGCGCGGTCAGCAGCACGTGGATGACCGTCGCGATCGTCACGAAGCCGATGATGCCCGGTCGCAAGGCGCTGCTGTGCGCGACCTTGAGGATCAGCGCGGCACCGGCATAGGTCGGGATGGCCTGCAACAACGCAGTCAGCGCCATTCCTTCCAACAGATTGAGGGTGGGCGCCTTCGGCGCAGACGAACTGGGAGACGAAGCGGCAAGCATGACGAACATCCGGTTGCGGAGGTCCTCAGGGCGAGGACCGGATCGCAATCGAATAAGCCACACGGGCTGCGTCGAACGTGACGATTGTCACTCACGCTCAAGGGAGGCGCCGGATGAACGCACGCCCGGGCTGGCGCGAGCTACATCCGCCCCTGGCCGTTCACCTGGGTCTGCTGTTGCTGACGATCCTGCTCCTTGGCGCGATGCCGGCCATAGAGGCAGCCGGCGGCGGCACCGAGCATGCCGTGGTGACCGGCATAATGGCCGGCGACGCTGCCGACGATGGCGCCCTTGATGCAGCCCTTGGCCTCGGCAGCCTGGGTGGAAAGCAGCGGCAGCGCCGCGACGGACATGGCAAGCATGGTCTTCATGATCGAGCTCCGCAGATGTTTGCGGTCTAACGACGGGGGCGCAACCCGGTTCCGCGGGGGACCATGACGCCGCGGCGGGCGCGAACCTTTTGGCCGCGCGGGTGACCTACGCCTTGAGAGAACGGACCGCGCCTGCTGCGGGTCGCCAAGCTTCTGTTCACCGTGCCGGCGCTTTTCGCGGCCGGACGTGACGAGAGCCGATTGACGGTCGCGCGCCCCCCTCTTCAGAAAGTCCGGTGCAAGCGTGGGCTTTCCCGTCATGGAGACAGGATGATCGAGCACATCAACAAGCAGCGCGTGCGCAAGCTGCTCGAGGCCCATGCCGCCGGCGATTTCGACGCGGTCCTGGCCCATTGCAGCGAGGACATCGAGCATTTCGCCTCGGCGCCGATCGACATCTTTCCCCATCTCGGCCGCCGCGTCGGCAAGGCCGAGGTGCGGCAGATGTGGGAGATGACGCGCAGCCGCTATGCCGATGTCAGGCACGAGATCAAGACCATGATCTGCGAAGGCGACCAGGTTGCCGCCGACCTGCGCATCTTCCTCCGCAAACGCGACAATGACCGCATCGTGCAATACGACCTCGCCGCCTTCTACACCCTGCGCGACGGCCGCATCAGCCGTATCCGCGAGATCATGGATACATTCGACCTGGTGCAGCAGGTGCTCGAATGCGATCTCGGCCGGCTGCTGATCGCAGGCACCGCCCGCCCCTGAGGCCAGCGCGACGCGGATCACCGCCGATCACGCAAACGTCACTGGCACCAGGTTCCGCTCATTGAACCTCGCCTCTGCGCCCCGAACCCATCAGCGGGCGGTTGATGGGGCATGGCTGAGATGAGAATCGCGTTCCTCGCGATAGCGGGACTGATCATGGGCGTCGTGGGCGGCGCCACGGTGGGCATCGGCCTCGGACTGGGCTGGATCCAGCTGTTCAATAGCAGCGAATTCGAAGGCTACGCCGGCATGCTGGTGGTCTTCACCTTCATGCCGCTCGGCGCACTGATCGGCGGCCTCGGCGGGGCAACCCTGTTCGGCATGGCCGCCTTACGCGAGCATGAGGCAACCATTGCGCGTCAGCGCATGGGTCACGAGGGCGTTAACGAGGCGTGAATGCCGGAAGCCTTGCCATCGCAACACGGACACGCATTTGTGCGATGCGAAAACAAGCCTTGCGTGTGTCGCTGTTTCGCGTATCTGGTGCAGCGGAATGAGATTCGGTGCCCGGCGCGACTCCATCGACGATGTCGCCTGCAGACTGGTGCGCCGCCTTGCAAGCCAGATCAGGATCACCATCAGGATGACGGAGCACAGCCTCTGGCGTCTGTCGCACGCATTGCATCGCGCGATCAACGAACGCCATTTCGACCCGCTCGCCGAACTCATCGACGACGACATCGACTGGGCCATCTACGGCCCGATCGACATGTTTCCCTTCCTCGGCGCGCGGCTCGGCAAAGAGGCCGTGCTCGATGCCATCCGCCAGATCGCCGACCATGTGCGCATCCGGAAGCTGGAGCGTGAGACCCTGATGCTGGGTGACAGCACCGCCGCCACCATGGTCCGCTGCGCGATGACCACACAGCATTCGGACAAGCCGATCACAACACGTCTCGCGCAATTCCTGCAGTTTCGCGCCGGCAAGCTGGCGCGGCTGCGGATCCTGATCGACACCTTCGATCTGGTCGAGCAGACCTTGGGCCATCCGATCGACCTGCCGCGGATCGGCAGCTTCGCCTGACCTTCCGTCGCAGAGTTGTATAAATTTGATATACAACCAAACACATCGTGATTGGTGCGGTCATAATTTTGCGCCAAGATTCAACCATATTCCGACGGACAGGTTCGGGCGGCGGGGGTTGCTCTCATGATATCGTGTGGTCGCGCGCTGGCGGTTATCACAGCCAGCTTTGGGCTCACTGCGGCCGCCGCCCAGGCGCAGACATTGATGCAGGCAACGCCACAGTTGCAAATCACGCCGTGGCAGCAAATCGCCCCCGCGCCTCAGGACGGCGACGAGGATGGACCGGACAATCAAGCAGCGGCCGTCGATCCGATGCAGGATATCGACGTCAGCAAGCTCGACTGGACTCAACTCGCGATCGACGAGACGACCTTTCTCGACCGGCCTGAAGCCGCAGCCGCGAAACGAAAAGCCGCCGCAGAAAAGGCCGCCGCGCTTGACTGGGCCAACCAGAACAAGGGCGCTGCAACAGGCGTGTCAGTCAAGCAATCGGTCTCACCGTTCTGGGATGCGCGCGTCGGCGCTGACATGACCGTCGCGCGACAACCGACAACGATGTCCGAACTGCTGGCCGAGAAAGCCGAGAACGGCGGCAACGCTCCGCAATCCGGCGGCTCGGCCTGGGCCGCCGTCACCGCACCGGGCGCCGGCTCCATCTGGGACAAGACAGCAATCGAGGCGCGCGTCGATCCCAGCTCGGACCAGAGCCGGATCGGCACCACCATCACCAAGGCGGTGCCGATTGATCACTACAATCTGACTCTGCAGAACGGCTACAATGTCACGCAACAGGGCATGGTGCCGATTCCGGGCGCAGCGCCGCGCTCCAGTCGCAGCTTCGATACCGAACAATCCGCGAAACTATCCATCCAGGATACTGGTACGAGTGTCACCGCCGGGCAGACGCTGTCGTCCAGTGACGACAAATGGCTGCGCAAGATCGGCGCCGAGCAGAAGCTGTCCGATGGCCTCAGCGTATCGGGCTCGATCGGCGAGACGGCGCAAGGCGGCACCAGCAAAAGTATCTCCGCCGGCTTCAAACGGAGCTGGTGAGCTTGACAATTGTGGCGACTTGCCACGAATGATCGAACCGCTGCCGCAGCTTCGCCGCGATGTGGCCCAATTTGGCCGCACTGATAGGTTTTAGGTTTTCGTCGTGCGGGGACACCGCGCTCGCTTGAACGCGAAATGAGGAATGAGCCGATGAATGTTATCCGTCCGGACAAGATCGAGGGAACTGAAACCGAGCTGGATCCGGATCTGGCGGCAGTGTCCGAAGTCGAGGCCGGCATTCGTGATTTCGTCCGTAACGACATCGCTTACCTGCGCCGTCCGAATGCCACAGCCGCAGCAGCCACAGCTGAGCCTGCGATCGATGCGGATGCGGCGGTCAACAGCGTCACGTCGCTGATCCAGCGCGTCGCGGGGACCTCGCTGTCGGAGATCGAGAACCTGATCGGGGAGCTCGAGAGCCTGCGCGAACTGCTGCATGCTGAAGGCCAGCGCGTTCAGCGCGAGATCGCGAGCTACGCCCAGCTCAGTCAGGCCGCGATGAAATCCACCCGCGCCATCGCCGAGAATGTGACGCAGTGGAAGCGCGCGGCCGACGGCCTGCGCAACAGCTGAGCCCTTCCTGAGAGTTCATCGAGAACCGTCGCGCGTGGCCTCGCGCGGCGGTTTTCGTCGTAGCGAAGGGATGTCGCCGGCAATGACGCGCCCCGTCGTCCGCCGGGCGCGTCGTCAGGGCTGATCTTGATAAAGACAACAGGCCGAGGAAGGTTCAACCTCGTCCACCGCACCAAGGGTGGTGGTTGCTGAGACCGAGGCGATCCGCGTCATCGGATCGGGGCAATCCCGTGGCGGTCGGGGTCGTCCGCGTCAACCGCCGGGCCGTTTGGTCGATGCGCCGCGCGCGCGACCTTAACGAAGTCTTAACGATCACTCCTCGATCGAGGCTGACGTCTCCAACGAATACGAACCGTCGGCATAGCCCTTCACGACCATCCCGGTCGCAAGCATCACCGCGAGCGTCACGCTGGCAAAGATAAAGCCAAGGAGTTTCAGACCGCTCCGATCTGCCATGCTTACTCACCCCAAATCCTGATCCCTGGATGGCTGTCTTATAGAGTCCGGGTTCAGAATGCGTTAGCGCGAACTTCGTTCCGGGCCGACAAATCCCACCAAGCGTGACCTTTTCGCCTCAACCATTGTTCCGCCGCGGCACAAAGGCCGACGCGAGCACGGAGAACACCAACTCATCGCGTTGATTGATGCCGATGTTGCGCACTTGCAGAATCCCCCACTGGGGACGCGAGGCGGATGCACGCAACGAAGCGATTTCGCTGGAGTAGGTGATCGTATCACCGGCGAGCACCGGCTTGTACCAGCGCAGATCCTTGAAGCCAGGCGACGGGCCGCCGAGAACGATCGGCTCGCCGCGCGTGGGTGCAAGATCTGCGAGCCGCTGATTGTCGGCAACAATCAGTTTCATGCAGACCGATCCGACATGCCAACCGGATGCGGCCAATCCGCCGAACAGCGAATTTCGGCCCTCGTACTCGTCGAGATGAAAACGTTGCGGATCGAATTGCCGAGCGAAACGTTTGATGTCTTCCGCGGTGAACGTGTAGGTTCCGAGTTCGCGCCGCTGTCCAAGCTGGAGGTCCTCGAAGAAGCGCATCAGCCGGCCCTCCCACTGCCATCACGCCGCTCGACGATGATCGGCGACACCATCTCGCAGAGCGTCTCGCCAGACTTGTTGCTCACGCTGCATTTGAACGTGACGATGCCGGTCGACGGCCGGCTTTGCGAGACCCGTGCTTCTACGACCTCCACATCGAGCATCAGTTCATCGCCCGGCCGCAACGGCGACAGCCAGCGCACCTCGTTGACCCCCGGCGAGCCGAGCGAGGCGGTCCGGCCAATGAAGCCGTCGAACATCATCCGCATCATCAAAGAGCAGAGATGCCAGCCCGAGCCCGAGAGGCCCTTGAGCATCGACTGCAGGGCGGCCTGCTCGTCGAGGTGCATCGGTTGCGGATCGAACTCCGACGCGAAGGCGATGATCTCGTCGCGGGAGACAAACCGCGGACCGAAACTGCCGAAATGTCCTTGCGGAAAATCTTCGAAGGTGAGGGTCATGGGGACAAGATTGGCTGGGAGAAGCCCGATTGTGGCCGCACTTTGCAGCAATCACAACCGGGCCGCTCGCATGGCTGACGCCCGGTGCGGTCGCACAAGAGCGCCACGAGGCCCTCCATCCCGAGAACGATGTCGACCGCGCCTGATCGTCATCTGGCGGAAGAGTCGAGCACGACTTAAAGACGGACTTGCCTGCGATTCGGAATTTGCTGGGGGATCAGGATGTTGGAATTTCGCGATTTGTTCCAGTGGGACCGCTTCATCACGCCCACGATCATCAAGACCTTCTATTGGCTGGTGATCGCTCTCATCATCCTCTCCGGAATCCGCGGTATTTTCGCGGGGCTGTCGGAGATGGCCATCAGCCCGTTCGGCGGCTTCCTGATGCTGTTGTCGTCGCTGGCCGGGATCATCGTCGGCATGGTGTTCTCGCGCATCATTGCCGAGTTCGTCCTGATCGTCTTCCGCATCAACGAGCACCTCGGCGCGATCCGCGAGCAGGGGCGGATGTAGCCGCCCCAAAAGGCGCTAGTTGTTGAAGCGGAAGTGCATCACGTCGCCGTCGGCGACGACATACTCCTTGCCCTCGAGACGGAGCTTGCCACCTTCGCGCGCCCCTGCCTCGCCGCCGAGCGCGACGTAGTCGGCATAGGCGATCGTCTCGGCGCGGATAAAGCCCTTCTCGAAATCGGTGTGAATGACGCCGGCCGCCGCCGGCGCCTTGGTGCCGCGGTGAATGGTCCAGGCACGCGCCTCCTTCGGACCGACGGTAAAATAAGTGATCAGATCGAGCAGCTGATAGCCGGCGCGGATCAGCCGGTCGAGCCCGGCCTCTTCAAGACCCAGCGTCTCGAGGAAGTCGGCACGTTCCTCGCGCGACAGCGTTGCAATCTCGGATTCGATCTTGGCGGAGATGACGACGGCGACCGCGCCCTCCTCCTTGGCCCGCGCGAACACCGCCTGCGAGAAGCTGTTGCCGTCCTTGGCCGAGCCTTCCTCGACATTGCAGACATAGAGCACCGGCTTCGATGTCAGCAGTCCGAGCATGCCGAAGGCGCGCTCCTCCTCGGGCTTGCGCTCCAGCAGCCGCGCCGGCTTGCCGTCACGCAACAGCCCCAGGGCGCGGGTGACGAGATCATGCTGCTCCTTGGCGTCCTTGTCGCCGCCCTTCGCCTTCTTGGCGAGGTTGTCGACGCGCTTCTCGAGGCTGTCGAGATCGGACAGCATCAGCTCTGTCTCGATGGTCTCGATGTCTGCGAGCGGCGCGATCTTGCCCTCGACATGGGTAATGTCGGAATCCTCGAAGCAGCGCACAACATGCGCGATCGCGTCCACTTCGCGGATGTTGGCCAGGAACTGGTTGCCGAGGCCCTCGCCCTTGGACGCACCACGCACCAGGCCCGCAATGTCGACGAAGGTCAGCCGCGTCGGAATGATCTGGCCCGATTTGGCGATCGCCGCGAGCTTCTCGAGCCGCGGATCGGGCACGGCAACTTCACCGACATTTGGCTCGATGGTGCAGAACGGATAGTTCGCGGCCTGCGCCGCGGCCGTTTCCGTCAGTGCGTTGAACAGAGTCGACTTGCCGACATTGGGCAACCCGACAATTCCGCATTTGAATCCCATGATCCGTCCCGCATCCTCTCAGGGCCACAGCCTGGGCGCTCACGCGGCGCCGGCGTCGCCCTTGTCCAGAAAACCCTTGGCCTGCAGCGCCAAATGCACCTTGTTGGCGAAGGTGGAGTCGCGCTTGCCCGTCAACAAACCCGCATTGTCGGCCACCGCCTGGCAAAGCGCCTCGACCCACGGCATCTCGGACTTGGCGAAGTCCGACAGCACGTGGCCATGCACCAGCTCCTTGACGCCGGGATGACCGATACCAAGCCGGACGCGGCGGTAGTCATTGCCGAGATGCGCCGAGATCGAGCGCAGCCCGTTATGTCCGGCGATGCCGCCGCCGACCTTCACGCGCAGCTTGCCGGGCGGCAATTCCAGCTCGTCCTGAAACACGGTGACGTCGCCGACGCCGAGCTTGAAGAAACCGGCCGCTTCCTGCACCGCGCGGCCGGATTCGTTCATATAGGTCGTGGGCTTCAGAAGGATGACGCGCTCGGAATCGAGCGTGCCTTCCGAGGTCTCGCCCTGAAACCTGCGGCGCCAGGGCGAAAAGCCGTGACGCCGCGAAATCTCATCCACGGCCATGAAACCGATATTGTGCCGGTTGCGCGCATATTTCGCGCCGGGATTGCCGAGACCAACAAACATCAGCATGGCGCGGCATCCGGACATGCCGGTGTCCCGGCCAGCGCGAGCATCGCCCGCGCCAGCCGGAAGCACACAGGCTTACTTCTTCTTCTCGGGTGCCTTGGCCGCGGCAGCCGGGGCCTTGGCGGCAGCGGCGGGAGCCTTGCCAGCGGCAGCAGGCGCAGCCGCGGCCGGAGCAGCCGCCGCACCAGCGGCCTTCTGCTCCTCGCCATAGCCCGACGGCGGCACGATGGTGACGAGGGTCGCGTCCTCGCGCGACAACGTCTTCACGCCGGTCGGCAGCTTGACGTCGGAGATGTGCAGCGAATGGTTGATCTCAAGCGCGCTGACATCGGCCTCGATGAACTGCGGAATATTCTCCGCCAGGCATTCGAGGTCGAGCGTGTGGGTCACGATGTTGACGGTGCCGCCGCGCTTCACGCCCGGCGCGCCTTCCGAACCCACCACATGCAGCGGCACGCTGACGCGGATGGTCGCGCCCTGGCCGAGCCGCATGAAGTCGACGTGGATCGGGAAGTCCTTGACCGGATCGAGATGGAAGTCGCGCGGGATCACCCGGTGCTTCTTGCCGTCGAGGCTGATGTCGAAGATCGTGGTCAGAAACCGGCCCGCCAGGATGCGCTGGCGCAGCTCGCGGTCCTCGACCGAGATCGGCAGCGGGGGCTGGTTGTCTCCATAAATCACTCCGGGCACTCTCCCGGCGCGACGCTCTGCCCGTGCGGCCCCCTTGCCGACTGACGGACGGGCGGTCGCCTTCAGTTCTCTGACGGTCGCCATCGTGTTAAGTCCTTGTTTTAAAAAGTTAAAGGCCGCAATGCGGCCCGTTGCTGGACGTCCTTCGGCAAGCCTCCAGGGGTGCGGGGGCCGCGGACGTGGCGGCGTTCTAGCGGCAAACCGCCGAAATGACAAGGAAATGAAGGGGCCGCCTGCCCCTTCCTCCCGGCCCGGCCTGGGATGACCCGGCCGCAGCGTCAGCCATCCGCGCTGCCGCCGCCCGGCTGGCCGCCAGCGGCGCCGCCCAATTTGGCCTCCAGCGCGGCGATCCGCGCCTTCAAGGCCTCATTCTCCTCGCGGGCGAGCCGCGCCATGTCCTTGACGGCCTCGAACTCCTCGCGCTTCACGATGTCCAGGTCGTTCAGGATCTTTTCCGCCTGGTTGCGGATGACGGAATCGACTTCCCGCTTCATGCCCTGGGCGGCCCCGGCGGCATCGTTCATCAGGCGGCCGAGTTCATCGAAAAACCGGTTGTTGGTCTGGGTCATGCTAAAAAACTCCGCGTCCCGCGACGAGCACGATGATGGAAGACAGAATGGCGATCCGTCCGGCCGCCTTCAAGATGGGCCCGTCTTGTCACGCCGCGGTTTCCTTGTCATCGTACTTGTTGTGCTGGCCGGCCGCGCTGTATGAGCGGCCCAGCGACCGCATCGCGCCGCGCATGGTCACGCGGGGCCGTTCGAAGCCCGCATGCACCTGAAGCGGGACGCCGTGCCCACGAAAGCCAGTGAATGACGCCTCTCCTCATCGACTTTCCCGTGTTCGATCCGATCGCGATTGCGATCGGCCCGTTCGCCATCCGCTGGTATGCGCTCGCTTATATCTGCGGCATCGTCATCGGCTGGCTCTATGCCCGCTCGCTGCTCGGGAAAGACCGGCTGTGGGGCGGCCCCGCCCCGGTCTCGCTGCCGCAGTTGGACGACTTCATTCTCTGGGTCACGCTCGGCATCATCCTCGGCGGCCGCACCGGTTATGTGCTGTTCTACAATCTGCCGTTCTTCATCGATCACCCGCTGGAGATCTTCGAGCTCTGGAAGGGCGGCATGTCCTTCCATGGCGGCTTCGTGGGCTGCGTGATCGCGGTGATCTGGTTCAGCCGTCGCAATGGCCTGCCGATCCTGTCGCTCGGTGACCTGACCACCGCGGTCGCGCCGATCGGCCTGCTGCTCGGCCGCATTGCCAATTTCATCAACGGCGAATTGTGGGGGCGCGCGGCCGATCCGAGCCTGCCCTGGGCCATGATCTTCCCGACCGACCGCGCCCACCTGCCGCGGCATCCGAGCCAGCTCTATGAAGCAGGACTCGAGGGCATCGTGCTGTTCATCGTGCTCGCCGTGATGATCCGGTTCGGCGCACTGAAGCGTCCAGGCCTGATCCTCGGCAGCTTCATCGGCCTCTACGGGGTCGCGCGCATCGTCAGCGAGCTGTTCCGCGAGCCGGACCCGCAACTCGGTTTCCTCTGGCGCGGACTCACCATGGGCATGCTGCTGTCGGTGCCGATGCTCATCGTCGGTGCGATCCTGGTGGTGCGGGCGCTGCGCAAGCCTGAGCCGCATCAAGCCACTCCCTCGCTGCAGGCCAATCCGTGATCGAACTGTCGCCGCTCCACTCCGAGATCAAGCGGGTGATCAAAGCGTCCGGGCCGATGCCGGTCTGGCGCTATATGGAGCTGTGCCTGATGCATCCGGAACACGGCTATTACATTTCGCGCGACCCACTCGGTCGCGAGGGCGACTTCACCACCGCCCCCGAAGTGAGCCAGATGTTCGGCGAGTTGCTTGGCTTGTGGGCGGCCTCGGTCTGGAAAGCTTCCGGCTCGCCCCAGCAGTTCCGCCTGATCGAGCTGGGCCCCGGCCGCGGCACCATGATGTCTGACGCGCTGCGGGCGCTGCGCGTCCTGCCGCCGCTGTACCAGACGATCTCCGTGCACATGGTCGAGATCAACCCGGTGCTGCGCGAGAAGCAGAAGGCGACCCTGACCGGCCTGCGCAACATCACCTGGCATGAGAGCTTCGACGACGTGCCGGAGGGCCCAAGCGTCATCTTCGCCAACGAATATTTCGACGTGCTGCCGATCCACCAGATGCTGAAGCGCGAGACCGGGTGGCATGAGCGCGTCGTCGAGCTCGATGCGGAGGAGAACTTCGCCTATGGCACGGCGGCCGAGCCCACGCCGGGATTCGAGCTGCTGCTGCCGCCGCTGGTGCGGGCGGCGCCGCTGGGGGCGATCTTCGAATGGCGCCCGAACAACGAGATCATGGCAATCGCCAAGCGCATCCGCGAACAGCGCGGCGCCGCCGTAATCATCGATTATGGTCATGTCCGCAGCGATGTCGGCGACACGTTCCAGGCCATCGCACGGCACAGCTTTGCCGATCCCCTGAAAACCCCGGGGCTCGCCGACATCACCGCGCATGTCGATTTCGAGGCGCTGGCGCGCGCGGCGGACGCCGTCGGCGCCCGCGTCCACGGGCCGATCACGCAAAGCGAGTTCCTGCGCCGGCTCGGCATCGAGACGCGCGCATTGACCTTGATGCAAAAGGCCTCGCCCGACATTTCCCGGGACATCGCAAGCGGATTGAAACGCCTGATCGAGGGCGGCCGCGGCGGCATGGGCTCGCTGTTCAAGGTGCTCGGCCTGTCCGATGCCAGCATTCCCGTTCTGGCTGGAATCAGCGACGAACATACGGGCGGAAAACCAGGAGGGGCATGATGCTGGTGTCATCGGATGTGATGTCCGCGATTCCCGGCGTGCGACACGCCTTCTTCACCCGCGAGGGCGGTGTCTCCGACGGCATCTATGCCGGCCTGAATGGCGGGCTCGGATCGAATGACAGTCCCGACAGCGTGCGGGAAAATCGCCGCCGGATGGCGGAGCGGCTCGGCGTCGCGCCGGACCAGCTTCTCAGCCTGCACCAGGTCCATTCGCCCGACGTCGTCATCGCGACCGGCCCCTGGGACGGCCCTGTCCGGCCGAAGGCCGACGCGCTCGTGACCGCGACGCCCAATCTCGCGATCGGCGTGACCACGGCCGATTGCGGGCCGATCCTGTTCGCCGACCCGGAGAAGCGCGTCGTCGGCGCCGCTCATGCCGGCTGGAAGGGCGCGCTGACCGGTGTGCTCGAGGCCACGCTGCAGGCGATGGAGGAACTCGGCGCCGAGCGCGGCCGGATCATCGCCGCGATCGGTCCTCTGATCCGCCAGCAAAGCTACGAAGTCGGCGCCGAATTCGTCGCGCGTTTCATCGACGACGACGCCGAGCACGCCCGCTTCTTCCTGCCCTCGCAGCGTAAGGGTCACGCGATGTTCGATCTCGGCGGCTTCATCCGGATGCGGCTCGAGAGCGCCGGCGTGCTGCTGATCGACGATCTCGGGCTCGACACCTATGCGGATGAACGCTTCTTCAGTTACCGCCGCTCCGTGCATCGCAAGGAGCCGGACTACGGCCGGCATGTCCACGCGATCATGATCGAGGGCTGAAGCAGGGCGTGATTGTGGCCGCATGGGGGTTGGTTAACCCTTTCTAAACAACAGGCTGCACTCTGTCCCGGTCTGTGGCAGTGGCGACCTAGACGTTAATCGATTTTAACGATATCGCTCCCATCCATGAGGGGAGCGTCGACACCATTGCGACTGATCAGCCGCGCCACGCAGCACGCATGCGTCCTTGCCGCTTTGATCATGTCTGCCGCAACGCTCGCCGGCTGCGCGACCAGCGGCACCAGCGGCCCCGCCAACGCCTATGCGATGGCGCCCTCCTCCGACGGCGCGACCATCGCCTTCGAGCAGATCGACGGGCCGCCGCCACAAATCTTCGACCGCATGGTCAACGTGCTCGACAGCGAGTCCAAGCTGCGCAGCCTCGCCATCGTGTCGCGCGAGGCGCCTGCCGCCTATCGGGTCCGCACCTATCTTTCGGCCCAGGTCGTCAGCGGCAAGAGCGTCATCGCCTGGGTGTTCGACGTCTATGATCGCAACCAGCAGCGCGCGCTCCGCCTGTCCGGAGAGGAGCCGGTCGGACGCGGCGGCCGAGACCCCTGGAACGCCGTCGACGACATGGTGTTGCGGAAGATTGCCCAGGCCGGATTCAGCGGGCTCTCCAATATGCTCAACGGCACGGCGCCCGCCGAGACCGCGCCGGCACAGCCCGCCCCCGTCACCCGCGGCCCTGCGGTGGCCACGACCGAGCCTCCCTCCACCGCCGGCACCAGCGTCGCCGCCCTGGGCTACACCGACCATTAGGCTAGCGGCGCAATTTGCGCCGCTTTTTGACCGGGAAAACAGCTGCGGCGGGTTGCCATGCGCGCAGTGTCCTTGATATCACCTCGCCCGTCACACAGTGCCGGTTCCACGGATATCCCGATATGCTGAACAAGGTCTCCAGCGAGCCGCGAGGAGAATTCGCGATGTCGGCCAAGAACGGCTCCATCAAACTCGTCGCCGGCAACTCCAACCCGGCTCTCGCCGCCGGCATCGCCGCCGAGCTCGGCCTGCCGCTGACAAAGGCCG
Organism: Bradyrhizobium sp. BTAi1; assembly: GCF_000015165.1. Taxonomy (GTDB): domain Bacteria; phylum Pseudomonadota; class Alphaproteobacteria; order Rhizobiales; family Xanthobacteraceae; genus Bradyrhizobium; species Bradyrhizobium denitrificans. Next base: position 1,835,842 of record NC_009485.1, on the reverse strand, counting down.
TGGTCCGGCGCTTCGCCGACATGGAGATTTTCGTCGAGATCCAGGAGAACGTGCGCGGCTCCGACGTCTTCATCCTGCAGTCGACCTCGTATCCCGCGAACGACCTGCTGATGGAGCTCCTGATCATCACCGACGCGTTGCGCCGCGCCTCCGCGCGCCGCATCACCGCGGTGGTTCCATATTTCGGGTACGCGCGGCAGGATCGCAAATCCGGCTCGCGCACGCCGATCTCGGCCAAGCTCGTCGCCAACCTCATCACCCATGCCGGCGTCGATCGCGTCATGACGCTCGACCTGCATGCCGGCCAGATCCAGGGCTTCTTCGACATCCCGACCGACAATCTCTATGCCGCGCCGCTGATGGTGCGCGACATCAAGGACCGGTTCGATCTTTCCAGCGTGATGGTCGTCTCGCCCGACGTCGGCGGCGTCGCGCGCGCCCGTGGCCTCGCCAAGCGCATCAATACGCCGCTTGCGATCGTCGACAAGCGCCGCGAACGGCCCGGCGAATCCGAGGTCATGAACGTGATCGGCGACGTCTCGGGCCGCACCTGCATCCTGATCGACGACATCGTCGATTCCGGCGGCACGCTGGTGAATGCCGCCGATGCGCTGCTCAAGCACGGCGCCAAGGATGTCTACGCCTACATCACCCATGGCGTTCTCTCCGGAGGGGCCGCGACCCGCATCACCTCGTCGCGCCTGAAGGAGCTCGTGATCACCGATTCCATCATGCCGACCGAAGCCGTGCGCAACGCCCCGAACATCCGCGCTTTGCCGATCGCCCCGCTGATCGCCGAGGCCATCGGCCGCACCGCGGCAGAAGAATCGGTGTCGAGCCTGTTCGACTGAGTTGCTGAACTAACAGCATTACCCCCGGCCTCATCCGACCTCGTTCCTAACGCGCGATCGCCTCGATCTGGGCCACCCTCCCCTGGATGGGGAAGGTCGCTCGCGGGCGAGCGGGGTGGAGTGATGCCACGGATGCCGGTGCTTGCGGAGAGATCACCCCACCCCGCTTCACGATCCGCTTCGCTAGCGCCCCTGCCCTCCAGGGGAGGGTGGGCATCGTGCCACACGCGGACATCTCGCCGTTCGTGATAACGCCGTGCCTCTTTCATCGCGACAATCCCCGACAGCATCTTGCAGATGAGCTTCTGCGATCTCGCAGCGCGTTTGCGTCCGAGCTCTGAGTCAGCATCGCCCTTGACTTAGAGGGCGCAGGGAAGGCCGGGCCTCGACTGAGGCCCGTGGCCCGCCTGCTCAAAAAAATGCAGGCGGCAGGTACCACAGGTCCAGCCGGACGACCCGGCCCTCCCTGCGCGGTGGCTTTAACGGCTGCTTCGCGTTCTCCCCGGTGCGCCGGGCTTTCTGGCCACCGTTGCCTGCGCGGCGCGTCAGCGCCGGCGCAAGCGTGACACCAGCATCGGGGTGCCAGGACCGCGCGACTTGACCGTGCGCAACGAACCGTTCGTCGGCGCGACATCAGCCGCGCTGCGATCCGCTACGCCCATCGCATTCCGCTGCCGATGCCGTCTGGTGGGGCAAACTCGCACAGGAATCCTTCACTCATGATCTTGCCCTTCCTCAAGCGACCGGCACGCTAGACAACGGTTGTAGAGCCAGACGTCACCGCGGATCGCTCCCTCGGCGTCCAGCCAATAGGCGTAGGCGACGCGGCCATTATCCTCGACGACAATCGTTGCGGTGGCCGCCAAGAGGCTGATGACTGACGAGGCCGCCTGAGGTCGCGCGTGCATCTGCCTCCGATCTGAACGGTTCGAGTTTTCCTGACGGGCTCGAACGACACCGATCACATATCACCGTCGAGCCGCTCGACAGAACCAAACTCCAAACGCAGCAATCTCTCCATCGCCGCACTCATGTTGGGAACGACGGTGCCGTAGTCGAAGCGACTGGGTGACGCGATCACCCCGCGCAGATAGTCGCCCACGCGATACACCGCGCGGACGTTCGAGCCGAGCCGATCGAGCGTCGCCCCGATCCGATCCAAAGGTGTCTCCGACTCCAACGTGAAGACAGCCGACACGAATGAGGACAGGACGCTCTCGACGATGGCGCCCTCGCGCAGCATCAGTTCGATGGCGTCGGAGCGATCGTTCGCGATCGTCTCATTCGTATCGTCGCGAACCTGAAGCAGCACATGACACACTCTCGTGCGCTGGAGAGGAGGAATGGACACGTCGCCCCGCTCGAGCGCCTGCAAGGTCTCTGCGGGCACAAAGTCTCCAAAGATGGCGCGGAGACGTTTTCTCATGAACCAACTCACGGTCGATGATAGCCTCGACGAGTCCAACTCCGTCAATCGAAACCGTCGTCACCGCGCGGAACGCCAGCTGCGCGGCGATCATCGGCCGCCTTGCACAGCTCATGCGGTTGGTTCACAACATCCCACGAGACGCCCTGGACAACAACAAGAACACGGCCCGAGCCCCGCCCCTCATGTTCAATGCCATCGAACGCCCCGCGGGCCCGCCGCCCGGCCTTGGCCAGATCATCAGCGATTTCGGCCCGCTCTACGCCTCGCACGGCTTCATCGGCTGGCTGTTCGCGATCACCGGGCCGGTCGCCATCATCCTGTCGGTCGGCGCCAATGGCGGGCTGTCGCAGGCCGAGATCGCGTCGTGGATCTTCGGCGTGTTCTTCATCAACGGTCTGCTCACGATCCTGCTGTCGTGGCGCTATCGCGAGCCGTTGGTGCTGTTCTGGACCATTCCCGGCACCGTGCTGATCGGCCAGTCGCTGACGCATCTGAGCTTTGCGCAAGTCGTCGGCGCGTTCTACGGCACGGCGCTGTTGATGCTGATCCTGGGGCTCTCCGGCTGGGTCAAGCGCGCGATGCAGCTGGTGCCGATGCCGATCGTGATGGGCATGGTGGCCGGGGTGTTCCTGCGCTTCGGTCTCGATCTGGTCCGCGCCGTGCTCGCCGACTTCGCCATCGCCGGGCCGATGGTCATCATCTGGCTGGTGCTGACAGCCCTGCCCGCGCTCGGGCGGCGCTGTCCGCCGATCATCGGCGCGCTGGTGATCGGCACGCTCGCGGCCTTCATGTTCGGCAAATATGATCAGGGCACCTCGCTGCAGATCGCGCTGATCACGCCGGTGATCCCCACGCCGTCCTGGTCGCTCGCGGCCATGATCGAGCTCGTGGTGCCGCTCGCAGTCACCGTGCTGGTGGTGCAGAACGGCCAGGGCTTTGCCGTGCTGAGCGCCGCCGGCCACAAGCCGCCGGTCAACCTCGTCACGGTGGCCTGCGGCATCGGCTCGGCGCTGGCCGCGATCGTCGGCGGCGTCTCGACCTGCCTCACTGGCCCGACCAACGCGATCGTCGTCGCCGGCGGCGAGCGCAAGCGTCATTATACCGCCGCGATGCTGGTCGGCGTGCTGGCGCTCGGCTTCGGCTTGCTGGCGCCGACCTTCACGACGCTGCTGTTGATCGCGCCAAAATCCTTGATCACCACATTGGCCGGACTGGCCATGCTGCGGGTGCTGCAGACGGCGTTCGTGACCGCATTCAAGACGCGGTTCTCGCTCGGTGCGCTGATCGCCTTCCTGGTTACGGTGGCCGATGTGCCGCTGCTGAATATCGGCGCCGCATTCTGGGGGCTGGTCGCCGGCTTTGCCACCTCCTGGCTGTTGGAGCGGGCCGACTTCACAGCCGACGCTCAGACCTGAGTCGAAGCGCCTGCGATCTCGCTGCATCGCATCACGCTCGCTCGTGACATCTGCGCACATCGCGCAACGCCCTGTTGCAGCGCCGCTGGATCGCGCTACACTTCCCGACCAAACAAGAATGATCTCAAGAATCATTTGGGGAGGACACGATGACCGCGATCACGCGCCGGAACATGCTTGCGGGCACGGCAGCAGCGGGCGCATGGGCGCTCACCGGCCAACCTGCCTGGTCAGAACCGCAGTGGAAGAAATATGCCGGCACCAAGCTCGAGGTGATCCTGGCCAAGGGGCCGCGCGGCGACAATCTGCAGAAGAACATCAAGGAATTCACCGCCCTGACCGGCATCGAGGTGGAATCCGAGCAGATCCCCGAGCAGCAGCAGCGCCAGAAGGTGGTGATCGAACTGTCGTCCGGCAAGCCAAGCTTCGACGTCGTGCATCTCAGCTATCACGTGCAGAAGCGGCAGTTCGAGAAGGCCGGCTGGCTCACCGACGTCACCGACTTCATGAAGGATCCGAACCTCACGGCCCCGGACCTCGTGCCGGGCGATTTCTCAGCCGCCGGCCTGACTTACGCCAGCAACGACAAGGCCCGCATGTTCTCGCTGCCTTGGTCGGTGGACTACTTCATCCTCTACTATAACAAGGAGCTGCTGGCGAAGAAGGGCGTCGAGGTGCCGAAGACGCTCGACGAGATGGTGGTGGCGGCGCAGAAGCTCACCGATCCCAAGGACGGCACCTTCGGCTTCGTCGGCCGCGGCCTGCGCAACGCCAACATGACCTTGTGGACCAACTTCTTCCTCAATTATGGCGGCGAATTCCTCGACGCCAAGGGCAACATCCAGACCGATGGTCCCGAGGCGATCGAGGCCACCAAGCTGTATCAGAAGCTGCTGACCACTTGCGCGCCTCCGGGCGTCGCCGGCTTCAACTGGATGGAGTCGATGGCCTCGTTCACGCAAGGGCGCTCGGCGATGTGGATCGACGGCGTCGGCTGGGCGCCGCCGCTGGAAGATCCCAACGCCTCGCGCGTCGTCGGCAAGGTCGGCTACACCGTGGTGCCGGCCGGACCCAAGGGGCAGTATTCGGCGACCTATGGCGACGGCGTCGGCATTCCCGCGGCGTGCAAGAACAAGGAAGCCGCCTGGCTGTTGTGCCAATGGATGGTCTCCAAGGCGCAGGGCGCGCGGCTGGTGCAGGCCGGCGGCGGCGTGCCGTTCCGCAACTCGGTGCTGGGCGATGCCGAGATCCAAAGCGGCGTGAAGATGCCCAAGGAATGGCTGCAATCGGCGATCGACTCCGGCAAGATCTCCAAGCTCGGCCTGCCCGTCATCATTCCGGTGGCCGAATTCCGCGACCTCGTCGGTGCGGCGCTGACCGCCACGCTGTCGGGCGCCGATCCCGCGACCGAATTGAAGAAGGCCCACGAACAGTTCCGCCCGATCCTGGAGCGCAGCGAGAAAGCGTGAGCACGATCGTCGAGCAGGTCTCCGGCGCGGCGAGCGAGGCCGCCGCGCCGGAACGCGCATTGCGGCCGCCGTCCTACTGGCCGTTCGTGGTGCCGGCGCTGGTCACCGTGCTCGCGGTGATCATCTTTCCCTGGCTGTTCACGATCTGGATGAGCTTCCAGGAATGGAAGGTCGGTTCGCCCACGGCCTTCGTCGGGCTATCGAACTATCTGCGCTTGCCGGCCGATCCGCGCTTCGTCGAGTCGGTCGGGCACACGCTGTCCTACACGGCGCTGTCGGTGCTGCTGCCGCTGGTGCTCGGCACCTTGGCTGCCGTGGTCTTCCACGCGCGCTTTCCGGGACGTGGCCTGCTGCGCGCGCTGTTCATCATGCCGATGATGGCGACGCCGGTCGCGATCGCCCTGGTGTGGACCATGATGTTCCACCCGCAGCTCGGCATATTGAACTATCTGTTGTCGCTCGTCGGCCTGCCGCCGCAGCTCTGGGTGTTTCATCCGGGCACGGTGATCCCGTCGCTGGTGCTGGTCGAAACCTGGCAATGGACGCCGCTGGTCATGCTGATCGTGCTCGGCGGCATCGCCTCTTTGCCGACCGAGCCCTATGAGAGCGCGCAGATCGACGGCGCCTCGACCTGGCAGATGTTCCGCTACATCACCTTGCCGCTGATCATGCCGTTCTTGTTCATCGCTGCGATGATCCGTGCCATCGACGCGATCAAGAGCTTCGACATCATCTTTGCGATCACGCAAGGCGGTCCGGGCTCGGCGTCGGAGACCATCAACCTCTATCTCTACAGCGTCGCCTTCGTCTATTACGACCTCGGCTATGCTTCGGCGATCGCGGTGGTGTTCTTCGCGCTGATCGTAGCGCTGACCGCATTGCTGCTGGTGCTGCGCCGGCGCGCGCAGTGGAATGCGCTGGGGACCGACACATGAGCGCGCACACCATCCTCGGCCGGCTCGGGCTGGCGCTGGGCGTGTTCCTCATCGTCTCGCCGGCGATCCTGTTCTTCCTCTGGATGATCTCGCTGTCGGTGAAGTTCGAGGTCGACAACGCGGCCTATCCGCCGGTGTTCTGGCCGGAGCATTTCGCCTGGAAGAACTACACTGATGTGCTGTCGTCCAACCGCTTCTTCACCTATTTCAAGAACAGCCTGCTGGTGACCGGCGGCGCCACGGCGCTGGCGATGCTGGTCGGCGTGCCCGCCGGCTACGGCATCGCCCGCATGGCGGCACATAAATCAGCGATCGTGATCCTGATCGCACGCATCACGCCCGGCCTGTCCTACCTGATCCCGCTGTTTCTGCTGTTCCAATGGCTCGGCCTGCTCGGTACCTTGTGGCCGCAGATCATCATCCATCTCGTCGTCACCGTGCCGATCGTGATCTGGATCATGATCGGCTATTTCGAGACCACGCCGATCGAGCTCGAGGAGGCCGCGCGGATCGACGGCGCCACGCGCTGGCAGGTCTTCCGCCACGTCGCATTGCCGGTGGCCAAGCCGGGTCTGGCCGTCGCTTTCATTCTCGCGGTGATCTTCTCCTGGAATAATTTCGTGTTCGGCATCGTCCTGGCCGGACGCGAGACACGCACCTTGCCGGTCGCGGTCTACAACATGATCTCGTTCGACCAACTCTCCTGGGGCCCGCTCGCCGCAGCGGCCCTGATCGTGACATTGCCGGTGCTGCTGCTGACGGTCTTCGCGCAGCGTCAGATCGTGGCCGGGCTGACGGCGGGGGCAGTCAAGGGCGGTTGACGAACGATTGGCCATCATTGCGGCCGCGACCGCGCATATTCCGCTCGATGGAGAACGGATCGCGGACAATTTGCGGCGCGCACGCCGTTCGCCTTCGTCAAGCCATGTTCCGCTCCATGGTTACCTAAATGGAACCGGGATTCGTTCCCGTGCTTGACGCGTGGAGAGATCATCTTCAAAGGTTTCAAAGAGTTTCTGTGCCGGCTTCGTTCCAGCCGAATACCACTGTGCCCGCGCGATCGACCGGCTCGGATTGGCGCCCCGTTCGGTTCGTCGTGCAGATCCATCACCGGCTGAACGCCAGACCGACGAAAGTTGCATGACGTCCGATCGCGACGCCTCCGCGCCAGACCGATTGGCTGCCCTGTTGCAGACCGAGCTGCTCGACTCGCCGCCCGAGCCCGGTTTCGATCGCGTGACGCGGCTTGCGACACGGCTGCTGGCTGCGCCCGCATCGATCATCGCGCTGGTCGACCGCGACCGGCAGTTCTTCAAGAGCTCCGTCGGCCTGTGCGAGCCGTGGGCGTCGCTGCGCGAAACGCCGCTCAGCCACTCGTTCTGTCAGCATGTCGTGACCACGGCTCAGCCGCTCGTGGTGGTCGACGCGAGCGAGCATCCGCTGGTGAAGGACAATCTCGCAGTGCCGAGCCTCGGCGTGATCGCCTATCTCGGCGTGCCGCTGAAGCTGCCGAGCGGCGAGGTGATCGGCGCGCTCTGCGCCATCGACCACGTGCCGCGTCCATGGAACGAGGAGGATATCGCGCAGCTCACCGAGCTCAGCGAGATCGTGATGGACGAGATCGCGCTGCGCACCGAGAATGCGCGCAGACGCACCATCGAGCAGCATCAGCGCGTGCTGGTGCACGAGCTCAATCACCGGGTCAAGAACACGCTCGCGCTGGTCGACAGCGTCATCGCGCTCAGCATCCGCGCCGACACCGCGCTGACCGAGTTCGGCGAGGTGCTGCGCGGCCGCATCGCCGCGCTCACCCGCAGCCACGCGCTGGCGCTGGATCGCGGTCGCGAGGCGCTGGGCCTCGACGAGCTGGTCCAGGCCGAGCTTGCGCCGCTGCAATGCGACCGCGTCGCAGTCGAGGGGCCCGCCGTGCAGCTTGCGCCGGGGATTGCGCTCTATCTGTCGATGGGCCTGCACGAGCTGATCACCAATGCGGTGAAATATGGCGCGTTGTCGAATGACGGGGGACACGTGGCGCTGAGCTGGACGGTCGACGATGGCCGCCTCAAATTATCCTGGCAGGAAAGCGGCGGGCCGCCGGTCGCGCCGCCTGCGCGCAACGGCTTCGGCTCGCTGCTGTTCGAACGTATTCTCGGCGCGGCACTGAAGGGCGAGGTGACGCGCGACTTCGCCACCGATGGTGTCAAGGTGACGTTCGATCTGCCGCTGACGCCGTGAGCTTCGTTCAGCCGCGCTGACCGCGCCGGCGCGTCAGCGTGATCTCGGCGAGGATCGACATCGCGATCTCCTCCGGCGTGATGGCGCCGAGATCGAGCCCCGCCGGCGCTTTCACCCTGTCGAGCAGCGCAGCGTCGATGCCGTCTTTGATCAGCTTGTCGCGCAGGCTGTCCATCTTGCGGCGGCTGCCGACGAAAGCGAGATAGGTCGCATCGCAGCTGAGCGCGGCACGCAGGGCGACTTCATCGCCCTTGCCTTGCGTCGAGACCACGATGAAGCGGGCGCCGCCGGCCAGCTGCTCCAGCGCAAAGCCATCGACGCACACATCGACCTCCGGTGTCGCGACGAGGTCGGCGGCCGGCGCCGCCAGGGTGACATGATAGCCCAGGGGCCGCGCCTGCGCGGCGAGCGACAGCGCGACCGGGCTCGCGCCGAAGATGACCAGCGACGGATGCGGCAGCACCGGCTCGACGAAGACGTCCATCGTCCCCTGGCTTGGACACATGTTGGCGGCGAAGCGCACGCCCTCGCGGGTCTCGCCGGGCCTGACGCCGAGCTCGGCCAGCAGATTGTCCGGTTGCACCGAGATCATGCGCGGGATGCCGTCGGCCAGCGCCTCGCGCGCCGCCTTCAGCACCGCGCCGCGGGCGCAACCGCCGCCGATCCACCCCGCCACGATCGTGCCATCGGACCGGATGATCGCCTTGGCTCCGGCTTTCGCAGCGGTCACCGACACCGTGCGCACGACGGTGGCGAGCACGAAGCTTTCTTCCCTGGCCTTGAGCTGCGCGGCCAGATCGAGCAGTTCGGTGGCGCCCATCATGAGTCTGTTCCTCGCGACGACATGGCCTCACAACCTCGCCAGATAGGGCTCCAGCGCCGCGAGCGAACGCAGCGTGTGCGCCGGGGCGTAGAGATCGACATGAGGCAGCGCGGCCTTGATGCCGCGCGCCTCCGGCGCGTAGCCGTCCCAGCCGAGCATCGGGTTGAGCCAGACGATGCGGCGGCAGCGGCGGCGCAGTTGCGCCATCTCGCGGCCGAGCAGGGCCGGATCGCCGGTGTCGTAGCCGTCGGACACGATCATCACGCAGCTGCGCGAATGGAGCACGCGCGCGGCGTGCCAGCGATTGAAGGTCTGCAGGCTCTCGCCGATCCTGGTGCCGCCGCCCGCCCCCTGCGCCATCATCGACAACCGGTCGAGCGCGCGCGCCGCGTCCCTCTCCTTCATCGCATCGGACACGTAGGCGAGCCTGGTGTGAAACAGGAACGCCTCGGCCTCGCGAAACGTGTCGAGCACGCCATGGATGAAGCGCAGGAACACCGCCGTGTAGGCGCTCATCGAGCCGGAGGCGTCGAGCAGCACCACCAGCCGCAGCGGCTTGGACTTGCGGCGCCGGTGCACCAGCGCAATCGGCACGCCGCCATGGCTGATGCTCCGGTGAATCGTCCGGCGCAGGTCGAGCCGCTGGCCCTTGCGCCTGACCTGATCACGCCGCGTCAGCCGTGTCCGCATCACCCTGGCAAGCCGCGCGGCCGCCTCATGCGCCAGCGCGACCTGTTGGGGATCGGCGAGCCTGCGGAAATCGGTGTCGGCCAGCGTCTCAACCCGCGAAGCGCCCTCGCTGCGGCCTTCGCCGCCGGCATCGCGCGGCGGGTCGTCGGAGGGGATCTGATCCGTCGCGCCCTGCGGGCCGGATTGGCCCGCATTGGCGTCCTGCAGGCTCTTCAACGATGGACTGTTCGCGGCCGGCGCGGCGCCCGACACCAGCGAGCGCGAGCGCACGCGCTTGCCGAGCCAGAACGCATCGAACAGACCGTCGAAACGATCCCATTCGCTCTTGCGCGCCGCGAACAGATGTTTGAACGCCGAGCGCAACAGGCCAGGTTTGCCGGCATAACCCGCGGCCATCACCGCCGCGGCGTCCTGCCCTTCCTGCAGTCCGACTGCGAAGCCGTTGTCGCGCAACGTTTTCACAAACGCGCCCAGGCGGCCCACGAGGAGCCGCGCCACCGCGTCGAGGTCTTCATGGTCAGGCGTGGCGCCACAACAGCTCATGCGACCTTCCCCACCAGCCGCGCCGTGATCTCGCGCGTGATGCGGGCGCGGTCCTCATGCGTCTTGAGCAGACACATCAGCGTGTCGTGCACGAGCTCGGGCTGATCCTTGAGATCGCGCACGTCGAGCCCGACCAGCGCCGCCGCCCAGTCGAGCGTCTCGGCGACGCCAGGCACCTTGCGCAGTTCCTCCTTGCGCAAGCCTTCGACCAGCCGCGCGATCTGCAGTGCGAGCGAAGCCGAGGCGCCGCCGATCCGCGCCAGGATGATGCGCGCCTCGCGATCGACATCCGGATAGTCGACATAATGATAGAGACAACGCCGGCGCAACGCGTCCGACAGCTCGCGGGTGCCATTGGAGGTCAGCACGACGTGCGGAATGCTGGTCGCCTTGACGGTGCCGAGCTCGGGGATGGAGACCTGGAAGTCGGACAGCAGCTCCAGCAGGAAGGCCTCGAACTCGTCGTCGGCGCGGTCGATCTCGTCGATCAGCAGCACCGGCGGCCTGGCGCGCCTGATGGCCGCGAGCAGCGGCCGCTCCAGCAGATATTTCTCCGAGAAGATCTGGTCCTCGATCGTATCAGGCTGGCCGCGATGCGCCTCGATCGCCAGCAACTGGCGCTGATAGTTCCATTCGTAGAGCGCCGAACTTTGATCGAGGCCTTCATAGCATTGCAGCCGGATCAGCTCGGTCGCATGAACCGACGCCAGCGCCTTGGCGACCTCGGTCTTGCCGACACCAGCCTCGCCTTCGAGCAGCAACGGCCGCTTCAGAAGCTGCATCAGCGCAACCGCCGTTGCCAGCTCGCCATCGGCGATGTAGCCGCAGGCGGCGAGAGATTTGGCGATGTCGTCGCGGGCTTTCATACCAGTTCGTTTCTCGATCTCACCGCACAAGCAGTACGTTCCCTGCCCCTTGTGGGGAAGGGCTCAAGGAGCCCCAAGCGAGTCTGCCGCCGGGGACCCTACCTCCGACCCCTCCCCGCAAGGGTGAGGGGAGTGCACCATTGATGCGGTGACCGCGTCGGTTCTCTCTCCGTCATTGCGAGCGAAGCGAAGCAATCCAGGGTGGTCGGCGGGACTCTGGATTGCTTCGTCGCTTCGCTCCTCGCAATGACGGCGGTGATCTTGGCTACAGCCTACGCCACCACGCCCAGATTCTTCGCCGCCTGCCAGTTGCGCCAGTAGTCGTGGGGCATCTGGATGTGGGTGGCGCCGAGGAACGCGAACGCGTCGTTGACGGCGTTGGAGAACGCCGGCACGCCGCCGACATTGGGGCTTTCGCCGACGCCCTTGGCGCCGATCGGATGATGCGGCGAGGGCGTCACCGTGAAGTCAGTCTCCCAGTGCGGCGTCTCCACGGCGGTCGGCATGAAGAAGTCCATGAACGAGCCGGTGACGACATTGCCCTCGGAATCGTAGCGGATCTCCTGGCCCATCGCGATCGCGAAGGCTTCGGTGAGACCGCCATGGATCTGGCCCTCGATGATCATCGGATTGATGCGGGTGCCGCAATCATCCAGCGCATAGAAGCGCCGGACCTTGTACACGCCGGTATCGACGTCGATGTCCATGACGCAGAGATAGGCGCCGAACGGATAGGTCATGTTGGGCGGGTCGTAATAGCTGACCGCCTCCAGCCCCGGCTCCATGCCCGGCGGTACCGAGTTGTAGGCCGCCCAGCAAATGTCCTTCATCGACATGACCTTCTCCGGCAGGCCCTTGACGCGGAAGCCGTCAATGTCCCATTCGAGATCGTCTTCGTGGACCTCGAGCTTGTAGGCCGCGATCATCTGCGCCTTGGCCTTGATCTTGCGCGCCGCCATCGCGATGGCGGCACCGGCGACCGGGGTCGAGCGCGAGCCGTAGGTGCCGAGGCCGTAGGGCGCGGTGTCGGTGTTGCCCTCCTCCACCATGATGTTGTCGGCGGGAATGCCGATCTCGCTGGCGATGATCTGCGCCCAGGTGGTCTCGTGGCCCTGGCCCTGGCTCTTGGTGCCCATCCGCGCGATGCCGGCCCCGGTCGGGTGCAGCCGGATTTCGCAGGAATCGAACATCGCAATCCCCAGGATGTCGCAGTTCTTGGACGGACCGGCGCCGACGATCTCGGTGAAGAACGACACGCCGATCCCCATGATCTCACGGGTCTCGCCGCGTTTGAACGCCGCGCGCTTCTCGGCCTGCTCCTTGCGCAGGCCTGCGTAGTCCACCGCTTCCATCATCTTGCGCATGGCGGTGTGGTAGTCGCCGGAATCATATTCCCAGCCCAGCGCCGAGTGATAGGGGAATTGCTCCGGCTTGACGAAGTTCTTCAGGCGCAGCTCCGCCGGGTCCATGCCGAGCTTCTGCGCGAGAATATCCATCGCCCGCTCGATGCAATAAGCCGCCTCGGTGACGCGGAACGAGCAGCGATAGGCGACGCCGCCCGGCGCCTTGTTGGTGTAGACGCCGTCGACGCTGAGATGCGCGACCGGGAAGTCGTAGGAGCCGGTGACGATGTTGAAGAAGCCGGCCGGCCATTTCGACGGATCGGCGCAGGCGTCGAAGCCGCCATGGTCAGCGAGCACGTGGACGCGCAGGCCGGTGACCTTGCCGTCCTTGGTCGCCGCGATCTCGGTGGTCATGTGATAGTCGCGCGCGAACGCCGTTGCGGTCAGGTTCTCGATGCGGTCCTCGACCCATTTCACCGGCTTGCCGGTGACAATCGAGGCCACCGCGGCGCAGATATAGCCGGGATAGGCGCCGACCTTGTTGCCGAAGCCGCCGCCGATGTCCGGCGCGATGACGTGGATCTTCTGCTCGGGGATCTTGGCGATCAGCGACACCACGGTGCGGATCACATGCGGCGCCTGGAAGGTGCCCCAGATCGTCAGCTCGCCCTTGATCTTGTCGAACGCGCAGACGCACTGGCAGGTTTCCAGCGGCGACGGATGGGTGCGGTGATAGGAGATCATCTCCTTGATGGTGACCTCGGCCTTCTTGAACGCGGCGTCGGTCAGCTCCTTGTCGCCGACGCTCCATTCGAAGATGTGGTTGTGGTGCTTGCGCGGCCCGTGTGCGCCGACGGTCTTGCCAGCAAGATCCTCGCGCAGCACCGGCGCATCCGGGTCCATCGCCTTGAACGGATCGACCAGCACCGGCAGCGGCTCGTACTCGACGACCACCTTGGAGACGCCGTCATCGGCGGCATAGCGGTCGGTGGCAACGACGAAGGCGACCTCCTGGTTCTGGAACAGCACCTTGCCGTCGGCCAGCACCATCTGCACGTCGCCGGCGAGCGTCGGCATCCAGGCGAGGTTGACGGTCTTCAACGTCTCGGCGGTGATGACCGCGAGCACGCCGGGCACCTTCAGCGCCTCCTCGGTGTGGATCGCCTTCACCCGCGCATGCGCATGCGGCGAGCGCACGAAATCGCCATGCAGCATGCCCGGCAATTTCACGTCGTCGACGTAGTTGCCCTTGCCTTGCGTGAAGCGGATGTCCTCGACGCGCTTGCGCCGGCAGCCCATGCCTTCGAGCGCGGCTTCGCGTTGTTCCCGCGTGGGAGTCATGTCGTTCATTCCGCGGCCTCCTGGAATTCAACGCCGTTGATCTTGGCGGCGGCGTATTGGATCGCCTTGACGATGTTCTGGTAGCCGGTGCAGCGGCAGATGTTGCCGGAGATGCCGGCGCGGATCTCGGCTTCCGTCGGCGACGGATTTTCCTTCAGCAGCCGATGCGCGCGGATGATCATGCCGGGGGTGCAGAAGCCACATTGCAGGCCGTGCATCATGCGGAAGCCTTCCTGCAGCGGCGACAGGGTGCCGTCGGCGTTGGCCATGCCCTCGATCGTGGTGATCTCGGCGCCGTTGGCCTGCACCGCGAGCATGGTGCAGCTCTTCACGCTCATGCCGTCGATGTCGATCGTGCAGGCGCCGCAATGGCTGGTCTCGCAGCCGATATGAGTACCGGTGAGCTGCGCCTGCTCGCGCAGGAAATGCACCAGCAACGTGCGCGGCTCGGCGAGGCCTTCGACCTCGCTGCCGTTCACCTTCATTGTGATGTGGGTTTTGGGCATTGGTTGCTCCCTGGAAGATCGCATGGCTTGGGCTCGACTCGAGCCGCGTTGTCAGTGCGCTCCCCTCCCCCTTGCGGGGAGGGGTCGGGGGTGGGGGTCCACGGCGGCAGTGTCGCCTTGGGCTCCCCCCTCCCCGCCCTCCCCCACAAGGGGGAGGGGGACGAGAGTGTTCGCCGCCTGGCGAAGCGAGCTTCAGCTCGCCCGGCTTGCCGCGCGCTGCAGCGCGCGCATCACCATGATGCCGCCGACATGGATGCGGTACTCGGCAGGTCCGCGCGCATCGGAGGCCGGTTGCATGATCGCGCGCGCTGCGCTTGCGGCCGCCTTCAGCGCAGCGTCATCGAGCGTGGTGCCGATCACGGCGTTCGCCGCGTCGGTGGCCAGCAGCGGCGTCTCGTGCAAATTGGTCAGCGTGATGACGCAGCTCGCCACCTTGCCGCCGGCCATGGTCAGCACCACGCCGGCCGCCGCGGTCGCGTAATCGCCGACCTTGCGCTTCAGCTTCTCATAGGCGTAGCCGTGACCGGCAGGCGGAACGGGGATGCTGATGCCGGTCAGGATCTCGCCGGGCTCGAGCGCCGTGAAATAGGCGCCCTGGTAGAACTCACGCGCCGCGACCTCGCGGGCGCCGTTCGGACCTTCGAGGCGATAGCTCGCATCCAGTGCCAGCATCAGCGCCGGCATGTCGTTGCCGGGATCGCCATTGGCGACATTGCCGCCGAGCGTGCCGCGGTAGCGCACCTGCGGATCGGCGATCAGGAGCGCGGTCTCATGCAGGATCGGCAGTCTCTCTCCGATCTCGGCCGACGCCAGCAGCTCGGCCTGCGTGGTCATCGCGCCGATCACGATGCGGTCGCCGTCGCGGCAGATCCCCTTCAGGCCGGCGATGCCGTGCAGGTCGATCAGATGCGCCGGGGTCGCCAACCTCAGCTTCATCATCGGCAGCAGGCTGTGACCGCCGGCGAGCGGGCGGGCTTCGTCGCCGAGATCGGCGAGCAGCTTGACTGCGTCGCCGACACTCGCCGGCCGGTGATAGTCGAACGGGCCTGGAATCATGGCGTTTCCTCCTGTGCTGGCTTGCCTTGTCGGCTTGGCCTTGCGCTGAAACGGCCGGCGCTTGTTCTTGCTGCGAGAGCGAAGGACGAAGACAGGCGCGTCGCGCTGTTGTTGCAGAGAGTCGACCGGGTTGACCGGTTGCGCAACGAAGCCGGCACGGAGGGCGGTGAAATCGCACGAATTGCGGGTCGCTGCGCACGAACTGCGTCAGCGAGGGCGACCCAATTCGGCGGAGACGCGGTGCGAGTCGGCGCGCGACGCCACGCCCGCGGCGACGCGCGGTGCGCGCCTGACATGATCGACATGTGTGCGTTGCGACGACGAGCGGCGCGCTGCCGCAGCTGCGAACTAAGTCTCAGGCTCAGGCCGGCCGCCGCAGCCCGAGCCGCGCCTTGACCTCGGCGACCTTGGCGCGGCTCACCGGCACGCGCGGCTTGGACGGACCATCGAGCTCGATGATCGCCCCCTCGCCTTCCTTGCCCACAAAGATCACGTGCTCGATGGCGATGATGTGACTGCGATGGACGCGGAGGAAGCGGCCGGGATCGAGCTGCGCCTCGGCCTCGGAGATTGACCACGGGCACATCCGCTCGCGGGTGCCGTCATGCACCCTCGTATAGTGCGCGTCAGCGCGCACGCTGCGGACATCGCCGGCATCGATGAAATGGGTTCCATTGGCGCCTTCCAGCGGCAGCCGGGCTGCGGCGACGCGCGGCGGCTGGCCGATGCCGCCGAGCGGCGCGGCGATGCGGCGGGCGGACGGGGGATTCTCGACGGGATCGGGAGACGCCGGCGCCGCCGGCTGCGCCGGCGGCGGCGAAGCGGCCGGTTCCGGCGCGAGACGGGGCGCCGCCTCAGGCAGCACCGCGGTCACCCCCGACTGGCGGCGCGGGTCGGGCACCAGGGACAGCAGGAAGCCGGCAGCGAGGACGAAGCAGAGCACCGCGACGACGATCGCCAGCGCTTGCGGCGATGCAGCAAGCCCCGCGGCGTGATGATGTCCCGCGCCTTCCGGCACGACATGCATGCCCAGCATCGCCGTATAGTGCATGCCGGAGACCGCGATTCCGAACGCGACCGCACTGATGGCGAGCCGCAGCCCGTCCTGCCGCGCCAGGAAGATGCGCAGGCCGCCATAGGCGGCGATGATCGCGATGCCGACCGACAGCGCCACGAGCGCCGGATCATGCGTCAGTCCGAACGGCCCGGCGAGACCGTGCATCCCGACATAATGCATGCTGGCGATGCCGGCGCCGAGCAGCAGCGCTGACGGAACGACGCGCCTGGCTGCGGGATCGCCGATGCTGACGAAGAACAGCGAGATGCCGACCACCAGCGCGCAGATCAGGAAGGAGATGATGGTCGGTAGCACCAGATAGACCGCATCGGCCGGCAACGGGGCCGCCATCATGCCCACGAAATGCATGGTCCAGATGCCCACGGCCAGAATGCCCGCGGCGCCGGACAACAGCACGCGCGGATTGGCTCCCGGCCCGCTGCGGATGCGCGCAGCGAGACCAAAGCCGGTATAGCCACCCAGGCTCGCGATCACGACCGAGAGCGCGACGAGATAAGGATCGTATCCTTCGATCATCCTTGTCGGCCGCCCGTCGCCACGGGCAGGCCTCCTCCCGGGGAGATTTTACAGGCGCCGCAAGGGGAATGACAACATGAGGCGACGAGCGGAAGGGGACGCGTTGTCGCTGGGGGTGTTGAAAGCGGCGCGCATGTGGCTGGCCGCGACCAGCCACACGACGTCGCCGCCTCAGATGATCCCGGCCGCCACCTGGCTGCGCAGCCGCTCCAGGCTCAGCAGGGTCTCCGCGCAGGCCGTCGCCACCTCGATGCCCTTGGTGGCGAAATGCTTGCGGAAGAAATCGAAATGCGCCTGCGTTTCG
The DNA here is from genome assembly GCF_000015165.1 of Bradyrhizobium sp. BTAi1. Lineage (GTDB taxonomy): Bacteria > Pseudomonadota > Alphaproteobacteria > Rhizobiales > Xanthobacteraceae > Bradyrhizobium > Bradyrhizobium denitrificans. The sequence goes on along the minus strand of NC_009485.1, from coordinate 1,818,442 downwards.
TGGAATTGCTGTGGCGTCAGCACCGCTGAAAACACCGGCACCTCGGTGCGCAGTTGCACATCCATCAGCGCCTTGATCACGGTGTCGGCGACGAATTCGTGGCGGTAGATGCCGCCATCGACGACGAGCCCGGCCGCGACGATCGCGGTGTAGCGCCGCGTCTTGGCCAGAAGCTGCGCATGCAGCGGGATCTCGAACGAGCCGGGCACCTCGAAGATATCGACGCGGTCGCGCGCGATGTGGCGCGCCGCGATCTCGTCGAGAAAGGCATGGCGGCATTCGGCGACGACGTCGCGATGCCAGGCCGACTGCACGAAGGCGACGCGTTGCGGCTTGGTGAAGCGCGGATGCGATGGCGCCGGCGGCGCGTCGTCGGGCGGGCTCGGCTCAGCCGGCGCGCTGTCTGCGCTGATCGTCGCAGTGGGTGAGGTGTCGGCGTGAGGGGTATCGGTAGGCGCGTCTTGTAGGATCTGATTCATGGTTGTCCTCGTCAGAGACCAGAATCAGGGCACACGGAACGACGACGCCCCGCGCGGAATTGCGCGGAGAGCCGGGACCCGTTCTCTTTCATCCGGACTGTGACCGTCGGCTTCGGAATCGCACCGAATCTGCTGACCCTTCTGTTCTTGGCGCGATCCGGGGAACAGGATTCCCCGGATTACGCCTTTTGCAGAAGGCGCTCGCGGGCTCGCGCGCTCGACCGAGAGCGCTTACCGCCGGTGGGGAATTTCACCCCGCCCTGAGAACATGAGCCGCCCGGATGGACGGCCCACAGGAACTATGCAGGGGCTCTGCGGCGTCGACAAGGGCTCACGCCCGCGCTCCATGAGGGACGGCCATGCGGCCAGAAGCGGCCGTTCCTCCGCAAATCAGGCCCCTGATCAGACGCTGCGTCGAATCCGATTCCGTTTTGTTCTCATTCGGCCATGATTCCACAGGCTGGACAGGAGTTGTGGACGAAGCGGTGTTTGGCTGTGGACGGACTCACCCCCCCGTTGCGCGGATTCCGCAAATCACATCACTTTGTCCGCGCACGCCCGGGCATCCTCCGGGGCTGCAAGCCGGGTTCGAGGCGCCGACAGGGCGCGGGCCGGGTCGCCGCGTATGTACCAACGAGATCAAGAAGACAGAGGTCGAGACGGCATGTCCCTGCTCGAGAGCACTATCGATTCCGGAGATCATCCTTTGAGCGTGGTGGAGAACATCGCGTCCGACAACAATTGGATGTTCGAGCGCTCCGGCGAGGACGAGATCACGATCGCCTCCAAGGGGCAGTGGACCGACTATCAGCTCTCCTTCACCTGGATGGCCGAGATCGAGGCGCTGCATCTGGCCTGCGCCTTCGACATGAAGATTCCCGAAGCGCGCCGTGCCGAGGTGCAGCGGCTGATCGCCGCGATCAACGAGCAACTGTGGCTCGGGCATTTCGACATCTGGACCCACACCGGCATGGTGATGCACCGTCAGGCACTGGTGCTGCCGGGCGGCATCACCGCCTCCGGGCCGCAATGCGAGAGCATGCTGGCCGGCGCCATCCACGCCTGCGAGCGCTATTTCCCGGCGTTCCAGTTCGTCGTCTGGGCTGGCAAGTCGACGCAGGACGCCATGGCAGCAGCGCTGTTCGACACCGAAGGCGAGGCGTAAGGCGGCCCTCTCGCCCAGCGCGGGCTTGCCCGCGCATCCATCTCACATCATGATCTTTCCGCTTTGTTTGAGCATGATCTTTTCAGAAAACCGGTTTCCACTTTTCCGGATCATGCTCTAAAAGCCGCTTCTCGATATTGATGGATGGCCGGGTCAAGCCCGGCCATGACGGGTAGTGGCTCGATGACGTCCGTTTCCGAACTGCAACACACCACAGGCCCCATCGTCCTCGCCGGCGCCGGCAAGATGGGCGGGGCGATGCTGACCGGCTGGCTGGCCGGCGGCCTCGATCCGGCGCGCGTGGTGGTGATCGAGCCGATGCCGTCGGCGGAGATCACCGCGCTCGCGGCCAGGGGCATTCGCCTCAATCCGGCTGCGCCCACCCCGGCCGAGGTTGTGATCGTGGCCGTCAAGCCGCAGATGTTCCGCGAGGCCGGGCCGGCGCTGAAGCCATGGGTCGCCGACACCACGCTGGTGCTGTCGATCATGGCGGGCACGACCATCGCCAGCCTGCAGAACGTCGTGGGCGGCGCCGTGGTCCGCGCCATGCCGAACACGCCCGCCGCGATCGGTCGCGGCATCACCGTCGCTGTTCCCGCCAGCGATGTCAGCGCCGCCCAGCGCGCGCTGACCGATGCGCTGCTGCGCGCCACCGGCGCGGTCGAATGGGTCGATGACGAGGCGCTGATGGATGCGGTGACGGCCGTCTCCGGCTCGGGTCCGGCCTACGTGTTCCTGCTCGCCGAGGAACTCGCCCGCGCCGGCATCGCCGCCGGCCTGCCCGAGGCGCTCGCCACCAGGCTCGCGCGCGACACGGTGTCCGGCGCCGGCGAGCTGCTGCATCGCTCGGAGCTGTCGTCCGCGACGCTGCGCCAGAACGTCACTTCGCCCGGCGGCACCACCGCGGCCGCGCTGTCGGTGCTGATGGGGCCAGATGGATTCCAGCCGCTGCTGGAGCGCGCAGTGGCCGCCGCGACGGCGCGGTCGAAGGAACTGGCGACGTAGTCCCCGCGCCCTCCGCCGTCATTGCCGGGCTTGGCCCGGCAATCCATCTTCTTAGCAAAAATGTTTCTGGTGAGAAGATGGATGCGCGGGTCAAGCCCGCGCATGACGAGCTTGTTTGACGCAAGATCGCGGCATCTGCCGCACCAAGCGCACTACGGCACGGCGAACCGCTTCTTGAACTGCTCGACATTGATCAGCCCGCGGCCGTGACGGCCGTCGCCGATCTTGGTCTCGCCGTGATAGGCCTCGACGCTGAAGCGGATGACGCGGCGCTCGACCTCGATCACCTCGGCGACCGTGCGGATGGTGGCGCCGACCGGTGACGCTGCGAGGTGGCGGACATTGACCTCGGTGCCGACCGTGACCCAGCCCGGCGGCAGCACCGGATTGATGGCGTCGCCCGAGGTCATCTCCATTTCCAGGATCATCATCGGCGTCGCATAGACCATCGGCATATGCGGAACAAAGTGCCCGACCGTGCGCTCCGGCGGCACCACGAGCAACCGCTCGGCGCGCATGCCCGGCTTGATGATCTCACGTGCGTCCATGATCGCTCCGAACTCCGTTGTCGTCCCGGACAAGCCGTGACGCGCGACAGCGCGGCTCGGCGCCGATCCGGGCCCCCTACGCCGCGGCGGTCGTGACGGGCGAAAGGCCGATGACCAGCGCGCCTCAAACCATTCACTGGGGGTATGGGTCCCTGCGTTCGCAGGGACGACAGCGAATTTTGTCGAGACAGATGTTATGGCCTCGCCGGGATGACGGCCAACTACTTCTTCTGCTCAGCCGCGCGCTCGACGAAGGTCTTGCCGCCCTTCATCTTGTGCGTCAGCGGCGCCTCGTTGATCTGGATCACCACGGCCTCCGGATCGACGCCGAGATGCGTCACCAGCGCCTGGGTGATGTCGCGCATCATGTTGGCCTTCTGCTCGTCGGTGCGGCCGGCAGCCATGTTCACGGTGATCTCGGGCATTCGTTTCTCCCTGTCAGTTATCTCAGCCGCGTCATTGCCGGGCTTGACCCGGCAATCCATCCTCTGAAGAGATGGATGCGCGGGTCAAGCCCGCGCATGACGAATCCCCTATCCCCAGCTCACGTCGTGGCGCGCGAGCACCTCGCGGACGGCGGCGACGAGCTCGTCCTCCTTGGCCGAGAACTGCGCGGGGCGGCTCTCGCGCCATTCCTGGTTGGAGGCGATCGCGGCCGCGGCTTTCGCGCCCTCGATCAGGTCCTTGATCTGCACTTCGCCGCGCGCCTTCTCGTCACTGCCCTGGATGATGACGCAGGGCGCGTTGCGGCGGTCGGCATATTTGAGCTGATTGCCCATGTTCTTCGGATTGCCGAGATAGAGCTCGGCGCGGATGCCGTGATTGCGCAGGATCGAGACCATCTTCTGGTAGTCCGCGACGCGTTCGCGGTCGAACACGGTCACGACCACAGGCCCGAAGGCCGGCTTCGTATCCAGCTTGCCGAGAAGCGTCAGCGCGGCTTGCAATCGCGAGACGCCGATCGAAAATCCGGTCGCCGGCACCGGCTCGCCGCGGAAGCGCGAGACGAGGCCATCATAGCGCCCGCCGCCGCCGACCGAGCCGAACCGCACGGGCCGGCCCTTCTCGTCCTTGGTCTCGAGCAGCAGCTCAACTTCGTAGACAGGACCCGTGTAGTATTCGAGACCGCGGACGACGGAGGGATCGATGCGAACTCTATTTCGATCGTAGCCTGCAGATTCGGCCAAGTCCGATATTTGCTTAAGTTCTTCAATACCGGCCCGAGAGGTCTCGTTCGAACCGAAATGAGTCATCAACCCATCGATGACTCCTTTATTGCTCTCGACAAAGTAGGACTTACTTCCGTCGACCGTTGAAAAAGTCATTACCGAACCACGCTCTTGACGAGTTCCGGGTGGCACGTTGGTAACATCTTCCAACTCAGTGAAGTTACCCTCTTGCAGCAGAGCAAATACTAGAACCTTGTCGATCTGCTCTTTATCCAGACCGGCGCCTTTGGTGAAGTCGCCTTTCCCTTCCTCACCACCGTCCCATCGCCCAGACCCAAGCAGCTTCTCTATCTCGCTTGCTGGGAACTTATCGAGCTTATCAATCGCCCGCAAAACTGTCAGTCTACGACCGGCATTTTCATCCCCACCTAGGCCGATGCTCTCTAAAATTCCATCGAGTACCTTGCGATTGTTCACCTTCACTACATACTGGCCGCGCGCAATGCCGAGCGCCTCCATCGTATCCGCCGCCATCATGCACATCTCGGCGTCCGCGGCCGGCGATGCGGAGCCGACCGTGTCGGCGTCGAACTGCATGAACTGGCGGAAGCGGCCGGGGCCCGGCTTCTCGTTGCGGAACACGTAGCCGGAGCGGTAGCTGCGATAGGGCAGCACCAGGCCGTCGGTGCCGTAGCGCTCGCCGACATAGCGCGCCAGCGGCGCGGTGAGGTCGTAGCGCAGCGAGATCCATTGCTCGTCATCGTCCTGGAACGAGAACACGCCCTCGTTGGGGCGGTCCTGGTCGGGCAGGAACTTGCCGAGCGCATCGGTATATTCGAACGCCGGCGTCTCCACCGGCTCGAAGCCGTAGCGTTCATAGACGGCGCGGATCTTCTCGACCATCTCGCGCGTGGCGGCGATCGCCGCGGGGCCGCGATCCTCGAGCCCGCGCGGCAGCCGCGCCTTCAGCTTCTGTTGTTTCTTCGGTTTGTCGGACATGGGACTCGACACGTAGGGTGAGCCAGACGCAGCGGGCCCACCAATGGCTGGATGACATCGCAGCGGTGGGCAGGGTCCGCTGCGCGGCCCTTTGCCCACCCGATGGGATGGAATTCGTTGCTTGGTTGGTAGCAGCCGGGACGGGGTGCGGCAACCCGCGGCTCCGGTCGAGCGCTGACGCGTAGCACTGGCTCGAACATCTCCATGTGAGCCGGGATGTTCGCCGCACGGGCAGCGTGCCCCCTCCCCCCTTGCGGGGGAGGGTCGGGGCGGGGGGCCACACGGGCAGTCTTTCCTGGGACCCCGCCCCCGACCCCTCCCCGCAAGGGCGAGGGGAGTCGACCTTTGTCGGAGCAACAGCCCCCTACTTCACATCCCGGATCCAGTTGTGCGGATCCGCGCTGCGGCCGTACTGGATATCGACGAGCTGCTTGCGCAGGCCCATGGCGACCGGGCCGGCCTCGCCGCCATTGATCAGGACATCGCCGCTCGCCGAGCGCACCTTGCCGATCGGCGAGATGACCGCGGCGGTGCCGCAGGCGAACGCCTCCTTGAGCTTGCCGCTCTTGGCGTCCGCGCGCCACTGGTCGATTGCATAGGCCTCCTCGCGCACCTCGCGGCCGGCGTCGCGCGCCAGCTTGATGATGGAGTCGCGGGTGATGCCCGGCAGGATGGTGCCCAAAGGCGGCGTCGACAGCGAGCCGTCGTCGAACACGAAGAACACGTTCATGCCGCCGAGCTCCTCGACATAGCGGCGCTCGATCGCGTCCAGGAACACGACCTGGTCGCAGCCATGCGCGATCGCCTCGGCCTGCGCCTTGAGGCTGGCGGCATAATTGCCGCCGCATTTGACGCCGCCGGTGCCGCCGACGGCGGCGCGGGTGTAGTTCTCCGAGACCCAGATCGAGACCGGCGCCGGGCCGCCCTTGAAATAGGAACCGACCGGCGAGGCGATCACCGCGAAGATGTATTCCGCCGACGGCTTCACGCCGAGGAACACTTCGTTGGCGATCATGAAGGGACGCAGATACAGGCTGCCCTCGCCGCCGGGGATCCAGGCGCGGTCGATCCGCACGAGCTGCTCGACCGCCTCGATGAAGACGTTCTGCGGCAGCTGCGCCATCGCCATGCGCTCGGCCGAGTTCCAGAAGCGCTGCGCATTGGCGTCGGGCCGAAACAGGTTCACGCCGCCATCGTCACGCTTATAGGCCTTCAGCCCTTCGAAGATCTCCTGCGCGTAGTGCAGCACCGCGGCAGCCGGATCGAGCGGGAAGTTGGCGCGGGATTCGACGCGCGCGCTGTGCCAGCCCTTGTCCTGGCTGAATTGGACCACGGCCATGTGATCGGTGAACACGCGGCCGAAGCCCGGATTGGCGAGCTTGGCGGCGCGCTCCTGGTCGGAGGTGGGGTTGGTCGTCGGCTTGATGTCGAATGTCAAAGTCATGTCCTTGCTTCCCCCGCTTGATCGCCATGCGCGAGTTCTGTGGCCGACCTGCCCGTCCGGTTCAGTCGGCTCTTTGAATGTCGGACCAGCCGCGGCCGGTCCTTGAGCCGGTCGCCAGGCAAGCATGCCGTCACAGGACATGCTTTTGCGCCCGGCGGAAGTCCAGTATGGTTTGCCGAAATGCCGCTCGACATCACACGGTTGTTCAATCAGTGGCCCCGGACACCCGTCCGGGTTGCCTAACCCGTTCAGTCACGTCCTGAAACCGTCGCCATCCATGAACGATCAAAAATTTCGTGGCGGGCGATTGTTTTGTAACATTGAACCGCAGAAACGTCAATATGGCTGACATAAATTTCTCGTCTCCGGTATTGAGTCCCGAGCTGCGGGCAGCCGAGCCTCAGGCCGGTGCAGACGGAGAGCCGCTGCGCTGGGACATCATCGAGCTCCTGTTCTTCGCCTATCGCGACTTCGTCGGCGATGCGGATCAGGAGCTGGAGGCGTTCGGCTTCGGCCGCGCGCATCACCGCGTGATGCATTTCGTCACCCGCTATCCCGGCCTGAAGGTCGCCGATCTGCTGGACGTGCTGCGCATCACCAAGCAGTCGCTCGGACGCGTGCTCAAGCAACTGCTCGACGAGGGCTACATCGTGCAGAAGACCGGCAACAATGATCGCCGGCAGCGCCTTCTTTTTGCCACGCCCAAGGGCGAGGCGCTGGTGGCCAAGCTGGCCGGGCTGCAGACGCGGCGCATCGATCATGCGCTGGAGCAGATCGGACCGGCCGGCGCCGACAAGGTCCGGCAGTTCCTGCGCGCGATGATCGATCGCGACGATCCGGACAAGGTGCTGGAAGCCATTTTCAGGACGCCCGTCGCCGCTGCCAAGGAGTGACCGTGCCGATCGCCGCCATCACCTCCCATCCGCCGCAGACGCCGGCCGACGACGCACCGCATCTGTTGCTCGTCGACGACGACCGCCGCATCCGCGATCTCTTGTCGCGCTTCCTGCGCGGCGAAGGCTATCGCGTCACCACCGCGGCGAGTGCGAGCGACGCGCGCGCCAAACTGACCGGCCTGCATTTCGATCTCCTGATCCTCGACGTGATGATGCCGGGCGAAAGCGGCTTCGACCTCGCCCGCTTCATCCGCACCCAATCCTCGGTGCCGATCGTGATGCTCACCGCGCGCGCCGAGCCGGACAGCCGCATCGAGGGCCTGCAGCTCGGCGCGGATGACTACGTGGCCAAGCCGTTTGAACCACGCGAACTGGCGCTGCGCATCGGCAACATCCTCAAGCGGGCGGCGCCGCCGCCGGCCGAGGAGGTCATCGAGCAGATCGCGTTCGGCCCGTTCGTCTATCATCTGGCGCGCGGCGAATTGAAACAGGGCGAGGAGATCGTCCATCTCACCGACCGCGAGCGCGAGATGCTGCGCATCCTCGCCAATGCCCGCGGCGAAACCGTGCCGCGCGGCGCGCTGACCGGCAACGGCACCGTCAACGAGCGCGCCGTCGACGTCCAGATCAACCGCCTGCGCCGCAAGCTCGAGATCGATCCCGCCAACCCGCTGTTCCTGCAGGCCGTGCGCGGCATCGGCTACCGGCTGATGGTTTCGGGCTGAGTATGAAAAACTGCTCCGACATCACGCGCGTCTGTTTCTCCGGTGGCGGTCATGCTCGTCCGCTTCTCTCGAACGCTGAGGCTTACGACGCCCTCGCCGCACGGTCGGTGCAGCCTCTCCCCTTGTGGGAGAGGGGGGATCGCATGAGCGGAGCGACATGCGAGCCGGGTGAGGGGTCTATCTCTGCAGACGAGATCGCGGAAGCATATCCCTCACCCGGTTTTGAACTTCGTTCGAAACCACCCTCTCCCACAAGGGGAGAGGGTGCACCGACCCTGCCGTGGACGGTCGTGCAACAACAACAATGCTCTCTCTGACATGACCACGCTCGACACCGGCCTCACCCTCATCCGCACCGCCTCGCGCCGGGTGTCGCGGGTCAACAGCATCGTCGGCAACGCTTTCAAGGGCTGGATGCCGACAGGGCTCTATGCCCGCGCGCTGCTGATCATGATCGTGCCGATGGTGATCCTGCAGACCGTCGTGGCCGGCGTGTTCATGGAGCGGCACTGGAACACGGTGACGCGGCGACTGTCGGCCGCAGTGGTGCAGGACGTCGCGGCGCTGATCGAGATCTACAAGGGCTATCCGCAGGACAAGGACCGCACCACGCTGCGGCGAATCGCGCAGCAGCGGCTCAATCTGGTGGTCGACTTCCTGCCGGCCGGCGACATGCCACCGCCCGGCCCCAAGCCGTTCTTCAACCTGCTGGACCAGTCGCTGTCCAGCCAGATCGGCCGTCAGATCAGCCGCCCGTTCTGGATCGACACTGTCGGCCGCTCCAACCTCGTCGAGATCCGGATTGCGCTCGACGATGCCGTGATGCGGGTGTTCGCGCAGCGCGGCGCCGCCTATGCCTCGAACACCGACATCTTCCTGTTCTGGATGGTCGGCACCTCGTCGATCCTGCTGATCGTCTCGGTGCTGTTCCTGCGCAACCAGATCAAGCCGATCCTGCGGCTGGCCGATGCCGCCGAGAGTTTCGGCAAGGGCCGCGAGGTCCACAACTTCCGGCCGCGCGGGGCGCGCGAGGTGCGGCGCGCGGCGCATGCGTTCCTGGAGATGAAGTCGCGCATCGAGCGCGCGATGGAGCAGCGCACCGCCATGCTGGCCGGCGTCAGCCACGATCTACGCACCATCCTGACGCGCTTCAAGCTCGAACTGGCGCTGCTCGGCGACAGCCCCGAGATCGACGCCATGCGCAAGGATGTCGACGAGATGTCGCATATGCTGGAGGATTATCTGGCGTTTGCGCGCGGCGACAATGGCGAGATCGCGCAGCCCACCGATATCTCCAACGCGCTGGAGGAGCTGCGCGGCGACGCCGAGCGCAACGGCCATTCCGCCACGGTCTCGTTCCATGGCCTGCCGGTTGTCACAGTGAAGCCGCAGGCGCTGAAGCGCTGCCTCGGCAACCTCGTGTCCAACGCGGCCCGCCATGCCGATGCGATCGCCATCACCGGCCATCGCGACCACCGTTATCTCACCATCACGGTCGATGATGACGGTCCGGGCATTCCGGCCGAGATGCGCGAGGAGGTGTTCAAGCCGTTCCTACGCCTGGACGACGCGCGCAACCAGGACGAAGGCGGCACCGGCCTCGGCCTGGCCATCGCCCGCGACATTGCGCGCTCGCATGGCGGCGACATCACGCTCGGCGACAGCCCGATGGGCGGATTGCGCGCCAGCGTGCGGATCCCGGTCTGAGCAGCGGAGCGCGCTGCCGTCGCAGCAACCCGTTCGTAGTTCACTCGGCTCGCCGACAGGTGCGGCGATCGATCTTGCGCGCTACTGCTTCACACCCGGGATCAGGTTCTTGAGCTTGCCCATGTCCTTGATGTTCATCTTCATGCCGCCGGGCATGACGATGTCGCCGGGCTTCTGGCCGGGCTTGCAGGCTCCGAGCCACTTGGCCTCGATCGTCATCGCGGTATCCTTGACACCGGTGCCGGCGGCGCCGCCGGTGACGCGCGACATCGTCTTCACCGTGTAGGCGGAGTTGAAGTCGCCGGTGATGTCGGCGTGCGACGTCGTATTGATGCCGCCGAAATTGCACACCGAATCGGTGGCGTAGCCGGTGGCGGTCTTCTGGATGTCCTGCTTGGAGCAGACCTGCTGCGCCATCGGCGAAGCGAAGTTGTTCATCTCCTTGTCGGTGGTCTCGTCGGTGCAATGCTGCATCGTCGCCTCCGGCGTCTGGCCGCCGGCGCTGAGCATCTTGAGCTCCCACAGGCCCGGCTTGCGCACCGGCAGGTCGAGGGCAAAAGCGACGCCCGCCGTTCCGCCCAGAAGGCCGCAACAAAGAGCTCCGAGGACGAGGCGCTGACGTGTCATGATTGTGTTCCGGCTTTGCTGTCGATCGGCGGACCGATGACGCCGAATCATGGCGTTAGTTTAGTCAGGCCACGATTCGGTTCAGTACAGCGTCCGCAAGGGCCGCTGCGCCGAACCGTAAGGCACCCAGCGGCAGGCAAAGGACACATAGCCGCCATAACGCGCATCGACCGCGAGGAATTTCGCGACCTTGCCGTAGGAGGCGCAGTGATCAGCCGCGATCTGGCGGGCATCAGCGGTCTGCGCCACCGGATAGGCGATGATGCCGCCGGTGTCGTTGCCCTTGATCGGCGGCACCCAATCGGCGTGGGCGGGCGCGACCGCCAGCACCGCCATGGCGGCCATCAGGCCAGCCATCGTTCCGAATCGGGCCTTCGCGATCCCGCCCTTCAGCATCCGCATTGCATTCTCCTTGCGCTGGTCTGTCATCCTAAAGGTCATGTCCGGCCAAGAAAAGAACACCGGCCTGCGGTTAACAGGACTAATCGTGGAGTGTTGCCGCGTTGCACTTGACCTGCTGGGGCGGTCGCGGCACGGTCTCTCCCTCAGATCCAGCCTTTGCGGACGGCCCATGCGCGACTTCAGCACAGCTTTCAAGACGTTCGGCGCGGTTTGTGGCGCGCTGCTGGCCACGCTTGCCGCGTCCGCTCCCGCCAAGGCCGCCAATCCGCTGGAGATGAACTTCTGGCTGTCCGGCCCGAAATATGAAGGCCGAGTCGCGCCCTGCGAGGCAGCCGTTCCGACGATCGTGTCGCGGTTCCAGGAGAAGGAAAGCACCTTCTGGAATTCGACGCTGACGATCACCGGCGTCGCCAATGTCCGTGAGATCGCGTTCCGCCCCTGGCAGTCCGATAACATTCCGCGCCGGTTCTGCACCGGCAGCGTGATGGTTAGCGACGGCAAGGTGCGGACCGTCAACTACTCGATCATCGAGGATGGCGGCTTCGCCGGCTACGACCAGGGCGTCGAGTTCTGCGTCGTCGGCCTTGACCGCAACTGGGCCTTCAATCCGGCCTGCCGCGCCGCCAAGCCCTGATCCACTCGCCACCTGCTGCTTGTTGATCGGCAGGTTTCGCGCATGTGACAGAGCCGGCCGCGCGCAGCGTCATCTTTGTTCTTGAAATGTTCCCGCCGACTGCTAAGTTCCTGGAATTCTCCGGGGAGTTAACCATGTTCGAATGCCTGCGCCGACCTGCCGCCCTGCTGTTCAGAACGGCCGCCTGTATCGCGTTGCTCTGCGCCCTCGGGGCCGGGCCCGCCGGCGCCCAGGACCGGCGCCAGAACGCGCCGGGCGCGTTCGATTTCTACGTGCTGTCGCTCTCCTGGTCGCCCTCGTTCTGCGCCGAGGCCGAAGAGCGCGGCGGCCGCGGCAGCCGCTCCCAGCAATGCAGCGGACGGCCCTATTCGTTCGTCGTGCATGGGCTTTGGCCGCAATATGAAAATGGCTATCCCGAATATTGCGAGCAGCCGGCGCCGCGCCTGCCGCGCAACATCATGACCTCGATGCTCGATCTGATGCCGGCGCCGGGGCTGATCTACAACGAGTGGGACAAGCACGGCACCTGCGCCGGCCTGTCCGCGAAGACCTATTTCGAAACCATCCGCAAGGCACGCGCCGCGATCAAGATCCCGGAGGAATTCCTCGATTTGTCGCAGGCCAAGACGGTCACCCCCACCGCGGTCGAGGAGGCCTTCATCAAGGCCAATCCCAAGCTCACCAGTTCGGCCATCGCCATCACCTGCAACCGCACCCGGTTGAGCGAGGTGCGGATCTGCCTGTCGAAGGATCTGGAATTCCGCAACTGCGACGAAGTCGATCGCCAGGCCTGCCGCCGCGACGAGGTCAACATGCCGCCGGTCCGCGGCGGCTAGCAGTCCGCCGGGCAAGGGCCGGGGGTCGGCAAGCCTGCATTCCCGGCCGCGGGCTGTTCGTTGTCCGCGGCCGGCGCATCGCCGGGGTACCCTTTTCATCCGGAACGGCGTAACTGCTGCGGCATGAATTACCGACATGCCTTTCACGCCGGCGGCTTTGCCGACGTCATCAAGCACATCGTGCTGACGCGCATTCTGGTCTACCTCCAGGAGAAGCCGGCCGCGTTTCGTGTCATCGACACCCATGCCGGCGCCGGCCTGTATGATCTCACCGGCGACGAGGCCACACGCAGCGGCGAATTCCTCACCGGCATCGCGCGACTGTTGCAGGCGCGGCTGTCCGAGCAGGCCTATGCGCTGGTCGCGCCCTATCTCGACATCGTCAGATCCTTCAATCCGCCCGGCGAGCTCGTCGCCTATCCCGGCTCGCCACTGATCGCCCGCGCGCTGCTGCGGCCGCAAGACCGGATGACCCTGTGCGAGCTGGCGCCGGTCCCGCGCAAGCAATTGATCGATGCGCTGCGCCGCGACACGCAGGCCCGCGTCGTCGATCTCGACGGTTGGGTCGCCTTGCCGGCTTTCGTACCGCCGAATGAGCGTCGCGGCCTCGTGCTGATCGACCCCGCCTTCGAAGCCAAGGATGAGTTCGAGCGTCTCGCAGACCGCTTCGCGACCGCGTTCGCCAAATGGACAACCGGTATCTATGTGCTCTGGTACCCGGCCAAGAGCCGCCGCGCCACCGAGCAACTGGCGGAGCGCGTCGCCCATCTCGCAGCCGCGGCGAAGCCGCCGGGCAAGGTGCTGCGGATCGAGTTCAGCGTGGCGCCGCAGATCGAGGGCGAGGCGCTGACCTCGACCGGCCTGCTGGTGGTCAACCCGCCTTGGACATTGCATGATGAGCTCAAGCTGATCCTGCAGGAGCTGCAACGCCCGCTGGGCCAAGGTGGCGCCGCACGGTTTCGGCTGGAATTCCCCAAAGCTTGAAGCGGGCACCGGTCGAAAAGCCGTAGTCAATCGGCGCGGAACCGTATTACAGTGTCCGATTGTAAGACTGGCTTTACGTTCCGCTTCCGCGAATGGTTGCGGCGGGGTGATCAAGGCCTAACAAGATCCGACGTTCCGGCGTGATGAGCGCTGGACGTTAAGGTGGCCAACGCTTTCCGATCAAAGTGATGTCCGGTCGGACGCTGCGCAGACGCGCAGTGGAGGAAGCAATGCGGGGGAGGAGTTTCCCGATGGCCATGACTGGGACAGTCAAATTCTTCAATGGTGAACGCGGCTACGGCTTCATCAAGCCGGACGATGGTGGGCGCGACGTGTTCGTGCATATCACGGCAGTGGAGCGCGCCGGCTTGAAGGATCTGAGCGAAGGACAGCGTATCAGCTTCGAGGTCGAGCCGGACAAGAAGGGCAAGGGCCCCAAAGCGGTGAACTTGGTGCTGTCGTCCTAGAGCGACGCCCGCGCCATCGCGACCGCGCTTGAAAAGCGGTCGCAGATCGCGGGCGGCTCGACGTCAAACCATCCGTTTGTCTGAAAGTGCTGGCTCCCGGCCGGGTCGCGTGCACGGCTTTCACGCCGTTGCCGATGATGCTGCGCGCCTGTCCCGAACAGATCATGCGGCGCATCCGGAGCGGCATCATGAACTGATCGCTTTGTTCGAGCCTGCTCCTTGCGGAGAAGCGGTTGCCGCTTTTCCGGATCGCGCCCGCGCGACCAAAAAAATCCCGGCCGCTCGCGCGGCCGGGAGGTTGTTGTTCGGCGTTTCTTCTTCCTAATTTTTTCCTATCAGAAATGGAAGTTGATGCCTGCGCGCACCACTCCAAAGCGATAGTCGTTCTTCGCCCCCGTGATCACGAAATTGCTGCTGTCGAGATCGATGTAGAGATACTCGATCTTGGCCGTCCAGTTCTGCGCCAGGCCGAACTCGGCGCCTGCGCCGAGCGTCCAGCCCAGCGAGGTGTGGGATTCGGAGAGGCCGAAGGTCTCGCCGCGCAAGCCGCCGAAAGCGAGACCGCCGGTGCCATAGAACAGGATGTTGTTGAAGGCGTAGCCCGCGCGGCCACGCACGGTGCCGAACCAGGGGTTCGAGAACTTCCACGGTGCGAAGGTGTCGTTGGCCCCGGTCAGGTTGATGTCGCCCTCGGCGCCGAACACCCAGGGGCCGTTCTGCCAATTATAGCCCGCGGTCAGGCCACCGACGAGGCCGGATGGCTTGGTCGGGTTGTTGCCGACCGATCCCCATTCATAGCCCAGCGTGCCGCCGAGATAGGGGCCGGCCCAGCTATAGGCATTGAGCGGCTGGTTCACCGTATAGGGCGCCTGGCGCCCGTAATTGAAATCGGCCGCCTGCGCCGACACCGATCCCAGCGCCGCTGCGACGGCAGCACCCACCATGAACCTGTTCATCGCTCACTCCACGCAACTCGCCGTCACCACCCGAAGCATGCGCCGCGCGACGATCGCGCGCGGGCCGGCATGGTTACGGAACTCCGTCTTTTTTCGTGAGCATTTATCGAGAGTTTTAGGTTAAGCCGTTGTTAAGCCGGGTTACCCGCCGATTAACGTGCTTAACGAAGCGTTACCGCGGCCGCTGTGCATGGCGCCACCGCACGCTGGCGGGCGCGGCCGCGAGCGCTTAATTTGCTGACATGACCACCCAAAGCTCTGATCCATCCAAGGCGCCGGCGCCCGACCCCAGGCGTGGCGCCGCGGCCGACCTGCCGCCCGAGCCGACCGATACGCCCGATCTCGATCCCGCGGCCTCCGCGGCCGACGAGGACGATGAATCGCGTCTGCCGGAGTTGACGGAAGAGACCCTGGAGCCGGTCGGCGAAGGTCCGCTCGCGACCGGCCATGCCGCCATCGAGAACGCGGTGCGGCTGGCGCCGACCTCACCCGGCGTCTACCGCATGCTGAATGCGGCCCATGACGTGCTCTATGTCGGCAAGGCCAAGAACGTCAAAAAGCGCCTGTCATCCTATGCCCGCGCCAATGCGCCGCTGCCGGCGCGCATCCTGCGCATGATCGCGGCCACCGTGGCTGTCGAGATCGTCTCGACCACCACGGAGACCGAGGCGCTGCTGCTCGAGGCGAACCTCATCAAGCAGCTCAAGCCGCGCTTCAACGTGCAGCTGCGCGACGACAAGTCGTTCCCCTACATTCTCATCACCGGCGACCATTGGGCGCCGCAGATCCTCAAGCACCGCGGCGCGCAGTCGCGGCCCGGACGCTATTTCGGCCCGTTCGCTTCGGCCGGCGCCGTCAACCGCACCATCACGGCGCTGCAGCGCGCGTTCCTGATCCGCTCCTGCACCGATTCGTTCTTCGAGAGCCGTACCCGCCCCTGCCTGCTGCACCAGATCCGCCGCTGCGCCGGTCCCTGCACCCAGGAGATCGACTTTCCCGGCTATACCGAGCTGGTGCGCGAGGCGACCGACTTCCTGTCCGGCCGCAGCCAGGCGGTGAAGGCCCTGCTCGCGGCCGAGATGGAGAAGGCCTCGAGCGAGCTCGAGTTCGAGACAGCCGCCGTCTATCGCGACCGTCTCGCGGCGCTGTCGGCGATCTCCTCGCAACAGGGCATCAATCCAAGGACGGTCGAGGAGGCCGACGTATTCGCAGTCCACCAGGAAGGCGGCTTCTTCTGCGTCGAAGTGTTCTTCTTCCGCACCGGCCAGAACTGGGGCAACCGCGCCTACTTCCCGCGCGCCGAGAAGACCTTCACGCCCGAGGAGGTGCTGTCCGCCTTCCTGTCGCAGTTCTACGACGACAAGCCGCCGCCGCGCCTGGTCCTGCTGTCGCACGAGATCGAGGAAGCCGAACTGCTGGCTGAGGCGCTGTGCGTCAAGGCCGGCCACAAGGTCGAAGTCTCCACGCCGAAGCGTGGCGAGAAGAAGGACCTCGTCACGCATGCGCTGACCAATGCGCGCGAAGCCTTGGGCCGCAAGCTCGCCGACACCGCGACGCAGAGCCGCCTGCTGGAAGCGATGACGACGACGCTCGGCCTACCGCAGATCCCGAAGCGGATCGAGGTCTACGACAACAGCCACATCCAGGGCACCAACGCGGTCGGCGCGATGATCGTCGCCGGCCCCGACGGCTTCATGAAGAACCAGTACCGCAAGTTCAACATCAAGTCGGAAGGGCTCACGCCCGGCGACGATTATGCGATGATGAAAGAGGTGCTGCAGCGCCGCTTCAAGCGGCTGGTCGCGCCGTCCGAGAAGGACGTCGCGCGCGCCGCGAAAGAGGACGACGTGCCACAATGGCCGGACCTCGTGATCATCGACGGCGGCCGCGGCCAGCTCAATGCCGTCCGCGAGATCTTCACCGAACTCGGCGTCACCAACGTGGCGCTGATGTCGGTCGCCAAGGGCCCCGACCGCGACGCCGGCCGCGAGACGCTGTTCATCCCTGAGCGCGCGGCGATCAAGCTCGAGCCGCGCGATCCCGTGCTTTATTTCATTCAGCGCCTGCGCGACGAGGCGCATCGCTTCGTCATCGGCTCACACCGCAAGCTGCGCAAGAAGGACATCCGCGAGGCCGGCCTGCAGGAGATCCCCGGCATCGGCCCGTCGCGCAAGCGCGCGCTGCTGCACCATTTCGGCACCTTGAAAGAGATCGAACGCGCCTCGATCGCCGATCTCGGCAAGGTGCCGGGCGTGAGCGCCGAAAGCGCGCGGAAGATTTTTGAATACTTCCACAGTAGTGCAAGCTGAGGTGCGGCCCCGGAAAGACGGCGAGGGTGGCGCCCCACCGAGGCACCGGCTCCAGTCTGACGAAAACAATTTACCCGGACAAAAACATCCGATATACACCCGGATGAAAATCCAGGAGCCCCACCATGACCCCCGACCTGCGCAAGGCGGCCGTCGCCGCCTATAAGGAACGCAAGTCTCCCGCCGGCATCTTCGCGGTGACCTGCGCCGCCACCGGCGAGCGCTGGATCGGCTGCGCGCCGGACCTCGACAAGATCCAGAACCGCCTCTGGTTCACCCTGCGCCAGGGCGGCCATCGCCGCGGCGGCCTGCAGGCGGCCTGGACCGCCCATGGCGCGGAGGCGTTCAGCCTGGACATCATCGAGGCCCTGGACGAGGAGACGCTGGGCTATGTCCGCGACCGCGTGTTCGCGGAACGCCAGGCGCATTGGTGCGCGGTGCATGGCGCCGAGGCCATCTGACAGGGACCGCTGAGATGGCCGGCTGACTTGGCTTGGCCCGTGCTTCGCGCCATTGTCATTGCAGCGCAATAAGGTCGGGCGGCGGACGCCGGCCGCGCCGATCTGGAGACTGGCGCGACCGCGTCCGGTTGCTTAATGAAGCATTGCGGCTCGCGTTGCCCTGCGCGGGAGAGTTCCTATCTCGGCAAGACTTCGTTGCGATTCGCGTCATATCTGCGTCATCCTGCCGGTGCGGTTCGGCTCGAAGGTTGACGTTCGCACGGCATCAGTATTGGTACACCGGATGAACATTGCGACCACACGCGTGCCCAGCAAGACGTCGACGTCCCTGCCGAATATCCTGACCTATACGCGGATCGCCGCGATACCGGTCGTGGTCGGCTGCATCTACGCGCAGTCCATCATGGACTATCCGCTGTGGCTGCGCTGGGTCGCCGTCGCCGTGTTCATCGCGGCCGGCGTAACCGATTATCTCGACGGCTATTATGCCCGCATCTGGAACCAGCAATCGGCCTTTGGCCGCATGCTCGATCCGATCGCGGACAAGCTCCTGGTCGCGTCCTGCCTGTTGATGCTGGCCGCCGACAACAGCATCCATGGCTGGACCTTGTGGGCGGCCATCGTGATCCTGTGCCGCGAGATCCTGGTGTCGGGCCTGCGCGAATATCTCGCCGCGCTGCGCGTCAGCGTTCCCGTGACCAAGGTCGCGAAATGGAAGACCACGATGCAGCTGATCGCGATCGGCTTCCTGCTCGCCGGCGAGGCCGGTGACCAGATCGTGCCGGTGGTGACCATGATCGGGATCGTGCTGCTGTGGACCTCGGCGATCTTCACGATCTATACCGGCTATGATTATTTCCGCTCCGGCATCCACCACCTCATCGAGGAAGATTCGCGATGAAGGTGAAGTATTTCGCCTGGGTGCGCGAGCGCATCGGCAAGGCCGAGGAGACGATCGAGCCGCCTGCGAGCGTGCGCACGGTGGCCGAGCTGATCGCCTGGCTGACCGCACAGGGCGAAGGCTATGCCTATGCCTTCGAGAAGCCGAAGGTGATCCGCGCCGCCATCGACCAGTCGCATGTGCAGCCGGATGCCCCGATCTCGGGCGCCCGCGAGATCGCTTTCTTCCCGCCGATGACCGGCGGCTGAGCACGCCAGCAGAAGACCCGCACCATGACCGCGATCGTCACCGTCCGCGTGCAGCCAGAGGATTTCGACACCGCGGCCGAGATCGCGGCGCTCAGCCATGGCCGCACCGATATCGGCGCAGTCGTCAGCTTCTCCGGCCTGTGCCGCGGCAACGACCATGACACGCCGATCAGCGCGCTGGTGCTCGAACACTATCCGGGCATGGCAGAAGCCGAGATCATGCGCCATGCCGAGGAGGCGATGGCACGCTGGCCGCTGCAGGGCCTGACCGTGATCCACCGCTTCGGCCGCATCACGCCCGGTGAGAACATCGTGCTGGTGGTCACCGCGTCGAGCCACCGCCGGGCGGCGTTCGAGGCCGCGGAGTTCCTGATGGATTATCTCAAGACCAACGCGCCGTTCTGGAAGCGCGAGGAGACCGCTGATGGCGGCAGCTGGGTCGAGGCCAAGAGCCACGACGACGCCGCCGCGGCGCGCTGGACATCGTGATGGCGAAGAAGGTCAAGACGACTGCGCCGCGCAAGGCGCCGGCACCCAAGCTGCCGAAGGTGAATGCTGGCGAGCTTGTGACCCTGCTCGACTATCTGCGCTATGCGGTGAGCCGGTTCCAGGACGCCGACCTGGTGTTTGCGCATGGCACCACCGATCCGGTGTCGGAGGCCGCCTTCCTGATCGGTGAGGCGCTGCATCTGCGTCCCGATCAGTTCGAGAGCTTCGTCACCGCCCGCGTGACCGCCGCCGAGGGCAAGCAGATCCTCGACCTGATCACGACCCGGATCACCACGCGCAAGCCGGCGGCCTATCTGGTCAACAAGGTCTACATGCGCGGTCTGCCGTTCTATGTCGACGAGCGCGTCATCGTGCCGCGCTCCTTCATCGGCGAGCTCCTGGAGACGCATTTCGGTGGCGCCGAGGCCGACGGCACCTCGCTGATCGACGATCCGCTGGCCGTCGACAGCGTGCTGGATCTCTGCACCGGCTCCGGCTGTCTCGCCATCCTGGCCAGCCGCCACTTCCCCAACGCGATGATCGACGCCGTCGACATCTCCAAGGATGCGCTCGCGGTCGCCGCGAAGAACGTCGCCGACTACGACCTCGGCGAGCGCATCTCGCTGCACCGCGGCGATCTGTTCGCGCCGCTCAGCCAGCGTCGCTATGATTTGATCATCAGCAATCCGCCCTATGTCGATGCCGAGGGCATGGCCGGGCTGCCGCAGGAATGCGGCGCCGAGCCCGCGCTCGCCTTCGATGGCGGTGCCGACGGCCTCGACATCATCCACCGCATTCTCGGCCAGGCACGCGACCATCTCACCGCCGAAGGCGGGCTGCTGTGCGAGGTCGGCCGCGACCGGCCGCAGATCGAGGCGTCGTATCCGGACCTGCCGCTGCTGTGGCTCGATACCGAGGAGTCCGAGGGCGAGGTGTTCTGGATCACCGCGCAGGATCTGGTCTGAGGCAGCGTCCGCCAGGCGCAGGCGCGATCCCCGCGCCGTCCGATCCATTGGCGCAAAATGACGCGGCAACTTCCACCAAACAGCACTTTCTGCCGTTGCCGTGCAGAATCCGCTCACCAGAGCAGCAGGAACGCTGGACCTTTGACATTTCCGTCGGTGCGCGAAGCTGATAGCTTGCCGCTGGCTCGGACAGTCGGCTGACCACGTCGGCGCGCATTCGGGCCCATCAAGCACGATCCGTTTCGGCAAGCTGTCTTGGCACCGGTTCGCCACCTTTCCGGATCATGCTGGCGCCGTCGCACAACCTGCCTTGAACGTCCCGAGAGGTCCCCATGCTGGACAAGAGCCCCCGCCCCGCCGTCACCGTTCCGAACGATCTTGCCGCGCATTGGATGCCGTTCACCGCGAATCGCGCGTTCAAGAAGAATCCGCGCCTGCTCGCCGGTGCCAAGGACATGCACTACATCACGATCGATGGCCGCAAGATCATCGACGCCGCCGCCGGCATGTGGTGCTGCAACGCCGGACACGGCCGCACCGAGATCGCCGAGGCGATCGGCAAGCAGGCCGCCGCCCTCGATTACGCGCCGCCATTCCAGTTCGGCATTCCCCAGGCATTCGAGCTGGCGAACCGCATCGCCGACCTCGCGCCCGCCGGCCTCGATCACGTGTTCTTCTGCAACTCCGGCTCGGAGGCCGCCGATACCGCGCTGAAGATGGCGCTCGCCTATCACCAGATCAACGGTCAGGGCAGCCGAACCCGCCTGATCGGCCGTGTCCGCGGCTATCATGGCGTCGGTTTCGGCGGCACCTCGGTCGGCGGCATCGTCAACAACCGCAAGATGTTCGGCACGCTGCTGACGGGCGTCGATCACATCCCCGCCACCTATGATCGCGAGAAGCAGGCCTTCACCAAGGGTGAGCCGGAGTACGGCGCGCATTTTGCCGAAGAGCTGGAAAACCTGGTCGCGCTGCACGGTGCCAACACCATCGCCGCGGTCATCGTCGAGCCGATGGCCGGCTCGACCGGCGTGATCCCGGCACCGAAGGGCTATCTCAAGCGCCTGCGCGAGATCACCCAGAAGCACGGCATCCTGCTGATCTTCGACGAGGTCATCACCGGCTTCGGCCGCCTTGGCCACGCGTTTGCCGCCGAGCGCTACGGCGTGACGCCGGACCTGCTCACCTTCGCCAAGGGCGTCACCAACGGCGCCGCGCCGATGGGCGGCGTGGTGGTGCGCGACACCATCCACGATGCCTTCATGAGCGGCCCGGAGCACATGGTGGAGTTCACTCACGGCTACACCTACTCGGCACATCCGATCGCCTGTGCCGCCGGCCTCGCCACGCTCGACATCTACCGCGACCACAAGCTGTTCGAGCATGCCAAGGCGATCGAGCCGAAATGGGCCGACGCCGTGATGTCGCTGAAGGGCCTGCCCAACGTGCTCGACATCCGCACCGTCGGTCTGACCGCCGGCATCGACCTCGCGCCGCTGCCCGACGCGGCCGGCAAGCGCGGCTACTCGGCGATGGAGCAAGCCTTCCACAACACCGACCTGATGCTGCGCATCGCCGGCGATACCCTGGCGCTGACTCCGCCGCTGATCATCAGCGAGGACCAGATCGGCGAGATCGTCGACAAGGTCGGCAAGGTCATCAAGGCCGTGGCGTAAGCCTCAGCCCTCCTGGTCAGCTCGATCATCCCCTCCCCGCGCCAGCGAGGAGGGGATTTGTTTTGGTGCCACGACCGGCGGCGCAGCCCCGAGGCCGCGCTCGCCGGGAACCTTCGCACCCCCTCCACGTTCATGTCGCGAGCCGGCGTTTCGCGCGCGGCAAACGAACCTTCGGAGGACGCGCATGCTCGCACCGCCAGGCGAACTCTTGCAGCTGGGGCTGGAGCAGCGGCTGAACCGCGTCAAACGCGCCACGCAATCCTACATGCGCGACCGCGCGCGGCAGGCCACGGGCACGGTGACTTCCTACGTCGTGGCTGCCGGGCTGTTCGCGACCGCAGGCCTCTTCCTGATCGCGGCCTGCATCGTCGGCCTGACGGCGCTGTTCCGTTGGGTGGAAATGACCTACGGCCTGTTCACCGCATTCGCGGTGGTCGGCGGCATCCTGGTCGCGCTGGCGGTGATCTTTGCCGTGATCGCAGCCGTCAAGTTGCGCAGCCCGGCCCCGCATTATCCGTCCCTCGGCAGCCGGCTGCGCGTGGCGATCGCCTCGCCGACGTCGCGCCAGCCCGACGCCGACGAGATCGACCCCGACACCATCCCGCTCGCACCCTCGGCGACGTCTTCGAACCACGGCGGCGGTCTTGGTGGCGCACTCGGCCGCGTCAACCTGCCAGTCGGAGTCGCCGTTGCAGCGCTGCTGCTCGGCGTGGCCGCCCTGCGAAGGCGTCAGCACCGCAACGCGTGACGCTGAGGGGAACGCTTGGTTCGATGAGGGTCGAACCATGACTGGATCATCTGAGCTGATCAACTTGACGAGGGTGACATGTGCACCAGCATGCGGACACCTTCGCGGAGGCGCCGATCGGTCCGCGTCAGCGCGTCAGAAATGATCCAGAAACAAAATCGCCGATTTCGTCGCGTGGAACGCGGCCGATCGACTTCCGCCTCTCATGAATGTTCACCATGTCCAGCGACGCTGGCCCGTACTCCGTTGTTCTACGGGACGCGTCACTACGATGACACTTCACCTTGCGGCGTGATTTTGCGTAAATGACACGCCCTGGGGAAATCATCTGTCTCTCCCGGTATTTGAATCCTGCCAGCTATCCTCGCGAATCAACAGAAGTGCTAGGGTTGTATTCGGTTGGGAGCGTCGCGCAGCATGATCCGGATTTCCACGATTTTCATCGCCATCTGCATGGTTCTGGTCGCGGCTTCGCTCGGCCTGATCCTGTATTCGGTGGCCGGTATGAGTGGCTCGGAATCTGCGATCGTCGCACTCGCCGCGCTGACCTTCCTCATCCTCTACAACGCCGTGTCGATGCGGCTGCGCGACCGCTCCGACGTCGGCAGCCAGATTGCTGATCTGTCGCGCGGCACCGCCGATCTCGCGCGCCAAGTCGCCGAGTTCGGTCGCCGCCTGTCCGCGGTCGAAGGGCGCGTGGTGTCGTCGAATTCGGTCAGCACCGACCGCCTGCAGGGCGTGATCAGCGAGATCAACGAGCTCGGCGGCCTGATGAAGCAGCTCGCCGTCACGGTCGCACAGCACGAGGATCTGATCGCCGCGATCCCCTCTCAGGCCCAGCCAGCAGCATCGGCACCGACACCGTCTGCTTCGGCGGAACCCGTGCGTCCTGCTGCGGCCGCACCGGCTTCGACTCCAGTCGTGGAGCCCAAAATCGCCCCCGCGACCGCGCCCGAGGTGAAGCCGGCCGAGCCCAGCATGCGCGTCACGCCTCCCGCCGGCCTGACGCCTGCGAAGCCGGTCCCGTCGCAGCCGAGCCCCTCGCCTGTCGCGACCAACGCGCCCCCGGCCGCTGCCGCAGCCCCCGCCGCCCCGCGCAGCCAGCCGCAGATGCTCGCCGCCGTAAAGGCTGCGCTCGACGACAACCGTCTCGACATTTATCTGCAGCCGCTGGTGACGCTGCCACAACGCAAGGTGCGATTCTACGAAGCGGTGACACGGCTGCGCGACGAGCGCGACCAGGTGCTTGCCGCCGACGACTTCATCGGCATCGCGGAGGCGGCCGGCCTGGTGGGGCGCATCGACCACATGGTGATGCTCCGCTGCGTGCAGGTGCTGCGCCGGCTGATGGTGCGCAACAAGGAGGTCGGGATCTTCTGCAACGTCTCGTCGGCCACCCTGAGCAGCCCCGCCAACTTCTCACAGTGCCTGGATTTCCTGGAAGCCAACCGCGCGCTGGCGCCGTCCTTCGTGCTCGAATTCAAGCAGGCGACGTTGCGCAACCTCGGCCCGACCGAGACCGAGCATCTCGCGGCGCTCGCCCAGCGCGGCTATCGTTTCTCGATGGACCACGTCACCGAATTGCGGTTCGAGCCGCGCGAGCTCGCCGACCGCGGCATCCGCTTCATCAAGGTGCCGGCGGCGCTGCTGCTCGATCCCAAGCAGGGCTCGGTGTCCGACATCCACCCGACCGACCTCTCCGACCTGCTGGGCCGCTTCGGCATCGACCTGATCGCCGAGCGGATCGAGGGCGAGCGCAGCGTCATCGACCTGCTCGACTACGACGTCCGGTTCGGCCAGGGCTTCCTGTTCGCCCCGCCGCGGCCATTGCGGCCCGAGGGTTCATCTGCTACCGGCGTGGCCGCTGCGGCCTCCCCTGGAGGCGGGCAGGACATCAAGATTCAGGATCCCAATGCCGCCGGCCCTCATTCCTCCGACGCGTCAACCACCAGCGCCTCACCGCGAAGCGTCGGCAATGCTGCACTGGCGCGTCGCATCGCCGGACCGGCCTGAGCCGCGCCTGCTGCCATGACGTCGCTGCACTTCGAAGAGCGGCTGCGCGACCTGGTCGGCCGCAAGCAGGTCGTGCTGAGCGACATCTGGGGCGTGGTCCATAACGGGCTGGAATCCTTTCCCGAGGCCTGCGAGGCGTTGCATTGCTTCAGGCGCGAGGGCGGTACGGTGATCCTGATCACCAATGCGCCGCGGCCGGCCGATTCCGTGCAGCGGCAGCTGCGCAAGCTCGGCGTGGCCGACGAGGTCTACAGCGCCATCGTCTCCTCCGGCGACCTGACCCGCCATTACGTGGCGGACCATCCCGGCGGCAAGGTGTTCTGGCTCGGCCCCGAGCGCGACAACTCGATCCATCGCGGCCTCGAGGTGACCCTGTCGCCGCAGGACGAGGCCGACTACATCATCTGCACCGGCCTCTACGACGACGAGACCGAGACCGCCGAGGATTACCGGCCGATGCTGCTTCGCGCGCTGGAGCGCAAGCTGCCGCTGATCTGCGCCAATCCGGACATCGTGGTCGAACGCGGCGACCGCCTGATCTACTGCGCCGGCGCCATCGCCGAACTCTACCGCGAACTCGGCGGCGAGGTGATCTTCTACGGCAAGCCGCACCGGCCGATCTACGAACGCGCCATGCGGCTCGCCGAGCAGCATGCCGGCCGGCCGGTCGCGCGCGAGGAGGTGCTCGCGATCGGCGATTCCGTCCGCACCGACCTCGCCGGCGCGCATGCTTTCGGCATCGACTGCCTGTTCGTGACCCGCGGCATTCATTCCGAGGAGTTCGCCGGCGTCGATCAGCTCGATCCGGCCTCGGTCAAGGAGCTGTTCGGCCATCCGCCGCGCGCCCTGATGCGGGAATTGAAGTGGTAACAATGAAAAACGCCCGGCTGTCAGGCCGGGCGCTTTTCATGCTGGGATCGCAGGATTCGACCGGCGCTCAGGCCGTGGCCATGTCCGGGAACACGGCGTCGATCTTGGTCTTCAGGGTCGCCGCGTTGAACGGCTTGACGATGTAATTGTTCACGCCGGCCTTCTTGGCCGCGATCACGTTCTCGGTCTTGGATTCCGCCGTGATCATGATGAACGGGGTGGTCGCCAGGTTGGGATCGGCGCGCACCTCGCGGAGCAGGTCGTAGCCGGTCATCGGCTCCATGTTCCAGTCCGAGATCACGAGGCCATACTTCTTGGCGCGCATCTTGTTGAGCGCCATCGAGCCGTCGCTGGCGTCGTCGATGTCCTCGAACCCAATCTGTTTCAGAAGATTCCTGATGATACGGATCATGGTGCTGTAATCGTCGACGACGAGCACCGGCATCGTCAAATCAACCGCCATCTTGACTCCCCCAACGCGAACACAACGCGCAGACTGTTACCAAAACGATCTTTTCGGCTCAGGTCTCGAACGACCTCCGCCATCCGGGTTCAGGAGTAGCACCAGCCGTTAAACAGCGCGTTAACTGCACCCCGTTCGCATGTCGGCTTTGCTGCGCTGCATGCGCCCGGGGCCCCCTTCGGCTTGACTTCGGCAGGCCGGCCGCCCACGGTCCAGGTCGACCTCCGCCGATCGGCGGCTTCGCGAATCCACGAGATATTTCCGTCACATGGCTGCTTTCACGATCATCCGCGACACCACCCCGCCGGCCGACATCATCAAAGGCGCGGTGGTGGCGATGGGAAATTTCGACGGCGTCCATCTCGGCCACCGGGCCGTGATCGAGGCGGCGGTCGAAATGGGCAAGAGTCACGGCCGTCCGGCGCTGGCCCTGACCTTCGAGCCGCATCCACGGCGCTTCTTCAGCCCCAACACACCGCAATTCCGACTCACCGACGAACGCGCCAAGCTGCGGCTGTTGGCCGGAACCGGGCTGCAGGGCGCCGTCGTCATGACCTTCGACAAGGGCCGTGCCCAGACCTCGGCGCAGGATTTCATTCACCATGAACTGATCGGCCGCCTCGGCGTCGCCGGGATCGCGGTCGGCTACGACTTTCATTTCGGCAAGGGCCGCGTCGGCTCGCCCACTCTGCTCGCCAGCGAGGCCCCCAAACTGGGCATCGAGGTGGACGTGCAGCCCCATGTCGACATCGACGAGCGGCCGGTCTCTTCGACCGCGATCCGCGAGGCGCTGGCCGAGGGCCAGGTCGCCGAGGCCACCGCGATGCTCGGCGGCCCCTGGTTCGTGACCTCGGAGGTCATCCATGGCGAGAAGCGCGGCCGCGATCTCGGCTACCCCACCGCCAATATGCGGCTCGACCGCGATTGCGGCCTGCGCCACGGCATCTATGCCGTCCGGGTTGGCCGCGGCCGCGGTGCGAACCGGGTGCTGATCGACGGCGTCGCCAATTTCGGCCGCCGGCCGACCTTCGACAATGGCGCGCCGCTGCTCGAGACCTTCCTGTTCGACTTCAAGGACAGCCTCTATGGCGAGGTCCTGGATATCGCTTTCATCGGCTTCATCCGCGAGGAGGCGAAATTCAGCTCGATCGAGGCCCTGATCCGGCAGATGGACGACGACAGTGCCAAGGCCCGCGCCCTGCTTCAGGCGAATGCAGGCCTCTTCCCCCGGCTCGGCGAGATCGAATAGGCCCGGCTGCCCGGCGGCGCACGATCACTTTGCGATTTCGCCGTCCGGCTGCTATGAGAAAGCCCCATGTTGATACGGCGCATCATCGGCATTAGCGGCCCGGCTTCCGCCTGAGCTTTTCGAGCTCGGCGCAAGACCGGGATGTCTCTGCTCGTTCCGCCGCCCGCGATCCCAGATCGCGCCTCCGCGCCCCCTCTTTGAGCTCATCAAGCCAGATCACGATGTCCGAGAAGCCGCAAAAGTCCGACGCCGCCGATTACTCGAAAACCCTCTATCTGCCGCAGACGGAATTCCCGATGCGCGCCGGCCTGCCGCAGCGCGAGCCGGAGATCCTGAAATACTGGAGTGACATCGACCTCTACGGCAAGCTGCGCGAGACCGCCCAGGGGCGGCCGAAATTCGTGCTGCATGACGGCCCGCCCTACGCCAATGGCAACATCCATATCGGGCACGCACTCAACAAGATCCTCAAGGACGTCGTGACCAAGAGCCAGCAGATGCTCGGCCACGATTCCAACTATGTGCCGGGCTGGGACTGTCACGGCCTGCCGATCGAATGGAAGATCGAGGAGGAGAACTACCGCAAGAAGGGCAAGACCAAGCCCGACTTCCGCGACTCCGCCGCCATGGTCGCGTTCCGCAAGGAATGCCGCGCCTATGCCGAGCATTGGCTCAACGTGCAGCGCGAGGAGTTCAAGCGTCTCGGCGTCATTGGCGACTGGGACCATCCCTACGCCACCATGACCTATCCGGCCGAGGCGCAGATCGCGCGCGAGCTGATGAAGTTCGCCGCCAACGGCACGCTGTATCGCGGCTCCAAGCCTGTGATGTGGAGCGTGGTCGAGAAGACGGCGCTGGCCGAGGCCGAGGTCGAATACGAGGATTATCAGTCCGACACGGTGTGGGTGAAGTTTCCGGTGACCTCGCCGGCCCATGGCGCGCTCGCCGGCGCTTCGGTGGTGATCTGGACCACCACGCCCTGGACCCTGCCCGGCAACCGCGCCATCTCGTTCTCGCCCAAGATCGCCTATGGCCTTTACGAGGTCACCGACGCGCCTGCGGACAATTGGGCCAGGACCGGCGACAAGCTGATCCTCGCCGACGCGCTCGCGGAGGGCGTGTTCAAGCAGGCGCGCGTCACGAGCTACAACAGACTGCGCGACATCCCCGGCGACACGCTGGATGCCGTCGAATGCGCGCATCCGTTCAGGGGTCTCGCCGGCGGCTATAATTTCGTCGTGCCATTCCTGCCCGGCGACCACGTCACCGACGACACCGGCACCGGCTTCGTCCACACTGCGCCCGGCCACGGCCGCGAGGACTTTGACGTCTGGATGGCGCATGGCCGCGAGCTGGAAGGCCGAGGCATCGCGACCACCATCCCCTACACTGTCGACGAGAACGGCGCGCTGACCGATCACGCCCCGGGCTTCACCGGAAAACGCGTCATCAACGACAAGGGCGAGAAGGGCGACGCCAACGAGGCCGTCATCAAGGCGTTGACCGAGGCGGGCATGCTGCTGGCGCGCGGCCGGCTCAAGCATCAATACCCGCACTCCTGGCGCTCCAAGAAGCCGGTGATCTTCCGCAACACGCCGCAATGGTTCATCGCGATGGACAAGGACATCGCTGATGACGGTCAGGCGAAGTCCGGCGACACCCTGCGTGCCCGCGCGCTGCGCGCGATCTCGGTCACGCAATGGGTGCCGGCGGCCGGCCAGAACCGCATCAACGGCATGATCGCCAACCGGCCGGACTGGGTGATCTCGCGCCAGCGCGCCTGGGGCGTGCCGATCGCGGTGTTCGTGCGCGAAAAGGGCGACGGCTCCGCCGAGATCCTGCAGGACGAGACGGTGAACACCCGCATCGCGGACGCCTTCGAGAAGGAAGGCGCCGATGCCTGGTACGCCGACGGCGCGCGCGAGCGCTTCCTCGGCTCGCGGGCCAATGAGGACTGGAAGAAGGTCGACGACATCTGCGACGTCTGGTTCGATTCCGGTTCGACCCATGCCTTCGTGCTCGAAGACCCCGTGCATTTCCCCGGCCTCGCCGGCATCAAGCGCAAGGTCGATGGCGGCCAGGATACGGTGATGTATCTTGAAGGCTCGGACCAGCATCGCGGCTGGTTCCACTCCTCGCTGCTCGAGAGCTGCGGCACCCGCGGCCGGGCGCCGTACGATGTGGTGCTGACGCACGGCTTCACCCTCGACGAGAACGGCCGGAAGATGTCGAAGTCGCTCGGCAACACCGTCGAGCCGCAGAAGGTGATCAAGGATTCCGGCGCCGACATCCTGCGCCTGTGGGTCTGCGCGACCGACTATGCCGACGACCAGCGCATCGGCCCGGAGATCCTGAAGAACACCATCGAGACCTATCGCAAGCTGCGCAACTCGATCCGCTGGATGCTCGGCACGCTGCATCACTACAAGCGCAGCGAGGCGGTGGCGTTCGCCGACATGCCGGAACTGGAACGGCTGATGCTGCATCAATTGTCCGAGCAGGCCGAGGTCATCCGCCGCGCCTATGCCGCGTTCGACTACAAGACCGTGATCGCCTCGCTCGCGGCGTTCATGAACACCGAGCTGTCGGCGTTCTATTTCGACATCCGCAAGGACACGCTGTATTGCGACCCGCCGTCCTCGGTGGCGCGCAAGGCCGCGCTCACCGCGATCGACCTGATCTGCGACGCGATCCTGAAATGGCTGGCGCCGGTGTTGTCCTTCACCACCGACGAAGCGTGGCGGATGTACCGGCCCGACGCCGCACCGTCGGTGCATCTGACGCTGTTCCCAGAAACGATGGATGGCTATCGCGACGAGGCGCTGGCCGCGAAATGGGAGACCATCCGCAACGTCAGGCGCGTCGTCACCGGCGCGCTGGAGCTCGCCCGCGCGGCCAAGACCATCGGCTCCTCGCTGGAAGCCTCGCCGATCATCTATGTCGCCGATCGCGCGCTGCTCGGCACCTTGTTCGACACGGATCTGGCCGAGATCTGCATCACCTCGAACTATGAGGTGCGCGAGGGCGAAGCACCGGCGGAGGCGTTCCGGCTCGATGCGGTGCCGGGCGTTGCCGTCATCGTCGAGAAGGCCGTCGGCCGCAAATGCGCCCGCTCCTGGAAGATCCTGGAAAGCGTCGGCGAGGACGCAGAGTATCCCGACGTCTCGCCGCGTGACGCGCAGGCGCTGCGCGAATGGAAGGCGCTCGGGGTGAGTGTCTAGTGAATCACAGACCCTTACCTGGCTTGGACGGATGGCGCGACGCGCTCCGCTCTAACTTCTCTCCGCCTGCGGGGAGAGGTCGGATTGGATCGCCAGATGCAATCCGGGTGAGGGGGTACAGGTCTCACCGCGGACACTCCCCGTGCGTCCGCCCCTCCCCCCAACCCTCTCCCCGTAAGAACGGGGCGAGGGAGCGCACCGTCGTCTGCGGAGCACTTTTCGTCCAATGACCCCCCGCCTCCGCCTCGGCCTGCTCGCCGGCCTCGCCACGCTGGTCATCGACCAGGCCTCCAAGCTGTGGCTGCTCTATGTGTTCGACCTGCCGAACCGCGGCACCGTGAAGGTCACACCGTTCTTCGACCTCTATCTCGCCTGGAACATCGGCATCTCCTTCGGCTGGCTGCAGAACGAGGGCGCGCTCGCGCAATATGGGCTGATGGCGGTGAAGGCCGTCGCTGTGGTGGCGCTGGCGATCTGGATGGCGCGGTCGGAAACCAAGCTCGCCACGGCGGCGCTCGGCATGATCATCGGCGGCGCCATCGGCAATGGCATCGACCGGCTCGCCTATGGCGCGGTGGTGGATTTTGCGCTGTTCCATGTCGAGATCGGCGGCACCGTGTACAACTGGTACATCTTCAATCTGGCCGACGTGGCGATCGTTGCCGGGGTGGCGGGCCTGCTGTATGACTCCTTCTTCGGCGGCCCCGCCGCAAAAGCGCCCTGATCGGGGTCGATACCGGTCCTGCCGATCTGGGCTCAAGAGCCTGAGGTTCTTCACGTTTTCGGGATCGGCGGATGACCGGACGACCCGCTTGCGGAGGGTCCGCGAGTGTCGGGGTCACGGTTGGTTCGTCTGATCACGAGCACTGGACAAGCGAGGACAGGGAAAGCCATGCGCAAGACCGAAGTCAGCGGCCGGATCGTGACCAGCACGGCCATTCGCGCTCTGCGGCTGTCCGCCGTGGCGCTCGGAATCGGCCTCATGATGGCCGCCGGCACCGCGCGCGCCCAGGACGACGACGAAGACGACAAGACCTTCGAAGAGAAGATCATCGACAATCTGATGCGCGGGATCGGCGGCACCAACATGGAGACGCCGACGATCGACTACCGCGAGCGTTCGCCGCTGGTGGTTCCGCCCAAGCTCGATCTGCCGCCCCCGGCGGCGGCCGCGGCACAGGCCACGGCGCCGAACTGGCCGAAGGACCCGGATGAGCAGCGCCGTCGTGCCGCCGCGGCTGCGCGCAAGAAGGAAAACAAGGATCCCGTCGCGTCGGCGCGTCCGCTGACGCCCGCCGAGATGCGCGCCGGACGCACCGCGTCCGCCAAGCAGACCGAGCCGGTCCAGCCGGGCGTCACCAACAATCCGATGCTGAGCCCGTCGCAGCTCGGCTTCAAGGGCGGCCTGTTCGGCATGTTCAAGGGCAATGACAGCGAGGCGAAGCCGTTCACCAGCGAGCCGCAGCGCGAAAGCCTGACCCAGCCGCCGCCCGGCTACCAGACGCCATCGCCGAGCTATGCCTACGGCACCGGTCCGCAGGAGCCGCTGGGTGCCAAGCAGATGGACATCATGACCGGCAAGGAACGGTAATTCCGTCCGCCGACCCAAGGTCTCCGGAACCGCCGGCAGTGCCGGCGTTAGCGAAATTTAATGTCTTGCGGCAGCACCATGCATCGCCGCTTTGTGACGCCGGGCTCCGTCCCGCGCGGTGTAGCATGCTGCGCTCAAACCCGATCGCCCCTCTCGGGCCTTCAGAAGGATCATGATGTCCTCGCACCGGTTCATCCCCGTCGCTGCCGCGCTCGTCTCTCTGCTCGCGTTCACGGCCGGCGCTGCGGCGCAAACGACGTTTGCCTCCGAGCCCCCCGCCAGTTTCACCCTTCCGAACGGCCTGCAGGTCGTCGTGATCCAGGATCACCGCACCCCGGTGGTCACGCAGATGATCTGGTACAAGGTCGGCTCCGCCGACGAGACGCCCGGCAAATCGGGACTGGCGCACTTCCTCGAGCACCTCATGTTCAAGGGCACCGAGAAGCATCCGGCCGGCGAGTTCTCCAAGACCGTGCTGAAGATCGGCGGCAATGAGAACGCCTTCACCTCGGTCGACTACACCGGCTACTTCCAGCGCGTGCCGCGCGATCAGCTGCCGAAGATGATGGAGTTCGAGGCCGATCGCATGACCGGCCTGGTGCTGAAGGATGAGAACGTGCTGCCCGAGCGCGACGTCGTGCTCGAGGAATACAACATGCGCGTCGCCAACTCGCCGGAAGCCCGCCTCAACGAGCAGATCATGGCGGCACTCTACGTCAACCATCCCTATGGCCGGCCGGTGATCGGCTGGAAGCCGGAGATCGAGAAGCTCAGCCGCGAGGATGCGCTGGCGTTCTATCGCCGCTTCTACGCGCCCAACAACGCGATCCTGGTGATCGCGGGCGACACCGACGCCAAGGAAGTGCGGCCGCTGGTCGAGCAGACCTTCGCCAAGATCCCGTCGCAGGCAGACATTCCCGCACGCAGGTTGCGGCCGCAGGAGCCGGAGCCGGTCGCGCCACGCACCGTCACTTTGGCGGATCCGCATGTCGAGCAGCCCTCGATGCGCCGCTTCTATCTGGTGCCGTCGGCCACGACAGCCGCCCCCGGCCAGTCGGCCGCGCTCGACGTGCTGGCGCAGCTGATGGGCAGCGGCAGCAATTCCTATCTCTACCGCGCACTGGTCGTCGACAAGCCGCTCGCGATCAATGCCAGCGCGTCCTATCAGGGCACGTCGCTCGATCCGACCCAGTTCTCGATCGCGGTGGCACCGCGGCCCGGCGTCGATTTCGCCCAGGTCGAGGCGGTGGTCGACAGCGTCATCGCCGAGATCGCGCAGAACCCGGTTCCGGCCTCCGACCTCGAACGCGTCAAGACCCAGCTGATCGCGGAGGCGATCTACGCCCAGGACAACCAGGCCACGATGGCGCGCTGGTATGGCGGCGGCCTCACCACCGGCCTCAGCATCGAGGACATCAGAAGCTGGCCGGACCGCATCCGCGCCGTCACCGCCGAGCAGGTGCGCGCCGCGGCGCAGACCTGGCTGCAGAAGACGCGATCCGTCACCGGCTATCTGGTCAAGGACAATGCGGCCAAGCGCGAGGAGAAGCGGTCGTGATCAGCACAATGACCTTCGCCCGCCGTTTCGCCTGCGTCCTCACCGTCGCGGCCGCAGCGCTCACGATCGCTCCGGCCGCAGAGGCCGCGACCAAGATCCAGCGCCTGGTGTCGCCCGGCGGCATCGAAGCCTGGTTCGTGCAGGACGCGACCGTGCCCTTGATCGCCATGGAATATGCGTTCCAGGGCGGCGCCGCGCAGGACCCTGCCGGCAAGCCCGGCGTCGGCAATCTCGTCGCCGACCTGCTCGACGAGGGCTCCGGCGAGCTCGATTCCAAGACCTTCCACGAGCGGCTCGACCGCCGCGCCATCGAGCTCTCGTTCCAGGTCGCGCGCGACAATTTCCGTGGCTCGCTGCGGATGCTGCGCGACAACAAGGACGAGGCGTTCGAGCTGTTGCGCACGGCGCTGACCTCGCCGCATTTCGACAGCACCGACGTCGAGCGCATCCGCTCGCAGGTGCTCTCCGGCCTGCGCCGCGAGACGACCAATCCGAGCGCGCTGGCGGGCCGCAAATTCCTCGAGCTCGCCTTCCCGAACCACCCCTATGGCCGCCCCTCCAACGGCACGCTGGAGAGCGTGCCGACCATCACCGTCGACGATCTCAAGGACTACACCCGGCGCGTGCTCGCCAAGGACACGCTGAAGGTCGCGGTCGTCGGCGACGTCGATCCGGCCACGCTCGGCAAGCTGCTCGACCAGACCTTTGGCGCGCTGCCCGCCAAGGCTCAGTTGACGCCGGTGCCCGACATCGTCGCCACCAAGCCGCCGGAGCGCGTGCTCGTGTCGCTCGACGTGCCGCAGACCGTCATCACCTTCGGCGGCCCCGGCATCCGCCGGCACGACCCGAACTTCATGGCCGCCTATGTGGTGAACCACGTTCTCGGCGGCGGCGGACTGTCGTCGCGGCTCTACAAGGAAGTGCGCGAGAAGCGCGGTCTCGCCTACTCCGTCTATGACGCGCTGCTATGGATGGATCACTCCGCGCTGTTCATCGGCAACACCGCCACGCGCTTCGACCGCGCCGGCGAGACCATCGCCGCCGTCGAACAGGAGATCCGCCGCATCGCCGAGGACGGCCCGACCCAGCAGGAGCTCGACGAGGCCAAGTCCTACATCAACGGCTCGCAGATGCTGGCGCTCGACACCTCCTCCAAGCTGGCGCAGGCGATGCTGCAATATCAGCTCGACAAGATGCCGATCGACTACATCGAGAAGCGCAGCGAGATCGTCAACGCCGTGACGCTCGACGACGCCAAGAAGGCGGCCAAGCAGCTCTGGAGCCAGGGCCTGCTGACCGCCGTCGTCGGCCGCACCCCGCAGGCCGCCGCCGAGCCGGCCCAGGCCCCTGCCACCGCGCCTGTGACCAAGACGAACTGAGGCGGGCGGCCGGGCCGAAGCCGCATCGGCGCGGCGAAGGCCCGAGCATCCTCGTCTTTACGGGTCGCTGATCGACGTGGATGGCCGGGACAAGCCCGGTCATGACGGATGGAAAGA
This sequence comes from Bradyrhizobium sp. BTAi1, assembly GCF_000015165.1. Lineage (GTDB taxonomy): Bacteria > Pseudomonadota > Alphaproteobacteria > Rhizobiales > Xanthobacteraceae > Bradyrhizobium > Bradyrhizobium denitrificans. The sequence goes on along the minus strand of NC_009485.1, from coordinate 1,783,141 downwards.
CACGGGCATAAATCGCCACTCAAGAAGCGCGCTCGCTGATTGCTTCGGGAACTGTCCTCGTCAGCCACGCGCGTGCGATCGCGACGTCCTCCGATGTGATCGCATGGCCGGTGTCGAGGACATGATGTGTCACATCAGCGCCGGCGCGTATCAGCGTCTGCGCCAGCCTCAGACCATCGCCACGAGAACGCCGGCTGTCGTTCGCGCCGTCTATGATCAGCACAGGCGTCGCCTGCATCGTCGTCGGCAGTTCTCTCGATAGTGGGGACAGCGGCCGAAACAGAATGGCCCCTCTCAGCAATCCGGGCCGCATCAGAAGCAGCGCAGCGGCCATGATCGCACCATTCGAAAAACCAACGGCGACCGGAGCTGCAAATCCGTGATGGTCGCGACATGAATTCAGAAAGCCGGCCAGAGCCTCCAGCCGCTCCGTGATGTCAGCTTCATCGATGGTTCGGTTTGAATGACGGCAGAAAAACGCAAAGCCTCCTTCGATCTCGACCGTGCCGCGTACCGCCAGGCTCGACATCGCAGGACCGAGGTCTCGAGCCAAAGCCAGCAGGTCATGTTCCGTGCCGCCGGTCCCGTGCAGCAGGAGCAGGGGTGAGCCAGCAGGATCGGCTCCTCGGAGGAAGCGGTGAGCCATCTCACTCATGCCGGCCACGATACCATATCGGCCGGCCGACGACAGTCCCAGCCGGCATCAAATTCTGAAAAAGCAAAATTTCTTGCGCATTATCGGAATCTATGATTGTATGTCCGCATCCCGCCTCACTGCGGAGGGGCGTTGCGCGCGATCGTCACGACACGCGAGGCGGGGAGGCGGTGGCCGCGAGAGGTCGCAGCGTCCTCTTCTCGAGGGCGCGGACGAACGATCTGTCGCGGACGTGAAGTCGCAGCGTCCCGATACCCCGATGCTGGTATCACGCGCCGATGCGCAAGCGTCGCGCAATGGTGGCCAGAAAGCCCGGCGCACCAGGGAGACTGTGTATAAGCGTGAAGCCCATCGCGCGGGGAATGCCGGGATGTCTCGGCTGAACCTGTGGTACCTGCCGCCTGCATTTTTTTCGCAGGCGGGCCATGGGTGCGGCCAGCACCCGGCATTCCCCGCGCCCTCTGCACTCCTCGCGAGGGACGAGTTTAACGCGGAGCTCGGGCACGAGATGCCGCGAGACCGCGGAGCCATGTCCTTTGACGCCGCGCCTGTCCCTTGCGTTCCCTCGGCTGTTTGAAGCGTGAATCCGCCCTCCCCACCACCGTCATCCCGGACAAGCGATGACGCGCGCCCGCGCGGCGCGGCGCCGATCGGGGGTCCAAACTCCGCAGTCGACCTGATGCGGAAGGGATCAACGATCAACCTGCCACAAAGCTTGTCCTGGGGTTATGGATCCCGGCGTTGGCCGGGATGACAGCGGAGGCTTTGGCAGCTGTCCCAGGCCAACCACGTCCCCATGACGAGCCGCGCACGCCTCCCCTAAAGCCGCTATGGTGCGCGCGAAAACCTCGATTCCCCTGGTGCCCCATGCTGCGGATTTCCCGCGACCTCGCCATCGACGAAAACGACATCGAGATCTCGTTCGTCCGCGCCTCCGGCCCCGGCGGACAGAACGTCAACAAGCTGTCGACCTCGGCCCAGTTGCGCTTCGACACCAGCAGGATCACGCTGCCGGAGGATGCGGCGGCACGGCTGGCGCGCCTCGCGGGCCAGCGCATGACCAAGAACGGCGTCATCGTGATCCAGGCCGAACGCTTCCGCACCCAGGAGCGCAACAAGGCCGACGCCATCGAACGTCTCGTGACGCTGCTGCGCGAAGCGATGGTGCGGCCGAAGGTGCGGCGCCCGACCAAGCCGACTTTCGGCTCCAAGCAGCGCCGGCTCGAAGGCAAAAAGCTCCGCAGCGACGTCAAGGCGGGACGCGGCGCGCGCCGTTTCGACGATTAGTCCGCAACACTGACATATGCTGCGTCGCGCACGACTGCTGCGCACGCTTTGTTCTCGCTGAAACAGCCCGCTACTACCACGCCGCGCCAGCTGCGACCTAGGCTCAAGAAAAATGATGAGCGAGGATCGATGTCGGGACGGCGTGCGGCGCAATACGCGCTTCTTCTGTGTGGGTCATTCATTGGCGCGGTGCTGAGCACCACGATTGCGTTTGCGCAGATGGCCCTGCCTGCCCCAAAGCCTGTCGATGGCGCGACCTTGTTCAAGCAGCAATGCGGTGTCTGCCATACGCTGAGCAGCGCCGAGCCGATGCGGCAGGGACCGCCGCTGACGAAAGTCGTCGGCCGACGCGCAGGTTCGGTCGAAGGCTTCCGCTATTCGGCCGGCTTCGCCAAGGCCGATTTCACCTGGGATGAGGCCAGGCTCGATGCTTGGCTGACCAACCCGCAAGAGCTGATCCCCGGCGCCGTGATGGCCTACCGCCAAGCCAAGCCCGAATTGCGCGCCGCGATCATCACCTATCTGAAGGACAATTGAGATGGCAAAACCGGTTCATTCGATGATCCGCGTGCTCGACGAAGCCAAGGCACTCGACTTCTACAAGCGCGCCTTCGGCCTGGAGATCGCCGACAATCTGCGCTTCGACGGCTTCGCACTGATCTATCTGCGCCATCCGTCGTCGCCGTTCGAGGTCGAGCTGACCGTCAATTACGACCGCAAGGAGCCGTATACGCTGGGCGACGGCTATGGTCATCTCGCCGTCGTCGTCGACGATCTCGATGCCGAACATGCCCGCTTCGAGCGCGAGAACCTGTCGCCGGGCCCGTTGCGCGACTTCAAGCACAATGGCGCGACGTTGGCGCGCTTCTTCTTCGTCACCGATCCCGACGGCTACAAGATCGAGGTGATCCAGCGCGGCGGCCGCTTCGGCTGAGCCGCGAGACCAACCAAAAACATAAGTAACAAACACACGGAGGAAATAGCCATGAGAGAAGTCGATCGCCGCAACAAATACGACCGCCGCGTCTTTCTCAAGGGCGCGGCCTCGACCGTGCCGGCCGCCGCCGTCGCCTCCGCGACCGGCCTCGGCATCACCGATGCCTGGGCCGAGGATGCCAAGGCGCTGACCCCGGCTACCCTGAAGACGCTGGTGAAGGTCGCGCGCGACATCTATCCGCACGACTTCCTCGCCGACCGCTATTACATCGTCGCGGTCAAGCCGTGGGACGGCAAGGCCGCCGAAGATGCCGCCGTCAAGGCGATGATCAATGACGGCATCGCCCGGCTCGACCAGGATGCGAAGGACCGCCACAAGGTGCCGTATGCGCAGGTGCCGTGGGAGGCCGACCGCGTCGCGCTGCTGCAGGGCATCGAGCAGACCACCTTCTTCAAGACCATCCGCGGCGACCTCGTGGTCTCGCTCTACAATCAAAAAGAGCTCTGGCCGAAATTCGGCTACGAGGGCTCCTCCGCCGAGCATGGCGGCTACATCAACCGTGGCTTCTCCGACATCGACTGGCTGCCGAAAGCCTGACGCCGGCGAACAACAACGAGAACACGGAGGAAACCACAATGGCAAAATTCGATCAGAACGATTCGAGCGTCGTCGTCATCATCGGCTCGGGTGCCGGCGGCGGCACGCTCGGCAACGAGCTTGCGCAGAAGGGCATCAAGGTCGTTATTCTCGAAGCCGGCAATCGCTACGAGATTCCGGACTTCATCAACGATGAATGGGAGAGCTTCACCCAGCTCGCCTGGACCGACATGCGCACGACGTCCGGCACCTGGCGGGTGGCGAAGGACTTCGCCAATCTGCCGGCCTGGATCGTGAAGGCGGTCGGCGGCTCCACCGTGCACTGGGCCGGCGCCTCGCTGCGCTTCGAGGAGCACGAGTTCAAGGCCCGCACCACCTATGGCGGCGTGCCCGGCGCGAGCCTGATGGACTGGCCGGTGACGCTCGCCGAGATGGAGCCGTGGTACGCCAAGGCCGAGTTCAAGATGGGCGTGACCCGCACCAACGACATTCCCGGCCTGCCCGGCAACAACAACTTCAAGGTGCTCGAGGCCGGCGCCCGCAAACTCGGCTACAAGACCGTGCACACCGGCAACATGGCGATCAACTCGCAGCCGCGCGACGGCCGCGGCGCCTGCCAGCAGATCGGCTTCTGCTTCCAGGGCTGCAAATCCGGAGCGAAATGGTCGACCCTGTACACCGAGATCCCGAAGGGCGAGGCCACCGGCAATCTCGAAGTGCGTTCCGGCAGCATGGCGATCAAGATCGAGCATGATGCCTCCGGCAAGGTCACCGGCGTGGTCTATGCCGACAGCCAGGGCAAGATGCAGTTGCAGAAGGCCCGCATCGTCGCCGTCGCCGGCAACTCGATCGAGAGCCCGCGGCTCCTGCTCAACAGCGCCTCGAACCTGTTCCCGGACGGCCTCGCCAACTCCTCCGGCCAGGTCGGCCGCAACTACATGCGGCACATGACCGGCAGCGTCTATGCGACGTTCGAGAACCCGGTGCACATGTATCGCGGCACCACGATGGCCGGCATCGTCCGCGACGAGGCAGCGTTCAATCCGAAGCGCGGCTTCGTCGGCGGCTATGAGATGGAAACGCTGTCGCTCGGCCTGCCGTTCATGGCGGCGTTCCTCAATCCCGGCGCCTGGGGCCGCAGCTTCACCGCGGCCATGGAGACCTATCCGCGCATGGCCGGCATGTGGCTGGTCGGCGAGGACATGCCGCAGGAGACCAACCGCATCACGCTCGACCCGGTCGCCAAGGACAAGTTCGGCATGCCGGTGGCGTCAGTGCATTTCGACGATCATCCGAATGACGTCGCGATGCGCGCCCACGCCTACAAGCAGGGCTCGGCGATCTACGAGGCGGTCGGCGCCACCGTGACCTATCCGACCACGCCCTATCCCTCGACGCATAATCTCGGCACCAACCGGATGAGCGAGAAAGCCAAGGACGGCGTCGTCAACAAGTTCGGCCAGACCCACGACATCAAGAACCTGTTCGTCTCCGACGGCAGCCAGTTCACCACGGGCGCGGCGTGCAACCCCACGCTGACCATCGTGGCGCTGGCGATCCGCCAGGCCGACTACATCGCGGGCGCGATGCAGAAGAAGGAGATCTGACCCCCGGGGTGATCGCGAGTTCGCAGCATCCGGCACGACGGCTCGACGTGACCTCTCCCCGCTTGCGGGGAGAGGTCGGATGCCATCGCAAGATGGCATCCGGGTGAGGGGGACTCTTCACGAGCGCGGTCTGTGGAGAGTCCCCCTCACCCTGCCCTCTCCCCGCAAGCGGGCCGAGGAAGACGAGAGACTGCCCGAGCGGCTACTCGGCAGCGTCCATGATCGCAGCCGCCGCGCGAAAATCCGGCAGCGCGGCGGTCGCCTTGGCGCGGTAGATCAGACAGGAGCAGCGCAACAGCGAGGCAAAATTCTTCACCTCGCCGTGATGATCGAGCACCTCGGCGTAGAGCGTGGTCACGAATTTGGCGAGGCTCATGCCTTCCTTGGCGGCGATCTCCTCGAGCGTGTCCCAGAACGCCATTTCGAGCCGGATCGATGTGCTATGGCCGCCGATCCGCAACGAGCGGGTCTGCGACTCATAATCGTGCTGAGGCTGGTGTGCGAACAGACGGCACATGGGCTTCCTCCGGCTGATTGTGATTTTCGTGAAACGATATACTGGCCCCGCCCGCCTCACAATCCCGTTGGAGAACGTGGCTTTCGCCTGCCGCACTGCGTGAAAAAGGCTATTCTACCGTCACAATTGTGGCGAGCGGCAGCCTGGCTCCGCGCCGCTGCGGTGGCTAAAACAGCACATCCGAATCCTCCGACAGTCTGCCTCATGCCCGTCCGCCAGCTTCCCGAACAGATCATCAACCGCATCGCCGCCGGCGAGGTGGTCGAACGCCCCGCGAGCGTGGTCAAGGAGCTGGTCGAGAACGCGATCGACGCCGGCGCCAGCCGCATCGACATCTTCACCGATGGCGGCGGGCGGCGGAAGATCGCGATCACCGACGATGGCGGCGGCATGACCGCGGCCGATCTGGCGCTCGCGGTCGAGCGCCATGCGACATCGAAGCTCGACGATGAGGATCTGCTGCAGATCCGCACCCTCGGGTTCCGCGGCGAGGCGCTGCCCTCGATCGGCTCGGTGGCGCGGCTGTCGATCACGACGCGGCACAAGAGCGAGCCGCATGCCTGGGCGCTGCAGGTCGATTGCGGCGAGAAATCACCGGTCGTTCCGGCGGCGCTCAATCAAGGCACGCGCGTCGAGGTCGCCGACCTGTTCCACGCCACGCCAGCGCGTCTGAAATTCCTCAAGACCGACCGCACCGAGGCCGAGGCGATCCGCGAGGTGGTGCGGCGGCTGGCCATGGCGCGGCCTGACATCGCCTTCACCATTGCCGGCGAGGAGCGCGCGCCGGTGACCTGGGCCGCGGCCCTGCCGGGGGCGCCCGGCCAGCTGACGCGGCTCGGCGACATCCTGGGTGCTGACTTCCGCAGCCATGCCATCGCGGTGCAGAGCGCGCGGGAGAGCGTCGCGGTCGAAGGCTTCGCGGCCGCGCCGGCGCTGACGCGGGCCAATGCGCTCGGCCAATATCTGTTCGTCAACGGCCGTCCCGTGCGCGACAAGCTCATCCTTGGCGCGGTGCGCGCGGCCTATGCCGACTATCTGCCGCGCGACCGTCATCCCGTCGTGGCGCTTTTCGTGACGCTGGATCCACGCGAGGTCGACGCCAATGTGCATCCGGCCAAGACCGAGGTGCGCTTCCGCAATGCCGGTCTGGTCCGTGCGCTGATCATTCACGCGCTGAAGGAAGGCCTGGCGCGTGAGGGACGCCGCACCGCCGCCAATGACGGCGGCGCGACCATTGCCGCGTTCCGCCCGGCGTTCGCGCCGCCGCGCCCCAACCCGGGTCCCATGAACTGGGATTGGCAGCGCTCACCATCGGCGCCCGCCGCGCCGGTGCCGCGCGATCACGGCGCGGATGCGATGCCCGCCGCTGCGGCGTTCTCGCCTGCGGCCTTTGCCGAGCCGGCCCAGGCCGCATTCGACGTCGGCGGCCCGCGCGCCGATCTGCGCCTGCACGAGCAGCCGGCCGCGCCCGACCTGCTCGACCGTCCGCTCGGGGCAGCGCGCACGCAGCTCCACGACACCTATATCGTGGCGCAGACGCGCGACGGCCTCGTCATCGTCGACCAGCACGCCGCCCATGAGCGCATCGTCTATGAGCGGCTGAAAGCCTCGCTATCCGCGCATGGCGTGCAGCGGCAGATCCTGTTGATCCCGGATATCGTCGAGCTTGATGAGGCCATCGTCGAGGCGCTGCTCGCGCGAACCGATGAGCTGGCCTCGTTCGGTCTCGCCATCGAATCCTTCGGTCCCGGCGCGGTGGCGGTGCGCGAGACGCCGTCGCTGCTCGGCAAGATCAATGCAGCCGGGCTGCTGCGCGATCTCGCCGAACACATGGAGGAATGGGGCGAGGCGCTGCCGCTGGAGCGCCGCCTGATGCATGTCGCCGCCACCATGGCCTGCCACGGCTCCGTTCGCGCCGGCCGCCGCCTCAAGCCGGAGGAGATGAACGCACTGTTGCGCGAGATGGAAGAGACGCCGAACTCCGGCCAGTGCAATCACGGCCGTCCGACCTATGTCGAGCTCAAGCTCGCCGATGTCGAAAAGCTGTTCGGGAGGAGATAGGAGACGGCCTGGCGATCGACGAGGAGCGGCACGACGACAGATGCAAACGAGCTGTCGTCCCGGGCAAGCCGCAGCGGCGCGAAGCGCCGCGGAGGTGCAGACCCGGGACCCATGTGCCGCAGCTGACGTGAGGGAAAAGATCGGCGTGGCGAGCAGCCTGCGCCCAACGTAATTCTGTGGTTATGGGCCCCTGCGTTCGCAGGGGCGACACCGAGCAAGGATCAAGGGCGGCGCAGGAACACGAACTCGGTGTCGTCATAAGCGCGGCGCTCGAGTTCTTCAAAACCCTCGGGCGCCTTGAACGCGGCGGCTTTCGACTCCTCGACCACCAGCAGCGCTGACGGCACAAGCCAGCCGCCGTCGCGCAGCGAAGCCAGCGCCGTCTCGGCCAGACCCTTGCCATAGGGCGGATCGAGAAACACCAGCGAGAATGGTTCGACCGGATAGGCCGGGCCGAGGTTGGTGGCATCGCGGCGGTAGACCTTGGTCACGCCGCCGAGGCCGAGCGCCTCGACATTGTTGCGCAACAGCGCCCGCGCCTCGGCGCCGTTGTCGACGAACAGCGTGAACGCGGCGCCGCGCGAGACCGCCTCGATGCCAAGCGCGCCGGTGCCGGCAAACAGGTCGAGCACGCGCGCGCCGTCGATCGGATCGTCGTAGGCGTGCACGAGGATGTTGAACAGCGCCTCGCGCAGCCGGTCCTGGGTCGGCCGGATGTCGCGCGAGGCGGGCGAGGCGATGTTGCGGCCCTTCAGCCGTCCACCGACGACACGCATCGCACCACCCTACTCGTCCTGCGGCGTGATATCACGCTTGCCGTGATAGCCGCGCTTCGGCCGCCGCGGCGGACCGGGAAAGCGCGCCTCGGCCTCGTGGCGCGCGCGCGCCTCCTCGCTGCCGGTGCGCTGGACCAGCACGCGGCGGCCCTTGCGGTCGGCGACGACCTCGCGCTTCGGCTTGGGCTTGGGATCCGGCAGCGGCTCGCGATTGCCTTTGCCCGCCGGACCGAGATCCGCACCGGACTGCGCGATCACCTTCTCGCCGAGTTGCTCGCGCAGCACCCGCGTCTTGACCTCCTGCACCTCGCCCTCGGGCAGCTCCAGCAGCTGGAACGGACCATAGGAGACGCGGATCAGGCGGTTCACCTCGAGGCCGAGATACGCCAGCACGTTGCGCACCTCGCGGTTCTTGCCTTCGCGGATCGCGACGATGAGCCAGACATTGGCGCCCTGGTCGCGCTCGAGCGTGGCTTCGATCGGGCCGTATTTCACGCCATCGACCTCGACACCCGCGGCGAGCTGGTCGAGCTGCGCCTGGGTGATCTCGCCATGGGCGCGGACGCGATAGCGTCGCGTCCAGCCGGTGTCCGGCAGCTCCAGCACGCGGGCGAGGCCGCCATCATTGGTGAGCAGCAACAGGCCTTCGGTGTTGAAGTCGAGCCGGCCGATCGAGATCAGCCGCGGCAGGCCTTCGGGCAGATTATCGAACACGGTCGGGCGACCCTCGGGGTCGCTGTGCGTCGTCATCAGGCCGCGCGGCTTGTGGTACAGAAACAGCCGCGTGCGCTCGCGCTGCGGCAGCGGGGCGCCGTCCACCTGGATGACGTCGTTCTCGGTGACGTCGAGCGCCGGCGAGTTGATGACGCGGCCGTTCACGGTGACGCGGCCCTGCGTCACCATTTCCTCGGCATCGCGGCGCGACGCCAGGCCGGCGCGGGCCAGCACCTTGGCGATCCGATCGCCAGCCTTGCCGGGCTTCGGCGCCTCGTCGGGCACGACGCGCTTCACACGCTTGTCGGTCTCCGGCTTGCGCTCGCGATAGGCACCGCGGCCGCCAAAGGCCGGACGCTTGGCGAAGACCCTGCTGTCGTCCTCATTGTCGCGGCGCGGACGATCGCCGAAATCGCCACCGCGGCGCTCGCTGCGCGGATGCTCCTGCCAGTCGGTGCGCCCTTCCGGACGGCGCGGACGATCGAACTTGGGCTTGTCGAATTTGGGTCTGTCAAACTTCGGACGATCCTCGCGCGGACGATCGGACCGAGGACGGTCGAAGCTCCGGCCGCCCTCACGCGGGGCACGCGGGCTGCGCTCCGGACGATCGCCATCCGCGCCGCGCTTCTGCCAGGGCTTGGTCTCGCCGCGCTGCGGCCGATCCCCGAACTCCTTGCGCGGCCCACGCGGTCCTGCTCCGAATTTGCGCTCGCCGCGATCCCCTTCAGCGCCGCGCGAGAACTTGCGTTCTCCGCCAAATTTGCGCTCCGGGCGATCACCGGTCCGCGGCGGCCGGTCCCCGAAGCTGCGGTCTGCACGCGGACGATCGCCGCGGTCACGCGCACCCTCTCCGCGCGGCGTATAGGGCCGCTTGTCGCCGTCACGCTCTCGCGCGGCGTAAGGCTTGCGCTCACCGAACTTGCGCTCGGACGAGCGGCCCGCCGGGCGGGCCTCGTCGCGATTGGCGCGCGGCGTATAGGGGCGCTTCTCGCCACTGCGCTCGTCACGGTCGAATTTCGGCCGGTCGCCGCGCGGCTTGAAGGCGCGCTTCTCGCCATCGGCAGCCCGCGCCGGACGGGCGGCAAACGGCCGATCGCCGCGCGGACGCTCATCGCGGTTGAAGCGCGGCTTGTCGCCATAGGATTTGCGCGGCGCATCGCCGTCGTCGCGACGGCGCGGGGCGCGGCCGTCGTCGAACGAGCGCTTGCCCTTGGCGCCAGCGTCCTTGTCACCGAAGCCGCGCTTGGCGAACTTCTTCTCCGGCCCGCGTGCGGCGCCCGAGCGTCCCTTGCCGCCTTCGGACCGCCCCCGCGGGGCGCCGCCGCGGCGGCCGCGGGAATCGTTGTCTTTGTCGGTGTCACGGGGCATGAAGGTCTCGCTTCGAGGTGCAGGACGATGGGTGATACGCGCGCTCTGAGCAGCGCATGTCACGCAGGAAATCGGGGTCCGGTTTTGCTGAAGGGCGATGCAGTAGCAGACTTGGGCGGGTATTACGAGCCATGAAGAGCCCTTCTTTCATGGATTTGGCGCTGAAAGCGGCCGAATCGGCCGCAATTTCCGGCGAGGTGCCGATCGGCTGCGTCGTGGTCCGGGACAATGCTGTCATCGCCACCGCCGCCAACCGCACTTTGACCGATCGCGATCCGACCGCCCATGCCGAAATCCTGGCGCTCCGCCAGGCCGCGCAGGTGATCGGCAGCGAGCGGCTGGTCGATTGCGATCTCTACGTCACGCTCGAGCCGTGCACGATGTGCGCCGGCGCCATCTCCTTCGCCCGCATCCGCCGGCTGTATTACGGGGCGGCCGACCCCAAGGGCGGCGCCGTCGAGTCCGGTGTCCGCTTCTTCGCCGCGCCGACCTGCCATCACGTGCCGGAGGTCTATTCGGCCGTCGGCGAGCAGCAGGCGGCCGAGATGCTGAAGGCGTTCTTCAAGGCGCGGCGCTGAGATTGCGCGACGTCAGCCGCCGGCCTTCTCCTGCGCCAGCGCCTGCCAGGCGATGTCGCGGCGGCAGAAGCCGTCCGGCCATTGGATGAGGTCCACGGCCTGGTAGGCGCGCGCCTGGGCTTCGGTGACCGTCTTGCCGCTGGCGCAGATGTTGAGCACGCGGCCGCCATTGGCGAGGATGGCGCCGTCCTTGGCGACCGTGCCGGCATGGAAGATCTCGACGCCCTCGACCTTGGCCGCCGCATCGAGCCCCTCGATCACGCTGCCCTTGGCGTAGTCGCCCGGATAGCCCTTCGCGGCAATCACGACGGTGACGGCCGCATCTGGAAACCAGCGCAGATCGAAGTTCTTCAGCTGCCCGTCGCAAGCGGCCAGCATCGCCGGCACGAGATCCGACATCATGCGCAGCATCAGCACCTGGCATTCCGGATCGCCGAAGCGGACGTTGTATTCGAACAGCTTGGGGCCCTGCGCCGTCAGCATCAGACCCGCATAGAGGATGCCCTTGAACGGCGTGCCGCGCGCATTCATGCCGTCGATGGTCGGCAGGATGATCCGCGACATGATCTGATCGTGGATCTCCGGCGTCACGAACGGCGTCGGCGAATAGGCCCCCATCCCGCCGGTGTTGGGCCCCTGATCGTGATCGAATACCCGCTTGTGGTCCTGCGCCGATGCCAGCGGAATCGCGGTCTGGCCGTCGCACAGCGCGAAGAACGACACCTCGCGGCCTTCGAGAAACTCCTCGATCACGACCTCGGTGCCGGCGACGCCGAAGCCGCCCTCGAACATCATCCTGACGGCGTCCTCGGCCTCGGCCAGCGTCTTGGCCACCACCACGCCCTTGCCGGCCGCCAGGCCATCGGCCTTGACGACGATCGGCGCACCGTGCTCGCGGACATAGGCGAGAGCCTCCGGCGCATTGTCGAACCGGCAATAGGCCCCGGTCGGAATGCCGTATTCAGCGCACAGATCCTTGGTGAACCCCTTGGAGCCCTCGAGCTGCGCGGCGAGCTTGCGGGGCCCGAAAATCTTGATGCCGGCGGCCTCGACATCGTCGACAATTCCGGCCGCGAGCGGCGTCTCCGGCCCGACCACGACGAGATCGACCTTGTTGGCCTGGCAGAACGCGATCACGCCAGCATGATCGGTCACGTCGAGCGCAACGCATTCCGCCTCCTTGGCAATGCCGGCATTCCCCGGAGCGCACCACAGTGTGGTGAGCAGTGGAGAGCCGGCAATCTTCCAGGCGAGCGCATGCTCGCGACCGCCGGAACCAATCAGGAGAATGTTCATCGTCGATGCCGTCGCAGGGTGGGTCAATTCGGAGGCCCCAATTGCCCGGCCCTCGCAACAGAGTCAAATCATGGCTCGGGCGGTTTCGCCGCAGCACCGGCAATGATTTCCTGCAGGCCCGCCACATGGCGGGCGAAGGCGGCCCGGCCCGGGCCGGCCAGCGTGACCGTCGTCTGCGGTTTCTTGCCGACAAAGGCCTTGTCGACGGTGACGTAGCCAGCCCGCGCCAGCGTCTCGATATGGGCGCCGAGATTACCGTCGGTCGCCCCCGTCAGCTTCTTCAGCCGGACGAATTCCAGTCCTGTCCCTGCCGGCAGCGCATTCAGGGCCGCCATGATCCGGAGCCGCAGCGGCTGATGGATGATCTCGTCGAGCTCCGCCAACGCCGTCAGCTCCGCCGCATCCAGAGACCGCCGATGATCAGGCCGCCGCCATTGACGAACGCCATCCAGAGCGGGAATGCCGCGCCGATGAAGATGTAGCCGATCAGGGTCAGGACGGTGACGCAGAGCCCGAAGACCGTGAAAGCGATGCCGAACCATAATCCGGCAAGACAGTAGAACAGCATGAAATAGATCGGCCAGAACGCGCCCATCTCGCGCGGCCCAAAATGGCCGATCGTCTCGACGAAGAAGCCGAAGGCAAACAACATCACGAAGGCGAGCAGCGACCTGACATCGAAACTGCTCATCCCCCGCCGGGTTTTCTCCGTGGCGCCCAGCACGACCGATCCGCCGATCGCCAGCACGTAGACCGACAACCACGCTTTGTCGGCGTAGTGAGGCGTCAGATAGGTCACGAGATTACCGGCGAACACCAGCGCGCCCCACAGCACCATCAGCAGGCTGGACAGCCTGTAGATCTGCGACTGGCGCACGCGCCTGGTCATGTCCTCGATGTCGTCAAGCGCGCGTGCGGCTTCCAGGCTGTCGATCATGCGCGTGACCCCTCTAGCGCGTAGCCACGTCCTCGGCGATCGCGCTGACGGCCTGCGGCGCCGACACGATCTCCATGTGATTGACGCCGGGGATCAGCCTGACGTCAACGGCGGGCGCCACCGCATGCACAGCGTCGGCATATTTGTCGGCCTGCATCAGCTCATCATCGGCGCCCGCGATCAGGGTCACCGGGTGCTTCGCCGCGGTGAGATCGGGCTTGTAGCCGCGCGTCGCGAAATTGCGCAGCAGGCGGTAGCTGTAGGTCGAGGCGACATATTTCTCGGAGTTCGGCCTGACGGCGAAGGCCAGCGCCGGCAGCGCCTCGCAGCACGACACGCCGATCCGGCTCAGCAGCCCGAGCGCGAGAATGCGGGGAATGTCGGGGCTGGCCCAGCCGCCGGAATTGTCGCGATTGGTCGGGGCATCATAGCCGAGATAGGGCGAGAGCAGGATGGTGCGCGCGAACAGCTCCTGGATCGGCGCGCTCGCGGCGCGCAGCGCGAAACCGCCACCTGCGGAATGCCCGAGCAGCACGATAGGCTGGGCCGGAACCGATTTCCTGACCTCCGTGACGAGGTCGGCGAGATCGTCCTCGAGCTGGCCGAGATAGCCGATGTCGCCGCGGGTGCCGGAGCCGCCGTGGCCGCGAATGTCGGGGGCAAACGTGTCGATGCCGTGGGCGGCGAGCCCGTCGGCGAGGGCATGCACGGCCACGCTGGAGCCCGACGAGCCGTGGACCAGGATGGCGATCTTTCCGACCGGCGTCGCCCGTGCCGGATAGTGGCGATAAGCGAGCTCAGTGCCGTCGCGGGCGCTGAAGCGCTGCAGGGCCGGCATGGTGCTGCGATCAACACGTCCGACGGTCTCCGAGATCGACTTCAGCTCGGGCGGATGCACCAGCGGCGTTGCGATCATGCCGCCGAGAACCAGCGCCAGAGCCCCGGCGAGGCCGAGGCCCCAGCCAATGAGCCGCCCCACGATCGTGATGCTCTTCCGCATGGCCTCTCTCCCTGCCCAGCCTTATATAGAGTACTCTATAATACAGAGTTATCGAAAAGCCAACGGCTTGATTGGCGGTCGGGACCGAAAGCTCCTACCTTGGCAGCTGCTCCCCCAATCCGAATCAGCGATCGATGCCGCCCGCAGAAGCCCTGCCCAACGCGCCCGAATTTACCGTCTCCGAACTGTCCTCCGCGCTGAAGCGGACGGTCGAGGACCAGTTCGGCCATGTCCGGGTGCGCGGCGAGATCACCGGCTTCCGCGGACCGCATTCCTCGGGCCATTGCTATTTCGCGCTCAAGGACGAGAGCGCCAAGATCGAGGCGGTGATCTGGAAGGGCGTGCACGGCCGCATGCGCTTCAAGCCCCAGGAAGGGCTCGAGGTCATCGCCACCGGCAAGCTCACCACCTATCCGAACTCCTCGAAATATCAGATCGTCATCGAGGCGCTGGAGCCGGCCGGCATCGGCGCGCTGATGGCGCTGATGGAGGAGCGCAAGCGCAAGCTCGGCGCCGAAGGCCTGTTCGATCCCGCCCGCAAGCAGCTGCTGCCCTGGCTGCCCGAGGTGATCGGCGTCGTCACCTCGCCAACCGGCGCCGTCATCCGCGACATCCTGCACCGGTTGGAAGACCGCTTTCCCCGCCACGTGCTGGTGTGGCCGGTGAAGGTGCAGGGCGAAGGCTCGGCCGAGCAGGTCGCGGCCGCGATCCGCGGCTTCAACGATCTGCCGGAGGACGGCCCGATTCCACGTCCCGACGTGCTGATCGTCGCGCGCGGCGGCGGCTCGCTGGAGGACCTCTGGTCCTTCAACGAGGAGATCGTGGTTCGCGCCGCAGCCGAGAGCATGATCCCGCTGATCTCGGCGGTCGGGCACGAGACCGACGTGACCCTGATCGATTTCGCCGCGGACAAGCGGGCGCCGACGCCCACGGCCGCTGCGGAAATGGCGGTGCCGGTGCGCAGCGAGCTGATGCAGGAGGTCGCGAGCCTCGCCCGCCGCGTCAGCGTCTGCTGGCAGCGCAGCCAGGAGGGCCGCCGCAACGAACTGCGTGCGGCCGCGCGCGCCCTGCCCGGAGCAGCCGAGCTGCTCGCCATTCCGCGGCAGCGGCTGGATTCGGCCGCGGCAAGCCTGCCGCGCGCGCTGAAAACCAACACCAATGTGCATTTCCGCCAGTTCGCGGCGGCCAGCGCCAAGCTGACCTTGCGCGTGCTGCATGGGCAGATCGCGCAGGCCGATCATCGTCTCATCGTGTCCTCGGAGCGGCTGTCACTGTCGGCGCGGGCGCTGCTGCACCGGCGTCGCGAGCGGTTCGAAGCGCTCGACGCCCGCTTCAAGGCGTCTCGCCTCGCTTATGCCCAGGCCAAGCGACAAGCGATCGAACGCGAGCGCGACCGCACCGAGCGGCTCGCGGATCGCGCGGCCCGCGCGCTGGCGACGTCGATCTCGCGGCTGTCGGCGCGCGTCGACCACGCCGGCCAGCTGCTGGCGGCGTTGTCCTATCGCAGCGTGCTGGCGCGCGGCTTCGCCCTGGTCCGCGATGATGCCGGTCACCCGCTGCACCAGGCCGCAAGCATCGGCCCCAACGCCGCGCTCTCGATCGAGTTCGCCGATGGCGTGGTCGCAGCGACGGCCGCTGCCGGCCGCGCGGCACCAGTGGCAGCGCCGCCCAAGACCGCACGCGAGACCAAGCCGGCGGCAGCGAAGCGCTCACCCGATCCGGCCGATCAAGGCAGCCTTTTCTAGCGTAACTCCGACTGGAAGAGCCGGAATCGGTTTTTTTCGAAAGATCGTGCCCCAGCAAACAGCTTGGAGCATCAACGCGCCAGCCAGTCGGAGACGAGCTTCTGGGCGTCGGCGCGGGCTTCGGGATCGGAGCCTACATGGCCGCGCTCGGGCGCCGCCGCATCACTGCCGGCCACCATATGCACCGGCAGATTGACGCGGTCGAAATCGTGATAGGCGCCAGGATAGACCACGATCCGCGTCAGCGCGCTGCGGCCCCGCGCACCATCGATCATCTGCCGGCAGGCCGGTGGCGAATAGACGTCGTCCATGCCGCCGATCAGGATCAGCGTGGGAACCCGTGCGCTCCAGCCAAGCCCCGACGACGCGCGGCAATCCGGGTAGAAGGCGACCGCCGAGCGGAAGTCTGGCGAGACATGGTCCGGCAATTGCGGCCGCACGGCCCACAGCAGCGCGCTCGCGCCGCTCGCCCAGCCCAGCAGGCTGACGCGATCCGGCATCACCCAGGATTGCTGGGTCAGCCATTTCTGCGCGGCGACGATATCGGCGACGCGTTCGCGGCGGCCGCTGATGCGGCGTTCCTTGACCCGGCATTGCGGTCCCAGGCCACGCGAGCCGTAGCTGTCCGGTAGCAGCACGGCCTTGCCGTCCTTGACGAGTTCCTCGGCCCAATCGCGGTAACGCGGCAGCACGGGATCGGAGTGGCCGGCAAGCCCGCCACAGCCGTGCAGCGCGATGACGACAGGAAATGGTCCCGCACTGCTCGGCCTGTAAAGCTGCGCATGCAGCACGTAGCCGGCGGACGGGATCTCAATGGCCACGGGCGCAGGCAATGGCTCCGCAGCGGCTGAGGTGATCACCGCACAGAGCAGGGAAAGGACGGTGATGAGGGAGCGCATCAAACCAGCCGGGCACGACGAGCGGCAGAGATCCAAAATTCTAGCTAGCACGGAGTTTCCGGCCGAAGCATCACAAATCAGTGGGTTTGCGGAAGCGACAGCGGCCTCCATCTGTGTTAGAAATCAACAAGCTATGACCTTCGTGCGCTCGTCGGCGTACATGGATGGAGATCACGGACGTGCTCAACAAGTTCGGCCCCTCGGGCCAGGGGGAAGCGCAGGTGCAGTATCTGGATGGCGACTTCCGCGTGATTTCGCCAGGAAGCTACGTGCGATGCGCCGTGACCGATGCGCGGATCCCGCTCGATGAGCTGAAATATTGGAGCGTCGATCTGCAGGAGGCCTATGCGCTGCCGAGCGCGGTGCTGCAGCGACATTATCCCGGCGCGCTCAAGGCGAATGGCTGACGCTGCCGCGCCGACGCGAGCCGGTGCGCGACCAAGCTGCGCAAGGCCGTCGGATCGCTGAATTGCAGCGTCACAGGAAACGCCGTGATCACCGGGTCCGATCTGCCCAAGATGCGATGGCCGCGAAGCCGGGCCAGATCCTTCTGGGTTGTGACCAGCGTCGCGCCTTGATGCCTGGCTTTGTCGGCCAGCGCGGCGATCTCATCGGTTGAAAACGGATGATGATCGGGAAACGCACGCTCGCCCACGACGTCGAGCCCGCTCGCACGGAGGGTCCGAAAGAAGCGCTGGGGATCGCCAATGCCCGCGAAGGCGAGCAGCGGCCGCCCGGCCAGCGCTGCGACCACCTCGGGGTCCGGCTGCAGATGCGCTCTGAAAACCGGCTTTCCCGCTGCGGTGACGCGGGCTGCGACCGCCTCACCAGCGGCGCCGCTGCCGACCACGATCAGCGCATCAGTGCGCGCGAGCTGCGGCGGCAAGGGCGCGCGCAGCGGTCCGGCTGGAAACACCCTGCCGTTGCCGAGCCCGCGCGCGCCATCGATCACGATCAATGCGAGATCCTTGGTGAGCGACGGGTTCTGAAAGCCATCATCCATGAGGATCACGCTGGCGCCTTGCGTCTTCGCCAGCCCGACGCCTTCGGCGCGATGGCGCGACACCACGACAGGCACGTGGGCGGCCATCATCAGCGGCTCGTCGCCGACGTCAGCGGCCGCGTGGATGGCGGGATCGACCGCCACAGGCCCAGCCAGCCGGCCACCATAGCCGCGGCTCAGCACGACCGGGTGCTCGCCGAGTTCGCGGAGCAGAGCCGACAGCGCCAGCACCGTCGGCGTCTTGCCGGCGCCGCCGACATGAAAATTGCCGACGCAGATGACGGGAACTCCGGCATCGAGGCCACTCTGCGCCATCCGATGTGCGGCGATGGCGCCATACAGCACCGAGAGCGGAGACAGCAGCAGCGATTGCCAGGCGTGCGGCCGGTGCCAGAAGGCCGGCTCACGCATCTCGCGCGGTCCCCATCTCCAGCCTGACCTGCAGGAGATACGGCTCCAGCGCAGCCATCGTTCGCTCCAGCGCGCCGCCAAGCTGATTGACGACGCGCGAGCCGGCAGCGACCAGGCTGTTGCCCGCCTCGGGATCGGCCAGCAGATGTCTGAACTGCCGGACCAGAGCCACCTGATCCTGGGCGAGACGGGCGCCAGCCGCCGAATCGAGCGCTTCGTAGACTTCGGCGAAATTGAAGACGTGGGGTCCGTGGACGATGGCTCCGCCGAGCTTGACGGCCTCGATCGGGTTCTGGCCACCATGCTCGACCAGCGAGCCGCCCATGAACACGATGGAGGCCAGCCGATAGAACAGCCCGAGTTCGCCGATCGTGTCGGCGACATAAATCTCGGTTCCGGCCAGCGGCTGACCATCGCGCGACCGCAGGCCTGTCTGCAGGCCGGCGCCGGCGACGAGATCGGCGATCGCGGATCCACGTTGAGGGTGCCGCGGCACGATCACGGTGAGAAGGGACGGCAAGGCGCTGGACAGCGCCTTGTGCGTCGCAATGAGGATCTCCTCCTCTCCCGGATGCGTGGAGGCGGCGACGATCACCGGGCGGCCGCGCGTCATCGCCGTCAATCGTTCGAGCTTGACCGGATCGGCCGGCGGCGCCGGCACATCGAGCTTGAGATTGCCCGTCGTGATCACATTGCGGGCGCCGAGCGCGGAAAACCGCTCGGCATCGGCCTGCGACTGGGCCAGGCAAAGGTCGAAACGGCCGAGCAGCGCGGAGATCGTGCCGGACATGCGGCGCCAGCGCGGGAACGAGCGCGGCGACATCCGTCCATTGATCACGACCATCGGCACCCGCCGGGAGGCGCCGGCGAGGATCAGATTGGGCCAGAGGTCGGATTCGATGAACAGCCCGAGCGATGGGCGCCAATGATCCAGAAACCGCTCCACAAAACGCGGCGTGTCATAGGGGACGTATTGATGGATCACATCCGGTGGGAAACGTTTGGCCACGATCGCGGCCGAGGTCACCGTTCCCGAGGTGAGCAGGATGCGGATGTTGAGCGCGCGCAACCGCTCGATCAGCGCCGCCGCCGCCAGCACCTCGCCGACGCTCGCGCCGTGAATCCAGACCAGCGGTCCGAGCGGGCGCGTGTCGTGGCTCAGGCCGCGGCGTTCGTCGGTCCGCTCCGGATCTTCCTTGCCGTGCTTGAGCCGCTGCCTGATCAAGGCCGGCGCAAGCGGCGCCGCCGCCGAGGACAACCCGCGGTACACGCGCAGGGCCATCGGGAGCGTGTTAGCCACTGGACGCCCCCGTCACGGGCGGCGGGCAGGCATCCGGGCGGCCAACGATCTGATAGGCGCGGCGCATGCATTCGTTCAGCGTGGCTTCGAGGTCGAGGCGCGCCTGCTCCATCGCCGCGGCGTCGGCATCGCGCGGCACGCTGATTTCCTTGATCCCCACCAATGCGCCGCGGCCAAAGGGCAGATTGATGGTGGTGCTGTCCCAGTTCTTCAGGCGGATGAAGCGGCTCGTGACCATCGCAAAGGGCATGATCGGACGTCCTGATTCACGCGCGAGCATGATGATGCCGAGGCCCGCAATCCGCGCACGCTTCGGCACATCCGCGGTCGATGCTACGTTATAGTTGTCTTCCAGGGCGCGCACCATCTCCTTGAAGGCCCCCACCCCGCCTTTCCGGTGGAAGGAGGACCCGTGGTCCCCCGAGCCGCGAATGGTTCCGATGCCGAGCCGCTCGGCGGCGATGGCGTTGAACTCGCCGTCGCGATGGCGGGAGATCAGCACCTTGGCGCGGTAGCTCGGCTTGTTCCGGATGAACGGTGTCAGGAGATGCTGGCCGTGCCAGAAGGCGAAGATCGCCGGCATCTGCGGCTCGACGATGTCGTAGACATCCGCCGGCTCATAGGTGAAGCGGTTGGTGAGCCAAACCAGGCGCAGGTACTCGGCCGCGAGAAACCCAACGGCGCGCTGGAACCAGCCGCTACGCAGCATATTACGGACGAGATGTTTCAAGTCGAAAGCTTTGCGTCTTACTTCGCGTCCTGACCGGGATCGAGCAGCCGGTGCAGGTGGACGATGAAATAGCGCATATGGGCGTTGTCGACCGTCATCTGCGCCTTGGCTCGCCATGCCGCGTGAGCCGCCGCATAGTTCGGATACACGCCGACAATATCGACCTTGTCGAGATCCTTGAATTCGTTCTTGTCGAGATTGATGAGTTCGCCGCCGATCACGAGGTGAAGGAGCTGCTGCGAGGCGCTATCTGTCATCGGTACCATTCCTAATCGGCGCCTTGCTGGCGAGTGGAGCGTGCGATCCGGAGCCGTTCAGCCTGGCGGTAAGCGGCGGTATTGCGCGACGATATCAGCATGTCGGTCGCGGCCCGCTGCTACCAGCACCCCGTGCACCACTTCCGGACGATTATAGAGGATCGTCTCGCCGGACAATGCGGTCATTTTACCTCCCGCTTCCTGCACGATCAGATGAGCCGCCGCAAGATCCCAATCGCGGCTTTGCCCGCCTGCAAAAGCGGCATCGAGCGCACCGTGCGCGACACGACACAGGCGCAGCGCCAATGATCCGATTCGGGGATGGAGTTCAATTCGGGCAAATTGCGGAGCCAGCTTCTCAACCAGCGGTTTGGGGCCCGCCACGCGCGCAAAGTCCAGTGCAGTCCCCTGGGCGGCCTGAACGGGCTGGTCGTTGAGCGTGGTGCCCTGTCCCAGGCCTGCGAAGAAGAACTCGCTGGTGACAGGGGCATAGACGGCGGCCAGGATCGGCGACTGGTCCTCGACCAAAGCGACGCTCACGCACCAATCCTGGCGGCTGGCGAGAAAGGACCGGGTGCCGTCGATCGGGTCGACGATCCAGACCCGCGACCGGTCGAGCCGATCGGAATCGTCAGCGCTTTCTTCCGACAGCCAACCGTAATCGGGCGTGGCCGACCTCAACCGGCGTTCGAGAAGCTCGTTGACGGCCATGTCGGCCTCGGACACCGGGGACGATGCCCCCTTGGTCCATTTGCGCAGCTCGGTGCCGAACATCGCGTGCGCCAGCTCGCCAGCCTCGCGCACCGCCTGCTTCAGAAGCCCGGCATCCGCCGCAAGGGTCGTCCCGGCCGGTTTCTCGATCTCAGCGTCCGCCAAGCGTCAACCCTTCGATGCGCACCGTCGGCGCATTGACCCCATAGCGGAACTCCAGGTCGCTGGCGGGCGTCATCGATTTGAAGATCTCGAACAGGTGACCGGCGATCGTCACCTCGCTTACCGCATAGGTGATCTCGCCATTCTCGATCCAGAAACCGGACGCGCCCCTGCTGTAGTCGCCGGTGACGCCGTTGACGCCGGAGCCGATCAGGTCGGTAACGTAGAAGCCCTGCTTGATGTCCGAGATGAGCTCCTTGGCCGTCACCACGCCTGCTTCGAGATGCAGGTTGAACGGACCCGGCGATGGCGAGGACGACACCCCGCGATGGGCATGCCCGGTCGTGGCCAGCCCAAGCTCGCGCGCCGTCGCCGAATCCAGCAGCCACGTCGTCAGGACGCCATCGTCGACCAGCGCGGTCTTCTTCACCTGGACGCCCTCGGCGTCGAAAGGTTGCGAACGCAGGCCACGCGGACGCAGCGGATCGTCGATGATGCGGATGTCCTTGGCAAACAGCTGCGCGCCGAGCTTGTCCTTCAGGAAGCTGGTCTTGCGCGCGATCGAAGCGCCGTTGATAGCGCCGACGAGATGGCCGACCAGCGAACCGGACACCCGCGGATCGAACACGACCGGCACCTGGCAGGTCGCGACCTTGCGCGGATTGGCGCGCGCCACGGCACGCTCACCGGCGCTGCGGCCGACCGCCGCCGGGGCCAGCAGATCGGCGCCGTGCGGCGCCGCCGTGTAGTCATAGTCGCGCTCCATGCCGGTGCCTTCACCGGAGATCGCGGTCGTCGAGATGCTCTGGCTTGAGCGCAGATACGCGCCATGAAAGCCGTCGCTGGTGACCAGCACCATGCCGCCGATGCCGGCCGAAGCCGACGCTCCGCCCGATTTGGTTACGCCCTTGACCGCCATCGCCGCAGCTTCCGCCTCCTGGGCACGCCGCTCCAACTCGGCGATCACAGGGATCTGCGGATCGAGAAGGTCGAGCTCGGGAATGTTGCGGGCCAGCAGCGCGGGATCGGCGAGGCCGACATATTTGTCGTCGGGCGCCACGCGGGCCATGGCGACGGCCCGTTCCGCCAGCCGTGCCACACCGTCGCCGCTGACGTCGTTGGTCGACACCACAGCCTGGCGCTTGCCGACCAGGACGCGCAGCCCGACATCGTCGCCTTCGGAGCGTTCGGATTCCTCGACACGACCGTCGCGGACCTCGACGCCCTGGGAAACGCCGCGCACCGCGATCGCATCGGCGGCATCGGCGCCGGCCTTCCGTGCAGCCTCGACCAGCCGCTGGGCGAGCGCCGTGAGCGCGGACTGATCGAGAAGATCGGAATGAACGGAGGTCGACGAAGCAGGAGCTGAGGGGGAAGAGGTCACGAACAAATTCCGATCGATGTCTGGTGGCGACGAGGACGACTCAATCCAAACGAAATGTGGCCTGTTCACGCCGACTTCAAGCAGGCAGGCGGACGGCACGTCGGATTGTCGGCAAATCGGCAAGGTCTCGTCAATCATGCGGGGCAAGCGCTTGTCAATCATGACGGTAAGAGGATCATGCGTCACCGCTGATTAACCAGGCTTCTTAAGCTGAAACGGGCGGGGTGCGTGGCAAGGTCTCACGCATCGACCGGGAACATAATCCCGGCGGGGAGACCAAGCCGTGAGGCGTCAAACAGCAACAGGCGGAAGCCATTCCGCAGGGTCGGGCCGCGCCGTGCGGCTCGACCCTCTTTCCCTGCCCGTCTCGTTCAGCGCGCACGATACCCGTGCCGATGGCGGAATCCGGCAGGTCGAACTGCACCGGGAGCGCGTGGTGCTGCGCCGTGCCGTCAGCGGCATGCGCATGGCCGTGAACCTCCGCGTCAGCGACTTCCTCGGCATCGCGCTTCGCGAGCTCGACGACTCGCGGATGATGCTGGTTCTCGTCCACCGCGACCCGTCGCTCACCATCCCTCTCTGCGTCGACGACGACCCGAGCGAGATCGCTGCAGCCTGGGCGATGTGGAGCGAAACGTTCGCGCTGCCGCAGCTTCAGGACACGCACAGAGAAGCCGCGCCGCGCCGCCGTCGCCGCAACGCGATCCGCGACCGCCGTCCGCGTTTCCTGATGCGCCGCCGCGTCGGCCACCTGCTCAATCCGGCGTCGATCTATCGCGGCGAACGCGAGATCATCGCGCGCAACTGATCACAGTACGCGCAAGACCGCGTCGACCAGCAGGGCTGCGAACAGCAGCAGCCCGGCATCGCGATTCGACTTGAACACGCGCAGACACAGCGCCGGATCGGCGGTGTCGAGCCGGTGGACCTGCCAGCCGAGATGGGCCGCGAAACCGGCAAGCCCGATCCAGGCAGCCACGCCAGCGTGGGCAGTGACGAGCGCGGCGCCGATCAAGACCACGGCCAGCCCGTAGAAGAGGATGAGCGCCAGATGCGTGCGGTCGGCGAACAGCCGCGCCGTCGACTTGATGCCGATCAACGCATCATCCTCCGCATCCTGATGCGCGTAGATCGTGTCGTAGGCGATCACCCATGCGATCGAGCCGGCGTAGAGCAACAGCGCCGTGGCATCGAGGCGGCCGAAAGCGACCGCAAATCCCATCAGCGCGCCCCACGAGAAGGCGAGCCCCAGGACCATCTGCGGCCACCAGGTGATTCGCTTCATGAACGGATAGATCGCGACAATGACCAGCGATGCGATCCCGGTCAGGATCGCGAAACGGTTGAACTGCAGCAATACCATCAGGCCGATCAGCGCCTGCGCGACCAGGAAGGCCAGCGCCTGCTTGACGCCGACCTGCCCGGCCGGGATCGGCCGCGAGCGCGTGCGTTCCACCTTGGCGTCGAGATCGCGGTCGGTGATGTCGTTCCAGGTACAGCCGGCCCCCCGCATCGCGAACGCGCCGACGAAATACAGCGCGATCCAGGCCGGCAGCATGGTGAGCTGTCCCGACATGCCGGCCGCCAGCGCGGCCGACCACCAGCACGGCATCAACAGCAGCCAGGATCCGATCGGGCGATCATAGCGGGCCAGCCGCAGATAGGGCCGGCTCCAGACGGGCGCCAGCGTGTCGACCCAATTGCCGGTCGCGTCAGCAACGCGGACGGCGGTGTCGCTCATCGGGTGAGAACGTTGCCGGTCATGGTGTCGAACGCCGACCCGCCCTTCTTGCCGGTGTTGGCTTCGGGCAGCGCGGCGGAGCTCCCCAGCACATCGCTCAGGCTGGGCGCGGCCGGGCTGCCCCGCGTCTGCATCTGGGCGGCCACGGCGCAAACCTTCTTCTCAAGGGCTTCCGTACCCTTGTGACCCGTCTTCAGCTGTTCTGCGATCTGCTGCGGAATGCCGCAACTTGCAGCATGCGCTTCGACATATTTGATCATCTTCACTTCGGCCTTGCCGAAATTTCCGATCAGCTTGCAGGCCTCATCCGGAGAGGCCTTGCGGTCGCTCGCGGCCTTGATCAGCTTGCCGCGCCGCTCCGCCTCTTCGCGCAACGGGATGAATTCCTTCATGCAGTTGTCCGGCGGACCGCCCTGTGGCGCGGCCATGGCGGGCGGCTGGAAACCACCACCGCCGCCGCCGAACGCCGGCGCTCCGGTACTCGGAAAGGCGGTGGGCGCCGCCGCCGGCGCGGCAGGCCTGCCACCGATCGGTGGAAAGGCCGAGCTGTTATTGGCGGCAGGGCGGGACTCACCCGGCAAGGCCGGGAATGCGCTTTGTGCCAGCGCCGGCCCCGAGCAGAGGCCGATCAGCACGGCAAGCGACAGCAACGAATGGCGGGCGATCAAGGGCTGGTTCTCCGGCAAGACCAAAGTTCCTCAAAACTTCCGGACGAAAGCACGATCCGATCCGGGGCCTTTTACGATTCCCGCCCGCTTGGCACAACCGCGGAGTTTGTCACCTCTGCGGCGCAGGGACGCAGCTCCGCCTCAGAATGGCCACAGATTCCTCGTCCTGGGCGGAGCGAACCGCAGAGTTGCGAACTCTACGCAGAATCCGGCTCCGACCTGTCGTCAGCGACAATCCCATCCCGGCATCGCCGGAACAAGCCGCCTCCGGATCACGTCGCCGTGCAGACCTTCCGCATCACGGCCAGGGTGTTTTCGTGATTGGCCTTCAGCTGATCCGTGATCTTGGGCGGAATCCCGCACGTCGAGGCATGTGCGACCGCGTAATCGATCATCTTCGTCTGAGCCAGCTCATACTCATGGACCAGCTGGCAGGCCTCGCCAGGCGCGAAGCGACGCTCGGTCGCCGCCTTGATGAGCTTGGCGCGGCGGGCTGTCTCGTCCCGCAGCGGCGTAAACTCCTTCAAGCAGCTTTCAGGGGGGCGAAAGCCGGCAGTGGCCGGCCCGCCGGGGCCGGCGGCCCGCGGCGGGGTGGCCGCCCCCGCCTGCCCCGCGACCGCCTTGTCGTCGGCGCGACAGGCCACGGCGAGCGTGAGCGCGATTATGGCGGCGAACGCCCAGGTCCAGTTCTTGTCGATCACCGGCTGTTCTCCTCGCCAAGGCGTCCCGGACGCCGCCGGGACATCGCGTCCGAACACCGGACGGCCACCACGTCGCTGCCGATCCAACCGGTAAAATCTGTCGACAGCGCGGCCAAAAGGCGCCATCGCCAATGCGGCCGGGCGCGGGTCATCCGCCTGCTTCGGCGCTGGTAGGGACGCCTTTTCTTCACGGTCGAAGCAACATGCCCGAATACGACTTCAACGCGCCGCGCCTGTATGTCGATGCGCCCCTGCAGCACGGCGCCCATGTCGAATTGGACCGCGACCAGAGCAACTATCTCGGCAATGTGCTCCGCCTTGGCGCCGGCGGTCGCGTCCTGGTCTTCAACGGCCGCGACGGCGAATGGCAGGGTCTGATCGGCGGCCGCAAGCGGCCCGACAGCTTGACGATCGAGCATCGGACCCGGCCACAAGACCGGCTCGCCGACCTCGCTTATGTCTTCGCGCCGCTGAAGCACGCGCGGCTCGACTACATGGTCCAGAAGGCGGTCGAAATGGGCGTCTCGTCGCTTGCGCCGGTGATCACCCGGCACACCCAGGTGTCCCGCGTCAACGGCGAGCGCATGCGCGCCAACGTCATCGAGGCGGCCGAGCAATGCGGCATCCTCAGCCTGGCAGAGGTGCGTGAGCCGGTGTCGCTCGAGCGTTTCTTGGCGCAGCGCCCGCCGGACCGCCTGCTCGTGTTCTGCGACGAGGCGGCTGACGTCGCCGATCCGCTGCAGGCGCTGCGCGGCGGCAGCGATTACGCCGGCATCGACCTGCTGATCGGTCCCGAAGGCGGCTTTGCCAGCGAGGAGCGGGAATTGCTGCTGCGGCAGCCACTTGTGCTCCGGGTCGCGCTCGGGCCGCGCATCCTGCGCGCCGACACTGCGGGGGTGGCTGCCCTCGCCCTGATCCAGGCCACTTTGGGCGATTGGCGCAGTCAGAGCCGTTAAGGCCCGTCCCCAATTGTCGTCCGCCGCGCCCATTCATGGTCGAAACCGCGGAATGGCCATGCTAAGGGGCTGCCGCTGCCCGCCGGGCGGCGCTCACCCCGAGTGGAACCAGATCGAGATGACCGGACCCGCTTCAACCGGCCCCGCCGCCTGGGCCGACACGCTGCTGCAGTCGTTCGCCCAGGCCGGCTATGACCGCGCCGAGCCGGCGATTCTGCAGCCAGCCGAACCGTTCCTCGATCTGTCCGGGGAAGACATCCGCAAGAGCCTCTACCTGACGACCGACGCGAGCGGCGAGGAGCTCTGCCTGCGCCCCGACCTGACCATTCCAGTGGCGCGGGACTATCTGGCCTCCGCCCGCGCCGGCCATCCCGCGGGCTTCAGCTATCTCGGACCCGTATTTAGATACCGTAACGGCCGCCCCGGCGAATTCCTGCAGGCCGGCATCGAGTCGTTCGGCCGCAAGGATCACCCCGCCGCGGACGCGGAAATGCTGGCGCTGGCGATCGAAGCGACGGCAGCGGCGGGCCTCGCCGAGGTCGAGATCCGCACCGGCGATGTCGCGCTGTTCACCGCCTTGATCGACGCCCTCGACCTCTATCCGGTGTGGCGGCGGCGGCTGATCAAGGACTTCAACCGCAAGGTCACGCTGGAACAGGATCTCGAGCGCCTGGCAGTCGCATCGGCAGCGACGCGTAACGAATATGAGGGTGTCCTCGCCGCGCTCGCCGGTTCGGATCGCAAGGCGGCGCTGGCCCTCGTCACCGACCTGATGTCGATCGCCGGCGCCACCGCCGTCGGCGGCCGCACCGTGGCCGAGATCGCCGATCGCTTCCTGGAACAATCGACCCTCAAAGGCGGCGCCCTGCCGCGCGACGCGCTCAACACGATCAAGCGCTTCCTGGCGATCGCCGGCAATCCGATAGACTCCGTCAAACAGCTCCGCGCGCTCGCCGCGGACGCGAAGCTCGACATCGCCAGCGCGATCGACGCGCTGGAGGCGCGCGTCGATCTCATGGCCAAGCGCGGCATCGACCTCGGTCAGGTGCGCTTCGCCACGGCGTTCGGCCGCGGCCTCGACTACTACACCGGCTTCGAATTCGAATTGCACCGCAAGGATGGCGGCGACGAGCCCCTGGTCGCCGGCGGCCGCTATGACGGGCTGCTGAGCCGGCTCGGCGCGGCGGCACCGATCCCCGCGGTCGGCTTCTCGATCTGGGTCGAGGGTCTCGCCCAGGTTAGCAGTCACCGCACGACCCAGCGTGGGAGAGCATCATGAGCGGCCCTCTCGTCGTCGCCGTTCCGTCCAAAGGGCGCCTGCAGGAAAATGCGGAAGCGTTCTTCGGACGCGCCGGCCTGACCCTGTCGAAGACGGGCGGCGCGCGCGACTATCGCGGCACGATCTCAGGCCTCGACAATGTCGAGATCGCCTATCTGTCCGCGAGTGAGATCGCCTCGCAACTGGCGCGCGGCAGCGTGCATCTCGGCGTGACCGGCGAGGATCTTGTGCGCGAGAGCATTCCGGACGCCGACAAACGCGTGCTGCTGATCGATACGCTGGGCTTCGGCGGCGCCAATGTCGTCGTCGCCGTGCCGCAGGCCTGGATCGACGTTCGCACCATGGCCGATCTCGATGACGTGACCACCGGCTTTCGCGCCCGGCACAATCACCGCATGCGGGTCGCCACCAAATACATCAACCTGACGCGCAGCTTCTTTGCCGCCCATGGCATCGTCGATTACCGCATCGTCGAGAGTGCCGGCGCGACCGAGGGCGCTCCCGCGGTCGGCACGGCCGAGCTGATCGTCGACATCACCAGCACCGGCTCGACGCTGGCCGCCAACGGGCTGAAGGTGCTGGACGACGGCGTGATCCTGCGCAGCCAGGCCAATCTCGTCGCCTCCCGCGATGCCGACTGGTCCGACGGACCGCGCGAGAGCGCCCGGATCATTCTCGACCACATCCATGCCCGCGCCCGTGCCAGCAAGTACCGCGAGGTGCGCACACGCTTCAAAGGGTGCGACGCAGCAATGCTGACCGAGGCCCACAACCGGTTCGGCGTCGTGGCGCCGTTCGGCGGGCCAACGTCGTCAGGCATGCTGACCCTCCATTGTCCGCCGGCGCAAATCTACGCGCTGGGCAGCTTCCTCCGCGCGCACGGGGCCGAGACCGTATCGGTCGCCTCGCTCGACTACGTGCTCGACCGCGAGAATCCGCTGTTTGCCCGCCTCGAGGCCTTCCTGCGATCATAAATCGCCGTTCATCGTAGCGACAGGCGGCGGCTGCTACCATATGTTGGTAGGCGAACGAGGACTCTGAGCGATGCTGGGAACTGACGTGTCCGACCTGACCACGACCGCGGCCGATGCCGCGTCGCAGGGCCTGTCGATCGTTATCCCCGTCTACAATGAAGGCGCGGGACTGACGGCGCTGCACGAGCGGCTGAACAACCTCGCCCGCACGCTGCGCCAGCGCTTCGGCCTCGCCTGCGAACTCGTCTATGTCGACGATGGCAGCCGCGACAACACGCTCGCGATCGCGCGCACCTTGCAGGCCGACGCGCTCGACGTTCAGGTGGTGTCGCTGTCGCGCAATTTCGGCAAGGAGGCGGCGCTGATGGCCGGCCTCGATCATGCCCGCCGCGGCGCCGTGCTATTCATGGATGGCGACGGCCAGCATCCGCCGGCCCTGGTCGAGCAGCTCGTCACGCACTGGATCAAGGACGGCTATGACGTCGTCTACACGGCCAAGGCGCACCGCGACAACGAGCCGTTCCTACGGCGGGTCGCGGTGCACGGCTTCTATGCGCTGATCAATTGGGGCGCGCGGCAGAAGATCCCGGAGGACGCCGGCGACTTCCGCCTGCTGTCGCCGCGCGCCGTGGCGGCGCTGCGCCAGCTGCCCGAGCGCAACCGCTTCTTCAAGGGATTGGCGAGCTGGATCGGCTTCCGCCAAATCCGCGTCGATTACGAACCTGCGGCACGCGCCCATGGCGTCACGAGGTTCAACGTGACCAGCCTGCTCGGCCTGTCGATCGAGGGCCTCACCTCGTTCTCGGTGGCGCCGCTGCGCTTCGCCAGCCTGCTGGGAATCCTGCTCGCCTCGGCGGCCTTCCTGTTTGGTCTGTCGATTCTCTGGGAGACCTTGACCACCGGCAAGTCCGTACCCGGCTATCCCTCGCTGATGGTCGGCCTGATGACCATCGGCGGCGTCCAGCTGATCATGATCGGTATCATGGGCGAGTATATCGGCAAGATCCTCTCGGAGCTGAAGGCGCGCCCGATCTACTTCGTCGCCGAGCACAGCGAGAAGCGCGCCGCGCTCGACTCGCGGAGCGACGGCGCCGAAAGGACTGCCGCCGAATGAGCGGGGCGCCGCACCGGCGCATCTGGCTGTGCGCCGATGATTACGGCATCAGTCCAGGGGTCAATCGCGCCATCCGCGACTTGATCGGACGTGGGCGTCTCAACGCGACCTCGGTGATGATGGTCGGCGCAGCGATCGGTCGCGACGAGGTGACGGAGCTGACCAAGGTCGCGGCCGACAGTTCGCGCTGCGCCATCGGCCTGCACGTGACGCTGACAGCGCCGTTCCGGCCGCTGACGATGCATTTCCGGCCCGCCGAGGGCGGCATGTTTCCGCCCTTTCCCAAGCTGCTGCGCGCCGGGCTGACCCGCCGGCTCGATCCCGAGATGATCCGCGCCGAGGTGATGGTCCAGCTTGCCGCCTTCAGCGAGCTGT
Source organism: Bradyrhizobium sp. BTAi1 (assembly GCF_000015165.1). Lineage (GTDB taxonomy): Bacteria > Pseudomonadota > Alphaproteobacteria > Rhizobiales > Xanthobacteraceae > Bradyrhizobium > Bradyrhizobium denitrificans. Next base: position 1,752,401 of record NC_009485.1, on the reverse strand, counting down.
TCGGCCGCGCCCCCGATTTCGTCGATGGTCACCAGCATGCGCAGCTGTATCCGCAGGTGCGCGAGGGCTTTCTCGCGGCGGTCAAGGACGCCGCGCCATCGGCCTGGGTCCGCCAGGGCGGCCGCCCTGGGCCGCTGATGCCGCGACTGACGGCGCCGAAGGCCCTGCTGCTGGACGCGCTGAGCGCGCAATTCCGCAAGCATGCCAAGCGCGTCGACATCACCTTCAACCCCGCTTTTGCGGGCGCCTACGACTTCACCAAAGCGTCGGACTTCGGCGCCTTGATGGACGGCTTCCTGACCGCCCTGCCCGAGAACGGGCTCGTCATGTGCCATCCTGGCTTCGTGGACGACGTCCTGATCGAGCTCGATCCGTTGACGGTGCAACGGGAGCATGAGCACGCTTATCTCGCCGGCGAGCACTTTCCGGACCTGCTCGAGCGACGCGGGGTGACGCTGGCCTGACCAGATCTTCATTCCGGCGACGAACAAAACCGCGCGGAACAGCGTTCCCTTTCGCAGCAAAGTGGCGCCGGCGTCGCGAGTCCTTCGCAACTCCCAAGTCCTCGCTATTCCAATGACGCTTTGTCGCATGGGGAAAATCGCCCACGGAAATTTAATCCACGGCCCGGCTGGCCGGACCACAAAGTCCCCCTAAATCTTGGCCGCGCTTCGCTGGAACCGGCAAGCGACAGGAGAACCACATGACACCGCAAGAACGCCAACTCATCGACGAACTGTTCGACCGGCTTGCCAAGTTGGAGAGTGCGCCGCGTGACCCGGACGCGGCCGCCGCGATCTCCCAGGCGCTGCAGCGGGCTCCAAACGCCGTGTATGCGCTGGTGCAGACGGTCCTGGTCCAGGACGAGGCTCTGAAACGCGCCAATGCGCGGATCGAGGAGTTGCAGCACGCCCAACAGGCGCAGCAGCCTCAGTCCGGCGGCTTCCTCGATTCGATGCGCGACAGCATCTTCGGCTCGGCCAGCAGCCGCGGCTCCGTTCCCAACGTTCCGCCGCCGGCCCCGAGCCGCCCGGTCTGGAACAACGGCCAGGCCATGCCTCCGGGCTATCAGGGACAGCCCGGCTATCCCGGTCAGCCCGGCCCCTATGATCAAGGCGGTTTCGGCCAGCCGCGGGGCGGCATGTTCGGCGGCGGAGGCGGCTCGTTCCTCGGGACCGCGGCGGCGGCGGCGGCCGGCATGGTCGGCGGCTCCCTGCTGCTCGGCGGCATCCGCTCGATGATGGGTGGCGGTTCGCACCAGGCATTCGGTGACACGACCATCATCGAGGAGCGTGGCGGTGGCGCCAACCCGTGGAGCGACCAGTCGGGTGGCTCGCTGGCGCGCGACGCCGGTGTCGACGACATCGGCCGTTCGGGCGACGGCGGCGGTCGGGCCGGCCTGTTCGATCAGGCGAACTACGACGACAGCGGCAATGGCGACGACGCCGATTTCGACGCCGACGACGGTTACGGCAACGATGACAATGGCGGCAGCGACTATGCGTGACGCGTCATCGTCCTGCGCCAGGACTTGAACGACGAAGGCCGCCCCCGAGGGCGGCCTCTTGCTTGGTGACCGTCACACTAGACGATCGATGCTTCTGGACGACGGTTTCCAAAGTCTTGGTCCCGTTGATATGGACGTATGGACCCCCGCTGTCTTCGTCCGCGAAGGCGAAGGCGGACGATCCAGTACGCCGCGACGTTTCAGTTCGATCCCTTCTGCCGCGGCATACGGGATGCTCCGCCTTCGCCGAGCATGACAGCATTGCAGACGACGAGAGCTCAAACCAGCACGGGCCGTCGGATTCTAAGGAAACGCTCGTCTAGATCACGATCACGCGGGTCCCGACATTCACGCGTCCGTAGAGATCGATGACGTCCTCGTTGCGCATCCTGATACAGCCGGACGATACGTTGGTTCCGATGGTCCACGGCTCGTTGGAGCCATGGATGCGGTAGAGCGACGAGCCGAGATACATGGCGCGGGCGCCGAGCGGATTTTCCGGGCCGCCTTCCATGTGCCGCGGCAGGTCGGGCCGCCGCGCCAGCATCTCAGGCGGCGGGGTCCAGTCCGGCCATTCCCGCTTCGCCGAGATCGTCTTCACACCCGACCAGGTGAAGCCCGGGCGGCCGACGCCGATGCCGTAGCGCAGCGCCTTGCCCTCCCCCTGCACCAGATAAAGGAACTTGTTGGGCGTATCGACGACGATCGTGCCCGGCCGTTCTTTGCCATCATAGTCAACGATCTGTTTCTCGTATTTCGGGTCGAGCGGCCGCTGGGTCTGCTCATAGGCCTCCTCGTCCGGCACTGCCTGCGGTGCCCTGCCGGGCGCCGTCGGATATTGCGGCTGGTAGTAGGACGGCTGCTGCTGGTACATCGGCTGAGCGCCGCGGCCGCCCTGCGGATCGCCGAACAGGAATTCGATGAAGCCGCCACCCATGCGCGAGCGTTCGACATAGGCGGTGCGCACCGGCGCCGTCTGCTGCGGCGGGCCGCTATAGATCACCGTCGGCTGCTGAAATCCCTGCGCTGCGGCCCGATCCAGACCCGCATAGAAAAAGCATGCGCCGGCCAGCAGCGCCGTGGAGAATGATTTGAACATCGACGTACTCTGTACTGTTTCGTCTGGAGACTGTCGTCGCGCGGAAGACCCCGAGATCGGCCGCGCATCGTCAATAAAGAGCAAAACCCGATCGCTTTGGTAAACGATAGCGCCGCCTGGATTCACCATCGACGCAGATGAGGGCGGATTCGATCGCTAGCGTTTATTTTGCGTGAAGGGCGGAGACGCATGGTTAATCGTTGATGCATAGCGCACGCGAGCGTTGCGGGATCGGGTTCCTGCCGTGAACGCGATGTTAAATAGCATCCGAGTAGAACTAAGCGCAGTAGAAGGTCAGGGATACTCTCATGCCGGTTCGCAAGCGTTTCCGTATCGAAGAAGCAATCGTCGGCCATATGCCGGAGCCAGACTTCGTGGGTGGCGAGATCGGCCCCAACCACAAGGAAATCATGGACGAACTCCGCGCCATCCGCGCCCAGATGGCCAATGCCATCCGCAGCGGTGGGAGCAACACGGCCAACGCCGCCATCGAAGAATCCGCTGCCCGCGAGGTCGCCGAAGCGCGCGCGCTGCTCGAGACCTATCGCGCTCAGATCGAGCAGTGCGAGAAGCTGAAGGTCGAACTGGACCTGATCCACGATGCGATCAATCGCACCAAGGGCGAGATCGCGACCCTCCATGCCAAGAGCTTCAATGGCGAGGAGATGGCCAAGGTCAACGGCGAGCTCGGCGCCGTCGTCGGCGGCACCGAACAGGCGACCCAGCAGATCCTCGAAGCCGCGGAAGCCATCGACCAGGCCGCCAGCGCGCTCGGCAAGGTGGATTCGGCGGATCAGCAGAAGATCCTGAGCGAAGAGATCCAGGAGCGCGTGGTCTCCATCTTCGAGGCCTGCAACTTCCAGGACCTGACCGGCCAGCGCATCAACAAGGTCATGACCACCATGAAGTTCATCGAGCACCACATCGTGGTGATGATGGACATCTGGGGCGGCGTCGACGCCATCAAGGCGCATGTGCCGCCGATCGTCGACACACGCGAGGGCGACGCCAGGCTGCTGAACGGCCCGAAGGCGGAAGGCGATGTCGGCCACGCCTCGCAGGACGATATCGACGCGATGTTCAACTAAGCTTGCGGCCGCGCCTGGAGCGAAGGCTCCGGCAGGTGCGCCTCACAAAAAACGCCGGCGTTCGCGCCGGCGTTTTTCGTTCATCAGTCACGATGGGAACGGCACGATGGGAACGGATTGTCAGGCCCGCGGTCCGCAGCGCACATAGACCATGTTGCCGTAACGCGTTCCGGCATCCTTGTCGACGAACCGGGTGACCAGGACCCGGCCATCGAAGGAAATGACCTCGCGGTCCTGCTCGCCGCCGGGGGGACCTTCGGGACCGATATAATTCTTGCCGCTGGCAGAGCCCTTCAGCCGCAACTCCTGGGGGGTCGCCTGGTCGGCCAGGTGCATCACGACGCCGCCGGCCGTGCCGGGACCGATCGTGTAGGGCTGCTTGCATTGAGCCAGCGCCATCTTTTCAGTGCGCGCCCGATCGTTCGGATTCTGATACGAGGCCAGGCCCCATTTGCCCACGATCTCGTCAGGACGGATCGTCGCGGGCCGCTCGGGCTCCACCGCCATCTCCGGCGGCGCCGCGGGGGTCGACGGCGACAGGTTGAAGCCACCTGCGCACGCTCCCAGAAACATCGTGAGCGCCGACGCGATCGCGAGATTGGCAACCGGCCGCACGCACCGTGGACTCGTCATGGCATCCCCTTAGGAACAAGATCATGGCCGCCCCGTCTGGCAACCAAGCGCAAAACGCACGCAAGAGCAACGACGTCGGATGACGACGCCGCTCCACTAACATGTCTTGGCTAGGACAACATCCCCTAACAGCCTCAAGAAGCGCTTAACCGTCCGCCTTTGCTTGACAGGATCGGCGGCAAGCCATATTTCCCCGGACGGTCTTTAGCACTCGGAGGGCACGATTGCTAAAGCCGCGAGTCAGTTGGCACCACGTTGGCGCCAAATGTGGCCGCATTCAGATTTCCTCCGCCAGCAACCGTTATCGAAGCATCCCAAAAGGGACCCGTCATGGCCAAATCGAAGTTTCGTCCCCTGCACGACCGCGTCGTGGTTAAGCGCATCGACGCCGAAGAGAAGACCAAGGGCGGCATCATCATTCCCGACAGCGCCAAGGAAAAGCCCTCGCAGGGCGAAGTCGTTGCCGTCGGCCCCGGCGGCCGTGACGAGAGCGGCAAGCTGATCCCGATCGACGTCAAGGTCGGCGACCGCGTGCTGTTCGGCAAGTGGTCCGGCACCGAGGTCAAGCTGGACGGCGAGGAACTCCTGATCATGAAGGAGTCCGACATCATGGGCGTCGTCGCCTGATCCCGACCGCCCGGGGCGGCCGTGAGCCGCCCGGGGCGACAGTGCTCACAATCTTGATCCGGTGACAGACGGGCGATCACGCCGCTGACCATCGAGGTCCACTCCAGGAGAGATTTTACATGGCAGCCAAGGACGTCAAATTCGCTGGCGACGCGCGCGACCGCATGCTGCGCGGCGTCGACATTCTCGCCAACGCCGTCAAGGTGACGCTCGGCCCCAAGGGACGCAACGTCGTCATCGAGAAGAGCTTCGGCGCTCCGCGCATCACCAAGGACGGCGTCACCGTCGCCAAGGAGATCGAGCTGGAGGACAAGTTCGAGAACATGGGCGCGCAGATGCTGCGCGAGGTCGCCTCCAAGACCAACGACCTGGCCGGCGACGGCACCACCACCGCGACCGTGCTCGCCCAGGCGATCGTCCGCGAAGGCGCCAAGGCGGTTGCCGCCGGCATGAACCCGATGGACCTGAAGCGCGGCATCGACACCGCGGTTGCCGCGGTCATCAAGGACATCGAGAAGCGCGCCAAGCCGGTCGCCTCCTCCGCCGAGGTCGCCCAGGTCGGCACCATCTCCGCCAATGGCGACGCCGCCATCGGCAAGATGATCGCCCAGGCGATGCAGAAGGTCGGCAATGAGGGCGTGATCACGGTCGAGGAGAACAAGTCGCTCGAGACCGAGGTCGACATCGTCGAAGGCATGAAGTTCGACCGCGGCTACCTGTCGCCCTACTTCGTCACCAATGCCGAGAAGATGACCGCCGAGCTCGACGACGTCTACGTGCTGTTGCACGAGAAGAAGCTGTCGGGCCTGCAGGCCATGCTGCCGGTGCTCGAAGCCGTGGTGCAGTCGGGCCGTCCGCTGCTGATCATCGCCGAGGACGTCGAGGGCGAGGCGCTGGCCACCCTGGTCGTCAACCGCCTGCGCGGCGGCCTCAAGGTCGCAGCCGTCAAGGCGCCGGGCTTCGGTGACCGCCGCAAGGCCATGCTCGAGGACATCGCGATCCTGACCGGCGGCCAGCTGATCTCGGACGATCTCGGCATGAAGCTCGAGAACGTCACCATCAAGATGCTCGGCCGCGCCAAGAAGGTCGTGATCGACAAGGAGAACACCACGATCGTCAACGGCGCCGGCAAGAAGGCCGACATCGAGGCGCGCGTCGGCCAGATCAAGGCGCAGATCGAGGAGACCACCTCGGACTACGACCGTGAGAAGCTGCAGGAGCGTCTGGCCAAGCTCGCTGGCGGCGTCGCGGTGATCCGCGTCGGCGGCGCGACCGAGATCGAGGTCAAGGAGAAGAAGGACCGCGTCGAGGACGCCCTCAACGCCACCCGCGCGGCTGTGCAGGAAGGCATCGTTCCCGGCGGCGGCGTCGCGCTGCTCCGCGCCAAGAAGGCGGTCGGCCGCATCACCAACCCGAACTCGGACGTCCAGGCCGGCATCAACATCGTGCTGAAGGCGCTCGAGGCTCCGGTGCGCCAGATCGCCGAGAACGCCGGCGTCGAAGGCTCGCTGGTGGTCGGCAAGATCCTGGAAGAGAAGTCCGAGACGTTCGGCTTCGACGCCCAGAGCGAGGACTATGTCGACATGGTCGCCAAGGGCATCATCGACCCGGCCAAGGTGGTCCGCACCGCGCTGCAGGACGCCTCGTCGGTCGCCGGCCTCCTGGTCACCACCGAGGCGATGGTCGCCGAGCTGCCGAAGGAAGCGGCTCCGGCCATGCCGGCCGGCGGCGGCATGGGTGGCATGGGCGGCATGGGCTTCTGAGCCCGTCCTGACCCAGCATGATCGTTCAGGAAGGCCGCCTCCGGGCGGCCTTCTTTTTCGCGGAGTGTCCGGACGGGGGTGCAGCGATCGCAAATCGGCGCTACAGCTAGCGCCGATTCTGCTCCCACAAGGATTTTCAGATGCGCGCGATTTTGGTTGCGCTTGCCGTGATTGCAGCGGCTGCGCCGGAACTCGGTTGGGCCCAGGCCAAGAGCGGGAGCAAGGCGGCCCCGGCCAACGAGACACGCTACTTCACGGCGCTCGACGGCCTGATGGATGGCAACGCAGATGTCATCCTGAAGGAATCGCGGCAGGGCAAGACCGTCACCGGGGCGACCCTCGACGTCTGTTATCCGATCGCGAAAAATTCGGACCGCAAGGACCGCTTCGTGGTCAATCTCGCGGTCAACGGCCAGTCGCTGACCGGCACCACCCAGAGCAACGGCGCCAAGGAGCCGGTCTCGGTCAAGCTGACACGCAAGCCGAACGGCGACACGTTCGAGTTCCGGGGCCAGATCACGATCGGCAAGACCGTCACCGAGGTGGCGTCGACCGACAATTCGGACATCAGCGAGAAAGAGTTCCAGGAGAGCCAGTCGAGCGACGACGGCATCAGCGCGCAGCCGAAGGATTTCACCGACGTCTCGCCTGAAGCGGTCTCGGTCCGCCTCAAGCTCGACGCCGTGGTCGATTTCCTGAAAAGCCTGAAGGGCCAGGATGTCGAGGTCTCGCTGTCGAGCCTGAACGTCACCTGCGACGCCTTGCGGGCAGGCGAACAGACCATCAGCATGACCGTCGATCCGGAGCGGGCCGGAGCCCTGATCGCCAAGGCGCGCGCCATGAACGGCGTCGTGACCGCTGGCTGGACCGCTGGCATGGTCGAGATGGACCGGGCCATCCGCTTTGCCGCGGCCGACTGGCGTGACGGCGACAAGATCAACAAGGACAAATTGGCGGCCGCGATCTCGGACGTGCTGGCCAAGACTTACGCGGCGAAGCCGACCAGCGCGGCCTGGAACCCGGTGACCGGAAAACTGAAACTCACTCTGAAGCGGCCGAGCCAGCTGATGCCCGCGCTCGAGCTCACCGATGTCATCGAGGTCAGCGGCCTGGTCTCCGCCGACAAGCCGGGTGGCACGGACGCGCTGATGCTGTGGATCAGCAGCCCGACCACGACCACCATCGATGAGGCCGCGGGCGGCAAGCTGGTCCTGTCCGACGAATCCTCCGGCGACGAGGAAAGCGACACCCGCGACGATGGCGGCGCCATCGAGGAACTCGCGAAGGCCCTGAAGGCCAAGCGCTGGGATGCGGACAACTCGGTCTGGAAGTAGCGCGCGAGCCATGACGGCAGGCGCCGCGATGTCGGTCTCACCCTCCCCTGGAGGGGCAGGGTGACAGCGAGGCCTGCACGCCGATTGATGTGACGTGGTCTTTGGAAACGGTCGTCTCGGCTCAATTGGTGTTCAACCTGAAGCGCAGGGTCTTCGGCCCGATGAAGGTGATCAGGTCGCCCTGACGCTTCCAATTCGTCGCCGCGCCGAGGGCCGCGATCAGTTCGTCATCGGCCTGGGCCCGTGCGGCGGGGCAGTTGCGATCCTCGATCTTGCCGGCAATGAAGATGATGCTGTTGCCCGCAACCGAGAACTGACCTTTCCCGCCCTTGCACCAGAGCTCCAGCACCGTCTCGCCATTGTCGCCGATGTCGAGATCCGGCACCCGCTTCGAGCCCGGCTGGGGCAGCGCGTCGAGTGTCATTTCCATCCCGAACGGAAAGCCCTCATCCGCCGCGGCAGGACGGGCCACAATCGACGCCAGCAACAGAACCGCGGCCGAGCCGGCTACGAAAAGTCCAGATCTCACCATGCCCCCTCGAACTCCAGACACGCGATCGGCCACCAGCGGTCACGATTCGCATTGACGCGCACGGCTCCCGCACAAATGTGACCCAAACATAGCAATCCCCGCGCCGCCTGGGCGACGCGGGGATCTTTTTAGCAACGTGCCGGCGCTACTTCAGCACCATCGCGGTGAACGGATAGACATAGGCTTGCAAGGTCACGAACAGGCCGACCAAGCAGGCCAGCACGATCGAGTGCAGGAAGACGTAGCGCAGGATCGAGCTCTCATGGCCGTACCAATTGGTGGCGGTCGAGGCGACCACGATCGATTGCGCATCGATCATCTTGCCCATGACGCCGCCGGACGAGTTGGCGGCCGCCATCAGCACCGGCGACAGGCCGAGTTGCTCCGAGGTGATCTTCTGCAGATTGCCGAACAGCACGTTGGAGGCGGTGTCCGATCCCGTCAGCGCCACGCCCAACCAGCCGAGCAGGGTGCCGAAGAACGGGTAGAGCACGCCGGTCGCCGCAAAAGCGAGGCCGAGCGTCGCGTCCACACCGGACAGCCGGGTCAGCGTGCCGATCGCCAGCATGGCCGAGATCGTGATCAGCGAGATCGCGCAGAGCCGGATGGTGCGGCCATATTCGGCGATCAGTCTGCCCGGCCCGACCCCCATCAGGAAGCCGGAGATGATCGCAGCGATCAGCATGCCGGTGCCGGTGAAGGTCAGATAGGTGAACGAGAAGACGGCGCCTTCAGGCGTCGGCTTCGCCGCCACCGGCGGCATCTTGTTGATCAGCTTATCGAGCTCCGGGACCGGATAACTCCAGGTGAAGATCGAATTCGCCCAGCTCTTGAAGGCGCCATTGCCCCAGATCAGCATGATCACGCAGACGATGATCCAGGGCAGCAGCGCGCCCCACAGTTCGGCTTGCGTCAGCGGCGTGCGGTCGAGCGGCTTCTGCGCCGCCATCGTGGCGGCCGATTCGTCACGGCCACGCAGCGCCGGCGACAGCCAGAGCTGGCGCGGCTGCCAGACCTTCAGGAACAGGATCAGCGCGCCCATCGAGATCAGCGAAGCGCCGATGTCGACGATCCACGGATTGACGTAGTTCGAAATCAGGAACTGCGGCACAGCGAAGGAGATGGCGGTGACGAGAATCGCCGGCCAGACGTCCTTCATGCCCTTCCAGCCCGCGAACGCCCAGATCACCCAGAACGGCACGATCAGCGAGAACACCGGCAGCTGACGGCCGACCATGGCGCCGAGAATGTAGGGGTCGAGACCGGTCACCGAGGCGAGGCCCTGGATCGGCGTGCCCAGCGCGCCATAGGCCACCGGCGCCGTGTTGGCGATCAGCGACAGGCCGGAGGCCGCCAGCGGCGAGAAGCCGAGTCCGATCAGCACGGCGCCGGTGATCGCCACCGGGGTGCCGAAGCCCGACGCGCCCTCAAAGAACGCGCCGAACGAGAAGGCGACTAGCAGGAGTTGCAGACGGCGGTCCTCGGTGACGCCGCCGATCGCCCGCTTCAAGAGCTCGAAGCGGCCGGTCGAGACCGTGACCTGGTAGAGGAAGATGACGTTCAGCACGATCCAGCCGATCGGGAAGAAGCCGGTCACGACGCCGAGGAACGTCGCGCGCAGCGACATGTTGGCCGGCATCGTGAAGACGAAGATCGTGATCAGGTTGGTCAGGATCACGGCGATGATCGCCGCGATATGCGCCTTCACCTTGCCGCTGGCGATCAGCACCAGCAGCGTCACCACCGGCACGGCCGCCGCCAGCGTCGACAGCGCCGGGCTCCCCAACGGGTCGTAGATTTGATTCCACATCGTGACTTCTCCCCCCACATTCTTGTTGTTGGACCAGATCCGGCGGGACGGACCAGGTCTGCTCGCCCGTCGCGCCGGGCAAGAAAGCCGCAAAAACGAGATCACAAATCCGACAACGCCCCACTCTGCTCAAATTCTCGCGAAATCTGGCAGCAGCGGCGGTGCCTCTTGTATGCAGCATGCTACGGTTTGCCGCACGCGACCGACAAGCCAGTGGGCAGCGGCGGAGTTACGACTTTAGTCTAGACAGCCTGCCGAGACTGCGAAAATCTCGTTCTTGTCCAGTCCGTTAAGCCATTTTCTCAGGAGCAGACTCTCTGTGAACAATCTGCGCTCGACCCTCGCCATCGTGTGGCGGATCGCCATTCCCTACTTCCGCTCCGAGGACAAGGTCGCCGGCCGCTCCCTGCTCGCCGCCGTGATCGCCATCGAGCTTTCGCTGGTCGCCATCGATGTGCTCGTGAACCAGTGGTATAATCGGTTCTACAATGCGCTTCAGGACCGCAATTGGAGCACCTTCACCTGGGAGCTTGGCGTCTTCATCGTCCTGGCAAGCGTCAGCGTCGCACTCTCCGTCTACCAGCTCTATCTCAATCAATGGCTTCAGATCCGGTGGCGCCAATGGATGACGCGGGTCTATCTCAGCCAATGGCTCGACCGGGCCAACCATTACCGCATGCAGCTTAAGGGCGACGCAGCCGACAACCCGGATCAGCGCATCGCCGATGACGTGCAGATGTTCGTCGAAAAGACGCTGAGCATCACGATCGGCCTGCTGAGCTCGATCGTCACACTGGCCTCGTTCGTCGTGATCCTGTGGGGGCTTTCCGAGGCCGCTCCGCTGACCATCGGCGGCCAGGAATTCGCCATTCCGGGCTATCTGGTGTGGGCGGCGCTGATCTACGCCATCTTCGGCACGGCACTGACGCATTGGATCGGCTCGCCCCTGGTGAACCTGTCGTTCCAACAGCAGCGCTTCGAAGCCGATTTCCGCTTCAATCTGGTGCGCGTTCGCGAAAATTCCGAGCAGATCGCGCTGCTGCGGGGCGAGCATGCCGAGCGCGGGCGCCTGATGGATCGCTTCGGCAGCGTCATCGACAACTGGTACAGCATCATGAGCCGGACCAAGCGGCTGACCGCCTTCACGGCCAGCTACTCGCAAGCCGCCGTGATCTTCCCCTTTATCCTGACCGCCCCCGCCTATTTTGCCGGCAAGATCCAGCTAGGTGGCATGCTGCAGACCTCGTCGGCCTTCGGGAGCGTGCAGAAGGCGCTGTCGTTCTTCGTCAGCGCCTATCGCACCCTGGCGGACTGGCGCGCGATCGTGGCTCGACTTGATGGCTTCGAGATGTCGATCGAGAGCGCTGCCACGCTCTCCAGCGAGCCGCAGACAGTCGGCGTGGTGGACCATGCCGGCGACAGCATCGAGCTCGCCCAGCTGCTGTTGAAGCTCCCGAACGGCCTGCCGCTGATCGCGGCCGACGGGTTCAGCATCAAGAGCAGCGAGCGCACGCTGCTGACCGGGCCATCCGGCGCCGGCAAGTCGACCTTGTTCCGCGCCATCGCCGGCGTCTGGCCGTTCGGCAGCGGCGCCATCAGCGTACCTGCGCATGCCAAGCTCATGATGCTGCCGCAGCGCCCGTATTTCCCGATCGGCACGTTGCAGGCCGCGATCGTCTACCCGGCTGCTCCGGACCGTTTCAGTGTCGAGCAGGTCAAGGATGCGGTCGCTGCGGTCGGGTTGCCGCAGCTGGCGGACCGGCTGGACGAGGACGCGCATTGGAATCGCATGCTGTCGCTCGGCGAGCAGCAGCGCCTCGGGATGGCCCGCGCCCTGCTGCATGGCCCGCAATACCTGTTCCTGGACGAAGCCACAGCCTCGCTGGACGAGCCGAGCGAAGCGCGACTCTATCGCGTGATCGCCGAGCGCCTGCCGCAGACCACGGTCGTCTCGATCGGCCACCGCTCCACCCTGCACGACTTCCATGACCGCAAGGTCGAACTGATTCGGGAGGGCGACCGGTTCACGCTGCGGCCAACCACGCCGGCGGCAGCGGCGGACGCCCCGACGGGTGGCGCGGAGTAGCCGCGCCGACGCCGTCCCCGGATCACGAGACTGCCCCCAAACAGGCGCGCATGGTCCGCGCCTGTTTCATCCAGCCCGGCCGTTCAGTCCTTCTCCCATGGCGCGTGCGCCCTGCCCTGGATCATTATTCGGCCTCACCCAATCACCGTCGTCGCGGTCGGGTAGTTCGCCACGGCCTGCGCATCTCAGACGACCAGCGCGCTCCAGGGCTTCTATCGAGCGAATAAGAGTCGGACCAGCTCCGTACCGACCAAGCCCGCGATGCCGATCGCCAGGAACAGCCGGACCACCGGGCAAGCAAAAGGGCGGCAGATTGCTCTGCCGCCCTTGCTTGAAAAATTGTTCCGCCTGACGATGCTTACTTCAGGTTGGTCATCGCCGTCAGGTCGACCGAGAGCTTGGCAATGCCAGTCGCACCGCACCACTTCGAGCCCAGGCCAGTCGGATTGATCGGCGTGACGCTGGTGGTGCCGCCGGCAGTGAAGTCACCCGTGAAGGCGTTGCAATTGCCCTTCGACAGGTCGGTGTCGGAGTAGCGCAGATCCAGCGTGAAGACCTTGTAGGTGAAGCCGACGCCGATATTCCAGGTGTTGTAATCGGCATATTTGATGCCGTTCGGGAACGCAGCCGTACCGTAGAAGCTGTCGGTGGTACCGAACCACTGACGGCCGAACTCGCCGGAGACGTACATGCCGACGCCGCTCGAACCGAACACGGTGCTCGGGGCGGTATACTTGCCGGTCACCGAAGCGTAGTTGCCCCAGGCGCCGGAGTTCAGGAAGCTCGGGGTGTAGAACTCGGTGACGCCGAACGTCCAATTGTCGTTCACCGTGTAGTTCATCTTGCCGTACACTTCGAAGAAGCTGACGTCCTTCTTCATCGTGTTGCCGTTGGCGAGCGCGTTCGCGGCGCACTCTGCGCCCTGGAAGCGACCAGAGGCGTCGAAGCCGGTGCCGCCGAATTGGCAGGTGCCGCCCGGATACAGATAGCCCCAGACGCCGATGTCGAAGGCAAAGGCGCCGAAGGTCGGGCGGATACCGCCGTAGACGTCGATCTCGGCAGCAGCGCGGTTCGGGAACGAGATGCTCTCGCCGGCAACGCCGATGTAGAACTGCAGATCCTTGTTGACGTTGAAGCGGGGCTCGAAATAGGCGGCCACCGACGGCTTGTGGTTCGACTGGGTGATGCCGCGGAACACGTAGTCGTTCATGATCGCTGCGCCGAAGGCGATGTCCCAGGGATCGAACGCCGGGGCGGGTGGCGCCTTCAGGGCCTTCACCGCCATATCAGCGGCCGAAGCCGATCCGGACATCATTGCCAGCGCCGTTGCCAACAAAGCCAACTTCTTCATGAAGATCCCCATCACCCAAATTTCGAACATCAGCCCGACATTCGGCCCCCCAGGGCGCAAACAAGGCCGGCTGCGTCTATCGGACGCAATTTGTGCCAGGGTCCCGCCGCAGGTGAAGCAAAAAAGCGCGGCATCTGCCGCCTTTTTGGGCGATTTGACAATTCTACGGCAGGTTGTCCGCGCCTGTTGCATTTGAACAACAAATCTTCGTGTCACGCGGTATCCCGAACCTGCCCCGAGCACAGGATGAATGCGCATCTGTCAGCGTCGTCCCAACTGAATTGGGGTGAGAGACAGGCGGCTCCGTCACGGATTCGCGCGGCCGTAGAATTGCGGACGACGATTCGACGAGCGCAGTGACGAGGAGCCGATCGCGATCGGCAACAAACAACGAGGCCGCAGCGTCACCGCTGCGGCCTCGTCATGTGGTCTGGTCGGTCGTCAGAACGGGCCGAAGAGATCAGCTCTCCGACGCGGTCCCCTCCCCGGTCTCATGCTCCTCGGACGCTGGGCTCGGCATCGCCCAGTTGGTCTCGGACGCCGCTTCGGCCTCGTTCACTTCGGGGGTTTCAACCAGCGGAGCCTTCTTCGGCGCGCGCTTCTTGGCGGCCTTCTTCGGCGCAGCAGGCGCCTTGGACACCGATTTGGTCGCCGCCGATTTCTTGGCCTTCTTGGCGGGAGCCTTGGCCGCGCTCTTGGCGGCCTTCTTCGCCGCGCCCTTCACCGCCTTCTTCGCCTTCTTGGCGGGAGCCTTCACCGCCTTCTTGGCAGCTTTCTTTGCGGTCTTCTTCACAGCCTTCTTGGCAGACTTCTTCGTCGCCTTCTTGGCCGCCTCGGCCTGCGCCATCAGCTTCTTCTTGTCCTTCTTTTCTTTTTTGTCCTTCTTGGCCTTCTTGTCCTTCGCCATCAGAAACCCTCCAGTTGCCGCCGATTGATCACATCATCCGGCGAGACGGGCCGGCTGTCCGCACGCGCCCATCCTTCAATTCAATCCTGGTCGCGGACCGCCCGTCGCCCAGTCGAGAAGTTCAACGGTGTGGACGACGGGGACAGTCGTGCCGCTGGCAATCTGCATCATGCAGCCGATATTGCCCGCCGCGATCACATTCGGCTTGACGGTCGCGATATTGGCGACCTTGCGATCGCGCAGCTTCATCGCGATGTCAGGCTGGAGAATGTTGTAGGTCCCCGCCGAACCGCAACACAAATGACTCTCCGGTATATCTTTCACCACGAATCCCGAGTTGGAAAGCAATTCTTTCGGAATGCTCGTGATTTTCTGCCCATGTTGCAGCGAGCAAGCGGAGTGATAAGCAACGACGATGTCGCCGTGCGGCGCCTTTCCGGTCTGCAGATCGAGGCCTGCGAGATATTCGCTGATGTCCTTCGCCAAGGCCGAAACAGCCGCGGCCGAAGCCGCATATTGCGGGTCCTCGCGCAGCATGTGGCCGTAGTCCTTGATCACCGTTCCACAGCCTGACGTGGTGACCAGGATCGCATCGAGGCCGCGTGCGCTCGCCTCGGCGCTCCACACGCCGACATTGCCGCGCGCCCGCGCCAGCGCATCGGCATCCTGGCCCATGTGATGGGTCAGCGCACCGCAGCATTGCTCGTCCTTCACCAGCACGACCTCGATGCCGTGCCGGGTCAGCACGTTGATCGCGGCCTGGTTGATGCGTGGGGCGAGCGCCTGCTGGGCACACCCCTGCAGCAGCGCCACGCGGCCACGACGCGCTCCCTGCGCCGGAAATACGGTACCGCCGGACGGCCCGGGCGGCGGCAGGGCCGCCGCGGGGGCGAGATCGAGCATCGCCCTGAGCCGCCGCAACAGGCTCGGCGCCGGCCCTCGGGTCTGCGAGGACGCGGGCAGCAGCGCCTTGAACGGCCGGCCGAGCCGCGCCAGGCTCATGGCGAGCCGAAACTCGCGCGGCCGCGGCAGCACATAAGCGAGCACGCTGCGCAGCAGCCGGTCAGTCAGCGATCGCCGATAGGTCTTTTCGATTCGCACACGCGCCTGATCGACCAAATGCATGTAGTGGACGCCCGACGGACAGGTCGTCATGCAGGAGAGGCACGACAGGCAGCGGTCGATATGCTTGACCACATCGGCGGTCGGCGCCTGGTCCTTCTCCAGCATCTGCTTGATCAGATAGATGCGGCCGCGGGGACTGTCGAGCTCATCGCCCAGCAGCACATAGGTCGGACAGGTCGCGGTGCAGAAGCCGCAATGCACGCAGGCGCGCAGGATCTTGTCGGCGACCGCGATATCGGGGTCGGCAAGCTGGGCCAAAGTGAATTCGGTTTTCATGACGCAACGCTCCGACGCATCCGGCCGCGGTTGAAAATGGACTTCGGATCGAAGGACACCCGCACCCGCTCTTCCAGGGCAGCAACGCCGGCCGGCTGCGGATGAAACACGTCGACCGCGTGGCGCATCTCGTCCCAGGCGCGCAGCAAGGTGGCGTGACCGCCGGCCGCCTCCACCTGCTGACGGACCAGGCCCGCCGATGCGTCGGGCTGCGGCGGAAGCGCCGCCCAGATCAACCCGCCACCCCAGTCATAGATCACCTCCCCGCCGGTTGGCCGCGTCAGCGCCTGTCCGATCGCAGCGCCCGATACGGGCGGGCAGACGATCCGCCACACCGGCCAGGCCCCGAGCGGACCGTTGGCCGCGAACGGCAGCACGTCCCGGGCGGCGCTCCAGAACCTGGCGGAGGCGTCATCCGCGATGATGTCGACCGGCCCGAAGGGCGACAGCTGCTTGGCCAGCGACGCGGCGCGATGCGTGACCGAGGCGGTGATGCCCTCCAGCCTGATCACGGTGACGGCCTCGCGCGGCGAGCCGATGTCACTAAGCCCATCGACATCGGGCCGGAGCGAGGAGGCCGGCAGATGGGCGGCGCCGGAGACGTCGAAGGGCGAGCCCAGCGCGGCCGTCATGGCCCGGTTGGCCTTGAGGTCATCCAGCCCGCGCAGCACCAGACTGCGCTCGGATTCCGGGCGCGGCATCACCTTCAGCGTCACCTCGGTCATGACCGCGAGCGTGCCCCAGGAGCCCGCCAGCAGCTTGCAGAGGTCATAACCGGTGACGTTCTTCACCACCTTGCCGCCGGTCTTGAAGCTCTCGCCAAAGCCGGAGACCGCGTGGGCCCCGAGCAGGTGATCGCGGACCCCGCCAGCCCGGATGCGGCGTGGTCCGGCAAGCCCGACCGCGATCATGCCGCCGATCGTGCCCCTGCCAGGCAGTCCGAGCAGCGGACCGGTGTCCATCGGCTCGAAAGCGAATTGCTGGCTCTTCGAATCGATCAGCGACAGCAGGTCGGCCAGCGGCGCACCGGCCTGGACCGTGATGATCAACTCGTTCGGCTCGTAGGAGATCACCGCGTTGAGGGCGGACAGATCCAGCACGGCATTCGTCGTCGTGAGCTGGCCGATCTGCCGCTTCGACCCGTGGCCAATGATGTCGAGCGGCTGCTCGCTGGCAATCGCCGCGCGCACGACGTCCTCGACCTCGGCGGCGTTGGTGACTTTCAAATTGTTCACTGATCGATCCGTTCAGAAGCCGTCATCAGAACCTGGGCAGGTCGGGAAAGGCGAGCCGGCCGCCATGAACGTGCATGCGCCCGAGCTCGGCGCAGCGATGCAGCGTGGGGAAGACCTTGCCGGGATTGAGCAGGCCCTGGCTGTCGAAGGCGCATTTCACGCGCTGTTGCTGGTTCAGGTCGATCTCGGTGAACATGTCCGGCATCAGGTCGCGCTTCTCGATGCCGACGCCATGCTCGCCGGTCAGAACGCCGCCGAGCTCGACGCAACAGCGCAGGATGTCGGCGCCGAACGCCTCGGCGCGCTCCATTTCGCCAGGCTTATTGGCGTCGTAAAGAATGAGCGGGTGAAGATTGCCATCGCCGGCATGAAACACATTGGCGCAGCCGAGCTGGTACTTCTCCGACAGCTCGCGGATCCGCGCCAGCGCCTTCGGCAATGCGCCGCGCGGGATCGTGCCGTCCATGCAAAGATAGTCCGGCGAGATCCGGCCGACGGCCGGAAAGGCGGCCTTGCGCCCTGCCCAGAACAAGTTGCGCTCGGCCTCGGAGGTCGAGATGCGACATGTCGTCGAGCCGCAGCCATTGGCGATCGCCTCGACGCGGCCGATCAGTTCGTCGACCTCCACGCCGGGGCCATCGAGCTCGATGATCAAGAGCGCCTCCACGTCCAGCGGATAGCCGGCATGAACGAAGGCCTCGGCGGCGTGGATCGCAGGCTTGTCCATCATCTCCATGCCGCCGGGGATGATGCCGGCTCCGATGATGCGCGCCACGCATTCGCCGGCAGCTTCGACCTCGGAAAACCCGACCATCAGCGCCCGCGCCGTCTCCGGCTTCTGCAGAATCCGGACGGTCACCTCGGTGACCACGCCGAGCAGCCCCTCGGATCCCGTGATCAGCCCCATCAGATCGTAGCCGGCGTTCTCGGCGCACTTGCCTCCGATCCGCAACACCTCGCCATTGATCAGCACGATCTCGCAACCGAGCACGTTATTGGTGGTCATGCCGTATTTGAGGCAATGCACGCCGCCGGAATTCTCCGCGACATTGCCACCGATCGAGCAGGCGATCTGCGAGGACGGATCGGGCGCGTAGTAGAAGCCGGCATGCGCGACCGCCTGGCTGATGGCGAGGTTGGTGACGCCGGGCTCGGTCACGACGACGCGGTTGTCGAAGTCGATCTCGCGGATCCGCTTGAACTTGCCAAGCCCGAGCAGCACGCCGTCGGCGAGCGGCAGCGCGCCGCCCGACAGTGACGTTCCCGAGCCGCGGGGAACCACCTTGATGCCTTGCTCGTGGCAGTACTTCAGGACCTTGGCCACCTGTGCCGTGGTCTCCGGCAGCACCACGACCATCGGCGGCTGCCGATAGGCCATCAACCCGTCAGACTCGTAAGGGAGCATTTCGGCAGCGCTGTCGATGACGCCCTCTCCCGGTACGATCGCACGCAGTGCAGCAACGATCTGGTCACGCCGTGCCAACACCGCCTGATCAGCTTCCGGCATCATGATCGCCATCGCGCGCATCTCCTGAAAACGATTTGTGCCGCCATATCAATCACAACCACGGCGGTTTGGGTAGGCGGCCAAGCCGGGTTTCACTGTTTGCTGCCGCGCAAACAAGCCGACGATAATGCTGAACCGGAAGGGGACGAGCGACTTGTGTGAGGGCGGAGGCCATGCAACAAACCTCCGTACAAACCTTGTCTCGTAACCACAGAGCCTGATCCATGAAGAAACTGACTTTGACTGCGCTCGTCGTTATTGCCTCGTCGTCGGTGGCCTCTGCCGCGCTGGCGCAGGATGCCGCCGCAGGCAAGACCGCCTTTAACAAGTGCCTGCCCTGCCATGCGATCGGCGAAGGTGCGAAGAACAAGGTGGGCCCGGAACTCAACGGCCTCGACGGCCGCAAATCGGGCACTGTGCCGGACTACAACTATTCAGATGCGAACAAGAACTCGGGCATCACCTGGAACGAAGCCGTGTTCAAGGAATACATCAAGGACCCGAAGGCCAAGATCCCGGGCACCAAGATGACCTTCGCCGGCATCAAGAGCGAGAACGAGATCAACAACCTGTGGGCGTATGTGTCGTCCTTCGACAAGGACGGCAAGCAGAAGCAGTAATGGGCTGCTCCCGACCGGTTAAAGAGGATTCGAGCCCCGGCGTCCCGCCGGGGCTTTTTCTTGGGCCAGTTCCTCGGGCATTTCGTGGGCCACGTGCTTGACCAGCCCCCGGTCACGGCGTGGCCGCTTCGGCCGGCGCCACCGCCGCGACAAGGCGCTCGACCTCGCTGGCCACCAGATCGGGCACCGCATTCTGGACCATATGCCCCAGCCCGGGCAGTACGATCAGCCGCGTCTGGGAGATCGCCTGGGCAAGCGGACGGGAATGGATGGCGGTGGAGACGGTGGTGTCGGCGTCACCTGCCACGATGGTCACGGGCACCCGGATCTCGCTGTAGCGCGCCGCCTGCTCGGTCACCGACTGCTTCAGGGTGACGAGATCGCGCGCATTGGCGATGAATTCTTGCGGCCGCAACAGCAGCGGCGTTGCCGTCCGGTCCACGAAATCGTCCGGCATCTGCTGCGGCGCGAACACGCCGCGCGCCCCTGAAGCCATCAGCGCAAGGCCGAGCGGCAGGGTGATCGTGTGGGCCAGCAGCGGCCCAACCACCGGGGTCGTCACCGCCGCATTGTACTGGCCCACCCCACCGCGCCAGGGATAGGCGACCGGGGCCAGCATCACGAGCCCGGCCACCCGCTCGGGAAAGTCGAGCGCCATGCGCAAGCCGAGCGCCCCGCTCCAGGAGTGAACGACCAGGATCACCGGACCGATCCCCGCCCGGGCCAACGCCTCGTCCAGCATGCGGGCCTGCGCGGCAGGGGTGGAATCCTCGCTCCGCTCGCGCGGGCTCCAGCCGTGCCCGGGGCGGTCGACCAGCAGCACCCGATGCCGCTGCGCCAGCAGATCGCCCAGCGGCCTGCGCATCGCCTCCAGGTTTGAACTGGCGCCGTGGATCAGCAAAAGCGGCGGCCTTTGGCCGTCGCGGGGGCCGATATCCACAAGATTGATAGTTGCACCGTTAACAGGGATCGCCTGCCCTTGCGGCGGATAACGCCTTTCGACGATCGCCACACCGGCCCGCGTGGCGAGCGCCAGCGCCCCCATCGCACCCACGATTGCTATTGAAATCATTAGGTTTTTTCTGCGTGTCACCCGCTAGATACGGCGCCGCTTGGAGAGAGTTGCGCGAAGGACGGCACAATCTCACGTGCGGTCAAGCCGATTCCGTCATCATGGCGTCGTCGGCCTTTTTATAACCATGGTCGGGACTTTTCCTCGCAATCGGCCAATGGCCATGAATTACTTGCGGTCAAGTCAGGTCCCGCTGCGCACAGCAACGATGACCAGCCCTGCGTTAGTTTGTAGTTTTGGGAGGGGGTAACAATGAGTTTCCGTTCGAGCGAGGCAGCCATCGACGAGATCGTCGCCAGCTGCAATGGCGATCTCCGTGGTGCGCTGAAGGCCCTGCTGCTGGTCAACGAGCATCTCGAGGCCGAGATCGCGCAGCTTTATGCTGCCGCCGTCCAATACGGCCTGCCGGAGCGCCGCAGCACCGCTTTCCACTGACGGACCGACCCGGCTTCGCCGGATCTTGGGCCGATCAATCCTCGGACGTGATGTCCTTGTTCGGACACGCGTTAATGGTCGATCGCGCCAGCTTGGCGTCGTCCAGCGACTTGAATGGCCCGGATGCGAACCAGATGTCACCCATGATCGTGACGACTGGGTTGCTAGTCACGATTTCGCACTTGTTGGTAGCACGGTTGCCGACCACCCAGAACCTGTCCTCGGCCCAGGCGGCCGTTGCCACTGCCATCACCAGCGCTGCCGTCAGCACCGTACGGATCATTGCGCCCTCTCCTGCCGACCGGTCTCGGTCAAGCGGCAGTTAGGCTCGCGCGGGGTCAGCAGCAAGGCTGCCGATTCCGACACGGTTAATCGCACATTGAACGGGCGGGTCGATCGAACGGCTAGATATCGCGGCCTTCGACCTTTTCGGTCAGGGTCTTGACCAGGTCAGGCACCTTCTCCAGGTGAGGATTGACGTCGAGCGCCTTGCGGAAGGCATCCAGCGCCCGCTTCTCCTCGCCGAGATCCTGCATGATCATACCGAGGCCGGCCAGCGCGCCGAAATGCCGCGGCTCCCGCAGCAGCACCTGCTGGATGTCAGCGAGCGAGCGACCGTAGTCATTCTGCAGGTAATAGATTGTGGCGCGCCGGTTCCAAGCCTCGACATAATCGGGCCGGAGCTTGATGACGGAATCGAGCAGCTTCAGCGCCACCTCATTCTGCCGCGCATCCATCGCGGCCTTCGAGCGTGACATCAGCAAGGCGACGGTGTCGCTCGGGGTTTGCAGCCAGATTGCCCAGATCCGCGCTTCGACGTGCTTGGCGCTGACGTCATCCGGGGCCGCCTTGAGCGCGCCGAACAGGAAATCGAGCCCCTTGGTCTTATCGGCCCCGACCTTCGGCAGCTTGGCAGGAGCCTCGGGCGGTTTCGGCTTGACCCCCGCGCGAGGTTCAGCCTGCGCCTGCGCGAGGTGCGGCACCAAGATGACGACAGCGGCCAGCAGAGCCGCCCAGGAAGATCGTTTTGCCATGCACCAAGTCTAAACGCAGACAGCGCGTCCTGCAAAGCAGCACGCGCGTCAAAGGCCTGTGAGCAGGCGGCGCAGGCGACCGGAATCAGCCCTGGCGGGCCTTGAAGCGGCGCTGGACCTTGTTGATCACATAGACGCGGCCCTTGCGGCGAACCAGACGGTTGGCGCGATGGCGGCCACGCAGCGACTTCAGCGAGTTACGGACCTTCATGGGACATCCTGATGCGTTTGAAAGGCCGTGTTTGACAGGCCGAAAGTGGCAAATAGGAATGGATTTCCGCAAGCGACCAAGTCGCCCGGACTGGCCGGTTTCTAACCACCGGCCGGCCGGATGTCAATGATGGCAAGCCCGGCTTCAACAGCGACGGCCTACCATAGCCCAGACCGAGGCAGACAGTCCGGATGCCGATTTGGCGATTGCCAAATTTGTTATATCGTATAATCAATTTTCCAAAGCCAAGAACCAACCGCCGGGAACGCCCATGCCCAAGCTCGCTCTGCCCAAGATCGACGACGTCGTCGCCATCGACATCCACACCCATGCCGAGGAGCCCTGCGGCATGCATGCGGATGACGGCTACGACGATTTCCAGGCCCAGATGGCCGACTACTTCAAGTCGCCGCACAAGCATCCGCCGACCGTACCGGAGACGGCGGCCTATTACCGCTCCAAGAACATCGCCGCGGTGATCTTTCCGGTCGATGCCGAGCGCGAGACCGGCTTCCGCCGCTACAACAATTACGAGATGCTCGAAGTCGCCTCCGACCATCTCGATGTGCTGATCCCCTTCGTCAGCATCGATCCGCACAAGGGCAAGCTCGGCGTGCGCGAGGCGCGCAAGCTGATCGAGGAGTATGGCGTCCGCGGTTTCAAGTTCCACCCGACGATGCAGGGCTTCTACGCCAACGATCGCCTCGCTTATCCGCTCTACGAGGCCATCAATGATGGCGGCGCGATCGCGCTGTTCCACACCGGCCAGACCGGCGTCGGCTCGGGCATGCCGGGCGGCATGGGCATGCGTCTGAAATATTCCAACCCGATGTACATGGACGACGTCGCGGCCGACTTCCCCGACCTCAAGATCATTCTCGCGCACCCCTCCTTTCCCTGGCAGGAGGAGGCGCTGTCGGTCGCGACCCACAAGCCGAACGTCTATATCGACCTCTCGGGCTGGTCGCCGAAATATTTCCCGCCGATCCTGGTGCGTTACATCAACTCGATTCTGCAGGACAAGATGCTGTTCGGCTCGGACTGGCCGGTGATCACACCGGATCGCTGGCTGGCCGACTTCGCCAAGCTCGACATCCGCGAGGAGATCCGGCCGAAGGTCCTGAAGGCCAACGCGCGCAAACTGCTTGGCATCTGACAGCGCTCCTCAGCGAGGATCGTGCTATCATCCGCAGGCGCGGTGGCCATCAGCCATCGCGCCTGTTTCTTTATGACCAGGTGAGCGCCGTGCCATTCAAAGCTGTGGTCTTTGACGCCTATGGCACGCTGTACGACATCCAGTCGGTGGCGGCCGTCACCGAACAGGCCTTCCCCGGCCATGGCGACATCATCACCCAGATCTGGCGCATCAAGCAGCTCGAATACACGTGGCTGCGCTCGCTGATGCAGCGCTACGAGGATTTTGCCGTCGTCACCCGCGACTCGCTGATCTACACGCTGCGCATTCTCGGGCTTCCCGCTGATGCAGCCACGCTGGACCGCATCATCGCCAAGTACCTCGATCTGGATCCCTATCCCGACGCACGGGCCGCGCTTGCAGCGATGAAGCCTCACCGGCTTGCGACCCTCTCCAACGGCAGCCCCGCGATGCTCGGCGCGCTGGTCAAGGCCAGCGGTTTCGACACGCTGCTCGACGCCGTCATCAGCGTCGATGCGCGCCAGATCTTCAAGCCGAGCCCAGAGGCCTATGCGCTGATTGAGCAGACGCTCGGCCTGGCGCCGTCCGATGTGCTGTTCGTGTCGTCCAATCCGTGGGACGTGTGCGGCGCCAAGGCCTTTGGATTGAGCGTCGCCTGGATCGAGCGTGTCACGCCGCAGGCCATGGCTGCAGCCTGCATCAAGACCGAGTTGGTGGCGCCGCTGACCCTGTTCAAGGCGCTGCGCACCCAGATGGACGAGTTGGGTTTTGCGCCCGATTATCGTATTGCTGCGCTGTCCGACCTGCCTGAGATCGCAAGCCAGCATGAGCCTTGAATCCGTCCGCGCCTTCTTCGCCGAAAAAGCCCCCGACATCGACGTCCTCGTTTCCAGCCAGAGCTCCGCCACCGTGGCGCTCGCTGCGGAAGCCTATGGCGTGGAGCCTGCCCGCATCGCCAAGACACTCTCGCTTCGCGTCGGCGACCGCGTCATCCTGATCGTCGCCGCCGGTCACGCGCGGATGGACAACAAGAAGGTCAAGGCGCTGTTCGGCGGCAAGCCGAAGATGCTCGGCCTCGACGAGGTCGCCGACATCACCGGACACGAGGTCGGCGGCGTCTGCCCGTTCGGCTTGAAGTCCCCGCTGCCGGTGTATTGCGACGTCTCGCTGAAGGCCTTCGACATCGTCGTACCGGCCGCGGGCTCGACGCACAGCGCGGTGAAGATTACGCCGGACCGCATGGCGGAGCTGACGGGAGCCGAATGGGTCGACGTCTGCGAGGTGCAGTCCTGATCGGCTGACGTCGGCCGGCGCGATCATCGCTTCTTCCCCCTTGCGAGCTCCTTGACCAGAAACTCCGTCAGCACCTCAACCCGCGCCGGCCTCGGGCCACCGGGCGGCATCACCAGATGCATCGCGCCTTCGGGCTGACTCCAACCTTTGAGAATCACCTCGACCTCGCCCGAGGCGATCGCATCAGCGATGATGAAATCAGGCAGGTCGGCGATCCCAAGACCCGCGATCACCGCTGGCAGCACCGCCTCGCCATTGTTGACGCGCAGCTGTCCCGCTGGCCGCACACTGGCCTGCTCGCCGGCCGCGTTGCTGTAGTGCCAGACGCCGGCGGTGGAGAGATAGGCGTAGCCGAAGCATTTGTGCTCGGCGAGATGCATCGGATGCGTCGGCCGTCCGTGCCGCTTCAGATAAGACGGCGCCGCCACCGTATAGCGCGGCATCGGACAGAGCCGGCGCGCGACCAGTGACGAGTCCGGCAGCCGCGCGATGCGCAGCGCGAGATCGAATCCCTCTCCGATCAGATCGACGGTCGCGTCGCTCATATGCAGGTCGATCGACACCTCCGGATATTGCTCGAGAAAGGCCGGCAGCAGCGGTGCGATCTTCTTCACACCGAAGGTCATCGGCACCGCGAAACGCACCAGCCCGCGCGGCGTCAGCGACTGCGCCAGCGCCTCAGTCTCCGCCGCCTCGCCATCGGCGAGCAGCTGCGCGGCCCGCTCCGACAGGCGCTGCCCGGCATCGGTCAGCGCCAGCCGGCGCGAGGTGCGGTTGAACAACCGGGTGCCCAGCCGCTCCTCCAGCCGGCTCACGGCCTTCGACACCGACGCCTTGGACAGGCTCAGCTCCTGGGCGGCGCCGGCGAAGGAGCGCAGTTCGACGACCTTGGCGAAGATCGCCATCGCCTCGAAATCGGGAAGTCGCGCCATCGGCATGGTCTCATTTTTAGAAACAATAGGTTTCAATAGTTTCTATTTATATACCCAGCCTCCCAGCCTATTCCAAGGCCCAACAGCACGGCGGCGCGCGGCCGGCGTACGACAACGGAGCAAACCCATGATCGAACTGAAGCCCTTTGCGGCGCTGGGCGGCGCCGACCACGGCTGGCTGAAGGCCAAGCACCATTTCTCGTTCGCGAACTATTACGACCCCAGCAATATGGGCCACGGCGCGCTGCGGGTGTGGAACGACGACGAGATCGCGCCGAACACCGGCTTCCCGGCGCATCCCCATCGCAACATGGAGATCATCACCTATGTCCGCGAAGGCGCGATCACCCATCAGGACAGCCTCGGCAACAAGGGCCGTACCGAAGCCGGCGACGTCCAGGTGATGAGTGCGGGCAGCGGCATCCGCCACTCCGAATACAATCTCGAGCCGACCACGACGCGCATTTTCCAGATCTGGATCGAGCCCGCCACCGATGGCGGCCAGCCGACCTGGGGCGCCAAGCCGTTTCCGAAGTCCGACCGCTCCGGCAAGCTCGTGACGCTCGCCTCGGGCTTCGCGGACGACACCGACGCCCTGCCGATCCGCGCCCAGGCGCGCGTGCTCGGCACCACGCTGAAGGCCGGCGAAACCGCCGAATACGCGGCCGACAGGGCGCGGCACCTCTATCTCGTGCCGGCCGCCGGCAGCGTCGAAGTCAATGGCGTGCGCGTCAACGCCCGTGACGGCGCCGCTATCCGCGACGAGGCCACGCTGAAGATCACCGCGCTCGAGGATTCCGAGCTCGTGCTGGTCGACGCCGCCTAACCATTTCTGCTCACCCTCATCCCCACGGAGACTGCCATGACCAAAGTTCTCGTTCTCTACTACTCCGCCTACGGCCACATCGAAGCGATGGCCAATGCGGTCGCCGAAGGCGCCCGCGAGGCCGGCGCCACCGTCGACGTCAAGCGCGTGCCGGAGCTGGTGCCCGACGATGTCGCCAAGGCATCGCACTACAAGCTCGACCAGGCCGCCCCGATCGCCAAGATCGAGGAGCTCGCCAACTACGACGCGATCATCGTCGGCACCGGCACGCGCTTCGGCCGCATGGCCTCGCAGATGGCGAACTTCCTCGACCAGGCCGGCGGCCTCTGGGCCAGGGGCGCGCTGAACGGCAAGGTCGGCGGCGCGTTCACCTCGACCGCGACCCAGCATGGCGGCCAGGAGACCACGCTGTTCACGATCATCACCAACCTCTTGCATTTCGGCATGACCATCGTCGGCCTCAATTACGGCTTCGCCGGCCAGATGAAGCTCGATGAGGTCACCGGCGGCTCGCCCTATGGCGCGACCACCATCACCGGCGGTGACGGCAGCCGCCTGCCGAGCGAGAACGAGCTGGCGGGGGCGCGCTATCAGGGCCGCGTGATCGCCGAAACCGCCAAAAAGCTGCATGGCTGATGCGACTGGGGCGGCACTTCCGCAAACGAAGTGCCGCCCCATCTCGCAAATATCGGAAAGTAGGAAAGGGAGTCCGCAATGCCCGCCATGCTCGAACTGATGACGCTGGCCCGTCTGGCCCGCCATCCGCTGCAGATGATGGCGCGCCGCTGGTACTGCAAGAGCCTCTACCGGGCGAGCCGCGGCCAACGCCGCTGCCCGGAATGCTCGGCCGGGACAGCGGCCACGGCCGCTACAGCGGCTTGATCTGCACCTTCTTGAACTTCACGACGCCCGAGCCGTATTGCAGGGCGATCGGCCCCGCCGCATGCTTGCTGTCGTCGACATCGGCGGTCTTCTCGCCGTTGAGGATCACGGTCAGCCGGGTGCCCTTGGCAGTGATCTCGTAGGTATTCCACTTGCCGCCCGCTTTCGGCATCGGATCGACCTTCGCCACGTCGACGATCGCGCCGGTGCCGTATTTCGGATCGGGCCGCTTGTCGAAGATGTTGACCTCGTAGCAGATGTTGGAGTCGATCTTGTCCGACTGGTCGCAGCGGATGAAGATGCCGCTGTTGGCGGCGTCGTCGACCCAGAACTCGGCCTTGATCTGGAAATCCTTGTAGCTGGTCTTGGTGACCAGATAGGACGGATCCTTGCCGTCGAGCTTGTCGGCCGAGAGCGCGCCGTCCTTGGCTGCCCAATTGGCCTTGCCGACCTCGGTGAACTCGACCTTCTTGTCGCCGTCGACCAGCGTCACCCAGCCGTCATCGGCCGACGCCGTCCCGATCCCATTCAACGCGGCGCCCGTCATGACCAGTCCGGCCGCAAGCACGCCCCAGCGATAACGCATCGAAACTCCTCCCTGACATTTTCTGTTGCTTGGCCACGATAGCAAAGCGCCGGACAATGCAAACGAGTTTCGATGCTGCACCTGCTCTGTCGCTGAACTACACCGCCGTCGCCCGGGCAAAATCGACATAGATCTCGCGCAGCCGCGTCGCGACGGGCCCGACCTTGCCGTCGCCGACCGGCTTGCCGTCGATCGAGACCACCGGCTGCACGAACGAGCTCGCGCTGGTGATGAAGGCCTCCTTGGCCGCGAGCGCTTCCGCGACCGTGAACAGCCGCTCCTCGACCTTGAGCTGGCGCTCCTCGGCGAGCTTCACCACCGCCTTGCGGGTACAGCCCGGCAGGATGGCGTTCGAGTTCGGCCGCGTCACGATCACGTCATCCCGGGTCAGGATGAAGGCCGTGGACGAGCCGCCCTCGGTGACGTGACCGTCCTCGACCATCCAAGCCTCGCTCGCGCCGGCGGCGGCAGCCGCCTGCTTGGCCAAGACCTGCGCCAGCAGCGCCACGCTCTTGATGTCGCGCCGCTCCCAGCGGATGTCAGGCACGGTGATGACGGCGATGCCCGCTTTCGCCGAGGGCGCATCGACGATGGTCTTGGCCGTCACGAACATCACCAAGGTCGGCCTGACGTCGCCCTTCGGAAACGGGAAGTCGCGGCCCTTGTCGGCGCCGCGCGTGACCTGCAGATAGACCATGCCCTGGTCGAGCTGGTTGCGCGCAACCAGCTCCTTTTGCAGTTCCTCGATGCGCGCGAGGCTCTCGGGCAATGCCAGCCCGATCTCGCCGACCGAGCGCTCCAGACGGGCGAGATGCGATGCGCTGTCGACGAGCTTGCCGTCGAGCACCGCCGCCACCTCATAGATGCCGTCGGCAAACAGGAAGCCGCGATCGAGGATCGAGACCTTGGCCTCGGACAGGGGCACGAAGGCGCCGTTGACGTAAGCGATGGGCTCCAAGGAAGCATTCTCCTATTGGGTACGACGTCTGCAGAACGAGGTGCTGCAGGATCGTCTCTGGTTCACCTCGCGGTTGGCGAAGAACATCTCACCTGCAGCGAGCGCTCGTGCGCCCATCCCAGCTCACAACGGCTTCCGCAACTCGCCGAGATCCCAGAACAGTCCGGCCATCAGCCCGAGCGCCTCTTCCGTCACATCCAGCAGGATATGCTCGTCCGGCGCATGCTGCGAGCAGCCGGGATAAGAGTGCGGCACCCACATCGTCGGCATCTTCAGCACGTCGGCAAACACGTCGTTGGGCAACGATCCGCCGAAGTTCGGCAGCACCGCGGGCGCCTTGCCGGTGCTCATGCGAATCGAATCGGCGGCCCATGTGATCCAGGGGCTGTCGATGTCGGCGCGCGAGGCCATGAAGCCCTGCGCCTTGCTGACCTCGATCATCGGGAAGCCGTGCGCGGCGAGATGGGTCTTCACATCGTCGACGATGCTGTCGACCTTGGTGCCGACCACGAAGCGCAGTTGCAGCACGGCGCTCGCGCGGCCGGGAATCGCATTCGCCGGCTTGTCGATATTGCCCGAGGAGATCGCCAGCACCTCGAGCGTGTTCCAGGCGTACAGCCGCTCCGCGGGGGAGAGGCCCTCCTCGCCCCAATTGTCCGACAGCGCCGGCTCGTCGGCGGTCGGCTCGACCTTCACGTCGGCGAGGATGGCGCGGATCGCATTGGTGAGGCGCGGCGGCTTCAGCGAGTCGAGCTTGATGCGGCCATGGCCGTCAACCAGCGTCGCAATCGCATTGGCGAGGATGGTGGCGGGATTGGCGAGCACCCCGCCCCAATTGCCGGAGTGATTGCCGCCCTCGCGCAGATTGACGTCGAGATGCAGCCGGATGCCGCCGCGGCAACCGAGAAAGATGGTGGGGCGCGACGTCGACAGCCGCGGGCCGTCCGAGCCGATGAAGACGTCGGCCTTCAAGGCGTCGCGATGCAGGTCGGCCACCTTGGCGAGATCGGGCGAACCGATCTCCTCGCCCATCTCGATGATGAACTTCGCATTGAAGCCGAGCTTGCCGCCGCGGGCCTCGCGCACCGCGCGCAGCGCCGCCATGTTGATGCTGTGCTGGCCCTTGTTGTCGGCGGTGCCGCGGCCATAGAGGCGGTTGCCCGCGGGCGTCACCGCCCATGGATCGCGCCCGTCGCGCCATTCGTCGGCCATGCCATCGACGGTGTCGCCATGGCCATAGCTCAGCACGGTGGGCGCGCTGTCGCTCTCGTGATAGGTCGCAATCAGGAACGGCGCGCGGCCGCTCGGTGAGGGCACGAGTTCGGAGGTGAAACCGAGTGCGGTGAAGGACGGCGTCAGCTCGTCGGTCAGATAGGCCGCGAGTTCGGCCTTGCGATCGGGATTGAGGCTTTCGGTCCGATACGCGACCCGGCGGCCAAGCTCGGCCAGAAAGTCACCGCTCGTCAGGGCCTGACGGGCTCGGGCAATTGCATCAATCCTGGTCATGGCGTTTTTCCAGTCACAACAACGCCGGGGTCATATCGGGATCATGTCGCGAGCGGAAGAGGCTCGCTTTGAATTCAGTGATATCAGCCACGTCCCGGATTCCGGAACCTCGCAGAGATCGATCATGCGCGGGTGTCGACATATATGCGATGACTCTCGCGGCGCGCTGGGCGTCCGAGGCCTGCCGGTGCGGTGCCCTCGCAACGACGGAGGGCGCGGGGAATGCCGGGTGAAGGCCTCACCCATGGCCCGCAAGCTATAGACAAAAAAGCAGGCGGCAGTCACCACAGGTGCAGCCGGACTCCGGCATTCCCCGCGCGACGGTGTTCACGTGTATAGCGCGCTCTTGGGGACCGGCTTGATAGCCACCGTCGCCAGCGGGATCATCACCCGCCGACTTGGCGCCAGCATCGGGGCGCCGGGATCAGACGCCTTTACGTCCGCCACCTGCCGTTCGTCGGCGCGGGTCTCCCCACGCTGCGGCACGTCAGCGGCCATCGCTCCCCGCGCCGCGTGTCGTCACGATCGCGATGCGCCCCTCCGTATCGAGGCGGGATTTCGGAAACAGAGCGCGTCTTCGGATATTCGAAAATTGTTCCTGGGCCGTTCCTCGTGAGGACCTCATTCCGGGACATCCAAGGGCGGGACCGCGAAGCCGTTCTGCACTTGGATGAGCCCGGAATCCATAACCACGGACCGTCACGAGGAAACACGGCAGGTCATGCCCAGTTCGCATCACGACATCCGCCTGTGAGTATGGATTCCGGGCTCACGCGGGTCGTAGACCCGCGTGCCCCGGAATGACGACGGCGGGGAGGAAACGGCGTTCCCTTCAATTCACCGCATTGCTCACCATTACCTCGATCAGCTTGGCGCCGGGCCGCCGGAATGCGTCCGTGAGCACAGGCTGCAGCTCACTGGGATCGCTGATGCGCAGTGCCTCGCAGCCGAGCGAGCGAGCCAGCCCGGCAAAATCCACCGCCGGGTCAGCGAAATCCATGCCGATGTAGTTGTCATCGCCGTGGAACGACAACAGCCGCTGCTTGATGATGCGGTAGCCGCCATTATTGACGATGACCACCGAGAGCGGCAGCTTGTGATGGGCCGCGGTCCACAGCGCCTGGATCGAATACATCGCACTGCCGTCGCCGGAATAGCACACCACCGGACGGTCGGGATTGGCGAGGCTGACGCCGACCGCGGCCGGCAGGCCCCAGCCGATGCCGCCCGAGGCGAGGCCGTGATAATTGTAGCGGTCGCGATAGGGAAACAGCGCCGTCATGTAGCGTGCCGAGGTCAGGCCCTCGTCGACCAGGATGCCGTGCTCCGGCATGGCCTGCGCGACCTGCAAGGCCAGATAGTCGGGATCGATCGGCATCCGCTCGCGCGCCGTCTCGATCTGCGCCGCGAGCGTGCGGCGGCGCGCGCTCCAGTTCTTCGATGCCAGCTCAGCGGTGCGCGCCTGCGCCGTGGCCTGCAGGGCCGCACCGCCGCGCTCGCGTAGCAGCGGCGTCAGTTGCAGCAGCGTCTCGCGGACATCGGCCTTGATCGCGATCTCCGCGCCAAAATTCTTGCCCAGTTCCCAATCGACGAGGCCGATCTGCACGATCGCCAGGCCGTCGGGCAGCGGTTCGATCTCGCTGTGCACGGACATCCGCAACGGATCAGCACCGAGCACGATCATGAGGTCATGCGGCGCCAGGAGATCCCGCACCTGCTTCTGGATGCGCGACAGCGAGCCGATATAGCAGGGATGCTCGGAGAGAAAATGCGCGCCATAGGGCGCAGATTGCTGATGCACCGGCGCGCCCAGCGCGGACGCAAAATCCGCCGCGGCTTGCAGCGCGTCGCTCTTGACGATCTCGTCGCCGGTGATGATCACCGGCCGCTGCGCCCGCAGGATGCGCTGTGCCAGCGCCTGCAAAGCATCAGCGGACGGCCGCACCCGCGCATCGACCCGCGTGCTGCGGCCGAGGTCGATACCGGCCTCGGCGTTGAGGATATCGCCGGGCAGCGAAATGAACACCGGCCCGGTCGGCGGCGTGGTCGCGACCTTGGCGGCGCGCCTGACGATGCGCGGCAGATCCTCGAGCCTCGTCACCTCGACCGCCCATTTCACCAGCGGCTCGGCCATGCGCACCAGCGGGCCATAGAGCAGCGGCTCCATCAGGCCATGGCCCTGCTCCTGCTGGCCGGCGGTGAGGATCATCGGCGTGCCGGTGAACTGCGCGTTGTAGAGCGATCCCATCGCATTGCCGAGGCCGGGCGCGACATGGACGTTGCAGGCGACCAGCCGTCCCGAGGCGCGGCTGAAGCCGTCGGCCATCGCCACCACCAGGCTCTCCTGCATCGCCATGACGTAGGTCAGATCCGGATGGTCCTTGAGCGCGTGCATGATCGGCAATTCGGTGGTGCCGGGATTGCCGAACAGATGCGTGATGCCCTCGTCCTTGAGCAGCGCCAGGAAGGCCGAGCGTCCGGTGGTGCGGTTCTTCATGATGAGGTTTCCTCCGGGCGCGGTCTTGATTGTTAACGTGAGCTCTCTCCCCGTCATGGCGAGCGAAGCGAAGCAATCCAGGGCGGCGCACGCGACTCTGGATTGCTTCGTCGCTACGCTCCTCGCAATGACGGCACAGCGAGCGAGCTATGCCGTTACCGTCGCGTCATACACTGGATAATCCGTGTAGCCCTTCTCCTCGCCGCCATAGAAGGTCGGGCGGTGATAGGGCGTCAGCGGCCAGCCGTGCTGCAGACGTGTCGGCAGATCCGGATTCGAGATGAAATAGCGACCGAAGGCGATCGCATCGGCATGGCCCGCCTTGATCGCCGCTTCCGCCGGCTCGCCGGTGAAGCCGCCGGCGCCGATCAGCACGCCCTTCCAGACCGGCCGGAACAGCTGAATCGCCGACGGCACGTTCTGCCAGTTGACGTCGGCGCGGCCGGCGCCGGAGGAGCGCGGCTCGATCAGGTGCAGATAGGCGATGCCGAGCTTGTTGAGGGCCTCGATCGCGTAAGTGTAGAGCGGCATCGGCTCGGCCTCGCCGGAGCCGTTGGCGATGCCATAGGGCGACAGCCGCACACCGACCTTGCCGGCACCGCAGGCATCGATCACGGCTTCCGTCACCTCGAGCAGGAAGCGGCAACGGTTTTCGATCGAGCCGCCATAGCGATCGGTACGCTGGTTGCTGCGGGTCTGCAGGAACTGCTCGATCAGATAGCCGTTCGCACCATGCACCTCGACGCCGTCGAAGCCCGCCGCCATCGCGTTGCGTGCCGCCTGGCCATAGGCGGCGACCAGGCCGGGGATCTCCTCGGTCGCGAGTGCGCGCGGCGTCTCGTAGGCGGCGGCCTTGCCGTCCGCGGTCATCGCCTTGAGATCGTCGCCGATTGCGATCGCCGAGGGCGCCACCGGCAGCGCGCCGCCGGGCTGGAACGAGGAATGCGAGACACGGCCGACATGCCAGAGCTGCAGGAAAATGAGTCCGCCCTTGGCGTGGACCGCGTCCACGATCTGTTTCCACCCCGCAACCTGCGCCGCGCTGTAGATGCCCGGCACATTCGGGCTGCCCGTGCCGGTCGGCAGCACTGGCGACGCCTCGGCGATGATCAGCCCGCCCGGCGTGGCGCGTTGCGCGTAATAGTCGACGTTGAGCTGCCGCGGCGCCAGCGTCGCTCTGTCGGCGCGCATGCGGGTCAGCGGCGCCATCACGACGCGATGCTTGAGGTGATAGGGACCGATCGTGAGCGGCGAAAACAGCGCAGGCAGCATTTCTCCCCCGGAGTCGTTGTGATTGTCGATTGCGGTCATCTTGTTCGCAAAACACGATGGTGGCAATGTCCGCCCGACTTCTGTGCGAGCAGACCCTCCATGCCGAAACCGAACGCCCTTCCCTCCCTCAGCCTGCGCATCGACCTCGATGACGGCAGCCGCATCGGGCCGGGCAAGATCGCGCTGTTGGAGCATATCGAGAAGCACGGCTCGATCTCGGCGGCCGGCCGCGCCATGGACATGTCCTACAAGCGCGCCTGGGACCTCGTCGACGAGATCAACCGGGTGTGCCGGCAGCCGGCGGTGGCGCGGCAGACCGGCGGCAAGAATGGCGGCGGCGCGGCGCTGACCGCGTTCGGCGCGCAGCTGGTCGAACGGTACCGCCGCATCGAGCGCGATGCGGCCTCCGCGGTCAGGAAGGATCTCGCGGCGCTGCGCAGCGACATCGCAAGACCGAGAAAGACCCGCGGCAAGGCCGCGTCGTAACCGTTCCACCCCGATCGCGCGCGGACGCAACCGGACCGATGCGCTCCGCGTTGCAGCCGCGAACACCTGTCATGCCCTGGGCCGCATGATCTTGCGGCCGCGTCCAAACGTCTTAGACCATCCCTGTGTCCTGCCGGAGAACCGCTTGTGCCCCATCCCGCCTTGTCTGCCGACCACACCGCCGTCGTCACCGGAGGCGCCTCCGGCATCGGCCTTGCCGCCGCGGGGCGCTTCGCCGCTCTCGGCATGAACGTCTGCATCGCCGATGTCGACGATGCCCGACTGCACGCGGCGGCCGCGAAGCTCGCCCCTTTGGCCAAACGCGGCGAGGCCATCATGACCGCCAAGGTGGATGTCAGCCGGCGCGACAGCGTGGTCGATCTCGAAGCCAAGGTACGGCAGCGGTTCGGCGCGGTCGACGTGCTGATGAACAATGCCGGCATCCAGCCGGGCAGCAAGATGTTCGGCCCGGAGGACAATTGGCAGCGCATCCTCGGCGTCAATCTCTGGGGCATCATCCACGGCTCGCAGGTGTTCGCGCCTGATATGATCGCGCAAGGGACGCCCGCGCTGATCATCAACACGGGCTCCAAGCAGGGCATCACCACGCCGCCGGGCGATCCCGCCTACAATGTCTCCAAGGCCGGTGTGAAGGCGTTCACCGAGGCGCTGCAGCACGAATTGCGCAACACGCCGAACTGCAAGGTCACGGCGCATCTGTTCATCCCCGGCTTCGTGTTCACCCCGCTCACCGCCAATGGCCGGGTCGAGAAGCCCGCCGGCGCGTGGACGCCGGAGCAGACGGTCGACGTCATGCTGGACCGCGTCTCGGCCGGGGACTTCTACGTGCTGTGCCCGGACAATGACGTGCCGCGCGCGCTCGATGAGCGGCGTATCCTGTGGGCTGCCGGCGACATCGTCGAGAACCGGCCGCCACTGTCGCGGTGGCATGCCGATTACGCGGATGCATTCGCGGCCTTCGTCAAGCAATCGTCCTGAGACGGTGTGCCGATCAGGACGCCTCCGGCGCCTGCACCAGCAGGCGCCGCACCAGCGCCAGCGCGGTCTCCGTGGCCGGATCGGCTGAGATCACGGACACCGCCAGCACGATGAGGTCGACCGGATCATGCGACAGCACGATCACATGCGTCGCATGGCGCGCTGTCATCAGCGCCACCATGCGCTCGACAGCGGGATCGGTCGCAGCCAGCCCCCAGGGCGCGTCAGCCCGGCGCAGCACGCGCCGCGCGGCGAGAAAGTCGCGTAGCAGCGGCGGATCATAGGCCGCGAGGTCCGCCTCCCGATAGCGTCGCGCGCTCTCGAAGATCGGCTGGCGCGCGAGCTCGACGATCAGCGCGTCGCGCGTGGTGGCGGCCGATGCGCCGATGGAATCGAGCACGCCCGGCTGCCGGGCCTCCAACACCGCGCGCAACGCGTCGCCCATCAGGCCGATCGCAAGCACGCCCGCCACCGCCACTGCGCAATGGCGCATGAGCTGGGCCGCATCGACATCCGCCGACAAGGCGGCTGCGGCGGCGCCGAGCAAGGCCGCCCCGACGATCCGCAGCACGGTGAGCAGCACGCCTTGGCGCTGCGTCTCGTCATTCGCACCGGCGATCAGGATCGCGGTGACCGCGAGCAGCGCGCCGAGCGCGCCGAGCCGCACCGGCATGTCCGGCGCCAGCACGCGGAAATCGGTGATGATGAAGGGAATGACGAGGACCGCGCCGAAGGCGACGCGGTCGATGGCGCGGTTCTCCCAGGCGAGCAGGTCGGCGCGACCGCGTCCGATCAGCAACACCGCGCAGACGGCAAAGCCGGCGAGCTGAAATGCCGAGAGCATGGCGGTGTGGACATTTTCGAGCTCGACCGGGCCAAGCGCCCCGGCCAGTGCGAGCACCCCGCCGCCGACCAAAGCGGCCACCTTGAGCCGGCGATGCGCATGCCGGCGCAGCAGGCCTTCCGTGACGATGAGCGCGCCGAGCGGGATCAGCGCCGCCGGAATCAGCGAGATGCGGTCGAGCGTGCTGTTGTCCGTCCACCAGGCGATGCCGCGCAACAGGAACAGGGACGCCACCAGCGCCAGCAGCGCGACGAGACGGGCCGTCTGCGGTCCCCTGGGGTCGCGCCGGTGCAGCATCACGGCGGCCACCGCAAGCCCGATGGCGCCGCACAGATTGACGACGGAATCGGCGACGACGCTCGGCATCATGATGCGGTCCCGCCCGACGGGAGGCGCGGACGCAGCGTGCCGAACGGACGCTTGTCGTCGAACCAATGCAGCAGCGGCAGGATCATCCGCTGCAGCGCCAGCACGGCCGACGCCGCCAGCAGGGCCGGCAGCGAGCCGGAGGGAATTTCGCGCAGGAGATAGCGGCGGGCGGCGGCGAGATCGATGCGCCCGAGCTGCAGCAGATCGTCGCCCCTGGCGTAGTCCAGCTCGCGCGCGCAATAGCCGTTGTAGAGATCGTCGCGGTGCTTGGGCGCATCGTCGAAGGTCTTCTTCAACGCATCCGAACCGCCAGTATAGGCATTGGTGATGACGAAGCGCGTCTCGTCGAAGCCGGCGTCTTCACCGA
This sequence comes from Bradyrhizobium sp. BTAi1, assembly GCF_000015165.1. Classification (GTDB taxonomy): domain Bacteria; phylum Pseudomonadota; class Alphaproteobacteria; order Rhizobiales; family Xanthobacteraceae; genus Bradyrhizobium; species Bradyrhizobium denitrificans. The sequence goes on along the minus strand of NC_009485.1, from coordinate 1,715,176 downwards.
CGCCGAACACCGCCCGGTGCGCCCGCATGATGCCGCGCGCGAGCTGAAGATGCGCGAAGCTCTGCCGCGCCTGCGGCAGCGGCGAGGGATAGACGTCGGAGAAGGTCTCGCAGACCATGCCGGCCACCGCCGGCACCTGCGTGACGTTCGAGATCCATTTCGGGCGCAGGCCGTCACGGATGAACAGCAGCAACGTGGTGAGGCCGTAGAGCACGCCGGACAGCCCTTTGCCCCGCGCCTGCGGATCGACCATGACCAGCCCGAGATGGATCACCTCCTGGGTGTCGCCGTCGCGCGCGACCTGCATCACCGCCAGCGCATTGAAGGCGATCGGCTGGCCGCTGGTCGCATCGGACACCAGCGTCACGATCGACCGGGCGAGCGCCTCGCGCCGACCGGAGAATAATCCATAGGTCAGATCGCCGGCAGGCAGCGTCTTGCCGGCCACAATGCGGAGGTCGGCAACGAGCGCGGCCAGCGCCGCGTCGTCCAAGGTCGTGCCCGGGCTCTCGACGATCCGCGTGCGCAGATCCGCATGCGTCCGCAGCGACAGGTCCATCGCCTCCTGTCCCAGCGCTGTCACCCAGAAGCCGATATTGCGTCTGATACGCCTGGCTGCTGCGACGATGCTCATTCCTTCATCCCACCAGCTCGACACGATGCGCTCGCCGGCATTGCGCCCTGCACGACTAGCCTGCCGCCGTTAATTCGTGATCATGACGCGGGACGGAGCGTCGGCAAGGTAAATGCCGCTTGAACGGGCGCGCGCCCCTAGAACGACATGGATGCCCGGGCCTTCCCGCCGCAGCGGCCTCGGCCGCGCCGGCGGGACTGAGCCCGGGCATCAGGACCAATCATTGAAGGCCGTCTCTCTGCAGCAGGCCATGTGTCGCGTGATGCGAGCGTCCTGCTGCAGGCCGCTAAGGAGAAGAGGGCCGGCGGCTCACGCCGCCTTCGACACCTCCATCAGCAGGCGCTCGGCGCGGGCGTCCTCAATGCGGTTGACGAGCTTGCTGCTCTCGTGGCGGTCGCGCAGCGTCTTGGTCAGAGTGACGCAGGTCTGCACCAGCATGACGATGCCCATCGTCAAATAGCCCTTCATCCAGAGATCGATCGGCATGAAGAACACGCCGAGTGCGACGAGGAAGGCGGACGCAGAGAACGAGACGTAAGAGAAAGTGACGAAGGCACCGCTATGGGGCTGGGCGTTCTGGTTCATGATCGGCTCCTATTGATGAGAGAGATGGTTGGATCGGTTGGTTGGGACGTAATCAGTTGGCCGGAGCGGTGCGGCCGGCCTTCAGCCGCGCCAGCACGTCATCGGCGGTGGTCTTGATGCGCGGGCCAAAGCCCTGTTCGGCAAGCTTTTCGGCCGTGGTGATCGGCCCCGTCGCGGCGTCCAGCTCCATCAGCGCCTCGTCAGCGGCCTGTGCCTCCATCTGCCGCTCGCGCAGCCGCTTCAAGGTCGCTTCGGCTTCCGGCAGCGTACATTCATAGGGCCGCGCCGCCTCGATGCCGCCGCGGCGCAGATTGCGCACGGCCTCTGCGGCACGCGCGATGCGCCGGCCCCGATCAAGCTCGGCGATGCGCGCCTCGGCGCCCGCCACATGCTTCTTCAGCCGGGTGATCTCGGTGGCGAACAGCGCCCGTGCCGTCTTGGCTGCATCGCGCTCGGCCTCCAGACCCGCGATCGCCTGCGCCGCCTCGCGGGCCAGATCCTCGCGACCGCCATCGAGCGCGGCGGTGGCGCGCACCTCGAGATCGGCAATCCGCGTCAAGGTCGCTTCGAGGCGCCTGCCCTCCTGCTGGTCCTGCGCAATCGCCAGCGCCAGCGCCCGCTTGCTGCGCTCGACGGCAGCGGCGGCGTCACGCATCTGCTGATCCAGGATCACCAGCGCGGTCCGATCCTGCAGCTCCTCTTCCGCCACGGCGACGGTGCCCCGAAACAGCGTCAGAACAGTCTTGAACATTGTGAACTCCCTGCTATGAGCATCGCTCATGAGATTGTTCTAGCGCAATCATGAGCACCGCTCAAGAACTATTTGAGCGGCGCTCAGAGAAATGGTGAACGATGTCTAAAACCTTGGAACGACGCGCCAAGCAGCGCGAAGCCCTGATCGAGGCGGCCGAGCGGGCGATCGCCGCGAAGGGCCTGTCCGGCCTGAAGACGCGTGATCTGGCCCAGGAGATCGGCGTCGCCAACGGCGCCGTCTACAACCTCGTCGCCGATGTCGACGAGCTGGTGCTGATGGTCGGCTCGCGCACCCTGGCCCGTCTCGACGCCGAGCTGTCGGCGGCCGAGAGCGCCGGCTCGCCTGGCCCGGAGGCCGCTTTGGTGCGCATCGCAGTCGCCTATTGTGATTTCGCCGCCCACAATCTCGAATTATGGCGCGCGCTGTTCGAGCATCGCATGGCGGCCGAGAAGACCCTTCCCGATTGGGCGATCGCGGATCAGATGCATCTGTTCCGCCACATTCACCAGCCGCTCGCGGCGCTGTTTCCGCAGCAATCATTCGACGAGATCAGCGTGATGGCGCGCAGCCTGTTCTCGGCCGTCCATGGCATGGTCGCACTCGGGCTGGAGCAGAAGCTGATTGCCGTGCCGCTCGCTTTGCTCCGCGAGCAGATCGCGACCATGGTGAAGGCGATGGTCTCCGGCCTGGTGGCCAATTCTGCCGAGCAGCGATCATCCCCTTAAGATGACGGTCTGACACAATCCGACGTCACGTCCGTCTGCCCCGACATATTGATGTCCCAACAGGGCACAGGCTTCATCCGAGTTCGGCCAAACTCGACGAAGACGACAAACTACTGCCGCATTGGCTCGTGAGGATTATGATTATGGCTCGCACGAGCGATCGTGCGGGATCCTGACGACGATCAACAACTAGCAGCGATCGGCGATGTGAGGGCGGAAGGATATGCGCAACTCAGCGCAGGGCCGCCGCTTCATGGGCCTGCAGCATCGGTGATGCGCAACCCGCGATCCAACAACAAACTCCAGTGACGGCAGGACGCACGACCCAAGGGGGAATTCGTGAGACATTTGCACGCGCAGAACAATGACCAGGAAGATCCGCCGTTTCCGCCAAACTTCGACGATGCACGGCCCCCTTTGCGCGATCAAAACTGGCGCAGCGAGCACGAGCGACCGCGGCCGTCGGAGTTCATTTCGCGCCTGGGCATGCAGGAGGTTCCCTCGCCGCCACGCGAGCGGCGATCCATCGGCTGGATCAGCCTGCTGGCCATTCTCGCCTTTGCGGCAGCCGCCGGTTATGCCGCGACCAAGCTGCCGGCCCATTGGGTCGGAGTGATCACCGCCGACAGTCGCGCGGCTTCCTCGGTCACCGCTGCGGTCCCGCCAGCGCCGGCCCCATTGCCGCCAGCCGCCGCACCATCGCCGGATGTTCCGGCAACGGGGACGACCGCAAGCGTCGCTCCTGCGCCGGCCGCAGATGCGAGCACGCGGCTGCGCGAGGAGGACCATCGGCCCAAATTCGATTCACGGGTGGCCAACGCCGTCCCGGCTCCGCGGGAGGCGGCGACTCAGTCATCGGTGCAGGGCGTGACCGACACCGAGATTCGCTTCGGCATGGCGGCGCCATTCTCCGGTCCGGCCAGGGAGATGGGCCATCAGCTCAAGCTGGGGGTCGACCTCGCCTTCGCTCAGGCCAATGACGAGGGCGGCGTGCATGGCCGACAGCTCAAGCTCGTCACCGCCGACGACGCCTACGAGCCGAACCGTACGCTGAACGCGATGAAGGAGCTCTATGAGCAGCAGAAAGTGTTCGGCTTCGTGGAGAATTACGGCAGTCCGACCGCGCTGATCTCCGTCCCTTTCGCGCTTGAACGTCATGCGCTCTATTTCGGCGCCTTCAGCGGTGCGCCCTCGTTGCGGCGCGACCCGCCCGACCGCTACGTCTTCAACTACCGGGCAGGCTATGCCGAGGAAGCCGACGCCATCGTGCACTATCTGGTCAGGAACCGGCGCCTGCGTCCGCAGGACATCGGCGTTCTCACCCAGCAGGACGCCTATGGCGAGGCCGGCTGGGAGGGCGTCACCAAGGCGATGCGCACGCTGCGCGGCGGCGTCCCCGGCGAAGTGTTTCGGATGAGCTACAATCGCAACACCGTCAATGTCGACGAAGCCATTGCGCAATTGCGCCGGCAGCGCCCGGCCATCAAGGCCGTCGTGCTGGTCGCCACGTTCCGCGCGGCGGCGAAGTTCATCGAGAAGACCCGCGACCTCTATCCCGACATGATCTATGCCACGATCTCGGGCGTGGGCAGCACGGGCCTCGCCAGCGAGCTGATGGTGCTCGGGCCGCATTACGCGGACGGTGTCATCTGCACGCAGGTCACGCCGGCGGTGGACGGCTACGCCACGGTCACGATGAAATACAAGAACGCGCTCGCCAAGTACTTCCCGGGAGAGCCGGCGGACTATTCCTCGCTCGAGGCCTATCTCACCGCGAGCATCCTGATCGAAGGGCTGCGGCGCGCCGGCCCCGCCCTCGATACCGAATCGCTGGTGAACGTGCTGGAGAGCATGCAGAACTACGAACTCGGGCTCGGTCCGAAAGTGAGCTTCGGCCCATCCGACCATCAGGCTCTGCACAAGGTCTGGGGCACCCAGCTCGACAAGTCCGGCCAGTATCACGCCATCGATCTGGAGTGAGCGGGGGCCGATCCCTCCGTGATCGAGCAAGCATGATCGATCAACCGACGCTGGGCGCGACTGCTACAGATGATCCTGCGCTTGCCGCATCGGAATACGATGTCGGCCGCCGCAGACATCCAGCGGGGCTTGTTGGCCGCACGCTCAGGATGCAGTATCTCTCTGCTGAAGCGGGGCTCGCATCACGTGCACGACATCGGTCTCACGGCGCTGGATCTCGGGCTGCGTGGTGCGGCCAGCGGCCTGTTCACGATGATGGTGCTCGTTCTGATCAGGCTCCGCCCGGCCAATCCCCATGCCGTGCTCGGCCTGGTGATGTCGGCCGGCGGCGCCGGCTTTGCGATCGCGACCGCGCCGTTCATTCCGACCTCCACATTCTGGTGGACGCTGCCGCTGCTGTCGGCGCAGCCGGTCGTGTTCTGGCTATGGGCACGCGCCGCCTTCGACGACGATTTCGCGCTCCGGCCCTGGCATGGCGCGGTCTGGCTCGCCGTGGTCGTGCTGGGCTTCACAGCCTCGCTGAGCTGGCCGATATGGCCGGCTGTGACCAAGGCCTGCGCCAAGGGCCTGTCGGTCCTCGCGCTCGCGTTCGCGCTGCTCGCCATCCTCCAGACGGTGACGACCTGGCGCGACGATCTGGTCGCGCGACGACGGCTGCTGCGCATGGCAGTCGTGATCCTGAATCTCGGCTTCATTACCTTCGTCGCCGGCCCCGCCCTGCTGCCGCTGCCCGGCGCCGTGCTCGGCGCGGCGGCCAATAGCGGCGGCCTCGGCAGCTTCATCGTCGCATTCACGCTGTGCATCCTGGCAATGCTGGCGAGTTGGAACCTGTTCGGCGCCAACGCGGTTGCGGCATTGCCGACGCCAGCAGTGGTGGCAGCCAGCGTGGTCGATCCGCCGCAGGACACAGAGCCTGGATTGAGCGAGCGGCCGGCGGTCGCGCCGCTGCTGCTGCGCCGGCTCGATCATCTCATGCGGGTGGAGCGCATCTATCGGCAGGAGGGACTGTCGATCGGCGGGCTGGCCGCCCAGCTCAACGTGCCTGAATATCGGTTGCGGCAGGCGATCAATGAGGGGCTCGGCCATCGCAACTTCAGCGCGTTTCTGAATCGCTACCGGCTCGACGACGCCAAGGCGGCATTGTCGGATCCAGGCCAGCGCGACGTGCCGATCCTGACGATCGCGATCGACGCCGGCTTCCAGTCGATCGGTCCATTCAACCGCGCCTTCAAGGCCGCCACGGCGATGACGCCGAGCGAATTTCGCCGGCAGGCCCTCGTGGCGACGGCCACGGAGACCGAGAATCGCAGAATTCGGCAAGCCGATTGAAGAAATCGGCTGACCGAATTCGTGATCCGGCACGCCGGACGCAGCCCGCGCAGGCACAGAGCAAGGCATCGCCTCTCCTGCGTCGAGGACCCAATGACCACCGCGAACGCCCCCTCCGAACGCCTGCACGCCCTCGATGCCGTCCGAGCCTTTGCCCTCCTGCTCGGCATCGTCCTGCATGCCGCGATGTCGTTCCTGCCGTCTCCCACACGATTCTGGTTCATCGAGGACACCCATCAGAGCCTGGTCCTGAGCGGCGTCACCTTCGCCATCCACGTGTTTCGGATGACCACCTTCTTTCTAATGGCCGGCTTCTTCGCCCGCATGAGCTTTCACCGGCGCGGAACGCCGGGGTTCATCAAGGATCGCCTGCTTAGAATCGCGCTGCCGCTGGTGGTGGCGTGGCCGATCGTGTTTGCGCCGATGGCCGTGTCGGTGATCTGGGCAAGCCAGTTTCCGCATGGCGGACCGCTGCCCGGCGCGGCCGGCTGGCCGCCGGTCCTGCCGCGCTTTCCGCTGACCCATCTGTGGTTTCTCTACGTGCTGATCGAGCTCTATGCCGCCGCGCTGCTGCTGCGCACCGGCGTGGTCACGATCGACCGCGCCGGCCGGATTCGCATGGCTATCGATCGGCTGTTCGCGGCGATCATGACAAGCCGGCTTGCGCCCGCAATCCTTGCTCTGCCGATCGGGCTTGCGATCAGCCTCGATCCGAAATGGGTCGGCTGGATCGGGATCCGTACGCCGGACCAATCGCTGATCACCAACGGTCAGGCCTGGATCGCCTATGGCAGCGCCCTTGCCGTGGGCTGGCTGCTGCACCGGCAGATCGGGCTGCTGCGCCAGCTGGAACGGCGCTGCCTGCTCAACACCGCCATGGCGATTGGCCTGATCGCGCTGAGCTACGGGTTGGCATTCGCCGTGTCGATGGTCGCGACGCATGTCGTCGCGGCGCCGGTCAGTCTCCCCATGATCAGGCTTGCCGGCGCCATCGCCTATGCGCTGGCGATCTGGACGACGAGCTTCGCCGCGATCGGCTTGGCGCTGCGCTTCATGGCCGGCTTCAGCCGCACGCGGCGCTACCTCGCCGACGCATCCTATTGGCTCTATCTCATCCATATGCCGATCGTGATGGCGCTGCAGTTGGCGGTCTCGCAGTTCGACTGGCCGTGGCCGGCCAAATACGCGCTGATCCTGCTGGTTGCGATGCCGCCGATGCTGGCGAGCTATCACCTGCTGGTGCGCGGCACGATCATCGGCTGGCTCCTGAACGGCCGGCGTCCCCAGCCCGACGGCGCACCGCGCAACGCCGCAGCAGGGCCAGCATCGGGTTGAGCCGTGTCCCGGATCTCCGACGTCCGCCGCGGCCCTTGAAACGTCTAAGTCACAAGCTCAGGGTCGAACTCTATCGCCGCGAAGCGTTGTCGCCGACCGGCTTTTCCGGATAGCGTGCATTAACTAAGTGGTCCCCCCGCCCGATCACCGGAACCCTAAACTACCGCGTGTACCAGCGCCGGGATAGTATCGCCGCGCTATCAAGTGGTCGACAAAGGCGCTATAATTACATTCACGCCTGCGCCACTCCGACGCCGCGGTCCGGCCTTGGAGTCACCAGCACTCGCGTTTCACCCGGGAGAACGCATGGCGAAACAACTCATTGCAAAATCGCCGACGGCCGCAAAGCCGTCGACCAAGCCAAAACTCACTTTCGATCCGTCGGTATTTCTGAAAACCGATGGCCCAGGCCGCACAGTCGGGAAGTATCGCAAGGACCAGCCGATCTTTTCGCAAGGCGCCGCAGCGGATGTGCTGTTCTACATCGTCTCCGGCACGGTCAAGATCGTCGTCCATTCCGAGCAGGGCAAGGAGGCGGTCATTGCGCTGCTCGGACAGGACGACTTCTTCGGCGAGGGGTGCCTGGCCGGCCAGTCTCACCGGCTCTCGGCAGCGACGGCCATCACGGACAGCGAAATCCTGCGGATCACCAAGCCCGTCGCGCTGAAGACCCTGCGGGAGCAGCCGGCGTTTTCCGAGGTGTTCGTGTCGCACATTCTCGCCCGCACGATCCGCGTCGAGGCCGATCTCATCGATCAGTTGTTCAATTCGAGCGAGAAGCGCCTCGCGCGGGCCCTGCTGCTATTGGCCAATTTCGGCAATGACGGCAAGCCGCAGCGGGTCATCGCGAAGGTCAGCCAGGAGATGCTGGCCGACATGATCGGTACCACGCGCTCGCGCGTTAGTCATTTCATGAACAAGTTCCGCAAGATGGGCTTCATCGACTACAACGGCCACCTCGTGATCCACAGTTCGCTGCTGAACGTCGTTCTGCACGACCAACCGCATATTGCGGGCGTGAAGTCGGTGGAAGGCAAAGGTGCGCTGAAGGGCTTATGATTCATCCAGCGCCACAATCATCATAGCAACTGATTCCGTACTGCCGACGCCGGTGGTTTCAGGAAGGCATCGAAACGTTGCTTGACGATGGCATAGCATTCGCACGACGCCTGCTCGAGACCGCGCCGGTCTAACACCTGGATCGTGCCGCGACGATAGCTGATCAGTCCGGCCGCCTGCATGGATTGCGCGGCAAGCGTCACGGACTTGCGATTGGCTCCGAGAATCTGCGACAGGAACTCGTGTGTGTAAGGAAGCACCGCGCCTTCGGCCCGGTCGTGCATCATCAGCAGCCATCGGCAGATGCGCTCTTCTGTCGCATGCATGGCGTTACAGGCGACCGTCTGCTGAACCTGGGACAGCAGCGTCTCCGAATAGCTGACAAAGAGATTGCGCACGTGCTCGCTGTCGTCGAACTCGTGCTGCAGGAGCTCGATCGGACACCGGACGGTATGGCCCTCGAGCTGCACGATGCAGCGGTTAAACGAGGTCCGACTGTACATGGCGGCGAACAGGCCGAACGCCCCTTCGCGACCGATATTGGCGGTCTCGATGGCATCGCCGTTCTCCAGCACGGTCAACAGCGACAGCACCGATCCTCTTGGGAAATAGGCATGCCGGAGCGGTCCACCGGCCTCGCAGACCGCGGCGCCGAGCTTGAAGTCGACGGGCTCGAGGTGTGGATCGATACGGCGACGGCTCTCCGGCGCCAGGGCATCGAGCAGCTGATTGCTCCGGAGATCGCGGTCGGTTTGCGCTTTGATCATTCCAACGTTGCCAGACAGCCAGGAAGGGACGGAGACCACGGCGCCGAGGCGGCACCGCACGTCGATCCCCCTGTTTGAGCGCTCTCGTCCGGCAGATCTGAGCACAATTGCTCACAAGCCGACGATCGCAACCGGTATTCTATTCTCGATTCGCGCCTTCCACCTCCGTGTCGATATTATTGCGCCGGATCGTCGGAGCCGTCGCCCGGTGTTCCGGCCGCCCGGTCGGTCCAGAAGGCGGCCATACGCAGGCAATGCGTCTGCAACTCCGGATCGAGCGAATCACGCGCAAGCTGCGTGAATTCCGCCGCCAGGCGCAGGCATTCCCGGCTGAAATTGAGGTCGTTGACGGATCTGGACAGGAATGCCCCCCTTCGACGGGTTCCATCTGTCACATGGCTCGCCGCTCGCTGTCGGTGGGCCACACCACCGAGCAGCGCAAAATCGTGCCTCGATGATCGGCCGCGACACATCCGTCCGCACGGACGACCAGCACCCGCTCCCCTGCTTCGGCGCGGGGTTCCACAAAATTCGGGGCTTGTCCGCTTTTGCTCAGACTCCACAAGACGCCGCCAACAGAATGCGCGCACGCTGTCAAAGCGTAATCGCCAGCCAGCAACGAGGGATCTCTGAATCGGGGTGCGTTCCTTTTGGGAGACTACGCGTGTTGAAACATTCGAGCCAAAGCTCCGCCTTTCCGGTTTTTCTCGAGCGCGCAGGCGGTCGCAACGAACTCCGCGACGACAGGCTCACGAAGCAATCCGTGCTCGCCGAACTCGCCCGCATCGCGTTACAGACCCGCGACATCCACATCCTTCTTCAGCGCGTCATCGCGCTCTGCGCCAGGGGCCTCGACGCACCGTTCGCAACGGCGATGGAATTCATGACGGCCGATCAGAGACTGTTGGTGCGTGCGGGACACGGTTGGCCGGGCTCGATCAAACAGGTCGCGTTCGTCGTGGATAGCAGGTCATCGGCTGGACGCGCCTTCGAGACAGGTGACGTCATCATCAGCAATCGCGCCTCCCTCGATGGCCGCTTCGAGACCCCTCAGCTTCCGGTCGATCGCAGCATCAAGAGATCAATCAGCGTCCGGATCGAACGCGGTGGACAAGGTGGCGGCTATTTCGGCGTGCTCCAGGTCGGCAGTCCGGACCCCGGCCGCTTCGATGAGGCTGACGCCGCCTTTCTCACCCGAGCAGCCGACATCGTCGGGATCGCCATCGAGCGCCTGCACGAGGAAGCCCGGCTTCGGGAAGCCCTGGATCATCAGGCCATGCTGACGCGCGAAATGAGCCATCGCGTCAAGAACAGCCTCGCCTCCGTCGTTGCCATGCTCCGCGTCCAAGCGTTCGGGGCCGGCTCGGTCGAAGCCAAACAGGCCCTCGGCGAGGCAGGATCACGCGTGGCGGCCATCGCCCAGGTTCATGACCATCTGTCGCGGGCGTCCCGGATCGGCTCCATCGACGTCGACGTGTTCCTCACCGACTTCTGCAAGCGGCTGCAACTTGTGGCAGGAGCGCATGTCCTGCGCTGCGACGCCGACCCGATCCGGCTTCCCGCCGATCTTGCCGTGCCTCTCGGCCTGCTGATCAATGAGCTGGTCAGCAACGCCGTGAAACACGCCTACCCTGGCCAGGACGGGCCGATCGATATCTCCGCCCGTGACGTCGGCGGTTGCCTGCAGCTCAGCGTGGCCGATCAGGGTGTCGGACTGCCTGCTGGTTTTGATATCGATCAGACACGCACGAGCCTCGGATTCCGGATGATCAACGGGATGGTCCAGCAGCTCCACGGCTGTCTCAAGGTCAGCGCGAACCAGCCGACCGGCACGCGCGTGCTGTTCGAACTACCGATCGTCCACCAGGCCGCCGCTGGTGCTCCGGCGGAACCCATCACCGCGGAGGCATCGTCGGAAGATCCCACGCTCCTGGCACCGTCGCGGGGACAGTCCAATGTCTAGCGTCGACCTCAGCAATTCCACCTGGAAGGAGACCACAGCGCCGCGCGCCGTTGTGCGCGACATGGTCACGCCGTAGCGCCCGCGCGCCGGCGCCTCGGCATTTACCGGGCGGAAAGAGTTGCTGACGTTGAATGCGAACATGGCACAGTTGCGCATGGAAGTTCGCGATTCGGCCGGCACCAACCTGCCGGGCTATGGCGACGCATTCTTCGACCTCAGGCTCCCCGGCGACCATTGCCGCGTGGCGCAGAACCTGCTCCGGATGATTCGCGGCGACGATGTCCGCTCGCCGGTCCACAGCATCCATTTCTTCCGCGATGGCGCCGAGATCGGCCGCTGGTCTGTCGACGACGAGCACGCGGAGATGGGCTTCATGGACAAGCGCGCGCATACGCCGCCAGCGGCGGCGTAAGGCCGCGCCAGCCGGCGCTCAGCTCGCCACCGCTCACGCGATGCGCGGATGCGCCTTCTGGTGCCAGGCCCAGGCCGAGCGGATGATATGGCCGAGATCGGATCGGCGGGGTTTGAAGCCGAGCTCCTGCTCGGCGCGACGCGGGTCGGCCACCAGCACCGGCGGATCGCCGGGACGGCGCTCGCGATACACCAGCGGCACCTGCTCGCCGGTCTCGTTGCGGATCGCATCAACGATCTCACGCACCGAATAGCCGCTGCCGGTCCCGAGATTATAGGCGCCGCCGCGATGCCCCTCCATCAGGCGTCCGATGGCCGCGATATGGGCCGCCGCCAGATCATCGACATGGATGTAGTCGCGCACCGCGGTGCCGTCCGGCGTCTCGTAATCGGTGCCGAAGATCGCGAAATCGGGCACATGGCCGAGGATCGCCATCAGCGCGCGCGGAATGAGATGCGTCTCGGGGTCGCGCAGCTCGCCGATCGCGCCTGAGGCGTCGGCGCCGCAGGCATTGAAATAGCGCAGGGCAATCGCCGAGAAGCCATAGGCGGCGCGATAGTCCGACAGGATCTGCTCGATCATGTATTTGGAGCGGCCATAGGGATTCACCGTCGGCCCCGCCGCGCTTTCCGGAATCGGCTCGCGCCCGGCATTGCCGTAGACCGCGCCGGTCGAGGAAAACACCAAGCGGGTGCAGCCCGCCTCGCGCATGCCCTGCAGCAGGCCGAGCGTGCCGGCGACGTTGTTGAGGTAATATTTCTGCGGGTCGGCGACCGATTCCCCGACGGCGCTGGATGCCGCGAAATGCATCACAGCCTGGACGTCGTATTGGCGGATCGTGCTGGCGACCTTGATGCTGTCGGCGATGTCGCCCACCACCAGCGGCCCCCATTGCACGAAGCTGCGGTGCCCCAACGTCAGATTGTCGTAACAGATCGGCGTAAAGCCTGCGTCTGCGACCGCCTTGCTGCAATGAGCCCCGATATAGCCGGCCCCGCCGGCGATCAGGATCGCGCCCTTCGTACCCATAACTCTTTGTATCCTTAATCGAGGCGCGGAAAACCTGCCGGCCCCGCGAAATGCCGGACAGTAGAACAGCCGCTCGCCAGCACCAAGTACAGGTTGCGCGTGTCGTTAATCTGCAAGCCCGGATCGGCTTGATCAAACGTCCAATCGCCCGCCGCGCGCACGGGTTCCAATCGCGCAGGCTGGGCTGTTTGAACTTTCCGCGCATGCCTCCCAGCCGCGCGTAAAGGTGGCACGCGGCGCAGAATGGGCTACCACTAGCGGGACGAGCATTGGACGGCGCGGGAGGCATGTCGTGAGCGAAACATCGAGCAATGTTGACGCGGCATCGCGCACGGCATCGACACCACCGTCCTCTGCCGCGCCGACGGCAGGCCTATGGGCGCGTCTGGCCATTCCGCTGCTCGCCGTGATCGTCGCGCTGGCCTTCGTGGCGCTGGCGACCTTGCGCTGGAACGCCTGGACCGGCACTGCCACGACCCAGACCACCAACGACGCCTATGTCAGGGCCGACCTCACCCAGTTGTCGAGCCGCGTCGCCGGCGAAGTGCTTAAGGTCGCGGTCAGCGACTTCCAGCGGGTCAAGGCCGGCGACCTGCTGATTCAGATCGATCCGGCCGATTACGAGGCCCAGGTGTCGCAGGCCGAAGCCACCGTGGAAGCGGCGCAGGCGGCGCTCGACAATCTGAGCAATCAGATCGAGCTGCAATATGCGACGATTGCGCAAGCCGAGGCGCAGCAGGTGTCGGCCGGCGCCGCCGAGGTGCAGGCGCGGCAGGAGGAGGAGCGCCAGCAATCGCTGTCGCAGAGCGAGGCCGGCACCCGGCAGCGGCTGGAGCAGGCCACCGCCGCCTATGCCAAGGCGCAGGCCGACGTCCGCGCGAGCCGCGCAGTGATTGCCGCGCAGCGCCATCAACTTGAGGTGCTGACGGGCACCAAGAAGCAGCGCGGCGCCGACCTCGCCGGCGCCAAGGCCGCGCTCGCCGCCGCCCGCCTCAAGCTCGGCTATACCAGGATCACCGCGCCGTTCGACGGCGTCGTCGGACAGCGCCAGGTGCAGGCCGGCGACTACGTCAATGTCGGCAGCAGCCTGATCGCGGTGGTTCCGCTGCCGCAGGTCTTCATCGTCGCGAACTACAAGGAGACGCAGCTCACGCATGTGGCGCCGGGCCAGCCGGTCGACATCACCGTCGACACGTTCCCGGGCGAGCAGATGCATGGCCGCGTCGAACGCATCGCGCCGGCCTCCGGCTCGCAATTCGCGTTGCTGCCGCCCGACAACGCGACCGGCAATTTCACCAAGGTCGTGCAGCGCATTCCTGTGCGCATCGCCCTCGATCCGAACCAGCCGCTGTTGGCGCGGCTGCTGCCGGGCATGTCGGTCGTGACCCATATCCACACCGCTGGCCGCACCGATGGCGCCAAGTGAGAATGCAGGCGAGGCGGACCGCGGGCCGCTGTCGCGCGGCGGGCTCGCGGCGCACCCGTTGTTCGCGGTCGGGGCCGTCCTGCTCGGCTCGTTCCTCGCCAATTTCGACAGCCGGCTGACCTCTGTCGGCCTGCCCGATCTGCGCGGCGCGTTCTCGCTCGGCTTCGACGAGGGCGCCTGGCTGTCGACGGCCGCGATCGGCTCGCAGATCCTGATCGCGCCGGCGGTGGCCTGGCTCGCGACCGTGTTCGGCCTGCGCCGCGTGCTCGGCGTCCCCAGCCTGGTCTATGCCGCGCTCTCCCTGATCATCCCGTTCGTGCGCGACTATCCGACCCTGATCGTGCTCGCGATCCTGCACGGCATGCTGCTCGGCACCTTCGTGCCGGCGACCCTGATGATCATCTTCCGCAACCTGCCGATCCGCTGGTGGCTGCCGGCCATCTCGATCTATGCGATCCGCGTCGGTTTCGCGCTGGACACATCAACCTCGCTGGTCGGCTTCTATGTCGAGCATCTCGGTTGGCAATGGCTGTATTGGCAGAGTGTCGTGCTGGCGCCGCTGATGGCGCTGATGGTGTATCTCGGCACACCCGCCGAGCCGGTCAACCGCACGCTGCTGCGCAACGCCGATTGGGGCGGCATGCTGCTGCTCGGCAGCGCGGTTTCGATGATCTATGCCGGGCTCGACCAGGGCAACCGGCTCGACTGGCTGCAATCCGGCACCGTGGTGGCGCTGCTCGGCGGCGGCGCCGTGCTGTTCGTGCTGTTTCTCGTCAACGAGGCGCTCTCCCCGCAGCCATGGGCGCATTTCAACGTGCTGTTCTCGCGCAATATCGGCCTGTCGCTGGCCGTGATTCTCTTGTACACGCTCACCAGCCTGTCGAACGCCTCGCTGGTCCCCAATTTTCTCGCCACGATCACGCAGCTCCGTCCCGAGCAGAGCGGCTCGCTGCTGCTGGTCTACGGCGCGCTGCCGCTGATCGTGCTGGTGCCGCTGTCGATCTGGATGTTGCGCCATCTCGATCCGCGCATCGTGGTCGTGCTTGGCCTCGGCGCCTTTGCCGCCGCCAATCTGCTCGGCACGCAGCTCACCCATGCCTGGGCACGCGAGGACTTCATCGTCATCGTGCTGTTGCAGTCGTTCGGCCAGGCCTTCACCCTGCTGCCGATCATCATCCTCGCGCTGTCGAACTCCGACCCGGCGCGCGCCACGTCGTTTGCGGCCTACATCCAGATCATGCGGCTCGGCGGCGCCGAGATCGGCGTTGCGCTGATGGGAACCTGGCTACGGGTGCGCGAGCAGGTGCATTCGGCCTATCTCGGCCTCAACATCCAGAGCGGTGATGTCGACGTCGCCCGCGCGCTGCAGCGGCTGACCGGCTATTTCGCGAGCCACGGGACAGGACTGGCCAAGGCCCGCGCGGTCGGCACCCTTGCCGCGCAGGTTCAGCGCGAGGCCAATGTGCTCGCTTATCTCGATGCGTTCTGGCTCTGCTTCTGGCTGGCGATCGCCGCGCTGGTGCTGACCGCCCTTATCACACGCGCGCCGCCCGGTCCGTTCTCACCGACGCCGTTGGGCCTCAGGACGAATTGGCTGCGGCGCTTCCGGGTGAAATTTACATAGATAAGTTCCAAGGCCGTGAGTCCTCTCAGGTGATTGCCGCGCGCATCGCCGCTGACCGACAGAATATCCACACCGCTGGCCTCAATTGGTATGTCAGCGGCGACATCCGTTTCATGGTCGCACGGCAGGCGCGCGCGACGAGCGCGGTCAACACCGGCCCGAAGTTCGACGCGGTCGGCTTCCGCACTCAGGTGGCGTTCTGAAGCCCGCTTGCGTCCGTGGCACGACAAGCCTCGCCGACAAAAGGCCCAGCACAAGCCGGGCCTTTGCGTTTACGAATGGCGGGCCGCAGCCATCGTGGCAGCGCGTACGTCCGCTGGATGTAGTGAGCGCTCGCCGCGACGTACGACATCTGGCCGTGAACGAAACGGGCATCATGAGTCGCAGCCGATTCGGACGCGGTTCGTTCCGGCCGCGTTCCGGACGTTAACGTCGCAATCCGCAGCGTTGCACGATGGGACATCGTCCCATGAGCGCTGCGGCAGGCCGTCTTAACCCTTTGGCGACCGGGCCAGACGCAGCTTTCCCTCGCAACGTCTGGATATCGTAGGTCGCAACGGTATGCCGCGACATCTAGCCGTGAACAAACGCCATACCGTGATGCGCAGCTGATTCGGGCGCGGTTCGTTCCAGTCGCGTTCCGAACGTTAACGTCACGGTGGGCAGCGTCGCACTGTGGGACATCATGCGCGTGTGGGTTGCGGCAGCTCATCGAGCGGCCATTTCGGACGCTTGATCTTTCGGTATGGCAACGTCGTCACGTCGCGCGCGACCACGCCGGGCGCATCGACCATGATGATGTCGGCCGCGATCGGCGCAAAGGCGGCGCGAAAATGCTGCGCGGACTTCACCACGACGAGCTTGCGCGTCGCCGGATCGCAGCCGAGCTGGGTCAAAAAGTCTCTGCCGAAGGCCTGGCAGCGGAATGTCGTGATGACGACCTCGACGCCAGCGGTCGCGATCAGCGCGCAATCACCGAGCTTGGCCGGCGTGCCGGCGAGCCCCGTCATCACCATGTTCTCCTTCAGCGCCTTGATCTCCCAGGTCGCATCCACGGGATCACCGGACAGCGGTCCGATCTTGCCGCCGATGCGCAGTGGCAGTTTTGCGCCGATGCCGGCATCGAAGGCGATGCGCACCGCGATCGGGTCCCACATCGGGCCGACGCAGACGTTCTCGATCTTTCGTTCGAGCACGCGGCGCAGGATGAAGGTGGAATCGCCGGGCGCGCCGCCGCCGGGATTGTCGCTGGCATCGCCGAGCACGATGGTGCCGTCTTTGGCCAAGGCCTGGTCGAGCGCGGCGTCGACGCCCGGCATGCGTTCGGTGACGGCCTCGCGCATGCCGATCAGCTCGTCGGCGAGCTTCCGTGCCAGCGCCTGCGCCCTCGCGCCATCGGGATCGACGGCGGCATCGCTATAGACCAGCACCTTGGTGCCCATCGCAGGCGTGTCGCCCCAGCCGAAGCCGTGCACGATCGACACCGAGACGATGCCGTCCTTGCCTTCCAGCGCGGTGAGGCGGTCGACGAAGCTGCGCACCGGCTCGCGCGTCGTGTGCAGCGTCACGATCATGTCGGTATCGACCAGCGCCGATCGCAGCTTGAGCCGCTTCTCGGCCAGCTCTGTGCAGAGCTTCACCAGGTCCTGCGCGCGCTCGAGGATGTCGGTGTGCGGATATTCCTTCCAGCAGATCAGGAGATCCGCGCTCTTGACCATCAGCTCGCTCATATGGACATGCGGATCGAGCGTGGCGCCGATCACGACATCAGGGCCTGCGATCTCGCGGATGCGCGACAGCAGCTCGCCCTCGCAATCGTCATAGCCGTCGGCGATCATTGCGCCGTGCAGGCCGATCAGCGCCATGTCGATCGGCAGCGCCGCCCTGAGATCGGCAAGGATCTGGTCGCGCAGCGTCTCGAAGGCCGCGCGGGTGACAAGCCCGTTCGGGACCGCGGCAGCCACGAGGCCCTCGATCAGCGTCCAGCCTTTCGACGGCCCGACCTGCCGCGCCGCCCACAGCGGCCCGCCATGCATCTGCATCTTGTCCGGATGCTGCCCGGCCGGGAAATACGCGCGCTCATGGAAGGTGGCGAGCCCCGTCGGCATCGGCGCAAAGGTGTTGGTCTCGGTGGCGAGGGCGGCGGAGAAGACACGCATGAAGAATGGCTCTTGGTTCGCGCAATGACGATGAATGCGGCCGCAGGGGATCGCATCGCGTCCAGGAGCACAAGACAGCGCGACGGCAGAGCGCCCGTCGCCCAGCGCATGAGATCAATCAGTTCGCGGCGATGGGGGCGCGTACCGACTGCTCCTCCACCGACCTGATCGCCACTTCGGCCACCTGCGCCAGGGCCTCGCGGTCGGCGCCGGAGGACGCCATCACGCTCATGCCGGTGATGACGGCGGAGACGTAGCGGGCGAGCGCGGCGGGATCGGCGGCTTCGGCCAGATCGCCTTCGGCCTTCGCCCGTTCGAATCGGTGCCGGAGCTGCTCCTCGGTCTGGGCGCGGCGGGCAGCAAGCTCGAACGGCACGTTCGCCGAGCCGGAGCCGCAGGCGAGGCCGCCCTGCACGAGCAGGCAGCCGGGCGGATTGGACGGATCGGTCTGCTTCTCGGCCACGCCCATCAGCATCCGCGCGGTGACCTCGCGGGCGGTCGGCGCGCTCAGCACCTCTTCCATCCAGGCCTCGCGGCGCGCGGTGTAGCGATCGAGCGCGGCCTTGAGCAGGGCCTCCTTGCTGCCGAACGCGGCATAGAGGCTGGGCGGGTTGATGCCCATGGCCTCGGTGAGCTGGGCGATGGTCGCGCCCTCATAGCCATGCCGCCAGAACACCTCCATCGCCTGGTCCAGCGCGGTGTCACGATCGAATGTCCTCGGACGTCCGATGGCCATTTGCAAAACTCCTGTTCCCGTCGCCGCCCCACCAGATTTTTATCTATTTGCGATTCCTAGCCATTTCTTTGATCTGTCGCAGTCGCCAAAGTTCCATCTAGGATTTTCGTAGCATCCGATACATAAGTCTCTTGCGAACGAGTTGCCAGCGCCACATTTGTAGCGAGCACTACAATATGGAGCGCGCCAATGCCCTCGTCCGAAATTCGTTCCCCTGGCCGTCTAAAGCGGTGGCTGAGCACCGTCGCCGCAGCCGGCATGGTGATCGCCGCCGGCTCCTATGCCGGGTCGCATTACTTCAACATGAGCCCTGCGCCACAGGCCGCCCGCGCCGCCGCGCCGGAGCAGGCGGTCGCCGTGACAGTCGCCGTGGTCGAGCCACGCAAGGCGAGCCTGTGGGACGAGTTCTCCGGCCGGCTGGAAGCGGTCGAACGCGTCGAGGTCCGGCCGCGCGTCGCCGGCGCCATCCTCTCCGCCAATTTCACCGAAGGGTCGCTGGTGAAGGCCGGCGACGTCCTGTTCAAGATCGATCCCGCGCCCTACGCCGCCGAGGTCGACCGTGCCCAGGCGCAGCTCGAGGCCGCGCGCGCCCGCGCCGCCTTCGCCGCCAATGAGCTCGAGCGCGGCGCGCAACTGGTCGGCAATTCGATCGTGACGAAGCGCGATTACGACCAGCGCGACAACGGCAACCGCGAGGCGATCGCCAACGTCAAGGCAGCCGAAGCGAGCCTGCAGACCGCGAAGCTCAATCTCGACTACACGCAGGTGCGCGCTCCCGTCGACGGCCGGGTCGGACGCATCGAGGTCACCGTCGGCAATCTCGTCGCCGCGGGCTCGGCGTCGCCGGTGCTGACCTCGCTGGTGTCCGTCAACCCGATCTATGCGAGCTTCGACGCCACCGAAGAACTGGTCCTGCGCGCCTTGAGCGCGATCTCCGACGGCTCAGGCAAACGCGGCAATCTCGATCGCATCCCCGTCGAAATGACGACGTCGGGCGGCATCACGGCCTCCGGTCACATCCAGCTGATCGACAACCAGGTCCAGGGCCAAACCGGCACCATCCGCGTCCGCGCCGTATTCAAGAACGAGGACGGCCGGCTGATTCCCGGTCAGTTCGCCCGCGTCCGCATGGGCCAGCCGCAGCAGCAATCCCTCGTGCTGCTCGACGAGCGCGCCATCGGCACCGACCAGGACAAGAAGTTCGTGATGGTGGTCGGCGACGACGAGCGCGCGGTGTACCGCCCGGTGACGCTCGGCGGCAGCGTCGACGGCCTGCGCATCATCTCGGCCGGCCTGAAGCCCGGCGAGCGCGTGGTCGTCAACGGCCTGCAGCGCGTACGGCCGGGGGCGTTGCTGAAGACGCAGGTCGCCGCAATGGGCGCGCGCGATGGCGCCGACGCGACGCAACTGGCGCAGCGCTGATCATGATCGGCCGACACGGTCACCGCGCGCGCCATGCCCACCCTGCCCTGGAGGGGGAGGGTCGACGCGCGCACAGCGCGCGGCAGGGTGGGGTGACAGCGGTAGTTGGACGAAACGCACTCGCATCATCCCAGCTCTTGCATGACGCGGCTTGGACACGATTGAGCACCGCATGCGCGGAGGGTCTGCCACCCCACCCCGTCTCGCATGTCGCTTCGCTCATGCGAGCCGACCCTCCCCCTCCAGGGGAGGGTGAACACCGCGCATGCCGAACCTACCCGTCAGACCACAACCACTGACATCTCCCGACCACGGGGCCTCCCATGAACCTCTCCAAATTCTTCATCGACCGGCCGATCTTCGCAGGCGTGCTGTCGACCCTCATATTTCTCGGCGGCCTCATCGCGCTGTTTGCGATGCCGATCTCGGAATATCCCGACGTGGTGCCGCCCTCGGTGGTGGTGCGCGCGACCTATCCCGGCGCCAATCCGAAGGTGATCGCCGAGACGGTGGCGACGCCGATCGAGGAGCAGATCAACGGCGTCGAGAACATGCTCTATATGAGCAGCCAGGCGACCACCGACGGCGCCATGACGCTCACGGTCACCTTCAAGCTCGGCACCGACCCGGACAAGGCGACGCAGCTGGTGCAAAACCGGGTGCAGCAGGCCGAGCCGCGGCTGCCCAATGTCGTGCGCCAGCTCGGCGTCATCACCAAGAAGAGCTCGCCCGACCTGACCATGGTCGTGCATCTGATCTCGCCGAACGGCCGCTACGACACGACGTATCTGCGCAACTATGCGGTGCTCAACGTCAAGGACCGGCTGGCGCGCATCGACGGCGTCGGCGACGTGCAGCTGTTCGGCGCCGGTGACTATTCGATGCGGGTGTGGGTCGATCCGCAGAAGGCCGCCGAGCACGGCCTGTCCGCCTCCGATATCGTCAAGGCGATCCAGGCGCAGAATGTCGAGGCCGCTGCCGGCGTGGTCGGCGCCTCGCCGAGCGTCAAGGGCCTCGACCTGCAGCTCTCGGTCAATGCCGAGGGCCGGCTGTCGAACGAGGACCAGTTCGCCGACATCGTCGTCAAGACCGGCGCGCATGGCGAGATCACGCGGCTGCGCGACGTCGCCCGCATCGAGCTCGGCGCCTCGGAATATGGCCTGCGCTCGCTGCTCGACAACAAGCAGGCGGTGGCGATCCCGATCTTCCAGGCGCCCGGCTCCAACGCGCTGCAGATCTCCGACAATGTCCGCGCCACCATGGCGGAGATCGCGAAGACGATGCCGGAGGGCGTCGAGTATCACATCGTCTACGACCCGACGCAGTTCGTGCGCTCCTCGATCGAGGCCGTCGTGCACACGCTGTTCGAGGCGATCGTACTGGTCGTGATCGTCGTGATCCTGTTCCTGCAGACCTGGCGCGCCTCGATCATCCCGCTGCTGGCGGTGCCGGTCTCGATCGTCGGCACCTTCGCGGTGATGCACCTGTTCGGCTTCTCGATCAACGCGCTCAGCCTGTTCGGCCTGGTGCTCGCAATCGGCATCGTCGTCGACGACGCCATCGTCGTGGTCGAGAATGTCGAGCGCAACATCGAAAGCGGATTGTCGCCGCGCGATGCCACCTATCAGGCGATGCGCGAGGTATCGGGTCCGATCATCGCGATCGCATTGGTGCTGGTCGCCGTGTTCGTGCCGCTCGCCTTCATCTCCGGTCTGACCGGGCAGTTCTACAAGCAGTTCGCGCTGACGATCGCGATCTCGACCGTGATCTCGGCCGTCAACTCGCTGACCCTGTCGCCGGCGCTGTCGGCGCTGCTGCTCAAGGGCCATCATGATCCGAAGGACCGCCTCACCCGCTTCCTCGACCGCGCGCTGGGCTGGTTCTTCCGCGGCTTCAACCGCACCTTTGTCCGCGCCTCCGACAATTACAGCGGCAGCGTCTCCAAGGTGATCACCGGCAAGGCCGCGGTGATGATCCTCTATGTCTTGCTGATCGGAGCCACCGGCCTGCTGTTCAAGCAGGTGCCGGGCGGCTTCGTGCCGGGCCAAGACAAGCAATATCTGGTCGGCTTCGCCCGCCTGCCGGACGGCGCCACGCTCGATCGCTCCGAGGAGGTGATCCGCAAGATGAGCGACATCGCGCTGACTCAGCCCGGCGTCGAGAGCTCGATCGCCTTCCCGGGCCTGTCGATCTCCGGCTTCACCAACTCCTCTAATGCCGGCATCGTGTTCTCCGGGCTGAAGCCGTTCGACGAGCGCAAGGACCCGTCGCTCTCGGGCGGCGCGATCGCCCTGCAGCTCAACAAGAAATACGCGGGGATTCAGGATGCGTTCATCGCGATGTTCCCGCCGCCACCCGTCAATGGCCTGGGCACGATCGGCGGCTTCAAGCTGCAGATCGAGGATCGCGCCGGCCGCGGCTACGAGGCGCTGAACGACGTCACCGCCGCCTTCATGGGCGCCCTGCAGAAATCACCGGAGATCGCCGGTGCGTTCTCGAGCTTCCAGGTCAACGTGCCGCAGCTGTTCGCCGACATCGACCGCACCAAGGCGCTGCAGCTCGGCGTTCCCGTCACCGAGGTGTTCAACACGCTGCAGATCTACCTCGGCTCCTACTACGTGAACGACTTCAACAAGTTCGGCCGCACCTATTCGGTGCGCGTGCAGGCCGACGCGCCGTTCCGTGCCCGCGCCGACGACATCCGCCAGCTCAAGGTCCGTTCTTCGTCCGGTGAGATGGTGCCGCTGTCGGCGCTACTCAACGTCCGGCAAAGCGCCGGGCCTGAGCGCGCCATCCGCTACAACGGCTTCCTGTCATCGGACATCAACGCCGCTGCGGCCCCCGGCTTCTCCTCCGGCCAGGCGCAGGCGGCGGCCGAGAAGATCGCAGCAGAAGTGCTGCCTCCTGGATTTGCCTTCGAATGGACCGACCTGACCTATCAGGAGTTCATCGCCGGCAATTCCGGACTCTGGGTGTTCCCGCTCGCGATCCTCCTGGTGTTCCTGGTGCTGGCCGCATTGTACGAGAGCCTGACCCTGCCGCTGGCGATCCTGATGATCGTGCCGATGGCGCTGCTGGCAGCGATGGCCGGCGTCTACATCTCGAAGGGCGACAACAACATCTTCACCCAGATCGGCCTGATCGTGCTCGTCGGCCTCTCCGCCAAGAACGCGATCCTGATCGTCGAATTCGCGCGCGAGCTCGAATTCGCCGGACGCTCGCCGCTGCGGGCCGCGATCGAGGCCAGCCGTCTCAGGCTGCGGCCGATCCTGATGACGTCGATGGCCTTCATCATGGGCGTGCTGCCGCTGGTGCTCTCGACCGGCGCGGGCTCGGAGATGCGCCGCGCGATGGGGGTGGCCGTGTTCTCCGGCATGATCGGCGTCACCGTCTTCGGCCTGTTCCTGACGCCCGTTTTCTACGTGCTGCTGCGGACGCTGACCGGCATGAAGCCCCTCACCCAGCATGGCGGCCACGGCACCGTTGCCGCCCAGCCCGCGGAGTAAACGGCGATGTGAACGCGCGTGATGTCGGATCCGGACAACGCGATCGTCTCTTGATCCGTATGGGCAAGGGACGGTTGGCGTCCTCATCACGCACCACCAATGATCCGGCCCACGATCACATCTGATCGACTGTGAACCGGATCACAGACCAGCGCAGCGAAATGGAGGACGCCAACTCCAGCACGTTGCGCCGACCCGGCGGCCTGTCCCGCACCAGGCCGCCGGGTCATCTGACCGAAGGAGTTGCAACATGGATTTTTTGAATCAAATGGTCGCAGCCAGGTTGATGAAGACCGCCGAGGGATTTCAGCGCATCGGCGCACACGCTGCCTTTCGTCGGCTGCCGGGCCCGCATGGCGCTGCTGCGAGCCAGCGCCCGGCGGTGGGCCTGGTCGTCGACAATTCCGCAGGACACGATACCGCGCTGTCGCAGATCTGCCCGGAGCGCGATGGCTGCAGCGCCGGTCTCTAGACCGGCGCTGATCTCATGCGATGCCAACAAGCGGCTCGTGGCGTTTCACAGAGCCTGCCACGGTTCGCCCGACGGCCTCAGGCGAAGGCGCCCTTGGTCTTTTCGACCCAATCAGCAAAGCTCTGCGGCGCGACACCGGTGATCGCCTGATAATCGCCGGTCACTTCGGCCACGCGGCCTTGCGCGGTGTTGGTGTCGAACGACGCAAAGATTTCGGCCAGCGGCTGCGGCAGTCCCGCGCCGACCATGCCCTGGATCAATCCCGGCAGCGGCACCTGCACGACCTCGATCGGCTTGCCGGTGGCCGCGGACAGGATGCGCGCGATCTCGGCCTTGGTCAGCGCCTGTCCACCGCTCAGCGTGAACGCCCTCTTGCCGCTGAAATTGCCGGCGAGCACCACCGCCGCGGCCCGCGCGAGGTCGTCCCGCGCGATGTCGGCTGACGCGCCGCCCTCGTCCGCGGTGAACCAGCGGCCGGAGCCGAGGATCTGGGGCAGCGACATCAACAGGTTCTCGAAGTACCAGTGATTGCGCAGCACGGTCCAGCCGGCGAGCTTGCTGTCGCGCAGCGCAGCCTCGGTGCGAGCGTGGTCGGGCGCGATCAACAACGGTGAGTTGTCGGGCTTCGGCATCGACGTGTAGACGACATGGCCGACACCGGCCTGCTCGGCCGCCGCGATGGCGCGGCCATGCTGTTCGGCGCGATAACCGGGACGATCGAGCCTGTCCGTACTGATCAGCAGCATGCGGCCAACGCCGGCAAAGGCGGCAGGCAGCGATTGCGGATCGTCGAAATCGGCCGCGCGGACCTGGACGCCCTGGGCAGCCAGATCCTTCAACTGCTCTGGCTTGCGCGTCGCGGCGATGATGCTGCCGGCCGGCACCTTCAAGGTGGTCAGCAGGTGGCGGATTACGGCGCGGCCGAGCTGGCCAGCGGCACCGGTCACGAGGAGAGTGTCGGACATTGTTAACCTTCGTCGAGGGGCTATGGGGTGGAAAACGCTGGCGAGCTGCCGCGCAGCGGGCTAAAGTCTCTTTCCGAGACCTGCTCTACATTAAGAACCATCAGAGCCTGCCGAAAGAAGGCAGTTTTCTGGGAGATAGGCACATGAAGGGAACTACCTCGGCCACAGCGCCGTCGGACGTGCCCGCACCGGCCGGGGGCGTGCGCGCCTGGAAGGAGAAGTTCGTCTCGATCGAGGACTGCCCGATCCGCACCGTCATCAACCAGATCGGCGACAAATGGAGCGTGCTGATCCTCGCCGTGCTCGGCACACGCCCGCACCGCTTCGGCGAGTTGCGACGCGAGATCGATGACATCTCGCAACGCATGCTGACGCAGACCCTGCGCGACCTGCAGCGCGACGGCCTGATCGCCCGCCGCGTCATCCCAACCGTGCCGCCGAGCGTCGAATACAGCGTCACTGCGCTCGGGCAGAGCCTGCTCGAGCCGATGTCGCGCCTGATCGGCTGGGCCGAGCAGCATCAGGCCGAGATCAAGCGGTCGCGGCAGCGCTTTGACGCGAGCGTTGCGCCGGATTGACCATTGTAGCGCGCGTGATGGCGTGCGCACGGCACAAGCTCACACGCGCCTTGTTTGCATGCCGCGGCGCAGGACCATGTTGCATGGACCTGCGATGCCTGCGTTGCTGCGATGCCGCTCGATGGAGCGCTAACGCCAAAATAGCATCAGCTTGCGGTGAAAACTCGCGCTTGCCAGGGCCAGGAACAGCCGATAGCCTTTTTGTACCTTCAAAGCGCGACGGATGAGCGAGCATGTTGCCTCTGCGGACCACCTCCACGAATGCAATGTCGAACAAGACGGAGCTGGCCGCATCACGCGCGCCGGTGAGCGTCGCGAAGACAATGGTGGTGGCCGCCGCAGCGTTGCTCGGTGTCATCACTGCGGCGCAGGCGCGCGATCTCACTGTCGTGTCGTGGGGCGGCAACTATCAGGATGCACAGCGCAAGATCTACTTCCAGCCGTTTGCCGCCAAGCTCGGCGCCACCGTGCTCGACGAGAGCTGGGACGGCGGCTATGGCGTGCTGCAGGCCAAGGTGAAGGCCGGCGTGCCGAACTGGGATGCGGTGCAGGTCGAGGCCGAGGAGCTCGAGCTTGGCTGCAGCGACGGTATCTATGAGAAGATCGACTGGCAGAAGATCGGCGGCAAGGACGGCTTCATCCCGGCCGGAGTCAGCGATTGCGGCGTCGGCGCCATCGTCTGGTCGACGGGGCTGGCCTATGACGGCGACAAGATCAAGGATGCGCCGAAGAGCTGGGCGGATTTCTGGGACACGGCGAAATATCCGGGCAAGCGCGGCCTGCGCAAGGGCGCCAAGTATACGCTCGAATTCGCGCTGATGGCCGATGGCGTGCCTGCGACCGACGTCTACAAGGTGCTGAAGACCAAGGACGGCGTCGACCGTGCCTTCAAGAAGCTCGATGCGCTGAAGGCCGACATCATCTGGTGGGAGGCCGGCGCACAACCGCTGCAGCTGTTGTCATCGGGGCAGGTGGCGATGACCTCAGTCTATAACGGCCGCATCAGCAACATCAACCGCACCGAGGGCAAGCATTTCGGCTTTGTCTTCCCGAACAGCATCTACGCGGTCGACAGCTGGGTGGTGCTGAAGGGCTCGCCCAACAAGGATGCCGCGATGAACTTCATCGCCTTTGCGAGCCAGGCGGAGAACCAGGCCAAGCTGCCCGAATACATCGCCTACGGCCTGCCGAACATCGCTGCCGCCAGACTGGTGCCGGAGAAATTTGCCGCGGAGCTGCCGACCACGCCGGACAATCTGAAGCAGGCGATCGCGCTCGATGTCGGCTTCTGGACCGACAATTCGGAAGAGCTGTCGAAGCGCTTCAACGCCTGGCTGGCACGCTGAGCCCGCGGCCTCATCGATCGGATGCGCGATCTTCGGCTCGCGCGTCCGCCCTCCTCGTACATGAGTCCCGGCGTGATCAGCGCCCAAAGCCGTCGTCATGGACACCCCCTTCATCTCGTTCCGACAGGTGGTCAAGCGCTTCGCGGCGCTGACCGTGGTCGACCATCTCGATCTCGACATCGCGCGCGGCGAGTTCATCGCTTTGCTCGGCCCCTCCGGTTCGGGCAAGACGACGCTGCTGATGATGTTGGCCGGCTTCGAGCAGCCGACCAGCGGCACCATCGCAGTCGATGGCCGCCGCGTCGACGGGCTGCCGCCGCACAAGCGCGACATGGGCGTGGTGTTCCAGAACTACGCGCTGTTCCCGCATATGAGCGTCCGCGACAACATCGCCTTTCCGCTGAAGATGCGGAACACGCCCAAATCCGAGATCGCGACGCGCGTCGCGCGCGTGCTCGACATGGTCAAGCTCTCGGCCATGGCCGAGCGCAAGCCGGCGCAATTGTCCGGCGGCCAGCAGCAGCGCGTCGCCTTGGCCCGCGCGCTGGTGTTCGAGCCGCAGGTCGTGCTGATGGACGAGCCGCTTGGCGCGCTCGACAAGAAGCTGCGCGAGCAGATGCAGCTCGACATCCGCGACCTGCATCGCCGGCTCGGCCTCACCATCGTGTTCGTCACCCACGACCAGGACGAGGCGCTGACGATGTCCGACCGCATCGCCGTGTTCAACCACGGCAGGATCGAGCAGATCGGGCCGCCGCGCGAGATCTACGCATGGCCGCGCTCGCCCTTCGTCGCCGAGTTCATCGGCGAGACCAATCTGCTGGCGTGCAAGGTCGACGCCCAGGCCGGCGAGGCGATGCATCTGATCACGGATTCAGGCCTCGCATTGTTGGCGCATGCCGGCGCGGGCCGCATCGCAGGCGACAAGGTGCGGGTCTCGATCCGCCCCGAGGCGATCCGGATCAACGATCACGCGGCTGCGACGGCGAACCGCCTGACCGCGCGCATCATAGATGCCGTGTATTTCGGCGATCACATGCGCCTCGTCGCGACCGTCGGCGCGCAGCGCATGATCATCAAGGGCGACCGCATGAGCGGTGCGGCGGAGGTCGGCAGCGAGGTTGCATTGTCCTTTGCGGCGTCGGATGTCTGGGTGGTGGGATCATGCAACGACCAGCCCTCCGCCAGCGCCTGACGGCGGTCCTGCTGCTGGCGCCGCTGCTGGCGTTCATGCTGTCGTTCTTCGTCGCGCCCTTGGTGACGATGATGAAATCGGCGGTGTCGGATCCGGTGGCGACCGAGGCGCTGCCGCGCACCGCCGCGGCGCTGGCCGGCTGGGACCGCGCGAACGTGCCGCCCGCACCGGCGCAGTCCGCCTTCGCCGCGGACATCCGCGCACTGCGCAACGACGAGCAGTTCGGCGATCTCGTGCGCCGCCTGAACAGCACGCAATCCGGCTTCCGCAGCCTGCTCGGCAAGACGCGCCGCGCGCTCGATGGCACTGGCGCTGTCGATCTCGCCGCGATCGACCCGCGCTGGAGCGAGACCTCCTGGTGGGCGACCATCGCCGACGCCGTCGCCTCGCCCTGGACCGACAAGAACCTGCTCGCCGCCGTCGACCTTGAGCGCAATACCGCGGGCAACATTGCAGCGATGCCGGAGGGCGCCTCGGCCAACCGCCTGATCATGATCCGGACCTTTGTGACCGCGGCGCTGGTGACCTTGGCCTGCATCCTGATCGGCCTGCCCTACGCGATGGTCGCCGCCTCCGTCGAAGGCTGGCGCCGGCAGATTCTGCTCGGCGCGGTGCTGCTGCCGCTCTGGACGTCGCTGCTGGTGCGAACCGCCGCCTGGTACATCGTGCTGCAGGACAATGGCCTGATCAACGCGGCGCTGAAGGGGCTCGGCCTGACATCCACGCCGATCCCGCTGATGTTCAACCGGCTCGGCGTGATCATCGCGATGACGCATGTGCTGCTGCCGTTCATGGTGCTGCCGATCTTCAGCGTGCTGATCGCGATCCCACGCAATCTGATGCCGGCCGCGGCCTCGCTCGGCGCGCACCCCCTGCGCGCCTTCCTCCACGTGCTGCTGCCGCTGTCGATGCGCGGTGTCGTCTCCGGCGCGCTGCTCGTGTTCATGGCCGCGCTCGGCTACTACATCACGCCGGCGCTGATCGGCGGCGCCAACGACCAGATGATCAGCTCCGTCATCGCCTATTACGCGACGGCGGCGGCAAACTGGGGCATGGCTGGTGCACTCGGCCTGGTGCTGCTCGCCATGACCATCCTGCTCTATGCCGTCTACATCCGGCTGACCGCGGCCGAGGAGCGCAGCGCATGACGCCACTGCCCATCCTCAAACTCGTGTTCGCGGCGCTCGTGATCCTGTTCCTGCTTGGCCCGCTGATCGCGGTGCTGCCGCTGTCGCTGACCGACAGCGTGTTCCTGAACTATCCAATCCCGGGCTATTCGACGCGCTGGTTCCGCGAGCTGGTTACCGCCGATTCCTGGCGGCTGTCGATCGTCAACAGCCTGCTGATCGGCGCCGGCACCACGACGCTGGCCACCCTGCTCGGCACGCTCGCCGCCCTCGGCCTGCGCGGCAGGCGGGCGTCGCTGGTGTTCTCCACACTACGTACCGTCTTCCTGCTGCCGATGGTCGTCCCGGCCGTGGTGCTCGGCGTCGGAATGCAGCTGATGTTTTCGCGCTACGGGCTGACCAACACTTATCTCGGCGTCATCATCGCCCACACGGTCGTGGCCGTGCCGTTCGTGCTGGTCAACGTCTCCTCGGCCCTGCAGGGCGTCGATGTCAGGCTGGAACAAGCGGCGGCGAGCCTCGGCGCCGCGCCTGCGACCGTGCTGTTCGCCGTGACCCTGCCGATCGCCCTGCCCGGCATCATCTCGGGCGCGCTGTTCGCCTTCGCCACCTCGCTCGACGAGGTGGTGCTGACGCTGTTCGTCGCCGGGCCCAATCAGCGTACGCTCGCGCGGCAAATGTTCGCCACCATCCGCGAGAACATCAGCCCGGCGATCGTCTCGGCCGCGGCGGTGTTCATCGTCGGCACGATCGTGCTGTCGCTCGCGATGCTCGCGGTCCGGCGACGGCTGGCGTGAGCGCGAGACGCGCGCACCTGCCCTTTGGGTGACTCGTCCTACCCGGGCTTGCCCCGGGCATCCACGTCTTTCGCTCCACGCATCATGACGCGGACAGCCGTGGGACGAGCCCGGCCATGACGTCGTGGAGAGAGCCGGCCTCCCCCCTGACGTCAGATCCGCTCGCCCTATCCCGCCTTCACATATTGCCGCCAATCATGCTCCTCCTTGAACCCGAGCACCTCCCGCGTCTTCCGGTTTGACAGCGGCGCCTCGCGTTCGCCGAGCTCGCGCGTGATTGGCACGTTGGGACAATAACGCCGCAGCAATTCGCGGGTCGGGATCGTGGCGGTGACGGTGTCGTTCACGGCATTGAACACCTGGAAGCCGAGCCCATCCTTCTGGATCGCCAGATGCACGATCTCGCCGAGGTCGCGGGCGTCGATGTAGGACCACGCATTGCGCTTGCGCGACGGCGGATCGGCCAGGAAGCGCGGGAACATGTCGTATTCGTGCGGCTCGATGACATTGCCGATCCGCAAACAGTAGATGTCGATGCCGTAGCGCATCGCGAAGGCGCGCGCGGTCTTTTCATTGACTACCTTGGACAGCCCGTAGGAATCCATCGGGTCGGTGTCGTAGTCCTCCTCGAGCGGGAAGCTCTTGAAGTCCTTGTCGCCCTCCGCAAAGCAGACACCATAGGTGGTCTCGCTGGAGGCGATGATGATCTTGCGCACGCCGAGCTTCGCTGCGGCCTCGATGACGTTGTAGGTGCTGAGGGTGTTGACGCGGAAGGTCTCGTTGTCGGGCGCGATCAGCACGCGCGGGATGGCCGCGAAATGCACCACGGCATCCGGCGCCTGGGCAGGCCGGCCGGCATTGAAGCCCGCGAAGCCGTCATGCGTGGTCAGGGCGTTGAAGGCCTGGCCGCTGTCCGTCAGATCGGCGATCAGCGTGTTGATGCCGGGCTGATCGAGCGGCTTGAGATCGACATTGAGCAGCTCGTAGCCCTTGCTCTTCAGATGCGGCAGCACGTGCCGGCCCGCCTTGCCGGTCCCCCCGGTGAACACCACACGCTTGGCTGTCATTTGTTCTCTTGTCCCTACTGATGCGTGAAGACGACCTTTCTATCAGCTCCCGCCAACGCCGCTCCAGAGGAACTTTCACCTGAGGCGCAGATCAGCGAATGCTCACATGGGTGGTTGGGCCAGAACGGCATGGAACCTCTGATCGGCTGGCCAGAGACGAATACAACAGATTGCGGGCTGGTCTCGCGGAACCCCGTCGAGGCAATCGAGCGTAACCCTGCATCAGCTCGACGCCGGCTCTCAAATGAACCTTTGTGCTTGCCGTCCTGACCCACCTCAGGCGGGGCAAAGCAGAGGTCGCGAATGACGGCTATGGCCAGAGTACTTTCCCGGGCGCTGTCTGGGTCACCGCTTGGCGTCAAGGACGAGTTGCTCAGACATCTGTTGCTGATCTGTGCCGCCACTTTGTTCATCACAATGATGGCACTGACCTATGGGATCGATCTGAGCCCCGGCTTGTTCTGATCGTCGCCGCCTCCGAAGGCTCTGAGCTTCTCGTTCGAGGGACGGTGAGACCGGCATCCGTCTGGCTTCAGAACTCAAGTCGGCCGTAGAGGTCGTCGAACGGGATGCAAACGTGCGTACGGTACGCTGGCCTGGCCAATAGTCGCTCATACCAGCGTTCAACATTCGGCAAGGCCGGGCGCGGCAGATCCAGATTGAAATAGCGGTAGAGATGCGTGCCGATCGGAATGTCGGCGAGCGAAAGGTTGTCGCCCAACAAGAACAGTCTGCCTTCCAGCTGGCGCTCGACGCGTTGCAAATAGCTGACAGTCTGATCAAGGGCGGCATTCACCGCAATCATGTTGCGCTTCGATTCCGGCGTCCTGTACCAGCCCCAGAACACCCCGCCCAGAAAGGCGGGCTGCAGCGCCGATTGAGACCAGTCCATCCACTGATCCGCCACCGCTCGCTCTGCCGGGTCGATACGCCAGAACGCGCTGCCATCAGCATATTTTGCAGCAAGATATCTCAAGATCGCCTGCGATTCCCAGACGACGACCCCGGAATCATCGAGCACCGGAACGCGACCGTGCGGATTCATCGCCAAGACGTCCGGCCTGTCGAGACCGCCAAATGCCCCTCCAAGCTGGACATGACGGTGGTCAAAGCCAAGTTCGCCAACCAGCCACATCACCTTCTGCACATTGAACGATGATGTTCGGCCAAAAACCGTGATCATGGACGTGCCCTTTGCTCGACGCTCAGCTCACAAACCGCATTTGCCGGGAAAGCGCCAGCGACATGCGTTCGAAGCATCCCTGGCCGTGCTGAGGTCCGCAAGCGAATAAAGCTCGATTGTCGGTGGCCGCGCCCCAAACGGCATTGGAGTCTGCGCTGGGATGAACGGTTCGGTCTGCCGTTGGGCAGCCTCTGCGACTGCAAATATCTCGTCAACGTCGTAGATGCTCAGGTCGGTTCTTTTGGGGAGGTATTGCCGCAGCCGCCCGTTCGTGTTTTCGTGCGTACGGCGCATGGACTACGACACCGAGGATGTCTGCGCCATCGTGCGCAATGTGTTTCAGGGACGCGTCGATTTTCACGATGGCGACGAGGACATCGCGCCGGAAATATCCGTCCACCTTGCACCCGGTCATACCGCGAGTCTGCAGTTCGTCCGCGTTGCACCCGCGACGGCTGGCTGGTCCTCGCGTCAGACGCATACCACTCGCACCGCCATCTCGATTGGAAGATGCTCTCGTGATGCGTCTCGATCAGTTGCGAAACGAAGCCTTGCATCGATCCGACAGCAGCTCCTAGACTACCTCACTTTGCTGACTCCAACGAGGCTGTCGCGGGTGAGCGCCCATGGCCGAAAACAATTCTATCAACCTCGCGCTGTTCGCGACGCAGCAAAAGCTACTCTTTGCGGACTTTTTCAAGCGTTATCAGGCTGTTTCGCAACCCTGCCGGATCTTCGTGATCGCGGCGGACGCAAACGCGGTCCCGCGCGCCGAAAAGCTAGCAAAGCGTATCAATAAGAGTGGACTTGTCGAGGGCAAGAGCTTTGTCGAGACGGCCTTGTTGCGGGTGCCAATCTCGTTTCGCGACGTCGCAAGCCGGATCGAGAAGTGGGTGGCGCCGACGCGGAAACAAGGCCCTGCCCTGCTCGTCGTGGACATGAGCTGGGGTCTCGAAACCAACTCGGCAACCGCCAATTTCGAAGGCTGGCCTGCGCTCGCGGAAGCGCTCGCCCAGCAGTCCGAACTCTCGATCGCCTCGCTATACAACCGCCGGCTGCTGATCGACGAGCAGTTGCTCGTCGCCTTGCGTGGCCATCCGCAGATCCTCACCAGCAGCGGGTTGGTGGACAATCCGCATTGGCTCCCGTCACGACTCCAGACGCGCGGCGCGCTACGCGAGCAAGTCGATTTCTGGCTCGGCACGATCGCGCCGGAGCTGCGAATCGGCACCTCGGCGGCGGCGCTGCATGCCGCCGAAGGCGCCGACCCGATGTGGCTGTTGCGCCGCTCGGCGGAAGAGCCGGTCACGGTTCATCTCGACAGCCGCGACCGCTGGAAGATCCGCTGCTTCGGCCGGCTGCGGATCTATCGCAATGATGGCAGCCAGGTGGACTGGGACCCGCCGGGCGGCGCGACGCGCAAGACCAAGACGCTGTTCGCCTATCTGCTGCAGAAGGGCGGCCATGGCGCCGGCACCGACGAGCTCGCCGATCTGCTCTGGCCGAACGCCGACGACATCGAAGCCGCACGCAACCGCCTCTACCATACCGTGCGCTATCTGCGCTTGGCGCTGGGCCAGTCGGACGGCCGCGACGGCGGACGAAACTACGTGCGGCGCGAGGGCTCACGCTACGTGCTGGTGCCGCCGGAACGCAGCTGGCTCGACATATCGACCTTCGAGCAACTCTGCCGCCAGTCCCAAGGACACATCAAGGCCGGCGCCAGCGACGAGGCGCTGATCTGTCTGCAGGCGGCCGACCGTCTCTACACCGGGGACCTGTTCGAAGACATCCCCATCGAATATGCCGATGACGGGGAGCGCGACTGGTGCTGGAGCAAGCGTTATTGGCTGCGTGACATGTTCTTCAAGGTGCAGCGCGACGCGGCGCGGATCTATCTCGAACGCAGCGACTACTCGGCCGCGCTCGCGCATTGCCAGAAGGCGCTCGCGATCGATCCGCTGTGCGAGATGGCGCATGCCGAGGCGATGCAGGTGTTCAAGGCGCAAGGACGGCGCGAGGCGATCGACCGCCAGTTCAAGCTCTATCTCGATTCCCTGAAGCATTTCGACGACCGTCCGAAGAGCACCTCGCTTCAAGAGTTGCATCGCAAGCTCACGGCGTGAGTGCAGATTTCGACATATGCAAAATCGCAGGCCGGCCCGCGCCGGCGTTCCGGCCGAACGGGCCGTGGCTGCCATTCGCCAACCGATTTGACGATTTCTTCATATCTGCCATATGGTTATCGGCTAAAGAAAACCCAAAGATCGCCGCCTAGGATGAGCCCATAACAACGGTCGCCGTGAGGGCGGCGAATGGGAGGACGACATGCCAGGTTCGGCTGCTCAGCTGGCGCGATGCCCCTATCACGACGCCGCAACGGACTTCGATCCGTTCGAGATGCGCGATCCGTTCCCGTTCTATGAATGGGCACGCGCCGAGGCTCCGGTCTTCTTTTCCGACGAGCTGAAATATTTCGTGGTCGCGCGCCACGCCGACATCAAGGCGGTGTTCGACGACTGGCGCACCTTCTCCTCGGAAAACGCCCAGGCGCCGCTGCGCCCGATGTGCGAGGAAGGCAGGCGCATCATGCGCGAGGGCGGCTTCACCGCCTATTCGGGCCTCTCGGCCCGCGTGCCGCCCGATCACACCCGCATCCGCAAGCTGGTGCAGGGCTGCTTCGGACCGCGCCGCTTCAGGGCGATCGAGCCGGAGATCAAGGCCATCGTCAACCGGGCGATCGATACGTTCGCCGAGCGTGGCCATGCCGACTTCTTCCGTGAATTCGCCTATGACGTGCCGGCGCTGGTGCTGTTCAAGCTGGTCGGCATTCCCAACATCGATGTGCCGCGCGTGAAATCCTGGGCGGTGAGCCGTGCGCTCCTGACCTGGGGCGACCTCAGCGACGACGAGCAGATCGTGCACGCCCGCAACATGGTCGAGTATTGGAACTACTGCCGCGCGCTGGTGCGCCAGCGCCACGACGATCCGACCGACGATCTGCCGGGCGATCTGGTGCGGCTGCAGAAGGATGGCGCCGAGATCAGCGACGAGGAGATCGCCGGCGTGCTCTACAGCGCCCTGTTCGCCGGCCACGAGACCACGACGACCTTGATGGCCAACGGCATGCGCGAACTGCTGCAGCGGCGCGAGAACTGGGAAGCCCTCATCGCCGAGCCGCAGCTCATTCCGAACGCCGTCGAGGAATGCCTGCGCTTCAGCCCGTCCATCGTGGCCTGGCGCCGGCGCGCGCTGAAGGACACGGAGATCGGCGGCGTGCCGGTGCCGAAGGAGGCCAATATCCTGCTGCTGATCGGCTCCGCCAACCGCGACGAGACAGTGTTCTCCGCGCCGGCCCGCTTCGATGTCCGGCGCACGGATGCGCGGAGCCATCTGGCGTTCGGCTATGGCATTCACACCTGCGTCGGCCAGCAGCTCGCCCGCATCGAATTCGCCATTGCCCTGGGCGAGCTGACTCGCAGGCTTCCGGGCCTGCGGCTGGCCGCGGACCAGACCGACGATTTCGTTCACAACATCTCGTTTCGCGTGCCGACGGCACTTCGGATCGAATGGGACGTGGCCTGACGCGCACCGATCGTCTCCGGGACGCGTCGCACAAGCAAGAACAAGCCCGGATGCGATCCGGGCCACAAGGTGGGGAACAGACGCATGGGCGCCAACGCAGCCGCATCCTTCATCGTGCCGTTCGAAGCCGCATGCGCGGACGACTTTCCGCGCATCGGCGGCAAATGCGCAAGCCTTGCGCGCATGATCGCACAAGGCGTCCGCGTGCCCCAGGGCTTTGCGGTCACGACCGACGCCTACGCCCTGCACCTTCGAAGCAACGGGCTCGCGGCCACGATCAGCGAGCGTCTGGCGCGGATCGTGCTCGACGATGTGGATGACGAAGAGAGGCTGTCGCACGAGATCCGCGATGCGATCGTGGCGCAGCCGATGCCGGCCGCGGTCGAGCAGTCGATCCGCGAGGCCTATCGCCGGATGTCGCCCGACGGCCAGCTGCCGGTCGCGGTGCGCTCCTCCGCGACCGCCGAGGACCTGCCTGATGCCAGCTTCGCTGGCCAGCAGGACACCTATCTCTGGGTGGTGGGCGAGGACGCCGTGGTCGAGAAGGTCAAGGCGTGCTGGGCCAGCCTGTTCAATGCCCGCGCCATCTCCTATCGCGCCGAGAACGGGCTCGGGCAGATCGACGTGCTGATGTCGGTGGGCGTCCAGAAGATGGTCAATGCGTCAGCGGCAGGCGTGGCGATGACGCTCGATCCGATCAACGGCGACCGCACCAAGATTGTGATCGATTCCGCCTTCGGTCTGGGCGAGCCCGTGGTGTCCGGCGAGATCACGCCTGACAATTTCGTTGTCGAGAAGGTGCTGCTGCAGGTGATCAAGCAGCGCATCTCCGAGAAGGATTTCGAGCTTGTGGCCGATCGCGCGGCGCGCCGAACCGTCGAGCGCGTGATCGCCCCGGAGCGGCGCACGCTGCCCTCGCTGACCAACGCCCAGGTGCTCGCCGTCGCCCGGCTCGCGAAGTCGCTCGAGCGCAGCATGGGCTGTCCGCAGGATGTCGAATGGGCGATCGATGCCGATCTGCCGGAGGACGACAATCTCGTCGCGCTGCAGAGCCGGCCCGAGACGGTCTGGAGCCAGAAGAAAAAGCAGACGACGGCGGTCTACGAGACCGGCATCGCCGGGGTGCTGGGGACGCTGCTCGCCCCGATCCAGGCCAAGCGGTAAGCACGACCATAACGACAAACGACAACGAGGGGAAACAACCATGACGGCGCACGCGAAATTCCCGAGCCCCTATGACCTGAAGACGCCCGTGGGCGCCGAGGGCTGGGAGAAGCTCTATCCCTATTATCTGCAGTTCCAGAACAGCCTGCGCGACAAGGAGGACGGCAAATTCTGGTTCTGCGACTCGCAGCACTGGCCGAGCCCGTTCAAGCCGTTCGACGCCGTCACCGTCGAGTTCGCCGTCAAATGCCTCGGCCAGTACAACACCCGGCATTATCTGATCCCGCCGGCGAATGGCGTCGAATACCGCATTCACAACGGCTATTGCTACATGAGCCCGGTCGCGGTCGCGCCGGAGCTGATCGGCGACCGCGTGCCGCATTTCATGGAGCGCGCCGGCTACTACTTCCAGAACTGGGATCGGCTGCTGGCCAATTGGGACAAGAAGGTCCGTGCCAACATCGCCGATCTCGAAGCGCTCAGCTTCGAGCCGCTGCCGGACGCCGTGCCGCTCGACTGGATCACCGGCGGCGTCGGCCTCGACAACACCTATGCGCTGACCGAGACCTACGACCGGGCGATCCAGCTGCTCTACAAGACCTGGCAGTATCATTTCGAGTTTCTCAATCTCGGCTACGCCGCCTATCTCGACTTCTTCAGCTTCATGAAGGGGCAATTCCCCACCATTCCCGACCAGGCCATCGCCAAGATGGTTCAGGGCGTGGAGGTCGACCTGTTCCGCCCCGACGATGAGCTGAAGAAGCTCGCCAAGCTCGCGGTGAAACTCGGGATCGCCAGCGCGCTGAAGAGCGGCTCCGTCGACGAGGCACTGGCCGCCGTCAGCCGTGCACCGAACGGCGCCGAATGGCTGAAGGCCTGGAAGGAGGCGCAGGATCCCTGGTTCAACTTCACCTCGGGCAACGGCTTCTACTCGACCGACAAATACTGGATCGAGCATCTCGACATCCCGCTCGGCTATATCAGGGACTACATCGTCCGCCTCGAACGCGGCGAGGAGATCGACCGGCCGACGGAAGCGATCGCGCGGGAGCGCGACCGCATCACCTCGGAATATGCCGAGATGCTCGACGCCGATGCCCGCGCCGCCTTCGAGGGCAAGCTCGGGCTCGCCCGCACCGTGTTCCCCTATGTCGAGAACCACAATTTCTACATCGAGCATTGGTCGATGAGCGTGTTCTGGCGCAAGATGCGCGAGCTCGGCGCCATCTTCCGCGATGCCGGCTTCTGGAAGGACGCCGACGACCTGTTCTACCTCAACCGCCAGGAAGTCCGCGACGCACTGTTCGACTACGGCAATGGCTGGGCCGTCGGCGCGCCAGCGATCGGTCCGACCTACTGGCCGCCGGAGATCGAGCGGCGCAAGAAGATCATGGCCGCGCTGGCGACCACCCCGCCGCAGCCCGCGCTCAACAATCCGCCTGATGTCATCACCGAGCCGTTCACGATCATGCTCTGGGGTATCACCACAGAGAGCATCGGCCGCTGGCTCGACGGCGCCGCGAATACGACCAAGCTGTCCGGCATGGCCGCTTCGCCCGGCATCGTCGAGGGCCGCGCCCGCGTGGTGCGCTCGGCCGACGAGCTCGGGCAGATCGAACAGGGCGAGATCCTGGTCGCGCCGGTGACCGCGCCGAGCTGGGCGCCGATCTTCGGCAAGATCAACGCGATCGTCACCGACATCGGAGGCATGATGTCGCACGCCGCGATCGTCTGCCGCGAATATGGACTGCCCGCCGTCACCGGCACGGGGCGCGCGAGCTCCTCGATCAAGAACGGACAGATGCTGCGCGTCAACGGTTCGACCGGCGAAGTCACCATCCTCTCCTGACCCCAAACCACGGAAGGCCGGCGGTGCCGGCCTTCGCCGCAAGATTGGATACAGCAATGCTCGACAGGCCCGAGATCGGCAGCCGTTATGATCAGGTATGGCGCATCAGCGAGCCCTATATGCGCGCCCGCAAGAACGACGTCCACATTCCGCTGTCCTATGCCTACGCGCGCAAGCTGCTGGTGCACTATCCGGACGCCGATGAGGACATCGTCTCGCTCGCGATCATCCTGCACGATATCGGCTGGTACTCCATCGACATGACCGACATCATCGAGAAGGGATTTGGCCCCAACATGATGCAGTCGGAGGTGCGCTTCCTGCACGAGAGCGAAGGAGTCCGCATGTCGCGCGAGGTGCTGGAGCAGGCCGACTGGCCGGAGCCGGTCATCGTCGCGGTCGGCGAGATCATCGACGGCCACGACACGCGCCCCTACCCGCGCTCGCTCAACGACCGGATCGTGCGCGACGCCGACAAGCTGTGGCGCTTCACCACCACCGGCGTCGCCGTCGCCTGCGACTGGTTCAAGATGACGCCGCACCAATATGCCGCGCGCCTGACGACGCAATTCGCGTTGCTCGAGACCGACGCCGGACGCGCGATGGCCGAGGATGCGCTGACCCAAACCCGGTCCGCGCTGATGCTCGACCTGATCTGACCCCGGGGCACGCGGACATGGAGATGTTCATCGACGGCCGCTGGGTTGGCGCCCTGGGCGGCGCGACGTTCGACGTGCTCGACCCGGCCACCGGCGAGACGATCGACAGCGTTCCGGAGGCCGGTCCCGCCGATGTCGATGCCGCCATCCGGTCGGCCGAGATGGCGTTCCAGGCGTGGAAGGCGACGCCGGTCGCCGAGCGAGCGCGGCTGCAGAAGGCCGCGGCACGGCTGATGCGCGAGAACGCCGAACAGCTCGGCCGCCTGCTGACCCGCGAGCTCGGCCGGCCGCTGGCCGGCGCGATCACGGAAATCCAGCGCTCGGCCGAATTGCTCGACGTCTACGCCGAGGAAGGCCTGCGCCTGCATGCCGAGATGCCGCTGACGGGCGTGGCGGGCGAGAAGATCATCATCACCCGCGAACCGGCCGGCGTCGTGATCGCAATCACGCCGTTCAATTACCCGGTGACATTGCTCTGCTTCAAGCTCGGCGCGGCGCTGATGGCCGGCTGCACGGTCGTCGCCAAGCCCGCCGAGGACACGCCGTTGTCGACCTTGCGGCTCGCCGAGCTGTTCCGGAAGGCGGGCTATCCAACTGGCTGCTTCAACGTCGTCACCGGCCGCGGCCCGGACGTCGGCATGCAGATGATCGCACATCCGACACCGCGCAAGATTGCCTTCACCGGCGGCACCCAGGCCGGCAAGGCGATCGCCGCCGCAGCTGCCGGGACGATGAAACGCGTCACCCTCGAGCTCGGCGGACAGTGT
Organism: Bradyrhizobium sp. BTAi1; assembly: GCF_000015165.1. Classification (GTDB taxonomy): domain Bacteria; phylum Pseudomonadota; class Alphaproteobacteria; order Rhizobiales; family Xanthobacteraceae; genus Bradyrhizobium; species Bradyrhizobium denitrificans. Next base: position 1,674,977 of record NC_009485.1, on the reverse strand, counting down.
CCCGCCATCGTCTGCGCCGATGCCGACATCGGCGCAGCGTCTGCGGCGATCGCGCGTCATGCCTTCGCCAATTCCGGGCAGTTCTGCTACCGCGTCAATCGCGTCTATGTCGAGCGCCCGGTCTACACCAGGTTCCTCGATGCGCTCGCCGACAGGGTCTTGCAACTGGATGTCGGCAACGGCCTGACCTCGACCTGCGCGCTCGGGCCGCTCGTCAACGAGAAGATCTATCGCAACAGCGATCGACAGATCGCCGATGCGCGCGCCAGTGGCGCAACCATCCTGACCGGCGGAGCCCGTCTCACCGGCGGCCTGTACGACAAAGGCTGGTTCCTGCCGCCGACGGTCATCGCCGACGCCGGCCCCTCGTCTCTGATCATGACCGAGGAGACGTTCGGCCCCGTGCTCGGTGTCGCGCCGTTCGACCATCACAGCGAGGCTTTGAGGCTTGCGAATGCGACGATCTATGGCCTCGCCGCCTTCGTGTTCTCCCGCAACCTCGCGACAGGACTGACATTGGCGGAGCGGCTCGAAGCCGGCTCGGTCTGGATCAACGACATCCAGCGCTCGAACCAGCGCGCACCGTTCGGCGGCATGAAGCAGAGCGGCATCGGCCGCGAGAAAGGCCGCTACGGCGTCGAGGATTATCTCGAATACAAGACGATCTACCTCACTTACGACGCGGAGCTGCGATGACGCATTTTCTGCGCGACCAGGATCTGCAGATCTGGCTGGCGGCGCGGCCCTGGCTGGACGTGCGCTCGAACGACGAGCATACGCTGATCTCGTATCGTCTGGGCCAGGCGCTGCTGCGGCTGCATCCGGACGTCGATGCCTCGGTGGTGCTGCCCGCCATCCTCATGCACGATGTCGGCTGGAAGAGGTTCCCGCCGGAGCAGCTCGCTGCGGCTGTCGGCCCTAATCCCCGATATCCCGAACTGCAGCGCGCCCACGAGATCGAGGGCGTGAAGATCGCCAAGGAGGCCTTCACGCGCCTTGCCATTCCGGGGCTGCAGGTCGAGACCATCCTGGCGATCATCGACGGCCACGATACGCGCAAGACGGCGATCTCGTGCGAGGACGCGCTGATGAAGGACGCGGACAAATTGTGGCGCTTCACCGGCCACGGCATCGCGACGATCGGAGGCTGGTTCGATACGCCGCCGAAGGAGACGGTCGCGATGCTGGAAAGTTTCGTGCTGCCATCGATGCTGACCGAAACCGGCACCGCCATGGCCCAGGCCCTGATCGCCGAGGGCACGGCCTCCGCCTTCATGACCGATCTGCTCCACATTGGGGGTCCCGCATGAGCACGATCCAACTGCCGGGCAAGCGCGTCATCGTCACCGGGGCGGCAGGCGGGCTCGGCCGCGGCTTCGCGCTGGCCTTCGCGGCCGCAGGCGCCGAAATCGTCGCCGCCGACATCCGTCTCGGCGGCGTCGAGGAGACCGCGCGGCTGATTCGCGACGGCGGCGGCAAGGCGCACGCCGCCGAGGTCGACGTCGCCAACGAAGCCTCGACTGCCGCGCTGGCGCAATTTGCGCTCGCGCGCATGGGCGGGGTCGACGTGCTGGTGAACAATGCCGCCATCTATGCCGGGCTGGAGCGCCGCGGCTTCGAGGCGATCCCCGAAGCCGAGTGGGACCGCGTCATGCGCGTCAATATCAAGGGCGTGTGGATGATGACCAAGGCGGCCGCACCGCTGATGCGGCGCACCGGCGGCGGCGCGATCGTCAACGTCTCCTCGGCGACGGTCATGAGCGGCTCGCCGCTGTGGCTGCACTACGTGTCGTCGAAAGGCGCAGTCATCGCGATGACGCGCGCGCTGGCGCGCGAACTCGGCGACGACAAGATCACCGTCAACGTCATCGCACCCGGCTTCACCCTCACCGAGGCGAGCCTTGGCCTGATGGAGAACGCCGCCGAATACGGCGTCACGCGCGGCGCGCTGAAGCGTGCGGCCGATGTCGACGACATGGTCGGCGGCGCCTTGTTCTTCGCGTCGCCGGCGGCAGCCTTCATCACCGGCCAGACCCTGATCGTCGACGGCGGCCGGCAGTTCATCTAGGGACTCATCAAGACCCATGCCCAGGATCATCTTCATCGAACCCGATGGCACCGTGCGAACCGTCGAGGCCGCGCACGACGAGAGCGCCATGCAGGCGGCGAAGCGCAACGGCATCGATGGCATCATCGGCGAATGCGGCGGCTCCTGCATCTGCGCCACCTGCCATTGCCATGTCGACCAGGCCTGGCTCACGCGCGTCGGCCCGGCCGGCGATATCGAGGCCGATGTCCTCGAGTTCGAGGCCACGGACGTCCGACCCGAGAGCCGCCTGGCGTGCCAGATCCCGATCACCGACGCGCTCGCGGGTCTGGTGCTGCACGTTGTCGGCCGCAGCCGTTGATCCGCGGGAAGCTAAGCCAGCCGCCTGTTGGCTTCGGCCTCATCGTCAATCTGCTCAGAACGGGACACGGGCAGGCACCTCCACGCCTGCTCGCTTCGCAGGTGTGAACCCGCGCGCTTGAGCGGATCGGCCGAAGGGGTCGACGCAAACGCGTCAGCCCTCGACCGCAGTCGACTATTCCTGTCGCATCGCATCAATCCATCGCGGCATTTACGGCGCCGCCGATGCGATCATTTGCGGTCGCGCCGCAGTTCACGCGCCTCGCATTGATGCGGTGACTAAAGAAAAACCAAAGGAAGCCTCCTACACTCCGCCGCATAACAAGCGCCGACCTAGCCGACCGATCAGTCTCGATCATCTGGATCGTACGACATCGATACGAGCGGCACGGAGTTCGCCCGTTCAAGGGCGGCAGGGCGGACACAACGAAAAACGACGAATGCGATCATCGAGCTCGGGAGGAGCGACGCATGCCGAAGCTGCAGCGGCGGGACTATTACGACACAGCCCGCGACATGAACTGGGCCTTCTCCTATGTCAGCGAGGACGAGGTCTTCCCCGAGGAGCTTTCAAAGAGCTTCGGCATCCACGGCGAAGAATGGTGGGGCTGGGATGAGCCCTACAAGCTGACCTATCGCGAATACGTCCACAACCAGGCCGGCAAGGACGACGGCATCTACTCGATCCGCTCGACGATCGCGCGCTCCAACCTGTATGACAATCTCGATGCCGGCTGGAAATCGGCGATCAAGGCGCATTATGGCGCGATCCCGGTTCCGGAATATTTCGCCTCGATCGGCGAGGCACGCATGGCACGGTTCGGCCGCGCCGCCGCGTGGCGCAACATGGCCGCATTTGGCACGCTGGACGAATGCCGCCACGGCCAGGCGCAGATCTACTTCCCCTATTGCCTGCTCGGAAAGGACCCGCAATTCGACTGGGCCCACAAGGCGATGCACACCAACGAATGGGGTGTGATCGCGGCGCGCAGCCTGTTCGACGACATGTTCACCGCCAATGATGCCGTATCGACGGCGATCCAGCTCACCTTCACGTTCGAGACCGGCTTCACCAATCTGCAGTTCCTCGGCATGGCGTCCGACGCGCTGCATGTCGGCGATATCGAGTTCGGCGCGCTGATCTCCTCGATCCAGACCGACGAGGCGCGGCATTCGCAGCAGGGCGAGCCGACGCTGAAGATCATGATCAACAACGGCAAGAAGGCGGAGGCGCAGAAGCTGGTCGACCAGATGTTCTGGCGCTCCTGGAAGCTGTTCGCGCTGCTGACCGGCATCTCCATGGATTACTACACGCCGCTGGAAAGCCGGACGATGTCGTTCAAGGAGTTCATGCAGGACTGGATCTGCCGCCAGTTCATGGACCAGTTCAAGGATCTCGGCATGAACGTGCCTTGGTACTGGGAAAAGCACTTCCTGCCCGAGCTCGACTGGGTTCATCACGCCTATCACATGGGCGTGTGGTTCTGGCGGCCGACGGTGTGGTGGAATCCCGACGCGGGCGTGTCCGCCGCCGAGCGCGACTGGCTCGAGCAGAAATATCCCGGCTGGAACGACCGGTTCGGCAAGCTCTGGGACGTGATCGGCAACAACGTCCGCACAGGTCAGATCGAAAAGACCTATCCGGCGACGCTGCCGATCGTCTGCAACTGCTGTCACATCCCGATCTGCAGCCCGAGCATCGGGCAGGCGCCGCGGATCACCACACACAACGGGCGCAAGCTGAACTTCTGCTGCGAAGTCTGCGAATGGGTATGGAAGAGCCAGCCTGAACGCTACGAGACCCATCTCTCGGTCGTCGACCGCTTCCTGGCCGGCCACATCCAGCCGCCGACGCTGGAAGGCGCGCTGCAATACATGGGCATCACGCCCGACGTGGCCGGCAACGACGCTCAAGGATACGCCTGGGATGGCGCATCGCGGCTCGCGGCCGAGTGATCCGGCCTCAGCGGCAGCGACCAGTACGAATTGAGAGGCGCCGCTCACGAGCGGCTCGCCCAACCCGGCACACAACAACAAACATGGGAGGCAAGCGTGGCTCTGTTCCCGCTCCAAGCCAATTTTCGTGGCGATTTCGTCGTCCTGCTGGTCCCCGTCGACGACGGCGACACCATGAGCGTCGTGGCCGACAAGGTCGCCCAGCATGCGGTCGGACTGCGCGTCGCCGAGAAGAACGCGTCGAAATGCGTCTACCACAACGGCAAGGAGCTGCCTTCCGCGATCACTGTGGCGCAGTCCGGCATCCAGCCGATGGATTGGATCGAGGTGGCCTATGTCTGACCATGCCGACGTGACATGGGTGCAGGTCGCAACCTTGGACGATCTTTGGGAAGGCGATTTCATCGGCGTCGAGGTCGACGGCGAGGAAGTGATCGTGATGCATCTGCCCGGCGGCGAATTGCGCTGCTTCCAGGGCATGTGTCCGCATCAGGAAATCCTGCTGGCCGACGGCAAGGTCGATTTCGAAGCAGGCACCATCACCTGCTCGGCCCACGAATGGGAGTTCAGCATGGATGACGGCCGCGGACTCAACCCGCGGGATTGCCGCCTCTTTCGCTACGCCGTGAAGAAGGACGGTGAAGCCATTCTGGTCGGCGTGCCCAACGACAGACGGCTGCGCCGCCTGCGCCATAAGACCGAGCAGGACGCATAGGACAAACCCATGACCACGACAGCAACACCGAAACTGGTCGGGCCCGTCATCCGGGGCGTCGACGAAGACATTATCGACGCTGTGATCGCGGCGAGCGAGCAGGACAACCCGGATGTCGAGATCGTCATCGAGGACCGCGGCGGCTACGTCCGCATCCAGGCGGACCGAAACTTCCGCCTGACGCAGAAGAGCATGCAGGCGGCGCTGGGGCGACCGTTCCGGCTGGCCGAGATCGAGCCCAGCCTGGTGTCGTTCGGCGGTCGGCTCGAATCGATGGACGACGAGTGGGTCTGGACCATCCATACTTAGAAAATCCAGGGAGGACACGTTCATGACCGCAATGACCGCGAAGCCGGCTGCGCGCAAGCAGAAGAAGACCTGGAGCCTGTGGACCGAACGCCGGCTGCCCTCGGAGTACGAGGCCGTCACGTACAAGTTCCACAGTCATTTCCGGCGGGCGCCGGCACCGTTCGAGCTATCCGAGAACTGGTCGATCAACCAGTTCTATCTCAGGCATCGCGAAGGCTCGAAACTGATGCTGGACGATTGGGAGGGTTATCGCGATCCCCTGACCTACACCTATCGCCGTTATATTGGCGACCAGAAGGATCGTGAGGTCTACTGCGACAATCTGATCGATGAGTTCGAGCGCCAGGACAGCTACCGCAAGCTTCCTGCGGCGTGGCTCGACTTTCTCGGCCAGACCTATCTGCCGGTCCGGTTTCCCGGCCATGCGATGCAGATGAGCGCGGCCTATGTCGCGCAGATGGCGCCCTCGGCCTTCGTCACCAACACCTTCTACTTCCAGATGGGCAATGAAATGCGCCGCGTGCAGCGCCAGGCCTACCTCGCCAAGGCGCTCGCGCTCGACACCGGACGCCCGGAGCTCGCCGATAGCGGCATCGCCCGGACGATCTGGACACAGGGGCCGGAGTGGCAGGGCCTGCGCGAGCTGATCGAGAAGCAGCTGATCACCTACGATTGGGGCGAAGCCTTCGTCTCCCGCAATCTCGTGCTGCGACCGATCTTCGACCACATCTTCAATCGCGAGATTGCCGATCTGGCGCGGGCAAATGACGATGACCTGCTGGCGCTGCTGCACGACGACTTCCGCAACTACGACGAAGCCTATGCAGTCGAGACCACCAAGGCGCTGGTACGCTATGCGACTGGCAAGATGCCCGCACATGCCGTTCTGCTGCAAGAATGGGTCGCGAAGTGGATACCACTCGGCGAGCGCGCCGCGCGCAGCCTGAGCGAGGCACTTTCGGCCGCGCCCGGCGCCGACAGCGCACGGACCATCCTCGACCGGACCATGACCGCCCAGGCGAGGCTGATCGCCGATTGCGGCCTGTAGTTTGGCAGCGCCGCTCGGCATGTTGCACCGACCGCCCAGGCCGGAAGGATGGCGTTGATGACACGGCAACTCCGCATCGAGCCCGACGGTATCGCGATCGACATGGCCGACCATGAAACGATCCTTCAGGCGGCGCGCCGCGCGGGCGTCGCACTCCCCTATGAATGCGGCTGGGGGAGCTGCGGCACCTGCAAGGTGACGCTCGTCGCCGGTCAGGTCGATCTGATCTTTCCAGGTGCACCGGCCGTCAATCCGCGCGACGCACGACGCAACCGCATCCTGGCGTGTCAATCCCGCGCGACGTCGGAGGTCACCATCGCCCGCGGTCCCGGCGCCTGGTCCATGCCGGCACCCGGTTGCGTCGAGCGACAGGCCATCCTGCGCGACGTTGTCGATCTCGCGCCGGAGGTTCGGCAGTTCAGCTTCGAAACGGCTGAGCCGATCGATTTCCGGCCGGGTCAGTATGCGATACTGCATCTCGGGGCGGACCTGCGGCGCTGCTATTCGATGAGCAATCTGCCGGGCGGCAACCTCCTGCAGTTCATCGCCAGACGCTACGACGGCGGCACGGGCAGCAACGCACTCGCGGCGTTGGCTCCTGGCGCCGTGATCACGATCGAGGCCCCTTTCGGCACCTGTACATTGCGGCGTCGACCGGGTCGCAAGGTGTTCGTGGCGGGAGGCACGGGCATCGCGCCGATCCTGGCCATGATGCGTGAGGCGGCGGAGGCGCGCCTCGATTTCGGCTCGCCCGTGGACATCATCTACGGCGCGCGCGGGCCGGCGGATCTTGCCGCCCACGACGTGCTGCGAGCGGTCATCGCACGGATCGCTCAGGCGCGCTATCTGCCCGTGGTCGAGAACGCCCCATCCGGCTGGCCGCACGCAGCCGGCTTCGTCACTGATGCGATCAAGGCCACGATCCCCGATCCGGCCGCCGCCGAGTTCTACGTGGCTGGGCCGCCGATCATGGTCGACGCGGTCAAGTCGCTGCTGCGCAGTGCCGATGTTCCGATCACGCAGGTTCACTATGACAGCTTCGGCTAGGACAGGCTGGCGCGGCGCGCTACCCATCTGGGCGATGGCGCCGGGCCTGCGCCGCCTCGCCGCGCGTCCCGGCGATGCGCCTCGGCTGGCACCGGCATGGCCCTGCGTCCAGCTCGACGACACCTCGCCCGTCGGCTACGCAGCGCAGCTCGCCTCATGCGCATCTGCGCTGGCCGGCGTCGCCGAGGTGGCAGCGCCGCTCAACGCGGCAGGGCGCGCTTTCGCGCTCGATGACAGCCATGCCATGGGCCAGCCGGAAGCCTTCATCGTCGCGCCGGTGTGGCTCATCGTCCGCCCCGATGGCTCGCTGCACCTGACGCTGCGGCCGGAATGGGGGCAGAAGATTGTGGCCAAGGGCTGGGGCACGGTGCATCCCTTCGCACGCTACATGGCCGGTGCCGTGCCGCCGCAGAGCCTCGTCATCTACGCGCCGCGCGACGACGGTGAGATGGCGGTTGCGGCACGCATCATCGTTGCTGCGCATTGCTACGCGACCGGCCGCATCGGCGAGGTCGCGTTGCCCGACAGCCGCTGGTAAGCGATGACGGAGCTCTCGGCCATGATCGATGAAGGCGGCGCCAGGCGGTTTCGCATCCGGCTGGAACGTCCGGACGGCACGTTCACATTCGACGCCGCATCCGACGAATATCTGCTCTACAGCATGATCGACGCCGGTATCGAGAGCCCCTACATCTGCGAACAGGGCTGGTGCCTCGCATGCGCCGCGCGCCTGGTGTCGGGCAAGGTCGACCGCTCGGATGCGCTGACGGTCTACGCCGAGGACGCCGAAGCCGGCTTCCTGCTGCTTTGCTCGACCAAGCCATGCTCGGATCTGATCCTCACGCTTGACGAACGTCAAACCCGTCGGGACATGGTGCAGCACCGGATCGAGCATAACCAGCTCGCGCGCGCTTATCCGCCAGGGGCGCGCCTCCGCTTCCGCCGGGGACGAGCCACGCCGCGAATGAGCTCCGGTGACTAGGTCCTGTACCCAAACCCCTTGCGGGTGACGGGGCGGAGTGATTCAAGGCTTCCCAAAAGAGGAGGTCCCGATGGCTCGCTTCGACCTTTCAGACACGGAGTGGACAATCATCGCGCCGCTGTTGCCTGGAGCGGAGGGCAAGAAGAACGGCCGGCCGCGGCCGGATGACCGCAAGGTGCTCAACGGCATCTTCTTCGTCTTGCGCACTGGCACGCCGTGGCGCGATCTGCCTGAGCGCTATGGCCCTTACACAACAGCCTACAATCGCTTTAATCGATGGGCCAAGAAGGGCATCTGGCTGCAGATATTTGAGGCCTTGGCAGCGAAGTCTCCACAGTCATTGCAGTTAATCGACTCCTCGATCATCCGCGCTCACCAGCACGCCGCCGGTGGTAAAAAGGGGGCCCGGATAACGCCATCGGCCGTTCTCGTGGAGGACTGAGCACCAAGATAAACGCCATCGTCGATCAGGCCGGCATGCCGGTCCATATTGTGCTGTCGCAGGGCCAGTCCTCGGACAAGACCGTGGCGCCGCCCCTCATCGAAGCGGTCGAGCCGGGGCGCGATCTGGTCGCCGACCGCGGTTACGATGCCCGAGCCCTCATCGATCTGGTCGAAAGCCGTGGCGGGCGCGCTCACATCCCAACCTGCCGCGACCGCAAGGTTCAGCGTTCGGTCGATCCTGCTCTCTATCGACAGCGCAATCTGATCGAACGCTTCTTCAACAAGTTGAAGCATTTCCGCCGCATCGCGACCCGCTACGATAAGAGCGCTCGCAATTTCCTCTCCGCCGTCTTGCTCGCCTCAACCCGCCTCTGGATGCGGTTTGAGTCCACGACCTAGCCAACACACGCAACCATCCATTCGCACGGCAGGATGCTGCGAGGTGAACTGCGTGGCTACCGGGCTGATGAACCGATCCGCTCACGCGCCGCGCAAGGCGGCCGCGAGCGTCGCAGCAGAGAACGGTGCGACTGAAGCCGAGCGGGATGCGATCTTCGGATGGACCGAGCGTCGGATCCCGAGCCCTTGCACGAGCAAGGCCAATCGCAAGAAGCTTGCGTATGGCGGCGTTGCAGAGCTCGAACGAACCGGCTCCACGAACGCATAAAACGAGCGTCTATCCCCCCACCAATAACTGGGCGAGGGAGATCGAGCAAAAAGCTCAATCAAATCAGACGGTGGTCTGAAGAGTGGTGGGCACGACAGGGATCGAACCTGTGACCCCTACCATGTCAAGGTAGTCCAGAGCACAAATTCTCGTGTAAAATCAAAGCGAAAAGGCCGTTAGAGGTGCAAACGGAACACGAACGGGACTGGAACGAAGCGCTATTTGCTGTTGATGTGCTGTTGACGGGGTCCGGCCTGTCGTTCGGTCCACGCGTTCTCATCTCTCCCGCAGGATCAGTTGATAGATCGATACCGAGCCGGTCGCGTTCGACGCGTGGGAGCCGGTGCAACATGCCGACTTCATCCGTTTCCTACAGCTTGTAGCCGATCTTTCGCAGCAGGTCTTTCCGCCACGCAATGTCGGCGTCGGTTTCGATACCCAACGGCGAGGCGCCATCTACCACGCCGAGCACGCCCCGGCCCAGCTCCGTCTGCGCGATGATCACTTGGGTCGGGTTAGCTGTCGCGCAATAGATACGGCAGACTTCCGGCACCGCGCGCACTGCAGTCAGAACGTTGACGGGAAAAAACCCGTCGCCCAGGAAGATCAGGAACGTGTGGCCGGCGCCGATCGCCAATGCGTTGCCGCGTGCGAGCGCGAGGGCGGCTTCGTCATTACCTGACCAGCGGACCAGCCGCTTGCCGGAGGCCTCGCAAAAGGCCAGCCCGAAGCGGATGCCCGGAACCGCGCCCACCAGCGCCTCGTGGAGGTCTTCCACGGTTTTGATGAAATGCGACTGGCCGAAGATGAAGTTGGCGGCGTCTGGCTTGACGATAGGCACCACGGTGAGTTCCATGGCTCTGCTCCAGCTAGGTAAGCTATGCATCAATGGTAGACTGTCGCAAGGTGGCTGCAAGCCGCCACAGGCGGCAGTAGCGGCCGAAGCCAGCGCGAAGCGCGTCCCTTCAAGGCCGACGCAGCGTCGATCTTGGCCACGCCTGTCTGCGGACAGACTTGCGTCCAGTTTTTTCTTAGGAAAACTCATTGGGTGAGAGGAGCTGGACATGCAGAAATACCGACCGGTGATGCTTGTGGTTCTGGACGGCTGGGGCTGGCGAGAAGAGGTCGCTGACAACGCCATCCGTCAGGCGCGAACTCCCAATTTTGACCATCTGTGGGGCACCGGCCCGCACGCACTCGTGCAAACGTCGGGTCTCGATGTCGGGCTGCCGCAAGGACAAATGGGAAATTCCGAGGTCGGACATCTCAACATCGGCGCCGGCCGCGTCGTGATGCAGGACTTGCCACGCATCAGCGCGGCGATTACCGACGGTGAGATCAAAAGTGCGTCCGCCCTTATCGACCTGATGGAGCGGCTGCGGCGGACCGGCGGCACCTGCCACCTCCTAGGCTTGATCTCCCCGGGGGGAGTGCACTCGCATCAGGATCATGCGACAGCGCTTGCTGAGATACTCGCCGAAACCGGTGTGTCTGCCGTCGTTCATGCCATTACTGACGTCCGTGACACTCCGCCGCGATCGGCAGATGTGTATGTTTCACGCTTGAGCGCGGCGTTGCCGCTCTCCATTCCGATCGTGTCGGTTTGCGGCCGATACTATGCCATGGATCGCGACCATCGCTGGGAGCGTGTGGCTAAAGCCTACTGCACAATCGTGGAAGCGTACGCATACGACGAAGGCCGCCTGATTGACGCATGCGCGCGGGCACGACGAGGTCTATGATCGTGTTGGGTGAAGGTCAGGCGGCCTGCTGATCGGCGGGCTTGTCGGCCTGGCGCAGGAGCTTCCATTCCCAGGGCAGCAGCTCGTTCAGACGCGATGCGGGATGATCGGCGATACGGGCGAGGACGTCGGCGAGCCAAGCCTTGGGATCGACCTCGTTGAGGCGACAGGTCGTGATCATCGTCAGCATGGTGGCGGCACGGTCGGCGCCACGCTCGCTGCCGGCGAAGGTCCAGTTGCGCCGCCCCAAGGCGATGCCTCTCAATGCGCGCTCAGCGCAGTTGTTGGTCAAGCAGATCCTGCCGTCGTCGAGGAAGCGGGCGAAGCCGTCCCAGCGCCTGAGCATGTAGTTGATCGGCTTCAGAACCTCGGAGGAACGCGAGAGGGTTTCGCGCTCACGCAGCAACCAGGCTTGCATGTCCTGGAGAAGCGGCTTGCTCTGTTCCTGGCGCACGGCGCGCCGGTCGCCAGCACCATGGCCGTTGATGGCGCGCTCGATCTCGAACAGCGCGTCGAAGCGCTTGACCGCCTCCAGCGCGATCGGGGAGACCGGTTTGCCTTTCTTGCCTTCCCGCGCATTCTTCTCGATGTCAGCCAGTTCGAAGAAGCCCCGCCGCGCATGGGCAAAGCAGAATGCCGGCGCAATCGGCTGCGCCTTGCGCCTTCTTCTGCGGGTCGAACAGCGGCTCGAAGCCACTGTAGCAATCGGCCTGCAGGATGCCGGCGAAGGCGGCCAGATGCCTCTGCGGATGCTCGCCTCGTCGGTCGCTTGAGGCGTAATAGACCGCCGCAGGCGGCGCAGGCCCACCGAAGGGCTGGTCATCCCGCACATATGTCCAGATCCGGCCGGTCCTGCACTTGCCCTTCGCCAGGATACGGATGGTGGTGTCATCACCATGCAGGCGCTCAGCGGCGAGCACATGGCGTTCGATCAGGTGGAAGAGCGGCATGACGGCGAAGGTCCCGTGGCCGACTTGGTCGGCCAGTGTCGACAGCGGCAGGTCGATGCCCTCGGACTTGAAGCGCTCACTCTGGCGGTTGAGCGGGATATGCATGCCGAACTTGTCGAACAGGATCGTCGCCAGCAATCGCGGGCCGATGAAGCCGCGCGGCGTGGCATGGAATGGCGCGGGCGGCTGGCTGATCTTCTCGCAATCACGGCAGGTGAACTTCTCGCGGACCGTCTCGATCAGCTTGAAGCGACGCGGGATCTCCTCCAGCGTCCTGGTCACATCCTCACCGATCTTCGCCAGCCGCGCCCCACCGCAGCAGGTGCAGGTCGTTGGCGCCTCAACGACGACGCGCTCGCGTTCGATGTCATCTGGCCATGGCTTGCGCACCGGCCGCTTGCGCATGAAGGGGCGGACGTTCTGCGTCTTCGCCGCTGCGACTTGGGCAGCAAGCTCATCCTCGCTCGCCGTGGTGGCGAGTTCTTCGAGCTCCAATTCCAACTGCTCGATCAGGCGCGCCGTGCGCTCGGAGCGCTGCCCGTGCAGTTCGCGTTTGAGCTTCTCGATTCGCAGCTCGAGATGCGCGATCAGCACCTCGTTGTCCGACAGCTCCGCCCGCGCACTGGCAGCCACCGCCTCGGCTCGCAGCCGCGCCTCACGCTCGGCCTGCAGCGCCGCCAGGGCACTGACAAGGTCCGATGGAAGATCGTCCGGCTTCGATGTCATGAAGCCATTGAATCAGATCAGGCAACGGAATCAAACCATAAAGCGCTATCCGACCCGCGTCGGGCGCTGGGTTTCCTGAGGATTGCGCCAATCGATCCCGGACAGCAGATAGGAGAGCTGCGCCGGAGAGATCGTCACCGCTTCACCGGCGACCGACGGCCAGATGAACCTGCCTCTCTCGAGTCTTTTGGTAAACAGGCATGCTCCCTGACCATCGTGCCAAATGACCTTCAAAAGATCACCGCGTTTGCCCCTGAAGCAGAAAAGACCGCCGCCCATGGCGTCGCGCTTGAGCACTTCCTGCACGCGCAGAGCCAGGCTCGGAAAGCCGCACCGCATGTCGGTATGGCCCGTCGCCAGCCACACTCGCACGCCCGTCGGGATCGGGATCATCGCCGCGCCAGGCCCCGAGCAATTCGAACGACCGCTTCGATATCCGCACCGGGGCCGAAGACCACGCGCAGCCCCTGAGGGCTCACGATTTCGATCTGACCTGTCTCGACAGCTTCCGTCGTTGGCGGCGTACTTGCCGCAACTATCGCAGGGACGAATGTCGGGCCGATCGAATCCTCTTCGGCCGGATCATGAGAGGTCCAAGCCTTGCGCCAGCTCAGCAGAAGCTGACGTGATATCCCATACCGGCGAGCCGTCGCCGACACCAGTCGCGGCCCCGAGAAGCTCTCCTCTACGATTCTGAGCTTCTCCGCACGCCTCCAGCGTCGCCGCCGACCGGTCTCCACCAAATCCATGCGGCTCAGCACCGCACTGTCCTTATGTACGTCCATAAGGACAGTCAGCTACAGGTCGAAAAAACTCGCAAGACGGCCGCCCTCGGACGGATACGGTCGACCAGGGCATTTGGCTCGTCAGCTTCATGCACTACGATCTGGGATGTTTCGACTTGGAGCAGAAAACGTCACAGCCCCTCGACAACCCGTTCGGCACGAGGTTGTCACCCACGTCTTAGGTACGCTCTGTTACCCATGTGTCCGGGCTGGACAATTGATATCGCGGCGGAGGGAGAGGAGCTGGAATCCAACCGTCTCCACTTTTGGGACCGAGTTTGGCGGCCGGCAAGCTAATGACACCGCGATGGGCAATGTCACAACGGCCAAAGCGTCGGGGAGCTGCTGCGGGTACGCAAAGAACAAAGCGCTCCGCTTTTGACGGCACTGGAAGCACGGCGGCGCGAGCAGCGCGCCCGGTTGTTGAACTCCTCCGCGGTCGCTAAGCCTATCGACTACCTGCTGCACCGCTGGGACCGGTTCGCTCGCTTCGTCGATGACGGACGCATCTGCCTGACAAACAATGCGGAAGAGCCGCGCGCTGCGTGGCTTCGCCCTCGGCCGCAAGTCCTGGCTCTTCGCCGGCTCAAAACGTGGTGCCGACCGCGCCGCCACGTTGACGGTGTGTCAAACTGATGCCAGGTCTTGAGACGACAAGACGCCTTTGAAAGAATATACGAATCCTTGAAACTAACGCCCTTCGACCTGAAATGGCGATCAGATCTCCGCACATGTGCGTAGCTATTAGAGCGCCTCGTTGCCTGCAGGTTCGTCACGCTTTATCTTTGTCATGCCTAGCGTCGACATGATGGTTGCGGATGCGCCATGCTGGTGCACCCGTAGTGTGTCGATGAGCTGATCAATATCTTGACTGGTATGCCCAGCATTTAGTTGAATGCGAAGGCGCGCTTTGCGTAGGGGGACCGCCGGAAAGCGAACGGCATCGACGTGGATGCCCGATTCGCCAAGCGACAGCGCGAGGGCGTCCGCGGCATCCTCATCTCCGACCAGAATTGGGACAATCGGCGACCCTGTCGAGACGAGCGGATACGGCAGTTCCGACATCCTTGTAACGAAGTAACGTTGATTTTCCCACAAGCGGGCACGACGTTCCGGCTCGTCCACGACCATGTCCACTGCCTCGCTAAGGGCGACCGCTTGATCTGGAGGCAATGCTGACGTGAATCCATATGCCGAGCAGGCTAGACGAATAATCTTGGCGATGTGTGCTTCTGTGGCAATGAAGCCACCGATCCCGCCATAGGCCTTACTGAGCGTGCCCATGTAAATGATGCGTGCGCTCGTGACGCCGAAATGCTCACAAATTCCACCGCCGTTTTCACCAAGAATTCCAGTTCCGTGAGCATCGTCTACATAAAGCGCCGCGTCGTAGAGCTCAGCGAGTTGCAGTAAGTCGGGTAAGGGGGCAATATCGCCGTCTTGGCTGAAGACCCCATCAGTGACGATGATTTTGGTTGTCGCGGTCGATTTCTTGAGAAGCCCTTCAAGATGATTGAGATCAAGGTGACGATACGTCGCCCGCGCGGCTCCGGACATGCGGATGCCTTCGCGAATACTAACATGATTCAATTCATCGCTAAAGTAAGCGTAGGTATATTCCCGAGCGCCGGTAAATCCATAAATGCGTGCGTATTTTGACGTTTGCGGGAGAGACGACAAGACCCCCAAGTTGGCCATGTATCCTGTCGCGAATAGTACAGCCGCGTCTTTCTTCTTACAGCCTGCGAGCTTGTGCTCAAGCTCACCGTAAACTGCAAGGTTTCCACTCAGCAGCCGCGACTCGCAGTTTCCAACGCCGTAGGTTTCCAGACCCCGCCTCGCTGCGCCGGTGAAGCGAGCGCTTGTCGCAATCGACAAGTAATTATTGGTGCTGAAGGAGACATATTTTCTTCCATTGGCCTGAAAAGCCGGGGTGGGCAAGGATTCAACTGGATCGCCAGCCTGGAGATTTTGGTGGAGTAGCCATTCGGCCATTTCAATAAATTCTTGCAAGCAGACCCCTAAGTTTCTACCAGACCCCGACCAGCGCCGTGATTTTAGATTTGAGCATACGGAGTTCCGCCGGCTCGCTCTACTCGAAGTTACGGTCTCGCTGCGGTTAAGTTTCCTTGCTCGTTTCTCAGCGATCTCTACCTTAGCCACAGATCGATACCGCCAAAATTAGCCAAAATCGAGTTGCTCAATTGACATGGCATGGCGCCCAATGAGCCTTGCGATCTCACTGAGATCGCCGAAGTGCCCGCAGCCGTCCTAGATCCTACAACATAACTCCACTTAGAAGTCGAGGCTTTTCAGGCGTGTGCCCACAAAACTTGGTGGCGTGACGCGACGACGCCAGTCTGCTTTGCTCATAAGAAGACTGAGATCGTGCGGCATGCAATTTGTCGAGATGGGCCAGAACACAAAGTCGCTTCGCTCCAGCCCGCTGCGCGGGGCAAGAGCCGAGGGGCTGGTAGTCGGTCGAGAGGATCCCAATAGCCGTTGGAGAGCCCCGTCCTGAGAATCGAGATGTCGTCAACCTCACCCACAACGGAGCTCCCCATAAGCGAGACCAAAGTGTCAGTCCGGCGCGTCAGCCTATGATCGTAGATATGGCTGCGCGCGAGCTCACCCCGCACACGCAGCGCAGCCACGTTCATAGCTGCAAGCGGTTCGCCGCTTGGCTCAAACGCTCACCCGACACGGCAATACCCGACGAGGTGCATGCGATATTTTCAGCTGCACCTCATTGAGAGCGTTGCCTGCATCGGCAACCGCAATCGGATCATGACTGGGGTGCGGCTTCTGTTCCGTGTCACGCTGCACCGCCACGATTTAGCAGCCGAGGCCTGGCGCATTAAGGAGCCACAGAAGCTGCCGCCGGCGCTGAGCCGTCCCGAAGAGGTCAAGGGCATGCTCACCATCGCGATGAGCATGCAGGCGCAAGCGATGCTGATGGTCGTCTATAGCTTCTGGCAGCTCGCCGGCGAGTGGAGCGCGCCCGCTGGGCAGGTTACATCGGCAGCGCGCAGATGATCATCCGCATCCTGCAGTCGAAGGGCCGCAAGGACCGCCACGTGATGCTGCCGGCAGAGGTCCTAGGTCTGTTACGGCAATGGTGGAGGTGCTACTTAGGCATGACAGCGGCGTTGCGCCGGAACACCGCTGGCAGTTCCCCGTTCGCGGTCGACATCCGGCCGCTGACCACGTCTCAGTTCAGTCGACTGTCCAAGCAGGCGGCCAAAGCCTCGAGACTGCACACGGCGCGATTTCCCTTCTTGCGCTCCGTCATAGCTTCGCCACCCATTTGCTCGAGCGCGGCACGCGGGGTACTCTTTGGAGAACCCGCGACAGACTTAACGTTTGTCCCCGGTATGTAAGCCCTGACCTTGCTTCTTAAGACCGGCGCTCCAACCGCGGGAGCCTTATTGCTTTAGAAAGAGCCTGGCGATTTCCATCATGTATTGCAGCCGCCAGCTTCGCTGCAACCTGACAACCTGCTCAAGCGTCCGTGCTGTTGGGACTGGCATGGAACCTATGTTGAGTTGTTTCCGCGTCGGGCTCCAGGCTACGCAAGACTTATTCACAAACCGTAAACCATAAACTTGACCTAACTTCGGGATTCCGGTGTCAAAATACCGAAGACTACCATCGTAGGGGTCCCGATAGAGGTGTCCTTGGCGGCCCCTCAGGGGTAATTCTGGATCGCAATCGCAAAGGCTCTCTCGCGCGAGGGTGTTGAGGCAGTCGTCCACAGTCGCAACGAGCCGGGGAGCCCCTCGCTGATCCGATCGCGTCGGATGGTGGAATTCTTCGGCTCTAGCTACCACGTGGACGGCGGATGGCTTGAATCTTGGTCGTGCGCAGCGCGACCATGGCGCGGCGTTTGTAGGAATAGCCGCGCAGCTGAGAGCAGTCGTCGTAGTGAACGTAGTGCTCGAGTTCGTGGATCGGCCATCGGATCGACGCAGGGCGGGTAGATCAAATCGGGCCAAATGGCTTGCAGAAATCTTTAGGATTGGCTGTCATGACCGCTTCATGCGGGCCTTCAACCGCAGGCCTCGTTTCAACCCCGTCGCGTTCTCAGCGCGGCGGGGTTACTCTTTGGGCACGCTCGCCGCGTGAAACGAAGACGCTCGGGCTTGGACGCGGTCCCCGCGTCGGGATCTGCCGCTACGCTATGCCGAGAGCTCCGCGCCAGCTTCCGCCGCTAACACCGCCCATATGGACACATGCAACCGCCCGAACGAACTCAGACCTGGATAAAATTGAGGGCAAGGTCACGGACAGCCCTCCTCTGGGCATCGCCAAGTCGCTCAGGGGACTCTGGCGTTGCGGCCCGTTCCTGAACTGAATAGGTGGCAGGTCGCGCAAGCTAGTTACTCGGTTTGTCCAATGATGCTCCGGACTCGCTGACGGCTGGCGGTCGCGACCACGACCGTATAGATGCCTACCAATGCAAGCGCACCGTGCGCTATGAGTTCGCAAAATTTCTCGTTCCAGCTCGCGCCAACATGCCTGAACGACAGAAGAATCGTTACGCAAGAGGACAGCGTCATTAGAAACAGAACGATGCGCGCCAAAGTTCTCGCGATGCGGTCGGCCTGGAGCCGAGCCAGGATAATTCGAGGTCTTAGGTCGATACCGGAAAACCGGTTGCCGTAGGGTCGAACGGCCAGCCAGAAAATTCCAACGCAAACCAGAATGGCGGTGGCATAGCTAATGATCCGATCAGCGTATCCACTGCCATCGGTACCGACATGGGCAAGCACGAGCAAAACGAACAGAAGGAGCCCCGATGACAAGATCAGCGCGTCCCAACCCATGTCTGCCCGCCGGGATGAATCGATGGCCCCCATGATCCACGCCTCGTCGCATGTTGCACATGTTAAGGGGGTACCAAACCAGACCTGACAAGTTGCTGACGTGCGGGCGACAATCCCGGTGATCAAATGATATAGCAGGTATTTAACGGCCTCAGTTCGGGCACCGCCCCGCGACCAGGTCGCGGGACGGAGCTGTTGTCGCAGTCGTCTGAAACCTATCCCGTGCCCCCTCGACCGGCCCCTGCGGACCCGTGGGGGCAGTCGCCGTTTAATTCGTCGCCCGCGACGCGACAATCGCCGTTCCCGTCGAAACGCATGATGAATGCGCTCGGCTTCTCGACAAACTCCTTGCGCGTAACCTTGCCGTCCTGGTTCTCGTCGAAGTATCCGAAATCGGCATCGGCCAAGGCAGCGTCGGCTCTTGGCACCGTCGCGAATTTGGCCTTGCCGAGCTTTCCGTCTCGATTGCAGTCCGCCAGGGCGAATGTCCGGTTGGCAAAGGCCTTCCATTCGTCGCAAGTAAAGATGCCGTCGCGATTGGCGCCCCATGTCGCGGCCCGCTTCTTAGCAGGCCATCCGGCGCCGGCGGCGAGGTGGATGCGCGAGCGCGGGAGGTTCGACCGTCACCAACAAACCGACGCTCAGGCAAACCATGAGGATGGGTTTTTCGCGCCACAAAGTTCCCTTCCGGCTAAATCGCTGGACCGGCGTCGCGGATCATTTGCCCGGCCGGACATTGCAAATCCAGGTCGTTTCATTGCCGCATCCATATCAACCATATCCATCACGTTGGCTCCGACCTTGGCCGCGCCGGCTCTATGCCGCGCCTATGCGATCGTTAACCGCCACCCCTCGAATTCCTACCCGCCCGTCGGAGATATTTGGTCCAAGGCTCGCGCCGCCGCGCGCGGACACGACCGAGACAATCGGTACGAGTCTTGCTTAAGGAAGGGGCGCGGTCTCACGAGGCATCCACGAACGATGATCCGGCTATTGGCGATAGGCATTGGTGCTGCGACGTCACTCAGCGTCCTCGCGGTTCCGGCACTCGCAGAAAATCCGGATATTTGGAGCCGCCGCGCCGAACAACGGCGGACGTTCAGCGACGCCGAGATCCGCGATGGGTTCTTCAAGATCGCGCTCGACGCTGAACTGCAAATTGGGGCGCGGACGCATCGCATCCGCAAATTCGACGAACCGGTCCGGATCTTCGTCGACGGCAAGGTCCCGCGTGAACGCGTCGTAGCGCTCGACGCAGTGATCGCCGATATCCGCCAGCGCATCGATCATCTCGACATTGCGGCGACCACCGACCGGAAGGCCGCTAATTTTGTAGTGACGCTGGTGAGCGCACGAGACCTGCTGCCAACCATGCGCGCCCGCTTTGGCAATGAGGGGGCCCGGCAGATCGAGCATTCCCTCAATCCGCAATGCCTATCGGGCATCGCCAAGGACGGCGCCTATCGCATTCGGCGGGCGGAGGTGATCCTGCTGCCGGTCGACGCCGGCGATTTCGCCTTCTACGATTGCGCATATGAGGAATTGCTGCAGGGATTGGGAGCGATCAACGACGGCGCATCCGTGCCCTGGACCATGTTCAATGACGACGTCCAGATGGGCTTCTTCGACATCTACGATCAGCTTCTGCTTAACATTCTCTATGATCCGCGCGTCCGCTATTGAATGCACACATCTTTTTGGGTTGCGAGGCTCGTTGAGGACTGATTCCTTGGTGGAGGCAGGTCTTTACGCGGGGCATTTGCATGTCGATAGAGATTGGACTGGGGCGATTTGGCGATCGCCGCCTCGAAAAAGGGGGGCCTTGCTGCATGCGGCGCTTGTTCGACGGCCATGTTCGCGGATTCGACGTCTTGCCGGGAACCGTGCGCGAGAGATGCAGTTCACGCGCTTTCTGCGCAACGAACGAGTAGGCGTCGAAGAGATGGCGAGCCACGCGGCAGCGCGCACGGCGTTACGTGTTGCCGGTCGCGAGATCATCGTGGTTCAAGACAACAGCGAACTGATAATTGGCGGGCGACGCGCGAAAGCCAATGGATATGGACCTGTCGGCAAAGGAGGTGGAACACGTGGGCTGCTGCTGCATGCGGCGCTCGCGCTTGATGCCGAAAATGGTGCATTGCTGGGACTTGTTGATGCGCAGGTTTGGAATCGGGACAAGGGCAAGGTGACGGCCCGGCGCTCGCGAGCGATAGCAGATAAAGAGTCTCAATATTGGCTCTCGACGGCGACGAAAGCCGGCGAGACTCTATCTGCAGCGCAGAGCATCACCGTCATCTCCGACCGGGAAAGCGATATTTACGAACACTTCGTGCGACGTCCGCCGAATGTGGAGCTGCTTGTCCGAGCCAATTGGAACCGGAAGATCAAATTGAAATCCGGGACTTTTACGAGTCAGTTTGCATTCGTCGATGGCCTGCCGGAAGCAGCCCGGTTCAGCGTGACGATACCTGCAGCTCCGGGCCGCAAGGAGCGGACGGCCGAGCTTGCCTTGCGCTTCTCACCCGTAACGCTATGCAGGCCGCATCCAAGCCCAGCACCTGATCTGCCCGATACGGTCCGACTGACCATCGTGGATGTTCGAGAGGTGTCATCGACCCATGACGGCGAGTCGATCCATTGGCGGCTCCTCACCACTCACGTCGTGAGGAGCTCAAAGCAAGCACGTCGGATTGTCGATCTCTATCGTAAGCGATGGACGATCGAGGAGTTCTTTCGCACGCTCAAATCGGCAGGCTTTGATATCGAGGAGGCCGACATTGGTGAGCCAGAAGTCATGATCAAGTTTGTCGCGGCAGCCGCTGTGGCCGCGGTCACCATCATGCAACTGGTGCGCGCCCGTGACGGAACCACCGAGGAAAAATTGATCGAGGCCTTTGACCCCGACGATCGGCCTGTGCTCGAAGCTCTCTCTGCCGAATTCGAGGGAGCTACCGAGAAGCAAAAGAACCCACACCGAAAAGGTACGCTTGCCTTCGCTGCATGGGTCATCGCTCGGCTCGGAGGATGGACCGCCTACTACGGAAAGCCCGGCCCAATGGTGATGCGGGTGGGCCTCGAAGCCTTCCGCCGCATCAAATACGGCACCACTTTGAGGCTCAAAAATGTGTGAATCGAATAGCCGCGCGTCCGGCCGGGCATGACCGCAAAGGAGATCGATGACCTCCTCCCGGTCGTGCTGCCAACAGCGCGTGACCTCGTCCGCCGGAACAACCCTCTCGATCAGGCCAGCGTGCCCGCGCGCGCACACGCCGATTGACAGCAGGCGATCACCTCAAATCGATCAATCGGACGCTCGGTCGAGACTACTTCCGTGGCGACATCTTCTTCGCGGAGGAGGACGAATACTCCGTGATTGGGTAGTCAGTCTTCACCGGGTGAAGCACCTGATGCGCCACCACGACTTGGTGGCTCTGGCTATATTTCGACGGTGCGCTGGCGGATGCGCCCGCGGACACTGGTTGAGCCAGCAAGAGCGGCGAGGCGGCGATCGCGAGCGTCGTACCAACGAGGACGAAAGTCCTAGACATCGGCCCCCTCCATCTGAAGCGAGACAACTGCAACCGACGAGGTTCGGGCATTTCGACGACTCTCTCCGGCGTCGTGTTGTCCCTCGGGTCCGAATGCTGATCCCAATCTTCAGAATTCGCAAGAATAATTAGCAAATGCTGAAACAATGTGCATAGCGATCAGCCGATCAAAACAAGGGCAGACTAGAGCTAGCATCGCGTGCCGCGTGCGCAATCAAGACTGATACAGCTCGCACATCGCAGTGATTCAGATACCATCACCGGCGGCTCTCGCCGACGCGATTTCGAGTTCGAACTCGCGCGTCCACTCATCCGAGCTCCGGTTGCGCAAGCCCGCCGCGGCCGCCATGACCGACATGGCGATCGAGAGCAGATCCCACTCTGACGAAAGTTACCGCCGAGTTCGAACCGGCGATTTCGGAGACGGTTGAGCGTGCGCTCGATTCGACTGAAATCGCCTCCGGAGACGCGAGTCGCCATGGCGCGCCGCTGACGCGCGCGAGCACCATTCGCGCGCGATATCCGGTCTGACGGTCGCTCGCGGCGGTGAACGAAAAAAGCATGCCCACCCCACGTTGATATGACTGTCATAAAACTGTCGTAAGGTCATTGAACTCGGCTCCTATCCAAGGAGGCCGTTGTTTGCGCTGTTTATGCGTTCGACAGAAAAGGGGTTTTAGGATGCCGACAGGTAATGGCCAGGCTTCATTTTCGACCGATGAGGCTGCCCCGCGTGAGGCCGAAGCACATGAGGGACATGTCCGCGAGGGCGAGGAAGACAGTGGGCTGAGAACTGCCGTTGCCACCGTTGCGGTCGTCGCCGTCGGCGCGGCCGTGTTCGAGGCGGCGCTGTTGCCCGGCATCGCGCTTGGCGTTGCCGCGGTCGCTGCACCGAAATATTTCCCGCGGCTCGCCGGCGCGCTCAATCCGCTGTTCAAGTCGACGGTGCGGGGCACCTACAAGCTGGCGCAGAAATCGAAGGAAATGTTCGCCGAAGCGCAGGAGCAGGTGCACGATATCGTCGCCGAGGTGAAGGCCGAAAACGAAGCGGCAGCCAAGGAGCCGGCGGCGGACGAACCGCCGACGAAGCACGCGGCCTGAGGCCGACAGCTTGTCAGCGAGGCAAGCGGCCGATTGACGACCATTCGGCGTCCGGGACCCGCGCGCGGGTTCAGGACGCGTGGCAATGGTGCGGCCCGACAAAACCAGAGACCGCCGATGACGAAAATGAAGGTGCAGATCGCCCATCAGGTGCCTGGGCGCATTCGCCTGAAAGTGCCGAAGGTGAAGGAGAACCCTGAGCTGATCGAGCAGATTCAGCAGATGTTCAACGCAATCCCAGGCATCGAGGAAGTCACCGTCAATCCGACCACCGGCAGCGTGGTTCTGCACTACGACACCGAACGTCACGACCAATTTCATGGCCAGTTGCAGCGCCAGACCGGCGGTCAGTTCAAGCCGCCGACCAACGAGATCGACGTGCTCGCCAACAGGATCGAGCAGGAAGCGGAATATCTCGCCGAGCATTCGCATACGGCAAAGGTCGTCGTCGATTACTTCAAGGACTTCGACCGCCAGATCAAGATAGCGACTGGCAACGTCGTCGACCTGAAGATCGTGCTCGCCGTGGGCGTTGCCGGTTTCACAATCTTCGAAGTCGGCGCCAATGCCGCAACCCCGGTCTGGGTCACGCTGTCGATCTTCGCGCTCAATAACATGATCCAGGCCAATATGGGCGAGGCCGATGCTCCGGAGAAAGAGGAGGCTTTCGCGCCGGGCTGATTAAGCTCAAGGCCGGCCGCCGAAATCGAGAGCTTCATGGAATATTCCCTTCGACATGCGATGCGCGGACGCGTCAGGCTCAACGTCCCCGACCTCGGCCGCAATCGCAGACTTGCCGAGAGGCTGCTGGATTGGCTGCGCGCGCAGTCCGGCGTGCGCAGCGCGCGGATCAATTACGACTGCGCGAGCCTGGTGCTGGAATATGACCCGGCCCACGAGAGCATGCTGCTTGCAGTGCTGGAGCGGTTCAAGGCTTTAAGCCTGTCCGAGGTGAAAGCATTCTGCACACAGGCGCTGAAAGACGCTCCGCCCGCAAAGCCGCCGGAGGTCGCAAAAGACTCGCCGATGGCGCTTCCCACGCTCTCGCTCTTCATGGCCTTCAGCGCCAATCCCGTGGTCACCGCGGTCAACCTGCCCTTGATGCTCTACAACGCGCTGCCGATCGCAAGGCGCGCCTGGAAGGTCTGGGACACCGAACGCCGGCTCAATATCGACGTGCTCGACACGCTTGCCATCACCTCTTCGGTCATGCAGGGCAATCCGCTGGCCGGATGCATCATCACCTGGCTGATCAAGCTCGGCGACTGGATACGCGATCTCACCGCCGCCGGATCGAAGCGCGCGATCAGCGAGCTGCTTGAATTCCAGTCCAGGACCGCCTGGGTGCTACTCGGCGATACTGTGGTATCGGTCTCCGCCGCCGAGCTGCAGGCCGGCGATCTCGTTGTGGTCTATCCCGGCGAGATGATTCCGGTCGACGGCGAAATCGTCGATGGCCACGCGACCATCGACCAGAAGACCATCACCGGTGAAGGCCTGCCGGTCAGCCGCGGCAAAGGCGAGGCGGCATTCGCGGCGACCGTGATCCGCGAAGGCCAGATCACCGTGCGCGCGCTGCGCGTCGGAGCCGCGACCACCGCGGGCCAGATCGTGCGGCTGGTGGAGTCGGCGCCGACAGGCGACACGCGGATGCAAAATCATGCGGAGCGTTTCGCGGACCGCCTGGTGACGCCGACGCTCGCGCTCGCCGCCTCGACCGCAGCCGTGACCGGTGACTTCAACCGCTTCCTGTCGCTTGTCATTGTCGACTATGGCACCGGGATTCGCGTCGCCGCCCCGACGGCAGTGTTGTCGTCGATGACGCATGCCGCCCGCGCCGGCATTATCATCAAAAGCGGCGGCCATATGGAAAAGCTCGCCGAGATCGACACCATCGTGTTCGACAAGACCGGCACCCTCACCCACGGCCACCCTGCGGTGCTCGATATCATCCCCTACCAGGGTCACATCACGCCGAACCATCTGCTTGGGCTGGCGGCTGCCGCCGAGACCAAGCTGCAGCATCCCGTCGCCGAGGCGCTGCGCAGCAAGGCAAGGCAACTTGCCGTCAACGTGCCGCCCTGCAACGAGACCAAGTACCGGATCGGGCTCGGCGTCGAAGGCCAGGTCAATGGCTACTACCTGCACGTCGGCAACGAGCGCTTCATGCGCCAGAGCGGCATCCGGACCGAGAGGTCGGCGCGCGATCGCGCCGGCCTCGACCAGCGCGGTTTTTCCAGCCTCTACATCGCCGTCGATGGCAAGCTCGCCGGCCTCGTGCCCTATTCGGACAAGATCCGGGACGAGAGCCCGCAAGTGATCCGCACGCTCCATGAGCGCGGCATCAGGAACACCATCATGCTGACGGGCGACAATGCGGTGGTCGCACGCGCCGTCTGCGGCGATCTCGGCCTGACGCGCCATTTTGCCGACATGTTGCCGGCCGACAAGGCCAGCGTAATCCAGGAGCTGCAACGCGAGGGCCGCTGCGTCGCCATGGTTGGCGACGGCATCAACGACTCGCCCGCACTGTCTTTTGCCGATGTCGGCATCGCCATGAAACACGGCGCGGAAGTCACGCATGAATCCGCCGACGTGATCCTCATGGAGGATTCGTTGTGGAAGCTGGTCAAGGCGATCGAAATTTCGCAAGGCGCGGTCAGCCTCATCAAGCAGAACTATGCGATCGTCGCCGCGCTCAACACGCTCGCACTGGCGTTGGCATTGCCGGGCGGGCTGATCACGCCGGAGGTCACGGCGCTGATCAGTAACGGCTCGGCGATCCTCGCTAGCGGCAACGGCATCCGCCCAATCCTGCGCTACCAATGACCGATGATGTCACCCTGTTTGCCATCGCCCCGGCCGACGACGCCGCCCTAAAGAATGCGGTCAGGCAGCTGGAAGGCCGGAATTTCGCGGCCAGGCTCGCCGACTATGCCGGCGTGCCGGTGCATCGCGTGCTCGGCTTCCTGCCCAAGCCCGTGAACCGGCAGCTCAGCGGCTTGGTGCGCAAGGCCGTCATGAAGGGACTGGAAGTCGCCGTCGATACGCTGGACGAAAAGCCACCGCGGACGCCCGCGATCGGCTTCTCCTCCTTTCTCGCCGGCGTCACCGGCGGCGTCAGCGGCCTGTTCGGCTTTGGGGCGCTCGCGGTCGAACTGCCGATGACGACGACGCTGATGCTGCGGGCGATCGCGGAGATCGCCCAGCACCAGGGCGAGGACCTCGCCACCCTCGAGGCGCGGCTCGCCTGTCTCGAGGTCTTCGCTTATGGCGCCAAGCCCGACGCCGACAATATCGACGTCGGCTACTATGCCGCCCGCGCCTTGATCTCAAAATACACTCATGACGTCGCGGCGCTGGCGCTGGAGCGCGGCGCAATCGACGCCTCCGCGCCCGTCGTCGCAGGTTTCGTCAGCGAAATCGTCTCGCGCTTTGGCCTGGTCGTCTCCGACAAGGTCGCGGCCGGCGCGCTGCCGGTGCTCGGCGCGCTTGGCGGCGCCACGGTAAACATGATCTTCATGGATCATTTCCAGAGGATCGCACAGGGCCACTTCGCCTTGCGTCGGCTCGAGCGCCGCTATGGCAGCGCCAATATCCGGGCCCGCTATGACGAGCTTGCGGCGCGCAAGTCCGATGCCCTCCGCCATTGATCTTGCCGCATCGCGGCTGCGGCGCGTCCTTGCGCCCGCGCCGAGTGCCATGGCGGGCGAGCGGCGCGCCGGCTTGCGCCGTATGCGCTTCTTCGCCACCGCGCTGCTCGTGCTGATGCTGGTGCTTTTCATCCTGACGTCAATCGGCGAGCGCGAGTTGCCCTGGCTCGCTTATCTTCGCGCCTTTGCAGAGGCCGGGATGATCGGCGCCTGCGCCGACTGGTTCGCGGTGGTCGCCCTGTTCCGTCACCCGCTTGGGCTGCCGATCCCGCACACCGCCATCGTGCCACACAGCAAGGAGCGCATCGGCATCGCCATCGGCCGCTTCATAGCCAACAACTTCCTCTCGCCGCGGGTGCTCGCCGAGCGCATCAGAGATGTCGACTTCTCCGGCTGGGTCGCGCGCTGGATCCTGCGCGGCGGCAATGCGCGCAATGTCGCCCAACGCGCCACGCTGTTGCTGCAGCGGGGGTTGCGCGCGCTGCCGCGCGAGGATTTCAACGCCTTCATGGGCGAAGCCGTGCGGCGCGGCATCGAAGCCGTCCCCGCCGCCCCGCTCGCCTCCCGCCTGCTCTCGCTGCTCTGGGCCCATGGCGAGATGCAGACGGTCATCGAGCACCTGCTCGACCACACAAGCGCGGCACTCGGGAACAACCGCGAGCTCATCAAATCCAAGGTCGCGAAGCAAACCTCGCGCCTGATCCCGAAATGGATCGACGGCCTTCTCGCCGACAAGATCATCGCAGGCGTGAGGCGGATTCTGGACGAGATGCGCGAGCCCGGCCATCCCTGGCGTGTCGAGCTCGCCGCGACCGTAACCCGGCTGATCGACGATCTCGCCACCGACCCGGGACTGGCGGCCAGGGGCGAGGAGATCAAAGCGAATCTCCTGAGCACCCACCAGGTCACCGGACAGATTGATGCGCTCCTTCTCGCCATCGAGGACCGGCTCGACGATGCGGCAACACAGGCGCGGCTCACCGATATGATCGAACAGCTGTTGATCGCGATCGGCGAGCGGCTCCTCAACGATGCGCGTATCCACGATGGCGTCAACCGGTGGCTTCGCGTCGCGGTGCTACGCACCGTCGCGCCACGGCGCGCCGAGATTGCGGCGTTCATCCGCAAGGTGGTCGAGAATTGGGACACCGAAACGCTGGTCGAGCGGATCGAGCTGCAGGTCGGTCGCGACCTGCAATATATCCGCATCAACGGCACGTTGGTCGGCGGCCTCGTTGGCCTATTGATCTTTGCCGTCGCACGCGAGTTTCATTAGAGAGTGCGCGCCAACCTTGAATCGTGCCCGCAAAAGGTCGAACTCCGCAATACGGAGCTCTTGATGCGAAATACTCGAAGCACCCGGCAGCCCCCATTCGCCAGCACCACCGAGTTCGACAATCGCAGTTGACTCCCTTTCCCCTGCCAGGCGCTCTTGCTGAGAAGCGGCAGCGCGGCAGTCAGCAACAGCAGCAGTCGTTGCCGGACCATGCTTCGCGCCCTTCTTTGATCAAAAGCCAAACGATTGCCGGTGAGCCGACGGCGTCTGCTGGTGCTGGTGCGAGTCTTTCAACTCGCCACGGTGCATGATATGTCTCGCATGCCCAAGGCGACCTTGAGGATGAGGCTTGGCGCTTGAACTGGCCTACGCTCTGCATGTTGCCGCCAAATACGAGGCTGAACCGATCGACTCGATCCTCCTTTTTCGCGCACGCGGCCGAACTGCGTTTGCAGACCGCAGGAATGCCGATCGTCAACAGGTGGAACGGAAACGGTCATGATCGATCCATCTCCCGAACTTCCGGATGACACGCCGATCCTGAACGTCGAACTTCCGCTCAGGGTGCGAGAGGCGCTCGTTGCGGCAGGCTTGACGACGATCGGAGAAATACGGGAAACGCCGGACAAGGAGATTCTTCGGATCCAACATCTGGGAACGAGCTCGCTCGCCCTTCTCCGCAAGACCCTTGGATTGCCATCCTCCGTGGGCGTGCGCGGCGATGCCGTACCGATGCCCACCAAGGCCGAGGATCGCAACCACTGAACTGATTTTTAATTCGTGGCCGAAAGGGGCTTTCTCTCGAGAGCCGCGGCCGTTTCCGTCAAGAACATCAGAACATCCGCGGTATACGCCTGATGACGAGCGCCTCTTGCGGCGCTCGTTGAGGACCATCACAGGATGGCGACGACCGCGCTTTCGAGAGCATGGTCGAGGATAAAGTGCAGCGCTGCTTTGCCGAAGTAGGTCGCGGCGCGAAACTCACGCTCACGGCCGACGCCAGAAGACCGCGTTGGCAGGATGACCGAGCAGCCGAGTTCGCCAAGTGCCCGCAACACAACGTCCCGTGTGCCGACAAGTGGGTCATAGGTCACGACGAGGCTCCCAGTGACCGAATTGAAGTGCGTCGTCTGCACCGACCGGGTGGCGAGCAAGTGCTCGCACAGTGCCGCAGCTTGTGCATGATCACCCTTGAGAGCCGACACGACAAATCGCATCCGCCCGTGTACTTCATGCACCAGGACAGCCGTTACAGCGAACGAGCGCTCTCGGTCGGGAGAAGGGGAGCAGGAGCATTGACAAGCGAGCCGCGGCCGCGCGGGTCGACCAACGTTTAGCCGGTTGTCATTGGAGGCCGCGATCACGCACGGCACGTTGCGCCGTGGCTGAGGCATCGGGATTTTTGCGAGATTCTTTGACATCGCTCACCTCCAGGGCCGCCGGCGGCCGGCGGTGGTGAGCGAAACGCGGTCGCCTACGCGCGACCACCAACCCTCACGCAACGTCGGTCGTCGCGGTCGATCTCGATATGTTGTGGCAACGCCAACCCTGATCGGTTGATCGGAGTGGCACTGCCATAGGGTGTACTGCCCATGGCGCTTTGTTCAGGTTGAGAGACGATCCCCGCGCGCGAACGCTCGTCGGAACCGTAGGCGCCCACATAGGCCTAGCCGAGATCCGAGTCAAGCGTAATCGATCATCCTCCCAGGAGGATCAATAAGATCCTGCCTAGAGGATAGGGGGATGATACCAGAACACCCACAAGAGCCACAATGGAGCCCGGCTCAGCCCTGTCCAGACCAGAGAACTTGATCACGTGGCGAACGCCGGCTTCCTTGCACCCGTCGACGAAAGTGCACTGCTTCTCGACCATCTGCGGATCGGGTCCCGAAATCATGAGCACTCGTGCGACCCCTTCAAGCGCAGCGCGCAAGCTTCCTTTTTCCGACATGTCGCCCTCGACGATGTCGACTGTCGGAGTCGATGCAAGGTGCACAACCTTGGCCCGATTCCTCACCAAAATCCTGACGCGTTGCTGAGTACGAACGAACTCCTGCGCGACAAAGGAACCTGCAAGTCCTGTGGCCCCCGTAAGCAGTATCATCTCGAAATCTCCTCTCGCCTTGATAGACGCGATTACGTCAGTTCTGATCTTAGGGACTCGACCGGTCGCCTGACGGGTAATTGCCTATGATCGTTGCGCTGTGGGACTCGGGCGCGGTTAAGCGCCTCGCTTCCGCATCTCGGCGAAACCTTTGAAATGTGGAGAAAGTCGCAAGTTGCGGTGCGTTGTCAGCCACTGATGCCAAATGGACAAAGCTGTCATCTTCCAGGCGGAGCACCAGATATTGCAGCCCGACAGGGGCCTTGGCACCGAGCTCCGCGAAAACCTCTTGGATTAGCCTCTGGTTTTCTTCGGCTTTTTCCGGCTTGACCTTGTACCGGACGACGACGGTTTTCATGTTTGTCTCCCGAAGTTGCAGGCCTAAGCGGCCGATCCGCAGCGGCCTGTGGTCTGCTTCGACGAGAGCCAGGTCCAACTCATCGGCGAGACCCGTCAACCGATTCCCGCCAAGCCGGGCCGGATCGAGCGTTACGATTACGAGTACCGACGCAACGGCACGGCCAACCTGTTCGTGCTCATTGACGTGAACCGGCCCTGGCGCAAGGTGAAGGTGACGGAACGACGCACCGCGAAGGACTTTGCCGAATGCATGCGCGAGCTTGTCGACGTGCACTATCCCAAAGCCGAACGCATTCGCGTTGTGCTCGACAATCTGTCGACCCACAAGGCCGGCGCACTCTATCAGGCATTCCCGCCCGACGAAGCTCGCCGCCTGCTCCGCCGTCTCGAATTCCATCACACGCCAAAGCACGCCAGCTGGCTCAACATGGTCGAGATCGAAATCGGCGTCCTCTCGCAGCAGTGCCTCGACCGACGGATCGACAGCCATGCTCGTCTCGTCAGAGAGACCGCAGCCTGGGAAAAACGCCGCAACGCCGAGCGCTCCAGAATCAACTGGATGTTTACGACCGAGAAGGCCAGGGCCAAACTCGGCCGCGCCTATCCAAAAGTCCCGGCTAAACCGACGAAAAAACAAAGAGTCAAAACCTCTGTGCAGAGGTACTAGTCCAGCATGGCAAAGCCGAGCGAACCCGCCATAAATGCAAAGAAGCCGATCTGCGGCGCGAATCCCGCCGAGTCGGGAGGTCGCCATCTGCTCGGGTAGGCAATTGCGGCCAGAGTCAAGCCG
The DNA here is from genome assembly GCF_000015165.1 of Bradyrhizobium sp. BTAi1. GTDB lineage: Bacteria > Pseudomonadota > Alphaproteobacteria > Rhizobiales > Xanthobacteraceae > Bradyrhizobium > Bradyrhizobium denitrificans. Next base: position 1,643,541 of record NC_009485.1, on the reverse strand, counting down.
GCCATCAAGTCACTGGGCAGGAGGCCAACACGATAACGCGCCAGCGATTGGAAAAGCCGCCAGGACGCCTCGGCCGCTCCATCCAGGGCCTTCAGTCAGAATCCCTCTTTGATTGCCTATTCCATAATAGGATTGCTCCATTTCCGGGCCTGTTTGGACACCCATAACCGACAGCTCTTATTCAAGTCGAAACATGTCCCGCATGCGGTCCCGCACGATTGGGCCTCTAAGCAGGCCCCCAGGATCGGCTACGGCCGCGCTGCCGCGGGCAGGACCAGAACCACCTTCATGCCGGAAGGAGCCCGCACAGTATTGCTTCCGGTTAGAACGGCGTGCATTTCTTTGACCGAGAGGTTCCTTTCATCTTGGGGAGAGGTTCGCAGCGCACCGCATCTTTGATCCGGGGCCGGAAGAGAAGTCCGTCTCTTCTTCGCCCCTGCAGCCTCCTCCTCTCCCAGATCAGAGGCCGCAATTTCAAACGGATTATTCGGCGAGCGGCTCAACGCTCCAGCCCGCGGCCGAAACTGTGGGCTCGAGGCTGAGCCGCCCAATCACCTGCTCCAGAACCGTATCGCTTGGCGCATGGGCGGTCAGGTGAGCATGCACCTCGACCCGGTCGTTGCCCTCGATGTCCGTGCTTTCGAGGTTGCGCAAGCTGAGTTGGCCCGTAGCCGCTCCCTGGAGAAGCAGGGCACGAACATGGGCTTCTTCAGGGCTCCGGCAGACGATCCTGACTCGGTAACGAAAGTCGGTTTCCGCCTGCGCGATTGGCTGACGATTGATCAGGCGTACGATCGGCCGTAGCAGCAGGTTGACCAGAATGACGAACGCTGCGGCAACGCTCGCATGCAACGGATGACCGGAGCCCGCCAACAGTCCGATCGCCGCCGAGCACCAGAGAGTGGCCGCGGTGTTCAGTCCGGTGACCTGCATACCCTCCCGAAAGATGATGCCGGCGCCGAGAAAGCCGATCCCGGAAACAACTTGCGCCGCGACACGAGTGGGGCTCCCGTCTCCCGGGATCAGGCTCGCAAAAACCACAAAACTGGCGGCTCCAATCGCCACCAAAGTATTGGTACGAAGCCCGGCCATTCGCTGCCGCCACTGGCGCTCGAAACCGATACCGGCCCCGAGGAGCATTGCAACCGCCAGATTGATAAATGTCTCCTCAATCGATGCCATTTGGGCTTCCTCTGCTCGATGCTGGACGAATACCGTTTTCTTTGCCGACCACCTACATCTTGACGCCCCAAGGGCCTAACGCAAACTGGACGTGCAGAATCCGGCCTGCGCGATATCGCGCGTAGCCAATACAAGGTCATGACGGCGCGAGCTGGGAAGCATCATTGGATTGCAGGGTAGAGATGATAAGTGCCAAACGAGCAAACATGCCTTGTTGGCACAGATCCGCTACGCGGCGAAACCGGGCATCGGCAGACCGAAGATTTGCAAGATGAAGAAGATGTTGAGCAGCAACACCAGCGCCGTCCCCAGCAGCGCCGCGAGGAAGGTCAGCCGGCTGTTGGCGAACTGACCCATGATGTCGCGCCGGCTGGTGAAGATCAGGAGCGAGATCATCGGCAGCGGCAGTGCGATCGAGAGCACGACTTGGCTGATGACAAGAGAGCTCGTTGCATTCGCTCCGACGGCGACCACGATAAATGCGGGCAGCATCGTGACCAGTCTGCGCACAACAATCGGGACGCGAAACCTGAGGAAGCCCTGCATAATCATCTGACCCGCCATCGTTCCTACGGTCGAACTCGAAATCCCGGAGGCGATGAGCGACAGCAGGAACACCGCCGCGGCGCCGATCCCGAGCAGCGGAGTCAGCGTGTGATAGGCGGTTTCGATTTCCTCGACGTCGGTATAGCCGGCATGGAATGCGCCTGAAGCCATCATGACCATCGCGATGTTGACGAGGCCGGCTACCGCCAAGGCGATGATGACCTCCTGGTTGGAGAAGCGCAGAAGCTTGCGCCGCTCGGCGTCGTTATGAACCGGCGTACGGGCCTGCGTCAGGCCGGAATGAAGGTAGACCGCGTGCGGCATGACGGTGGCACCGATGATGCCGACCGATAGCAACAACGCCCCGCCGTCGGGAATCTGCGGCAGGACCAAATGGACCGCAGCCGCCGCCCAATCGACCGGGGCGATGAACAGTTCGACCACGTAGCAAAGGGCGATGACGCTGACCATGCCGCCGATGATCAGCTCGATCGGACGGAAGCCCGATCGCTCGAACATCAGCACGCCATAGGTGACGACCGCCGTGACCGCCATTCCCGCCAGAAGCGGCACGTGAAACAGCAAAGATAGACCGATCGCGCCACCGAGAAATTCGGCGAGATCCGTCGCCATCGCGGCGATCTCGCTCGCCGCCCACATTGCCCACACGACCGGCTGCGGAAAGTGGTCCCGGCACATCTCCGCAAGATTGCGTCCGGTCACGATGCCGAGCTTGGCCGAAAGTGCCTGGAACAGCATTGCGATCAGGTTGGCGGCGAGCACGACCCACAGCAGAGCGTAACCATATTTCGCGCCGGCCTGGATATTGGTCGCGAAATTGCCGGGATCCATGTAGGCGATCGAAGCGATCACCGCGGGGCCGGCAAAGGCCAAATAGGCCCGCAAGCCGCTGTGCCTGCCCTCCAGCACCTGGCGCGCCGCAGATACGGTCCGCTCGGAAAGCGATCCCCGCGGGACGACGGTTTCTGTCACTCGGCTCATGCAGCCCTTACATGAAAATGTAGCTCAGGCTACGAGTTGGGGAACGATTTGTAGATGTCAAGACAGTCCAAGGATATAGCTTCTGCTACATTTTTGACACGACGATCAAAATGTGTTCTCACTGAAGCGGAATCCTCAGCCCGTCAGGACCCGTGCCATGGTGTCGCCGACATCAAATAAGGCGCGACAATCGAGAAAATTGCCCAGCGAGCTCATTCAGGCGCGTCGCTTCGGCAAGACCCGGTCGGCCCAATCGACGGCCTTGTTTGAAGACTATGTGGAGCTGATCGCGGAGCTGTTGGCGGGTACGGGCGAGGCACGTCCGACCGACATCGCAAGACGCCTTGGCGTATCGCACGCTACCGCAATCAAGACGATCTCTCGCCTGAAACGGGCGGGTCTGGCGACGTCGCGTCCGTATCGCGGGGTGTTCTTGACGGAAGAAGGGCGCTCCCTGGCCGAGCGCGTGCACGTTCGCCACAGGCTGGTCGTCGATCTGTTGCGCGCCGTGGGCGTTCCCACCGAATCCGCCGAGGCCGACGCCGAGGGCATCGAGCATCACGTGTCGGAAGTCACGTTGCGTGCATTCGCGCAGTTCCTGAAGGCCCGTCGCAGCAAGCGCTAGCCGCTGCTCCTGCGGCAGGCGCCCCGTCTTTCACACGGAATGATCGCGGCCTCGCTTGTCGGGTGTTTTCGCCGGGACTCCCGCGCTTCCCCATATCGTGGCAGCCGCCCTGGCTTTGAGCTTGCGCCACGGGCGACTTGTTCAACCGTTGTCCCGCGCAGGACCAGGATCGCGCGGCTGCTATTGCGAGCTATTACGAACATTTCAAATTCTTCAACCAAAACACATATTTCGGATTGACATCATCAAACTAGAGGCGCACTTGCGAAACATCACTTCGGGAGTCGCATCTCGGGTGAATCGCAACACAGAAAGAAACATGGGCAGTAGCAGCTTTGGCGTCGTGACCGCGTCTGCGCGATCGACGTCGCCGACATATCCGGTCCGCGGCCTTGAGGATCGTGTGAGAGGCTTAGCTCGAGCTTAGGCTCCTGTCTGCCGCTCGCCTCCGGCCGTTGACCCCAACGAAGATCGGAGGTGAGCGATGTTCACGGCATTCGCTCTTTTTATACTCGCCTTCAAGGTGTTTCCGAGCCGCGTCAGCCTGCCGACGGCCCGCGAAGTGCCGCTGAACGCGACAGCTCCGCAGACGGCTCGCCGCCGTCCGCCGAGCCGCCGCCGGCTCATTTGCACCTGGGTGCCGGACGCACAGACCGGACGGCTTTCCTGCGTTTGGACCCACGAGCCTTCGCTTGGTGGTGGCGCGCGCCGGTCACCATCAGCGCCTGGAGCGTCGTGGGATCCTGGAGACGACGCCCCGCGGCGCCGCCTCGTTGCGGCCTGATCACCCGAACGTCTGCGCTCCACTTGTGGAGCGTCGGTTTCGCACCCCTTCCTTTTCCATCGAGCGCCCCGAGCGTTCAAATCAATCGCAGTGAGACGATGATGAACATACACGTGCACACACCCGATGAGACCGAAACCGCGGTGCTCGACGAGGCCCATATCGGCCATATCCACGGCGCGCTCGGGACCATCTTGCACGGCGATGTCGGCCCCCGTACGACCTGGCGACATCGCCTGCAGACGCTGCTCGCGATTCTAGGGCCCGGTCTCATCGTGATGGTCGGCGACAACGACGCTGGCGCGTTCGGAACCTATACGCAGGCGGGTCAGAACTATGGTACCGCGCTGCTATGGACGCTGGTGCTACTGATTCCGGTTCTCTACGTCAACCAGGAGATGGTGCTGCGTCTCGGCGCGGTAACCGGGGTCGGGCATGCCCGCCTGATCCTGGAGCGGTTCGGACGCTTCTGGGGCGCTTTTAGCGTCATCGATCTGTTTCTGCTCAATGCGCTGACCATCGTCACCGAGTTCATCGGCATTTCGCTTGGCCTGTCTTATCTTGGCCTGCCGAAGGAGCTCGGCGTTGCGCTTTCGGCGGTGGTGATCATGGGCGCCGCGAGCACGGGTAACTTCCGCCAGTTCGAGCGGTTCGCCCTGGTGCTGGTCGCGGGCAGCCTGGTCCTCGTTCCGATCGTCATCATGGTTCACCCGCCGATGACCGAGATCGTGCATAACCTGATCGTCCCGCAGTTCCCGCAGGGGGCCAAGCTCAGCGAGGTCATGCTGCTGATCATCGCCATCGTCGGCACGACGATCGCGCCCTGGCAGCTGTTCTTCCAGCAGAGCTACGTCATCGACAAACGTATCACGCCGCGCTTCATTCGCTATCAGCGAGCCGACCTGTGGATCGGGATCGTGCTGGTTATCGTCGGCGCAGTCGCCATGATGGCGTTCACCGCCCAGGCGTTCACCGGGACGGCCGAATTCGGCCAGTTCAAGGATGCTGCCGCCGTATCCGCCGGTCTGGAGAAGTATGCCGGCCGGCTGCCGGGCGTGCTGTTTGCGATCGCGCTGATCGACGCGAGCATCATCGGCGCCGCGGCGGTCTCGCTGTCGACGGCCTACGCCATCGGCGACGTTCTCTCGCTCAGGCATTCCCTCCACCGCAAACCGAAGGACGCCAAAGGGTTTTATGCGGTCTACTGCGGCCTGATCGTGGTGGCGGCGGGCCTCGTCCTCAGCCCCGGCGCCCCGCTCGGTCTCCTCACAAACGCGGTCCAGACCCTAGCCGGCGTGCTGCTGCCGAGCGCCACGGTGTTTCTGCTGCTGCTGTGTAACGACAAGGCCGTGCTCGGCCCGTGGTGCAATGGACGCGGCATGAACCTGTTTACTGGAGCGGTCATCGCGGTGCTGGTGATGCTTTCCGTGGTTCTCACCTCCTCGGTCCTGTTCCCGGAGGCGACCGACGAGACCGTCATCCTGAGCCTTCTTGGCGGGGGCACCGTGCTCGCGCTCGTGGCAGCAGTAATGAGCGGGGCGCTCGGCCGAAAGCCGGCCGATTCGGCCAACCTGGCCGAGCGCGAACACTGGCGCATGCCGCCGCTCCATCGCCTCCCACCGGCGCGGCTCGCCGCCGGCAGCAAACTGTGGATGCTCGTCCTGCGCGGTTATCTGATCGTCGCCGCAGGGCTCGTCCTCGTGCGCATCGCCCAACTCGCCGTCTCGGCGGGTTGAGCGACGGCCAACTTCGCTGGCCCGGTTCTTTGAAGGGGGGATCGATGGACGAACACCCTAGCAGGCCTGCTGTCGCGGCAAGCGGCGCAGGCATTCCGATCTCATTCAACCAACTAAAGAAACACACGTTCGTCGGGACGCAGTGAACGAGAAGCCTTGCGCTCTCGGCATGCGTCGAGCGCTGGGGCCAACCAATGTCGTCGAAAGTCTCTAACGATATCACTGCCAATCACAAGATCAGCCGCCCCTTGGCGGTGTTTCGAGAAATCATCGCTGAAACAGTCGCTGTCGGAATTGCGCTTGGCGCTCTCTCCTGCGGAGATCGCGCTGCGGCGGCCGATGCGCCTGCGCTGCCGGCGAAAGCGCCTGTGGTGCCCCCTTATTATGATTGGAGCGGATGGTACGGTGGCGTGAACCTCGCTTACGGATGGGGAAGCGCGAAGTCCAATCCGTCTTTGCCCCCCTTCAAGTCGTCGGTCGGATCGCTCTTCGGCGGCCTGCAGCTCGGCTATAATCGTGAGTTGCCCTCCCGCGTGGTGCTCGGCGTGGAAACTGACTTGTCGTTCCCGAACTATCTCGACTTCGACGACATCATCTGGTCGGGCGTGAACGCAAATGGTCGCGTCACGGAGAAGGTCGATTATTACGGCAGCCTTCGTGGGCGGATCGGATACGCGCCAGCCCGATGGCTTATCTACGCGACCGCCGGGCTCGCCTACAGCCAAGGCCGTCTCACCGAGGATCCGTTTGATCCGGCGACCCAGAAGAAGATCGGTTTTCGCGCCGGCTGGGTGGCGGGCGCGGGCGTCGAGGCGCCCGTTGATGGCAACTGGACCGCTCGGATCGAGTATCTCTACAGCAATTTCGGCTCGTTGAACGTGATGCTGCCCTCGGGCACGAGCTACGGTTCGACCTTCGATCTGCACACGGTCAGGCTCGGCCTCAACCGCAAGCTCGGCGGTTCGGCCAAGGAACCGAGTGGCGCGGGCGACACGATCACCTCGCCCATCTACTGGGAGATGCAGGGCCAGTCGACCTACATCCAGCAAGGCTATCCGGCATTTCGCTCGCCCTATTACAGCACCAACAGCTTCACCCCGGGGGCGCAGTCGCGAGAGACCTGGAGCAACAGCCTGTTCCTCGGCGTTAAGCTGTGGGACGGCGGCGAGTTCTACTATAATCCGGAATTGATCCAGGGATATGGCCTGAACGCGACGTTCGGCGCCGCCGGCTTCCCGAACGGCGAGGCCCAGAAGTCGAACTTCTCCTATCCTCATTACATCACCTCGCGCCTGTACCTGCGGCAGACCTTCGGCCTCGGTGGTGAGCAGGAGACGGTCCAAAGTGACTACGGCCAGATGGCTGGGAAACGCGACGTCTCGCGCCTCACCTTCCAGATCGGCAAGTTCGCGGTGCATGACATGTTCGACAACAACACCTACGCTCAGGACCCGCGCACTCAATTCCTGAACTGGTCGATCTGGGCGGCCGGCGCGTTCGACTACCCCGGCGACATGGTCGGGCTGACCTACGGCGCGGCGGCGGAATTGAACCAGCAGGCATGGGCCGTGCGCGCCGGCTATTTCCTGGTTGTCGTCCATCCCAACACCAATGACTTCGACATGGAGCTCGGGAAGCGCGGTGGCTATGTCGGAGAGTTCGAAACGCGTTATGAAGTCCTGTCGAGGCCGGGCAAGCTGCGCGTCATCGGCTGGATGCATGACACGCTCTCGGGAGGATACCGCGACGCCTTGAATCTGGCGGCTGCAACGCCCGGGCTGGACCTCACTACCGCGATCGACCTGACCCAGCAGGGCCGGATCAAGTACGGCTATGTCTTTAATGTCGAGCAGGCGGTCACCGATGACATCGGCGTGTTCGGGCGCTGGAGCTGGAACAACGGCAAGAACCAGATCTCGGCGTTTACCGATATCGACTCTAGCCTGTCTGGCGGCGTATCGATCAAAGGCACCTCGTGGGGCCGTCCCGAGGACACAGTCGGCCTGGCCGGGGCGGTCAACGAGATTTCCAAGGATCACCGCGACTTCCTTGCGGCCGGTGGCATGGGAATCCTGGTCGGCGACGGCCGCCTCAACTACCGGCCGGAGCGGATTCTGGAGACCTATTACACGGTGAAGGTTGCGAAGGACGCCACCTTCACCTTCGACTATCAGTTCCTGCAGAACCCCGCCTACAATGCCGATCGCGGACCAGTCTCGGTGTTGTCCGGCCGGGTTCACGCGCAGTTCTGAGGCCGATGTCTTGGCCTTTGTTGCTCAAGCGCTCTGGCTGCACACCTGGGTGTCAGCCTTGGCAGGCAACAAAGGCCGCTTGCGATTCACAAAAATGGCAGCCCGTCATCGGGTGGCGGCATGGTAAACTTCGCCGTGTCGCCTCGCCATTTTGCTCACAGCCGGAGTGGCTCAAATGACGAGCGATCGGGCCGCTAATCCGGTCAAAGGGTAAAGGTACAAAGTGATCAGGACGATCATCGCTGAAGTGCGACGCTGGGGGGCAATTGCAGCGCTTCGCCTTGCAAGCAGAACCCTGCGCTATGCGATGATGCTCAAGCGACAGCGCGGAATTCCACACAGCAGTCTTCTGGTCGTCTTGTCTGCCACGCGATCGCTAGAGCGTTTCGGATTGTGGTTGGGCCTCGGCGATCGACAAAAGCGAAGACAACGGGACCAGCGCAGTAATCACATCATCTGACCAGGCCATTTAACAGTTTTTGTGCAAGGACCAACCTGTCGAAATCCGAGTCGATGTCCGTGACAGCAGTTTGCGACGAGCGTCATGATCTGGCGAGGGCGTGATGCCGATGGCGCCCAGGCTCGTTATCTGACGTCCCCCGGACCACGGCAGGCATGGGTTTGCGGATCGCGTACGCGCCACTTTCCGCAACCAGGAAGAAAATCGCTCGGAGAAGCGGCGGGCTCCGAACTCTGCGGCGCGGGAACTGCCACATCGGCCCTCACGACGTTCTGGAGAGCTGCCTTGGTCTGAAACGATCCAGCGGCCCAGCTGTCCGACGAGAATGCGGCCGCTAACGCCACTATCAACGTTAGCAAGCTGGCGCGGCACATTGCAGTTCTCGTAAAAGCGAAAGTCAAACAATTGTAATCGCATATCGGGTGAAAGTACAGGATCCCTCGCGGATGGCTTTGCGAGTATTTCGCAAGAAATGCCGATTGACGCTCATCCGTCTTATTTCGAGGAAACATCCTCATCTAAAATTCACACGACCTAGTATGGGAACGGGAATTCCCGGACGCGGTATCGGCGCTCGAACCCAAGCCCCACTGCCGGCCCTGCCCGGTAGTAGTTGTTGTAGTAGGCCCGATCATACTGTCGAACGAGACAAGCCTGATCATCACGATAATCAAGCATTGGCCTGCGCTCTTGATAACGCGTCCGCCAGCAGGTGCAGTATTGGTCGCACACCAGCCTGACGAGCTCGAGAGGCGGCCGCAGCCCGCGATCCAATGCCGGCTCGGCATGACCAGCGAAGGTCAGCAAGGCGGCTTGAGCGAGAGAAACAAGCAACGTGGCCATGGGCGATCCCGACGGATTTCGGCAAGATAGTTGGTCGGTAACACGGCCGTGCCCTCAAATAACCTGAGACAAATACGAGCATCTAGCGGGACCATCCCTGCTTCGAGCCAACTGCCAGCCTGAAATCAATTCCAAGCTGAACCCTAACTGTCACAAATCCCGTATCCGGGATGTCCATCGTAACAGTTTACAATGGCGCTGGCGGCACGCTGAATGGGGTCCAGATTCATGCTGCCGCCCTAGCTGTCGAAAGAGAGCCGCCCGTGAGCCGTCGAAGAAGAGCTGCTTGCTCGACTGCGTACACGAATCAAACGATCATTAGAGCTGCGGCGGAAACCGAGGTGATCGCCGGCCGGGCCCCCACCGCGGAAAAGTTCAGGTTCGTGAAGGGAGAAAAAATTCGGTTCGAACGGTTCGCGAAATCCAGTCTCCGTGTCGGCCTCCTGGTCACCAAGGCCTCTTACTTTCGCTATTTTAGAGACCAGGCTCGGGCAAAATCCAAATGACCCCGCTCACCGACTTGCTACCTATCGCCCAATGTTGCCGGCCGAAGGTTCGCTTCAGGAGAGTTCGGATGGTTATCTACACGCAACGAAGGCAGGCGAACCGTGAAGCAGGATCCTTCGTCCTCGATGCTGTCTACAACAACGCTGCCGTTATGCAGTTCGGCAACAATCTTGACCAGGTATAAACCTACACCAGTGCCCACGATCCCTGAAGCATTGCTGCCGCGGGTGTAGCGATCAAAGATGTTCGCGAGGTCCCTTTGAGGAATACCCATCCCGCGATCGCGGACAGAAACCGCAATCTTATCTCCCTCCGTCGCTGCGATGACCTCAATAGAACTGCCGTCGGGAGAATATTTGAGAGCGTTTGATATGAGATTGCCGAACATCTGAAACAGCAATTTGACGTCGCCGAACACAGGCAACGGCGAAGTGCCCAGCCTTTGCGATATGTTCGCCTGCGGAGCGACCTCACGATGGACGTTACAAACCTCTTCCAAGACTCCCCGCAGATCGGTTTCAGCGGGGTGAAAATAGAGTTCCGCCTTACCTTCAACCAGACTCGAGAAATTGAGGAGTTTGTCGATTACCGTAGTCATACGGAACACCGCTTTGCGGATCTTTCCCGCGCGCTCGACGATGTCAGCGCTCGTGGCATCTTTGCTCGTTTTGGCAAGACGCTGCGCCTGCCCGTCGATTACGGTTAGCGGCGTGCGGAATTCGTGCGAGGCCATCGATACGAAATCCTGCCGCAGCTGGCTTAACCGCTGCTCCTCCGCGAGCCTCTCTTCCAGCATGCTCGCCTGTTGTGACAACGAGCGTTGACTGAGCATTAACTCAATAGCGTTCGTGCGGAAGACACTTAGCGCGCGGGCCATTTCGCCGATTTCATCGATGCGGTCGGCACCGCGTATCTCAATGTCGGCGTCGTTTCGCGCAAGCTTTCGCATGCCGGCCGCAAGCTCGAGCAAGGGCGTCGAGATAAAGCGCTTCACATAGAAAAGCGCTCCCATGACCAACACTACTGCAATACTCATGGCGAGGATGATCAGGGCCCTTGAATGCCGGTAAGCAGTATCCGCCGCATTGCTTGCGGCAATTGCACTCTCAATATTGAGGCGCGTAATACCGTCCAGCGCGTCGCTGCTCGCGTCATAGGCCGATTGCGAGGTGGTGCGGTAGAGGTTGACGGCCTCCGAAGTACGGCCCGCTTCATGCAGCTGCAGGACGCGGCCCACCACTTCGCGGTAGACGGTCCAATTCTCCTTGAACTTGGCGTAGAGCGCGGCGGCAGACGGCGCCTGGCGGAGGCTTTCGTAGCCTGTTTGCGCCTGCGTCACCGCTTTTCCGAGGCCTTCGATCTCCTTCCTGCCAGGCCCCGACTCCTGCCTTGGAGAGAGTAGATAGCGCCCCTCGGCGGCCCGGAAGTCCGAGGTAAAGTTGTTGAGATCCCCGACGAATCGGGTGCTCGGCAGCCAGATGTCACGCACGTCCGCCGAGATCCCGTTGAACTCCCGCAGCCGCTCGATGCTGAACAAGCCCAAGGCGACGATCAGCAGAAAGAAGAACAGGAATACCAATGACAGAACAGATTTCAGCGAACGCGCGCGCATGCCGCTCTTTTCGGTTGTGACTAAGCCTCTTGAACTTCTCGGATTTTCGCTTTCAACTGCTACTGTGATTTATCACATTTGCGTCGGTTCCGGATACCTTTTAAGGGCTGGTGGAACTACAGCCTCCCGTGGGCGAGCTAGGTCAAGAGGTCAGTGCTTTTCCGCGATCCAGAGACGCAGCGATGGCGACTAATAAGAGGAAAATTCTCTGTATCGAGGATGATCGCGAGACGGCAGCCCTGATCGTCGAAGAGCTGACGGAGCGAGGATTCGACGTCACGCTGGCCTATGACGGCGGAGAGGGTTTCGCAGCGATTTTCAGAACAATGCCCGATCTGGTCCTGTGCGACATCAACATGCGCGTGATGTCCGGATTCGAGGTTCTAGAGCACCTCACGAAGATCGCGCCTCGATTCAATAACATGCCGTTCATTTTCCTCACCGCCCTTACCGATCGAAGAAACGAACTGAAGGGGCGGCAGCTTGGTGCGGACGATTACGTCACCAAGCCCATCGATTTCGACATTCTGGTGTCGATCATCAACGCACGCCTCGCCCACGTTGCGCGAACCGACGTCTGGGTCAAGGAGGTAAATCTGAACCATCGCGAGATTGAAACCCTGACATGGGTCGCGCGCGGCAAGACCTCGGCCGAAATCGCCAAGATTCTGGGACTGAGCAAACGCACGGTCGACTTTCACATCGACAACGCCCGGATCAAGCTCGGGGTCGCGACCCGGACTCAGGCCGCCATCAAGGCGGTTACTGGCAAGCTGATCGAACCTTGATCTTCCGATCGGTTGGGAGACTCCAATGGATATGCGCTCCTCCTCGAGCGCAAGCACTCAGACCTTCCGTTTGTTAGCCGTCTGAAGCGAAATCCGATCGGGGCATTGGACCAACACCAGCCGTTGCACATATTCGGCAGCGCTCTCAGGAAACCATCCAGAACCAATATTGCGAAGTTCGTCGGACGATGTGCCGGGAACGATGTCATCAAGCAATTGCGCATAAGCCTGTAACACCGATACGTCCACGTGCCGTGTCGTTTCAGCAAGCTTCCGAAGGATCTTTGCGGCGGTCAGGTTACCCGTTCTCAGTGAGGAGTCGGCCGCACAATCGAGTTCGAGTCGAAGAAGTTCTCGTATCTTTTCCCGTCCGCTTTCTGCCGTAACTGCATCCACCTTCTTCATTGTCCTGGAACGATCCAACGATAGCGCTTCTCTTGGCGACAGCGCCAGTAGTGCTCGTCCACTTCCCATCATCCGATCGAACCATCTGGCCATCGTAAGCTCTTACTGACGCTTCGTGAGGCTACTCCCGCTCAACACGCCAACAGCGGTTTTGGTCGGGCCCCCCACGGCCGCTGTTCGGTCGGCTGGCCGGACCATGCTGGTGCCGTTGACGCTTGAACCGTTGGCAGCCGCGGCATTTCTCGATGAACTGGACGCCTGATCGCCCGGAGGCGCTGCGATCGGGGCACGCGCGGCCGTCGAGGCCTTCCCCGGGAGCGTCCCGTTGTTCGAACTCGCAGTCGCGGGGCCGGCGGTTTGCAGCTTTGCGCTTGCAGTGGGCTGGATCGGGCCCACGCCTGCTCCCTGCACCTTGCCAAACCCGCTCGGTGGTGATCCCTTGCCACCCTTGCCTTTCGGCGCAAACAGCATGTTGACATCCGGCCCGCCGCCTTTGGCCGACCCACCGTTGCCTTGATCGGCTCCTGTGCCCGATGCCGGCGTTGCCTCAACCCCACCCCCGGCATCCTGGGCGATGGCTGGACCTATGACTGAAACGCTGAGCGCGATGCCAACGAGCCAGACGAAGCGGATTCCACAGGTACGGCCTGCAACCATGAGAGCCCCTCGCTTACTCGGCAGGTGCGAAGCTACTGGCATCGCCTGCCCCCGACGCCTCTCCTTCTCTGCCAAGCAACATCACTCGAAGTGCCGGCACCACCACCAGGAGCATGATCGGCCCGATCAGCATGCCACCCACGACCACGGTGGCGAGCGGCCGCTGCACCTGGGCGCCGATGCCCTCGGAGAGGGCGGCCGGAAAAAGTCCGATGCAGGCCGACATTGCCGTCATCAGCATCGGCCGCATCCGCTGCGTTGAGGCCTGGAACATCGCTTCGACAGAGTCCGCCACTCCTTGCCGCGCCTGGTTGTAGTAGGTGATCATCAGAATGCCGTCCATGACGGACACGCCGAATAGCGAGACGAACCCGATCGCCGCCGAGATGCTGAAATCGAGGCCGGTCACGTATAGCGCAATGATGCCGCCAGCAACGGCGAATGGAATGCCGGCCAGCGCCAGCAGACTGTCGCGCAGCGAATTGAAGAGCCCGTAGAGAAGAACCAGAATCATCGCCAGGCTGATGGGCACGATCACTTCGAGTCGCTTCTTGGCGAGCTGCAGCGATTCGAACTCGCCGGCCCATAACACCCGGTAGCCCGGCGGCAGCTTCACGTTCTCCGCGATCCGTTCCTGGGCTTCGGCAACGGCGCCGCCAAGATCGCGATCTCGCACGCTGAACTTGACCGGAATGTAGCGCTCGCGACTCTCGTGATAGATGTAGGATGAGCCGGTATCGAGAGTGATGTCGGCCAACTCGCTCAAAGGTATATAGGCATTTGCTGCTGCCGGAGTGTTGATACCGACCTTGATGTTGCGAACCGCCTCAAGGCTTTCCCGGTACTCCGCCGGCAGACGGACCACGACGTTGAACTGACGGTCCGCTTCGAGCAATGCGGTCGCATGCGCGCCTCCAAGCGCCGCCTGGACCAGGGTGTTGACGTCACCGGTATTGAGTCCGTACCGGGCCGCCCGCTCCCGATCGACCTTGATGTTCAGATTGGGCTGACCGCGCACCCAGAACACGTCGAGATCCTCGATGCCCCGGACCTGGGCCATTTCGTGCCGGACCTGTCGCGCAAGCTCCTCGAGGGTCACGAGGTCGGGCCCGACTATCTTGGCCGAGTTCGCGCCTTTGACTCCGGACAGCTGCTCCTCGAAATTGTCCTGAATGTACTGCGAGAAGTTGAAAACGACCCCCGGAGCCTCGTCGGCGAATTCCTGCTGCAATTGCTTCGTCAGCTTGTCCTTGGTCAGACCGGCGGGCCACTGGTCAAACGGCTTGAGCGGCGCAAAGAGTTCCAGATTATTGAATCCTGCCGCATCGCTGCCATCGTCGGGGCGTCCGTGCTGCGTGACCACCGTGGTGATCTCGGGATGACGTAGCAGAATTTCGCGTGCCTTGTGAGCCACCGGTTCGCCGGACATCAGGCCGATGGTCGGCGGCATGGTCGCGCGAATCCAGAGATTGCCCTCTTCCAGGTGCGGCAGGAATTCGCTACCGAGGCGCATCATCAGCAATCCGGTCACACCCAGCATTGCCAATCCCAGGGACGCCACCAGCTTGCGATGGCCGAGCGCCCAGCGCAGCGCTGGAGCGTACACCGCCCGCAAGGCACGCACGACGATGGTTTCTGTCTCGGTGACGTGTTCGGGCAGCAGGAAAGAGCCCAGCACCGGCGAAATCGTAAAGGTCGAGATCAGCGCTCCGACCAGCGCATAGCCGTAGGTTCTGGCCATCGGATTGAAGATCTGGCCCTCCACGCCCTGCATAGTGAACAGCGGAACGAAAGCGGCGACCGTAATCGCAGCGGAAAAGAACACCGCCTTGTCAACCTGCAATGCACTGGCCAGAATCAGCCGTAACCGATCGGTCCAGAGATTGGGAGAGCCAGGTTTGGGCCGGGTTGGATCCGGACCCCACTGACCTTCGGAGAGGTAGCCCAGAGTTTCCTGCTTGTGCTTGTCGCTTGCCTGGAAGTTCCGGAAGATGTTTTCGACGAGGATCACGGCGGAGTCCACGATGATCCCGAAGTCGACGGCGCCGACCGACAGCAGATTCGCGTCCTGCCCCAGCAGCACGAGGACAATGACACTGAAAAACAACGCGAATGGAATATTGACGCCGACGATAATTGCGCTGCGCAGATCACCGAGGAACAGCCACTGAATCAAGAAGACCAGTGCGCAGCCAAAGATCAGGTTGTGCAGCACCGTGCGGGTGGTGACCGAGATCAGCGTGCCGCGGTCATAGAATGGCACCAACTTGACCCCGGGAGGCAGGGTGCCGTCGCTGTTCATCTTGGCAATCTCCGCCTCGACGCGCGGCAACACCTCGTTCGTATGATAGGTTCTGCCCATGACCACGATGGCCATCACCACGTCGTCATTGCTGTCCCGGCCGGCAATACCGAGCCGCGGCACGAAGCCGACCGAGACCTTGGCGACGTCCTTCACCTGCACGGGGACGCCGTTCATCTGGGTCAACACGACGTTCTCAATATCGCTGACCTTGTAACCCTGGGTCAGGTCCTTCTCGCCGCCGCTGTCAAACAAACCAACGCCCCGAATATTGACCGATTGCTGTCCGACCGCGATCTCGCGTCCACCGACATTGATATTGGAATTGCTGAGCGCAGTCGTGACTTGCTGGAGCGTGAGGTTGTAGGCGTCAAGCTTGTGCAGATCGACTTCGACGTCGTACTGCTTGGTCGTGCCGCCCCACGAGTTCACCTGAACGACTCCGGGAACCGTCAGAAGGCGGCGCTGTACGATCCAATCCTGCACGGTACGCAGGTTGGTCAATCCGAAATGCGGAGGTCCGGCCAGTTGATAACGAAGGATCTCGCCCGCCTGGCTGGACTGCTGAATATTGGGCTGCGTGTTGTTGGGAAGGTTGACACGCTGCTGAAGGCTGAGCGCCGCCTGGGTGTAGGCGAAATAGAATTCGACCCCGTATTTGAACGTGACTCGCACGAACGAGAGGCCATAGAACGAGGTCGAGCGAATGACATCGACGCCCGGTGTGACGGCAAGACCCACCTCCATCGGAATCGTGTAGTAGCGCTCCATTTCCTCGGCCGACAGACCCGGCGCCTGCGCGGTGATTTCAAGGATGACCGGCGCGGGATTGGGATAAGCCTCGATGTTCAGGTTGCGGAACGCGATCAGCCCACCGCAGATGAACACCAGCACCCCCAACAAGATAATGGCGCGCCGGGTCAAGCCAAATGCGAGGATTCCCTTCAGCACTTTTTATGCCTCTCTGATCGAGTTGCTGTTGGACGGATGGATGCGATCCACAACTTTTCAGCCGCCTGCCTGGCCGATAGCCAGCATGTTGCTCAGAAACAGCGCGCCTTCGGTGGCAACGAGTTCATCCGGCTGCAGCCCTTCCATGATCTGCCGCAGCCCGTCCTTCTGGTCGCCGATCTTGACGACGCGTTGAGTGAAACGCTTCCTGTCGATCGTGACCCATACCGTCATGGTGCCATCGCCCTGGCGCACCACCCCGTCGAGCGGCACGGCAGGTGATCTGACGGGAGCGCCGATCACGATCGAGAAGCGCGCGAACATGCCGGAGCGCAATTCGTGATCAGGGTCCTCGATCTCGGAGCGGACCAGCATCCGGTGCGTGTTGGGATCGACGTTCGAACTGATCGTTGAAATGTGCCCCTCGAAGATCTTGCCGGGATACGACATCACAGAGACCTTGACGTGCTGGCCGACGTGGATGGCCGAAACGTCGCTTTCAGCGACGTTGGCGATCATCCACATGGTCGAGGTGTCCGCAACCGAGAACGGCGCCGGCGCGCTGCCAGGTTGGACGAACAACCCGGGAGCGGCGTTGCGCGCGGTGATGCGACCGTTGATCGGGCTTTTCACCACGAGCGTTGAATCGGCCCGGCGCTCCTTGATGATTGCGTCAATTTCGGCGTCAGTCTTGCCGAAAATACGGACAGCATCACGCGCAGCTTTGTGCGCGCCTTCAGCGGTCTGCTGATCCGAGATTGCCTGCTCAACATCCTTCTGGGCGACCGCCCGGCTTTCATAGAGCGTCTTGAGCCTGTTCAATGCCCGCGTCGTCAGCTGCAGCACGCCGGAAGTTGCGATCAGGCTTGACGCGGCTGAAAGCAAATCCGGACTATCGATTGTGAAGAGGACTTGCCCCTTTTTGACCTCGTCGCCGACCTTGGCGAACGTCTCCAGGATGCGCCCCTGGTACGGCGTGAAGACCTGAAGGGTCATTTCTTCGTTGAAATCGATGCTGCCGACCGCCGCCTTCTCGAGCGGGAACTCCTGGTCCTTGACCGCCTCGACCTTGACGGTCAGCATTTGCTTCTCATTAAGTTCGATGCTCGGCATGCCGCCGACGACGCCCATTTTGGCTTCAGGAGAATCCGTCTTAGCGTTTGCGCTCGGGCTCACGATCTGGGCGCTCGACTGCAACCAGCCGTTGACGTAGCTGACTGAGGCTGCTCCAGCCAGGAAGCACAGCGCGCCACCCGCAACAACGACGATCACTCTGGATTGGACCACTGCCATCAATGCACCCATGCGAGAGCCCGGGCGACACCAGCACGCAGGCTTTGAAATCCCCGTAATTATGCCTCTGACGGACTTGGCATTTCACTGTGACAAACCCCGAGGAATTGCCGTGACAAATCACAGTTCCCGGCGAGGCCAAGTGCTCTAGCGTTCAGAGATCGTTTACCTCAGGCGATGGGACCGGGACCAAAAGCCCTTCGCTGTTCGGAAATGATCGGGGTTGGAATGCTTAGGTATCGTTCGGTGTTCGCGGCATCCTGCGCGGCGCTGCTACTGTCGAGCTGCGCGGTTGGACCGAAGTTCTCGTCGCCGCCGACGCCGGATGTCGCGCGCTATACACCCGAGCTGCTGTCCTCGCCCCACTCCAGCCCGGAGTCGCCAGGGATCGCCGGCCAGCGATTCATCGAAGGGGGCGATATTCCGACCCGTTGGTGGGCGGCGTTTCGCTCGCAGCCGCTCAACGACCTGATTAGGCTTGCTGTCGACCACAGTCCGACGCTGCAGGCCTCGGAAGCGGCGATCCGGGTAGCGAACTACAACGCACTTGCCCAGCGCGGCTTGTTCTTCCCGCAGATCAGCGGCAGTTCTGGCCCCTCACAAACCCTCCTGACGAACGCCGGAACCGTTTTCGGAGTCCCTCTCGATTCGGTGCCGCAGACTCGATACTCGCTGGTGACCCATCAGGTGACCGTTAGCTTCCTGCCGGATGTCTGGGGCGCTAACATCCGGGCCGTGGAAAACCTGGATGCGCTGACCGAGCAGGCCCACTTCCAGCTCGAGGCCGCCCACCTGGCGCTTACCGCCAACGTCGTCACTGCAGCCATTCAGGAGGCTTCGCTGCGCGGCCAGATCGAGGGAATCGAGCAGGTCATAAAGGTTGTGCGCGAGATACTCGAGCTCCTGAAGAAGCAATTCAATGCCGGCCAGGCTGCGCAGACCGACGTGCTGACACAGGAGGCGGCGCTCGCTCAGGTGGAGCAGACCCTGCTGCCCCTAAGGAAGCAACTCGCGGTACAACGAGACCTGTTGACGGCACTTGCCGGCCAGTTTTCCGCCGACGAGGTTCTCCAGAAGTTCGATCTGAAACACATCGCATTGCCGAGAAACCTGCCGGTGAGCTTGCCGAGCACGCTTGTGCGCCAGCGGCCAGACGTCAGGGCCGCGGAAGCGGCAATGCATGCGGCAAGCGCACAGGTCGGGGTTGCGATCGCCGCCCGTCTGCCTAGCTTCCCGTTGTCCGCGAATGGCGGATCGACCGGCTACAACTTCGCCCAGAGCTTTACCCCAGGCACAGGATTTTACGTGTTGGCTGCGAGTGTCACCGGCCCGATCTTCGATGGGTTTACGCTGTACCACAAGCAGAAGTCGGCCGAGGCCGCGCTTGACCAGGCCGATGCGCTGTATCGCCAGACCGTCATCACGGCGTTCCAGAACGTCGCAGACGCTCTGCGCAGCCTCCAGCAGGACACACCGGCGGTGCAGGCCGCTATCAAGTCGGAAATGGCCACAAAGAAAAGCCTCGATCTGATCAGAAAGCAGCTTGTCCTAGGTCTGGTCAATCAGGCAACGGTATTAACGGCCCAGCAAGCGTATCTCTCCGCCGTGATTGCGCGAGTTCAGGCGGAAGCCACACGACTTTCGGATGTCGCAGCCTTGTTTATGGCGCTGGGCGGCGGCTGGCCAACCAACTGCCCCACCACCGACTGGCGCGCCTGCGTGTTTGACGCGGTCCAGCTGCCCAAGGCTGAAATGCCGAAAGCCGAAATACCCAACCCCGAAATGCCCAAAGACACCACCAAGTCATGAGCCATCCCGGATTGAGTTCGGAGAAACCGCAATGACCAAACGAGTATTGATCGGCGCAGCAGGGCTCCTGGCGGCCGGCCTTGTCGCGAGTCCTTCGTTCGGCGCCGACCAGACGGAACGGGTGTACTACAATTACAGCCGGCCGAAGCCGGTGTTCGAGCCCAATTACGACTGGAGCGGCTTCTATGTCGGAGTCAACGTCGGCGGCGGTAAAGCCCACGCCTGCTGGGATGATGCCTTCAGCTTCGGTGTCTTGAACAGCCCAGCTATTTCCGAGGGATGTCACAGCACGTCGGGCGCAATTGCCGGCGGCCAAGCCGGATATCGCTGGCAGAGTGCGTTCGCGGTGCTGGGTGTCGAGGCGCAGGGCGACTGGGCCAATCTGCGGGGATCGAATATCAGCCAACTCGACCCTACGCTGACGAACCGAACCATTACCGATGCCATCGGCTTATTCACTGGGCAGGCCGGCGCGGCATGGCAGAACGTACTTTGGTACATCAAAGGGGGCGCGGCCATCACGAACGACAAGTATGATGGCCTGATAACCGGAACGAGCGTCCTGAACGACAGGGCCTCTGGAACACGCTGGGGCGGAACGATCGGAACGGGTATTGAAATCGGCTTTGCGCCGAATTGGTCGGTTGGTATCGAGTACGATCACCTCTTCATACCCAGCCGGAGCATTTCGTTCACCTCGCTCAACGCGGCTGTTGCGCCGATCGGAATGCAGACCCGCGTCGATAACGTTCGAGAGGGAGTCGATATGGCCACGGTGCGCGTGAACTATCGATTTGGCGGGCCTATCGTCGCAAAATACTGATCGGACCAGCCTGCAGCTTCGCGTCTTCGATGCCGAGCGAAAAATCAACGCTCGGCGAGCCATGTTCGACTGCACCCGAGGATTTGACGTGACCCAGCCGCGACGTACGAAGGCTGCAATATGGCTTGCACGCTCCGTGGCGCTGCTTTGAGGAGCGCGATGGGCAAGCGTGCCGCCTCCTGGACCGCGTTCATTTCGGCGTTCGCCGCAAGCGCCCTTGCGCTGCGCGTCGCCCTGAACTTGGGGCTCTTTGCAGCAAACGGTGAATCGGTCGGCTGCGATCTGACTCTGCAATCGCGGTGGGCTGCGGTCGCGGCACTTGCCGCTCTCGTATCGGCGATCGCGCAGATAATACGAAGGGCTTCGAGGTAAAAGGCAGGCGGATTCGCCAGAGCGGGGACCTTGCGTCCTTCGTTCTGCTCAAGTTGTGCGCCGATCCCTCCCTATTCGCGGCAGCAGCAAAATGGCAGCCATTGGCTTTCTGCCGCCCGGACCGATATATGCGCCGCGCCGAAAATCAGAATACTATTTCAATAACATACGAGTTCGCAGTTCTGTTCTGAATGGCGCGACGTTTCGCAAGACGCGGGGTCGCCGCTCTGGGCTGGGTGGGTGCGGCCGGGGCAGCTTGGCGAATCCGAGGTGCCCTCAGCGCGGGGGTGAGCGACCTCCTATGTGTCAACACTGCTCTATGGGAACCGCCAAACGCGCGATCAGCGTGACGATCTCATCAAGGTTCTTATTGTCCGCGTCCTCAATGAGCAGGGCAAGCCTCCGAACGCACTCGTCATCACTGAAGACTCGAACACCTTGCGGCGCGGTTGCTGATGTTTGGGTGTACGGCATAAAAGAATTCCCCCAGATTGATTCGCGGGGACCATCATAAGCAAGCCGACGTAACCCAATGTAATGTAAAAGGCCGGTCCGTAAAACTACGAAGGCGTTCGTCTAGAAGAGAGCTCGGATCGTCGCGCTGCTGCCGGACGGCTGCTCGCTTCGAACGCTCCTCGACGCCGGACAATGCACGACCGGCCTGAGTGGCGACCACGACGGAGATGCTACGGACGGGCCGCCGCCGTTTGCCAGTGATGTTCGCGAACATCGCGCAGCGGAGCCACGCAAAAAGGCAGCGAAGACAGGATCATCCGATGATCGGTATTGCTGAGTAAAACAAGAGGCCGCCAACTGAAGCGGCCTCAAATTCACCGTTGAACGGGGAGAAACTACTTTTTGCCGTGTTCCTCCATGTGAAGCTTGGCAGCTTCGTCAGAGTGATGCCTGGCGTGAAGCGCGTGCCCCCTTGCGGTATGTGCATGATGCGCCGCTTTTTCGTGCGCTCCACTTTCATGATGCTTAGCGGCTTCGCCGTGGTGGCGGGCGGCATGCGTATGGTGTTCTGCCGACTGTTTGTGGTGCTCAGCTGCTTTCTTGGACATGGTGTGTTTCCTCCGTTTGTCGCCCCCGCCGGCACAGACTACTCCCACGGAAAGTTGGGAATGCTCACATCTGCGAAATTGTGCTTCTTGCCACAAAACCTTCATGATGACGCTGATCACAATGCTCGTAGGAAAACGAGCAACCCCGCCCTGGGAGTCTCAAACAGGAGGCCCACTTGGAAGGCGGTGCCCGGCCTGGGAGATTGGAGGTTAAGGCGCCATGCAGTAGGGTATAATCTGAAGTGGACCCCAGGAGCAGGACCACTGATGCCGCTTTCTTAGTTGAATTTGAGATACACGTCCTCGTGCTTGAGGCTGCGCCACAGCCGCTCGATGAACACGTTGTCCATCCAGCGGCCGCGGCCGTCCATCGAGATTTGGATGCCGGCGGCTTCCAGCACGCTGGTGAAGGCCGCGCTGGTGAACTGGCTGCCCTGATCGGTGTTGAAGATTTGCGGCTTGCCGAACCGCGACAGCGCCTCCTCCAGGGCGTCGACGCAGAACGACACGTCCATCGTATTGGACAGGCGCCAGCTCAGCACGGCGCGGCTGGCCCAGTCGATCACGGCCACCAGGTAGAGGAAGCCGCGCCCCATCGGAATGTAGGTGATGTCGGTGGCCCAGACCTGGTTCGGCCGGTCGATGGTCATGGCGCGCAGCAGATAGGGATAAATCCGATGACCCGGCGCGGGCTTGCTGGTGCGCGGCTTCGGCCCCAACGCCTCGATCCCCATCTTGCGCATCAGCCGCTGCACCCGCTTGCGGTTGATCCTGACGCCATCCTCGCTGATCAGCCAAGCCATCCGCCGCGAGCCCAGGAACGGCCGGGCGGTGAACAACTCATCGATCCGGCGCATCAGCGCCAGATCATCATCGTTGGCCGGCAGCGGCGTCCGATAAACGCTCGAGCGCGACAGCCCGAGCAGCCGGCACTGGCGGCGGATCGACAGCACGCCATGGGCGCGGTCGAGCTTCGCCCTGCGGTCCGGGATGCTCATCTTCCGGACCTCTTCGCTAAAAAATCCCGCTCCACGATCAACTGGCCGATCTTGGCATGCAGCTTCTCGATCTCACGGTCGCGACCAGCTTCCGCGACCTCTCCAGCACCGGCGTCAAAAGCCCTGGCCGCCTGGTCCAACAGCTGCTTCTTCCAAGCGTAAATCTGGTTGGGGTGCACCTCGTAGCGCTGCGCCAGATCTGCCACGCTCACCTGTTCACGCAGCGCTTCCAGGGCGATCTTCGCCTTCAGCGCCGCGTCGATCTTCCGTCTCGTCTTCTTCGTCATCGTCCGCTCCGTTTACCAAACGGAACGGCTAGATTCCAACTATGCTTCTGGTCCCAAATCTGGGGTCCACTTCAAGCATCATATGAACATGATCGGGCATCAAATGCCCCTCCTCGACCCTGCACTCCTTCTGCAACGCCAACCTGCGGAAAACATCCCCGAGATGCCGCCTCAGCTCGCCGTACAGCACCTTCCTGCGGTACTTGGGAATGAAAACAACATGGTATTTGCACTCCCATTTGCTGTGACTTAGGCTCTCTAAATCGTCCATCGCGAAATTCCCTTTCGTGTGCGTGGAGGCTCACGAGTCGAGAGTTTCGACGATGGGCAACTGAAGGAAATGTCAAACTTCTGCTGCCTCCCCGGCAGAGCCGGGGGACCTCCCTTGTTGGGTTAGGTGTTTCATTGAGCCGGAGGTGGGCGATGAAGAGACGGAAGTTCAGTCGCGAGTTCAAGGTCGAAGCGGTCAAGTTGGTCGGGGAGCGCGGGGTGTCGGTGGCGCAAGCCAGGCGCCACCGTCGGCATAAGCACGCGCGTGCCTTCTGACCGTGCGCCGTCTTGAAATTAACTTGCCACTATACGCTCGAGGGTCGCAATCGCATCCGCAACTCCGTCTTCCGCGCGGATCGCTTCACCCAAGGTCCGTGCGCGGCTGCGCGCCGGAGCAGATCCTGCGAAGTCGAGAGCGCTTGCAAGCACCTCCGTGTCGGGCCGTCGGCTGTTGACAACGTTCGGCGCGACGCCGGCCAGACGCAAACGTTCAGCTCAGAAAAGCGATCGAGATCTACCATTCTGCCTGAGACGGACAAGCCTTCAACCGCATGATTCGCTCCGAACCAGATCGCGATTCAATGCGGCACAATTGCTTTGACTCTTGGAGAGCAGGATATTCAAGCCGCCCGCACGACGTCGAGAAACTTGCCTACCTCCGTTCTCAGATAGGTACTCTCGTTTGACAGCGACTGCGCAGCCGACAGGACATGAGATGAGGCGGCCCCGGTTTCGCTGGCCCCGCGCTGAACATCAACGATATTCGAGGAGACCTCCTCCGTGCCCCGTGAGGCCTGCTGGATGTTTCGAGAAATCTCCTGAGTGGCGGCGCCTTGCTCTTCCACGGCCGCTGCGATCGCCGAAGAGATCTCCGACAGGCGCTCGATCGTCGAGCTGATCTCCTTGATCGCCATCACCGAATCCTGGGTTGCTGCCTGAATGCCGGATACTTGCTGGCCGATTTCGCCAGTGGCTTTGGCGGTCTGCTCGGCGAGGGCCTTTACCTCGGACGCAACCACTGCAAAACCTCGTCCGGCCTCGCCGGCGCGGGCCGCCTCAATGGTGGCATTCAAGGCGAGAAGATTGGTTTGTCCGGCAATGGTGTTGATCAGCTCAACGACGTCACCGATGCGTGCAGCGGCTTTTGACAATTCATTGACCCGCTCATTCGTCGTGCGGGCTTGTTCGACGGCCCCGCTGGCAATCCGGGCCGACTCCTGAACCTGACGGCTGATCTCGTGGACGGAAGAGGTCAGCTCTTCGGCGGCGGAAGCAACCGATTGGACGTTGGTCGAGGCTTCCTCGGAGGCGGCCGCCACCGCGGTCGCAAGCTGCTGGGAACGAGTTGCGGTCGAAGACAGCGTGGAGGCTGATGATTCCAGATCATTTGAGGCAGAGGACACGGTCTCGATGATGTTTCCGACGGCCCCCTCGAACTCGCTGGCGAGCCGCGCCATATCGAATTTGCGTTGCGCGGCCGCCTGCTGTTCGACGGCCTTCACCTCTGCGGCATTGAACCGGACGATGGCCTGGACGTTCTGCATGTTGCGCAGCGCCTCGCCGAGTTCGTCGTCGTGCTCGACTGGAATGCGGTTGTCGAGCTTGTCCATCGCTATATTGAGCATCGTTTCGTTCAGGACTTTCAATGGCCGCAGCACGCTGCGAATGGTTTGCGTTCCAATACATCCACCCAACAACAGGCCGACCAGGAGAATGATGGAAGCTATCACGATCGCGACAATATATTCATGGATGGCCGTATCGTACTCCCGCTGGGCTTCCTTGACCTGGATCTCCACGAGCTTGTCGAGATCCTGCTTGGCGGCCGCAAAGAATTCGCCCGCCTTGCCCGCCAGCAGCAGATTGGCTTCGTCGAACTTGCGTTCGCCAAGCAGAGCAAGCGCAGGCTTAACGGCGTTGTCCGCATAATTCTTGCGCTTCGAGGAGAAGCTTTCTGCAAGGGCTTTTTCCTCTGGCGTGAAATAAGTCGTCAGATAGTCACCCCAGACCTTGGTAATTCGTTCGATGTTCGCGCTGACCTTAGACGCGACGTCGCCAACCGGCCTCTCGGCACGGCCGTTGGCAGCTGCTTCGTATTGCAGCGTCGCGTTTTGCAGCATGCGATCATTGATCTCAAGCAATTGAGACAGCGGCACCGTTCGGTCTTCGTAAATCGATTTCATTCGGATATTGCTGGCGCGCGTCGACAGGATGCCGGTCAGCGCCGCAACGACCATGAACACAGCGAGTACGGAAACGAGCATCGTCAAGCGCGCCTTCAATGTGCCGGTGAAGAACGACAGCCGATCGACGACCGACCGGCGCCGGATCACACCTGCGCTAATCCTGTAGTCCTGCGCCTTCCTGTCGCGCAGCAGCTTGTAGACCTTTTCAGCCTCCTCACGCTGGTCGGCGGAAAGCCTGGTTCGAATTGAGGTATAGCCGACGATCTGGCCGTTCTCACGCACCGGCGAGGCGGTAGCCAGAACCCAATAGAAATCCCCGTTCTTGCGGCGGTTCTTCACCGCGCCAACCCAGGGATTGCCGCCCTTTAGTGTCTCCCAGAGATTAGCGAACGCTTCCGGCGGCATGTCGGGGTGGCGGACGATGTTGTGTGGCTGCCCTATCAGCTCCGCCTCGGTAAAGCCCGACGCAGCGACAAACGCCGCGTTGAAATAGGTCAGTTTCCCTTTCAGATCCGTCTTGGAGACGATGATGGTTTCATCGGAGATCGGATATTCGACGGTCGTCACAGGAAGATTGGTGCGCATCTGCAGACCTAGCTTACGAATTTTGTGACCGATGGAATCAGCCGGTTCCTGATATTCTGATTGGAATGCTTCTAGATTGTTTAACTGTTGAGCACCGTAGGAACACGGAGGGCGCGTTCGGTTTCCGCGTGCATCGACTGCGTTGGGAATTCGCTTTTGCCTAGATCCCAAGAATGCTTCGGTGCACCGTCGGTATTGCCGTGTTGTTTGAAAATGCGACCCGTTGGCGAGCAGTCACTCCATACCGTATTTGTGCGGACCCGAAACTTAACGGGAGGGAGAATACTCAGCGGGTATTCGGCTAAAGAAGCCGCCGAACACGTATCGGCACTGTCGCGGAGTAAACGCCGAGCAGCGGTTGCGTGGAACGCGTTTGAGATTGGTTCGCTCCAGCGCAGTCCGTCTGCCGTCTTTGGGAAGACTCATGAAGACATGCATGGTCGTCGATGACTCCAGTGTCGGGCGGAAGATCGCACGGCGAATTCTAGAAGAACTGGAATTCCGGATCATCGAAGCCAAGGACGGGGAGAAGGCAGTGGAGGCGCGCAAAAGTGATCTTCCCGACGTTGTGTTGCTCGACTGGGACACGCAGGTCACCGACGGATGCGAATTGTTCGGAAACTTGCTTCGTCTGTCGGGCGGCGATCAGCCGATCGTGGTGATCTGCACAACCGAAAGCAATATCGATCACATCTCGGATGCGCTGCATGCCGGATCCGACGAGTACGTCGTGAAGCCTTTCAACAGGGACGCTGTCGTGGCCAGATTCCAAGATATCCGAGATTCCAAGATATCCGACTGATTGACCAGAATTCGCGGATATCTCCGTGATCAATTCGCCTGCTTTCGAGAGCACCCATGATCCCTCCTGACTACGAATTCCTGCGCAAACTTCTCAAGGATCATTCAGGTCTCGATCTGTCGTCAGACAAGCAATACCTGCTTGAAAGCCGGCTGCTCCCATTGGCGCGCAAATCTGGGATGCGCGACGTTAGCGACCTCGTGCAGAAGCTGAAGGGTGGCTCGAGTCCCTTTGTCGCTCAGGTGGTCGAAGCAATGACCACCAATGAGACGTTCTTCTTCCGGGACAAGACACCGTTCGATCATTTTCGCGATGTGATCATGCCAGAGCTGCTTAAGACGCGCGCGGGTCGCCGGAGCGTTCGGATCTGGTGCGCGGCCGGCTCAACCGGCCAGGAACCTTATTCGATCGCGATGTGCTTGAAGGAGATGGGGCTAGCTTTGAATGGTTGGCGAGTTGAGGTTCTTGCAACCGATCTCTCGCAGGAAGTGCTCGAGAAGTCCAAGACGGGACTCTACAGCCAGTTTGAAGTCCAGCGCGGTCTGCCAATTCAGTTACTGGTCAAATACTTCAAGCAGACAGGCGAGCTTTGGCAGATCAATGCCGATCTGCGCGCGATGGTTCAGCATCGCCAGCTCAATCTCCTGCATGACTTTTCAAGGCTTGGTATCTTTGACGTCATTTTCTGCAGAAATGTGCTGATCTATTTCGATCAAGAAACTAAGATCAATATCTTTAATCGCCTGGCCAAGGCGATTGAGCCTGACGGCTTTCTAATGCTCGGCGCGGCTGAGACTCTCGTGGGGCTGATGGACGCGTTTAAGCCGGTGACGGAACGACGTGGTCTCTACAGGCCGACCGGTGCCATGAACAGGCTGGGGAAGATGTCAACCCGAGGCGCGCCTGCATTAACGGCTGGTACCGGGCTTCGATAGGTACGCAACCTTCAATCGCCGAAACTCGTAAGCAGGCACTGCCTTTCGGGTTCGACCAACGCTCGATCAAGTTCACACCCCTGCTTCCGGATCGCGGACGCATCAAACGGCTGCCGAGTCTCCCGAGCGGAAAACCGCGACCTTTCGCCCACACGCAGTTTGCAAGTCTGGCTTGGCCTTATATTCGCACTTTCTCTCGCTGACAGGGGCATCCACAACGCCGCAAACGCAACGCACGCGGACACGCCAACCGAGCCGATAAAGCCTCGCCATGGGTCTCGATTGACAAGTGAACAAAATAGGACACGACCGTCCGGTCAACACGGAATGCGGCCCAATGTTCCGTCCCTCCGCGCAAATTTGCCAGATCGAGCCTGACGCTCTTGAGCTGGCGGGCGGACCAGGTTATCGCAGTGTGTGATGGAGACGTACGAGCGGCGGTCTGCGCGCTGATCGTTGCCGAGGGTCTGCTCGAACCCGAGCGAAACCTACGCTTCGTCTTCAAGAGAATACGCGCGAGGGCGGAGATCTCCGGTATCGAACCAAGTTTGAGCCTGCGGGAATTACGTCCTTTGGCACACCAGCATTTAGACAGAGCCGGCCGGGGATGCACTCATTGAATCGTTCCAGACGATTACGCGGTTCCTTCCCATCGCCTTGGCGACGTAAAGAGCGTTGTCGGCGCGATCAATGGACTGCTCTACGGGTATGTCCGGGTCCAAAAGGGTCAACCCGAACGAGACGGTGACTTGAAACATCTCCTTGCCATTCGCGTCAATTCGCAACGCCCCGAGTTCCTCCCGCAACCGATCAACGACGTCGCGGCCTGCCTTCAGGTCGGCGTCCGGCATAAAGATCAGAAACTCGTCGCCGCCAAATCGAAATATCTTGTCGTAGGGGCGCAGGTGCATGATGATGTGGCGCGCAAAATAGATCAGCACCTTGTCCCCGGTGGCGTGTCCATACTTATCGTTGATAGCCTTGAAGTGATCCAGATCCATCATCGCCAGGGCGCACGGTTGCACGCCGCGCCTTACCAGTTCCCGTTGCTCGCGGAGGCCTGTCAGCAACGATGTGCGGCTCCGCGTCCCCGTCAACGGATCAAGGTTAAAGAGCGTATCCGCGAGTTCACGCTGGACGGTCGCGAGTTCCAGACGCAGACGTTTCACCGAGGTCACGAAGCGTTCGAAGTCCCCGATCTCGATCGGGTCGCCACTCGCGGACGCCCGCAGGAGTCTCGCCGCATGCTGATGCATCCGCTCATGCTCAAGTCCGATCTCTGCGACGCCGGGATGGTATTCAAGCTCGCTTATCCCATCCTTTTAGTACCATTGGCCAAACCGGCACATGCGATGCGCGTCGTCGCTGATATCCCGTTGATCCGGCGCCAGATCACGGTGCCGAAATTCATTTCGGCCCATCGCTCGTGGTTTTAAGCGGCCTGCTCCAGCTCCTTCAGCGCAAGGCGCATTTTCTCGTCGGGCATGGTGGGAATGGGCATCTTGCGCTTCCTCATATCCTGCCGTTGATTGGCTGATTATCGCGCAACGGCACAACTAAGGTTGAAGGAACTGCATGGCGTTGTAAACGATGACGCCGCCCAGCACGGCCACGGCGTAAGGCATAGGATATCCTCCACCGATCCTGATACGCTCCGCCTTGAGCGTCCGGACAAACCCGCTCTTCTTCGCCGAAGGAGCAGCTTCCGCCGCGGCGGATCGAGGCTCGGGCAGACGCTTAAGCCCGTAATGCGCCGCGAGATAGAAGCAGCTGAGCAGCCCGCCGGCCAGAACGATGTCGATCAAGAGCTGTCCAACGCGATCGGGCGGGACAAGAAGTGTCACGGCGCTGATGAGCTTCAGGTCGCCGCCCCCAATGATCTTGACGTGAGCGACGATCCATAGCCCGAAGAATACAATGATGGCAACGAGCAGGCTAAACCAAACCAGCCCGGGTCTCAAAGCAAGACCCTGAGCAAATCCGATCACGGCGATAGCCACCACAAGCTCATTTGGAATGACTCTGTCCTTCAAATCGATGGCAGCGCTGATGCCGAGCACAATCAGGCTCGCCGGCTGACAGATAGCGTGGACCAGAAACAGAAGGCTCATGGCTTCTGTCCACCCGCAAATGCCGCGCGTCCTGGCGCGCGGCGACGACGCCAGCGTCGCTGGTGTAAACTACTAGGCATCGGTACCATTAGCTTGCCACTAATGTATTTGGATATGGCCTCGAGGTTGGCGCCGATGAGCGTTACGCCCACGATGATCACGACAGCGATCGGTGCGGCGAGAAGCCCCTATTCGATCGCGGTGACACCTGACTAAAACTCCATCGAAAGCCAGCCGGCTACCCTTGTAGCGAACTTACGCATCGCATGCCCCATTGTCAAAATCGACAAAATCGGAACGCGCTCATGACGTCCTGATGCGGTTCAACACCGCAACGGCAGTCTGGCGATCACCACATGGCGACGGCCACGGCGTCGCCGGCTGAGACTACTAGGTGCCAGGTACCTTCAGCTTGCCGCCGATGTAGTTGAATATGGCCTGGAGGTTGGTGCCGATGAGCGTCACGCCCACGATGATCACGACAGCGATCAGCGCGGCGAGAAGCCCATATTCGATCGCGGTGACACCTGACTCAGAGTCGATCGAAAGCCAGCCGGCCACCTTTGTAGCGAACTTACGCATCCCATGCCCCTTTGTTCCTGAATACAGATACAATCAATGGTATTGATATTACAGATTGACAATTAAGCGTTGACATAGCTCAACACCCCAAAAGAATACGGTTCCCAAACCCTTGCGCGTTTTTGGACAGCACGTGCCCCGATGCGCCAAGGGCAAGAGCAACGGTATCGGTAACTCTGGCATTATAGTTCATGACGTTGCGCGATTATCGATCGGCGCTCGACGGCAGAGCATTTCGCATCGCGGAACGTTCTAATTTCGAGCAGCCATGTCAGGTCGGCTCGCGTGGAGCGAGCCGACATCGAGCCGTTATGCAACTGACCCGTTTTGCGGCTTCGTCATGTGGCCGCATCGCGGACAGCATCTGTATGGGGTACATTAGGATGCGTATTCGGATCGGCGCCCTGGCACGAAAACTTCGCTGGTCGCACCAGGGCAGCGTCGCCATACAAATGGGCCTGTTAGCGGCCGTGTTGATCGGCATGGCCGCGTTGGCTGTCGACATCGGTTTCGCCATTTACAAGCATCGTCAAATGCAGTCGGCCGCGGACGCGGCGGCGTTCGGCGCCGCAACCGCACTGGCAACAGGCCATCCCGCCGATTTCAGGACCGAGGCGTATGCGCTCGCGGCCGCCGTCGGCTATGTCAACGGCGTCGATGGCGTCGTGATCACCGTCAATCATCCGCCGGTCAGTCCGCCGGCCAGCGCCGCGCATGCCGCGGATCCAACCGCGGTCCAGGTGATCATCACCCAGCCTCAGACTCTCATTCTCGTTGGATTGTTCGGCTCGGGGATTTTCAAGCTGGGCGTAAGCGCGGTGGCGCTCCAGGGCAATGCGGGCCTCTATTGCGTTTTTGCGCTGGACCCTACGGCCTCCGCGGCGGTTTATCTCAACAACAACGCCGCCGTGAATGCTTGCGGCGTCGGCGCCAACTCCAACAGCAACAGCGCCCTCACGCTCAACAACAACGCCTTGATCACGGGCCCCGTTTCGGTGGTCGGGAAGTGGTCGCTGGCGAACAACGCCAGACTTACCGGCACGCCTCAAAAGCAGAATGCCGCGGCGATGACGGACCCCTACGCCGGCGTCCCGCTGCAGCCGCCGCCAGGCCCTTGCACAAATCCGCCTGCGTCCGCCTCCACCGTGCATATCCTCAACCCCACCGGGGAAGTCCATTTATGCCGTTTGAATTACAGCAATAACGTAACGCTCAACCTCGACCCCGGCGCCTATTACATCGACACTCAACTAAGTCTGCAAAACAACGTGACGGTGAACGGAACCGGCGTCACGCTGATCATCAATGGCAATTACGCCATGTCCCTTGGGAATAATTTGACGATGAACCTCACGGCCCCCACAAGTGGAGAATATACCGGTCTGGTCTTTGCCAGCCCCCGGACTGCGACTTCAACGAGTACTCAGAGATTCAGCAACAACACGATCCTGAACCTAAATGGCGCCGTCTATTTTCCGAATCAGATCCTCCAGTTCGACAACAACGCGACGCTGAATGCCCGCACCTGCGGTCAGCTGATCGCTCGCAAGATCGCGATTTACAATAACGCCACTCTCGGCTCTCAATGCGCCGTTCCGATCGGTGGCAGCGCGTCTCGGCTTGTCGAGTAGACGAGGAGCATTTATGACCCCGACCAAGACGAGATTTGGAAAACTGTCCGGACGCCGGAGTGAATCGGGCACGGCGGCCATCGAGTTCGCGCTGTTTATCCCATTCCTGTTCATTCTACTGGTGGGGACGGTCGATCTCGGGTTCGCCATGTATGAGGCAATGCAGGTGAGCAATGCGGTCGAAGCAGGCATGCTATATGCGGCCAAGAACGGTTGGGATTCCGCGGGCATTACCAATTCGGTACTCAATGCGAGCAGCGTCTATCCGGGCGGCACGCCGGCCCTGACAGCCACTCCGGCTCCATCGCAGTTTTGCGGCTGTCCACAAGCAACCGGCATCGCGGTGGCGACATGCAGTTCGACTTGCCCCGACGGGAGCGCTGTGAGCCAATATGTTCAGGTCAACGCGGCGCTCAATCACCTGAGCATTTTGTCCCTTCCCGGTCTGCCGGTGCCGAGCACATTTACCGCGAAAGCGGTGGTCAGGGTGAACTAGGCGATGGCGCCAATCCTGAAATCGCGAACTCGGCCTCGTCGGAGCGGCGCAGTCGCCATTGAATATGGCTTCGTCCTGCCGGTGCTGTTGCTGTTCATCTTCGGAATCATCGACATCGGCCGCCTGCTATGGACATTTACGACCTTGAGCCGGGCGACCGAAGCCGCCGCGCGATGCGCCGCCGTCAATAGCACGGCGTGCGCCAACGCGGGCCTGATCCAAAATTATGCCGTAGGCGAGGCATGGGGGCTTGATGTCACGGCTGCGGCCTTCACGGTCACGCAACCTGCCTGCGGCAAGCAGGTGAGCGCAACCTATACGTTCCAGTTTGTCATCCCGTGGTTTTATGGGACTTCAACGTTTGGCAGCGCCAACACCATGACGTTGAGCACGACGGCATGCTATCCGCCGCAATATCCGTAGCGGGCGTTGCGCAAGATCGCACACCAGCGCGTATATCACCCGTTCCAGGCCGGGATCTGTAGTTGATCTGGATCAAGCCGATCCGCGTCCGAGATTCACATCACGGTAAGCACCGGAATCTCATTCTGCGATCCGGCGATTGCGGAACCTGAGACGATGCTAACCCAGGCCGATCTCGCACTCTATCGGGCAAAGGACGAAGGCCGTAACCGCTATTGCTTCCACGCCGAGGAACTCGACCGGGAAGTGCGCGAACATTTCACGCTGACCAACGAACTGCGCGCCGCGCTCGATAACCATGAGCTCGAACTCTACTACCAGCCACAGGTCGAGCGTACCTCCGGCCGGATCGTCGGGCTGGAAGCGCTGGTTCGCTGGAACCACCCGCGACGCGGCCTGCTATTGCCCGATCTCTTCATTCCCCTTGCGGAACAAACAGGGACGATCTGCCCCCTTGGTCACTGGGTGTTGGATCAGGCATGCCGGCAGTTCAAGGCCTGGCGGGACCAGGGAATCGCCCCATCTCGCCTGGCGATCAACGTCTCCGCGGCGGAGTTGTGCATTTGCACGGGGTTCGAGGAGGATTTGGCTGAGGACCTGAAACGATGGAGCATTGGTCCCGGCGAAATCGAACTCGAGCTTACCGAGTCCGTCTTGATGGAAACCACGCAGATACATGGCGATGCCCTGGCACGGGTCCCGCGGCTCGGGGCGAGTATTGCGATCGACGACTTCGGGACCGGGTACTCCTCTCTCGCCTATTTGAGTGCCTATCCGGTGGACCGTCTCAAGCTGGCGCAGCGCTTCATCCTCGGCATCCCGGAAAACGCCAGCGCTATCGCGATTACCAGGGTGATGCTGAGTCTGGCGCGTGAACTCGGCATCAATGTCGTTGCGGAGGACGTTCAGACCAAGGTCCAGCTCGATTTCCTTGTCTCCGCCGGCTGCCTGGTCGGGCAAGGCTTTTACTTCAGCAAGGCCGTGCTAGCCGAACGCGCCACCGAGTTCCTGCGCCGGGGTCTCGTCGAAACGGCTGCCCTCTGATTCCGATTGAAGCGTCGGTCATGGCGAGATGATTGTGTTCGATGCAACGCAACGCTCCGCGCCGCCAGCCCCGCTCGATACAGAATACATCTACTGCGGAGGCAGCTCGCGCTCAATGAATCGATAGCTTGAATTCAGCAGATTGATGTTGTTGAGAACCGTCGGGTTATCAGGTTCACGCCGGTAAGCTTCCATGAATTTCGTCCGAGCGGCGGTCAGTTTTCCGCGCAGCATGTAGGAGTAACCAAGGTTATTGAGAATTTGCGTGGTTTCTCCACCCAGCTTGATGGCTTGGCCATACGCGTGGTCCGCCAGATCGAAACGCCCAAGGCGGTCATAGCTAGCGGCAAGTCCGATCCATGCACTCACGTCCTTCGGAGCCTTTTCGACCGCACTCTGGAAATACTTCTCGGCTGTTCCGTAAATCCCGCGATTGAAATATTCCTCGCCCAACCGCAAGGGTTCATCTGAAGGATAATATTTGACGTCCCCAGGCTCTGAGATCGTCACGGTGGTTCCTGCATCGTCGACGACCGCGACCGAGCCCGCTACGGTTTCGCACCCTCCAAGCGCGATTGTGAGCAGTCCTGCAGACAACAAATGAAAAATGCGCGCCATATCGATTCGAAATGCCCTTCGTCCGCCG
Source organism: Bradyrhizobium sp. BTAi1 (assembly GCF_000015165.1). Lineage (GTDB taxonomy): Bacteria > Pseudomonadota > Alphaproteobacteria > Rhizobiales > Xanthobacteraceae > Bradyrhizobium > Bradyrhizobium denitrificans. The sequence goes on along the minus strand of NC_009485.1, from coordinate 1,608,532 downwards.
ATCTGAAGTTCGTGCACCACCTGCCGCGAATTCGTCTCAGGGACATCTCGAAAAGCGGTGCTAGAACCATAAGCTTGCTAGTACCCATGACTTTCCGAATCTCGTGTGGGAATACGGTAGCAACGACTCACGAATTTCGGAAAGCGGATGCTAGAGTCTGTAACTGGTGCCCGGGCGCTTCAACTCGGGAGAGTTCCGGCTAGAGCTGCATCCGGGTGATTGTCCCGCGCGCCCTACTGCCCGCCGCCATAGCCTCCCCCGCCGCCACCGCCACTACTGCTCGCGGTTGGAATAATGATCGGGGCGAGGGTCGGCGCAGCCGCGGCCGTACCCGGACCACCCGGGTTCCGGTAGCGTGTGACTGCACCGACCATGCGCTCGCCATTTGCGGGAATGCGCCGGTTACGGACATGGCGCGGCCAAGGGGCGATGATGTGGGTGACCGCATTCACCTCTCTGGCGTCACCGGAGGTCACCGAAATCGTATCGATCCGCTGAAAATACCGAGCCATTTCATCCCAAAACGGGTAGTCCGCCGCCCGCGCATCGCCAGAGGCGATCAGGATCAGGAGTGCGACCAAGCCGGTCATTTTCGTCATTCGAACCTTCCTTCCCAACGTCGCGCCATCATTTCGGTTCGAGGGGCATCATGTGACCATAGGGCCCTACATTCGCCCCACCAGATGTCAGGTAATCGGTATATTGCTTGCGGACTTCCGGTCGGCCCATCAGGAACAGGTCGACATCGTTGCCGGGAAGCTGTTTGTCAAATGGCGTCGCCAGGGCCTGGCCCGGAGCCGCTGGCGCGACAAGATGAGGCGTGACGATCACCACGAGATCAGTCTCTTTCTGCTGGTACGACGTGCTGCGGAACAGCGTCCCGAGAACGGGCACCGAACCGAGCCAGGGCAGTTGTCCGACGTCCCGCAAATTATCCGACTGAAGAAGACCGGCAATCGCGAAGCTCTGCCCGTCGCGCAGTTCGATCGCCGTCCGCGCCTCGCGTTTGCTCAACGCCGGGACAAGAGTACCGGAGATCGCAACGGCGTTCGTGTAATCGAGCTCGCTGACCGAAGGCGTCAGGCGCAGATTGATAATTCCGCTAGCGAGCACGGTTGGAACGAACGTCAACTGCACGCCGAATGGCTTGTACAATACGGTGATGACAGGGGTCGTGCCCGACGAGGACTGCACGGAAGGCACGGGATATTCTCCGCCCGCGAGAAAGCTCGCCGTATCGCCGGAAAGAGCGACGAGATCCGGCTCCGCGAGCCGCCTTGCGAGTCCTTTCTTTTCCAGCGCAGTGATAAGAACGTCGACGCTGCCGCCCTTGTTAGCAAGATTGAAAAGCCCAACGCCGAAGGGCGCGCTCAAGGTGCTTCCAGCGAACGTTCCGATTGTGTTGAACACGGGAACCCCGGCGCTCGTAGCCGTGGGGCCAGCCTGGCTGATGGCGCCCGTTCCGGTATTGATGCCACGTGTTCCGCTGGCATTGGCACCGAACCAGTTCACGCCGATTTCCCGCTCCGCCTGGCGGCTCACTTCGATGAAACGAACTCTCAACATCACTTGCTGCGACGCAGCGACGCGCATCGCGTTGATGACGTATTTTTCTGGATCCTTTCCTTCCGGCGGCGTCGCCATTCCCCTGGCGATCGCGACTGCCTTTTCGGCATCCACGGCATCCCTCGCCTCGCCGCTCAACACAATCTGGTTGTTGCTACTGGAGACGCGGATGCCGGGGCTGTTCGTTCCGGAGCGAATCTTGCTAGCGATATTCTGGATATCGATCGTGACTTCCAGTCCGATCACGCCGATCACATTCTTGTCTTGATCGAATAGGGTAACGTTGGTGGTTCCGATTTTTTTTCCCTGAATGTAGACTATGCGATCGGACATCGGCAGAACATCGGCAATATCTGGAGCTCCAACGAGCGCCGAGGCAAATGGCTTATCCAGTTTGATCGTGCGCGACTTGTCGCGCGTCACCGAAATCTGCCGCGCTGGCACAGGGTCATCCTGAACCACGCGCACCTGCGACCTCGCCGGACCGATGCCGTAGATCCCGATGCTGATGGTCGCAGCCATCAAAGCCACGGCTGCCCACGTGTAGCCCATCACCACGCGGCCCGAAAAAAGTCCTCTGAACACCGATGGCGTTCCGCTTTGTGGGGCCAGGCCAATACCGCCTACCAACCTGTGGAACATGCCTGCCTCTTTCGGGATATTAGACAAAGCCATTTTCGGAACGTTCGGCGCGGCTGGCCAAGTCCCATGCATCGTGATCCCTGGCGCCGCCATCGAACACGGAACGAGCGCGCCAGCCATTCAATTGCCGCCCAACCAAAATAACAGCCATCCCCCAAGCGGCGGATTCAATTGCGACTCATTCGCTCGAAAGCGACAAACCTCATGCTCCAGCTCGAAGCAAATGCCCAAAAGCGATTTTACAAAGAGATGCAACCTTTTGTTGAAATTAGATTAATGTCAATGGCGGACGAGGGCGCACTTGACGCTATCATCGCAATACCGTCCAGGTGTTGCCCAAATGCCCCGTCGCCCATCGCCCGCGGTTCGATTTCGCCGGCATGGCCGGACGCTCCGGCTTTCCCGTCGCCAATGACCGCTTCAATGAAACCCACGCTGGAACATATCGATCAATCGCAGGGCAGCCGGTCCGCCGACGAGCAGAAAGACCGTAGGCATGATGAACAGCATCACCGGAATGGTCAGCATCGCCGGCAGCCGGCTTGCCCGCTCTTCCAACAGCATCATCTGGTCATTGCGCATTTCCACTGCCCCCACCCGCAGCGATTGGGCAAGTGGCGTTCCGAGTTGCAGGCTCTGGGACAGCATGCTCACGACTGATCGCACGCTCGGAATGTCGTTGCGAGCAGCGAAATTGGTGAGCGCCTGCGCGCGACTGGGCAGGACATTGATTTCCGCCCAGGTCAGAACGAGTTCATCGGCGAGCGCCGGTTGCGCCTCCCTGAGCTCGTGAGCGACCCTATGAAGCCCTTCCTCGAGAGACAAACCGGCCTCGACGCAGACCACCAGCAATTCGAGCGCATCCGGCAGCCCTGACGCGACGGCCTTGGTCTGCTGCCTGACAACGTGATCGATATAGAAGATCGGTGAAATCCAGCCCACGATCGCGGCTACGATCGCAGCCATGATCGGCAGCCACCAGCGCGCCCCAGAGAAGGCCCAATGCACCGCCGCCGCGGCTGTCAATGTGGCAAAGCTCAAGGCAAAAACAACCCTGGCGACGACAAAATATGACATTGCCCGATCGGCCGGCACACGGAGGTACGAAAACAGCCGGATGATCTGCTGCAGCTCCGTCTTCGAGACGCCGACCGCCAGCGAAGGAAGCTGCTGCACGATCGTTGGATGTGCCTCTCCCGGCGCTGCAGCCTCTGCCATCGCGGCTTGCGGCAGGGCCAGATTGACGCGCCGCGCCAGCGCGTCCGCATGCACCAGAATGCTGGAAGCAATCAGAACCGCGCCACCCGCAGCCAGCACAATTATGCCAAACAGCCCCATCAGGTCAGCGAAAGTCAGAGAGTTCCAGAGCTGCCACGCATTCATGGCTTCGCCTCTACTTCCGTCACGCGTTGGTTACGCTGCGCATCATCTTCCGCATCGTAAGGAACGATAGCAGCAACAGAGCGCCAGCCAGCACGAGAATCAAATGGCCGCGCGGGTCCGTCCATAAGGGGGTGAGATAGCGCGGTTGGACGACGAGCAACGCTCCGGTGGTCAGAATCGGTATCGCTCCGAGAGTATAAGCGGTGAGGCGAATTTCACCGGTGGCGGCTTTGGCCTTGAGGCGGGCCGCGCGGCGTTTGCGTATGATGTCGGAAAGACTTTCCAGCGTCGCCGTGAGGTTGCCTCCGGTCGCAAACTGCAGCGTCATGGCTACGGCAAAAAAGCGAAAATCCGGCAGCCCTATTTCCCGGCTGTTTGTATCCAGGGCTTCCTCGAGCGGAACGCCAATTCGCAGCTCATCGGCGATCAAGCCGAATACTCTGCTGACGGGTGGGGATCCGTCGACAGCGACAGTCCGCATCGCCACCGTGATCGGCAGGCCGGCCCGGAGCATGCGAGCGACGGTGTCGACCGCGTCCGGAAACAAGTCGACGAACATGCGTTCGGTCTGCTTCTGCTCCCGGGAAAGAAGAAGGCGCGGCGCGAAGAATGACGCAGCCGCGCTCGCCGCCACCGCGAGCAATGACGAGAGACCGAGGAGCTGCTGAGTCAGGAACCACATCCCGCCGGCCGATAGGGCGGCTATTAGCAGGAGCTTGAGCGCGCCGGACCGCATTGCCCAAGTGTATTTGATTCCGATCGTGAATATGCGCCGCACCCGCGCGTCGAATTTTCTGGTTTTCAACAGCTCGCCGAGCCCGTCCGCGAACCCCGGCGTCTCCCTTTTGCCAGCGACAAGGTTCACGCGTTTCTCTATCTCCAGGCGTGTTCTTCGGCCCATCAGCAGCGCCGCCGTCAGTACGACCCCGCCGATCAGCAGCAGAACAAGCGCCAACCCGATGACGGACGACATGAGTCTATTCCTCGGTTGCTTTCTCCAGAACGCCAAGCGACCGCAAGAACGCAGAGGCTAATCCGAAATATTCCAGCCGCGAAAGAAATTGCGGCCGGACCTGCGTCGGTTCGAAACCTCCGCGGAGGGTGCCATCCGGGTTTTCGCCCTGGTATTTGTAGGTGAACAACGAACCGAGGGTGATGACCTCCCCTTCCAATCCGACAACCTCCGCAACTTCGGTCACCCGGCGAACCCCATCGCGCATGCGCTCGGCATGCACCACAAGGTCGAGCGCGCTGACGATCTGGGTGCGAATCGCCCGCATCGGCAAATTGCCGCTTCCCATCAGGATCATGTTCTCGATACGTCCCAACGCATCGCGCGCGGAGTTGGCATGAACCGTCGACATGGAGCCGTTATGCCCTGTGCTCATCGCCTGCATCATGTCAAACGCCTCTGCTCCACGAACCTCCCCCACGATGATCCGGTCCGGCCGCATTCGAAGGGCGTTGCGCATCAGGTCACGCTGGCTGATTTCGCCGCGCCCTTCGACATTGGGCGGACGCATCTCCAGTTGAATGACGTGAGCCTGCTGAAGCTGGAGCTCGGCAGCATCTTCTATCGTGATGATGCGCTCGCCCGGATCGATCATGCGCGAAAGAGAGTTGAGCAGGGTCGTTTTACCGGAGCCGGTACCGCCGGAGATGATAATGTTCAGACGACAACGCGCGGCGATCTCGAGCGCGCTTGCGAGCTCCGGCGAAAGCGTACCTCCGGTGACAAAGCTTGCGAAATCCATCATGGACCTGGAAAACTTGCGGATCGAAATACAAGGACCTCTGAGGCTGAGCGGCGGAATGATCACGTTGACACGACTGCCATCCGCCAATCTTGCGTCCAGCATGGGACTTGATTCATCGATGCGCCTGCCGATCGACGATGCAATGCGTTGCGCCACATGCAGAACGTGCGCATCGCTGCGAAATTGCAGCTTGGTCAACTCCAGCTTGCCCCGCCGCTCCACATAGATCATGCGCGGCCCGTTGACGAGGATATCGGCTACCGACAGATCCCGTAGGAGCGGCTCGATCGGTCCGAGTCCGACCATTTCGTCGACGATGCTGGCGCTGAGAACGCGCTGCTCATCCTGGTTCAGGAGGATTTTTCGTCCAGTCGCGATCTCGGCCACCAATTTATTGACGGAGACCATCAGGTCTTGCTGGCTGATCCGCACCGCAACCAATGGCTCGATACGCAGAAAAATCTGGTCGCGGATGAAGTCCTTCGCCTCGGAGACCGTCGGCCTCGTCGAGGCCTTCATCAGGGCATCGGCGACCGCGGTTGCCTGCCGCAGGTTCGTCGGAGCCAGCTCCGCGGCAGGCGTTTCGCTGGCGGTTTTTCTGCCGAACTGGCCCATGTCAACCAAAGATCCGACTGAATATCGAACGCGTTGGCCCGTCAGTCTCTCCCGTAAAGTCGCGGAGCAACCGCGCCAGACCACGGTTGAGCACAGCGCATTTCCGTGTGGCCTTCACACCAAATTTTGAGGCAATCGCGATGTCCCGATCATACGGGATGATGATATCGGGGGCCTGGCCAACCGCACGAATGAACTCGGCTTGCGGTAGCGCTCCGTCGGCTCCGTTCATGTTGAGAACATGCAGCGTCCGGCGCTCGGCAGAATTGGGCCCGATCCATTCGCGCCAGCGCGATAGTTCTCGCGCCGACGCCAGACTGGCATCGCTGACCAGGACACAGACGCTCGGCTGATGCAGCACCTGAGCCAGCCCCAACGCGACGATCGACGGCAAGTCGACAAAGACGAAACGATACCGGTGCAGCAATTTTCCCAGCAGCGAGAGCACGGCGCCTTCGGCTAGCGTCGTGCTCTCGCTCAGCGGTTCAAGAGACGCCAGCAAATCGAGACGCTCGCGCACATGTATCGTTCCGCGTTCGAGAAAGAGCCTGTCGACGCGCTCAGGCTTTTCGAACGCTTCGCTGAGCGCATGGCCCGGCGTCGAATCAAATTGCAGCGCAGCGTCGCCATTGTGCAGGTCGAGATCGACAAGCATGACCCAGCGTTGCTTTTTCTCAGCCAAATACCAGGCCGCGTTAGCTGCGATCGTGGTGGCTCCGACGCCGCCGCGGACGCCGATCACGAAGACGAGCTTGCCGGTGCGTTGACTCGGCGAATGTTCGCGCCCGTCGTTCAGAATGCGGTTGCAGGTTGCTTTAACCGCGTCGATGATCAAAGGCTTGAAGAAATATTCGCTCACACCGGCGTTTTTTAGGTCGCGGTAGAGAATGATGTCGTTCCTGTCGCCGATCACCACGACGCTGACGCTCGGTTCGCATCGGTCCGCAAGCTCATAAATATGCACGACCGGGTCATCGACGCCGCTCAGGTCCACAAAGAGAAGACGCGGTGACGGTTGCGTGGCGAGGTAGGCAGTTGCGGTTTCGACCGTACCTTTCTTGAACTCGGCATCGTCGATACCAAGATCGCTGAGCGATTGACGGATGACTCCCTCGGAGTCCTGATCGGATACAAAAACCGTCGCAACCGGCGCAGCTTCCTGGGCGTGGGTCAGGCCGGGATCTTGTCCGGGCGTATCCATCACTTTGGGCCTCTCTCGACGTTACCGGGCGCGATGACTTGCCGGGTCAAAAAAGGGCGCGCTGCCGCCAGACGAGTTGGGTGGACGGCGGACCAGGCATTCGAGCGAGCTCCCGGAAAGCGACTCATCCGGATTGCATTTCCGTAGCGCCGGTGGCCCGACCTCCCTGAGAGCAGGCGAGACATCCGATGCCCAGACTGGCCCGGCCTCCGTCTGTTCTTCAGGATGCTCGACGGCTACGCGCTCAAGGGGCAGAACCGCAAGCTGAAACTTGCCCAGCTGCGCGGCAACCATGAGCGCCTCCGCTTGCCGTTCAAGCAGCTCGAGCGTGACTGTCTTCGGAATACGGGCCTCGGTGCTAATCGCAGCCGCTACGTTGGTCGACGGGGTCAGAGACTGATCGATGGCGATCACCCGTACGTCGCGCAGCATGGTCTCGCTGACCGTCTTGCGCCCGGGATCGGTTGCTTGTTCGCCGAAGCTTTGCGTCAATATCACATCCACACGATCGCCGGGCAAAGCCATCCCCGCCGCGCTTTGCGCCGCATCAACGAAAATCGATATGGCGCGGCTCCCCGGCTTGAGCACTGCAGCGAGAAATTGCCGATCGCCGGGCTTGACGAACTCGCTCGCAATCAGCGGCTCGTCCTGGGCAAAATTGCGCCGACTGATCGCGCCCAAGAATTCCGCTTCCGAAACTTGGCCACGCATGAGATATCCGGGGCGAACCTCACCCGGCATCACGTCCTTCCAGGCGATATCCTCTTTTCGCAACAATGTGCCGAGGGCGATTGTACGGGCCGCCACCAGAACTGCCGGTCGGCTTTCGACCGATCTTTCGACTACCGCGACGGGGCGGCTTCTCATCTGGCTGAACCACGCGATGAAGAGTCCAGCTCCGACGAGCACCAAGACACCGCCTAAGGCAAGCAGGACGTTGCGCAAAAACATTGAAAGGACTTTCTGGCGGCCCCAGCATCAATGCAACTTAACGTTAGGTTGCAATATATTCACTACTAGGAAGATGATTTTGATTTGAATCAAGGGGTCCAGCCCCTCGCGAGAACAACGAGGCGGTTCACCCTGGCCGCCGCCAACGCCGATAGCGGCGTGCAATTCAATCGAACTTGATTCAATTGAACTTGAAGCCCTTCTGGCGGAAGAGGGCGACGCAGGCGTCGACAGCCGCGGGGTCGTAAATGTGGTTTTTCCCGGCCTCGATCTCGGCCAGAGCCGCATCGAGACCGAGCCCGGCGCGATAGGGACGATGCGACATCATCGCGTCGACTACATCGGCGACCGCCAGGATCTTGGCCTCGATCAGGATGTCCTCGCCTTTGAGGTGGTTCGGGTAGCCCGAGCCGTCGAGCCGCTCGTGATGCTGCAGGATGGCTTGGGCGACGGACCAGGGAAACTTGATACCCTTTACGATGTCATATCCGGTTTGCGCGTGGGTCTGGACCATCTGGAATTCGAGCAGCGCAAACTGCCCGGCTTGGTCAGTATCTCGGCCGGCACGTTGATCTTGCCGACATCGTGAATCAGGCCTGCAAGGAAGATGCCCTCGACCTGCTCCTCTGTCAGACCGATCGCGCGCGCGATTGCGACCGCAAGATCAACCACGCGGCGCTGATGGCCTGCCGTGTAAACGTCGCGCATCTCAACTGCGGCGGCGATCGCCTGGACGGTCGCTTTCAGGTTTTCCTGCACGGCGGAGAGCGCCGCCTCGTGCCCGACACGGTCGCGCCGCGCTGAAATTCCGAACGCAAGATCTCCGGCCAGCTCCTTCAGCAGGCCGACCTCCTCCGGGCCGAAGGCATCCTGTTCTCCTGCATAGAAAGCGAGGTTGCCGAACACTTCCGATTTAGTCTTGAGAGGCAGCGAGATGCTGGCGTAAAAACCGAACCTGAGTATGTCCTCGCGCCAGGGCGCCATGGCCGGATTGGTCGCGACGTCCTGGTTGATCTGCGCTTCACCGGTCCAAATCGCGGTCCCGGTCGGGCCCCGTCCCTTCTCGGTGTCCGCCCAGGTGATCTTCGCCGTTTGAACAAATTCGGGATGCTCGCCAGCCCATGCCACCGGCCGTACCGACTTGGCCTCGTCGTGTTCGGCAAACCCGATCCAGGCCAGGCGATAACCGCTGCATTCCACGCCGACCCTACACATTTCATCGAGCAATTCCTGCTCGGTTGTTGCGCGCACGGCTGCTGCGTCAGCCGCGCCGAGGGTTCTGAGCGTCCGATTGAGCCGATGAAGGGCGCGTTCCGTCTGCTTGCGCCCGGTGACCTGATCGATGGGAGTACCGCGGCAGCCGAAACGGCTTCACCCCGAGCCGGGCTACAAACTCGAAACTGCGTTTTAGGCGAAGGCGTCGAGTTGCCAGGTTGATTCAATTTTTGCCTATGTGTTCGCGTTGCGCCAACGCAAATCGTTGGTCAATGCGTCCGATATACATTTGACTTGGCGAACAGACAGGTACCCAAACATACTGCTGACGAACGTCTATCGACTGCACAATATGAAGTCATTTCCGGACACGCCCGGCTCCGTTCGATCGTCTGATGAAATAAGCTGAGCTATTCAATGCTCGACGATCCCGCTCCTTCATCACCTATCCAGTAGACCCCTCGGTTACTCCTCCCATGGCCTATCGCACAACAAGCGTAGCGCTGAAACGAACCGTCCCGAGCGACCTGGCGATCCGCGAAGGTCGCATTTTGCGATCTCGCAGCGACGCCTCTGCTAGATGACCGGGCAACTTGAAAGCAGTCCGCGAGCACTGAAATTTACTTACAATTAAGTTTTTGGTATCTAATTACCATTAAGAGCCTTAGAGGCCATGCCGGAGTTTCAGTTCTCCTACTCGCGGTCACAGCGCTCAGCGCCGCAATCGCTAGGACTCGTGGTGCAATTGTTGTGGTTTCGCTACAGCACCGACGTATTTTTATGCCCTATTCCAATAATAGGCCGCACGGCGGCAGCGCAATTTCGGGTCTTGACCTTCGGCAGCTCAGATATGCGGTGATAGCAGCGGATTACGGCAGCATCCGACAAGCCGCCGAAGCATTGCTGATAAAGCAATCCACTATCAGCCGCTCCATTCGTCAACTCGAAGACACGCTTGGGGTAGCGGTGTTTGCACGAACGAGCGGCGGCGTTCAGGCAACCGACGCGGGACGTCAATTTCTCCGCATGGCGCGATCCGTACTTGATCAGATGGATATGATCATAGCGGTGTCCCAAGCAAATGGACGGGGCGAATCGGGGCGACTCACCGTCGGATTCTGCACGTCACTGACGACCGGCAACCTTCGTGCGACGTTGCTCGAATTTCGAACGAGATTTCCGCATGTGCAGCTTGGGACTATCGAGCGATCGAGAGCGCGGCTTGTGACCGCGCTTCGCAACGGAGCCATCGACATTCACATTGTAACAGGTGACGCACCTTCCTTTTACAGCAAGGTAATGCGACTTTGGAGTGAGCGCATCCTGGTCGTTCTGCCGGAGAGCCATGCCCTTGCTGCGCAGGATGTCGTCTACTGGACGGATCTGCAAGACCAGACCATCTTGCTAAGTCAGTATGATCCGGGCCGCGAGCTGGAAGGACTGTTGACCACAAAGCTTACGTCAACAAGCGATCGCCTGCGGATCGAACGGCACGACGTTAGCCGTGGGGTCCTCAAGAGCCTGGTCGCCATGGGGCTAGGCTTAAGTCTTGTGCTCGAGTCAGACATCGGCGCCAATTTCCCCGGGTTGACGTATCGAGAAGTCCGGGACGGAACCGGACCAAGCCGCCTCGAGTTCGCCGCAGCATGGAGGGAGGATAACGAAAGTCCGCCGCTAAGGGATTTCATCAAGTTATTGAATGAACGCTATCCGGCATCTTTCCCCGTCTGAAGTTGCTTTCTTCTGGCTCGGGCAAACGCTCGATCAGTGGCCATGAAGCGCGTCAGCATGGGCACTATCAGTGATGTCGGATCGACCGCTTTTCCACTTTCGAGCTTTAGAATTTCGGCATAGGCGACCAGATCGCGATGAGTGCTGGGCGGCATCCGCACGGTCAGACTAACTGGCATATCATCTTCAATGGCCGCGATCTTGAGCTTAGTCGGTTGTATCATTCGCTTCATGGTTCAATCACCAGGTCACGATTGACGATCACTCGTATCGGGAAGCCAGGCCGAATTGTCAGGGTTGGCTGAATATTGAGGTTCCTTCGAACGACTTGTTGTCCAGTCTGGTTCAAGGAATTCGCCCCGGTCAGGCGGAGCGCGTGAACAATATCGGTGTTGCTGCCGCTATCCGCACCAGAGCCAAGCTCCGCTCCCACGCCAAGGGTGGTTGACAGCAGCGCCGCCTTGAACAGCTCAGCCCAGTGATTGTCGACGTCGTCCTCGAGACCGGAATACCCGCCCGCATCCGTTCCCTGTTGCCGTTCCAGCACGATCGATCGACCATCCGGCATGATCAGACGCGTCCACACCAACAGCACCCGAGACTGGCCAAATGCGACCTGGCTATCATAGATTCCTATGAGTCTTGCGCCTTGCGGGATAAGTTTTGCACGGCCAGAAGGAGTATCATAGACCGCCTCTGTCACTTGTGCGGTGATTTGGCCGGGGAGATCAGAGCGAATCCCGGTCATGAGCGCTGCCGGAATGATGGTCCCCGCTTGAACGACGTATGGAGATGCAGGACGCAGAAGCCTGTCGGGCGCCGTGGTCCGCCGATCGATGGGAGCATTGACGAACAGTTGCTTGCGATCCTGCCCATTCTGCGTGAAGGTTTCGTCCGAGGATGATGCCGTGGCGTTGGTGGCCGTCTCCTGAGATGCAGCATGCGGCGACGTCGGCGGCGCGGTTGTCGATGCAAAGACTTTGCTGGTCCGAGCTGCCTCGGTTTCCTGGTTGGCACGTTGTTGTTCAGCGTCAAGGCCGATTGCTGATGCCGCCGTTGCGCTGGCGGGCGCCGGGTCACCCAGCTTCGGCGGTCCAGATCGGGTGGTCTCGTGTGAAACGCCGCCATAGTCTTGCGGTAACTTCGTCAGACCGTCTGCCACGTTGTGATGGTCTGTGCTGTAGAGTTCGCCCAGTGCGGGATTGTGCGGCGGGTTGCCCAAGGCCCATAGCACCGCGCCGGCGACGAGCAGCAAAGCCAGCGTGCTGCCGCCTGCAAGAATTTTGCGGGAGAGCCGCGTGATCTTGGGACGCTCTGTAGCCAATCGTACGGCCTGCGTATGATCAGTCGACGCCGATCTTGGTCCAGTTGAAGGACTGACGCGCTCGCTTGAACCATTGTCCGTCACGATCGGCCTCCGTCGTTCCTCGCAATCCGCACTATCTGTTGCTTCTCTCCGCCAAGGCGCAGTTCGGCCGCGGCAAACAGACGGTCGGCAATCAGGATATTTTTGTAGACGCGATAGTTGACGAGCTCCGGTTTGCCGTCCTGGCCGACGACGAACAGCGGCGGCATTTCGCCCTGTGCGATCCCGGGCGAGAATTCGATATAGACCTTTCGGCCGTCATCATACGCATTGACTGGCCGCCAGGGCGGGTTGTCGCCCTCAACGACGTAGCGGTAGCGGCGCTGGTCTATCGCCGGGATGAGCGGAGTTGGGGGCAAAGCCTTGGAGCGGTCCCTTCGGTCTTCGGGGTAAAACCAGGCGACCGACGGCATGTATGGCCTTTCGCGGGAGCGCAGCTCGATGAGGTAAGTCCGCCGGTCGGTGTTGACGACGAGATTTGTCTCGATAGCGGTCCGCGTCGGCTTGACCATGATGTGGACGCGCCTGGTATCTCCGTTGCCGCTTTCGGTATCGCCGACGATCCAGCGTACGGTGTCGCCGGCGGCAAGTGGTCCCGAACCGGTCAGCTGCTCGCCCGGCTCGAGCGCGATATCGGTAATCTGGCCGGGCGAGGCATAGATCTGATAGAGCGCGCCGGGGCTGTAAGGAAACACCTGGACGGCGTTGAAGTACCCTGCCCGCCGCGGCTCGACCCGCGCGGCATCATTGGCCGTCGCGATCCGGTCCGCCGGCTCGTTGGCCTCCTCATCGCCCTTCTTACCGCCGCGGGTTGGTGTCCAGGGCGGCGGGACGTGCAGCGGGCGCGCGCGTTCGTCCGCCGCCATTGGGAGATCGGGGGACGATTGTAGGTCGTTATCATAGCTGACCTGCGGGGGCTTGAACGTTGTGCAGCCGGAGAGCGCGGCCGTTACGAGAACGACGAGACCAACGGGGCCGCTATTGCGCTTCAGACCAACCGACAACGGTGCAGGCTTTCTCACTGGCCAAGCTCCTTCGACCAGTTGATGGAATTGACATAAACGCCAAGCGGATTCTTGCGCAGGCGATCGGTGTCGCGCGGGGTTTCGATGATCACGGAAAGGATCGCGGTCCAGCGCTCGGTCGCAGCGAGCTGGCCGCTGTCGTAACGGCGCTCGGTCCATGCCACTCGAAAGCTTTGCGGTGAGGCGCGGATGACGCTGGAAATCTCGACCGCGACCTGGGTGTTGCCGAGCTTGACAAAGGGATCGTTCGTTCGGGCGTAATCGTTCAACGCGGCGGCGCCACGATCGGTCGTGAAATCGTAGGCTCTGAGCCAGTCCTGCCGCAGCACGATGGCGTCGGTCGGCAAGCCCCGTACATCCTCGATAAACCGCGCGAGATGAAACGCAATTTGCGGATCAGTCGGCTGATAGGAGGAACTTGCCGGCGCAACCGCCTGGGCCTGGCCGAGATGATCAACCTGCACGACCCACGGAGTGATCGTGCCTTGGGTGGATTCCCAGACGAGAGCCGCGGCGAGCCCGCCGGACAGCAACAGGCATCCAAATGCCATCAACCGCCAGTTCCTGGCTTGGACCCGGGCCGAACCAATCCGCTCATCCCAGACTTGTGCTGCCTTCTGATAGGGCGTTACGGGCTGCGGCGTGCTGCCGTAGTGCACGGATGGCCGCTTGAACATCAGTGTCCTCCCTCGGACAGATCAACGGAAGCCCCGCTACCTGCGCTATCACCACTGCGGACAGCATGAGTGGCAGCGGATGCCCCTTGATTGACCGTCTGCGCACGTTTCATCCGGCGCGCCCAGGCCGGTGCTGCATCACTCGTTGACGAGCTGCTTGCGAAGCTCGCAGCCATACGGCGCAGCGGGCTGACAATCGCCGAGCCGCCTGCGCTCGCGACACCCGACAGTCCTCCGGCTCGGTAGGCACTGGTTGCCCCGCTCGCAACCGAGGCGACCCCACGGGCTCCGCCCAGCAGCGCGCCGCCGGCCATTCCGACACCACCGGTGGCAAGACCCGCGCCCGCAACGACGGCACCGCCTGCGGCCAAGCCGGTGCCGACTGCGGCGCCGGCACCGAGCTGTGGTCCGCCCGACACGATGCCGTTGGCAATTCCCGGTCCAAAGATGCCAAGGCCCAGAAGGGCAAGGGCTCCGAGCACGAGCGCCATGGCGTTATCGATGGTCGGCTGATTGCCACCAAAACCGGCCGTGAACTGGGTAAACAGCGTCGACCCGATACCGACGATGACGGCCAGCACCAGAACCTTGACGCCCGACGAAATCACGTTGCCCAGCACGCGCTCGGCGGCAAAGTCGGTCTTGCCGAACAGACCGAATGGGATCAGCACGAAGCCCGCGAGCGTCGTCAGCTTGAACTCGATGAGGGTGATGAAGAGCTGGATGGCCAGAATAAAGAACGCCAGCAGCACCACGATCCAGGCAAACAACAGCACCGAGATCTGGACGAAGTTCTCGAAGAAGCTGACATAGCCCATCAGCCCTGAGATCGAATCGAGAATCGGTCGTCCGGCATCGAGCCCAACCTGAGCAATCTTTCCTGGCCGCAAGAAGTCGGCCGTGGAAAGGCCAGTGCCGGAAGCTTTCAGCCCCAAGCCGGCAAAGCTCTCGAAGACGATGCGTGCGAGGCTGCTCCAATTGCCGATCAGGAACGCGAAGACGCCGACAAACAAGGTCTTCTTGACGACCCGGGCCAGAATGTCCTCATCCGCCCCCCATGCCCAGAATAGGCCGGCAAGCGTGACGTCGATTGCCGCGAGCGTCGTGGCAAGATATCCGACTTCGCCCCCGAGCAGGCCAAACCCGGAATCGATGTACCGGGTGAACGTCTCCAGAAACTGATC
Source organism: Bradyrhizobium sp. BTAi1 (assembly GCF_000015165.1). GTDB lineage: Bacteria > Pseudomonadota > Alphaproteobacteria > Rhizobiales > Xanthobacteraceae > Bradyrhizobium > Bradyrhizobium denitrificans. Next base: position 1,593,219 of record NC_009485.1, on the reverse strand, counting down.
AATGATTCCCGTGCCACCCATCGTTCACTCCTTGTCGGTCGGCTGGATCGGAGGGGAATCAGATGGCAGACGGCTCTCGTCCTTCGGGGCAACGAACAACGAGGAGCCCGCTTGGGCCGCCCTGGTATCGGACGTTGCTGGAGCTTTCTGCCCGTGAAACTGGCGATGGTTCTCATTCGAGGCTTTCAGACACTCGGGCAGAGCGTCATTCTCCTCGTTGGTTACAGAGCGGCATTCCGTGAGCTTCGGCAGCAATGGAACGAATGTCAGGTCGGCGGACACGGGTTTGTTCGTCTGCTCCCCGCCGCCGTGTAGCCGAATCGCGCAGGCAGCGACGACAAGGAGAACCAGCACGACGGCTGAGAAGGTTGGAGTTCGTTGGACCATTTTCGTTTTCATCAGTGAAACATCTGCACGGTTGTGGGTTGATAGCCGGCGCCATGGGTCAGGAAACGCCGCAGTTGCTCCCTGCCCTGGTCCTGGGCGGCCGCATGCTGCGCGGACTCCAGGTTTTGTGCGCGCGAATGAGCCGCGATGACCGCCGTGAGATCGGCAAGCTGCTGGGCCTGCAGCGCCAAAAGCTGATTGCCGGCCTGGGCCGCTTGCAGCGCGCCGGTCGCCCCCTGGCTCGAGGTGACAAGAGCGGACATCTCGGTGCGGTTGGTGTCGAGGTTGCCGACGACCGTGGCTTGTGTCCGCAAAGCATCCTGCAAGCCCGCCATTGCATTCTGCCAACGGCTTTGCGCGTTCGCTATCAACGCCTGGTCCGAAACGCTCGATGATGCGGACGCATAGGTCGTAGAGAAAGCACGATCGATCTGCTGGATGTCATAGGCGATGCGCTGAGCTTGGGCGAGAAGCTGCTGGGTTCGCAGGATCGATTGCTCCAGCTGCAACAACGACGAAAACGGCAGCGTGGCCAAATTCTTCGCCTGGTTGATCAGCATCTGCGCCTGATTTTGCAGCGACACGATCTGGTTGTTGACCTGTTGCAGGGTACGAGCTGCAGTCAGCACGTTCTGCGCATAATTGTTGGGGTCGAACACAACCAACTGCGCCGAACAAGGCCTGCAGCCAACGATTAGGGTGACCGCAATGACGCCGACGGCGGCAAGACGACACAGGCGCTTCATTTGGACGCCTCCAATTGAGCAAGATGAGGGATGAGGTCGGTCGCCCAGGCAATATCGCGTGCCTTCAACCATCCGGACGCAAAACCATCGCGGCCGTGTTCGGCAAGGACTTGTTCGATCAGCGCCTGATCGGCCTTTGAAGAAGCCGCGGTGAAGGCAAGCGCAACCTCGCCTAGACCAAGTTCGAACAGACGATTGCCGCGACGCGACTGGCAGTAGTAGTCGCGCTTGGGTATGGCGCGAGCCAGGATCTCGATCTGCCGGTCGTTCAGCCCAAAGCGCCGATAGATCGCCATGATCTGTGGCTCGATGGCGCGGTCGTTCGGGAGCAAGATCCGTGTCGGACAGCTCTCGATAATAGCCGGCGCGATCGCTGAGCCGTCGATATCCGCTAACGATTGGGTGGCGAAGATGACCGAGGCATTCTTCTTGCGCAGCGTCTTCAGCCACTCGCGCAGCCGTCCGGCAAAGTCCGCGTCGTCGAGGGCGAGCCACCCTTCGTCGATGATGAGCAGGGTCGGCCGACCATCAAAGCGGCTCTCGATCCGGTGAAACAGATAAGCCAGAACTGCGGGCGCAACAGCGGTACCAATCAAGCCATCCGTCTCGAAGACCTGGACGGATGACGCTCCCAACCGTTCATTTTCGGCATCGAGCAGACGATCATAAGGGCCGCCGATGCAATAGGGCTGCAGGGACCGCTTCAGAACGTTCGATTGCAGCAGAACGGAGAAACCAGTAAGCGTGCGTTCTTCGACCGGCGCGGAGGCTAACGAGCTCAAAGCCGACCAGATATGCTCCTTGGCTTCGGGGGTGACCTCAATGCGTTCACGGCTTAGGATTGAACCGATCCAGTCCGTCGCCCAGGCGCGCTCGCCGATATCATCGATACCGGCAAGAGGCTGAAGAAAGACGGACTCAGAAGTCTCCCCAGTGACAGCTCCACCGAGGTCATGCCAGTCGCCGCCCATGGCGATCGCGGCAGCACGGATGGATCCCCCAAAATCGAACGCAAAAATCTGCGATTCCGGATACCTCCGAAACTGCAGCGCCATCAGCGCCAGCAGCACCGACTTACCCGCTCCTGTCGGCCCGACCACCAGCGTATGCCCGACGTCACCAACGTGGAGTGAAAATCGAAACGGGGTCGATCCTTCCGTTTTGGCCAAGAATAAAGGCGGAGCCTTAAAATGATGGTCCCTGGGCTCGCCGGCCCACACCGCGGACAGCGGGATCATGTGCGCCAAGTTCAAAGTCGAGATCGGGGGCTGACGGACGTTGGCGTAGACATGGCCCGGGACGCTGCCAAGCCAGGCCTCGACAGCATTGACCGTCTCGATCATGCAGGTGAAATCGCGTCCCTGGATCACCTTTTCGACCAGGCGGAGCTTCTCGTCGGCGCTCGCGGGCTCGCCATCCCAGACTGAGATCGTCGCCGTAACGAAAGCTTCTCCAATCTGGTCGGAGCCCAATTCCTGCAGCGCCGCGTCTGCATCCATTGCCTTGTTGTGGGCATCGGTATCGAGAAGAGCAGAAGCCTCGTTGGTCATGATCTCCTTGAGGATCGCGGCCACCGACTTCCGTTTGGCGAACCATTGCCGCCTGATCCTGGTCAGGAGCTTTGTTGCATCGGCCTTGTCGAGCATGATCGCGCGGGTCGACCAGCGATAGGTGAACGGAAGCCGGTTCAGGTCGTCGAGAATTCCGGGCGTGGTCGCCGTCGGAAACCCGACCACCGTCAGGATGCGCAGATGCGCCGACCCGAGCATCGGCTCAAGACCACCGGTTAGCGGCTGATCGGCGAGCAGCGCGTCGAGATACATGGGGATCTCGGGCACCCTGACCCGATGTCGCTTGGTCGAGATCGTCGAATGCAGGTAGGTGAGCGTCTCCTCGTCATCAAGCCAGGCGCACTCCGGCATGAAGCCTTCCACCAGCTGCAGAACACGATTAGTCCGATCCACGAACCCACGGAGGATTTCGCGCCCATCGGCATCGACGGTGCGGTTGCTCCCTTCGTAGAGCAGCCGTTCCGTTTTCGCCGTTCCTTCTGGCGGCGGCAGATAGAGAAACGTGAGGAAATAGCTCGACTCGTAGTGGGCGCCGGCCTCCTCGAATTGTGCTCGCCGCTCTGCATCGACGAGGGCGGAAGCCGCATCGGGAAATGTATTCGGGGGATAGCTGCCAGTGGAATGGCGTTGCGCCTCGACAAAGATCGCCCAGCCTGATTCCAGGCGCCGCAGCGCATTGTTGAGACGGCCGGCGACAGCAACGAGCTCGGCCGGCACCGCACTATCGAGGTCCGGTCCCCGAAATCTCGCCGTGCGCTGAAACGACCCATCCTTGTTCAGGACGATTCCTTCATCGACAAGAGCGGCCCACGGCAGGAAGTCAGCGAGCCGGGTATTGGATCGGCGGTATTCGGCGAGATTCATCATAGAAGACCTCATGTGTTGAGATAACCGGGGATCCGGAGATGCCGGCGGACGACCTCGACAAAGGCAGGGTCGCGCTTGGTCACCCAGACAGCGACCATGTGACCAACGAACCAAAGCAGGAGGCCCGCGACCCAGAGGCGCAGACCAATACCGAGGGCAGCAGCGAGCGTGCCGTTAACGATGGCGATCGAGCGTGGCGCCCCGCCCATCAGGATCGGCTCGGTCAGCGCGCGATGGACCGGTGCTTCAAATCCTGGGATCTGTCCGTCCATCAGATCACAACTCCCCCGCCGAATGAAAAAAACGACAGGAAGAAACTCGAGGCCGCAAACGCGATCGACAGGCCGAACACAATCTGGATCAACTTGCGGAAGCCCCCGGACGTATCGCCTAGCGCGAGCGAGAGTCCGGTGACGATGATGATGATGACGCCGACGATCTTGGCGACGGGGCCCTCAACCGATTGCAGGATCTGGTTGAGCGGTTGCTCCCACGGCATGTTGGAGCCGGCAGCCGATGCTGAAGTGATGGTAAGGTAGGTGATTGCGAACGCGGCCGCCCCTACAATCCCTCGCATGCCCGATTGATTGAACTTCATGATGGGTCCCCTATGGCTGAAAGAACGTAGTCGCCCGAAGCTCCGAGACCTTCGACACTGGCGAGCTCGGTGAGCCGGCGTTCGTTGCCGCGGCCGGAAAGCACAGCGATGACGTTGATGGTTTCCGCAATCAGGTCGCGCGGCACGGTGACAACCGCTTCTTGAATGAGTTGCTCGAGCCGGCGCAAAGTACCAATCGCGCTGCCGGCGTGGATGGTGCCGATGCCCCCGGGATGACCTGTGCCCCAGGCCTTGAGCAAATCGAGAGCCTCCGGACCGCGCACTTCGCCGATCGGAATCCGATCGGGGCGCAGACGCAGCGACGATCGGACAAGCTCCGATAACGAGATCACGCCATCCTTGGTGCGGAGCGCCACCAAATTCGGTGCCTTGCACTGCAGCTCTCGCGTGTCTTCAATGAGGATGACCCGATCCGAAGTCTTGGCAACCTCCGCCAATAGCGCGTTGGTCAGCGTCGTCTTGCCGCTGGAGGTACCACCAGCCACGAGAATATTCTTGCGTGCCCCAACCGCGCGACGCAAAGCGTCGGCTTGGCACGAGATCATGATTCCTTGGGCGACATAGTCGTCGAGCGTGAACACGGCGACCGCTGGCTTGCGAATAGCGAAGGACGGGGCCGCGACCACCGGCGGCAATAGTCCCTCGAAGCGCTCCCCTGTCTCCGGTAATTCAGCCGAGACGCGCGGGCTGCCTGCGTGAACCTCGGCACCCACGTGATGAGCGACCAATCGGACAATGCGCTCCCCGTCCTGGGCCGACACGAATCGTCCGGTGTCTGCCAAACCGACAGACAGGCGGTCGATCCACAATCGCCCGTCGGGGTTAAGCATCACCTCGACGACGGTCGAATCTTCAAGAAAGCGGGCGATAGCTGAGCCGAACGCGGTGCGCAGCATGCGCGCTCCACGCGAAACCGCTTTCGATTGAATGGGATGATTCACCAGTGCCGTCCCCACCAACTAGGCCGTCCCGAGCGGCCTCAGATGGGATGATCAGAGAAGGCAAGCAGCGAGCCGCTGCAACGAGGCAATTATCGCGTGAGTACCCTGGCGTATAAAAAGAAATGACAAGGAGTGTTCGGCATCGTCAATCGGCAACGCAAAGAACGCCAGGGCCAGTGAGAATCCCTATCGCTGCTCAGGTTGCCGCCCACAAATCCGTCCTGTCCGGAGAGGAAAGCGCGTGCGGCTTTGTCAGGTTCTGAGCAGACTACTAGGTTCCGTCGCTTGGGTTCGGCTCCAGTCGATGCTGTTTGATGTCTACCGCAAGCTCGGCCGTACGTTCGATCATGTTGTGGACCATTGTCTCGCAATCGAGCTGGGTCAGCGTGAGAATGCCGTGCTCTCGCAATTCATCTTCGAGAATCGCGGCCATGATCGATACGATGCTCATTCGCCTTCTTCCATTCCCGGCGCGCCTTGCAAGGAGCTTCGACGTGTGGCGCAATCATCGTTGTCGCCCGCATGGCGAAATGGCAGTGGCGTGCCCCCTACGTCGCAGACTGCTTCGATTAGCAGACGGACCGCTTGCGCATCCCAATCAATCTGGTCAAGAGGGTCTTCCCAGTACTGGGACATCACGTGGGCTGCATGACGTGCTTTTAGACCCAACCCAGCGATTGTGCGCGCTTGCGTCTCCATGATCGCCCGTTCGATTGGGTAGAGACGGGCGAGAACAGGTTCGATCCGACGTGCTACGGCTTCCTCACAGGCGTGCTCCTCGAGGCTCGTCTGGCCGGTCGATTGCTCCGGTCGCTGCGGAGCAGCACCTTGACGTGTTTTCTGATTGTGGCGCAACCGATCCAACGCAAGCAACTCTGCGAAGATCGCGTTGAATTGCCTTTCAAGCGCGAGCAGCCGGGAGTCGTCCTCTAGCGAGGAGGCCGCGGAGCCGACCGGCAGCTGATCAAGGCTGATCTCAGCGGAGTCATTGCTCATGACACGCTCTACATTGCACACTCGGCCACGAAACATCTTATTGATCTTCATGGTCAAATTGGCGCCATGCGCCGTCGACGCCCCCACCGATATCTGTGGGGCGCGCACGCGGCATTGTTTGCCCGCAAGGGCATCGATGTTACGCTACCAGAGTAATCCTTTGCCCCTGATGTGTCAACACCTCGGGCGCAAAAACTTACACTTGGGGCGTAATGTTGACCAGCGAACAAATCAGAGCGGCGCGTGCCATGCTTCGGATCGAACAGCGCGACCTCGCGGAGAAATCCGGCGTCTCGCTGGAAACCATCAAACGGATCGAACGCACTCCCGGACCGATATCGGCCTATACCGGGACCGTCGACAAGCTGCGTCGAGCTTTGGAGTCCGCGGGGATCGAGTTCAGCAATGGTGATCGGCCTGGCGTCCGTTTGACGTCAACAGCAGCAAAGCAAATCGATCGCACTGAATGACCTGGCGCCAATGCGCTCAGTTGCCGCAACGGTGTATTAAATCGACCGCGCGCCGACGGCTTGGCGTGAGCCAAGTGCCTGTGACCATCATGTAGGCCGAGCGAAAGCAGTCGGGCTGCGGCAGCTATCAAATTCGATGGCTGCAAACCCGGTGAGCGCAGCCAATCGCTCAAGTGCGTTCCGGTCTCGCACTGGCGGGCCTTGGTCAACGGGCTCTCACGCTCCATTCCATGCGAAAGAGCCTTGGCTTCTTCGCGCAGCCGCAAAATATGAGACCTATATTTTGTCCGCACCGGGGACAATCCCGGGTGCTCGTCCGTTTTCGGGTTCTGATCGGAAATCGCATTCAAGCAGCCGACATTCTCTTACCAATCGCCTCCTGCGCACGCCTCAAGGATCGGCTCTTCAACAGAAGAGCCACGAGATCCCGCGAGGCTTCCAAGAGGATCTCCAAAGGCATTCCGGCCTAACGTTCGAATCCACGGCATCGCAAACCACACCAGTGCGGCCGCCTGAAATACAAGGCAAAGACCAAACGCGGTCTGATAGGCCACGACTGGATAGTGTCCCCCCTGAGATGGCCATTGCGCCACCAAGAACCCGATGCCGTATTGGATCGTAAACGCCCAGCAGAAGTGCAAGAGGTTCAAGGCGCCATTGCTGCGCGCGGCAAATTCCCTTGGGAAATAATCGGCTACGACCGCAAAGCTTAGGACGGTTGCGGCTCCGGCTATCGACACGATCGACCAAGGTAGAAGCGACGGCAGTGGGATGCGGAGGAGCAGAGCGAGTTGGGCCACGATGAACAGCGCTCCCACGCTAGCCAAAAGGACCTCTGTCCTCGTATTGAGTTTGCGCAGGCGATCAGCCAAGCCGCAGAGCTCCAAAACTTAGGCCAACGGCCATGAAGAGCATATGAGAGACCCGGCTCTGCCCGTCGAGCCCTTCCACGTCCGTGAGCCAGGCCGAAGCCCACAATGACTGCAGCGCCCAGGCCGATCCAATGCAGGTCGCAGAAAGCGGTGCTATTCGCAGGAATCGCGGATCTGAATAGACCGACCACAAGGTAAGCGGCTTTCGGGCGGTGGTGGCGGTCTGTGAATCGCCGACGCGCTCCGGAACGACCATGTAAATGAGCCCACTCACCGCAAAGGTCCCGATCGTCAGAATCTCAAAGAGGCTGCGCCAACCAACGTAATTCAGCAACCAATCGGTTGGCGCGGTTGCTGTCACTGCGCCAAGCGAGCCCAACATGATCATCCAGCCGTTGGCAAGCGCGACACGTTCTCTCGGAAACCAGGTGACAATGGACTTGAGTCCGGCCATCAACGAGCCGGCGACGCCAAGCCCAATCATGCCGCGCGCAAAGAGGAGTTCTGGGAGGCTCGAGGCATTACCGAACAGCGTGGCACCGCCAGCGGCAATGACCAGTAGCACGCCTTGGACCCGACGCGGCCCAAAACGATCCAAAAAGATTCCTACGGGAATCTGGGCCACCCCGAACACCAGGAAATAGACTGACGCGAGCAGCCCAGTCTCGGCGGCGTCGAGGCCGAACTCAGATGCTAATGCCGGTGAGATCGCGGCATTAATCGTCCGAAACAAGTAAGCGAGGTAATAGCCCGCCGCAAAGGGAATAAACACTGAGAGGACTATGCGCCATGTAGGAAGTGATTCTTTTCTCGATACATCAGACGTGCCTCTTGGGTTCGGATTGGAATTTGGCGGCATCGGACGTGAGTTTTGCCGCGAGTCTCTCCGCGCGTCCGGCGAGCTCTCGCCATGATCGCGGTCACCGCGCGAACGGCTTACTCCTTCTCCAGGGTTGAGACCCTGGGCAACATCGGAGCGTTCAGGGCCAGCTTTTTGACCGTGTTGCTGCGGCTCCGCGGTCTGGGTAGCCCCCTCGCCTGTCTCGTGCTCCACTCCGCCCTGGCTTTGGGAATGCAGAGATTCGATCGTCTCCTGCATGAGAGGCCGGCGCTGTTGGACGCGGCGGTCGACCTGCTGCGCCAAAACTCTGAACCGCTCGTCACCCAGGCGGATCGCCTCTTGTTGCCGCTCTTGCGATACAGGTGGGGTCACTGCCAACTGGTATCGCGCGTGTAGCGCGACGGTCTCAGCGATCATCCGCATATCGCGCTCGAGGTGGTCGAACCGGGTGTGCATATCGTCTAATCGTTCGCGCAACAGGGATTCGAGCGATGGCGCGGGACTCATGAAATGCTCGAGAGCAGCTTCAACCAGCATGCTCTTGCCGACGCCCGGTCGGTCGCTCGCGACGTCAAGCCGACCACAGACACTTTCGCTGAGCCGAACCGTTACCTTGCGACGCGCGGAGGTTTTGCGCTTGCGCCCAGCTTGAACGTCAACGCGATCAACCTGCGTACCCAATTCGGCGAGTTGTTGCATCCGATGTTCCCTAACGTCCCCATGATCGAGACCGCGGCTTCGCGAGACGATTGAGGAGGTGCCAATCTGACGGGAACGACAGAAAAGGCAGGCTGAGCCTGGGCTCAACAGAGCAGAACTGCCGATCATGCTCTGGCGTAAGAAAAGAAAGGAGATGCGGAGTCGCGTTGATCGGCAACGGAGTATCAGCGGAGGGATGATCTGTTTGGCGCATTGCGGTCTGAGCGATCACCAGAACCGGCGGCGATCGCTTCTCAAAATAGTTGCAACGGCTTTCGCGAATGAGGCTGTCTGGGCCCGCGGCTCTTCTTCAGGGCGAAATCGTATCATCCTTAGGGAGAACGGGCCTAATCTTTGACTTGCGCCGCGCTTCCGAGTTCAGGAGATTCGATACTGACTTCGTTGAGAACCGTCGATCCACTGGAGAGACGCCGGCCGAGTGCTTCGACAAAGCGATCGTAGCGTTCGGCGCCTTTGGCACGCGCTGCTTGGCTCGACTGCTCTGGGAGAGCCGGCGTTGACGTCAGCCAGAAGCGAATGAACAGGGCTATGGTCTCGAGCGTGATGCCATCATTGCGTTCGAGCCGCTCCAGCACCCGCACGATCCTGTCCAGGCGCTTGGCGATCACAGCCTCGCGCCGATCGGAATCGTCAGGGGAAAGAAACGACCCGATCGCGGCCTCGGCCACCAGCGACTTCGGCTTGCCCTGATGCTTGGCGTAGGCGTCCAGGCTCGCGAATATCTCTGGATCGAGGTAAATGCTGAGCTGGGTCTTTTTCATCTTGCCTGCTTACAGGCCCATCTTGTCGTCAGGATCGAGGCTGACAGCGCGTGCCAGGCCCTGCATTGATCGATTTAACGCTGATGCCTGCACGGCTTCAGCGTCACCCTCATCGGGCGCAGCATCAAACTCGTTCTCGGCGAGTGGCGCCTTCACGATGACCTCTTCTTGCTGCGGCAGCTCCGGTTCGCGGCGAATGCCGCCATTCTGATCGCGCGCCTTGTTCTTGAGAGCGGTCAGCAATTTGACCGATGGAGGAATTGGCCCACGTCCTGACCACTCGTCCGATCGCGCGGCCCGGTCGATCGGCATCGCGTCCGATGGCTTCAAGATCCGGCGTTGGAATTGAGGATCTTCATAGTAGCGGACCTTGGTGGCGCGGATCGGATGCAGCCCGGAGACCATCACAATTGCCTCGTTGGGGGAGAGTTGCATAATCTCTCCAGGCGTTAGCAACGGACGCGACGTCTCCTGGCGGCTCACCATCAAATGGCCGAGCCACGGCGAGAGGCGATGACCGGCATAGTTCTTCATCGCGCGCATCTCGGTTGCGGTCCCGAGCGCGTCCGATACGCGCTTGGCGGTGCGCTCGTCATTGGTGGAGAACGCGATCCGGATGTGGCAATTGTCCAGAATCGCGTGGTTCGGGCCATAGGCGCGTTCAAGCTGATTTAAGCTCTGGGTGATCAGGAAGCTTCGGATCCCGTAACCTGCCATGAAGGTTAGCTGACTTTCAAAAAAGTCTAGCCGGCCGAGGGCTGCGAACTCATCGAGCATCAGGAGCAGCTTTTGCCGCCGTCGGTCGGTATCCAAGCTTTCGGTCAGCCGCCGTCCAATCTGATTGAGGATGAGGCGCATCAGCGGCTTTGTGCGGGCGATGTCGGAGGGTGGTATCACAAGATACAGAGATATCGGTTGATCCCCATCAACCAGATCACGGATGCGCCAGTCGCTTCGGCCCGTCACCTTGGCAACCACAGGGTCGCGGTAAAGTCCCAGGAAGCTCATGGTCGTCGACAACACGCCCGATCGCTCGTTCTCACTCTTGTTGAGGAGCTCGCGTGCCGCCGAGGCCACCACCGGATGGACGCGCTCGCCGAGGTGCGGTGTCGCCAACATGGCGTTCAGGGTTGCTTCGATTGGGCGTAACGGATCCGACAGGAAGTTGGCGACCCCCGCCAGCGTCTTGTCGGCCTCGGCGTAGAGGACGTGCAGGATGGCACCGACCAGCAGAGAATGGCTGGTTTTCTCCCAATGATTGCGCCGCTCGAGCGCTCCTTCGGGGTCAACGAGAATGTCGGCGATATTCTGCGCGTCGCGTACCTCATTGTCTCCTTTACGGATCTCGAGCAATGGATTGTAAGCAGCGCTCGCGGGATTAGTCGGATCAAACAGTAGCACCGACCCGAGCTGGGCTCGAAAGCCGGAGGTCAATTGGAGGTTTTCGCCCTTGATGTCGTGGACAACAGTGGAATACGGCCACGTCAGAAGGGTCGGGATGACGAGACCAACGCCCTTTCCCGACCTCGTCGGCGCAAAACACAGCACGTGTTCGGGACCGTTGTGCCGCAGGTAGCGATCGCCCAGACGACCGAGCACGACGCCATCGGGCCCAAGAAGGCCGGCACGGCGCACCTCCCGCGCATCGGCCCACTGCGCCGAACCATAAGTCGTAACGTGCTGAGCTTCCTTTGCACGCCAGACCGAGAGGATCATGGTAACGGCCATGGCTGCGATCCCGCCGCTTGCGGCGATGCACCCACCCTGAAGGAAAATCGTTGGCGCATAAGCGTCGAATTTGAACCACCAGATGAAGAGGGCCAATGGTTGATACATGGGCCAGGGCCCGATCATGAACCAGGCCGGCCCGAGTTGCGGCTGAAAGCCGAGCCGCCAAGCGGTCCACTCGGTGGCTGTCCAGAGAAAGGCAAGCACGAGCAGCGACGCAAAGAAAAGCTGGCCCCAGAGGATTTTGGTTGCGGACATGCACAGAGGGATGCGCAAGTCCGGCTGACATTCAACAGCGATCCAGTCGCTGTCGTGATCACGCGCGCCGTGGCGTAGAAACCGGATGGTCAGACCGCGAGGTCCCGCTTGCGTCCGAGACTCCATTCAACGCCACCGGGACCGGCGATGCCGTTGACGTGCCGGCCAAGCTCGCGTTCCAGGGAAGGTGTCCAGGGTACAAGCTGAAATCCCAAACCATTGTCGATCATTGCGAAGCGGCCGGAAGCAAGGGATAGCCGTTGGCGATAAACTCCTGTGACTGTCTCCCCTGCCTCGGCGGGCAAATGCGACAGTCCCGTTTCCGAAGCGAGACGCCGTCCGATCACGTCGAGCTCGCGGCTGCGCAGCGTAGCGACAAGGTTGCGCCCGATTGTGACCTTGTCTCCGTCGCGGCGGACAAGGCCCTGCTCTGCCAAAATATCGATCCGCCGATCGAGCGCAGCACGAACCTCGGCGCCGAAACCGGCCCGCGAAAGCTCTGCACCTTCTCGGGCCACCAGCCGGCGGTCGAGCCAGGTCGCCCCCTCCGCTACCACCTGCTGGTCGAGACTGAGATCCGAGCGGACCGCGAGTGCGATCCGCTGACGGCCCCTTGCATCATCGAAATGGCGGAGCTCCACGATCCCGCCGATTGGACCATCCCCAGCCGCTTCAATATCGGGGAGCTTGAGATGATGAACGCGCCCGTCGATGCCGTCGACGACGGCGAATGCTGAGCCCCTCAACTCGTCATCCAGCCCGCGGGCGATGAGGCGGCCGATCACGGGCTCGCCATGGCGTTCGCCTTCGAGCGCCCAGGATGACGGGGCGCGTGTGGCACCATCCTTCGTCAGGCTCTTGTGCAGCCGCTTGATGATATCGCCGCGCTCGCCTAGCTCCCGCAAGCGGAGTTCTGCGTCAGGCGCGAGCACCCAGCGTGCTGGCCCCGCAGGTTCAGCCAGACCCAGCCGCTCCAGGGTCCGCATCCGACCAATTCTAAGCTCCCGCAGCGGATCGGCCGCGACATCCCGGCTCGGCCTGACATCAATGACCCCATCCGCCGCCCCCGCTTCCCGGGCAAGCACCCGATCGATCCGTGTCCAGCGTTCGGCCGTCGTCTCATTCTCAAGACCACGACGGACCTCAAGCTCCGATCGCGGACCGAGCTCGCGAGTAACGAGATCGCCAGCGCGGGCACGCAAGCCCGTCGAAATATAGTCGCGGCTGATGACGAGGTCTTGGCCGTCATCGGCGCGGCCTCTCACGAGGATATGGACGTGTGGGTGCTCGGTGTTCCAATGGTCGATGGCGACCCAATCGAGCCGCGTGCCGAGGTCGCGCGAGGCCTGGTCCATGAGCTCGCGGGTGAAGGTCCGCAAGCTCGAGAGCTCGCCGGCATCATCGGGCGAGACGATGAACCGGAAATGATGCCGGTCGTCCTTGCAACGCTCAGTGAAGGCTCGGCCGTCGGCCTCGTCTCCGGCGGCATCGAACAATTTGCCGGGCGCCCCATCGCGGGTCACCCCGTCGCGCTGGAGATATCCGATATGGGCGCGCAGCGCACCCGGCGATCGCATCCGCCGGACCACTTGCGCCTTGATGACAGCGCCGCGAGCACGGCTGCCTAGGAGTCTTGACGCGGCAAGGCTCGCGGCGCGGCCACGCCCAAACGTACTGCCGCGTCTCTGGCCGGCCCGCGAGAGTCCGCCAGCCTTCTGCGCGGCTTGGAGCGCCTGCGCCAGGAACGGTTTTGTACGCGCCGCGCGCGTCGAGCGGATGCGACCTGGACGGATCCGAAAATCGTCGCTTCTGGTCATCTTGGGCTCATAGGGTGTGGATAGATGAGCGGCGATAACGCTTTGCCGAAAGTCGCAAGGTGTGCCTGATATTGCGCAATGTTTGCCGGATCGCTGGAATTTTCAGGCAGTCCCCATCCCAACCGACCGCGCGCACCTTGTGCGCTTTATCCTGCCCTCCTCGGTCGCTCGTTCCCAGCGTCCAACTTCCAAGCCAACAGACTCTCGATGCTGGCGGCGATTTGCGAGATGCGCCCCACTGTTTGCGAGCAAAGCGAGCGCTTGCGATAGCGATCGCTACCCGAAGGGCCGAGACACCCGTAGGGTGGCTCGGTGAGGAGCGAAGCGACGAGTAGAGCGCGGGCCAAAGGCATCGCCCGTGCAGCGTTTCGAATGCAAACCGAACGTCCGTCACGGTGCGCCCCCCGCTCAACAAACAAGGGCGCCTGCCGCCAAGGAAGTGCATGCCTGCCGTCAGCTGCGGTATGTTCACGTTGCTCGTTGTCCGGCAATGGTGTGACCGCCGCGACGTAGGCCGTAGTTTTGGGTGGAAGCGGCTTTCCCGTTACGAGATGCTGCTCATATCGCGTCGGACCGGCATGATAGGCTGCAAGAAAACCCGCTTGCCCGAAGCGATCGTGCAACTCTTTGAGGTACGCGGTGCCTGCTAAGATGTTGTCACGGGGATCGAATGGATCGAGGCCCAAGCGATAGCGGGCGCTGAGCTCAGCCCAAGTTCCTGGCATCAGCTGCATCAGGCCCATCGCCCCCCGAGACGACGTCGCACGTTGGTCGCCTGAGCTCTCCACCTGCATCACAGCGCGGATCCAGCTTACCGGCACGGCGAAGCGAACGGATGCTTCCGCGATGCATCCGGCGAACCGATCGATGCCGCCCGGACGCGGCGCGGTTTGCGCGTGTACGGTCACGCCGAAGGCCACCGCGACGGCCACATGGCACACAAATGGCGCGATGGCGACGATGACGTGCGCCATTGACCGGCGCGAGCGGAGCAGCCCAATCGCGCCCGTCAACGCACGGGAATGGCTCTTCCGTTGCGAGGCGAGCGCCGGTTTTTCATCATCGAGACTGCTCCGGTAAGGAAGGATTCGAGCGGGTTCGGACGAACCCAAACCAGTCGAAAGGGTGATGCCGCCCCGCACGGTCACTCCTCCTCGGTCCACAACGGTACCGCCCTGCCGATGACTGAGGATGCGGGGATCGGTCCAAAGTATCGACCATCTAGCGAGTCTGCGGACTGCCAGTTCATGACAAAGATATCGCCATCAGCGATCGCGCGGCATCCATGCCAGGCGGGAAGCGGACGGCCGCGTCTGTCGCGCTCGTGTGCCTGCCCCACATCGACGCCATCGACAGTGACCGTCAGGCCTATTCTGCAGACGGTTTGTCCAGGAAGCGCCAACACGCGCTTGAGCATGGGGACCCCGGTCGGGAGATAGCCATTGAGGTCAAGGAATGCGGCAAGAAGCTCAGGCGGCTGTACTGCAACGAGGTCAGTAACGGCTATCTGTGTCGCAGGTTGAACGCGATAAAGGCCGATCGGAACGCTGTTTGATGCGTTCCATATGAAGTGCGGCGGTGCTCCGCCGAGCGTCGCGAGGAGAAGGCCTGTTGTCGCAATTGTCGTGAAAATCGTCGCACACCGCGCGTTCATGGCATCACCCGCCGCCGATGGAGCCAGGCCTGATGACGCGACCGGGTGTATGGCCGGGGTGCTTCGTTGACCGACACTCGGTTATGAACGTGGTGCCAATACTCAGGTGCTGCGTCGGCAGGATCGACGTCGAGCGCCTCGACGATATCGATCATCTGCAGCACCCGTTCGACCTTCGGCCAACCGGAAAGTCGCAACAGGCTCTCACCGCCCGGCGTGATCCAGGGCACGGTGGAATAGCGCTGTCCAGGCGTCGCTGCGCGCAGGATATCGATGCGGGACAGCATCGTCCCAAAGTCGTTGGACGTCCAACGCACAAACGCGAAGATGCTGCCAGGGGCGAATGACAGCACGCGTCGATTGCGGTCGATGATCTTCTCCACAACGGATCGACCGAACCGAACGCGGTTTTCGATGCGTTTTTCGAGCCACAGGATTTCAACGGTCGTGAGGTCGCCGACTCTGACCTCTTTCGTTGAGTTGCTCTCGGGATGATGAACGTGTTTCTTCATGGGTCAGCGCCGCTCTTTTCCTGCGTAAGCGATGGGAGCGTGCCGCTTGGCCGGCAGTACGGTGCCTGTACCTGGATCGCTGGTTGACTTTCTGGTGCCGACGTCTGCCCAGGCTTTGAGATCAGCAACCGCATAGATGACGCGACCGCCGATTTTCCGGTAAGCAGGACCGGTACCGTACGTACGGTGTTTCTCGAGCGTGCGGGGTGAAAGGCTCAGGTATCGCGCTGCTTCGGACGTTCGAAGATATCGTGGCGATGTAACGAGGTTCAGATCGGACATCTGAAAGGCTCCGTGGCCGTGTGGAGCGCCAACGAGGTTGGTGGCGCGCTGACGGGGACAATGACGGAGAAGAACCTCGAAGGGGGATGCCGAACATGAGGGGGTGCAGTTTCGATACCCCCAAAGGCAGCGCTACTTCCTTCGCGAGGGTGGTCTTAACAGGGCGCGGTAGCCATCTTGCGCCAAGGCGAAACCTGTCTTGACCAGGCGGACGATCTGGCTGCGCAAGTCGTGCGTTCGCCAGTCCCGCTTGCCAATGCGGTGAGCGGGCAGCAGGACTTCAGCGATCTCGCGATAAGTGGCGCCGTCCGTCCGGGCGTCGAGCGCGCGCAAGGCAAGCGCGAGCCGCCGGCGGCGGTAGACTGAGAGCGCATGGAGCGGCGCTCCCTGCGGTCTGCCGTTGAGGCCTCGCCACAAGCGCCTGCCCGCATCGACCCTGAATTCGAAGTCACGATCGAGCGGGTATTCAACAGTGTAGGCAGCCGAGACGAGCGGCGCCTCTTTGCACCAGATGCGGTGCTCTACGCCGCGCAGGTGCATGACCGCGTGCCAGCCGTCAGGGCCCTGCCGCAACTGACCATCGTCCAGGTTGCTGAGGTCCAGGCGGACGGGCGAATACGGGCCGGCGATCAGCGCGGGACGTACGGGTATGACCGTCGCCAGCACTTCTGGCGCCCAGAAGATCGTCTGCTCAAGATAGGACTGACCGGGATCAGCTGCGAAAAACCAACCCCCATTGCTGTCGAAACTCGATACTCGCGCTGACACCAGGCGGCGGGGCCGCCCGCTGGAAAGCAGGATTGCGGCGCAAGCACTCCCAGGCCAAGCCGGTCATTTCCGCTCCCTCAACACGACCGTAAAATTCTGCAGACGATCTCCAGTTGATTTTCGACATGTACGCGTCCCACTACACAGCTCGATTGCGGCGCAATAATCGTGACGAGCAGGAGTTGTAGCTAGCCCCCGATCGTGCATCGCGTGATGCAATAGATCGAACCCAGCGGCCAGATAGCAAATTGTTCTACGCAAGACTTCAAAGGTTTGGGTTTGAAGCACCACCTCGGAGCAGATGGCGATAACCATGCTCCGTCATCCACTTTGCGCGGGTCAGGTGACTATCGAACGCACGTCTAGCGCGGTCGTGCTCGAGCTCTGGATCGATGTGGAGAACGATTTGCGCCACCTCGCACCAGTCGGCTCCCTCCGCGTCTGCATCGAGCATGCGCAAATAAGTAACGATATGCTCTTCGTCGTAGACCGTGAGCACAGGATCCGTTGGCGCAAGGTCGGCAACGTCCGGATCTGCCGGTGGCTTTTTCATGAGCGCTTCATAAAGCGAATGATTCTAATTCCCGCTGATCTCAAGGACTTACTTTAGCCTCATTCGGGCCAGCGCCGCCAGCACCATTTTGGTTGCCCTTTTACACTGATAAGGGCGGGCCATCACCGCGTAATAAGTAGAATAACATGTTCTGCGACGAATAGAACGATCGTTCCCGGAACGATCGTTCTGGCTCGGATTCACATACTGCCATGGATCTCAAGGAGATCATGGCAGTGAACCTGCGTCGCAAGCGCCATGATCTGGAAATGACGCAAGAGGAGCTGGCTGAGCACGCGGGCCTAAGCGCCCATTATGTCGGCGCGATCGAGCGCGGCGACGTGTCGGCAAGCGTCACGGTGCTCGGGCAAATTGCGGACGCATTGGGAATCGAGCCGGGAGACCTGCTTAGGCGCGCCGGGCGGGCGACCAAGTCGTAGGCGCTGGTCAACGTGCTTTGTTCTTCAATCGGCGCGGCCGTTTGCTGAGTATTGTGTGAAGCAGAAGCCCCGCCCGCTTGTCTCGGGCGGGGCTTTGAGAGCCGGTCTTACTCGCCGTTCTTTCGCGGCCGCGACCACAGCAGGTTGAAGCCTTCACCACCCTCGTCGTTGAACAGGTTAGCGTAGATCGGCGCCGTGAAGGAGGGATCGTCCAGCTTGAGCGAGAGGTAGTCGCGACCTTCCTCTGAGCGCTTCGACCAGGCGGCGCCGATCTCGACGTCGCGGCCCACGAAAACACGGTGGCTCGGAGCCTTGTCGTTGGAGAGGTTGGATTCCGCGACGATGCGAACGCCTTTGGCCTTCAGGCTGAGGGTAGCGATTTCGCCCTGGTAATCGTTTCCGACCTTCTTGAACGAACCGATGGTAGCCATGTCTCTTCTCCTGTTTGTGTTTCAAGCCCGCGACCACCGCGGCCTCGATGGCGATCTTTGAGGCCGGGGACGATCGGCGACGCACCCGAAGGGCCGGAGCGCAGCGGAGGATGCTGTCGCAGCGACCCCCGCCTTCGCGGGGGCATGCTTTCTTGGCTCGCGCGAGGAATGGGCGAAGCCCAGGGGAAGAAAGTCACTGCGACAGCGTTGCGGCTCAGACGATCGAGGCGCAGCCGGTCTTCGGCCAGATCGAGCCATCACGGAGGCCCGGTGCGTCGCGTGCTGAAACATAACCTCGGGAGAAGAGTTGGCTAATCTCGGTTCTGCCGTACAAGAGGTCGAAACGGTTGGGCGTAGAGAAAGAAACAGAATGCGGGAAATAGCGGCATCGGCGCCGAGAGAGACCTCCAGAGAGAGGCCCTTCCACTTCGAGGACGGAGCGGGAGTAATCGCCAGCTGGCCCGAAGTGCTCTGGAAAGACCCGATATTCTTTCGCTCAGCTCCCGAACACCCCGCGCGTTGATCTGCGCAAACCTGTTCGACGACGAGGGTCAGCAGATCATCATTCGCGCGCGGCGGCCGTGAGAACTGGGCGAGGACTGTCGCTGACCGCCCTGCCCGGCTCAAGCGGGCCGGGCTCTGTAAAGACAGTTAAACGCGTCCAAGCCGTGCCGCCGATGAAGATCGCCCCAAAGCAAGCGAAAAGCTCCCGCCAGACAAGCGAAGGTGCTCCGATTTGTGCCATCGCGAGAGTGACGTGATAGCCAGCAAATGACGCCGGCAAAGCAAACACCGATGCTATGACCGCACGCAAAATCAACGACTGGGTCGTGGCGAACGCGATTCGAGCGATCGCCAGCGTCATGACGCCGACGGCGACGGCAACAATCAACGCGCCGGGAACGCCGGCACCACTCTGTAGAACTAACATGCCGGCATTCATGGCTACAAAAAATGGCAGAGCGTATACCGCCAGCGTGAAGGTCAGCCAGCAGAACAAGCCGATGCCAACGATATTGAGAAGAAGTCCAAGGGCGAGCATGGTGGTGGCTCCATGTGCAATAGATGTCATGGTCGCGCCTTCCACCACCACCGCGGCGCAGGTTTGACATATGAGCGAAACGAGGCGGAGTTGCGGCGCTGCAACTCCACCTGGGTGGTAGGATCCGAAGCGTGTCAGGGTGGCGCTCACGCGCCACCGAATGTCCAAACAGGGATGCCGAGCCGCTTCGCCTTGTCAGCGAGATTGTCCTGGATTCCAGTGCCCGGGAAATGCATGACGCCGATCGGCAGCAGTTCGAGCATCGCGTCGTTGCGCTTGAATGGTGCTGCCTTGGCGTGCTGGGTCCAGTCCGGCTTGAACGCGACCTGTGGCACCTTCCGGGTGGTCGCCCATTTGGAGGCGATCAGCTCCGCGCCTTTTGGCGAGCCGCCATGGATGAGGACCATGTCAGGATGTTTGGCGTGAACTTTGTCAAGGCGATCCCAGATGAGGCGGTGATCGTTGAAGTCGAGGCCGCCGGTCAGTGCGATCTTCGGTCCTGCTGGCAACATGACCTCGGTCTCGGCCCGGCGTTTGGCGGCGATGAAGTCCCGCGAGTCGATCATTGCTGCGGTGAGCGTGCGATGGTTGACGAGTGATCCCGATCGAGGACGCCAAGTGGAGCCGGTGTGGAGCTCAAAGCGTTCGATTGCCTGGTCGCGGAAGAGTTCCAGGCAATTGCGCCGTTCGATCAGTGTGATGCCTTCGGCCGTCAAGCGCTCCAGTTCGACGGATCGCACTTCCGAGCCGTCTTGCTCGCGCTGGCTCTTGCGTTGCGCCTGTTCGTTATCGTCGAGCTGACGGTTGGTTCGGTCTGCGGCGCGGTGAAAGAGGTTGACTGCCGACCAGAGCAGATCTGGAAGGTCTGGCTCGAGCCGGGTGTCGTTCAGTGTGGCGACCAAGGCGTCGAAAATGTCGGCAACGGCGCCAGCGATCGTCTTACCTTCGGGCAGCGGTCTCGGATCGGGCTGGTCGTCGAATGGACGGTAGCCAAAGAGCTGCAGTTCGTTGAGAACGAGGTCGGTCGCAGATGAAGCGTGCGGCGGTTCGATGTCGTCACGATCGGTCATGAGGAGGTGTCCCTTTGCCGGATCGGCCGCGCCCATCGCGGCCTTCGTGGCGATCACTCAGACGGCGGGCGGAACGGGCCTGCACCCGGAGCAACGCGGAGGGCCGCAGCGCCAGCGGAGGATGGCTGAGGGGCGGCTATTTTGCTTCGCGATGCAAAGGCCCGCAGTCGGGGTCCCCACGCGACTCGTCGCGTGGGGTGGCAAGGGCCGGCGGAAAATAGCCGCCCCTCAGCCATTGCCGGCCCGAACCGCCTGCCGTCCGATCGCCCTCTAGAAGGCCGTGGTCGCGTGCCACTTCGGCATCGGGCCGCCGCGACCGAGCCGTCGACGCCGAGAGACGCCGCTCGCGCCTATCCGACGGCATCAGCCGGCGCGAGAAAAGCGGACGATGTCCTCCGGTACGATTTGCCCCATGATCGATGCGCGAAGGGCGTCGAGTCCGAAGGTGTGCAGATCCTCGTTGAAGTCGCCCAGCCGGGGCGATAACGGGATCGCCTCAATGCCGGCAACTTCTGCGCGTTGCGACAGAACCGCTTGCACCATGTCGCCAGCAGCATCGGCGTCACGCGCGATATAGAGCCGACGCAAATTCGGCGGCTGTGCCATGGCTGCGAGGTGATTGGCCGACAGTGCAGCGGCCATCGGCAAGGTTGGGAGCACGCAACGTAGCGACAGCATGGTCTCGATACCCTCGCCAGCTGCGAGCACGTCATCCGCCATGCCGAAACGAACCGCATTGCCGAGAAGATCACCCATGGCGCGGCGGGGCGTATCGATCGGCGCCTTGCCGAGCCGATGAGGTTCGAAGCCCTCAGGATCGAGCCAGGTACGGTGTACGCCCGTGATCGTCCCATCGAGATCCGTCACGCGAGCAATCATCGCCGGCCAGATCTCGGGCGCATCCTGGTTGGGCGGATGATAGTAGCAACGCGGCTGATAACGCAGACTGCCGCCGTGATGCACATCATCAATGCCGCGACGGCGCAGATATAGCTGCACGAGAGTACTCTCGATCGGTTGCGATATGGCAAAGAGCCGCCTTGCCGCCTCTCGCGATCCACGCTGCACCGCTGGGAGAGCGACTTTGGGAGTGACGTCCTGATTGGGACGAGGCAATTTGAGAAATCGCCGCGCTTCCTCGGCAACCTCGCGGAAATTGCCGAAACCGCAGCGCTCACGGATGATATCCAGCAAGTCGCCGTGCTCGCCCGTCGCCGCGTCAGTCCATTTACCTGCCGGGCCTTTTGGCGATTCGTAGAGCCGCACAAACAGAGAGCGGCCCGGAGTGTTCTGGACATCGCCAACCAGCCAGTACCGTCCCTGGCGTGCGGATTCCGATCGATGTCGCCCAGGATTCCGAGATGATCTCGCCCACCATTCCGATTTGAAGTCGCCCACCCGTTCCGAGATGATGTCGCCCACGATTCCGGGATGATGTCGCCCGGGTATCGCAAGAGCGAACCCGGGGTGACGAGACCTCTTCTGGCTCCCATAGGGTCAACCTTTCGGCTTTGCGAAGGGGGACCCTGGATGCCGACGGAGAGGCTTGCGATGCGCCGTGTGCGCGATGTGATCAGGATGAAGGCGGCTGGGCTGCCGAGCCGCGAGATTGCTCGGCGGATGGGCGCGGCGCCCTCGACAGTGCGGCTGACCATCCGGCGGTTCGAGGCCGCAGGCCTGAGCTGGCCGTTGCCCGACGAACTCACGGACGCGGCCCTGGAGGCCCGCCTGTTCGCCAAGACCGGCAACGGTAACCGGCAGGGTCATCGCCGCATCGCCGAGCCCGATTGGGCGGCGGTGCACCGCGAGCTCAAGCGCAAGCACGTGACGCTGTCGATCCTGTGGGAGGAGTACATCGGCGCCGAGCCCGGCGGATACCGGTACTCGCGCTTCTGCGAGCTTTACCGCGCCTGGGAGGGACGCCTGTCGGTGACGATGCGCCAGGCGCACGCGGCCGGTGACAAGCTGTTCGTCGACTACGCGGGCGACGGCGTGCCGGTGGTGGTCGACCGCCTCACCGGCGAGCGGAGGACGGCGCAGATCTTCGTCGCCGTGCTCGGCGCCTCGAGCTTCACCTACGCGCAGGCGACGTGGACGCAGGGGCTCGCCGACTGGATCAGCGCCCATGTTGGCGCCTTCGCGGCGATCGGCGGCGTCCCGGCGCTCCTGGTGCCTGACAACACCAAAGTCGCAGTCATCAAGGCGAGCCTCTACGACCCGCAGATCAATCGCACCTATGCGGAGATGGCCGCGCATTACGGCACGGCCGTCTTGCCGGCGCGACCTCGCAAGCCGCGCGACAAGGCCAAGGTCGAGCAGGCCGTCCTCATCATCGAGCGCTGGCTGCTCGGTCGCCTGCGCCACCGCGTCTTCTACAGCCTCGCCGAGGTCAACGCAGCGATCGGCGAGTTGCTCACCAGGCTCAACGAGGAGCGGCCGATCCGGCGGCTCGGCGTGACGCGCCGCCGGCTGCTCGAGGAGATCGACCGGCCGGCGCTCAAGCCGTTGCCGGCGAGCCCCTACGTGCTCGCCGAGTGGCGGATCCGCCGCGTCAGCCTCGACTACCACGTCGAGGTGGAGAAGCATTATTACAGCGTTCCGCATCGCTTCGCGCGTGCCGAGGTCGAGGTGCGGTTCACCGCCCGCACCGTCGAGATCTTCCACAAGGGCGAGCGGATTGCCGCGCATCAGCGCATGAGGGCAATCACAAGCACACCACCGTGCCGGAGCACATGGCCTCCAGCCATCGGCGCTACGCCGGCTGGACTATCGGGCGTATCCGTCAGGACGCCGCCGCGATCGGGCCGGCAACCAGCGCATTGTGCGACCTCATTCTCGACGAGCGCTCGCACCCCGAACAAGGCTTCCGCGCCTGCCTCGGCATCCTCAGGCTCGCCGCCTCCTATGGGCGCGAACGGCTGGACGCGGCGGCTGCGCGGGCGATCGACATCGGCGCGCGCACCTATGGCTCGGTCAAGTCGATCCTCGCCAACAATCTCGATCGGCGTCCCGCTCACCAGCGCTCCGCGGACGATGCGCCGATCCTGCATGCCAACATCCGCGGACCGCGCTACTACAATTAGGAGACCGTCCCTTGCTCACCCATCCGACCCTCGACCGCCTCAACGCCCTCGGCCTCCACGGCATGGCCAAGGCCTTCGCCGACATCGAAGCCGCCGGTGAGGCTGGCAGCCTCGGTCACGCCGAATGGCTTGCTCTGCTGCTCGAACGTGAAGCCTCGCTGCGGCACGACAAACGGCTCGCCACTCGCCTGCGCTACGCCAAGCTGCGCCAGCAGGCATGCGTCGAGGACATCGACTACCGCACCCCGCGCGGTCTCGACCGCCCGCTGTTCGCCAAGCTTGTCGAGGGCCGTTGGATCGACGACCACGTCAATCTCCTGATCTGCGGCCCGGCAGGCGTCGGCAAGAGTTGGCTCGCCTCGGCGCTCGGCCACAAGGCCTGTCGCGACAATCGCTCCGTGCTCTATCAACGCGTCCCGCGCCTGTTCGACGATCTGGCGCTCGCCCGCGGCGACGGTCGTCACCCACGCCTGTTGCGCGGCCTTGGCCGTGTCGATCTGCTGATCCTCGATGATTGGGGGCTCGAGCCGCTCGATGCCGGCGCCCGTCACGACCTCCTGGAAATCCTCGAAGATCGCTACGGTCATCGCTCCACCATCGTCACCAGCCAGCTCCCCGTGGACCAGTGGCATCTGCTCATTGGAGATCCCACCTATGCCGACGCCGTGCTCGATCGCCTCGTCCACAATGCCCATCGGCTCGACCTCACCGGTGAGAGCCTGCGCCGAACTCGGCAATCCGCCCGAAAGACCTGAGCGCCGTGGACATGCCGCTGCGCTTGGACAACGCAATCGCGTTGTCCACATGCCCACAGCAACCGCAGAAGAAGAAAAAAGGTTGAAGTCGCGATTCCAGATTGACCGCGCGGCTTGACCGATGCCAGAGAACCAGCCGGCCAGAACGCCTCGCCGCTGGGCGAGATCAAATCGGAAAGGTGGGCGACATCGTCTCGGAATCCACGGGCGACTTCATATCGGTACGCCTGGGCGACTTCGTCGGAATCCGCACCCTGGCGCTTGCCATTGGACAGATAGTGACGGCATACGGCCTCGGCCTCTCGCGCGAGACGGTGTGCCAATTCAGACGCATCGCGGGGCATCATGCGGACTCCCGCTCACTGATGCGCGACCGGATAGTGATCGAGCACTTTCGACAGGATTTCGATGCCGCTTTCATCTGTTGGCACGAACATGCGCAGCTTCCACGAGATGATCTCGGCGAAGAGCCCATAGCTGCGCAATCGGTCGCGCATCGCGTCCGTGAATCCCGACAGCTCGATGCGGTATGCGCCCATGATCCGAACGCGGCGCAGCCGCAGGCCTTCGGCGAGCTCGAGGACCGTTCGGCCCTCGATCAGAGCGGCGAAGGCAGCGTCCGATGCCAGCTTGGGCGCGTCGCCCTCAAGGACGCTCGCGACCCAGGTAGCTGAAACCTTGCGACCGATGACTCTTTCTCCGGCATCGGTCTGCAGGCGGTAGACCCGCGCCGACTCGTCCGGCAGCCGCTTCCAGATCGGCAGCAGCAAGCCCGCCACGATATGGATCGTGCTGTCAGAGAATTCAGGGATATCCGCGAGCTCCGCCCGCCAAGCGGCGGAAAAGCGTTCGCGGTCGGCTTCGACCCAATGGCTCTCCGCCATCATCTTCAAGGGAACGCTGTGCTGCTCCATCGGACGGATCAGCCGGACACGGCTTTCGATCTCGCCGTCATCGAGCATGAAGCTCGGCGCCGGGATCTGCAGGGCGGCTCGATTAGAGCGCTCGTTGATCAGCAGGACGGCACGTCGATCCGACAGCCGGCTCAAGGCCTCATCCAGGCTGACCGGGCGATTCCGCTCGCGCTGGGTAATCGTGAGCAGCCTGGTCTCGGCACCGGTCGCTGGATGAACGTAAATCGCGCGGCGGTCGGTGACCACAAAGCTTTCGGCGCGAAGCGTTTCCAACCCGACGTCGTAGGTGCCGGACGCAATGGCGCCCTCGATGCGGGCCGACAATAGCTGCTCGAATGCCGTGAAGAGAATGTTCTGCAGCTCGATAGCGAGGGCAAGCAGCCTGTTGAGGAAGGTCGTGATCGGCGGAAGCTCGTCCTTCAGCCCACTGGCGTCCACGAGCTTCAGCCCGGTGGCGTCTTCAAACGCCTCGAGCGAGCAGCCCTCGACCTTGCCCCGCGCAAGCAGCGTGTAGAGCTGGCGCAACGCATCACGGCCATATTGGCTTTCGAGGTTGTCCTCGGGACGGAATAGTCCCTGCCCTCCGGTCTGGCGTTGACCACGGGTGATGGCACCCAACGTGTCGAGCCGGCGAGCGATGGTGGAGAGAAAACGCTTCTCCGCCTTCACGTTCGTTGCAATTGGTCGAAACAGCGGCGGCTGCGCCTGGTTGGTCCGGTTGGTGCGGCCGAGTCCCTGGATGGCAGCATCCGCTTTCCACCCAGGCTCGAGCAGATAGTGAACCCGCAAGCGGTGATTCCGTGCCGACAATTCGGCATGGTAGCTCCTGCCGGTGCCGCCGGCGTCGGAGAATACAAGGATGCGCTTGGCGTCATCCATGAATGCCGTGGTCTCCGCGAGGTTCGCCGACGCGGCACGGCTCTCGACGACAAGGCGACTGCCCCTGCGGATGACACGGCGGGAGCGGCCGGTGACTTCGGCGACCATGTCCGTCCCAAACCGCTGGACGATTTGATCGAGTGCACCGGGCACCGGCGATAGCGATGCCAGCTTTTCGATGAGGCGATCGCGTCGCGCGACAGCCTCCCGGCTCTCCACCGGCTGGCCGTCGCGATAGACGGGCCGGGAGCAGAGGTTGCCCTCCGAGTCGGAGAAAGGCTCGTAGAGCTGGACCGGGAAGGAATGGGCGAGATAGTCGAGTACATATTCGCGTGGCGTGATGTCGACCTGGACGTCGCCCCACTCCTCAGTCGGGATCTCGGCGAGGCGCCGCTCCATCAGCGCTTCCCCGGTCGAAACGATCTGGATGACGGCGGCATGTCCGGCATCGAGATCGCGCTCGATCGAGCGGATCAGCGAAGGTGTCTTCATCGAGGTCAGCAGGTGCCCGAAGAAGCGCTGCTTGGCGCTCTCGAAGGCAGAGCGTGCTGCCGACTTCGCCTGGGCGTTCAGGATCCCAGTTGCGCCGGTGATGTTGGCGGCCCGCATCGCCGCGTCGAGATTGTTGTGGATGATGCCGAAAGCATCTGCATAGGCGTCGTAGATGCGCACCTGCTCAGGCGTGAGCTGGTGCTCGACGAGCTCGTATTCGACGCCCTCGTAGGACAGGGACCGCGCAGCATAGAGACCGAGCGCCTTGAGGTCCCGGGCCAGCACCTCCATGGCGGCGACACCGCCCGCCTCGATCGCCTCGACGAATTCAGCTCGGGTGGCAAACGGGAAATCGGCACCGCCCCACAATCCGAGGCGCTGGGCGTAGGCGAGGTTATGAACCGTGGTAGCGCCGGTCGCCGAGACATAGACAACGCGGGCATTTGGCAGGGCATGCTGGAGCCGTAGGCCCGCGCGTCCCTGCTGAGAGGCGGCCTGATCACCGCGTTCGCCCTTCCCACCCGCTGCGTTTTGCATGGCGTGGCTCTCGTCGAAAACGATGACTCCGTCGAAATCGGAGCCCAACCATTCGACGATCTGCGCAACGCGCGAAAGCTTCTTTCCGCGCTCGTCGGTGCGCAGCGTAGCGTAGGTGGTAAATAGGACGCCTTCCCCAAGCCGGATCGGCGTGCCCTGCCGGAAACGCGAAAGCGGCGTGACCAGTAGGCGCTCCATGCCGAGCGCCGACCAGTCACGCTGCGCATCCTCGATCAGCTTGTCGGATTTGCTGATCCAGACCGCACGACGGCGCCCCTTCAGCCAGTTGTCGAGCAGGATACCAGCGACCTGCCGACCCTTGCCAGCCCCGGTCCCATCCCCCAAGAACCAGCCGCGACGAAACCGAACAGCATTCTCCGCATCGTCACGCGCGGCCGCCACGACATCAAAGGTGGCATCGACCGTCCAGGAACCGCTAAGAAACTCCGAGTGCGCCTCGCCAGCGTAGATGATGCTTTCGAGTTGAGCATCCGACAGGATCCCGTTCGCGACGACGCTCGCTGGCAGGTGCGGCCGGTAGGATGGTTTCGGCGGGGCGACCGAAGCCATCGCCGCTGACTGCACAAGCTTGGTCGGATGCGCCTGTGCGCCGGGTATGCGGATCGACTGCAGCGCATAGGCCTCATAAAGCGCATCGCTGATCTGGCGGGCATCCGTGGGCGCCCAATCGACTGGCTCGTAGGCGACTTCCGTCGCCACGGGCTCGATTGCCGGCACCGCCGCTGGCTGACGTTGGCCGGCGTAGGCGCGCACGGTTCGAGAGGGGCTGGCAATTGCCGGCACCATCGATGCCGCTTTGCCGACAAGTGGGTGCCGTGCTGGCACGTGCTGTGTGACCCAGGCGAGCAGCGTCGGCAGGTCAGGTGCAACGCCGGGGAATGGCGGTAATGACGCAACATCGTCGGCCGGCACTCTATCGATGACGGTCAGGCGGGTGTCGACGGTGGTGCCGTGCTTGGCGTAGACTGCGCCGTCGATTGCCGCCGAGAACACGACCCGGCCCTGTTCCTGCAGCCGCTTGAAAGACTCAGACCACACTGGGTCGTCAGGTGCCAAGTTGGCGCCTGTGATGGCGACCAGCCGCCCGCCTTCGGGAAGACGTGCAAGTGCCGAGGCGACGTGCCGTAACGCTGCATCCGCCATCTTTCGATCGACATGAACCGCGGCCGAGAATGGCGGGTTCATCAGCACAACACTCGGCACTATGCCGGGGTCGAGATGGTCGTTGATGTACGCAGCATCAAACCGGGTCGTGGCAACGCCGGGGAAGAGCTGGCCGAGAATACCTGCGCGGCCGTCGGCAAACTCGTTGAGAACGAGGGATGCCCCGGCCAGTTCAGCTGGGATGGCAAGAAGGCCCGTGCCAGCCGATGGTTCCAGCACGACGTCCGCCGGAGTGATTGCGGCAGCAACGCTGGTGACGAATGCCAGCCCGATGGGTGTCGAGAACTGCTGAAGCGATTCACTCTCTTCGGACCTGCGCGTGTGGGTCGGAAGGAGCTTCGTGATCCGCGCCAGCATCGGCAGCATCGCGGCGGGCGACCTCGCCTTGGCCAACATGGCGACGCCATACCGGCGCAAGAACAGGACGGTCGCTGCCTCGCAGGCGTCATAGGCGGTCTTCCAATTCCAGGCACCACTCTTATCGGAGGCGCCAAACGCTGCCTCCATGGCGGAGCGTAGAGCGGTGGCGTCGATGCGGCGGCTGCGCTCGAGGTCGGTGCAGAGCTGTCGTGCAGCCCTGACTACCGCGGAAGCGACGACTGCGGTGGCACGCATGGAGGCCGGCGCGGCGCTGGCGCCGCCGAGGAGAGATTCGGTCATGGGAGGATTTCTTTCGGAGAGCGGGAATGGGCTGAACCGCCCGGCGCTCTCTCAAGACCGCGGCGACTCAAACCCTTCCCGGCCCGGCTCTTCCTCTTGGGTCCTCGCCAAAAAAATAGGGACCGGCGCCGTACGCCGATCCCCATGTCACTGTCATCAACGCGGGCGGCTGGAGCCGTCACGCGGCACGATGCTATTCGGCGGCGTCAAGTTGTTCCGGCCGATCTTCGTCGGCTGCGGGCTCGCGCTCCTCGTCATCGGAGAGGAATTCGGGCAACGGTCCTGCTTCCCCCTCCTGCTCGGCCGGCTCCGAGGCGATTTCAACCGGGCGCAGCGGCTCCGGCAGCCAGCCGGAGCCATCGAGAAGACGCTCGGCCTCCTTGGCCATATCGCCCTTCTTCAGATGGTCGATGAGTTGAGCCGACGTCTCGCCCTTCGCCTCCCGAACCGCTTCCAGAATGCGCGGCTTGGTGACACGACCGAGATAGTTGTCGACCGTGGGCTTCCAGCCGGCCCGAACCATGTCGAGCCCGACGGCGCGTGCCAGCACGTCGGCCTGGTCAATACGCGAGCGGACGCCGTGGGCTGAGACCCGTCCCGTGTTGTAGCGGTTCGTGGGCTCATAGACGGCGTTGACGGCAAACGACGCACAGTGGGCGAACAGGGACGCTTGAGCCGTGCCGTCGAGGGCAGTGAGCGCATCCCAGAGGTCCTTCTCGTCCTTGGGCAACCGTGCTTTCCAGGACTCATGCCGCACCTCGACGGCTTTCGCCGATGCGCTTTCCCTTAACCCTGGAGCTTGAGCGGGAAATGTGGGTGTACGAAGTCCGATCTCAAGACAGCTGCCGGAGCTAGCGAACCGATAAAAGGCCGTCAGCACGAAGTTGTGCAACACGGCCTGGAACGCGATCGCGGGATTTTCTGCCAGCGCGTCGCGCAATGCCAGCGTCCGGTGCGCCGTCAGCTCGATGATGAGGCGGTCCGGAAGCGGACGCGCGGCATCCTCGTCATCATCCTCGGTATCAGTGGCACTCCCTGCAACCGAGATCGCGGTCAGTTGCACACAGCGGGGACCATCAGACCCTCGGCTGTCGCTGGACGACGTATCGTCGCCCTGCTCGACGGCCGAATCTTCCTGCCGCGCTTCATCCTCGGGGCGAACATAACCCCGGTCCACCGACAGGCGCCCTTCGGAATCAATGCTGACGAAGACGCCGGCGCGGGAGATGTCGGCGGGATCATAGATGATTGAACGCTCTTCGAACGCTATCAGGGCTGCTTCGATTTCGCCAAGACGCTGATCGACGTCGTCAGGCAGCTCGTCCGCGTCCTGATAGTCGAGCTCCAGCTTGGCCTGCTCAGCATTGAGCGCATGGATGGTCGCCTGCTCCTCGGTCGTGAGATCGGCAGGTTTGCCATCGAGCTCACGTAGGCCCGTGGCGTGGCCGTAGGGAAACTCCACGGCGGCCGAGATCCATTTCCAGCCTTCCCTGGCGATCGTCTCGGCCTCGCTCGTGAGCTTTTCAGTTGCGAGACGATCGAGCAAGGCGACGTCCCGCAGCCAACCGCCATCATCATGCTGAAAGAGGTCACGCTCGATCGCACCGCCCGCCTGCTCGTAGGCATCAACGCCAACGAAGCGGGCACGCCGATCCGAGGCTCGGACAGTATTTTCGGTGAGCATTCGGCGGATTTGATAGGGCTCGTCGTGACCGGAACGGCTCACGTTGTCCCAGACCTGCTCCTGTCTGGCGTGGTCCGCAGTCACGGAAAATGCCATGAGCTGTTCGAGGGCCATTCCGTCTTCGGCATAGACCTCGTGCAGCTTCGGCGACACTGATGCCAACCGCAGCCGTTGCTTGACAATCGCTGGCGTCACGAAGTGACGCGCGGCGATGTCCTCCTCGCTCAGCCCGGCGTCGCTCAAGGCCTTGAATGCTCGGAACTGGTCGAGCGGATGAAGCGCTTAGGTTATGCGTCAAGTGTCCTGTTAGCTGGATGACGTTGATTCTTTAGTCTTCTTGGCTGCGCCTTGCGTTTTGGGTGTCTCTTTGGCACTGAAGCGCAGCCGGTTGGTGTCAATCACGATGGCTTTCTCGACGGAAGCGATAGTCGTCCTTTGATGCGTGTAGTGCTTTGGCGATAGCCTTGTTGATGTCGTCGAGATTGCAGGACTCCGGGTGGAACTTGCGGCCAGCCCATCGTTGCATCGCTTTATGTTCTTCATGGTCGGGGTCGAGCCAGGCCTCGAGGAAGTCGGCATAGCCTGAAGGCCCACCAGCGTCTTCGGGGGGTCCTGAGCGTGCGGCGGCGATACAGCGAGGATATTGGGCACTCTCCTCGCGCGCGACGCGCTCCAAGCGCAGCAGATGACGCCAATTGTCGCCGAAGTCGTATTCGTAGAGGATCGCGAGAGGGTTTTCGCTGGGATCGTCGGGAAAGTGAAGGTCGATCATCCTGACCTCGGTCGCCTCGAAGATCCTGCTGTCGGACAGACCGTCGTCATCGAACTCTGGAGCTCCGTAGATGAGACCGCCAATATTGAACTGATGCAGATGGCTGTCGGTCCAGCCAAAGGCGGCCTGCAGCACCTCGTGGAGTTGGGCTAGGTTGAGAGTGATTGGCAGTTCGAGGATGCGGCTGATCTTGGGCTCGATGCCGAGGATATGAACCTCGGCGCGCACAATGAAGCTGTCTGGATCGAAGGGGTCAAGCATGCCGCAGATCATGCCGCGCATGATTGTCGCAGGCAATAGATGGGGCGACGATTGTCCTTCGGCGACCGCACCGACACAAACCGGCAGTCGTAGACGACGTCAGGATTTTGGCCCGCGAGTGAGCGGCACTGGTTTCACGGCGCGATCGCGTTCGGCGATCAGGCGGGCATTATGACGCTTCTGCCGCTCAACCTCCGTTTCGGCGTCGAGGATGCGCTTCAGCAGGACGGCATTTTCCGTCACCATACGCCGCTCCTCGATCTGCAAGACCTGGATCAGAGCGCGCTGCTGGGCGAGTTTGTCTTCCCAGGCTGCGAGCTTCTCGGGAACGACCTTGCGATCACTGGCGCGGCGTAATTCGTCGATGATCGATCGATGATTGGCGTAGATCGCATTGCGGCCGACGCGCGCTTCGCGTGCGAGCGTCGCGACGGTCAGGCGGTAGGATCGCTTTTGCAGGTCCGGGTGTGTGGGCAGCCCCTTCACCAGCCGCTCCAGAGCATCCCGCAGCTTGCAGTGGGTGTTGCGCAGGCGCTTTTCGGCAGGCGTGAGGGCCGGCATTTTGCTGGTCTTACGCGCCATGGCGAACATCCTTTGCATGGTCGAGTTCACCAAGGATGCGATCGCATTCGGCAATCCGGGTTTCGGCGAGTTGCCGGCTGACCGGGTCCAGGCCGGGATGGCCGAGAAGATCCGTATTGCGATCGCGGCGGGCCTGCCAGACAGGCCTGTGCCTGGCGGTGACGGCGAAGTTGGCGCAGGCGAGACACGTACTTTCGGTCCTCAGAACGGGGTTGGGGCCTTTCTCATCGCCGAAGCAGGCAGCCGTTTCGACGCGGTAGACGCAATAGCCCCAATCGCAGACGCCGAGCCGCAGATCAGTCTCCTCCATCAGGAAGGAGACATAGGCCTGGACATCGCCGTCGCGCGTGCGCCCGCGGAACTGGGAGCGGGCGGCGATCATCCGTCCGCCCTTGCCCGCGAGGGCGGTTGCCGTCAGCACTTCTTCGAGAGCGGCGCGGGTTTCTTCCCGGGCATGCCGGTCGATCAGGTCGTCGAGCGCGAAGTCGGTCCCGACGTAGCCGCGATCAGTCATGGCCCGGGTCACATGACCGAAGTGGGCCTGAAGCGCATACAGGCCGGTCCGGTCGCGTTTGCCGACGAAGCGGGCAAACGTCTTGCGGCCCTGATGCGTGTTCAGATGCCAGGGCTCGCCCTCGTGGTCCGGCAGGCCGATGAACAGCGCAAACAGATCATTCAGCCGCCTTATGATCGTGGAGCCGACGGGGAGGTTGATGCGGGCCGCAGGACCAATAAGGCCGTTGCTAGCCATCGCCAGAAAGAGATCGTCTCGTCCGCTTTGGGCCCGAAGACGGGCGGTCAGCCGCTCCATGACTACGACAGCCCGCTCGACGGGTGCCGGCGCAACCCAGCGATGGGCTTCGCCATCGATGCCACGCGCCGTCTTGTAAATCCGCCCGACGAGATAGGCGAAGCTCTCGCTGCCGTCGTCGGCAGGATGCTGCTCGATGCAGCCGACCTGAAGGCCGAGGATCTCCGAGATCCGGGCGCCGACCAGATAGCTGACCACCACAAAGCAGGCGTCGTAAATGCGATCGGCGAGATTGCGCACCTGCTTGGTGCTGGTGACGGGCGCTTCATGCCAGGCAGTTTCCTCACCAGGCAGTGTCGCGAAGGTGAACGGCGCGATCGCGTCAGTCACGATGAAGCCGGCCTTGGTCTGGCTGATCCCGTTAGCGAGCGCATGGTCATAGACGGACTGCGCCTGGGCCTGCAGAGCGATGACGTCGTCGGCCGGCGTCCCGATCAGCCGCAGCGCCGCCGAGACCAGGGGCACGGCGATCGCGTCCGGCGTATAAGGCAGCCACCCCCGGTCGCGGCGAACGAACGGCGGCGCGATCCCCGGGAATGGATCGGCGATTGCGATCTCCGGGAACTTTGCTCCCTGCAGATAAAGGCGCGTCAGCAGATTGGCATGGTTTCCCAGTGTCGTGCTCTTCAGCGTACTGCCAGGCTTGTGGCCCGGACGCTGCGCCATCACCGTCATGAACCGGTCGCAGGCGTCGCGGTCGAGATCGGCAAAGCACCGATATCCCTGCGCCGCCATCCAGCGGATCAGCATCCGCAACCTATTGAAGACGGAGACGATCGTCGATTCATGAGCGTTGCGGTACCCAGGAGGCGGATCGAGCTTCAGACTCCATAGGAACAGCTTCGCCGCCTCTCGCCAGTCAGCCCATCGCGGATCACTGAACCGGCTGTCGTCAGCAAGAACAAAACCCCAGTCGAGCGAGAAGTCGCTGCGGTTGCTGCCAGGACGATGACCGTCGAGATGCCAGACCTGATCGGACCATACGGACCGCGCCGATATCCGAAGCGCCGGCCTGACGGCGGCGACAAGATTGCGCGCCGTGGAAGCCGTCATCGCTCACTCCAGCGCCGGAAGCCGTGCGAGAGCCAGCATTCGTTGTTCGGCATCACCTCGCAGTGTTTGCGGGAAGTCCGGCAGGATGTCGTCGACCAAGATGCGCAGGCTCGGCGCATACAGGAGCTCGAAGCGGCGCGGATCAATGCGTTCACGCGCGCGCTCCAGTTCGCCGATCGCCTGAAGGATGCGCGCCATGTGCTCCGCATCGATCGGGATGACCAGTCCCGGGCAGCGCAGGCATCCGCCGAAGTGCCGGCAGACCCGACCTGCTATCGAGTCTGGTGCTGTGCCCGCGAGCGGGTTGAGGCAATCATGACTGAACGGAACCGTCGCATTGCTCGCCAGCGCAATCCGGTCGCGCTGCGCCCGATTCTCGCAGTTCGCCTTCGCGCCGACGATCCAGCCGAGCATCAGCTCCTGCAATCGGGCGATTGTCTCGCGCTGGATGCGGCGCGTCTGCGGCCCCTTGATGTAAAGCTCGGTCGTGTCGGCGCGGGCATGGTTGAGCACATCCTGTGTCGCGACGATGTCGCCGCCAGACGCCTTGTAATATTCGGTGGCGACGCTGCCGCGCAGCAGAACGGCGGCAAAGTCCGGCAAGAGCTGACGTGCCCGCTCCGGTGCAGCCTTGTTCCAGATGGCGATCCGGGCATTGGAGCGTTTGATGAACGGCTTCAGGGCGTGCGACAAGGTCGCCTCCGCAATGAGCGTGACCGCGTCCTTCTTCTCGCTCTTGACCAGGAACAGGCGATTGCGGTCCTGCCGGCTGGCCCGGGAGACGAGCGGCGCCGTCATCGCCAGCAACCGGTCGATCAGGTTCGGCGCAGCATGTCGCCGACGGCGATCGAAGGACCGCCGCTGCGCTCGCTTCACCTTGGCACCGGCCCGGGGCTTGGCCCATTCGACGATGATGCGATGCTCGTCGAGCGGATGCGCCACTTGGCAATCGCGCGTTATCAGCCGCAGCGCATCCGGATTGCCCGCCGTTTGGATCGCAATGGCGATGAAGAACGCGACGACCGTTTCGCCGGTCAAGTGAAGATAACCGCCAAGATGACGAAGCCCGCCATGGCGGCTGACCGCCGATATGTTGACCTGGCTGCGGATCGCAAGCGTCCGCGATGGAAGCACCCCGTCATTCACCCGAGCAAGCGCCCGGACCATGTCGCAAAGCTCGGGATCGACGCCATCAGCCGGGCCGCTCGTCGCGAGGATGGTCCGCCCCGTGTCGAAGCGATCCCACGCCTCGTCGAGTTCTTCATAGCACGCGCGTAGGATCGCCTTGAGATCCTCCCCGCCAAGACGCGGTCGGGTGTCGGCAGTCCGGTTCGGCCAGACCCGCCAGGGGAAGTCGATCCGGGACGGCAGCCGCGACGGATGCCGGCGCTTCGTCCAGTCGATCATCTGGCGAAGCTGCATCAGCACATTCGCCCGCGCCCCCTTTGACCAGGGCTTGTTCGTCTGTCCCGCGATCTGTCGATCCAGCCAGGCGATATAGCGCCCGACCATTGCGGTGGTCAGATCCCCGGCAGAAAGAACATGCCCGTCCTCGACCGCAAAACGGGCGAAGACACGCAGTGCCATCCAGCAATGACGGTGCGTTTCGGAGCTCGATGCGGCATGATGATTGCGGAAGGCGTCCGCCAGAAGCATCGTAACGTCTGTCGGCAACCCAAGCTTGCCGAGATCGTAGCGCTTTGCGACCTCGCCCCAACCGTCGCGGAAGACGGCAATGGCATCGGCCGGCTGCTCCAGCACCTTCGCTGACGCAGCCGATAGACGCCGGTCGATACGCTCACGCTTACCGGCCATCGGGGATCAACTCGCCATAGAGATAGTCGATGCTGTCGGCGAGTTCCCGGGCATTGAGCTCGACGCAGCGCAGGTAGATCGCCGTGCTCTGGATCGAACTGTGCCCCAGCAAGACCTGGACGATCTTCAGCGGATTGAGGTCAGGCGTGATCGATGCCTGTCGCTGTAATCGCACCAGCATCGTCATCGCAAAGGTATGGCGCAACCAATGCAATGAACCCGCCACACCGGCAGCCCGGAAGGCTTCCGCAAACACCGCAGTCAATCGCGTCTTGCTGACGGCATTCCCCTGAAGATTGAGGAAGAGCGCCGATGGCGACCGATAATTTGACCGTTGGCGACGCAACGCCCGTACCTGCGGCGTGCGCACTTCGTCGATATAGCGCTGCGTGCGGTCAACCAAGCGGATCGGCGGGTAGATCGTGCGAGGCTTGTCGCCCTTGGTGATCGTCAAGGGCACGCCGACTAGCGGATGATCCTCGTCATCAAGATGTGCTGTCTCCGGGACCTGGAAGACAGCCAAGCCGCAAAGCTCCTTGCGCCGCAATCCCGTCGCCAGCGCCCATTCCGCCATCAGGCGGTAGGGCATCTCCAACAGGGCGAAGACCCGACGCAACTGATCGACCCGCAACGGTCGCGGCAAGCGCTCATGCTCGGCAACAGTCAGGATGTTTGCCGCCACGACACCGGGACGCGCATCGACATGCGCAAGGAACGCTTGTCGCCGACCAGAGCCCACCCGCACGTCGACAAAGTGGAACGGCAAGGCCTCGATCCAGCCGCGTCCCTGCGCCCAGGCATAAAACCGGCAGACCGTGCGAACCCGATCATTCACCGTCGACCGCGCGTATGGCCGCTTCGTATGCGGGCTCGGCTGTGAGAGCATGCGGTTGCGCCAGGCCGCAATCTCCGCCTCGCCGACCCCGCGCCAATTGAGCCCGGATTGCTCCAGGCTGTCGAACCAGTCATGCAGGTGCTCGCCGTAGGTCCGAATCGTTTCAGCCGCATGGCTGCGGCCCGGTATGGTCGCCAACTCCATCAGCCAGGCAAACGCCGGCTCGATGATCGCCATCCGCTCCGACACCAGAATCGGAAAGCCTGCCGGGATTGCGGCATAGCCCATCGCCGCCTTGATGATCCGCGCCATACTGTCCTCTTTGGTCCTCGCCGTCCGAAACGGCAAAAGACGCCGAGCTCGGCGCAACTCCCTGTACAGCAACAAAGAAGACAGCTTCCCGAACCAGCTGTTATTAAGCGGAGCGCCTGCGGCGCACTCTTTTGTTTAGAATGCGAGGGGTTCCCCTCGCGCTCTCCCGTTCGCCACGTGGCAGGGTTGCAGGACTTCGCCTGCAACCATTTGACTAGTTTGTGGTGTCGCCGCCGCGTCAAGCATTGTCCTCGCTACGCTGCGGGAACGCTTGACTCGGACGTCTACGTGCCCTCCTCAAAATGCCCCACGCATATGAACCATAACGATGACAGCCACACGACTCTAACAGGACAGTTCGAGCACAGAACCTAACAGACCTACCCGCTCGTCATTCTCCGCAAGCGAGTCATCCTCTGCGATACCGCCCTCTCGCACCACGCAGGGAACAGCCTGCGTCCTGGACATGCGCTTCTGCTTCACAAGAAGCTCGAGGGCGCGATAACGCCTGCCGCCGGCCGGCACTTCGAACATGCCGGTCTCGTTGCCTTCGTCATCGACAACGGCCCGAACGTTCAGGCTTTGCAGCAGCGTGCGCTGCGCAATGCTTTCGGCGAGCTGCTCGATCGAGACACCAGCCTTTACGCGGCGCACATTGGACTGACTCAGAACCAGCTTGTTGAACGGAATGTCGCGCGAGGGCGACAGCATAATCTTCTGAACGGCCTTTGCCATGTCAGTTTCTCCGAGAACGGGCGGCCGAGACCTTCTCTCGACCTCCGACCCATTCAAGGAGCGAAGCGCCGCCCTCTTGCTCTAAGAGGGCAGCGCCAAGTAGAGACAAACCGGAAGCATAAAGAAAGAAGCCCAGGCACGAAAGATCGTCCTGGCCTGGTCGGGGTCAGGCGGCGCGATCCAACAGCTTCTTCGCCTTTGCCTCCATATCGAGGCGAGCATCCTGATGCAGCTTGTCGCGCGCGACGGCGGTGATGCCCTGCACGAAATCGAAGATGCTTTCAGGCGGGCGGCGCTCCTCCGCCAGCACCGCTTCTATAACCTTGGCTGTCTCGGCTTTGGAGAAGCCGCGGCGACGTAGAAACTCGGTGCGATCCTCATCACTATGTGCCACGATCCGCTCGCGCGCGGCCTTGATGCCGTTGACGAAGGGCATGGGCGACGAATTGGCGAAGTTCAGCAGCGCTGGGGCCGCTTCGTGAGCAAAGCGGGACGCTGCGTATTTGGAATGGCGAATGATGATCTCCTCGAAATCTTCCACGCCCCACAGGTTCCGATTTTGGCAGACTGCGCGGAGATAGAAGCTCGCCATGCCAAGCGTCTTTGCCCCGACCTCCGAATTCCAGCAATAGAAACCGCGGAAATAAAGATCGGGCGAGCCGTCCGGCAGACGGCCGGCTTCGATCGGATTCAGGTCATCGACCAGGAAAAGGAAAACATCTCTGTCCGATGCATAAAGGGTCGTCGTATCTTTGGAAATGTCAACACGGGGATTGTAGGTCCCGGTTGACCAGTCGAGCACCCCGGGCACCTTCCAGCGTGTATCACCTGTGCCATTGCCGGCGATGCGCTGCACGGCCTCGACCAGTTCATGGTCAAAGATCCGACCGTAGTCCAGGCTGGTGACTGCACGAAGCTCAACGCGTCCATCATCAGTCTCGAGCGTCTTGATTTGTTCGGCGCGATTGGCGGTCAGGCCATATTGCAGGTTGATGCCTGCGAGTGCGGCGGGGAGTTGTCGCAAGTAAGCGGCGGGAGCGCCGACTTGGCTTGCAAGCTGGCCGAAGCTCCAGTGGGTCGGCGCGACTGGCGTGTCCGAGCCGGGCAGCATCAGCGTCAAGCGCTCAGGATCCGCACGGCTTGCCTCCACGTGGATGAGCGCGCTTTCAACCACGCGCGTCCAGCTGCGCTCGGCGCGAGCACGCACCGTGCGAGCCAGCTCATCAAGCGACAGATAACGCTCATCCGCCGGACGGGAGAACCATTCCGAGGATACCCGGCCGACCCGCTTGCCGCGCGTCACATCCACCCCGTAGCCGCCGCTTGCATCGCAGCCAGCATCAAGAACCTGTATATTCATGGGAGCAATCTCCATGACGGGCGCCGGAAGACTCTCCTCCGGCCCTCAACCCGTCATGGCCAACACCGCTCCGCTCTTCCTCTCTTGCCGCAGCATCGATCGGTGGCGCCGGCGAATTCGGCCGCAGCAGCAACTTCGTCAGGGATGGAAGTCCGCAGCGTGAAAAGCCGGCCAAGCCGAGGTTTCAGCGCATGCCCATAGCCCGGTCCCGTCAGGGAGACGCCCGCCACCATCGCGTAGGTAAAACTGAGTAATGACTTCTGACTTCTCGGTTGGCTTTGCACGCGTTAGCCACAATGCTCCCGTATCACGAGCCTGGGGTGGCCCAGTCAACTCGCGGGTACTCGCCATGTCGATCGAAGCTCTCGAAGCGGCAGAGCCGCTGCGTGCCGTCGCATACGTTCGGATGTCCACTGACCGGCAGATTTATTCGACCGCAAACCAGATAGACGCGATCGCGGCCTACGCGGCTCGCAAGAACATCGCGATCCTGCGGACCTACAAGGACGACGGCAAAAGCGGGCTTTTGCTGGATCGTCGGCCGGCGCTGAAGTCGCTGCTGGGTGACGTCATGCTCGGCAAGGCCGATTTTGACTGCATCCTTGTCTATGACATAAGCCGCTGGGGCCGTTTCCAGAACAGCGACGAAAGCGCGCATTACGAGTTCATCTGCAAGGAGGCCGGCGTCCGGGTCGAATACTGTGCCGAGGAATTCTCAAACGACGGTAGCCTGCTCTCCAATGTCATGAAGAGCCTCAAACGAGCGATGGCGGCGGAGTACAGCCGCGAGCTGTCGACGAAGGTCTTTGCGGCTCAATGTCGCCTTATCGAGAAAGGCTTCCGTCAAGGAGGCACGGCAAGTTATGGCCTCCGTCGGCTGCTGCTCGATCAGAATGGACAATCAAAGGGCAGGCTCGAGCCTGGTCAACGCAAGTACACGCAATCCGACCGCGTCATTCTTCAGCCCGGCCCCGAGAGCGAACTCGCGGTGGTCCGTGAAATGTTCCACCAGTTTGTCGAAGGAAAATCGGAGTCTCTGATTGCCCGCGAGCTAAACCAGGAGGGCATTCTGAACCGGAGAGGATACCCCTGGACCCATCAGTCAGTCCGCTATGTCCTCAATAACGAGAATTACACGGGAGTGAACGTTTACAATCGGAAGACGTGCCGGCTGGCAAGCAAGTTGCGAAACAACTCCCCCAGCCAGTGGATCAAGGCGCCCTGTGCTTTCGATCCGATAATCGATCCGGAGATTTTCGACAGAGCGCAGCGGCACCGAAAGCAGCGCAGAATATGGCTTTCCAACCGCGAAATGCTCGCGCGCCTGGAATCCCTGTTGCGCGAAAAGGGTCGTCTCAGCGCAACGCTTATCGACGAGTCGGATCACCTGCCGGACAATTCCACCTACGCGCTGCGCTTCGGGAGCCTCGGGAATGCCTACAAACTAATCAACTACCGGCCCCGGACCAATTTCAGATACGTCGATCGTGGCGTGTTTCTCGCAGCCAAAATCAAGGAAGCGGCGACCGACCTGATCAGACTTGTCGAGCGAGGCGGTGGATCTGCGGTCTTCGACGAAGCAGCAGAACTCCTCACCATCAACGGCGCCATTACGGTCTCGATCTATATCGCACGCTGCACGCGCATTCCTGGCGGCGGACTGATGTGGCGAGTCAATCGTCGACGATACCTCGCAGGAGACTGGATTGTTGCGCTTAGGCCGGACCTGCCCTGCCGGAACATCCTCGATTATCTCCTCTTGCCAGCTCCTGGCTTTCCCAAACAGAAAGCCGAGTTTTCAAACAGAAATCCAGCACGCTTAGCGGCCTGCCGTTACGAGAGCATAGCATCCCTGCTGCCGCTCATACTGGCGCCTCCGAGTAATCATTACGTTCCGCTCGCGCCCCATAGCTCGACGAGGTGTGGCAGGGCCAAGGCCCTTCCCAAGCCGGGAAGATGACGGAGCTCGCTGCATGGTTCTAACAGGCGGGATCAAGCACGATTGGCTCGATGCCAACGTGCTATAGCCCTTGTGGGCACGCTTCGTTTGCCGTACCCACTCGCGTCCCTCTCAGGGTAGATCGCTCCGGCCTCGGATAACCGCAAAATGCAGGCGCTCTTCTGCTGCACCTTAAGGGCGGCGGCACTCGCCTCTTTTGTAGCAACCGTCACCCATTCAACCCGCACTCGGTGGAGCCCACCGCGTGAGGAAACGATGCCACCGCTGAACTTTGACGACCGAACAGCTCTGCGCTTCATGGCGCACGCAGCGCTGGAGCCCGGTACGGAAATGGCTCGCGCGATCACTCCCGACAAACTGTCATCGTGATGACTCATATCAGTAATGCGACCTGACGTACTCCGGAGCGGCCGATCAGGCGTGCGCCAACGGCGCATCGCCTCAACGTAAAATGGCACCCGCAGGAGCGTGAGCGTAGCGACGCCGAAGGCGGCACGCGGGACCGAGTGCAGCGACGAGACCGGTTAAGAGGGTACCCGGGAACGGGGCAGTGATAGCGACGCCCGCTTACTTCAAGACGGCGGGCCCCTTTCCCGAGTACCCCCGGCGAGGAGCTCCGCACTCTTCGCGCGAGGGATCGAAGCCGGATGGCGTGCGCCGTTGAGGCGTGGAGAAGAAGGGAGTGTTCGAAAGAATGGAGCCTGCTGGTTATGGCTCTTACTTGCCCGGCTTACCGGTGTCGGAAACGACTGAGACTCCGAAAGGAGAACGGGACCAAAGCATGCCGGGAAACGTCTCGAAGTCGGGCGCCGCAGCCCGGTGGAGAGCACAGAGCCAATAACCTCCAGCAGAGCTGGAGGTTTGGTGGGGAACCGCCAAAGGCGGTTTTAAGGGATGTTAGGACGATCGATTGGATTTTGGGGCAGCTGAGATCTTCAGCTCAAGCTGATCCAGTTGCTGATCGGCCAATTCTTGATTTCTGATATAAGCCCGGATCATTTCTTCATCCCGACCTACCGTCGTGACGAAATATCCGCGAGCCCAGAATTTGTGGCCCAGGAAATTTCGCATCTTGCGCTCGACATTCTGCACGATCCATATTGAACTCTTCCCCTTCAGATATCCGATGATCTGCGCCACCGAATATTTCGGAGGTATCGATATCAGCATGTGAACATGATCGGGCATCAAGTGGCCCTCCTCGATCCGGCACTCCTTCCTTGCGTCGCGCCAGGTCGTGAAACACTTGGCCCAAGTGGCGCTTGATCTTTCCAAACAGCAGCTTCTTGCGGTACTTCGGCGTAAACACGACGTGGTACTTGCACTCCCAAGTCGCGTGATTAAGATGATTGTACTCTGCTTCCATCATGGTCTCCTTGAGGGTTCTTGGCGGTTCCCCAAGGAGACTTCATGACTTCATTCCCGCAGCTGTCGAACTTCCTGTTTTCGCCCCGCCATAGGCGGGGGCTTAGCAGGTTTAGTTACGCGCTTGCGGCTGCTCTAGTCGAGTGGTCAAAATCTGACGCCGCAGCAATTGCAGGCGACCCATACAGCTTCTCGAAGCGCCCTTATGGGCCTTGCTAGCACATCGAGAGTGCCTCCACAGGTGGAGGACTTCCGGCGCAT
The DNA here is from genome assembly GCF_000015165.1 of Bradyrhizobium sp. BTAi1. Lineage (GTDB taxonomy): Bacteria > Pseudomonadota > Alphaproteobacteria > Rhizobiales > Xanthobacteraceae > Bradyrhizobium > Bradyrhizobium denitrificans. The sequence goes on along the minus strand of NC_009485.1, from coordinate 1,550,562 downwards.
CGCGACCCGCTAGCCCGTCTTCGCGGATTCGCATGTTTTTGAGATGTCGCTCTAAGCTATTTCAATGGCTTAGCTCAAAAGGTCTTCACTACGGCGGCTTGTCTTGTTGATGGCGCTGGCGGCGATCCTCGGTGCGGATTCCGATCGATGTCGCCCAGGATTCCGAGATGATCTCGCCCACCATTCCGATTTGAAGTCGCCCACCCGTTCCGAGATGATGTCGCCCACGATTCCGGGATGATGTCGCCCGGGTATCGCAAGAGCGAACCCGGGGTGACGAGACCTCTTCTGGCTCCCATAGGGTCAACCTTTCGGCTTTGCGAAGGGGGACCCTGGATGCCGACGGAGAGGCTTGCGATGCGCCGTGTGCGCGATGTGATCAGGATGAAGGCGGCTGGGCTGCCGAGCCGCGAGATTGCTCGGCGGATGGGCGCGGCGCCCTCGACAGTGCGGCTGACCATCCGGCGGTTCGAGGCCGCAGGCCTGAGCTGGCCGTTGCCCGACGAACTCACGGACGCGGCCCTGGAGGCCCGCCTGTTCGCCAAGACCGGCAACGGTAACCGGCAGGGTCATCGCCGCATCGCCGAGCCCGATTGGGCGGCGGTGCACCGCGAGCTCAAGCGCAAGCACGTGACGCTGTCGATCCTGTGGGAGGAGTACATCGGCGCCGAGCCCGGCGGATACCGGTACTCGCGCTTCTGCGAGCTTTACCGCGCCTGGGAGGGACGCCTGTCGGTGACGATGCGCCAGGCGCACGCGGCCGGTGACAAGCTGTTCGTCGACTACGCGGGCGACGGCGTGCCGGTGGTGGTCGACCGCCTCACCGGCGAGCGGAGGACGGCGCAGATCTTCGTCGCCGTGCTCGGCGCCTCGAGCTTCACCTACGCGCAGGCGACGTGGACGCAGGGGCTCGCCGACTGGATCAGCGCCCATGTTGGCGCCTTCGCGGCGATCGGCGGCGTCCCGGCGCTCCTGGTGCCTGACAACACCAAAGTCGCAGTCATCAAGGCGAGCCTCTACGACCCGCAGATCAATCGCACCTATGCGGAGATGGCCGCGCATTACGGCACGGCCGTCTTGCCGGCGCGACCTCGCAAGCCGCGCGACAAGGCCAAGGTCGAGCAGGCCGTCCTCATCATCGAGCGCTGGCTGCTCGGTCGCCTGCGCCACCGCGTCTTCTACAGCCTCGCCGAGGTCAACGCAGCGATCGGCGAGTTGCTCACCAGGCTCAACGAGGAGCGGCCGATCCGGCGGCTCGGCGTGACGCGCCGCCGGCTGCTCGAGGAGATCGACCGGCCGGCGCTCAAGCCGTTGCCGGCGAGCCCCTACGTGCTCGCCGAGTGGCGGATCCGCCGCGTCAGCCTCGACTACCACGTCGAGGTGGAGAAGCATTATTACAGCGTTCCGCATCGCTTCGCGCGTGCCGAGGTCGAGGTGCGGTTCACCGCCCGCACCGTCGAGATCTTCCACAAGGGCGAGCGGATTGCCGCGCATCAGCGCATGAGTGGCAATCACAAGCACACCACCGTGCCGGAGCACATGGCCTCCAGCCATCGGCGCTACGCCGGCTGGACTATCGGGCGTATCCGTCAGGACGCCGCCGCGATCGGGCCGGCAACCAGCGCATTGTGCGACCTCATTCTCGACGAGCGCTCGCACCCCGAACAAGGCTTCCGCGCCTGCCTCGGCATCCTCAGGCTCGCCGCCTCCTATGGGCGCGAACGGCTGGACGCGGCGGCTGCGCGGGCGATCGACATCGGCGCGCGCACCTATGGCTCGGTCAAGTCGATCCTCGCCAACAATCTCGATCGGCGTCCCGCTCACCAGCGCTCCGCGGACGATGCGCCGATCCTGCATGCCAACATCCGCGGACCGCGCTACTACAATTAGGAGACCGTCCCTTGCTCACCCATCCGACCCTCGACCGCCTCAACGCCCTCGGCCTCCACGGCATGGCCAAGGCCTTCGCCGACATCGAAGCCGCCGGTGAGGCTGGCAGCCTCGGTCACGCCGAATGGCTTGCTCTGCTGCTCGAACGTGAAGCCTCGCTGCGGCACGACAAACGGCTCGCCACTCGCCTGCGCTACGCCAAGCTGCGCCAGCAGGCATGCGTCGAGGACATCGACTACCGCACCCCGCGCGGTCTCGACCGCCCGCTGTTCGCCAAGCTTGTCGAGGGCCGTTGGATCGACGACCACGTCAATCTCCTGATCTGCGGCCCGGCAGGCGTCGGCAAGAGTTGGCTCGCCTCGGCGCTCGGCCACAAGGCCTGTCGCGACAATCGCTCCGTGCTCTATCAACGCGTCCCGCGCCTGTTCGACGATCTGGCGCTCGCCCGCGGCGACGGTCGTCACCCACGCCTGTTGCGCGGCCTTGGCCGTGTCGATCTGCTGATCCTCGATGATTGGGGGCTCGAGCCGCTCGATGCCGGCGCCCGTCACGACCTCCTGGAAATCCTCGAAGATCGCTACGGTCATCGCTCCACCATCGTCACCAGCCAGCTCCCCGTGGACCAGTGGCATCTGCTCATTGGAGATCCCACCTATGCCGACGCCGTGCTCGATCGCCTCGTCCACAATGCCCATCGGCTCGACCTCACCGGTGAGAGCCTGCGCCGAACTCGGCAATCCGCCCGAAAGACCTGAGCGCCGTGGACATGCCGCTGCGCTTGGACAACGCAATCGCGTTGTCCACATGCCCACAGCAACCGCAGAAGAAGAAAAAAGGTTGAAGTCGCGATTCCAGATTGACCGCGCGGCTTGACCGATGCCAGAGAACCAGCCGGCCAGAACGCCTCGCCGCTGGGCGAGATCAAATCGGAAAGGTGGGCGACATCGTCTCGGAATCCACGGGCGACTTCATATCGGTACGCCTGGGCGACTTCGTCGGAATCCGCATCCTCGGCGGCGGTTGTGGCGGCAGGCTGAGCTTGAGGCGGTCGATCAGAAGCTGCAGTTCGGGCTCGGGATGGGTGTAGCGGGTGAGAACGATCTCGCGTGCGTCGGTCGTGGGCAGATGGACATCGATCATCTGCATGGCGGCAAATTTATCGAGAACGCTGCGTGCCGTGAGCCCCGGCGCCAGGGCGTGGAGACGCCGGGTTAGCGTGACCTGCATGCAGTAAGCCAGGAAGGCGATGAAGATGTGGGCCTCGATCCGCGCCTCGTCCTGGTGGAAGACCGGGCGGATCGCCAGGTCGCCCTTGAGATTACGGAAGGCTTCTTCAACGGCAACGAGCTGAACGTAATATTGCCAGAGCTTCGCTGGATCATTGTCGGCAAGATTGGTGCGCAGCAGATAACGGCCTTCGCGCCGGCGCGTCCTGCGCAGCTTGCTGCGATTGAGCGTGAAGCTGAAGCGCGGGTGTTGCTTGTCGACCTCGATGTCGACCAGCCGCCAGGCCGCCGGCGCATGTGAGCGCGCGGCGCCGAGCTTCATCAGGAGCTCCTCGCGCGTCAGCTCCATGACGGCGATCTGCCGCAGCCGCTTCCACAGCCACTTCAACTGCCGCTGGCGCATGGCGCGCTCCTTGGTCACGCGGTCATGGCTCTGCGCGAACACGTACAGCTCGCCGTCCTCGGCCAGCAGCTTCACCTTGACGCCCTCGCGCGCGTCCTGCCAGGGCCTGTCGACGAGATGCTTCTCCAGACGGTTGAGGCGGCCCTTTGGCGTTCCCACCAGATATTGCACCGGCGGATCGCTGCCCCGCATCTCCGCCAGCACGGCCTCGGTCGGCACGCCGCGATCCATCACCCAGACCCGGCGTGCCTTGCCGTATTGCTGCTCGATCTTGGAAAGGAACATCCGCAACGTCCTGCTGTCGGCAGTGTTGCCGGGCAATACCTCGTAAGCCAGCGGCAGGCCGTCAGGGGTCACCACCAGCGCGATCACGACCTGCGGACAGTCCGGCCGCTTGTCGCGGCTGTAGCCGTGACGGCGTTTGCCGTCCTCCGGCAGGTCCGCGGCATTGACATCGAAGTAGGTACTGGTCAGGTCGTACAGCAGGACGTCGAAGTCGGCATTGAACAGATCACGCCAGCGTCCGACCAGGTGACTGAACAGCGCGTCCTTGTGCGCCAGCAGCAGATCGTGACAGGCGTAGAGCTTGTGCTCCTCCACAAGACCGAAGTCAGCGCCCAGCAGATCCGCCATCGCGCTGTCGCCGAACCATTGCCGATGCAGCCGCCATTCGCTGCCCGGCGCGATCAGGCGGTAGGTGGCGAGCACCTGCAGGATCTGATCCCAGCGCGTCTTCTTCCGGCTCGGCGGCAGCCGCTCGGCCCAGAACTGGTCGAGCTGAAGCTCCTGCCACAGCTGTCCCGCCAACCAGCAGGCGCCCCATTGCCGCGGGCGGTGGAGCCGCATCTGCGACAGACGCAGTTGGATGATCGACGCATCGCCAGCCACGGCTTCGCAGCGATCCTCCGCGAACAGCGACAGCGTCTGCGCGCGGCCGGTGTCCTCGTCGAACACCTCGATCGCCTTGCGCCAGCTCGCCGCCTGTGAGGAGTTGATCTCGCCGAGATACAGCACATGCCGCTGCACCACCCGTCCACCATCGAGACGCTTGTTCTCGACGACGCTCCAGTAGGTGTGCGTCTTGCCATTCTTCTTTCGCTCGGTGCGGCGCAGGAACATGATGGCGAATCCTACGCGCACCGTCATGGCCTTGGGAATCGGGTAGGTCTTCACTACAGCCGATTTCGGCCGAATCCGAACATCCAGCCCTTTGTGGATCAACTACTTAACCCGCCTAAAAAATCGCAAAATCACGATTTGCCAGCGCGAATCCGCGAAGACGGGCTAGGATAGGCCCGCGCCAAACTACCTGGCTTCTCTCTGCCTCGCCGCAGCTTTGGTATGGTCGGTTTAATAAGTCTCAGCCCTGGTAGAGCCAGTGGACTGGCTAGCCCGGGTTTTCCAGGCTGAACGTTTCCGACTGTTCGTCATATGCAAACAATTCGGCATAGCGTCCCCACGACACGATGGCCCTGAGCGTATCGTCGGCATCGTCTTCCGACATGTAATCCTCGAGCTCGTTGCGAAAGCGCGCGGTGGGGGCCGTATGCGAAGGCCGCTCATCGAGCACACGCCTGATCAGGCCCATAACGGGCACATAGGCAAGGAGGTGCTCGGCAAAGAGTTTCTTGCGCGCGTCGGTTTCCAGGTGCGCGAAGCGCTGGCCGGCCTCTGTCAACATCAGGTCGCCCTCGCTCAACTGGGCAAATCGCAGCAATTGCAGGGACTCGCCGAGATGCAGGATCTCGTCGGTTTCCAATTGCAGGTTGCTTGCCAGCACGGGAAGGTCAGCGTGCCCACTATAGGGCGCCGCCGCCAGCGTCTCGATCAGACCGGAGAGCACGTTGGACGAGACGTGGTGGATGACCATCCCTACGCCCGTGCCAGGAATGCCTCCAGACGCTGGAGTCTTTGGCTCGGCGCGTTGCGTCATGCGTGCATAGAGATTGTCGACGAGCTGTCTGAATGTCGGATCGAGGCGATTGCGCGGATGGGCGAGGTCGATCTTGAATTCAGCGGCCACCCGTCCGGGATTTGACGAAAACACCAGGACGCGGTCGCACATCAATACGGCCTCCTCAATATTGTGTGTCACCATCAGGATCGACTTGATCGGCAATCGACCCTCGATCCAGAGATCGATTAGGTCGGTGCGCAGCGTCTCTGCGGTAAGCACGTCAAGCGCCGAGAACGGTGAGGTGGTCCCGGTTGTCTGAACAGATTTTCCGCGTCGATAAGTGGAGCCTCTGCCGGGGTTAGGCCGCCGCGCGGAGCGGAGGAAGATCGAAGTAGGCTTGATCCGGGGTGCGGTCGTCAAGGCTCGAATGCGGCCGTCGCCCGTTGTAGAAGTCGAGATAGCGACCAATCGAGCTTCGCGCCTCGCCGACGGTTTCGTAGGCTCGCAGATAGACCTCCTCGTATTTGATGCTTTTCCACAGCCTCTCAACGAAGACGTTGTCTCGCCAGGCCCCTTTGCCGTCCATGCTGATGGCGATGCCGTTGTCGGCCAATACGCCGGTGAAGGCCGCACCGGTGAACTGCGAGCCCTGGTCGGTGTTGAAGATGTCCGGCTTGCCGTGACGCGCGAGAGCATCCTCCAATGTCTCGACGCAGAAGGCCGCCTCCATCGTGATCGACAGCCGCCAGGACAGAACACGACGGGTCGCCCAGTCCAGCACCGCGGCGAGATAGACGAAGCCATGGGCCATCGGGATATAGGTGATGTCCATGGCCCAGACCTGGTTCGGTCGCGTAATCTCCAGGTCGCGCAGCAGGTACGGGTAGATCTTGTGACCGGGCTCGGGCTTGGTGGTGCGTGGACGGCGATAGAGCGCCTCCATCCCCATCCGCCGCATCAGCGTCTTGACATGACGGCGTCCGACCTTGCACCCCCGCAAAGCCAGCAGGCCGCGCAGCATACGCGAACCTGCGAAGGGGTACTCCAGGTGCAGCCGATCGAGCTGCTGCATGATATCGAGGTCGGCTGGCGACACCGGGCGCGGCACATAATAAACGCTGCCCCGGCTGATCTTCAAAACCTCTGCCTGCTTGGTGATCGACAGGTCGTGGTCACGGTCGATCATCGCTTTGCGCTCAGCAATCCCGCCTTGGTGAGCGCGCCTTCTAAAAAATCGTTCTCCAGCGTCAGCTCCCCGATCTTGGCATGAAGCGACTTCACATCGATCGCGGGGATCGCCGGCGCTCCTCCCGATCCGAAAACTTCGGAGGCACTGCCCTCAAGCTGCGATTTCCACGCCGTGATCTGATTGGGGTGGACGTCGAATTGCTCGGCAAGTTGGACGATCGTCCGATCGCCCTTGATGGCGGCCAGGGCCACCTTCGCTTTGAAGGCCGGTGAGTGGTTCCGACGTGGCCGTCTTTTCATGGTCTCTCCTGTTCGCGGCGACTATCGCCGTTCTCAGGCAGATTTTCCACTTATCGTCCTGTCCAGATTTCCGGGACCAGCTCAAGGTTCATCCATCAGCAGCAGGTCCGGATGCACGACCAGCGCCCGTGCAAAACCCACGCGCTGGCGCATGCCGCCTGACAATTCCTTCGGGTAGGCGGATTCGAAGCCGTCCAGACCGATCAGGTCGATCGCCGCAATCGCGCGCTTGCGCCGCTCGGCCGCGTCAATGCCGAGAGCTTCGAGGCCGAGCTCCACATTCTGCAAAACGGTCAACCAGGGAAACAGCGCAAAGGACTGGAACACCATGGCGACCCCATTGGGTGGTCCTTGGATCGCATCGCCGCGGCAGGTCGCGGCTCCCGACGAGGGGGCAATCAGGCCAGCAATGATGCGGAGCAACGTCGACTTGCCCGAGCCGGAGCGACCGAGGAGACCAACGATCTCGCCGGAACGGATGGTCAGATCGACCTTGTCCAGCACCAGGAGATCATCGCCGGATCCTTTCGGGAAGGAGCGACTGACGCTGCGGATATCGATCAGGGTGGCTGGCGACTTGTTTTGATCAAGCATGGGTTTGTCTTCCATCAGCCTTGAAATCATTAGCCGAGGCGGAGCCGGCGTTCGCCGAACGCATAGAGGGGGCGCCAGAACAGCCGATTGAACAGAGTGACCATGATGCACATGATGGCGATGCCGAGCACGACGCGCGGGAAATCGCCGTCCTCGGTTGCTTTCGCGATATAGGCCCCAAGGCCCGTCGCTGACAGGTGAGTGTCGCCCCAGCTTGCGACCTCTGCGACGATGGACGCATTCCAGGAGCCGCCGGAAGCGGTGATGGCACCGGTGACGTAATAGGGAAATATGCCGGGCAGGATCACCTTAATCCACCAGCGCCAACCGGTGAGGTGAAGGCTCGCAGCAGCTTCGCGCAGATCGCTCGGGAAGGCGCTGGCGCCAGCAATCACATTGAACAGGATGTACCATTGCGTCCCCAGGATCATCAGCGGGCTCAGCCAGATGTTGGAGTTGAGGCCGTAGTGCACGATCCAAAGGACAAAGACCGGGAATGCAAGGTTAGCGGGAAATGCAGCGAGGAATTGCGCCAGCGGCTGCACCCGCTCGGCAATCCTCGGACGAAGCCCGATCCAGACTCCGATCGGCACCCAGATCAACGTGGCAAGCGCAATCAACGTGATCACACGAAGCAAGGTGGCGAACCCGCCCAAAACCGCCTCATACACGTCCGACAGCTGCAGATTGGCCGACAGATAATAATAGGCCTTGTAGGCCGCGTAGCCTGTGGCAATGCCGATAATAGCGAACCACAGCGCGTCGATGAGGCGCGATGGTGGGGCACCGGGCTTCGATGAGGGGCGCAGCGCCCGGGGCCACTCGGCGCTCAGATTGGAAAAAGCGCGGTTGAGCGCCGCAAACGGCAGCGTCAGCGCCCGCAATGCGCGGGTGCGGCGGAACAGGTCGAGCATCCAGGAGGTCGGCGCATCACCAGAGGCGGTCTGCTCGAAGCGGAACTTGTCCGCCCAGGCGACGATGGGACGGAACAAGAGCTGGTCATAGACAATGATGACCAGCAGCATGGTGAAAATGGCGTAGCCGATCGCGGCGAGGTCGCGCTTTTCGATCGCCAGCGCTACGTAGGAGCCGACGCCAGGCAAGGTGACGGTGGTGTTGCCGACCGTGATTGCTTCCGAGGCAACGACGAAGAACCAGCCGCCGGACATCGACATCATGGCGTTCCAGATCAGGCCGGGCATGGCAAAGGGCACGTCGAGCCGCCAGAAGCGTTGCCAGCCGCTCAAATGGAAGCTCTTGGAGGCCTCGTCGAGATCCTTCGGTACGTTCCGGAGCGACTGGTACATGCTGAAAGTCATGTTCCAGGCCTGGCTCGTGAAGATGGCGAACACGCAGGCGAGCTCGGCACCCAGCACCCGTCCAGGAAAGAGGTTGAGGAAAAAGACGACAGTAAAGGTGAGGAAGCCGAGGATCGGCACCGACTGGAGGATATCGAGCAGCGGGATCAGAACCATTTCGGCCCGCCGGCTCTTCGCCGCGACCGCCGCATAGATGAAGGTGAAGACGGTCGAACAGGCAATCGCGAGCAGCATCCGAAGCGTGGTGCGCAGCGCATAGAACGGCAGGTTAGCCGGGTCGAGCGAGACCGGCGAGACGTCGAGCGCCGATAGCGGCAACGTGGTCTGCTTACCGCCGTAGACAATCAGCACCATGGCGCCGATCACCAAGATCAAGGCGATCAAGTCCCAGACATTGGGGCGCGGCGCGCGCGTCAGCACTGCGAGACGAAGATCCTGTAGCCTCATCAAACTGCTCCCTCTCGGCAAAGCCTAGTATTGCGTATGCAGGCGTACACCAAGTAGCGAAGCCGGCCCTCGGTCCCGATTGTAGGCGGGATTGACGATCAGCTGATAATCAAGCGTGATCCGCGAGGCAAACCAAGGAAAGCTGTAATAGGTCTCCAAGATTCTTTCGTCGCCCGCATGCGGAAGCTGGCCGTCGCCGACCAGAATACCGAGACCTCCGGCGTTGAGAAACGCCTGATGAACGTTGGTGATGCCGTTGTCGACCCCGGCAATTCCCCAGACATCGTCGTTGCGTCCCCACACCCTTCCTGAGATCGAGAATCCCGCTGCGACGCTGCGGTCGATATCGGTGAACTCGTAGGCCTCCTTGTGGCCGTCCGCCCATCCCGCACGGGCGAAGAAGCCGACATTCTCGTTGATCTGCTGCTCCAGGTTCATGCTGATGCCGCCGCGGCTTTGGTAGTGGCGGACCGCGGTGATGTCAGCAGGTGCTCCCGTCACTGCCGCGAGCTGGATCGCATCGTTAAAGCTCCCCATCCCGCCGCGCGTCAGGAAGCCGGTGACGGCGATTTTGCCGGGCTGCCCTAGAATTGAATAGCGACGCTCGATTTCGCCGATCCATTGGAATTGCCCGAAGCGGGAATCCAGCGAGGTCGTGTTCGGCGCGATCGACAGATCGAAGATGCCGCCGCGGAAGGTCCACGGGCCTGTGTACCACTCGATGGTGCCGCCGAGCGCGTAGCCCCAGGCGTCGGCCGCATAGTCGAACGTGCCGGTATCGACGATCGACCAGTTCATGAAATCGCTGCGCGGATCGTGGGCATACTTGTTGGTGTCGAAGATGTCGGGGATGCCGATCTTGCCGAGCGTGATCACCAGGCGATCGGACGTGGTCGATCCGGCGAATTGGTTGAAGCCGGAATCGATTTTCTGAACGTCGCCGCCGAGGTCGATGGTCTGGCGGAGGAAAGCGCGATGGAGACGCACGTAAGGATAGTTCGCGCCGACCTTGTAAGCCTCCCCGCTTGGGAATCCGGCTGCGCCTACCGAACTGCTCAAGCCAAAGCCCTGATCCATCTCCGGATTGACCCAGGCTTCTGCGCCGTCCCAGAGCTTCATGCCGGCATAAAGCGTCGCGTCAAAGGTCTCACGACCCTGATTCGGATTGAGGCTGTTGGTGCCGACATAGGGCGAACGAAACGGCGGGGTGTACTGCTCGAGGAGGGTCGATTGGGCATGGAAAGCGAAACGATCCGTCTCCAGCGCCTCCGGGGTTTTGGTAATCAGGGCTGATATCGGATTGGTATCGCCGATCTTATAGTTCAACCCGACTCGCACGCTTTGCGTGGCGAAATCAGATCGAAACGCATCGATCGAGGCCGCGAAGAACGCTCCCCTGCGACCAAATCCGGTTTCCAGAAACTCCGCCTTGGCCGACCAGTTTCCGGTGATCGGAATCTCCACACCGATCCCGGCGACCCATCCGAGCCGCCACAACAGTTTGGTCTCCAGCGTGCCTGCCGGTACGAAGCTGCCGGTGACGGGAGAGGCGTCTTGGCTGCGTGTCAGCTGATCATAGGTCCAGGCAAAGCCGCCTGTGCCGTACAGGAGGAAGTGATCGAAGGCATAGCCGACGCGACCCCGGACACTGCCGTAGTGAATAACCGCCTCGCTGTAGGTGACTTGACCGATCGCAGGCGAAATGACGGTCTGGCCGCCCCTGACCGAGTAAGGCACCACGACGTCCGAGTTCGGGACACTGACGTCACCCTCGATGCCCAGCATCACGCGCGATGGCAGAACGTAATTGTACCCGCCTTGCAGGCCGAGCACGTAGGTACCGGTTCCGGCCATGAAATCGAAGTTGAGAGGAAGGCCGAACGATCCGCTCACAGGCGGCCCGCCAGGTCCGAGGGGCGTCGCTGTCCAACTCGAAGAGCCGCGCAACGCCCCCGCATGCGCACCGATGTACCAGCCAGTCCAGTCGTAGACCGTCGACGTGTAGGGCGACTGTGCCCTCACTGCGAGGTCCGCTGCGTGAACTGGGCCTCCGAAGCTGAACACGGCAGTAAGACCGATGCCGACGACGAGCTGCGTACGACGCCAAACGCTGGTGGCGCGCTTATCCGGCCCTGCTGTGGTCTCGCTTGTCATAATTCTTGGCAGCACCGACAGTTTGGAGAGGCGGACGCGCGGCTCCACCGCGAGCCGCCGGAGACGACGCGATTCACCCTCACCCGTTCCGGCATTGCAAGAAGCCTCCCCCGCACCACAGTGAGATGGCATCGGCAAGTGACGTCGGTGCAACACAGCTACGAGGTCGATCGAGCGTGGCGTCCGCTTTTGGATTGGGCGTTGCGTTGAGTCTTCCGTTGAGACGTGGCCTGTCCGTCGGATGGCCAGCGAGCCGTAAGGTGGCCGCGCGTGCCTGCCGAGGTTCGGATACGACAATTCAAAGAAGATTTTGTGAAATGCGGTGCCGGGCAGCTGGCGCCCGGGCACAATCAACCGAGACTTTGTGAGGTTCGGGATCATCGCTCACCTTCCCGTCGCCGGACGGCCGGGTGAGCGAACGCGGTCATCTACAGGCCGCCAACGCCTCCACGGCTGCCGCGGTCGCGGCTGATTTCAACATGTGGTGGCAACTGCGATCCAATCGCGTAGCGTGGAGCGGTGTTGCCAGCGGCGGTACTGCCCATAGCTCTTTCATCAGGGGTTGGGACGCGCTTCGCTACCGCACGACGTTGCGGCGGGAAACGCGCTCGTCCCCTAGGCTCGCTCTGAAACGAAGTCAAGCAAAAGCAGCCGATCCTCCCCGGAGGATGCTCGAATGGTGGTTTAGCTCGCGCCTCGGCTTCTGGCAGATCGCGCATCCCGTTGGGCACGTGCGGCGATCGGATTGGCGCTGCCGAGCGCCGGTTAGCGACGACTCGGGCCGGATCATCGGCCAGGAGCGTTCCTCGCCTGTTGCGAGACGCTGTCAACTCGAACCGATGGTGGATCCTGTACTTCCGCCGCATTCAGGATTAAGATTTTGTCGAGTCCGCCTGCAGGAATTGCAACTCTATGCGTCGCATCAGCTACTTGCTGTCGATCGTGGCTGTCACGGCAGCGACCGGATCGCAAGGCGAGGCTGCGGGATCGTTTCAGACCAAGCCAGCTTTCCAAAGCGCTGCGACGACCGGTGCGGCGTCTTCGGCATCAAGCATGCCCGGGTCCACTGGATCCACGAGCGAGCTCGGTTGCGGTAGGGGCCGCGTTCGCGATCCCCAAACGCGCGCTTGCCGCGGCCCGGCCGATATTAGATAGTTCCACGGACCCAGGTTCGCACCATTGTTCAATTGTGCCAAGCCCGCCAGTCACTGACGCTATTGGTGCTTGAATCCCATGCCAGCTCCCAATCCGGGTCTCGGTGCAGAGGGGCGGATGAAGGCTTGATCAATTGGTGTGGTTACTTCGAAGACCTCGCTCTGCTCGCTTCCGCCGATGCCCGAGAGCCAACCAAGCTCCAAGCCGCTCCAGCACGCGTGTTCCCGATAAGATAGCCAGCAGACCGCCGTGTGAAATCCGGTGAGTTCGATGAAGCATCATTGCGCAGCGGAGTATTCGGCTGGCCAAGCGAAGCATACCGATCGCTCCCCAGCGTCGCGCCTCCAAAATGGCTGCGTTGATCATCTTCGGGCCTCACAGCTTAGGCCAACGGCCAGGCCGGATCGAGGGAGCGTGACCTAGGCGGTAAGCTCCGCGCGCCGGCGCTGGGAACCAACCGGCTTGTATCGTGCAACCGTCTTGAAGGTCACTCATCTCCCCTCCGCTTCCTGCGGCAGGACCGTGAGCTAAAGGCCCGCTTTTCTACGGCGCGCCGATTCTCACGTCTATGGCCGTCGCAATAGCGACAAGCTACCACGCAGGCCGGGCCGGATAGATCAGGGACGCGCTACCATTGCGAAGACTGCCACGGACCACTGTATGCAATGATGGCGGCCGCAATGGAACGTTCCTTATCGCCCGATCGCCCATATGCGCGCCCCTCATCGCGAGTCAAGTGCCCTCCTATCCCCGCGGGAGGATGAATGTTATACCCTTACAACGATAGGAGCGAAAAAAACAATGCGTGACCATTCTCATCTTGCAATTGCCAGGCGACTGAAACGCGCCAATGGTCATCTCGAGAGCATCATCGAAATGGTCGAAAACAATCGACCTTGTGCTGAGATTGCCCAGCAGCTGCAGGCGGTCGAGAGCGCGATCGAAAGCGCCAAGAAGACGATGATCCATGACCACATCAGCCACAGTCTCGAACGGTCCTTCAAGACGCACGGCCAGAAGGGACAGGCTGCGTTGAGAGATTTCAAGCTGATTTCGAAATATTTGTAAGGCAGGCCGCAGCTCGCCGCTTTGATGTCCGTTGACAGCAGGCTCATTCGGCCGCGATGGGCATGGGTCACATCGTTTTTGGCGATCGCACTCTAAGGCGAATGTTGCCGCGTCCGCATGAGCCTCCGATGGCGGCCTTCCGGCCATGGCGCTATCCCAGGGTGGCGTAAGAACGTCCGACTGGGAGACCTAGCGGCCAAACCAAATCAGCAGCGTACCTCCGAGAGCAAGGAGAAAAGCGCCCTCGTGCCAACGGGTAAGACCAGAACCGGCAAACTTCTCTCTCTCGATGTAGGCGATCCACAGCACGACAACTCCAAGCAAACAGCTGAGCAGGCTCGCCGCTCGCGCAGGTGCGTCTCCAGACCAGAGCATGGACAGGGCAAGTATGACCGCCAACCGAAAGGCCAGTCGCCCCAACGTGGCAGTAGAACCCTGAGTGTTAAGCATTTTGCGTCACGCATCGACTCGAACAGTAGGGGTATGTCAGAGGCCCCACCTTCGTGTGAACCAGACTTTGACGAAGTGCGTAAGGACTGCATACATCAGCAGCATGGCGGTCACCAGCGGCCAGTAGGTCCACGGCAAGGGCACGAAACCCAGGGCAGCTCCAGCCCAAGTGAAGGGCAACGTCATGCCGATCGTACAAATGATGATCGTCGTCGTAATGAGCGCGGGACTTGCGCGACTCTCGATGAAAGGAATCTTGGCCGTCCTGATAATGTGAATGATCAGCGTCTGCGTCAGCAGCGATTCGACAAACCAGCCGGTTTGAAACAACGGCGCGTTATTCCAGGCATCGAACACAAAAAGCATCATGCCGTAGGTTGCGTAATCGAATATCGAGCTGATCGGTCCGATGAAGATCATGAACTTGAATATGTTGCCGATGTCCCATTTTCGCGGTGAAGCCACATACTCATCGTCGACATTATCGGTCGGTATCGTCGTCTGTGAAAAATCGTAAAGCAGATTGTTCGTCAGGACCTGGATCGGCGCCATCGGCAGGAACGGCAGGAAGATGCTTGCCCCGAGCACGCTGAACATGTTCCCGAAGTTCGAGCTCGCGCCCATCTTGATGTATTTCGTGATGTTCGCGAACACCTTACGACCTTCCGTTACGCCTTCCTGAAGGACGAGAAGGCTCTTTTCGAGCAGGATGATGTCTGCTGACTCTTTGGCGATGTCGACCGCGGTATCCACCGAGATGCCGACGTCAGCAACTTTCAGGGCTGGACTGTCGTTGATGCCATCGCCGAGGAATCCAACCACGTGTCCCTTGACGTGAAGGGCTCGTACTACCCTTTCCTTCTGCTCGGGGTTCAGTTTGGCGAAAACGGTCGTGCGGTCGGCGACCTCGGCCAGTTCGGCATCGGTCATCTGGCCGATCCGGCTGCCCAGCACAATTTCACCTGCCTCCAGTTGAACCTCGTGGCAGATCTTGCGCGTTATGACCTCGTTATCGCCCGTGAGTACCTTGACCTGCACGCCTTTCCGCGCGAGCGCCGCGATCGCCTCCATTGCGCTCTCTTTCGGAGGATCCAGAAAGGCAATGTATCCAAGAAGCGTCAGGTCCGCCTCGTCCTCGACCGAATACACCGTCTTCGACGGCTCCATTTCCTTGTAGGCTACCGCGACGACGCGAAATCCGTCGGAATTGAGGCTGCTCGTCTGTTCTTTGGCTGCCACGAAATGAGTTCCGTCGAGCCGGCCCACCTCGCCGTTCAGGCAGTATTTTGAGCAAACGGCGAAAATCTCTTCGACGGCGCCCTTGCAAATGAGCAGATGCTTCGTGCCGTCGCGCCTGACGACCACGGAGAGGCGCCGGCGTGTGAAGTCAAAGGGGATTTCGTCGACTTTCGAATAGCCGCCGTCAACCCGCAATCGTTCATCGAATTCAGCGTGTGCAAGCACTGCCTTGTCGAGCAGGTTCTTCAACCCGGATTGGAAATGGCTGTTCAAGAACGCGTACAGGAGCACTTCGTCTGAGTCATTTCCCTCGATATCGATGTGCCGTTTGAGGATAATTCGATCCTGGGTGAGCGTGCCCGTCTTGTCGGTGCACAAGACGTCCATCGCCCCGAAATTCTGAATGGCATTCAGCCGTTTGACGATCACTTTCTTGCGCGACATTGCGATCGCGCCCTTGGCGAGATTAACCGTCACGATCATCGGCAACATTTCGGGCGTGAGGCCGACGGCCACCGCCACCGCGAAAAGCAACGCCTCCAGCCAATCGTGCTTGGTCAGGCCGTTGATCAGGAAAACGGCAGGAACCATCACAAGAATGAAGCGGATCATCAGCCAGGTGAACCTGTTGATGCCCTGGTCGAAGGCGGTCGGAACGCGGCGTCCAGCAATCTCGTGGGCGAGCTGGCCGAAGAAGGTGTTCCGACCGGTCTGCAAGATCACGCCGGTGCCGTACCCGGAAACAACGTTCGCGCCCATGAAGCAGACGTTCAGGAGGTCGAAGGGGTCCTCGCACGCGGACGTGCTGGATTGGCCGTGTTTTTCCGCAGGCATGGATTCGCCGGTCAGGACGGCCTGATTGACGAACAGATCCCTGGCCTCGAGCAAGCGCAGATCCGCCGGGATCATATCCCCGGCTGAGAGCCGCACCACATCCCCCGGCACGAGTTGATCCATTGGAATCTCTGTGAAGGGGTCATCCGCTCGGACAGGTCCGCGCCTGACACTTGCGGTCGTGTGAACCATGGCGCGCAGCCGGGCTGCGGCCTCGTTCGACCGGTGCTCCTGGATAAAGGCGGTCGTGATCGCCAGCACGACCATCGCAGCGATCACGACGGCAGCGCGAACGTCTCCCAAGAGAAAAGAGACCACCGCGAGCGTCAAGAGCAAGGCGTTCAAAGGGTTGCGCGCGCGGTTCCAAATCTCCTCGGGAATGGTCGGTTTGCGTTCCCGGGCGACCAGGTTAGGTCCAAGCTTCTTCAGCCGCGTCGCAGCTTCAGTAGCCGAGAGTCCTTCCGGCGTCGAACCCACCTTCGTGCAGGCTTCGCTCGGCTCAAGGCGGCTTATTGCCGCGAGCCAGCCGTCGTTTGCCGCCACACCAGCACCATGGCGATCAATCGTCTTCGTCGGCTTCGATAGCAAGTGCATGGGTGTATCCACCAGCCGGGACAGCGGGAGCCATACAATCATGATGGGGTCTGGCTCTCTTGCGGGAGATCAAACAGATGGAGGCTTCAGCTATCCCGCGGCTTAGCGGCATGTGGCCGGTGGCGGAGGCGTTCCCGCATGGAAAGTGAGCGCGGGGCGCGGCGGGCCTTGTCGTCCAGATTTGAGAGGATGTCGCGGTGAACGGATGGTCTCGACGTGAGGCATGAAGGTTTGGTGCTCTTCTGATCTGCCCTTTGGCGGTTCGCCGCGAGCTGAGTTGGACCTGCCTGCGCGGGTGCAAAAGCCAGATCGGCCCAATGTGAACCGTATCGCTTCGTCCGGCCGCCGACTGCCTGTCCGCTCGTCGCAGTCGTATCGACAATTGTTCGCAGATGAGCAGCGGTCCAGACGGTCCAGTCGCCTCGCAAACGATCCTCCATGGCGGATGCGGCCTATCCTCCAGGGGGGATAGCCAAATTGCTTGACAGGGTCCGACAACAGGCGTACGGGCCGATCTGTGGTTGGAACCAGATCGTTCTGGACCGCATTGAGGACCAAAGGCAATCCGAGCGGAGTCGAGAGACTCCTGAAAGAACCATGGGCAGTAGCATCTCTGGCATGACCCGCCCCGTTACGGGGCCCGTGATGCCGCAGAAATTCAGAATCGATCGTGTCGGCTGCGGCCGCGTGAGGATTGCCGGTCGCGCCTAGCGACCCGCCATGCTCACCATCCCGTCGCCGAGCGCGGGGTGGAGGTGAGCGATGTTCGAGAAATTCGCAAAAATCCGGCGTGGCGTGCAACGGCCGAACGGCCTGCGGAGCGCAGCGGTTGGTTTTTCCCCAATCTATACCAACGACAACCGGCTTGGTTTTGGTCGCCCGCAGGCCCAGCGTCCGCGCGAGGCGCTGGTCTGCCGTTGGTCGCTTACCTCTGATGGAGGGCGCCTGGAGTGCCGGTGGGAGTTCGCGGCCATTGCGGACGAGCCACCCGGCAATCAAGGCGAGCTGCCGTATTTAAGCGCTCCGCGCCTCGTTCCGGGCGGCGGGCAAGTGGCTGCGCTCGAGCAGATCGCCGTTTAGTCGAACATCGATCCCGCCAGTTCAGGGGATGCACAATGAACATCATGAATCCTGCTCACAAGGAGGTCAGCCGGGCCGCCGTGCTCGACGAGGCCCATATCGGCGATATCCATGGCGCACTCGGCACCATCCGGCACCATGATCATGGGCCGCGGAGGGGATTCTGGGCGCGATGGAGAACGCTGATCGCGATCCTAGGACCGGGCCTCATCGTCATGGTGGGCGACAACGATGCCGGCGCATTCGGCACCTACACGCAGGCCGGGCAGAATTACGGAACGACCCTGCTATGGACGCTGATGCTGCTGATCCCGGTGCTCTATGTGAACCAGGAGATGGTGGTGCGCCTTGGCGCGGTGACCGGGGTCGGTCATGCACGGCTGATCTTTGAGCGCTTCGGCAAGTTCTGGGGTGCGTTCAGCGTGATAGACTTGTTCCTGTTGAACGCACTGACGCTCGTCACCGAATTCATCGGGATCAGTCTGGCCTTGCGGTATCTCGGCCTGTCGCAGTTCTGGGGCGTGCTGGCATCTGCCCTGATCGTAATGCTCGCTGTCAGCACTGGAAACTTCCGCCGTTTCGAGCGGTTCGCAATCGTCCTGGTCTTCGGCAGCCTGCTGCTGGTGCCAGTCGTCTTGATGGTACATCCGCCGGTGGAGCAGATCGCGGCTGACTTCCTGGTTCCGAAAATGCCAAAGGACGGCAATCTCAGCGAGGTCATGCTGCTGATCATCGCCGTCGTCGGCACTACGGTTGCGCCCTGGCAGCTGTTCTTCCAGCAAAGCTATCTCATCGACAAACGGATCACGCCGCGCTTCATCCAATACGAGCGCTGGGATCTTTGCCTGGGCATCGCGCTCGTTATCCTGGGCGCGGTGGCGATGATCAGCTTCTCGGCGGCGATTTTCACGGGACGACCTGAGTTCGGCAATTATACCGATGCGTTGGGTACGGCGGTCGGCTTGGAGAAATATGCCGGTCGTCTACCAGCAGTGCTATTTGCGCTCGCCCTACTGGACGCCAGTATTGTTGGCGCTGCCGCGGTCTCGTTGTCCACTGCTTACGCAATCGGCGACGTATTTTCCTTGAAGCATTCACTGCATCGCAGGCCGTCGGACGCGAAGGGTTTTTATGGCGTCTATTTCGCACTGATCATCGTGGCCGCTGTCCTCGTGCTGACGCCGGGAACGCCGCTCGGGCTGTTGACGAACGCAGTCCAGACTCTGGCTGGCGTGTTGCTGCCGAGCGCGACGGTGTTCCTGCTGCTGCTATGCAACGATACGGCGGTCCTAGGCCCCTGGGCGAATTCGCGGATGCTGAACCTCTTCACCGGGGCCATTATCGCGGTGCTGGTGCTGCTGTCGACCATTCTTACGGCTTCCGTGCTTTTTCCGGACATGGGCGAGCAATGGATCGTGGGCATCCTGGTTGGCGGAAGCATTCTTGGCGGCCTACTGACCATCGGCGCAAAAATATTCGAGCTTTCGCGTCGCCCGTCTGCCGCGCGCGCCTGGCCAAAGCGAGCCAAACGAAAGGTTGACGTGTACGACAATTGGCGAATGCCGCCGCTTAGTGAGCTGCCTCCGGCCCAACTCAGCGTGCTCAGTCGGGTGTGGATGATCGTCCTGCGCGGCTATCTCCTCGTCGCCGGCGGTTTGGTGCTTGTGCGGATATTCCAGCTCGCCACCGCGGGGGCTTAGCGATTGCAAGAGGTGAGGTGCAGAGCGGATTCCGCGCCTCGGTTCTGGCGTGCTCGCCCTTGCAAAGATCGAACGGCTACCTCGAAAAGCCGTTGCCGTTCCATAACAGCCTGGAGGCGCAGAAATCGCCACAATTCACGTTGACGGCAGCCCGTCCCGCCTTGTCATCCATATCGATTTCGTGCGTTTGGGCCTGCCACACCTCACGGGTCTGCCCCCTTTCATCGGTCAAGAAGATACGATGCATGCACCCCGCAGAACTGCACAGTGCAGAAGGTTGCGCACAATGGAATTGATCGAAGTGGAGCGACACAAATTGCTGCCCAATCTCTGCTCGGAGATATCGTAGAAATCCGGTTCGAGCCCTGGGTTCGTCATCTCCGCAAGCCTTCTGAGCTGCGCGGATGGCAGAGCCGATTGGTGCGGGTAAATGCTGAAGCTTGTCAGCGGACAATGTCGACCAGTCGTTTCGCGTGCTGACTGAGCCTCGGGCCGAAGCCGGGGGGGTCATCGCGAGGACAATGAGTGTTATGATAAGCGCCAAATTTTTCATGGCTGGGTTCTCCTGGACTCGTGCCCCCGACGTCGTCAGCGCTGCTTAAAATAATCATATCACTTTCGGACCTGAGCCATTGGCGCAAGCGCCTGGGTGACAAGCTTGAGCTCCTGCTCGCGGAGAGTCTGCGTGTGGCGCATGACACAGGCGCATTGCGTCCGCGCGACCTCAAGCGCGTCACGGTGGACACCACGGTGCAGCCCAAGGCCATCACGTTTCCGACCGATGCCAAGCTGCTGCATGCGGCTATCGAAGGGCTCAACCGGCTGGTCCGCAAACACGGCGTGCAGTTGCGGCAGTCGTACCGACGTATCGCCGAGCGAGCTGCGATGATGGCTGCGCGCTATGCCCATGCCAAGCAGTTCAAGCGCCATCAGCGGCAATTACGCCTGCTGAAGAGCCGGCTCGGCCGCATCATCCGTGACATCCGCCGCAAGATCGAAGGTCGCCCCGAGCTCGAAGCGGTGTTCGAGGCCCCGCTGGCCCGCGCGAGCCAGATCAGATCGCAGCAGCAGCGCCAGCGGGGCTGGAAGCTCTATTCCTTCCACGCTCCCGAGGTCGAATGCATCGGCAAGGGCAAGGCGTCCGCGCCTTACGAGTTCGGCGTCAAGGCGTCGATCGTCACCACCAACGGCCGCGCCCCGGGCGGCCAGTTCGTGCTCCACGCTCGATCTCTCCCCGGCAATCCCTACGATGGCCATACGCTCGGCAGTATCATCGAGGCGACCGAGAAGCTGACCGGATGCGCCATCGAGCGCGCCTATGTCGACAAGGGATATCGCGGCCACACGACGGAGCGCCCGCGTCGCGTCTTCATCTCCGGGCAGAAGCGCGGTGTCTTCGGCGCGATCGAACGTGAACTCCGCCGCCGCTCCGCCATCGAGCCGATCATCGGTCACATGAAGAGCGACGGCCATCTCGGCCGCTGCCATCTCAAGGGCCGTGACGGCGACGCCATCAACGTCATTCTCACTGCCGTTGGCCACAACCTCCGCCGCGTCCTCGCATGGCTGAGGGATCTGCTGGCCTCAATTCTGATCGCCCTTTGGCGCTCCGCAGCTGGCCACCCGGCCCGTCAAACAGGCTTCTTAACGGACGACTAGATTAGCCTCCTGGGAGGATCGGCAGCGGCCCCCAGGGGTCTGGCCCGCTGCTCATCTGCGAATAATTTTCGATACGAACAGCCAGACAGCGTGGGCGGCCGGGACGATACGATACGGTTCAACATTGCGGCCGCCGATCCGGCTCGGCACCCGCGAAGGCAGGTCCGGCTGAGCCCCCGCGGCGAACCGCAGCAGAGCGATCAGGCACTGCGCCTTCATGGCCCACGTTATTCGTTCAACGGCTGCGTCCTCTCAAATCTTGACGATAAGACCCGCTACGTCCCGCCCTCACTTTCCATGCGGGAACGCTTCACCGAGCGGCGACATGCGTCACGCCGCGGGATAACTGAAGCCTTCCATCCTTTTGATCTCCCGCAAGATTGCCCGACACGATCATTATTGTATGACGTGCCTCCACTGTCCGAGTTGATGTGTGACGCAAAATGCTTAACGCCCAAGGTTCTACGGCCACGTTGGGACGACGGGCCATTCGCTTCCTTTCGCTTAATGGTCATCCTTGCCCTGTCCATGCTCAGGTCTGGAGACACACCTGCGCGGGCGGCCAGTCTTCTTAGCTGCCTGCTTGGAATGGTCGTGCTACGGACCACCTACACAATGGGAGAAAGGTTTGCCGGCTCTGGTCTCACTCGTTGGCACGAGGGCGCTTTTCTCCTTGTTCTCGGAGGTGTGCTGCTGATTTGGTTTGGCCGATAAAATGAGATTTCTTGTCAATGGGCGCAAAAAGCGGCAAGCTGCGGCCTGCCCTACACCAGAACCAAAGGTAACCCACTGACTTTCAGGCAGCGGCGGCACCCCAGCTGTCGCGCGTTCGATCCCGGAGTCGGCCGGAAACTTCATACCAGCCGAATATGCTCTCCGGAGCAGTTCGGCAGAAATGCTCAAGAGAACCCGGGCGGACGTATGGCGCCCTCGGGATCCGAGTCCTCTTCGGGCTCCTCCCGAGGATCGCTTTTCAGATTCCGCAGCATGTCACGGCAATACCCGGCGACGTAATCCGAGATTTGCTGGTAGACCGGCGACTTCTTCAACGTGTTCAACTCTTCGACGACGGACGGCAGCGCATCGAGGACGGCCTGAGACAATTCGGCGACCCGGCGCCTTACCTGCGCGCCGGAAAGCTGGTTTTCCCGGGCCATCCGATCCCAATGTCGGACGTAGATGTAGTGACCGCGGTTCTGGCCGGCGATCTTCATCGCCAGATTTCGCGTCACGTCCGGATAGATGTCGCCATTCATGACGTCATAGAGCGGCGCCATGGAGATGGCGCCGCTTGGCTGCAGCAGCAGCGAATAGTTCTTCGAATGCGCGTCGACGTTTCCACAGAGAACATTGAAGACAAGAAAATCGACGAAGCGGGCGACGTTGAAGGCGCCTGCCTGCGTGTTCCGCAGGACATCAAAGCAATCTTTCAGGGTCGGCCCACGCAGCTTGTTCGTCGAATTGGATTCGTATTTGGTCGACGGGATGTGCCCAGCGGCCTGACAGAAATCCTCCTGATGGATTCTGCGGAGGCTGCGCCCGTGGGGCTCACGATCGTAGCGCTTCACCAGCAGGTAATCGAGATCCTCCGCCTTTCCGATCGTACATTCGGCGACGGGCAGCTTCGTCTTGGCCGCCAGGCGAAGGCAGAAGGCCTCGTTCTCGACGGCGTTGCTGAAGTGCTTGTTGGCCGGCTTGAGGATATGTGTCGTCGGCGCACCGTCGAGCGCGAGGCCGATGCCGCCGTCCGGATACAGGACTACAGGAAGCTTGTCCTGCGCGCCGGCCAAAGACATGTGGATGCCCTCCTCGCCAACGAGAAGCGGCCTCTCCGGAAGGCGCCGGATGGCGGCGGCGAGCTCCGCTTCGGTGAGCCGCTTGTAGCGCGGCGTCCGGTTCGGTCGCTGGTCGGCGGACCGGCGGACTTCGAGCGCACCCGGAAGGTCCTCTCCCAACTCCTCAAGGAGCGCGAACACGTTCGCCTCCGGAATCTTGAGGATGGTGCCCACGGTCCTCAGCGTCCGGCCTTCTGGCAGTAGGTTCAAAAACCATCGGTACACGACGTCCGGCTCGTGAACGCGCTGGGCGAGTGGCATGCGAGTCGAGACGGCGAACGCCCGAGGATCCTTCACCCACGCTTCGTCGTAGACGAATTCGATGTCCTGAATTTCGTCCGAGCGCCGGCGCAGCAGCCCAACGAGCTTGTCGCCGTACCGGACCTCCAGGGTCTCGCCGGCGCTGCCGGCCTTGGGCTTGCTCGTCATGACGGCGTGAAGTAATCAGGGTCGAAGGTTTCAGATTCCTCGCTCGCCAACCGAGCCGCCGGCGCTGGGCTCATTTCCGCCGTCAGCCGGATGCCTAGCGCTTGCAGCAGGCGGAGGACCAGACCGACTTGGCTTGTCTCCTTGCCATTCTCGACGTCGACGATGAACCGGACGCCGACGTTCGCTGCCAAGGCAAGGTCCCGCTGCCGGAGACCTAGGGAGGTCCGCCGGTTTCGGATCGTCTCGCCGAGCTCTGAGGTGGTCGTGATGGTCATGTCAATTTCCCGAGCGGGAATATTAATGCCCCAAGAGCGTCTTAGCAAGACTAGATTTCCCGAGCGGGAAAATAATAGATCAAAATGTCTCCTGAGAGTAAAATTTCCCGAACGGGAACTTCCCTACTCAGAAACTACCACGACACACAAAAATTCCCGATCGGTAAATCAAATCCAGGCACCGACTCGATAACCGCCGCGATCATCGGAGTGATCACGTTTCTCGTATGCTGATCTTAATCGGTGGCGCAGCGCAGGAGTGTCGGTCCTCTGGACGATCGCGGATCGGCTCGATATCGTATAAAGAGTACGCTTTCGACGACAGCGCACTCGCAGTTGCTGGCAAATGCCCGTCTGCCAGACAGCGCACCGGCCCGTCGTAAGCGCGGCGAGTTCGAGAAGGCTGGCGTATCGTTCGCTCCAGCGCTTCGACAGGCCGCTCCGGCAGGGTCGGTACCCGCGTCCCTTGCGGCAGATGCCGCAGGAACTCCGCCCTCCATCGGCGGGACCGACGGGCCAAAACGCTCGATCTGATCCGGTCGGCGGAGACGCCATGCGCGAAGTCCGATTTAGCCTCAACAGTAGGAGGCCGGCCAGCACAGGTAGAAGACGCCATCGAGAAGCATGCCGGCGCTGAGCAGGACCAACGACGCGTCCTCGGCGCCGAGCACGAAGGCCCCCTCGCCGCGCCGGCCTCGATAGTGCCCCATCGCCCGAGAATGTTCGCCGCCAGGGATCTTGCCGGAAGCAGCGGCCCTTGCGGTCGCGGACGTGCTCGCGTCATCGTTGACACCTGCCCCGAATACCCGGCGACTGACTGGGCCTGACCAGCGACTTGCCTGACAAGTTTCTGTACAATCCAGGCATGCCCGAGTCCGATCCGAAGCATGGCGCATCGGGAGCGCCCCGTCGCAAGATCATCCACATCGACATGGATGCCTTCTACGCGTCCGTCGAACAGCGCGATAATCCGGGGTTGCGCGGCAAGCCTGTCGCCGTTGGTGGATCGAAGGAACGCGGCGTCGTGGCCGCGGCGAGCTATGAAGCTCGAGCATTCGGCGTCCGCTCAGCAATGCGATCGGTGACCGCAAAGCGGAACATGCAGGACATTCCCGTCGCCACCGATATCGCCACCGCGATCAGGGCGAAGATCCTGCGCGAGACCGGCCTGACCGCCTCCGCCGGCATCTCCTATAATAAGTTCCTGGCGAAGCTCGCCTCGGATCACCGGAAGCCAAACGGCCAATTCGTGATCACCCCTAAGATGGGACCAGCCTTCGTCGAACAACTCCCGGTTGGGAAATTCCACGGCATCGGTCCGGCGACCAATGCGAAGATGAACAGGCTCGGTATCTTTACCGGCATGGACATGCGCAATCAGACCCGTGGGTTCATGAACGCCCATTTTGGAAAGGCCGGCGCCTACTACTACTGGGTCTCTCGCGGCGTTGACGAACGGCCGGTTCGCGCTAACCGCATCCGAAAGTCTGTCGGTGCCGAAAACACCTTCTCCGGCGACCTCACCGGGTTTGCGGCCTTGGTCGCCGAGCTTGAGCCTTTGATCGACAAGGTCTGGGGTCACTGCGAAAGCACCGGCAATTTCGGCCGCACCGTGACGTTGAAGGTGAAGTTTTCCGACTTCCAGATCATCACCCGTAGCCGGTCCGTCGCATCCCCCATCTCCAGCCGCCAAGACCTGAATCGCTTGACCCTTGGTCTGCTCGAATGCGAGATGCCGATTCCGAAGTCGGTCAGATTGTTGGGCGTATCGCTCTCATCGCTGCAGGCCGAGGCGGAGGGCGAACCTCAATTGGACCTGCCGATCTGAGACGCGCTGCTTGTTTTCGGCTCAGATCCCCGCTGCGGATCGGCATCTCCAACGATCGCGAGCTTCTTGCCGTTCTGCCAGGCCGAGCACCTCTTCGGAGTCGATCCCTTGCCGTCTGAGAACGCCACTGCTTGCTTCCAGTTCCTTGCGTACGGGACCGTCCGGTACGCCGAGGCCCGCGAGGCGATCCGGCCGAAGATGACGACGGACCGGTCTTTCGAAGGAAAGACGAAGCTATCGGTGTCGGGCCGGCTCACTGGAAAGCAGTTGATGGCGAATTCGCCGTTGTGCGGTAATGCCGTTTCCCGATCAGCGCGCTCCCGACCCGAGCTTGCGATCACCGATCCATTTGATAACGTGCCGATGTTAAGATAACATATTCTCGAACAGGAATCCCATGAAAGCTGGATGCTAAACCAAGTAACAGCTCGCTTGCGCAAATTCCTCGGACAAGCCAGGGAGGGTCATGACCTACACGCTCCGTTTCGCGTCACGACTCGCCACGGCCATACCATGCAGTCGTTTCAGTCCCTCGAAGCGGCGCTCGAAGCCGCTGAAACCTTGGGTTCAGATCATTACGTAATCGACCGGCACGGCTTGCAGATCTGGAGCCCGCAAAGAAAATTACTTCGCAATGAGGAATAGCCTTCCCGGCGTTAGTGGCTCGCGCTTCATGAAAAGACGATTGCCCACTGTCAGTACGTCGCGGCTCGCCATCGACCCTCCGAAGCCAAACACTTGACTTACGTCAACGACGCCAAGCGTGAGAAGCTTAGGATTTTGAGCGAGCAAGCGAAAACGGGCAATGGCGGACGCATCGCATGACACGCAGGTCTCAGGGCACCTGACCGCGATCCATGGCTCGGTCGTCGATGTCCGGTTTCCCCAAGGGGTTTTACCGGCCCTCAATGAGGGCATCGTGATCGATCGTGATGAGCCCACGCCCGTCCTGGCGGAGGTCCAGCAGCATCTTGATCCCGTGACAATCCGGGCCGTCGCGCTGGGCAATACGGCCGGGCTTAGCCGCGGCGTGTCCGCGCGCGCCCTGGGCACACCAATCCAGACACCGGTTGGCGATGCAGTGCTCGGGCGTCTGCTGAACGCCGTCGGTAAGCCCGCAGACCGCGGACCCGAGCTGCCCCCAAGCACAGTTTTTCGTCCCATTCATGCATCCGCTCCTGCACTGAACCGGCTCGGCGCCTCTCAGGAAATCTTCCACACCGGGATCAAGGTCATCGATCTGCTCGCCCCGCTCGTCAAGGGCGGCAAGGCAGCGATGTTCGGCGGCGCTGGTGTCGGCAAGACCGTGCTGATCATGGAATTGATCCGTACGACGGTCGAACGTTACTCTGGAATCTCAGTGTTTGCCGGCATCGGCGAGCGTTCGCGCGAAGGGCACGAGCTGCTGCTCGAATTGAAGCAGTCAGGTGTGCTTCCGCGAACCGCGCTCGTTTTTGGTCAGATGAACGAACCGCCCGGCGCGCGCTGGCGCGCGGGTCTCACGGCGTTGACCATCGCAGAGCACTTTCGCGACGTGCAACACGAAAATGTGCTTCTGCTGATCGATAACGTGTACCGCCTGGTGCAGGCCGGTGGCGAAGTATCGGGCCTCCTCGGGCGTCTGCCCTCGCGCGTTGGGTATCAGCCGACGCTCGCCAGCGAGATCGCCGAACTGCAGGAACGCATCGCCTCGGTTGCCGGCGCAGCGATCACCTCAATTCAGGCTGTCTATGTTCCGGCCGATGATTTTACCGACCCTGCCGTCGCCGAAATCTTCAGCCATCTCGATTCATCCATCGTGCTGTCGCGCCAGATGGCCAGCGAGGCCATGTATCCCGCCGTCGATCCGCTCGCCTCGAGCTCGACGCTCCTCGATGCCCGCCTCGTGGGCGAAGGGCATTACCGGACCGCCCAGGAAGTGCGCAAAACCATCGCCCACTATCGTGATCTTCAAGAGATCATTGCGCTCCTTGGGATCGAAGAGCTGAGCGCCATTGATCGTCAGGCCGTCAAGCGCGCGCGGCGCCTCATGCGATTTTTGACGCAGCCCTTCATGGTCACAGTTGCCTTTACCGGGAAGGAAGGGCGAACGGTCGAGGTTGCCGACACACTGGCCGGATGCCGCGCCATTCTCGATGGTGAAGCCGACAACTGGGCTGAGAGCTCGCTTTATATGATCGGCGTGCTCGAGGAAGCACGAGAGCGCGAGCGTGCCAGCGCCAAGGCGATGTCATGAATCTCACGGTCACCACACCGCTGGCGATCATCGCAAAGGCCGACCACGTCGTGTATGTGCGCGCCGAGGACGACACCGGCGCCTTCGGCATTCTGCGCGGGCATGCTGATTTTCTCACGGCATTGGCAATCTCGGTCCTGAGCTGGCGCGATGAGGGCGGCGGCGAGCATCACATCGCGGTGCGCGGCGGCATGCTTGCGGTGCACGACGGGAACGCAATCACCATTGCGACGCGCGAAGCCGTGGCTGATGATGATCTGCACCGTCTCGAAACCGAAGTGCTCGCAAGCTTTCGGCGGCGCAGCGAAGATGAGGTTACGGCGCGCACTGATGCGCAGCGCCTCTATCTCGCAGCGATCCGGCAGATCTACCGCTTCCTGCGGCCCGACCGTCCCGTCCCCGTGCCGCGGCTGGCCGGCCCGATGTCACAAGAGGGGCTGGAGTCATGACGCAGCCCGAAAATCACGAGCGGCTGGGACAGGCGGTCAGAAGACGGCAGGAACGCCGCGAGCGCTGGCAGCGCGAGGGCGAACGGTCGCTGGGCCAGAACTTCGCCATGATCGGAGCACTGGGCTGGACCATCGTGGTTCCGACACTGCTCGGCATCTTCGCCGGTCGCTGGCTCGACCGGACCTTCCATAGCGGGATCTTCTGGACCTGGGCCTGCTCGTGGCAGGTCTGGCAGCGGGCTGCACATTTGCATGGAAGAGGATGCACAGCGCATGATCCGCACGAGTTTGATCACTCATCCCGAACTCACGCTGTTGACGGCATTTGCGGGTCTGATGTTTGGGCTGGCGTATTTTGCGGCTCTCAAGCGCAGCGTGACGCTGCTTGTCCGCAGCGATAGCTGGCTTGGTCCAGTGGCCTTGACGCTGGGACGTGCTGGCGCTGCGGTCGGCTTTCTGCTCATCGCGGCGAAACTCGGAGCAGCGCCGTTGCTCAGCGGCTTTGCCGGGTTCCTGGTGGCGCGCGCGTTGGCGCTGCGCGCGAAAAGGAGGGCGGCTGATGCAATCCTCGCCCCTCACTAGCACGCTGCTTTTTCATATTGGTCCGGTGGCGATCACGCGTCCGGTGGTGACGACGTGGGTCATCATGGCTGCGCTGGCTCTAGTCTGCCGGTTCGTCACGCGCCGCCTGGCAATCCTGCCCGACGGGCGGCAGGCGCTGCTTGAGGGCATCGTCACCAGCGTTGCCGGCCAGATCGAGGATGTCATTCGCAAGGATGCGCGGCCGTTCCTGCCCTTGCTGGGCACGTTAATAATCTTTCTGGTGGTCGCCAACCTCTCCGGTGTACTCCCCGGCGTCGAGGCGCCAACCAGCAAGATCGAGACGCCGGCGGCCCTGGCGCTGATTGTCTTTTTCTCGGTGCATTACTTCGGGGTGCGCGAACGCGGTTTGCGCGGCTATCTCGCCAGCTTCGCCGAGCCTAAACTGATCATGCTGCCCCTCAATATTCTCTCGGAAATCACGCGCACCTTTTCGCTGATGGTGCGACTGTTCGGCAACATTATGAGCGGCGAGTTCATCATCGGTCTCGTGGTGGCGCTCGCCGGCCTCTTTGTCCCGATCCCGCTCATGGCGCTCGAGATTCTAGTGGGCCTCGTACAGGCCTACATCTTCACCGTACTCGCAACCGTCTTTATCGGCGCCGCGGTCGGCAGCGTCGCGAAGGGCTAAGGAGGCTCAATGGATCCCAAGCTCATTTCGATCATCGGCGCTGTCATTGCGGTCTCGATCGGATCAATCGGCCCGGCGCTGGCGGAAGGCCGCTCTGTTGCTGCAGCCATGGACGCCATCGCGCGCCAGCCGGAAGCGGCCGGAACGATATCGCGCACGCTCTTTGTCGGCCTCGCGATGATCGAGACCATGGCGATTTACTGCCTTGTCGTCGCGCTGCTGCTGCTGTTCGCCAATCCATACGCCTGGTGAGTGATGCACCTCGACTGGTGGACCATAGGTCTCCAGACCATCAACTTCGGCATCCTGGTCTGGCTGCTGTACCGGTTTCTGTACAAGCCGGTGCTGACCATGATCGATGCGCGGAAAGCGGAGGTCCGCCGCCAGTTCGACACCGTCAGGGATTTCGAAGCGAAAGCGAACGCGGAGCTGGCGGCGGTCGAAGCCGAGCGCGCTGGCATCGCGGCCGAACGAGAGGCAGCTCTTAAGGCGGCAGCGGCCCAAGCGCAGGAGATGGCCGAAGCGCGGCGCGCACAGGCAGAACGCGACGCACAGGCCCTGATGGATTCAACGCGCAAGACGCTCGCCTCCGAGCGCGAAAGCGCGCTCGATGAGGCGCGCCGGCTGGCCCTCGATCTCGGCGCCGACCTCGCCCAGAGGCTGCTCGCGGAGGTACCCATGCAATATCGCGCGGAAGCCTGGATCGAGCGGATCGAGCAGCATCTGAAGGCAATGCCGCAAGCCGAACGCGATGCTTTGGTGCGTCAGCTCGCCGACGGCAAACCGCTGACGATCGTCACCGCCTGCGCCCTGCCCCCAGCGACGGCCGATCAGTGGAACGCGCGGTTGCGCCAGTCCCTTGGCGTCGCGGGCGCCATGACGTTCGCGGTCGATCCCGCCCTGATCGCGGGCGCAGAACTGCATTTTCCGACCGCGATTTTGCGCTTCTCCTGGCAGAGCGCGCTTGCGGCGACGCGGACCGAGGTAGGCTCCCATGGCGGCCCTCGTTGAGGAGTTGAAAAGCTGGGCACAGGAGAGCAGGCAAAGGCTCGCAGCATTGCCTTTGGTCCCGCATCTCGAACATATCGGGCGTGTTCTTCAGATCGGCGACGGCGTCGCGATGGTCGGAGGGCTCCCGCAAGCGCGACTGGACGAATTGCTCATCTTCGAAGGCGGCGTACGCGGCCTTGCCGTCGATCTTGGGGATGATGCCATCGGCTGCATCCTCCTTGGAGACACCGCCGGCATTGCGGCCGGCAGTGTTGTCCGTGGCACTGGAGAGGTGGCCCGCGTTCAGGTGGGCCAAATGCTGCTCGGTCGCATCGTTGATGCGCTTGGGACACCACTTGACGGAAAGGGTACGATTGAAGGCGCGCAACTCGCGCCCGTGGAACAGGCGGCGCCCGTCATCGTTGATCGCGCGCTGGTAACTAAGCCTCTTGCGACCGGGCTGCTCGTCGTGGATGCGATGATTCCGCTTGGCCGTGGACAGCGCGAGCTCATTATCGGCGACCGCGAGACGGGCAAGACCGCTATCGCGGTCGATACGATCATCAACCAGAAATCCAGCGATGTGATCTGCGTCTATGCGGCCATTGGACAGAAGGCATCGTCTGTCGCCCGCGTTATCAACGCCGTGCGCCAGTATGGGGCGCCGGAGCGATGCATCTTCGTCATCGGCGAAGCCGATGCCCCGCCCGGACTGCAATGGCTCACGCCCTATTCGGCCTTTTCCATGGCGGAATATTTCATGATGCGGAGGCGCGACGTGCTGGTCATTCTCGACGATCTGACCAAACACGCCGCCTGTTACCGACAGGTCTCGCTGCTCTTGCGCCGACCACCGGGCCGCGAAGCCTATCCGGGTGATATTTTCTACATCCATTCGCGGCTATTGGAGCGGGCGGCGAAGCTGGGGCCGGAGCTCGGCGGCGGTTCGCTGACTGCGCTGCCTATCGCCGAGACGCAAGCCGGCAATATCAGCGCATACATCCCCACCAACCTGATCTCGATCACCGACGGGCAGATCTATCTCGATCCGCGCCTGTTTTACGAAGATCAAAAGCCGGCGGTCGATATCGCCAAGAGCGTCTCCCGTGTCGGCGGCAAGACGCAGGCGCCCGTCTTGAAAGCCCTCTCCGAGAGTCTGCGCCTCAAGTATGCGCAGTTTCTGGAGCTCGAAGTGTTCACCCGCTTCGGCACCATGGTGGACGAGCGCACCCGCAAGGTCATCGAGCACGGACGGCGCATTCGCGCCGTTCTCGGCCAGCGGCAGTTCGCGCCGCAGTCGCTGGGCGAACAGGTGGCGCTGCTGTGCGCCGTTGCCGACGGCGCGCTGGATATCCTGCCACTGGATCGCATCGACGCGCTTCGTGCCGGCCTGGCCCCCTGGCTCGCGGAACACTGCCCCGAGATTCGGGCGCTCGACGACGAAGCCGAGCCGCTTCCCGATGCCGTTCGCGCACGGCTCAAGGAGAGCTTGATCGCCCTGGCCCAATCGGTCGGCGAATAGATTTCGCAGGAGGGAGCCCAATGACGCGTCTCTCGGAAATCCAAAACCATATCGCGAGCATGGACGAATTGCTCGAGATCGTGGGCGCAATGCGTTCGCTCGCCGGGATACGAGTGCAGGAAGCGCAGCATGCACTGCCCGGTATTCGTAGCTACGCCGACTCGATGGCCGCCGGGATTGGTAGCGCGCTTCTGCTCATGCCGCAGCCCGTCCCAGAGACGCATCAGGAGCTGAGTCGCCGCGCCCTCATTTTGTGCGCTGCCGAGCATGGCTTCGTTGGCGGCTTCAATGAGAGGATGCTTGAGACGGCCGAGGCGATTCTCGAACCCGCTGATCTGCTCTTTGTGCTGGGGAGCCGCGGGGCGGCGCTCGCTTTCGAGCGTGGCCGCAAGGTGGCCTGGACAAGGCCCATGGCGACTCGTCCGTCGGGAGCGCCCGATGCGGTCAATCATCTAACGAGCGAGATTTACGGGCGCATCGCGCGCGGTGAGATAGTACGAGTGGACGTCATGTTCGGCCGTTACCGTCAGGGCGCCGCATCGACGATCGAGCGTCGTCTGCTACTTCCACTTGACACGGCGACGCTGGTTGCAAAGCCAGCACGTCAGGTCCCCCTCCACAATCTGCCGCCGCGTCCCCTGCTCGAGAAGCTGATGGCCGAATACGTCTTTGCGCTGCTGACCGAGGCTGCGGTCGAGTCCATCGCGAGCGAGAACGCCGCGCGCTTCGCTGCCATGGAGTCGGCACACGACAATGTCAGCAAGAAGCTCGCGGGATTGCAAGAAAACGCGCGTCAGGCGCGTCAGACCGAGATCACCTCGGAGCTGCTCGATTTGATTACCGGCGCAGAAGCTATGCACGTTGACTCGAGACGCGTCATTCGCTCGTCGAAAGCGCCCTAACGATTGGCCCGCTATATGGAGCACCCCTGCAGAACCGCGCGACTTAGCAGGAAGTCGTAGGTTGCCGTTGGAAACGCAGCGCGGGGGTCCGCTACATCGCTAAACCCACTATTATCAAAAAAGACCGTCAGCCTCGATGGTAAAGCTCGACTGGATGACAAAGTCCACCATCGGCTACGGCCTTGCGGCTCAGGCTCGAGCCTCGATGAATGTCTGTATGCGGTCCGCCACGATCCGCCCTGCGTGGCTTGTGAATCGGCGCGGCTTTTGCCCCCCAACCGGCGCCCAACATCGGAGCCGCGACACATTTGGCTGGCCTGTTTCAGCGATGGTTGGACTTCAGCCCTAGCTAGGCCCGTGAAGCCAAGGTCGCGCAGCGCGCCCGCGGAGCGCTCTGTCTTTCGATTCATTCTTAGAACGAGCCGAGCGCTCCGGCATCCGTGAACACGAGGGCGTAGCCATCGACAATCGCCCGCGCCCGGTGAACAAGGCTGTCGAATTATCCGACTCGTCGCACCGCGTACGACGTACGACCACTAAAAGCGTCGCACGAGACCTGGTTTGTTCTGCCGATGAATTTAAAAAAGCCCTTGTGGGCCAATCTCTTAAAGGTGGTGGGCGCACCAGCGCTCGAACCTGCGACCCGCTGATTAAGAGGCAGATGATCTCCTCGATAAATCGAGGGCCCCTCCGACAGACGCCTCTTCAAACATGCATTGAACCTGCAACGGATTTTCCCCTTGTCGGAATGGACCGCTGGCAGCCCTCTCGAACGAACCGCCAGAATGTCGGGGTCGAGTCGCTGGTTGGCAGGCCCCACGGAAAGAGAGCTACGCTGAAGGGCTTCAATCGCGCGTGGCCCTCGTACAGGGTTGGATGGTAAGACGGTAGACGATCAGCTTGCTACCGTCGAAGACCTCCAACGAGCTGTTGCAGACCGGACAGCGATACTCGCCTCTTTCCCCAGTCTGGGAGCATAATTCGATACGACGAAATCCAGCACCGCACTCGGAACAGATCACATCGCTCTTTTTCATACCTGCGACCTCTCGCTGTGAGCTGTCGCAATTCTTTAGCATGGGGTTTAGTTGCAGCGCCACGAAAGAGTTTCCAATGCCAGATATCTTGACCCGTTGCCCTTTTACAGCCGTGTCTACTGGTCTGAGCAGACGCTCCATTGGAAGCCCAAGGATGCTTGGATGACAAAATTCACCGATCCGACGCGGCGCTGAGCCCCTTCGGGCAAAAACGACCGAAACGTTGCTTCATCCGTTTGGTTGACGGTTCGAGTCCTGCCGAGCCCGCCAGTCAGCGGCTGTAGATCCCAAGCAGGACTAAGCAGGAAGCTGCCTCGGCCGCCGTTTCGCAATCGCTCCCTTGACGTCATCTCGGACCGACGCGGCGCCTGAAGCTCGCGATCAGACCTACACGCTCGACATGCCCCTGCATCGAGCAAGTTCTGACAAAAAGGGCGTCACACTCGGCGGCCGTGGGAGGCGTCGCGGCTCGCTTCTACCAGGTCGCAGAAGCCACGGGATCGCCCATGACGCAGACGCCTCTGGTTCTGGCGGGCGCGCCAGAACCAGAAGCCCTCGATGCTCTCAGTGGTGAGAGCGCATATGCGCCTTCGAGGCGTAGGCATAGGATGCGGTCGGCTCGTTGCCGACGGGGTTGCGGACACAGGTTCCGCCACGACCCGAGATCATGGCGACGCACTGCTCCATCGTATCGAAGGCGCAGTTCCGCATGCCCGATCCCCAGTCCTGTCGGCAAAATTCGTATTCCTTTGCTGCGGCCGGCTGGGTCGGCATCACAAGCGCTGCGGCTGCCAATGCAGCGGCGACGATCATGCCGCTGGCGAAGACCTTGTTCATACTTCTCTCCGTGGTCCGGTTTCGGTGCTGAAACCAAGGGAGAGCTAACGCAACGCCCGTTTCGGAAAAAGCAGACGGGATGCAAAACACCGTCGCGCAATTCGTGCCAATCGGATCAGACGCTCCGCGTGCTCCGAGTCGCGGACACGCGAGGCAGATAAAGGAAGATCAGAGGATGCTCTCATCGGAGGTGGCCGCGAGCGCGCCACGCATTTGACGGACCTGCTCGATGATGAATTCCATTACCACTCGCGTACGAGGCGCCAAATGACGCCGTGATGAGTAGGTGAGGCTTAACGGCAGCCCAGGCGACGGACGGTCGCCCAACACGCGAACCAGGGCGCCGCTGCGGAGATCGTCGACCACTTGCACAAGCGGTAGAAACGCGATGCCGTAGCCCGCACGCGCCGCCAAATGAACGACGGCACCATCATTGGCGCGAATACTGCCGGACACCCGGACCTCCTCGGCGCCGTGCGACCCGCCAAAAGTCCACATATCCGAATCCGGCCCGACGTCGTGAACGATGCAAGTGTGGCGTCCAAGCTCCACGGGCGTGCTGGGGTGCCCGCGGGCTTCAATATAACGTGGTGCTGCGACGACCACGCGCGCTGCAATCCCGATCCGCCGCGCAACGACCGACACGTCGGTGATTTCGCCTGCCCGCATCGCGAGATCGAGTCGGTCTTCGATCATGTCGCCAAAGCGGTCGTTCACGATCAATTCGACCTGTAGCCCCGGATTGCTTGCGAGCAGCGTCGGCAGACGCGGCGCGAGAAAATGGCTCGCCGCGACCATGATCCCGACCCGCACCAGACCGACAGGCGAGGTGCTCTGCCGTCCGAGCGTGGCCTCCATCGTCTCGACACCCTCGAGCACCGGCCTTGCCAGATCGAGCAGCGTCCGACCGTCCTCGGTGAGGCTGAGCTTGCGCGTCGTCCGATGCAGAAGACGCACGCCGAAATGCTCCTCAAGGAACGCGATCTGGCGCGTGACGGCAGCCTTGCTGACGTCGCGCTCACGCGCGACGGCCGAGAACGAACCTGTTTCGGTAACCCGCACCAAGGCGGCAAGCGAACTGACGATATCCATCGTTGCGCCCTCAAGACCGCGTCGGCATGTCAGGCCTGCGGCTCGAGGACCGGCTCTGGCAGGTCATGCGTGGATAGGCATTGCGCTGCAGACGGGTCGTGCGCGGCAGCCTTGGTCCCCGTCTCCGGCCGAACGTGATCATCGCCGTGATCAGGGTGAATTTTGAACCACGCCACATAGAGCGCTGGCAGGAACAGCAGCGTCAGCAGCGTTCCGACGATGATGCCGCCCATCATGGCGTACGCCATGGGACCCCAGAAGATCTCGCGCGCGATCGGAATGAGCGCGAGACTCGCAGCGGCCGCGGTCAGCAGAATCGGCCGCATCCGGTGCTCGGTCGCTTCCACCACGGCCTCCCAGGCCGGCCGCCCCTCCTTCTTCAGATCCTCGATCTGCACGATCAGGATCACGGAGTTGCGGACCAGGATGCCGATGAGAGCGAGCACACCGAGGATTGCAACGAAGCCAAGCGGCGCCCCGCTCGGCAGCATGGCCATGACCACGCCGATGACCGCGAGCGGCGCGACCGCAAACACGAGGAACAGGCGGGCGAAGCTCTGCAGCTGTACCATCAGCACCGTGGCCATGACGAACAGCATGAGCGGAACGACGGCGATGATCGGCGCCTGGCTTTTGGCGCTCTCCTCCACGGAGCCGCCGATCCTCACCGAATACCCGGCCGGCAGCCCTTTGGTGAACTCGGCCACTTTGGGCGCAAGCTGGTCCACGACGGTCTTCGGCTGAACATTGCCGACGACGGCCGCCTTGAGAGTGATCGTCGGAATCCGCGCGCGCCGCCAGATCGTCGGCTGTTCGAGCTCATAGCGCAAATTGGCGATCGCCCCCAGCGGGACCGATTGACCGCCGAGCCCGACCAGCTGCAGATCGCGCAGCGTATCAATCGAGGCGCGCTCCGGCGCGGTCGCGCGTCCCATGACATTGACGAGATAGATGCTGTCGCGCACCTGGGTGATCGGCGAGCCTTCGAACACCGAGTTCAGCGTGGTTGCGATATCTTCGGAGGTTACGCCGAGTTGGCGCGCCTTGTCCTGCAGGACATCGACCTTGACGACGCGGGCAGGCTCCATCCAGTCGAACACCACATTGCCGAGATCGGGACTGCTCCGAACGATGCCGGCAAGCTTCTGCGAAAGATCCCGGACCTTGGCGATATCCGGCCCGCTGAGACGGTATTGCACGGGGCGTCCCACCGGCGGCCCAACCTCAAGCAACTTCACGTAGGTGTCGGTGCCGGGGAACGTCGTCCTCAAATAGTTCTCGAACTGAGACTTGAGACGATCGCGCGCCGCGATGCCGCCCTTGGTCACGATGACCTGCTGACCGAACCAGGTGTTGGTGGTCTGCAGATCGAACGAGAGCACGAACCGCGGCGCGCCGGTGCCGACATAGGTCGACCAGTGATCGACGGAGTCGTTGGCCTGCAGCTGTTCGCGCTCGAAGCGCGCCATCTGCGCGTTGGTGTCGGTGATCGAGGCGTTCTGCGGCAGGTTCCAGTCAATCACGAGCTCAGCGCGATCCGATGAAGGGAAGAACTGCTGCTGCACGAATTGGAGACCGACGACTGCAAGCAGGAAGGCGGCGACCGTTACACCGATCGTGCTCCAGCGGTGGTGCATGCAGAAGAGCAGCAGGCGCGAGAACATCCGCGCCAAGCGTCCCTTGTCCTCGTGATGGCCCTTCATCTGAGATGGCAGGATAGTGACGCCGAGCAGCGGGGTGAACAGCACAGCGACGATCCACGACACGATCAGCGAAACCGCGATCACCACGAAGAGCGTGAAGGTGAACTCGCCGGCGTTGCTGCTGTTCAGGCCGATCGGAATGAAGCCGGCCACGGTGACGAGGGTGCCCGTCAGCATCGGGAACGCGGTCGACGTATAGACGTGGGTCGCCGCCTTTTCCAAGGGGTCGCCGATCTCGAGCCGGGCCACCATCATTTCAACGGCAATCATCGCGTCGTCGACCAGGAGGCCGAGCGCAATGATCAGGGCGCCGAGCGAAATGCGCTGCAACGAGATGCCGGAATAGGCCATGACCACGAACGTGATCGCAAGCACCAGGGGGATGGCGATGGCAACCACGAGCCCGGCGCGCAAGCCAAGGCTGAGAAAGCTGATGCCGAGCACGATGATCACGGCTTCGAACAGCGCCTCCGTGAAGCCCGACACGGCATGCTCGACCACAACGGGCTGGTCGGCAACCAAATGTACACCGATGCCGATCGGCAGGTCGGCGATGACCTTGTTCACCTGTTCTTTCAGCGCCTTGCCGAACTGCAGCAGGTTTGCGCCGGACTTCATGCCGATCGCGAGCGCGATCGCGGGCTGACCGTTGTACCTGAACAACGTCCTGGCCGGATCGAGGTAGCCCCGCGTGATGGTTGCGACATCGGTCAGCGGGAAGAAGCGGTCATTGATGCGAAGATTGACCGCCTTCAGGCTGGCCTCGGAGGTGAACTGGCCGTTGACGCGGACGCTGATCCGCTCGGGCCCTTCCTGGAACAACCCTGAGGGGGCGACTGCGTTCTGGCCTTGGAGCGAATTCATGATCGCGTGCACGTCGAGGCCGAGGGCGGCGATCTTGCGTGTCGAGAACTCAAGATAGATCACCTCGTCCTGCGCCCCGAGAATGTCGACCTTGCCGACAGCGGGCACGGTCAGCACCTTGGCGCGGATGTCCTCGACCTGATCGCGGAGCTGCCGCTGGCTCAGCCCATCGCTCGTGAAGGCATAAACGTTCCCGAACACGTCGCCGAAGCGATCGTTGAAGCCTGGGCCGATCACCCCTTGCGGGAAATCGCCCTTGATGTCGGCAATCATGTTGCGGATCCGCACCCAGGTCGGCTTCACGTCGATCGCCTTGGTGGAGTCGCGCAGATAGACGAACACGGTGGTCTGGCCCGCGACGGTGACGCTCTTCGTGTAGTCGAGCGACTCCAGTTCTTCGAGCTTCTTCTCGATCCGGTCAGTGACCTGGCGCGTCATCTCCTCGGGCGAGGCGCCTGGCCACTGCGCCTGGATCACCATGGTCTTGATGGTGAAGTCCGGGTCCTCCTGACGTCCGAGCTGAAGATAGGCAAACAGGCCGGCCACCATGAAGGCGATCATGAAATACCAGACGAGCGAGCGGTGCCCGAGCGCCCAGTCGGAAAGATTGAAAGACTTCATGGCTCTTGATCCTGTGCGATACGGATTTGCTGTCCTGCCTTGAGGCTGTGAACTCCGGCGGTCACGACGCGTGCGCCGGGAGCGATTCCGGCGGTGACGCGGAATCCGCTCTGGTCGGGAATGACATCGATCTTGTGCAGCGACACAGTTTCGGCGGGCTGATCGACCAGCCAAACGAAGCTCGCGCCATCCTTGGCAAGCACCGCAGATGCGGGCAGACGCAGCACCGGGCTCTGGTCCTTGCCGAGCTTTGCCGTGACGGTCGCGCCCAGGCGGAAGCTCTCAGGCGGATTGTCGAGCGCGATTCGAATTCGTCGCAGGCGCGTCACGGGATCGGCTTGCGGTGCGACCTCGCGTATTCTGCCCCCGATTTGGACATCCGGAAGGAGTTGCAGGCCGACGGTGAAAGGCAAGCCGACTTCGAGCGGCACAGGAAAATCCTCTCCAATATCGACGACGGCCTCGCGAATCTCAGGCCTCGCGACCGTGACCACGCTTTGACCGGGCGAGACCACCTGGCCGACCTCCGCGCCGACTGCGATGACCACTCCGCCGAAGTCCGCCTTGATCTGGGCATAGCCGAGCTGCTCGATCGCCTTCGTGAGGTTTGCCTGTTCCTGCGCAACCGTGCCTTCCGCGCCGGCACGCGCCTGCTCGGCGTTGTCCAGCGTCTGCTTCGTTGTCGCATCGCTGTTGATGAGCGTGCGCTGCCGATTCTCCGTCGCTTGGGCAGTGGCAAGCTGGGCCTGGGCTTTTGCAAGCTGCGCTCGTGCTGAACGGACGGCGAGGTCAAGAGCCGTCGGATCGATCGCCCCGACAATCTGTCCTTCGCTGACAAGGTCGCCGACATAGACGGGGCGCGACGTCAACCGTCCTAGCACGCGGAAACCGATATCGGTCTTGTAGCGAGGCTCGATAACGCCAACGGCCACCGCGCGATCTCCCCGATCTGGCTCGAGCCGCATCGACAGGACGGGACGCACAGGCTCCGGCGCCTTCGTCTCCTGCTGACAGCCGGCGAGCAGCAATGTCGACGCCACCGCGCCGGCGATCATCGTGACCTGCATTTTCATGACCGGTCTCCCTCATAAGTCACCAGCTGGCCTACGCTCAGAAGCTTGCCGCCATCGATCACGACGCGCTCGCCGGGCTCGAGCCCCGCTTTGATCAACACTTCACCCGCCTCGTAGCCGCCAACAGTCACCTGTTTCAGCGACGCCGTGCGCGTGGCCGGATCGACGGTCCAGACCGCCGACTTTTCACCGGCCGCCATCAATGCGCTCCACGGCAACGCAATCTCGGTCTGCGCCGTCGCCTTGACCGTTCCGGCGACAGCGCTGCCGAGCGTCATCGCGGCCGATGGATTCTCGATCGATACCTTGACGCGGATCGTTGAGCTCTTCGCGTCAATGACCGGCGAGACTTCCCTGACATGTCCCAGCGCCGTCACCGCGGGGTCGGAGACCAGCGACAGCGCGACGCCGCGACTGTCGGTCTGGCCAAGGAAGACGGATTCGTAGACGTCGAACACCGCATCCCGCTCTCCGTCTCGTGCCAGCGAAAATACGGGCTGCGCGGCCGGCACGACCTGGCCTGCTTCCAGGTTGCGTGCGGTGATGACGCCGTCGGCTTCGGCGCGCAGGGCCGTGTAGCCGAGCGCTTCCTTCGAGGTGCCGAGTTGCGCTCGTGCGGCCTCCAGCGTGCTTTCCGCCAAGCGCAAGCCCTCCTGCGCCTGATCGTAGGCCGGGCGGGTCGTGAAGCCGCTTGCAATCAGCGACCTCTGCCGCTCAAAGGTAGCCATCGCCACCCGCAGCTGAGCTTCCGCGGATGTCACCGCCGCGGTCGCGGCATCGACGTCGGCCTGTTGCTCGGCGGGATCAAGAACCGCCAGCACCTCTCCGGCCCTGACGTGGGAGCCGACATCGGCATAGCGCGCCAGCACGCGGCCGCTGATTCGGAACGACAAATCAGCTCGGAAGCGCGCCTGGACCTCCCCGGTCAGCGTGATGTCAGCCCGGCGGTCGCGCGGCTGCACGAGCGCGGTCCGGACGATCGCCGCGCGCGTGACTGTCGATGCGCTGTGGTCATTGCAGCCGCTGAGCGTGGCCGCGACCAGCGCGACGGCCGCGACGAATAACTTCGGCGCACGACCGGTTTGAGGCGGATTGAACGAGTGGGATGTCATGGCGCGTCCATATGATGGCTGGGTGACGACAGCTCGCCGAGCACATTCACGGAGCGGCAGGACACAGCCAATTGGCCCTGGCGCCGGCGAGGCGGTTTCTGATCCGGTTCGTTTGCGACAGCACGGCCGCGACTGACCGCCGCTCTCGCGGCGAGCGTCGTATCATTGGAAACGATCGCTGCCGTGCAACGACGCGGCTTCATCTGGCGCGCTGCAATCGTCCAGTTCACTGCCCGCTCCCGCTCAGTCAGCGGGAACGACAGGATCATCGACGTGAAGTCCTTGCCGAAGGCCCGCTCGATGCTGCCGCCGAGAGCTCGGACGAGATTCTTTGTGGTTCGAAACTCGCGATCCGAAACGTTGCGCACCGAACGCCAGCCGTTATCCGCGATGACGCAGTTCGCCATCGCGCCGTTGCGGGTCAGCCTGACCTCTATCTGGCCGGCCCGCGCTTCGAAGCAGGCGTGCTCTGCCGCGATCATCACGAGCTCATGGACGATCAGGCCGAGCTGCCAGCAGCGCTCGGGCTGGAGCACCAGAGAACGGGTCGCGAATGTCAGCTGAATGTTCATTCGGTCCAGCAGCGCACGGCGCATGCCGTAGCCCAATTCGTGGATATAGGACTCGGCGTGAATCAGCATCTCGGCGCGCGGCATCTCCAGCGTCCGATGGACGTCCGCATAGCCATGCAGCAGTTCGACGACCTCGCTTAGAGCATGCTTGGCCTCTGCCCCCTCGGCGCCGATGGCCGCAGCCGAGACCAGGTTGATGGCGGAGGCGAGCCCGCCAGCGACCCTCTGATGCAGCTCGCGCAGCAGGACGCTGCCCTGCAAAGCGGGCGGGTCACAGGTAAACACAGTCACGACAATCTCCTCAGCGGTCGGGTAGTCAGGTACAGAACGCCCATGTTGCAAACCGTCATCCGGAAGCAGCCGCTGAGTTCGCCACGAAAGCGGCACCAGCGGCGTTAATAAACTAAACCGTATATTTTCTTTTTCTTGCCTTTTCCGACCGCTCGTGTCAAGTGGGAAGGAGACGCGCACAGACTCGTGATGGGAGATCGAAAATGAAGAAGCCCACCGGCCCCAAAAGGGGCAGACCGTCCAAGGATCTTGCCGGCGACGTCCAGGCCCGGATCCTCGATGCGGCGCAGCAGTTGTTCCTGGAAAAGGGTTACCGAAGCGCGAGCATCGACGACATTTCCGAGATGGCTCCCGCAAGCAAACCGACGATCTATGCTCACTTCCCCGGGAAGGAGGCACTATTCGCGGCGGTGGTTGCCCGTACCATCAGCGGACTCACGGATTTCGAGGGCTTCACACCCGAGGGTCGCACGATCGAAGACAAGCTGATGAGCCTCGGGACAGTCATCATCGAGCGAGTCTTCGAAGAGTCGCTGGGCATGGTGCGCGCCACGATCGCCGAGGCGCCGCGCTTCCCCGAGTTGAGCCGCAACGTCCACGACGCTGCGCGGGATCGCTCGTTGACCGCCGTATCCCAGCTCCTGAACGACGCGACACAGAAACTCGCGCGGGCTCCGAAGGGCCCTTTCAGCGCAAAACGAAGCCGCACCACGGCACAGATCTTTCTGGATCTTATTCTTCTCCCGATGCTGTTCCGGTCCCTTCTCGGGGAGACGCCGAAAGATCTGAAGAAGGAGCTTTCTGTCTTCCTGCGCGAGCGCGTAGGCTTTTTTCTCGCCGCGTGTGAGACGGATTGGTCTCACTAGAGCGACGAAACAGAAGTTCTGATCGGTCCATCCATGCGCGCCTTGTCGGGGTCTAAGCCGAGCACCAAGCGCCGGCTCTTCCCGATCGCATAGCCAGCGAAGGCCGTCTATCTTTCTCCGACGGCTCTGAGGCGCGCTTCATTTGCTCCGCCGGCTGCCGGCGCTCGACGCAGAGCATCCCCGCAGAAATGCATCATTTCCTCGAAGCTCGGGCGAATCCCGGTCTGATCGGCAGACAACGATGGCCGAGTTCTGAAGGACTACCGAGACCAACAGGTCGTGGAGCTTCGGGTTCCTCGCCCGACGCTCTTCATTGAGCTGAACGGCGGCTTTGAGGGTCGCGGCCAGGACGCGACAGAGCCGAGCCGCCGTTGCGCGCTGTTTCTGTCGCTGCGTTGGCCGTCTCCTCGAGCAATTGCTTCACGACGAAATCCTCAACCGCTTGCCTCGCCTCAAGGAAGCGATAGATGTTCGCTGAGGACATCGACGAAATTCTTGCGATGTCGGCGACGGTGGTCTTCTTGTGACCGATCTCGCGATATAGATGAAGCGCTGCCTGCACGATCCTGCGGACGGTGCGCGCTGATTTGGCGTGGTCCCCGGTGAGCTCTTGCATGGTCCTACTCAACGCGGCGGGAGATTCAACAACTCGCACCGGCAGGCTTCGCCGAATGCGTGCAGCGGATCCATTTCATCTATGAACTCAGGTAGATCGACGAAGGTCCGGTTCGGCGACAGGTAGGTTTCGATGATCAGGCGGCCGGTCCTTTCCGCGGCGTGAACGACCTCGTCGCTCGACAAGATCCGCATTCGCCCGACCAGTGTGTAGAGACCGACCAGTTGCGGGATTTCCGCCCTTTCGCTAACAAGTGCGTCGGCATACAGCCGCGACGCTTCCTCGATAAAGCTCCGATACAGCCGTTCGCGCTTGCTGAACGAGCGAGCGTGATATCGCTCGCGCAGCCTGCGGCGTCGGCTGAACCATCCACTCACGATGGTCGAGACCGCTCCGAAAGCCGACCCCCCGAACGCGGCCAGAGCGGGAATGTACACTGTGCTCATCTGAGCGCTCCTGTTTGCTGCTGCGGTGTGGTTGTGAATCGGGGCCCCGAGGACGGACTGCCGATCGGAGCCCCGTCGCACCACCGCGACGCTGGCCCTATCTGTTCCTGCCCGATCCGGTCGTTCCGTGGTCGAACACCGCTTTGCACCCTTCGCTCAGATTCGATTTTCTGAGCCGAAGGCAGGCCTCGACTGCCGAAGCATCGGGAATGTAGGAGCTACACAGGCGGAAGGCGTCGGGAGTGCACGCGGCTCTCTCCTCCGCCGTGCCGCGGTCTTCCTGGGCGAAGCTTGCTGTGCTGACGAGCGATGCGACCATCACGATGAAGAGTGCCGGCCTGTACTTGATCATGACGAATACCTTCTCCGGTTGAGACATCCTGTTCGACGGGAGACGACACTGTGCCGCCGCCCGACATCCCGAACACGCGCTTGTGAGGCCCTCGCCTTGACAACGACCCGTGCCTCGTGATGTATATGAAATATACGGTGTAGTTTATTAAGGAGACCGAGAATGTCAACCCTGCTGGTGTCGCTCCTGCGAGAAAATCCCTTGCCGGGGCTCGCGCTGGCGTCGCTCAACCTGATCGTGGCGCTCTCACTCGTGGCACTGAGCCTG
This sequence comes from Bradyrhizobium sp. BTAi1, assembly GCF_000015165.1. Taxonomy (GTDB): domain Bacteria; phylum Pseudomonadota; class Alphaproteobacteria; order Rhizobiales; family Xanthobacteraceae; genus Bradyrhizobium; species Bradyrhizobium denitrificans. The sequence goes on along the minus strand of NC_009485.1, from coordinate 1,505,919 downwards.
GTGCTCGGGATCGTGATTTCGCTTGCTGCGTGGGCGGACGCGCTTGCCGTCCGCGGGACGACACCGGCATCGAGCTATGCGGAGCGGAGGAAGCTCGCATGACGACGGTGCTGCTGCTATCCCGCGACTACATCATCTGCTGGGTCAATGTCTGGCTGGCGCCCGTCGAATGCGTGTTCGACATGATCGAGTCGGAGCTCGAGCGCAGAGGAATAGCGCCCAAGTCGACCGTCGATCCCGCATTGCGGACGACCTGACCATGGCCGAACGCGCTCTTGATACGCCGGATTCCATCGGGGCCTTCGAGGCCATGGGGTCGATCCGGCAATCGCACGCACGGCTTGGCACGGGCTCGCTGGGACGCGAAGGGCGCTCGCACGCGTGGGCTTCCGATCGCTTGATGAGCCTCAGTTTCGTTGTCAGAGGGAAGCCGTCGTGAGTAGACGATCCGTTCTATCGATGCGCGCGAGCGGGTCAATGGACTCGGTCCTCCCCGTGCGGGGCTACTTTCTCTCGGTCAGTGGCGCGTTGCTCTTGCTGCTGTTGGCCGCCGATTGGGTGCTGCCCGCGCCGCTGCCGGACCGATTTGCGCTTTCGAATACGGCGCTCCCGCCCATCCGCATCCACTCCGATGTCAAGGGACCGGAGCCGGTGGTGATCGATACCAATCATCCTCTGCCAGCTATCGCAGACCAAGACAGGATCGCGGCAGGCTCGCAGCCAGGCCGCCTCGATGCGCCCGATGCTGCTCAAGATACAGGCTCGCCGGCGCCCGTCGATGATAGCGAAGGCGTCACCGTCGCGCCACTGAGTCCTCAGGTGCGCGACAGCATGGCGCGGTCCGACGCTGATCAAGCGGCTCACCGGCCGATGTACGGCAAGGCCGAGTCGAAGCTGAGGAACACGTCGTCCCACGCGCGACGGGCGAGACAGCGACCGTCTGTCGAGCATTCGAGGCGCTGGTGCGACGCAGACAATGGCCGTTGCAGCGCCGCCTTCCTCTTCGCCCGCCCCTCCTACGATTAGCCAATGAGAACGGAATGTTCCTGATGTCGAAGAAGCATCTATTTGCCCTCATCATTTGGTCCGCCACGCTCGTCGCTACGGGGGCAGTCGCCGACGTGCCTCAAACGGTCGACGCCAGCACCCCAGGCGCAGAGACGCAAGGCGATACGGACGAGGCTGTGGTCCGTCGTGTCATCGCGCAATTCCACACCACGCACGTTCCGCTCAGCCGGGCCATGGCGATCGCCGAACGCCTGCATGAAGGGTCGAGGACCACCGACATCAATTTCGACATATCCGGACCGCCCGTCTATCGCGTGCGGACGGTCAGGAATGAGCGGGTGTGGGAGAACGTCGTGGATGCAAACACCGGAGGCATTGCGGAGAAGGAGACCGTCGCCTCCTTGAAGGAGCTAGACCGCGAGGACCTCGCCAACATCGTGGCTCTGAAATGGATCAAGCAGGAGCTTTCCGAGGCGGTCCAAGTCGCCGAGAAGGCCACTGCCGGCAATGCCCTTGCCGGAGGGCTTACCAGGCAGGACGGGAAGCTCACTTTCGTCGTCGTCGTCGCCAGCGGCGACGATCTCAAGGAGGTCATGCTCGAGCCGCCCAAGGTCGAAAAGCTGAGCTCAAATCGCCACTAGCCGCCGTGTGAATCTCAGATGCGTAGTCTCGGTACAACCGGCAGTCCCTACGGGCTGCGGCCGAAGCCATGGATCGCACGTCTCAGTCTGGTCCTTGTCGTCACTCTTGCATGCGCAAGCGGACTTGCAGGTTCGACGCATGGCCGCGTCGTCTCGGGCTCCTCCGCCGCCGAGCGCGCGAATGGGCGCAAATCGGCCTGCCCAGTCCTGGGTCGACGCTCGCCGAACAGGAGGAGAGAGCGCCTCGCGTCCAAAGACACGAAACCACACGACAGACGCGCCCCCAGCTCCACGGCTCTACCCTCTCAGCGCCATGTCTTTCGAACCTGTCCTGATCCACACCTGCTTGCGCAGGCCCTCAGCAAACCGTCGGCCTCGCCGCTGACCCCATAGGCACATCCGCTATGAACTTTCAGCCACGATCGCAGCTCTCAATTGCGCAGCGTCAATTGCCCTTCGATTGCATCGCCCTGCTGTTGCAAGGCGGCGGCGCACTCGGCGCCTACCAGGCCGGCGTCTACGAAGCCCTTGCCGAGGCCAATATTCATCCCGACTGGGTCGCCGGCATCTCGATCGGAGCCATCAACGCCGCCATCATCGCCGGCAATCCGCCGGAGACCCGTGTTGACCGACTGCGCGAGTTCTGGACCCAGGTCACCTCGACGGCGCCTTGGGATTGGTCCGGCCACCCCTTGCTCGATTGGACCCGGAGTGACGCTACGCGCAATCTTGTCAACCAGATGAGCGCCGGCCTTGCAGCCGCCTGCGGTGCAGCCGGATTTTTCTCGGCGCGACCCGTGCTGCCCTGGCTGCAGGCTGGCGGCACCAGTGACGCCACCAGTTTCTACGACACGGCCGCACTCAAGACCACGCTGGAGCGCCTGGTTGATTTCGATCGCTTGAACGCCGGAATGACCCGCTTCAGCGCCGGCGCGGTCAACGTCAGGACCGGCAATTTCGTCTATTTCGACAACACGACCCACACCATCCGACCCGAGCACATCATGGCGAGCGGCGCGCTGCCGCCGGGCTTTCCGGCCGTGGAGATCGAGGGCGAGCACTATTGGGACGGCGGCCTGGTTTCCAACACGCCGCTGCAGTGGGTGATCGAGTGGGGCGCCCCGCAGGACACGCTTGCGTTCCAGGTCGATCTCTGGAGCGCGCGCGGTCAAATTCCGAGCAACATGGCCGAAGTCGTGACGCGCCACAAGGAGATCCAGTATTCGAGCCGCACGCGCGCCAGCACCGATCAGTTCAAACGCGTGCAACGCCTGCGTCGTGCGCTTACCGATCTGCTCGGGCGGCTGCCTGACGATCTCAGCAAGCATGAGGATGTGCAGCTCCTGAGCACGGCCGTGTCCCGAAACGTCTATAACATTGTGCACCTGATCTATCGGACGCGAACCCACGAAGGTCACTCCAAGGATTACGAATTCTCCCGCTTGTCGATGCAGGACCATTGGCGCGCCGGCTACCACGATGCGCTGCGGACGCTGCGCCATCCCGAGGTCCTCGCCCGCCCCTCCAGCCCGGACGGCGTCTTCACCTTTGATCTCGAACAGGACGGCCGTGAGTAGCTAGGCCGACCAATCGAACCTTGTGGAGAAACTCGAATGCGTGAGATCGACGTGAAACAACGTGCCTTTGCGATGCCGCTCACCAATCCCGCCTATCCGCCGGGACCGTACCGGTTCGTGGACCGCGAATATCTGATCATCACCTACCGCACCGATCCGGCCAAGCTGAGAGCGGTGGTTCCTGAGCCGCTGGAGTTCGATGAGCGCAACGCGCTCGTCAAATATGAGTTCATCCGCATGCCAGATTCGAACGGTTTCGGCGACTACACCGAAAGCGGCCAGGTCATTCCGGTCGCATTCCGCGGGCGCAAAGGCGGCTACACGCATTGCATGTTTCTCAACGACGAAGGCCCCATCGTAGGCGGACGCGAACTCTGGGGTTTTCCCAAGAAGCTGGCGCAGCCGACCTTGCGAACCGAGATCGATACCCTGATCGGCACGCTGGACTACGGTCCCCTGCGCGTGGCGACCGGGACGATGGGTTACAAGCATCGCCCCGCGGATCTGGCGCGCGTCAAGGCTGGTCTTCACGAGCCAAACTTCCTGCTCAAGATCATCCCTCACGTCGACGGCAGCCCGCGCATCTGCGAGCTCGTCGAATACCACCTTGAGGACATCGTGCTGAAGGGAGCCTGGACCGGGCCGGCGGCTCTTGCGTTGACGGCTCACGCGCTGGCGCCTGTCGCCGAGTTGCCGGTTCTGGAGATCGTCTCCGCTGTTCACATCCGCGCAGATCTCACACTTGGTCTCGGGAAGGTGGTTCACGACTATCTGCAACAGCCGGTCGGACACTCGCTTCGGGCCAATGAGAGAGCTTTGGTCTTCTAAGACCGAAACTGGCCCGGAACGCAGTTCCGCTACGTCTGGACCCCGCTCGTGGAGAAGCAAATTCCGAACACAATGAAGGCCCCCCGGATGAGCAGAGACGACGTCGTCAACAACATCCTGCTCGCAGCGCAGCCCACCAATGGTCGTGACGATCGAGCAGCTTGCTTCTCTCCCCTGCTCCCGTGCGTGACTCCGTGGCCCGGATCACCGGCGCCAATCTCTGCATGGATGGAGGCTTGACCGCCGCGTAGATCGTCACAGGTCGAACGCGATCAAAGCGCGACGGCACATATTCTCGCAACACGGATTTCCTCATCATGTCCTCTGTCAAAGCCAGCAACGAGTTCAAGGACTCCAGCCGCAGTTCCCCGCTCGACCTTACCGCAGATAAGAGCCTTGTCAGGGCTCTGTACGGGCGCGAGGATACCTTCAATGATGACGTTCTGCCCGGCGATGCGCCGCTGATAGCTCCGAGAGAGTTCTACGCAGCGGTCGTTGGGACCTCCGTCGCACGATCGGAAACCAGCGCGACCGCAACGCAATCGCCGCGGCAAAGCGACAACGTTTCTTCCCTATATCGCCGGGCTAGGCGGGGCTCTGTTGGCCCACTCCGGCATGCCAAGGCGAGGACGGTTGACACAAGTCAATACGAGCAAGGTCGAGCTCGGAAATCATTCGATCTCGGCTAGTCAGCGGAGATGGGTCATGTCACAGCAGAGCAGCATGCATTTCTACCTCAATTGGGCGAAGGAGCGCATCGACGAGATGGACGCCGCGCTTGCCTCGTTCGAAATCAAGGCCGGCGAGGCCAAGGCCGAGTCAAAGATTAAGGCCGACCAGATCATCGCTGATCTGAAGAAACGCCGCGACGAATTCCAGGCGCAGCTCAAGACGCAGGCGGAAGTCGGCGAAGCAGCATGGGCACGCAGCAAGGCAGAGCTCGAGAAGCAGTGGAACGCATTCGAGGCGCAGATGACGACCTACTTCGAGAGCGCGGGCAAGCAGTTCGAGCAACAGCAGACCACGTTCAAAGACATCGCGGCGGCGCAAGCCAAGTCCTGGCGCGAGGCGGCCGAGAAGTTTCGCGAAGCGGCAGGCAAAGTTGCCGCGGCTCACACCGGCGACTTTGACGCTGCGCTCAAGCAGATGAAATCCGACGCATCCGATGCAGAGGCTCGTCTGCAGAAGCTGAGGCAAGCGGGCGGCGAGTCGTGGTCGGTGCTCAGCGCAGCGCTCGCGGAATCCCGCAAGGCATTCGATCAGGCCAACCAGGCGGCTTGGGAGGCGTTGAAGGGCTCAGGCTCGAAGAGCTGAAGCAACAGCTAGACGTTTTCCAGTTGGCAGCCAGTAGGGGAGATGCTTGACAACTCTCCTGGCGGCCCGCCTGCAGTATGGGATCTGTCAGCCAGGCAGGAGGGCGGGGATATTCGGCTCGAAGACCTGAAAGCCGAACGTCCCAGCCTCAACCGCACCAGTTTCGGAGCAGAAACAACCTGATTGGTGCGCAACAAACGCGATCGAAAGCAAAAGGAAAGCCAGAACATCAACGAAGCCGGTCGATATTCCACGATTGCATTCGCCATCACCTAGATCGGCCTAGCGGGATCGAGCGGATGCGCGAACTTGCGCACGAAAGAGAAGTGCCCGTATCTGGTGCGGCGATCCAGCTCGGCCCAAAAAAGATAAGCAAGGTGGTTGATTTCGTTGGTGAGCCCGGCAGGACTCGAACCTGCAACTAGACCGGAGCCGCTGATTAAGAGGCATATGATCTCCTCGGAAAGTCAACGGCCATTCCGACAAACGCCTCCTCAAACCTGTATTGAACCCGCACGAGGTTCTCCTTTTGTCGGAAAGGCTCGCTCAGCAGGTCAATCTCGGCCCGATATTCCGTTCCAATTCGGCGATGGCGCGGCTGAAGCAAGCATGACAGCCAGTGACCGCCCGATTCGTCGTCCCGGAGGGGGATGATGAGATGAACGCGGGCTAAGTCACCTCAGCGACACACTTTGACGTATACGCAGATCTTCTTGAAATTCTCCCAGCGGCACTGCTGCTCCATCCGGCAAACCTTCGCTCTTTCTCCCGGCTGCGTCGCATGCGCAGGGAGTGCACCAACAATCAAAGCCGACATCACCATGAGTGTAAATGCAGTAGCCAGCCTCATGAAGTACTCCTCTTGACTTGACCATTCCGCTTCTGGCCACAGGCCGACGACGGCACGGCAAAAGTAACCTTACGGCCGTTATGATTCAGGCAGCCGTCAATCCAGAATCCCTTTAACACGCCCTGCAGCGTGATGAGCGTACCCTCCCCGTATGGTTTGCCCTTGCGGAACTGCCCCTCATAACGGGCCGCCTGCAAAGTCATGATACCATAGCCATCCGGCTCGCCGCTCACGAGGTCGCCCTCGTAGCGTCCCGTTTTCCAGTCCTGGGTACCCCGTCCCTCTTGACGCCCCTGTTTCCAACCCCCGTCGTCCATCTCGAAGATCCTCCCGCTGCGGAGCCACCGCAGCGTGCCGACACCTTCTGCCAGGCCATTGACGCAGCTGCCTGACCAACTCGCAGCTTCGTCGGCAAGCGGATGAGGATTCCAAACCTTGCAGCCAGTACCAGGGTCAGCAACGAAAGCCCCTGGCAGATTTGACTGTGCTTCGGCCACTGACCAGCCGAGCGATATCCCAATCAGCATTCCAAGGGCTGCTCGCGCCACTCGCCTACTCCCAGCTTTCGTTCGCGCCGCTCAATGCGGAAGTAGTGGCAGCACCACGTCACGCAACAACTGTTCGCGGACATCAATGAACTTATCTCTCACGACGCCATCGCGATCGATCACAAAGGTCAGCGGAAAACCTTCCGGCGGTCCAAACCCGTCTTGTGAAATACGCTCCAGCGTGGACGTCGGATATGCCAATGTCCCGCTGATCTTGCGCATTTTGCCGAAGTCCTCCGGACGGTCCGCGCTGATACCTATCAGCTCCAGTCCTCGTTCGTGATAGCGGCGATAAAATGCGTTGAGAACTGGCAATTCCCTCCGGCAGGGAGCGCACCATGTTGCCCAGTAGTTGACCAGCACGACCTTCCCGCGCATTTTGCCGAGATCGAGGGTCTCGCCACCGAGCGCGGACACAATGAGAGGCGGGGCTGCCTCATCGATCGCGGGGGCGGCGGAGGCAGCGCCCCACATCGCCACCGCGATGATGCCGGCAACAAGAGGCACCGTGCGCCTGCTGCGCGCTCTAATCGGCATTCCCTTCTCCAGTCGATCCGAGGCTAGAAATTGTAGCTCGCCACGGTCTTGAACATGTAGGGCGCAATGAGCTGCCCCTGGCTGCCCTTGTCGTTGATCGCAGCGTTGGTCCGATAATAGATCGGAATCTCGACATCGACATAGAACTTGAAGACCCGCTTGTGCTCTTCATCGAGAACCTTCGTGAACTCGATGCCGGGAGAGATCATGAGGCGGTCGAATCCGGTATTGAGCGGGTCGGAGGCTGGGCCGCTATCGCGTTGCCGATGGGAGGCGATGAGTTGCACCAGCGGGGCAATCTTATCAAAGCCAAGCACATTATAAAAATTGTTATAGACGATGCCGCCGGCAGCATCAATCTGGTAGCCAGGCTTGTAAAGCTCGTTCAGCCCCGAATCTGGATTATACGCTGACTGATACAGAAATGGCTGCTGCCACCTGATCTGAGAAAAATATTGCCAAGCGTTGTCGCCCGTGATCATTCCACGATGGAAGGCGCCGAGGATGAGGTCGGTGCTCCCGGAGCCGATCTGGGTATCGCGATCCAACCCGGTAGCGGTAAACGTCCCGGTCGGCAGCTTCAATCCAAAGATGATCCCGGTCGATAGATCTTTCGAGAAGCCGGTGTACATTCCCATGACTTCGACATCGCCGAACGAGCGTGATTTGAAAGTCTGCGGGGTGGCTGGGTCGTTCGGGAAGTTGGTATCCGTGGTGAAGGACCGATTGACGTAGGGAACGCGGACAGTGACGCCCCAGTCACGATTGAACATGTATTGAAGCCCGACCGTGAACCAGTCAGTCCGAACTTGCTTATCGGAATTGGCGCCTGCCGGCCCCTTCGATCCGCCAATCCAGTTCTTGTTCTGATCAGAATGCCACCATTCTGTGAATATCCTGCCGCCATGGTCGTCTTCCTGAGGCAGCAAGCCGCCGCCAACGTCAAAAACACTGCAGCCGCAAGCACAGGCATTCGCCGGCGCTGGCGCCAGCACCACGATGAAGCCGAAGGCCAAGACGAGAGGCATAACGAGACTCAGCGCCTGTCGGACAAGCTGGGAGCTGTGGTTGTGAGGATTGATGAACATATCTTCTCCAGTCAGGTCTGGGGGAGCATGCATGGTCAAAACCAGGCGCACGCTGCTGTTACGAGATTTCGGGAAGAGTCTGGCCAGACTGCTGGGTTGCGGCCTCGGCTCCCTCTGTTCAGGTCATGGTCGTGCTAAGAACTGTCATAGGATCGTTAGTTCACGACTAACCTCAGGAGCGGAACGTCGAAATCCGCCGGGCCGTCAATGAAGAAACGGATAGCTCAGGACCAGGATGGCTCAGGTGGTCTGAGGGGGTGCTCGCGCCTGCCTGCTCGTGTCGAGAAGCGAGGCTATCCCGCCGGGCATTTGCCCGGACCAGTCGACGCTCGTGCAGACGGCTTGCGGCGCCGAGATCGCGGTCAACTGCGGTACATTGAGCCACCCATCCCCTTGGGCAGCTACACAGCAGAGAGGGCAGCCATCGTCGCATCCGTGGCCGCTATCATCGCCGTTTGGAGACGAGGCATCGGATCCGTGGTGGCATATTTTATCCGACCACGCCCAATCAGATACGGCTCCGGCAATCGCAAACGTAGCGACGATTGGCGCCAGAACCTGAATGGCCAGCGCCACTAAGAGAACCGGAAGAAAATTTCGCAGCCGTTGGCGCATCTGCCCACCTAGTACCTCTGCACAGAGGTTTTGACGGATTGATCTGTAGCTTGCAGAACGGGGAGGTCTTCGGGTGGCACGACGATCTCGATGCTGCGTGAGGCGCCTGGCGTTCTGCGAATGAAGCCGTTGCGCTCGAGGGTGAGGATCATCTGGTGCACGGTCGGCGGCGTGACGCCGAAAAACCGTTGAATGTCGCGTTCGGCCGGCGGCAGCCGATTGACACGGATATAGGCATCGATGAACGCCAGATATTGGCCCTGCTTGGCGGTGAAGCGGGGCGCAGCTTTGCCAGACATTTGATTCATCAGCAGATTCACCTCGGCCTCCACGATGGAGGCCACGATGAATGTACGATATCACGTCAAGCTGACCAGGGACGAGCGGGCGGAACTCAGATTGCTGCTGCAGGGCGGCCCGCTGGCGGCGCGCAAGTTCAAGCGCGCGCAGATCCTGCTGGCAGCGGATGCAGGGATGAGCGACGACGACATCGCCACCAGCGTGGGTATCGGCGCCTCGACGGTCTATCGGACCCGACGACGCTTTATCGAAGGGAATCTGACCGCGGCCTTGAGCGAAGAGCCTCGTCGCGGGGCGGAACGCAAGCTCACGGAGAAAGAGGAGGCGCTGCTGGTGGCCACCGCCTGTGCAAGCCCTCCGACAGGCCGTGCGCGCTGGACGCTGGAGCTTCTGGCCGACGAGATGGTCAGATTGACGTCTCACGAGGGACTGTCGCGAGAAACGGTGCGGCGGCGCCTGGCCGAAAACCACATCAAGCCATGGCGCAAAAGCATGTGGTGCATCCCAAAGGTCGATGCGGAGTATGTCGCGCAGATGGAGGATGTGCTCGATCTCTATGCCGAAGCGGCCGATCCGCAGCGGCCTGTGGTCTGCTTCGACGAGAGCCCGGTCCAACTCATCGGCGAGACCCGTCAACCGATTCCCGCCAAGCCGGGCCGGATCGAGCGTTACGATTACGAGTACCGACGCAACGGCACGGCCAACCTGTTCGTGCTCATTGACGTGAACCGGCCCTGGCGCAAGGTGAAGGTGACGGAACGACGCACCGCGAAGGACTTTGCCGAATGCATGCGCGAGCTTGTCGACGTGCACTATCCCAAAGCCGAACGCATTCGCGTTGTGCTCGACAATCTGTCGACCCACAAGGCCGGCGCACTCTATCAGGCATTCCCGCCCGACGAAGCTCGCCGCCTGCTCCGCCGTCTCGAATTCCATCACACGCCAAAGCACGCCAGCTGGCTCAACATGGTCGAGATCGAAATCGGCGTCCTCTCGCAGCAGTGCCTCGACCGACGGATCGACAGCCATGCTCGTCTCGTCAGAGAGACCGCAGCCTGGGAAAAACGCCGCAACGCCGAGCGCGCCAGAATCAACTGGATGTTTACGACCGAGAAGGCCAGGGCCAAACTCGGCCGCGCCTATCCAAAAGTCCCGGCTAAACCGACGAAAAAACAAAGAGTCAAAACCTCTGTGCAGAGGTACTAGTTGGGAACCAGCAGAACACCGGTCTTGGCAAGTGTCGAGGTGCTTGCCAAAAGATATTCATTTTTCGTCGTAACCGATGCAAAAAAGCCGCATACATGGCGGGATTGCACGTACTAGAGACGCCTCTATTTTACTGCCTTTGATTGCATTGCTCCGTTGCACGTAGACCCGCCCTACGATGAGGCGCCGGCGCTTACGGGCGACATGCGGCAGGTTCTGCCGCGATGGACGCACGGACGGGCGCACCATCGCGGCCCTCCAGCATCCTGTTCAAGACGAAGGCCAAGCACATTGGAGCGATATCTCTTTACAGCCATCAGCTTTGTCGTAGATGTCGAACGCATCACACGGCCTGCAAAGCCTTCTGCACTGCCTTCGGGGCGCGCTCGATCGCGAGAAGATAAGCGCGTGTCGGCCCTTCCGGCTGTCGCGAGCCTTGTTCCCAATGGCACAGCGTATTGACGCTGAATCCGCAGCGACCTGCGAACTCTTCCTGCGTCATGTCCAGGTCCACCCGGATCGCCCTCACGTCGATCTTGTTCTTCGGCCTTTTGTGGAGCCGAGATGTGGCACGATGGTCGTAGGTCGGAGATATCCGTTCCCACCGCATTCGTCTGGCGGTGTCTTAGCGGTTCGACCAGGACTTCGTTTCCACATCCCGCTCGTAGGAAGGCGCGCAATCGTTATCGAGGATCAACACCACGATGCGGAATAGCGAGACCAACGGCCGCACAAATCGCGCGTTCAGTCGAGAGCAGCAGCAGCCGGTAGCCATCGTCCTCGTAAAGGGCGTACTGGCCAACTTCGTAACACTCGCGCACGTACTTTAACACAGCGGACGCTCCTTTGAGGCTTCCCGGCACGATGCCGGCGAGTTGACGCGAGGCCTTCATCTCAGCCCGACCGAGTGCGCCTTCAGCCTCGCAGAGGCCACTTAACTTGGCCTCCAGCTCGGCCCGCCTGCCGCACGGCGCACGGCGCAGCTCGCGCTCGGCAGCATCCTGCTCGGCGAGCAGGCGCCCCAGTTCCTCAAAGACTCGGCGGTGGCCCTCGATGGCATCAAGGACCGGGTCGGGCGCGGTCGAAACGCCAACACTTTCAGCCCGTGAGGGAGTGATGACCCCGGCCAGGATGGCGGCGCTGCCGGTGACGAACTGCCGGCGCCGAACGGCCGGGCCGGCAGGAAAGATTAAACGACTCGTGGTATAGGCAGAATCAGCCTGAGACATGGCTATCTCCATGTTGAGGGTTAGGCTCGCGCAGGTGTTGCTGCATCTGTGCGGGCCGCTTGCCTGGCCTGTAGCGGCCAGTGCCGCGAATCGAATCACGGCCGATTCATTACGTCAATGGATATCCGGTTTTCACCCACGGCCAGCCTTGCCGTTGGCGAGATCGACGATACAGCCATTGGCTAGACGCACGCCGATAATCACGTCGTCCAATCGGTAGTTATTGTTGTTGCCTCTAAGGCGATAGCCTGTGTCCTCTACGACACGTACATCGAACCATTGAGTAAGTATCCCCAGGCAAAGCCGGGGGCTTTAGAACTAGGCGATACTCGCTTCGCTTCTTAACACAGCGAAATTGAATGGCCTCGACCCCGAGGCGTATCTCGTCGACGTTCTCGATCGCATGGTGAGCGGCGCCACGAAGACCGACCAGCTTCACGAACTTCTGGCCTGGAACTGGAAGGCCGCACGCGAAGCCGAATCGCAAATCCGCGCAAGGCTCGTTCCGCAGCGTTGTTGGTCAGGCAGATCCGGCCATCGTTGATGAACTGTGCGAACCGATCCCATCGCTTGAGCATGTAGTCGATCGGCTCGGCGACCGAGGCCGAGCGCGACAAGCGGCCACGTTGTTCGCGCAACCAGGCTTCCAGAACCTCCTGGAGCGGCGCGCTCTGCTCTTGACGGATGCACAGCCGCTCATGGCGGCAAGGCCGTTGATGCCGCGTTCGATCTCGAACAGGGCGTCAATGCGCCTGACTGCTTCCAGCGCGATCGGCGAGATTGCTCCAGCATTCTTGCCTCGCCTTGCATTGGCGGCGATGTCCGCAAGTTCGAAGAACTGCCTCCTGGCATGGGCCCAACACAGCGCCGATGTGATCGGTCCCACCGCGCGCGAGGGATCGTACAACGCGTTGTAGCCATCCGCCTGCAGGATGCCGCTGAACGCCTTGAGGTGCCGCACGGGATGTTCGTGCCGCCGGTCGCGCGAGGCATAATACAACGCCGCTGGCCGCGCCCGGCCGCCAAACGGCCGGTCGTCGTGGACATAGGTCCAGATGTGTCCCTGGATTGTCTTGCCCTTCGCCAGGATCGGCACTTTTGTGTCGTTGACCTGCCCCTAGGAAATTCCTCCAGACCGAGTTAGAGTCGGCCCTGACGAAGGGCGGACAGATGCACAGATGCAGCGAAAGCGGTTCGCGGAAGAGCAGATCATAGCGGTCCTGAAGGAGCATGAAGCCTGTGCGAAGACGGCGGACTTGGCTCACAAGCACGGGATCTCGGAGACGACAGAGACTGGCCTTTGTGAGAACCGGCGCACGGTATCGCGTAAGGCGGTTGAAGCCCTGGTCTTGAAGGGGATCGAAGAACAGCTGGCGACGCCCGAGCTGATTGCCGAGTACGTCCGCGAATATCAGCGGATGTCCCGTGAGCTGAACAGCTCGACAGCCCACCGGCGACGCCGACCTGGAGGAGCGACTAGGCCACGTCAACGGCGCCATCTCAAAGGCGGTCGATGCCCTGTTGGGCGATAGTCCCAGCCGCGCCCCGCGCCTGCGGCTGGCGGCCGTGGAGGCCGAGCGCGACCAGATCGGGGCTGACATCGCCGAGGTCGTTCCGCCCGCGGTGGAACTGCACCCGAATGCGGCGAACGCCTACCGCGACAAGATAAGAGATCTGAAAAATGCTCTGCCGATGCAGACGAGGACAGCCGCTTGTCAGCGAACGAGGCCATTCGGGAGGTCGTCGAGAAGATCGCTATTCATCCACAGGGTCGGTACAAGCCCGTGAAGATCGAGATTTACGGCCAACTCGCCGCCCTACTCCAGACTTCTGAGAGGGCTGCCGCCCCCTAGAGTCTAGGGAAGCGTTGGTTGCGGGGATAGGATTTGAACCTATGACCTTCAGGTTATGAGTCTGTTGGCGGCAATTGCAGGCGGTGTCGAGCCCAACTGCACTCAGGTCAGCGCACCTATTTGCGCGACAAAGCCGCCGATTCGACGACCGGAGCAATAGCTTGTTCTCCTCGGGTCAGCCCTCTGCGACCATGATGATTCGCCCGGGCTTATTGCTTGATTGGCCGAGAGAGAGATTTTCGATGAGTGTCATTGATCCGGCGAATTTCTTGTCCGAAGATGAGGTGCTCAGCCGCTGGCCCATGCTCACAAAGGCCGAGCTGCGACGCGCCCGTCGAGCGAACCCGCCCGGGATCGAGTTCTACGGTTTCCGAAAGAAGGGCGGCGGGCCTCGCTACACGCCGGAGCAGGTGCAGAACTATATCGACCGTACATATCTTAGGAAGTCGGAATGCCAGCAGATAAACAGCGGGGCGCCTCACCATCAGACACTCAGCAGCAGTGGAGATTCGAGCTTGGCGGCTACTATCTCGAGCGTCCCCATCCAGAGCATCTCGGCTTCTGGTATGCTTGCCGATATGACCCCGGAACTCGCCAAGTCCGCCGCCGAAGTCTTAAGACAACAGATTTCGAAGAGGCTAAAGTCAAGCTCGCGGCGCTCGTCGCGTCCGCTCCCAGCAGCGCACACCGGGTAGGACCACCCGGCCCCGACCGGGTCCTCAGTGTGGCCGCGTTGAAGGCATATCTCGACGAGCGCGGCCCACACATTGCATCAGAGGATGCGGCCGAGCGAGCAGTGGAGCTGTTCACGGACTATCTCGCCAGCAAAAGCAAGATCGATGCCCCCGTCGCATTCTGGACGCCTGCCCAACAGCTTGAGCTGGCCAAATGGTGCGTCGAAAAACACCAGCATTCCGCGGGCTACATCGAACGGTTGCTCAATGTGATGAGATCCGCATTCAACGATGCCTGCGTAACCAAAATCAGATTGGATGCCGTCGGCAACAAGGTCGAGACGGCGCTGATGAGCCACGCACCGAAAATTGTGTGGAAACGTGAGGCAATCGCCGCTGAACTCAAAATCCCGGCACGTCGGCCGCGACCGGCGACACTATCGATCGAGCAGATGGCCGCCGTGCTGGATTCGCTCAAGACACCCCATCTGTTCCGTTTCGCGATAATGAGTCTGTGCACGTGGGCGCGACCGCAAGCCATCATCGATTTCGATCCGGCAAGTCAGGTTGATTGGAACGGGGGCGTCATTGATCTCGCTCCGATCGGTTGGGTACCTACGAAGAAGCGCCGGCCCCGCCAGCCGCTCACCGGGTGCCTCGCCGGCTGGCTACCAGTCTGGAACAAAGAAGATGAGGCTCGGCGAGCGGCCGCCCTTGCGGAGAATCGGACCCCTCCCGAGCTTGGACTGATCGTGTACAAGGGCAAGCGCGTCGCAACCGTGAAGCGCGCCTTTCGGCGTATCGGCACAGAGATCGGACTGATGGGATTTTCGCAGTACAGCCTGCGCCATTTCATGGCCGACCAAATAAAGAAGCTGTTCCGGAATGTGCCGCGCGAGCAGCGCTCGTTGTGGATGGGGCACGTTGTGCGCGACGGCTCGCGCACAACGGCGAATTACGAGTCAGACGATCCAGAAATGCTCGCCGATGTCGCCCTGGCCACCGATTGCGTGATTGCACTGATCCAGCAACACTGCAACAGGCCGCTATTTGCTGTTGACGTACTGTTGACGAGGAAGGATTTGCAAGCGATCGGGGCGAGGGTGATCCCAGAAACGCTGAGAAAACAGAGAGTTGGTGGTGGGCACGACAGGGATCGAACCTGTGACCCCTACCATGTCAAGGTAGTGCTCTCCCGCTGAGCTACGTGCCCTAAACCCAAGAGGTCTCGTCGGGTGGGGGCTCCTATATCGGCTCCCACGCAGGCAGGCAAGGACGCAAACAGGCAAAAATGGGAATAATCCGCAAGCCTGCGACCGCCGCCGGCGGCTCAGGCCGCCAGCATCTTGTTGACCTCGCTGACCAGCTCGCGCAGGTGGACCGGCTTGGACAGCACCTTGGCGTTCTTGGGGGCCTCCGAATCGGAGTTCAGGGCCACCGCGGCGAAGCCGGTGATGAACATGATCTTGATGTCCGGGTCGAGCTCGGAGGCGCGGCGCGCCAGCTCAATGCCGTCCATCTCCGGCATCACGATGTCGGTCAACAGCATCTCGAACGGCTCCTCGCGCAGCCGCTGATAGGCCGACATGCCATTGTCGTGGGGCGAGACCTGGAACCCGGCATTTTCCAATGCCTTGACCAGGAAGCGGCGCATGTCGTTGTCGTCTTCGGCGAGCAGGATTTTGTGCATGGCGGGGAGTCGTCTGGTCCGGGTGAGAGCGGAGCGTTGCCGCCACTAAGCCTGACGGGCGGTAAATTTCGGGTGAAAGATTGTGCTTTCTGATCGGACATCGACAAGGCAATTTGAGGGCCGACCGGGTTTCTTCTGCCAGAGATCGTCGCCAGCTCAGAGTTGTTCCAAACCCAAGATGAACTTTTTCCTTGTTTGCCACTTGGCAGATCGGCCCGGATTATCGAAGATGCCGTTTGGCAGAGAGCAGTGGCTCGCGTTCTCCAGCGCTTTTCGGCCGGAGCATACCGGCGCATCAACGGACGTGACCAAGGGGACGGCGCCCAGCGATGACGGAGTTTGATGGCGAATTGCCGCCGTTCGAGATCATGGAGCCTGCCACTTGGCGCGCGCCCATCATCTTCAATTCGCCCCATTCCGGTTCGGTCTATCCCGACGAGTTCCTCAGGGCGTCCCGAATCGATCTTCCGACCCTGCGGCGGTCCGAAGATTCGTTCATGGACGAGCTGATCGCAGACCTCTTGGCGCGCGGCTTTCCGACCGTCCGGGTGCATTTTCCGCGCTGCTATGTCGACGTCAACCGCGAGCCCTATGAGCTCGATCCGCGCATGTTCACCGGCCGGCTGCCGAGCTTCGCCAACACCCGCTCCATGCGCGTGGCCGGCGGCCTCGGCACCATCCCCCGGGTGGTCGGCGACGGCCAGGAGATCTATCGCGATCGCCTCAACGTCGACGAGGCGCTGCACCGCATCGAGACGCTTTACAAACCGTATCACCGCGCTCTGCGCCGGCTGATCAACCGGGTGCACCAGCAATTCGGCACCGTCATCCTGGTCGATTGTCACTCGATGCCCTCGGTCGGCGTGTCGCGCGACGAGCCGCGGCGGCCGGACATGGTGATCGGCGATCGCTACGGCACGAGCTGCGCGGCGCTGCTGCCGAACCTGTTCGAGGATGTGCTCGGCCGCCTCGGCTATTCGGTGGGCCGCAACAAGCCCTACGCCGGCGGCTTCATTACCGAGCATTATGGAAATCCGGCGAGCGGCCTGCACGCGATCCAGATCGAACTCAACCGCGCGATCTACATGGACGAGCGACGGCGTGAGCGCGGACCCCGTTTCGCGCAGGTCGCGTCGGATCTCACCGTTCTCGCCGAGGTGCTCGCGACCGTGCCGCTCGACGATCTCGGCCCGTTCCAGGCTGCGGCCGAATAAGCGGCGGAGACAGCGTCAGATCGCGCCTGAGCTGCGTGCAAAAAAAAGGGCCGCTTGAATGACAAGCGGCCCAAGTCTAGGGAGGAAACGCCCAAGGAGGGCAGCGATAACGCGAAGCGCTACCGCACCGCAACAATATGCGGCCGCGCTGCACAAAACGCAAGGGTTTTTCTCTCGATTCCCATGCAAAAAAACATAGGCGGGGTTGCGCTCAACGCGACCCAAGCCGGATTTTCATTTGAGATGTCAATAGGTTCATCAAAAAGTCTGATCAATCGAAAATTCCCCAGCGTGTTTCGATTTCGGTTTCGATTGGCCCCCCTCGACCGCAAACCCGCTGGCTTGCGAAACCGCTGCTCACCAAACGATATCCAAGATGCCAGGTCGCCGTTCCATCTCCGGATGCGCGGCCGGCGGCTTTGAGATAGGCATAACCGGCTCATCGTCTTCCGATTCCCTGCACCTGAAGGACGCGTTGTGACGGTCATCGACTTCTCAGCCTTTATCGGTCGCCTGGCGACCGCCTCGGGCGAAACCATCCTGCCGTTCTTCCGGACCTCGCTCTCGGTCGACAACAAGAGCAGCCGGCACGATTTCGATCCCGTCACCGAGGCCGACCGCGCCGCGGAGGCGGTGATGCGCCGCCTGATCAAGGCGAACTTCCCGCAGCACGGCATCGTCGGTGAGGAATTCGGCAATGAGCGCGAGGATGCCGACTATGTCTGGGTGCTCGATCCGATCGACGGCACCAAATCCTTCATTGCCGGCTTTCCGATCTGGGGCACGCTGATCGCGCTGCTGCACAAGGGCATCCCGGTGTTCGGCATGATGCATCAACCGTTCATCGGCGAGCGCTTTGCCGGCGACAATGGTTCGGCCAATTACAGGAATGCTGCCGGAGAGCGCCGGCTGTCGGTGCGCCGCTGCGAGCGGCTGCAGGACGCCGTCTGCTACACGACCAGCCCATTGCTGATGAACGACGCCGATCGGGCCGCCTTCGCGCGCGCCGAATCCGAGGTCCGGCTGTCGCGCTATGGCGGCGACTGCTACTCTTATTGCATGCTGGCCGCCGGCCATCTCGATCTCGTTATCGAGACCGAGCTCAAGCCCTACGACATCGCCGCCCTGATCCCGATCATCAATGGCGCCGGCGGAATCGTCACCGACTGGGACGGCGGCCCGGCGCAGAATGGCGGGCGTATCATCGCCGCCGGCGACAAGCGCGTGCACGAGGCGGCATTGAAGCGTTTGGCTGCGGGATGACGAGATCGACTGCAATCGAGCGATTGCAGACCGAGTCGGGAGATTGAGCTTCGGCTCGTCGCGTAGAATTACGGAGAACGCACGTTACGATACATTGTTAACTGCGCATTGACCGCGTGTCCCTAAATTTTTTTTCAAATTTGACGAGTACCCGCGGCATTGCGCGGATGAACATTGATTCCAGGAAGGCATTTTCGATGGCCCGCATCAACTTCCGGCTGACGCACAAGATCATGGCCATCGCGCTGATCGGGGTGGCTGCCGTCGCCGTTTTTGGCGCAATCTACCTGATCGGCGCGACGTCGCAGGAGGCCTCGCGGCAGCTGGCCGAAAAGGCCCGCGCCGCCGCCGATCTCAACCAGAAGCTCCTCAACGATCTGCTCGAAGCGCGCCGCGCCGAAAAGGACTTCCTGCTCCGCCGTGACCAGAAATACACCGCGCGGCATACCGAGCTGAGTGCCGGCATCACACGCGAACTCGATGCGCTTCGGACCACCAGCCGCGCGCTCGGCGACACAGCCCTCGGCGCCAGGATCGACACGGTCAGCCAGGGATTTTCGACATACAGCACTGAATTCGGTGCCACCGAGCAGGCCGAGATTCGTCTCGGCCTCAACGAGACCCTCGGCCTGTCGGGCTCGCTGCGCTCGGCCGTGCATGACATCGAAGCCAAGCTGAAAGAGGTCAACGACCCCAGGCTCACAAGCGGCATGCTGATGCTGCGCCGGCATGAGAAGGATTTCATGCTGCGTCGCGACCCGAAATATGTCGCGGAGCTCAAGATGACGGCAGCCGAATTCGCCAAGGCCATCGCCAGCGCCGATATCGCAGCCGCGACCAAGGCGGACATCAACCAGAAGCTGGACAAATATCAGAAGGATTTCCTGTCCTGGGCGGACGGGTCGCAGGAGGCGGCGCGCCACAGTGCCGCGATGTCCAAGGCTTTCGCCGAGATCGAGCCCGTCATCGCCGAGATCGGCAACACCGTCGCGCAACATTATACGTCGGCGCAGGCCGCAGAGGCCGAGACCGGACATAAGGTCAAGCGTGGCATGCTGATCACGCTCGGCCTGTCGCTGATCCTGGTCGGTTGCGTATCCTTCCTGATCGGCCGCGGCATCTCCACCGCGATCCGCAACATGGTGCAGGCCATGACGCGGCTTGCCGGGGGCGACGCTTCGATCCGGATTCCCGGCGTCGGCCGCCGTGACGAAATCGGCGAGATGGCCAGCGCCGTCGAGGTGTTCAAGACCAACATGATCGAGACCGAGCGGTTGCGCGCCGAGCAGGCCGAGGTCGAAAAGCGGCTCGCGCAGCAGCGCAAGGCGGACATGGCGGCGCTTGCCCAGAGCTTCGAGACGGCGGTCGGCGAGATCATCGAGACGGTGTCCTCCGCCTCGACCGAGCTCGAAGCTTCGGCGACGACCCTGACCCGGAACGCCCAGCACGGCCAATCGCTGGCGACGGCCGTCGCGTCGGCCTCCGAGGAAGCCGCGGCCGGCGTGCAGTCGGTCGCGTCAGCCACCGAGGAGCTGTCGGTCTCCGTCACCGAGATCAGCCGTCAGGTGCAGGAATCGGCTCGCATCGCCGGCGAGGCGGTCGGCCAGGCCCGCCGCACCAATGAGCGGGTCGGCGAGTTGTCGAGAGCGGCAACACGCATCGGCGACGTCGTCGAGCTCATCAACACCATCGCCGGCCAAACCAACCTGCTCGCGCTCAATGCCACGATCGAGGCGGCACGTGCCGGCGAAGCCGGCCGCGGCTTCGCCGTGGTCGCCGCCGAGGTCAAGGCGCTGGCCGAACAGACCGCAAAGGCCACCGGAGAAATCGGCCAGCAGATCGCGAGCATTCAATCGGCCACTGCGGAGTCCGTCGATGTCATCCGCGAAGTCTCCAGCACGATCGAGCGGCTGTCGCAGATTTCAGCGACCATTGCGGCCGCCATCGAGCAGCAGGGCGCGGCGACCCAGGAGATCTCGCGCAATGTGCAGCACACGGCGCAGGGGACGCAGCGCGTCTCCGACAACATCGTCGAGGTCGAGCACGGCGCCACCGAGACCGGCTCCGCGTCGGCCCAGGTGCTGTCGGCGGCGCAATCGCTCTCGGAGGAGAGCAACCGCCTCAAGCTCGAGGTCGGCCGTTTCCTCGAGACGGTCCGCGCGGCATAGACCGATCAGATGGCCGTCTTGCGCAGATGATCGACGAGCAGCTTGGCTGGGCGCGGCAGCGCCTTGAAGCTGCGGGCACAGATCACCAGCCTGCGATTGGACCAGGCATCTCGTAGCATGATGAGGCTGATCGGCATCGATCGCGCGCAGCGGCGTGCGGCCGCCTCGGGCACGACGGCGATGCCGACACCGGCCGCCACCATCTGGCAGATGGCATCGAAATCGCGCAGGCGCGCCCGGACATGCTGACGGATGCCGAGCCGCGCCGCATGCCTGCCGATATGGGCGTTGAGCGCTGTTCCCTGGGTCAGGCCGATGAAGTCCTGCCCGGCGGTCTCGCTGAAATCGATCTGACGGCGGCCGGCGAACGGGCTCCGGCGGCCGGCCACCAGGATCAGCCGGTCCTCGCCGAAGGCGAAGCGCTCGATGGTGTCGGGGAGCGCATGCTCTGCCGCGACGCCGAGGTCGGCTCTGCCGGATACGATCGCTTCCGCAATGTCCGTGCTTTCGCGCTCCTCTACATCGACATTAATGTCCGGATGCTCGCGCAGGAACGCCGCCAGTGCGCGCGGCAGATGCTCGGCGAGACCAACCGTGTTGGCGAGCAGTTGCACATTGGCCCGCAGCCCCGACGCAAAGCCCATCAGATCGCCCTGCATGGCCTCGACATTGGCGATGATGAGGCGAGCATGATCGAGCAGGCTTTCACCGGCTGCCGTCAGAGCGACACCGCGGCGCCCACGCTTGAACAGCGCGATGCCGAACGCCTCTTCAAGCCCCTTGATGCGGGCGCTGGCCGACGCGAGCGCCAGATGGGCGCGATCGGCCCCGCCAGTGATGCTGCGGGCCTCGGCGACCGCGATGAACAGCTTCAGGTCAACCAGATCAAAGCGCATATCCGATCCAGCCTCAGTCATTTCCGAAGGCAGGCTCCGTAAGCTCCACATTGTGCTGCAGGGACGGGTTGGTCAATGTCGCCCCATGACCGATCCGCTTCTTATCTTCATCGCGTTCGCGCTGACGCTCGCCGGCTTCGTCAAAGGGGCCCTCGGCCTCGGCCTGCCGACCATTTCGGTCGGCTTGCTCGCCATCGCCATGCCGCCTGGCCGGGCACTGGCGATCGTCATCGTTCCCGCGGTCATCACCAACATCTGGCAGACCTTCGCCGGTCCCTATCTTCGCGATATCGCCAAGCGGCTTTGGCCGCTGATGGCAGGCACCGCGATCGGGATCTGCCTCAATGCCGGAGCTCTCAGCCACGGCTCGACCCGCTATGGCAACGTCGCACTCGGCGTGCTGCTGACGGTCTATGCCACGCTCGGTCTCACTCGGCTCGCCTTCAAGGTCGCGCGCCCGCACGAGAAGTGGGTGGGCGGGATCGTTGGCCTCCTGACCGGGCTGATCTCGGCCGCCACCGGCGTGCAGGTGGTGCCCTCGGTGCCCTACATGCAGGCGATCGGGCTCGAAAAGGACGAGTTGGTCCAGGCGCTCGGGGTCTTCTTCACGATCGCCACCCTCACACTCGCGTTCAACCTGACGAATTCCGGCCTGCTCAGCACGGCGATCGCCTTGCCCGGTACGGTCGCCATGATCAGCGCGTTCCTCGGCATGGCCATGGGCCAGGCAGCGCGCGCGCGATTGCCTGCCGAAGCCTTTCGCCGTGTTTTCCTGATCGCGATGGTTTTGCTCGGTCTCTATCTCGCCGGGAGCGCCCTTATCGAGCTCACATGGTGATCAGCGCGCTTCCAACAGGGCGATGCGGACACCGAGATAGACGAACAGGCCGCCGATCGCCCGATTGATCCAGACCAGCGCCGATGATCGCCGGACCCGGCGCGCGGTTCGCGCCGCCACGGCGGCAACGCCGAGGCACCACAGCGTCGAGTTGACGATGAAGATCGTGCCGAGCAGCAGAAAGGCGACGGGCTTGTGGGCCGCATCGGCGACGACGAATTGCGGGATGAAGGCCAGGAAGAACATCGCGACCTTCGGATTGAGAACGTTGGTGAGCGCGCCCTGCCAGAACACCTGGCGTAACGATGCGTCGGCAGCAACGGCCGGGGCGTCCGCCTCGGCAGCAGCGGCCGGCGGGCGCGCGAACAATTGTGTGAAGCCGAGATAGACGAGATAGGCCGCTCCTGCCCACTTCACGGCCGCAAAGGCGGTAGCCGATGCCATCAGCAGCGCCGACAGGCCGATCGCGCTTGCAAAGACGTGGACCAGGCAGCCCGTGCTGATGCCGAGGGCGGCCGCAGCGCCTCCGCGCCATCCCATCTGAACGCTA
The DNA here is from genome assembly GCF_000015165.1 of Bradyrhizobium sp. BTAi1. Lineage (GTDB taxonomy): Bacteria > Pseudomonadota > Alphaproteobacteria > Rhizobiales > Xanthobacteraceae > Bradyrhizobium > Bradyrhizobium denitrificans. Next base: position 1,483,032 of record NC_009485.1, on the reverse strand, counting down.
CGACCGACGATATAGGCCGTGTCCGGACCAGGGGTCATGTTCAGCACCAGACCGGATAGCAGGAACAGCAGCGGATCGTGAATTCCCAGCATGGTTGAACATTTCCTAACAGTTTGTCTCACCGAGACTGAATGATCATTGCTGTTTTCGAGGTGATCGTTCAAGCTGGCGTCATTGCCCCCGGAAAAGAAATGGATTTGGCCGCACCTGGCGTGGTATGCGCGAGGCGGGAGCACGACGTGATGGATAGACGCCTGGCCGCCATCGTTTGCGCTGACGTCGCCGGCTACTCGCGGATGATGGGAATTGACGAGGCCGGCACCCATGCCGCCTTCAAGGCCCACCGCGCCGCCATCCACCCCCTGATCCTCAACCACGCCGGACGCATCGTCAAACACACCGGCGACGGCTTCCTGCTCGAATTCGCAAGCGTCGTCGATGCCGTTCAATTCGGCCTCGACATGCAGTCCCTGATGGCCGACCGCAACGCCGACCTGCCGGCGGAACGCAACATGCGCTTCCGCGTCGGCATCCACATTGGCGAGGTGATCATCGACGAGGAGGAGGTGTTCGGAGAAGGCGTCAACATTGCTGTCCGCCTGGAGGCCGTCGCGCCGCCCGGCGGCGTCGCGGTTTCTGCCAGGGCCCATGATGAGGCCAGCAAGCATCTCTCTGTCAGCCTCACTGATTCCGGCGTCGTCCGCCTCAAAACCATTGAAGAACCGATGCAGGTGTGGACCTGGACGGCGGGGGGCGAGACGGGCAAGCAGGATGGCTCCCGAGGCAGTTCCGGCTCACTGAACTATCGGACAGCCATTGTCGGCGTTCTGCCCTTCGTGAACCTCGCCGACGCCGCCGACGAATATCTCGCCGATGGGCTGGCCGACGACCTCATTCACGCGCTGTCGCTGCAATCCTTCTTTCGCGTCCTCAGCCGCACCTCGACCTTCGCGTTCCGCGACCGCGGGCTCAGCCCTCGCCTGATCGCCCGCGAGATCGACGCCACCTATCTGATCCAAGGCACAGTCCGTCGCTCCGATGCCAAGATCCGCGTGACGGCGAAACTGATCGCGCCAGAGACGGGCGAGCAGCTGTGGACCGGCCGTTACGACCGCGACATGGGCGACCTGTTCACGCTGCAAGACGAGATCACCACCAGCCTGTGCGCCGCGCTGATGCCTGAGATTTATCGCGCGGAGGCGTCCGTGCCGACCCGGTCGCAGACGACGGATGCGACGGCATGGGATCGCTTCCTGAGAGGCCTGTCGCACTATTATCGTCCTACCAAGACCGATTATGAGAGATCGATCGCGCTGTTTCGCGAAGCCATTGCGCTCGATCCGACGCTGGGCATCGCGCATGCCTATCTTGCGACCATCCTGATGCAGGGAATCAGCTTTGGCTGGATCAAGGGATCGCGCGAGCTCTGGAACGAGGCCCTGGCTCTGGCGCTGTCCGGCGTGCGGCTCGACCCGCGCTCGTCCTTTTCCTACGCCATTCTGGCTTTCATTCATGCGATGGAGGGCGCCCATGACGAGGGCCTGAAGGCCGCCCGCAAGGCCACCGAGCTGAACGCCTATGACAGCGGCGCTCGAGGGGTTCTCGGCCTCTGCCACATGGTCATCGGCGAGCATCAAAAGGCGATCGAGCTGTTCTCCGTCGCCGCCCAACGCGGCAACAGCGATCCCCGCTATCAATGGCCGGCGCTGAACGCTTACAGCCATTACCTGCTCGACCGCTACGAGGCGGCGCTGTCCTGGGCCCGCGAGGAGCTGTTCCTCTACCCGAATCATCTCCAGGCGCTGACAATTCGGGCTGCGACCTTGGCACAGCTGGGCGAGACCGACCAGGCGCGTCAGGCCATCGGCGTCCTGGGCGAGCGCTACCCCTGGCTGACGCTGGACCGCCACATGAAGAATATTCGCTGGAAAAACCAGCGCGATATCGCCCATTATCGCGACGGGCTGATGAAGGCAGGCTTGAAATAGGTCTAATTGCGAGCCGCGCGGCTGCGCGGCCATATGTCCTGCGGATTTTTGACCCAAAATCATGGATTTCAGTAGGAATGTCGTGGTATCGCCCAAGGTGAGAGCGAGGAAGCAATGGAGAGACGACTGGCCGCCATTGTCTGTGCCGATGTGGCCGGTTATGCGCGGATGATGGGCGCCGACGAGGCCGGAACCCACGCCGCCTTCAAAGCCCATCGCAGCGCCATTCATCCGATTGTTCTCAATCATGGCGGCCGTGTGGTTAAAAGCACGGGCGACGGATTTCTGGTGGAATTTCCGAGCGTCGTCGGCGCCATCGAAGCTGCGGTCGAAATGCAGCAGCTGATGGCCGAGCGAAACTCTCACCTGCCGGCCGACCGGGTCATGCAGTTCCGGATCGGCGTGAACATGGGCGACATCATCGTCGACGAAGGCGAAGTGTTCGGCGACGGGGTCAACACAGCCGTGCGCCTGGAGGCGGCGGCCCAGCCGGGAGGAATTGCGGTTTCCGAGAAAGCCTATCTGGAAGCCAGCAAGCACCTCAAGGTCGTGTTCGTCGACGGCGGCCCGTTCCGCTTCAAGAATATCGAGGAAACGATCCACGTCTGGACCTGGGCCCCGGGGGCAGACAAGGGGCGGGAACCTCGCTCGACCTCCGGGCTGCCGCCACAATATCGAACGGCCATTGTCGGCGTGCTCCCCTTCGTCAATCTGAGCGACGAGAGCGACGATTACTTCTCCGACGGCCTGGCCGAAGACCTGATCCACGCGCTGTCACTGCAATCCTTCTTCCGGGTGCTCAGCCGGAACTCCACCTTCGTGTTCAAGAAGGCGGGGCTGAGCGCCCGCCTGATCGCCAGGGAGATCGACGCGACCTACCTGATCCAGGGGTCCGTCCGGCGTGCCGGCAGCAAGGTCAGGGTCAACGCGGAGTTAATCACGCCGGAAAGCGGGGAGCAGCTGTGGGTCGGGCGCTATGACCGCAACATCGGCGATCTGTTCGCGGTGCAGGACGACATCACCGCCAACCTGTGCACCGCGCTGATTCCGGAGATCTACCGCGCCGAGGCCTCGGTGCCGGTTCGCCTCCTCAACACCGATCTCACCGCCTGGGACCGGTTCCTGCGTGGGCTTTCGCATTATTATCGGCCCACAAAATCGGATTACGAGCGCTCGATCGCCCTGTTTCGCGAAGCCATTGCCCTCGACCCGGGGCTCGCGATCGCCCATGCTTATCTGGGAACGATCCTGCTGCAGGGCATCCACTTCGGCTGGATCAGGAACACGCGCGAATTGTGGGACGAGGCCATGGCGCTGGCCGAAGCCAGCGTTCGTCTTGATCCGCGGGCGTCCTTCTCCTACTCGTTGCTGGCTTACGTCCATGCCATGCAGGGTCATGTGGAGGCCGGCACCGAGGCTGCCGAAAAGGCGTTGCGGCTGAACTCCTATGACATGGGTGCCCGTGGCGTGCTCGGCGTCTGTCACTTCGTGAAAGGCAATCATCGCGAAGCCATCGACCTGTTCTCGGTCGCCGCCCAGCGCGGCAACAGTGATCCGCGTTATCAATGGTCGGTGTTGAGCGCCTTCAGCCATTATCTGCTCGGACAATACGACGCGGCGCTGTCCTGGGCACGCGAGTCGCACTACCAGAATCCCAACCACCTGCAGTGCCTTTCGATCCAGGCCGCCGCCCTGGCTCAGCTCGACCGGACGGCGGAGGCCGCTGACGCAGTCACAGGCTTCCTGCGCGCTTATCCCTGGATGACCGTCGAACGGCTGATAAGCAATCTGCGCTGGCGCAATCCGGCCGACATCGCGCATTACCGCGACGGGCTCGTGAAGGCTGGCATCCCCCTGACGAAGCTGACCTTGATAGAGACCAAGGCGAAATTCGGCACGGGCAGCGCGCAGTCGACGCACGGCTGACGACCTGTAGTTGACACGACTGCAAGTTACGCCATCATTCATGATTGCATTGTAGCGTTGAGAATGCGTCGCTTGGTCCGCGCTTCCGCGCCGGTCTTCAAGCGACATTTCCGTTTCCGTCGTTTCGTTTTCATGACTCGCTGCATTCCAAGGATGTCATTCGATGCAAAAAGATCGCGCCCGCGTCCGTGACGCCCTGCCGGGACAGATTCCGGTGTCGCCCGACAATCCCTGTCCTTTTCTCCGGGCCCTCGTGGCTGGCGGCTTTGTGGATGGCCACACCGTGCCGCTCAAGACGATCTCCGCCCGGATCGAGGCGGCGAGCGGCGAGACGGGATTCAAGAAGCGTATCGTCGGGATCGAGACGTTCGGAGTCGCGCTGATCGCCAATGGTCTGTCGCCGCTGCGCCTGCTGAAAAGCCTGTTCTCCGGCGCCGATCTCGACGAGTTGCGCAACGGGCCACTCGACAAGCATGGCGGCGGCTCGCGCATCCTCGATGCAAAGGCAGATGTTCACCCCGCGGAGATCGACCGGTTTGCGAGTTTCGGCAGCGACTATCCCGATCCCAATGGCGGCACCGAGCGCGGCCTGAACGCGGCGCAGATCCAGACCTTCATGAAGGCCAATCTGAAGCGCGACGGCGACAAAGCGCGCTGGTACTATCCCCTGTTGATGCAGGGCGAATGGCCGGTGCTGCTGCGCGTGATCGGCAAGGGCGACGGCGACAACCGCTATCTGTCGGTTGCCGAGGTCCGCACCCTGTTCGTCGAGCGTCGCCTTCCGCAGCGCATCGTGGCACGTCTGACCGCTAAGCCGCAGCCCGCCAACATCATCATGCGGATCGGCAAGGCACTGCTCGGCGGAGCCATCGCCGCAGCCGTCGTGCTGTTCCTGGCGTGGGTCGCCGCTCCCGACGCGGTCAGCGACAGGCTGAGCGCGGTGCTGCCGGCGAAGGCTGCCGCCCTGATCCCACCGGCCCTGCCCCAGACCCAGCCGACCCAGGCGGCCTACTGGCTCGACCAGGGCTGGACCACCAAGGACCGGCATTGGTTCCATCACGTGACCCAGGGCACCGCGACCTTCCCGATCCCCTACAATTGGTTCATGGCGATGGAGCAGCCTTATCTGTCGCTGTTCGGTACGCCTGGCCTGATCTCCGATACCGCCTATCTCGAACGCTTCGGCTTCATCCCGAGCCCGAAAAGCGTCGACGGCGAGCCCAGCGCGCTGCAGCCGTTCGGCTACGGCCCCAACGCGACCGCCAAGACCGACATCGCCCCCGCGCTTCCGGCCGGGCTGAAGCCGACCCCAGCCGGCAATGAAGGCGGTTTGCCGGTCGGCTTTGCGCGGCTCAGCGGCGTCACCAATCCGGCGAACGGCGCGCCCGAGCCCGACAAGATCGGCCTGACCTGCGCGGCCTGTCACACCGGCAGCATCCACTACAAGGGCGTGAGCGTCCGCTTCGACGGCGGCCCCGGCATGGTCGACCTGCGCAAGCTCGAAGAGGCGATGGGCTTTGCGATGCTCTTCACGCAATATGTGCCCGGTCGCTTCTCGCGCTTCGCCGACCGGGTGCTCGGGCCCAACGCGACCGACGCCGAACGCGAGACCTTGAAGAAGGGGCTGAAGGCTGCCACCGACTTCGCCCTCACGATGCAGGCCAAGAACTACCAGACTGCCATCGCGGCCAAGGGACAGACCGAGACCATGGAGGGCTTCGGCCGGCTCGATGCACTGAACCGCATCGGCAACCAGGTCTTCTATCTCGACATGGCGATCAGCGGACTGCCGAACATGCTCGGCAATCAAGAGGCCATTGACGCGCCGGTCTCCTATCCGCCGATCTGGACCGTGCCCTGGTTTTCCTGGGCTCAGTATGACGGCTCGATCGCGCAGCCTTTGATCCGCAATGCCGGCGAGGCGCTGGGCGTGTCTGCGGAAATCAACTTTTCGCCCGAGCCGGCGAGCAACCGACTCTGGCGCTCGTCGATGGCGGTCGAAAACCTGCTGCACATCGAGGACATGCTGCGCGGCCCCGACCCGTTCGCCACCACGACGCCTGCATTCGGCGGTCTGACGTCGCCGAAATGGCCGGAGAAGCTGTTCCCCGACGACGAGGCCTGGAAGATCAAGACAGCGCGCGTCGAGAACGGCCGCAAGCTCTATGCGACGATCTGCGTCGAGTGCCATCTCGGTCCGGTGGCCGACCCCGTCTTCGACAAGACCTATCCGGACAAGAGCTTCTGGAAGATCAAGCCGCGGGACGATTGGGAGAGCAAGGGCTGGAACGCGAAGGGACCGATCCTCGACCTGGTCCAGAAGCCGGTCGAGGTGATGCAGACCGATCCCGGCCAGGCCAGTATCCTCGCCAATCGCAAGGTCAAGGTGCCCGGCTTCCTCGACGTCGACCCGGCCAAGGACCTGAAGGGCTGCGGCCTGCCCCAGGGCTCGACCACCGAGATGTCCTATGCGCTGGCGCTGATGGCTGTCGTGCAGAAGGCGAGCGACAAATGGATGGAGGACCGCAAGCTCTCCGCGGCCGAGCAGGCGGCGCTGTGGGGCGATCGCAAGAACTGCCCCAATCCGGCTGGCAACACCTATCGGGCCCGGCCGCTCAACGGCGTCTGGGCGACCGCGCCCTATCTGCATAACGGCTCGGTGCCGTCGCTGTACTGGCTGTTGACGCCGGCCGCCGAGCGACCGACCTCGTTCTGCCAGGGCGCCCGGGACTACGACCCGAAACAGGTCGGCTTCGCGGTCCCGGCGGGCGGCGAGACGTCGTGCAAGGTTGGCCAGACGCTGTTCGCAACCAAAGACGCCAGCGGCAAGCCGATCAAGGGCAACAGCACCCTCGGTCATTCCTTCGAGGGTCCCGCGCGGCCCAACAAGGACTATCCCAACGGCATCATCGGCGGCGCCTTCTCCGAGGAGGAGCGCTGGGACCTCATCGAGTATCTCAAGACGCTCTGAGGCCACACCGCAGGCGCGTCCGGCTTCATCGCCAGACGCGCCGGCGGTCTCACGCAGCGATCCACACGCCGGGGCTGACGCAGCGGCGGATGGTCGTGCCGTGATCGCCGAGGGAATGCAGCATCACCCAGCCATTGACGACGAGGTCGCGCACGCCTGGCTGACGCTGCATGATCTCGTCCATCGCACTCTCGGGCGCGGCGATGAAGACGTTCAACCGAACCGGCTCGTGGACGAGGCGCGTGCCGTCATGCACCGATTGCCAGGGCAAACCGACCCTGAGGTCGCCGGCATTGCCTTCGAGCACGCCGAGCTGACCGACGATGTTGTGCAGCACCTTGTTGCCGCTGCCGAAGGCCGCATTGTTCACCGTCGAGCCGAAATATTGCAGATTGATCCAGTTCGCGACCACCATCGGCGCCGTCATGATCAGCTCCAGCGTGCGATGGCCGTCGTCGCGCTCGGCCTCATAGGAGTGCAGGAACGCGCGACCGCCGAGGTCGAGCCCGCGGGTGAAGCTGCGCGGCGCGGCGATGAAGGCGCAATTGCCGGCGAGCCCCCATTCCGGCCGCACCTGCGACCAGTCGCGGCTGCGCGCGATCACGGCGGCATCGACCGCGGATTTGTCTGGAATGCCGAGCAGCGCGCTGCGCTCGAGCCGCGCCAGCCGCGCGGCATCGGCGAGTCGGGCCTTCAACCGCGCCAAGTCCTGCGCGAGAGCGGCGGGAACGTCGTCCTCGTCGAACACGGTCACGGCATCGGTGGTCGTGTCATGCAGCGCGCCGAGGAACCAGCAATCCGCGGGGATGTCGATTCCCTTGGCGCGCAAGCCGTCACGGACGCGCGGATCGTTGAGGACGGCGGCCGCGACGCGCGCATTGGCCTCGCCGGTGTGGCCGCCGCAGGCGCCACAGTCGAGCCCCGAGGCGTGCGGGTTGTTGACCGTGGTGCTGCCATGGCCAGCCAGCAGCACCAGCCGCGCGAACGGCCCGGTCAGCGACATCGCCTTCAGCGCCGCCTCCGCCATCGCCACGCGCTGCACGTCATTGAAGCCGGTGACGCGCCCGCCGAGTTCGCCCGGGGCCAGCCGCGGCATCACCCGCGCGGCGATCTCCGGGTCGAGACCGTCGACGACGGGCGACGGCACCGGGCGGGTCACGCCGGCGCTGTCGGTCGCGATCTTGGCGGCGAAGCCGAGGCCGGCGGTCTCGACGAAGGAGAACGACGACACCGCCGAGACCTTGAACGACTTCCACGCCTTGGCCGCCCGCCGCCGCAGCAGTCGCAGGCCGAGCACCTCGGCCTGCTCGACATCATCGGCGTCTTTGACGGCCTCGCAGACGATGAAGGCGGGCTTGAGCAGCACCGGGCATTGCGCGCCGCCTCTGGTGTGGCCGATCGGGACATATTCAATCGGGAAGCCGAAGAATCCGGCGAAGCCGATCGTCTCGGCCTCCGGATAGGCCGTCTCCAGCGCCCGCCGGAAGATCTCCGACCGCACGTCGATGCAGAACGCGGCCTGCACCGGAGGACGCGCGGGCAGCCGCGCCACCGCCGCACCCGTGCCGTGGCCGGCGAGCCTGGCGATCAGCTGGTTGCGAATGGCGATTTCATAGGCCTCGTGCAGGACGAGATCGACGGCGAGCTCCGGCGTATCGTCGAGCCGTTGATCATCCGGCAGCTTCGCCGCCTCCTCCATCGCCTGCGCCCAGGCGATCTTGAACGCGGCGTCGGTGCGGGCCTGGAACAGCGCATAGCCCCAGGCAAGCCGGATCGCCAGCAGCTCGACGAGCGTGTCGTCGCGCTGGCCATCGCGTTCGGCGCTCCAGCCGATGTAGCGCGCATAGGCCGACCAGCCGCCGATGTCGAACAGCGCCCGCACCAGATAGTCCTCAACCGCCCGCTCGGGAATGCCGAGCCGGGTGATGATGAGGCCGATCGCCTGCACCGGATCGGCGGGCAGCTCGGCGATGGCGTTCCGGAATCCCGTGAGGCCCATGACCTCGGGATTGCGATCGTAGGCGGCCAGCCTACGCCAGGCGGCGTAGGGCTTCAGACTGCGCACCGGGCTTGGCCAGCTCGCCTGGCCCTCGTCGAAATAGCCGGCGCAGAACGCCGAGATCTCGTCGATCATGAACGCGACCAGCGAGACATAGCGATCGCCTTCGGCGAGCCGGTCAAGCACCTCGGCGACGGTCGCGACGACTGCCGGGGGCGACGACGGAGCTGCCGTGGCCCGCGCCTGCTGCTTGAGCTGCTCGACGCCGAGCCCGACCGAGGGGTGAATGTCGAGCGCGCGCGCCAGCGCGGCGTCGTCGATCCGGCCGTCGTCCAGCGCCTGGCGATAGAACGCGCGCGGCATCAAGATCCGCGTCCGCACCACCCGCTCGAAGGTGGCGGCCGTCGCGGCGAAGCTCTGGCCGGTGAAGCCGAGGAAGGGATTGACCGCAACGAAGTGCTTGAGCGGCCATAGCGGCGCGACGCGCTGGCAGGCGCTGTCGATGCACTCTTTCAGTCGTGCATCCGTGGCGGTGTCGACCGGATCGGTTGCGGTGATGGACATTGCGAGGGCGGCCTGGGTCATCGGACTCTCAAAGGATTGGAGGGGGGTTGACTGTCACCGCGAGGTCGCGCTGCGCGGCCACAGCGTCAGCACCAGGCGGTTGGCGAGCGTATTGAGGTAGAGCCCGTTGCGGAGGTGAACATAGGCCGCGATCCAGAATGGCGCGTCGGCCCGGCGCATCATCTGGTTCTGGAACACGGTCACGGCCGCGAACGAGACCACGACGGCGGCTGCGATCAGCATCGGCACGACGCCATCGACCGGGCGCGACGCCGGGATGCTGCCGCCGACCAGCCACGCCATCGCGGTCTGCAGCGCGAAATAGGCGATGGCGACACCGGCCGCCGTCACGGCGGCGCGGACGATGACGAAGGCATTGGGCCGCTCGTCGATGGCATTGGCCATCAGATGCACCAGCCCCATCAGCAGCACCGAGCCCAGCGCGATCTGCGCCGGATTGCTGCGCAGGGTCATGCCGAAGGCGAGTCCGGTCAGCAGCGCCAGCGCGATGACGCCGGCAAGCGCCAGGATCAGCCGCGCCGCATGCGGCTGGCCGCCGGGGCTCGGCGTCCAGGAGGCGCGGGCGAGGTCGATGATGCTCCCCGACGACAGGAAGGCATGCGCCTTGTAGAGCGAGTGCGCCACGATGTGCAGCAGCGCCGCCGAGAAGGCGCCGAGCCCGCATTGCAGCAGCATGAAGCCCATCTGCGCCACCGTCGAATAGGCCAGCTGCACCTTCACCGAGGTCTGCGTCAGCATCACCAGCGAGCCGAACAGCGCGGTGGCGCCGCCGACGACGGCCAGCACGTCCAGCGCCGGCGTCGCCAGCAGCAGCACGTCGCTAAGCCTGAGCACCAGGAAGCCGCCGGCATTGATGATACCGGCATGCAGCAGCGCCGACACCGGCGTCGGCGTCTCCATCACCTCGATCAGCCAGCCATGCAGCGGCAGCTGGGCGGATTTGAGCATCGCCGTCGCGACGATCAGCAGCGCTGCGACGGTCACGAGCGCCGATCCCGTGCCTGCTCCGCTGCGGGCCTGCGCAGCGAGGCTGCCGATCTCCAGCGTGCCGAACTGGACGTAGAGCAGCAGCGCCGCGACCGCGAGGAAAGCGTCGCCGAGCCGGCTCGCCACGAACTTCTTGCGTGAGGCGCGGATCGCAGCCGGCCGTGTGTCGTAGAACAGCAGCAGCTTGCCGAGCGCCAGGCTGGTGGCGACCCAGGCAGCGAACAGCAGCACCAGATTGCCGGAGATCGGCAGCATCAGCACCGCGGCCAGGGTGAGCAGCAGCCAGCGCGTGAACCGGACCTGCCCCGGATCGCCGTCGAGATAGTTGCGGCTGTAGCGGACGACGACGAAGCCGATGAAGCTCACCAGCGTGATGAGGATCGCGCCGAGCGCATCGAGCTGCAGCGACAGGCCGAGCCCATTGCCGCCGAGCAGTGGCGTGCGCCCTGCCCCGACAACAGCGGCGCCGAGGCTTGCGACCGCGGCGAGGGCGAAGGCGAGCGCGGCGGCCGCGATCGCGTTGCGTGCGACGGTTCTGGCGCTGCCGCCGGTCCCGGCGAGCGCGGCGACCGCGAGCGTGAACGGCGCAAGCGCCGCAAGACAGGGAAGGAACTGGTTCATGGCGGCCCGGTCGGTTGATCACAGGGGGACGATCTCACCTCTCCTTTACCGGCTGCGGTTCCTTCTTAAAATTTCAATCATTGAACATGATTGTTATAAAATATAGAACGATCGCCATGCCGCATCTGAACTACCACCACCTGCGCTATTTCTGGATCATCGCCAGCGAAGGCAGCATGAGCCGCGCTGCGCAGCGCCTCAACGTCTCCCCCTCCTCGCTGTCGGTGCAGGTCAAGGCGCTGGAGGAGCAACTCGGGCAGAAGCTGTTCGAGCGCACCGGCCGTACCCTGCAACTGACCGAAGCGGGGCGCATCGCGCTCGACTATGCCGGCAGCGTGTTCAAGTCGGGCCACGAGCTGATCGAGACCCTCTCGGGCCTGCGTCCCGGACGGCAGCTGCTGCGGGTCGGCGCCGCGGCAAACCTGTCGCGCAACTTCCAGATTGCGTTTCTGAAGCCGCTGATCGGACGGAGCGATGTCGAGCTGATCATCCGCACCGGCCAGTTCAACGACCTGTTGGAGCAGCTCGACGGCCATAAGCTCGACCTTGTCCTCGCCAATCATCCGGCGGCGCCGGACACGCGCAGCAGTTTCGAGAACACGCTGATCGACGAGCAGCGCGTCAGCCTGGTCAGCCGCAAGCCGGCCAAGGCCGCCCGCTTCCGCTTTCCGCAGGATCTCGCCACGATGCCGGTGATCCTGCCCGGCCGCGGCAGCGCGCTGCGCTCGGCCTTCGATGCGCTGGTCGGCGGCAGCGGCATCCGTCCGGTCATCGCCGCCGAGGTCGATGACATGGCGATGCTGCGCCTGATGGCCCGCGAGAGCGGTACCGTTACTTTGGTGCCGTCGATCGTGGTAATCGACGAGCTCCGTACTGGCGCGCTGGTCGAGCGCGCGCGGCTGAATGCGCTGAAGGAGCAGTTCTTCGCCGTGAGCCAGCAGCGCCGCTATCCGAACCCGCTGGTAGCGGAGCTGATCGGCTCGCGCAGCAAGAAGGCGGGTTGAGCTGTCGCGAACGCGCCCTCGCCACGAGACGCGGTCACTCCTACACAGATGTCAAACAGCAATGAGGACATGGGATCGCGCTCTCGCGGCCTGATCCGCCCGAGCTTTGCGCAGCATAGCCCTCGTGAATGACGGGAGGGCGCAGGGAAGGCCGGACCTCGACTAAGGCCCGTGGCCCCCGTGCGACAAAGAATGCACGGGGTAGGAACCACAGGTCCAGCCGGACGACCCGGCCTTCCCTGCGCGATGGCGTTACGATTTATACGCGATCTCCCCGGTGTCCGGCTTGATAGCCACCGTCGCCCGCGCGCTTCGTCAAGACAGCGCAGAGGGCTTGGCGCCAGCATCGGGGCGCCAGGACCACGCGATTTCACCGTGCGCGGCGTGTCGTTCGTCGGCATGATTGATCACGCTGCGACCCGCCGCACCCACCGCATCCAGCTCCCCACGCTCGTGACGACCGCGATACGCCCCTCCTCGCGGAAGCCGGACGCCGCAAAGACTATACGAATTCCGAAATTCGTAAATCGAAATATTTTTCGTCGCAGGTCTGGACAGCGGTTGGCGCCCGCGGGCGTCGGGCAAATCAACGCAACCTGCTGCCCCGCGCCACCTCGAACGGAAACGTCAGAGCTGCGTCACGCCTGAGAGTCAGATGCGGCCAGGCCGCGCGAGCGAGGCGAGTCGCTCACGCGGGAGATGGTATCGGGAGCAGACCTCAGTTGCTTGGACGGCGCAGGGCGCTGTGTCCAAGGAATGCATCAGAGCATCTCAGCCGGGCTGATATTGACGCCCTGTTGGACCAGCACGAGAGAAGCGACGACGCCCGTCAACGCGAACATCGCCACCAGACCAAATCCGGAGTTGAGCGCATGGGGGGCAACCAGGTATTTCGCGACCTTCACTAACATGAATTCCTCCTGAATATTACTAATAGGCATCACTAGAGCGAGGGCGCGTTACTAGGGCGTTTCCAGAACAGTCCACCTCGGCGCGTGGTGGGCGCGTGGTGAATACATCCTTGAATACGCATCGTGTCTGGTATGAACGGGGACTTAATCCGATGACGAGTCCGGCCCCTTTTTCAACTTGCCGGACGCCGGAGGCACACAAATAAGTTGAGCGCCACGTTACCTATCGTCTGACGACGTGTTCATGAGCGGCGCATGCAACCGTCTCTCTCGCCGGAGACAGCAACGATCATACGCGACCGCCAGGCTGATCGACCCCGCTTCGCGCGAGCCGTGCAACGACGAGACAGCGTGCCCCGTCAGCGCCGAACTATATCGGACCGAGATCATCAAACTCACTCCGCCTCCCCGCGGCCACCACTGATCACGCGGACTAAGGCATATGAGGATCTGAGTTCCTCGTGAGTCTTTCAACATCGGAATGCCCGGCTGCATCCCGAAGAAGGACGCGACAACAAATCGCGCTGCGGTGCGCGCATGGTGATCGCGGGAATGCGTGGACGATCGCCATGGCACAGTCGAGCAACGGAGCAGGCTCGTCCGGCACAGTCCGGAGGCCGGACACCTCCCAAACTCACGCTTGGCTTGCCGGCGCCGCGTTTCATGCCTCAGGCATCCACGTTGACCGCGCGCGGTCGTAGTTGACAGACATGCGTAACAACGCAATGTGTCAACAGCGACTGAAAGACGTCAGACGGGCTTGAACAAAAGTTCCGTGAGCAGTTCGGTTCCGGGCCGGCCGCGGTTGTCCTTGCAGGGCTGACTAACAACGCACGCGACACGCGTGATGCGTAGTGCGTAGTGCGAGAGCTGGGAGGAGATCGGGGGTGTTTGGTGGCGAATGGCGGTTGGCCGCGAGGTTTAGAAGCTGGCCGATCTCGGCCTACCTTCTTGTTCTCGCCCTCGCGACCTCCATTCCGATCACAGCCTGCGCGGGGTTCCTCGCCTATCACTTCGTCGCCGAGTCCTCGCAGTCCAGGAAGGTCGAGTACGAGGACCGGCTGCGGCTGATGCGCAATGCGACCGAGCTGCGGGTCGCCAATATCATCGAGGATCTGCAGATCCTGGCGCTGTCGCCGTTGCTGGCGGCCGGTCGATTCGACGAGTTCAGGAGCCACGCGGTCGACACGGTCAAACTGATCGGGGGCTTGGCGATTGCATTGTATGAACCTGACGGGCAGCAGCTCGTGAACACCCGGCTGGATCCGGGGACGCCGCTGCCGAAGCGCACAGCCTTCGATGCGGAGCGCCGGGCGATCGAGACCGGGCGTCCGCAGGTGTCCGGCCTGCAGCAGGCGGTGGTGGACGGCCAGCCGATCGTCACCATCGCGGTGCCGGTGCGGATCGCCGGGCAGATCCGCTACGCGCTCAATGTCGGGCTCTCGCCTCGCTATTTGTCGACCCTGATGGATGACTACGTCTCGGGAGGGCTGGTCGGCAGCATCATCGATCAGCAGGGAATATTGCTGGCGCGGCGACCGCTGCTGGACGGCGACGACCTGATCGGACAGCCGACCATTCCCGCAGTGCGGTCCCACGTCGGACAGGTCTCGGCCTGGTGGATCAAGGCCATCTCACGCTCCGGCGTCGCCACCTACACGTCCTTGTTGCGCTCGGACCAGAGCGGCTGGACGGTCAACCTCGCGCTGCCGCGCGAGGCCATTGACGGCCCGCTGCATCGGACCATCGAATGGATCGTCGCGTTGACGCTCTTCACCTTTGTCCTCGGCTTGGCACTGGCGCGGCTGCTCGCGCATCGCTTTCTCGCCGAGTTCTCCGACCTCGAGCGCTACGTGTCCGGCTTGCAGAACGGCGTCGTCTCGCCGACGATCGGGCGGATCGCCGAGGTCAACCGCATGAAGCAGGTGCTCCATCTCGTTGGCGGCGAGCTGGCCAGCGCCTTGCGCCAGCAGCGCGACCTGCTCGACGAGATCAATCATCGCGTCAAGAACACGCTCGGCACCGTTCAGTCGATCGCGCGCCTGTCGCGTTCGAGCGCAAGCGACGTCGACCACTATGTCGCAGCCTTCGAAGGCCGCATTCTCGCGCTGTCCGAAGCCTATAATCTCTTGACGGAGAATAATTGGGTCGGCGCCGACGTGAGGGCGATCGTCGAGCGGACGCTCGCCCCCTATGCCGGTCCCGACCGCCTGACCATCAGCGGCCCCAGCCTGCTGCTGCCGCCAAAGCTGACCCTGGCGCTGTCGGCGACGATCCAGGAGCTGAGCACCAACGCCGCCAAATACGGTGCGTTCTCCACACCCTCAGGCAAGCTTGAGATTGCCTGGACTGGTCAGGAAAGCGGCATTGTCCGCCTGATCTGGATCGAACGCGATGGGCCGCTGGTGCGCAAGCCGACACGCCGCGGCTTCGGCACCAAGATGATCACGCGCATGTTTGGCGCCGAGACCGGATGGTCGGTCGACCTCGACTTCGATCCCGACGGCCTGCGCTGCACGATGCAGTTCGGTGTCGAGGCCGATGACGAGAAGGATGTGAGGCTGACCGGTTGAGCCTGCGCACCGCCCCGGGCCGAACGGCCCCGAGCATCGGAGATACGGCTTGCCAATGCCCGATCGGCACGCTTCGGTAGATGTTCAAGCCGATCACCGAGGAGCCGCGCCGCGATGTCCGAGACCGATCCCCTCACCCTGAAATTCCGCTGTCCGACGGAGCTGGAGGGCCTGATTCCGGCGCCGGTGCCGGCGCCGATGGGCGTGCCGGATTGGGTGAAGACGATGCCGGCGACCGCGTTCAGCGCGCTCAACCAGGCGGAGGAGCAGACGGTCAAACGCTGCCCCCCCTTCATCGACGCGATGACCACGGGCTTTCTCATCCCCCTGATCTGCGATCTCAGGGTCGAGGACGGCGGCATCAGCTGGGACAACGAACTGCCGCCGGGCGGCGCGATCGACTTTCCGCGTTCGCCGGTCAGCTTCCACGACGTCGCGCAGGTCACGGGATCGCCGTTGTTCGAGGCCGACCGTTTCCTGCTCAAATTTCACAATCTGTGGACCATCGAGGCGCCGGAGGGCTGGGCGCTACTGTTCACCCATCCTATCAACCGTTTCGACCTGCCGTTCACCACCGTCACCGGACTGGTTGACAGCGATCGCTTTCACGACAGCTTCGTGCATTTCCCCGCGCATTGGCACGAAACGGCCTTCCGCGGCGTGCTGCCGAAAGGCACGCCGGTGGCGCAGTGCATCCCGGTCAAGCGGCAGGCATGGGCGATGCAGACCTCGGCTTTCACCGAGGAGGAGATCGCCGAGATCCATGAGGTGCGCGACGCCTTGAAGCGCGAGACCGGCGTCTATCGCAAGCGGTTCAGGACTTGAGCGCGGCTGCGCCCTCGACCTGCAGGAACTTCGCCGCATCGCTCGGCCGGAAGAAGAAGCGGCCATGCGAGCTGACGACCATCGTGTAGGCCGCGCGGCTCAACAGATGCGGCCGGCCGCGCACCACCGTGCGCAGCGCCGCCTCGGCCCCGGCGCGGTCGCCCATTTCCATCAGGCACATTGCGAGGTTGGCGCGGGTCTGCGTGTCCTCGGGACGCAGGCCCAGCGCGTGCTTGTAGGTGCCCGCGGCCTCCGCATAGTCACCATCCAGAAACTGCACCCAGGCGAGCTCGACCAGGATGTCAGGACGACCCGGCGCGGCCTCGCGCGCCGCGACTAGGTTGGCGCGGGCGCGGGCACGATCATTGGCCTGGAGACAGAGGCGGCCGAGATCGAGCTTGAGGTCGACGCTGTCGGGCGCGAGCGCCAGCGCGTCCTCGATGACCTTGATCGCCTCGGTGAGCTCGGCAGATTTGGCGAGCCGTCCGGCCAGTTCCTGGAATGCGGGCAGAAACGGCGGACGGCGCGCCGCCGTCTTGCGCAGTTGCGCGATGCCGTCGGCCCCACGCCGGGATTCGCATAAGGCGGCGCCGAGCAGCGTCTCGAGCTCCGGATCACTGCCACGCAGGATCGCCTTCTCGAGCGGCGCAACCGCCTCGCTGGCGCGCTGCTGCCCGAGCAGCGCATGGGCGTGAACGAGCAGCGCGGCGCGATCCGTCTTGGCAGTGCGCAGGATCGAAGCCGCGATCTGCTCTGCGCGGGCGAACTGCCTGCCGCGCAACGCCTGGATCGCCTCCTGCAGCGCCTGGGCCTGCAACCTGTTCTGCGCCTTGCTCACGACCTGCCGTTACAACGCGAGGGGGGACGGCCGATAGCTCTAGCCCGCAGGCAGAAGGGTGTCCAGCAACGGCGTCGCAGCTCACCCAAACATTGGCGTGCCCGGAACGAAGGCGTCGAAGGCGGCCCAGAACTGGGCGCGATAGCGGTCCTGCTCCTGCAGGATCTCATGCTTGGCCCCGGCGATGACGAGATGCGAGCCGGCCCGCAGATGATAGGCGAACTCCTCGATTGCCGCGGTCGACACCACGGTATCGCTGGAGGCCGCCAGCATCAGGATCGGCTGGCGGATCTGCGAAGGATAGGTCATGCCGCGAAAGGTCATCATCGCCGAAAAGGCGGCGTCGGCCCAGGCCACCGTCGGCGAGGCGATCCCGAGCGTCGGATCCTCCTCGATGATCGCGGCGTTGCGCGCATAGCGGACCGGATCCGACGTCAGCGGATTGTTGACGAAGGGCGCGAGCCCGCTGATCTCGTCCGAGCCGCCCGGCACGGTGCGGCCGCCCTGCCCGGCGATGCGCATCACGCGCAGCAGCAGCCGCGCCGGCAGCGCGGTGCGGTTGCCCGGCAGGTCGATCATCGGCGCCGACAGCACCACGCGGTCGAACCAGCGCTTGCCGGCATGCGCGAGCCTGAGCAACACGGTGCCGCCCATCGAATGCGCCAGCGCGAAGTAGGGCGGCGGACAATCCGGCAGCACGACCTGGGTGACGAAGGTCTCAACGTCGAGCTCGTAGTCGGAGAAGGAGCGCACATAGCCCTTGCGGGAATCGCGCAGCCGCCGCGACGAATGGCCCTGGCCGCGCCAGTCGATGATGGCGACCGCAAAGCCGCGGTCGCGCAGATCGCGCACGGTCTCGAAATACTTCTCGATCATCTCGCTGCGGCCGGTGAACACGCAGACCGTGCCCTTGCGTCCGGACGGCGGCGCCCAG
Organism: Bradyrhizobium sp. BTAi1; assembly: GCF_000015165.1. Classification (GTDB taxonomy): domain Bacteria; phylum Pseudomonadota; class Alphaproteobacteria; order Rhizobiales; family Xanthobacteraceae; genus Bradyrhizobium; species Bradyrhizobium denitrificans. The sequence goes on along the minus strand of NC_009485.1, from coordinate 1,464,870 downwards.
CGCGCAAAGCGCAGCTCGGCGCCATCGGGAGTCTTGATGGTGCCGGCGGTGGCGTTTTCGGGGACAGGATTGGCGGGAATCGAGACAAGCGTCATGAGGCGTCCATCGAATAGGTGAAAGGCGCCGGGAATCAAGGGGCGGAACGGCAAAAAGAGCCGGTTTTGGGCGGCTTGAAAGCTCAAACGATCGCCCCATATCGAATTCGTGCAGGCCGTCAGGCTGCACGACAGCCCGGCCCGATGGCGGGCGGGTTAGCCAAACAGTCGCTCAATGGAGGACTTGACCATGCGTACCTACGATCTCACCCCGTTCTATCGTTCCACCGTCGGTTTCGACCGTCTGTTCTCGCTGCTCGACCAGGCGACCGCCGAGCCCAGCCCCGGCTATCCGCCCTACAATATCGAGCGCACCGGTGAGAACGCCTACCGCATCACCGTCGCCGTTTCCGGCTTTGGCAAGGATGAGCTCTCCCTCGTCGCGAAGGAAAACACGCTGACGATCAAGGGCGAGAAGGCCGCCAACGAGAACGGCAAGAAGGCTGAGGTGCTGTATCGCGGCATCGCCGCCCGGGCCTTCGAGCGGAGCTTCCAGCTCGCCGACCATGTGGTGGTAAAGAACGCCAGCCTCGAAAACGGCCTGCTCCATGTCGACCTCGTGCGCGAGATCCCCGAGGCCAAGAAGCCGCGGTCGATTCCGATCTCGACGAACGCGCAAGGCTCCGAGCAGCCGGCCATCGAGGGCTCGGCCGCGAAGGCCGCCGCGTAACCGGCCCACCAGCTCGTCTGGAATATCAACGCCCCGGGAAACCGGGGCGTTTTTTATAGCGAAGCGCCCTTTGCCCTCACCAGCGTGGCGCGGCCGGCGTCCTGAAACAATGGTGACGTTTTCGGCGCCCTCGCTCTGCAGCCAGCCGTCCTGCCCGCGAAGGCGGGCATCCGGTATGCCGAGACCGTCATGAGCAAGGTGAGGCCCCAGTGTTGACTGGATCGCCCGGTCAAGCCGGGCGACGACAATTGGGGCTGGGGCAACAGCGGGGGCCGACAGCCTCCCGGCGACGTCTCATCCAGCCGACGTCTAATCCAGCCCCTGGGCCGGCGGCATCTTTGCCGTCGGCAGGATCTGCGGGGCCGGCCTGGCGGGGGCCGCGGTGATGGAACCGGTCGTCTGCGGGGCAGCCGCTGCCGACTGGAGGGGCTTCGCATCTGAAGGCTTGGTCTCTGATGCCTTGGTCTCCGTTGCCTTCGTCTCCGGTGCCTTTGTCTCCGGTGCCTTGGCCTCAACCGGCATGTTCTCGCTCGCTTTGGGCTGCTCGATTTTGGCCTCGACCGGCCTCGTCTCGGCCGGCTTCACGTCCGCGGGCTTGGCGTCCGCCGGCTTGATGTCGGCCGGCCGGGGCGCAGCCGGCCTGGAAGCCTCGGCCGGCTTCGGCGCGAGCGCGGCGGTCTGCGGCGAGGGCGCCGCGGGACGGACAGCCGGCGCGGCGCCCCGCGGCGCTTGCTGCGGGGCTGCGGCGGTCGCGATGCGCGGTGCGGCCGGAATGGGCGGCGCCAGCCGCGGATCGGCGCGGATCACCGTCGGCGGCGGCAGCCGGTCGAGGCCGCCGCGCGGCGCCGGCTCGTAGCGCATCCGCTCATACTGCTCGCCCCACTGGAAGGCGGGAACGAAGCGGATGATGCGCCCCGAGCGGGCGTCGACCACCAGCTTGCCGTCCTCGCCGTCGCGATCGAGCACCGCCACGACATAGACATTGCCGCGCTGCCGCGGCGCGCCCAACGGCGAGAAGCCGTTGTCGCGCAGGATGGCATAGACCTCGTGCACCGGCAGGAATGCCGGCGCATAGCCATAATCCGGCTGGTAGCCGTCCTGGCGGTAGACCGGCGCTGGCGGCGTGTAGCGCTGATCGCGATAGCCATAATCGGCGCCGGGGCCATAGCCGTAGCGCGGTGGCGCGGGGACCGCGGCCGGCGGGGGCGGCAGGTCCTGATAGGGCTCATCGATATCGGAGACCGCCGTATAGGGCGCCCTCGCTCCGGCCGGGCCAAACGGCTCGGCCTGCGCGGCAAAGGCCGCAAGCAACGAGGCTGACACGGCTCCAACTAGCAACTTCATGGCTCAAAGCTCCTGCATGCCCCCGCACGTGAAGCTGTTCGCTTCTCTCAAGTGGCGCGACGTTCGGCCGTGATTCCGGCGGTCCTGGGTCGGAGAGAAGGCGGGATCGCGGCGCCGGGTGTCGAAATCGCGCGCGGCGCGTGATCGGCCGCAGTCCGCAGGGGCGTTCCGCGCACGGCAGATTGTCTGGGATTTCTGTGCTGCCGCAAAGGGCGGCCGGGGGACTCGGCCGCCCTTGTGTGCTAGCATGAACTTTGGCATTGAGCGGGTTAGGACAGAATTGCTGTCTAAAATTTCGTTGCAAAGGTGAGTGAGACTTTGCAATGATGTTACTGCGCCCTTGGGACACCCGCTGGGGACACCTGCTGGGGACACCTGGGCGCTGCGACATGAACAGGCCGTGGCTGTCTGGCGGGGACTTTGTCACCCGGACCCTGGCTTGAACTCTGCAAATGCGGCTCGCTGAGAAGGACGAGCGTTGGCCCCGGAGAGAGGGGTCCGCGCAGCGCCCCGGGTGCGCCGGACGATACCGGAACTGTGGTGAAGGCCCTGACCATTAATTTATGGGGACGGATATGAGCGGATCGAAGGTCGAGCACGGAAAGTTGGGCGGCGCGGTGCTGGCTGCGGATTCGCACGAAAAACCGGCCGAGATCACCCGCGAATTGCATACGTGGCGCCCCGACGCCGAGGGTCTCTATGACCCCTCGCAGGAGAAGGATTCCTGCGGCGTCGGCTTCATCGCCAACATCAAGGGCCAGAAGTCGCACCAGATCGTTGCGGATGCGCTGAGCATCCTGTGCAATCTCGAGCATCGCGGCGCCGTCGGCGCCGATCCGCGGTTCGGCGACGGCGCCGGCATCCTGGTGCAGATCCCGCACGCCTTCTTCGCCCGCAAGGCCAAGGAGCTCGGCTTCACCCTGCCTGCTCCGGGCGAATACGCCATCGGCGCGCTGTTCATGCCGCGCGACGAGGCCTGGCGGAACGTCATCAAGAGCATCATCGCCGACCAGATCGAGGAGGAAGGCCTGGTGTTGCTCGGCTGGCGCGACGTGCCGACCGACAACTCCTCGCTCGGCGTGACGGTCAAGCCGACCGAGCCGCGCAGCATGCAGGTGTTCATCGGCCGCAACGGCGCCGCCAAGACCGAGGACGAATTCGAGCGCAAGCTCTACATCCTGCGCAAGTCGATCTCGCAGGCGATCTATCAGCGCCGCGACCGCGGCATGTCGGGCTATTACCCGTGCTCGATGTCGTGCCGGACCGTGATCTACAAGGGCATGTTCCTGGCCGACCAGCTCGGCAAGTACTACGCCGACCTGCACGAGCCCGACTTCGAGAGCGCGCTGGCGCTGGTGCATCAGCGCTTCTCGACCAACACCTTCCCGACCTGGTCGCTGGCGCATCCCTACCGGATGATCGCGCACAACGGCGAGATCAACACCCTGCGCGGCAACGTCAACTGGATGGCGGCGCGGCAGGCGTCGGTGTCGTCGGAGCTGTTCGGCAAGGACATCAGCCGGCTCTGGCCGATCTCCTATGAAGGCCAGTCCGACACCGCCTGCTTCGACAACGCGCTCGAATTCCTGGTGCAGGGCGGCTACTCGCTGCCGCACGCCGTCATGATGATGATCCCGGAGGCCTGGGCCGGCAATCCGCTCATGAGCGAGGAGCGCCGGTCGTTCTACGAATATCACGCCGCGCTGATGGAGCCGTGGGACGGCCCCGCCGCGATCGCCTTCACCGACGGCCGCCAGATCGGCGCCACGCTCGACCGCAACGGCCTGCGGCCGGCGCGCTATCTCGTCACCAAGGACGACCGCATCGTGATGGCGTCCGAAATGGGCGTGCTGAAGATCCCGGAGGACCAGATCGTCACCAAGTGGCGGCTGCAGCCGGGCAAGATGCTGCTGGTCGACCTTGAACAGGGCCGCCTGATCCCGGATGACGAGATCAAGGCGCAGCTCGCCGCCAGCCATCCCTACACCGAGTGGCTCGCCCGCACGCAGATCCAGGTCGAGAAGCTGCCGGACGCGCCGACCACGGGCGCGCGCACCAACCTGCCGCTCCTGGATCGGCAGCAGGCGTTCGGCTACACGGCCGAGGACATCAACATCCTGATGACGCCGATGGCCGCCACCGGCGAGGAGGCGACGGGCTCGATGGGCAACGACGCGCCGATCTCGGCGCTGTCGGACAAGCCGAAGCTGCTGTTCACCTACTTCAAGCAGAACTTCGCCCAGGTCACCAACCCGCCGATCGACCCGATCCGCGAGGAACTGGTGATGAGCCTGGTCTCGATCATCGGTCCCAGGCCGAACCTGTTCGACCTCGAAGGCGTCGCCTCGACCAAGCGGCTCGAAGTGCACCAGCCGATCCTGACCGACGCGGATCTGGAGAAGATCCGCTCGATCTCGGAGGTGTCGGACAGCCACTTCGTCTCGCGCACGCTCGACACCACGTTCGATGCGAGCCTGGGCGCGGCCGGCTTCGAGCAGGTGCTCGACGATCTCTGCGGCCGCGCCGAGGCCGCGGTGCGCGAGGGCGTCAACATCATCATCCTGTCCGACCGCATGGTGTCGGCGCAGCGGATTCCGATTCCGTCGCTGCTGGCCTGCGCCGCCGTGCATCACCATCTGATCCGCACCGGCCTGCGCACCTCGGTCGGTCTCGTCGTTGAATCCGGTGAGCCGCGCGAGGTGCATCACTTCGCCTGTCTGGCCGGCTATGGCGCCGAGGCGATCAATCCGTATCTCGCCTTCGAGACCATCATCGCGCTCAAGGACAAGCTGCCGGGCGCGCTGAGCGACTACGAGGTCGTCAAGCGCTACATCAAGTCGATCGGCAAGGGCCTGCTCAAGGTCATGTCGAAGATGGGCATCTCGACCTACCAATCCTATTGCGGTGCGCAGATCTTCGACGCGGTCGGCCTCAAGGCCGAGTTCGTGCAGAAGTTCTTCTACGGCACCCACACCCGCATCGAAGGCGTCGGCCTGGCCGAGATCGCCGAGGAGACCACGCGCCGTCACCGCGACGCGTTCGGCGACGCGCTGGTCTACAAGACCGCGCTCGACGTCGGCGGCGAATATGCCTACCGCACCCGCGGCGAGGACCACGCCTGGACCGCTGAGTCCGTCGCGACGCTCCAGCATGCCGTGCGCGGCAATTCGAAGGACCGCTACCAGGCATTTGCAAAACTGCTCAACGAGCAGTCCGAGCGGCTGCTGACGCTGCGCGGCCTGTTCCGGATCAAGTCGGCCGAGGACGACAAGCGCAAGCCGGTGCCGCTCGACGAGGTCGAGCCGGCCAAGGAGATCGTCAAGCGCTTCGCTACGGGCGCGATGAGCTTCGGCTCGATCTCGCGCGAGGCGCACACCACGCTCGCGATCGCCATGAACCGGATCGGCGGCAAGTCGAACACCGGCGAAGGCGGCGAGGAGGCTGATCGCTTCAAGCCGCTGCCCAACGGCGATTCCATGCGCTCGGCGATCAAGCAGGTCGCCTCGGGCCGGTTCGGCGTGACGACGGAATATCTCGTCAACTCCGACATGATGCAGATCAAGATGGCGCAGGGCGCCAAGCCCGGCGAAGGCGGCCAGCTGCCTGGCCATAAGGTCGACGCCACCATCGCCAAGGTGCGCCACTCGACTCCGGGCGTCGGCCTGATCTCGCCGCCGCCGCATCACGACATCTATTCGATCGAGGATCTCGCGCAGCTCATCTACGACCTGAAGAACGTCAATCCCGACGGTCAGGTCTCGGTGAAGCTCGTCTCCGAGGTCGGCGTCGGCACGGTTGCTGCAGGCGTCGCCAAGGCGCGGGCCGACCATGTTACGATCGCGGGCTTCGAGGGCGGCACCGGTGCCTCTCCCCTCACCTCGATCAAGCATGCGGGATCGCCGTGGGAGATCGGCCTGGCCGAGACGCATCAGACCCTGGTGCGCGAGCGGCTGCGTAGCCGCATCGTCGTCCAGGTCGACGGCGGCTTCCGCACCGGCCGTGACGTCGTGATCGGCGCCCTGCTCGGCGCTGACGAGTTCGGCTTCGCCACCGCGCCGCTGATCGCGGCCGGCTGCATCATGATGCGCAAGTGCCACCTCAACACCTGCCCGGTCGGCGTCGCCACCCAGGACCCGGTGCTGCGCAAGCGCTTCACCGGCCAGCCCGAGCACGTCATCAACTACTTCTTCTTCGTCGCCGAGGAAGTCCGCGAGATCATGGCCGCGCTCGGCTATCGCAGCTTCAACGAGATGGTCGGCCAGACGCAGATGCTCGACCAGTCCCGGCTGGTGGCACATTGGAAGGCCAAGGGCCTCGACTTCTCCAAGCTGTTCGTGAAGCAGAAGGCGGAGCCGGGCCAGAAGATCCATCACGCCGAGAAGCAGGACCACCATCTCGAAGCCGTGCTCGACCGCAGGCTGATCGAGCAGGCGCGTCCCGCGCTCGACCGCGGCGCGCCGGTCAAGATCGAGGCCGAGATCAATAACACCGACCGTTCGGCGGGCGCGATGCTCTCCGGCGCGGTGGCCAAGATCTACGGCCATGCCGGCCTGCCGCAGGACACGATCCATGTCAGCCTGAAGGGCACCGCCGGCCAGGCGTTCGGCGCCTGGCTCGCGAACGGCGTCACCTTCGAGCTCGAAGGCGAAGGCAACGACTATGTCGGCAAGGGCCTGTCGGGCGGCCGCATCATCGTCAAGCCGCCGCGCAATTCCGGCATCGTGCCGGAGGAGTCGATTATCGTCGGCAACACCGTGATGTACGGCGCCATCTCCGGCGAGTGCTTCTTCCGCGGCATTGCCGGCGAGCGCTTCGCGGTCCGTAACTCGGGCGCGGTCGCCGTCGTCGAGGGCGCGGGCGACCATTGCTGCGAATACATGACCGGCGGCATCGTCGTCGTGCTCGGCAAGACCGGGCGCAACTTCGCCGCGGGCATGTCGGGCGGCGTCGCCTATGTGCTCGACGAGGCCGGTGACTTCGACAAGCATTGCAACATGGCGATGGTCGAGCTCGAGCCTGTGCTGTCGGAGGAGATGATCGCCGAGGACACCTATCACCAGATGGGCGACCTCGAGGCGCATGGCCGGGTCGACGTGTTCAAGAACCTGCTGGCGTCCGACGTCGAGCGCCTGCACGTCCTGATCTCGCGCCACGCCAAGGCCACCGGTTCCAAGCGCGCCGCCGACATCCTGGCGAACTGGAAGGACTACGCACCGAAGTTCCGCAAGGTGATGCCGGTCGAGTACCGCCGCGCGCTTCGCGAGCTCGCGGCCAAGGCCGACGCCGAGCCGAAGATCGCGATCGGGGCTTGAGGCACGGCAGTAACCAAGGACGTCATTGCGAGCGCAGCGCAGCAATCCAGGGCCAAACAGAATGTCTGAATTGCTTCGTCGCTCCGCTCCTCGCAATGACGACTGAGAAGCAGACGGGCCTCGCCCTTCGAGACGCGGCGCAAGCGCCGCTCCTCAGGGTGAGGAGAAGCGGGAAGCAAACTCCTCATGGTGAGGAGGCGCCAAAGCGCCGTCTCGAACCATGAGGCCGAGGTCGAGGCCTCACCCTTCGAGACGCGGCGAAGGCGCCGCTCCTCAGGGTGAGGGGAAGCACAGAGGAAATCCCTCAAGGTGAGGCGGTGCGAAAGCAACCGATCCGAACCATGAGGCCCGAGCAGTCAGGGACGTCGTAGATCATGGGCAAGGTCACAGGTTTTCTCGAAATCGAGCGGCACGATCGCAAGTATGCGCCGGTTGCCGAGCGGCTGAAGAACTTCAACGAGTTCGTGGTGCCGCTCTCCGAGAAGGAGCTGCGCGACCAGGCGGCGCGCTGCATGAATTGCGGCATCCCCTATTGCCACGGCACCGGCTCGGCCGCGCCGGGCACCACCGGCTGCCCGGTCAACAACCAGATCCCGGACTGGAACGACCTCGTCTACAACGGCAACTGGGAAGAGGCCGCGCGCAACCTGCACTCGACCAACAACTTCCCGGAGTTCACCGGCCGCATCTGCCCTGCCCCCTGCGAGGCATCGTGCACGTTGAACATCGACGACAATCCGGTGACTATCAAGACGATCGAATGCGCGATCGTCGACAAGGCCTGGGAGAACGGCTGGCTCAAGCCGGAGCCGGCCGCGGTCAAGACCGGCAAGAAGGTCGCCATCGTCGGCGCCGGCCCCGCCGGCCTCGCTGCCGCGCAGCAGCTGGCGCGCGCCGGTCACGATGTCCACGTCTTTGAGAAGAACGCCAAGGCCGGCGGCCTGCTGCGCTACGGCATTCCCGACTTCAAGATGGAGAAGGGCATCATCGACCGCCGCATCGCGCAGATGGAAGGCGAAGGCGTGACCTTCCATTACGGCGTCAATGTCGGCGGCAAGGATGGCCTCGATGCCAAGACCCTGCTGAAGGATTACGACGCCGTGGCGCTGACCGGCGGCGCCGAGGCGCCGCGCGACCTGCCGATCCCCGGCCGCGATCTCGCCGGCATCCACTACGCGATGGACTTCCTGCCGCAGCAGAACCGCCGCGTCGGCAACGAGCCGGTCAACACCACCGAGATTCTCGCCGGCGGCAAGCATGTCGTCGTGATCGGCGGCGGCGACACCGGCTCTGACTGCATCGGCACCTCGCTGCGCCAGGGCGCGCTGTCGGTCACCCAGCTCGAGATCATGCCGGCGCCGCCGGAGCGCGAGAACAAGGCGCTGACCTGGCCGAACTGGCCCTTGAAGATGCGGACCTCGTCGAGCCAGGCCGAAGGCGCGGTGCGCGAATTCGCGGTGCTGACGCAGAAGTTCGAAGGCGAGAACGGCGTCGTCAAGAAGCTGCATTGCGTCCGCGTCGACGCACAGTTCAAGCCGATCCCGGGCACCGAGTTCGTGCTGGCAGCCGATCTCGTCCTGCTGGCGATGGGCTTCGTCCATCCGGTGCATGAGGGCCTGCTCAAGAGCCTCGGCGTCGACCTCGACCCGCGCGGCAACGTCAAGGCCAACCTGACCGACTACCAGACCTCGCTGCCGAAGGTGTTCTCCGCCGGCGACATGCGCCGCGGCCAGTCGCTGGTCGTCTGGGCGATCCGCGAGGGCCGGCTATGCGCCCAGGCGGTCGACAAGTTCCTGATGGGCAAGACCGACCTGCCGCGCTGAGCGTCGACGGTTTGTTGGCGACCACGCCACGACGGAGATGGTCTCCCCGCCTAAGGCAGGTTGATCCCATTTGCTGGCCGCCGTTTTGCGCTCGTCTCTCTCCATGTCGCCATGGCCGGGTTTGTCCCGGCCAACCACGTTCTTCCGCATGCTGGGAACGACGTGGATGCCCGGGAAAGGCCCGGGCATGACGGAGTAACTGATGTCGCTGCACACGTGCAGAGGCGGCTACGCGTCGCCCTTCCAGGCGGTGAGCCGCCGTTCCGCGAGCACCAGCACCTCGTTCAGGACCAGCCCGAGCAGCGAAAGCGTGACGATGCCCGCGTACATCTTAGGGATTTCGAACGTGAACTGCGCATAGTTGACGAGATAGCCGAGCCCGGCCTTCGCCCCGACCATTTCGGCTGCGATCAGCACCAGGATCGAATAGGCGCCGGCGATGCGGATGCCGGTGAAGATCGACGGCAGCGAGGCCGGCACCACCACGCGCGTGAACAGCCGGGTCTGCGATAACGCCATCGAGCGTGCGGAGCGGATCAGCAGCGGATCGACCTCGCGCGCGCCAGACACGGTGTTGAGCAGGATCGGCCAGAGACAGGCGTAGAACACCATCGCCACCTTCGATACCTCGCCCATGCCGAGCATGAGGACGAACACCGGGAGCAGCGCCAGCGGCGCGGTGTTGCGGAACAGTTCGAGCAGCGGATTGAGAATCTCCGCCACCGAACGGTACCAGCCGATGACGAGCCCGAGCGGCACGCCGACGGCAACGGCGAGGATCAGGCCAGAGAAGGCGCGGCCGGCGCTGGCTGCGAGATGCTCCACAAGCTCACCGCTGCGCGCCATCTCGACGAAGGCGGACAGCGCCGTCGAGAACGGCGGGAGGAAGGTGGTATCGACGAGCCCGAGGCGCGGCAGGATTTCCCATGCGGCCAGGAAGGCGAAGATCGCCACTGTCCCGCGCAGCAGCCGCGCCGCGCGGCGCGCGAAATGGCCCGGCCCCGACGACCCAGAGGCTTCGACCAGCCGGTCGACCGAGGTGCTCATGACGCGCGGCTCTCCTCGCTTGCGGTGGACTGCCGGACGCCATCGCGCACCACGCGCGCGGCGGCCGTCGCCTCCGGATGGAACAGCTGCCAGATGCGATGACGGAGCGCGACGAATTCGGGCGTCGCGCGCAGATCGTCGGCGCCGCGGTCGATATCGATCGCGATGTCGGCGACGATGCGCCCCGGGCCGGCGGCCATCACCAGCACGCGCTGGCCGAGATAGACCGCCTCGTCGATCGAGTGCGTAATGAAGACGATGGTCTTGCCGGTCTGCCGCCAGATGCGAAGGGTTTCGTCCTGCAGTCGCTCACGTGTCTGCGCGTCGAGTGCGGCGAACGGCTCGTCCATCAGCAGCACCTCCGGGTCATAGGACAGCGCCCGAGCGATGGCGATGCGCTGCTTCATTCCGCCAGACAGCTGATGCGGATAGCGATCGCCGAAATCGGCGAGGTCGACGAGATCGAGAAAATGCGCCGCACGCGCGGCGCGCTCCGCCTTCGGCACGCCGCGCGCTTCCAGGCCGAACTCGATGTTGCCCTTCGCGGTCTTCCAGGGAAACAGCGCGTATTGCTGGAACACGATGCCGCGATCGAGCCCCGGCCCCTTGACCGGAACGCAGTCGATGAGAATCGAGCCCCCGTCGGCCAAGCTCAGCCCGTCGATCAGATCGAGCAGCGTGGTCTTGCCGCAGCCACTCGGGCCGACCAGCACCAGGAATTCGCCGGGCCGGACCTCGAACGACACATTGCCGAGCGCGACGAAGCGGCCGCCTTGGTTGAGGCTGTAGCTCTTGCTCACATTGCGCACACTGATCGCCGCGCCCATCCACATGCTCCTTCAGGTCGCGGACCTGATCTTCATCTCGCTCGCGCCGCTCGCCGGCTGCGCGCGCGTCTCGTCAGTCCGCGAACGGATTGAACCGGTTGGTATAGACGTCGGCCGCGCGGATCTGGCCCGGCTTCAGCTGACCATTGGCCTCGAACCACGCCTGGTAGCTCTCGAACTCCTCGGGGCGGATGACGCCGCCCTTGCCGCCGACGCTGGCGGATTTCCAATAGCGCACCGCCGTCCTGTCCTCGTTCCTGTTGCGCTCCTGCAGGATCTTCTCCAGCCGCGCGATCACCTCCTCGCGCGGCGTCGACTGTGCCCAGGCAATCGCGCGCGCGGTGGCTTCGACGAACTTCCGCGACGTCCCCGGATATTGCGCGATGAACCGATCGGTGAGGATGTAGGCTGCATAGCCGAACGAGCCGAGCAGGCCGTAGTCGGTGACCAGGAGGCGCGCATCACCCTCTGCGAGCACCTTCTCCTTCAGGATGTCTTCGAGAAAGATGGCGTCGAGCTGCTTGGCCCGCAGCAGCTGCGCGAGGTTGACCGGCGGCGCCGGCACGAAGATCACCTTCTTGATGTCCTCGGCCGATACGCCCGACTTCTGCAGATAAACGGTGATGAGATATTCCTGATAGGCGCCCGGCGTGTTGACGCCGATCTTGCGGCCGACGAGGTCCGTGGCGTTCTGGATCGGGCTCGAATTGAGGGTGAGAAGGCCGCCGCTGGTCTGGGCATCGGTGCCGATATAGGCGATCACCGCCTTAATCGGGGCATGCGCTGCAGCGAGCTTCAGGATCGAGCCATTGAAGGCACCGCCGAAATCGATATCGCCGGTCACCGCCGCCTGGATGTCCTGCGGACCCGAAATCGTGTTGCCGATCCATTTCAGCTTGACGGGGGCAAGGTAGCCGAGGTCCTCGGCGAGCTCCGGATAGAGCACCCTGCCCGACCAGCCCTGGTAGCGCAGCTCCAGCTTTTCTGGAGCAGGCCACTGCGATTTGGAGCTCTCCTCGGCGCGAACCGGCTCGGAGGCAACGAAAGCCGTTGCCAGCAACAGCACGAAAGCAGCAAGGCTCTGCGCAAGTCTCAACAGCGCAAGCCTCAACAGCAGGGCGTCTTTGCGCCCGCGGCTCAGATCGATGATGTTCATCAGCGGCGATACTCGGTTCAACATTGGAGGCCGGCTCCTGGCGGAGCCGACCGGCTCACGAACGACGAGGCGCCGACGTCAGAACGCGCCGTCGTACTCCAGCGTGACTCGATGGATGCGCCGCGGCGCCTTCCCATAGTCGCGCACCGCGTAATGCTGGACCTGGCGGTTGTCCCAGATCGCGACGTCGCCCTCCTGCCACGCGAAGCGCGCCTGCACCTCGGGCGTCTTGACCAGGTCATACAGGTAGTTCAGCAGGCTCTGGCTCGCGGTCTTCGACACGCCGAGCAGATGGCTGGTGTGCGCCTCATTGACGAAGATCAGCTTGCGGCCGGTCTCCGGATGGGTCTTGACGACCGGGACCTCGATCGGCGGAAACTTCACTGTCGCATCCTGCACCCGCGCGAGCCCCTCTTCCGCAGTCTCCTCGCGGCCTTCCGCGTAGCCGGTGAGCAGGTCCGAGAGCGCTTCCTTCTTCGGCGAGGCGAAGAACGTGTTGACCGCGGTCAGCTTCTCGAAATAGCGGGCGAGGTCGGGATCGAGCAGATCGTATACCGCCGTGGACGAGGCCCAGATCGTGTCGCCGCCACCGTCGGGCGGCAATTGCTTGATATGCAGCACCGTCGCTTTCGGCGGCTGCCGCTGCCAGGAAACGTCGACGTGCCAATTGTCGGTGCCGCCGGTCTTGGTGTTCTCGTCATGGGCGATGACTTCGATCTCGGGAAATCCCTCGACCGACGGCAGATAGATGTTCTTGCGGATCGGATTGCCGAAGATGCGCGCGAGGTCGACATGCTGCGCGAAGCTCAGCGCCTGCTTACGGAAGAAGATGACGCCGTGCTGGACCAAAGCGCGATTGAGGTCCTGCTTGTTCTGATCACTGAGCGGCCTGGTGAGATCGATATTTTCGATCACGGCGCCAATCAGCGGCTTATAGGGACGAATCGAAATATCCTGGTGGCCATGCTTCGACTGAGCAGAATTTCTTTCCAGCGCGACACTCATCTCTTGTTCCCCGGAGCGTTGAGATAACAAAAGGTTAGGTTTGAGTGGAAAGACCGTCAAGTTAGTCTATCAAATAAGTATACAATCATCGCAAAGCCGCAGCGACGCGGAGGATCCGCATCGCATAGAGAGCTGACGAAGGCAGGGTTTGCCTCAAAGCCCGAGCCGATCGACTGCCAAGCCCGGTCGTTGCGAGCGGTCGACCGTGCTCTGCGACAATTCGCGATCGTGTGGGGAACGATGACGAACTTTGCGACGGAACCTTCACGGCGGCATCAGCCGCGGCCGTGCACTTTGGCTGTTAAGCAGATCGCGGCAAGCAGTGCAGATCGATGAGACGCCGCTTTCGCACCGGAGAAAAAAGGGTGGGGACTTCCTCGACATGAGTCTCCGTTCGGCCTGAAGTGGCAGGTCAGGCCGTCGTTTCATCATCGATCGGATGAACGTCGAAGCGTCAGGATCGACGTTTCACCGTGAAGCCCCCACCCGTCCTGGCCATCGGCCAGCTCGGATAAGCCGCGCCGCGCGCGGCTCTGATCTCAGAACGGGTGCAGCCGTGTCGCACGGCCGCATTGCCCAGTGCTTGATGAACCCCGCAGGATTTCGCGTTCCGCGCGCATCGCGATGGTCGTCATGTCGGACAATCCCCACGTCTCGCCGGCAGACGCCGCGGTCCCCTCTGGTTCACGCAACCTAAAAGTGCATCTCCTAAGATTGACCAAATGGCATCGCCAGCATTCCCATCAAATGCGGCGCGGGTCTCGACGATGTGCGCCCGCTCGTCGTTCACGAGAGCAACATAGGTTCGATAAACGAACGTTTCGTTACCGCATCAGAATACCGCCGTCAACTCGCGGTCCGCTCCCACAGGTCCTCGATCGGGACAGGGGGCGTCACCCGAAAGATGTCATCGATCACGTGGCCGAGCTCGGCGGCGCTCGCGAGGGCGCGCTCCTCGATCACCTCGGCATCGCCGTCCTGCCGCGTGTAGCGGCGGCTGACCAGCTTGTGCCGCACGCCGCGCGCGACGCGCTCCATCATCAGCGTGTGCGTGGCTGGCACGGCCGGGCTGGTCGAGGTGTACCAGCTACCGAGCACGTAGTCGGCATGGATCTGCGGCGCCAGGTCGAACGCATACATCATGCGCCAGCCGGTCGGCTGTTTCGCGCTGATCGTGTAGAGCCCGTTCCACATGCCGATGCGGAACGTGCCCATCGGCGTCCGCTGCTCCGGCCCGACCTCGAGGCGGATCGGCCCATCCATCATGCAGATGCCGAAGCCGACATCGACCAGATGGGGACGGCCCTCGACCTCGACCAACAACATCATGTGCTGACGCGGCCCGAGCGGATCGTCCGGCGCCGAGCGCCAGCGCACGCGCCCTGTCAAACCGACGACCTTGAAGCCGATCGCCTCCAGCACCGCCTGGAACAGCACATTCTGCTCGAAGCAATAACCGCCGCGGCGGCTCAGCACGAGCTTCTGCTGCACCGACGGCAGATCGACATGGACTGGACGTCCCATCAGCGGATCGAGCGCCTCGAACGGCAGCGCATCGACATGCGCGGCCTGAAGTGCCGCGAGGGTTGCCAGATCGGGCGCGAGCGGCGCGCGATAGGCGATGCGGGCGAGATAGGAATCCAGTTGAAGCTCAGCCGCCATCGCACCTTCGTTCCGTCAGCTTTCGATCCGAGCCCAGATCATGTCCGCCGGCACCGGAAGCGTCAAACCAAACAGCTCGTCGATGACACGGTGCAGCGCCTCCGGCGATTCGACGATGCGCTCGCTCCTCACCTCGCCGTCACGCGCCTCGATGACGAGGCGGCGGTTGACCAGCCGGTAGCGCGCATCGCGCCTCAACCGCTCCAGCACCAGCATCGAGGTGAACGGCGTGAACGGGCTGGTCGAGGTGTACCAGTTGCTGAGCACGTAGTCGGCGTGGACCTGCGGCGCGAGGTCGAACACATACATCATGCGCCAGCCAGCCGGCTGCCTGGCCGCGAGCCAGTACAAATCATCCTTCAGCGTCAGGCGGAACGTGCCCATCAGGGTCGGCTGTTCGATGTCGGGCACCATCCGCAACGGCGTATCGAGCAGGCAGGAGCCGAAGCCGACATCGGCGATGTGCGGCCCCTCCGGCA
This sequence comes from Bradyrhizobium sp. BTAi1, assembly GCF_000015165.1. Lineage (GTDB taxonomy): Bacteria > Pseudomonadota > Alphaproteobacteria > Rhizobiales > Xanthobacteraceae > Bradyrhizobium > Bradyrhizobium denitrificans. The sequence continues at coordinate 1,449,450 of NC_009485.1, read as the reverse complement.
GGTCGACCTTGAGCATCATGTGCGTGCGGGGCGTCAGCGGTGCATCCGCGTCGAGCCGCCAGCGCACCCGCGCCGACAGTGGCGTGACGGCAAAGCCGATCGCCTCCAGCGCGGCCTTCAGCAGCGCGTTCTGCTCGAAGCAATAGCCGCCGCGGCGGCCGTCGACGATCTTGGCCTGGACCGCAGCGAGATCGATGTTGACGGGCCGGCCGAGCAACGGATCGATGCCTTCGAACGCGATCGCATCGACATGCGCCGCCTGCAATGCGGCGAGCGTCTCGAAGGTCGGCGCCAGCGGCCCGCGATAGCCGATCCGGGCGAGATATTTGTCGAGGTTAAAATCGGAGGACATCTTGAGGAAACTTCCAACGGCCTAAGGCACGACATCGATCACTCGTTATTGCGAGCGCAGCGGAGCAACCCAGGGCTCAGCGGGGACTTTGGATTGCTTCGTCGCTGCGCGCCTCGCAATGACGGCAAGTGAGATCACGCCACTCCGGCCCGCAGCAGATCATGCATGTGCAGGATGCCGACCGGTTTCGCGCCGTCGGTGACGATCAGGGTGGTGATCTTGGCGGAGTTCAGGATCTCCAGCGCCTCGGAGGCGAGCGCCTCGCGGCCGACGGTGCGCGGGTTCGCGGTCATGATCTCGTCGACCGTGACCGACAGCAGATCCGCGCGCATCTTCCGGCGGAGATCGCCGTCGGTGATGATGCCGGCAACATGGCCGCGGCCGTCGACGATGACGACGCAGCCGAGTCCCTTGGCTGACATCTCGGCCAGCGCATCGGCCATGCCGGTGCCGAGCGGCTTCAGCGGCACCGCGTCCCCCGAGCGCATCAGGTCGGAGATGTGCTTGAGCATGGCGCCGAGCTTGCCGCCCGGATGGAAATTGGCGAATTCCAGCGCGGTGAAGCCGCGGCCTTCGAGCAGCGCGATCGCCAGCGCGTCGCCGATCGCGGCCTGCATCAGGGTCGAGGTGGTCGGCGCCAGATTGTGCGGACAGGCCTCGCGCGCCTTCGGCAGCTCCAGCACGATGCGCGCCGCCTGCCCGAGCGAGGATTGCGCGTTCGAGGTGATGGCGATCATCGGGATCGCAAAGCGCTTGGTGTAGTTGACCAAGGTCTTCATCTCCGGCTGCTCGCCGGACCAGGACAGCGCGATGACGACGTCATCCGAGGTGATCATGCCGAGATCGCCATGGCCGGCCTCGGCGGAATGGACGAAGAAGGCCGGCGTACCGGTCGAGGCCAGGGTCGCGGCCATCTTGCGGGCGACGTGGCCCGACTTGCCGAGCCCGGTCAGGATCGCACGGCCCTTGGCTTGCCGAATCAGCGCGACGGCGGCGGCGAAGGCCGCGCCCAGCGGTCCATGCAATGCCGCAGAGATCGCGGCAATGCCGTTGCTGCCGGCGTCGAGCGTCCGCAGCGCCGATTGAATGTCCGCATTGGCGGGAGGGGCTTCGGTCAACGGCTTCGATCTCGGCATTCGCGCTTCCAAGGCTCAGATTCCAAGGCTCAGACAATCAAGCGCCGCTCTTTAGCATGGGTAAGGCCGCGAGGCGTCATCAACAGCCCATTAACCATATTTGTTTTTACTCTCTTAACGACGGGGTTTGCCGACGGCGCCCGGCCGCTCGGCTAAATATTTGATTTGTTGGGGTTTTGGAAATCGTGGGGTGGAGCCCTGACAGCGGCCGCGCGGCGCGCGCGCGGCGATGGCGCGACGCCTCGGCCGCATGCGTGCTGCTCGCTGCCCTCGGCGGCGGCCCGGCTCAGGCGCAGACCATCGACGCGCTTCGCCCCGTTCGCGACGGCTTTCTGGCCCCGCAGGATTCGCCGCTGCGGCGGACCGTCGTGAGCGGGTTGTCCGATGCCGCTCCGACGGTCGGCGTCGACACCCCCATTTCGGCCAGCTCCCCGCCGCGGCAGACCGGCGGGCCACTGCCCGGCAGACCCGCCGCCAGCGGAGCGGCCGACACCGGCTATGATTCGCTCAACCGGACCCGCAAGAAGCCGCGCTACTACCCCGCGCAGCCCCGGCCCAAGCCGCCGCCGGGACCCGGCACGCGCCCATCCGGCGAGCTGACCGGACAATTGCGCCCGACGCTGCCGCCGTCGGCTTCGGCCAACAAGCCGCCGATCCCCGCCGCCATGGCCGGCACAGTGCCTGGCCAGCCGCCGCGCAAGCGACTGAAGATCGATGACGACCCGTTCGGCGCCGTCGGCGACTATGCCGGCCCGTTCCTGGTCAAGGGCGCGGTCGAGCTCTCGGCAGGCTATGACAGCAATCCCGCTCGGCTCGGCAATCCGCGCGGCATGCCGGCCTGGATGATCGCGCCGGAATTCCTGGCGGTGTCCAACTGGGAGCGCCACGCCCTGGTCGCCGACCTGCGCGGCTCCTTCACCGGCTATGGCAGCACGCTGCCGGCGCGGCTCGATGGCGGCGTCAATCCGGCGCCGACCACGCTCGACCGCCCCGATTTCACCGGCCATCTCGATGGCCGCCTCGACGTCAGCCGCGATACCTCGGTCGGCGCCCAGTTGCGGCTGCGCGCGGCCACCGACAATCCCGGCAGCCCCAACGTGCAGGCGGGGCTGGCGCGCTATCCGGTCGCCACCACGCTGGGCACCACGATCGGCATCGACCAGCGCTTCAACCGCCTCCAGATCTCCACCGGCGCAACCGCCGATCGCACCAGCTATCAGCAGAGCAAGCTGACCGACGGCTCGGCCACGTCGAACGACGACCGCAACTTCAACCAGTATGGCGGCATCGGCCGGGTGTCCTACGAGGTAATGCCCGGCCTGAAGCCGTTCGCCGAGATCCAGGGCGACAGCCGCGTGCATGACCAGCGATTCGATCGCGCCGGGTATCAGCGCGATTCTGCGGGCGGCACCGCCAAGGCCGGCAGCTCGTTCGAATTCACGCGGTTGCTCACCGGCGAACTCTCGATCGGCTATGCGACGCGCAGCTATGTCGACCCGCGGCTCAACCGGCTGCAGGGTTTTCTGACGTCGGCCTCCTTGGTGTGGTCGGCGACGCCGCTGACCACGGCGCGCTTCCTCTCGGACACGCAGCTCGCCGAGACCACCGTGGCCGGCGCCTCCGGCGTGCTGGTGCGCACCTACACCGTGCAAGTCGACCACGACTTCCGGCGCTGGCTGACCGGCATCGGCAAATTCAGCTTCGGCACGCTCGATTATCAAGGCTATGGCCGCAGCGACCGCACCTATTCGGCCGAAGGCAACCTCGTCTACAAGATGACGCGCAGCCTCTGGGTCAAGGGCTCGCTGCGCTATGACAAGCTCGACTCCAACATCACAGGTGCCGGCTCATCGGGCACCGTGGTGATGCTGGGCGTCAGGCTGCAGAACTAATCCCCCTGCTCTCCCCCCGTCATTGCGAGAAGCGAAGCGACGAAGCCATCCAGGGCTGCGCGTGCGCCTCTGGATTGCGTCGCTGCGCTCGCAATGACGCGGTGAGACTGCGGGCTTAAACATCCGTCGTCGCCCGCAGCACTACGCCGCCGTCACCGTCAGATGCGCGCCGTCGGCCTGCACGATGCGGACGCGGCTGCCAGCCGGCGCGTCGGGGCCGGCGACGCGCCACACCGTGTCGTCGATGCGGACGGTGCCGTTGCCGTCGATGATCGGCTTCTCCAAGGTGAACTCGCGCCCGACCAGCGCAGCGGAGCGGCGGTTCAGATAGGGATTGTCGCTGGCCGCCGCGGCACCGGTTCGCGCCAGCCGCCGCCATAGCGGCACGGCGGCGATGGCGAACAGCGCGAACATCAGGATCTGCAGCTGCCATCCCGGCGCAAAGGCGAACGACAGCAGGCCGACCAGGAGCGCGGCGAGCCCGAGCCAGAACAGGAAGACGCCCGGCGCCAGCAGCTCCAGCGCCATCAGGATGATGCCGAAGATCAGCCAGTTCCAGGTGCCGAGCGTGACGAACATGTCGCTCATGGTGACCTCCTGCGTCAGGCCTGCGGCGGGACCGGCGGCTTCGGCGGCGTGCCGGCCGACGGCACCGAGCCGCCGCTGCGGCGCGCGGCCACGGCCGAGGCCGCACTCTCGCCGAACGTCGCCTTGGCGATCTCGCCGATGCCGGCGAGCGAGGCCAGCATGCCCGTCGCCTCGAGCGGCAGCATGATCACCTTCTGGTTCGGCGAGTCGGCGAGCTGGCCGAACGCCTTGATGTATTTGTCGGCGATGAAGTAGTTCAGCGCGGCGACGTCGCCTTTCGAGATCGCTTCCGACACCATCTGCGTCGCCTTGGCCTCGGCCTGTGCCGCGCGCTCGCGCGCCTCGGCGTCGAGGAACGCCGACTGGCGGCGGCCTTCCGCCTGCAGGATCTGGCTCTGCTTGGCACCTTCCGCGCGCAGGATCTCGGACTGACGCTGGCCCTCGGCCTGCAGGATGTCGGCGCGCTTGACGCGCTCGGCCTTCATCTGCCGGCCCATCGCCTCGACGAGATCGGCCGGCGGCACGATGTCCTTGATCTCGATGCGGTTGACCTTGAGCCCCCACGGCGACACCGCGGCGTCGACGACGCGCAGCAGCCGCTCATTGATCTCGTCGCGATGCGACAGCACCTGGTCGAGATCCATCGAGCCCATCACCGAGCGGATGTTGGTCATGGTCAGCGTGATGATGGCCTGGTTGAGGTTGGCGACCTCGTAGCTCGCTTTCGCCGCGTCGAACACCTGGTAGAAGGCGACGCCGTCGACCGTCACCGTGGCATTGTCCTTGGTGATGACCTCCTGCTCCGGGATGTCGATCACCTGCTCCATCATGTTGATCTTGCGCCCGATGCGATCAAAATAGGGCACGATGATGTTGAGGCCCGGCGACAGGGTGCGGGTGTATTTGCCGAACCGCTCGACGGTCCAGTCGAACCCCTGCGGCACGGTCTTCACGCCGGAATAGAGAGTGAAGATGGCCAGCAGCACCAGCGCTATGGCGAAAATGTCGAAACCGCTCATGGATCCTCCAAGGAAGGAGACGGTCGTCTCCTCACCAGCCTCTGCAGCAATCACAATCTGGGGATTGCTACACGATTTTGTCGGGGGTCCGATGGGCGCGGTTCAGGAACTTATTTTCGTGGCGGCGGCGCGCATTCATCTTGCGCCGACCTGCAAGCTGACCTAGCAGGCCAACAAGACCATGGCTGGCTCAGAGCCAGCCCTGCAACTCGCGCAGGACGAGCTGCCGCAGCACCTCCATGCCGGGGGCGCTGTCGTTCAGGCAGGGCACGGCGGAGAATTCCTCGCCGCCATTATGCTTAAAGATCTCACAATTCTCGCCGGAGATTTCCTCCAGGGTTTCGAGACAATCGGCGGCGAAGCCCGGCATCACCACTGCGATGCGCTTGACGCCGTCCTTGGCGAGCTTCTCGATGGTCTTGTCGGTGTAGGGCTGCAGCCACTCCGAGAAGCCGAAGCGCGACTGGAAGGTCAGGAGCAGCTTGGTGTCGTCCATGCCGAGCCGCTTGCGCAGCAGCTCGGTGGTGGCGACGCACTGCTCGCGATAGGGATCGCCCTTGTCGACATATTCCTTGGGCATGCCGTGGAACGAGGCCACGATCAGCTCGGGCTTGTAGGACAGGGTCTTGAGATGCTCCTCGATCGAGACGGCGAGCGCCTCGATGTAGAAATCGTCGTTGTAATAAGGCGGCGTCACCCGCAGCGTCGGCTGGGCGCGCAGCTCGGTCAGCACGCGGAACGCCTCATCGCACACGGTCGCGGAGGTCGCAGCCGAATATTGCGGATACAGCGGCACCACCAGGATGCGGTCGCAGCCCTTGGCCATCAGACCATCGACGCCGGCCTTGATCGAGGGATTGCCGTAGCGCATCGCCCAGTCGACGATCACATGGCTGCGATCAGCGAGCGCGGCGGACAGCTTCTCGCTCTGTGCGCGGGTGATGGTCTTCAGCGGCGATTCGTTCTTCTCGGTGTTCCAGATCGACTGGTAGTCCTTGGCCTTCTTGCGCGGCCGGACGTTGAGGATGATGCCGTTGAGGATGATCTTCCACAGCAGGCCCTGGTCCTCGATCACGCGCCGATCGGACAGGAATTCCTTGAGATAGACGCGGACGCCGGCGGCATCGGCCGTGTCGGGCGTCCCGAGATTGACCAGCAGCACGCCGACGCGCGCGGTGCTCGCTGCCGGCAACGGCAGGGCATTGTCAGGAGACCTGGCATTGTCGAAGGAAATGGCGGCGGTCATGATGCCCGTGACTGGTGAAGGGCGTGGCTTGGCGGCTTGTTTCGACATTGTCAAGATCAGGGCCATTTCACCGATGTCATCGGGCTGGAGGAGCCATGACGATTGCAGAATTGTGCATTTTCGCCAGCGTAATGCTGTACCTGTTAACGATCGCGCCAGTGAAGTGGATCAGCGTCGACGGCGCCGGGCGCTACGATAATGCGCGCCCCCGTGATCCCGCGTTTTATGCCGGCGGCATCCGCGAGCGGGCGCTGGGCGCCCATCAGAACGGCATCGAGGCGTTCCCGTTCTTTGCCGCCGCCGTGCTGCTGGCCGAGTTCCGCGGCGCGCCGCAGAACCTCATCAACGAGCTCTCGGTGCTGTTCCTGATCGTGCGGACCGCCTATGTGCTCACCTATGTCGGCAACCGTCCCTCGCTGCGCTCGATCCTGTGGGCGATCGGCTTTTTGATCACGGTCGCGATCTTCTTCCTGCCCCTGCTCCGCCATGTCCTGCCGCTTTGAGCGAAGCTGCCGCCGGGCGTGCGACGCGTCACATCCGCGTGCCCGGCCGGATGCTAACCACGACCGCCAAAGACCTCTGTCTGTACGCTGTCTGTTTCCTTTTTGATCCGGCCCGCTACGGCCAGTTGATTGGATTTGGCGGCGAAATTCCCTATAGGGCGGGGTGAATTCGACGGCTGTCGCGGCGCTATGAGGCCGCCAGAGGGATTGTGATGACTGTGACCAGCTCGGCCTCCGCGCGTGCGACGCGCGACCCGGGAAATTATCAGACTGCCCTGCAATCGACGGTGCGCGCGGCGGCGGATTGGCTGATCGCCAACCAGAAGCCGGACGGCCATTGGGTCGGCCGCGCCGAGTCCAATGCCTGCATGGAGGCGCAATGGTGCCTCGCGCTGTGGTTCATGGGGCTCGAGGACCATCCGCTGCGCAAGCGCCTGGGCCAGTCGCTGCTCGACAGCCAGCGCCCGGACGGCGCCTGGCAGGTCTATTTCGGCGCCCCCAATGGCGACATCAACGCGACTGTCGAGGCCTATGCCGCGCTCCGCTCGCTGGGCTTCCGCGACGACGAGCCGGCGGTGCGCCGGGCGCGGGAATGGATCGAGGCCAAGGGCGGCCTGCGCAACATCCGCGTCTTCACCCGCTACTGGCTGGCACTGATCGGCGAATGGCCGTGGGAGAAGACACCGAACATCCCGCCGGAGGTGATCTGGTTTCCGCTCTGGTTTCCGTTCTCGATCTACAATTTCGCGCAATGGGCCCGCGCCACCTTGATGCCGATCGCCGTGCTGTCGGCGCGGCGGCCGAGCCGGCCGCTGCCGCCGGAGAACCGCCTCGATGCGCTGTTTCCGCATGGACGGAAGGCGTTCGACTACGAACTGCCGGTCAAGGCCGGCGCCGGCGGCTGGGACAGGTTCTTCCGCGGCGCCGACAAGGTTCTGCACAAGCTGCAGAACCTCGGCAACCGTCTCAATCTCGGCCTGTTCCGCCCGGCGGCCACCAGCCGCGTGCTGGAATGGATGATCCGCCATCAGGATTTCGACGGCGCCTGGGGCGGCATCCAGCCGCCCTGGATCTACGGGCTGATGGCGCTCTATGCCGAAGGCTATCCGCTCAATCATCCCGTGCTCGCAAAGGGCCTCGACGCGCTGAACGATCCCGGCTGGCGCGTCGATGTCGGTGACGCCACCTACATCCAGGCCACCAACAGCCCGGTCTGGGACACGATCCTGACCTTGCTCGCCTTCGACGATGCCGGCGTGCTCGGCGACTATCCCGAGGCCGTCGACAAGGCGGTCGACTGGGTGCTGCAGCGGCAGGTGCGCGTGCCCGGCGACTGGTCGATGAAGCTGCCGCATGTCAAGCCCGGCGGCTGGGCGTTCGAATACGCCAACAACTACTATCCCGACACGGACGACACCGCGGTCGCGCTGATCGCGCTGGCGCCACTGCGCCACGATCCGAAATGGAAGGCCAAAGGGATCGACGAGGCTATCCAGCTCGGTGTCGACTGGCTGATCGGCATGCAGAGCCAGGGCGGCGGCTGGGGCGCGTTCGACAAGGACAACAACCAGAAGATCCTGACCAAGATCCCGTTCTGCGATTATGGCGAGGCGCTCGATCCGCCCTCGGTCGACGTCACCGCCCACATCATCGAGGCGTTCGGCAAGCTCGGCATCTCGCGCAACCATCCGTCGATGGTGCAGGCGCTGGACTATATTCGCCGTGAGCAGGAGCCGAGCGGTCCGTGGTTCGGCCGCTGGGGCGTCAATTACGTCTACGGCACCGGCGCGGTGCTGCCGGCGCTGGCCGCGATCGGCGAGGACATGACCCAGCCCTATATCGGCCGCGCCTGCGACTGGCTGGTTGCCCATCAGCAGGCCGATGGCGGCTGGGGCGAGAGCTGCGCCTCCTACATGGATGTCAGCGCGGTCGGCCGCGGCACCACAACGGCCTCGCAGACCGCCTGGGCGCTGATGGCGCTGCTCGCCGCCAATCGCCCCCAGGACAAGGACGCGATCGAGCGTGGCTGCATGTGGCTGGTCGAGCGCCAGTCGGCCGGCACCTGGGACGAGCCGGAATTCACCGGCACCGGTTTCCCGGGCTACGGCGTCGGCCAGACCATCAAGCTGAACGATCCCGCGCTGTCGCAGCGGCTGATGCAGGGCCCGGAATTGTCCCGCGCCTTCATGCTCCGCTACGGCATGTACCGCCACTACTTCCCGCTGATGGCGCTCGGCCGCGCCCTACGCCCGCAGAGTCATAGCTAGGCGGCGATACTCGCGATCCACCGCCACCGTCATTGCGAGCCATCCCGTCGCGCGCAGCGCGACGGGATGAGCGCAGCAATCCAGAGCCCAAGTGCGCGACTCTGGATTGCTTCGCTTCGCCCACAAAGACGATGGTGGATGCTGCTTGGCCTGTCATTGTCCTGAGCTTCGGATGCACGATCGACAAGCACCACGGTCGTCCCGCCCCCTGGGCAAGATCGCAAGATCGGTCGAGACACGCCCCGCCTGCCTGCGCTTGGGTGCTGTCGCCACGGAGACCAGACGATGACGACGGCGCTTCAGTCCTACCATGCCCGGATGCTGCGGGTGCTGGATCACATCGACCGGCATCTCGACGACGATCTGGACCTGGAGAGGCTGAGCAGCATCGCCGCCTATTCGAAATATCATTTCCACCGGCAGTTCACGGCGACGTTCGGGCTCTCGGTGCATCGCTATGTCCAGCTCGCCCGCATGAAGCGTGCGTCTTACCGGCTCGCCTATGGCGATGACCAGAGCGTCACCGACATCGCGATGGACGCCGGCTACGATGCCCCGGATGCCTTCGCCCGCGCCTTTCGGCAACGGTTCGGGCAGTCGCCGTCTTCGTTCCGGAGAGCACCCGACTGGGAGCCGTGGCTTGCGGCCTTCGGGCCTCTCGACGATGCGAGGAGCAAGCTCATGCAGAAGACCTTCACTTCCGACGACGTGACGATCCGCGAGGTGCCGACCACGCCGGTGGCGATCATGGAGCATCGCGGCGACCCGGCGACGCTCGGCGCCACGATCCAGCGCTTCATCGCCTGGCGGAAAGCCGCCGGCCTGCATCCAAAGACCAACCCGACCTTCAACGTCTGGCGATCCGAGCGGCGCCCCGCCTCACCCGCCGACTACAGCGTGGACCTTTGCGTCGGGACCGACCAGCCGATCGCGGCGGACGGCGAGCCGATCAGGTCCGGCGAGATTCCCGGCGGACGCTGCGCCGTGCTGCGCGTCGTCGGCCACACCGACAATCTCGAGCCCGCCGCGCTCTATCTGTATCGCGACTGGCTTCCGGCCAGCGGCGAGGAAGCCCGTGACTTCCCGATCTATTGCCAGCGACTGAGCTTCTTCCCCGAGGTGCCGGAGCACGAGACGGTGGCGGAGCTGTTCCTGCCGCTGAAGTAGCGCGCGCTGGCCGCAGACGCGGTGCCGTGCGCAAAGCATCGAGAGCAACACTCTCGGCCGTGGATTGCTTCGCTCGCAAATGACGATGTGGCGATGTTTCGTGTGCTGACGCTGCCAAATGTTGTGGATCGACAGCTGCCTTGCCATCCCCCCGCTGTCGTCCCGGCCTTGAGCCGGGACCCATAACCACAGAAGCGGCTTGAGGCAGGCGGGCAACGACCAGTTCGCGCATCACGCCCGCCGCGGCGTATGGGTCCCGGGTCGGCGCCACGACCGCGCCAGCGCGCGCTCATGGCCTGCCCGGGACGACACCATTGGTTTAGCGCGAACTGGACCGCCTCCACCGCTGTCATGCCCCGCCCAGGCCGGGCATCCCGTACGCCGAGGCGATTGTGTGGACCAAGAGCGGAGCTGTGAAGCCCGCGCCGCTCAGAAGCAGGTGGCGCGTTCCGCGGCCATGTAACCCAGCAACAAGCCTGCGCCGAACAGCAGGACGAGGCCGGCGGCGCCGAATTCGAGGCCGCGCATGATCAGGGCGCCGCCGCCCTCGCGGCCGGCGCTGAGACGGCGGGCGACGTCCTTGGCGGCGACAGCGATCACGGCGATGGTCGCGACCGTCACCGCCGTGCCCATGCCCATCAGGATCGTGGCGGCGACGCCGGCCCAGAACATGCCCTGCGCCAAGGCGAAGACCAGCACCAGGATCGCGCCCGAGCAGGGACGGATGCCGGCGGCGAAGATCGCCTGGAAGCCGCGCTGCCAGCCGCCAGGGCCGGCGAGCTCGCTCGGCGCGGGCCCGTGGGAATGACCGCAGCCGCAATCGTCGCCATGGACGTGATCGTGATGGACGTGATGGTGGTGGACATGAGCCTGCGCCACCGCGTGCGCATGATCGTGATGATGATGCCCGTGGTGATCGTGGCCATGATGATCATGACCATGATGATCATGACCATGATGATCATGCCCGTGATGATCATGAAGATGCGCGCGATGCTGATGATCGTGCGCGTGGCCATGGTCATGGGCATGCGCCACGGCAGCAGCGGGTGCGCCGGCCAGCGCGAGCGCGGGGGCCGGCGGCTGCCAGGTGCGCAGGAACGCGGCGCCCTTGACCCAGACCAGACGGGCGCCGAGCAGCGCGATCAGGCCGTAGCTGGCGATCTCCACCACCTTCTCGGCGCTGCACATGGTAGCCGCAGTGGCGTTGAGCAGGACAGCACCGATCCCGACGATCGCGACAGCGACCAGCGCCTGCATCAGGCCCGAGGCGAATGAGAGCACGATGCCGCGCCTGGCCGTCTCCTGATTGGCGACGAGATAGGACGCGATCACCGCCTTGCCGTGGCCGGGCCCGGCCGCATGAAAGATGCCGTAGGCAAACGAGATCGCCAGCAGCCACCACACAGCCGAACCGTCTTGCTTGGCGGAGCGGATCGCTCCCGACATCTGCCGATAGAACTCCGACTGCTTGGCCAGCAGCCAGCCGACGATGCCGCCGACCTGTGGCTCGCCCGCCGGCGCGCCGAATGGGGACTTGGCGAACAGCGCATGCGAGGCGGCGTCGGCGGCCAAGAGCACTGACACGAGCACTGACAGGAGCGCGGCGCAGGTCAGGAGCGGTCGGGCGTAGCTGGGGCGAGGTGTCATTGACATTCCACTGAGATCTTGTTGGCGAAGTTCATTCCGAAATTGGCGTTCGCCCCGCCGCTCAGGAATGTCTGTTCGTTCATCGTCTGCGCGACGGAACCGCCGTCGCTCGGCCGGACCAGGCCGAGCTTGCAGCCGCTCGGCGCGCTCACCAGTTTGACGGGATCCTTCTCCGCCATCTGGAAATCGATGAAATAGCTGGGATCGTACACCTCGACCTGGAGCTGCTTCGGCTTCACCGGCGCCTTCAGCGGCAAGGTGAAGTGCAGGGTCAGCTTGGTGTCCTTGTATTCGAGGTAGTAGTCGACGGGGTCTTCGAGCTTCTGCTTGCGGCCGTCGGCCTTGATGAAGGTGAAGTAGGCATATTCCTTCAGCGACTCGGCGTTGGTCTGCGCCAGCGGCGCCAGCTCCTCGCGGGTGTAGACGCCCTTCTGCTTGGTCTCGAGGCCCTGCAGCGCATAGGTCGCGAACATGTCGTCGAACGTCCAGGCGTGCCGCACGCCGGTCACGGCACCGTCGGCGGCATAAAGCAGCTCGCTGGTCGCGGTGACCCAGACATGCGGATGCGCTTGGGCCGCGCTTGCGCCCACCACGAGCGCAACCACGGCGAGCAGTCTCCGAACAACCACCATCACCTCCTGCCGCCTCTCTCAAGCCGCCTTGGGAACGTCGAGCAGGCCGCGCCGGCGCAGCAGCGCATCCGGCTCGGGCTCCCGGCCGCGGAAGGCGACATAGGCCGCTTCCGGATCGACTGAGCCGCCCGACGAATAGACATTGTCGTGGAGCCGCTTGGCGACCGCGGGGTCGAAGATGTTGCCGGCGTCCTCGAAGGCACCGAAGGCATCCGCATCCATCACCTCCGACCACATGTAGCTGTAATAGCCCGCCGCATAATGGTCTCCCGAGAAGATGTGGCCGAATTGGGTCGGCCGGTGGCGCAACGCGATCTCCTTGGGCATGCCGATCTTCTCCAGCTCGGCCTGCTCGAAGGCGCGCACATCCTTCGAGGCCGCCGCGGGCTGGGTGTGGAACTCCAAATCGATCAGGGCCGAGGAGACGAACTCGACAGTGGCAAAGCCCTGGTTGAAGCGACGCGCCGCCAGGAAGCGGTCGAGCAGGTCCTGCGGCAGCGGCTCGCCGGTCTGGTAATGGCGCGCGAAGGTCTGCAGCACCTCGGGGCGCTCCTGCCAGTGCTCGTAGAGCTGCGACGGCAGCTCGACGAAATCCGTGAAGACCGCGGTGCCCGACAGCGAAGGATAAGTGACGTTGGAGAGGATGCCGTGCAGGCCGTGGCCGAACTCGTGGAACAGGGTGCGGGCTTCGTCCGGCGACAGCAGCGACGGCTGGCCGTCGGCGCCCTTGGCGAAGTTGCAGACGTTGATGATCAAGGGCGCAATGTCGCCGTCGAGCTTCTGCTGGTCGCGCAGCGAGGTCATCCAGGCGCCGGAGCGCTTCGACGGCCGGGCGAAGTAGTCGCCATAGAACAGCGCCTTGTGGCTGCCATCGGCCGCCTTGATCTCCCAGACCCGCACGTCCGGGTGCCAGACCGGGATGTCGCTGCGCTCGGCAAAGGTGATGCCGAACAGCCGCGTGGCGCAGTCGAAGGCGGCCGCGATCATGTTGTCGAGCGACAAATAGGGCTTGATCGCCGCGTCGTCGAAGTTCGCCTTCGCCTGGCGCAGCTTCTCGGCATAATAGCGCCAGTCCCAGGCCTCGAGCCTGAAGTTGCCGCCCTCGGCCGTGATCATCTCCTGCAGCTGGTCGCGGTCGGCCAGCGCCTTGGCGCGGGCCGGCTTCCAGACCCGCTCCAGCAGGCCGCGCACGGCCTCCGGCGTCTTCGCCATCGAGTCCTCCAGCCGATAGGCGGCGAAGTTCGGAAAGCCCATGATCTTGGCGGCTTCCTCGCGCAGCGCCAGGATCTCACCGATGACGGCGTTGTTGTCGTTGGAATTGCCGTTGTCGCCGCGGGCAGTGAACGCTTTGAACACCTTCTCGCGCAGGTCGCGGCGCGCCGAGCTCTGCAGGAAGGGCTCGACCGAGGAGCGCGACAGGGTCACGATCGCCTTGCCTGGCATGCCGCGCTCCTCCGCCGCAGCCTTGGCGGCCGCGATGAAGCTCTCGGAGAGGCCGGCGCGGTCGTCCTCACCGAGCTCCAGGAACCAGTCCTGCTCGTCGCCGAGGACGTGATGGCTGAAGGAGGTGCCGAGCTGGGCGAGCTGCTCGTTGATTTCGGCCATGCGCGCCTTGGCCTCGTCGTTCAGGCCGGCGCCGGCGCGGCGGAAGCGGGTGTAGGTGCGCTCGAGCAGCCGCTGCTCCTCGCTCGTCAGCGTCAGCGTCTTGCGGTTGTCGTAGAGCAGCGCGATGCGGCCAAACAGCACAGCGTTCATCATGATCGGGTTCCAGTGCCGCGCCATCCGCAGCGACACCTCCTTGTCGATCTCCAGGATCGCCGGGTTGGAATGCGCCGAAACGAGGTCGTAGAACACGGCCGCGACCTTCGACAGCAGCTTGCCCGAGCGCTCCAGTGCCGTGATGGTGTTGGCGAAGTCCGGCTCCGCGGGATCGTGGGTCATCGCGGTGATTTCGGCGGTATGATCGGCAAAGGCGCGCTCGAAGGCCGGCAAGAAGTGCTCGGGCCTGATCGCGTCGAAGGGTGGTGTCTGGTGCGGGGTCTCCCAGGCCATCAACAGCGGGTTGGTCTGAGCGTCGATCACAGCGGCGGTGTCTGACATCGGCTGGGGTCCATCCTCTCCCGGAAGTGCGATGCACCCTCATATCATGGAGCCGGTCCTTTTTGGGTCATTTCCCCTTGAAGGGCCGGGCCATTTCGGAGAGATTGCGGCCCCCGAGAGGACCCTGGACCATGAGCGCAGAGACCACTTCCAAAGCCGGCCGCCAGATCGCCTGGCAGAGCGTGATCACCGTCATCTCGGCGGCGATCCTGATCGGCGCCGAAGTGTTCGGTGCGGCTTTCGCTGGCGGCTGGGCGCTCGCGATTCTGTTCGGGCTCGGCGACACCGGCGCGCACATTCTGCAGGCGCTTCTGTTCGCCATCGGCGTGTTCGTGATGATCGGCTTCATCCGCGGTGCACAGCGCATCGAGCCCTTCACGAAGCGCGCGTGAGTTGCACGAAACCCCTGTCCTGCAAGCGTGAACGCGTTACGAAAGTTTAAGCTCGCTTAACGCGCGTTCAGCAATCGGCCCTGCGTCCGTGTCGCGTAAGCACACATTAGGGAAATCTATCCCGACGCTGAAAAATTCCTTGCGAACGAAATTCAAAACGCTTATTTCCGCTTCTGCCCAATTTCGCACGTGCCTGTGGTCGTGTGTCAGTCGGTAGGTATCCGGACAAGAGGCCGGACAGCCGCCAAGGGATGAGGAACCGAGGGGCCCTCGGATCGTTGCGATCAAGATCAGTTCGATCGAGATTGTCATGCTCCAAGAGCCCAGCATCTCTCTCAAGAGATGCCGCTGAAGGTCACCTCCTCTTTTGCAACCGTGACTGGCAGCCGGAGGCGAACCGGCGCACCCCGCTCTCAACGGGGGACGCGACTTAAAGCAACGACGGATCGGGCTTTTTTGGTCTCTACCGGCAGTCCAACGCCGGCGCGGGCTACTGAAAAGGCTTGTCCTTCATTGCCAGGTGTGCGGGCGGGAAATTCCCAACCAATCCACGGCAGCACAATTCGGCTACGGGTTCGAGGTTTTGTCGCCTTTCCATCGGGCGGCAGGGCCAAGGCACCCGTGTCGGGATCATTTTGAACGGGCCACGTCGCAAACGGGCCGTTTGGAGGGTGCTATGACCGAACGTATCCGGGAATTCCTGCGCAACCGCCGCGAGGAAGGTCTGGACCACGAGCCCTGTCTCGTCGTCGATCTCGATGTCGTGCGCGACAACTACATGAACTTCGCCAAGGCGCTGCCGGACAGCCGTGTGTTCTACGCGGTCAAGGCCAACCCGGCGCCGGAAGTGCTGTCGCTGCTCGCCTCGCTCGGCTCCTCCTTCGACACGGCGACCGTTGCCGAGATCGAGATGGCGCTGGCCGCGGGCGCGACGCCGGACCGCATCTCCTATGGCAACACCATCAAGAAGGAGCGGGATATCGCGCGCGCCTATGCGCTCGGCATTCGGCTGTTCGCGGTCGACTGCGCCGCCGAGGTGGAGAAGATTTCGCGCGCCGCGCCGGGCGCGAAGGTGTTCTGCCGCATCCTGTACGATTGCGCCGGCGCCGAGTGGCCGCTGTCGCGCAAGTTCGGCTGCGATCCGGAGATGGCGGTCGAGGTGCTGGACCTGGCGAAGCGCCTGGGCCTGGAGCCGTGCGGCATCTCGTTCCATGTCGGCTCGCAGCAGCGCAAGGTGAAGGCGTGGGACCGCGCGCTGGCGATGGCCTCGACGGTGTTCCGCGACTGCGCCGAACGCGGCATCAATCTCTCGATGGTCAACATGGGCGGGGGCTTCCCGACCAAGTACCTGAAGGACGTGCCGCCGGTCGTGCAGTACGGCCGTTCGATCTTCCGTGCGCTGCGCAAGCATTTCGGCAACCAGATCCCGGAGACGATCATCGAGCCGGGCCGCGGCATGGTCGGCAATGCTGGGATTATCGAGTCGGAAGTGGTGCTGATCTCGAGGAAGAGCGACGAGGACGAGCTGCGCTGGGTCTATCTCGACATCGGCAAGTTCGGCGGTCTCGCCGAGACGATGGACGAGTCGATCCGCTACGCCATCCGCACCCCGCATGACGGCGCGGACATGACCCCGTGCGTGCTCGCCGGCCCGACCTGCGATTCGGCCGACGTGATGTACGAGAAGCTGCCGTATCCGCTGCCGGTGACGCTCTCGATCGGTGACAAGGTGCTGATCGAAGGGACCGGTGCCTATACGTCGACCTACTCGTCGGTGGCCTTCAACGGCATCCCCCCGCTGAAGACCTATCACATCTGATCTGGTCACATCTGATCTGGCTGCCTTCGCCACCCGCGCGCGGGTGAGACGAAGCGAGCTTCGGGCGGGCTTCCCCCACCCCGACCCTCCCCCGCAAGCGGGGGAGGGAGCGAGAGATCATCACCTTCAACCTGACATCACGTGCTTGCGCGCGGGCTCACGCCCGGCGGCGCGGGCTGGGGACTGACGTACCATGACCGCTTTTCGCTCTCCGACGACTGCGCCGAATCGGGCTGCCGCTGCGTTCGTGATCCGCAGCGAGCGTGCCTCCGACGTCGCGGCGCGCGAGGCGCTGCTGGATGCCTGTTTTGGCGACAACCGCCATGAGCGCACCTGCCAGCGCCTGCGCGACGGACGCGCGCCCGCAGCAGGCCTCGCTTTGTCGGCGATGCGCGGCGGCGTCCTGGTGGGAACGCTGCGGTTGTGGCACGTCAGCGCCGGCGGACGCGATGCGCTGATGCTCGGGCCGCTGGCGGTGGCGGCCGAGGCGCGCAGCCTGGGCGTCGGCGCGGCGCTGATGAACGCCGCGCTGATGATCGCGGCCTCACGCGGCCATGGCGCCGTGGTCCTGCTCGGCGATGCGCCCTACTACGCCCGCTTCGGCTTCGACGCGGCCAAGGCGGCCGAGCTCGAATTGCCCGGCGCGTTCGAGCGCGCCCGCCTGCTCGGCCTCGAACTGGTCGAGGGTGCGTTGGACGGCGCGGTCGGCATGATCGTCGCCACCGGAGTTCCTGAGCGGAAAGCCCGCCGCAGCCGCAAGGAGCGGCTGGTCCCATGCGCGGCGTGACCGCCCGCGACGGGCGGGCGCCGCGGCGGCGGACGATGTTGCCGACGATCGTCCTGATCCTGCTCGGGATCATGATCGTCCGCGACATCGTGGTGCGACGCTGGTCCAGCAGTCCCCCCGCCGGACCGGACGTCACCCGGCTGCGTTAGGCATTCCGGCAACGGCCGCCCGGCCCGCCCCGCCAGGGGTTGCGCAGGTGCAGCAAAAGCTCTTAAACCCCGACAAATTCCCCCACGAGGTCCGCCATGTCCCGTCGTCTGATCTCTACCGGATCACCGTTCGAGAAGACCGCCGGCTACAGCCGCGCGGTGGTCGATGGCGACTTCGCCTTCGTCGCCGGCACCACCGGTTATGACTACAGCACGATGACGATGCCGGCCGATGTCACGAGCCAGTCACGCAACTGCTTCAAGACCATCGCGGCCGCCTTGCAGGAGGCCGGATTCGAGATGGCCGACATCGTCCGCGCGACTTACTACCTGACCGACGTCAATGATGCCGATGCCCATTTCGCGGTCTGCGGCGAGGTCCTCGGCGACATCCGGCCGGCCGCCACGATGGTGGTCGTCGCAGCGCTGCTGAAGCCGGAGATGAAGGTCGAGATCGAAATCACCGCCAAACGGCGCAGCAGCTGACGGCGGCGCGCCGCCTGAATCCATCCATCCTACGCACCTTCCGCGGAGAAACCATTCATGAGCTCGCAGATCCACGCGAAGATCACCGGCCCCATCGTGATGATCGGCTTCGGCTCGATCGGCAAGGGCACCCTGCCCCTGATCGAACGCCATTTCGAGTACGACAAGAGCCGGTTCGTCATCATCGATCCGCATGACGACGGCGCGCTGGCGAAGCAGCACGGCGTGCGCTTCATCCAGCAGGGCGTGACGCGCGACAATTACCGCGAGCTGCTGGTGCCACTGCTGACAGCAGGCGGCGGCCAGGGCTTCTGCGTCAACCTCTCGGTCGACACCTCCTCGGTCGACATCATGACCCTGTGCCGCGAGATCGGCGCGCTCTATATCGACACCGTCGTCGAGCCGTGGGCCGGCTTCTATTTCGACAAGCAGATGGGCGTCGAGCAGCGCTCCAACTACGCGCTGCGCGAGACGCTGCTCGCCGCGCGCCGCAAGAGCCCGGGCGGCACCACTGCCGTCTCGACCTGCGGCGCCAATCCCGGCATGGTGTCCTGGTTCGTCAAGCAGGCGCTGCTCGATATCGCCAAGGATACCAAGACCGAGATCGTCGAGCCGAAGAGCCGCGAGGGCTGGGCGCAGCTGATGCACAAGCTCGGCGTCAAGGGCATCCACATCGCCGAGCGCGACACCCAGCGCTCCAAGAACCCGAAGCCGATGGACGTGTTCGTCAACACCTGGTCGGTCGAGGGCTTCGTCTCCGAGGGCATGCAGCCGGCCGAGCTCGGCTGGGGCACGCATGAAAAGTGGATGCCGGACAACGGCCGCTGCCACACCGAGGGCTGTGGCGCAGCCATCTATCTGTTGCAGCCGGGCGCCAACACCCGCGTCCGCTCCTGGTGCCCGACGCCGGGCGCGCAATATGGCTTCCTGGTCACCCACAACGAGTCGATCTCGATCGCCGACTATTACACCGTGCGCGACGGCGACAAGGTGGTGTACCGGCCGACCTGCCATTACGCCTATCACCCGGCCAATGACGCGGTGCTGTCGCTGCACGAGATCTTCGGCGCCACCGGCAAGATGCAGCAGAAGTGGCACATCCTCGACGAGAACGAGATCGTCGACGGCATCGACGAGCTCGGCGTGCTGCTCTATGGCCATGGCAAGAACGCCTATTGGTACGGCTCGCAGCTGTCGATCGAGGAAACCCGCCGCATCGCGCCGTACCAGAACGCGACCGGCCTGCAGGTGTCGTCAGCCGTGCTCGCGGGCATGGTGTGGGCGCTGGAAAATCCGACCGCCGGCATCGTCGAAGCCGACGAGATGGACTTCCGCCGCTGCCTCGAGATCCAGACGCCCTATCTCGGGCCGGTGAAGGGCTACTACACGGACTGGACCCCGCTGAACGACCGCCCCGGCCTGTTCCCGGAAGACATCGACACTTCGGATCCGTGGCAGTTCCGGAACATCCTGGTGCGGTGACTTAGTCTAAGGCCACACCCTTTACTCATGGCCGGGCTTGACCCGGCCATCCACGAGGCCGCGCAGAAGCAGGACGTGGATGCCCTGGGTCAAGCCCGGGCATGACGACGTTGAGGTCGAGGACGACCTGTCGAGCACTCATCTCGCAGCGGCCAACTACTTCCGCTCCATCGTCGGCGCGACCTTCTCCGCTGGCGCGGGCGGCAGCGCAGGCTTGGCGCCTTCCTTTTGCACTTCGACATCGGGGCGCGCGGGCTCTGGCGCCGGCGTGGTCGGGCGCGTGCCGCCGGGCTTGGACTCGGCCGGTGTCGCCGAGGGTTCAGGCGTCGCCTGGGCCATCTGGTCGAGATGATAGGCCTTGATCTCAGTCAGGGAGATGATCGCCACGACCGCGCCCAGGCCGAGCAGGCCGGCTGCGAGCAGCAGGTCTCTGCGCAACGTCCGTTTGCTGTTGATCGGGGCCATCTTCTGTCCTCCGCACCCTATGATGCGGGGAACAACGGCCAGAGCGGAGCGGGGTTCCGTTGGGGCCTGCGCCCCAATGCCCCATCAGAGTCGCAGCAATCCGGCTTCGCCGCTCTCGTCGGAGAACGCCAGCCAGGTTCCGGCCGCATTCCAGCCCAGCGCCGCGATCGGCGGCGTCTCGTTCCGCCGCACCAGGATCTCGGCACCGTCCTGCATTCGCACCATCAGCACGGTGCCGTCCTCATAGCCGCAGGCGAGAATGTCCTGCTTGGGATGACACGCGACCGCGGTGACCTTGGCCTTCATCGGCGCCAGCATCGCCGGCTCCTTGCCCATCGGGCCGTCCTTGCCGACGAACGGCCACAGGATGACCACGTCGGCCCCGGAGGTCGCGAGAAAGCGGCCGCCGCTGCCCCAGGACATCGACTTCACCCGCGACGGATAGCCGGTCATGCGCATATGGCGGCTGTCCGCGAGCCGCCAGCCATGCAGTGCCGGCTCGTGCATCGCCGTGACCAGGAATTTGTTGTCGGGGCTGAAGGTGACCGCATGATGCGAGCCGGCCCAGCCGAGAAATTCCGGCTCGCCCGCCATGTTGGGAAACCACAGCGTGGCACCGTTGTAATGCGCGATCGCGAGCCGCAGCCCCTTCGGCGCGAAGGCCAACCCGCCCGCGGTCGAGGGCACCTCGAGTGACTTCTCCTCGCCCTTCGGCGCACGCACGAACGCGGTCTTGCCGACCGACCAGGCGATCGCGCCATCGGGATGAACCGCGACATTGTCGATCCAGCGACGCTTCGGATCGGTGGCGAGCACGCTCACGGTGCCGGCCTTGTCGAGCGCGGTGACTTTGCCGTCATCGCCGCCGATCAGGATGCGCGATCCATCCGACACCGCCGACAGGATGCCGCCGCCTGTGACGTCGACCTTGCTGATCTCGCCCTCGGCGTCGACGACGGCGACAGTCTCCTCGGTGCCGACGAAGGCGGCGCGATCGCCGAGATAATGCACGGCCGTCACGGCCATGCCGAGCGAGACCGGCTTCACCTTGTCGGTGACGGACACGATGGATGCGGCCTCGCCGCCCTGATCGAACGAGCTCATCAGGATACGATGCAGCGCTCGAAGCCTTCGCGGATGGCGTCTTCCGGCAGCTCACGGCCGATGAAGACGACACGGCTCTGGCGGACCTCGTCCGGCTTCCACTTCCGCTGATGATCGCCTTCCAGCATCATGTGCACGCCCTGGAAGACGTAGCGGTCGTCATCGTCCTGGAACGCCAGGATGCCCTTGGAGCGCAGGATCTTGCCGCCCTCGATCTGCACCAGGTTCTGCAGCCAGGGCATGAATTTCGACGGATCGAGCGGCTTGTCGGAGCGCAGCGACAGCGACTGCATCTCCTCATCATGATAGTGCTTCAGGCCGTGATCATGATGGTGGTGATGATCATGGCCGTGGTCGTGATCATGGTGATGATCGTGATCGTCGCCGGCGTTGAGGAATTCCGGCTCGATCTCGAGGATGCGGTCGAGATCGAACGCGCCGCGCTCCAGCACGTCCGAGATCGCGATCTGGCAGCGCTCGGTGCGATGCAGCCTTGCATAGGGGTTGATGGCGCGGATGCGCGCCTCGACCTCTGCCAACTCCGGCTTGGTGACGAGGTCGGTCTTGTTGAGCACGATGACGTCGGCGAAGGCGATCTGGTTCTTGGCCTCGGGCGCATCCTTGAGCCGGTCCGACAGCCATTTCGCATCGGCGACCGTCACGACAGCATCAAGCCGCGCGTTCTTCTGCACGTCCTCGTCGACGAAGAAGGTCTGCGCGACCGGCGCCGGATCGGCGAGGCCCGTGGTCTCGACGATGATGGCGTCGAACTTGCCCTTGCGCCGCATCAGGCCCGAGATGATGCGCACGAGATCGCCGCGCACGGTGCAGCAGATGCAGCCATTGTTCATCTCGAACACTTCCTCGTCGGCGCCGACGATGAGGTCGTTGTCGATGCCGATCTCGCCAAATTCGTTGACGATGACGGCGTATTTCTTGCCGTGGTCTTCCGAGAGGATGCGGTTCAAAAGCGTGGTCTTGCCGGCCCCGAGATAGCCGGTCAGGACCGTCACTGGAATCTTGCTCGCGTCGGACATGCTCACTCCGAAAACTAAGATCGCCGTCGAATGGATCGCCGCCGAAAATGGCTTATGACGCGCTGCCCGGAGGGCCCCAACGGGCCTAGCGGCCCAGCGCGCTCGTCAGGGCCCTTATATTGTGCCTGACCATGGCAATGTAAGTGGGTGCAGGGCCGTTTTCCTCGCTCAGAGCATCTGAATACAGCGTGCCGCCGATCTTCGCCCCGGTCTCGGCGGCAATGCGGCCGACCAGCCGGTCATCGTTGAAATTCTCCAGGAAGACCGCCGGAATCTTGTCCTTCCTGACCTGGACGATGATCTCTGCCACGTCGCGGGCGGAGGGCTCGGTCTCGGTGGAGACGCCCAGCGGGGCGATGAACTGGATGCCGTAGGCGTCGGCGAAATAGCCGAAGGCGTCGTGCGTGGAGATCACCTTGCGCCGCTCCGGCGGGATCTTGCCGATTTCGGCGCGCACCTCCTGGTCGAGGGCGTCGAGTTCGGCCAGGTAACGCTCGGCATTGGCCTGGAACACGGCGGCATCGGCCGGATCGGCGGCAACCAGGGCGTCGCGAATATTCCGAACATAGACCCTGGCATTGCCGACCGACTGCCAGGCATGCGGATCGGCGTCCGCGCCGCGCTTGCGCGGGGTGATGCCCTGTGTGGCCACGATGATCGGCGCCTTGCTGCCGGAGGCCTGCTGCAGGCGCGGCAGCCAGCCTTCGAGACCGAGCCCGTTGACGATCAGAAGCCGCGCGGCGCCGACGTCCTTCGCATCATGAGGCGTCGGCGTATAGACATGAGCGTCGCTGTCCGGCCCGACCAGCGACGTCACGCTGATCCTGTCGCCGCCGACCCGGCGGGCGAAGTCGGCCAGGATCGAAAAGCTGGTGACGACGTTCGGCCGCGTCTGTGCTGATGCGGGGACGCTGGGCAACAGAGCGAGGAACAGGCTGAGGGCTGGCAACAGGCGCTTCATGGCGATGAACTTCAGGCTTCGAGGTGACGTCCCGGAAACAGCTGCGGAAGCACGCCGCCCACGCGTCCAAACAGCACCGAGCCGAGATAGAGGAGCGACGCGACCAGGATGATCGCAGGCCCCGAGGGAATGCGGGTCTGGAACGACAGCACCAGCCCGATATAGCCGGACACGATCGCCGAGGCGACCGCGATGCAGATCATCGGCGTGACGTCGCGTGACCAGAACCGCGCAATGCCGGCCGGCAGGATCATCAGGCCGACCGCGAGCAGGGTGCCGAGGGCCTGAAAGCCGTTGACGAGATTGACCACGATCAGGCCGAGAAAGATCAGATGCGCTGGCGCGCCGGCCCGGCTCACCGTGCGCAGAAACAAGGGATCGACGCTCTCGATCACCAGCGGGCGATAGATCACGGCGAGCACGAGCAGAGTGATCGTGGCATTGCCCGCCACCATCAACAGCGTCGGATCGTCCATCGCCAGGATATTGCCGAACAAGACGTGCAGCAGGTCGATATTGGTGCCCTTGACGGACACGATGGTGACGCCGATCGCCAGCGAGGCGAGATAGAAGGTCGCCAGCGACGCATCCTCCTTGAGCCCGGTCGAGCGCGACACCAGGCCCGACAGCAGCGCCACGGCAAAGCCGGCGATCAGGCCGCCGGTGGTCATCGCGAACAGATTGAGCCCGGACAGCAGAAAGCCGATGGCCGCGCCCGGCAGGATCGCATGCGCCATGGCGTCACCGACCAGGCTCATGCGCCGGAGCATCAGGAACACACCGATCGGGCCGGAGCCGAGCGACAGCGCAATGACGGCGGCCAGCGCGCGGCGCATGAACTCGAAATCCGAGAACGGATCGATCAGGGCCTGCCGGATCATCAGGCCGCCCGCGCGGAGCGCTGCTGCGGCTGACAGGTCGCCGCAGTATCGTCGAAGGCCTCGCACATCCGGCGCGCCTGCAGGAGATTGTCGGCGGTCAGCACCTCGGCCGTCGGCCCCCAGGCCACCGCCTCGCGCGCCAGCAGCAGGGTCTGCGGGAAATGCGCGCGCACCATGTCCATGTCATGCAGCGCCGCCAGCACCGTGCGCTGCTCGCCATGCCAATGCTCGATCAACCGCAGCAGATCCGCTGATGTCTTGGAATCCATCGCGTTGAACGGCTCATCAAGGACAATCACGCGGGCGTCCTGCAGCAGCACGCGCGCGAACAGCACCCGCTGCATCTGTCCCCCTGAGAGCGTACCGATGCCGCGGCTCTCGAAGCCAGTGAGGCCGACCGCAGCGATCGCCTGCGCGATCTTCTGGCGCGCTGCGGCGCCGATCCCGCCGAAAATGCCGGTGGTGCGCCACAGCCCGGTGCTGACGAAATCGAACACCGAAATCGGAAAGCTGCGATCGATGTCGGCGATCTGCGGCAGATAGGCGATCTCGCGCGGCTTCAGACCGGCGATGGTGCCGGCCAGCGGCTTCAACAGTCCGACAATACCGCGAAACAGGGTTGATTTGCCGGCACCGTTGGGTCCGACGACCGCGAGCAGCGCGCCCGGCGCGACGTCGCCGGACAGATGGTGCACGGCCGGGTGGCGGTCATAGCCCAAAGTGAGATCGCGAAACTGCAGCTGAGCCATCATCGTCACCGCATCGCCAGCCAGACGATCACCCACAGCACGGCGCTGGCTGCCAGCGCGGCACCAAACCGGGTGGTCACGGGCATGCGCAGGATCGACCAGACCGCAGGCTGCGCCGGGTGCGGCGCGGCCGGGCCATGGCTGTGCACATGGCTGTGTCCAGAGGCGCCGTGTCCCGAGACGCCATGCAGATGGGCGCCGGGCAGGTCGGGATGGCCGTGGCTATGGATGGCGGGCTGGGTCATGTCGTTATAATGTTACATTATAACATCATGACTGTCCATCGCACCCGCGCTGGCCGGTGCCCTCGATCAGGTCAGGTAGCGCACCAGGGCCAACCCGGCGAACAGGCCGGCAATCGAGATGCCGACCGATCCGAGGACATACAGCGCGGCCAGCCCCAGCGCGCCCCGCTCGTAGAGCAGCGCGGTGTCGAGCGAGAAGGCCGAAAAGGTTGTGTAGCCGCCGAGGATGCCGGTCATCAGGAACAGCCGCCAGTGCTGGGTCGCGCTGCCCTTGAAGGTCAGATAGCCGGCGATCAGGCCCATCACGATCGAGCCGCTGATGTTGATGATGAACGTGCCATAGGGGAAATCGGTACCGAGTGCCCTGGCGCTCGCCATGTTGATCGCGTGCCGCAGCGAGGCGCCACAACCACCGCCGAAGAAAACGAGGACATATCCGAACAGCTGATTCACGAGACCTTACCTGCATCGCATCGAGAGAAGAGATGCCCTGCTCTCGCCGCCATTGGAGCAAAATTTTCGCCGCACGGGCTTTTCCATGGCATCACCCGCGCAAATGCGCCAGTCACAAACAGACGCGCCCGTCACGTCGATCACAAAAAAGGGCGGCCACCGCAGCAGCCGCCCTCGCACGCAGATCACGATCGATCAAACGGCCTTGCTGTAGAGCTCTTCGACATATTCCCAGTTGATGAGATTCTCGACGAAGGCCTTCAGGTAGTCGGGGCGGCGATTGCGGTAGTCGATGTAATAGGAATGCTCCCAGACATCGACACCGAGGATCGGGGTCGCACCATAGACCAGCGGATTTTCGCCGTTGGCGGTCTTGGAGATTTCCAGCTTGCCGTTCTTGACCGAGAGCCAGGCCCAGCCCGAACCGAACTGGCCGACGCCGGCAGCGATGAAGTCCGCCTTGAACTTCTCGTAGCCGCCGAGATCCTCGTCGATCTTCTTTTCCAGCGCGCCCGGCAGCTTGGTTCCGCCACCATTCGGCTTCAGCCACGACCAGAAGTGAATGTGATTGAAGTGCTGGCCGGCATTGTTGAACACCGCGGGGTTCTTGCCGAACGATCCCTTGACGATCTCCTCGAGGGACTTGCCTTCGAATTCAGTCCCCTTGATCGCATTGTTGCCGTTGGTCACATAGGCTTGGTGATGCTTGTCGTGGTGGTACTCCAGCGTCTCCTTGGACATGTAGGGGCCGAGGGCTTCATAGGCATAAGGCAGGGGGGGAAGCGTAAATGTCATGGGTCGGTTCCGCAACTTGTGGGAAGACGGGATTTAACGGGACCTCCTTATAGAAGGTTCCGAAGCCGTAAAACACCGTGAATTTGGAAAAAGCGAGCCGCTTTCATGAGCATCGAAATCGACATATTGAATGGCGACGCCGCCTGGCCGCAAGTCAAACCGCTTTATGATGCGATCTGGCCGCCCGAGGTGGTCGCCGGATTACCCTGGGCCGGTATCACATTTGCGCATGCCGACCTGCGCGTTCTGGTGCAGGACGAGACCGGTGAGGTCGTCGGCCATGCCGGCCTCTATCGCCGCGTCGTGACGTGGAATGGACAGAAGATCAATGTCGGCGGCATCGGCGGCGTGTTGACGCGCGCGGACCGGCGCAATCAGGGGTTGGCCACCGTGGCGCTGAACGCCGCCATACAGACCTTCCGCCATGAGGACTCCATCAATTTCGCCATCCTGTTCTGCGCGGAAGATCGGATTCCGTCCTACGCGTCGCGAGGCTTCACGCCGTTCACGGGCGACGTGTATGTCGAGCAGCCGCAGCGCGGTCGCGTCCGCTTCGATGCGCTGTCAGCGCTCGTTCACGACATCAAGCGCAGCGCACCAACCCGCGGCACGCTCGACCTGCAGGGATTGCCGTGGTGACAGCCACGGGCACCGGCCGCCGAGACGTTTGAACAAGAGATTGAGACGGCACGCTGCCGCCCACCCGATCGTGATGAGGCGCCGTTGGACAACAAGCTCCCGGCGATTGCATCGCCTAAGTTTGCTGCTAAGGAATTCCGTCTCATCGGGGGTTCAGATGACTTACAAACTGCGTTTAACAGCTCTTGTCTTTGTTGCGCTGGGAGTCGCGCAGCCGGCCATGGCGGCGGACGATCCGACCGGCACCTGGCTGACGCAGGCAGGCGACGCCAAGATCAAGGTGACGAAATGCGGCGCCGAGCTGTGCGGGACCGTGATCTGGCTCAAGCAGCCGATGGACACCGACACCGGCAAGCCGGCCGTCGACAACAAGAATCCGAATCGCGCGCTTGCCAACCGGCCGATCATCGGCCTGCAGCTGTTCGAGGGCATTCGTCCGGACGGGCCCAACAAATGGTCGGGCAGGATCTACAACGCCGATGACGGCCAGAGCTACAACAGTCACATCTCGGTCTCCGGGCCGGAGACGTTGAAGGTCGAAGGCTGCGTGGGTGCGCTGTGTGGCGCCGAGACCTGGACCCGCGCGCGCTAGATGCATGATCCGGAAAGGTGGAAACCGGTTCCGGAGAGATGATGCTTAAACTGCGGGCTGAGAGCAAAATGCGCTTCCGCGCAATCGGCATCATGCTCTCCCCGCCTCAGGCCACCGCAGCCTTGAGCGCGGTCGCCGCCGACGCGTAACCGCCCTGTGCGCCGTCGATGAAGTGGACGTGATCGGGGCGGATCGCCGACGGCGTGAAGCAGGTCATCATCGCCGCGTCCTGCCGATGAAGACCGTAGCGGACGATGCCTTGCGCCGCCGCGTCGCTCAGGCGCCGCTCCAGCTCCTGCGCAAGCTCCTCCGTGCAGTCGAGGATCATCCGCAGCGCGTCGTCGTATTTTCGAAAATCGGAATTCTCCACCACCTGTTGGGTGTAGAGGCGCGGCACAAAGCCACCGATGCTGATTCCGAAACGGATGACGGCATAGACGAACAGCGTGCGCCCGATCACGCGCACCCAGCGCGCGAACAGCGGTCCGCCGCGCGCCGCCCGCACCTCGTAGCCCAGTCCCTGCGGCGGCCATTGCAGGACCGGCCCACCGGCGGGCACGGGCCGCCCGGCATCAGGGCTGCGTTCCGTCAGCGCAATGATATCCTCGATAACCTTACGATAAGCTTGCGTGTCCGCCCCCGCGGCCGGCAGCACCAGCACAGAGAGAATCAGCCCCCGCGACGACGGCATCAGCTCGAAGCGGCAGGACAAACCCGACAGATCAGGCTGGGTGCCGGGGGGCGCCGGCGTCACGGCGAATGCGCCGCGCTTCATGGCCGCCTCCGCCCAGCCCAGCCCGCCCCCTGCGAACATCGCGTAGGACAGATTGGCCGACGGTCCATAACGCGCCACGGACACGTCGCTCCCCTGTGCGCGAATCTCCCGCACGGGAACCAGGGCAATGCGCATCGACAGGCCGAGATCTTCCCGGACCCAGGTGGCGGTGGCGGCCAGCGCCTCGCGCGCCGCCGTGACGTCGGCCGGCCCGACCGCGAAGCTCGCACCGTCACCTCCGAACACGAACGGGAATTCACGCCCTTCGAGCGCATTGGTCACGGCTGCGATGACCGCCGCTCCCGCCATGTTGACGGCCTTGTATCGCCCCTCGGCGATCGCCTTGGTGGAGTCGACAATATCGGCTGTGCCGATCATCCAGTCGTCGGGCAGCGGCTTGTAGAGTTGCGGCTCCATCAGCCGCGAAAAACCGCGAAACACCGGGATCGAGGCGTAGTAGTCCGCCGTGCTGGTTTGCGACATCGAGGGGTCATCCATCCGGATCGCGCCTTCAATGCGGAGCTACGACCGGCGCTGTCAAGCGGGTTCAACGACGGATGCGCGGGCGAGCGGAACGTCGAAGCTGCGCCGCGTTATCGATCCGTCGGTATTGGCGTGCTAGCCTCTCGCCATGATCGCCGATCCCCATGCCATCCCCCAACTCGCCGCCCGCGCGCTGCAGATCGCGGACCGCATCAACACCGCTGGTTTCGAAGGCCAGGTCCTGTCGGCGACGCCTCTGGCGGTGCGCATCGGCGAGACCGGAGTCGCGGTGGTCTTCCGCTATGGCGTTGTCGTCTTCATCGGCCTGTCGGTCGCCGACGAGCTCAACTTCCTCGACCGGCTGAGCGGCCGCTTGTTCGGACCGATCGCTCCCCCCGAGGAAGAGACCGCCAAGGTCCAGGTCGCGGGCGAATCCGAGGAGCCGATCCCGGTCGGCGGGCCGATCCTGGTCAAGGAATTGTCGCTCGAACGGCTCCTGATCGTCGCCGATGCGCTTGCCAAAAGCGTGGTGCTCGGCCGCAGCGAGCGCGAGATCGCCAACGTGTTCGATACGATCGAACCCTTTGCGCGCGAGCTCGCGGCACTGGGGCGCACGTCGAAGAGCCGGGTGGCCATGCTCAAGCTGCTCGGCGCGGCGCTGCTGGTGCAGCATCGCGTGTCCGGCCGCGTGGCCGTTGGCGAGAAGCCGGACGTGCTGTGGGACCGGCCCGACCTCGAGCGGCTGTATGCGCGGCTCGAGGACGAGTATGAGCTGAAGGAGCGCGAGGAGACGCTGAACCGCAAGCTCGCCGTGATCGCCGAGACCGCGACGGCGCTGGCCGACATCATCGATACCAAGCGCTCGCTGCGGCTCGAGATCATCGTCGTCATCCTGATCGCCTGCGAGATCGTGCTCGGCTTCTACGAGATCTTCGCCCGCTCCGGGCATTGATCAGCGTCGGCCCGTCGCGGCTCGGCGCATTCAGCTCGGGTTCACCCAGCGGATGGAACAATCCATCATGCTCAGTGACGAGCATCGGGAGCGGAGAAGATGACGAGGGCGCGCCGTCGCCATTGGCACAGGGCCGAGCAACAGGCCAGGCAGCAGGCCTGCCGCCAGCCGTCTCATCACTCCAGCGCACTGACGTTCCAGGTCGCATGACGTACGCCGGGCAGCCTCGACAACTCAGCCGTCACGCGGTCGAGTTCGGCCGTCTCGGCGGCAAGCGGGACCAGCGTGGCGGTGATCTCCACGATGTCGTCGGACCGGTATGCGACCTCGGTCTCCCGCACCGGATATTTGGCGGCTTCCAACCGCTCGTCGAGCGCCTCACGCAGCTCCGCCACATGCAGGATGTCGGTGGTGACGACAAGCTCGTACTGGGCCTCGGACGTGGCCGCGTTCAGCGGAATGCGGTCGATGGCATTCACCAGCGGCCTGAGCAGGGTGTTGCCTGCCAGCACGAACAGCGTCAGCGCCACCGACTGCGCGACCAGATCCGCGCCGGCACAGGCGCCCACCGCAGCAGATGCCCACAAGGTCGCCGCGGTGTTCAAGCCGCGGACATTCATGCCCTCCTTCATGATGGTGCCGGCGCCGAGAAAGCCGATGCCCGACACCACATAGGCAATGATCCGGACCGCGCCGTCCGCGCCGGTCAGCCGGTTGCCGAGATCGACGAAGGCGGCCGCTCCGACCGCGACCAGCACGTTGGTGCGCAGGCCCGCGCTCCGCTGCCGAAATTGCCGCTCGGCACCGATCAGCGTGCCCAGCACGAAGGCGGTGAAGAGGCTCACGAGCGTGTCGAAGAAATCATAGAGCTGAAAGGTGTTCAGGAATCGCATGGGCAACCGGTTGTGTTTGTGTCACGCTCGAGAGGCTGCCGAAGGACGGCAACGCGGGATCGCGGCCGGACCGCCGCGGCGAGGCCGTTTTCTTAGGCCGTCCTTGATCGAAATCAAATCCCATTCCCTCCAGTGTAATTTAGGCTGATATGATCAACAGGCAGATGACGCCATTGTCCGACACGCGAAGGGATCACAGTCCCGCCGTCCGGCTGGGACATGATGCGGTGAGCGCGGTCAGGCTCTCTCAAGAGCTCACCGCAGACATCGATGTCTGGGCCGAGACACACCAGACCACGCGCTCCGATGCCATCAGCCAACTGGTGACGATCGGGCTGCATGCATCCCGACCGACAGCCATGTCGGAGACCAAGGTGCAAGATCCGCTGGCGATCGAGCAGAATGCGATCCGGCTGATCGACCAGATGCTCGACCCCAGCCTGCCGGCCGACGAGCGCGAGCGGCGGATACGCCGGCTGATCGAGGGGCCGGCAGAGTTTGCCGGCGAGCGGATCGACCTGCCAAAACATCCCGGATGAGTCACGCGGCCGAGCGTGCCGCGACGGCTTCGTAGATGTCATCCTCCTGCGCCGTGTGCATCCGCACCAAGGTCTCGATCGCCTCGATCACGCGCTGGGCGTCGCGGATCAGATAGCGGTCGACATGCTCGGAGGGCAGATCCTCGGCAAGGCGGCCGAGCAGCCGCGCGAGGTGCAGGATCTCGCGATGGGCGCGGCTCATCGCCGACAGGCCGTGGCTGTCCTGCAGCAGCCGCGCGAGCCGGGGATAGACCGAGCCTTCATCGTCCCGCTCATGCGCGACCACCTGGTCCTGGACCACGGCGTTGGCCTGTCCGATCAGGCTGACGGCCTGTTCCGGCGTCGCCTCGTCGAGTGCGTCCACGATCGCACGCAAGCGGTCGAGCCCGCGCAGCAGCGCCTTGTGATCATGGCGCAATCCGCGACCGTCTTCGGCGCTGATGCGGCCAGCCCGGCCCCGGCCGGCCGGGAGCAAAGCGCGCAAGGCGTTGAGGATGACGGCAATGTCGATCGCCTCCTGCACCAGTGCCGCAGGCACCGGCTGCAGCAGGCCGAAGGCAGCGGCGCCCATGGCGATGAACGACAGCGCCATGCCCACGACGATGCTCTCCAGCGCAATCCGCCGGGCGCGCTGGGCGATCACGATCGCTTCGCCGACGCGGTCGAGCCGGTCCGCGAGGATGACGACGTCGGCCGCCTCCGACGACGCGCTGGCCCCGCGCGCGCCGAGCGCGATGCCGACATCGGCGGAGGCCAGTGCTGGAGCGTCGTTGATGCCATCGCCGACCATGATGGTCGGATGCAGCCGCTGCTCGCTCTTGACCGCATCGACCTTGTCCGACGGAACGCGATCCGCCAGCACCGCATCGATGTCGAGCGCCGCGCCGATCGCCTGGGCGGCAGCGGCGCGATCGCCGGTGACCATCACCATGCGCGCGATACCGGCCTCGCGCAGCCAGCGGATGGCGCGTGGCGTATCCGCACGCAACTCGTCGGCCAGCAGCAATGCCCCGATCGGCCGGCCCTCGACCGCAACGAACACGATCAGCGCCGAGCGCCAGGAGGCGCGACGCATGGCGCGGGCCGCCCAGGGCGGCGGCGTCTGAGTGCCCAGCACGAGATCACGCGAGCCGGCGCTGATGCGGCGGCCATTGATCACCCCTTCGAGTCCGGCGCCCATGGTCTCGCGGACCGCCTCCGGCACCTTCAGCTTCAGCCCGCGGTCGCGGCCGGCCTGCACGATCGCGTGGGCGACGACGTGGTGCGACGCCTGCTCCAGCGAGGCGCCGAGCAAGAGGACGTCATCGGCGTCCTCCCCCGGTGCCGCTTCCACCGACAGCAGTCGCGCGCCGCCGACCGTCAGCGTGCCGGTCTTGTCGAACAGCACCGTGTGGGCGCGCGCCAGCGCCTCCAGCTTGCCGCCGCCCTTCACCAGAATGCCGCTGCGCGCCGCCTGCGCGACACCGGCGATGAAGGCCACGGGCGCGGCCAAAATCAGCGGACACGGGGTCGCGGCCACCAGGACGGCGAGGCTTCGGATCATGTCGCCCGAGGTGAAGTAAGCGGCGGCCGCGATCGCGAGGCTCACCGGCAGGAAAATCAGCGCATAGCGGTCGGCCAGCCGCACGAACGGCGTCTTCGCGGTCTGCGCCGCTGTCACCAGCTTGACGATGCCCGCATAGGTGCTCTCGCCCGCGGTCGCCGTGGCCGACAGCTCGAATGTCTCGCCGGCATTCAGCGATCCCGACAGGATGGCCATGCCGCGCGTCTTGGTGACCGGGATCGGCTCGCCCGTCAGCGCCGATTCATCGACCACCGCGCTGCTCGTTTCCACGACGCCATCGACCGGGACGATCTCGCCCGCACGAACCATCAGCCGGTCGCCGACGACGACGCTGCCGACCGGAATATTCTCGATTTCCTCGCCGCGACGGCAATGGGCCTCGCGCGGGGCACGGTCGACCAACGCCCGCAGGTCGTGCTCGGCGCGCGCGACCGCGATGTCCTCGAGCACGTTGCCGCCGGAATACATCAGCGCCACCACGGCCCCGGCCAGCGGCTCGCCGAGCACAATGGCCGCGCTCATCGACACCAGCGCGATGGCATCGACCCCGACCCGTCCGGCCATGACGTCGCGGACGATCGAGACGACGAGCCCGGCGATGACGGGGACGGTGGAGGCCGTGAACGCGATGCCGGCGAGGTCGGCCCGGCCGGCCAGATGCGCGAGCCCGCCCGCAGC
Organism: Bradyrhizobium sp. BTAi1; assembly: GCF_000015165.1. Lineage (GTDB taxonomy): Bacteria > Pseudomonadota > Alphaproteobacteria > Rhizobiales > Xanthobacteraceae > Bradyrhizobium > Bradyrhizobium denitrificans. The sequence continues at coordinate 1,415,978 of NC_009485.1, read as the reverse complement.
GAGGCCGCCGACGGCGATTGCGACAAGGGTCCACCGCAGGATGCGCTCGAACATTGGATGCCGGTTCCGGATTGCGCCGCCACTATTGCTGCTGCGGTCGGCTTCGCGCTTGAGCGAAATCAACCGGCGGCCTCCGACGGCCTGGCCAGGCCCGCGCCGACGACAGGCCGGCCGGGACGGTTAACCTGCCGAAAGCCGATCGTGATTGATGCCCATGCGTTCCTTTACGAAGTGGAGGCAAATACCGGTTAGGCTCACTCTCCCAGAACATGCCCAAATGAAGGCCGGCATGCCCAACGACACGACGATCACACGACGTGCCCTGCTCAGTTGCGCCGCCTGGAGCGGCGTTGCGGCCATCTCACCGGCGTTCGGCGCGGCCGACGCCCCGTACCCGACAAAGCCGGTGACCTGGGTGATTCCGTTCGCCCCGGGCGGCGCGACCGGCCGGTTGTCGCTCCTGGTCTGCGAGCAGTTGTCGCTGCGGCTGGGCCAGCCCTTCGTGCTCGACCACCGCCCGGGCGGCGGCGGCAATCTGGCAACGCGCAGCGTCGCGAACGCCGCACCGGATGGCTATACGCTGCTGGCGACCTCGACCGCCAACATCATCAACGCCGCCCGCGCGGTCCCGCCGGGCCCCGACGGCACCGGCGACATCATCCCGGTCGCCGGGATGGCGCGGATGCCGCTGCTGCTCCTGGTCAACAAGGAGCTGCAGGTGAAGACGCTGGCCGACTTCTTGGCCCATGCCCGGGCCAACCCGGGCAAGCTCAGCGTCGGCTCGGCCGGTCCGGGCACGGTGCAGTTCGCGTCGGCGGAGCTGTTTCGCACCCTCGGCGGCATCACCTGGTCGATCGTCGATTATCGCGGCTCGGGCCCGGCCCTGACCGATCTCGCCTCCGGCCATATCCACGCGATGTTCGACAACACCGCCTCCGCCCTCGAGCTGCTGCGCAGCGGCAAGGTCCGGGCGCTCGCCGTCTCGACCCGCGAGCGTTCCCAGGCCTTCCCGGAACTGCCGGCCGTTGCCGAGGTGCTGCCGGCGTTCGAGACCTCCGGCTTCTACGGCGTGGCGGCGCCGCGCGGCACGCCAAAGCCCATCGTTGACCTGCTCAACCGCGAAATCAACGCCGCGCTGACCGATCCCGCCATCATCCGGCAATTCGCCGAGATCGGCGCCACCCCGATCAGCGGCGATCCCGGCATCTATGCCGCGACCTACCGCGCCGAGATCATGCACTGGCGCAAGGTGGTGCAGGCGAGCGCGAAGAACTGACCTCACGCCCGCATCCACCTTGCCGAGTGCTACGCCGCTGCGACGCCCTGCAGCACCAGCCGGTTGAGCCGCGCCGCGAACGCGGCCGGATCCTCCGGCAATTCGCCGTCGAGGATCTGGGCCTGCTCCAGCAGCAGGAACGACAGATCGTCGACCTTGGCCTTGTCGGCCGCCGCCTTGGCGATGGCCACGACCAGCGGGTGGCGCAGATTGATCTCCAGGATCGGCTTGCTGCGCGCGCCGCGCGCCTGCTGCGACAGGATCCGCTCCAGCTCGCGGTCCGGACCATGGCTGCCGGCGACGAGACAAGAGGCGCTGGTGGTGAGACGGGTCGAGACCTTCACGTCGGTGACGTGATCGCCGAGGCTCGCCTTGATCAGCGCGATCGTGTCGGCCTCGTCGGCCGCCGGCTTCGCCTCATCCTCGGCCTTCTGCTCCTCGCTCAGCGGGATCGGATCGAAATTGATGTCGCCCTGGCTCAGCGACTTCAGCGGCTTGCCGTCGAATTCGAGCCGCGCCGAGGTCCAGAACGCATCGACCGGATCGGTCAGGAGCAGCACCTCGACGCCGCGCGCCTTGGCCGCCTCGAGCCGCGGATTGGACTTCAAGCGCTCGATGCTGTCACCGACCAGGAAGTAGATCTCGGTCTGGTTCTCCTTCAGCCCCTCGACATATTGCTTCAGCGAGCGCTTCTCGCCCGACGTCGTGGTGAAGCGCGCCAGCGCCAGCAGCTTGTCACGCCGCTCGAAATCCTCGTACAGGCCCTCCTTGATGACGGCGCCAAAGGAATCCCAGATCTTGTCGAAGTTGGCCGCATCCTTTTCGGCGAGCTGCTCCAGCTCGCTGATCACGCGCGTGGTCACGGCCTTGCGGATCTGCGCCAGCTGCGGATTGTTCTGCAGCATCTCGCGCGAGATGTTGAGCGGCAGGTCCTCGCTGTCGATCACGCCGCGCACGAAGCGCAGATAGGCCGGCAGCAGATCGGCGTCGTCGGTGATGAAGACACGGCGGACATAGAGCTTGACCTTGCCCTTGCGCGCCGGCTCGAACAGGTCGAACGGCTTGGTCGACGGCGCGAACAGCAGCACGGCGTAGGAGTAACGGCCCTCCGCGCGATAATGCAGCGTCATCGCCGGCTCGTCGAACGCATGGGCGATCGACTTGTAGGCCTTGGTGTAGTCTTCCGGCGTCAGCTCGGATTTGGAACGCTGCCACAGCGCGCTGGCCGAATTGATCTGGCGCGGCTCGCCCTCCTCCGGCACCAGCATGATCGGGAACTGGATATTGTCGGAATAGGCGGTGACGATGCGCTCGATCTCGTAGGTTTCGAGATATTTCTTGGCGTCGTCCTTCAGGTGGAGCACGATCTCGGTGCCGCGCGTCACCCGCTTGGCGTCTTCCTCCGAGGCCGGGGCGACCTCGAATCCGGCGCCGCCGGAGGAGGTCCAGGTCCAGACCTCGTCGCCGCCAGCGCGGCGGCTGATCACGACGATGCGGTCAGCGACCATGAAAGCGGAGTAGAAGCCGACGCCGAACTGGCCGATCAGCCCGCTGCCGTCCTTGGCCTCCGACAGTCGCTGCACGAAGGCCTTGGTGCCGGAGCGGGCGATGGTGCCGAGATGGTCGATCAGCTCCTGGCGGTCCATGCCGATGCCGCTGTCGGCAATGGTCAGCGTGCTCGCGGCCTTGCTGGGGATCACCCGGATCTGCGGTGCCTCGCCCTCGCCGATCAGCTCCGGCTTGGCGATCGCCTCGTAGCGCAGCTTGTCACACGCGTCGGAGGCGTTCGAGATCAGCTCGCGCAGGAAAATGTCGGTCTCGGAGTAGACCGAGTGCACCATGAGATGGAGCAGCTCGGAGACTTCGGCCTGGAAGGAATGGCTAACGGTGGCGGTGTCGGTCATCGTCGTGCGTTGGCCCATGCGATCAATGGTGGGGAGAGACCGTCGATATAGCGCGGCCGCGGCACCGATCAAGGCTTCCGGCCAACAGGATCGTCAACGGCCCGCTCCGCAGCCGCTAGCAGCTTGTCGATCACAGTATCGAGGGTGGCGAGCTCCGCGGCCGAGAGCACGCCCAGCAGATCGCTCTCCCGGGCCAGCGCATAGGGCACGATCCTCCTGTACAGCCCGCGCCCCGCAGCGGTGAGCGTCACGATGCGCTCCCGCCCGTCCTCGGGATCGCGGCTGCGGCTGACGATGCCGCGCGCCTCCAGGCTCTGCATGGCACGGCTGACATTCATCTTGTCGAGCGTCGTCAGCCGGCCGATCTGTTTGGTCGGCAATCGCGGCTGCTCGCCCAGCGCCGCCAGGATGCGCCATTCCTGCCGCGACAGCGCAAACCTGTCGGCATAGACCTCGGCGACCGCCAGCGACACCTGCTCGGCCAAGCGGGCAAGCCGATAAGGGAAGTATTCTTGCAATTTCAGATTGTGGTCTTTGAATTGGTCAATGTCGGTCTGCCGCACCTCGTCCGCCATCACAGCCTCTGCCCGCGTTCCTGACCCAACCACGCTCGCCGCTCATCTTCCCTGGATTGATCCAAATCAAAGCCGGACGATCGTATCATCTGTTACTATTTTGCCAACCACGATATTGGGAGGAGCAGATCATGCAGATCGAGAAGATCCATCACGTCGCCTATCGCTGCGTCGACGCCAAGGCCACCGTCGAATTTTACAAGAAGGTCCTCAATATGGACCTGCTCGGCGCCATCGCCGAGGACCGCGTGCCCTCGACCAAGGCGCCGGATCCCTACATGCACATCTTCCTCGATGCCGGAAACGGCAACATCCTGGCCTTTTTCGAGCTGCCGAATTCGCCGCCGATGGGGCGCGATCCGAACACCCCTGAATGGACCCAGCACATCGCCTTCCAGGTGAAGGACCTGGAGGAACTGGAGGAGGCCAAGGCACGCGCCGAGGCGGCCGGCCTCGACGTCGTCGGCATCACCGATCACACCATCTTCAAGTCGATCTATTTCCATGATCCCAGCGGCCACCGTCTGGAGATCGCGGCCTGGACCGCCACGCCCGAGCAGATCGCGCGGATGAAGTCCGTCGCCCATGCCATGGTCGACGAATGGGCCACGACCAAGAGGCCGCCGCGGCACACCGCCTGGATGCACGAGAAGGAATTCGCTGGCGTCGACTGAGCGAACACCCGTCTCCACAGTCCCGACCGCAACGCGCAAGGCGAGACAGCCATGAGCAACTATGTCTATCCGCGATTTCACTATGCATGCTCGGCCGAGCAGCGCAGCGGCACGACCCGGCGGCACCCGGTCGTCGTGATCGGCGCCGGCCCGATCGGCCTGACCGCAGCGCTCGACCTCGCCGCGCGCGGCCAGCCGGTGGTCGTGCTCGACGACAACGACACTGTCAGCATCGGCTCCCGCGCCGTGTGCTACGCCAAGCGCCCGCTGGAGATCTGGGACCGGCTCGGCTGCGCCGCCGCGATGGTCGAGAAGGGCGTGAGCTGGAACATCGGCAAGGTGTTCTTTCGCGACCAGCTGTCCTATCAGTTCGACCTGCTGCCCGAACCCGGCCATCGCTGGCCGGCGATGATCAACCTGCAGCAATATCATCTCGAAGAGATTCTGGTCGACGCCTGCACGAAAAGCCCGCTGGTGGATCTGCGCTGGAAGCACCGGCTGGTGAGCCTGAAGCAGTTCGATGATCACGCTGACCTTGCCGTGGAGACGCCCGACGGCATCTTCACCATGGAGGCGCAATGGGTGATCGCCTGTGACGGCGCCAATTCCGACACGCGCCGCATGGTAGGCTCCGAGTTCAAAGGGCAGTTCTTCCAGGACCGCTTCCTGATCGCGGACGTCCGGATGAAGGCGGATTTCCCGACCGAGCGCTGGTTCTGGTTCGACCCGCCGTTCCATCCGGGACAGTCGGTGCTGCTGCATCGGCAGTCCGACAACATCTGGCGGATCGACTTTCAGCTCGGCTGGGACGCCGATCCGGACGAGGAGAAGAAGCCCGAACGCGTGATCCCGCGTATTCGGGCCATGCTCGGCGAGAGCACCGATTTCGAGCTGGAATGGGTCTCGATCTATCAGTTCGCCTGCCGCCGGATCGATCAGTTCCGCAGGGGACGCGTGCTGTTCGCCGGCGACGCCGCGCATCAGGTGTCGCCGTTCGGCGCCCGTGGCGCCAATACCGGTGTGCAGGATATCGACAACCTCGCCTGGAAACTCGCGCTGGTGCTACGTGGCGAGGCGCCCGAGAGCCTCGTCGACAGCTATCACGAGGAGCGCGCGTATGCTGCCGACGACAACATCCTGAACTCGACGCGGGCCACCGACTTCATCACGCCCAAGACACGGCTGAGCCGGCACTTCCGCGACGCCGTGCTCGACCTCGCGCAGCATCACGCCTTCGCCCGGCCGCTGGTCAATAGTGGCCGGCTGTCGACGCCGACGCCCTATGTCGCCTCATCGCTGAACACCCCCGATCGCACGAGCCTTGCCGGGCCGATGACGCCGGGCACCAATGCGGCGGATGCGCCGGTCATCATCGCCGGCCAGCCCGGCTGGCTGCTGAACTGCCTCGGCTCGGGCTTCACCGTACTGACGTTCGACAGCTCCGTGTCCGCCGACGAAGTCCGGGTGGACGGCATCGCCGCGCGCGTGATCGTCGTCGGCCGGGATATCGCCGATGCCAAGGGCCTGCTCGCCGAGCGCTACGGCGCCTCGTCACCCCCGACCTATGTGTTCCGTCCCGATCAATATGCCACCGCCCGTTTTCCGCAATTCGACGAGACCGCGATCGCCGAGTCGATCCGGCGCGCCTGCGGCAAGGACGGCGCGGTCCAGCAGGAGCTTGCGGCATGAGCCTGACACTCACTCCGAATATCAGCGATCCCGACGGCTTCTATGCCGAGCTGATCGGTGGCCAGCGCGACCTCAGCGAGGAGGACGCCTTGCGCATGAATGCACGGCTGGTGCTGCTGCTCGCCAACCATATCGGCGACCGCACAATTCTGAGCGAGGCGATCCGCCTGGCGCGCGCGCCGGGCGGCTGAGGCAGTTCGCCATCGGCCCCATCGCCCCGCTGATTTGATCCCGATCAAAGCGCAGCGGGCGCATCCTGCGGCAGACATCAAGACCAGCCGGCGGCGGACGCGCCGGCTCATCGCGCGTCGGTCCAAACCAACGACGCTGGCGGATCCGAGACAAGATCCAAGATTGGATCCAAGACAGGTCAGGTTCATTGTGACAACATCATAATGTCACGACACCTTCACTGAAGCCCTCTACGCCTCGGTCTCGTTCCACAACGGCACGGGGATTCGCATGTCGGGCTACTACAAGACGCTGCAGACGCAGCGCTTCGACGACTACCGCTACTATCATCAGAGCCGGATCAATCAGACGCTGCATCTGATCAGCGCGGTCATCTTCCTCGTCTGCTACGCGCTGCTGTTCAAAGATCCGGCAATGGCCGGGCTGGTCGGATGGCTCGCGATGCTGACGCGCCAGACCGGTCATTTCTTCTTCGAGCCGAACGGCTACGACCACGTCAACGACGTCACCAACGACTACAAGGAAGCCGTCAAGGTCGGCTACAATCAGACCCGCAAGATCGTGCTGCTCACGGTCTGGGGCCTGGTCCCGGTGGCGCTGTTCCTGTTTCCGACGCTGTTCGGCCTGTTCGCCGAGCCGGCGAGCCGCATGGATTTCGTCCGCCATGTCGGCCTGCTCTGGCTCGCCGTCGGCATTGGCGGCGGTCTGTTCCGCATGATCCAGCTGTTTGCCACGCAGGATGTCGCCACCGGACTGATCTGGGGCTTCAAGGTGCTGAGCGATCCGCTGCACAACATCGCGCTGTACTGGAAATCCCCGCTGGCGCTGCTGCGTGGCGAGTTGATCGATCCGACCATCAAGGATGCTTCGCATTGGGGCGCAGCGGCCGACGAGAGCGAGTCCGAGGAAGCCGCGCATCTCACCTGACCTCCGCGCATCGGCCCCCACCGCACGGCCCGCGGGCGGTGGGCTGCCCGGCTGTCGTAAAATGGAACAACTTCTCCGCTGCGTCGTTTCGGCCTCAGTGCTGGCGGCCTTCAGGAGCTTTCCATGTGTGACTACAGCCTCCATACTGTTGCTTCCCGTGATGCCAAAATCGACGACGTGCTGGTCTCCTGTCGCTTTCCCGGCACGGAGACCCGCGGCTTCTGCACCCAGGACGACCCACTGACCGCGATGTGCCTGCGCCCAGGCACCGAACTCGCCTTCGAGGGCGACGTCCGCATCAAGGGCTTCTTCTTCCGCCGCAAGGTCGGTGCTCATCTCGCCCGCTTCCGGCAGGTCGACCTCAACAAGCCGACCGAGCATCACGACGCGCTGGAATTCTCCAATGGCCGCATCGTCAAGGTCACGGACCTCGCCACCGGCCAACGCGCCCGCGTGCTGCAGATGCCGGCCGATCCGGCCACCAGGCCCACGGCGACCCCGGTCACGATCGAGCTGCGCGCGACGCCGCTTTGAGCGGCACACCAGGCACGGCGCCGGCCATGACGAGGCCGGCACCGTCCTTGGATCGCGTGACTGCATTCGATCACATCTCGTCGCGCTGCTGCGCCTTGATGTCGGGCGCGCCTCCGCTCTTGGACATTGGGAAGGTCGCACGGCCTGCCGCCGCGCGCTTCAATCCGGCAGGTTGGTGAACCGCGGTCGCCAGACGCCCAGGATCACGTTCACCGTGGCCACGGCGAGCATGACCCAGATCGCGCCCTGCTCGGTGCCGAAATTGGGCTGCAGCGTCGCCGGGTCGATCTGCCCGGCGACCGCGCGGGCCGCCTCCTCGGCCGCCTCCTGCATCGGGCCCTGCACTGCGGCAAACCCCCATTCGAAAACGAGAATGCCCGAGGCGAGCTTGGCCAGGGCCCAGCCGGCGCTGTGCAGCGCGCGGTTGACAGCGATCGCGAGCAGCCCCGCGATCAAGGTGAGGCCGAGCGAGGGGAAAAACACGTAGCGCACGATCGCGCCCATCGCCGCGCGCAGCTCGGCATAATGCGATAGCGAGACCGCGGGCTGCGGAATCAGGCCGAGCAGCACGATCAGGCAGGCCATCGCGCCCATCATGCCGATCGCGCCCATCGTATGCAGGAACTTCATCAGCCGTCGCATGGCATGTCCCCCGACGTCGTGACGAGCGGAACTATCTAGATCTTGTCTCTTTGCCCGAGCGTGATCTTCGCGAAAGACCGGTGTCCGTTTTCCCGATCATCCTCTCAAATACGGTCAGAACCGGACTGCGGATCATCTACCAATGCCGCGTGCCCGGCGCCCCCTTGAATGGGCCGACCACGCGTGCGGTGATCCAGCCGCCGTAGAAATCGCCCTCTTGCGCCGCAACGTGCTCGTCGCCGACGAAGCAGGCGTCGACCCGCGAGGCGTAGAAGGCAAGATGCGCGGTGATCGCGGCGAAACTCGGGGTCGGCTGCTCATAGCTCCAGGCTGCCTGCTCCGACACGCGACCGTCGACCTCGATCGTCCAATAGCTCGCGATACCCTTGAACTCGCAGAACGATCGCCCTGCAGCGGGACGCAGCAATGGCATCGCCACATGCTGCGGCGGGATGTAGTAGACCGGCGGATGGCTGGTCTCGAGCACGCGATAGCCCTCGGTCGTATCGGCAATCGTGGCACCGGCGAACAGGACGCGCAGCCGCGCCGGACACCGCTCCAGCCGCGGCGGCCTCGGATAATCCCAGACCGATTCCTGCCCGGGCCCCGGCGTGACAATCTGCATCGTGCCCTCCTGGTGACGCGCCGCAGCGATGCGGAGCCCTCATCAGCAGACAACGAACGGCCGGGCTGTGGGGATCAGTGGACGCGGGCGGGCCGCAGCCATGCGCGGCCAGGGCCGCCGGATCACGAGTTCGAGCCGGTCCGCCGCGCGCCGGGACGGAAATTGCCGTCGTCCGAGGTCATCTCCGAATCTGAACTTCGCTCGATCCGGTAGAGCTGGACATAGCTGCCACGAGAAAGCGGCAACAGCCCGGCGACCGGCTGCTGCTTGAGCGGCGGACCGATCACCAGCACCGCGTCGAAGTCGGAGCGCCAGCGCTGCAGATAAGTCGGGATATCCGCCCCTGGAGAGCTATCAGGGTGCTCCAGCCATCGCCATTCGACCGGCTCGCCCAGAGCTTCTGCGAGGCGATCGAACGGAGGTCGAACAATCACCGGCTGCATCGCGGGATTCGCGAACAGCAGCGGCCAGAACGCGCGGCGTTCGATGACGAGCAGCGCGGCCAAATGGGTGTCGATCCGATGCACCCCTGGCAAGGTTCGCTCCCTCTTGTCCGCGTCCCCGATCCCGTCGAGCTCGCCATTCGCGACCAGCACTCGCTTGCCTGGTTCGACCTGCGTCAGTGCCGCGCGCAGCTCGGCGAGATCGCGCCGGTGATCGATCCAGCCGGCGCCAATATCGAGGCAGCGGAGCAAAGTGAGCGCCCCCAGAAGCAGGCCGGCATAGACACCCTGGCGCGCGCTCAGCCGCGGCCGCAGCGCGGCAAACAGCAACAAGCCCATCATCAGAGCGAGGCGCAGATCGATATAGACGCCGTTGATCGCCTTGGCAGGGGCCGCGACGAAGCCCAGCATCAGGACCGCGAGCGCCAGCGGCAGTCCTGGCGCGAGTTCGAGTTGGCGGCGGATGAGCACAAGCAGCGCCAGCACGGCGCAGGCCGTGACCAGCGTCAGCCCGGTGCTCGTGGTCATGAACGGCGTAAAGATCCACCAGAGCTTCTGCTGCCACAGCCATGGGCCCGGCCGCGCCCCCGGCTCGCTGAGCGGGCCCAGCGCATAAAACACGAGGGATGGGATCATGGCGAAGGCGAGCGCACCGGCCGCGCCGACGAGCTCGCGCATGCAGTCGGGAGACCGCCGCAACCGCCACAGCCGGTCCGTCTCGGCGGCGCCGACCAGCACCGCGAAGAAGACAAGTCCGAGAATGTGACACAGGAAGGTCGCGGTCGCGGCGAGCGCGCCGAACCCGGCGAGCACGAGGACGTTGGCGCGACGGCGCAGGACGACCCAGCCGGCCGCACCGAGCAGCGCCAGCCCGAGCGAGAGCTGGAAGTTCATGAAGCCCAGCAGGAAGATGCCATTATAAGCAATGACCGCCGCCGCCAGCGGCCAGAGCGAGAACCGGCCGAAGACGGCGCGATGGTACGCGACGACCCCGATCAGCGGCGCGAACAGCGCAAGCGCCAGCAGCAGGCGGCCGCCGACATGGACGTCGGTGACGCGCAGCAGCGCCGCGCCGATCACGTCCATGCCGAGATTGGGCAGGATGCGCCAGTTCGGGCCGTACATCTGCGACAGCACGGGGTCTTCGGGATGCGCGAGCACGAACAGGCGCGCCAGATGGTTGGGATAGTCGAGCACCGGCGGCACATCGACCAGCAGGAATGGCACGGAGAGAAGGACGACCAGGCTCAGCGCCACAAGGCTCCACAGCCGCCGCATACCGCGAGGGCCGGCCTCGGTCCTCGCCTCGCGCGCGGCGGCCACGGCATCCGGTCCCAGCAGGAGGCCGCCGGCCGCAGCCCCGCCGGTCTTCGACAACAGCAATTGCATTCGCACTGAGGTACCCCGGTCCACCAGGATACTTCGATACCATACGATCTCAGACTGCAAGCTGAACGCGCATTGTGTTGTGGTTGTGCCTAACGCCCCGTTACTCTCGGCGCGTGCAGCACCACGTACGGAACCACGTCAGGCGATTGCCGCGAGATAGCGCGCGACAGACCGCTCGAAGGCGGGCTTCGCTTCCGTTGCGATGTTCTTCTGCCACCACCCGCCGTAGATGCGATCGAATGGGAGCGGCCCGATCGTTGCGGCGATCCTGCGCACGGCTGCGGCGCCGAGCGGGATATAGTTCGGGTAGGAATACATGAAGCTGACGTGGCGGCGGTCCATCGCGACCATCGCGATGTCGCCGGTGAACAGCACGCCCTTGCCCTCGGCGCCCTCCCGCCAATGCAGCACGGTGGCGCCGGGGAAATGACCGCCGGTGCGATAGAGCCGGACGGCGTCGGAGATCCGCAAGCTGTCGCCCGTCCATGGCACGATCGCGGGATGCGGCCGGGTGACGAAGGCGCTGTCGTCGCCATGGAGATAGATCGGGATGCCGCCGAACGCCTCGCTCCAATCGGCTACCGCGCCATAAAAATGCGGATGCGAGACCGCGATGGCCTTCAGCCCGCCGCGCGAACGCACATGCGCGACAGCGGTCTCCGTCGCCAGGGGAACGCAGTCCCACATCACGCAGCCGTCGGGCTCGGGAATCAGCAGCGCGCGCTGGCCAATCGCAAAGCTCGGATCGAGGCCAAGACCGGTCACGCCGTCATCGTCACGCCAGATGACCTGGCGCGATGCGGCGAGCTCGTCGCGATCGATGAAGCGCTGTCCGCTCCAGTTCACGAACTGGCGCTCCTCGTCGCAAATCCTGCACGCGGACGGCGGCGTGGGCGTGTCAGGAAACTGCGCGCCACATTGAAAGCAGGTCCAGAGAGGCATGAATCACCCGGCGAACTGACATCAGGCGCCGCGACATTAGCATGCCTGTCATCGCGCAACACCGTCGCGCGCGGCCTCGTGATTGCCTAGTCTGGCGGATAGCACACAGGAGTTCCCGAGATGCCGACCGCCTTGCGCCGCGCCACTGTTCACCGTCTGCCGATGCGCAGCCCGGATGATGTCGGCGCGCTGGACGCCGCGATCGCACAGGGCGCCATCGATCCGGCCGGCATCATTGCCATTCTCGGCAAGACCGAGGGCAATGGCTGCGTCAACGATTTCACCCGCGCGTTCGCGGTACGCTCGCTGCAAACGCTGCTCGGCCGGCACGTCGACGGTGATGCGATCAACCAGATCGCAATGGTGATGTCCGGTGGCACCGAAGGCGCGCTGTCGCCGCATATGATCGTGTTCGAGGCCCGTGACGCGAGCGGCGAGACGCAGCCGCGTGCATTCGACAAGTCGCTCGCGCTCGGCCGGGCGCGGACGCCGCTGCTCCCGAGCGAGCACCTCGGCCGGATGCAGCAGGTCGCGCAGGTGGCGGCAGGTGTGCGGGCTGCGATGGCCGATGCCGGCATCGCCGATGCCGCTGACGTCCACTATGTCCAGGTGAAATGCCCGCTGCTCACGATGGAGCGGATCGAGGCGGCCGAGGCGCGCGGGACCACCACCGCGGTGCGGGACACGCTGAAATCGATGAGCTTCTCCCGCGGTGCCTCGGCCCTCGGAGCAGCAGTCGCGCTCGGCGAGCTGACCCTGTCCGATCTGTCCGACGCGATGATCTGCGCCGACTACGCGCGCTACAGCGAGCGGGCGGCGACATCGGGCGGCGTCGAACTGCTCGATCACGAGATCATGGTGGCCGGCATGTCGGCGGATTGGACCGGGCCGCTCGCGATCGACCACGCCGTCATGGCCGATGCCATCGACATCGAGCCGGCGCGCGCCGCTTTGGCCCGGCTCGGCATCGACTCCGCGGGCCAGGTGCCGGCCGCCGCGCGCGGCCGTATCGCCGCCGTGCTGGCCAAGGCCGAGGCGGCGCAGAGCGGCAGGCTGCGCGGCCAAAGACACACGATGCTGGATGACAGCGACATCGCCTCGACCCGCCATGCGCGGGCCTTCGTCGGCGGTGCGCTGGCCGGGCTGTTCGGCTTCACCGACCTTTTCGTCTCCGGCGGCGCCGAGCATCAGGGCCCCGATGGCGGCGGACCGATCGCGATCATCGTCGAACGGACGTGAAGCGCGAGCTGATCGGGACCGTGATACCGGCCAGATCCCGACCTGAATTGCGCGCACCGAACCGTCGACCGACCGGGCCGCGCCGCGACGACGCGACAATGTTGCCCGACTCCGGCCGCATCCGAGGTGCAGCCGGACCAGCACGGCGCAGGCCGCCTGCGCGACCGCGGGAGCGGAGCGGTATCTCGTGCCGGTATTTTCTTATCCGGAATTGCGCCTGAACCGACGATTCAACCTCAAGGTTGCGGGTGTTGCACCAACGCGACACCTTGCGAGCAATTCGCATTATCAGACACAGATGGAAACTTTTCGCAATTGAGCCATCAGTGGAACCCACTTCTGGTCCGATTGCCTTTGAGTTTGCCACTCGTTCGCAATCGGAACACACCCGGTTGCGCGGGACGATACGAACCGAACAACAAAATATTGCGTAGCGAGTGGGGTGGTCGAATATGGGTAAGGCAGTCTTTCCAAGGAGCTTGCGCGGGGCAAGCGGACACGAATGGGATCCGTCCTCCGATATTTCCGGAGTGAAGGTCTCGGCCGTGGCCAGCCTGATCGCGGTTGCCTCGTTCTCGAGTGCCGAAGCCCAGCAGGCGCCGCTGCCCTCCGTCACCGTCGAAGCCCCGGTCGCCCGTCCGAAGCCTGCCGCCTCCCGTCCGACCGCTGAGCAGGTGCGCGCCCGCGACGCGATGCGCCGCGCCGCCCGCCAGCAACAGCAGCAGCAGGTCGCCGCGCCCAAGAGCAACCTGCCGCCCGACCGCAACCCCTATTCGAGCCCCGCGTCGGACTACAAGGGCGAGCGGCTGCAGGCCTCCGGCAAGTTTCCGGAGAAGCTGCTCAACACCCCGAAGACCGTGACCGTGCTGAGCAAGGAGATCCTCGCCGACAAGAACTCGACCAGCCTCAAATCCGCCGTGCTCTCCACCGCCGGCGTGACGCTCGGCACCGGCGAAGGCGGCAACGCGTTCGGCGACCGCTTCTTCATTCGCGGCTTCGACGCCCGCAACGACGTTTTCATCGACGGCGTGCGTGACGGCGGCGTGTCGGTGCGCGAGAACTTCTTCACCGAGCAGGTCGAGATCCTGCGCGGCCCGGCCTCGTCCTTTGCCGGCCGCGGCACCACCGGCGGCGCCATCAACATCGTGACCAAGCAGGCCACGACCGAAAGCAGCTTCTACAACATGGACACCACGCTCGGTACCGACAAGACCAAGCGCGTGGTGATCGACGTCAACCAGAAGATCACTCCGACCTTCGCCGCACGCGTCGGCGGCCTGTTCCAGGACGCGGGCGTGGCCGGGCGCGACTTCGTGACCGACAACCGCAATGGCGGCTTCATCGCGACCAAATGGACGCCGCTCGACACCGTGACGCTGGCGGCCAACTACATCCACAGCGAGGTCACCGGACGTCCCGACTTCGGCGTGCCCTATTGGCGGCCGAACAATCTCGTGGCCGGCGCGCCGTTCCCGGAGGTGGGCTCACCGCGCAACGCCTGGTACGGCTTCGTCAACCGCGACTTCTCGCGCATCGGCCAGGACATCGGCACATTGAATGCCGAGGTGAAGGTCACACCCGACCTGACGATCTCCGACAAGTTCCGGGTGTCACGCTCGACCCTCAACTACATCGGCACGCTGCCGGAAGGTCCGACGCTCACCAATCCGCTGTCGAACTCGACGATCCGGGCCAACCCGCAGAGCCGCTTCCAGCAGACCGACGTGCTCGCCAACCAGCTCGAGGCGACCTACAAGTTCGATACCGGCGCGTTCCGGCATACCCTGCTCGCCGGGCTCGAAGTCTCGCAGGAAAAGGCGCTCATCAACAGCTACACCGGCCTGACCTCCGAGCAGCAGGGCCTTGCCTTCGCCGGCAACGGTTCGCTGTCCGGCGTGAGCGTGTTCAGTCCGAGCGCAACCTTCGCACCGTTCGGCATTCCCTCGCTCGGCCAGTTCCCGACCAATGTGAAGATCGACACGGCGAGCGTCTATGCGCTCGACAGCGTCAACTACCGCGATCTGGTGATCCTCAACGGCGGCATCCGCTACGACAAATACGACGTCCGGGTCGATGGCTTCGGCACGGTCAACGGTGTCGCCAACACGCCGGGCTCGACGGCGGCCTCGAGCGGCATGCCGAACTTCAACGTCGGACTGACCCTGAAGCCGGTGCCCTATGCCAGCTTCTACGCGGCCTATGCGACGTCGTCGAACCCCGTCGGCGCGGAGTTCGACGGTCTGAGCTCGCAGTATGGCGGCCTGTCGGCCGTGACCAATGGCGGCGCCAACCAGGTGTTCGGCCCCGAGAAGAACACCTCGATCGAGATCGGCACCAAATGGGAGCTGCTTGACGGACGCCTGCTGGTCACCGGCGCCCTGTTCCAGACCGAGAAGGAGAATGCCCGCGAGTCGCGCAACATCGCGAACGCCACGCAGGCCACCGCTGATTGTCCCTATCCCGTGGGCACCACCGGCAACGTGCCGTGCCTTTCGGCCGGCGCAGCCTACCGCATCCGCGGCATCGACCTGCAGGCGGGCGGCAAGCTCACCGACAAATGGAGCATTTTCGGCGGCATCGTGCTGATGCAGTCCGAGGTGACGAAGTCGAACATCCCGCCGGCGAACACGGCGCTGTTCACCAGCAATGTCGGCCTGCAGCTCGCCAACACCGCGCACCAATCCTTCAGCCTGCTGACGAAGTACCAGATCAACGATACCTGGGAGATCGGCGGTCAGGCGGTGTACCGGTCGAAGATCTTCGGCGGCACCTGGCTCGCCGCGAACCAGGGCACCGAGCTGCCGAGCTATTGGCGCTTCGATGCTTTCGCGGAAGCCAAGCTCGACAAGAACTGGACCGCGAAGGTGTTCGTTGCCAACATCTTCAACAAGCTCTACTACGACGCCTTCTATCAGAGTGCCACGCCGTTCACCCTGGTCGGTCCGGGACGAAGCGCATCGATCGTCCTGTCCGGACGGTTCTGACCGCCGGCCTGCGCCGGGGCCGCTATCGAGTTGATGAGTTCATGCTGATCTGTGTCCCCGGGATTTTGAGCAAGGATGATGTGGCGGAGTTCCGCCACATCATGGACTCCAGCGACTGGGAGGACGGCCGTTCGACGGCTGGCGCCCAGTCGGCGATGGTCAAGCGCAACGAGCAATTGCCGCCCGACAGCGAGGTGGCGCGCAAGCTCGGCCACCGCATCATTTCGGCGATGACCGCCAATCCGCGCTTTCTCGCCGCCGCAATTCCGCAGCATATATTCCCGCCGCTGTTCAACCGTTACGCGGCCGACTCAGGCCATCATTTCGGCATCCATGTCGACAATGCCGTCCGTGGCGACAAGCTCACGGGCCTGCGCATTCGCACCGACCTGTCGGTGACGCTGTTTCTCTCCGAGCCGGAAGAGTATGACGGCGGCGAGCTGGTCATCGAGGATCTCTACGGCTCGCATGAGGTGAAGCTGCCCGCCGGCGACCTCGTGCTGTATCCGGCCTCCAGCCTGCACATGGTCACGCCGGTCACGCGTGGCGTCCGCATCGCCTCGTTCTTCTGGCTGCAGAGCATGATCCGCGATCCCCTGGCCCGCAGCATGATCTTCGATCTCGACACGACGATCCAGGATCTGTCGCGCCGCATGGGCCGCGATGATCCGGAGATGGTGAGGCTGACCGGCCTCTATCACAACCTGATCCGCTATTGGGCCGAGACCTGAGCGAGCGGCACAGGCAGTCCGGCCTGAGATCATGTTCCGGGCTGGTCTCCGGTTCTTGATCAATTCAGACAAAGTGGCACAGCCGGGTTGCAGAGTGGTGCAGCCCGGCTCGTCTTATCTAGTCCTTTCAATTTCATTGACTGCTTGATTCGACCGCCGCCCGGCGGCCCCCGCTCGTCGGATGTGATTGCGGCCGAGCCGTCCCCGGCTCCGCGTTGCGATCGCCGTCGCCTGGGCGACTGGCCCATCGCTCCCGCCATCGTGCATTTCGCGACTCTGCAGCGACTGCGAGCCTTCGACGCCCACATCGCTCTGCAACGGCGAAAGCGGCAGAGTCGACATCTCCCGCCGATCCCGCCCTGCACCGCCTCGCCAAACCGGTCCGTCACACGACTAATTAGAATCGATGGAAGACCGAACGACGGCATTTGCGTGACGAGAACGACCGGACACGGCGCGCCTTGCCGCCACGGCATCGTAGCACACCAGAACTTTCAGGGAGTTAGCATGTGATCGCCGCGCTAGAACTGCGGTCAGTCGATCATGCAGCGCAATCCCTCGCTCGGCATCCTGTCCACGGCATTGCGCGCGAACGTCGATGTTCCCGCTTTGAGACAACGCGCCGTCTCAAAACAGCCCCGTTAAGTCTCGAAACATTACAAGGAAATTAACTACAAAGGATGTGCAGCAACATGTTCAGGATCGTTCTTCGCGCAGGAGCGGTGATCGCAATCGTTTCGGCCGGCGCGGCGGCGCAGGCCGAGCAGGCAGCCACCTCGCCGAGACCTGGCCAGGCTACCGTTGCGCCACAGACTTCCGCAACCAATCCAGCCCCAGCAGCAGCAAGACTCGCGCAGACCGCGCCGATGGCCGCTGTGCCGTCGCCTGCAGCGAACGCTGCGCCTGCAGCCTCAAATGCGTCGGCGACTCCGGCGACGGCAGCCAAGCCCATGAACAGCGCGCAGGCGATCACGACACCGACACAGCCGACTGCACAGGCCGCTGCGGCCCAGCCTGGCACGGGCGCGCAGGCGAATAGTTCCGCTCCGGTCGCGCCAGCGCCCGCTCAAGCCGCAGCCGCTTCGCAGGGATCTGCCTCGACCGCCACTGCAAGCGACGCGCAACCTTCGACCGCCACATCCACAGAAGCGGTGACCGATCCAGCAGCAACCGCGGACAAGGCCAAGGATCAGGCCGAGAAGCCCGGTCAGGGCGGTGCGCAGGCGGCGTCTCACGTGCCGCATGATCTGTCGCCCTGGTCTATGTTCCTCGCCGCCGACATCCTGGTCAAAGCCGTGATGATGGGCCTTGCGCTGGCCTCACTCGCGACCTGGACCGTGTTCATCGCGAAGACCATCGAATTCGCCATGCTCCGCCGCAAGTTGAAGCGCGCCTTGCACAAGGTCGCCGATGTGCGCTGGCTGTCGGAAGCCAAGCTCGCGCTCGGCTCGCGCGAAAGCGTACTCACCACCATGATCGACGCCGCGATGCATGAGATCCGAATGTCCTCGGAGCTGCCGTCTCACGGCGTGAACGAACGGGCGGCATCCAGCTTCGCCGAAATCGTGCGCGCGGAAGGCCGGCGCTGCCGCACCGGCATGGGCCTGCTCGCCACGATCGGTTCGATCTCGCCGTTCGTCGGGCTGTTCGGTACCGTCTGGGGCATCATGAACAGCTTCATCGGCATTTCCAAATCGCAGACGACGAACCTTGCCGTCGTCGCCCCCGGCATCGCCGAAGCGCTGCTCGCAACAGCGATCGGACTCGTGGCCGCCATTCCCGCCGTCATCATCTACAATCACTTCACCCGCGTGACCAAAGGCTACATGGAGCTGGTCAGTCGCTCCTCCGGCGCGACCGCTCGCATGCTGTCGCGTGATCTTGATCGCGGCCAGAGCCATCACAGCACTCACGGTCAGCGCTTCGAGCCGATCCACGTCCACGCCGCGCCTCCGATGGCGCTCGCCGCGGAGTAAGCCATGGCTGTTTCTCTCTCGGAAGCCGATGGTGACGATGATCTCGGCGAATCCAGCGACATCAACGTCACCCCGTTCATCGACGTCATCCTGGTGCTGCTCATCATCTTCATGGTGGCGGCCCCGCTCTCGACGGTCGACGTGCCGGTCGACCTTCCAACCTCGACGGCCACGCCGCAGAAGAAGCCGGACAAGCCGATCTATGTCAGCATCAAGCCGGATCTGACATTGTTCGTCGGCGAGGAGCAGGTGAAACGAGCAAGCCTGGTCGGTTCGCTCGAGCACATCCCGGAGGCGACCAAGGACAAGTTCGTCTTCCTGCGCGCGGACCGCGGGGTACCCTATGGCGAGCTGATGGATGTGATGGAGTTGCTGCGCACCGGCGGCTATTCGAAGATCAAGCTCGTCACCGTCGAAGGCGTTTCGCAGGCGGCCGCGACCGCTCAGCCTGTGCATTGATCCCTCATCAACGATGGAAGTGTAGAATGGTCGAACACAAGTATCAGGGAGCGTCGCGCCGCTTGTGGATCTCGGCGGCGATCGGAGCGCTGATGTTGCACGGCGGCGGCGCCGCGCTCGCTGTCGTCCATCTCAACGGCCAGGAGACGGATGGTGGGCTCGGCGCCAATGGCGCGGAGTTCGCACTCGAGATGGCCTCGCCCCAGGTCGAGGACAATGATCTTCCGGCCGGACCGGACAGCGACGCGGCGGAAGCCGCGCCGGAGCAGATGCAGCAGACGGCTGAGGTCAAGGAGTCCGATGCGGTCAAGGACAAGCCAACCGAGACCGAGGAGGAGGCCGATCGCGTCGTCACGATGAACGACCCGAAGAAGCCGGAAAAAGAGGAGCAGCAGCAGGCGGTCCAGCAGGCCGAGGCCTCGGTCGCGTCGGCCGCCCAGGAGGAATCGGCGCGCAAGGCGCTCGACGAGGCGGCGCCACCGGCCGAGACTGCCAAGGCGCCCAATCCGGGAATGGGCAAGGACAAGCAGAAGCTGACCAATGATTGGGGACGCAAGATCAGCGCCTATTTCGAACTTCACAAGCGCTATCCGGAGGGCAAGAAGCGCAACGGCACGGTCAAGGTCGCGCTGGTGCTGAGCCGGGCCGGCAAGGTGATGTCGGCCTCGGTCATGCAGTCCTCCGGGGATTCGGTATTCGATCAGGCGGCGCTGTCGATGATCCACCGCTCCGATCCGGTGCCGGCGCCGCCCTCGGGACTGACCGACGACCAGTTCAGCTTCAGCATCGATGTGAACTTCAATCAGAAGAATAAATAGCACGCGCTGCAGCGCGTGCATCTGCAGACTTGGCAGCGTTCGCGACCGCGCGGGCGCTGCCTTTTCGTTTCGCCCGGCTCGATGTCAGCCACGCGAGCCGATCGCAACCGATCATCTGAGCTCGGAAGATCGTGGATGCCGGCGCTGCGCCGAGACATCACGGATCGCTCAAGCGACCGCCCTCCTCGTTGCGAGCCGCCGCTCTCGCCATCATCATCAGGGCTTCACCGTCACGGCGGCGCCTCAGCCACAAGAATCGCTGCGGAGCAAGGCTGTTGTAATGAATGTCGGGTGGAATGAGCTCGACAGTCGACGGATGACCGACGTGCACGAGACAGACGCTCCCCCGACGAATTCATCTGGATCAGCAAACAGCAAGATGGACCGGATCATTGGCATCGTTGGGAAAGTGAGCGCGCCACCCCGTCGTGAGAGGCGGGCTTCGTCGCGCCGCCAGCGCCATGCGCTAATACTGCACCCTGGCGCCGACCTGAACGACGGTGGCAGAGAGATCGTTCTCCCGGAAGTTGGACCGGGTCTCCTCGCGCCGGACGCTGGCCCTCAACTGCAGCAGGCGGGAGAATTTGTAGAGCATGCCGAGCTCGACCAGGTAACGATTGTCCACCCGCGTGGTCCCGGTGAACGCGTCCTGGCCATAGCCGGCAAGGAACGTGCCCACGAGCCAAGGCTCGAACTGGTGCTCGATGCCGACGGTGACGTCGCGCTTGAGCACGCCGGAGATCCCTGGCTCGGTGATCTCCACCACCTGGGACTTGGCGCCGAACATGATCGCCGTCTCCTTGGCGTATTGCCAGGTCAGGTTCGCATCGGCAATGAAGCCACTGACCGGCTTCAGCATCGGATCCTGGTAGCGCCGCGTGAGATAGCCGACAGCGACGTCGCCGGTCAGCTTGTCGGCATAGGCGAACGTCACGCCGGCTTCGACGGCCGTCCCGGTCGAATCTCTGCGGAACCCTTCCGCATCGACAGCGATGTCATGAACGCGCCGGTCGACCGCGACATCGACGAACGGCCGAATCTCCGGCGTCAGGTTGTAGGTCACGCGGCTTTGCGAGCCGTACTGAACGAAGTTGCGATCGGCATTGCTGACGATCTGGCCGTCGATAAGCGGCGCGTTCTGGAACGCGACGCGATCGATTGCCGCCTTGGTCGAGATTTCGATCTCCTCGAACCTCTTGGTCACGCCGGCCGAGCCGCCGACGGTCGAGGCCAACGGGATCTTGGCGAACCGCCCGGCGAAGCGCGGCGTACCGGGATCATCGGCATCGACGGCAACGTGGCCCTCGCCGTTGATCGCAAACGTATCGGTGATGTCGTAGCGCCCATTCACCTTGGCGTCGACGGTAGGCCTGCTGAGCTGCCGGAGCTTTGCATAGTCGATATAGCCGACGCGCACATCGGCATTGAGCAGATGGCGCTCGAACTGCGAACGCACGAGCAGGACCGGTGCAACGCTGACGAAGCCGGAGCCCGCTCCTTTGGGCACGCGGCCCGGATTGCTGTCGAAGCCTGACGACATTTCGAACGCAGGCTTCAGGATGAAGTTTCCCACCGTAATGCCCTTGGGCTCGTAGGGATCCTCATCCATCATCGGTGGCGGCTGAGGCTGCGGCTCCTGCGGCTTGCCCTTGTTCACCGGCGGCAGCTTCATGCGAGGCTTGTCCGCCAAAACCGGCGGAATCGGTTGCGCGTCCTGCCGCGGAATCGGCGGCAGGTTTCGTGGCAGCACGCCGCGGGTGGCCGGGGGCGGGCTCACAGCGAAGGCCAATGCGTCCAGGCAGCGATTGGGCACGTTGGTCGGCACCAGACGGCCTGGCGTCGCCAGGCAGCCTCCAACCAGAAGGCCGGCGGAGGGCGCGCCGAAGAAGCCGTTGCGAACCGGGGCGAGGCGCGGCGCCGGCTCGCGGCGCGTGGCCTGCGGAAGCGCACCGGCCGCAGGATCGATCGGCGATTTCGGTCGCGGCGGCGTGCGCTCGTCCGGCTGGGCAGCTGCGGACTTCGGCTCCTGCTCCGGCTCGTTGCCGCCAGGAGCGATGATCATCTGCGGGATGACGACAGGACCGTTGCCATTGGCGGGCCGCGCCGGCGGCCGCTTGCGATTGGGCACGACGACCACAGGGCCACCGTCGATCGTGCCGGGATCAGCATAGGCGCGCGCCTGGCTCTGGGCATACGACGGAGCAGACTCGACCAGCAGCACGAACAACACAGTGATCGCCACCGCCTCGTCCGGACGCGGCAGCACGCCGCGGCGATCGCGGCAACTGGGACTGATGCTCTCTCGTCCTGCCCGTTGCAAAAAGACGTGTCTCCCGTGAAGCGCGGCACCACCCGACAGGCCGCGACTCGCAGACGTCGATGGGCTGGCGGCCGGCACAGGCTGGCCGCCTTCGAAGGATTGTGAGGCCCCGAATCCACCGGCTGATCGAGACGGCGCATGCCAGCCGCGAGATGGCCCCATGTGGCGCTTGATCGTCGCCTGCCCGGGCACACCGAGGGCCCCAGCCGGATGCGCCTATTCCACCACCAAGGTGCCCTTGTTGCCCTGATGGAAGTCATCGAAGAATTCGTAGCGTCCAGGCTTCTGCGCCTTGACCTTCACCACGCCTTCCATGTTCGGCTTGATCACGGTCTCGAACTGGAGAGGCTCGCTCTCGAACTCCACCGGTGCGCCGTCGAGATTCTTGACCTTGAACACGATCGGTGTGTCGGCCGGCGCCTTCAGCTCCGCGGGCTGAAACTTGTTGTCCTTGACTGAAATCTCGATGGTGGTCTCCGCGGCGCTCGCCGGCGACGCAATCGCCGCGATCAGCAGCGCGGCGCCCCCCAGGAGTCCTGCTTTTCCAAATCGCATCATGGCTTATATCCCTGTCCCCGAACCAGTCTGTCTCGAATTCGCCATTTGCGCACCCGCCCTGGAGATCGCGCGGCGTTCGTAGAACTAATATAAGTTACAGAATGCGGCGATTTGCCGTGTCGAAACTTGACGAAATCATTGTGTGCGACAATTCGCGAAGTTTATTAGTCGCGGCTTCGTCAGCCCCCTCCGCAAGAGCCTCTCACGCATCATCTCGTGCCATTTCAGCACAGCGAAAGAGCTGCCTTCATCGCAGCGCATCGATGAAAAGCGCTCACAACTCACCTCACCGCGTGCGGATGGTGAACGACTTGAGTTGGGTTGGCCTGCGCATCCACTACGTCAGCCATGCCGACCCGAAAACGCCATCAGACATCGCATGCCTGCACGACGTCAGGACGCCATCCGCCTGATCGCCCGCGTCGCCGATCACTGCACATGAGTGATCAGCGTATCGGATGCGTCGAACGATTTGCATGACGGCGGACAGGCTCATGCGTAACGCGATGTTGCACGTATGGGACAGCATCGCTCGTGATCTCAGCCGAGGCCGAGCTTCCTGTCATAGGTGCTGAGGGCCCGCGGCATACGGGGCGAGGGCTTGACGCCCGCGACCTGTGGATTGCCCCGATGAGGCGGCAGCTCGGGCACCATCGAAACCTGCTCCGCCGGTGCAACGTCCGCGCCCTCTTCCACAGGGCCAGCCGGTTGTCTCGCCGCTGGCGTAGATACCGGCATCCGCTTACGTCCGGTGAACATCGCCCATGCCAGATTCTCCTTCTGCAGCACGCTCATCCACAACGTTCCGAGCAGGTGGACTCCGATCAGCGCCATGATCGCGTTGGAGGACAACGAATGCGCCTCCTGGATCCACCAGACTCCGAAAAAGCGGAGCGAGACCTGCATGACCCCGCTGATGGTCGAAATGAACAGCAGCCCGACCATCGCCACCAGCATCGCCGCGCCTGCCGGGTTCAGCCCGAGATAGCGCCCAGTCTCGCCGCGAAAGATGTTGATCATGTAGCGGGGGGCTGCGCGCAGCTTGAGACTGATCCGCGCGAGCAGCGAATGACGGGTGCCGATGACACCCCAGATCAGCCTGAATGCGAGCAGGCCAATCACGGCATAGCCTGCCGTCCGGTGCAGAGCATCGTGAGTATTGGGCGTGACGCAGGCGATGAGCACGAAGGCCGCGAGAGCCCAGTGCCAGACGCGCAGCGGGACATCCCAGACCGCAACGGTTTTCGATCCCGGGCGCGCCGACGTTCTGGAAGCGACGCGCTCTCGCGCCTGTCCTGCGTCACGCATGATCGTCAGATCACTTCGCCTTCGTATGCTTCAGCGCGAGATCCTCGGGGCTGTAGAACAGCTCATAGAGCTTGCCGCTCTTGACGCCATAGACTTCGTAGCAGGTGCCCTCGATCTTGGTCTGGCGAACCTCATAGCCCGCCGACTTCGCCTTGGCTTCCGCGTCCGCCACGGTCTTCCACGACGCCTTGTCGAGCTTGGTGCAATCCTTGTAGCCGTCGGCCAGGGCAACGGAGCCCGATGCCGCGGCTGCGGCGAGCGCAACGACCATGATCCTGATGACCTTCATTATCAAATCTCCTCCAAACCTGCGCCATTGCGCGCATGCACCGCGCTGAGCGCGAGACCACAAAGAGGAGTGGGATTTCAACGAAACTTGGACGGCGCCCGCCGCCACAGCCGTGCACAATCGCGCACGCTCGACCCGAGTCGTCCCGCATGTCGCCGCATTGTCGCTGGGCTCCGGACCCAACTACGTTGCAGCTGAGATAAAACGATGTCGATCCGTCCTTGCCGCCGGCTCATGTCGGTGATCGGATGCGATACAAACGCGAATGCAACTGACATTGATTCGCAAGCAACTATTGTCACTGCAGCGGCACGCTTGCGTGCGGCGCGCGTGGCCGGTGCCAGCGGACACGTGCAGACCACCACACTGCTGCCGGATTACAGCTGTGACGATGTTGAGGCGGGATGCGAGCGCACGATCGCAGGATGCGACAATCGGTCTCGAAAATATTTTTCTTGAACCCACGGCTTCAGCTGTCGGAACAGCGCCCCGAGCCACTCTGATATCCGATGGCAGCCGCGTTACGCCCATCCGGGCGCACAACGACCGTTGACGTTGATCTCGCTTGCGATCGCGGCCCTCACCGGTGCGCTCCGCCGACCAGGCGGACGGATCGCTGCATGGGCAAGGAGTCGTCTCACGTCTCCGCAACCACGTCCCGGAGAGGTCAGGAACGGCCATCGCCGTGGGGCCAGATGCGTGGCCATGTCCGGCGGTCTGCCTGCGCCAGGTCACCGCGTAACGCTGCGTGGGGAGGGCCGGTCCGCCGTGACGCGCGTTTCGACATCAGTCAACCCGCATCGTCAGCGAGGCAGATGCACCTGGAGCCAGCCGAGCCGAGCCGTACTGGGCCGACTACTTCGTTCCTGAGAAGACGCGGCTGATGAAGTCGGAACTTTCGGGAGACTTCGTCATCTCTGGCGTCACCAGCTGTTGCGGCTGCTGCGGCTCAGCCTGCAAAGCGCGCTCCTGGATCTTCCGCCGCTCGCTCATCGCCCTGCTCGCACGCGCCTGATCGTCCGACGCGTTCGGCTTGCCGACGGTGATCATGATCTTCTCGGAGACCACGGGCGGATCGAAATTTAGATGCTTGGCATCCCCGACCACCAGCTGCAGCGTATGCTTGCCGGGCGACAGTTCGATTCTCGCCTCGGTCTCGCCGGCCGCGTAGTGAATGTGCTTCTTGTCACGCGGAATCTGCTGTCCGGCTTCCATCGTCTCATCGACGTCGATCAGCAGATGGTGATGGCCACTGCCGGCGAAGTCGTCGCCGGCATGCGTCACACCCATGTTGCGCAGGCCGAAGCGGCACCAGAACGCTCCGCTCACGGTCTCGCCGTCGGACGGCGAGATGAAATACACTTTGGCATCCTTCGGAGACTTCGTGCCCTTGGCCGAGGCGATGGCCGGAACGAGGGAGATCATCAGGATGAGACAAAGTCGCACAGACAGCGTCGGCCGCATGCTGGTCCTTTATGGTGTAAGCGCGACCCGGAAACCGAGCGTGGGATGACGGATGCGGCCATCGTAGCGGTCGCGGCTGCCCGCGCGCGCATCGGCTGCGCCATTGCTCCAGGAGCCGGAGCGGATCACACGGGCGTAGCTGCCGTCATCGAGCCATGCCGCCCCGTCCGCCGGGGCTCCCTTGTAGGATTTGTGCCAATTGTCCGCGACCCACTGGGCCACTTCGCCGCCCATGTCGAACAGGCCGAACGGGTTGGCGGCGAAGCTTCCGACCTTCAGGGGTTGCGCAGCGTCGGACGTCTCACTGGCAGTGTTGCAGCCCTTGCAGTTCGCCATGCCCGGGCGCATGCGATCCCCCCACCAATATTTGCTGCGCCGCCCGGCGCGAGCGGCGTATTCCCATTCGGCCTCGGTCGGCAGCCGGAATGCCTTGCCGGTCACCTTGGCGAGCCAGCCGAGATAGGCTTGCGCGTCGTCGTAGCTCGCATTGGTGACCGGTTGATCGTCGCTTCCAGCGGCGATGTCGGCACAGCTTCCCGCCGCGACACACGCCTTCCACTCTCCGACCGTCACCGGATATTTGCCCATCGCAAATGGCCGGATGCTGACCTGGTGAACGGGCTGCTCGGAATCGTCCTCGCCGCCCATCGCAAACGTTCCCCCGGGGATCGCGACCGTCTCGGGCACGCGCAGCTTCGGCTGCGCGCTGGCGGCATCCGCCAACACGACCGGCTTCGGGTTTCCGGCCGACGGCCCCTCGGGCAGCGGCAACGGGTCCGCGGCCTGCGGCTGGCGCATGGCAACCGGCGGTGCTGACGGCGTTCGCTGGCTCGACGGCGCCTGGGTTGACGGCGCGGCCGCATCCATCGTGGTTCGGCGCACCGCGACCGAGGTTGGCAACGGCTCCCTCTGCAGCGAGACGGCGGAGAGTCCAGGCGGAGCCTGGATCAGAATCTGCAGATTGCGCAGCGGCAGGAGCACACCGCCCACCGCCACCACGACCAGTGCAACGACCCCGACGGTGACCCGGATGAACGCCTTGCGGTGTTCGACAAACCGCGCAAGCAGGACGTGCAGCCGGCCGGTCCGCTCCGCGTCGTCCTGATCATCCGCGCTGTCGTCCCAACTCGGCGGGGACAGCTTCATCGGCTGCGGAGCGATCCGCTGCGCGACGAGCGGCGCCGGCTCGTATTGTACCGCCGCCTCATGATGTTCGATGTCCGAGACGGGATCGAGCGATTGCTCCAACGCCCCGCACATCATCAGCAGCAATCCGCCGCTGCCGTTGCCGGTCCAGCGTTCCTGGATCTCGGGACATGCCACTTGATCGTCGACGTGCAGGAAACCCGGTGGGCGCATCGCACTCAGCGACACCTGCACCGAACGGCCGCAGCGCCGGCACTCCACCTTCAGCGACTCAGGCGGCAGCGTGTCCTCGGCGAGCCTGGGCGCCCGCAGCCATTGCAACGTCGAACTCTCGCTCATGCTGTCCTCGCCACGCTGCCGGTCCGTCTACTGGCCCCAATTGGCGAATGCGTCGTTGAACACGCGGTCGCCGTCGGGTCCCTTCTCGATCGACAACAGCGCCCGGTTGCCGCCCTCGTACACGATCGGGATGTCGAACCATTGCTTGCCCTTCAGAAGCAGCACGTTGCGCTTGGCATCGACCTCATTGGCCGACAACGCGACCATGAACATCCGTGGCGTGACCCTCGCGGTCTGGGTGGCCAGCGCCGTTCCGCGCTCCGCCTCCGCGCCCTTCAAACCGATGCCCCTCATGCTGCTCAGTCCCGTGGTCTGGTCCGGCCAGGCGAAGCTCAGATCCAGGACATGGCTCGCCGGCAGTTCCTGATCGTCATTCCGCCGCAGCGACAGCGTCGCCTTCATGCCGTTCTCGATCTCGATCTCGCCTTTGAGCACGGGCGCGGCGTTCACCCGTGGTCCCTTGCCCTGCTCGAGCGACCAAGTCACTTTGCCGGCGAAGCGCTTGCCTTTCGGATCCTGTGGATCCTCGTGATAGAGAAACGCCTGAGCGGTGGCTGGCGCCGCCACCGCGACACTCTGTCCGACCGTCACACGCTCTTCATTGGCCGTCGCAGGCTTTGCGTCCGGCGCAGCCTGCACAACCTCCGCCGTGCGAGGCGGCGCCTCCGCAGGCGGCGCCGGGTCGACCGCCGCTACGGTCGAGGGCGCGTTGAGATAGTCGACGGCCCGCTCCCAGGACAGCGCCGCGCCAATGACGGCCAGCAGGCCGACCGCGGCAATGGGCATCACGCGTCGCCGCGGCAGGCGACGGCGCGGTGCTGTCGCGCTCTCGGTCGCCTGGAACGCCATCTCGACCAGAGAGCGGTGAATCCTGGACTCGGACGATGCTGCATGCTGCTGCGGCTGCTCCGCGGCTTCCGTGCTGACGGGCGTGTCGATGGTCGATTCCAGCGCGGCCTGCGCGACTGGAGCCGGCGGTGCCGCATTCGGCTGCGTGTCGGCCCCGGACGGCTCAGGATCCGCAGCGGCGGCGACCGGCGGGGTTTCGTCGCGCAGCGGCGGCGGCACCGGCAGCTGTTCAGGCGCGGGCGGCACCGGCGGATCAGTCGCAACGACAATGGACGGTTCTAAAGCAGCGGAGCTCGACGGCTCCACTGGCACCGCTGCGGCCGAACGGCGACGGAAGATGCGGACATCCGGCGACGGCTTGCGAGCAGCGTTGGCAGACTCCTTGGCAACAGGCTCCTTTGCGAATGTCGCGTCGAATGATCTGTCATCGGCGCCCCGCTCGGCGCGGATGTGCGGGACCGGAGCCCCGATGCGGGTCCTGGCTACGGCCGGAAGCTCTGCACCGGACCGGCGGGCCAGCGAGAGATATTTGGCGACCGTGGCGATCTCCTCCTCGAGCGTATGCGGGGCAGTGGCCGGCTGGGCCGCTCGTCGTTTCGCCGAGATGTCGAGCGTCGCGACCGGCTTGGCTGGCGAGCTCGGCCGCGCGACCGGCGCCGCCATTTTGGCCGGAGGCTGCGGAGCGACCGGGCTGGCCTCGATCCCGCGCGACGGAGCGCGCAGGTTGATCACGCGATCCGGGAACAGGATCTCGGCCAGATCGCGCAGCGAGGCGTCGGGCAGCAGCAGGCGACGAAGTGCGACGGGCATGCCGCCTCGCGCCGTCTTCGGATCCTCGACGCCCATCCTTGACTCCAGGTCGCCATCGACCGGGCGGTCGCGCCGCTCGTCGCTCACCACCACCTTGCGAGCGCGCAGCATGGCCGTCAGCTCGCGCAGGTCCGAGCGCGAGGCATGATCGATGACCACGAGATCGAACGTCCCGATCCGCGCTGGAAGCAGCTCGGCGACGCGCCAGGCGGGCATGACATGGCACGGGATTTCCTCGAACCAGCCTTCCAGCGATCTGCGCGCGGCCAAGCGCAGGCGGCGCGCGGCAGGACCAGAACAGGCCGAGACCATGGTGCGCATCGTCTCCCTGAAACGCTTGAGCGACTGCCTGACGGCAGCGCCGGCGTTCTGCGCGATGCCGAGGGTGGCTCGGGCGCTGATCACCGCCTCGAACAAGGCCAGCGATCGGCTTTCGAGCCGCAGGCGCTGAGCGACGAGGTCTTGCAACAGCCGACGCTCGTCGGCTCGGTCGATCCGCGCCAGCGCGGCCATGTTCCAGGCCGTCACCCAATCGGGCAGCAGCACCGGGTCCGCGGCGGTGGTTGCCGGCTCTTTCCTGATCCGATCGGCAAAATGCGGCGCACCGGCTTCGAGCACCAGCCGGCTGGCCGTCCTGACGATGCGATAATCGTCGCCGGCCCGCGCGATGGCCTCGATCGTTGCGATCAAGCCGCGCCAGCGTGTCTCAATGTCGTGCGCCTCCACCTCGGCATCGCCGATCAGCGAGAGAACGTCGGCCTGAACGGTCGTTGCCAGCTCTCCTGCACCGGCAAACAGCTCGCCCACGCGCGCCAGTTCGACGAGCGGACCGGAGACCCGCGCCATGACGCTGCGGATCGCGGCGCCAAGCGCTGTCGGCCTCCCGACATCCGCCAGCATCGCGGTGGCCTCGCTGTCCGGCACCGACATTTTGCGGCAGGCATCGACGACATTGCGGATGGCCAACGTCGCCGTCACGATCGCGGCATCGATATTCCTGACGATCCGCTCGAGATCGTCGAACGCCCGCGCAGCTTCCAGCTCGATGGCGGGAGCGCCGAGCTTGACCGCAATCGCCGTCCATCGCGTCCGCAGCGTCTGCAGATCGCGCCGCCAGAGCAGGAAGCGCCCGACATATTGCCAGTCTGCCGGCGTCGATGGCGGCAGCCCGTCCACGGTGATGGCATCGATCGCACCCCTCAACGCCCTGCGCACGCGCACAAGCGGAGTGAGGGCTTTGTCGCCGGCGGCCAGGCGCTCGACGACACGAATTGCGTCCTTCCGCGCGAACGCCTCGACCGGGACCTGCACCTGCCGCCTGGAGAATTCGGCGCCCCGGGACAGCTGAAAGGAGGCATCCCGCGCCCAGGCAACGACCTCATCGACGCTGCCGGCCATATCGCTGGCCTTGGGACCGAGCGGCGACAGCCGGGCAAGCCAGGGCTCGTCGGCAATCACGCGATGAGCCGCGACCAGCGCATCGAGGTCGACCGCCAGCCGGTTGGTCGCGTCCAGCCCGAACGCCGCAATCGCATCGAGCGCAAGATCCTCGTCGCGCCCCTCATTGGACGACAGCGCGGCCTGCTGCCGCAAATCATCGTGCAGCCGCAGGATCGACGCGACGTCGGGCAGCGCGGCAATCTCGGGCAGTTCGTCGTCGATATGCTTGAGCCGCTCGGCGAGCCGCAGCCGCGCCGCGCGCGCCTGTTCGACGGCGGCGACCACCGGGTCCGTGGCGAAGAGCAGGCAAGACGGAAGGTCGGCCAACCAAGACGCGGGCGCCTGGTCCGTCGTCAGCCCTCTGATCAGATCCAACGGCAGCTCGGACGGGCCAGCGAGACGAAGATGGCGCCCGATGATGTCCGCGATCTCGCCATCAAGCGACGCGGTCTGCGTGCGCTTGGAGATGATGTCGCGTTCCAGCCGGCTGATCTGGCCGGCGAGTTCAGTCAGGTTCGTGGTATCGACGATCGACTGCAGCCGGTCGGCCAGGACTTCCGCATTTCTAAGCACGTCCTTGTCGGAGCCGGTCGAGCTGACGGAAAGCTCGCGAATGCCTGGCGGCAGCTTCTGATGCAGGAGCGTCAGCGCGGTCTCGTCGCGAGACACGACAAGAACGCGCGAGCCGAGCGCCAGATGATGGCTGACGATGTTGACGAGCGCCTGGATGCGCTCCTCGCGCCCGCTCGCCTGGATGACCACGCCGTCCGAACGCGACAGCTCGCGAACCACCTCGACGTCCTCGGACGAGGCCGGTCGCGGGAAGAACAGATCACCAAGATCGATCAGGACCGGCTTGGTCGTCGGCCCGATATTGATCGGAGCGCCGACGATGCTGGACAGATGGCGGCGCGCGCTGGCCCGGCCCAGATTGGTCGCCTGCGGCAGCAGCGTGCTCACCGCTGCGGTCAGGCAGCATTCGCTTTGCGGCGCGTGCTCGATCGCGTTCTTCAGACATTCGATGTCGCGCAGTGCGCGGCTTTCCGGCCGCCTCCGCACCGACATCGCCCAGCGCCCCGGCAAGATCGCGGCGTCGACGCCCTCACTCGAATCCGTGTCATCCAAGCCGGTGAGGCTTCGGGCCGACAACTGACCGCGCTGCGCGCCCGCTGCACTCAGGACTTGCTCGATGCCGATCGGAGTGAATGGCGACAGCTCGTCATGCTGCTCGAGCATCTCGACCAGGGTCTCAGGCTTGTCGCGCAAGACGAGTGCGGCGTCTGGCGCCAAGGCGTCAAGGGCTTTGAGGGTCACGGACGTGCCGACGAAACGCGGCCGGATCCTCACCTCGGGATCTGGCCGTGCGATGATCTCGATCTCGACCGGCCGCTCGAACAGCGGCATCTCGAAGTCCCGCCCGGCGTGGCGCCACGACGCCTGAGCCATCCCCCACACGACCTCCTTGGTCGGATCGGCCTCCGTCGCGGCGGCGAGCTCGCGCAGCCGCTGGTGAATGGCCATGGTGCGGCGCCGTGCGCGCTCCGTATCGGCCCAGGATGTCCATGGCCCCGCGACATAGCGCTCGATCCGCTGCAGAAGATCCGGCCGCTGGTCCAGACGCAGTCGTCCAGTCCAGGCCGCGGCAGACGCGTCCTGGGATGGTGACGGCGAAAAGTCCTCAGGCCGCGCATGGCGGGCGAAGGTGAGGCGGTTCTTCTCGATCTCGCCCACCGTGACGACAACGCTCTCACGCAGCTGTGGCCGCCGATCCGGATCGGACGACGGTTCGAGCCAGGCCTCCAGATCGGAGTCGATCGGCGGCGGATCGGTCGCAACAAGAGCTTCGACGGCCAGCCACACCGGGCCATCGACATCGAAGGTGTTGAGCACGACGCCCGGCAGGCTTTCCAGCTCCCGCTGGTCCAGGGTGATACCGGGCTCCCCTGTCCATTGCTGGTCCTGGCGCTCGATCGGCGCGTCGGCAGACCGGATGATGTCGGTCAGACACCCAAGCACGTCCCGCAACGGCTCACCGACCGGCACGGTGCTGGACGCGTCCGGCCCGTCGGATCCCACTGACAAGGACTCGGACTCCGCGATCGACGTGCCACTCGCGGTGATCGCGCCGAGCAACCGCCGACCGAGTTCGGCGCTGCCGACCGGCGCGGCCCGATCGTTCGGATGATTTTCGTTAGGCCGCACATGGACCGGATGGCTCATCGCGCTAACCCCTCCCTGGACTGGGCCATGTGACTGGCCTGAGGTCGGCAAGAGGCTGACCAGCACGGACGACCCGGGCCGTGATGACGGCGCTCGGAGCGATCAAACAGCGGATACAGTCTGGGCAAGCTTTCCTCGCAGCAACGTCGATGGAACTCCCGACTCGTTGCGGAGGCGTATGGCGAAGTGAGGTCACATCTTTGACGCGACAGGTAGAGGAATGTGACGATTCTTGCCCCCGGCCGGGAGTCGGGCAAAAATCCCGGGTCTTTCCATGATGGAAATCTCCTGTAACGGCCGCGCTAGACTTGGCTTTTTCTCAAATGGACCGCGGCGCTGCGGTGATGCGAGTCACTCGCACGCGTATTTGCTAGAAGGCGTCTAAGAATACTTCTAATGGCACAGCAGAAGCGTTCTGACGCAGCGGCGCGCGCATCATTGCCGCAGAAGCGCGCGTCTCGCGCCGGGTTTTGGCCACGCCGAGAGCTGTTCTGCGGCACGTGTGGCGATGAATGTGACAGGACGCGAATGTCAGGGCGACGGCACGAGGATTTTTTCGCCGAGCACAGCGCGTGCAACGCCCTGCGCGCGACGAAGCTTTGTCTTTTGACCGAGGTGGCTGCGCCTCCGCTCGCGGCGCAGCATTCGCCGAGCAAACGCGTCGCGGGCGACCGGTTGCAATGGCCCAGCTTGAAACCCATGCTTAGCTGAAGTAGCTGTTGAGGCCGACACAGTAACGTCACGCGACGTTCCCCGATCGGTGGGACTGCAACTACATGTCTTGGCAACGGGTGAAGACGGCCGCCGCGTGTGGTGCAACGCTTCTGACACTGATAATGGCCTATTCCACTGGGCCGGTGCTGGCCCAGCCGGAAGGGCGCGAGCCGGCGACGGTCAAGCTTTCCGCAGCGCAGCAGAAGCAGGTCGGTCTGCAGACCGCGGTGCTCACGGCGGAATCCCATCCCGAGCAATTTCGGGCCTATGGCGCGGTGCTGGATGTCGCCCGCCTGACCGACCTCACCAACAGCTACGCGAATGCCCAGGCGCAGCTGCAGACGGCGCAGGCGAAGCTCGAGGTCGCAAGGCTCGCCTTCGACCGCGCCCGCGACCTGGTGCAGTCGGCAGCGATGCCGAAGAAGGACGCGGAAGCGGCTGAAGGAACGTTTCGCACCGATCAGGCCGCCCTCGCCGCCGCGGAATCGCAGGTGAAGACGTTGATGGCCACCGCGCGGCAGGAATGGGGTCCGGTGATCGGAAAGGGCATCGTCGAGCGCTCGCCGCAGGTCGTCCAGTTGATCGAACGCGAGCAGTTGCTGATCCAGGTCACGCTGCCGCCTGGCGTGTCGCTGGCCGTGCCGCCGCGCACCGCGCTCGCCCAGACGCCAGGGCGCACCGCCAATACCGATCTTCTTTACCTGTCGCCGGCGCCGCGAACCGATGCCCGCATCCAGGGTGTGAGCTATTTCTTCGTGGCCGCGGGCGACAGCGGATTGCTGCCGGGGATGAACACCACGGCCTACGTGCCGTCCGGCAAGTCATTCGACGGCGTCTTTGTCGAGGATACCGCGATCGTGCAATGGCAGGGGCGCGCCTGGGTCTATCTCCGGGCCGGCCCCGAGACGTTCAAGCGGCATCCGATCCGAACCGACCAGCCCGTTTCCGACGACGACTATGTCGTGCAGGACATTCCGCCGGGCTCCGAGATCGTTCTGCGCGGCGCGCAGGTGCTGTTGTCGGAAGAGGCCAAAAGCGAGCTTCGCGGCGGCGGCGACGATGATTGATGGCATGCGTGCGGTCGCGGGCCCGCAGGCCGCGTTGATCGCGTTCGCGATCCGCTTTCGTGGCATCGTGCTGGCGTTGGCCTGCACGATCCTGGGCTACGGACTGTTCTCACTCGGCGAGGCCAAATATGGCGTCTTCCCGGAATTCGCCCCGCCGCAGGTCTCGATCCAGACAGAAGCCCCGGGCCTCAGCCCGGAACAGGTCGAGGTGCTCGTCACCCAGCCGATCGAAACCTCGATCAACGGCTTGGCCGGCGTCGAGAGCATGCGCTCCTCGTCGATCCAGGGGCTCTCGGTTCTTTCGGTCATCTTCCAGCCCGGCACTGACGTGTTCAGGGCCCGGCAATTGGTGGCGGAGCGCCTGACCGCCATCGTCAACGGCCTGCCGCAGGGCGTGCGGGCCCCCTCGATGACCCCGCTCGTTCCGGCCGCCGGCACCGTCCTCGTCATCGGACTGACGTCGGAGCAGCGATCGTTGATGGATCTGCGCACGATCGCCGACTGGACCGTGAGTCGTCGCCTGCTCGCCGTCGCCGGCGTGGCCCAGGTCACGACCTATGGCCGGGACATCCGATCGCTGCAGGTACAGGTGCGCGCGGACGACCTGGTCCGCTTCGGCATCGGAATGAACGATGTGGTGGCCGCCGCGCGCAAGGCAACCGGTGTCCGCGGTGCCGGCTTCGTCGACACGGCCAACCAGCGTGTGATCCTGCAGACCCAGGGACAATCGCTGACACCGGAGCAACTCGCGCGAACGGTGCTGCTGCACCAAAGCGGCGCCAGCGTTGTGCTGGGCGACGTCGCAACGGTGGTGAGCGCTCCTGAGCCGCCGATCGGCGGGGCGCTCATCAACGGCAAGCCCGGCATCATGATGATGATCAGCCAGCAATATGGCGCCAACACCCGCAACGTCGCCGCGCGGGTCGAGGCTGCGCTGCAGGAGCTGCGCCCGGCGCTCGACGGCGAGAAGGTCCAGCTGCACGCCGATCTGTTTCGTCCGGCGACCTTCATCGATTCGGCGATTCAGAACGTGTTGTTCGCGTTGCTGATCGGCGGTGCGCTGGTGATCGTCGTCCTGTTCCTGTTTCTCTCCGACTGGCGCACCTCGGTGATCAGTTGCACCGCCATTCCGCTGTCGCTGTTCTCGGCGGTCCTGGCGCTGCAATGGATGGGGCAGAGCCTCGATACGATGACCCTGGGCGGCCTGGCGATCGCGATCGGCGAGGTGGTCGACGATGCGGTGATCGGCGTCGAGAACGTGGTGCGACGGCTGCGCGAGAACCGCGCGCTGCCGTCGCCGCGCGCTGCGGCGCGCGTCGTCTACGACGCCATGCTCGAGGTTCGCAGCGCCGTTGCGTATGCGACCTTCGCCGTGCTGCTGGTGTTCGTCCCCATCCTCGCACTGCCCGGTCTTGCCGGCCGGTTGTTCGGGCCGCTCGGCATCGCCTATATCCTCGCCGTGCTGGCCTCGCTCATCGTGGCCCTGACGGTGACGCCGGCTCTGGCCATGATGCTGCTGGCCGGCCACAAGCCACGCGGCGCGCCACGCGAGCCGCCGCTGGCGCGCTGGTCGCGCCATTACTATGAGCGCCTGTTGCGGCGGCTCGGCCGCTTTCCCAAGCTGGTCATGGCGACCGCCTTGCTGATCACGCTGGGAGGCGCCGGCCTCGTGCCCTGGTTCGGCGGCACCTTCCTGCCCGACCTGAAGGAAGGCCATCTGATCCTGCACGTGTCGATGCTGCCCGGCACGTCGCTCGACGAATCACTGCGCCTTGGGACGATGATCGCAGAGGCCCTGCGCGCAGTGCCCGAGGTACGCAGCGTGGCCCAGCATGCCGGCCGCGCCGAGGCCGGCATCGATACGGCCGGCACCCATTCCAGCGAGATCGAGGTCGACTTTCAGCCGGGCCTGTCCGGCAACGCGCAGGAGCTCGCCGAACGGCGTATCCGCGCCGCCCTCGCCAACTTTGCCGGCATCAACCTGTCGATCAAGACTTATCTCACGGAGCGCATCGAGGAGACCCTGTCCGGCTTCAACGCTGCCGTGGTCATCAACGTGTTCGGCCCTGATCTCGACGACCTGGAGACTGCGGCGCGCGACATTGCGCGCGAGCTCGGCGAGGTCTGGGGCGCCATCGACATCCAGCAGCAATCGCCGCCGGGCATGCCTCAGGTCAACGTCACGCTGCGCCCGACCGACCTGCAATCCTGGGGCCTCGACGCCGTCGAAGTCCTGGAGCTGATCCGCACCGCCTATCAAGGCGACGTGGTCGGCCAGGCCTATGAAGGCAACGTCGTCTTCAACGTGATCGTCAAGCTCGATCCGGAGGCGAGCGCGCGCCCGATACAGATCGGGGACATGCCGATCCGTACGCCGAGCGGCGCCTATGTGCTCCTGAAGCAAATCGCCGACGTCTACGGGACGTCGGGGCGCTATGTCGTGCTCCATCGCAATGGTCAGCGCGTTCAGACGGTGACCGCGAACGTGGCCGAGCGGGATCTCGAATCCTTCGTGGCCGCCGCCAAGAGGAAGATTGCCAAGGAGGTCAAGCTGCCGCCTGGCGCCCATGTCGAGTTCACCGGAGCCGCCGAGGCCCAGGCGAAATCGCGCCGTGATCTCGTCGTCAACGCCTCGCTGGCGACGCTCGGCATCGTGCTGCTGCTCGCGCTGGTCACCAAGCATTGGCGCAATCTCGCCTTGGTGCTGATCAATCTTCCGTTCGCGTTCGTCGGCGGCGTGGTCGCGGTCGCGCTGACCGGCGGCGTGCTGTCGCTCGGATCGATGGTGGGATTCGTGACGCTGTTTGGCATCGCGCTGCGCAACTCGATCCTGATGATTTCGCACTACGAGCACCTGGTCGCGGTCGAAGGCCGCAGCTGGAGCCTCGATCTGGCCATCCAGGGCGCGGCCGACCGGCTCGTCCCGATCCTCATGACCTCGCTGGTGACCGGCCTCGGCCTCCTGCCGCTGGCGCTCGGTGCCGGCGAGCCGGGCCGTGAAATCGAGGGACCGATGGCGATCGTCATCCTCGGCGGGCTGCTGACCTCGATGGCGCTGAACCTGCTGGTGCTGCCGACGCTGGCCGTCCGCTTCGGCCGGTTCGTGGCCGATCCCGCCAGCCCGGCCCCCGGCCTCGCCACGCCGGGGTGACGGCACCGCCGCAAGTCGCGGCCGGCAGGGCGAACGGCGTCGCGTCCGCGCGGCTGTCAATCCACTGTCATGAAAGCACAACAAAGAGGTGACGAGCTCGCAACGGCGAGCCGCCGTCGAACATGCCTCCCGCGATCCCTGGTTCTGCCCTTGCCCGACACACACCCTGCCGCCGCCACCGGGACCGATGTCGTCGGGGCTCCCCACGACACCCGCTTTACCGCGCTGACATCGGACACGGCCAACCAGCCGGCATCGCGCCGGGCGATGCCCGTCCTGATCGCGGCCTCCGGACTTGCGGGGCTCGGCTACGAGATCGTCTGGACGCGCCAACTCAGTCTCGCTTTGGGAACCGAGATGATGGCGGTGCTCGGCGCGATCGCCGGCTTCTTCGCCGGCCTGGCACTCGGGGCGTTCGTGCTGGACAGCCATATTCGTCGCGCCACCAAGCCGCACCAGGTCTATGCGGCTCTTGAAATCATCATCGGCCTATGGGGCGTCTGCGCGATCTGGCTGCTCCCGGCCAGCGCGCGGGCCTTGGCGCCGCTGCTGGGCACCGCTCCCTCGCCGGTCCTGCTATGGAGCGCCAGCTTCCTGCTGCCGACCCTGGTGCTGCTGCCGGCCACGGTCGCGATGGGCGGCACGCTGACGGCACTGGAGCGCATGATGTCCGCGGCGCAGGACGCCGGTGCCGTCAGTGCCGGCGTCTACGGCGCCAACACCGCCGGCGCAGTCGCCGGCACGCTGCTGTCCACCTTCGTGCTGATCCCGACGCTCGGCTTCGCAACGACGCTGCTGTGCCTTGCCGCGGTGAACGCGGTCTGTGCGCTGGCCGCGCTCTATCTGGGCCGGCGGCTGGCGATCGAGCCACGCGCAGGCGCCGTGCGCGGACATGCTGGGATCGGCCCGAGGCTCACGATCACCTTGTTCGCCACCGGTCTGCTTGGCATCGGCATCGAAGTGCTGGTCGTGCGCCTCGCGGCGCAGACGATGCAGGACACCGTCTACAGCTTCGCCTGCCTGTTGTCCGCCTATCTGCTGGGGACCGCCGCCGGCGGCCTCATCTGGCAGCGCCTCGGGCCGAGGATGAGGTCCGGCAAGACCGCGCTGCTCGCCGGCACCGCCTTCGCCGGGCTGGGCACGGCGCTGCTGGCTCTCTCTCTCATCGACCTTGCGGATCGCGTGGCGGACCAAGGCATTCCCGGTGAACTTGGCATCGCCCTGCTACTGTTTCTGCTGCCGGCGATGGCGATGGGCGCGCTGTTCGGCCAGCTCATGCAGGAGGTCCGCGACATCAGCGGCTCAGTCGGCTGGGCGGTCGGCATCAACAGCCTCGGCGCCGCGATCGCCCCGCTGCTCGCGGCCCAGTTGCTGATTCCAACACTCGGCACCTGGAGGGCGCTTGTGCTGGCGGCGACGGGATATCTGCTGCTGCTGCAGCCGAGCCGCGCGGCGTTGCGCTGGGCGGCCGGGCCAGCCCTGCTCGGCGCGCTGTTGCTGGCGTGGCCCGCTCCCAGCCCGGTGAAGGTGCCCCATGGCGGCAAGCTGCTGGCGCTGCGCGAAGGGCCGATGGCCACCGCGAGCGTCGTCGATGATGCCTCCGGCGCGCGCTATCTGGAGGTGAACGGGCACTTCCGCATGGGTGGCACCAGCTCCGTTCGCTCCGATTATCGCCAAGCCATGCTGCCGCTGCTGCTGCATCCGGCGCCGCGCACCGCGCTGTTCCTGGGGGTCGGCACCGGAGCGACCGTGCTCGGCGGCGCGCAGCTGCCGGGCCTCGACGTGCGCGCGGTCGAATTGTCCTCCGAGGTCGTCGCGTTGCTGCCATGGTTCGACGACGGCGCGACCAAGCAGCCAATGCCGCCGATTACGGTCGCCGATGCGCGCCGCTTCATCGTCGCGGATGGCGGACGCTACGACGTGATCGTCGCCGACCTGTTTCATCCGGCGCTGGACGGCAGCGGGGCGCTGTATACGACGGAGCATTTCGATGCGGTCAAGCAGCGGCTGGCCGCCGATGGCGTGTTCTGCCAATGGCTGCCGCTCTACCAGCTCGATGCGCCCTCGCTGCGGGCCATCATCAGGAGCTTTCTCGCCATCTTCCCGGACGGCTCAGCCTGGCTGAACCATTACAGCGTCCGCACGCCGATGCTCGCGCTGATCGGATCACGCGTCCCGCAAATGCTCGATCCCGGTCGGCTCGCCGCCCGGTTCTCGGACCCGCAGCTCCGCCCTGTCCTTCAGCCGCTCGGTTTCGACCGGCCCATCGACCTGCTCGGGCAATATATCGCCGACGCCGGCGCCCTGGCGCGCTTTGCAGGTCCGGGTCCGCGCAACACCGACGATTTTCCGTTCGTCACCTTCGACGCCCGGAGCAACGTCCGCGCGCTCTCGGCGCCGCCCTGGCAGTTGCTGTTGACGGTCATCGGCCAGACGACGACCGATCCGGCCGGACTGATGCCGCAGGCGGATCGCCCCGCCTGGGACCAGCGCCTGAACGCCTATGGGCAGGCGCGCAATCGCTTCCTGCAGGCCGGCGCGGCACTCACCGGCGACCCGCGCGGCGCGGCCTTGATCGCAGCGGCGGCGCCAGGCCTTCTCGACTCGGTCCGCCTCAGCGCCGAGTTCGAGCCGGCCTATGCGCCGCTGATGAGCATGGCCAGAGCGCTGCTCGCGTCGGACCGGCGGGGCGCGGAACGCCTGCTCCGCGCCATCGACGCGGCGGCGCCGTCACGCCGCGAGGCGCACGATCTGCTGACCCAGGAATTCGGCGGATGAAACAGCACAACTCGTAGAGGCGACAACCGGCGTTGCCCGAAAAGATCACGCTCTCGCGTCAGGAGTCGAAGCTGACGCGGTAGCCCCAACAGTCCAGATGATCTGGGATCGCATTGAAGGCGATCGTGATGCGCTGATCGCCCTGATTGCGCGGCACCTCATGATAGAGGTAGCTCGGAAACAGCACGAGATCGCCCGGCTCTGCCTCGGGCAGCACATATTTTCCGGCATTGAACGGTCCGACCGCCGCGCTGCGCGTATGATGGCGGAAGGAGAAGTCGCTGCCGCCGGGCGGCCGCACGAACACGGTGCGGCTGCCGGGATGCGAGGGCGTCAGATAGAAGATCCCGGAGATGAAGCTGTTGGCATGGGCGTGCAAGGTCTGATTGCCGCCGGTCTCCAGCATATTCGTCCACATCTCCTTGACGGTCCAGCGCAGCTTCTCGCCGAACAGCAGCTCACCGAAATCGACCAGCTTCGGCACCGCCAGTTCGGCGATGGTCTGGAACAGATTATTGGCGCGGGGATCGGCCACTTCGGTATGAAACAATTGGCCGGAGCGCAGATTGCTCTCGATCTTCGCATTCCGGATCGCCGCCACGGCTGCATCTTTCAACTCGGGACTGAGCAGTCCCGGCGAACGCAACAGCGGAATCGGAAAAAGCGCTTCGATCTGGTCCATGCCTCAATGTCCTGCACGCGTCGTCACAATCCGACAATGTGCTGACTTGCATGACAGAGCGATGACGGTGCGCTCCGCGGACCTTTCGATCAGCGCGGCGGCACCTCATGCGCACCAAGAATGTCGAGCCGCTCACCCGACTTCAGGCTGTGAGGCCGCTCGCGTGCTTCCAACAGCGCCCGCTCGGCCTTCTCGACACAATCATCGAACTCGCCATTGCCGGCTTCGACCAGCGCCTGCTGGATGTCCCGCTCGGCGAAATAGCGCGACACGTCATCGGCCGGGAGCGCGGCTGCTTCCGCGCGCGCCTCGGCCACCGCAGCGTCGCAGGTCTCCTGCGTCGGCTCTTCCTCATTCGCCGATACAGCATTCGTGAGCGCGAGGACGGCGGCAATCGAGATCAACAGGCGAGACATCGGCGGACGAACCCAGGCAGATCCTATCAAAGACAAGAAGCGCCGGTTCGTGAACCGGCGCCGATCGCGGCGACGACCGGACGACCGTTCTCGGCCGCCCGGTCGATCAGGAGCGCTTAGTCGCGATCGAAATCGCGGTTGAACGCCCAGTAATCCCACTGACCCCACTGGCCCCACTGATCCCAATCGTGCCTGTGGTGGTGCTCATGCGCCAGCTTGCGCGCCAGCTCATGGTTCTTTTCAACCAGCAACTTCGGCGTGCCATGCGGACGGACGAAGATCGGGTTCGCATAGAACCAGACATTCGACCAGGCCTGCACGTCGTTGGTCACCCTCTTCACGCCATTGACCGTTCCGAGATGCGACGGGCACGCCGCGTCGGTGCAGCTGACATTGACGTTGTTGAGGTCGAGCAGCGGGTTGCCGGCGCTGTCGGAGACGTTCGGCGTCGCCGGCGGGATGTTGGTGCCGCGGGCGCGGATGTAGAACGGCTTCTCGCTCGCGACGAAGGAGGTCGTGAAGCTGAGGCGAACCGAACCATCCTTCAGCTTGTAGCTCTTCATCTTGGTGGCCTGGATCTGCTTGGCGATCTTGGCCGACGCATTGTAGACGATGGCCGCGCCGGCAACGCCGGCCGCATTGGCCACCGCATAGCCCGCAGCCCCCGGCGCGATCGGGCCGGTGACGTCACCGGTGATCAGATCGACATGGTCGAGATAGGGCTTGTTCAAAGGCTGCTTGATGCCGACCGGCAGCAGCAACGGGTTGTTGAAGCTGTAGGGGCTGTTGTTGGCGACCGGGACGGTCATTTCCATCTCGAGGACGATCTTCTCGCCGGGCCACACGCGCAGCGTCTCGCCCATCGTCTTCCACTCGTCATCCCACTCCCCCCTGGCGCGGAACACCATGTCGGAGCCGATGATTTGGGCATTGACCGAGTACGAGTTACCCGAGCGCATGCCGTCGATGATCGACTGCTGCGTGAAGTGCTTCTCGTTCGGAACGTAAAGACGGGTGTATTCGCCGGGGATGAAGTCCGCCGTGGTGCTGGCGTCGCGGGCGCCGTAGACGCCGCGGCTGTGCCAGTCCGAGCTCTGGAACACGAACACGTTGCGGCCTTCGCCGAGCAGACCATCCCACAGGCCGCCGACCTTGGCGGTGTAGACGCCATGCATGCCGTAGGTGCCGCCGCCGACGGCATTCGCCGTATAGGAGCCCGAACCGCCATTGATGCCGCCCTCGGCCATGTGGCCCGGCGCCTCGATGCCGAACGCCACCGTCGGGCCGGCATTGTTGAAGTCGCGGAAGTGCTCGATGTTGTAGCCCGCGGTGCCGCTCGGGTTGAACGGGCCCTGACGCTCGGTGTGGGTCGGGATGGCGTAGGACTGCAGCGGGTGGTTGGCCTGCAGCCAGGTGATACCGGCGACGGCCTTCTGGTGGCCGGCCGTGCCGGAATTGTTGACGTTGTCCTTGCCCGACCACAGCGGATTGTTGCTGGCGTCGACCGGACCGATCGCGTCGGTGTCGGCGCGGTCGAAGCGGTATTCGAACTCGGCCATCTTGTCGGCATTGCCGTAGCCGCGTGGGTTCTGGCCGGCGATCACGGCGACGTCGCCATGCTCGTGACCGGGCAGGATCCACTCCAGGCCTTCGACCAGCACCTTATTATACGTCGCGGTTCGGCTGACGATCGTCGGGTACTCGATTTCCTGGATCGACTGCCAGCGCCACATCTTGGCGTTGGTGTCGGTGCCGTTCGGCGTGCCCTTCAGCTTGGTGATGGTGATGCCGTCGATCGTCTTGCCGAGCGTCTGGCTCCAATAGGTGGTGGTGTTGTCACCCGGGATATTGGCGCTGGCATCGCTGAAGCGGCAGTCGCGGTTGCCCGAGCCGCCGTGGTTGCCGAGCGTGAACCAGTCGAGGTCGAAGTTCTTGCCACCAGCCGCCGCGGTGCCCTTGCCGACCGAACGATCGATCGAATAGCCGGCGGCCACCGAACCGTCGGTGCAGGTGTTGTGATTGTGCATGTCGCCGGCGACATACGGATTCATCTTCGCTTTCGGCTCACCCCAATATTCGCCCCAGCGTTCTCCGGCATCGGCGCTCTGCGAGAGCGCCAGCGACACCGAGGCCGCTGTCAACAAGATC
Organism: Bradyrhizobium sp. BTAi1; assembly: GCF_000015165.1. Lineage (GTDB taxonomy): Bacteria > Pseudomonadota > Alphaproteobacteria > Rhizobiales > Xanthobacteraceae > Bradyrhizobium > Bradyrhizobium denitrificans. The sequence continues at coordinate 1,372,260 of NC_009485.1, read as the reverse complement.
TTTTTGGCAGATGGAACCATTTCGTCGCCCCTGGACGTTCAATGAGATTTCAAACACGAATCCCCAACGCATGCACGATGCGCCTCGTCATTCGTGGCGCGACCAAACCAAAACTCGGAGACAGTTTGTTGAAGGTTTTATTTTTCGTGCGCCTTGCCCCCCACCAACAAGACCCGTCACGGATCTTGCGAATTTTTTGTGACACGGCTGATTGCACGGTGACAACCGCGAGTATGCCGTTGCATATACGCGCCGCGCCTCGAGCGCGGTCGTCATTTCAAAAGAGCGTATGTCAGCACCTGCCATGTCCAATGCGGCGCAGACCTTCGAAGGCGCCTCTGCCCACGCCAATCCGCGAGACGGCCACAGCGCGTTGCCCGCGCCGGCACGAAGCTGGGGCGCGGCCCTGCGCGCGCTGGCCAGAGAACCCCTGCTGCATTTCCTCGCGCTCGGCGGCCTGATCTTTGCGGCCGATGCCATTCTGCATCCGCCGGCCAAGGACGAGAAGGTCATCACCGTCACCAAGGCGCTGCGCCAGTCCTTCATCGACACGTTCGACGAGGATAAGCAGCGCACCCCGAGCGAGGCCGAACTGCAGAAGATGGTCGAGGCCTGGGTGGCCAGCGAGATCCTCTACCGCGAAGGCAAGGCGCTCGGCGTCGACCGCGGCGACGAGATGATCCGCGACCGCGTCGCGTTCAAGCTGCAATATCTGATCTTCGACCAGGTCCGCGTGCCGAAGCCGAGCGAGGAGCAGTTGCGGGCCTGGTTCACCGAAAATCACGCCCGCTTCGACGAGCCCGAGCGCGTCAGCTTTCTGATCACCCCGCCGAGCGACGAAGCAACGGCCAAGCGACACCTCGACGACATTCGCGAGCAGCGCGAGTCCGAAGAGTTGCGCGACCAGACGCGGGCGATCCTCGACCGCCCCGTACCCAGCCTGTCCGCCGCCTTCGGCGACCAGTTCGGCGAAGGCCTGCTCAAGCTGTCGACGCAGCAATGGACCGTGTTGCAGTCCAAGGATGGCTGGCACGTCGTGCGCCTCGACGCGCGCACCCCTGGCGCGCCGGCGAAATTCGAGGACCTCCGCGACGACGCCGCCAAGATCTGGCACACCGAGGAAACGCGCAAGCAGGCGTGGGAGGCAGTGAGCCGGCTCAAGGCCAACTACACGATCAGGTACGAGCCGTGACCGGCTGGCGCGTCCTGCAGGTCGTTCTGCTCGCACTCGCCGCGCTGCTGCATTCGCGCTCCGCGACGGCGCATCAGGCAACACTCGGCGTGCTCGAATTCCGGGAGATGCGCCCCGGCGTCTTCATCGGACGCTGGACCACCCTGCCGAAAGACGGCGCCAACCGCATCGAGCTCAAGATGCCGGCACATTGCTTGCTGCGCCTGCCGGAGCTCAATTGCGGCGACAAGGGGCTGGTGGGGCAGATGACCATCGCCAATCTTGGCGAGGACATGTCGGCCGCCATCATCCGCGTGACCTCGCTGAACGGCGAGACGCGCAGCTACACGATCTCGGCGGCCAATCCGGTGGTGACGGTGCTCGGCACTGACGCGCCCACGCTGGACACCTGGCTGGAGCTCGGCAAGACCTATATCAATTTCGGCATCGATCACATTCTGCTCGGCGCCGACCACCTGCTGTTCGTGCTCGGCCTGATCTGGATCGTGCAAGGCGGCTGGCGGCTGCTCAAGACGATCACCGCCTTCACGATCGGGCACAGCGCGTCACTCGCCGCAACGGCATTCGGCTGGATCGGCGTCCCCGAGGGACCGCTCAACGCCTGCATTGCCCTCAGCATCGTGTTCGTCGGCGTCGAGATCGTCAAGCAACAGCGCGGCGAGATCGGCCTCACCGCGCGTTATCCCTGGGCCGTGGCCTTCAGCTTTGGTCTCGTGCACGGCATCGGCTTCGCGAGCGCCCTCGCCGGCCTCGGGCTGGAGCGACGCATCCTGCCGGCAGCCCTGCTCTTCTTCAACGTCGGCGTGGAAATCGGCCAGATCCTGTTCGTCCTGCTGGTGCTGGCGCTGATCTGGGCGCATCGCCGGCTTGGCGCGGTGCTGCCGAGCTGGGGCGCGGAGCTTCCCGCCTATGCGATCGGCTCCGTATCGATGTTCTGGTTCCTGGGCCGTCTGGTGCGGGTGCTGGCGCTGGCATGACGCGGATGGAGCAAAGATGATGCGGCGTCACCTCCTGCACTCCGCTTGCGGCGTGGTGTTGCTGTCCGTGCTGACGGCGAGCCCGGGTTTTGCCCACGAGCAGACCGGCGTCGGTGGCGGGCTGGCCGCCGGACTGCTGCATCCGCTGACCGGGCTGGACCATCTCGTTGCGATGGTCGCCGTCGGCATCTGGGGTGCGCAGCTCGGCGGCGCCGCGATCTGGGTGCTGCCGATCGTCTTTCCGCTGGTGATGGCGCTCGGCGCCGTGGTGGGCATCCTCAAGATCGGGCTGCCCGTTCCCGAGCTGGTGATCGCACTCTCGGCGCTGGTGCTCGGACTGGCGGTCGCTCTGCGCGTCCGGGCCCCGTTCGTGCTGGCCGCGGCGGTCGTTGCGGTGTTCGCCATCTTCCACGGCCATGCGCATGGCGCCGAGCTCCCCTCCGCGGCAAATCCCCTGGCCTATGGTTGTGGCTTCGTCGTCGCCACCGGCCTGCTTCATGCCTTCGGCATCACGATCGGCGCGCTCGCCCGCTGGCCGGGTGGCGAACGCGTCATCCAGGGCGTCGGAGCAGCCATTGCTGCGCTCGGCGGCTACTTCCTGGTCACGAGCCTGGGAGTCGCGGCATGAGCTTGCGCCTGAGAACGTCGCTGCTGACGGCGCTGCTGCTGTTGACCCAGGTGCAGATCGCCGACGCGCACATCGTCTCGGCACGGCTCGGCGACTTCTATGCCGGAGCATTGCATCCCCTGCTCACCTTGCAGGACGTCGTGGCCTGGGCGGCGCTCGGACTGCTGGCCGGATCGCTCGGGGCCGCGAGCGGACGATGGCTGGTTGCGGTGTTTCCGCTCGGTCTGTGTCTTGGGCTCGCGCTCGCGGTGGCAGCCGGCCTGGCTCCCACGCCGCCGATCGTCGATGCCGCGACCATCCTGGTCATCGGACTTCTGCTCGCGGCCGCCCTGCGCATTCCGGTGGCGCTGCTGTGCATGCTGGCCTTTGTCCTTGGCGTGATGCGCGGCGTCGCCAATGCCGGCGAGCTCGTGCCGCAGACCGATCGTGTGCTCTACGCAGCCGGGCTCGCCAGCGCCGGCTATGTCGCCATCACGCTCATCATGGCCCTCGTGCTCGCCTTCCGACGGCCTGAGACCGAGCCGGCCTCCAGCTGGCGGGGGATCGCGGTCCGCGCGATCGGCGGCTGGCTGGCCGCGATCGGTCTGATGATGGCGGGACTATCGCTCGCCACCTGAGCACGTCTATGCTGCCGCCTTCGCAGCCGTGAATTCCGCCGGGACCTCTTGACCAGCGCCATCGACATTCTTTGCATCGCCGCGCTGCTTCCGACCTGCGCCGGCCTGATCTGGACCGATCTGCGCAGCGGCCTGCTGCCCGACTGGATGAATGCAATCATCGCCATCAGCGGGCTGGTTCGAATGGCGGCGGGCGATGATCCATCATCGGCGCTGTGGGGCGCCGCCGCGGCTCTCGCCGTGGGCATTGTCCTGCTGCTGCTACGGCGGCTGTATGCGATGGTCCGCGGTCGGCAGGGATTGGGTCTCGGTGATGTCAAATTTCTGATGGCCGCAACGCTTTGGACCGGCCTCTCCGGCCTGCCGATCCTGCTCCTGGTCGCGACGATGACGGCGCTTGCGGGCGTGCTCGTTCTCTTCGTCATGGGGCGGCGCTTGACCGGCCAGACCGCGCTGCCGTTCGGCCCCTTTCTCGTCATCGGGCTTCTCGCCGTGCTCGTGCTGCAGGCCATCGGCAGCGACCTGGTACTTCCGGCGTAGAGGCCGAAGACAGCTCAGCGCGACCGCCGCGCCATGCGCGCGCGCGCCGATGGCGGCGCAGGGACCGGATCGCTGTCGTCGTCTGCGCTCTGTCCCAGTTGCGGCATCGGCAGGATCACCGTTTCACCATCCTTCCGCAGGACGGCCTCGCGCGGCTTCAGCGCCTCGAGCCGCCACCCTTCATGCGCAGCCCCGATCCGCAGGCGCAGCGGTAGTTGCGAGGATGGATCGACGAAGATGCCAAAGCTTTCCTCGTCGCCGATCACCGTGCCAACGAGCTGCAGGTTCGGCCGTTCCGGCTCCGGCGGCGGAGGCGGCGGCGCCGCGCGCATGACCATCACCGGCGCGGCGACCTGTGGAGGCGGCCGGCGCGAAGCCGAGAAGATCGGCCGCTCACGCGTCGCCGGCAGCGCACCGATCGGAACCTCCCACAGCGGATTGGCGCTCGTCGCCGCCGAGATCGCTTGCGGTGCCACGGCGGCGCGCTCCGGATCGGCGGCCGCCTGTCCGACATGGCCGTCGATGGGGGCAGCGTTCAACGCTGCAGTCGGTTCGAGACCTTCCGCTTCATCGCCCCACGCATCGCCAAGACAGCCGACGGCCAGGCACGCAACGGCCAAGGCAACGGCGAGAGAGCTGACCGGCGCGCGCATCACGATTTTCCTTGCCATTGGCCGGACACGGTCACGAGCACCCGCAGCCGTCCGCTCTCGCTGGCCGCGGCCGCGAGCGGCTGCTGCACATGCAGCTGATCAACGAACAGGAACGGCAATCCGGCTTCGATGTCATAGAGCAGTTGTTGCAGCGCCGGCTGTTCTAGCTCGCAACTGGCGACCACGCTGATGGCGCTCGTGCTCGCGCGCGCCGCCGGCAGGTCGACCTGCGTCGACAGTACGCTGCCGCCGACCTTGGTGACCGCCTCGGTGAGGCGTTGGACCAGCGCCGCGCCGGCAATGGTGACCGTCCGCCCCTCGACGAACACGGATCCGCCGGGCGACACGCCGGTGCCAGCATCCGCGGTGCTGCCCGGCCGCTTGCGTCCCGCAAACTGCGCCAGCTGGGCGTAATTATCATTGAGCTGCTCACGCTTGGCGAGCAGATCGACGACGGCGGCAGCGCCGACCCAGAGCAGCGCGACCAGGCTGATAGCATAGAGGATCGCGGCCGTGGCCGGCGAGGCCAGGAAGATCCGGCGCAGCGGTGCCGTCCAGTTCATGCCCGATCTCCGAAATAAGGGTTGATGCGTGCCTCGATGTGGAAGCGCTCGCCGGCTTCTCCCGCCGTCCGGGTCGTCGGCGCGTAGAAGGTGGCTCGGCTGAATTGCGGCGACTGCTCGATCAGCCGGATCAAGGCCGGCGCATCCTGGGTCATGCCTGAAATCTGCAGGCGATCGTTCTCGACATGCATTTCGAGAACGTAGGTGTCGTCCGGCAGGATCTTGGACAGCGTCTCGAGCACAATCACGCTGGCCGGGCTGGTCTGCTTGCGCTTGGCGAGCAGTCCGTCGGCGGCTGCGCTTCCGATCGCAGGCCGCAGAGCGGCGCGCAGCCGTGCCATTTGGGCCTGGGCATCATCGAGCTCACCATCGAGATATCCCCCCGCGAAGGTGGTGGCGATCAGCAGCACGGCTGTGGCCGCGGCGACCGAGAGCCAGCCGATCTTGAGCACGCGTCCAAGATCACGGCCGCCTCCGAGCGCAGAGCGCAGCGACGCCTTGTAGATCTGGATCGGCGCACCGTCGCCTGCATCATCCTCCGCGACCACCGCGATCTTGGCCGCGCCGATCTCCGCCGCGAAAGCCAGCAGCGGCTGGATCAATGCGCGCGGCGCGGCAATCAGCGTCACCGCGATCCGATCATTTGCGGCCGCCGGCGCCGTGCCGAAGCCGAAGACGACCTGATCGATCGTCCACGGCGTCAACCTTGCGATCTGCGTCCGGATCATCCCGTCCAGAAATGGCTCCGCCTGCTTGGGAAAGTCGAGCGGACGAACCAGCAGGTTGCCAGCGGCGACATGGACCTCGAGCGCGCAGCCGCGGAGCGCCCGCAACCACTCCGGCGAGAGCGCAGGGCGCGGTGCCGCCGCTGCGAGATTGATCGCAGCGGGCGGCAAGGCCGGCTTTCCCCGCGACGGCGCCTGCAGCGTCAGGACCACATGGTCCAGCCGATGATACTCGACGACGACCCGTCCCCTGCTGAGCTGCCGGTCGGCGACCGCCTCGACCGCGAGGGCCACGCTCGCCGTCCACGCCGTCAATCCTTGCTCGATCGTCTCTGTCAGCTTCATGGCGTCAGCCGCGCCTGTCGCGCGCCTCTCGGTTGCGGTCCTGCGTCCTGCCGTGCGAGCAGCCGATAGGGCTCCTCACCTTCGCCCGGAATGATGACAGCGGTCGCGGCATGCCGCAGCCCGCCGGCCGGTTCGACCAGGATGCTGAGCCGATAGGCCTTGCTCTTGCCCTTGGCGGCGTCCTTGGCCGCCGGCCCGAGCGTCTTGGTGAGGGCATCGGCATCCTGCATCAGCGATGCCCGCGCATTAAGGAAGTCCTTCAGGATCAGCGGTGTCATTCCGGGCAACGCGGCCACCACCTCCGGCGGGGCGATCGTCGGATCGATCCCTGGAGAGCCATTGAAGACGGTGATGAATGGCAGCGTGCGCTCGACCAGCGCGGCGGGAATGCCGAGAACCAAAGCGAGCTCGCTGACATGGGCAAAGGGCGCCAGCCGCGGCATGCGAGCAAGCCCGGCCGCCGCATAGCGCGCCTCCTCGGCCTGCGCCTTGGCCGCATCGGACGGCTTCGAGCGCCACGCGACGACGCGCTCGGCAAAATCCTTCGCGGCGTCCCGCTCGGTGCCGACCGTCACAAACAGGGCTTCGAGCATCTCGACCGGCGCCGTGTTCAGGTCGATCCGCGCAGCTTCGCTCACGAACGACACCGCGATGTCGTTGCCCGCGAGCGCGAGCCGGAAGCTGCCCTGCCTCGGCCGCTCCTCTTCCTTGGAGAGCATCAGGCGATAGGCTGACAATTCGATCGCCGCCGACGCCAACGCATCGGCCTGGACGACCCCGTCCTCGAGTCGCAACAAGCGCGCCGAGCTTCCCAATTGCTGCGAGACGATCACGACGAGCGCCGCGAGGGCGGCAAGCATCCACAGCACGGCGATGAGGATGAAACCATCCTGTGCGCCGCGCCCGCAGGCGAGCCGATCGCTGGAAATCCGCCTGCGCATCAGTCGATCAGCCCGTCGTTGTTGGTGTTGTCGGGCTGCTGCTGCGGCTGGGCCGCAGCCGGGGGCTGGTTGTTGGAGCTGCCGCCGGCTCCTGACGCCGCAAAGCCGCCGCCCGGCGTGTCGACCTGAATATGGACAGCGCTGACCAGCACCGGTCCCCCGCCGCGACTCTCGTCATAGACCGTCATGCGCACCGCGAACGGCAATTTGCTCGCATCATGCCATTCCGGCGTCCAGGCCATCGTCCGGTCGGCATAGGCGAACGACATCCGGAACGGAGCGGACAACAGCGTCACCGGATCGCGGAAGCGGAAATACGCCGCGACGGCTTGCCCGAGCGGAATGGGCTCGAACGCGGCGCGTGCGCGCAGCAAAGCCCGGCCGTTCCTGTCCCCCTCCTCGCCGATGCGCACGACATCAAGACCGTGCCCGGCGTTGGGACCCATCTCGGACCGAACAAACGTGGCGGAGAATTCCTGCCCGATGAACAACGGCCCCTTCTGTTCGCGATTGGGCGCCACAAATTGAGCCGCGGCGAAATCATCGCCAACCCGGCGCAGCGCGGCAGCAACCATCTCGGCGCGTTGCACGCGGTCCAGCCCGCGCTTCCAGGCCGGTAGCCATTGCGACGTGACAGCCAGCAGCGCCGACAGCACGATGCCGGCAATCGCCAGCGCGCCGAGGGCCTCGATCAACGCGAACCCCGCCTGATGTCCCTGGTTGGCTCTGACGCTCATCAGCGGGCCATCCGCACGAGCCGGACCGTCTGCACCTCGGCAACGGCGCCGGAGCCGGTCCTCACACGCATCGTCACGGCTTCGGGAACCCAGCCCTGCTGTCCGGTGGGCTGCTCCCAATCGCCGCCGAGCGGATTGATCCTCAGCACCACCGAGCCTGTCCCGGAACGCTGATCGAGGACGCCGGGCTGCAGCCGGCCGCGATCCGCCAATGCCGTCGTCAGCGCCAGCCGCGTATCGCTGACCAGCGTGACATGCTGCTCGAATCTGCGGACGGCGTAGGCATTGCGTGCAACGACCGCGCCGATGGCGACGATCGACACGCTGACGACGGCGAGCGCGACGAGCACCTCGATCAGCGTAAAGCCGGCCTGGTCGTGATCAGCCATTGGCGAGCGCGCGCGAGACAATGTCGATCCTCCCCGTCAGCCAGTTCACCCGGATCTCGAGGCTCAGATCGGCGCGGGACAAGGTGATCGCTCCACCGCAGGACAGGCCATCGGGGAAGAAACTGATCGTCGCCATCACCGGCCGCTGCTGGCAACTGCGCGGCAAGGTCGCCTGGAAACCGACGTCGTCCGGCAGCTTCAGCGCCGCACCGCCGCTGCCGGAGCTGATCAGCCGGCGCGACGTGTCCAGCCGCGTATCGACCCGCAGGCCGTTGCGCATCGAAGCGGCGCGATCGGATTTCAGCAGCGTCACCGCCTGCAGCGCGTAGGCCTGCAACCGCGGCCGCGACGTCTGCCGCGGCAGATAGGGCCATGCGACGGACGCCAGCAGCGCGACGATCGCGAGCACGCAGACCATCTCGAGCAGGGTAAATCCGCGTTGGCTGTCGTCACTCACTTCGCGCGCTCGTCTGCGTTCCCAGCACGATGTCGGCGGCGGTGCCGCTGCCGCCCTCCTGGCCGTCCGCACCATAGGACAGAATGTCGAACGGCCCATGATCGCCCGGCGCGCGGTAGACATAGGCCGTATTCCACGGATCCTTCGGCACCGCTCCGCCCTTGAGATAGGGACCGTTCCAGGTGCCCAGCCCCGGCGGCCGCTGCGCCAATGCCGCAAGACCCTCCGAGGTCGAGGGATAGCGGCCGACATCCAGATAGAACAGATCGAGCGCCGCCGAGAAGCTCTGCAGTTGAATCCGCGCCGCCTTGGTCTTGGATTCGCTGAGATAGTTCAGAACACGCGGACCGATCAGCCCCATGATCAGTCCGATGATGGTGATCACCACCAGCATCTCGACCAGCGTGAAGCCGCGCTCATTCTCGCGTCCGGACCTTCTGACCCGCTGGGCCTGCACGTTCGAGCTCATGTCATTCTCCTTGATACAAGTCAGCCGACGAGTTGCGTGACGGAGAGCAGCGCCGTCATGATCGAGACGATCAAGCCGCCGACGACGACGCTGATCAGCAGGATCGCGGCAGGACCGACGATACCGACGACACGGTCAAGCCCACGCTGCAGCTTGGATTCATAGAACTCGGCGATGCGGGTCGAGAGCGTCGGCAACTGGCCGGTCTCCTCACCGAGGCGCAGCATGCGCAGCGCCATCGGCGGCAGCATGTTGTCGGCGGACAGCGCCTGGGACAGCTTGCCGCCATGGCGCACGCGGTCCGCGGCGGCCGACCACGGCGCTCGTGACGACGTCACCGCCATCACGTCGACCAGAATACGCAATGCCGCGCTGAGCGTGACGCCGCAGCCGAGCAGCAGGCCGAGATTGCGGCAGAACAGGCTGGTCCGATAGAACATCAGGATGTCGCCGATGCCGGGGATCACCGCCAGCGCGCTGGTCAGTGCAGCGCGGACCGCAGGCTGGCGCAGCAGCCACCAGACGGCAGCGATCAGCATCGCGCAGCCGAGCGTGATGGCCGCCGCATTGGCCCGCACGATGTCGGACAGCGACATGAAGAAGCCGAGCGCCGTATCGGCGCGACCGCCGAAATCGCGCAGCACCGCCGAGAAATTCGGCAGCACGGCCACGAGGAAGAACAGCATCACGCCGATCGCCGCGAGAAAGACGAAAGCGGGGTACTGCATCGCGTCGGTGAGCTTGCGCCGCGTCGCCTCGGAGCGCTCGCGTTCGCCGGCGAGCGCCGTCAGCACATGATCGAGCGTGCCCGAGGCTTCGCCCACGCGCATCAGCGCGACATACATCGGTGAGAACAGGCGCGGCTGCGCGGCCGCGGCGTCGGCGAAGCTCTCACCGGCCATGATGGCCGTTCGCAGACGAGCCACCACAGGGCGCAGGCGCCCGACCTCCGAGTCGCCCGACAGCAGCTCCAGCGCATCGTCGAGCCGCGCGCCCGCCTTGAGAAGCAGCGCCAGATCGCGCGTGAAGGTGGTGACTTCGGCGGCTGACGGCGCGCCGAAGGCGAACCCGGACGCGGCCCCCGAGCCCGACGTCTTCTCCTCGATCGTCTCGATCGGCAGCAGCTGAAGATATGAGATGCGCCGTTCGACCTCGCTGCGCGACGGCGCCACGAGGGATCCCACGACGATCTCGCCGGACTGTGTCAATGCGCGATAGCGGTAGCTTGGCACGGTCCACCTCAGCGCGCGACGAGGACACGAAACAGCTCGGAGGTCGAAGTGACGCCGGCGCGGCACTTGGCGACGCCGTCGTCGAGCATCGTCGTCATGCCCTCCCGCATCGCCAGCCGATCGATCGCCAGGCCATCGGCGCTGTCCGCGATCAGCTCGCGCAGGCTGCTCGTCAGTTCGAGCATCTCGAACACACCGACGCGTCCGCGGTAACCGCTCTGGCCGCATCGCTCGCAGCCGACGGGATGCCATGTCACGTCCCCGGCCGCGAGGCCCAAATGGCCGAAGCGCGGATCGTTCCGACAGGTCTCCTCGTCGAGCGGCTTGGCGATCTTGCAATGATCGCAAAGCTGGCGCACCAGCCGCTGCGCGATGACGGCGCGCAATGTCGATCGCAGCAGATAGCCCTCGACGCCGAGATCGAGCAGCCGCGGCACCGCCGCCGCCGCGGTCTCGGTATGTAATGTCGTCAGCACGAGATGGCCGGTCAGCGCGGCGTGAACCGCGACATGCGCGGTCTCGTTGTCTCGGATCTCGCCGACCATGATGACGTCGGGGTCTTGCCGGACGAAGGAGCGCAGAGCGGTGGCGAATGTCAGCCCGATCGCCGGCTTGATCTGCGACTGGTTGATGCCGGGAATCTCATATTCCACCGGGTCCTCGATCGTGAGGATCTTGCGTTCCGGAGTGTTGAGCATCGACAGGATGGTCGCCAGCGTCGTTGTCTTGCCGCTGCCGGTCGGTCCGGTGATCACGATCATGCCGTGCGGTAGCGCGATCAGGCGGCGGAGCGCGGCGTCATCGCGCTGGGACAGGCCGAGACGGCTCGCGACGAGCTGCGAGCGATCCTTGGGCAGGATGCGGAGCACGGCGGTCTCACCATGCTGCGTCGGCATGATCGCGACGCGGACGTCGATCTCCGCGCGGCCGGCGCGAATGCGCGCGGCGCCGTCCTGCGGCAGTCGCCGCTCCGCAATGTTCAGGCCCGCGACGATCTTGATGCGGGAGATCACGGCCTGCGGCAGCACGCCCGCCGGCGCTGCGATCGGACGCAACAGCCCGTCGACGCGGAGCCGGACGACGAGCCCGGTCGAGAACGGCTCGATGTGGATGTCGCTGGCGCGCATTTCCACGGCCTTCTCGATGAGATCGTTGACCGCCCGCACCACCGGCGCGCCGCTCGCCAGATCCCGCAGGCTTTCGATGTCGTCGTCGCGCAGGTCCTGGACCGGCGAGATGTCGGCTTCCTCTCCAGCGGCCAGCCGCTGGTCGAGCACGACCGCAATGTCCTCGTGCGACGCGACCTTAAATATAATGTCAGGGCCGAGCACCAGTTCGGCGGCCCGCCGCACCGCCTGATCGGTCGGATCGGCCATGGCAAAATTGGCGCTGCCCTCGGAGCTCCGGTAGGGATAGCCGAGCACTTCGCGCAGGAAGCGGTCCGAGAATTCGCTGACCGCGGGCGTCGCCGCCATCAGCTCGCGCAGGGATGCGCGATCCAGCCCGGTGAACTGCACGGCCTCCTCGGCAAAGGCCTCGGCCGACAGGCCGAACCGATCCCAGAGCGCGAGCTGCGTGTCGCCGGCAGGCTCGCCCGAGCGCTGCGGATGCCGCTGACGAAGATAGGCCTGAAACTGGGTCGACAGCGTACCGCTCATGGCGAGATCCGGGGAGCGCCCGTGCCGGCATGTCGTCTCGGCACACTACAAATGGCTGCCGCTGTTATTGATCGCGAACATGACGGTTGTACGAATGCGGAGCGTGCCGACATTTCCGACACACAAGTTGCGCAAAACTCCACAGCTCCCGCCAAATATACATAAGTGTCACATTGGACCGCTATGCAGGCCGCACAGTCTCCCGCAGCAGCATCATGTTGCGGCCAGTCCACATGAGTAGGTCGGCAAGTCCATGTTTTGCATCGGCAATCGAAGCCAGTCCGCTGCGGTTGTCCGGCATGGTTTGCTGCTCGCAGGCACCGTCCTGCTCGCCTCCTGCAACATGGCGACGCTGAATTCTCAGGCCAGCGCGCCGGCGGATGTCGACGTGATCGACAAGGTCCGCTCGCTCGATATCTTGCCACGCGATGAGCGGCCGGTCGGGTCGCTCCAGAGCCGCCCCGAGGTCGAACGCGCGAGCGCGCGGACCTATCAGGGGACGGTGGTTCAGGAGGTCGCCGAGGTCAGGCCGCAGCCGGCGGCCGATGGCAAGGGCTACGATCTCAATTTCGAGAACACGCCGATCGCGCTGGTCGCGAAGGTCGTGATCGGCGACATTCTCGGCGCCGGCTATTCGATCGATCCGCGCGTCCAGGGCAGCGTGAGCCTGGTCTCCGCGCGGCCGGTGCCGAAATCCGACATTCTGTTCGTGCTGGAAAGTGCGCTGCGCCTGTCAGGCGTCGTGCTGGTCCGCGAGGGCGGCGGCTACAAGCTGACGCCGCTCGGCGATGCCATCGGGGCCGGCCGCGTCGACGGCGAAGCCGGTCGCGCCGAGCCCGGCTACGGCGTGTCGGTGGTGCCGCTGCAATATGTCGGCGCGCAGACGATCCTCAAGCTGATGGACAGCTTCGCAACCCGCGCCGGCAGCGTGCGCGCCGACTCCACGCGGAACCTGCTGCTCATCCAGGGCACCGGCGCCGAGCGGCGCTCGGCGATCGAGACCGCGCTGAGCTTCGACGTCGATTGGATGCGCGGCCAGTCGGTCGGCGTCTTTCCGGTCAGCAATTCGGCGCCCGAGCCGCTCGTCGCCGAGCTCGAAAAGATCATGGACACCGGCGAGAACGGGCTGAGCCAGAATCTGGTGAAGCTGCAGGTCGTCAGCCGGCTCAACGCCATCATGGTGGTGACGCGCAAGCCGGCGCTGCTGCAGACCGCGGCGACCTGGATCCGCCGGCTCGACCAGGCCGATTCCGGGCGCACCAGCGTCCACGTCTATCGCATCCGCTACGGCGATGCGCGCCAGCTCGCGAAGGTGCTCACCGACATGTTCGGCGGCGCCAGCTCCTCGTCCACCGACAGCACCGACAATCAGGCGGCGCCCGGCTCGGATGGGACGACGACATCGGTTGCCGATCGGCTGTCCTTCAACACCAACGCAGCCGGATCAGCCAACGGCGGTGCGACGACATCGAGCCGGCTGCAAGGCGCCGGCGGCCTGTCCGGGATGCAGTCCTCAAGCGCGTCATCGGCGTCCAGCAGCACGCCGTCGGCGAGCGGGCTGGAACCGCGCTCCGGCGGCAGCGGCGGCCAGGCGCTGATGCCGAACGTCCGCATCACGCCGGATACCGTCAACAATTCGCTGCTGATCTATGCTGATCGCGAGAGCTATCGCACCATCTCCAGCACGCTGCAGCAGCTCGACCAGCCGGTGCTGCAGGTCGGCATCGACGCGACCATCGCCGAGGTGACGCTGACCAACGAATTGTCCTACGGCGTGCAGGCTTATCTGTCGAGCAAGGTGCTCGGTCTCGGCACCGACAAGGGCTCGATCACCAATACCCAGACGACCTCGGTGGCGACGGCGACGACCGCGGCCGCGACCTCGGCGCTGATCAACCGCGCGCTGCCCGGCTTCAACTTCCTGATCGGGCACGAGGCGTCACCCAACATGATCCTCGATGCGCTGCATACGGTGACCAGCGTGAAGGTGCTCTCGAACCCGTCGCTGGTCGTGATCAACAATCAGACGGCCACCCTGCAGGTCGGCGATGTCGTGCCGGTCTCGACCGGCAGCGCGACGGTGCTGTCGTCCAGCAACACAGTCGTGAACACCATCGACTATCGCAACACCGGCATCATCCTGCGTGTCGTGCCGCGGATCGCCGCCAATGGCAATGTCCGGCTGGAGGTCGAGCAGGAGATCAGCAACGTCGCCGCGCAGAGCGCCGCGAGCCTGACGCCGACGGTGTCACAGCGCAAGGTCAAGAGCGCGATCTCGGTCGCCAACGGCCAGACCGTGCTGCTGGCGGGCCTGATCAGCGAGCAGCAGAACGGCAACCGCAACGGCATTCCCGGCTTCGACGAGATCCCGATCCTGGGCGACACGTTCTCGCATCAGGACAAGAAGGGCACCCGGACCGAGCTGATCATCTTCATCCGGCCGCAGATCATCCGCGACGGCAGCGATGCTCATCAGGTGGCCGAAGAACTCCGTTCCAAGCTCCGCGGATCGGTCGGAGCCAGCATCACGGATGATTTGCGTGTCCGCACCACCCGCTGACCATCTCGGCCACCAGCCTCGGCCGTCGATCCGACGTCGCATCAAGGCCGCGACCGCGGCGGCCCTGCTGCTCGCAACGATGTCCGCCTCCGCTCACGCCGACACGATCAGCGCCGCACGCAGCGCCTATGCGCGCGGCGATTTCGTGCGCGCCGTCCGCGTGCTGAGTCCGCTGGCGCTGCACGGCGATCCGCGCGCCCAGGCGATGCTCGGGTTCATGTACGAGAACGGCTTCGGCACGCCGCAGGCCTATGAGGTCGCCAGCGATCTCTATTGCCAGGCCGCGGCCGCGGGCAATCCGTTCGGCCAGGCCATGCTCGGCCTGATGTATGACAAGGGTCACGGCGTTCCGCAGGACGTGGTGCTCGCCTACAAATGGCTCAACCTCGCGGCCGGCAATGCCGGGCGGGCGCAGCGGAGCTATTACCTCCGCCTGCGCAACGCCGTCGCCTCGAAGATGTCGACCAGCCAGATCGCGCAAGGTCAGGCGCTCGCGCTGGGCTGGGTGCCCGGCCAGTTCTGAGCTGCTACTCACAACTGATTACGCAAGCGCCGCAACCGACGTCCGGTTCACGCTGACGTTCGATCCGGCTCGCACGAAGCTCGTCGCGCGGATCGACAAGCTCGCATCGCGGCGATGCCCAGCATTTCTGGACATTTCACAAAACCGCATCACGACCGACACCTCGTTGCAATTTGTTGCCGCGATAAATCGTCGCAGGCCGCTCACCACATGGCGCGCGTGCCAGCACCCCACTCCGCCCGGAGATTTTCATGACCAGAACAGTCACGCGGTCGAAGGCGCTTGCGCTTGCGACCACCGCCGTCTTCACCGCAACCAGCATCGCGCCCGCCTTCGCCGGACCGGCGACCACCACGCCGATCGAGCACGTCATCATCATCGTCGGCGAGAACCATACCTTTGACAATCTGTTCGGCACCTACAAGCCGAAGTCCGGACAGAGCATCGATAATCTGCTCAGCAAAGGCATCGTGAACGAGGACGGCTCCCCGGGCCGGCACTTCAAGAAGGCCGAACAGCGCATCGGCCGCGACGAGGTGCGTTACACCGCCGAGACGGCCTCCACCGGCGCCTACGCGACATTGCCGCAGCCCTACACGACCTATGGAATCGGCCTGCCGCAGAACGTGCTCGATACGCGCTTCCCGGCCAATCTCCCCAACGGACCGTACCAGATCTCGAAATACGTCCCCTACGCCGCCTACACCGGAGATCCGGTGCACCGCTTTTTCCAGATGTGGCAGGACGTCGATGGTGGCAAGCACGACAAGTTCGTGTGGGTCGAGCAGACCATCGGCACCGGTTCGAACGGCAAGCCCTATCCGGCGGGCGGCTTCAACCCGATGGAAGGCGCGATTTCCATGGGCTTCTACAACATGAACCCGTTCACCGACGCCTCGGGCAAGGCCCAGCCCGGTGACGCGCCGTTCTTCAAGCAGCTCGCCGACGAATATGCGATCAGCGACAATTATCACCAGGCCATCATGGGCGGCACCGGCGCCAACTTCCAGGCGCTGGTGACCGGACACGCGGCGTTCTTCACCAATCCCGAGACGCTGAACGGCGCGCCTGCGGTGCCCTATGCCAACCAGATCGAGAATCCGGATCCGGTTTCGGGGACCAACAACTACTACAAGCAGGACGGCTACAGCGGTGGCTCCTACGTCAACTGCTCCGACCCGAGCGCGCCGGGCGTTGCCGCCATCAATGAGCAGCTGTTCAAGAACGGCGTCTATCACAACAATTGCGCGCCGAACCATTATTACCTGGTCAACAATTACAGCATGTACTGGAATCAGACGAGCGCCAAGCCGAACGCACTCGGCTCGGACAAGTTCGTGCTGCCGCCGCAGAGCGCGCCGACCATTGCCGACGTGATGACTGCGAAGGGCGTGTCCTGGAAGTACTACAGTGCCGACCGTGGTGACGACGCCACCACCTTCGCCAAGAGCGTCGATGGCGTGCCGCTGCTGTTCCACTCCTATTGCGGCATTTGCGATCCCCTCACCGGCTTCAACAAGATCATGAAGACGCCGTCCGAGGAAGCCAAGCTGCAGAACTACGGCGCCTTCGTGAAGGACATCCAGAACAACACCCTGCCGGCGGTGTCGTTCGTGCGTCCGTTCGAGGCGCTCGCAGGTCATCCCGCGGATTCGACCACGGACCTCTATGAGAAGTTCCTGGAAGCCCTGATCAACCGCGTCAAGGCCAACCCGCAGCTCTGGGCCAAGACCGCGATCTTCATCACCACCGACGAAGGCGGCGGATATTACGATTCGGGCTATATTCAGCCGGTGGACTTCCTCGGCGACGGCACCCGCATTCCCTTCATCCTGGTCTCGCCGCTCGCCAAGAAAGGGCATGTCGACCATACCTACTACGATCACGTTTCGCTGCTGAAGTTCATCGAGCGGAATTGGCGGCTGCCCACCATTTCGGCCGTCAGCCGTGACCGGCTGCCGAACCCGATCCATGACCGCGACGATCATCGCTATGTTCCGGTGAACCGTCCGGCCATCGGCGACCTGATGAATCTGTTCGTCTTCGCCGACGAAGATGGTGATCATCACCACCACGGCCATTGGCACCACCACGATCGCGATGACCGCGACGATCGCGACGACGACCGCTGATTGTTCGGCCCCATCAGCGTCCAATTCTATTCCGACAAGCAGGAGCCCGCCGCAGATGATGCGGCGGGTTTTGCGTCGTGCGCACGATCGAGAATCCCCGACGCCATGCGCCGGCGCCATCATGGATCCGTCAGTTGATTGTCAGCCGATTGTCACGTCCCCGTTAACGACGCTCCGCATCGTTGCGGGGCCGCTTGCACACAAGCGGCACGATGTAACCGAGGTCTTGGGGGATCTTGCCGAATGTCATTTCGATCATCATTCAAATCCGCTTTTCAAGAACTGCTCACGCTGTCTGCGGCGGTCTCGCTGCTCGCGTTCGCCGCAGCGCCGAGCTTCGCGCATGACCACGAGCGCGACGACGACGACAGCTATACGATCGGGCTTTGGGGCGACCTGCCCTATTCCACGCTGCAGGCCACGGTGGGCGTACCGAACCTGATCGCCGACATGAACGCGCACCGGCTGAAATTCACCGTTCACGACGGCGATCTCAAGCAGGGCTCGAATTCAGCCTGTGACGCCGGCCTCTACGCTCAGGCGCTCGCTTTCTTGAACAGCCTGGAAGCGCCGGCGATGTTTACGCCGGGCGACAACGACTGGGTCGATTGCGATCGGCCGTCCAATGGCGGCTTCAACTCGCGCGAGCGGCTCGACTATGAGCGCAAGGTGTTCTTCTCGACCCCGTTCTCGCTCGGTCAACGCAGGCTGCGCCAGGAGGTGCAGACCGATGCGCTGTGCCTCGGTGCCAACGGCACCAAGGTCGGCTGTGTCGAGAATCGCCGCTGGACGGTCGGACGCGTGACCTATGCGACGCTCAACGTGCAGGGCTCCTGCAACAATCTCTGCGACACGAATCCCGATCCGGACGAGTACAACGCACGCAATGCGGCCGTCATTCTCTGGATGCAGCAGACCTTCGCGGAAGCCAAGAAGCGCCATTCGGCTGCCGTGATGCTCATTTCCCAGGCCGATCCCGGCTGGGATCTGTCCGACTCCACGCGCGCGCCGTTGCGCGATCCGAAGACCCTCGCCGAGACCGACGGCCAGCCCGACGGCTTCGCGAGCTTCCTGACCGCGTTGCGCACCGAGGTCGAAGCGTTCCGCAAGCCGGTGGCCTATGTCCATGGCGACTCGCATTACTTCCGCATCGACCAGCCGTTCCTCAACAGCGCGGGTCAGCGGCTCGAGAACTTCGTTCGCGTCGAGACCTTCGGCGACAATCAGGGCAACGGCAACAACGACGTCCGTTGGCTCAAGGTCACCGTCGATCCGCGCAGCCGCGACGTGTTCTCCTACCAGCCCGTCACCGTTCCGGCCAACCGGACCGCGGTGCCGGCGCCGACCCGCTACTGACCCACGACACTTCAAGTCGCCCAGCCTGGCTGGGCGACTTGATGCGGCGCAGAGAGAAGGCCGTTAGTCCCGCTGGCCGAGGCGTTCGCTGCGCAGCGGCGATGGTCAACGGCCCGGATCCTGATCGGGGAACCATCCCGGCACGCGTGGTACGCTCCGGCCGCCAAGTAGCAAATGGCGCCATGACCGACTAGCATGGGACATGCCGCGCAAGCTGAAGACATACCAGACCTCGCAAGGGTTCTTCGATCTGGCCGTCGCCGCCCCCTCGATGAAGGCCGCGCTGGAAGCCTGGGGCGCGCGCAGCAATCTCTTCCACCAGGGCTTTGCGAAGGAAATCGGGGATCCCCAGGTGATCGCCGCGACGATGGCAAAACCGGGCGTCGTGCTGCAGCGACCGGTCGGGACGACGGAGCCTTTCCAGGAGCACGCGCGCCTGCCTTCGCCCGACATGCTGGACCTGCCGCGCAGGACAGAAGCGCCGGCCAAGCGCAAGCCACAGAAAACCTCCAATGCGCAGCCGGTCGACGACAAGTCCGCCCGCAAGGCCGCGCGGACTGACCAGAAGGAGCAGCGCCGGCGCGAGAAAGAGTGGCAGAAGCAACAAGCCGCCGCAGCCAAGCAGCGCGAGCACCAGCAAAAGGCCGTCGCAGCCGCCGAGGCCGCACTCGAACGCGCCCAGAAGGAGCACGAGTCCATCGCATCCGAGATCGCGGCGGACCGGGCGCGGATCGAACAGCGCGCACAGGCTGAGGAACGGCGCTGGCAAGATGTCAAGGACCGTCTTCAAGCCGCCTTGCGCCGGGCCAGCCGTAGCTAAAAGATAATCCATGAGCCCTCGCGGGCGCGCGCCTTGGCTAGCTCACAGCCTCCTGCATCATGGCCTTGAGCATCTCGGCGAGCACGCTTGCGATCGCGCTGGTGCCGCGCTTGTGTCCGATCAACATCAGGGCTTGAGCGTCGTCGGCCAGTTCGCGAATGGCGACATAGACCAGCCGGCCCGCGCGCCGCTCGAAGTCGATGTCGAACGGCGTCAGGAACGTGATGCCATTGTTCAGGATCGCCGCCTGGCGCATGATCTCGATCGAGTTGGTTTCGATGATGGGGTGCAGGTCGAGCGCGGCGCGGGAGAATGCCGCGTCGAGATAAGGCCGGATCGCGCTGCTCTGATCGGCGATGACAATCGGGTAATCGATGCAATCGCTCAGCCGGATGCTGGCGCGCTTGGCCAGTGGATGATCGGGAGCCATGACGCCGCCGAGTTTCGCGACCGCCCGTCCGAGCAGCTTGAGATTGGCATCCTTGGCGAAGTCGAAACCGATGCCGAGATCGGCTTCGCCGTTCGCGACCGCCGACTGGATCTCTGCGCCAGTGTTGTAGAGCGTGAGGCTCAGCTTCACGCGTGGATTGGCCATGCGGAATTCCCTGACCGTGCCCGGCACCAGATTCGACGCGAGACCGCTCATCATCGCGACGGTGATCTCGCCGCGACGCAGGCCCTTGAGCTCCTCGATCTTGGCTTGCGCCCGGGTCAATTCCTTCAAGGTCTGGCGGACATGTCCGATCAGGATCTCGCCGGCTGCGGTCAAGATCAGCTTCTTCGGCAACCGTTGAAAAATGGGCGTCCCGAGTTGCATCTCCAGCGCGAGGATCTGGCGACTGATCGCGGAAGCAGCGACGTTCAGGCGGTTTGCCGCCTTGCGGATCGACCCGGTACGGGCGACTTCGTCGATATAGTTCAGCAAACGGCTGTGAAGCATGGCCGGGGTCCGCGAGACGCTGGCCCGGAGGTTGGCGTCACGTTGCTCAAAAGGCAACAGGGTTGCCGAATCTTGGTGCTTTGAAGCGCCGGTCGCACATGCAAGATCAAGACACCTGCGGGCATTGGGGCCCGGACGGCAGACGCGACGGGACGATGGCTGCGACGTCACGCTTTTGGTGGGACCTTTCGACCACGGAGTTCGGCGCGCTCGATACCGAGCGGACCGTGGCCATCCTGCCGGTCGGCGCGATCGAGCAGCATGGGCCGCATCTCCCGGTGAAGGTCGACGCCGCCATCAATGCGGGCATCCTGTCGCGCGCCCTGGAGCTGATGCCGCCGCACAGCGCCGCACTGGTGCTGCCGCCGCTGCCTTACGGCAAGTCCGACGAGCATCTCGCCTTTCCCGGGACGCTGACGCTGTCCCATGAGACGCTGGGGCGGGTCTGGTACGAGATCGCCGAATCCGTTCACCGGGCCGGGGTCCGCAAGATCCTATTCTTCAACTCCCATGGCGGCCAGCCGCAGCTGCTCGACATCATCTGCCGCGATCTGCGGGTGAAGCTCGGCATGCTCGCGGTCAACACGACATGGTGGCAGCTGATCGACATCAGCGACCTGTTCGCAGCAGACGAGATCAGGCTCGGCATTCATGGCGGGCAGATCGAGACCAGCGCCATGCTCCATCTGGCGCCCGATGACGTGCGAATGGACCGCGCCGAGACCTTCATCTCGGCTGCCGCGGCCATCGAGCAGGAGTTCGCGCTGCTTGGTCCGGAGGCCGCCGCACGCTTCGGCTGGCAGGCCCAGGACCTGCATCCGGCCGGGGTCTGCGGCGATGCGCGTGCGGCCAGCGCCGAGCTTGGCCGCGCCGTGGTCGAGCGCGCGGCTCCACGGCTGGTCGCGCTGGTCGACGATATCAGCCGCTATCCGCTGTCGCGGATCGTGGCCGGCCACCGCTCACAATGATCAGCGCAAGAGGTGATGCATGGCGTTCAGCGCAGTTCAGCTGTCACAAGCCAAGGCGTTTCGCATTTCTCCGAAGGACACCAACTACTTCGTCATGCTGTTCGACGGCGCGAGCGACCGCATCGCCAATATCTTCGTGATCGAGATCTTCCGGCCGGGAGGCGCCACGCCGCCGAACGTCCATGCCACGGCGCATGAGTTCTTCCACGTGTTGCACGGCGAGGGCATTGCCCGCTGCGATGACAAGACGCTGCCGATCAAGAAGGGTGATTCGCTGCTGCTGCATCCCGGATCCGAGCACGTGATCGAGAACACCGGGGCGGGCAAGCTGTATACGCTCACGGTCATGACGCCGAACGAGGGGTTCGCCGAGCTCATCCGGAATGGCGAACCGGTCGAGATCGAGACGGACGATCTCCGCGTGCTGCAGGGCGCCGGCTGATGGCGGTCCGGACAGACGCAGGCGAGGAAGCCGGCCTGCATCCGCTCGGAACGAGCGCATCCAATCGCTGGATGGTGTCGCAGGCGCATGCCGATCTGGTTCGTCCGCGGCTGCCGGCGCTGCCCATCGCGGTCGAAACGCGGAGCAAGAGCGTGCGCTTCGATCTCGCGCGGAGCGCGATCATCGTGATCGACATGCAGAACGACTTCTGCCATCCCGAGGGCTGGCTGGCATCGATCGGCGTCGATGTGACATCCGCGCGGGCCCCCATCGCCCCGCTCCAACGGCTGCTGCCGGTCCTGCGCAACCAGCGCGTGCCGGTGATCTGGCTCAACTGGGGCAACCGGCCGGATCGCCTCAACCTCAGTCCGGCACTGCTGCATGTCTACAAGCCGAGCGGCGTCGGCACCGGCCTCGGCGACCCGCTCCCGGGGTCAGGCGCGCATGTCCTGGAGCACGGCAGCTGGTCGGCCGGAATCGTCGATGAGCTGGCGCCGGCCGCCTCCGATATCCACGTCGCGAAGTACCGGATGTCGGGCTTCCAGGATACCGAGCTCGACAGCATCCTGCGCAATCTCGGCGTCACGACGCTGCTGTTCGCCGGCGTCAATGCCGACCAATGCGTGCTGTGCACGCTCCAAGACGCCAATTTCCGCGGCTACGACTGTCTCCTGATTGCCGACTGCACCGCCACAACATCGCCATCCTATTGCATGGCCGCCACGCTCTACAACGTGCAGCAGTGCTTCGGCTTCGTCGTCGACTCTCCAGCGATCGGCGTCGCGCTCGCTGGCCTCGCGCCGGATCGGCGGGAGGCCACGTGAACACGATGTCACCGGACACCCTGGGCCGCCTGCTGGCCGATCTCGACGACATCCCGACGATCACGGATGCACGGATCGTGCGCCGCCGTTCACGCGATTTCTTCTGGTACAGCCCGATTCTCAACGAGCTGCTGAGCGACAAATCGGCGGACATTCTGGTGTCGCCGCGCAACGAGGCCGAGATCATCCGCATCGCGGCGGCCTGCGCCCGCCATCGCGTGCCGCTGACGGTGCGCGCCGGCGGGACTGGAAATTATGGCCAGGCCGTGCCGCTTCGCGGCGGCGTGCTGCTCGACATCACGGCGCTCGATCGCATCGAATGGGTCCGGCCGGGCGCGATCCGGGTCGCGGCGGGTGCCAAGCTGAACGTCATCGACGCCGAGCTCGCACCGCACGGCTTCGAGCTTCGCATGCATCCCTCCACCAAGCGAACGGCCACGATCGGGGGCTTCGTTGCCGGCGGCTCCGGCGGCATCGGCTCGGTCACCTATGGCGGCCTGCGCGAGCCCGGCAACATCCTGGCCGCGCGTGTCGTCACGATCGAAGAAGAGCCGCGGGTGATCGAATTGCGCGGCGATGCGGCGCAGAAGATCAATCGTGCCTATGGCACGACCGGCATCATCACCGCACTGGAAATGCCGCTCGCACCGGCATGGACCTGGATCGACATCGTCGTAGCCTTTGACGACTTCGCGGAGGCTGCGGCGTTCGGCCAGGAGGCGGCGCTGGCCGATGGCGTCGTCAAGAAGCTGATCTCCGCCGTGGCTGCACCATTGCCGACCTATTTCGGCGCGCTGCGGCCGCATTGCCCGGACGGCAAGAGCATCGTGATGGCGATGGTGGCCGAACCCAGCCTCGAAAGCTTCAAGGCGCTGCTGAATGGCCGCGGCAGCATCACGCTGGAGACGCCGACCGATGACGGCCCGGGCCAGGTGCCGCTCTACGAATACAGCTGGAACCACACGACCTTGCAGGTCCTGAAGGCCGATCGCAGCGTGACCTATCTGCAGTCGCTTTATCCGCCTGATCGTCTGCTGGAGAAGGTTGCCGAAATCCGTCAGCTGTTTCCCGACGAGGTGCTGCCGCATCTCGAGTTCATCCGCTTCGGCGGCCGCGTGACCTGCAGCGGCCTGCCGGTGGTGCGCTATCGCGATCCGGAGCGGTTGAACGAGATCATCCGAATGCACGAGGCGCGCGGCGTCTCGATTGCCAATCCTCATGTGTTCACGATCGAGGACGGCAGCCGCTACAAGCGCGCCGATGCCGATCAGTTCGGCTTCAAGCGCGAGGTCGATCCGCTTGGGCTGCTCAATCCCGGCAAGATGCGCAGCTTCGTCCCCGACGGGGCCTGACCGATGCGCGTGCTCTATGTCTATTGCCATCCCCTCGCCGACAGCTTCCATGCCGCGATCCGGACGGAGGCGCTGGCGGCGCTGGCCGACACCGGGCACGATGTCGATCTGCTCGACCTCTATGCCGAAGGCTTCGATCCGGTCCTGACCGCGGAACGGCGGCGCGTCTACCACGATCCGGCGCGCAACCGCCGCAACAACGCGACCTATGCGGACCGCCTGGCTGCCGCGGAAGGCCTGATCGTTCAGTTTCCGACCTGGTCATTCGGGCCACCGGCCATGTTGAAGGGCTGGTTCGACCGCATGTTCGGCCCCGGCATCGCGCTCGATCTGTCGGATCCGGCCCATGCGAAACCGATGCTGCACAACATCCGCTGCGTCTCGGGCATCAGCACCTATGGCCGGCCGCGCTGGCAGGCCATCGCGATGGCCGATCCGCCGCGCAAGATCGTCACGCGTTATCTGCCCTGGTTCACGGCCAAGCGAACCCGCGTGCGCTACCACGCGCTCTACCACATGAACATGGCCACCGCCAATCAGCGCGCGCGCTTTCTGGCGACCGTCGGACAAGCGATGCGCGCGTTCTGAACTTATGGCGCGGGCGCCGCCGCGATCGCCTCGATCTCCACCACGAATTCCGGCCGCGTAAAGCCCGACACGATCACCAAGGTCGAGGCCGGTGGCGTATCGCCGACATGGCGGTCGCGCGCACGCATGTAGCCCTGCATGTGCTCGCGTCCGGTGACGTAGGCGTTGAGACGCACAATATCAGCAAGCGAGAGGCCGTCCTCGGCGAGGATCGCCGCGATGGCGGCAAAGCAGAGGTCCGCCTGCGCCTCGGCGTCCGGCGGGATCACGCCGTCGGCCGTGATGCCGAGCTGCCCCGAGGTGACCACCAGGCGGTGACCAGCCGGAACAGCAATCCCGTGGCTGTAGCGCGCGAATGGCGGATGGATGCTTGGCGGAGACAGCGCGCGACGGGTCATGATGACAGGCTTGGGCAGCAGACGATGCATGATGTTAGTTCACGCGCAGGACCGCCGTCACGCTGCATTATTGGCCTCATTACAGCGCGACTGCTGCTTGCGCTCGCACTCTTTGCTCAAGAAGTCGGCGTTGCCGCGAAGGCAACGGATTGCTCGAATCAAAATGCTTTGAGGTGACAGTGGGCCTGTGCATTCTGGATTGCAGGGTGCGACGGCCACGGACTTGGCCTGCAGCCGAAGCGGCTGGAATGAGGTCGATGGCGAAGGTCATGAAAGCGATGGTCAGGAAAGCTCTTTCTCAACTGCTGGGGGCTGCGTTGATCGGGAGCTACGTGCTCTCCCCAGCATCGGCCGCCGACAAGGTCACCTTTCTCACCTCGTGGTTTGCCCAGGCCGAGCATGGCGGCTTCTATCAGGCCAAGGCCACGGGCCTCTATGAGAAGGCCGGGCTGGACGTCACCATCAAGACGGGTGGGCCGCAGGTGAACGGCACGCAACTGCTGCTTGCGGGCGATGCCGACTTCATCATGGGATATGACATCCAGGTGCTGAAAGGACGGGAGCAGAAGCTGCCGCTGGTCACCGTGGCGTCGTCGTTCCAGTTCGACCTTCAGGGCATCATGGCGCATGACGACGTCGCCGATCTCGCCGCCCTCAAGGGACGACCGGTCCTGATCGCCGGTTCGTCGCGCGTGACGTTCTGGCCCTGGCTGCGCGCCAAATATGGCTATACCGACGATCAGATCCGGCCCTACACGTTCAACCTGCAGCCGTTCTTCGCCGACAAGACGATCGCCCAGCAGGGCTATCTCTCCTCGGAGCCCTACCAGGCGCTGCAGCAGAACGAGAAAGTGAAGTTTTTCCTGTTCGCGGACGGCGGCTATCCGCCCTACGGATCCACCATCGTCACGACGGAAAAGATGATCGCCGAGAAGCCGGATGTGGTCGCGCGCTTCGTCAAGGCCTCGCTCGAGGGCTGGCGCGACTACATGGAGACCCCCGCACCCGGCAACGGTCTTATCAAGGCCGACAATCCCAAGATGACCGACGGCCAGATCGCCTTCGCGCTGGAGAAGCTCAAGGAGACCAAGGCCGTCGACGGCGGCGATGCGGCCAAGCTCGGCATCGGCATCATCACCGCCGACCGCTACAAGCAGATCTACGACTTCCTGGTCGCCGGCGAGCTGCTCGACGCCAAGACCGAGTGGCAGAAGGCGTTCGACGATCGCTTCGTCAAGGATCTCAAGATCGGCGTGAAGTGAACGGAGCCCATGAACGCGCTGCCCCCAGGCGATCGTTTCGAGGACAAGGCCGATCACGCGCGCGAGCCCGCGGGCCGCGCTCCCGTCGTCGAGGTGCTGTCGGCGGAGAAGGTGTTCCAGAACGGCGCGCGCGGGCTGGCGCCGGTCGACCTGACCATCGCCGACGGCGAGTTCCTCACGCTGATCGGCCCGTCCGGTTGCGGCAAGAGCACGCTTCTCAAGCTGATCGCCAATCTGATCGAGCCGTCGGACGGCCGGCTGCTCTGGTGGCGCGGTGGACAGGACCGGGTGGGGCAGGACGGCCGGCGGCTCGCCTTCGTATTCCAGGAGCCCACTTTGATGCCCTGGGCGCGGGCTGACGCCAATGTGCGTCTCCCGCTCGAACTCGCCGGCGTCGGCAAGCGCGACGCCGCGCCGCGCGTCGCCGATGCGCTGGCGCGGGTCGGCCTGTCAGCGTTCAGCCGGCACTATCCCAGGCAGCTCTCCGGCGGCATGAAGATGCGGGTGTCGATCGCACGGGCGCTGGTGACGGAGCCGAACCTGCTGCTGATGGACGAACCCTTCGGCGCGCTCGACGAGTTCACCCGCAACCGGCTCGACGACGATCTGGTCCGGCTGTGGTGGGAGCGCCGGCTGACCACGGTGTTCGTGACGCATTCGATCTATGAAGCCGTGTTTCTCTCGACCCGGATCATCGTCATGGCCGCCAATCCAGGCCGGATCTTCCGCACCATGACGATCGACGCGGCCCAGCCGCGCGATCTGGGCTTTCGCGACAGCCCGCAATTCGCCGCCTATTGCCGCGAGCTGTCGGCCTGGCTCGCCGAGGCCTCGCTGCCGCAGCGAACGGGAGGCGCCGCGTGAGGCCGCTGTTGCAGTCCGAAGCCTTTATCCGCATCGCCGCGCCGCTCGGCGTCGGCATCGTCATGGTCGGGCTCTGGGAGATCGGCTTTCGCCTTGCAGCCGTGCCGGTGTACCTGTTCCCGAAACCGAGCGACATCGTCGCGAGCTTTATGCAGCATGGCCCGGCCCTGCTCCGCGCGCTGCTGGTGACCCTGCGCATCACGCTGCAGGCCTTTGCAGCCGCCGTGCTGCTCGGTACGCTGATCGCCTTCATGTTCGTGCAGAGCCGGGCCATCGAGATCAGCCTGTTTCCCTATGCCGTGCTGCTGCAGGTGACGCCGGTGGTGGCGATTGCGCCGCTGATCATCATCCTGGTCAAGAACACCCAGCTCTCGCTCACGATCTGCGCGACGCTGGTCGCGCTGTTTCCGATCATCTCCAACACCACGCTCGGCCTGCGCAGCGTCGATCCGGGCCTCGCCAACTACTTCCGCATGAACCGGGCGAGCCGGCTGAAGACGCTCATCAAGCTGCGCATCCCGGGCGCGCTGCCCTACTTCTTCGGCGGCCTGCGCATCTCCAGCGGCCTCGCGCTGATCGGCGCGGTCGTCGCCGAGTTCGTCGCCGGCACCGGCGGGCGCTCGTCGGGACTGGCCTATGAGATCCTCGACGCCGGCTTCACATTGGACATTCCCCGCATGTTCGCGGCGCTCTTCCTGATCACGCTGACCGGCGTCGCGTTGTTCGCGATCATGGTGGCGGTGTCGCGGCTGGCGCTGTCGAGCTGGCACGAGAGCGAGATCGGCGCCGAGACATGACCACGATGTTGATCGAGAACGCGGCAGGCATCTTTACCGGACGCCCCGGCGATGCCATGCGGACGACGGGCGCGATCCGCATCCGCGACGGCGTCATTGCGGAGATGGGGGCCTTGCACGCCGAGCCCGACGAGCCGCGGCTCGATGCCACCGGCTGCGTCATCTATCCCGGCCTGGTGTCGACCCATCACCACATGTTCCAGAGCGTGCTGAAGGGCGTGCGTGCCGGCATCAACCTGCCGCTGGCCGGCTGGTTGCGCTCGGTGCCGTACCGGCACTGGTCGGGCATCGACGAAGAGGCGCTGGCGGTCGCAGCGCGCATCGCGTTGGCCGAACTGCTGCTGTCGGGCACGACGACGGTCGCCGATCACCATTATCTGTTCAGCGACAGCTACCGGTTCGACCCCGCACAGGTGATTTTCGATATCGCCCGCAGCCTTGGGATCCGCCTGGTGTTCTGCCGCGGCGGCGCCACCATCGGCCGCAACTTCGATACCGACGAGTTTCCGCCGATGCCGGTGCAGTCGCTGGACCGCATGCTGCAGTCGGTGGAAGCCTGCGCCCAGCGCTTCCACGACGCCTCGCCCGGGAGCCTGACGCGGGTGGCGGTGGCGCCGACCACGCCGACCTGGTCGCTCGATCCGGGTGAGCTGCGCGAGGTGATCGCCGCCGCACGGCGGATGAAGCTGCGGCTGCACAGCCACCTGTCCGAGACCGCGGACTATGTCGAGTTCTGCCTGTCGGTGCACGGCAAGCGCCCGGTGCACTGGCTCGCCGAGCATGACTGGCTCGGCGACGACGTCTGGTTTGCGCATCTCGTGCATCTCGACGCGGAAGAGGTCGGCATTCTCGCCAGCACCGGGACCGGCATGGCGCATTGTCCGCAGTCCAATTGCCGGCTTGGCTCCGGGATCGCCCCGGCCGATGCCATGGCGCGGCTCGGCGGCGCGGTGTCGCTCGGCGTCGACGGCGCGGCCTCGAACGAATCAGCGGACATGCTGAGCGAGATGCATAGCTGCTGGCACACCCATCGCGCGCTCAAGGGAGCGCATGCGTTGACCGCCGAGGACGTCGTGCACTGGGCGACCGCCGGCGGCGCGCGCGTGCTCGGCATGCCCTCGATCGGGACGCTCGCGCCCGGCCAGCAGGCCGATATCGCGATCTTCAAGCTCGACCAGCCGCGGCACTTCGGCATGCACGATCCGATGATCGCGCCGGTGACCTGCGCCGGATCGGCCGACATCCGCTATCTCCTGATCGGCGGCCGCACCGTCGTCGAGAACGGAGCGATTCCCGGCCTCGACATGCAGAAGCTCAAAGCCGATGCCGCGCGCGTCGTGACGCGTCTGGCGGCCTAACCCGGAGGGATCATCATGCTCAGCACCAAGCAGCCCGTGCTTCGCCGGTTCTGGTATGCGATCATGCCGATGGACCATCTCAAGGACGGTCCCAAGCCCTTCACCCTTCTGGGACAGCCGATCGTGCTGTTCCTCGACGACAAGGGCGAGCCCGCCGCGCTCGAGGACCGCTGCTGCCATCGCACCGCCAGGCTGTCGAAGGGCTGGTGCAACAATGGCCACGTGGTCTGCGGCTATCACGGCTGGGAATATGACCGCGACGGCAAGCTGGTGATGGTGCCGCAATTTCCGTTCGAGCAGCCGATCCCCGAGGCGCGGGCGCGCGCGTTCCGGGCGCGCCAGCGCTACGGCTATGTCTGGGTCGCGCTGGACGAGCCGCTCAGCGACATCCCCGACATCCCGGAGGACGGCAAGCCCGGCTACCGCCGCATCCACCAATTCTACGACACTTGGAACACCGCCGCGCTACGGCTGATGGAGAATTCGTTCGACAACGCCCACTTTGCCTTCGTGCACAAGAGCACGTTCGGCGACATCAGCCAGCCGAAGCCGGAGAAATACGAGATCGTCGAGACCGAGGAGGGTTTCGATGCCGAGACGATCATCACCGTCCGCAACCCGCCCAACGCGGCGCGGATCACCGGGACGACCGAGCCGGTCACGAAGCGCCATCAGCGCAACAAATGGTTCATGCCGTTCTGCCGGCGGCTCGACATGGAGTATCCGTCCGGCATTCGCCACATCATCTTCAATTGCGCGACACCGATCGCGGACGGCCGCATCCAGGTGGTGCAGCTGCTGTTCCGCAACGACACCGAGGCGGACTGCTCGACGCAGGAGCTGATCGACTGGGATGCGGCGATCATCGCCGAGGATCGCGAGATGCTGGAATCGACCGATCCCGACGCGATCGTCGACATGAGCCGGAAGATCGAGATGCACATGCCCTCGGACCGTCCCGGCATGATCATGCGCAAGCGGCTGCTGGACCTGCTGCGCGCCCACGATGAAGACGAGATTCCCGCCGGCGCGGCGTGACCATCAGACCGCCTGCTCGGCGGGCCCGCTCGGCGGCGAAGCGCAGCCAAGAACCGCTGTGCTTGCTTGCGTCGTCGATGACTGCGATCACGCGCGACGGAGCGACCGCAAGCCGGACGACCATCCGGCGCCGATCACCGCAACCCGCAACGCAGCGCCAGGCCGGGTCATCATTCGATCCTGTCGCCGGTCGTCAGGTCATGGGCTCACGGCTGCCGTCGTCCGGCCGCCGCTGTGGAAGTGGCTGAGGATGGTTCGCGTCGCCGGCTGACGCGGCGCATCGATGACCTGCGCGGCCGGCCCCTCCTCCACGACGACGCCGTCGCGCATGAACACGACGG
Organism: Bradyrhizobium sp. BTAi1; assembly: GCF_000015165.1. Classification (GTDB taxonomy): domain Bacteria; phylum Pseudomonadota; class Alphaproteobacteria; order Rhizobiales; family Xanthobacteraceae; genus Bradyrhizobium; species Bradyrhizobium denitrificans. The sequence continues at coordinate 1,341,574 of NC_009485.1, read as the reverse complement.
TATCGGCGACCTCGCGCGCGAACGCCATCTCGTGGGTCACGAGCACCATGGTCATGCCTTCAGCGGCGAGCTGGCGGACCACCGCCAGGACCTCGCCGACCAGCTCCGGATCGAGCGCGGAGGTCGCCTCGTCGAACAGCATCACCTCCGGCTTCATCGCCAAAGCGCGCGCGATCGCCACGCGCTGCTTCTGGCCACCTGACAGCTTGTCCGGCGCGACATCGGCCTTGTCCTTCAACCCGACCTTCTCCAGCAGCTTGAGCGCGGCGTCGCGCGCCGCCCCGCGCTCGACCTTCTGCACCGTGACCGGCCCCTCCATCACGTTCTGGACGGCGGACATATGCGGGAACAGGTTGAAGTTCTGGAACACCATGCCGGTGCGGGCGCGGAAGGCCACGAGCTCCTTGTCGGCCGGCAGCTTGTGGCCGTTGGTGAAATCCATCATGCGCTGATCCACCCGGATGACGCCGCTGTCCGGGATCGTCAGCAGATTGAGGCATCTCAGCAAGGTTGACTTGCCGGACCCGCTCGGACCGATCAGCGCGACCACGCCGCCACGCGGCACGCTGAGCGAAATGTCCTTGAGCACGCTGACCGCGCCGAACGACTTCTTCACCCTTTCTCCTTGTGCCTTTTGTTGATGAGCCGCCGAGCGGCTCGGCGTTTCCGCTGTCTCGACGATGGGACAGGGCGTCACTCGCGACGACCACGGACGCGCGATCGGCATCACTGGCGATGACGGTCGATTTGCATGCCGGTCGTGCCGGCGCGCCGACCTCGTCTTCGATGTCGGCTGCTAATGAGTAGCGACGATGAGCTGGCAGTGACCAGTTCCAAATGGCGAGACACGGATCGTGCTGATCGCTGAGGTCGAGGACATCATCCGCGGGCGTTCAACTGGAGACAGCCGTGTGGGAGGCATTCACGCTGAGCGAGCCGGTGTCCGCAGAGGTTATGACTTCGCCGCAGAAGATGGCAGTTCTCGCGCTGGGCACAAACGAAAACTCCCGCAGCCGAGTCGGCTACGGGAGTGTCGTTGGTTGCGGGGAGGCGCAACCAACGATACCGACATTCACTTGCGCCAGCGGTCTGACGGCAGTCGACCGCGTTCATCCCCCGGAATCGAAAGCACAGTTGCACGCCCATGGCGCAGCTTCATGTGGCTCCCGATGCCATCCGCCACCTCGAGCGGCTAAATCGCGATACGGCGAACGGCCTGATATCGACCGGCGCGTCCTTGCCCGCAACGAGATCGGCAATGATGCGTCCCGTGATCGGGCCCGATGCCAGGCCGACATGTCCATGGCCGAAGGCGTGGAAGATATCGGGAGATACAGAGGACGCTCCGATAACCGGACGGCCATCCGGCGTCGAGGGCCGATGCCCCATCCAGCGCTCGACTTTCAGGCGCTCGCGTGGCCCCAGCGCCGGATAGGTCTTCAGCGCGTGTTGGACGAGGATCTCGACGCGACTCCAATCCGGCTCGGCATCGACATGCGTGAGCTCGACCTGGCCTGCGAGCCGCAGGCCGGCAGCGGTCGGCGTGTTGGCCATTCGTCCATCGCTCGGCATGATCGGAAATCGCGGGCCGGCCTGCGGTGACGCAATCACGCCGTGGTAGCCGCGCTCGCTCACGAGCATGACGCGATCGCCGGCGGCACGCGCGAGCGCCTTGGAGCGGATGCCGCCGCAGATCACCGCTCGGTCGCAGTCGACCTGGCCTCGATCGGTCGTCACCGCCTTGAGACGGCCGTTTGCCAGCACGAAGCCGTCGGCGTGCGCGCGGACGAGAACCCCGCCTCGCGCACACACGGCCTGCACGATCGCAGCTACATAGGCGCCGGGGTCGGCGCAATACGCGCCGTCCTCGACCAGGACGCCGAAGCGATAGCCGGGACTGAGATCCGGCTCGCGGCGCCGCAGTTCCTCAGATTCGAGCTCGCGCCATTGCAGCCCGTTGTCCTTTCGAAGTCGCCAGGCGAGACCTTCCTCCTCGAACGCCTCGCGATCGCGATAAGCATAGAGCAGGCCGGTGCGACGGATCAGATCGGGCCGTCCGATCTCCTCCGCCAACAGGGCATGGCGCTGCGGACCATCGCCCAGGATCGATGCGAGCACGCCCGCCGTATGCTCGACCTTCTGACCGGTCCAACCGGCTGCAAGGAAGCGCAACAGCCACGGCGCCAGCGAAGGCAACGCGGTCCAACGCAGCACCAGCGGTCCGCTCGGATCGAGCAGATAGCCCGGCACCTTGCGCCAGAGACCGGGCATCGACATCGGGATGATCGACGCGGGGCTGATCCAGGCACCGTTTCCATAGCTCGCCGCCTGGGGTCCGCCGGGCTCATCCGGCTCGATCAGCGTGACGGCATGTCCGACTTTGATCAGTTCCCAGGCCGTGGCGGCGCCGACGATGCCGGCGCCGATCACTGCGATGCGCAGCGGCTTCTGACTCTGTTGCATTCGAAGCTGCGTCCTTGCGTGATCACGCGTTGGCCGCGGCTGCCGGCAACCGGCCGCTATGGAAATGACTGAGGAAGGCGCGTGTCGCGGCCTCCCGCGGCGTATCGATCACCTGTCGTGCCGGCCCGTCCTCCACCACCACGCCATCGCGCATGAAGACCACAGTGTCGGCCACCTCGCGCGCGAACGCCATTTCGTGCGTCACGAGCACCATCGTCATGCCCTCAGCCGCGAGCTGGCGAACGACCGCCAGCACTTCGCCGACGAGCTCAGGATCGAGCGCCGACGTCGCTTCGTCGAACAACATCACCTCCGGCTTCATCGCCAGCGCACGGGCGATCGCGACGCGCTGCTTCTGGCCTCCGGACAGCTTGTCCGGGGCAACGTCGGCCTTGTCTCGCAATCCGACCTTGTCCAACAACGCCAGCGCCGTCTGGCGCGCCTCGTCCGGCCGAACTTTCAGGACGGTGACGGGCCCCTCCATCACGTTCCGGATGACCGACATATGCGGAAACAGGTTGAAGTTCTGGAACACCATGCCGGTTCGCGCACGAAACGCTGCGAGATCCTTGTCGCGCGGCAGTTGATGCCCGTTCGTGAAGTCCATGGTGCTTCGACCGACGCGAATGACTCCGCTTTCCGGGAGGGTCAGCAGATTGAGGCACCTGAGCAGCGTGGACTTGCCCGAGCCGCTCGGCCCGATCAGCGCAACGACGCCGCCGCGGGGCACGCGCAGGGAAATATCCTTGAGCACGCTCACCGCTCCGAAGGACTTTTTCACGTGGATGAGCTCGATCATCGCGGCATCGGACATGGGAGCATTCGCCTCGCTCGTTGACATCGGCCGACCTCAATGCGCGAGGCGCGCTTCGAGCACGCGCGCGACACGGGTCATCGGGAACAGGATGATGAAGTAGATCACAGCGATCATCGTGTAGGTCTCGAGCGGTCGGTAGGTCGCCGACGTGATCAGCTGCCCCTGATACAGCAGGTCCGGCACCGCCAGCACCGAGAGAAGCGAGGTGTTCTTCAGCTGCAGCACGGCCTGGTTGACCAGCGGCGGAATCATCCGCTTCAACGCCTGTGGCATCACGATGCGCCGCATCAGGTCGAAACGGCGCATGCCGAGGGCGCGCCCGGCGTCCCACTGGCCGGGATCGATCGACACGATGCCGCCGCGAATGATCTCCGAATAGAACGCGCCGCCATAGAGGCTCAGCGAGATGAAGGCCGCCACCGCGGGCGACAGCTCGACGCCGATCAGAACCGGGAGCGCGTAGTAGATCCACACCAGCTGAACCAGCACCGGCGTACAGCGGAAGATCTCGACCAGCATCACCAGCGGTGACGAGATCAGCCGTATGTTGGACAGGCTTGCGATCGCCACGATGCAGCCGACGATGAATCCGGCGACGGCGGTGAGAATGGTGAAGCCGATCGTATAGGCCGTGCCGACGCCGATCAGCTTGCTGTATTGCAGAAGGAAGCCGAAGCTCCACTCGTAATGCATCTCGCCTATCCCATACCAAATGATTGCGAATAGGCGGTCTGGGTCAGTCCCGAATAGAACCAGCGCCCGAGTGTAATGACATCGTAGACCGGCAATCCGAATTCACGCGACACCTCGGCGGAAAACGGCGGCAGATTGGTACATTCGAACACGATGGCACCGATGTTCGGATGACCGGAGAGAAGTGCCTGGACGGCCGCGAAGACGTCGCGCCGCAGCCATTCGCGATCATAAGGGCGATCGCCTTCGATATGCGCGCGCAACGCCCCGTCTGGAGGAAGTCCGACCCGCGGCGTGCCAGGATCGGCGCCGACGGCAACGAAGTGTCTCTCCGTCAGGGCCTTCGCATCGTAGGTGACGACGCCCGCTCGGCGGCCGGCCGAAAGGCAGCGCTCGACGATAGGTAATTGCAGAAGGCTGGAGGTTGCGAGCGGCAGCTTCATCCGCGCGGAAAGCTCGCGCTGTCGGGCAGCCAGAAAGCCGCACGACGTCGTGAGTCCGATGGCGCCCTCCGCATGCAGCTCGTCACCGGCTTTGACGAACGCATCCATGAGGTCGGCGTCATCGCCACCGACGATCTTACGGGCGGATGCGCCTGGAACGATCTTGAAGATCACATCGAACGGCCAGCTTGCGGAATGGCCGACGTCCCCCGGCGGACGGTGGATCGCTGCATCGAGCATGATGATGCCGAGCGGAGGATGTCGTTCATTCTGCGTCAAGCCGTATTCCTTCAACATCGCTGCGGGCCAGCTCAGCGTGGCCCTGACACAAAACTGCCCGCGTCAGACGTGGACGCGGGCAGATCGATGGACAGCATCAGAACTGGAGACCAGGAGGAATATCCTGCTCCTGGATGTTCACCAACGAAAGACTCCCCAGGATCCATTCGCGCAACGCGCCGAGGGCACGGCTATATTCCAGCCAGTTGTCGACATAGGTGCGGAAACGGGTATCGGAATCGACACGCACTCCGCAGCAGGTCGGCTGCGCGGCCACCGGCGTCGGGATGATGACCTTGCCGACCTTCGCGTTCTTCTTGACGGTCACCAGCGACAGCATCGCGACCTGGATCAGGCAGTCGGCGCGGCCGGATTGCACCGCCAGCACAGCCTCATCCGGCGACTTGAGAGCAACCAGCGTCGCCTTCGGAAGGGTTCGCCGCGCGTAGAGATCGTGCGTAGAGCCGATGTCCACGGCCACTTTCACCTCCGGCTTGTTGAGGTCATCCCACGATTTCGGCTCGAAGCCGGACTTCGCGATGATGGTAAACGTGTTGTTCATGATCGGGCGGGTGAATTCCACGATCAGGGCCCGTGACGGCGTCGGGCTCAGTCCGAACATGATGTCGATCTTATTGGCCTGGAGATCCAGCACCGAGTTGCCCCAGGTCGACTCGATGATCTCGACCTCGGCCTCCATCGCCTTGGCGAGTTCGGTCGCCATGCTCACGCAGAAGCCCGACCATTGCCCGGTCGCGATGTCCTTGTGGTAGTAGGGCTCGGTACCGACGATACCGGCAATCCGAAGCTTCTTGGTCCGGCGAATTTGCGCGAACGTGCTCTCCGGTTGCGACTGCGCGAGGGCCGGCGATGCGACCGAGCCAGCTGCGAGTGCGGCCGCGGCTGCGCCAAGTCCCACGAGCGATCCGATGTCGCGACGATTAACCATTCTCAAACTCCCCCTGTAGGTGTTGAACTCAGGACGTCGCGCGTCGATACCGCGGACAAGACACATTCATGCAGCTCTCTTGCTAGCAAAGCGAGCGGCAAAGTCACCCGTTTCGGAGCTGCGGGCCTCCCTGGCCAGCCGGCTGCCTTCACGGGTGGACAGGAAGTCCGACAGGCTCGCATCCTCCTGGCGCACAAAGCCCTTCGCCGGAAGCTTGCCCGCGAGAAACAGCTCGACCATCGCGACACAGCCCGCGGCCGTCGTCAGTTGGATGGCCCCGAGCTCGGGCCGGCCATCGTAGCGCAGGACGATGCTGTCCTCCTCCATGCGGCCGTTACGCTCGCCGATGCCGGTGACGAAGATCACGACGACGTCCTTGTGCGTGAACGGGGCGGCGCGGTTGAGAATGCGGCGCATCGTTTCCCGGTCGTCAGCAAGCCCCAGACCCTGCAGCAGCAGCTTCATGATCTCGGCATGCCCGGGGTAGCGCAAGGTCTTGTAGCTCATGTCGCGAACCTTGCCCGCCAGGGTCTCCGTCAAGGTGCCGAGGCCGCCCGAGGTGTTGAAGGCCTCGTAGGCGACGCCGTCGATCATCACGCCCTCGACCCCCTCCAGCGCGGGTACCGCAATCGGCTTGCCGTCGAAAACGATCTCGCACGGATTGCAGTACTCGTTGATCAGGCCATCGATGGACCAGGTCACGTTGTAACGCAAGGCATTGGTCGGATAGAGCGGCAGCGCGCCGACGCGCATCTTGATGGTTCTCACGCTATCGAACCGCGATGCCATCTCGGCCCCGAGCACGCAGATGAAACCCGGCGCCAGGCCGCATTGCGGCGCAAACATCACGTCGGCGCCCGCTGCAAGGTCCTTGATGTAGGCGGTCGTGGCGACGTCCTCGGTCAGGTCGAAATAGTGTGTCCCGGTCTCCGCGGCGATCTGCGCAATGCCACGGTTGAGAAAATACGGACATGCGCTGACGACGATCTCCTGCTCCTTCAGAAAGGCGCGGAGGGCAGCTAGGTCTCCGGCATCCACCACTTTGGTAGCGAAGATGCGTCCGACACTCAAGCCGAGCTGCGCGTCCGATGCGTCCGCCAGCGTCACCTTGTGCCCCTGCTCCGCGAGCATGCCGGCGATCACGGCACCGATCTGCCCGGCACCGAGAACAGCGATGTTTTTCGACGATTGAGCCATTTCGAACCCCTCCTAGAGAGCAGCCTGAACGCCGACGGCCGCCGGATCGGCCCCGACCTTCTTGAGCCATGAGAATACCGGCGGCAGGCGATCGGCGATGGATTCCACCGCAACGTCGATGAAGACCGGCTCGTTCAGCTCGAACGCCTCGCGCAACGCGGCCTCCAGTTGCGCCGGCGTTTCGACCCGGAAGCTGCGGATGCCATAGACGGACGCGAGCCGGCTCATGTCGTATTTGCCGAAGTCGACGCTGAACGTCGGGTCGTTGACCGGTACGGCAGGGCTATGCTCGGACGCCTTGCGCGCACGATCACGGTCGACGACCCGCTGCAGGGCCTTGATCCAGCCGAAGCAGGCATTGTTGAAATGGATCAGGACTGCCGGAACTTGCAGGCGCGAAAGCGTCTCCAACTCGCCGGCCGACATGCCGAGCGAGCCGTCGCCGAACAGGCCAACAGGCCTCAGATGGGGAGCCGCGAAGTAGGCACCGATCACCGCCGGAATGGCGTATCCAAGTCCGCCGTAGAAGCGCGGGATCACGAGCTTGGACTGCGGATCGCGCAGGCGAAGAAAACGCGTGGCATAGGGTGTCGGCGTACCGGCATCAGACACCACGTTGCAGGGCATCGGCAGGCAACGGTTGAGCGTTTCAATCACCCGCTCGGGCCGCAGCGGCACCTCGTCGCTTTGCAGATGCGGCGCCATCACATCCCAGAAGTCGGCGCGACGGCTGTTGATCTCGTCGACCCATGCAGCGGTCACCGACGCATGATCGGCGGGCGCCTTGGCGATCAAGGCCTCCACGACCGCACGCGCATCACCCACCAGCGGAAAATCGATGGCGTAGGTATTGCCGATGACTTCCGGCTCGAGATCGACTTGAACGATCCTGGTCTCTCCGTTCGGGACCGGCCACTGCCAATTCATGGTGGCGACCGACCCCATGCGGCAGCCGACATAGATCACGAGATCGGCACGGCCGAGCGCCCATACCGCGTGCGGATGAAAGCCGTTGTCGCCGATGATTCCGATCCCGAGCTTGTGGTCGTCGCGAATGACGCCCTGCCCGGTGATCGTGGTGACGACGGGAATGCCGAGACGCTCGGCAAAGGCGGTGATCGCCTCCGCCGCTGCAGACCGATTGGCTCCGCCGCCCGCAACGATCAGCGGACGCTCGGCGGCGAGAATCGCGTTCAGCGCGCTGTCGAGATCGGCGTCGGCGGGCCTGCTCCTATAGGACGGCGCCTGCCGGCATTGCGGCTCGACATGCAACGACACGCCCTCGCTGGGCAGGTCCTGGTAGAGAATATCCTCTGGCAGCGCGAGGACGACGGCGCCGGGCCGGCCGCCGGTGGCCTCGCGAAAGGCGCGGCGCACGACCTCTGGAAGCTTTCGCACATGAGCAAGCGTCTCGGCCCGCTTGCTGATCGGCTTGAACAGATCCTGGACGGGCAGCTCGGTCAGCGTGCCGCGCCCGACGCCCGGCTGCGGGATGTCGTTGACCAGCAGAATGAGGGGCACCGACGATTTGTTGGCTTCAGCGACGCCGGGCAGACCGTAGAGCGCACCGGCCCCGCTCGGCACCTCCGCAACCCCAGGCTTGCCAGACAGGCGCGCATAGCAGTCCGCCATGAACACCGCCGAACGTTCGTCACGGCACAGAATGTGGCGAGGCGCGCCCTTCGTCATTCTGAGAGCCTCATAGAGCGCGACATTGGTATCGCCCGGGACGCCGAAGATGACGTCGACGCCATATCCGGACAGCATGCTCACGAGCGCGGTTGCACCGTTCATTTTCAAATGCTCCTTGTTCTCAGTTGTTATTCAGGAGCATAGGCGCGGCATAAATATCCAAACCGCCGGCTATAGGAAGAATATAATTGCAAACCGCTGGACTAAGACTCGTTTCGACGGGAAACGAGACATCTTGCTAACAATCGAAGCGAGAAGAACGACAACGAGGCAGGATTTGCCCAGGCATTGTTCACCTTTCGAATTTCCTGGCGAGAAGAATCGACGACGTGGTGCGTCGAACACCATCCATCTCGGCGATCCAGTCGATGATTTCGTCGAGATGCGCCGACGTCGCGCAGTTGATCTTGACGAACAGATCGAACGGGCCGCTCAGCGTGTAGCAGTCCACGACTTCAGATTTCTTCCGCAGCGCGGCAATGACGTTGCCCTGCTGCCTGACCTCCAGCTCGATCAGGATGATCGCCGAGATCGAGGTCACATGCGCCTGCTTGCCCAGGATCGCAGTGTAGCCGGCGATTGTTCCGTCCTTTTCCAATCTTGCCAATCGCCCCTGCGCGGTCGCCCGGGACACGCCGAGCGCCTTCGCAAGATCGGAAATCGAGGTCCGCGCGTTGGACATCAGGATGTTGATGAGGTCCTGATCCTTCCTGGCGTCCGCGGGGCGGGCCATATCTTACCTCTTCGAATTGATCGTTTCTGAGCAAAACGAAGGGAAATTATTACGTTCTGGCCAAAACGGTCCAGCACTTCTTCCAGTCAACCCCTGCCTGTCTATCGATCAGGCGCGGTCACCGCGATGAGCCACTCCCGGAACGCGCGAAGCGGCGGATAGGCTGCACGCTCCGATGGCCAGACCAGATAGTAGCGCTCCGGGCTCTCCATCGGCAGATTGATGGCGCGGACCAGCTTGCGGCTCGCAAGCTCCTCCTCGATCAGGAATGTCGGCAACAAGGCGACGCCCAGGCCCGCCATCGCCGCCTGCGCCGCGGTCGCAAACTGATCGAACACCATTCCCTGGGCTGCCCTGGCTGCGACGTCGTGCATCGCAAACCAGCGCGTCCAGGCCTGGGCCCGGGTCGAGATGCTAAGCAGCGGCGCCCGCCTGAGATCGTCGGCGGCACGAAAGCGATACTCCCGTTTCAGGCCGGGACTACACGCCGGGATGACCTGCTCGGAGCGCAGCAGGGCCATTTCTGCGCCCGGCCATTCCGCCTGGCCGAAATGGATGGCAGCATCCAGGGCTTCCGCGCCGAAATCGAAATAGGACAGCCGCGTCGCAAGGTTGATCGTGATCCCGGGATTGGCCGCGAGGAATTGCGGCAGCCGCGGCGCCAGCCAGCGCGTCCCGAATGTCGGGAGAATGCCGAGATTGAGCGTTCCCCCACCCGGATTAGCCCGCAAGTTCAACGAGGCGGAGCTGATCTTGTGGAGCGCGTCGCGGATCTCGCGCGCATAGGACGCTCCGGCGGAGGTGAGCCGCACCGTCTGGCGTTCGCGAATGAATAGCTCGGCCTCGAGCTGCTGCTCTAGGATCTTGATCTGCCGGCTGACCGCGCTCTGTGTCAGCTGGAGCTCCTGCGCCGCCATCGTCATGCTGCCGGTGCGGGCCGTCGCCTCGAAGGCGGCGAGGACTGCGGTAGAGGGCAGGAAGCGGCGCGGTGTCTGGATGCTCATCGGGTCATTCCAATTCAGAATGATCTTCTGAGCAATCATTGTTTGAACCGGCCCCAGCGACAAGTCTAATCTGCAGATGTCATGATTAAATTGCATGACTGAGCGATCAGGGCCTCGCACGATCAGGCTGGTCCGGCCCCACTGGAGATCTCCGATGCGAGCACTGCACGCGGACGCCGACAACATCCGCACCTTGTTTTCGCGCGCCATGTCGGACATGTACCGCGCCGAGGTGCCGCAATACGGAACGCTGATGGAGTTGGTCAGCGAGGTCAATCGGGCGACCTTGCAACAGAGCGAGCAGTTGCGCGAGAGCCTCGAGCGGAGCGACGAACTCGAGCGATTGAGCCTCGAGCGTCACGGCGCGATCCGCCTGGGACGCCCGGAGGAGTTGTTCAACGTGCGCCGCGTGTTTGCCGTGATGGGCATGCACCCGGTCGGCTACTACGACCTGTCGGCCGCGGGCGTGCCGGTGCATGCGACGGCGTTTCGCCCGATCGACGATGCGGCTCTGCGCCGCAATCCGTTTCGGGTCTTCACCTCGCTGCTGCGCCTGGAGCTGATCGAGGACGACGCGCTCCGCGCGGCAGCCCAGCGAATCCTCGGCGAGCGCAGCATCTTCACGCCGCGCACCCTCGAGCTCGTGGAGGTGTTCGAGACGCAGGGTTACCTGACCGTCGCGCAGGCCGAGGAGTTCGTCGGCGAAGCGCTGGAGACCTTCCGCTGGCACAGCGAGGCCACGGTCAGCCTCGACGTCTACCAGCAGCTGCATGATGCACATCGGCTGATTGCCGACGTGGTGAGCTTCAGGGGTCCCCACATCAATCATCTGACACCGCGCACGCTCGACATCGACGCTGTCCAGGCCGGAATGCCCGGACGCGGCATCGCGCCGAAGGCCGTCATCGAGGGCCCGCCGCGCCGCGGCTGCCCAATCCTGCTGCGCCAGACCAGCTTCAAGGCGCTGGAGGAACCGATCATCTTCATGCGGGACGACGGCACATCGGCGCCCGGAACACATACTGCGCGCTTCGGCGAGATCGAACAACGCGGCGTGGCCCTGACGCCGAAAGGGCGCGCGCTCTACGACGCGCTGCTTGCGTCGGCGCGCGAAACCGACGGTATCGAAGCAAGCACGCGCAGCTACTCCGAGAGACTGGCCGAACGCTTTGCGGCGTTTCCCGATGATTGGGCAACGCTACGACAGGAAGGCCTGGCCTTCTTCCGCTATTCGGCGACCGAGGCCGGGGCTGGATCGGGCCAAGCTTGGACGTCCTCCGTCGATGATCTGATTGCCGAGGGGCTGCTGCGCTTCGATCCGATCATCTACGAGGATTTTCTCCCGGTGAGCGCTGCCGGCATCTTCCAGTCGAATCTCGGCTCCGAGGATCAGAGAACCTACGCGTCCAACGCCAGCCGGTCCGCATTCGAGGCCGCCCTTGGCGCCAAGGTTTGCGATGACATGGAGCTGTACGCGAGGGCGGAGCAGGAATCGCTGCAGCAGGCTCTGCTACAGCTGAAATCACCGCATTTCGGACGCACGGCGATCGCCCGTTAGCCGCGGGCTGATCGCGACAACTCTTCGCATCCACCGTTTAAAGGCCGTTTGCCATGACCGATACGCCGTCCCGTTCCATCACATCGCTCGCCGACGAAGTGGACGCATTGCTTGCCAGGCTCGGCGTCGAGCCCGGCCGGCATAAGGGCGGCACGCTGGTCGCGCGGACCCCGATCACCGGCGAGATCACCGGACGCGTGCACGAGGTCAGCGCCGCGCAGGCGGCCGTCGAGATCGACAAGGCGCACGCCGCCTTTCTGGAATGGCGGCAGGTCCCTGCGCCGAAGCGCGGTGAGCTCGTGCGGCTGCTCGGCGAGGAGCTGCGCGCCAACAAGGAGGCGCTCGGCCGGCTGGTCTCGATCGAGGTCGGCAAGATCGCCTCGGAGGGTCTGGGCGAGGTCCAGGAGATGATCGACATCTGCGACTTCGCCGTCGGCCTGTCGCGCCAGCTCTATGGCCTGACCATCGCTACCGAGCGCAGCGAGCACCGCATGATGGAGATATGGCATCCGCTCGGTGTGACCGGCATCATCTCCGCGTTCAATTTCCCGGTGGCCGTGTGGTGCTGGAATGCGGCGCTGGCCTTGGTGTGCGGCAACAGCATCGTCTGGAAGCCGTCGGAGAAGACGCCGCTGACTGCGCTCGCCACCGAGGCGCTGTTCGCGCGCGCGCTCGAGCGCTTCAAGCAGGCGGGCGGACCGGCTCCGGATGCGCTGTCCGTGGTGCTCTTCGGCGGACGTGACATCGGAGAGATTCTGGTCGATCACACCAAGGTCCCGCTGGTCTCGGCCACCGGCTCGACCGCGATGGGCCGCGCGGTCGGCCCGCGGCTCGCCAATCGATTTGCGCGGGCGATCCTGGAGCTCGGCGGCAACAACGCTGCGATCGTAACACCGACGGCAGACCTCGACCTGACGCTGCGCGGTGTTGCGTTCGCTGCGATGGGCACCGCCGGCCAGCGCTGTACGACGCTCCGGCGTCTCTTCGTGCACGAGACCGTCTACGACACCTTCGTGCCGCGCCTGAAGCGCGCCTATCAGAGCGTGACGATCGGCGATCCGCTCCAGGCGGGCGCTCTCGTGGGGCCGCTGATCGACCATGGCGCTTATTCGAGCATGCAGAAGGCGCTCGATGCGGCGCGTGCCGTTGGCGGCCACGTGCTCGGCGGCGAGCGCGTTGCGCTGGCGGGAGCCGACGAGGCCTATTATGTGCGCCCGGCGCTGGTCGAGATGTCCACGCAGACCGGTCCCGTCAGGCACGAAACCTTCGCGCCCATCCTCTACGTGATGACCTATCGCGATCTCGACGCGGTGCTCGAGCTGCACAATGACGTCCCACAGGGGCTGTCGTCCTCGATCTTCACCAACGATCTGCGCGAGGCGGAAACCTTCCTGTCGGCGCGCGGATCCGACTGCGGAATCGCGAACGTGAACATCGGCCCCTCCGGCGCCGAGATCGGCGGCGCGTTCGGTGGCGAGAAGGAGACTGGTGGCGGACGCGAATCTGGGTCGGACGCCTGGAAGGCCTATATGCGGCGCGCGACCAACACCATCAACTTCGGACGCACGCTGCCGCTCGCCCAGGGCGTCAAGTTCGACCTCGCCTGAGAGGAGCGGCCCGTGAACGTGCTCGCCAAACAACCGTCTCCGTTCAAGCCGGCGCAGCGGCTGTCCGCGATCGGCGTGTCGGAGATACTGAAAGTCACCGGGCTCGCCGCGCAGATGAAGAGAGAGGGCCAAAATGTCATCATCCTCGGCGCGGGCGAGCCGGACTTCGACACGCCCGAGCCGATCAAGGACGCCGCTGCGCGGGCGATGCGCGATGGCGCCACCAAGTACACCGCTCTCGACGGCTCGCCCGAGCTGAAGGCCGCCATTCGCGCCAAGTTCAAGCGCGACAACGGCCTCGACTTCGCGCAGGACGAGATCACCGTTTCGGCCGGCGCCAAGCAGGTGCTGTTCAACGCCATGATGGCAACGCTCGATCCCGGCGATGAAGTCATCATCCCCACGCCATTCTGGGTGACCTATGCCGACATCGTGGCGATCGCGGGCGGGACGCCGGTTCTCGTGCCGTGCTCGGAAGCCAATGGCTTTCGGCTGTCGCCCGAGGATCTCGCGCGCGCCATCACGCCTCGCACCCGCTGGCTCATGCTGAACTCGCCGTCGAATCCGTCGGGAGCCGCATACTCGGAACATCAATACCGGCCGATCCTCGACGTTCTGCTGAAACATCCCTCCGTTTGGCTCATGGTCGACGACATCTACGAGCACATCGTCTACGACGGCTTTCGCTTCGTCACGCCAGTCGCCATCGAGCCGGCGCTGCGCAACCGCACCCTGACGGTGAATGGCGTCTCCAAAGCCTATGCGATGACCGGCTGGCGCATCGGCTATGGCGCGGGCCCCAGCGCGCTGATCAAGGCCATGGCCGTCGTGCAGAGCCAATCGACCTCCTGCCCCTCGTCCATCAGTCAGGCCGCCGCAATCGAGGCGCTGACAGGACCGCAGGATGTCATCGCCGACCGCTGCCGGTCGTTTCAGCAGCGGCGCGACCTCGTCGTCGACGCGTTGAACAGCATCGAAGGCATCAGCTGCTGCGTCCCAGAAGGCGCCTTCTATACGTTCGCGAGTTGTGCAGGCCTCATCGGCAGGACCACGCCGGATGGCCGCGTTGTGGAAGATGATACAGTGTTCGCAGACTATCTTCTGCGCGCCGCCGGCGTTGCCGTCATCCCGGGTTCGGCCTTCGGCCTCGCGCCCTATTTCCGGATCTCCTACGCCACCTCAGCGGCCGAGCTTCGCGACGCCTGCCAGCGCATCGCTGCCGCGGCGGCTCGACTATTGTAGATTGCGCCGAACGTTTGTGAGCCGCTCGCATTTCACCCATTTTCTTGCGCAGATACTGACGCAAGGAGATATCGCGTTGCATGAGCGACGAACTGGTTACACAGTTCGCCCCAGCTTGTGACCTTTTGCCGCGATCGCCTCTAATTCGCGCCGGCTTTTTGTAGCCCACAGCTTGCGGGCCTCCTCACCTTTGTCGCTGCGGAGCTTATCGGCTAGGGGAGCAAAAACCAAAACTCCCGCAGCCGAGGCGGCTACGGGAGTGTCGTTGGTTGCGGGGATAGGATTTGAACCTATGACCTTCAGGTTATGAGTACGATGATTGCTCATTCCCGCCTGTTCCCCACGTGTCCTCACGTGTCATAAGTCTTTGTTTTCGCACTATTTATTTGACTTTTAGATTTCGGTGATGTCCTGTCATTTCCGCTACGGTGGCGACACGGTGGCGACACGAAGAACAAACCGACACCCCATTTCTCCACTGGTATGCCAATCAAGCTTTCCAAACGCACTGTTGACGCCATCGCTGCTGGTCCTCTCCCCGCCATTCAATACGACGTGGAATTGCGAGGGTTCGGGGTTCGTATCGGCGCGAGCGGCTCGCTCAGTTGGTTCATAGAATATCGGCCGGGTGCCGGTGGTCGGCGCGTCGCGAAGAGGCGGTACTACTTTGGGTCGCGCGAGTTCACGCCGGAGCAAGCGCGCCAGACCGCGAAGGAGCTGCTTGCCAACGTGGCGTTGGGCGGCGATCCAATGAAGGATAGGCTTCACGAGCGCCAATCACTAACATTCAGCGAATTCGCCGAACGGTACTTGTCCGAGGAAGCCGAACCGAAGTTGAAGCCTGGCACGGTCGCGAACTACCGCATTGCCGTTCGCCGACATGCCAACCCCGAAATTGGCAAGTTGAAGCTCCACAAGATTTCGAACGCCGATCTCGCGCGGCTGCACACCAAGATCGGCAAGACTAGCACGGTGAATGCAAACCGGACCCTGGAATGCGTTTCGTCGATTTTTCGCTATGCGGTCACCTGCGACATCGTTCCGGTCGGCCACAATCCGACCAAGGGAATTCGAGCCTTCCGGGAGAATCGGCGCGAACGGTTCCTGAACTCCGACGAACTCGCCCGCCTTGGCAGCGCAATCCGGGAAGCCGAGACGGTCGGCATTCCCTACGAGATCGACGAGACAAAGCCGACTTCCAAACACGCACCGAAACCCGAAAATCGTCGAACCAAGATCGACTCGTATACGGCAGCAGCGCTACGCCTGTTGATCCTGACCGGCGCTCGCCTACGCGAGATTCTTCACCTCAAGTGGGATTACGTGGACTTTGAACGCGGATTGCTGCTGTTGCCGGACTCCAAAACAGGACGAAAGGCTATCGTGCTCAATGTGCCCGCCCTTGCAGTTTTGTCCAGCCTCGACCGCAAGGGCCAATACGTCATTTTTTCCGAACAGGAAGATAAGCCACGCGCCGACCTAAACAGGCCGTGGCGAACAATCTCTGCACGAGCGAAACTGCAAGGTGTTAGGCTCCACGATCTGCGGCACACTCACGCGAGCGTCGGTGCCGGTGCCGGTCTTGGGCTGCCCATCATCGGAAAATTGCTTGGACATACGCAGGCGAGCACGACGCAACGCTACGCTCATCTTGATTCTGATCCTCTGCAGAAGGCATCGAACAAGATTGCCGCCAGTATCTCTGCTGCTATGGGTGACGACGCTGGGCATGTTGCGCAGTCGAGAAACGTTGCGCCAAAATCGTCGGCAATAAGAAAGCCTCGCTGATATGGCCAGACTCAAAGGTGACGGTGCACGCCTGCCCCTGAAGAAGATTCATAGGTACGTGGTCCGCGATACAGAGAACGCCTGGCGCGAAGTGGAGACGGCAGCAGGCATCAAATTGACCTCAGAGTCTCGGGAAAGGATTCATCTTGCCACAACCGTCTATGCAAACATCGGCCCGATCTACTCTCCCAAGCGGTCCGTATTGGCGAAGGATGCCAAACTGGCGATTGACTCGTGGTTAGCCGCGACCGAGCGGCTAATTGAGGCACTCACCCCTCCTGGTGCCGATCTAGGGGATTTTATGCCGCCTATCGACGAGAAGCTGTTTTCTCGAATGTCGAAACTGACCTCAATCGGGCAAGTTGCGCTTGTTGGATTGATCGCGGTCGGGGTAAGTCAAAAGGCTCTCGACTCCTTGGGTCAGGAGAAGCGAAATGGGCGTATCGAACAGGACCAATGGGTCGCCTGGGTGTGCTTGGTGACAAAGGAACTGAGGGCAGCGGGACTTAAAATAGCTGGCAAGAGCCTCGACAAATCAAACAGTGAATCGCCCTATATCAGGGTCATGCTGATCCTTCAGTCCTGGCTTCCTGGCGAATGTCGTCATTGCGGTTCATACGAATCGATGCGAACGCGGGCTCAGGCAGCCCTCAGGAAATTCGGCCGTCTACGCGAAACAACATTATTCCAGATCATTGCTGGCTGGGGCACTCAACTGCTTCCGAGCTATCCTGGTAACCTAAGGCAGGCTTCCGAAGAGACGCTCGCAAGTTTTGATAATTTCGCCCAACGGGTTCTTGATCAAGCGAAATCGCGGGTTTCAAAAGCTCGCGCTCCCGGCTGAGGCCTCGAACGAATCATGTGTGCGTGCCTGCGCCCACCAAGGAAGCTGCGGGAACGAGAATCCAAGATTTGAGCCTTAACTGCTCCCGCTAACCCTCAGCCATCGCATCTATGTGTCGTCTCTCGCTTCCGGGCTAGTCCGGAAGTTTCCGCGAGACAACCATGTCACAGGCAAAAACACCTAACGAACCCGCGTACTTGAGGCCGCGTCTGGCGGCCGACTATCTCAACACTTCTACATCCACTCTGGCAAAACGGCGTCTTTACGGCGGTGGCCCCAAGTTCTCCCGCATCGGGAGAGCGATCCGGTACGCCAAAGCAGACCTCGATGAGTTCATGGCCCTCAGCGCGGCCTCATCGACTACCGAGGCGTCGGCTCAGATCAAGCAGGCGAACGAGAAAACGCTGCGCTTGCGGCAGAACGTCTGCGTCGAGGAATCAAGCTGACGTGAGGTCAACTGGTCACTCCGCAACCCAGCGACATGGAGACCTTCTTGCGCAGTTGGTCTCCTCAACGTTCCCCCATTCCAGGTCGTAGCCAATCGCGACCGTGCATCTCAACATCAAAACGAGCCTATCATGAAAAAACGATCAACTGACATCTTGGATCTTGTTCATCAGTTTGCAGAACGAGACCTACCCGTTCTGCCCCTTCTTGCCGAACAGAAGCGCCCGGCGATCAAACGCGGTGTACATGGCGCGACGACGAACAAGAAAGAACTCAAGCGGTACTTTCGAAACAATCCTCAGGCCAATTACGGGGTCAGCACCGGCGGAACATCGAACATCTTTGTGCTCGATATCGACGGGCGCGCCGGGAAGCACTCTCTGTCGAAGTTGATTTCCGAGCATGGCAAGCTGCCAAGGACGGTTACGGTTCTGACCGGAAGCGGCGAACACCGTTACTTCAGAGGCAACGGAACGCCGATTAGGAACTCGTCCGGAAGGCTCGGCGAAGGTCTCGATATTAGAGGCGACGGCGGCTACGTCGTAGGCCCCGGTAGCATTCACCCCTCCGGTAAAGTTTATTCCTTCAAGGAAGGGCGGGCACTAGATGACGTGGCAATTGCGAAAGCTCCGCCCTGGCTTCTCTCTCTGATTAGCTCAGATCGCCCGCACCAGGCCACCAGGATGCAGCTTGAAGTGCCAACCAATAACTCGCGCCGGTTGGCCGCATACCTGGTCGCAGCGCAAGACCGTGAATTGGAGCGGCTCTCAAGGGCACCGAATCACCGGCGGAATCACTGCTTAAATCGGAGCGCCTTCAAGCTTGGGCAGCTACTTCCCTATAGAATTCTTGATGAAGGCGGCTGCACGCGCAAGCTTTCCGAGGTTGCGCGGAGCATCGGTCTCGAAGAATCAGAGATCATTCCTACGATCCGCAGCGGTCTGTCCGCTGGGAGCCGTAACCCTCGTCCCCTGCATTTTCTGAAATGCCAGATCGACAATCCAGCCGTTGCCAAAAACGAGTCTCAAACCCCAGAGCTGACAATCGAACTCGCTAAGCTTCGTGAAAATGACACGGACAATGCACAGCGTTTCGCATCGCGCTGGGCTGACCGCATTCTCTATACCCCCGGAAAGGGGTGGCTTGTTTTTGACGGCAAGCGCTGGAAGCCCGACAGCCTTCTGGAATGCATGGAGTTCGCGAAAATCACAGCCCGCATGATCGCTTGCGAGGCGCAACACTTGCCGGATGATCAAGCAAAAGCGACTCGAAGGAAGTTCGCCGATAGCTCTCTTTCAAAGGGCTCGTTGGAGCGGATGATCGACCTGGCGAAGAGCTTAGTGATGGTAGACGATAGCAGGCTGGATGCAAACCCGTGGCTGCTGAATACCACAACCGGAACTATTGACCTTCGAACCGGAGATTGTGACGATCACGACCCTCGCGACCTCCTAACCAAGATGATACCGGTCGCCGCCGACCCAACAGCAAAGTGCCCCCAGTTCAGAAAGTTTCTGAACCGTATAACGGGCGGGGATCGCGCCTTGATGAGATATCTCAAGAAGTGCGCGGGGTATACTTTGACAGGGTCCACTCAGGAGCAGGTCTTCTTCTTTTGCTACGGGAAGAGCGGCAGCAACGGGAAGTCCACTCTTATCAACCTGCTGCGGGACATGCTGGGCGACTACTCACGTCACACTCCAACGGAGACATTGCTTACTAAGCAGTATGACAACAACATACCTGCCGATCTGGCGCGGTTAGCTGGAGTTCGCATGGTCACAGCCATTGAGGCAAACTTTGATCGCCACTTGGATGAGGCCAAGCTAAAAAGCATGACCGGCGGTGAGCCGATTACGGCTCGGTTTATGCGGCAGGACTATTTTGAATTCACTCCCGCCTTCAAACTGTGGCTCGTGGCGAATGATATGCCGCGCGTGCGCGGCACCGACACAGCGTTCTGGCGGCGGGTACGGGTCATCCCATTCGACGTTCAAATCCCCGAATCGGAAAAGGATCCCGAACTTCCGGCGAAATTGCGAGACGAATTTCCCGGCGTTCTAGCCTGGGCCGTGCGGGGCTGTAAGGCGTGGCAAGCCGAAGGTTTGGCCGAGCCTCAGACGGTGAAGCTTGCTTCTGGGCGATGGCTCGAAGCAGCCGATCATCTCAAGAGGTTCGTTGCGGAGTGCTTGATTGTTGATCCTGAAAACAGGCTGCCCTCGTCATCGCTGCTCAACCGGTACAGCAACTGGTGTAGCAAGAATGGAGAACAGCCGCTGACCGTTCAAAAGCTAAATGCTTCATTACGCGAAGCTCACAACTTCACCCACAAAGAGTCAAAACATGGAAGTGAATGGGTCGGCTTGAAGCTCCGGCTGTAGGAGCGAGCCATGGTGGCAGAGGTGGCAGGCATTTTTATTAAGATCTGAGAGAAAACATTGCCTTGAATTTATTACTATTTGGCCTGCCACCTCTGCCACCATGGCTGGCATAGCCTCGATGCATCTTGGAGTTCTTAGGGCACGGCAGCCGACATGCCCCAGCTAAGCACTGGCCAGGAGCCGTTGGCTGTGTCCTCAACGGTGAAATGAAGATCCTTCAGGCGCTTTGCTTCCAGCATCCTCAGCATGTCTGAAAACTCCCCGCGCGTAACGACAAGCGAAAGGTGCAGAGAAGGAAGCTGATCGGCCTTGAACACGTGGCCGGCATCCGGGAATTCCGTTTTCAGGGGAGTGGGCGTCATAACCATGATTACGCCGGGCCAGGTGAAGCGCACCTCAGGCATAGAGAAGGCGGCGGGCATTATCATGTAGGTGAACTCGACGGACTGCTTTGGCGGGCCGGGCTGAACGACTTGTCCGAAGTTGACCGTGCAGCCTCCAAGGATTTCACCCCGCCAGTTACCCGGCTTTACATCAGGCAGTTTGAACGAGGGCTTTTTCTTTGCGTCGCGCGCCATCGTGCTTCTCCACCAATCGAGCTGCTCAGGGGAAAACGTCGATTTAGTATCTTCAAGACTTCAAGAAAGCGAGACTCTCATGATGGTATGTCGTGTCTACCCACCCGTCGGCGACTCAATCTCTTGATTAGACGGCCTCGACCTGGGGCTCGATCAAAGCGAGTTCGAGCCCATCGATGTCTTGAAGAGCCTTACCAGCAATGCCTTGCAAATCACCATACATGCCAACGGTGGCTTCGATGACGCCCCGGATTCGGCCTTCGCGTTTCGCTCATAAATGAGCATTCCAGCCGACGACAAATCTTGAGGCAAGTGATTTTAGACCACCGTCAAGGAGCGAATGGCGCTCTGTTTAATCGCCCCTGCCCCAGCACGATCACCGTACAATGAACTTGAGCGCGGGTGATCGCGTTATACAGCAACCGGCGCAAGTGATCGGAACTGCCCGCAGCGGTATGCGGCCAAAGCACAATGACGTTTGGAAATTCCCGATTCTTGGCGCGTTGGATGGTCATGGCAAGATGCCCCCGGTGCTGCCGGAAGCCCAGACGCGAACGGCTGCGCACGGACTCCCGCACAAACTCGGTCACTTGCGCAGCGGTGAATACCGCGTGGCCGTGCACCCGGCGTAATCGGTCCATGCGGCTGATTGCCTGCGCGACGGATGCGTGTTCGGTCAGCGGCCTCAGAAGCGCGCGGAGGTCCGCGCAAGAGGCTGTTTCTGGCAAGACGATATCGGCGAGCAACGCGTCGACTTCTTCGTCATCGTGACGATCCCATGTATGAGGATACGGGCCGAACGTCACGCCGCTTTTTTTATAGATTTGCTGTTTTGTCTGCACTGTTTGCAACGCCGCACGAATAACCTGATTGTTTGAGTCCGGAGTAAGAATAACCACCGAACCTTGCCGTTGATTTATGTCATTGGCGATCACCCATGCCAAAAGACCGGAATTGTTGTTCTTAATAGATGCTTCTACGAGTCGAAACCCCGCGCCACTCCAAGATGTACCGCTCTGAGCCGTCCGGGCCGTGAGAACCGCCCTCACATCGCGACCTTCGCGCACGGCTAGGGCGGCGGCAAGAAGCCCCTGTTGCGTCGTGCGCCGAACCTGCGTGAGACGATGTGTTTCTCCTGCGCCTTCAAGCCAGCCCATGAGAGGAGCCGTATCGCGTCCCTTGTGAAGGCACTGGAAGGCGTCTGCCGCCGCGACGATCCGGCAAGACCACGAAAGTCCTTGGAGAATGCGCATTCGGTGTTCGTCGAGGTCTTGCGCTTCATCGACCAGAACCAACGGGAATCTTCGCGCCACCCATCGGCGGACAGCTTCTTGTTCCAAGAGCGCAGCCGCCAGAGCGCACGGCCCATCAAACTCGTTTAGGAAGTTGGCCTGCTCCTGCATCTCCGGCGTAATCAGACTCCTGCGCCGCGCTGTCAGCATCCGGGCGAACACATCGAATGTCTGGCAATCAAAGCGCCTTCGGAAAGCCGAGTTATCGCCAAGGCGCGCATCAAGACGACGGCGCGCGCCGTTCATAAACGTAAGCGCCAATAGCTTATGCCCGTCGCCAAGGACGCCGTCGTTAGCGAATTCTCCCGCGCGACTCACGAGATTGTGGGTCTTGCCCGTTCCGGCCGCGCCCTCGAAAAAATCGAACGTCATGGGGATGCAAAACGAAAAACGTGCATAGCGGCGGTGGATTCAGCCTGAATCCGTGTAAACAGCGGAACATTCGCGTTCGCTGGATCCCGCAATACCTCACACAGGGCATTGAGCAACTGCGTGGCGCGAGTCCGGCAAGCGGCATTGGCCATGAGCGTGACAGCGACGCTCTCATGAGTTGGTGCATAGGATTTCTGGGTAAGCAAATAGGAGGCGAGCGCCTGACGGTCGGCGAAAGGCATCCCGAGCAAGGTCCCAAGGGCGGGCAGCGTCGCGGCTTGGTCTGCGCCTGCAATCCATGAAACAACGTGCTCCATCGCCCAGCCCTGTGACCAGAACACAACGCAGCGTGGGGGTGGATTGGCAACCCTCACAACGTCGAAATAGCCGCGCCCGTCGTTGTCCCCGTCAACGAGAATGCACGGCCGGGCATGAACGGCACTGACCAGCGTAAACGTGTCGGCGATCTTGGCGTCTATGGTCGGCACAATGCCAACGAATGTGGAGAGAAGCGACGCTCCATCTCCGGCATCCTGCCAACTCTGATGCAGTTCAAGGGCGGTCTGCAGCGCCTCAAGCCACGCCACGTCCGAAACCCCTTCGGGGATCAACACGCACTCGTGCATAAGCGCGGCCACCAGTTTTTGCCGCCATGCGTAAAGCAAATGCTGCTGGTGATTGGTCGGCTGCGCGGGGACGGCGCTCATCAATGGCTTGGCTTTCAAGACGCCCTCCCGCGTTTCGATGAAAAGCGTATTGGGCGCGGGAAACAAGGCCGCCACGATGGGCGAATGCGTCGTGACAATCGTTTGATCACAGAGCGCATTGAGGCGGTTGACCAGCCGCTTTTGCTGCGAGGGCTGGATATGAAGCTCGGGTTCCTCAACTGCCAGCACAAAAGATTGTCCGGTTTCCGCTCGCGCCTTGCCAAATTGCATGAGCAGAAGAAGGCTTTGCAGGGAGACAAGACCCGTGCCCTGCCGTTGCGAGGGAAGGGTCGGCCCCGTTCCCTGAACGAAGTGCGGCATGACGCTTTCTAGAACGGAATCGCTGTCAGTAGCCGTCAGCCGCAGTTGGAGCTTGGGCGCGCTGGCCATAAGCGCACGCAACTCATCGTTGGCTGCGCCGACGATTTCAGAAAGTCCCGGCTGGTCTTCGAGCCGCGCCCCTTCGGGCGGTGCCCAGAGGCGCTGCCGTTCGGCGCGCACGGCCTGCGCGGGCATGTCCCCGCGTGTCGCCACCACGCGGCGGAACAATTCCGAAGAAAAGGAAATCCAACGATCCCATGTGCGCGAAGCCGGAACCAGAAAGAACCCCAATTCCTGTAGCGTCTTGGTGTAAATTGTGCGCAAGTGCGCGTCCTCTGCGAAGGGATCACCGAGCGTGGCTTCGTCATCCACGAAGAAGCGGATGGTTTCGGCTTCCAACTCCTCCAGATCGAAACGCGCGGCAAACCCGATTTGCACGGCCAAGTCCGTATGCTGCGCGTCCGCGGTTGCGGTCAGCGTCATGGCGTTCGGATCGAACCATTTTTCGACACCGCGCTCGGGGCTGAACCAAGAGGCGTGGTGATGCGGATCATTGGGTGTGAAGCCCGTCACGGTGGCGATGCAAAAGATTCTCGCGGTCTCATCCGGCGCACTGCCGTGAAAATCATGTTCGGTAAGACGGCGCACCAGACGGTCGCGCCCGAACAGCAACGCCAACGCCTCTATGATCGTGGTCTTGCCGCTGTTATTCGACCCAACCAGAACGGCGTGACGACCGAGCAAAATATCTGCCGAGCGCGCTCCTCGAAAGCCGGAGATTTTCAGGCGGATGATGTGCATCTCAATTCCTTCTCAAATTCCGCCCTTATCGATAGCTCGCACAGGCGTGCGCCATCGCACGGTGTGGGACGGGCTTTTAGGAAATGTGCGAAGTGACCTCGACCTGGGCCTCGATCAGAGGGAGTTCGAGCCCATCGATCTCTTGAAGAGCCTTACCAGCAATGCCTTGCAAATCACCATACAGGCCAACGGTGGATTCGATGACGCCCCGGATTTGGGCTTCGCGCTTCGCCCATAGACGCGTCATCGCCTTTCTTTCCTTGTCGAGGTCATCCTTCATTTCGGAAAACTTCTCGACAATTGCCTCAACTCGATGCCTGAATTTAGGACCTGTCAGATACTGATAGATCAACTCCATCTTGGTATTCTGGCCGTCCTGAGCCTGCCTCACCGCACCAGCCTCGATGAGCGATTGTCGCAAGGCTAAAGCCAGCGGCACGGCATAACGAAAATCAGTAACCCAGATACCATCAACGTAGCCAAAGGTTTCCACATTTTTTGGCAATGCCGTCGATACGAGGATGGCCAATTCAGCGCCAGCAGCGCGTTGATCCGCTCGCAATTTGGAAAGCCAACCATCTGCCCAATTCTTGGTTCTTTTAGTTTCCCACAGCATGGCTCCGCATGTTTGTCCAATCGGCGTGGAGACACGCTGCACGACATCACCACCAAATTCTCCTTTGCGGACGGGCTCAATCGTATCGTGCGGGAAACTCGCGCGCAGAGTTGATTCCAATTCAAGCTCAAGAACCTCGCCTTGCAGTTGCTGCGATCCTTGCTCAGCCTTGCGCTTGAGGTCTTCGATCTGTCGTTGCAGCGAAGAGATTAAATTGTCCTTTTCGGCAACCTTCAACCGCTCGCCTTCCTCGGCTTCTGCTTTTGCCTTCTGTCTAATCTCTGCGATGGAGGCATCCACTCGCTTCTCAATTGTGAGGTCGAGTTCGCGCTTGGCTTCGTCGATCTCGCGCTGCTTGCGCATCACCTCAGCCTGAAGCTTTTGAGCCTCCTTCAGCTTCTCATCGCGTTGCGCGAGGAGCACTTGCAGATCACTGACTTCTTTCTGCTTTAATTGCAGGTCGTCCGCCGCCGCAGCCTTCGCCTTGATCGCCTCTTCCGCAGCAATCGCTTGACGCCCTTCCCTGAGCTTCGCCGCAACCAGTTGATCGACTGCATGGCGAGCTTTCTCAACGGCGGCCAATTGCTCCTTGATGCCAGCCTCGCGCCGCAACACTTCAGCGTCCTTACGGGCGATTCTTGCTTCATACTCCTCTCGCGTTGCGCGAATCAGAGGTGCCGCGAGAGATTCAGTTAGCCTGATTTCAGTTGAACAAGACGGGCACGCAATTACCGGTTCACTCATGTCTGCCCCCTTCGGCCCACCTGCCCGGCTCGCGGATGCAAAGCTCTTGACAAGGTAACTTACGAATAGTAACTAGACGGATATAGTTTCGAGGTCAATAAAGAAACTATACCCATTTTATCAGGAGCTAGTTCGAGTAATGCGCTGGGGAGTCGAAAAGCGCTTGGAATTCATTGAGTTTCGCCTCTTTTGGGAAGGCGGAATCAATCGAGCCGATATTATGGAGCAGTTTGGCGTGTCCGTTCCCCAAGCTTCCAAGGACCTCAGCCTTTACGAGGAGAAAGCGCCGGGGAATCTTCGCTACGACAAGCAGCAAAAGCGGTATTTGGCCTCCCCCACATTCAAGCCGTTTTTTTTGAAGCCCGAGGCAGACCGTTATCTGATGCAATTAGGATCCGTGTCGAACCATGTGATTTCTGCGGATGAAACATGGCTCTCCGATATGCCAGATGCGGACGCGATGCCGGCTCCGCAAAGGCGCGTCGATGTGAACGTCCTACGCGCACTGTTGGCGGCCGTGAGTAAGGGCCGCGCAGTCGAGATTCTCTATCAGTCAATGAACCCGACACGGCCTGAGCCAACGTGGCGATGGATAACGCCTCATGCCTTCGGCAATGATGGCCTGCGTTGGCACGTCCGGGCCTATTGCCACATCGATTTAAAATTCAAGGATTTCCTTCTATCGCGATGCCTCGAAGTTCGTGGTGATGGTGAAGCCGGCGCTGCACCCGAGCAGGACGTTTTCTGGAATGAGACCTTTCCTGTTGTCTTGTCCCCGAATCCGGCGCTCAGTGGAAGTCAGCAATCTATTGTGGCGCAGGACTATGCGATGACCTCCGGCAGCGTATCGGTCCCGGTACGCAAAGCCCTTCTCTACTACTTTCAGAAACGGCTGCGGCTTGATGCGGTGGGTTCCTTGGATGGCCCACAAGAAGCTCCGGTTGTTATTGCGAACCGCGAGGAATTTGCCCATGCCTTGTCGGAGGCGATGGCATGAAATCCGTGAACTTTGAAATCCTTCGTCCGCGATGGCGCGAGCTCGCAGAGCTTGGCGGCTTTGCTGAAGCCTACGCGCATGCTGATCCCGCGAGCGCCATGGTTAAGCTGCGCCTGTTTGCGGAGAACCTAACGAAAGACATCTATCGCGACCTGCGGCTTCCCAAGCCCGACCAGCCGACTTTTGTCGATCTGCTCAAGAACGCTGCCTTTGCGTCAGTTACGCCCAAAGTCGTGCTCGACAAGCTGCACGCCCTTCGTATCCACGGCAACAAGGCTGCTCACGGCGACGATGCCAGGACGCAGAACGTACTATGGCTACTCAAGGAAGCGCACGATCTAGCTCGCTGGCTCCTCGTCCAGTATGGGAAGGCCAAGGCCAGCGACATTCCAGTATTTAAGCAGCCACAAGAACCCCAGGCCGCCGAGACGCGTGAGCGCCGCCAGATGCTAGAGAGGCTCGCCGCGCAAGAAGCGCAGATGGAAGCCTTGCTGCGTGAACTCGATTTGGCGCGACAGGCGGTCACGGTCGCGGAAAAGAAAGCTGCGGAGCTGCAGGCGATTTCGGCGGAGGCGCAAGCGGCGGCTGACGCACTCGCCTTCGACGAAGCCACAACGCGTACCCGACTGATCGACAGCATGCTCGCGAGTGTCGGCTGGAACGTCGGACCCGGACTAACCAGCACTGAACAAGTCGGCAAGGAGGTTGAAGTCAAGCATCAGCCAACCGGCTCCGGTATCGGCTATGCCGATTATGTGCTCTGGGACGACAACGGCAACCCGCTCGCGGTCATCGAGGCAAAAAAGACTTCCGTCGAACCCGAGCGCGGCCGTCACCAAGCGAAGCTCTACGCTGACGGCCTCGAAAAGGCTTTTGGCCATCGCCCAGTCATTTTCTACACTAATGGTTTTGACATCTGGATTTGGGATGATGCGCAGGGCTTCCCACCTCGCCGTCTATTCGGGTTTTACTCGAAGGACAGTCTGCAACATCTCGCCAACTACCAACGCAAGGAACGCAAGCCGCTCGATACGGTCGAGCTCAACGAGCAGATCGTTGACCGTCTTTTTCAGATCGAGGCTATCAAGCGGGTGGCCGAGCGCTTTGAAGGCAAGCACCGCAAGGCACTCGTCGTTCAGGCAACGGGTACAGGTAAGACTCGTGTTGCAATCGCCCTCACCGATTTGCTGATCCGCGCAGGATGGGTCAAGCGCGTGCTGTTCCTTTGCGACCGGCGTGAGCTGCGTAAACAGGCTAAGAATGCCTTCAACGACTTCCTGCCGGATCCGATCCGGATTATCACATCGCGCGTGCGCTCCAACGCGAGCGAGCGCATTTTCCTGGCCACCTACCCAGCGATGCAAAAGGTTTTTCAATCGTTCGACCCTGGATTTTTTGATCTCATCATCGCAGACGAATCCCACCGCTCGATATACAATGTCTACGGCGACATCTTTCGCCATTTCGACTGCCATCAGATCGGGCTGACCGCAACGCCCGTCGATTTCGTCACAAAGAGCACCTTCCGGCTCTTTGATTGCGAAGGCCAATTGCCGACAGCGAACTACGATCTCGAACAGGCGGTCCAAGACGGCTATCTAACCCCTTTCGAGGTGTTCGAGCACACGACGCAGTTCCTGCGCGAGGGCATTAAACTGGACATCCTGACCAGGGAGCAGATCGAGGAGCTTGAAGAGCAGGGCGAAGATCCAGCCCAGTATGATTTTTCCTCTGAGCAGGTCGATAAGGTCATCTACAACAAGGACACGAACCGCGCGATCCTGCGCAATTTGATGGAAAATGGCCTTCGCGACGCTACCGGCCAGCTGCCCGGCAAGAGCATCATTTTCGCGCGCAACCATCAGCATGCAATCCTGCTCGCCCAACTCTTTGACGAGATGTACCCGCAATATGGCGGCAAGTTCTGCCAGGTCATAGACAACTACGATCCGCGCGCAGAGCAACTCATCGACGACTTTAAGGGCGAAGGTACTAACAACGACCTGACTATTGCGATTTCCGTGGACATGTTGGATACCGGCATCGACATTCCGGAGATCCTCAACCTTGTCTTTGCGAGGCCGGTCAAATCGCCTGTCAAGTTCTGGCAGATGGTCGGGCGGGGTACGCGGCTGTGCAAGGACCTGTTCGGCACCGGCCAACACAAGACGATCTTTCGCATATTCGATCACTGGGGGAATTTCGAGCGGTTCGAAGCGGGTTATCGCCCCGCTGAGCCTACGCAAAGCAAATCGCTCCTTCAGCTCGTCTTTGAGGAACGTCTGCTGCTCGCCCAAGCCGCGCTCCAGAAGAGCGAGATTTCAGTCTTTGACATCGCCATCGATCTGATCGCCACTGACATCGAGGCGCTTCCCGAGGAATCAATCGCGGTGCGCGAAAAATGGAAGGAGAAGCGAGCGCTCGCGCAGCCGGCCACATTGAAGACCTTTGCGCCGGCCACCGTAGAAAGGCTGCGCCAGGATATCGCGCCGCTGATGCAGTGGCGCAACATACGCGGCCGGGCGGATGCCTACTCGCTCGATCTGTTGATCGCCCGTATCCAGAACGCTGTCCTACGCAAATCACCGCAGGTCGCAGACCTGAAGATCGACCTGATGGACCGTCTTGCCGCATTGCAGATGCACCTCAATCCCGTGCGCGAGAAGGCCGAGGTCATCAGGCGCGTGAAGTCGGATGAGTTCTGGAACGGCATCACCGTCCAAACCCTTGAGGAGGTGCGCGGGCCGCTCCGCGAAATCATGCACCATCGCCAGCGCGGGAGCGGTCAACCGCTCCTGGCTAAAGTCATCGATGTCACAGAGGCGGACTCGCAGATTCTGTTCAATCGCCGCTCGGCAAGCCTGAAGGCGGTGGACATGAGGGCTTACCACCAGATAGTCGAGGCAGAGCTGAAGAAGCATTTCGATACGAACCCAACGTTGAAAAAGATTCGTGCCGGCGAGCCGGTTTCGGAGGCTGACCTCAACGCGTTGGTATCGCTAATCCTCACACAGAGTCCGAACGCGAGCCGTGATGTCCTGGCCGAATTCTTCAGCGCCACGGCGGAGCCCCTTCAATTTGCAATCCGTTCGATCATCGGCATGGACGCAAGTGCGATCCAAGCCAAATTTGCCGAATTCGCGCGCAAGCACCCGACGCTGAGCGCAAAGCAAACGCGCTTTCTCGCACTGCTTCAAAACCATATTGCCCGCTTCGGATCGATCACGATTGAGAAGCTCTACGAAGCCCCATTTACGGTCGTCGATGCGGACGGTCTTGATGGTGTGTTCGAGGACGAGACTGAAGTCAGCGACCTCCTCAACGTCATCCGGGCGTTTGGCCCGTCAGCCGGAGATACCGCGGCAACTAATCCTAACGAAAGGTCCGAATAAACATGGTCACGGGTGAACTCAAAAAGCGCGTTGACGCGCTTTGGCTCGAATTTTGGCAGGGGGGCATCACTAACCCGCTGACGGTGATCGAACAGATCACCTTCCTGATGTATGCGCGTCTACTGGATATCAACGAGACTGACCTGACGGATATTTTGGACCAGCGGGATAGAGACTACTGCATCGCTGCGCTCCGATCCAGATGCTGCAGTGTCGGCGCCGATGTTTGCGGCGCCGGGGGCCGGTAGCTCAGCGATGAGTGCGGTCGGATCGTGTTGAAGTGCTTGCGCCATTGCTCGATGACGACAGTGGCCTCCTTCAGGCTGTAAAAGATTTCACCGTTCAGGCATTCGTCGCGCAGTTTGCCGTTGAAGGACTCGCAGTAGCCGTTTTCCCATGGGCTGCCGGGCGCAATGTAGAGCGTCTTTGCTCCGAGCTTGGCGAACCAGTTGCGCACGACCTTGGCTGTCATCTCCGCGCCGTTGTCCGACCGGATGTGTTCTGGCACACCGCGTTCGAGCATTACGTCGGCCATCGTCTCGATGACACCGAAGCTGTTGATCCGGCGAGCCACCCTGATTGCCAGGCATTCCCGGGTGAACTCGTCGATCAAAGTCATCAACCGCAGCTTGCGCCCATCGTGGGTCTGCGCCTCGACGAAGTCGTAGCTCCAGACATGATTACGATGCTGCGGCCTCAAACGGATGCAGGATCCGTCGTTGAGCCAGAGCCGACCCCGCGGCTTCTGCTTCCTGGGTACCTTTAGCCCCTCACGGCGCCAGATCCGCTGGACCCGATCACATCCGACGTGCCAGCCGGCATCGACCAGCAGCGACGTGATCCGACGATAGCCATATCGCCCATATTGGGACGCGAGAGAGATAATCGCTCTCGTCAACGCATCCTCATCAGATCGAACGATGGTGGCGTATCGCTGTGTTCCGCGGTGCTGGCCGACGATCCGGCAGGCCTGGCGTTCGGAGAGACCGTACTTCCCTCGAATGCCATCGACCGCCTGCCGGCGCCGTTCGGGGCTTATAAGTTTCCCGAGGCAACGTCCTTGAGCACCTGCTTCTCCAGCGACAGATCGGCAACGAGACGCTTGAGGCGGATATTCTCCCGCTCCAGATCCTTCATCCGCTTCGCCTGATCGAGCTCAAGACCACCGTATTCCTTTCGCCAGCGATAATAACTCTGCTGCGAAATTCCGGCTTCCCGGCAGGCCACCGGCGCGGCCTTGCCCTGCGACATCAACACTTCAATCTGGCGCAGCAGCACCACGATCTGCTCCGCATTGAACCTCTTCTTCGGCATGATCAAAGCTCCTTTCCAAGCTCACTTTCTCACAAAGCTTGGTTCAAAAAAGCCCGGTCAGGTCACGAGCGAAGACAAGCTTCTCCGCATCAGGTCGCTTTATCCGAAAGATGGTGTGGTTCTCGGCTCGCAGATACAGCGGTCCATTTGGGGTGCCATCGCCATGGTGCTTCTGCCGAACGTGCACGTCCGCTCTGAAGCGCGTCCCAATTGGGTTTTCCTCGCGGAGATGCCTCGGAAATTCGACTTTCAGCCATCCTGGTAATACATCTACTGGTCGTACCCGCGGTCGGCTTACATAACCGTCTCTGAAGGTCTCAAGGAGCACCCCTTCGAAGAAGTCTCCTTCCTTGGGATCAATCTCATCCATGAGCATCACCGGATTATTGACGAGCTAATGCGATAGTCCTTACGCTCATATCGGCACTCCAGCTACCGCCAGCCGTCGAAATTGCCTACCACGGCACGCAGTCTAGTGCGGCAGGGACGGCTCACAAAGGCACCTTCCGAGCGGCGAGTGCAACTTGCGGCTGACAGTGATTTGGTACAGCCTTAGCCTTCTTCTGACTCAGCATCGCGAACGATCACAACGCCCGCTATACTTGGAAACTGCTTTTGTAGATTTCTGAGCGGATCGCTGCCTCGCTTGGTTGAACGTTGCTCAGCGGCGGCTTTGGCCAAATGAAAAATCGGCGGGAGCTCGTGCAATGGTTGATCAAAAAGAGGTGGGAGGGGAGCTGCCGCGCTTCGATCAGCAGGCCGCAAACGCCTGAGCGCAGCCAACGCCATCGCGGGCGACCCACCTGCGAGTCGAACTCCTCTACCGTTTGAGCACAGCAGACAATGCAGCGGCATGGAGATTTGCTTGTGCGTATCAAACGTTTGATCATCGAGCCTTTCGCGAACAGAATGAGCATCTGCTATGGAGATGCCCCAGGCGGCGGGCATTGTGCCAAGGTCAGCCAATTGTAGCGTTCCGCAATTTTGTGGAATGCGTGTCTCATCGTTGAGGTGGTTGTAGAAGGCGTAGATCGCAGGCCATCCCCACCCGGTGGCTGTATCGATTAGTTGATCGATCTGGCGAGTTTTTGTGCGGCCGATCCTGCGCCGGATTTCAGGATATTCGAAGTCGAAGAGATCGAGGGCTTTCGCCTGAACAAGCATTGGGAGCACGCTGGATCCGTCCGCACTCTCAAAAGCCCAGGCCCAATCAGCCCCGTACTGCGCTTCTCTTCGCTTGTTAAATGGCAAAATGAAAACATTTCCCGGAAAACGATCAGCCAAGTCCATGAGGACCGTTTCGGTGATCGATTCCTCTCCAAATGAAAGGTTATTGCGCTTCGCCGAGGCGCGTCGAACCCAACTGGTCCGCGCCAGGTTAAGCAGGCACATCTGCTCGGGGCTAAATGGATAGTCTGAAAATGGCATAGCAGAGAATGGAAATATTTGACACCATTCTAGCTTTTGTCAATGGATTGCTCAACTTAAGAATGCGGCTTAGATAGGCGCGGGTGAGCTACGTTGACCCCGCCGCCGCGTTCGCGCTGTCCGCCGCGAATTTTCCTGCATACCACGTTCGAATGACCAAGCCGTCATCCGCAAGAAAAAACTCACCTCCAAGGACCTCAGCACCTTCCTCCACTAGTCGCTTTTTCATCGCATCCTCTCCCGCTATGGCGACTCTCGCGTTGGGGTAGGGCGGAGGACCGACAATGCTTTCCGGATAACGAACAGCCCATTCAAATTGACCAAGTGGGTAAGCACTTTGAATCTGATCACGGCGTGACAGTGGGCTTCTTGAAAAACCTACCTTGATGATTGTCAATCCTTCAACTTGGTCGGCTGGCCGTCCTAGATATGCGGCGGTGTCCCCCTTCAATTCCAAAATATAAAGATGCTTCGGCCCATCGGTTTCGCCGACCCAATACGGTCCCGTTGCTGGCGGCACTGCGCGACTGGGCGACAGAGCCGTTGCAAGTTGGCGGAGCGTACCGTCGATTTGGCCTGTTTGTCCGTAGACAGGCGTTTCGTAAACCTGAAGCCGAAAAAGACTCTGCGCTTCGGCGTCTAACACTTTCACGCCATATGAACCTATAAACTCCGGATTTGAGTCGCGGTATGTGGTCGGAAACAACTCTTCGACCGGCTTCCAGTCTTCCGGAATGATTCTCCACGCTCGCGTCGCCCGAACGGCAAACAGCCATTTGCCCCTATATTCCGGGTCACTCTCTTTCTCCGCCCATCTGTCGCCTGAAATGAACTCGCGCGCGTGTCCCGCCTGATGTGACACCTCAAGAACGCCGACGACTTTGCCTCGCATCTCTTCAGGCCCGCGCCCTTTGGTCACATAGATTGCAACCAACGTTCCCGGCCTAGACAGCCTCAGATAGCGAGAGCGCCTTGATTCGTCCGCGAAACCGATGCAACCCCAGTCGCCGGGATCGAATCCCCAAAAGGATGTCAGCCACACCTCCCGACCGGCGGGAACCTGTTCAACGACCGCGCTCAGCTCAGGCACGCTCGACCAATCGAAAGCAAACACCCTCTCTTGGGCTTCATCGATATCGCGGTACGTGTAGTGTTTTGCAACTTGTTCAATAACATTTGGCGGCGGGTGCTTCTCTCCTCTCTCCACCAAGATTGCCGTTAGAGGGGGGCATCCGTTGTCCAGCATGTAACGGACAATCACATCAAGATTTCTACCCAGCCCGCGTCCTGTTGGATGAGACCATCCAATTGCCTCGCCTACCTCTTGATAAGTTGTTCTTGTGCGCCTCTTCGCTTTCTCAACAAGAAAACGTGCGATGTCTAACTGAAGCAGGTCCAATGGTCGATCCCCCAAGCACCCACGAGCACACCATCTTAGACCGTGGGGAAACATCACCATGTTCGATCATTTCAGGTGAAAAGTCACGAGCCAGCCTCGGGCATCGAGCACGTTCTGCGGATCACGGGTTTTGCAGACTTCTGAAAGACCTCTCCGAGTTGCCGAAAAAGGGGCACGTCGGCAAGACGTAGCTGTGGTCGAACTTGGTACATATTCACCATTTTGCAGTCATCGGGACCAAGCCCGTGGGGCTGCGATCATGCCCGTGAGACACATCAGGTTGCTGGCCTAGAGTACCACTCCTGAGAGACACACGGCCAAGACGTGTAGCTGCTTCAGTATGGCGGACGCTTCTCAGAAGTCGGCGTGTTGGCCGTCACAGGCATCGGATTGTGGCGCTGGACACAACTATTTGCGAGCTACCGCATCATGGCCCGACTGTCACAGGCAGGTCTTGGCCTCGGATCATTTCGAACGGCGTTTCGTCAGAAACGCACTTGTAGGTCCGAAACGCTGCGTAGCCTACTCCGAACTTCTCGGCTGCTTTGACCGCCTCCTCCGCAGAGGCGTAGGTTTGGCTGAGCTTGTCCATTGGCCTATTGAGTGGACCAACTTTGTAGACGGCGAATCCCTGGTGCACGGCTCGTTTCGTTCCAACCATCCAGGTGTTCGGTAGCTGTCTCATCAGGCACACACTCGCGATCATGCGTATCGTAGTCTCGCTGCCCAGAGTTGGCATCTTACCATCGATTCGCGATGCACGTGCCAAGCATATCAACGGTTACAGAAGGCTTCCGCGTCCTAACTCAGGCAGATAAGTCGGCTGCAAACGATAAGCTTTTCATAGAAAGCTTGCCGAAGTGCAAAGGCGCTAAATTTCCGGTTGCATATTGATCAAAGCACTCTAGAATCGTTTGATATTCATTCTGAGTGACATGGCAGGCAAGCAAGCCAAGACACTTTCGGCCGATCATATCGACGATCTCCTCCTTTTCGCCGAGCGCTCTCGCCATCCGTTACGCAACCGTTTGATCGTTCTGCTTTCGGTTAAGGCCGGTCTTCGCGCTGCAGAGATAGCCAAACTGACCTGGGATATGGTGCTCGACCCGAGCGGCGAAGTCGGCAGCACTATCGAGCTTCAAGACAAGATCGCAAAGAAGCGTAGCGGGAGATCCATTCCGCTGCATGCCGACCTGCGAGAGGCGCTCTCCGCAGTAAGGCAGTTAGGCGTAAATCAAGGGCCGGTCATCCGGTCACAGCAAGGCGGCGCAATGACGCCGCTGAGTATCGTTGTCTGGTTTCACCGCGCGTTCAAGACGCTGGATTTGAAAGGCTGCTCGTCGCATTCGGGCCGCAGAACGTTTATCACCCGCGCCGCTCGCCTAGTGCACAAGGCTGGTGGTTCCTTGCGGGATGTTCAATTGCTCGCTGGACATCGCTCGATCCAGACCACGCAAGGCTACATCGATGGCGACACGGATGCACAGAGGGCTTTGATATCTCTGATCTAGGACCGCGTTCGTCCAATTTACGACTGTCCCGACAGATGGCGGCAAAGCCGACTGCCCCCGCTACGAAGCTTCGTGAAGCACACAATCACGCCGATGCTTTCATTCGCGCGGTCTGCACGTTCGCTGGATCACTCTCGCTACTCGATGAGATCGATGACGAGTTTCGCCGCGCGGGTCTCGATCAAGCTGTCGCGTCGGGTGAAACATCGCCCATTTTTGATTGGCTCCTGACGGCGTTCAGCTTTCAGGGTGTCTCGGATCAAGCGGCCCGAAGCTACATGGAAAAGCATGGGAGCGCGTCCTGGGCCAAAATGGAGGCGAGCGTCCAAGCTTGCCCCTCCTGCCCAAAGCTCCAAAGTTACTGGAACTATGAAGGCTGCCGGTACGACAAGGGCAGCTTCACCTGCGCCGAGCCCGACCACATCGATGCCTGTCCAGTACCTCGGGCACGCCTGCGCAACGGGAGGCTGAATCAGACAGCGGCCTCATTCTTCCTCTTCGTCAGAGACATCGCTGGTGGTGATCTTGTCGGATGGATTGATACCCAATTGGAGACGGCCAGAGGATCCACGAACGCCGATCTCGAAGCTGCGAGGCAGGAAGCCTTAATTGGTCCCCTCCGAGGCATTTTTGGCGTCGCCGACAAGGTTCTGACCAACGCCCTGTCATGGCTTATGATAGGCGCGCGCGACCAACGACCCATCTGGTTCGAAACTGGAAAGGCCATGGTGGTTGTGGACCGGCTTGTCCATAATCACCTGTTTCGGACGGGCATAATGGAAGCTTGCGGCATTCCCCATCACTACGGCCGCGGGTGCTACGCCGAAGGCGGCTGTGCCGAGATCATCCGAGGTGCCGCAGATCGAATTGATGCACGCAGCTTTAATCCGAATTTTCCGAAAATCTTCCCGCGTTTCGTCCAGCATGCCGTCTGGTCATTATGTGCAGCGGACCGCTTAGACGTGTGCAACGCCAATCGGATTGACGACCAAAAGCCTTGCCAACTCAGCTACTGCCAACTGTTTCGAATCTGCGGTCGAAAACCGTTAAAAGCGACGTAAATTCAGTTATTTATCGTAATTTATCAATGCTTGTTCTTGGCCAAGAATTAGCCTATACTGTATAAGTGAGGTCGATTCACGACTTTGCGCATTTTAGACTTGGAGATACTTCCGGGAATACTTTTGCCCCACCCTTCGGGTCTGAAATGGCCGTTCCACTCGCGGATTGAGGGAGCCCTGTGGCTCCCTTTCGCATTTCTAGGAGCTGCTCGTTGGGCAAGAAAACTGGGAAGGCCGAACCAGCAAAGATTGATCCGGTCTACGTCATAGGACTGGACGCCAAGGGTAAGCCGCGCGGCGCTCGGTTCGCCGAGCTAAAGGACAGCATCGTGTCCGCTGCCATGGATCGTAAGCGTGGCGCCGAGGCCCTTTGGATTTTTTGTGCGGAGTCTTGAGAGCACCGTTAGAAGAGTCATCTTCTGCAAGGGTGCTCATAATGGACGACCATTCGGACGACATAAGACGACCGTTGTCACCGCGTATTGAAGTGTTCGCAGGCGCAGGTCGCAAGCGCTGGCCGGATGATTTGAAGGCGCAGATTGCTGCGGAAAGCCTCGAGCCGGGGGCGGTTGTCACAGACGTCGCCCGTCGCCATGGCTGCCGGCCCCAGCAGGTGCATGACTGGCGGCGCCGGGCGCGTTTGGGCCAATTGGTATTGCCGGCGTCGGCGGACACGCTGTCGTTCGTGCCGGTGATGTCGGAATCGGCGTTGCCTGCGGCCGCAGACCCCTCCGGGTCGCCGGAAGCCGCCGTTGTGACGGTTGAGTTCCAGGGCGCGCGCGTGGAGGTGCGCGGGGCGCCTGGCCTTGCTGTATTGAGCGATGTGTTCATTGCGCTCCGCCGGACACGTTCATGCTGACGCCACCCGCGAGCCTCATGATCTACGTGGCGACGCAACCTGTCGACTTCAGGAAGGGAGCGGAAGGCTTGGCGCTGCTGGCGAAGGAGACGCTGGGCCATGACCCGATGAAGGGCGTGGCGGTGGTGTTCCGTGCGAAGCGCGCCGATCGGGTGAAGATCGTCGTCTGGGATGGCAGCGGCCTTGTGATGTATTGGAAGCGGCTCGATGGCAGCGGCTTCAAATGGCCTCCCATCGTGGCCGGCGTGATGCGGATGAATGCCGCCCAGCTGTCCGCGCTTCTGGCCGGCATGGATTGGACGCGCATGCACGCGCCTCGAATCCCGCAGCCGAAAGCGCTTGCGTAAAAATGCAAATCATCGCTGCATCGTGACGCGAAGCATGGCAAGCTCGGGCCAATGAGTGATTTGCCCGATGAGCTGCCGAGCGATCCAGCCGAGTTGCGTGTCTTTGCCACGGCTCTGCTGGATCGCTGTGCCCGGCTCGAGCGGTTGCTCAAGCTTGCAAAAGATGCGCAGTTCGGTCGGTCCTCGGAAAAGCTGGACGCTGATCAGCTACAGCTTGTTCTGGAGGACGTCGAAGGGGCCGTCGCGGCTCTCGAAACAGCCGAGGATCGCGCTAATCCCAGAACCTCCGAGAAGAGAGCGGCCGAGCGTAGAACCAACCGTGGTCAGCTTCCGGAGCATTTGCCGCGCATCGTCGAGACCCTGATGCCGGCGGAGACTTGTTGCCCGTCTTGTAAGGGCGACCTCTTTGAGATTGGTCGGGATGAGAGCCAGAGGCTGGACGTCGTTCCGGCGCAGTAT
Organism: Bradyrhizobium sp. BTAi1; assembly: GCF_000015165.1. Classification (GTDB taxonomy): domain Bacteria; phylum Pseudomonadota; class Alphaproteobacteria; order Rhizobiales; family Xanthobacteraceae; genus Bradyrhizobium; species Bradyrhizobium denitrificans. The sequence continues at coordinate 1,303,239 of NC_009485.1, read as the reverse complement.
CGCGTCATCGTCACCCGCCGGCCCAAGCTGGCCTGCCGTGCCTGTCATGGCGTCGTCCTCCAGCACGCTGCTCCCGAGCGACTGATCAGGGGTGGATTGCCCACCGAGCGGCTGGTCGCGCATGTGATCGACGCGAAGTATCATTGGCATTTGCCGCTTTACCGCCAGGCGCAGATGCTGGCGACGCACGGTATCGCCATCGACCGTTCCACGCTCGCCTTCTGGGTCGGCTATGCCGCCCAGGAATTGAAACCTTTGTGGCATCGTCTGCGCCAGCTTCTGCTCGCCTCCTCGAAGCTCTGTGTCGATGAGACGCCGGCGCCGGTGCTGGATCCGGGGCGCGGCAGGACCAAAACCGGCTACTTCTGGGCGCTGTCACGCGATGACAGGCCTTGGGCCGGACCTGATCCGCCTGGTGTGGTCTATGCCTATGCACCGGGCCGCGGCGCCGTTCATGGCTTGCGGCTGCTTGAGGGCTATCGCGGCATCATCCACTGCGACGGCTATCAGGCCTACAAGACCATGACCCGAGAGACGCGTGCGGACGCCTTGTCCGGGACGCTCGCCTTCTGCTGGTCGCATCTGCGGCGCCAGTTTGTGAAGATCGAGCGGGAGGCTGCGCCGGCGCCAGCTCCGGTTGCCCGCGAGGCTCTTGAGCGCATCGCTCAGCTTTACGCGGTCGAGAAAGCGCTCCGCGGCCGATCAGATGCCGAGCGCCGTGCTGGCAGGCAGGCGCACGCCCGACCTCTGGCTGCAGCCTTGAAGCAGTGGTTTGAGGCCAAGCTTGATCACCTTGCGCAAAAGAGCGACACGGCGAAGGCTTTACGTTATGCGCTGCGTCATTGGGACGGACTGACGCTCTACCTTGATGACGGGCGCATCGAGATGGACACCAATGCGGTCGAGCGAGCGATGCGGCCGATCAAGCTCAACGCCAAGAACTCTCTTTTTGCCGGTTGCGACGAGGGCGCCGAGAGTTGGGCCGTCCTGGCTTCGTTAATCGAGACCTGTAAGCTCAATAGCGTCAGTGCCGAGCACTGGCTTGCTGACGTTCTCGCGAAGCTCGTCAATGGTTGGCCTGCGACGCGACTGGACGAACTGCTTCCCTGGGCATCGATCTACACGATGCATGCGCACGATCGGCTGGCGGCATGAGCCTGAACACGACCGCGGTCCGAATCAAGGTGACCCTCAAGGACGTGAAACCGGAGGTGATGCGTCGCCTTGTTGTACCCGTCACCTTACGCCTTGATCGGCTGCATCTGACGCTTCAGGAGGCATTCGGCTGGACGAACAGCCACCTCTTCGAGTTCTTCGCTGGTGAGGCACATTGGGGGATTCCCGACCCCGACAATGATTACGGCCACCAGCCCATGGATGCCAGCAAAGCGCGGCTTTGCGATATCGTTCGCGAAACCGGCGCCAAGACGATCCACTATCTCTATGACTTCGGCGACAGCTGGGACCATGTGATCAAGCTCGAAAAATGGTTCGAGAACACCACGACGGAGGGGCTTCCCTTCCTGCTCGAGGCACCCGGTCGTTGTCCTCCGGAAGACGTCGGCGGTGCGCCAGGCTATGCCGAATACCTCGCCGCCATCAGCGACCCCGGCCATCCCGAGCACGAACACATGCGCCTCTGGGGCCCGGAGCGGTTCGATCCCAACGTCGTCGACCGGAAGGCGCTCGAAGCCGCCGTCAACGCGTTGTCCGACACATGGATACCGCGGCGACGCGCCACGCGAACAAAATAGGCGTCAACCGCCAATCAAAAGGGCCGCAGAGCTACGCTTACCATGGATCTCAAGTGCCGCGTGCTGATCAACCCACCGGAAGCAGTGTCAGCACTGGGCATGAAGCTTCCAATGGGACGAGTTTACGGCGGCGGCAAGGTGGTAAGGCTGTTCGTCCCGAATATCAGGCGCGAACTCTATGATAAGATACTGGAAGCGGCGGGTCCGCTTGCAGACGGAGAGCCTGCCGCCGAAAGAGCCGATGTTCCGGGTCAGGCTTCCGAGAACCCTCAGGCAAAAAGCGAAACGGATGCTGCGACGGACGACGTGAGGTGCATCTCGCCGGTAACATCGGGCTTGCCGCGCAGTTGGGAGGAAATCACGGTCGGCCACATGGTGCTGGCCCACGAGTCGCCTGACGATGGCTGGTGGGAGGCCGTCGTAATCCAACGAGACCAAGAGATCCTGACCTTGCGGTATCGCGACGCACCCAAGCTGCCGAAGTTCATCAGGCACATCAACACAGTCGCCTTGGTCAACCCCGGCCCCGGCTGATCTATCCACCCTCCGTATCAAATTGGCCCGGACTGCGGCCCGGGCCAAGCCCCTACCCACGCGCCGGACAGATTCCGGCATTCCCCCAACATAACCGGAGAAACCAACCATGTCGGTTGAACGGATTCGTGCGCTCAATGATCAGCTTCGAACGACTCTCACGGGCGGCAAGGCGTTCATGACGCCTGGCATTGCCGCGCTCGGACCAGAGCCCGTTCAGCGTCTCGTGACAGCTATAGCGACGTTTGACGACTTCTGTGTAGCCAACGATCCGCACGGCGAGCACGATTTCGGCATGTTCGAGTTTGAGGGCTCGTCCATTATCTTCAAGATCGAGTATTTCGATGCGAATTTCGAGTTCGGTTCACCCGACCCAGCCGATCCTACCGTCACCCAGCGAGCGATCACCCTCATGCTGGCCGAAGAATATTAGGCGACTGCTGGGCGGACCAACGCACCACCACTAGTCAGAAAGAAGTTTCGTCAAAGGTACGGAAAGCGCCTCAGCGATACGAGCCATCACCAACAGGCTGGGGTTGCGTTTGCCTCGCTCGATGCCGCCCATATAGGTCAAGTCGATCTCGGCTTCGAACGCCAACTTCTCCTGTGTCATCCGTCGTTGCTGACGGATCTTCCGAACATTCCTCCCCAACACCGCGCGCCAGTCCTGCATTGCAGGATCGAGCACCATCGGGCATATAGTCTCTAGGGATTATAATCCCTATTCGTATCAACCTGTGCGGGCGCGCCAATGAAAGCATCGAAAGGATCGCACAATGTCCAGCGCCGAAAGCTCTTACCAGCAAAGCTTTCTTCAACGTGTTTCCACCCCATTATTTCTTGTTTTATCTCTGCTCCTAGTCTTCGCCGGTACTTCCGTGTGCGTCTTTGCGGCCATGATCGTGTGCGTTATCGCAGGTGTTGAGAATTCCGACTTGCAAGCCCGTCTAGGTCTGGCCGCCACGCTTATCGGCTTTGTTGGATCAATCTATCTGCTGATCAGAGCCAGGCGCTCTCCGCCTTCGCAGCAGCAGCAATCGCGAACAACTGCGAGCGCTCCCCCGCCTTTGCCGATTGTCCACGCGGTGCAAGACGACATCCGCCTAAGCAACGAGTCCGCCGAGGGCGACGAGCATGAGGCGACAGCCGAACCAGATAGTGAAGATATCGAGGACGATGTCGATCAGACCCCCATGGAGTCAAATCGAATAGTCGATTGGTTGAAGGTCTGCACCACCCCGGTCTTGATCGCCTTCAATGCCTCCATCGTCTTTGTCGGTCTCGCTGCGACGCTCTCGCCGACGTTTGGAATGATCGGATTTGTTGTCGTACCGATAGCTTTTGTTTCTGCTTTAACGTCCCACCTCATGGGTACCCACTTTAACGTCCCCGGTGATCGGCTCTCTTACCCCTATTTTGCGTGGCGGCTAGGATTGCCGTTGTCCGGCATTCACGACGCCAACGCGCAGACCATTAACAAGCGTGGTGTCGATGTTCTGGCGAGCTTGGGCGAAAAGAACCCAAAATACAAAACCGTGCACCACTACCATGTGAATCTGTCAGGCGATTTTGGTGCACGGCGCTTGATGTTCCGCTCCAAATTCAAACACGATCAATTTCTGAGTATTCTGCGAACGATCCGGCCTGACGTGCGGATCACGCGGTGGTCCTGACAGTGAGAATCCACATGCGGTTTTTTCTTAGCATACTTCTTGTTCTGTCTTTCAACGCGGCACAGGCCGAACCGACTGAAGTCAAGATCACGTGGAAGGGCGACTACGCTCACAATTCAAGCAAGCGCTGGTCGAAGGACAATCCCTACGACAGCGGCTTCAGCAAGAACTTCAAGAACGGCACGCCCCAGGAGTTAGGCGATGTGCAGAAGGAGGGCGAGTTGAACGCTTTCGTTTACTCGCCCAAGGATGCGAAGGGGCCGGTGCCGTTCGTGGTTGTCATGCATGGTTGTGATGGCATGAGCACGGCAGAGAAAGAGTGGACGGCTCGCGTTGCCAACGCGCTCAACAAGGAAGGCTTCGGCGCACTGGTGCTAGACAGCTACACCACACGTTACGTGGATAACAGTTGCGGCTTGTCGGACTTGCACTGGGGCAGGCGTCGCGCAGATGACGCCTACTCCGCTCTCGATTACCTAATCGAGAAGAAGCTCACCAAGGCTAATGAAGCCTATATCATGGGCTACAGTAACGGGGGCACGACGGCACTGGTGTCGATGACGACACAAGAGTCTGATCATCCGCACCATTTTGCGGCGGCATTCGCAGTTGCTCCAGGCTGTAGTCCGTCTTTGCAGCATTCCGCCCTTTATACCGGCCCGATTTTGATTTTTATGGGAGATAAGGACGATGCAAATAATCCGGAGTGGTGTCGAGAACTGACAAAAAAGAAACGGTCAGTTCCGGTGCAGATGGTCGAGTACCAGGGTGCTAACCACGGGTTGGTGCTCGACGTACCGTCGCATGTTGGCAATCATGGCTGGGCTCTGACCTACAATCCAGGGGCGGAGAAGAACATGATGCAGACGATCATCGCCGCGATTAAGTCGAAGACGTTCGCCAAGGGCGTGGAGTCCAGATGACCACTTGCTCTATCGCGAGTTCGTAATGGGCCAGAAAATCAGAACCGGCAAGCTTCGCCAACTCTCTATCCGCTGCTTAGACCGCAATGCAAACAGAAATGCTAGATCAAGATCATTGTAGCGATCTGAGATTTTTGAGCGTCTCTAGCCTTCGCAGCCCCTCGCTGACGACTGCCTGGGATTGCGGACCTGCAGACTTGTCGGTGACGATTGATTCGATCACTTCTAGAAGGACTCGCTCACTATTTTCGGTCCGCGCGTCCAGATCCCTCAGGAAAACAGACGGTGGCCATTGCTCTGGACCTCCACCTTTAGGAGCGTTTTGAGCGCCCTGTCGCGCCTTTTGAAGGTCAGGCCAAAGAACCAAATTGAAAGCGTTTTTGCTCGTCAGCAAGGGCGCAATCTGCTCCTGGCTGCCCGCATCATCTTGCCCAAATAAAATGGCTCGTAGATCATCATTCACGGCCACTGACCTTGGAAATGCAAGAACCGTTAATCCCCTCAATGCGCGAACGCATCCGTCGAGCTCGAAGAGTGCTTGCGAGAGGTCGCTGGTCGAAGATTTCAATTTACTGATCAGCTCCTCACGAACGCGAGTAGCCATGATTTCGCTCGCTGCGCTGACCTGCTGCTCAATTGTCTTCGCATCTAGGTCGAGTGAAAACTGCGGCAACCCAAACGGCAACTCAGTCTCTTTTAGATAGTTCGAAAAATCGAACGCAGTATTTTGGATAAGGTGACTACCTCCGCCATTCCATCCCAACCACACCCGGCTCTTCTGCCCGACTGTAGCACTCGCCAGCTTAGTAACCGTTCCGCTCGCCTTGTCTTTGGCTTGTAGCCAGTAACCAATTGTCGGCGCAGCGTATATCTGATATTCGCCAGTAGCCACATTTGAGTAGTATGCGATGTAAGTCAGTTCCAATTTGCCTAACCCAAGCATCTCCCATTTTAGAAGATCATCGTTCTGTAAAATTGCAGCCCAAACCTTTTCAGGGTTAAATACGTTCGGCCAACGCTCATCACCAACAACAGGACCACGCGGGGTCTGCGGCCCAACGCTTGGCCATGGCTTCTTATTTATTGCAATCAAGTCCTCGCTTGTTCTAGCAGCGTGTCGAATCTCACGTTTCGCAATCGTCGAAGCTAGAACCTTAACTTCGGGAGAGGCAGTTTCAAGCGAAGGAGAAGCATCTGCAAGCTGACTACCTAACGCGCTTATCGCGTTCTTCCGGACTTCAGCGGCCGCGGCCTGGGTCCGCTTTAAAGATTCGTTGTAGCGAACGATCAAATCGCGATACAGATTGAGTATCCGCGCGGGCTGCTTAAAGCTGATCTCCCACCCGAACTCCCGAGATAGGGCTTCGCCTTCGCTGTTTAGAGCGTCAAAATCGACCAACGGCGACGCCCGGAAGTAATCAATGTTCTCAGCGGAAAGATCAACGAATGCTGCTGAAGCTAACGCCCATCTCGTTGGGTTAGCGCGAATGCCGCCGAACTCAAATCCAGCTCTTGCCCTTGCCATGCCTCGAAACAAATTGACGTGTGCGGGCCAATCCTCATCTTTCAGTCTCTCGGCTAGCGATTGTGGCGTATCCAAAGAAGCGTCCCAATAATCAGAGCGAGTCGGATCTCGTGCCTCCTTTAGATAAGAAATAATCTCTGCAACGCAGTCGCTATATCTTTCTTGCGTTAGGCGTCGGCCAGTTCTTTGTTCGTAGCCTAGACATTTTTCCATCTCAGCGTGAAACCGCTGGTCAATCGCCAGATCCAGGCGCGCTAGTGTGTTTCGCTGAAAGGCATCGAGCCGTAGCGCAATCCGGTCAATGGCCCGCTGTGCTGCCTCGACATCATAGCGAACACGGCCAATAGATTCGGCCAAAGACGCGAAATCTCGCACCATCAAGGAGTAGATTTCGTTTAGCTCCCAATCGATATGGTCAAACCGAGCGCGAACTTCTTTCTGGAACTCGGCAAGCTGCTTAGAAAGCTCCTTAATTGCAGACAATATGATTGCGTCAGGGGAATCCTGATGTGGTCCGAATGCTTGACTTAGCAACAACCCAATCGACAAGAAGTTGTATGTCAAAGCTGCCGCGCTCATAGCTGTGGCTAGGTTCTCTCCATGGCGAGCTTTCAGTAGTAGCTGGTTCTGCTCGAAGTCATTCACAGAGGTGTAGAACTGACCGACCGCTTGTGTTGTCGCGTTAATGCCACGCGCGAGGTCGCGGTCGCTCAAGAAAGCAGATACTACGAAGCCTGCTGCGCGGAGGTCTTCTACCTCAGCCCGAACAATCGCGGCGCGGTTCTGCGCTTCCGCACTCAAGATGATTTTTTTGAATGCTTCCTCGCTTTTTGAACTCGCCTTAACCGAAATGTCCTCTTCTCGGCGCAGATTGCCTGCTATTCGGGATACCTCCGAACCCATCCCGTCGATCTTTGCTTGTAGATCGCGCTTAACTGCCTCAACTAACCGTACAGCACGATCCTGAGCAGATCCCCCGCTCTTTACCAGTTGTCGAACATATCGATTGTTCGCGTAGTCCGGGTTGTTCGCTAAAATCGTGTCAGCGGCGTCGTTCGTGTTCGCCCCAAACCTTCTTCCAAATACAACGTCGATGAACTCGCCGTAAGTCTTATCCTTTTGCGCAAGATCGTAAACGGCTCCGAGTACTTCAGTTAGACGCCTGGCGTTGGTCCGGAAGGAGTTGCTCGCCGCACGATTCTGTTGCGACAAGAGGAGCATCTCGCGAGGCTCGATAGCGGTGCGCAGTTGGCTCTGAAGCCAGTCCCCGACCAAAAAGCCTGGGGGACCGGCCTGCTTTAAAGCCTCATATATTTTGTTCGCGCGAGAGGCTTCTGGATCCAAAAACTCGCTATGCTGGACACCTGTCCTAGGCAATCCACTTTGGTCAAGAGAATCTATGAACGTTCGATGCTTTAGTGCATCTGCTTCATGGACCCAGACTTGACTGCTCGGGCCGCCTGCACTGATCGAGACTGTTCGATCAAGATAGTCAACGTATTCCCAGTTCCGTCCCCTGCTGATCTGATAGGAGGCGTTGCCAACCCAGACAGCTCTATCGATTTCCGACGCGGCGTTAGCTGGCGCGCCCAGAAATAGTACGAACACAGCCCCCAAAAAAATTCGCGCGGTCATATCGGCCCCCTAATGATGTTTGGCGGCACACAAAGTCGGGGGCGATACACAACCCCAAAAGATTAGAGTATCCCGTGAACCGGCCCGAGCCCAGCCGCACGCCAATTTCATCGCCCTTCTTGACCTGCTCGGCATGCCCAGAGCTGGTGGCGACACGGTGGCGACACGAGGCAAAAAGAGAGCCGCTCCGATTGAGCGGCTCTCTAGAATTTCCTGCTATTACAGGGACTTATTTGGTTGCGGGGATAGGATTTGAACCTATGACCTTCAGGTTATGAGCCTGACGAGCTACCGGGCTGCTCCACCCCGCGTTAACTGGTGCGACCCTGTCGGGAAGTGTCGGGTGTTCCTGGCTGACACTCGAGAGTGCCGCCGATCCATCCCAAAGGCTTCCTGAGAAGGCTTGAGCCCGTAGGCCGGGTCGGCCATCGGGTGCGGGCGGTATGTACCAATGCGAGGCGGATTTGGAAAGGGCTTTCGGCAAAGTTTTTTTGCGGGATTATGACACCTGTCCCGGGAGCCGCAATCCTGAAAAAAGCCATTTTGAATCAACCAGTTAGGATATAACCTCAAAAAAGCAGAAACCGGTTTTCCCAAGAGATCATGCTCAAGCAAGGAGAAGATCATGATGCGCTTCTGTGGAAACGCATCATGATCGAGTGGACGGCCGGTGCTCGCCCCGTGGCGAACAGGCGGTAAGCGGCGGCTGGGACCAGCGGCAGTTCCGCCAGGCGTCGGACGATCTCGTCGGCCCGTGGAAGAAGGCCTTCCCCTTCGAGGCGTTCGCAACCCCATCGCGACGGAAACAGCGGCCGCACGCTTGCCAAGGGTTTCGCAACACGGCAGCTTTGCGCAACGAACGAGAACGACGGCCCAAGCGCCGCCGCAGGACACGCGAGGAGACGCCCATGGATCAATCCCTGAAGAGCCCCCCTGTTCTGGCGCTCGATGACGCCTTCCATGCCATGATCGAGGCGTCGCGCAGCGCGCCGCCGCCGAGCCTCGCCGCGCGGCTCGACAGCCTGAGACGGCTGCGGACGATGCTGGCGGACAATGAGAAGCGCCTGGAGCAGGCGATCTCGGCCGATTTCGGCCATCGCTGCGCGGTCGAGACCACGATCGCAGAGACCCTGTTTCTCCAAGCCGAGATCAAGCACACGCTGAAACTGCTGCCGCGCTGGATGGCGCCGCGGCGGATCGCGACCGCGCTGCAGTTCTGGCCCGCCCGCAACCGCCTGCTGCCGCAGCCTCTCGGCGTGGTCGGCATCATCGCGCCCTGGAACTATCCGCTGCAGCTGACGCTCGCGCCCGCCATCGGCGCCATCGCCGCCGGCAATCGCGTCCTGATCAAGCCCAGCGAGCTGACACCACGATTCGCGGCCCTGCTCCGGGAGGTCATCGCCGCGCATTTTGACCCGACCGTCCTCTCCGTCACCGGGATCGAGGATGGCGTCGCGCAGGCTTTCGCCGCGCTGCCGTTCGATCATCTGGTGTTCACCGGCTCGACCCGGGTCGGCCGCATCGTCGCCGAGGCGGCGGGGCGCAATCTGACACCGGTCACGCTCGAGCTCGGCGGCAAGTCGCCGACCATCGTCGACGTCTCTGCCGACCTCGATCAGGCGGCCGAGCGCATCGCCTATGCCAAGCTGCTCAATGCCGGCCAGACCTGCATCGCACCGGACTATGTGTTCGTACCCGAGCCGCAGCGCGACGCGTTCGCAGACAAGCTCCACCGCAACATGCTGCAGATGTTCGGCACCAATCCGGCCAACAACGACTACACCTCGATCATCTCCGATCGCCATTATGCGCGGCTGGAGGGATTGCTGCGGGACGCGATCGCCCGCGGCGCCAAGCCACTGAGCGCGACAAGCCCGGAAGATCCCGCCTGGAAGAAGCTGCGCAAATTCCCGCCCACCGTGCTGATCGGCGCGACACCTGACATGGCGATCATGCAGGAGGAGATCTTCGGACCCCTGCTGCCTGTGATGACCTATCGCGCGGCCGACGAGGTGATCCGCTATATCAACGCCCATGACCGGCCGCTGGCGCTGTACTGGTTCGGTCGGGACGACGCGGCGCGCGAAGCCGTGCTGGCGCGCACGGTCTCCGGTGGCGTGACGATCAACGATTGTTTGTTGCATTTCGCCCAGATGAATCAGCCGATGGGCGGCGTCGGCGCATCCGGCATCGGGCATTATCATGGCGAGTGGGGCTTCAACAGCTTCAGCAAGTTGAAGCCGGTGTTCTACCGCTCGCCCTTCAACCGCATGAAGGACCTCTATCCGCCCTATGGCACCAGCATCGCCCGGATCGAGAAGTTGCTGCGGCTGCTGAGCTGAACGCCTTGACCGCGTTGCGCCGGGTGCATCCGGCGTGAGCCGGCATCCGCAGGCAAGCGGGCAAACATCCACTGCGCGATCCGGGGTCAGCTCGGCACGTCAATGGCATTGCCATCCACGTGCGCGTCACCCCCGGAATGACGTCCAACAACAAGCAAGACAACATCAGGGAGAGACGCGTGACGGACGAGGTCGATTTCATCGTCGTGGGCGGCGGCAGCGGCGGGGCGACGGTCGCCGGGCGGTTATCGGAGGATCCGGCGACGTCGGTCGCGCTGCTCGACGCCGGCGGGCGCAACGACAATTGGATCGTCACGACGCCTTATATGCTGTTCCTGATGGTCGCGGGTCCGGTCAATAATTGGTCGTTCACGACAGTGCCGCAGAAGGGCCTGAACGGCCGCATCGGCTACCAGCCGCGCGGCCGCGGACTCGGCGGCTCATCCGCCATCAACGCCATGGTCTATATTCGCGGCCACCGCGCCGACTACGACCATTGGGCCGCGCTCGGCAATGCCGGCTGGTCCTATGACGACGTGCTGCCCTATTTCAAACGGGCGGAGAACAATGCGGATTTCAACGGCGCCTATCACGGCCAATCGGGGCCGCTGCCGGTCAACCGCCTGCGCACCGACAATCCGGTGCATGAGATCTTCCTGCAGGCCGCCCGCGAGGCGCAGTTTCCGCTTCGCGACGATTTCAATGCCGAGACCCAGGAAGGTCTTGGACTGTATCAGGTCACGCAGCGCAATGGCGAGCGCTGGAGTGCTGCACGCGCCTACATCCAGCCGCATCTCGGCACGCGGCGCAATCTCCGGGTCGAGACCGCGGCGCAGGCCTCGCTGATCCTGTTCGACGGCAAGCGCGCGATCGGCGTCAAATATCGCCAGGGCAAGGAGGTCAAGGAGATCCGCTGCCGGCGCGAGGTGATCCTCGCCTCCGGCGCGTTTCAGACACCGCAGCTCTTGATGCTCTCGGGCATAGGCGACGCCGCCGCATTGGCGCGGCTCGGCATCGCCCCCCTGCACGATCTGCCGGGCGTCGGACAAAACCTCCAGGACCATCCCGACTTCATCTTCGCCTATCTCTCGGATAACCCGAACTTCTCGTCATTGTCGCCCCAGGGCATCAGCCGCCTGCTGCGCGGGGCGCTGCAATATCGCCGCGAGCGGCGCGGACCGATCACCTCGAACTTTGCCGAATGCGGCGGCTTCCTGAAGACCCGCCCCGACCTCGATAGTCCCGACATCCAGCTCCATTTCGGCATGGCCGTCACCGACGATCACGGCCGCAAGCGCCATGGCAATGGCTTCTCCTGCCATTTTTGTCTGCTGCGGCCCAGGAGCCGCGGCACGGTCATGCTGAAGAACGCCGATCCGCTGACCGCGCCGCTGATCGATCCGAATTTCCTCGGTGAGGAGGAGGACCTCGAGGCCATGGTCGCCGGCTACAAGACCACGCAGCGGCTGATGCAGACGCCGGCCATGCGCAGCCTCGGCAAGCGCGATCTGTTCACCTCCGAGGTCAGGAGCGATGACGACATCCGCGCCATCCTGCGCAGTCGCGTCGATACCGTCTATCACCCGGTTGGCACCTGCAAGATGGGCGTCGATGATCCGCTCGCGGTGGTCGATCCGCAACTGAGGGTCCGCGGACTCGCCGGGCTGCGCGTGGTCGACGCCTCGATCATGCCGACCTTGATCGGGGGTAACACCAATGCGCCGACGATCATGATCGGCGAGAAGGCCGCCGACATGATCAAGAGCGAGCTGCGCGGCACCTGATCGGCTTCGACCGGCGCCGGTCAGGTCAGCAGGAAGCCGCCATCGACGGTGACCACGCTGCCCGTCATGTAGCGCGAGGCGGGCGAGGCCAGCAGCATGATGGCGCCGTCGAGATCGCTCTCACGGCCGACGCGCCGCTGCGGAATGCGCTTGATCAGCTTCTCGCCCGCGGGCGTCTCCCAGACGTCATGGTTGATGTCGGTGTCGATGTAGCCCGGCGCCAGCGCGTTGACGCGGATGTCGCTGGCGGCGAGTTCCAGCGCCAGCGCCTTGGTCGCCTGAACGACCCCCGCCTTGGAAATCGCGTAGGGTGCAATGAACTTCACGACGCTGAAGCCGAGCACCGATGCGATGTTGATGATGTTGCCGCCGCCCTTGCGTGCGATCATCCGGCGCGCCACCTCGGTTGCCGCGAAATAAGCCCCCTTCAGATTGGCGCCGATCACCGCGTCCCAATCCGCCTCGCTCTGCTCGACCGCCAGCTTCTCGACCGCAATGCCGGCATTGTTGATCAGCACCGTGATCGGACCCAGCGCGGACTCGGCCGCATCCAAGCCCTTGGCGATCGATGCCGCGCTCGTCACATCCATCTCGACGGCCACCGCGCGACCGCCCTTGGCCTTGATCTCGTCCTCGAGCGCCTTGAGCTTGCCGGTCTGCCGCGCAGCCAATGCGACCGCGGCACCGTGCGCCGACAGCACGCGTGCGAACTGCCGGCCCAGCCCCTGGCTCGCGCCGGTGATCAGGATCACTTCCCGGCTGACGTCGAACAGGTCGGACATGACACTCCCCTTGGGTTTCCTCGTTTGTTGCGGCGCATTTGATACAGACGATTTGAAGGAGGGCAAACCGGAATTGTTTACCGGCCCCGCCTACAACCACAGCGGAACAATGATGAACGCCTTCGACCTCGCCGCTTGTGTTGGACTGGTGATCGCCGTCTATAGCGGCTTTTCGACCGGGCTGTTGCGCAGCGCCATCACGATACTGGCTTATCTGTTGGCGATGCCGCTGGCGATGGGAGCCGTCGCAGCGATGAGCCCGCAGCTCAGAGATGTCCATGGCGTGCCCCTGGCCCAGGGCTGGCTGCAGTTCTTCGCTGCCTTCGTCGTCATCGGCGTCGCCCTGGGCAAGATCGGTCGCATCCTCCTGGATCAGGCGATCGGTTCCGAAGCCGGCTTCGGCGACCGGCTCGCCGGTGCGCTGCTTGGCGCCGTGCGCGTGGGCATGGTGGCGACCACGCTCGTCCTGGTGTTCGACAAGATCGTCCCACCCGAGCGCCAGCCCCGCTTTCTCGAAGGCTCGCGGTTGCGACCGCTGCTCTCGCTCGCAGGCGCGAAGGGCTTCCGCTCGCTGCCGCCCGAGGTGGCCGGCCTGATCGATCGTCTCAAGCAGGAACGGCGCATCTGATCACCGCCCGCACTGGCGAGCCATGCAATTCGGCACAGCCCGGTTGCTCTTATCAGCGACAGCTTGCTTGGCTAGAATGCCGCCATCATCGCTTCTGTTTCACTGACATATTCGGAGTCATCAATCGTGGATCTCGGGATCAAGGGCCGCCGCGCCATCGTCTGCGCCTCCAGCAAGGGGCTGGGCCGCGCCTGCGCCATCGCGCTCGCCAATGAGGGGGTGCATGTCACGATCACCGCGCGCGGCGCCGAGGCGCTGGCCAAGACTGCAGCCGACATTCGCGCGGCCAATCCGGACATCACCGTGACCGAGGTGGCTGGCGACATCACGACGCCAGAGGGCCGTGCTGCGGTCCTCAAGGCGTGCCCGGATCCGGACATATTGATCAACAATGCCGGCGGCCCGCCGCCCGGCGACTTCCGCAACTGGACGCGCGATGATTGGATCAAGGCACTCGATGCCAACATGCTGACGCCGATCGAACTGATCAAGGCGACCGTCGACGGCATGATGGCGCGCAAGTTCGGCCGCATCGTCAACATCACCTCGGCCGCGGTGAAGGCGCCGATCGACATTCTCGGCCTCTCCAACGGGGCCCGCGCCGGCCTCACCGGTTTCGTCGCCGGCCTGTCGCGCAAGACCGTGATCAACAACGTGACCATCAACGCGCTGCTGCCGGGCCCGTTCGAGACCGACCGCCTGATCGGCACCGCCAAGATCGAGTCCGAGCGTCGCGGTATTCCGCCCGAGCAGATCCTGGCCGAGCGCGCCAAGACCAACCCCGCCGGCCGCTTCGGCGATCCCGAAGAGTTCGGCCTCGCCTGCGCCTTCCTGTGCGGCGCCAAGGCCGGCTACATCACGGGGCAGAACATCCTCCTCGACGGCGGTGCCTTCCCCGGCACGCTGTAGCACAGGGCTTCGTCGCGGCCGTTCCAAGCGGAACGGTCGCGCGGCCTGACCTCTCCCCGCAAGGGAGGCGAGGGATCACACCGCCCGCGTGGTCACAACCCGGCTTCGACAGACAGGACCAAACCAGCTATTCCACGCCCGCGAGCTGCCGCATATCACGAGCCGGATATCGCATATCCTATTGCTTTGTGATCTCGTCCTCGTCGCGCTGGCTCGGACTCGAGGAATCCGCCGTGGTGCGGCCTTCGGTCCAGTCGATGCCGAACGCATCGAGACCCTCCGCCAGGAGATCGCCGAGCATGGGCTCACCGAGGAGATAGCGCGCGGTGTGGCGGTCGCGCTGGCCGGCCGCTTCGCGGCGCAGATCGTCCCACTCCTCGATATCGCCATCGCCGCGGCCGAGCCGCATCAGCGCGACCAGGTCGGTCTGCTCGTCCTCGCTCATCGCATTGATGAAGCCGGTGATCTCGCGCACGACCGGATCATCGCCGTTATCTTCGAGCACGTCGATCATGTCGTCATCGACGGCATTGGAGCCGGAGTCGACGTCGCTCGCCTGATCCTTGACGTCGAATTCACGCGCCTTCTCGATCAGGAAGGCGACCTTCTCGGGCGATATGGCCAGCTCCGGCATGACACTCTCCTCCATGGACTGGCCACGACAACGCCTGTTCCCGAGAGTCGATCCATTGCGCTGGACCGCGCGACGCGGCATCGTCGCCGGCATCAAGAACAAACGGGGAAACGCGCATGCCATGGACGGTCGGCCGGGTCAGGATCAGCAAATTCGTCGAACTGGAGACGGTGGGCGGCACCCGCTTCATCCTGCCACAAGCGACGCCCGAGGCGATCCGCGCGCTGTCCTGGCTCACACCCGACTTCGCCACCGGCGAAGGCAAGCTGAAGATGGTCATCCAGACTCTGGTGCTGGAGACGCCGACCCGGCGCATCGTGGTCGACACCGGGCTTGGCAATGATAAGCAGGGCCGCAGCGTACCGGTGTGGAACAACCGCACCACGCCGTTCCTGCAGACGCTGAGCGCCGCCGGCTTTCCGCCCGAGAGCATCGACATGGTGATCTGCACCCATCTCCATGTCGATCATGTCGGCTGGAATACGCGGCTGGTCGACGGCCAATGGGTCCCGACCTTCGCCAAGGCGCGGTATGTGTTCGGCCGCACTGAATATCAGCATTGGCGCGACCATAGCGAGGCGGCCGACGAGACGGCGACCTTCGCCGATTCCGTGCAGCCGATCGTCGCGGCCGGTCGCGCCGACCTGGTCGCCAGCGATGCCGCGATTTGCGACGAGATCACGCTGATCCCGCCCCCCGGCCACAGCCCGGGTCACGTCAGCCTGCACATCCGCTCCGACGGCGCGGAGGCCCTGCTGACCGGGGATGTCGCGCACCACCCTTGCCAGATGGCGCATCTCGACTGGAGCTCGACTGTCGACTCTGATCCTGCCCAGGGGATCGCCACGCGGCAGGCGCTGTTCTCGCGCTTCGCCGACACCGCCACGCTGGTGATCGGCGGCCATTTCGACGCCGGCTACATCAAGCGCGATGGCACGGCCTTCCGTTTTGAGGCAGTGCGGGGCGGCGGCAGCGCATAGCCCGCGAGGTTGAATTTCGCCCCGCCATGCTCCATGACAGGGCCCTGGAATACAGAGATGCCAGGGAGAGAAACCAGATGAAGCTTGTTCGCTACGGCGAGAAGGGCGCGGAGAAGCCGGGCCTGATCGATGCATCCGGCCAGTTGCGCGACCTGTCGGCCCATGTGAAGGACCTCGACGGCGCCGCCTACGCGCCGGAGTCGCTGAAGAAGCTCGCCGCGCTCGATCCAGCCTCGCTGCCGGCCGTCGCCGGCAAGCCGCGGCTCGGCGCGCCCGTCACCGGCATTTCCAAATTCGTGGCGATCGGCCTCAACTACTCCGATCATGCCAAGGAGACCGGCAACCCGATCCCGGCGGAGCCGATCTTCTTCCTGAAGGCCAACACCGCACTGTGCGGGCCCTATGACCCGGTCGAGAAGCCGCGCGGCTCCACCAAGCTCGACTGGGAGGTCGAGATCGCCGCCATCATCGGCACCCGCGCAAAATATGTCTCCGAGGCCGAGGCGCTGAACCACATCGCCGGCTACACGATCTGCAACGACGTCTCCGAGCGCAACTTCCAGATCGAGCGCCTGGGCCAGTGGACCAAGGGCAAGTCGCACGACACGTTCGGCCCGGTCGGCCCCTGGCTTGTCACCAAGGACGAAATCCCGGATGTGCAGAACCTGTCGATGTGGCTCGACGTCAACGGCCAGCGCCGCCAGACCGGCACCACCGCAACGATGATCTTCTCGATGGCGAAGTGCATCTCCTACGTCTCGCAGTTCATGACCTTGCTGCCGGGCGACATCGTCACCACGGGCACGCCTCCGGGCGTCGGCATGGGCATGAAGCCGCCGACCTTCCTCAATGTCGGCGACGTCGTGACCCTCGGCATCGAACGTCTCGGCGAGCAGCGCCAGGAGATCGTCGAGGCTTGAGCCTCGAACATTGTCATTGCGAGCGAAGCGAAGCAATCCAGGGCCATTCGTGCCGCCCTGGATTGCTTCGTCGCTGACGCTCCTCGCAATGACGCTCATTATCTGCGTCGGTCAGGAAACAACGATGAAACTCACCTACTCGCCCGCCTCGCCATTCGCCCGCAAGGTGCGGATCGCCGCCATCGAGCTTGGCCTGATCGACAAGATCGAATTCGCGCCGATGTCGGTCATGCCCGGCCAGGCCAATGACGAGTACACGAAGATCACGCCGCTGAAGAAGCTGCCGGTGCTGATCCTCGACAATGGCGACGTGATCCTGGATTCCTATGTCATCGTCGAATATCTCGACGAGCTCGCCGGCGGCAACAGGCTGATCCCTGCCTCCGGCGCGGCGCGCTGGACGGTGAAGAGCGAGCATTCGATGCTGCAGGGCATGCTCGATTCCATGTTGCTGTGCCGCTACGAGAACGCGGTGCGGCCGGAAGCCCTGCGCTGGAAGGCCTGGTCGGACGATCACTGGAACCGCGTCTGGGCCGGCATGGCGCGCTTCGCCGCGCAGAGCGATTTGATGACGCGACCGTTCGACGTCGTCGCCATCGGCCTTGTCTGCGTGCTCGGCTATGCGGATTATCGCTTCGCCGATTGCGGCTGGCGCAAGGCGTTTCCGACCCTCGATGCCTTCCATCAGAAGATGCTGGAACGGGAATCAGTGAAGATCTCGGTGCCGCCGGCGGCTTGATCATTCCGGGCGCATCATTCCAAGGGACATCTCGTGGCTCTGACGTTTTCGGTTGCCGATCTCACGATCCATCGCATCATCGAGCAGGAAACCACCTTCCTGCCAGCCCGCGAGATCTTCCCGGAGCTGACGCCAGAGATGCTGGACGCCGAGCGCAGCACGCTGCAAGCGGCCAACGCGCTCGATGCGCAGGATACGCTGATCCTGTGCTTCCAATCCTATGTGGTGAAGACGCCTCACCACACCATCCTGATCGACAGCTGCATCGGCAACGACAAGCCACGCGCGCGGCCGGTCTGGAACATGAAGACCGACGACACCTACATGCGGGCGCTCGACGCCGCCGGCATGTCGGTCGACGACATCGACATCGTGATGTGCACGCATCTGCACACCGATCACGTCGGCTGGAACACGCGGCGTGACAATGACCGCTGGGTGCCGACCTTCCCGAACGCGCGCTATCTGTTCGCGCAACGCGAATATGATTACTGGGTTGCGCAGAACGCCAAGGCCGAGGTGCCGCCGTTTGCAGACAGCGTGCTGCCGGTGGTCGAGGCCAAGCGGGCCGACATCGTCATGGACGACTTCGCGATCGGCGATCATGTCCGCCTCGTGCCCACGCCGGGACATACACCCGGCCATGTCGCAATCGCGCTCGGCAAGGGCAAGGACGATGCGGTGTTCGCCGGCGATCTCATTCACTCGCCGCTGCAGCTGGCCTATCCCGAGCTGTCGCCGAAGTTCGATGTCGACCCGGCGCAGGCGGCCGTGACGCGGCGCACGTTCCTGGAGCGCTATGGCGACACCGCCACCGTGTGCTGCACGGCGCATTTCCCTTCGCCGTCGGCCGGCCGCATCAAGCGCAAGGGCAATGGTTTCAGCTGCGAGGCAATCTGATACGAGCGGGGCAGGACCCGCCACGGCCGCGCATCAACCGAACAGGCTCGGGGTGTAGTTCACCGCCGCGCCCTCGATCGCCAGCATCTTCAGCTTGGTGTCGACGCCGCCATTGGCGGAGAAGCCGCCGGGCTTGTTGCCCGCCGCCAGCACGCGATGGCAGGGCACCACGATCGGGCACGGATTGCGCCCGAGCGCCTGGCCGACTTCGCGCGACAATTCGACGCCACCGAGCTGCTTGGCAATGTCGCCATAGGTCAGGGTCCGGCCCGGCGGGATGCGGCGGGCGATGTCGTAGACGCCGCGCTGGAACGCGCTGACGCCATCGAGATCGAGTTCGATGTCGCTGAGATCATCAGGCTGCCCCGCGAGCAGCGCCCTGATGCGTCCGATGACGCGCTGCACCTGCGGCGTCGGCTCGGCTTCGGTGATGCCGGCATGACGCTGCTGCATCCGGGTGCGGATCTGCGTCACGCCGCCCATCGGCAGCTGCACCGCATTGATCCCGCGGGGTCCCCAGGCGATCGCGCAGGTGCCGATCGCGGTGTCGAACAATGCATAGACCTGGTCTGACATGGCGGGCTCCATCATCGCTCTGCCCCGTATCATCTGGCGATCAAATTAGGCTTGGAGAATGTTGCGATCCACCCGGATTCTGCCAATGTCGACAGGCGCCCCAAGCCTGGCCCGGGAGCGCGCATCGATGAAACAAGGACCCCGGATGACGCCTTTCTCCTTCCGCCTCGCAGCATTTGCCCTGCTTGCGGCCACCACCAGCCTATCGGCCGCCCAGGCCGGCCCCGATGAGACGATCAAGGCCGCAGCCGAGCAGGCCAAGCCGGCGGTGATCGACTCCTTGCGCGAGATGGTGCTGATCGAGTCCGGCTCGAGCGATGTCGAAGGGCTGAAGAAGATGGCCGACCTCACCGAAGGCCGGCTGAAGGCGCTCGGCGCCACCACCGAACGGCGCAAGACCACCCGCGGCGTCGGCGCGGACATGGTGATCGGCACCTTCGAGGGCACAGGCCGCCGCAAGCTGATGCTGATCGCCCATATGGACACGGTGTACCAGCCCGGCATCCTCAAGACCGAGCCGTATCATGTCGAGGGCGACCTGATCTACGGGCCGGGCATTGCGGACGACAAAGGCGGCATC
Organism: Bradyrhizobium sp. BTAi1; assembly: GCF_000015165.1. Lineage (GTDB taxonomy): Bacteria > Pseudomonadota > Alphaproteobacteria > Rhizobiales > Xanthobacteraceae > Bradyrhizobium > Bradyrhizobium denitrificans. Next base: position 1,283,421 of record NC_009485.1, on the reverse strand, counting down.
GCGGTGATCCTGCACAGCCTGCAGATCCTCAAGGACATGGGCTGGCGCGACTACGCCAGGCTGACGGTCGCGTTCAATCCCGACGAGGAGGTCGGCTCGATCGGCTCCGGCGAGTTCATCGCCGAGCTGGCCGACCAGCACGACGTCGTGCTGTCCTGCGAACCGACCGCGGCCAAGCCCGCGGCGCCGGTCGACAGCCTGCTGCTGGGCGCCAGCGGCACCGCGACGGCCACCATGCAGGTGACGGGCCGCGCCTCGCATGCCGGTGCGGCGCCCGATCGCGGCCGCAACGCGCTGATCGAGCTCTCACACCAATTGCTGCAGACGCGGGACATCGCGAAATCGATTCCGGGCACACAGCTCAACTGGACGACGGCCACCGCCGGCACCGTGCGCAACCAGATTCCGGAAAAGGCCAGCGCCGGCGGCGACGTGCGCCTGACGGTCGCCGACGGCGTCGAAAAGCTGCAGGCCGCGCTCGACGAGACGACCAAGAGCCATCTGGTGCCCGACACCGAGGTCAAGGTGACGATCGAAAAGGGCCGTCCGCCCTTTATCGCGTCCGATCGCGGCCGCGCGCTCGGCAAGGAGGCGCAGGGGATCTACGCCGAGCTGGAGCGGCCGCTCGCGCTGGTCGACATGACCGGCGGCGCCACCGATGCCGGCTTTGCCAATCGCAGCGGCAAGGCGATCGTCGTCGAGAGCTTCGGCATCGCCGGCTTCAACTATCATGCCCATAACGAATATATCGATAGCACGACCATCGTGCCGCGGCTCTATTTGATGACCCGCATGCTGATCGAGCAGGGCAAGAAGATGTAGGATGTGACTGCGAGAGGCAGCCCGGCGAGCAGACCGGGCGCCTCCATCAGGGAAACGAGCGAGGAGAACGCCATGCAGCTGACGCCGGAGCAGATTGCATTCTTCAACCGCGAGGGCTGGCTGTTCCTGCCCGAGCTGTTCAGTCCGGAAGAGACCGCCTTCCTCGCCCGCGAGGCCGAGGCGATCTATGCCGCTGACCGGCCGGAGGTCTGGCGCGAGAAGAGCGGCGCGCCGCGCACCGCCTTTGCGGCGCATCTCTACAACGACGCCTTCCACGTGCTCGCGGCGCATCCGCGCATGATCGCGCCGATCGAGCAGATCTTCGGCGAGAAGGTCTACATGCATCAGTTCAAGATCAACGCCAAATCGGCCTTCACCGGCGATGTCTGGCAATGGCACCAGGATTACGGCACATGGAAGCGCGACGACGGCATGCCAGAGCCGCGCGCGATGAACATCGCGATCTTCCTCGACGAGGTGATGCCGATCAACGGCCCCTTGATGCTGGTGCCGCGCAGCCAGCATGCCGGCGACCTCGAGGCGTCGCACGATCTCGCCACCACGTCGTATCCGCTGTGGACCCTCGACGAGGCGACCGTCACACGTCTCGTCGCCGAGGGCGGCATCGTCGCGCCGACCGGCAAGCCCGGTGGCATGCTGATGTTCCACGGCAATCTCGTGCACGGCTCCGCCGGCAACATCACACCCTACCCACGCAAGATCGTGTATCTCACGCTGAATGCCGTCTCGAACTACATCCGCACCCCCACGCGCCCGGAGTACATCGCGCATCGCGACTTCACGCCGATCGCCACGCTGCCGGATGACGCGTTGCTGCAGCTGGCGCGAGCGCATCGCGAGGCGGCTGAGTAAAGCACAGCACGCGCCACGAAAAATGTCGTCATGCCCGGGCTTGACCCGGGCATCCATCAACGGAACGATTCTCCCGCAGAGAGATGGATGGCCGGGCCTCCGCCGCGCCGAAGGGGCTTCGGCCCCGCAGGCGGGTCAAGCCCGGCCATGACGAGAAACTGATAGCCGCCCTACCGCGCCTTCAAGAAACGCTGGAATTCTCCAATGAACCTCCACTCCCTCCTCCAAGCCCGCCACGCCTCCGGCCAACCTGTCCGCGTCGCGCTGATCGGCGCCGGCAAATTCGGCTCGATGTTCCTGTCGCAGGTGCCGCATGTGGTCGGCCTCGAGGTGCCTGTGATCATCGATCTCGATCCGGAGCGAGCGCGCGACGCTTGCCGGACGATCGGCTGGAGCGCGGAGCTAATTGAGCGCACGGCATTCAGTGTTGATGGCGCGAAGGCGCTGGCTGACAACATCGATGTCGTCGTTGAAGCCACCGGCAGTCCGGCCGCCGGCATCCGCCACGCGCGCGCGGCGATCCGTGCCGGCAAGCACATCGTGATGGTCAACGTCGAAGCCGACGTGCTGGCGGGACCGCTGTTGGCTGACGAGGCGCGCAAAGCCGGCGTGGTCTATTCGCTCGCTTATGGCGACCAGCCGGCGCTGACGGCGGAGCTCGTCGATTGGGCGCGCGCCACCGGCTTCCATGTCGTGGCGGCCGGCAAGGGCACGAAATATCTGCCGGCCTATCACGACGTGACGCCCGACGGCGTCTGGCAGCATTACGGGCTCACGGCCGGCGAGGCACAGTCCGCCGGCATGAATCCGCAGATGTTCAACTCCTTCCTCGACGGCACCAAGTCGGCGATCGAGATGGCGGCGATCGCCAACGCGACCGGGCTCGATGTTCCGAACGATGGCCTGTTGTTCCCGCCTTGCGGCGTCGACGACCTACCGCATGTGCTGCGGCCGCGCGAGCGCGGCGGTGTGCTGGAACGCTCGGGCATGGTCGAGGTGGTGTCGTCGCTGGAACGCGACGGCCGCCCCGTGTTTCGCGATCTGCGCTGGGGCGTCTATGTCGTGCTGGAAGCGCCGAACGACTACGCCGCGGATTGCTTCCGGCAATACGGCCTGAAGACCGACACCAGCGGACGCTATGCGGCGATGTACAAGCCCTATCATCTGATCGGACTTGAGCTGAACGTCTCGGTGCTATCAGCAGCGCTACGCAAGGAACCGACCGGCCAGCCGCGCGGTTTCCGCGGCGATGTCGTCGCGGTCGCCAAGAAGACGCTGCGCGCCGGCGAGATGCTCGACGGCGAAGGTGGCTATACCGTCTGGGGCAAGGTGTTCCCGGCTGCGACAAGTCTTCAGCTCGGCGCGCTGCCGATCGGATTGGCGCATCGCGTGAAGCTGACCCGGGACGTCGCGCATGGCGAGGTCGTGCGCTGGAGCGATGTCGCCATCGACACCGCCGATGAGACGGTCAGTGTTCGAAAGCAGATGGAGGCGGTATTCGCGCGCTGAGCCTGCGATCCACTCGGCCAGCACGGCACAATAAGAAGCCCCGACCGCCGGTCGGGGCTTTCGTGATCCTGAAGGATCAGCAATATCAGTTGTCATCCTCGCCGAACGCGGCGGCGAGCTTGTCGTAATATTTCACGACGAGATCGATGTTGCCCTTGTTCTCGACTTCCGGCGGCTTCGCCTTCAGCGCCGCGTTGAGATCGTTGAGAACCTGTTT
>NC_009485.1:0-1277500 GCF_000015165.1 Bradyrhizobium sp. BTAi1 | reverse complement strand
CTTGCGATGCACCCTAAGCTTCGGCTCGTGGCTTGAGCCCCGTTACATCTTCGGCGCAGAAACCCTTATTTAGACCAGTGAGCTGTTACGCTTTCTTTAAAGGATGGCTGCTTCTAAGCCAACCTCCTGGTTGTTTTGGGATTTCCACATCCTTTCCCACTTAGCCACGAATTGGGGGCCTTAGCTGTAGGTCAGGGTTGTTTCCCTCTCCACGACGGACGTTAGCACCCGCCGTGTGACTCCCGGATAGTACTCTCAGGTATTCGGAGTTTGGTTGGGTTTGGTAAGACGGTAAGTCCCCCTAGCCCATCCAGTGCTCTACCCCCTGAGGTATTCGTCCGAGGCGATACCTAAATATCTTTCGCGGAGAACCAGCTATTTCCCAGTTTGATTGGCCTTTCACCCCTAACCACAAGTCATCGGAGCCTTTTTCAACAGGCACCCGTTCGGTCCTCCAGTGAGTGTTACCTCACCTTCAACCTGCTCATGGCTAGATCACTAGGTTTCGGGTCTAATACAACGAACTTGACGCCCTATTCAGACTCGCTTTCGCTACGCCTACGCCTATCGGCTTAAGCTTGCTCGTTAAATTAAGTCGCTGGCCCATAATACAAAAGGTACGACGTCACCCAGAACGCATCTTGGGCTCCGTCTGTTTGTAGGTGTCCGGTTTCAGGTCTATTTCACTCCCCTCGTCGGGGTGCTTTTCACCTTTCCCTCACGGTACTGGTTCACTATCGGTCGCTGAGGAGTACTTAGGCTTGGAGGGTGGTCCCCCCATGTTCAGACAGGATTGCACGTGTCCCGCCTTACTCGAGCATGAATGTTCGCATTACCCATACGGGGCTATCACCCTCTGAGGCCCTGCTTTCCTGACAGGTTCTGGTTGGCTTACATTCATGACTGGCCTGGTCCGCGTTCGCTCGCCACTACTAGCGGAGTCTCGGTTGATGTCCTTTCCTCCAGGTACTTAGATGTTTCAGTTCCCTGGGTTCGCTTGAAACCTCCTATGTATTCAGAAGTCTCATACCTTCTCTTGATAACCGGAAATCCAAAACCTCGACGACTTGCATCGTCATGATCTTGAAGTCTCACAGTCTCCCGATCGAACCCCAAGACCAAGGTCTTGGAGTTCCGGCTATCGAAGGTGGGTTTCCCCATTCGGAAATCCGCGGATCAAAGCTTCTTCGCAGCTCCCCACGGCTTATCGCAGCGTAGCACGTCCTTCATCGCCTCTCAGCGCCAAGGCATCCACCGAACACCCTTAAGGCACTTGATTGCTCTCATTATCAATGTCCACACACTCGGCAGAATGTTGTCAGCTCCCCACCCGTCCCGAGGGACAAGCGTTGGAAGCCGCAGGACACTGATTAGAAAGACCAGCTTGCTTCTTAAGATCGAACCGATCGCCGTGCGGTCAAGCGCAGCGAACAGAGTCATTTACAACAAGTAACAAGCTTCACAGCTCGAGACTTGCGCCGAAATGACCCGGAGATAGTGAAGGCGTCAGTGCAAAGTCGAAGCGCGGACCGCTTGCGCGGTGGCCCTTCATTGCACGACCCTACTCGGATCGATCTCCTCTTCACGATGTCAGATAACACGCAGTCTTCTGTCGTCCCGGTGAGGACCAGAAGATGCGAAATGTTGTCTCGCGGACGAATGTTGATCACGCTTGGGCCAGAGCCCGTGTTCGCCAAGTGGCTGCGCCGGGCACCACGCTTCGCCCTTCGGCTCCTGCGTGGATATTCCAGCTTGTTCAACCCTTGGCCGCGCCACGCGTAGCCCGAAGGGCGAAGCGTGGTGGAGCCTGTCGGGATCGAACCGACGACCTCATGCTTGCAAAGCACGCGCTCTCCCAGCTGAGCTAAGGCCCCATACTCGGAAAGACGAATGCAAAGCAGCGCGATCGTCGAGACGATGTTAACCGGCAACTGCCCGTCTTCGCCAAGTGGCTTCGCCGGGCACGCTTCGCTCCATCAAGAGCGAGGCCGCGCCACGCGTAGCCGCAGGCGAAGCGTGGTGGGCCTGGGAAGACTTGAACTTCCGACCTCACGCTTATCAAGCGCGCGCTCTAACCAACTGAGCTACAAGCCCTAACGCTCGAAGCTCGTCACCACCCGGCCCGCAAAGGCCAAGGCAGCAAACGCGCAGCCCCAGGCAGCGTGTTCGTCCGCGAAGAAAGAGAAACGAAGACGGCGAAATCCCGCCAATGGAACTCAACCCGATCTGGCGATCGTGTTGGTCCCTGATGTTTCTAAAATAGCTCGATAGCTGATCAACCCGAAGGTCGATCGATCCGAAGATCGCGCTGAAGAGCCATCCTTAGAAAGGAGGTGATCCAGCCGCAGGTTCCCCTACGGCTACCTTGTTACGACTTCACCCCAGTCGCTGACCCTACCGTGGTCGGCTGCCTCCATTGCTGGTTAGCGCACCGCCTTCAGGTAAAGCCAACTCCCATGGTGTGACGGGCGGTGTGTACAAGGCCCGGGAACGTATTCACCGTGGCGTGCTGATCCACGATTACTAGCGATTCCAACTTCATGGGCTCGAGTTGCAGAGCCCAATCCGAACTGAGACGGCTTTTTGAGATTTGCGAAGGGTCACCCCTTAGCTTCCCACTGTCACCGCCATTGTAGCACGTGTGTAGCCCAGCCCGTAAGGGCCATGAGGACTTGACGTCATCCCCACCTTCCTCGCGGCTTATCACCGGCAGTCTCCTTAGAGTGCTCAACTAAATGGTAGCAACTAAGGACGGGGGTTGCGCTCGTTGCGGGACTTAACCCAACATCTCACGACACGAGCTGACGACAGCCATGCAGCACCTGTGTTTCGGGCTCCGAAGAGAAGGTCACGTCTCTGCGACCGGTCCCAAACATGTCAAGGGCTGGTAAGGTTCTGCGCGTTGCGTCGAATTAAACCACATGCTCCACCGCTTGTGCGGGCCCCCGTCAATTCCTTTGAGTTTTAATCTTGCGACCGTACTCCCCAGGCGGAATGCTTAAAGCGTTAGCTGCGCCACTGGTGAGTAAACCCACCAACGGCTGGCATTCATCGTTTACGGCGTGGACTACCAGGGTATCTAATCCTGTTTGCTCCCCACGCTTTCGTGCCTCAGCGTCAGTATCGGGCCAGTGAGCCGCCTTCGCCACTGGTGTTCTTGCGAATATCTACGAATTTCACCTCTACACTCGCAGTTCCACTCACCTCTCCCGAACTCAAGATCTTCAGTATCAAAGGCAGTTCTGGAGTTGAGCTCCAGGATTTCACCCCTGACTTAAAGACCCGCCTACGCACCCTTTACGCCCAGTGATTCCGAGCAACGCTAGCCCCCTTCGTATTACCGCGGCTGCTGGCACGAAGTTAGCCGGGGCTTATTCTTGCGGTACCGTCATTATCTTCCCGCACAAAAGAGCTTTACAACCCTAGGGCCTTCATCACTCACGCGGCATGGCTGGATCAGGGTTGCCCCCATTGTCCAATATTCCCCACTGCTGCCTCCCGTAGGAGTTTGGGCCGTGTCTCAGTCCCAATGTGGCTGATCATCCTCTCAGACCAGCTACTGATCGTCGCCTTGGTAGGCCATTACCCTACCAACTAGCTAATCAGACGCGGGCCGATCTTTCGGCGATAAATCTTTCCCCGTAAGGGCTTATCCGGTATTAGCACAAGTTTCCCTGTGTTGTTCCGAACCAAAAGGTACGTTCCCACGCGTTACTCACCCGTCTGCCGCTGACGTATTGCTACGCCCGCTCGACTTGCATGTGTTAAGCCTGCCGCCAGCGTTCGCTCTGAGCCAGGATCAAACTCTCAAGTTGAACTTGAAGCTTTGAACCGGCTGATCACAACGTTTGACGAGGTCCCACCAATCGATCTCCACGCTTCACAGCGCGAAAACCATGGTGTTACCTTTGAAACATTGTCCGCCGAAGTCTTCTCGTCCGATCTCAAATGAAAGCCGAAGCTCCCACCCGAGACCCGCAAGGACTCCGCCGTCCACGTTTCTCTTTCTTCATCTTCACTTGTCAAACAGCCCGGAGCCTCAGCTCCACCCTCTCTCGGAGGGACCTACTCGACCCTTTCGACGGCGATGGACAACCGGGTTCTACCGGTTGTGCACCACTCAACGAAGTGAGGAGCAGTATCGGCGCGAATGCTCGCCTCGGTGTGTCCCGAAGCGGCGCCGCGCTCAGTGATCGGGTGTATAGGGGGGGCCGATCGGGGTGTCAACGACCTTTTTCATGAAATCGTCGCATCGAATCATTTTTTTTAGGACCGCCCCAGAACCCCGATTTCTTGCGGACATCGTGCCCCACTTGGGCCACAATCCTGCGACGATTTGTTAAGCATCGACCTGAATTGATTTGGCTCCAGGTGGGGATGCCAGACTTCATGGGTGATCCAGATCAAGGAATGGGCGAGCCCTTCGCCTGATCAGACGACCGAGACGACATCGAGAGATCCTGAAGAATAACAGCGGTTCGGGGATTGCGGGTTCCAAGCCCAACAGCCTCGAACCGTCAGAGACGCGCCATCATTCCGAGCCGTTTGTCTTACACGGTAGCCAACCGGCAGCTGAGTGATCTCGGTGCTGACTTTGAACTTGGGGGACGAAGGTTGAACCATCGGACGTCACGCGGGGGATATGGACGCGAGGTCGGCATGATCGATCTCGGTCATGAGCCACCGCTATCGGTCGATGGCTCCGAAGCCGCGGTGATCGATCGCCGACGCGTCTCCGTCCAATGGTTCTCGGGTACGATCCTGACCGGTCTGTGCGGCGCAGCCCTCATTGGCGGCGCCGTTTTCGCTTCGCTCGATGGCGAGATGACATTCGCCCGCATGCCGGAGCGCGTCGAGAGCGCGCTGCGCGGAGCCTTCGGCGCCAATGATCGCGTTGCCACGTTGCGCAAGAGCGACCGGCTGCCGCCCCCGAGCGAAGCTGCCGCCGCCCGCAACGTCGTGCGCGTCTCGACCGTGACCCGCGCCGGGTCGCGCGAGCTGATCCGGGTCCGTCCCTATGTGCGGATCTCCGGCAACCTGTCGATGACCACCAGCGACCTGTCGGCCAAGATCCCGCCGTTCAACGCGCAGCGGCTGCTCAACGACGGCGATAATGACAAGACGGGCTCCGGTGAGGATCCCAACAACCCCGAGGCGGTCGAGCCCGACGCCGAAGTGTCGTTCGTGACCAAGGACCTCGCGGGCGTCCTGCCGAAGGCCAAGATCGCGGCTTCGGTGGCGCTGGACGAGATCGTGATGCGGGTCCGCGACGCGGCGAACTGGCGCGGCAACAATGGCGGCGTCCGCTACGCGTCGCTGGCCAATGCCGCGGCCGACGCCACCGGTGTGCAAGGCGTACAAGGCGGCGACCTCAAACTGTCCTATGCCAGTGACGGGACCTCGCCCGATCCCTACGCCGGTTTCGAGACCCGGGTCGTGCCCGAGAACGTGACCTTGCTGCCCAAGACCAAGGACCAGATCACCGGCGGCAATCCGCTCGGCGAGCGCGTCCATCTGGTGAAGAAGGGCGACACCGTCACCTCGATCCTGCGCGACCAGGGCGCGACGCCCGACGAGGCCAAGGCGATCGCCGCCCAGCTCGGCACGCGCGGCCGCGACGGCGGCCTCAAGGAAGGCGAGAAGCTGCGCATTCTGATGGCGCCGTCGAGCCCTGCCCCCGGCGCCCGGCTGCAGCCGTTCCGCGTCATCGTCGCCAACGAAAGCATGATCGAGGCGGTGGCCGCTCTGTCCGATCTCGGCAAATATGTCGCCGTCGACGTCCAGAGCATGAACACGGTCACCGAGACCGCCGACAATACCAATGATGAAGAGGATGACGGCACCGGCGTCCGCCTCTACCAGAGCATCTACGAAACGGCGATGCGCAACAAGGTGCCGGCGCCCGTCATCGAGGACATGATTAGGATCTATTCCTATGACGTCGACTTCCAGCGCAAGGTGCAGCCGGGCGACTCGTTCGACGTGTTCTATGCCGGCGACGACGACGACAAGCCCGGCACCAACGACAAGAGCGAGGTGCTGTTCGCCTCGCTGACCGTCGGCGGCGAGACCAAGAAATACTATCGGTTCCAGACCCCCGACGACAGCGTCGTCGATTATTATGACGAGACCGGCAAGAGCGCGAAGAAGTTCCTGGTCCGCAAGCCCGTCAACAACGCGATCATGCGCTCCGGCTTCGGCGGCCGCCGCCACCCGATCCTCGGCTATGTGAAGATGCACACCGGCGTCGATTGGGCGACCGCCTATGGCACCCCGATTTTCGCCTCCGGCAATGGCGTGCTGGAGAAGGTCGGCACCGAAGGCGGCTACGGCAAATATATCCGCATCAAGCACAACAATGGCTATGAGACCGCCTATGGCCATTTGTCTGCGTTCGCCAAGGGCATGGAGCCCGGCAAGCGCGTGCGCCAGGGCCAGGTCATCGGCTTCGTCGGCTCGACCGGCATGTCGACGGGCCCGCACGTGCATTACGAGATCCTGGTCAACGGCCGCTTCGTCGACCCGATGCGCGTGAAGCTACCGCGCGGCCGCTCGCTGGAGGGCCAGATGATGGCGAGCTTCGAGAAGGAGCGCGACCGCGTCGACCAGATGATGACCAGCCGCGGCAATGGCGCGTCGCGGATTTCGGATGCCGGCCCGATCCAGGTGAGCCGGTAGTGAGCCGTCAGGCCTCTGCGGCCTGAAACCTGTTTCCAACGGACAACGGCCCCGCTGAGCACTCAGCGGGGCCGTTTCTCATTGCCGTTTCTCGTGACGTCCGGCGAAAGCCGGAGATCAGTTCAGCTTGCGCTTCGGGATCGGCGCCTCGAAGGTCGCGATCTCGGCGGTGCGATGCGCCTTGCCGTTGAAGGTCAGCACGTTACCCTCCGAGGAGATCGCGACCTTGTCGCCATCCTTGATGTCGCCGGCGAGGATCATCTCGGCGAGCGGATCCTGCACGCTGCGCTGGATCACCCGCTTCAGCGGACGCGCCCCATAGGCCGGGTCCCAGCCCTTGGCAGCGAGCCAATCGCGCGCATCGCCATCCAGCGACAGCGTGATCTTGCGCTCCTCCAGCAGCTTCTGGAGCCGCGAGAACTGGATCTCGACGATCCGGCCCATCTCGCTCTTCTGCAGGCGATGGAACAGGATGATCTCGTCCACACGATTCAGGAACTCGGGCCGGAAATGGCTCCGCACCGTGCCCATCACCAGCTCGCGCACCTCGGACGTATCCTCGCCCTCCGGCTGGTTGACCAGGAACTCGGAGCCGAGATTGCTGGTCATGATGATCAGCGTGTTGCGGAAGTCGACGGTGCGGCCCTGGCCATCGGTCAGGCGGCCGTCGTCGAGCACCTGCAAAAGCACGTTGAACACGTCCGGATGCGCCTTCTCGATCTCGTCGAACAGCACGACCTGGTACGGCCGGCGCCGCACCGCTTCGGTCAGCGCCCCGCCCTCGTCATAGCCGACATAGCCGGGAGGCGCGCCGATCAGCCGCGACACCGAGTGCTTCTCCATGTACTCGGACATGTCCAGGCGGACCATCGCGGTCTCGTCGTTGAACAGATATTCGGCGAGCGCCTTGGTCAGCTCGGTCTTGCCGACGCCGGTCGGGCCTAAGAACATGAACGAGCCCATCGGCCGGTGCGGGTCCTGCAGGCCGGCGCGCGAGCGCCGCACGGCGGTCGCAACCGCATGCACGGCCTCGAACTGGCCGACGACGCGCTTGCCGAGGCTGTCCTCCATCCGCAGCAGCTTGTCCTTCTCGCCCTCGAGCATCTTGTCGACCGGCACGCCGGTCCAGCGCGAGACCACCTGCGCGATGTGGTTGGCGGTGACCGCCTCCTCCATCATCTCGCCGGCATTCTCCTTGGCCTCGATGTCAGCCAGCCGCTTCTCCAGCTCGGGGATCCGGCCATAGGCCAGCTCGCCCGCCTTCTGGTACTCGCCGCGGCGCTGCGCATTGGCGAGCTCGATGCGGAGCGCGTCCAGCTCACTCTTGAGCTTCTGCGCGTTCGACAGCTTGTCCTTCTCGGCGCTCCATTTCGCGGTCAGCGAGGCCGACTTCTCCTCGAGATCGGCGAGCTCCTTCTCCAGCGCCTGCAGCCGGGTCTTGGAGCCGAGATCGCTCTCCTTCTTCAAGGCCTCCTGCTCGATCTTGAGTCGGATGATCTCGCGGTCCAGCGAGTCCAGCTCCTCGGGCTTGCTATCGACCTGCATCTTCAGCCGCGCCGCCGCCTCGTCCATCAGGTCGATGGCCTTGTCGGGGAGGAAGCGGTCGGTGATGTAGCGGTTTGACAGCGTGGCCGAGGCGACCAGCGCGGAGTCGGTGATGCGCACGCCGTGATGCTGCTCGTATTTGTCCTTCAGGCCGCGCAGGATCGAGATCGTGTCCTCGACCGTGGGCTCGGTGACATAGACCGGCTGGAAGCGGCGGGCGAGCGCGGCGTCCTTCTCGACATGCTTCTGATACTCGTCGAGCGTGGTCGCGCCGATGCAATGCAGCTCGCCGCGCGCGAGCGCGGGCTTCAACAGGTTCGACGCATCCATGGCGCCATCGGCCTTGCCGGCGCCGATCAGGGTGTGCATCTCGTCGATGAACAGCACGAAGGTGCCTTCGGCGGCCGTGACCTCCTGCAGCACGGCCTTCAGCCGCTCCTCGAACTCGCCGCGATATTTGGCACCGGCGATCAGCGCGCCCAAATCGAGTGATAAGAGCCGCTTGTCCTTTAGACTCTCCGGCACGTCGCCATTGACGATGCGCAGCGCCAGCCCCTCGACGATCGCGGTCTTGCCGACGCCGGGCTCGCCGATCAGCACGGGATTGTTCTTGGTCCGCCGCGACAGCACCTGGATGGTGCGGCGGATCTCCTCGTCGCGGCCGATCACCGGATCGAGCTTGCCGTCGCGCGCCGCCTGGGTCAGGTCGCGGGCATATTTCTTCAGCGCATCATAAGCGTTCTCGGCGGTCGCCGAATCGGCCGTGCGCCCCTTGCGCAAGCTCTCGATCGCCGCGTTGAGGTTCTGCGCGGTGACGCCGCCCTTGGCGAGGATGCTGCCGGTCTCGCTGTTCTTGTCCAGCGTCAGGCCGAGCAGCAGCCGCTCGACGGTGACGAAACTGTCGCCGGCCTTCTCGGCCGCCTTCTCCGCCGCGTCGAAGCCGCGCGCCAGCTCGGGCGACAGATAGATCTGCCCGGCGCCGCTGCCCGACACTTTCGGCAGCTTGCCCAGCGCATCCTCAGTGGCCTTCAGAATGGCGCGCGAATTGCCGCCGGCGCGATCGATCAGACCGCCCGCGAGTCCTTCGCTGTCGTCGAGGAGCACCTTGAGGAGATGCAGCGGCGAGAACTGCTGATGGCCGTCGCGCACCGCCAGCGATTGCGCCGATTGGATGAAGCCCCGCGCGCGCTCGGTATATTTTTCGATATTCATGATGTTTCCCTCAGCCTGCTGTGACGCCCCGAAGGCACGGTTCCAGCATCTTCATTGGGTTCCGGTCCACGCACGTTGACATCCATCAACGCCGCAACCGTCCACGTCGCCGGCTTGCGCCCGGCTTGAGCTGAAATGTGGGAAGGCGGCCCGAAAACGGAAGGGGCGGCTTCACAAATTCGTGTGCCCTGGCCGCCAGGGGAGGAATCTCCTATGACCGCGGCCATGAGCCACATCAGCCCTGCGCGCATCACCGGCCTGTATCGCTATCCGATCAAGGGCCTTACCCCGGAACCACTGCAGACGGCCCCCTTGCGCGCCGGCCAGACATTGCCGGCCGACCGCCGCTACGCGCTGGAGAACGGCCCGACTGGCTTCGATCCCGAGGCCCCGGTGTGGAAGCCCAAAACCGCCTATCTGATGCTGATGCGCAATGAGCGGCTGGCCGGCTTCAAGACGGTCTTCGAGGACGCGACCAACGTGCTGACCATCCGCAAGGACGGTGCCATCGTCGCCGCGGGCGATCTCGAAAGCGTCGACGGGCGCGCCGCGATCGAAGCGTTCTTTGCGCGCGAATTCGCCGACGAGCTGCGCGGACCGGCCAGGCTGCTGTCCGGCGGCGGCTACAGTTTTACGGATCTCGCCCGCAAGGTGGTCTCGATCATCAACCTGGCCTCGGTCGCCGAGATCGAGCAGATGGTCGGCGCGACCGTGCATCCGCTGCGCTTCCGCGCCAATATCTACGTCACCGGCTGGCCGGCCTGGCACGAGGCCGCGCTGCTCGGCGAGACGCTGCGGATCGGCGCGGCGCGGCTCAAGGTGGTAAAGACGACCACCCGCTGCGCCGCCGTCAACGTCGACCCCGACACCGCCGTCCGCGACCTCGACATCCCGCCCGCGCTGATGAAGCACCGCGGCAATAATGAATGCGGCATCTACGCCGAGGTGATCGAGGCCGGCGACATCGCGCTCGGCGACGACCTCGCGGTGGAGCAGCCGCGGCTGGTGTGAGCCCCTCTTCCCCCCGCGTGCTCCGGAAGAGCTCCGCCTCTCTCCCCGCGTCATTATTGCGAGGAGCCGCAGGCGACGAAGCAATCCAGAGTCGTCGCGTAGCCCTGGATTGCGTCGCTTCGCTCGCAATGACGGCATGAGCGGGACCTGGACCCGAACTCTCACCGCGCCAACAGTGCGCCCCCCTTCGCCGCTTGCGGGGAGGGCTGGAGTGGGGGCAGCCCTATGAGCAGTCTTCGTGGGGCGGCCCCACCCGCATGCGGGGGAGGCGCAGAGTGTCCGAGCCGAAGCGGCTCAACTCATCAGTTCCAATGCCGAGTTCGAGGGACGTATCAGTTCGGCATCACATAGGCATACACCCGGCCGCGCGACACTGCGGTCTCGCGGACGCGGTGGCCGTTGTTGCCGGAGATGACGATCGGATTGCCCTGGGCGTCGACGCCCGAGACCACGCCGACATGGCCGCCGCCGCGGCGGCTCATCACGGCAATGGCGCCGACCTGCGGGCCGGAGACGCGCTGGCCGTAGCTCGCGAAGGAGCGCGCCAAGTCGGAGCCGGTGCCGCGATGGCCGGTGCGCTCCAGCACCATGTTCATGAACCGCGCGCACCACAGGCTGCGGCGGCCGGTCGGATTGCCGCTGCCGATGTAGCTGCGCGCCGCGGCCACGACGCTGCTGCCGCCGCTGAAGCCGCCGGACGTCGCCATCCCTTCGGACGCCGTCCCAGGCATCATCAGGCTGGCCTGTGCGTCGGCGACGCTGCTCACCTCCATCCGCGCCACGCCGCGCTCCCAGCGCGACATCCGGGCGGAGCGGTGGTGAAAATGACGCTTGGCGTAGTGATGGCCGCCGTGGCTGCGGTGGGCATGATGCCCCGAGCCGTGATGCGGACGGGCCGAAGCCGGTGTTGCGGTGGCGGCAATCACTGCCGCACCCATGGTCAGCGCAACGATGTGAAGCGACCGGCGAAGGGTAGACACAACCATACTCATTCCTTCTGTTACTTCCCCCGGTACCCTGACTTGGCACCCCCTTGTCCCAGCCCGGCTCCCGTGCGAGCCGCCAGCGCTGGTCCGTAAAAAGTCGGGATGTGACGAAACCATGACGATCGATGGCGGAATCACGGCAAACAGGAGGTGATTCGGAGTCCGTTGAACGACCGAATCGAGGCGAGGCGGCTTCCAGTTGTCGCGCATTGCGCGACTCGTCATCATGCCACACGCAAAGCAGGAGGAAGCTTTTGATGCCACACGCAACAGCCACGGATGGCGTTCGCCTGTATTTTGAAGAGGTTGGCGCCGGCACGCCGCTTCTCTTCCTGCACGAATTCGCCGCCGACCACAGCAATTGGGAGCCGCAGCTGCGCTATTTCGCGCGCCGCCATCGCTGCATCGCCTACGCGGCCCGCGGCTATACACCCTCGGACGTGCCGGCCTCACCCGACCTCTACAGCTACGTGCATTTCTACACCGACGCGCTGGCCGTGCTCGATCACCTCGGCATCGCCAGCGCCCATTTCGTCGGCCTGTCGATGGGCTCCTACTCGTCGCTGCAGGTGGCGCTGAACGCGCCCCAGCGCATCCGCTCCATGGTGCTGGCCGGGGTCGGCTCCGGCTCGGACCTGACGCAGCTCGACGCCTTCCGCGCCCAGTGCCGCGCCACCGCCGAGCAGTTCGAGACCCTCGGCTCGGCCGAGACCGCCAAGGTCACCCGCGGGGCCCCCGGCCGCATCCCCTTCCTGGTGAAGGACCCGCGCGGCCACGCCGACTTTTACGCGGCTCTGGCCCGTCACGACGCGCGGGGATCGGCCAACACCATGCGCGGTTTCCAGGGCGGCCGGCCCTCGATCTACACGATGGCGGACGCCATCCGCCGCGTGACCACGCCGGCCCTGATCATCTGCGGCGACGAGGACGAGGCCTGCATCGAGCCGAGCCTGTTCCTGAAGCGGCACCTGCCGGCCTCGGGCCTGACGTTTTTCCCGAAGTCCGGCCATGTGTTGAATCTGGAGGAGCCCGCGCTGTTCAACGAGGCAGCCGAGCGCTTCATCGCCTTGGCCGAGGCCGGGCGGTGGGGAGTGCGAGATCCACGGTCGATGGCAGGATGAGGAGGCATGCTGCTGCTCCGACCTCACCTGTCATCGCCTGCGCGGGCATGACAGCAGCGGCTGTCACCACCCTCCTCCGTCATCGCGAGCGCCAGCGAAGCGATCCGGGGGCCGCACGGAAGGACTTCATGCGTGGCCCCTGGATTGCTTCGTCGCTCGCGCTCCTCGCAATGACGATCGTGGCCAAGCTCGCCGCATCACCACGGCTGTCATCATTCGGCTTGACCGGGCCATCCCGTATTCCGAGTTGGCAGCTGGGTCCACCGAGGGGCCGCGGCGGACTGGATGCCCGCCTGCGCGGGCATGACAGCGGCGGCTGTCACACCCTCCTCCGTCATCGCGAGCGCCAGCGAAGCGATCCGGGGGCCACACGGAAGGACTTCATGCGTGGCCCCTGGATTGCTTCGTCGCTTGCGCTCCTCGCAATGACGATCGTGGCCAAGCTCGCCGCATCACCACGGCTGTCATCATTCGGCTTGACCGGGCCATCCCGTATTCCGAGTTGGCAGCTGGGTCCACCGAGGGGCCGCGGCGGACTGGATGCCCGCCTGCGCGGGCATGACAGCGGCGGCTGTCACCCCCCTCCTCCGTCATCGCGAGCGCCAGCGAAGCGATCCGGGGGCCACACGGAAGGACTTCATGCGTGGCCCCTGGATTGCTTCGTCGCTTGCGCTCCTCGCAATGACGATCGTGGCTAAGCTCGCCGCATCACCACAGCTGTCATCATTCGGCTTGACCGGGCCATCCCGTATTCCGAGTTGGCAGCTGGGTCCACCGAGGGGCCGCGGCGCACTGGATGCCCGCCTGCGCGGGCATGACAGCGGCGGCTGTCACACCCTCCTCCGTCATCGCGAGCGCCAGCGAAGCGATCCGGGGGCCGCACGGAAGGACTTCATGCGTGGCCCCTGGATTGCTTCGTCGCTCGCGCTCCTCGCAATGACGGCCTCCCAAATCTTCGGCCATCCAACACCGCGACGGCTAACCCTATTCCCCGATGATCTTGATCAGCGCCCGCTTGCGGCGTCCGCCGTCGAACTCGCCGTAGAAGATCTGCTCCCACGGACCGAAATCGAGCTTGCCGCCGGTGATCGCGACCACAACCTCACGGCCCATGATCTGGCGTTTCATGTGGGCGTCGGCATTGTCCTCGCCGGTCCGGTTGTGCCGATAGCCGGACACGGGCTCGTGCGGCGCCAGCTTCTCCAGCCACTGCTCATAGTCGTGATGCAGGCCGCTCTCGTCGTCATTAATGAAGACCGAGGCCGTGATGTGCATGGCATTGACCAGCACCAGCCCCTCGCGCACCCCGCTCTCCTTGAGCGCCGCCTCGACCTCGGGCGTGATGTTGATGAAGGCGCGGCGGCCCGGAATGTCGAACCACAGCTCCTTGCGAAACGATTTCATGCGGGCACCTCACGCGTGCTTGGACGTTTCAGCTCTCTCCATTGTACGCAGCGTTCATCCCAGCGTCGAGCGCTGGCCCGCACGGGGCACCCCAATCCGGTGAACACGATCCCACGCGCAACGGAAGGTGTGTCTCCTCGAGACTTCTGATATCGTTCTTTACGCTATCTCTTGATTTCCACGTGCCAGACGCAGGTGCCGATCTTGATAGAGCTGATCATCTTCGATTCAGACGGTGTTTTGGTCGATAGCGAGAAAATCGCCCTCAGCGTTTTGGCCCGTGCAGCAGCCGACGAAGGAATATCCATCGACCTGGAAGAGGCCAAAAGGCTCTTTCGCGGGTTGAAGTTCGCCGATTGCGTGCGAGAAATCGAACGGCGATTGGGGCACCGCGTCGGCGAGGATTTCGAGGCTGGCGTGAGGCGAGCAACTGCACTGGCATTTGAAGCCGAACTGCAACCCGTCGAGGGGATACATGCGGCGCTTGCGGAGATCACTCTTCCGTTCTGCGTCGCATCGAACGGGCCGATGTCGAAGATCAGGCACGCACTCGGACTGACAAAATTGCTGAACTATTTCGAAGGCCGCATCTTCAGCGCCTACGACGTCGGCTCGTGGAAGCCTGACCCTGATCTTTTCCTGCACGCTGCGCAGACCTTCGGGATCGCCCCCGGGCGCTGCGTCGTGATCGAGGACTCGTTGTCAGGCGTCACTGCGGCGCATGCTGCGGGCATGCAGGTCATCGGATTCAGCGGCGGTGATCCGGACGTCGAACTGCAATTGGCGCCCGTCCGTGCAAATCTTTTGCAGCAAATGCGGGACCTTCCGAAGCTGCTCAAGATGGGCGGGCGCTGATCGCGCTGCCCTGTTCTCGCTGCCCGACGGGCAATTTGCGCATGAGCGTCATGCACCTACTGCCCGTCGTGTTAGTTTGTCGCATGATGAGCCCTTGCACCGTCGGGCAAATCAGATCGATGTTTCCGCCCGTCCCGCCTCACAGCAAGAGGGGCGTATCGCGGTCGTCACGAGCGCTGAGTGCGGGATGCGGTGGGCGTGTCGGGTTGCGCGTGGGATTTCTCGCGTGGACGAACAATTCCGATGCGCACGGTCAAGTCGCGCGGTCCTGATCCTCCGACGCTAGGATCAAGTTGGTGATGCATTTCGCCGACGACGGTGGCCAGAAAGCCCGGCGCACCGGGGAGAACGCGAAGCAGCCGTCAAATCATCGCGCAGGGAAGGCCGGTTGTTCCGGCTCGGACCTGTGGTACCTGCCGCCTGCATTCTTTTCCGCAGGCGGGCCATGGGTGCGGCCAGCATCCGGCCTTCCCTGCGCCTCTGCGTTGTCAGAGGTGAGACCTGCCGCAGAGCTCGGGCACAAACGTGCCGCGGGAATACGATGCCACGCCATCAGTTGTTTGAGACGTGAAGTCGACGCGCCAGGGAGGCATGTTGCGCGAGGTGCCGCTTAGGCCTCCGACCTCGTCCCGGCGAAAGCCGGGACCCATAACCACCGGCCTGCGTAACGAACCGAGGTGGGTATGACTCAGCGCTCCCGCCTCACTCCTGCTGCGGAGTATGGGTCCCGGCCCAAGGCCGGGACGACGGCGAGGATGACGCGCGTGAGGTGGCCTACCTACCAGCGCGCAAACGATCCAGACCTACCGCCGCTCGCCTCTGCTCAGCAGAAACACGCCCTGCTCGCCGAACATGTTCCAGAACCACCAGGGCATGGCCACGCGCAACGGACGGCCATAACTATCAAGAGCCACGGCGCGCTCCATCTTCACGCCGATCTCGTCGCACAGCTGGACGAAGTCCTTGATTGTGCAGAAATGGATGTTGGGCGTGTCGTACCAGGTGAAGGGCAGATTGTCGGTGCGCGGCATGTGGCCGCCGACGAGCAATTGCAGGCGCAGCCGCCAGAAGCCGAAATTCGGGAACGTGACGATGGCGCGGCGGCCGATGCGCAGCAGGTTCTCGAGCACGGCCTTGGGCCGGCGCGTCGCCTGCAGCGTCTGCGACAGGATCACATAGTCGAAGGCATCGTCGGGATAGTCGACGAGATCGGTATCGGCGTCGCCCTGCACCACCGCGAGCCCCTTGGCGACGCAGTGATTGACGCCCTCGCGCGACAGCTCGATGCCGCGGCCGTCAATGCCCCGACTCTCCAGGAGCTGCAGCAGGTCGCCGTCGCCGCAGCCGATGTCGAGCACCTTGGAGCCGCGCTCGACCATGCCGGCGACCAGGAGATGATCGGGCCGATAGGCCAGCACCTCGCCGCCGGAAAAGCCGTTCAGCGGCAACACACCCTGCAGGCTCATGGGTCAGCCTCCGTTCGCGACCTTGAGGCCGCGCGCCTTGCCAGCGGAATCGAGGAACGCGCTGGCGATGTCGAAGAACTCGGGGACATCGAGCAGGAACGCGTCGTGGCCCTTGTCGGTCTCGATCTCAGCGAACGAGACCCGCGCGCTGGACGCGTTGAGCGCATGCACCAGCGCCCGCGATTCCGAGGTCGGGAACAGCCAGTCGCTGGTGAAGGACACCACGCAGAAGCGGGTCTTGATGCCGCGGAACGCCGCCGCCAGCACGCCGTCATGGTCGGCGGCGATGTCGAAATAGTCCATCGCGCGCGTCAGATAGAGATAGGAATTGGCGTCGAAGCGCTCGACGAAGGACGAGCCCTGGTAACGCAGATAGCTCTCGACCTGGAAATCGGCGTCGAACGAGAAGGTCGGCAGTTCGCGATCCTGCATGCGGCGGCCGAACTTGCGATGCAGCGCGGCGTCCGAGAGATAAGTGATGTGCGCGGCCATCCGCGCCACCGCAAGCCCGCGATGCGGATGGACGCCCTTGTCGCCGTAGCGGCCATGATCCCAGTCGGGATCGGCCATCACGGCCTGGCGGCCGAGCTCGTGGAAGGCGATGTTCTGCGCCGAGTGCCGCGTCGCGCAGGCGAT
Source organism: Bradyrhizobium sp. BTAi1 (assembly GCF_000015165.1). Lineage (GTDB taxonomy): Bacteria > Pseudomonadota > Alphaproteobacteria > Rhizobiales > Xanthobacteraceae > Bradyrhizobium > Bradyrhizobium denitrificans. Next base: position 1,260,586 of record NC_009485.1, on the reverse strand, counting down.
CGCCAAGGTGGCGAATACGCGCTGCGGATAGGCCACCGTCCATTGCAGCGCCTGCATGCCGCCCATCGAGCCGCCGACCACGGCGAACAAGGTGTCGATGCCGAGATGATCGATCAGCATCGCCTGCGCCCGCACCATGTCGGGGATGGTGATGATCGGGAAGTCGAGGCCCCAGACCTTGCCGGTCGCGGGATTGAGCGAGGCCGGCCCGGTCGAGCCCATGCAGCCGCCGATCACGTTGGAGCAGACGATGAAATAGCGGCTGGGGTCGAGCGGCCGCCCCTTGCCGACCAGCGTCTCCCACCATCCGGGCTTGCCGGTGACCGGATGCCGGTTGGCGACATGCTGATCGCCGGTCAGCGCGTGGCAGATCAGGACCGCGTTGGACTTGTCGGCATTGAGTTCGCCATAGGTCTGGTAGGCAATCTGGAACGGCGACAGGTCGACGCCGCAATCGAGCTTGAGCGGCTTGTCGGCGCCGAACTGCGCGACCAGCGAGCTCGGATGGTCGACCTCGTGCGAGCGCTCCTCGGGCGCGATCGTGCGCAGCGAGGATGTGGATTTCGGCGTCAGGCCTGTCATGTCTCTCACCCCGGCCATCCGGCCAGGGCTCCCGAACCACGTGACATATCAGGCCATGAAAAACCCGGCCTGAACTGGGGTTCGGCCGGGATCGATAACGTCCCCGGCCTGTTTAGCGAATTGTTTAACGTGGCTGCAAGCCGGCCGGCTCAAATGACCACGGAACGAGCAGAAACTAGTCCCGCGGGCGCTCCTCGTCAAGGCAAGCAGGGGTTGACCGCCGATCGGGCGCTCCACGGCTGCAATCCAGCCAAGCCTAGGCCGCACAAGGTAAACTTGCTGTTGCGCAGGCCCGGCGCATCGGACAGAACGGCATCCATTCCCAGCGGCCGCGCGTTCCCCCGTGGCCCACGAAGAGTGACCGCGACCATGTCGAACCCGCCGCCCGCCCCGCCCTCGCTTGCCGATCTGCGCAAGGAGATCGACGCGATCGACGAGCAGGTCCATCAGTTGCTGATGAACCGGGCCGACATCATCGACCGGCTGATCAAGGTCAAGAAGACGCAGGAGGTCGGGTCGGCGTTCCGCCCGGCCCGTGAGGCCGACATGATGCGCCGCCTGGTGCAGCGCCATCGCGGCATCCTGCCGCTCGACACCGTCGAGGGCATCTGGCGCGTGATCGTGTCGACCTTCACCTATGTCCAGGCGCCGTTCTCGGTGCATGCCGACGTCTCGGTCGGCGAATCCGCGATGCGCGATTCGGCCCGGTTCCATTTCGGCTTCGTGGTCCCGTATGTGGCGCATTTCAGCGCGCAGGCTGCCGTCGAAGCGGTGGCGCGCTCGAAAGGCGATCTCGCGCTGGTGTCGACGAGTTCGGGCCATACGCCGTGGTGGATCACGCTGGAGCCCGCCGGCGCGCCGAAGATCATCGCGCGGATGCCCTTCATCGAGCGCGCCGACCATCCGGCGGCACTGCCGGTGTTCGCGGTGTCGCGGGTTGCCGACGACGCGCTGGTCTTGGAGGTCGAGACCTGGAGCATCCGCGTCTCCGGCTGGAATGCGCAGGTGTCGCGCGCCTTGTCGCCGCTCGCCGACGTCATTGCGGTGCCCGATACCGCCTTCGACAGCGCCGCGCTGCTGGTGTCGATCGAGGCGCCGTCCAACCTGGACAGCATCAAGGCGGCCCTGATCGCGGCGGGCGCCTCGGTACGCTCGGCGGCCCTCGTCGGCGGCCATGCCAAACGCTATACGGTTCCGAGCTGAGACGCGCTGCGCCAGTGATCATCGTCCGGAGTTCATGATGTCCCGCCCCGTGCCGAATCCCGGCATTCTCGACATTGCGCCCTATACGCCGGGCAAGAGCCCGATCCCCGAGCCGGGCCGCAAGGTGTTCAAACTGTCAGCCAACGAGACGCCGTTCGGCCCTTCGCCGAAAGCGATCGAGGCGTTCAAGAGCGCCGCCGGCCATCTTGAAGATTATCCCGAGGGGACGTCGCGGGTGCTGCGCGAGGCGATCGGCCGCACCTACGGCCTCGATCCCGACCGCATCGTCTGCGGCGCCGGCTCCGACGAGATCCTCAATCTGCTGGCGCACACCTTCCTCAGCCAAGGCGACGAGGCGATCTCCACCGCGCACGGCTTTCTGGTCTACCCGATCGCCACCATGGCCTGCGGCGCCAAGAACGTGGTCGCTGCGGAGACGGAGTACCGCACCGACGTCGATGCGATCCTCGCCGCGGTGACGCCGCGCACCAAGCTGGTATGGCTCGCCAACCCGAACAATCCGACCGGCACCTACATCCCGTTCGACGAGGTCAAGCGGCTGCGCGCCGGCCTGCCCGCGCATGTCGTGCTGGTGCTCGACGCCGCCTATGCCGACTACGTGTCGCGCAACGACTATGAGTTCGGCATCGAGCTGGTCGCGACCACCGAGAACACCGTCGTTACGCACACCTTTTCCAAAATCCACGGCCTCGCCGCGCTCCGCGTCGGCTGGATGTTCGGCCCGGCGCACATCGTCGATGCCATCAATCGCATCCGCGGACCGTTCAACGTCTCGTCCCCGGCGATGTTGGCGGCTGTCGCCGCGATCGAGGACACCGCGCATCAGCAGATGTCGAAGACGCACACGGAAAAGTGGCGCAACTGGCTGACTGCTGAGATCGGCAAGCTCGGGCTGAAGGTGACGCCGAGTGTCACCAATTTCATCCTGATCCATTTCCCGACAGACAAGGGCAAGACCGCGGTCGAGGCCGACGCCTTCCTGACCCGGCGCGGGCTCGTGCTGCGGGCGCTCGCCAATTACAAGCTGCCGAACGCCTTGCGCATGACGATCGGCACCGAGGAGGCCAATCGTCTCGTCGTCGATGCACTCAGCGAATTCATGGGGCCGAAGTGAGCGTCGCGGGAAAATTCGAACGCATTGCGCTGATCGGCTTTGGCCTGATCGGCGGCTCGATCGCGCGCGCAGCGCGGCAACACGGGGTGGCCGGCGAGATCGTCACGACGGCCCGCTCCGAGAAGACGCGGGCGCGCGTCACCGAGCTCGGCATCGTCGACCATGTCGTTGCGAGCAATGCGGAGGCGGTGAAGGATGCCGACCTCGTCATCCTCTGCATTCCTGTGGGGGCGTGCGGCCCAGTGGCCGAGGAGATCGCGCCGCATCTGAAGCCCGGAGCCATCGTCTCGGATGTCGGCTCGGTCAAGGGCGCAATCGTCCGCGACATGGCCCCGCATCTGCCGGCGAACGTGCACTTCGTGCCGGCCCACCCGGTGGCAGGAACGGAGAATTCGGGGCCGGATTCCGGCTTCGCCGAGCTGTTCATCAATCGCTGGTGCATCCTGACGCCGCCGGATGGCGTCGATCCCGACGCCATCGATCGTCTCCGCGCGTTCTGGGCCGCGCTGGGCGCCAAGGTCGAGATCATGACGCCGGACCATCACGACCGGGTGCTCGCGATCACCAGCCATCTGCCGCATCTGATCGCCTACACCATCGTCGGCACCGCCGACGAGCTGGCGCAGGTGACGGAATCGGAGGTGATCAAGTTCTCCGCCGGCGGCTTCCGCGATTTCACCCGCATCGCCGCCTCCGACCCGACGATGTGGCGCGACATCTTCCTGAGCAACAAGGACGCCGTGCTCGACATGCTCGGCACCTTCACCGAGGACCTCTCCAAGCTCACACGCGCGATTCGCCGCGGCGACGGCGAGGCATTGTTCGATCACTTCACCCGGACCCGCGCGATCCGCCGCGGCATTGTCGAGGTCGGCCAGGATTCGGCGGCGCCCGATTTCGGCCGGCCGCTGCCGCAGATCAAGAAGCCCTAACGGTTAGAATAGCGGAGGGACGCGGGCGACCTTGAACGGACCGAGCACGACAACCCCATCCGAGAAGCGCAACGGAAAGCTGCGCGCCTTGCGGCCCTCGAGCGTGGCCTCTTTGCCGAGCGCGTTGATGCCGACGGCGACGCCGGCATTGGCGTTCTGCTTGACGACCTTGCCGAGACCGGGAATGGCGCGGTCGAGCGCCCCGAACAGGTTGTTGAGATCCTGCGACTTCACACCCGGAGCAACGCGGTCGAGCGTCGCCTGCGGCACGCCGTTCTCGAGCATCTTGTCGAGGCCGAGCGCCGGGATGACCTTTTCGATCCCCGCCACCGTCATCTGCACCTCGCCGTCGATCCCGCCATTGGCGGTGAGGGTCAGCGTGCCCGAGGCGACGGCCAGCAGTTCGCCCTGCTGGATGCGCGACTGGACGATCTCGACATGACCGCCAGCCGCCTGGATCTCGCGGAACCGCTCCGGCCAAGGCTTCGGGTGGAAGTCCTTCAGCCCCGTGACCCGGGCCTGGATGTCGGCATTGAACGGCTCGGCCAGCAGCGGATGGCTGTCCTGAATGCTGCCACTCGCGATCTGGAGCGCCGTCTCGATTACCGGATGATCGGACGGCGTACCGTCCGCGACGCGACCATGCAATTCGGCGTGATCGGCACGCACGGCAGGAACGGTCGCGCCACCCTCGACGCGATCGATGGTCGGCTGGTCGAAGACGAGATCGGCGCGCTGCAGCGGCCCCGGAAGGCCGCGGACGCTGGCCTGCCCCAAGCGCCAATTCACGGCATAGGACGCCGGCCCGTGCCCGTCAGCGATCGTCGCGGGTCCCTTGAATTCCGCGATGATCCGCTGCGGATCCCAGACCTGCGCGACGACCAGGATCTCGTCGAGCTTGGCGTTCATCAAGGGCGTGCCCGCAGCCTGCGAGAACAAGGCGACGCTCGGATCGGAACAGCGGACCTCGAGGCGGAACGGGAAACCGGCCACCGAACGCTTGGCGCAATCATAGACGCGGCCGGACTTGGCCTCGCGGGCGCGCCAGGCGTCGGCCTGGACATCGACCTGCGAAGCAGCGAAGAACCAGAATCCGCTCCACGCGATGGCGGCGATCAGGAGCAGGATGGGGGCTGCGAGGAGGCCCCAGAGTGGGCGCCTGCGGGGCGCTTGCGGCAAACGAGACATGCAGGACACCCTTTGGGCAGCAATTTAGGCGATTCCACGATCACGGATTGTGTATTTCAGTTAACAATTCGCGAGCACCACCCTTAGGCTTCCGTTCCGATGTCTGCAATGACCCTGTCCGATCGTGATCTTCCCAACGGCGACCTCTGGGTGTTCGGCTATGGCTCGCTGATGTGGCGGCCCGGTTTCGAGTTCCTCGAGCAAGTGCCGGCGCGGCTGATCGGCGAGCACCGCGCGCTGTGTGTCTATTCGTTTGTCCACCGCGGAACGCCGGAAAAGCCGGGCCTCGTGCTCGGCCTTGATCGCGGTGGCGCGTGCCGCGGGATTGCGTTCCGGGTCGCGGAAACCAGGCGCGACGAGACGATCGCCTATTTGCGCGCGCGCGAGCAGGTGACCTCGGTGTATCGCGAGGTGACGCGCTCGGTGTGGCTGGAGAACGAAGCAAGGCAGCGCGTCAGCGCGCTGGTCTATGTCGTCGACCGCGGCCATGTCCAATATGCCGGCCGGCTGTCGCTGCAGGAGCAGTTGCGCCATGTCCGCCAGGGCCATGGCCAGTCCGGCGCCAACCGCGACTATGTGCTCTCGACCGTGAAGGCGATCGAGGCCCAGGGCTTTCGCGATACGCAGCTGCACCGGCTGGCCATGATGCTGCATGACGACGGCCACTCGCGGCATCCGGCGCCGGGCGACTCGCCGTAGCCGTCTCACGCCTTCACCGGGGCCGGCACACGGCCGAACAGCTGCGCTTGCTCGGCCTGTCCCGCCGCCACCAGCCGGTTCGTCGCCTCCTCGATGACGCTCTCGATGCGGGTCATGAATGCGTCGCGCGGCAGGCCCGGCGGCAAGGGATCGAGAAACTCGACAACCAGCGTCCCCGGATAGCGCAGGAAGGTACGGCGCGGCCAGAACAGTCCGGAATTGAGCGCGACCGGCAGGCACGGCACGCCGCAATCGGCATAGATCAGCGCGACCCCGCCTTTGTAGTCCGGCGGCGCGCCCGGCGGCCGCCGCGTGCCCTCGGGGAAGATCACGAACTGGCGCCCGTGCTTCACTTCTTCCGCGGCCCGCCGCATCACCTGCTTCAGGGCCCGTGCGCCGGAGCTGCGATCGATCGCCACCATGTTCGCCTTGACGAGATATTGTCCGAACAGGGGAATGCGCAGCAGCTCGCGCTTGAGGACGAAGAACGGCTCGTCGAAAAAGTGCAGCAGCGAGATCGTCTCCCACATCGACTGGTGCTTGGCAGCGACGATCAAGGGCCCCGTCGGGATCTTCTCGACACCGCGATATTCAACGCGGATGTTGCAGACGATGCGCATCAAAATGATGTTGCTCTGCGCCCACCAGTTCGCGACGCGCAGCAGCGCCTTGCGCGGCATCGCCAAGGTCGGCAGCGCGACGATCGCCCAGAACACGAAGTTCGGATAGAACAGGATGTTGAACAGGAGCGAACGCAGGAAGATCGAAACCATCAGGGACCCAGTTCAATTGGCTTGTGCCGTCGCCGGCCGGCGCGACACGGAGCCGGTCGGCAGGTCGACCTCGGGCGCGAGATCGAGGCCGAGATCGGCCAGCCGCAGCCGCGCTTCGGCGGCGACATATTTGGCGTATTCGGACAGCAAGAGCCGCAAGGTCGGCCCGCTGGTCCACCACGGCTCATCCCGCCATTTCTCGCCGACGACGGCATAGGGAATGAGATCCAGGCTCGGCATTGCGTGCGACAGCTCTACGATCGCGCGCGGCATGTGATAGTTCGAGGTCACGACGATCAGCGACTTGAAGCCGCGCTCAGCGGCCCAGCGCCGCGTCTGCGCCGCGTTGCTGCGGGTGTTGATCGCGGAATAGTCGAGATCGACGCAGCAATTGATGAACGACCGCGCCTCCGGCAGTGAGCGGGTGATGTCGCTGGCCTCGTTGGTCGGGTGCACGCCTGAAATCAACAGCCGCCTGCCATAGCCGCCGGCGAGCAGTTCCACGGCGTCCGACACCCGCGACGAGCCGCCGGTCAGAACCACGATTCCGTCCGCCTTGCGCTCGGGCTTGATCTCGGCGCCGCGCAATTGCGACAGGAAGCCGATGAAGCCGACGGCCGCGACGAAAAAGCCGATCGCAAGCGTAGCCACGACGCCCGCGAACGTCCGGCCCACCATCACGATGAGCGGCAGCCTGCGGCTGCTATCGTCGATTTCCGGCCCCATGCGTTGCCCGGCGAATCCTTGCCTCCTGGCGCGCGGCCCCATGCCGTCGCACGATCCCGTCGTTCAAGTCCGGGAGCTCAGGCAGGTTTCGCCGGCCCCCCGATCACGTTCGCTCGCCCTCGATCATGGCAGGCGCTCTGTATCGAGTCCGTGACCGAACTCACCCCTGCCGAAACTTGACCCGACGCAGACGATTTTAGGCGTTTTTCAGGCCAAGTGAAATCCGCAACGCGACGGTTGGGGACAGAAGCGGCCATCAGTCGATGCTCGCCAGCGTCGCGAACAGGGTCCGGCGCGCGGCCCAGCCGGTGACGGCCGCGATCACCACGGCCTGCAGGGCGATCACGACATAGCCGAGCGGGCGCAGAGAGAACGTGCCGAGCAGCGCCGCGAATTGATCGCCCACCGGCGTGCCGGAGAACCAATTCGCGATCGACTCCGAGAACCCGAAGCCGAGCATCGCCAGCCCGCCGCCGATCACCCCGCCCTCCAGCCCGAGCTGGAGGAAATGCCGCAGGAAGTGATTGGCGATATAGCGGTCGCCGGCGCCGACAAAATGCAGGACCTCGACGATCGGCCGGTTCGCGGCCATGGCGCCGCGGGTCGCAAACGACACCGAGATGATGGTGGCGACGATCACCAGCACGAGAATGCCGAAGCCCGCGAACAGGGTCGCTCCGGTCATCGAACGCATGCGCTCGATCCAGGCGCGGTGATCGTCCACGCTGGCCGTCGGAGCGACCTGGCTGACGCGATTGCGCAACGCGGCGAGATCAAAGCTGGTGCCAGGTTGCACCCGCGCGATGATGACGCGGGGGACCGGGAGTTCGTCGAACGACAGGCCGCTGCCGAGCCACGGTTCCAGGAGCTTGCTCGATTCGTCCTTGGTGAACGGCCGCACCTCGACGATGCCGGACTGCGCCCGCATCGCCTCCGTCACCAGCGCGATGTCGCGCTCCAGGTCGCGGCCGGTCTTCGGCCGAACCTGGACGGTGATCTCGCTCGCCACCTCCGACTGCCACTCTGCTGCGGATTCGCTGACCAGCAGCACGGCACCGGTCGTGATCGAAGCCAGGAACGTCATGATCGCGACCACCGCCACGAGCGCGCGGCCGGCGATAGACGCCCGCGGCACGATCGGTGACACGATGCGGGCTTGCGCCGGCAGTTGCGGGCGGTCGTCGCCCAGGTCGACCAGAAGGCCGCGATCGTCCACGCTACTCATAGATGTGCAGCCGTCCCTGATGCAGCACCAGCCGCCGGGCCTCGTATTGGTCCATGAGCGTGATGTCGTGGGTTGCGATGATCACCGCTGTCCCCGAGCGGTTGAGCTCAATGAACAGGCGCAACAACCGCCGGCCCAGCGTCGGATCGACATTGCCGGTCGGCTCGTCGGCGAGCAGGAGTTGCGGCCGCGAGATGACGGCGCGCGCAATGGCCGCGCGCTGCTTCTCGCCGCCCGACAGGATCGGGGGCAGCGCATCCATCCGTTCGCCCAGCCCGACCCATTTCAAGAGGTCGATCACTTCTTTCCGGTAGCTCGACTCGTCGCGCCCCATGACCCGGAACGGCAATGCGACGTTCTCATAGGTCGTCATATGATCGAGCAGCCGGAAGTCCTGCAGCACGATTCCGATCCGCTTGCGCAGATCGGCGATCTCGTCCTTGCTGAGCAGGGAGATGTCGTAGCCGAACAGGTTGACGAGCCCGCGGGTGGGACGCAGCGACAGGAACAGCAGCTTCAGCAGCGAGGTCTTGCCTGCGCCCGAGGGGCCCGTGAGAAACTGGAATGAATGAGCCGGAATCTGGAACGTGAGGTCGCGGAGGATCTCCGGCCCCAGTCCATAGCGCAATCCGACATTTTCGAACCGAACCAAAGCATCAGCTCCGTTCGACAGTGTGCACGGCCCACCCGCCAACAATAAGTCCGGCGGTACGATGACCCGATTGAGCGCCCGTTATGGTTTCCGGTTCGTTAATGGTTTCCATGTACCATTGCGGAGATTGAGTTCCGAAGTTCGTCAACATGGCGGTTCTTGTAGCACGAACTGTCGGAAACAAAGCGGCAATGGCCGCCGGAGATAAAGGCGCGATGTTCATCGTTTGCCCCCATTGTACAACGTCTTACGCCATCGATCTGGCAACCCTGGGTATGGCCGGCCGTAGCGTACGCTGCGCGCGTTGCAAGGAGGTATGGCTGGCGAGGCCCGAGGACGCCGTCGAGGCTCCGGCCCCGGTTCCGGCCATGGCCGACGCCGCCAGCGCGGCTGCTCCCCCGCCCGACCCGGCCGACGAATGGGAGGCGCTGGCGCGTGAGGAGGAGGACGGACAGCCGCCGCAGGTGGACAGTCCGCCCTTGGCTGCCGGCTGGCCGGAAGATGCCGCCGAACAGGCGCAGGCCGAGACAGAGGATGCAGAGCCGGAGACGCAAGGCAAGGCCTCCCGCCTGGCCCGATTTGGCAAGCTCATCAGGCGTCCCACGCTGCCGAATTTCCCCGGCAAGAGGATTTTCGGCCTGCCGGCGCTGACCGCTGCGATGGCGGCGCTCTGCATCGCGCTGGCGGTCTGGCGCGCCGACGTGGTGCGGTTGCTGCCGCAGACGGCGTCGTTCTACAAGCTCGCCGGGCTCGAGGTGAACCTGCGCGGCCTCTCCTTCAAGGACGTGAAGGTGGCGACCGAAACCGTGGACGGCAAGCCGGTGCTGGTGATCGAGGGGGCGATTGTGAGCGTCACCAAGAAGGCGGTCGACCTGCCGCGTCTCCGCTTCAGCGTGCGGGACGCCCAGGGCACCGAGATCTACGCCTGGAATACGCTGCTCGAACAGAGCGCGCTGAAGCCTGGCGAGCGCACGACGTTCAAATCGCGCCTGGCCTCGCCCCCTCCCGAAGGCCGCAATATCGATATACGATTCTTCAACCGGCGCGATCTGGCCGCCGGCAGTGCATGATGGTTCCGGTCTCGCGGGTCTCGCGCGGGACCCATGAGACGGAGATGAAACGACATGTCGCGCGTGCTGATCGCCGACGACGAAGAATCGATGCGGACGCTGGTCGCGCGCGCCATCGCCATGGATGGACATGAGATCGTGACGGCGCAGGACGGGGCCGAGGCGCTCGACATCCTCACGCGCGAGAACGGCGCCTTCGACCTGCTGCTGACCGACATCCAGATGCCCATCATGGATGGCATCGCGCTGGCGCTGTCGGCCGCGCGCGACTATCCCGACCTGGTCATCCTGCTGATGACGGGCTTTGCGCATCAGCGCGAACGCGCTTCCAACCTGCAGGCGATCGCCCATGACGTGATCACCAAGCCGTTTTCGGTCGCCGACATCCGTACCGCGGTCGCCGACGCCCTGGCGTCGAAGGCGGCCAAGGCGTAGCACATGCGCATCGCGCGCCGGAGGCGACGCTTTGGACGGCTCTGGCATGGCGGATCTGCTGACAGCTGCGATCCTCGCTGACGCGCCAATCTCCGCTGTCGTCCCGGCGAAAGCCGCGATCGATAAACACCCATGGTGATCGGGAGGCGCTGCCGGTCCACCATCCTGCGCCATCCCATCTCCCCGTGGTGATGGGTCCCGGCTTGGCGCCCCCCACTGTGCTTGCGCGCGTTGACGGCTTGCCCGGGAAGACATGGGCGTTTGAGGCACGCGCGACGACCCCAGCTGCCGCTTCGCGCCCCTCGCATGGTCGTCGAACGCATATAACCCTCTCGCCTCCGTCATAGCGAGCGCGGCAAAGCAGTCCAGAGTTGTGAGCGGGATTCTGGATTGCTTCGCCGCGCTCGCAATGACGCCTGAGCTGCCATCTCGTTTCCCAACTCATCCAGTGGATATGCGCCCGCATTCCCGCGGCATGTCCATGCCCGAGCTCTGCTAATCTGCGTCGCCCTCACAAGAGTCGAAGGGCGCAGGGAATGCCGGGCGAAGGCCTCGTCCATGGCCCGCCTGCGGAAAGACATGCAGGCGGCAGGTACCACAGGTTCAGCCGACAATCCGGCATTCCCTGCGCGACGGGTTTACGGCTGCTTCGCGATCTCCCCGGTGCGCCGCCCGGCGACACAAGGCCTCACGCTGCGACAAACTGGCTCGACGGGCAGTTGGCGCAAAGCTGTCATGAGCGAACTGCCCGTCGGGCGTATGACCACGCGCTCCGCACTCTGTGTCGCCCCGGGCAAGTCCGGCACGCGCAGCGTTGACGAGCGCCGACCTCAGACACATGCGCCGCGGCAAATGGGGCTGGGCGACATCGAACGGCCATCCTGCCTCGAACATCTCCCGGTGGTTATGAGTCCGGAATCTGCGCGCTTGTCCGGGACGATACCCTCGTTTCACGCACTGAGCGCGCGCATCTCGGCGTAGAGATCGGACTTGCCCTCGAAGCCGATGCCGGGGAGGTCTGGCATGGTGATGTGGCCGTCGATCACCTTGACGCTGTCGGCGAAGCCGCCATAGGGCTGGAACAGGTCCGGGTAGCTCTCATTGCCGCCGAGGCCGAGGCCGGCGGCGATGTTGAGCGACATCTGGTGACCGCCATGCGGGATGCAGCGGGATGGCGACCAGCCATAGGTCCTGAGCACGTCGAGCGTGCGCAGATATTCGCAAAGGCCATAGGACAGCGCGCAGTCGAACTGCAGCCAGTCGCGATCAGGGCGCATGCCGCCATAGCGGATCAGGTTGCGCGCGTCCTGATGGCTGAACAGGTTCTCGCCGGTCGCCATCGGCCCGGGATAGAAGTCGGCGAGCGTCGCCTGCAGATGATAGTCGAGCGGATCGCCGGCCTCTTCGTACCAGAACAGCGGATAGTCGCGCAGCATCTTGGCGTAGGCGATCGCAGTCTCCAGGTCGAAGCGGCCATTCGCATCGACCGCGAGCTGATTGTTCGGACCGATCTCGACGAGCACGGCCTCGATGCGCTGGCGATCCTCGTCGATCGGCGCTCCGCCGATCTTCATCTTCACGACAGTGTAGCCGCGCTCGAGATAGCCGCGCATCTCGCGGCGCAAGGCCGAGAGGTCCTTGCCCGGATAATAATAGCCACCGGCGGCGTAGACGAATACGCGGGGATCAGCTTTGCGGTTATGGCGCTCGGCGAGCAGACGGAACAGCGGCTTGTCGGCGATCTTCGCCACCGCGTCCCAGATCGCCATGTCGAGCGTGCCGACCGCGACCGAGCGCTCGCCATGACCGCCCGGCTTCTCGTTCATCATCATCGCCGCCCAGGCCTTGTCGGGGTCGATGTTGTCTTTCGTTGCATCAAGCAGCGAGGCCGGATCGGCCTCCAGCAGGCGCGCACGAAACCGCTCGCGGATCAGGCCGCCCTGGCCATAGCGGCCATTGGAGTTGAAGCCGTAGCCGACGACGGGGCCGCCGTTGCGCTCGACATTGGTGATGACCGCGACCAGGCTCGACGTCATCTTGGTGAAGTCGATATAGGCGTTGCGGATCGGCGATGAGATCGGCTTCGTCACCTCGCGGACGTCGACGATACGAACGGTCATGGTCATTCTCCTGGTCGTGGTCGCACGCGCCGCGTCAGAGGGAGGCACCTGCGCAGATGGTGATGGTCTGTCCGGTGATCGCGCTCGCCTCCGGGGACAGCAGAAAGGCGGTGAGCGCGGCGACCTCGGCGGGATCGACGAAGCGGCCCATCGGCGGCAGCACCGGCGCGGTGCCGGCGCGGCTGGGATCGCGCAGGAACGGCGTGTCGGTGGCGGCGGGGGCGATCACGTTCACGGTGATCCGGCGCGGCGCGAGCTCGATCGCCCAGGACCGCGCAAGGCCGGTGAGTGCGGCTTTGGTGGCCGCATATTGGCTGCGGCCGGCAGCGCCATTGGCGGTGCGGCTGCCGATCAGCACGATGCGTCCGCCCTCGCCCATATCAGGCGCCAGCGCATTGGCCAGCGCCTCCGCGGCACCGACATGGACTTGCCACATGCCCTCGCCGCTGTCAGGCATGAGCTCGCCGAGCCGGCCGACACGCATGTAGCCGGCGGCATGAACGAGCGCGGTCACCGTGCCGAGGTCCGCAAGCTGCGCGATCAGCGCGTGCGGCTCCGCCAGATCAGCCTGCTGGCCGACGAAGCCGGCATGCGTCCAGTCCGGCAGCGCGCGGTCGATGCCCGTCACATGCCAGCCGCCCGCGAGCAGGCGCTCGGCAATGGCACGGCCGATGCCGGAGCTGGTGCCGGTCACCACCGCGTGGCGCGCGGAACGACGTTCGTGATCCCCTGCCGTCATCCCTTGTACGCAGCCGCCTCGGCCTTGACCTTCACCGCATCGAAATTGTTGATCCTGTCGATCAGCTCGTTGGTGTAGAGCGCAGCATAGTCCTTGATGTCCAGCCCGTTCATCGCCGCTTCGGTGCGGAACTCCTGCTCGTTGATCGCGCCCATCTGGGTGTTGGCATAAGGCGGCGCGTAGAGCTTGATGCGCCGACTGATCGACTGCAGCACAGCCTTGACGGCTTCGTCCTCGCTGGCGCCACGCGGCGCCGTCTCCGGGTACATCTTGAGAAACGCCCTGGCGCCGGCAGCGGGATTGGCGAGCAGGAACTGCGATGCCTTGCACACCGAACGGCCGAAGCCGATCAAGAGATTCCTGTCCTTCTCGAAAGTCTGAGGCATCGCCATGAGGAACTGGCCGCCGACCATCGGGATCGTGGTCGGGCGCTGCAGGTAGCTCATCTCGATGCCGGCGGCCTCGATCTGGCCAAAGCCAGTATCGAAATAGGCGAGTGCATCGATGACGCCACGCTGCAGCGCGACGCCGGCCGGCGTGCCGTTGCCGACCGCCACCCAGCTCACATCCTTGTCCGGATCGAGGCCGAGCGCCTTCAGCACGTTCCTGGTGACCGGATATTCGGTGGCGCCGAAATCGGACACGCCGATCTTCCTGCCCCTCAGATCCGTGTAGCTCTTGAGTGCCGAGCCGGGCGGCACGGCAATGTCCCATTTGTAGGGGTACGTGTACTGATAGAACAGTTTCGCGCCGCTCCATTCGCCCTTGGCGAGCAGCGGCAGCGCCGTCGACGGCACGCCGACGCCGATTGTGACGGAGCCGCGATCGGTCGCGACCTGGACGTTGGCGTTGGTGCCGAGCGCCTGCACGTCGAGCGAAAAGCCCTCCTGCGCGTTGTAGCCGAGCGCCTCGCCGATCACGCAATTGATGACGGTGGCGTTGAGCGCCTTCAGCCCGACGCCGAAGCGAGTCTTCTTCGCGTCCGCTGCCATCAGGCCGGCCGGTGCGCCACTCATCAACAACGCCGCACCGGCGCTGCCCGTCAGGAATGACCTGCGCGAAATCATGTTCGTTCCTCCCGGTTTTTATTTCTTTCGATTGGCGCCCCAATGCACGACCTTGGCCTCGCACCAGCGCACGATGCCGTGCAGCACGATGCCGAGCACGCCGAGAATGATCAGCGCGGCGAACACGCCGGCGACGTCCGACACCGCCTGCGCCTGGGTGATCACGACGCCCATGCCGCGCTGCGCGCCGAGGAATTCGGCGACGATCGCACCGAGCAGCGCATAGACGACGGCCATGTCGAGCCCGGCGAAGATGAAGGGCGCGGCGTTGGGCAGCTTGACGATGCGGTAGGTCTCGAGCCGCGACGCCGACAGCGAGCGCATCAGATCGAGGCGCTCCGGCTCGACCGCGCGCAGCCCCGTGAAACTGTTGATCAATACCGGGAAGAACGACAGCAGCGCCGAGATCGCGATCTTGGAGCCGTCGCCGAAACCGAACCAGATCACGATCAGCGGCGCGATCGCCACCTTGGGAAGGCTCTGCAGCGCGAACGCATAGGGCATCACGAGACGCTCGATCGCCTCGACCTCGGCCATCAGCGAGCCGATCACGAGGCCGAGCCCGACGCCGATGGCGCAGCCGACCGCGGCATTGCTGAGCGTGCTCCACAGCGGCAGATAATAGCCGAGCGGACTGGCGGGGCTGACGGCCAATCCGGACCACAATGCGCGGACCACCGCTTCGGGCTTCGGCAGGATGTAGGATGGGATGTTCAGCAGCTTGACCGCGGCGATCCAGCTCAGGATCAGCACGGCAAGACCGATCCAGGCGATCGGCGAACCGAGACCGAGACGGCGGCTAGGCTTTGTCGGCTTCGGGGTCATGGCGGGCGCGGCGATGTTGGCAAGGTCAGTCATGGCCGTGCTCCTGCGCGTTCAGGAGTCCGCGAACCTCCTTGGCCAGCCGCGCATAGTCCGGGTGCAGGACGATGTCGTCGAAGGTCCTGGGCCGCGGGATCGGGACGTGCAGATCAGCGAGGATGCGGCCGGGGCGCGCCGACATCACGATGACGCGGTCAGCGAGGAAGATGGCTTCCGAAATCGAGTGGGTGATCAGCAGGATGGTCTTGCGGTTCTCCTGCCAGATGCGCTGCAGCTCGAGGTTCAGGCGCTCGCGCGTCAGCGCATCGAGCGCACCGAACGGCTCGTCCATCAAGAGGATCTCGGGATCGCGCGCCAGCGCGCGGCAGATGCCGGCGCGCTGCTGCATGCCGCCGGACAGCTCGTAGGGATATTTGTCGCCGAACTCGCCGAGGCCGGTCACGGCGAGCAGGCGCTCGATGCGGTCGGCCGCGGGCGCATGCTTGCCGCCGACACGCAGCGGCAGCCGCACATTGTCGCGCACCGTCATCCACGGCAGCAGATTGGCCGCCTGGAACACCACGCCGACCTTGCGCGAGGGACCTGCAACCGCCTCGCCGTCGAGCAGCAGGCGGCCGTCGCTATAACCATCCAGCCCCGCGAGCAGCCGCAGCAAGGTGCTCTTGCCGCAGCCGGAGGGACCGACGACGCAGACGAACTCGCCTGGCTTGATGTCGAGCGAGATCCGGCTCAGCGCATGCACCGCCGCGCCCGAGGCCGAGACGTAGGTCTTGGACAGCTGGTCGATCGCGATCAGCACGTCATCCGGCGCGGCAGATGGGCGCCGGGGCGTATTGTCGACATCCATCATCAGCATGAGCGTCGTCCCTGGATTTGTTTTGCTTGTCGTTCGTCATCGCAGGCAGCCGGGCCCGGACGCCTTGTCGTCAAAAGCTCAGGCCGCAGCCTGCACCGTCAGTCCGGCCGCGGCGACTGCGGCGCGGATCGCCGCCATCTCCTCGGCGCTCGGCGCATGCGTCGGCGGGCGCACCGTGGCGTCGCGGATGACGCCGGCGACTTGCATCGCCGCCTTCATCCGGCCATGCGCCTCGCCGGTCGGCTCGCCCGCGCCGTAAACGGCATCCTTCAGCGGATCGATCATGCTCTGCAGCTTCATCGCGAGCTTGAGATCGCCGGCGACGACCGCGGCAAACAGATCGTGGATCAGATCGGGGATCAGCGAGGCGAAGCCGACCAGCGCGCCGTCGACGCCCTGCACCATCGAGGCCAGCAGATATTCGTCGTGGCAGGTGAGCAGCGCCTTGTGCGGCGCCGCAGCGCGGATCGCCTTGAGGTCGCGGGCGTATTTATTCATCTCGCGGGTGCCGATCTTGAACGCCTGCACATGGTCGAGGCGGGCGAGCTCGGCAAGCAGCTCCGAGGAGAACGAGGCGCGGGTCCAGGCCGGATAGACGTGCACAATCAGCGGCAGCTTCGTCGCCTCGCCGATCGCGCTGAAATAGTCGAGGCAATGCTCGCGCTTGAAGCCGAAGCGCAGCCAGTGATGCGGCGGCATGATGTCGAGCGCGGCGGCACCGGCCTCCTTGGCCATCAGCGCGTGCTCGATGCCGTCCTTGATGCCCTCGCAGACGACGGAAGAAATCGTCGGGCAGATGCCAGTGAGCGCCTTGGCGACGATGCGCGTGACCTCGGCGCGCTCCTTGGCGGTGAGGCTGAACACCTCGCCGGTGTGGCCGTTGGTCATGATGCCGACGATGCCGCGGCGCTTGCCGAGCCAGGCGGCGTAGCGCGACAGCTCGGCCTCGTCGATCGAATGGTCGGCATCGAAGGGGACGGCGATCGCCGGTATGATCCCCTTGAAGTTGGTCATGACGCTCATCGCGGGCTCCTCATTGTTCGGATGGTCATCGGTTCGAGACGGTCGCGACGGCGCCGCCCATCGCTTCGAGCGCGCGCGACAGCTGGGCCGCAGCGCGGAGCAAAGGCGCCACGCCCATGCGCTCGAACGCCTCGGCCGATATGCGCATGGTCGGCGCGGCGACGCTGATGGCGGCGAGCGGCACGCCGTCACGATCGATCACGGGCGCGGCGAGCACGCACAGCCCCGGCGCATTCTCCTGATTGGACAGTGCGTAGCCGGCGGCCTTCACCTGACGCAGGCGCTGCAGCAGCGCGTCGAGATCGGTGATCGTGGTCTCGGTCCGCTTGATGCGCGGCTGCGCCTCGAGCACGGCGACCTGCGTCTCCACCGGCAGCAGCGACAGAAGCGCCTGACCGACGGCAGTGGAATAGACCGGCGCGCGGCTGCCGATGCGGACGTCAACCCCGAGCCGGACAAGGCCGGCCTGGATGCGCTCGACATAGACGATGTCGCTGCCGTCGAGCACCGCGAGCGAGGCCGCCTCGTTCATCTCACCAACCAGGCTGCGCAGGATCGGACGCGCCTGATCGCGCAGCTCTGAGCGTGCGATCGCGTTGAAGCCGAGGTCGAGACATTTCAGCGTCAGGCGGAAGCGTCTGGTGTCACCGACCTTCTCGACATAGCCGAGCATCACCAGCGTGTTGAGCAGGCGGAAGGTGGTGCCCTTGTCGAGCGCGGCGCGGCGCGCGACGTCGGCGAGCACGAGCTCCGGCTCCTCGCTGGTGAACGCGTTGAGCACGTGAAAACCCTTGGCCAGCGACTGCACGACGCTTTTGCCAGCCTTGCTGTCCTCGTCCACGGGACGCTCCGACGTTTCCTAAGGGGACCCGCCTTGACGGCGAGCATTCTGATTTGCTAAAGTTCGGATTGCGAACTTAAGTTCGTATATCTAAGCGTCCAGAGCTTCCGCTGTCAAGCCGGCGAAGACGGCTTGCGCGCGCGTGATCGGACGGCTTGAAATCCGCCCACGTCGCATGATCTCTCCCCCAATGGCCGCGCCGTGCGGCTCGTTGCAGGAGTCGCCCCGCGTGAGCGTCGCATTCACCAAGGAAGAGAGCGCCGAGACGGCGGCCGAAACGCAGCTGCCCGACCGGCCGGTGTCGCCGCATCCGAACCTGGTGACCGAAGCGGGCCTGAAGGCGCTCGAGGATCAGCTGCACCAGGCGCAGGCGGCCCATGAGGCGGCGCAGGCCATCGAGGACGTCAACGAGCGCCGCCGCGAATCCGCGCTGCCGTTGCGGGATGCGCGCTATTTCGCAACACGGCTGCGGACCGCGCAGGTGATGCCGCAACCGAGCTCGACCGAGACGATCGCGTTCGGCAGCACCGTGACGTTCGAGCGTGGCGACGGCCGCGTGCAAACCTATCGTATCGTCGGCGAGGACGAGGCCGATCCGAAGCGCGGCATGATTTCCTATGTTTCGCCGGTGGCGCGGCTGTTGATGGGCAAGTCGGTCGGCGACGTCGTCGAAATGTCCGGCCAGACGATCGAGATCACCGCGATCGCGTGATGCGGCCGGTAATGGCGGCGAGAGATCATGCGGACGATCGGGATCATCTCCGACACTCACGGTCTGTTGCGGCCAGAGGCGGAGCAGCGTCTGGCCGGTGTCGCCCACATCATTCACGCTGGCGATATCGGCCGCGCGGAGCTGATCGCGCGGCTTGGCCGGATCGCACCGGTCACCGCGATCCGCGGCAACATCGACACGTCGGACTGGGCAAAGGCGTATCCTGAGACCCGGACGGTGCAGCTGGAAGGCCGCTCCTTCCACGTCGTGCACGACGTCCATGACCTTGAGATCGATCCCGCAACGTCGGGCATCGATGTCGTCATCTCCGGCCATTCGCATCGCGCGCGGGTCGAGACACGCGACGGCGTGCTCTATCTGAATCCGGGCAGCGCCGGACCGCGCCGCTTCAAGCTGCCGATCACGCTGGCGATCCTGGAGGTCTCCGCGGGCGGCCTGTCACCCGTCATTCACGACCTCGGCAGCGGCTGAGACACATGAAAAGGGCGCCCGCAGGCGCCCTTCCCAACGGCCTAGGATGTGCTTGTCAGAAGCAATCATCCAGCGCCATGCCGGGGTCGCTGAACGACGGCCGGCCGGTCTCGACGTGGCCTGCGACGCGGCGATAGAAGCTGTCGTCGCTGTCGCTGGTGACGACGAAATCGTACCACAGTCCCGACTTGCGCAGATGCCAGTACAGCTCCTTCGGGCGCCCCGGCCCGGACACTTTGAGCTCCCACTCCGTGGCGGCACCGCCATGGCTGGGTCCGGGGAAGAAGCTCGGCGCACCGAAGCCGAAGCCCGGCGCATCGAAGTCGGGAGCCGGACGGAAGCCGGGCACCGCGCCGAAGCCCACCGGATGGAAGCCGGGCTGCGGACCGAAGCCGGGGCATTGCGGCTCCAGCGCAGCCGAGATTGCAGCGGTGACCGCGCGCAGCGGCCCGTAGATCTCGTTGGACTGCACCGTGAAGTGCAGGTGACCATGGCCGTCGTTGCGCAGTTGCATGTGCAGGCCGCCATCATGGACGTTGTAGCCGACGAAGATCTCGGGATTGGCGGCGTGCGCCTGCTTCACCTTGCCGAGGTCGCCCTTGAAATGACGGTGGAAGCCGTTCGGGCCGAGCACCCAGAGATCATACAGCCCATCATTGCCGACGCTCCATTCGTCGTCGAGCATCTTGCCGGCCTCGACCGTGTAGCGCCGCGGAATGAGGTCGAGATGCAGCTTGTCGTAGACGTGGAACACCGCTCCGGCGAAGCCGGTGTTGGCGAACAAGAGCTTCACCTTGCCGCCGGCCGGATCGACCTTCGACGTGGCGTGCAGGATGTAGGGCAGCGGGCGCGAATAGCGCACGCCGGTTTCCTGGAACAGCGGCTGCGGCGTGGCGGGCGCGACCGGCGCCGGCAAGGTCTTCTGATGCGCGTCCGACTCCTGCCAATTGCTCTGGTCGGGCAGTTCCGGGAAGCACGGATCGTTGGGGCTGGCGAAGTCGAACGCCGAGGTGAGATCGCCGGACACGGCGCGATGCCACGGGCTGATGGCCTCGACCTTGATGCCGAAGCGCTTCTCCAGGAAGCGGCCGACCGAGGTGTGGTCGAACACCTGCGAGTTGACCCAGCCGCCCTTGCTCCACGGCGACACCACATACATCGGCACGCGCGCCGACAGGCCCCAGGGCCGGATGTTGCCGCTGATCGTATCCGCCGCCGTCAGGACGTTGCCGACGGTGTTGGAGAAATACTCGCCGTCGAGCGGCAAGGTCGCCTTGCCCATCAGCTTGCCGCTCGCGTCGTAGGACGGCACCGCCGGCGCCGGCAGATGATCGAAGAAGCCGTCATTCTCGTCGAAGGTGAGGAAGAAGACGGTCTGGCTCCAGACCTCGGGATTGGCCGTCAGCGCTTCCAGCACCTGGTCGGTGAAATTGCCGGCACGGGTCGGGCTGCCGCCGCCGGGATGCTCGGAATTGGCCTGGGTCGGCAGGATCCACGACACTTGCGGCAGGGTGCCGGCCATCACGTCGGCCTTGAGGCGATCGAGATAGTCCGGACCGCCGGTCAGGCCGTGCACGTAGTTCGGATCGCCGGGCTGGGCGTGGCGGAAACTGGAGAAGGCGAGGCAGCCATGCATCGCGCCGGTCCAGTTGTCGTTCATGTCCTGATAGATGTGCCAGCGGACGCCGGCCTTGTTCAAGAGATCCGGCAGCGTGTCCCAGTTGAAGTCGCTGCCGACATATTTGTAAGTAGCCTGCGGCTGCGGCTGGCCGGCCACCCAATTATGCGGATTCGGCCAGCAACGCAGATTGTTGGGCTCGGCGTCGTTCGTGGTGCAGTTGATGCCCTGAGCGCGCAGCGCCGGGTTGAAGTTGGAGCCGGACCAGAACACGATGCGGTTCGGGTCGGTGCCGGTGGTGATCGAGGCGTGATAGGCGTCGCAGATCGTGAACGCCTCGGCGAGCGCGAACTGGAACGGAATGTCGTCGCGGCCGAAATAGCCCATCGCATAGGGCGTCTTGTACTTCGCCCAATAGCCCATCTTGCCCTGGTTCCAGGCGGCCTGGCTGTCGCCGAAGGAATGCGGCGTGCCGTAGCCGACCAGCGCGTTGGAGGTGGCGGAGTCGCGGTGATAGGGCGGAATCTCGCGGGTGCCGTCGGACTGGAACCACACCGGCTTGCCGCTCTCGAGCGGAATCGGGAAACGATCACCAAAGCCGCGCACACCGCGCAGCGTGCCGAAATAGTGGTCGAAGGAGCGGTTCTCCTGCATCAGGATCACCACATGCTTGACATCCTGGATGGTGCCGGTCCGGCGCCGCGCCGGAATGGCCAATGCCTGACGGATACTGGCGAAGGCAGCCGCCGCCGTGGCGCCTGCGAGAAAATCGCGACGTGTTGTCATGTCGTTTCGGCCCTATGAAATCCCTGGGACAACGGATTCTGGACGACGGGAATGACCGCCCTCCGTTCGAGAACAGCCGAGGTGTAGCAGTGTGACTTGACGTTGCTGTGAAAAATTTATTTAGAAAATGATTCTGGATGAGATTTTCTCAGTCTCCGATAGAACAATGGTGGCATGGAGAGCGAGGCGAGAATGGTGGGGTCGACATTCAATTCAGCACCATCGGTGAACGGCATCCTGTCGCGCATCCGCGAGTTGCTGCCCGAGCTGCCGCCGAAGGCGAGGCAGATCGCCGAGCTGATCGCCGCGCAACCCGAGCCGTTCGTCCACAAGTCGATCACCGAGGTCGCCGAAGCCTGCGATGTCAGCGAGGGCACGATCGTCTCGTTCTGCCGCCGCGTCGGGGTGCGCGGCTTCCAGGAGCTCAAGATCATGCTGGCGCGTGACCTGATCGAGCCGGTCCGCCTGATCCAGGAAGACCTGCATCGGGGCGACGATCCGGCGACGGTGACGGACCACATCTTCGCCGCCCATGCCGCCTCGCTGCAGGAGACGCGCCGCCTGCTGTCGATGGAGGCGCTGGCGGAGGCGACCAGGCTGCTGCGCGAGGCGCAGCGGATCGAGATCTATGGCATCGGCAGCTCGGCGCCGATCGCGCAGGACCTGTCCTATCGGCTGCTGCAGCTCGGGCTCGCGGCCAATGCCATCGTCGATTCCCATGTGCAGGCGGTCAGCGCCGGGATGACCGGGCCCGGTGTCGCGACGGTCACCGTGTCGCATTCCGGCAGCACGGTCGAGACCGTGCTGGCGACGCGGCTGGCGCAGGCCGCCGGCGCTCGGACCATCGGCATCACCCGGCTCGGCAAGTCGCCGCTCGCGGCGCATTGCGAGGTGCTGCTTTATACGGTCGCGAACGAGACCCGCTACCGGCCGGAGGCGATGAGCAGCCGCGTCGCGCAGCTCGCGATCATCGACACGCTGGTCAGCTGCTGCGCCCTGACCGACACCGAGCGCTCGGTCGGGCGGCTGCAGCATGCCGCGCGGATCCTGTCCGAGAAGCGCTACTGACGCCGGCGCAGACCTCCGGCCGCGCGCCGGAGACGGCCTCAATAATCCTTCAGCAGCCGCTCGATGTAATCGAGCTCGACCTGCGGCCGCGACGGATCGGCGAGACGGCGGCGCAACTCCTCGAGAATGCGGCGGACGCGCTGGACGTCGATCTCGCCGGGAATCTTCTGCGAGAAATCGTCGATGTCGCGGGTGTTCGGCAGCGGCCGGCCGAGCGGATCCGTCGGGCTGTTGGCCTGCCGGCCGCGGCCGTCGCGCGCGCCCTGGCCCGGCTGGTCGCCGTCGCCCTGCTGCATCGCATCGGCCAGGCTCTGCGCGCCCTTGCGCAGCGCGTCCAGCGCCTTGCCCTGCGATTCCACCGCGCCATCGGCATTGTTGTCGCCGAGCTGGCTGCCGGCATCGCCCATCGCGCCATCGGCCTCGTCGAGGCCGTCGCCGGCATCCCCCTGGTCGCCTTGATCGCCCGGCTCGCCTTGCTGACCCGGCTGTCCCTTCTGGCCTTGCTGCCCCTTCTGGCCCTTTTCGCCCTTCTGGCCCATGCCGCGCTTGGCGAGCTGCTCCTGCAGCTGCTTGAGGCGGTCGCGCAGCGCCTGCTGATCCTGCTGCAGGTCGCCCATGCTCTGGTCCTGGTCGCCCTGCTGCTGTTTGCCGCGGTTGCGGTCGCGCCGCGAATCCTGGCCCTGCTTGAAGGTCTTGTCGCGGAGCTGCTGCTGCTTGCGGATCATGTCGCCGAGCTCGTTGAGCGCCTGCTCCATGTCGTTGTCGCCGCCCTGGTTGGGCTGCGCCATCTGCAGATTCTCCAGCATCTGCTGCAGCTGTTCGAGCAGCTCGCGCGCGCCCTCTTTGTCGCCCTGCCGCGACAGCCGCTCCATGCGGTCGATCATGTTCTGCAGGTCCTGCTGGCGCAGCATCTTGGTGTTCTGATCGAGCGGCCGCTGCGCCATCTGCGGATTGTTGCGCAGCTGCTCGGCGAGCTGGCGCATGTAATTGTCCATCGCCCGGCGCAGATCCTCGGCGAGCTTCTTGATCTCCTCGTCGCTGGCGCCACGCTCCAAGGCCTGCTTGAGCGCGTCCTGCGCGGCGCGCAGCGCCTTGTCGACATCGGAGATGTTGCCGTCCTCGATGGTGACCGCGAGCGCCCACAGGCTGGCCACGACCTCGCGCAGCGCGTCGTCGGTGCGCGCCGCCTCGAGCTGGCGCGTCACCGAGCGCAGGCCGAGATACTGGCCGGGCTCCGGCGTGAACAGCTCCGGCGCGATCGCCAGCGCGTCGAGCGCCGTGAACACCTCACTGTTGCGGTTGGCGTCGAGCGCCAGGACACGGCGCTGCTCGATCAGCGCCCGCGCCAACGGCTTGGTGAACAGCCGCTCCGGCAGCTTGGTCTCGAACGGCTCGCTCTTGCCCTCATTGCCGGCCTCGTCCTTGGCCGTCAGCGTGATCGCGACGTCGGCGCCGGCATAGGGATCCTCGCTGAGATCCTTGACGGTCTGGCCGACCCCGTTGCGGGTGCGGGCATTCGGCAGCACCAGCGGAAACTCCGGCGGCTGGAACAGCGGCCGCGCTGCCGCCGCATTCGCCGTGCTGTCGGGCGCCTTGCCCTCGGACGCCTTGCCGTCGGCCGGCTTGCTCTCGGCGGGACGCGCGACGATCTGGGCCCGCGCTTCGGTGACGCCGTAATCATCCTCGAGCTTGTAGGACAGTTTCAACGAGCCGCGCGCCTGCCGCTCGGGGTCCTTGGCCATGCTGATCACCGGCGGCCGGTCCGGCGTCGCCGCGAACACCCATTGCGGCTGGCCCGAGGGCGCGCGCACATGGGCGGTGCCGTCGGCCTTGATCGTGAAATGCCGTTCGGTCGCGCCCTTCGGCGCGGCCTCGCCGGCCGCGATCTCGCCGGGCGCGGCCTCGGCGACGCCGCCGCTGGTCACCACGTCGAGATTGCCGCCGCTGGAGCGGATGATGAGCGTGCTGCCGGCCGGCACCACGATCGGACCGTTGGCCGGCACCGCGCCTTCCTTGTTGGCGGCGGAGAGAATGATCGGCGGCTTGGCGGTGTAGAGCGGCGGCTTGATCCAGGCATCGACCCGGATCGTGACCGGCGTCATCACGCCGTTCCAATCGAACGCCGAGGCGATGCGGATCCGGCGTTCATCGCCGGCGGCAAAATAGGTCGCGACCAGCAGCACGATGACCAGCGCGCGCACCGCCCAGGGGTCGTGCAGTGACAGCCGCGGCCGCGGCGTGCCGGCGCGGATGCGCTTGACCGAGGCGAGCGTGCGCTCGCGCTGCGCCTGCCACAGCGCCTGGGCGATCGGATCCCGGCTCGACAGCGTGTCGCTGAGCGCCGTGGCGGGACGGTGGGCGATGCCGGAGCCGCGATCGAGCCGCGTCAGGCCCTCGTCGCGGGTCGGCCAGCGATAGCGCAGCATCGGCAGCGCCGCGCCGACCAGAAGCAGCAGAAACAGCACGATGCCGACGGCGCGGGCGGCGAATGGCAGGCCGAGCCAGAGGCCGGCCCAGGACACGATCAGGAACAGGCCGATCACCGTGAGCAGCCGCGCCAGATGCGGCCAGCCACGCTCCCAGGCGATAGCGAGACGGGCCCGCTTGAGCGCCTGCGTCAGCTTGAGCCGCGCAAGGCCATCGTTGGCCAGCCCATCGGGGGTGCTGCTTGCCGGCCGCGCCGGCTCGGGGGTCTCGCCGCTCAACGATGTCTCCAGGTTGCCCGGACCTAGACGCTAACACAAAGGCGCCGGTGAGGCACCCGTTCCCCAGCCACTTTCATGCCATCCCAGGCCGTCCACACGGGAGTGTGACCGAACGGGTTCCCGGAAAGCTACGGGGGGCGCGCTGGCGGGCCTCATGGTTCGAGACGCGCCGCAAGCGGCGCTCCTCACCATGAGGGTTTGGCCGTGAAGTCGGCGCGGCCCGTCGGCCGTGACTACCTGCCCCTGGTGACGAGCGCGCCGGCTTCGATCTGCATGTGTCACGTTCGGGGTCCAACCTTCGCTCCTCACCCTGAGGAGCCCGCCGCAGGCGGGCATCTCGAAGGGCGAGGCCCAACTGCCGATCACGCGGTTCTTTATTTGTGAGAACCTGCGCGAATGGGTGAGACCGACGTCGCCACCGGAACCGCGCCTGCAGCTTCGATCTCGCATGCACATCCGTTCTCGCGGCGTGGTCTCGCCCGAGCTTTGCGAACAGGTCTCTCCCTCCGGAAACAAGAGGGCGCAGGGAAGGTCGGGAGCTGGCCTCTCCCATGGCCCGCCTGCAGAAAGAAAAGCAGGCGGCAGTCACCACAGGTTCGGCCGACACTTCCGGCCTTCCCTGCGCGATGGTATTACGAATTATACGCGCTCTTCCCGGGGAACGGCTGTCTTGCCCCCGTCGCAGCCGACTCGTCATCGGCCGCTTGGCATCAGCACCGCGATGCCAGAACCACGCGACTTCCTCGTCGCACCGGGATCGTTCGTCCGCGCGAGCAAGCCCACGCTGCGCCCCAATGCGCCCACCGCATCCCGCACCCGACGTCCGTGACGATCGCGAAGCGCCCCCTCAGCGGGACGGGATGCGGGGAGTAGAGCACGATTTCGGATAAAGCGCAATTACTATTTTATTTGAGCGGTCGGATGGGCAAGTTGGGCTTGAAAAGGTTTGTAATTTGGCCGTTCAACCCTGCGCGCAGCCAACAGACTGGGCCCGGACGGATGGCTAGCAAGACCACTTTTGACCCTTCGGACCTACAAAACGGTGCGCCCCACATCGAGCCGGACAGTTCAGCGCACAATAACCAGACCTCCTGGCGCCTCTGCCTAACCGACGGCGTGCGCTTGGATGGTTCGTTCCGGCAATATCTCCGTCACATTAAATAGTTTATTCGTGTTTCGTAGTATAAGGTAACCATCTTACCATGGTTTCATGATCTCAGAGACATCTGATGGGAAATGCAAAAAATTCCGGTCCCGAGGAGACTCTTCAGATCACGATCCCGGTCGTGACCAAAAAGAGTTTGCGGATGAGATCTGCCGTAAGCGGCGACACCATGCGTGTCATCGTTCTGAAGGCGCTTTCAAAGGCCGGCATTCGCGTGCCAGACGACGAATTGCTCGATCGTAGAAAGCCAAAGTAGAGGCAACGCCGTCGTGGGGACAGTAGGAAAGATCGGGCGCAAGCCAAAGAAATCGAAATCGGACGACAAGCTGAAAGTGTCGGCCTGCGACCTGTTCGCAGGTGCCGGCGGTTTTTCATTGGGAGCTCATCTCGCTGGCATCAACGTCGCGGCAGCCATTGAGTGGGACAAGTATGCTTGTCAAACCTATCGAGCGAATCTGATCGATACGGGACTTGCGTCGACTCACCTCTTTGAAGAAGATATTTCGAAGCTCGCCCCTAACAGGGTAAAACTTGTTGCTGGCTTCCATGAAAGACCATGCGACATTTTGCTGGGCGGGCCACCATGCCAGGGTTTTTCGGCGCACCGATTGAATGACGCGGGCGTTGATGATCCCCGAAACACCCTCCTCTTGCGGTACTTCGAATACGTTCGGGTCCTGCGACCGGTTTTCTTTCTAGTTGAAAACGTTCCGGGGTTGTTGTGGCCCAAACACAAGAAATTTCTAAATGCCTTCTACGAATTGGCGGATCGAGCCGACTATGGCGTACTCGAACCGAAAGTGATCAATGCCAGGGACTTCGGCGTTCCGCAAAATCGGCGAAGAGTATTCATCCTCGGCTTTGATCGAAGGCGCGTTGATGAGATGAACACGTGGCCACCGAAAGCAACTCACGTATCTCCGGACGCACTAGGAGAGTTGCCTCACTGGGTGGCCGCTTCAGTGGCTTTCAAGCGGGCTTTGGCTGGCGACCCCAACAATATCCACATGAAGCACTGTCCGGAGCTGGTCGAAACGTTCGCACGCACGCCGGCCAACGGGGGCTCGAGACGTCAATCGGGACGGATTCTTCCATGCCATGAGGACCATTCCGGCCATTCCGATGTTTATGGCCGGATAGATCCTTCAATCCCAGGTCCCACCATGACCACCGCTTGCATCAACCCGTCGAAGGGGCGGTTCGTTCATCCAACGCAGCATCATGGGATTACTTTGCGCCAAGCTGCACGCCTTCAGTCTTTTCCGGATTGGTTTAATTTCGAAGGAGGCATCATGGCCGGCGGAAAGCAGGTCGGCAATGCCGTCCCTGTGGACCTCGCCAAAGCACTCTTGGAACCATTGCGAGATGCAGTCATCAAGCTGCGCAAGGCGGAAAAGCGGATGGACGCAGCATGATCCAAGCGGTTCCATTTCAGACACGCGCACGCACGATCGACCACCTTGGACGGGGCCAAATCGCCGACGCTCCGACCGCAGTCAGCGAACTTTGGAAGAATGCCTACGATGCCTACGCGAAAAACGTAGCTCTCCATATTTTTGGTGGAAGCCCGGAAGTAGCAGCTGTTTTCGATGACGGAATCGGAATGAGCCGCGAGGATGTAATACAACGCTGGCTCGTAATCGGAACAGAGAGCAAGTTTGACAATGCGGATACGACGCCACCCGAGACGTTCGGTCTGCCGCCTCGCCCGCGACAAGGCGAGAAGGGCATTGGGCGTCTCTCCGTTGCCTTTCTTGCACCAGGAACCATCCTCATCACTAAGCGGGCCAACTCCGAATTCGTTGTTGTCGTAGTCGACTGGCGTCTGTTCGAAAATCCCTTTGTCGCGTTGGACGATATCCAGCTTCCCGTCGAAACCTTTCCGAACGCCGACGCATTGGCAAATGGACTACCCACACTCTTGGATACACTTAAGTCCAATCTCGGAAATGCGTCCGACGACCGCGGCAAGCGACTCGCCGATAGCTGGGGACGATTTTCTGATTACGAGAAGGAGAAAGGCTTTTCTTCAACCCTTGAGGCGATCAAGTCGTCATGGGTCAAAATGCCGTTGACAAAGCGGCATCTGGAGGAGTGGCCAGTCTTTTTGGATCTGGTCGACCACGGCACCGCAATGTTCATGATCTCGCTCAACAACGAGTTGGGCGTCTGGGTGCGCCCAGCCGAAACGGGTGAGGAAGTTGAAGCAGTCAAGCGGCGCCTCAAGCAAACACTTACCGCATTTACCGACCCTTACTCGGAAGCGCCTCCACAGTTCGACTATGAAGTCTACCTTCATCGCGGCAACGGCGACGAAAGAGTGATAGGAGCCTCCGAAGTCTTCGGCATCGACGCGCTTCACGATCTTGAGCACTACATTGACGGCCGCTTTGACGAAAAAGGTACATTTACGGGACAGGTCGTTGCATTTGGAAAAGACCTTGGTACGCGGACATTCACACCGGCTCGCGCGCTTCCGACTAAGGGGCGCGATCGTTTAGGACCCTTTACGTTTGCAATTGGGACTTTTGAATTTGACGAGCGCAGGTCTACTCACGACGAGAACCAGCATGCGCATCTTATGGAACAAGCCAAAAACTCTTCCGGTATCTTTGTCTATCGCGACCTCTTGCGCGTCATGCCCTATGGACGTCCGGACGCAGATTTTCTGCAGCTAGAAGAACGCCGAAGCATGCATGCCGGACGCGAATTCTGGGCGCATCGACGAAGCTTTGGCCGTATTGGCTTTACGCGAGCAGATAACCCGGCCCTTAAAGACAAGGCCGGTCGCGAAGGACTGGTCGACAATCGTGCCTTCCGCGAAATGTGCCTTCTGGTTATTGACTTTTTGATGGATGCCGCACGCAAGTATTACGGAACGGATGCGCCTCTCCGAGAAGAGCTGTTGCCGGGCATTATGGAACGCAAAGCGCTTCAGAAAGAAGCTGCTGATAAAGCGCGAGCGCGACGCCGTAGGGGCATGAGGCAGTTTCTGAGGGAGCAATCCTCACCTTTGGAGGATGCTCTCCAACGAGCCGAATCGTTGATGGCGCTTGCAAAGGACACTCTGACGAAGAACGATAAGGTGCAGGCAACCGTCTTGGCGGCCCGGGTGCGCGACATTCGCGCTCTCGGCGAGACCCTGCGGCCACCGACGCCGCCTTCAAGGCTTGGTGATCTTGAGGTCGAATGGCGCACCTATCGTGATAATTATAACGCGTTTCTCGGCAAACTCAAGACGGTCGCAGGACTTGCTGCCGAAGTTGAAACTGCAATGGAGGCAGAAAAGCCAAAAGACGTTTTGGCGTCGCACTACGGTGAGCAACGTGAGATTCTAGTCAATCAGCTCAAAGATTTTTCGGTCTCAATCGACGAGCGACTAAAGCGGCTTCGGTTAAAATGGCAAGACCAACAAAAGGCCGACGAAGCTGAAATAGAGAATCGCATAGGTTACTTGCTTGAAACCAAAGTGAACGCTGCCAATCTTTTGGCGATGTTGAATCTGATCGACACGAACCGAGCTGAATTGTCCGACGTCTTCGCCGCACGATATCAATCATTCATCGGTGCGCTCGATCAATTGATCGAAGGTATCGATCTGCAAGGCGCGGTCGACATTGTTAACGAACGGCAAGAGGAACTTGAAGAGCAGCTTCGGGATATTCGCGCCGTCGCGCAGATTGGGATAACCGTTGAAATCATCGGTCATGAGTTCGAGACGCTGGAATCTGAAGTCAGACGTAACCTGGGAAAACTTCCGTCAGACGTTCGCGAGACCGCGTCATACAAGCAGGCACTTCGCTCGCATCAGGCTCTCGCTGATCGACTCCGGTTTCTCGCGCCCTTGAAGATCGGTGGATATCGTACGCGCGAAACGATATCCGGACAACAGATTGCCGATTACATTTCGGAATTCTTCTCCAAGATGTTCCTGGATCAGCGGATCGATTTTCTGGCTACTGCGGCGTTCAGAAGAATCTCGATTGTGGACATTCCGTCTCGGATCTTCCCGGTTTTCATCAACCTCATCAATAATTCAGTTTATTGGGTCAGCCAGTCGGCGGAGCGCTACATTCGTCTCGATTTCAAGAACGGCCTCACCGTCGTTGCTGATAGCGGCAAAGGCGTCGATCCCGAAGATGTTCCTCGGCTATTCAACATCTTCTTCACCCGTCGCCGTTCGGGTCGGGGCGTCGGCCTCTATCTCAGTCGCGCAAACCTTGCCGTCGCGGGGCATAAGATCAGATATGCAACCAACGCCGATCCCCACATACTCGAGGGCGCGAATTTCATAATTGACTTTAAAGGTGTGCGAACCGATGCCTGACGCTGCATACGAGGCCGTCGTCATAGAAACGTTCGAGAAGAAACCTCTTCGGACCGTGCTAATGATCGACGACGAATTTCCTACTTTTTCCGATCTTGCCGCGGGCGAAAGTAGAGATAATGCGAAGAGGTTTCGCCAGAAGCTTCTTGCGACCGCGATGTATGAAGGATTTAAGCGATCCAACATGATCTGCGATATTGAAAACGGTATTGTGGCAGACCAATCAGAACGGTTGCGGAAGAGCGATCTTGTTGTTCTGGACTATCACCTCGGCCCAGGTGAAAACAACAGCGAGCAGTCCATCAGACTCTTGAGAGACCTAGCTCATTCTAAGCACTTCAACACAGTCGTTGTTTACACCAACGAGCCCAAGCTCGATGACGTTTGGCTCGAAATCATCTCGTGTATCCGCGGCGGATGGTCGCGTCTTCCGGCAAGCCTAACCGATCAACCGGCAGCCGAATGGGAGCGCCTAGTCGAGAAAGAGCTGGTTCCCGAAAGCCACAAAGAGGCTTTGATGCAGTTCGTGGCAAGAGGGAGGATGGGTGATATCGAGCCATCTATTAAGTCCGTTCTCACTGGAGAATTGGAGGAACGGGAGATTGCGACTGACATTCTCGACATCGTTCTTGAGGCGTTGCTTCATCACCAACTGGGAGCGATTGCGCGCGATTACTCTAAGCTGCCGTCTATAGGAGCTACCGGCGGGTTCGCCGGAGGTGTTCGTTGGATTCAATCACAGAATGCATTCATCGCGATTCTTCAAAAGGTCGATTTACCTGAAGACAGATCCGCGCCTGTTGATGAGAAAGATCCAGTCGGCATCATGGCCGGACTGCGAAAAGCGCTGCTCGCATGGCAGCCAAATTTAGTCCAGATCTTAGTCTCTGAAATCCAGAACGTTCTTGAGTTAGACGCACTAGCCACGGCCGATGGTCAATTGCAGAAGTCGGACACTCAAACTGCGCTCTGGTATTACTTGTTGCAATCACTGGGAACGCTCGACCTGGAGAGACCACCTGATGTTAGTGCGCCGATAATCTCAATCATAGATAAAGTTTTGGACGGCATCCGGCAGAGGCTGATTTCGGACGAAGAACTGTTGCGCCATGCGAGCGATGCACTGATCGGAAGCTTGAGAGAAACGGGTTGGACGTCGACCGATTGGCCAACTCCATCGAAACGTCTGTTCGAGGGAGCCAGGAAATTGGCTAGAGCAGATGGCCTCGTCGATCTTCAACAGACAATATTTAGATTGAACACTTTTTTCTCAACGGAGGACTTTGCCCGAGCACATCTAACGACAGGCGCAATATTCAGAAGCGTAGCTACGGATACCTATTGGGTGGTTTCTTCACCCGCCTGCGATTTGGAGGACCGTCAGCCGGGTGCTTATCAAGCATGGGCGCGCTCCATCGATCCTCTGACAGCAGTCGTGGCACTCCGATTGGAGCGGTATCCAAGAGTAGACAGGGCCCTTAAAGATGCGACAACGGGGAAGTACATTTTCCTGGAACAATCTGCCGGAGACCAAAAAGCTTTTAAGATCGTAGATGATGCGGGCGTCCCATCGTATGAGTTCTTTTTCGCCCACAACAGAGGTAGAATTACGCGAAACGGCGCACGGAAAGTCTTTACAGCTAATCGCTTATTCGTAAACGAAGAATCGCCGACCGGGATACTCTCTGCTGAGGAGTTTGAAATTGTTCAACAGCTTAGGGATTTGAATGCCAGCCGGACCCTTCTTGTCGCCGGACAACATTTGTCGCGCATAGGTGTAGATTTCATCAAAATGCCTGCATGATGGATCGGCTTACTTCGTCTCAGCGCAGCGCGGTGATGGCGCGCATCCAGGGGAAGGATACAACGCCTGAAATGCGCGTAAGAACGATCGCCCACGCGATGGGACTTCGTTTTCGTCTGCATCGCGGTGATTTGAAGGGGACACCTGATCTGGTGTTCCCTAAGCACAAGACGGCGTTGTTCGTTCACGGATGCTTCTGGCATCGGCATCCGGGCTGTAAGCGTGCGTCCATGCCTCAAACTCGCGAAGAGTTCTGGCGCAAAAAGCTAGCGCAAAACGTAGCGCGAGATGCGGAAGCGACATTACAGCTTAGCTCGGAAGGTTGGCGTGTTCAAATCATATGGGAATGTGAAACCAAAGACCCGGCCCAGATCCGAAAACGTCTTGAGAAGATGTTCAAAGCGTCCATCGGAAGACGACGCAAAAAGGACAGAAAGTAGAGAAGCCGCATTTCGCAATTGCCCGGCGAGAATTCCGCTGGGCGCATGGGGCCGAACAACGAGCCACGACCGCTGTTCCAGCAATCGCCGCTACGACGGTGTCCGAGACTACGCGAAGGGTTAGGGGTTCGAGATTTGCGAAGCGCGGCAAACAGCTGCCCCCCTCACAGCCAAGGCGCCGGCGTATCCATCGCGATCAGCTGCTCCACCTCGATCCGCGGACGGATCACCGCGGCCTGGTCGCCCTTGACCAGCACCTCGGGCACCAAAGCGCGGGTGTTGTAGGTGCAGGCCTGGACGGCGCCGTAGGCGCCTGATGTCATGATGGCGAGGAGGTCGCCGGGCGCAGGTTCGGGCAGCGTGCGGTCGAGCGCGAGGTAGTCGCCGCTCTCGCAGACCGGGCCGACGACGTCGGCTGTGAACGACGGCGCACCCGGCGCGGGCTGGACCACCGGCAGGATGTCGTGATGGGCCTCGTAGAGCGTCGGGCGGATCAGGTCGTTCATCGCGGCGTCGATGATGACGAAGTTCTTGGCCTCGCCGTGCTTCACATAGATCACATTGGCGACGAGGATGCCGGCATTGCCGACGATCATCCGTCCCGGCTCGAACATCAGGGTGCAGCCGAGATTGTGGCTGACGCGCTTGACCATCGCGGCATAGGCGGGATTACGGTGACACTGCACAAAACTGGAGGCACGCGGGGGACGAGATCCGGAGCGCCGACGAGATCGAGAGCGCCGCAGTGTCAAACGCATCTCACGCGGACGCCAGTTGCGAGATGACGAGGTCGAGCAGCGCCCGCAGCCGGGCGAGCCGGCGCAGATCGCGGTGATAGCCGACATAGGTGTCCCGCCCCGGCGGCTGCTCGCCGATGTCGACAGGCCGCAGGCCCGGCGTCGCGTCGCCGAGCGGCCGCGGCAGCACGGCGAGCCCCGCGCCTTGCGCTGATAGCATGGCCTGAACGTCGCGGTTGTTGCTGCGCATCGCGACCTCGGCCTTCGGCAGTCGCTTCGCCAGCCAGCGCGCATCGGGCATGTCGGCGAAAGCCGTGTCCATGGTGACGACCCTGATCCCCTGGCCATCGCCCTCGACGGCCTGCGGGCCGTCGAGCGGGCCATACACGGCATAGGGGATGTGCAGGAGCCGGCGCGAGATCACCTCCGGCTCGTCGAACGCGCGGATGCGAAACACGAGATCGGCCTCGCGGCGGGGAAGGCTGTAGAGCCGCGCGTCGGTCAAGAGCTCGACACAGACGCGCGGGTGCAACCGGCCGAATTCGGCCAGAACCGGCGTCAGCATCAGGCGGCCGAACCAGTCCGACGACGAGATCCGGAGAAAACCGTCGAGCTGCGCCTGCGCGCCCGCCAGGCGCCGCTCGAACGCGAGCGCCTCCTCCTCCAT
Organism: Bradyrhizobium sp. BTAi1; assembly: GCF_000015165.1. GTDB lineage: Bacteria > Pseudomonadota > Alphaproteobacteria > Rhizobiales > Xanthobacteraceae > Bradyrhizobium > Bradyrhizobium denitrificans. The sequence goes on along the minus strand of NC_009485.1, from coordinate 1,225,977 downwards.
CCGCTCGGCGTGGGCCAACACCGCCGTGCCCTCGTGGGTCAGCACGAAGCCTTCGGCCGTGCGCTGAAACAGCGTCTGGCTCACGGCCGCTTCGAGCGCCGCCAGGCGGCGTCCCATGGTCGGCTGAGACAGGCCGAGCCGGCGCGCGGCCGCGCCGAGCGTGCCCTCGCGCGCGATGGCGAGGAAGATCCGCAGGTCGCTCCACTCCATGCGAGGCCTTTCGACGACGGGGGCGACGGACACGAGACGCCCATTCAAAACTGAATGGATTACATACGAACTCGATGATGTCCATTCATGGCACGACGGCCGATGATGCCTCCATCACAACAGGAGGTCGCCATGACCATCTCGATGAAGGCTGCCATTCTCCACGAAACCGGCGCGCCGCTCCGCGTCACCGCGATCAGCCGCCCCGCGCCGGGACGCGGCGAGGTCCTCGTCCGCATCGCCGCGGCCGGCACCAACCCGCTCGATACCAAGATCCATGCCGGCCAGGCCGCGCATGCCAGGCAACCGGCTCCCGCCATCCTCGGCCTGGACATGGCCGGCACGGTCGAAGCCACGGGCGAAGGCGTCACCCGGTTTCGTCCGGGCGACGAGGTCTACGGCATGGTCGGCGGAGTCGGCGGCCACCCGGGAACGCTGGCCGAATATGTCAGCGCCGACGCGGATCTGCTCGCGGCCAAGCCGGCGAACCTCAGCATGCGCGAGGCGGCCGTCCTGCCGCTGGTGACGATCACGGCCTGGGAAGGCCTGGTCGATCGCGTCGGCATCCGGCCGGGACAGACGCTGCTCGTCCTGGGCGGCGCCGGCGGTGTCGGTCACATCGTCGTCCAGCTCGGCCTCGCCTTCGGCGCAACGGTTTTCGCAACGGGACGTCCAGAGAGCCGGCCGGTGATCGAGCGCCTGGGCGCTGTTTTCATCGACCGCAACGAACCGATCGCCGACGCCGTCGCGCGCATCACGGCGGGCCGCGGCTTCGACATCGTCTACGACACGGTCGGCGCGCTCGACACCGCCTTCGCCGCGGTCGCGCGGTTCGGCCATGTCACCTCGTCGCTGGGCTGGGGCACCCATCCGCTGGCGCCGCTGTCGTTCAAGGGCGGCACCTATTCCGGCGTCTTCACACTGCTGCCGCTGCTCGACGGCAAGGGACGGCGGCATCACGGCGAGATCCTCGCCCAGGCCGCACAGCTGGTGGAATCCGGCAAGCTCACGCCGCTGCTCGACTCGCGCCGGTTCGCCCTCGAGGACGTCGGTGCGGCCTATGACGCGCTCAAGACGGGCGGCACCGGCAAGATCGCCATCGACATCGCGGCGGCATGAGCCGGCGCGACCCCCGAGCCTCACACGCAACGGCAATATCGAGGAATAGTCCGATGAGAGTCTGGTTCATCACAGGGGCCTCGCGCGGCTTCGGCGCGCTGGTGGCGCAGCGGGCGCTGGACGGAGGCGACGCCGTCGTGGCGACCGCCCGCAATCCGAAGGCGATCGTCGATCGCATCGGGGCACATCCCGACCTCCTGGCCCTCGCGCTCGACGTGACCAGGGAGAGCGAGGCGGTCGCGGCGGCGCAGGCGGCGATCGACCGCTTCGGCAGGATCGACGTGCTCCTCAACAACGCCGGCTTCGGCCTGATGGGCGCGGTCGAGGAAACCAGCCAAGAGGAGATCGAGGCCGTCTTCCGCACCAACGTGTTCGGGCTCCTGGCCGTCACCCGCGCCATTCTGCCCCACATGCGCAAGGCACGGTCCGGCCGCATCCTCAACATCTCGTCGATCGGCGGCTATCGCGGCTCGGCCGGCTTCGGCGTCTATGGCGCGACCAAGTTCGCCGTCGAGGCGTTGTCGGAGGCGATGCGCGCCGAGCTCGAGCCGCTCGGCATCCATGTGACGGCGATCGAGCCGGGCTACTTCCGGACCGACTTCATGGACGCCTCGTCGTTGAAGGTCAGCCGCATCGTGATCCCCGATTACAGCGCGACGGCAGGTCGGGTCCGCGCGAACGCCGGCACCGTCAACGGCGCCCAGCCCGGCGATCCCGACAAGCTCGCGCGGGTGCTCGTCGACTTCGCCGGCGAGCCCGATCCGCCGGTGCGGTTACCACTGGGGGCCGACACCGTCGCGGCGATCGAGGCGAAGCACGCCTCCGACGCCGCCATCATCGCCCGATGGCGCGAGGTCGCGCTCTCGACGGGCTTCTGAGTGGGGACCACGGTGACGGTGCAGCGGATCAAACGCTGAGGAGAGGCGCCGTTTGATCACCCGTTCCGTCTCCCGCTGCTGTGACAATCGCGGCCGACCTCACGGCCAGACCGGCGCCCCCTCCAGCCCCGCGGTCTCCGGCAGCCCGCACATCAGGTTCGCATTCTGCACCGCCTGCCCGGCCGCGCCCTTGCCGAGATTGTCGACGACGCCGAGCGCGATCACCAGGTTGCGCTCGGGGTCGGCGGCGTAGCTGACGAAGGCGAGGTTGGAGCCGGCGGCCCATTTGGTCTGCGGCGGCTTGTCGGTGACGCGGACGAAGGCGCTGCCTTCGTAGAAGCGGCGAGCGGCGTCGAGGCACTGCGCGGTGGTGGCGCGGCCGCGGGCGTAAATGGTGGCGAGAATGCCGCGGGTCATCGGCACCAGATGCGGCGTGAACACGAGGCCTGTGGCGCTGCCGCCGCTGATCCGCGCGATGCTGCGCTCGATCTCGGGCATGTGGACGTGCCTGAGCAGGCCGTAGGGGATCAGGTTCTCGTTGCTCTCGGCGTAGCCGAAGCCTGTGCCGCCGCCGCGGCCGGCGCCGGAGATGCCGGTCTTGGCGTCGATCACGATGGTGTCGGGCGAAATCAGCTTGTCGGCCAGCAGCGGCGCCAGCGGGGTCAGCGCCGCCGCGGGGAAACAGCCGGGATTGGCGATGCGGGTCTTGCTTGCGATCTCCTGGGGCCAGACGTCGGCGAGGCCGTAGGTCCAGCCGTCGGCGTAGCGGTGATCGCCGCCGATGTCGACGATCTTCACGTCATCAGGCACGCGCGCCAGTGCATCTCTCGAGGCGCCGGTGGGGAGCGAGGCGAACAGCACGTCGAGGGACGGCAGGCGCGCGGGGTCCCATTTCTCGATCACGAGATCGGCGAGCTTGGCCGGCACGCCGGGGAATCGCTCCGCCAGCCGCTGGCCGGCGCTGCCCTCGCCCGCGGCGTAGACCAGTTCGAACGAGGGATGCCCCGCGACCAGGCGCATCGCCTCGCCGCCGCCAAAACCGCTGATCCCGACGATGCCGACGCGAATGCTCATGGGGGGTCCTCATGGTGAAGGGAATGCGGAGTTGCGGCGCTGCATGAGACGCGCGACTGAGCTGCGCTTCAGCCGGAGATCGTCACCGCGACGCCGCGGCTTTCGTCTTCGGCTTGGCGCCGGCCGGCTCGGCCGTCAACCGGATTCCCGTCGCGGTGATGATCCGCAGGACGGTCGCGAACTCCGGATTGCCGTTCTCGCCGAGGGTCTTGTAGAGCCCTTGCCGCGTCACGCCGGCGGACTCGGCAACCTGGCTCATGCCCTGCGCCCGGGCGACGAGGTCGAGGGCGTCGCGGACCTCGGCGGGATCACCGTCGGCGAGCACGAGGTTGAGATCCTCCGCTCGGGCGGCCGGCGTACGGAGGTGCTCAGCGGCATCGAATGTCTTGAGCTTGCTGATTTCATCCTCAATCCTCCAATGTCGCCGCGAGGTCCTGGGCCTTTGGCCTGGGTCCGCTTGTCGCCAAGCGACAGACCGGAACACCCCCTCGCATGTGCCGGTGACCCGTGTTATTTTGCGGGTATGACTGATGCAACCACCCGTGCGATGCCTTCCGCGCTGCCGCCGAGCGAAGCCGAGCTTGCCGAATGGCGGGCTTTGAGCCGCGAGGAGCAGCTCGCGCGCTACCGCGAAGTGCTGCAGCATCCCGATTGCCAGCGTATCACCAGCTCGACCATGAGCGATATTCGCGCCGAGGCACAACGGCGCGTCGCGGCTCGCCGCGGCTGAGTTCAAGCTCTCAGCCCGTGCCAAGGCTGATCTGCTTGATATCTACGACTATACGAACAGCACCTTCGGTACGTAACCAAGCCGACGCCTATCACGCGGGCCTTGAGCGCACGTTCGATCTGCTGGCGAATTTTCCGCGGATCGGTGCCAGCGTGAGCGATATCGCGCCCGGGCACCGGAGGTTTCGGTTCCAGGCGCATATCGTGTTCTATACCGAAGATCCAGACGGCGTTGTGATCCGCGTGATCCTGCACCACTCGCGCGAGATCAGGCCCGATCTGTTCGATTGATCGCACTCACAGCCACGGCGCCGGCGTATCCATCGCGATCAGCTGCTCGACCTCGATGCGCGGGCGGATCACGGCGGACTGGTCGCCCTTGACCAGAACCTCCGGTACCAAAGCGCGGGTGTTGTAGGTGCAGGCCTGCACGGCGCCGTAGGCACCTGATGTCATGATGGCGAGGAGGTCGCCCGGCCGGGGCTCGGGCAGCGTGCGGTCGAGCGCGAGGTAGTCGCCGCTTTCGCAGACCGGGCCGACGACGTCGGCCACGAATGCGGGCGCATTCGGCGCGGGCTGGATCACGGGCAGGATATCGTGATGCGCCTCGTAGAGCGTCGGGCGGATCAGATCGTTCATCGCGGCGTCGATGATGACGAAGTTCTTGGCTTCGCCATGCTTCACATAGATCACCTTGGCGACGAGGATGCCAGCATTGCCGACAATCATGCGGCCGGGCTCGAACATCAGCGTGCAGCCGAGATTGTGCGAGACGCGCTTGACCATCGCGGCATAGGCGGCGGGCTCCGGCGGCACCGCGCGGTCCATGTGATAGGGGATGCCGAGGCCGCCGCCGAAATCGACGTGGCTGATCGTGTGGCCGTCGGCGCGCAGCGTCTGCACGAACTCGGCGAGGATGCGGAAGGCAGTCTCCATGGGGCCGAGATCGGTGATCTGGCTGCCGATATGGACGTCGACGCCGGTGACCTCGATGCCCTTCATCTTGGCGGCGCGGGCGTAGACCTTGCGGGCGTGCTCCAAGGGAATGCCGAACTTGTTCTCCGACTTGCCGGTCGAGATCTTGGCGTGCGTGCCGGCATCGACGTCCGGATTGACGCGCACCGAGATGCGGGCGGTGTGGCCAGTCTCATTGGCAAGCCGCGCCAGGAGGTCGAGCTCCGGCTCGGACTCGATATTGAGGCAGTGGATGTCGGCCGCGAGCGCGGCGCGCAGCTCGGCCTCGGTCTTGCCGACGCCGGAGAACACGATCTTGCGCGCGGGGATGCCGGCCGCCAGCGCGCGCTTCAGTTCGCCGCCGGAGACGACGTCGGCGCCGGCGCCGAGCTTGGCCAGGGTGCGCAGCACCGACTGGTTGGAATTGGCCTTCATCGCGTAGCAGATCAGCACGTCCTGGCCGGTGAAGGCCTCGGCGAACACGCGATAGTGCCGCTCCAAAGTGGCGGTGGAGTAGCAGTAGAACGGCGTGCCGACCTGGGCGGCGAGCCCGGCGAGATTGACGGCCTCGGCGTGCAGCACGCCGTCGCGGTAGTCGAAATGGTTCATGGGTCTGGTCCGCGCGCGGGGCTACGAGATGAAGTGATTGTGGCGGCGAATTGCCGGGAAATGGAGCGGATTGTCAATTGACGCGGCCACCCCCTCCCCCTGGAGAGGGAGGGTCGGGGCACGGCGCGTCAGCGGCGTGCGCCGGGGTGAGGTGATGCCGCGAAGGCGGTGGCCGTGGAGAGATCACCCCGCCTCGCGTCTCGCTGCGCTCCACGCAAGGCGACCCTGCCCCTCCAGGGGAGGGTGGCAGCGACGGCGGATCGAGCGGAGTTTGCCCCTATTTGCTGTCCAGCAGCGGGTCGAGGATGAAGGGTTTCTTGGTGCCGCGGGAGGCGGCGGGGCCGGCGTCGGTGCCGTAGCCGGAGTTGAACAGGCCCGGCTTGTTGGCGGTCTCGGTCGCGGTGTCGGCGGGGGCAGCCGACATTTGCGGCGCGGGCGGCGAGTTCGCCGGCAGGTCCAACGGGCCCTTGCGCCCGCAGGCGGCGAGCGACAGGGCGGCGGCCCCGGCCACAAGGAGAGGCCAGGCTTTGGACATCGGACGGCGACTGCGATTCACGTGTGAGATCCCCATGCGGGCTGCACCATACAGAGATTGACCGGACGTGGCGAGTGCCGGGGAGCCACGCCGGTCCGGTCAAATTTCGGACAGCGGCCCTACTTTCGCTGTTTTTCCAGCCGCTTCAGCCAGCCCTTGGCCTGGCTCGCGACGTTCTTCGGCGCGGTGCCGCCGAAGCTGGTGCGGCTCTTCACCGACGACTCCACCGAGAGCACGCCGAGCACGTCGGCCGTGATCTTCGGCTCGACCTGCTGCATCGCCGATAGCGGCAGCTCGTGCAAGGCGACGCCCTGCTTCGACGCCAGCGCCACGATCCGCCCGGTGACGTGATGGGCCTCGCGGAACGGCATCTTCAGCGTGCGCACCAGCCAGTCGGCGAGGTCGGTGGCGGTGGCATAGCCCTCGCCGGCGGCGGCCTTCATGCGGGCCTCGTCCGGCACCAGATCAAGCGCCATGCCGGTCATGGCGCGGATGGCGAGCGACAGCGCGGCAAAAGCCTCCATCGCGCCCTGCTTATCCTCCTGCATGTCCTTCTGATAGGCGAGCGGCAGGCCCTTCATCACGATCAGGAGCGCGTTCAGCGCGCCGATCACCCGGCCGGTCTTGGCGCGCACCAGCTCGGCGGCGTCCGGATTGCGCTTCTGCGGCATGATCGAGGAGCCGGTGGTGAACTTGTCCGACAGCTTGATCAGGCCGACCAAAGGCGAGGTCCAGATCACGATCTCCTCGGCGAAGCGCGACAGATGCACGGCGCAGATCGAGGCGGCGGAGAGCGTTTCCAGCACGAAATCGCGGTCGGAGACGGCGTCGAGCGAATTGGCCATCGGGCGCTCGAAGCCGAGCGCCTCCGCTGTGGCGTGGCGGTCGATCGGGAACGAGGTCCCGGCCAGCGCGGCGGCGCCGAGCGGGGATTCATTGAGCCGCTTGCGGGCGTCGGCAAAGCGGCCGCGGTCGCGGCCGGCCATCTCGACATAGGCCAGCAGATGGTGGCCGAAGGTGACCGGCTGTGCCGTCTGCAGATGGGTGAAGCCGGGCATCACGGTGCCGGCATGGTCGAGCGCGCGAGACGCCAGCGCGTGCTGATAGGCGGCCAGCGCGGCGTCGATGTCGTCGATCGTGTCGCGCACGTACAGGCGGAAATCGGTCGCGACCTGGTCGTTGCGCGAGCGCGCGGTGTGCAGGCGGCCGGCGGCCGGGCCGATCAGCTCGCCGAGCCGGCTCTCGACATTCATGTGAATGTCCTCGAGCGCCCGCTTGAACTCGAACGCCCCCTTGGTGATCTCTGACAGGATCGTGTCTAGACCCTTGCCGATATTTTTCGCATCACTCGCGGTGATGATGCCCTGGGCGGCGAGCATGGCGGCGTGCGCCTTGGAGGCGGCAATATCCTGCGCGTAGAGGTGGCGATCGACGTCAATCGAGACGTTGATGTCCTCCATGATCTCGTCGGGACGCTCCGAGAACCGGCCACCCCACATCTTGTTGCTCATGCCTGCCGCTCTTAAGCCTTGCTGATCGCCAAAGGATGGGACACATCGTGCAGTGCCCCGCAAATTCGCGCCTCTGATAGCCGCAACCGACCCGAGATGACAAACGATAAGCCAGAGCCGTCCCCTGCCCGCCCCGCTGGATCGCGGAAAACGCTGCTGGCCGCAGCCGCCATCACGGTGGTCGCCGTCGCCGGTGTGGCGGCCATGGCGTTTGGCGGGCTGCTGAAGGGCCGTCCGGCGGGCGACCAGGCCTGCGAAGCGGCGGTCGCGACAGCCAAGCGGATCGCGCCGCTGATCAAGGGCGAGGTCGCGGCGCTGACGCCGGCCTCCGCGCCGCTGCGGTTGCCGGATCTCGCTTTCGAGGATGGGACGGGCGCGCCGAAGAAACTGTCCGACTTCCGCGGCAGGACGGTGCTATTGAACCTGTGGGCGACCTGGTGCGTGCCGTGCCGCAAGGAGATGCCGGCGCTGGACGGGCTGCAGGCCAAGCTCGGCAGCGACGCCTTCCAGGTGGTCGCGGTCAACATCGACACCCGCGACCCGGAGAAGCCGAAGGCCTTCCTGACCGAGGCCAAGCTGACGCAGCTGGCCTATTTCAGCGACCAGAAGGCCAAGGTGTTCCAGGACCTGAAGGCGGTGGGCCGCGCCTTGGGCATGCCAACCTCGGTGCTGGTCGACGGCCATGGCTGCGAGATCGCGACCATCGCAGGCCCCGCCGAATGGGACAGCGCCGATGCGGTCAAGCTGATCCAGGCCATCACGGCGAAGGCGGCGGCAGGACTCTGACACTCGGCCTTTTGCGCGAGGCCATTCCCAGGTCGTCATCGCCCAGCTTGTTCCGGCATGACGAGCACCTGATTGGTTGGCTGAATCGAGCTCAGGCGGCGATGTTGAGATTGCCGCCGACGCCGGGGCCGACATTGGCGAGCGACAGCGTCTGCTGCGCACCACCGAGCAGGGTCAGGACGGCATCCTTCTGCGCATTCAGGTTCTGCTTCAGCACGGTCGTGGCGACCTGCTGCTGAGTTGCACTCGCTTGCTGCGCCAGGGCCGCAGCCACCAAGCTCATATCCATACGCTTATACCCTCGTTACGGGCACTCTAACCCGGCAGCCTTAACGAAGCGTATCGATTGGCCTATCCAACGCGGGGTTGTGCGGTCAGCGCGTCGGGACCGGCTTGGGCCCGCGATAATCGTAGAAGCCGCGCTGCGTCTTGCGGCCGAGCCAGCCGGCCTCGACATATTTCACCAGCAGCGGGCACGGCCGGTACTTGGAATCCGCCAGCCCCTCATGCAGCACCTGCATGATCGACAGGCAGGTATCGAGGCCGATGAAATCGGCCAGCTCCAGCGGGCCCATCGGATGATGCGCGCCGAGCTTCATCGCCGCATCGATCGCCTCGACATTGCCGACGCCCTCATACAGCGTGTAGATCGCCTCGTTGATCATCGGCAGCAGGATACGGTTGACGATGAACGCCGGGAAGTCCTCGGACACCGCGATCTGCTTGCCGAGCCGGCCGACGAACTCCTTGGCCGCCTCGAAGGTCGTGTCGTCGGTGGCGATGCCGCGGATGAGCTCAACCAGCTCCATCAGCGGAACCGGATTCATGAAATGAATGCCGATGAAGCGCTCGGGCCGGTCGGTGCAGGCGGCAAGCCGCGTGATCGAGATCGACGAGGTGTTGGAGGCGATCAGCGCCTCCGGCTTCAGGACCGCGCAGAGGTCATGGAAGATCTTGCGCTTGACGTCTTCCTTTTCGATCGCGGTCTCGATGACCAGATCGCAATCGGCGAGGCCGTCGAGGCTGTCGGCGAGCGAGATATGGTTCAGCGCCTTGCTGCGCGCCTCGTCGGAAATGACCTTCTTGGCCACCTGGCGGGTCAGGTTGCCATTGATTGTCGCCATGCCCGATTTCAACCGGTCGGAGGTGACGTCGTTGAGCACCACGTCGAGCCCGGCCAGGGCGGCAACATGCGCGATGCCGTTGCCCATCTGTCCCGCGCCGATCACACCGAGCTTGTTGATCTGAGCCATGTTGTCATCCACCGGAACGGCGCGCCATCTGCGTCCGTCCATGCCCTAGAAGTGAGAACACCGGCCGCCGAGGTCCCATGCGGCCGGTGTCACAAGCGTTACTTACCGAGCTTGCCGAGCGCGTCGGTCAGTTCGGGAACCGCCTGGTAGAGGTCCGCCACCAGGCCATAATCGGCCACCTGGAAGATCGGCGCATCTTCATCCTTGTTGATGGCGACGATCACCTTGGAGTCCTTCATGCCGGCGAGATGCTGGATCGCGCCGGAAATGCCGACGGCCACATACAGCTCCGGAGCCACGACCTTGCCGGTCTGGCCGACCTGCCAATCGTTCGGCGCATAGCCGGCATCGACCGCGGCGCGCGAGGCGCCGACGCCGGCGCCGAGCTTGTCGGCGAGCGGCTCGATGTATTTGGCGAAGTTCTCGCGGCTCTGCATCGCGCGGCCGCCGGAGACGATGATCTTGGCTGAGGTCAGCTCGGGCCGGTCGCTCTTGGCGACCTCCTCGCCGAGGAAGCTCGACAGCGCCGGATCGCCGGCCGCCGCGACGGTCTCGACTGACGCGCTGCCACCCTCGCCGGCAGCGGCGAAGGTCGAGGTGCGCACGGTGATGACCTTCTTGGCGTCCTTCGACTTCACGGTCTGGATCGCGTTGCCGGCATAGATCGGCCGCTCGAACGTGTCGGGCGCGACGACCTTGATGATCTCCGACACCTGCATCACGTCGAGCAGAGCGGCGATGCGCGGCATCACGTTCTTGAAGCGCGAGGTCGCGGGCGCGACGATCGCATCGTAGGTCGCGGCGAGCTTGACGACGAGGTCGGCGAGCGGCTCGGCGAGATCATGCGCATAGGCCGCGTCATCAGCCAGCAGCACCTTCTTGACGCCGGCGAGCTTGGCGGCAGCTTCCGCAGCACCCTTGGCGCCCTGGCCCGCGACCAGCACGTCGACATCGGCGCCGAGGGCTGTGGCCGCCGTCAGCGCCTTGTTGGTCGCGTCCTTGATCCCGGCATTGTCGTGTTCGGCAATCAGCAGCGTGGCCATCAGAGCACCCCCGCCTCGGTCTTGAGTTTGTTGACGAGCTCGGCGACGTCCTTGACCTTGACGCCGGCCTTGCGGCCTGCCGGCTCGGTGGTCTTGAGGATCTCGAGACGCGGCGTGAGATCGACGCCGGTATCGGCGGCGGTCTTCTCGGCGATCGGCTTCTTCTTCGCCTTCATGATGTTCGGCAGCGAGGCGTAGCGCGGCTCATTGAGGCGCAGATCGGTGGTGACGATCGCCGGTCCCTTGAGCTTCACGGTCTGCAGGCCGCCATCGACCTCGCGGGTGACCTTGAAGTCCGAGCCGTCGACCTCGAGCTTGGAGGCGAAGGTCGCCTGCGCCCAGCCGAGCAGCGCCGCCAGCATTTGGCCGGTCTGGTTCGAATCGTCGTCGATCGCCTGCTTGCCGAGGATGATCAGTCCGGGCTGTTCCTCCTGGGCGACCGATTTGAGGATCTTGGCCACCGCCAGCGGTTCCACATTGCCCTCGGCCTTGACCAGGATGCCGCGATCGGCGCCCATCGCCAGCGCCGTGCGGATCGTCTCGGAGGCCTGCGCGGGCCCAATCGAGACCACCACCACCTCGGTCGCCTTGCCGGCTTCCTTCAGCCGCAGCGCTTCCTCAACGGCGATCTCGTCGAACGGATTCATCGACATCTTGACGTTGGCGAGCTCAACGCCCGATCCGTCGCTCTTGACGCGGACCTTGACGTTGTAATCGACCACCCGCTTGACCGGCACCAGAACCTTCATCGATCCTCTTTCGCTCTAATTTGTCCGGGGTTGACCTTTCGGGCGCGGAACCTAAAGCGCCCGTACCCCCCGGTCAACGCGCGAGGGGTGAAAAAAGCAACCTCGCACGCCGCCGGGTTAACGGTTCTGCCCTGGCACCCACAATACGTCACCTGCGCCGTTGCGGTTCGCGGCGCGGCTGGCCACGAACAGGAAATCCGACAGCCGGTTCATATAGCGGATGGCGGCCTCGCTGACGGGCTCGTCCGGCCTCCCTGCGAGTTCCGCGATCATTCGTTCCGCCCTGCGGCAAATGGTACGGGCGACGTGCAGATGCGCCGCCGCCGGAGTTCCGCCCGGGAGCACGAACGAGGTCAAGGGCGAGAGGCGCTCGTTGAGCGCATCGATGTCGCGCTCCAGCCGGTCGACCTGGCTGGCGACGACGCGCAGCCGCTCCGCCTTGCCCTCGCGCTGCGGCACCGCCAGGTCCGCACCGAGGTCGAACAGATCGTTCTGGATCAGCCCCAGCATCGCGTCGATCTCGGGCGCTTCGCCGAGATGGAGCCGGGCGACGCCAATGGCGGCGTTGGTCTCGTCGACGGTTCCATAGGCCGAGACGCGCAGATCATATTTGGGACGGCGCTCACCATTGCCAAGCGCGGTCGTGCCGTCGTCACCGGTGCGCGTGTAGATGCGATTAAGGACTACCATGTTGTTCTCAACGTCCCATCAACGTCCCATGGCCCAGATGGCCGCCATTGCAATGACGACCGCAACGAACTGCAGGATCACCCGCCAGCGCATGAGCTTCTGCGACAAATTCGGCGAACCGCCGCGCGTCATGTTGACGAGGCCGAGGAACAGCACCAAGGCGACTGCGCCGATGGCGATAGGAAGGATGAATTTACCGAGGAGTGAAGCCATTGGGGCTAGATAACACCGCGCGGCTGGGAGCGCCATGGCGGATCGGATGCCGGCTGCTGCAACTTCTGGCTTTTGCGCCCGTATTATTGGATTGTAGAGGACCGGTTGTTTTCGCGGAGTGCAGGGACAGGTGAAGGCGCTTCGCTACATCTTCCACGTGGTCATGGATGCGTTCTACACGTTCCTCGCCGATGACGGCTGGGCGATCGCGAGCCATATCGCGCTGTCCACGCTGATGGCGCTGTTTCCGTTCCTGATCGTCCTGACCTCTCTCGCCGGCTTCCTCGGCTCCAAGGAGCTCGCCGATCAGGCCGCCACCTTGATGCTGGAAACCTGGCCAGCCCAGGTCGCGGATGCGCTGACCGGCGAGATCCACGACGTGTTGACCACGACCCGGACCGACGCGCTGACCATCGGCGCCGTGCTCGCGGTCTACTTTGCCTCGAACGGCGTCGAAGCGTTGCGGGTCGCGCTCAACCGCGCCTATGGCGTCATCGAGCAGCGCCGCTGGTATTGGCTGCGGCTGGAATCGATTGGTTATACGCTGGTCGCGGCCTTCACGGCGCTGGCGATGTCGTTCCTGATCGTGCTGGGCCCGCTGGTGTTAGCCACGGCGCGGCGCTATCTGCCGCTCGCGGTCGAAGCCAATGAGCGCTTCGTCAACCTTTCGCGCTACGGCATCACCATCAGCGCCCTGATCGTCGCCCTGTTCATCCTGCATGCCTGGCTGCCGGCGGGACGCCGCAGCTTCATGCAGATCATGCCGGGCATCGTCTTCACCTTCATCGCCTCGCTGGTGTCGGGCATCGTGTTCGGCCAGTATCTGGCGCGGTTCGCCAACAATTACGTGACGATGTATGCGGGGCTCGCCTCCGTGATCATCGCACTCGTGTTCCTCTATTTCATCGCCGCGATCTTCGTGTATGGCGGCGAACTGAACGCATCGATCATCAAGTCGCGGCTGCCGCGCGGTGTGTCACTTCAAGAAGCGCAGTCGCTAGAGCCCGCGGCGAAACGGGCTTGAGCAGGAACGCATCGGCACCGGCAGCGCGCGAGGCAGCCTCATCCTCGCCGCGGCCGGACACGCCGATGATCGGGATGTCGCCATGCGGGGCGCCGAGGGCGCGGATCCGCGCGACCGTCTCGATGCCGTTGATCCCCGGCAGCACCATGTCCATCAGCACCGCATCGTAGCTTCCTGCCGCGATCCGCTCCGGCGCAGCCTCACCGCGTCCGATGAACTCGGCCTGATGGCCGAGCTCATTGAGGATGGTGTTGAGCACCACGCGACCGAACGGGTTGTCCTCGACCCCGAGGATCCGCAACGGTCGCGCCGGCGCCAAGGTGACGCCGTCCTCGCCTTCACCCATCGTCGTATGCGGGGCCGCGGCGACCAGCAGCGTGACCGTCAGCGTGAACGTCGTGCCGCCCCCCTCATGCGGCGTCACGACCACGTCGCCTCCCATGGCCCGCGCCAGTTGCCGGACCGACGACAGGCCGAGGCCGGCCCCGCCAAAGCGCGAGGCGATGGTGACATTGGCCTGGCTGAACGGCCGGAACAGCCGCTTGATCTCCTGCAGGGTCAGGCCGATGCCGGAGTCCGAGACGCGGAAGGCGACCGCAACCTTGCCTTTGGCGGCGCGCCTCGCCGGCTTGCCGCCGGCCGCCTTGGCCAGGGCGATCTCGAGCGCGACGCCCCCCTGCTCCGTGAACTTCACGGCATTGTCGATCAGGTTTTCCAGCGCCGCGCGCAGCCGTACGGGATCACCGATCACCAGCCCTGGCAGCGCGTCGGACACGTCGACGCGCGCCTCCAACCCCTTGGCGGCAGCGCGCCCCGACAGCGAGTCGCCGGCGGCGCGGGCCAGCACGCGCAGATCGAACAGATCCTCCCGCAGCGACGCGCCGGTGGTCTCGTCCTTGGCGGCGTCCACGAACAAGGTGGCCAGACTCGACAAATGCTCGGCGCCGGCCTTGATCGTATCGACCCAGCGCCGCTCACGCTCGCCGAGTTCGGAGGTGGCGAGCAGATCGCTGATGGCGAGAATGCCAGTGAGTGGCGTCCGGACCTCGTGCGCGAAGACCGCCAAGGCGGCTTCGACGACCCCCGCGGCCGGCGTTGCTGTTGCGGCGGCCTTCAGCACCGGCTTGGCCGATCCAGACTTGGTGGACCCCGACTTGGTGGATCCAGTTTTGGCCACGTTCCGATCGACCCCAGCCATCGCCGTGACCTGAGGAACCCGCTTCTTCAAAGGCCGCGCTTTGGCGCGCTCTTTAGCCGCCGTCGTCTTGCCGGCTGACGCGCGGGACTGTTCTGCCGTGGAGGGCGCCTTTCCGCCGCGCGTCGCGGACGCGCCGGCGGCCCTGGACGCGGCCGGCTTAGCCGATCGGGCCCGACGCCCCGTACTCATCTTCCGAACGCGCTTCATCATGGCCCCTATGACATGAACTCCGGAAACGAAGGGGCACTTCTACTGTCATGTCTCTCGTGCCGCTTTCGATTGAAGCTCCCGATTACCCGCGCTGCTTGTCAGCATGGCACGGTCGTTCCCGGGTGTCACGATCCGCCCGAGGTTGTCCCCGCCGGAAACATGCGAAGAGACCGGACAAAGCAGCCGAAACGGCTACACCAAGCCAATCCTGTGTCGGATTTCCGCCGATGATACGCCTTCCGCGCACAGAGCGCGCAATCCGGTCGCGCGATTGGACTTGGACAGCTTGTGGCCATCGCCATCGCGAATCAGTTGGTGATGGCGATAGAGCGGCGCAGGCAGGCCGAGCAAGGCCTGGAGCAGCCGATGGACGCTGGTGGCTTGAAACAGATCCTGGCCGCGGACGACCTCGGAGACCCCCTGCAGGGCATCGTCGATCACCACGGAAAGGTGATAGCTGGTCGGCGTCTCCTTGCGCGCGAGCACCACGTCCCCCCACGCCTCAGGCCGCGCAATTGTGACGCCGGTCTCTCCGGCCGGCCCGCTGCCGAGCTCGTCCCAGCTCACCTCGCCCACCCGCGCGACCGCAGCCGCCATGTCGAGCCGCAACGCATAAGGCATGCCCCGCGCCATCAGCTCTGCACGCTGAGCATCAGACAGCTGCCTGGCCGCTCCCGGATACAGCGGGGAGCCGTCGGGATCACGCGGCCAGTCGCCGTCGGCGTCCCGTTGCGCCACCAGGCGGGCAATCTCGGCCCGGCTCTCGAAGCTCGGATAGACGAGCCCCATGGCCTGCAGCCGCGCCAGCGCCGCGCGATACTCCGGCAAATGCTCCGACTGCCGCCGCACCGGCAGCTCCCAGGTGATGCCAAGCCAGGCAAGATCCTCGTAGATCGCCTGCTCATAGTCGGGCCGGCAGCGGGTCGGGTCGATGTCCTCGATGCGCAGCAGGAAGCGGCCGCCGGCGTCCTGCGCGCGCTGGAAGTTCAAAAGTGCCGAATAGGCATGGCCGAGATGCAGGTAGCCGTTCGGGCTGGGGGCAAATCGGAAAACGGGTGGCATGTCACATCGTCCTTGCCGGAGTTGAGCAGACGTGATCCGACAATGATCCTTTGTAGGAAGGTTCGATCCGAGATGGATGCGCGGGTCAAGCCCGCGCGCATGACGCTGGAGAAAGTCCCAAGAGCCCATGACCCTGCACCTCGACAGCCAGGATGTCCTCGAGGACGCGGTCCGCACGCTGGTGACGCAGGACAAGCGGCTGGCGCCGATCCTGGCCGCAACCGGCATGCCGGCGCTGCGGCGGCGGGAGCCGGGCTTTGCCGGCATCGCCCACATCGTCTGCGGCCAGCAACTGTCGACCGCGAGCGCGGCGGCGATATGGGGCCGACTGCAGGCGGCGTTCGACCCATTCGATCCCGACGCGATCCGCCGCGCCCGCGCCGACCGGCTGGGACGGCTCGGCCTCTCCGCCGCCAAGATCAAGACGCTCAAGCACATCGCGCGCGAACTCGGCGCCGGGCGGCTCAATCTCGACGTGCTCGCCAATGAGGACGCCGATGCCGCACACGCGACGCTGACCGCCCTGCCCGGCATCGGGCCCTGGACGGCGGACGTGTATCTCTTGTTCTGCCTGGGGCATGGCGATGCCTGGCCGGCCGGCGATCTGGCGGTGCAGGAAGCGGTGAAGGTCGGGCTGGGCCTGGCAACACGCCCGACCGCCAAGCAGATAATGCCGCTGGCGGAAGGCTGGCGACCGCTGCGCGGCGCGGCCGCGCATCTGTGGTGGAGCTATTACCGCGTGCTCAAGAAGCGGGAGGGCATCATCGCGCCGGCCAACTAACAACGCCGGCGCACGCCGTTTGAAACAAAGTTGGGGTTGCAAAATGGTCATGTATAACGGCCAGGATCGGGCATGCGATGCCCATGAACGGCCGAGGTTCCATCATGCAATCGAACGACTTCATCGTCGCACGCCAGGATCTGGAGACTTGCCGGACAATCAGCACGGAACGTCCTGACCGTGACGCGCTGCCGAGCGATGCGCTGCTGGTGAAGGTCGACCGCTTCGCCTTCACCGCCAACAACATCACTTACGCGCTGCTCGGCGAGCAGCTGAAATACTGGCAGCTGTTTCCCGCGCCCGACGGCTTCGGCATCATTCCGGTCTGGGGCTTCGGCGACGTGATCGCGTCCCGCAATCCGGCGGTCGCCGAGGGTGAGCGCTTGTTCGGCTACTTCCCGATGGCGACGCATCTTTGCATCGAAGCCGCCGATATCAGCAAGCGCAGCCTGCGCGACGCGGCCGCGCATCGCCAGGGCGTCGCACCGGTCTACAACGTCTATGCGCGCGTCGGCGGCGATGCGGCCTTCGCCGGTCGGCAAGGCGACCACCAGGCTCTGCTCCGGCCGCTGTTCATGCTGTCGTTCCTGGTCGACGACTTCCTGGCCGAGCAGATGCATTTCGGCGCGACCACCGTGATCCTGTCGTCGGCCTCGAGCAAGACCGCCTTCGGCCTCGCGCACCTCCTGCATACGCAGCGCCGGGGCATCCGCGTGATCGGGCTGACCTCGCCGTCCAACGCCGCCTTCGTCTGCTCGCTCGGCTGCTACGATGAGGTGGTGACCTATGACGCGGTCGACACGCTCGACGCGACAACGCGCGCGGCATTCGTCGACATGGCGGGCCATGCTGGCCTGCGCGCCGCGCTGCATCGGCACTATGGCGACAATCTCGTCTATTCCGGCCGCGTCGGCCTGACGCATCAGGACGGCAGCGACGACGCCACGCCGCTTCCCGGCGCCCGGCCCAGCTGGTTCTTCGCGCCGGACCAGATCAGGAAGCGGGCCAAGGCGTGGGGGCCGGGCGGCGTCGAGACCCGGCTCCGGGCGGCGTGGCGCGACTTTGCCCCGCGGCTCGATGGCTGGCTCACGATCACGGATGCACGCGGGCCGGAGGCTGTGCGGCGGGTCTATCTCGACACATTGAACGGCCGCGTTCCGCCGCACGAGGCGCATATGCTGACGATGGCGGATTGAGCGGATGTCCGCCGCGGGAGAACCGTGTAGCCTTGCGAGACTTCAGCTTTCAGGGGGAGCGCCAGGCGATGTCCGTTCTCGGCACCGGGGACTACATCTATCGCGTCGTGAAGGACTGGGCGAAGCTGCCCGACGGCTGGGCGCTGAGCGACGTCGCTTCCGTTGCCGTCGACAGCAAGGATCGCCTCTACGCCTTCAACCGCGGCGCTCATCCGATGATCGTGTTCGATCGCGACGGCAATTTTCTGACGAGCTGGGGCGAGGGCCTGTTCCGCCGCGCACATGGCCTGTCGATCGACGCCGATGACAATCTGTACTGCACCGATGATGGCGATCATACGGTGCGCAAATGCACCCCCGAGGGCAAGGTGCTGCTGACCATCGGGCTGCCGGAGCGCCCCGCTCCGTTCATGAGCGGCGAGCCGTTCAACCGCTGCACCCACACCGCGCTGTCGCCGTCCGGCGAGATCTACGTGTCCGACGGCTATGGCAACGCGCGGGTCCACAAATACACGCCCGACGGCCGGCTGATCCGCAGCTGGGGCGAGCCGGGCTCGGATCCCGGCCAGTTCAACATCGTTCACAACATCGCGACCGATGCCGACGGTTTCGTCTATGTGGCGGACCGCGAGAACCACCGCATTCAGGTGTTTGACGGCAATGGCCGCTACGAGACGCAGTGGAACAATCTGCACCGGCCCTGCGCGCTGTGCGCCTGCGGGTTCAGGCGCAAGACCTTCATCATTGGTGAGCTCGGTCCGGGCATGCCTGTCAATCTCAACGTTCCTAATCTGGGCCCACGCCTGACGATCACGGATGCGAGCGGAACGCGCATCGCCCGCCTCGGGGGCGAACACGGTCCCGGGCTTGAAACCGGCCGTTTCCTGGCTCCTCACGGCCTGGCGATCGACAGCCGCGGCGACATCTATGTCGGCGAAGTCGGCGTAACCAACTGGAGTACCAGCTTTCCGGACCGCCCGATGCCGGTCGAGGTGCAGACCCACCGCTGTCTGCAGAAGCTGCAGCGGATGCCGGCGTGACCGCGTCGTTTCACGCCCCTCGGCAACGCCGATCTGCAACTGACATGCAATGCAGCGACGGGAGGTTCCGCCACCGTTCCGACCGACTTGGAGATCAGGCTGGGAGCGTGGGAGAAGTGGAGTCAAGCCATTCTTGGGGCTTCACAATCCCGTCACGCTGCATGTAGTATCTGGGGGCATGCTGCTTCGCAGCCGTTATGGAGGCCAGGAGCGTTACTTGAACGCACATGTCTCGCAAGGCGGTTGGCCGGTGTTGGTGCTGAACGCGGACTTCCGGCCGCTGAGTTACTACCCGCTGTCTCTCTGGTCGTGGCAAGACGCGATCAAGGCGGTGTTCCTCGATCGCGTCAACATTGTCGAGTACTACGACAGGGCGATCCGAAGTCCATCCTTTGAGATCCAGCTGCCAAGCGTCGTTTCGCTAAAATCCTTCGTCAAACCGACGACGCATCCGGCCTTCACCCGCTTCAACGTCTTTCTGCGCGACCGCTTCGTCTGCCAATACTGCCACTCCGGCGACGACCTCACCTTCGACCACGTCATTCCGCGCAGCAAGGGTGGCCAGACCACCTGGGAAAACGTCGTCGCCGCCTGCTCGCCCTGTAACCTGAAGAAGGGCAATCTGACGCCGCAGCAGGCCAAGATGTTTCCCAAGCAGGCGCCCTACGCGCCGACCGTCCACCAGCTCCATCGCAACGGCCGGCTGTTTCCGCCGAACTACCTGCACGACAGCTGGCTCGATTATCTGTATTGGGATACCGAGCTCGATCCGTAGCAGCGCGGTTCGTCCGGGTGTCGTACCCTGCGGCGTCTCGGGTTTGCTGCAACGGCGCAGCGCGTGCACGGCGCTGAGGCAAGGCATCGGCCGTTGCCGGATGGCGCGTCGCTCATGCGCAACGTCATCCCCTGATCGCCCGCCGGCACCTCACTCCGTCTCGGAATAGCGCCGCTCGAACTCCCACACGTCCTCGAAGCCGATCAGCCGGTTGAACTCGGCGAAGGAGAACATCGGCACCGCCTCCGTCGTGGTCCCGTGCCGTCGCAGATCGTCATAGGCACGCGTGAGCGCCTCCGCCGTCGCCAGGAAGCCGACCGCCGGAAAGATCGCGACTGCGAAGCCGAGCTGCTTGAGCCGATCGGCCGAAAGCATTGGCGTCCGGCCGCCATTGACCATGTTGGCGAGCAGCGGCTTGTCGATCATGCGGCCGATCTCGGCCATCTCCGCCTCGCTTTCCGGGGATTCAACGAACACGATGTCGGCGCCGGCGTCCGCATAGGCGCGGCCGCGGCTGATCGCCTCGTCGAGCCCCTTGCCCGAGCGGGCATCGGTGCGGGCGATGATCAGGAAATCGGCGGAGCTGCGCGCGTCCGAAGCAACCTTGATCTTGCGGATCATGTCCGCCGTGGGAATGACGCGGCGATGCGGCGTGTGCCCGCATTTCTTCGGAAACTCCTGGTCCTCGAGCTGGATCGCGGTGACCCCGGCTTTCTCGTAGCCGCGCACGGTGTGACGGACATTGAGGAGGCCTCCATAACCGGTATCGGCATCGGCGATCACCGGCGTCTTCGTCATCGCCACGATGCGGGCGATGCGATCGAGCATCTCCGAATAGGTCGCAAGCCCGGCATCAGGCAGGCCGAGCGACGAGGCGACCGTGCCGTAGCCGGTGACGTAGAGCGCTTTGAAGCCCATGCGGTCGGCGATCAATGCCGAGATGAGATCATAGACTCCAGGTGCCGCAATGAAATCGCCTGTTGCGAGCGCCTGCCGCAGGGCTGGGTCCGGCATCGTCGTCCCTCTCGTTCGAGATCCATCCAGTCGCGAGCGTAACAGCCTCGCTTGATGCTTCAACGTCGAAGTGACGACCGGCGCGCGGCCCATCTCATTTGGCGAGGCCGGCGATGTAGGCCAGCGCGTCCTGCTCGCTGACGACATCGGCATACTTCGCGTTCATGTCGAACAGATTGGCCTCATGCGGGCCCTGATGACGATCGCCGCAGGCCTCCCTGACGACGACCGGGATGAACCCGTGGCTGCAGGCATCGACGCAGGATGCCCTCACGCAGCCGCTGGTGGTGAGGCCGGTGATGATCAGGGTGTCGATGCCCCAGCTTGTCAGCGTCGAGGCGAGCGAGGTGCCGAAAAAGGCGCTCGGATATTGTTTGGAGACGACGAGCTCGTCGTCCCGGACGTCGAGGCCGGCGGGCCATGCGCCCAGCGGGCTCCCTGCCAGGAAGTGCCGCAGCGGCTTCGCCTTTTGATAGAAGCGGCCGCCGTTCAAGGCATGCTGATGGTAGACGACATTGGTGTAGATCACCGGAACCCTGGCGGCGCGGGCGGCATTGCGCACCCGGATCGCGGCAGCCAACGCGTCGTCCACATCGGCATAGAGGTCGCAGACCGGCTCGAAATAGGCCTGCACGAAATCGATCAGGATCAGGGCCGGACGGCCGCCGAAGCCGAGGCGGTTTTCATAGACACCCTTGTAGTTGTCGGTGGCGTCGGAGCTCATGAGCAGATCCACTCCTGTATTGCTATCGGGCAGGCGCGGCGGCGAAGCCGCCACGCTTGCCTTTGCATGCAATCGCGAGCCGGCCGCATGCGCGGTCACGCCGCCGGCAACAGCCGCGCGGCGCGGGATGTCATCAGCGGCTGGACATGCTGGCCGAAGCTCTCAATGCCCTGGACGAAATCGTCGAAGGTCAGCATCAAGCCTTTCGTCCCCGGCACGCTGGCGGCTTCGTCGAGCAGCCTGGCCACCGTGGCATAGGAGCCGACAATGGTTCCCATGTTGAAGTTGAGCGCCTGCTCCGGCAGGTTGATGGTCTTGGCGGTCGAGGACCCCGCCGCCGACTGGTCCTTCGAGCCCTGGTCAGCCATCCAGACCAGTGCATCGACATCGGTGCCGTCCTTGTAGGCCTGCCACTTCGCCATGGCCGCCTCGTCGGTCTCGTCCGCGATCACCATGAACAGGACATAGGCGCCGACGTCGCGGCCGGTCTTGGCGACCGCATCGAGCAACTGCTCGTTGAGCTTGACATGGGCGGTCGGCGTGTTGACGCCGGAGGCGAGCACGAAATTATAGTCGGCGTAGGTTGCGGCGAAGGCCATGCCGGTCGGACTCTGCCCCGCCGCCACGATCTCGATCTTGTGCGCCGGCAACGGCTTCATGTGGCAGTCCGTCATCTGGAAGTACTTGCCCTTGAAGTCGGAGGCCCCCGTCCGCCACAGCTCCTGCATCACCTGCACATACTCGGTCGAATAGGCGTAGCGGTAGCCGAAATAGTCGTCGCCGGGCCACAATCCCATCTGCTCATACTCGGCCTTGGCCCAGCCGGAGACGATATTGATGCCGAAGCGGCCGCCGGAGATGGAATCGATGGTGGTTGCCATGCGCGCGACGATCGCCGGCGGCAGGGTCAGCACTGCGGTGGACGCGAACAGCTTGATCCGCGAGGTCACCGCGGCCAGCCCCGCCATCAGCGTGAAGCTTTCCAGATTGTAGTCCCAGAACTCGCTCTTGCCGCCGAACCCACGCAGCTTGATCATCGAAAGGGCGAACTCGAAACCATAATGCTCCGCCCGCTGCACGATCTGCTTGTTGAGCTCGAACGTCGGCTTGTACTGCGGCGAGGCCGTGGAGATCAGCCAGCCATTGTTGCCGATCGGGATGAAGACGCCCAAATCCATTGCGGTCGATCCTTGTGCCAGAAGCCCCGGATCGACGCGAGCAAGGCTGATGCCAAGTCGGTATTATGCAGCCGCGCAGGGTCGCACCGGCTCCGGACAGATGGCGACTGCCCAGCGGACGGTCACATGCCTGCAGCCGCAGCTTCGGGAATGAGCAACCTCAGCGGGTGTCGCGGTCATGCGATCCGCGACGCCGGGAGCCTCAGCCGCTGGTCCGCGCCCGCCATGACCCACCCCGACCGGCTGGGCCGCCGCCGGCCGCAAGGCGGCGTCATCACCGGCCTTCCGGCCCAGGGCTGCCGGGATGGTTCCAGCCCGGTTGCATATTTCATCGCGGATTAACGCCGCCTTAGTCCCCTTTCCGCAAGCTCTTCGACTGCCGCATGGGCCGTCGCCAGGACGGCCTCCGCCATCACCGATTCAGCAGGGCCTTCCGTTCCGCGCATGCCGACCGCACCCAGCGACCCCAAGGCGGCAGCGCTGGCGAAAGCCCAGGCCGCGAGCTCGCTGCAGAACATCTTCCTGACCCTGCTGTCGAACGTGGCGATCGCGACCTCGCTGGCGCTGCTGTTCTATTTCCGTGAAGGCAACACACTGATCTTCTGGTGGCTCGGCGCCGCGATCGCCTTCGCCGTGCTGCGCGCCGGATGGGTCTCGCGGCTCAAATCCTCGGGCCGCATCGCGCAGGATCCGCAGCCCGTGCTGCGCAGCCTGACCGTGATGGCCCTTGCCAGCGGCCTGCTCTGGTCAGTGGTGCCGCTCGCTTTGCCGCTGTTCTCGCACGCACAGAACGTCAACGACGTCGTCTTCATCATGGCCGGCACCACCACCGGCGCGATCATCCAGAGCCTCGCCTATTCGCCGATGGCGATCGCCTTCAGCGCCCCGGTGATGGCTGCGACCATTCTGCGCATGCTGCTCTCCGGCAGCGACGTCGGCTACATCGTCGCGGCCGACGTGGTCTTCCTGACCGTCATGCTGTTCCGCGCGGCGCTGCTCGGCGAACGCAATTTCACCACCAGCCAGAACACCGCGTTCGAGGCCACCGCGCTGGCGGCCTCGCTCGCTGACGCCAACCAGGCCTTGGAGCGGCTGGTGCGGATGGACTCGTTGACCGGGCTGGCCAATCGCAGCCACTTCCGCAGTGTGGCCGGCGCGGCCTGCGCGGCCGGAACCGGGGTCGCGTTCCTGCTGTTCGACGTCGACAACTTCAAGACCATCAACGACACCCGCGGCCACGATGCCGGCGACCGGGTGCTGCAGACATTGGCTGCGCTGCTGTGCTCGGCCTGCGGCGCCGATGATCTGCCGGTGCGATTGGGCGGCGACGAGTTCATCGTGGTGCTGCAGGGTGCGAACGCGGACCGTCGCGCAGTGGCGCTGGGCGAACGACTGATGAGCGCGCTGCTGCGCCCGGTCCTGATTGCGGGCCAGCCCTTGACGGTCAGCTGCTCGATCGGCATCGCGGCCCATGCCGCCGGCGCCATCGATCTGGAGGAACTGTCGGCCAGGGCCGACGCCGCGCTCTATCGCGCCAAGGAGGATGGGCGGGCCTGCATGCGGGTGTTCGACGCGCAGATGCAGTCCGCTTTGACATTGCAGCGCCGCCTTGACTTTGAGCTCGCCGCCGCGCTGGCGCGGCGCGAATTGCATGTCGAGTTTCAGCCGCAGGTCGCAATGGCCACGCAGGAGATCATCGGCTTCGAGGCGCTGCTGCGCTGGAACCACGCCTGCGCGGGACTGATCCCGCCGCCCGACATCGTCTCCGCGGCGATCCGGTTGCGCCTGTCCGCGCAGCTCACGGAGTTCGTCGGCGAGCGGGTCTGCGCCTTCCTGCGCGCGCTCGACCGCAAGAAGGCGCCGCAGATCAGGGTGTCGATCAACGTCTCGCCGCGCGAGTTCCCGATCCACTCGCCGGCCCAGACCCTCAAGACGGTGTCGGAGCGCTACGGGGTCGATCCCAAGCGGATCGAGATCGAGGTCACCGAGGAGGCGATGTTCGACCCGAAGCGCTGCGCCGACGAGCTGAAGCTGATCGATCAATACGGCTTTGCCCTCGCCATCGACGATTTCGGCGTCGGCCATTCCTCGATCGCCAACCTGATGGCGGTCGAGATCGACACCATCAAGATCGACCGCTCCTTCATCCACGGCATCGCCGGCAATCGCAGGGATCAGCAGCTCGTCGCCGCCATCACCGCGGTGGCCCTGCCGCTCGGCCACCGCATCATCGCCGAGGGCGTCGAGAGCGAGGCGGATGCGGAGTGCCTGCGCATGCTCGGCTGCTCCTACGGCCAGGGCTGGCTCTATGGCAAGCCGATGAAGGAGGACGACGCGATCGGCTGGCTGGTGCAGCGTCGAGCCGCTGCTATCGAGCCGCTGCCGCGCAGCGCTTAGTCGGCGACGTGAGGGCCGCACGCGCAGGCCGCGGCCCGTCAATACGTGAAGACAGCATGCGCGAGGATCGGGGCGAACGCGCCGGCCCAGGCCGCGGCGACGACGACAATCAGCCCCGGTATCAGCCGCGCCGCGAATGACCCGCCGCCGCTGGTCCATGCCACGACGATCTTGCTGATGGTGTTCGCCGTCAGCGCCGCGAGCACCGGAATGACCGCTTCGGCGGTGCTGATCTTCCCGGAGGCGACGAGCGTGGCAGCCGCCGCCGCCGGCGCATGCGTGTCGACGAGGCCGGCCACCGCGGCGCTCACCACGAGGCCGGCCTCGCCGAAGGCCTGGCGCAAACCGGCGGAGAGCACGAGCACCACGGAGATCGTCAATGCCAGCAACAAGGCCCCGGGCAGGCTGAAAGCGCGTCCGAGCTCCAGGTCCGCGGAGCCCGTCTGCCGCAGGCCGAGGACAGTGAAGACCGCGCCATAGAGCGCGGCCGCCCCGCCCGCACATAATAGCGGGATCAGCAGCGCCTTGAATGCCGGCACGCTGGTTGCCGCCAGCACCGCAGCGAGCTGCACGATGGTGGCAAGCGTGGACAGCGTTGCGCCCGCCGCGGCGGCTCCGGCCAGCTCAGGCAGCTTCCGCGCGCGGGCGCCCATCGCTCCTATCGTGGCCGTACTGGAGACGAAGCCGGAGGCAAAGCCGGACACTGCGAGTCCGCCGCGGGCGCCGAGCAGGCGCATCGCAACATGCCCGGCCGCCCCGATCGCCATCATCAGCACGACCAGCATCCAGATCGAGCGCAGGTTGAGCGCGCCGAACGGACCGATCGGCTGGTCGGGAAGCAGCGGCAGCACCACCAGGGTGGCCGCGGCAAAGATCAGTCCGTCCTTGAGCTCGCCTTCGCTCAGCACCGAGCGCACGAAGCCGTGCAGCACCGGCCGGGCGGCGAGCAGCACCGTCAGGATCACCGCGACTCCGGCTGCCAAAGCGGCGTGCTCGGTGGCGAGCCCCCCCAGCAGAACCGTCAGGACCAGCGCCGTCTCCGACGTCAGTCCGGGATCATCGCTGCGGGACCGCGAATAGGCGATGGCCGTCAGGACGACGACACCGGCGGTGACGACCGCGAGCAGCATCTTGCCGCCGATCAGCATGCTGATAGCGCCCGCGAGCGACGCGACGGCAAAGGTCCGCAATCCCGCCGGCGATCGTCCCGGCCCCTCGCCCTTCCGTCGTTCCCGCTCGAGTCCGATCAGCAGACCGATGCCGAGCGCGACGACGATTGCGACGAGTTCGCGGCTGGAGCTGAGGGTCATGATCTCGGACATCGACATGGCTCCGGATCGCCCAATTGCAGCGCCGCGTCAATCGGTCCTTCCGGCCAGGGCGCGGACGGAGCCGATGATCAGCATGCATGTCGTCAGGCTGAGCATTGGGCCCGCCGCGGCACGGACCCATCGCCGACCGCCGCCGCGAGCCATCGACTGACTATCGCGAAGATTGTCAGGTCGCCACTGAGATCCTCTATCTCCTCGGCGAGTTCCTGGCGTCGTTCTGACGCCAAGACAATCACGCCGTGTCGCGCCCGCCACAGCCAGCCGCTCTCCTCCACCACCGCAATTGTCAAACCACTCGCGATGTGATTAGTAGCCGCCGGCGTCGAGCATTCCGCTCCGCCGCACAGGAGAGAGACGATGACTGCGATCATCCGTTGCTCCGCCAGGAGCCGTCGGGCCTGATCCTCGCTTAGCCGAGGCCTGGTCCGGCACGCGTGCGTCCGCACGCGCTGACTATCCCTGACAAGATCGTCCTATCTCTCCAAGGTACCCACATGGGCAATTCCCATCGCGTGGACGGCCGTGCGCCGGTCCACGGCTTCTACACATCCAGCTCCTGGATCGAGGGCGCCGCTGTGCGCCAGCTCGAAACAGTCGCTGACATTCCTGGCGTGCGCGCGGTCGCCGGCCTGCCGGACCTGCATCCCGGCAAGTTCGGCCCGGTCGGCTGCGCCATCCTCGCCGACCAGATCCATCCGGCCTTCGTCGGCTCCGACGCCGGCTGCGGCATGGCACTGTATCAGCTCGATCTCGCGTCCCGCCGCATCCGCGTCGACAAGGCGGCCGACCGGCTGCGCGACATCGCAAAGCCCTATGACGGCGATATCGCAAGCGAGCTGATAGCTCACGAGCTGCCATCGTCCGATTTCGATGCCGCGCTCGGCACAATCGGCGGCGGCAATCATTTCTGTGAGCTGCAGGCGGTGGAAGAGGTGTTCGATCCGAGCTGCGGCATCGATCGCGACCGCGCCTATCTGCTGGTGCATTCGGGCTCGCGCGGCCTCGGCCACGCCTTGCTCGAACGGCATGTCGCGGACGGGCTCAAGCCGCTCGCGCCCGACACCGAGGCCGGACAGGCGTATCTGGCAGCACATGATCATGCGCTGCGTTGGGCGTCGTTGAACCGGGCTATCATCGCACGGCGGGCAGCGACGGCCCTGCGCTGCGAGGCCGTCTCCGTCTGCGCGTGCTCGCATAATTGCATCGCGCATCGCGCCGAGGGCATGCTGCACCGGAAGGGTGCGGCACCGTCGGATCAAGGCCTCGTCGTTGTGCCAGGCTCGCGTGGCGCGCTGTCTTATCTGGTCGCACCGCTCGCCACGGCGCCCCAGGAGGCACTGTGGTCGATCGCCCATGGCGCCGGCCGCAAGTTCGACCGGTCGTCGATGATCGGCCGCGTCGGCGCCACCAAGTCGGATCGCGAGCGGCTGTCGCGCAATCCGTTCGGTGGCCGCGTGATCTGCGAGGATCGCGCGCTGCTCGCCGAGGAGGCGCCGGAGGCCTACAAACCGATCGCCGGCGTCATCGCCGATCTCGAAGCGTTCGGGCTTGCGCGCGTCGTCGCCAGCTTCCGGCCGCTGGTCACGGTGAAGAAGATCGCAACGATCCGACCGCGCAAGGAGGACCGCCGATGAGGCGGCTCCTTCTCACGGCGGGGCGCGGTCCCGCCGAGTGCAGGCTCGCGGTCGCGCATGCACTCCAAGCGCTCGCAGCCGAAGCCGATGCAGCGGATTGCGATTGCGCGATCGCTCAAAACGAGGCGGACCGGCTCGGCCCGGCCAGCGCGATCGTCGTGCTCGATGGACCTCTCGCGGACCAGATCGCGCAGCGCTGGACGCAGGGCCCGCTGCTCTGGGTGTGCCGCAGTCCGCTGCGGCCGCATCACGGCCGCAAGAACTGGTTCGTCGGCATCGTCGATCTGCCGCTGCCGCACCAGGTGCCGGACCTCGCGGCCGCCGACGTCAGGTGCGAGAGCTTTCGCGCCGGCGGGCCCGGCGGCCAGCACCAGAACAAGACGGAGAGCGCTGTGCGCGCCATCCACCTGCCGACCGGGCTCACCGCAATCGCGCGCGACGGCCGCTCCCAGCATCGCAACCGAGCGCTGGCGCTCACGCGCCTTGCCGCGTTGCTGGACGGCCGCGCGCGCCTGGCCGAGGCCGGCGAAGCGCGGCTGGTCCACGCCGCGCATGATCGCGTCCAGCGCGGCGCCGCGGGCCTGCGCTTCGAAGGTCCGGCGTTCAGAGCGGTTGAATGAGGATTGGGCAGCCAGGCGGCGAAACGCTCCTGGCTGCTCCTTCATGGAGCAATCGTGCCCAGTCATCCCACCCCAGCACGCTGCCATGCGCGTCGGTCTGCAGATTCGCGGATGACACGGCGTCGCCGAACGGCTAAGCGGACCGCCCCCCGGACTGGAAACGAGACGAGCATGGCGGCAGCGGCCTATTGCGGCATCGACTTCGGCACTTCGAACACCACGGTCGGCCTCAGCGATCACGCCTCCGCACAACTGATCCCGCTGGAGGGGGAGCATCGCACCCTGCCGAGCGCGATGTTCTTCGATTTCGAGGATCACGGCGTGCAGTTCGGGCGCGGCGCGATCGAGCGCTACCTGACCGGCCATGACGGCCGCTTCATGCGCGCGCTGAAGAGCATTCTCGGCACCGCGCTGATCCACGAGAAGACCTACATCCGCCAGAAAGCGGTGCCGTTCGCCGGCATTCTCGGCTTCTTCTTCGCGCATCTGAAAACGCAGATCGAAACCCGGCTCGGCCAGGAGATCGATCAGGTCGTGCTCGGCCGCCCGGTGCGCTTCGTCGACAAGGACGACGCGGCCGATGCCGAGGCGCAGGCCGCACTGGAGCAGATCGCGCGCGAGCAGGGCTTCAGGCACATCGCGTTCCAATACGAGCCGATTGCAGCGGCGCTCGATTATGAGCAGCAGGTGACGCGCGAGGAGCTGGTGCTGATCGTCGACATCGGTGGCGGCACCTCGGACTTCTCGATCGTGCGCGTGTCGCCGGAGCGGCGCAGCGAGGCTGACCGCGAGGGCGACATCCTCGCCAATGGCGGCATTCATATCGGCGGTACCGATTTCGACCGGTTGCTCAGCCTCAAGAGCGTCATGCCGCATCTCGGCTATGGCAGCCTGACCGCCGACGGCAAGCGCAATCTGCCGACGCTGTACTATCACGAGCTCGCCACCTGGCACCGCATCAACCAGCTCTACAAGAAGGGCGTCATCAACGAGCTGCGCCAGATCCGCTATGAGGCCGACCGGCGGGACCTCGTCGACCGTTTCATCAAGGTCGTGGAGGACCATCGCGGCCATACGCTCGCGATCGGCGTCGAGCAGGCCAAGATCGCGCTGACCGCGGCAAAGTCGACGACCGCGGTACTGTCGGAGAAGGACGACTGGGCGCGCATCAAGTTCACCCGCAAGGATTTCGATCGTGCCATCGCCGATTCCGTCGAGCGGGTCGTGAGAACGGTGACGACGCTGCTCGATGATGCGGACGTCGAAGCGGCTGCCATCAACACCATCTTTCTCACCGGCGGTTCGAGCATGGTCCCGACCTTGCGGGAGGCCATCCTCGCGCTGTTTCCGCATGCCCGCGTCGCCGAGACCGACCTGCTCGGCAGCGTCGGCCTCGGGCTGGCGCTCGATGCCCGGCGCAAGTTCGGCTGAGCCCGCGTCAGCGCGGCATGTCCGCGGCGGACGGTGCCGGCCTCGACGACAGTGACACGGCATTGGCGGGGCGCGGCGCCGGGCTGCGCTTGGCGGCAGCTGGTCGAGGAGCCGCCACGCGTGCCGGCCGCTCCGGCGCTCCGGTCCGAATGATGCTCCAGGGCTCGGAGCCGGCCGGCACGCGCGTGAGAACGGTCGCGGGCGGCCGGGTGCGGCGCGGACGCGGCAACTCGCCGCGCGGCGGCGGAATCACGGGCGCCACAACGTCCGGCTTCGCCTCAACAGGCGGCACCGGATCGGCGGATGCGGTGACCTGCGCCACCAGCGCGGACGTCTCCACGGCCGGCTGCTCTGGCGCAGGAACCGGCGCGGCGGCCGGCGCCGCGACAGCGGTCTCCGCAGACATGATGATCGCTCCGGTGTCTTCGCGAGCCTGCTGAGTCTGAAGCACGTCGCCGGGGAGCAGTACGCCCATGGCCGTGAGCCCGCACGCCAGGGCCCTGGCGCGCAAGACCACAGTCGAATGATCCGGCGAGACGATCAGGCCGCGGAACAACCGGCTGACCATGTCGACGCCGGCCACCGAGAGAAAGGCCGCCAAGCCCAGGCTGCCGCCGACACTCGGCAAGATTGCTGAGGCCTTCACCAGAAGGGCAGTCAAGGTCGCCGCGGCCAGCAGCGGCTGCAGCACGCCGCGCAGCCGGTGCGGCGATGACATGCCCAGGAAGCAGCCGGCATAATAGGCATCCGCGACTGGGAGATCGTCGGGACGCATCAGCTGCAGCGCGAACAGGCCGATGAAGGCTACGGTCGCCGAGACGAAGATCCGCGCTGCGCGCGCTGCCGTGACCATGCCCGGCAGTCTCTGCATGATCATGGTTGCGATCATGCCGGTGACACAGAGCTCGAAGATGACGAAGGTCCCGCCGAGCCCCTGGTCAAACCCGTCCATCCCGATCAGACGGACCGGCTCGCCGCCATTGCCGAGCATCGGTGCCAGACTGAGCAGGACGAACGACGCCACCGCTGCGAGCGCGCCGAAACGGCCGCCATAGCCGCGCAGCAGCACGATCCGCAGCCGGATTTCGATTGTACAGAAGGCGAGGAACATCACCCCGCAAAATGCAGACAACACGAGGAAAGAGGTTTCCGCGGACAGGCCGAAAGGGGCCACGCTGTCGCTGAGCATCGCCACCGGCGTCATGCCGGCAAAGCTGCCGCCATAGGCCGACGAGGCGAAAGTCGCCGGGACAAGCTTCCGGCTGGGCGCAGCGATCAAGACAATGCAGATCAGCAGCGTGGCCGTGGCAGACGCAAGCGCCGCAGGCACGCCGAACTGGCTCAGATACAGCGTCGCCAGGCAGCCGAGGAATGCGCCGGCGAAAGATGCGAGCGGCACGAGATATAAAGGAGGCAGAGGCAGCGCCTGTGCGCTCCGCGAAAACGACCAAAACAGCTCCGCCGACCATGCCCTGAGATCAAGGGCCTTGGGCACTTCCAGACCGCGTACATGGAGGTCGGTCATTCCCGCTCCTGTCCCTCGGACGATGGACCGCACACGCGACTGCAGGTCGCCTGCGCGGGATCAGTTGTGCACGCCGCGCCTCACCATCATGGCCCCGCCGCTGTCGACGGATCCGGCCGCCATGCTTGCAGCAGCGACGCGTCCTGCCGGGCCACGACCCGCGGCCGGGCTGTCGCTGGCGGCACGACGCGTAGCTGGTTGCGCTTCACGACCGCCGGATGGATCGGCTGGACCGCCGCCTGGCCGTGCCGGGTGACGTGCTGCGGCTCAGGCTGACGCTCGCCGGGGAGGACCGGGGCGGGCTCAGCAGCATCCTCGGCCTGAAGGTTCGACGGCTCGCGCCGCTCGGGCTGCAAAATCAGCATCGGGAGATCGTAGCTCGCTTCCGCCGCCGAAGACGCATCACTGAGGGTGCGGCCCGCATCGGGTTGCAGCGGCCGGGGTCCTGGCGGCCGATTCGGCACCGGCGCCGCGGCGGCGTGGCCCGCCGCCACACCGGCTTGCTGCTCGATCAGCAGTTCGCTCGGCAGCATCACCGCGAGAATCGCGAGCGCCGCGATCAAGCCCCGCGTCGCTGCCACCAACGTGTGGCGCGGCGTTTCTCCGGCCTCGACGAACAGCAGGAAAGCCGCATCCACGAAAATGACCGAGACGAAGGCGATATAGCCAAGGCTGCCGCCGACGACAGGCAGAATCGGACAGGTCATCATCAGCATGACCGTCAGCACCGCCGCCACCGCCATCGCCTGAACGATGCCACGCAGACGCCGCGGCGAAGACATGCCGACGAAGCAACCCGCATAATAGGCTTCGAGATCGCAGGTGCCGCTGCCGACGATGTGCTGCAAGGCCAGCAGGCCGACGAACGCGACAGCGGCGGCGACGGCAATGCGTACCGCGCGCGCCGATCCCGCCACGGGAGCCCAGCGCAGGGCCGCCATCGTCGCCATGATGCCTGCAGCGCACTGGACGAAGGTGAGCGCAGCCGCACCGCTCCCCTGCTCCAGCAGGCCCTTGCCCGCCATCGGAAACAGATGGATGTCGGTGCCGAACGATGGCGCCAAGCCGATGAACAGGAAGGAGGCTAATGCCGCCAAGGCGCCCAATCGTCCGCCATAGCCGCGGGCCAGCCCGCCGCGCAGCCACATGTCCAGCGCGCAGGCCAGACAGAACACGGATCCGCAAAACAGCGACAGGAGGATGAAGGTCGAGTCGAGCGACAGGCCTGTGCGGAGGATGCTCGCGTTCAACAACGCCGCCGGCGTCATGCCGACGAAGCTCCCGCCATAGGCGGACGAGAAGAATGTGCTCGGCACCAGACTCGCCGTCCGGGTCACGATCAGCGACGCGCTCAACAGAAGCGCGGCCGCTGCGGATGCAATCGGCGGAGCAAGACCGGTCGCACCCAGATGCAGCGTCATCAGGCAGCCCAGGAAGGCCGCAATGAAGGAGGCCAATGGCGGGCAGCCGAGCTGGAAGAGCTCAGAGCCGTAAAACGGCACAGCTCGTCCGAGCTGACGATCACGCCAAATGCGTGGATCGGAGGTCTGTTCAGTATAATGCGAGTGATGACTGGCCGTAACGCGACGCATACACAACACCCCAAGTCGAAATCCCACCCAAGATCAGCAATTGATCCCGCCGGCCGTCGATCATGGACGTTCGGGCACAACACCGGGCCCGAACGGTCGCAGTTTCCCCGCGGCCGCTGCACACACCCTGCAAACGCAGTCACGTGTGTGTTCGACTAATGCACGGGAATGTTGCAGCACGGAAGTGTAGAGTTCCGTGCATGGAACACAAGTTCCCGGCAACCTTAATACCGATACAATGCATTAACAACGGTAGGATAGGATGATGAGGGGCGGTTTTTGCAACCTCAAGCTGCTTAATGACCCGTCCGATGCTCACACCCGCGTTACAGACCGCTCGGCTGATCCTGCGACCGCTGGGGCTCGTGGATGCGCCGGCCATCCAGCGCCATTTCGACAATTGGCACATCATCCGCAATCTCTCAGTCGCCGTCCCCTGGCCCTATCCGGCCGACGGCGCTGAAAGCTTCGTCAGGCTGCAGCTCGACAGGATCGCCGCCGGCGAGGAGATCTATCAATGGGTCCTGGTGCTGCGTGACGGTGACGGCGAGGCGATCGGCAACATTCATTTCAGGCCACGGATGCAATCATCCAAGGGCCATCGCGGCTTCTGGCTCGCCGAGCCCTATTGGAACCGCGGCCTGATGAGCGAGGCGATCGCCGCCGTGAACGATTTCGCCTTCGGTCCGCTCGGGCTCGATCAGTTCGACGTCTGCAACGTCGCGACGAATGCCGCATCGCGCCGGGTCAAGCAGAAGACCGGCGCCGAGTTCGTCGGCTTTGTCGAGCTCCCGCACCACAATGGCGAAACCCGATCCGAGAAATGGGTCGTGCGCCGGGAGACGTGGCTGCGGCGCAGCCAGCCATGACGTGGCGAGGCGCGATACAGGACCGCGCTATGCCCCCGCCGTGACGTCAATCACCGCCTGCGCAAAGGCCTGTGGCGCCTCCTGGGGCAGGTTGTGGCCGATGCCGCCGCTGACCAGGCGATGCTCATAGCGGCCGGTGAACTTCTTGGCATAGGTCTCCGGCGCAGGATGCGGCGCGCCGTTGGCGTCGCCTTCCATCGTGATGGTCGGCACGGCGATCTCAGGAAATGCCCCCAGCCTCGCTTCGAGCGCATCATACTTCGCCTCTCCCTGCGCGAGGCCGAGCCGCCAGCGATAATTGTGTACCACGATATCGACGTGATCGGGATTGTCGAAGGCCGCGGCGCTGCGGGCGAAGGTCGCCTCGTCGAACGCCCATTTCGGCGAAGCCGTCTGCCAGATCAGCCTGGCAAAGTCGCGACGATTCCTGTCATAGCCCTCGCGGCCGCGTTCGGTCGCGAAGTAGAACTGATACCACCATTGCAGCTCGGCGGCCGGCGGCAGCGGCATGCGGCCGGCCTGCTGGCTGCCGATGAGATAGCCACTGACCGAGACCATGGCCTTGCACCGCTCGGGCCACAGCGCCGCGACGATGTTCGCGGTGCGCGCGCCCCAATCAAAGCCGGCCAGCGTCGCCGTCCTGATATTGAGCGCATCCATCAAAGCGACGATGTCGGCGGCGACCGCCACCGGCTGGCCGCTGCGCAAGGCGGCCGCCCCCAGCAGCCGCGTCGAGCCGTAGCCGCGCAGATAAGGAACAATCACGCGCTGGCCGGCGGCGGCCAGCGCCGGCGCGACGTCGGCGAAGCTGTGGATGTCATACGGCCAGCCGTGCAGCAGGATCACGACGGCGCCATCGGACGGACCAGCTTCCGCATAGCCGATGCTGATCTCGCTTGCAGTGACTTGCTTGATCGGGCCCAGCGTCGTCGCCCCGGGCCTGATCGCCGGCAGCGACGGCGCGTTCTTGACGCGCTCCGCGGCCACCGCGCCGGATCCAAGTTGAGCGGCCGCAACGGCGGTTCCTGCCAAGGTCAGAAAATGGCGTCGGCTCTGGTGAAAGGGTGTTGGCATGACGTCGGCTCCTGGTTCCATCTGGCTGTCTTGTGCGCCATGCGACCGTGATCCGCTTGCAGACGGCTTTGATTTTTCCTTGAGGCGCGCTTGATTTTGTGGAGCCTGTCACCTGAAGGTCGGCCGGTTTCTGCGACATCCGATGGCGGCGCCCGTGCTGTATCGCTTCGACGACTTCCTGCTGGACCTCGATCGCCGTGAGCTGCGCCGCGGCGACGGCCTGATCGCGCTGGAACCACAAGTGTTCGATCTGCTCGCCTACCTGATCAGGACACGCGACCGGGTGGTGAGCCGCGACGACATCCTGGCGGAGGTGTGGAGCGGCCGCATCGTCTCCGAAGCAACGCTCGCAAGCCGTATCAGCGCGGCACGGAGCGCGATCGGCGACAGCGGCGAGACGCAGCGCCTGATCCGCACCATTCCGCGCAAGGGCATCCGCTTCGTCGGTGAGGTCCGCGAGCAGGCCGCAATGGTCAGAACGCCGGTTGCGGCTGCGCCAGCCTTCGACGGACCCGCCATCGCCGTGCTGCCCTTCACCAATATCGGCGACGACCCCGAGCAGGAGTATTTCGCCGACGGCATCGTCGAGGACATCATCACAGCGCTGTCGCGCTGCAGCGGCCTGGCCGTGATCGCCCGCAACTCCTCCTTCATCTATAAGGGCAAGGCGGTCGACATCCGCGAGGTCGGCCGCGAGCTGGGCGCCGGCTACGTTCTCGAGGGCAGCGTGCGACGTGCGGGCTCACGCCTGCGCATCACCGGTCAGCTGATCGATGCGTCGTCCGGCGTGCATCTCTGGGCCGAACGCTTCGATGGACAGATCGACGACGTCTTCGCGCTCCAGGACCGCATCAGCGAAAGCATCGTGGCGGCAATCGAGCCGACGCTCGAGCTCGTGGAGGGCGAACGCCGCCGCGCGATGCGCCCGCTGCATCCCGACGCCTACGACCTGTTGCTGCGCGCGGCAAGCCTGCGCGATGCCTTCACGCCGGACAGCCTGGCGGCAGCGATCACCTGCCTCGATCAGGCGCTGGCGATCGATCCCGCCTGCGCGCCGGCGATGGCCGCCCGGGCCTATTGCCAGGCGCTGCGCCACTTCCAGGGCTGGCGCGCACCGGATGAGGACTACCAAGCCTCCGCGGTCGCATTGGCGTGGCGAGCCAGCGAATGCGCGCCCAACGATGCGCAGGTGCTGTGGATGGCTGCCTTCGCGATCTGGAACATGGCGGACGACACCGCCCCTGCACGCGAGCTGTTCAGGCGCTCGCTCGCGATCAACTCCAACTCGGCGATGGCGCTGACCTTGAGCGGCTGGATCGAGATCATGGCGGGGGAGACGGCCGCTGGCCGTGCCCTGATTGAACGCGCGCAGCGGCTCAATCCGCGCGATCCACGCGGCTGGTTCGCAGCCGCCGCCATGGCGATCCACGCGGTCGCGGAGGACGACTTCGCCGCAGCCATCCAATGGGCCGAGACGGCCCTCGCACAGAACCGCCGCTTTGCGGTCGCGCTTCGCGTCCTGATCGTCGCTTTGGTCAGAAGCGGACATCTCGCACGCGCGACCTCGGTCGCGCGCCAGCTGCTCGAGATCGAGCCCGATCTCACCGTGTCCGAATTCCTGGCACGGATCCCGTTCCCGGTGCGCAAAATGGCCGCAACCTATGCGGAAGCTCTGCAGGCCGCAGGCGTGCCGGCCTAAGGCCGTTCACGTGCAAGGCTGATCTTTTCAACTGTCATTTCTGACATATTCAGCCAAGTTGGGAAACTTGGCGAGACACTGTTCATACTACCTTAGGTTCCTTCCCGTATTTTCGCGGGCACCGTCTGGCGACCGAAGCGGCAGACGGTGGAGGGCTGCGATGAAACAATTATTGCTCAAATTTTACGAAGATGAATCAGGCGCAACGGCGATTGAATACGGGCTGATCGCCGCCGGCATCGCACTCGCGATCATTGCCATACTGAACAAGCTCGGATTGACCCTGGTGGGGATCTTCACAACGCTTACGACCAAGCTGAACGGCGGCTGATCAGTCGAATTGTCCCAATGGCGTTCTCAGGGCTGGAGCAATCCGGTCGCCATGGTCGGACGGGCCGGGCCTTCGTGCCC
The DNA here is from genome assembly GCF_000015165.1 of Bradyrhizobium sp. BTAi1. Lineage (GTDB taxonomy): Bacteria > Pseudomonadota > Alphaproteobacteria > Rhizobiales > Xanthobacteraceae > Bradyrhizobium > Bradyrhizobium denitrificans. Next base: position 1,188,839 of record NC_009485.1, on the reverse strand, counting down.
GGCCTAAGCTTTTCATGGAACGATCCTTCCGCTGCAAGCCGGGGCTCAATGCGCCATGCTGCGGCCGGCTTCGCACGCCACCATGCAGCGTCGGCAGGCGTTGCGAGGCACGACATATCGGTACGCGCCGACGCGTGACCTATTGCCGGCCTGCATCCGTCTGGTCAGCGCGGCAACAGCGCGCTGCAGATCGGCGCGATCAGCGATGACGACACGGTGGACGCGGCCGCGACATCGACCGCGATGGCCGCGCCGAGCGACACCCCCGCCAGCGCCGTCATCGCGAGACGCCGGCGGCCGCCGGATGAGACCTTCTCCCCCCTGCAGCAATGGCCTGCGGAGAGCGCAGGCCGCCGCCCGAGCCGCCAGCACCAGCCGGAGATCAACAGGGCGATCAGGCAGCACATCCGGCTGTGTCCCTCAGCCCTTGTGGCAACACGTGTCGCCGGCCGGTGCTGCCGGCGGCGTGTGGGCACTCCGCACGCTCCTGGCGTTACGATCAACCGGGACATCGAAGCCGGCATTGGCCGAGAAGAAGCCGACCGGCTTCAGCATGAAGCCCGCATACTCCACCGGCATGACCGGAAAATCCTCCGGCTTGCACACATGGGTGTGCCCGAACGAATGCCATACCACGATGTCCGTGTTCTCGATCGGACGGTTCTGCGCCGCATAGCGCGGCAGGCCGTCGCCGCCGGCGTGCACGTTCGGATAGTCTCCGCTGGCATATTTCTCGGCCGGGTCAAAGGCGGTGACCCAGACATGCTTGGTCGCGAACCCGCCACGGCTGCGCACGAAGCTGCCCTCCTGCGCCAGCATCAGTGGACTCGGATTGACCACGAGCTTGTAGCCTGGCGCGCCGCCGACCGAATTTGTCAGGTTCGGATTGGCGATCTTCCAGTAGCGTCCGGTCTCGCCATTGGCGACGCGCGCAGCATCGCGCTCGCGCGACAACACACGGCTGGTGGTGTCGAACACATTGCCGTGCGGATTGTCGCGGCCCCACGGCCGCGGCACGAATTCGTGCTCGGTCACCGTGTTGCCGCCGCCGTCGATATCCATGTGGAGGCGTGCATTGAAGAAATGCTGGTGGGTGGGGCCGCCGAGATTGTCGTCGACCATGCCACCCCAGGGATAGGTCGCGCCCGGCGCGACCGCCGCGGTCTGGATGATTCCGGTCAGCTTGCATTCAAGCTGGATCGTACCGTCCTGGTAAAGGTACCAGTAGAAACCGTAGTCGTAATTGCCGACGGTGGCGAAGAAGCTGACGACCAGACGGCGCGAGCGCCGCACCTCGAACAGGCCGTTGCGGACCTCATAATGCTTCCAGAGGATGCCGTAATCCTCCTCATGCATGCAGATCGCGTTCTTCATCACGAACGGCTCGCCCTTGCTGTTCGCGGCCGGCACGTCGAAATAATGGATGTTGCCGAGACAGTCGCAACCGAGCTCGAGCGCATTGGCGAGCGCGCCCAGGCCATATTCGCCGGCGTCGAACGCCGACTTCCAGAAATGATTGGCGGTCGGATCGGCGTAGGGCACGACCATCTCGGTGACGCTGGCGCGATGAATGATGGAGCGCTTGCGCCCGCCATCCTGATAGCCGAGCTGATGCAGCACGAGCCCTTCGCGCGGCGTGAACCCGACGCGAAAGCTCCATTTCTGCCATTCGACGTTCCAGCCGTTGACCGTGAAGCTCGGCCCCTCCGGCTGTTCGATGTTGAGCGGCTTGATGTCGGTGCGCGGCGATGCCACCTCATGGGCGCCGTAATTGCGCTTCTTGCGCGGGATCGGGATCACCGGATCCTCGTCGGTGAGGTCGATGACCTTGCCTGCGATCAGGTCGACGACAGCGACCACGCCTTCGATCGGATGCGCATAGCCGTTGTCCTGCAGATGCTCGCGGAAGTAACTGACCGCACGCACGATGCGAGCGCCCCGCTCGAACGGCAGGTCGAAGAAGCCGGAGGAGAACGGATCGATCTGCACCAGCTCGATGTCCTTGTCCGTCAGCCCGCGGCGACGCATCGCGTTGCGCCAGCCGGGATCGGCCTTCACCGTGGCATCACAGCGGAAGAAGTCCTCGAGCGTCACCGGCGGCTGGCCGTAGGGCGCCTCGCGGTTCGGCACCACCTTGCGGTCGACAATTTCTGCTCTACCGAGGTCGACGACGAGTTCCACCGACTCACCGCTGGCGATATCGAGCGAGACGACGAACGCCTTGCGCGGCAAGACCTGTCCGCCCGCATGGGCGGTGAGTTCGGCCTTGGTGGGCTCTTCCAGCCGCACGATCGGGAAGCGGCAATGATCCGGCGCAGCCGCCGCAGCCCGGACCAGACCGCACGCGGCCGCGATCTCCTCCGAGGTCAAGGGATCGAGCGGATGGACGGCGATTGCAGCGGCGGCAGTGATGTCCTGCATGGATATCTCCATCGATTGTTTCGGCACCCTCGGACGGTCAGGACGATTGCACCGCGATAGCCCGAAGGCCGCGCGCCGGTCGACATCGTGGGGCGCGCATCCTCCGGCAACAGGCTGTGCTCGGCCAGAACGCAGTCGTGCGCGAGACTGCCAATCAGACGCAGGACAGCGTTATCGAAATCGGGCAAGATCAGCCGCAATCCGCCAGGGGCGCCGGCCAGCAATGGCCCGCATCTTGCAAGTGCTCCGGCATCAGATTCCGCGATCATGTCATGAGCTTGAAGAACACGCCGCAGATTCGGACCGGGTGCCCGGGATTGGTGCAGACGACCAGCGCCGACGTCGACGAGCACTGTGCGCAACTCGGCGGCTGGCGGCTGACCTATGACCAGATCAGCGCCGGCGCGTTCCGGGGCAGCTTCACCCTGATTTCGCTGCCGCGGCTGCAGATCTTCCGCGAGGTCACGAGCCAGCAGGTCCGGCAATATGGCCGCCTCGACGCCGACTGTTTCAGCGTCGGCCTCGCCTGGCACAGCGGGGGACCGCTCAGCCTCAACGGCACGGGGATCACGCAGGATGCGCTGGTCGTGTCCTTCGACGCCGATATCGACTTCTGCACACCGCGCGCGTTCGAGCTGCGCGGAATGACCCTGTCGACGCAGCTGATCGAAGCGATCGCCGGTCAGCTCGCCATCGAGCTACCCGCTGATCTGAAACATCGGATGCGCGCCATTGCGGCGCCGGCTGACGCGCTCCGTCGATTGCGCGCTGCGCTCGCCGCGATGGACGCTGTGCTCGGCGCCCCTGAGGAGTTCCTGCACGACACGACGATCAGCGAGGCGCTGCAGGACAGCCTGCTGCTTGCGATCACCGACCTGCTGCCCGACGCACGCTTGTGCGACACCAGCCGCAGCGCTGCTGCACGCAAGCGTATCGTCGCGCAGGCGACCGAGATGATGTTGGCGTCATCGGATCAACCGCTGTCGCTGCTCGATGTGTGCAAGGCGGTCGGGGCCAGCCGCCGCAAGCTGAGCTATTGCTTCCAGGACGTGCTCGGGACCAGCCCTGTCAGCTATTGGCGCGCCATCCGGCTCAATCGCGTGCGGCGCGACCTCAAGTCGCGACGCGATCCGCGCGACGGAATTTACGACATCGCCGTGCGCCACGGCTTCTGGCACTTCAGCCAATTCTCGCTCGACTACAAGCGCCATTTCGCAGAACTGCCATCCGAAACCCTGCGGCGTGCGCGTATGGACGCATACTCGCAGTTCAGGCAAAACTCCTTCCGTCACTGATGTCCGCGGCGTGAGCCTGCCGGACCAAGAACGGGTGCCCATGCGAGGCGCCCGATGAGCGGAGGACGAGATGCTGATCCCGATGGCCGACGTGCCGCGTTGGTATGCCGAGCGCAAGCCCAAAGACAGCATCGCGGTCCAGCACGGAACGGACGCGCTGACCTGGGATCAGCTCGAGCGTCGCGCCAATGCCCGTGCGCGCGCTTTCGCGGCCAAAGGCGTGAAGCCCGGCGACTTCGTCGCCATCGGCCTGCCCAACGGCAATGCACTGTTCGAAACCAGCTTCGCGGTGTGGAAATGCGGCGCGACGCCGACGTCGCTGTCGTGGCGACTGCCGCGCGGTGAGGCCGCTGCGGTGCTCGAGATTCTCCAGCCATCATTGGTGGTCGGCGGCGAGGCCGATTGGAACGCACCCAACGCGCTGCCGGCCGATTTCACGCCGGAAGGTTTTTCCGATGAGCCGCTCAGCGCGCCGGTGTCGCGCTATTGGAAGGCGATGACATCGGGCGGCTCGACCGGGCGCCCGAAAGTGATCCTCGATCATCAACCTGCGGTGACCGACACCGCCGCCGAGCCGCCGCTGGGAATCCCGAAGGGCGCGTCGCTGCTCAATCCCGGTCCGCTGTATCACAACGCGCCCTTCATCGTATCGCACTACGCCTTGTTTGCCGGCGGCAAACTGACGGGCATGGTGAAGTTCGATGCGGAGGAGACGCTGCGGCTGATCCAGGCGCAGCGCATCCAATGGGTCAATTTCGTGCCGACCATGATGCACCGGATCTGGGCGCTGCCGGAGGCCGTGCGCAACAGCTACGACGTGTCGAGCCTGAAAATGGTGTTCCACATGGCCGCGCCGATGCCGCCATGGCTGAAAGAGCAATGGATCGCGTGGCTCGGACCGGAGCGCGTCTACGAGCTCTATGGCGGCACCGAACGGCAAGGCCGCACCATCATCTCCGGAACCGAGTGGCTGCAGCACAAGGGCTCGGTCGGCAAGATCGACGAGACGTGCAAGCTTCGCATCCTCGGCCCCGATGGCAACGACGTCCCTCCGGGCGAGAGCGGCGAGATCTACTTCCTGCCGGCGGACGGCCCCGGCAGCACCTATCACTATCTCGGCGCCGAGCCGAAGCGGCGCGCCGACGGCTGGGAGTCGCTCGGCGACATCGGCCGGCTCGACGCCGATGGCTATCTCTATCTCGGCGACCGGCTTGCCGACATGATCCTGCGCGGCGGCGCCAACATCTATCCGGCCGAGGTCGAGGCGGCGCTGATGGCGCATCCTGACATCCGCTCCTGCGTCGTGGTCGGCCTGCCCGATCCGGAGCTCGGCCAGCGCGTGCATGCCATCGTCGAGATCGACCGCGCCAAGGACACCGAGGCGATCGTCGCGGGCATGAGCACGTTTCTCGCCGACCGGCTCAGCCGCTACAAGCATCCGGAAAGTTATGAGTTGGTCGACGTGATGCTGCGCGACGATTCCGGCAAGGTACGCCGCACCTTGCTGCGCGACGAGCGGGCGACCTGGCTCAAGGAGGGCCGTCAGTTCCGCATCATGCCGGCGCGGGCTCAGCCCGCGGACTGAGGCCGCGGAATTTTTCGAACGTTTACGATCGTGGCGTAGACTCCGTAAGGGCAAGGAGAGTCCGCGCCATGATCTCGAGACGACGGTTTCTGCACACCGCAGCGACGGCCGCGGCGCTGCCTTTGGCGCGGATGCCGCGGGCCCAGGCCGAGTTACGCACCATCCTCAACGATGCGAGCCGGCTCAATCCGACGCCGGTCGCCAGGCACGTGGTGATCTCCAGGCCCACCACTGACGATCTGATCGCCCGGCTCCGCGCCGAGCTGAAGGAGGCGGCGGCCGCCAAACGTCCGGTCACTGCCGCCGTGGCCAGGCATTCGATGGGCGGTCAGAGCCTGCCGCGGGACGGCACCGCCGTGACCCTCGACGGCGGCCCGATCGAGCTCGACACCACGGCGCAGACCTATCGCACCGCTGCCGGCAACCGCTGGTGGGACGTGATTGCCGCGCTCGACCCGAAGGGCTTCTCCCCGGCGGTGATGCAGTCGAACAGTGATTTCGGCGTCGGCAGCACGTTCAGCGTCAATGCACATGGCTGGCCGGTGCCCTATGGACCGTTCGGCTCCACGGTGAAGTCGATCCGCATGCTGCTCGCCGACGGCACGCTGGTGACATGCTCGCGCACGGAGAACGCCGAACTGTTCGGGCTGGCGATGGGCGGCTATGGCTTGTTCGGCATCATCGTCGATCTCGAGGTCGAGATGGTGCCGAACCTGCTGCTCGAACCGCGCTTCGAGCGCCTGCCGCCGGAGACCTTCGCCGCGCAGTTCACGCGCGCGATCGACGGCGATGGCCCTGTGAAGATGGCCTATGGCCGGATGTCGGTTTCGCGCAAGGCGTTCTTCGACGACGCGCTGCTCGTCACCTTCCGCCCCGCGCCCGATGCGCCCGCGACGCTGCCGCCGGCGGCGAACTCGGGCAAGCTGACGGGCGTCGCCAACACAATCTACCGCGCGCAGACCGGCTGGGAAGTCGCCAAGGGGCTGCGCTGGTTCATGGAGACACGACTCGGCCCCGCCATCTCCGACAGCCACTACACCCGCAACTCACTGATGGCCGAGCCGATCGCCAATCTGGCGCAGAAGGACATGCACCGCACCGACATCCTGCATGAATATTTCGTCGCGCCGGAGCGGTTCGGCGAGTTCCTCACCGCGTGCCGCGAGATCATTCCGAAAGCAAGGGCCGAATTCCTCAACGTCACCTTGCGCTACGTCGCCGAGGACAAGACGCCCGCGCTCACCATCGCGCCGGTGCGCCGCATCGCCGCCGTCATGTCGTTCTCACAGATGACGACACCGGAAGGCGAGGTCGACATGCTGCGCACGACCGAAGCGCTGATCGATCGCGTCACCGCGATCGGCGGCGCGTTCTATCTGCCCTATCGCCTCCATGCCCGCCGCGATCAGGTCGAGCAAGCCTATCCGGCGGCCGCGCGCTTTGTCGCCGCGAAGCGGCACTATGATCCGGGTCTGTTGTTCCGCAACGCGATGTGGGACGCCTATTTCGCATGACACCAACCGCCGCCAGTTTCTCACTCGATCGTTATCGCATCGCCGCGCTTGCCCTGGCCGTAGCGCTGTTGTTTGCTGCGGCGACCGACTACATCCCGTCCTTCATCGATGCACAGGGGCGCGTCTTCGGCCTGTTCCAGCTCGACATCTACAAGGACGCGCTGCATGTCGCCTCGGGACTCTGGGCCCTTGCCGCGATGGCGACGCGACGGAGCGCTGTGTTCTTTCTGCGCGTCTTCGGCACCTTGTACTTCCTCGACGGGGTCATGGGCGTGTTCACGGGCTCCGGCTATCTCGACCTTTCGATCGTCATCGACGGCATCCGCGACAGCTCGCTGCTGGTGAAGATTCTGTCCAGCCTGCCGCATCTTGCCCTGGGCGCGCTCGGTATCGCCGTCGGCTGGTCGCCCTGGGGCGCGAGGCCCGCGCACGCATGAGCCTGCGTCGCAAAATCGCCTATCTGGCCATCGCGGTCGTGGCTGCCGCGGCGCTCGGGGTTGCCGCCACGGTGATCCGTGTCGAGACGGTCTGCACCGCGGACGTGCCGACGCCTGCGGTCACGTCGCAGTTCGGCATCAGCGATCCCGGCTATGCACGGGCACAGGGCGACAGCTTTCTGACGTTTCCCGAATGGTACATCGTCCACGCCTATAACGACCTTGCAGCCGTCACCGAACAAGGATCGGAATCCGACTTCCGCTATGCATCGAGCATCGCCGGCTTCTGGCGCAGCCTGTGCCGCGCCACCCGGCAGGCTGCCGGATCCGGCCCGGCCACGTCGGATCAGAAGCTGACAAACTACATCATCGGCTTCAGCTTCACCGCCGAGATGGCGCTGCAAGGCGCCTATGAGACCAGCATCGGAGCGCTCAGCGCGGCGACGACGGACCATGGCAAGACGGCCGAGGATGCGTTCAACCTGGCTCTGCTGCAGGACTACGCGGCGTTCCTGTATCAGACGCCGTGGTATCGCTACCCCTTTGCCGCCAAGCTCGACCAGTTCTGGCGCGAGACACCGTTCGTCCCTTCGCTGCGGGCGGTGGAGCGGCGGATCTCGCTCAGCCTGCAATATGCCGCCCGGGCCGCCTATGCGGCGGTGATCGGCTATGCGGCAGGCTATGATCCGGCCGTTCTCACCATTCGGAGCGTCGTCACCGGCCTGCCGGCGGCGGAGCTCGCGACCATCCCCGGCGTGACGGTCATCCGCGAGGTGGCCGACGCGAAAGGCGCAACGGGCGTTCTGGTCGAGACCGAACGCTACGCCAAGTTCGACGCGTTCGTGAAGCAGCTCGGGCGCCATGCCGGGGCGACGCTTGGTGAAGTGGCCGGCAACCATCGCATCCTGGTCACCATCGTCGTTCCTCCTGGCGACGGGCGGCTGGCAGCCTTCGATGGACTGCCTATATTCAGTGTCCCGGTTCAGTCCCGTCCCGGTGCCCGGCGCATCGGCGTCGACGTACCGGTCCGATCGCTGGTTCAGGATGTCACTCGTTTCGAAGCGGCCGGCTACATGTTCGAGCATGCCTACGATTACTGATCGGACTCTCCGATACTCCCCCCTGCCCTGGCGGGGGCTGCTGGCCGTGGCTTTTGCCTGGTTCGCCGGCATGGCCGCCATGGCGCTTGTGATCAAGCCGGACAGCGTCGTGGTGTTCGGGCCCGCGGACCGCATGATCGCCACGATCGTCGCCGCCGATGGAGCCTTGCTCGACGCCGGACGCTTCCATGTCGCGGCGAGAATGGGGAATGCACCGGTCGGCAACCTCTATGCGGCCGGAGCATGGTTCGTCTGGCCGATTCCAGCGAAGGGCTGTGGCCGCTTGTGACCGGCGCGGACCGTCGTTTCTCCCGGACGACCGACGGATCCGCGGAACTGGCGCCGACGTTGAAAGATGTTAAGCTCGCTTCAATGCTGCGGCCATGACGCGACACGAAGCAAGAGCTTGGTCGGCGCCTCCAGGCGGCGACAGAGCAGGAGAAAGAGATGCCTTCTTTGACCGAATGGAAAGTGCCGTTCGCCTTCCAGCCTCGCGCCGAAGATTACCAATATGATCTTGATCACGCCTTGTCCTCGATCGTGGGCCTGCACGCGATCATTCCCGCCGACGCGTTCAGCGCGGAGACGCTCGGCACCGAACGCGCCGGCAATGCGGTCGTGATCGACGAAGGCCTGGTGCTCACGATCGGTTATCTCATCACCGAGGCCGAATCCGTCTGGCTGCACCTCAACGATGGCCGGGTGGTCGAAGGCCACGTGCTGGGGTTCGATTTCGCCACCGGCTTCGGTCTGGTGCAGGCGCTCGGGCAGCTTGACCTGCCGGCATTGCCGCTCGGCTCCTCGGAGTCTGCCAAGATTGGCGATCAGGTGGTGCTCGGTGGCGCCGGCGGCCGCACGCGATCCGTCGCCAGCCAGATCATCGCCAAGCAGGAATTCGCCGGCTATTGGGAATATCTGCTGGACGAGGCGATCTTCACCCATCCGGCGCATCCGAATTGGGGCGGCACTGCCCTGCTCTCGGCCAAGGGCGAGCTGATCGGCATCGGGTCGCTGCAGCTCGAACGTGAGCGCGACAACAAATCTGAGCACGTCAACATGATCGTGCCGATCGATCTGCTGAAACCGATTATCGACGATCTCAAGCGGTTCGGCCGCGTCAACAAGCCGGCCCGGCCCTGGCTCGGCCTCTACGCCACCGAGGTCGACGATCGCGTCGTGGTGATCGGCGTCTCGAACAACGGCCCCGCCGCCCGCGCCGAATTGAAGGCCGGCGACGTCATCCTCGGCATCAATGGCGACAAGGTGACGAGCCAGAGCGAATTCTACCGCAAGCTCTGGGCGCTCGGCGACGCCGGCGTGGACGTGCCACTCACGGTGCATCACGAGGGCGTCACCTTCGACGTCACCGTGGCCTCGACCGATCGCGCCAAGCTGCTCAAGGCGCCGCGGCTGCACTGAGCGGCGGATGTCGCTGGGTCTGGCATAGCCGGCCATCGACCTTCGGTCGGAACGCCTCCGCGTCCAAGCGGGGCGAGTTGGGCGCAGTCCCCTGGAGACACCGCGCATCGCCGCCCGCCTCGATCGGCCGCCGACAGCGATCGCTATGAGGCTCCGAGCGGCCTACCGGGACGTGGAACCGCCGCGTTCGGAAAATGATCATTGCCCGCACCTCCGATTTTGCGTTTGCATGCAGGCGCTCGCGGGTAAGCGGGTGATACAGTTCGGCCGCTCGGCCAGGGAGACCCGCATGACAGAAGCCGTGGTGGACGACATCCTCATCGTGTTGCCGCCGCTGCTCCAGACGCTCGAAGCTCTGTCCTATGTTGCGCGTTATCTGAACCCGCCGGATTTCGACCAGGTGATGACCGAGATCGGTGATCCCGATCAGGTCCTGCACACCGCGCGGTCCCACCTCACCGCATGGCCGGCCGATTTTGCCCATATCCGCATCGCCTTCGACACCGCTGCTGAGGCAGCGCTGGCGTCGTTTGCGGGCCTGCGCGCCGTCCAGCGTGGCGAAGGTGATCTGATCGATGTGTACCGCGCGCTGCGCCAGCTGCCGCGCGCGCTCGAGGCGCTGTTTCCGCTGGCGGCGACGTTGCCGCCGCTGAGCGAATTCTTCCTGGAACCGACGTTCGAGCAGGACGACACGTTGCGCCAGCTGCTGGCAGCGTCGTCGGCCGGCAAGGACACCGTCTTTCACGACCACAATGAGATCGGCAACCGGGGCGGCTTCTCGCTCTACGTGCCGGAATACTACACGGCCGATCGTGCCTGGCCGCTGGTCATGGCGTTGCATGGCGGCAGCGGCAATGGACGCGATTTCCTGTGGAGCTGGCTGCGCGCGGCGCGCAGCCTCGGCGCCATCCTGGTGACGCCGACCGCGATGGGTCCGACCTGGGCATTGATGGGGGACGACGCCGACACGCCGAATCTGGTGCGCATCCTCGATCTCGTGCGCAGCCGGGTGGCGATCGATCCCGCGCGGATGCTGCTGACCGGGATGAGCGATGGCGGCACGTTCTGCTATGTCAGCGGCCTGGAGCACAGCTCGCCGTTCACCCACCTCGCTCCCATCGCGGCGACCTTCCATCCGTTGATGGCCCAGATTGCCGACCGCGATCGTCTGCGCGGACTGCCGATCCAGATCGTCCATGGCCAGCTCGACTGGATGTTCCCGGTCGAGGTCGCGCGGCACACGCGGGATGCGCTGGCCAAGTCGGGCGCCGATGTCGTCTATCGCGAGATCGACGATCTCAGCCATTGCTATCCGCGCGAAGTGAACGTCGAGCTGCTGCGCTGGCTGACGAGCTGATTCACGCGCACGCTGCATCCAGCGGGCCATCCGCATGACGGTTCGGTAACCCAGGGGACACAATGTCGTCGGGATTTGGTCGCATGACTTGATCCTTAACCAAACAGCGGGGGCGCTGCTCAGGGCGGTCTTGATGCCGCCGAAGGTCCGCTCATGCCCTCGCTTTCCACGCCCGTGGCGCTGTCGTCCGCCCGGCCCACCGCCGTCCTGCTCGCCAATGGCGTGAACCGTCTCGAGATCACGCTCAAGCTCACCACGGCGATCCTGGCGCTCGCCGCCGGCGTCTACACTTATCTTGGCGTTCGCGAGCTGCTCAATGGCAGCGCAACCACGGTGTTCTTCGCCGCAGTCATCTATTCCGTCGCGGTCTCGGTCGGCATCTACGCCTTCTGGGTGTTCATGATGCAGTTCATGCCGCACGTCACCAGCCTGGTCGGACGGCTGCTGATGGCCGGCTGCATGCTGCTGGGCTCGCTGATGATCGTCGCGATGTCGTCCTGGCTGAATGCCTCGGCGCTGGCCGGCGCCGCCGCAATCCAGCAGCACCTTGCGATCACGGTGCAGAACTACACGCGCGATCTCGACCGGGCCAACAGCCAGGCGATTGCGGCGCAGAGCCTGCTTCCCGACATCCAGCTCGCCTCGTCCCGCTTCGCCAAGCTCGCGGAAGCGGAGCGCGCCGGCTCACTCACCGGCACCTCGGGTTCGGGCACGGTCGTGCAGTTGCTCAGCCAGATGTCGACACAGCTCGACGGGCTCGGACAACAGGTGCAGGAATCCGGCAAGCGCGTCTCCGGGCTTTATGAGCAGGGTAGCAAGAGCCTCGCCAAGATGCGCGAGCTGATCTCCGACCGCGGCCCGATCGCCACGCGCAGCGACGCCTTCGCCACGGAGTCGCTGAACCTGATGGGCGTGATCGCCAATCTGCAGCAGACCTCGGTCGCGCCCGCGGTGAAGCGCGCTGCGACCTCGCTGTCGTCGGGCTTCATCGCTCCAGCCGCCGGCGGACGCAGCGGCGATCTCGCCGAGCGGCAGACCGCCGTGGTCGGCAAGGTCGAAGGCGCGATTGCGACCCAGGCGGCATCGCTTGCGGATGCCGCGGACAAGATCCTGGCGCTGCCGCGCATCGAGCCGACCCGGTTCCAGAGCTTGTCGCCGGCCGAAGCGGTGCTGCGCTATGCCGGCGACTTCATTCCGAGCTGGGCCGGTGCAATCTCCATCGACCTCATGCCAGCGGTGCTGGTCCTGATCCTCTGCGTCGTGCATGCCGCGATCCGCCGTGAAGGTCTGCCGGTCGCGAGCGCGTCCAGCCTGACCGCAAGCGACCTTGTCACGGCCCTGCAGATCGCACGCGAGGTCGAGGACGCACGGCGAGCGGCCGAGGCACGGCCCGTCTCGACCTCCGGCGAACCGGCTGCGGCGATGGCGGTCGAACCGCCCGCACCAGCTACGGCGGCTGCCGGCGATGAGAACGTCACGTCGCTATCGTCGGCCCGGATCGGGAAGTAATCCCGTGGGGTCCGCTCTGCATCGGCACCTCCATGCATGGCTCGCCGGCAATCCCGACGAAAGCATCCTGCGCTGGATCTTTCGCGCTGTCCTCGTCGTCAGCATTGCCGTGCTTGCGGCCGATCTCGTCGAGATCAATCACACCGGGCTCGGCTCCGACGCAGCATCGCCTCAGCTCGACATCCAGCCCGAACAGCCGGAGACGCCCTCGGTGCTGGCGCCGCTGTTGAAGCGGCTGATGGCGCTGCCGACCGGCGATCCCGCGCTGGAGCAGCCGCTCAGCCTCGAGCTGCGCGGCGGCGGACGGCTCTATGCGACGGGCACGATCACGCCCGGCAGCGCACGCGCCTTCACGGAGGAGGTCGAACGGCACGGCGAATATATCAGGACCGTCGTGCTGAACTCGCCGGGCGGCTCGGTCGCGGATGCGCTTGCGATGGGCCGGCTCATCCGCACACGCAAATTCGCGACGGAGATCGAGGCCGGCAAATATTGCGCCTCATCCTGTCCGCTCGTTTTCGCCGGCGGCATCGAGCGACGCGCCGGCGAGCGCGCCGTGATCGGCGTGCACCAGATTGCCGCCGTCCGAACCGCCAGCGCGGCGCGATCCGGCGACGACATGAGCCGGGCGCAGAACATCTCGGCACGCTGCCAGCGCCACCTGGCCGATATGGGCATCGATCTGAAGGTCTGGGTGCATGCGATGGAAACGCCGCATGACCAGCTGTTCACGTTCAAGCCCGACGAGCTCAAATCGCTCAATCTGGTCACATCCGCGCCAGAATCGCGTCCCGAAAAACCACGCACTTAGTCGGTGCAATCGCGCCTGAACCTTCCGCCGTGATGGCGGAACCAAGCTAGGGCGGCGGCGTTGTCGGCCGTCACACTGGAGAACATGATCATGCGGACATTCGTGGGAATGATCCTGGGTGCGCTACTGCTCGGATTCGGAGTCTACATCCATGATTCGATGCAGACCTCGGAGGTCGCCAACGGGCCGACCGCGCAGAGCCGCCGGACCATCGTGAACTGGGACGTCGCCGCGGACAGCTGGAATTCGCTGAAGACCCGCGCGCATGACGATTGGGTGCGCATCTCGTCCAAGTAACAGGCGCTAACTGACGCCGGCAAAGTCACGCACGCAGCGCTGTCATTTCCAGGGCGCCTCGACCTCCGGGTCAAGGCGCCCTTTGCTTGTCAAATCGCAACGCCGCCTATTTGGCGGCCGCGGCTTTGCGCGCATCGGCGATCACCTGCTCGAACTGCGCCATTGTCAGCACGCCCGGCACCCTGAACTTGCCCACGATGAAGGACGGCGTGCCGCGAAAGCGCAGCCCGCGCGCTTGCTTGTCGTTCCGCGCCAGCATGGCGTCGATGGCCTTGGCGTTGGCAGCGAGATCGCGCTTGGCGCGATCGACATCGATGCCTGCCTCGGAAAGAAGCTCGTCGATCCGCGGCTCCGTCAGCTTGGAACTGGTGCCGATCAGGGCCTCATGCGCCCTGGCGTATTTGTCCTGATATTTGCAGGCCAGCGCCATCCGCGCCGCGACGACCGACACCGGCCCGAGGATCGGCCACTCCTTCAGGACCCAGCGTACCTTGCCGTCGTCATGCACGACCTGGTGCAGTTCGGGATCGAGCTTGCGGCAATACGGACAATTGTAGTCGAACCATTCGACGATCGCGATGTCGCCTGCCGCGTTGCCGAGCACCGGCGCATCGGGGTCGCGCAGCACCGAGGCTTCGTCCGGCTCGTCGGCCTCCTGCGCGCGGCTTGCACGCGGCCACAGGGACAGCGCAACGCCAGCGCCTAAGGCACCGAGAACGCCGCGCCGATTGGTGTCGAACATGGTCAAATCCGATGGGCCGCGTGTCATCAAGATCAGCTCCAGATATGCAATAGGCTGCGCGTGAGCATATAAAGCGCCACCGCCGCGATCACGATCGAAAACACCACGTTCAATGCGCCACGCCGCTCGGCAAGATGGCGCGCCAGACGGGTGCCGGCAAGGCCGCCGGCGATCCCACCCGCGATAAAGAGGCCGGCCAGATCCCAGGCGACGAGCCCCGACCAGGCGTAGCTCGCCGCGGTGGTCAGTCCGAAAGTGGTGACGGCCACCAGCGACGAGCTCACCGCATTCATGATCGGCATGCCCGTCGCGGCCATCAAGGCCGGCACGATCAGGAAGCCGCCGCCGATGCCGAAGAAGCCGGACAGCGTCCCGGTGGCGAGCCCGAAGCCGAGAATGGCCGGAAAATTGGCCATGCTCATCTTCACGTCGGGAATGCCGACGCGGGCGCGCGTCTTCAGCATCAGCATGGCGATCACCATCATCACCAGCGCGAACAAAGCCAGGAGCTTCTGGCCGTCGACCATCTTGCCGAGCAGCGAGCCGCCGAACGCGCCGACGATCCCAGCCACAGCAAACAACGCCGCGATCGGCCAGATCACGGTGCCGCCGCGGGCATGATTGACGAGGTTGACCGCGGCATTGGTGGCGACTGCGATCGCGCTGGAGCCGATCGCGATATGCGGCTCCGGCACGCCGACCACATAGACCATCAACGGCACCGCCAGCACCGAGCCGCCGCCGCCGACGAGACCGAGCGAGAACCCGACCATCGCGCCGCACAACAGGCCCAGCACACCTTGAGTCGCAGAGATCATGGCCGCAGCAGGTTCACTTCCGAGCCGCCAAGGCAAGCCCGAAATTCACCGGACCAACAGCGTGATCGCGATTGGAACGAGAAACGACGTCACCAGCGCGTTCAGGCTCATGGCGATACCGGAGAAGGTGCCGGCAAGCGCATCGACCTGGAACGCGCGCGCCGTTCCGATGCCGTGCGCTGCGAGACCCGCTGCAAATCCCCGGGCGCGGAAATCGGTGATGCCGGTGCTATTCATCAGCGGCGTGACGATCACCGCCCCGATAATGCCGGTGAGCACGACGGCCACGGCCGTCAGCGACGGATCTGCGTGCAGCGACTCGCTGATCCCCATGGCGACGCCGGCCGTGACGGATTTCGGCGCCAGCGACAGCACGACATCTTGCGGCAGACCGAAGGCTTCGGCCAGCAGGATCACCGACACGATCGCGGTGATCGAACCGACAATGAGCGCAGCCAGCATCGGCACGATGGCCTGCAGCACGATCCCGCGGTTCTGGTAGAGCGGCACGGCAAGCGCCACGGTGGCCGGCCCGAGCAGGAAATGCACGAATTGCGCACCGGCGAAATAGGTCGTGTAGGGCGTGCCGGTCAGAAGCAGGAAGGCGGCGACGATCCACATCGCGTGCAACACCGGATTCGCGAGCGGATGCCTGCGCGTGCGCAGCGATACCGCATCCGTCACGGCGTAGATCACCAGCGTGACGGTGAGCCACAGCAGCGGCGACTGCGCAAGATAGACCCAGAGCGAGAACGGGTTCGCGCTCATGACCGGTCCCGCTTCGGCGCCAGCAGCCGGCTCGTCGCGACGAAGGCTGCGACCGTCACCAGCAGAGTGATCACCACCGAGAGCAGCAGAACGACCGCGATGGCGAGGCCATGGGCTGCGATGAGATCGAGCTTCTGCACGACCCCCACCCCGGCCGGCACGAACAGCAGCGACAGATTGGCGAGCAGAACGCGGCTGACGCCCTCGATCCGTCCCGCGTCGCTATCGGTGGCGAGCGGGCCGATCGCCAGAAACCGGACTCTGTCTCGCAGCAACAGAAGCACCAGCAGCAGGACCAGGCCGAGCACGGGTCCGGGCAGCGGCAGGGCCAGACTGCGGACGATGACTTCACCGATCAGTTGGCACAGCAGGATGAGGCCGAGGCTTGCGATCATCGCGGATGTTGTTGGTCAGGCCAGCGCGAATTGCAAGCGGCGACCTTCTCCAGAAATCGGCGGCGGCCGGCGCATGATGCATCCGGCCGCCGGCAAGCTCAAATCGGGCTCTGCTCAGGCCGCGCCCTTCAGCTTCTTCGAGCACTCGCTGTAATAGCCGCCGCCCTTCTCGATCCACTTCATGCCGCCATTGGCGTTGGTGGCCTTGTTGGCATTGTACTGGTCGACGCAGGTGTGCATGCGCGCCTTGCCTGGGGTCTCCTTGGCGTATTTCGGATCCACCGCATTCGGAAACACGGCCGGGCCGCTCGGCGCGGCGGCCGGTGCGGCCTCCTTGGCCGCGGCTTTGCTCTCCTTGGCCGGCTTGGCCTCGGCGGCGGGGGCCGCCGGAGCCGCGGGCGCGGCCGGCGCCGCGGCCGTGGAATCGCTGCCGCATTGGGCTTTGCGGAAGTCGTTCCACTTCTGACCGTTGAGCGTGCCGGCGTCCTTGGCCTGCTTATACTTGGCGCTGCATTCCTGCATGGTCAGCGCCTTCGCCGGCGCGGCGGCAAAGGCAGCCAGGCTGAGAGCGGTGACCGCAACCAAAGATTTTGCGTAGAAACTCATCCTCGATCTCCCTATGGAGCATGATGAATGGGGCCACGATCCTAGCCAGACAGCTGCGGGCGACAAAGCAGCCCCGGCCGTGCCGCAACGAAAATATAATTTGCGTCACACGCCGATCCGGCTCATTCCATTCACTGAGGGTTCAGTATCGGCGGACTCCAGCCCGCGCGTTTCGTTCGAGGAATTCAGTATGACATTCACTGCCCGCGCGGCTGCTGCAACCGCCGCGATCGCCGTCCTGTTGGCGGCGGGGCCCGCGTCGTCCCAACCCGGCCTGGCTCTGCCGGGACGGCCTGATGCGGCCACCGACAAATTCGCCACCATGGACAAGCCGGCGCGTCGGGCGATCTCGGTGGCGTGCTCCAAGGAGGCCGACGACCAGGGGCTCAAGGGCCGGGCACGGGGCAAATTCCGGTCCGCCTGCAAGCGCGACAAGGCCGCGGCAGCAGCAGCGGCGACGCCGGCCGACAAACCGAAATGACCGCGAGGGGCCGCATCGCCGGCGCCGGGAATGCATGGCGCCTCCGCGACCGCGGGAATTGTTCCCAAACCGCGCTTTTGGCATAAGGCGGCGTGCGCCAGATCATCTCTTCCCTGACCTTCGACCTGCCGAGTCGCGCCAAGACCCTGAGCGCGCTCGAGACGCTCGCTCTCGGCACCGCCGGCGGGTTGATCTTTCTCGTGGCACATCTGCCGGGAGGGTTGATCTCCGGCGCGATGATCGCGACCGGGATCGCGGCGATCGCCGGACGGCCGCTGTCGATGCCGCCGATCCTGACCCAGACGATCCTGCTGCTGCTCGGCATCTCGATCGGCGCCGTCGTCTCGCGCGAGCTGATCAATCACGTCAGTGCCTATCCGCTGACGATAGGGCTGCTCGCGCTCGCAACCTTCTGCGCCACGTTCGGCTCCAGCCTGTATCTGCAGCGCGTCCATGGCTGGGACCGGACCTCGGCGCTGCTCGCCGGCAGCCCCGGGGCGCTGTCGCAGATCACGATCCTGGCCGTCGAGCGCGGCGCCGACCTGCCCGCGATCGCCGTGGTGCAGACCCTGCGGGTGATCATCCTGACCGCGGCCTTGCCGCTGGTGCTGGCGCTGGCCGGCGTCGCGCCAGCGGCCCCGGTCTCGCTCGGCCAGCCGGTCGCCTCGTCGCTCGGCCTGCTGGCGCTGCTGGTGGCATCGCTGGTCGCCGCCATGCTGATGCAGCTGATCAAGTTTCCGGCCAGCTGGCTGTTCGGCGCCATGGTCGCCAGCGGCATCCTGCACGGCACCGACCTCGTCGAGGGCGGCCTGCCGGAATGGATGCGCGGCATCGCCCTGATCGGCATCGGCGCGCTGATCGGCAGCCGCTTCGCGCGCATGCGTGTCAAGACGCTGCTCAGCCATGTCAAAGCGGCGCTCGGCTCGTTCGCGATCGCGGTTGCGATCTCAGCGGCTTTCGTCACCGTCATCGTGCTGGTGACCCATGTGCGCTTCTCAGACACCATCGTCGCGTTCGCGCCAGGCGCGATGGACGCGATGATGGCCCTGGCGCTGACCCTGCACATCGATCCGATCTTTGTCGGCGCGCATCACCTGTCGCGCTTTGTGTTCGTCACGATCGCCACCCCCGGCATCATCCATCTGTTCGGGCGGCCGCAAGAGGACGTCGATGACTAGCTCATGACGCGATGACGTCGAGCCGCATCAAGATCCTATCCCTTTGTTGAATATCGCGTTTTTCGGAAAGCCCGTTTTACGTTCAGATCAGGCTATGCGGCGGCCGGCTTGCGCCAGATCCCCCAGCCGGCGATCGCCGCGATCAGCAGCGAGATCAGCACGCTGTAGCCGGCCAGCGACAGGCCAAGGAAACGCCACTGCACCTCGTCGCAGCGCACGACGCGAACGCTGTCCAGCCGCTCCAGCAGGCTGCCGGCACTGCCGAGATTGCCGATCGGGCCGGTGCATTCCGTCGGCCCCGGCCAGAACCCCCATTCGACCCCGGAGTGGTACACGCCAAGCCCGGCATTGCCGAGCGCCGCCAGTGCAATTAGGACGAGCCCGGCCAGCACCAGCCCGCGCGATGCGCCGCGGCCGGCGAGACCTGCGACGAGCACCGCCAGGGGCACGATGGCATAATAGGCCCAGCGCTGCTTCAGGCAGAGCTCGCAGGGTTGCAGGCCCCAGACCAGTTGCATGTACCAGGCGCCGGCCAAGGTCGCCGCCGCGATGCCCGCCGCGAGCAGCGCGGCCGTCACCGCCGGGCTCATGGCGCCCGCCGCCGCGCGGTCCATCACAGAGGTATTGGTCATCGGTCGTCCCCCATGGGCTGTACCCGGCCTCGCGCCGTGCCGTCCCCGGCTCCTACTCCCGGGCGCGAAACCTGTCGAGATGAGAGCCCATCACGTCCGTGCGGGTTGACCCCGTCCCGCCGCCCGCTATAGTCCGCCCCGCTTCGCTGGGGGCCTGAATACGGGCTCAGGCGAATGCCCCTGTGGCGGAACTGGTAGACGCGCTCGACTCAAAATCGAGTTCCGCAAGGAGTGCTGGTTCGATTCCGGCCAGGGGCACCATTTTGGATTTGGCATTTGCCCGCCGACGCTGCACGGACACGACATCGAGGCCGCCTTTGTCGGCGTCTCGGCAGCGGTTATGGACGTCGTTCGCGCGCGTCCGGCAGGCGCTACAGTGCCGCGCGCATCCTGGTTGCGTCCCCTTCGCTATCCCGCCGCGCTGGCAGGCGACCTTCGACCAGAGCTGTTGTAAATCCCGGTCAGCCGCGCTCCCTGCGCCCTGCCTATGGCCGTCCCGTTGCGGCAGTCCTGGGCAAGGCGAACCGGCGCTTCGCGGCTTGCGTGCGCCATGGCTGAAGCCAGAACCCGGCCGTCATCCCACTCGCCGAGGGCCCTCGGCAGACCCGAACCGGATCGTCAGCCTCGCTCCTGAGGAGCGACCTTCGGATCCAGCGGGCGCCGCCGGGCCACCGGCCGTGACCGCCGAATGCGCCGCTTGCGAAACTCCAATCCGCACATGACGATGTCGATGCTCTCGGCCGGCCGCCGAAGGCGGCGGCCGTGAAAGCCGAGCCATTTCTCGACCTGCCGCAGCAGGACGCGATTGCCCCCGAAACGCCGCAGCAGCTCATCGCGCGTATGCAATGTCGCGATATCGACGATGTAATCGCGCTGCTCGGTCAGCGTCCGGCCGACCAGCCGCGCATGCTCACTCGATACCAACATATTCACGACCCGCTCAGGCAAATGCGGCTCAGCCATTTGACAGTCCTGCCCTCCGCCGTGCCTGCTTGCCGCTCAGGATGCCAGCCGGCAACATGCGCACTCACAGCGATCACCGATGCTCATCGGCCGTGACGCTCGATTTCCCTCACGGCCATCGCCTGGGCTCCGCGCCGGCCCGGAACCAGGTCACCACCTGCCTAGGAGTAGACACGCTCGGCCAAATGCGGCTCCTGTTCTGCGCCGCGTTGCGTCCCCGTGCTCGACAACAGTGCCGCCGTGATTTCGTGGGCGCGCATCGGCAGCACCGACAACAGCGTGTCGCTCAGACCGTGCGAGATTTCCGAGCAGCCCTGCAGATAGACCTGCGGGCGAAAGCCGGGGCTGGTCTGGAGACGATAGTCGCGCTCCAGCGCGCTGGTCTCGATGTAGCGGCTAATCGGATCGAGAAAGGCCGGGATCGGCGATCGCTCGTAGCCGGTGGCAAGCACGATCGCGTCATAGGTCGCGTGATGACGGATGCCCTCGTCCTTGTTTAGAAGCTCGAGCGCAATTCCGTCGCGGACGGCCTGCGCGCCGACGATCTCGCTACGGGGGTGGAGTGCGAGCCGCCGTGAGCCGCAGACGCGCTGCTGATAGGTCATGCGATAGAGCTGATCGAGCAGGTCCGGGTCGACGACGGCATAGTTCGTATTGCGGAAGCTGCGAATGATCGCGGCGCGCTGGCTCTCGTCGCGCGAATGGAAATGATCGATATAGTCGGGATTGAAGATCTCGTTCACGAACGGGCTGCTGTCGGACGGCTTGAGCGCGTGCCCACGGAACACGAGATCGATCCGTACGTTCGGATTCCGCTCGCTGAGGTCGAGCGTGACCTCGGCCGCGCTCTGGCCGCCGCCGATCACCGCCACGCGCGGCGCCCGGCCGCTCAGCTCGGCGATCGCGGATGAATCGAGGTAGCCGCTGGTATGCACGACCCTTCGGTCACCGGCGACCGACTGAAACACGGCCGGAACGTGCGGCACGCCGCCGACCGCGACCACGAGGTTGCGCGCGATGCGCGATTGCTCGGCCCCGTCCCCGGTCCGCGTGACTACGCGGAGCGCGACGACGGACTGGCCGGCGCTCACCGGCTCGACCGCAACGACCGTCTCGCCATATTCGACCATCGCGTCGAACTGGCCGGCAACCCAGCGCAGATAGTCGTTGAACTCGATCCTGCTGGGATAGAACGTCCTGCAATTGGTGAAGTCGAGCAACCGGCCCGATTTGTGCAAGTAGTTGATGAAGGTGAACGGGCTCGTCGGATCGCGCAGCGACACCAGATCCTTGAGGAAAGAGATCTGCATGTTGCTGCCGGGAAGCAGCATGCCGCCATGCCATTTGAAGCTCGGCTGCCGCTCGACGAACAGCGCGCGGCAATCCAGCCGTCGTTGTCGGGCACAATCCTCGAGCGCGATCGCCAATGACAGGTTGGACGGCCCGAAGCCGACGCCGACGACATCATAGTCCGGGGCGAGTTGATGCGACATGGGTGGTGCTCCGTCAGCGTTGGGTCTCGAGGGACGCGTCCTTCGCTGCCGGCTGCCACAGCCGGTCGGCAAAGAACCGTTCACGTAGCAACATGACCAGGGTTGCTCGCTTGTGCGGGAAGTCGAAGTTCTTGATCCGGGCAAAGCCGGCGCGGTCGAGATTGCGCAGCTGCTGGAGGTGAGCTGCCGCGGGCTCGCCGACAATGCGCATGGTGCGGTGATCGTCGAGGAACATGTAGTGCATCAGCGAGGGCAACCACGCAGTGATGAAGTCGCGGCCGCGAAACTCGTCCTCACCGACGATCACATGCCAGCCGCGATCGTGGTCGTCGGCGTCGTAGAACGGCGCGATGCGGTTCTCCTTGGCCCAGTACAGCTCGAAATAGCCGAAGGGACGCTCGCCGAAGCAGCCGATCAGCGGCAGCATGTGCGGATCCGACAGCAGCTTCGAAAGATACTGGCGATGCTTGTCGAGGTCGCCCGCCTCGTTCCAGAATGCATCCACGCGTGGATCGTTGAGCCAGCGGTGAACCAGTGCCAGATCGCGTTCGATGTCGACCACACGAAAGCTGACGACGTCCGACAGCCACGGAATGAAGCGCGAATAGACCCGGCCGGCCGGCTTCGGTGGCCGCCGCGGATGCCGTTTGCCGCCGGTCATCACGTAGGACAGCGGAAACGCCGGCCGGGCCGCATCCGACAGCCAGGCCTCGCGCCGCTGCATCAGCATCTCCGGCAGAAGCACGGGCGCGCCATCGACGATCACCGCGAGGCCATCGCGCGCCAACGTCGATGCGGCCGCCGGCCGCCCGCGCAGATCGAGGACGAGTCTGTCGAGCGACGGATGCCAGCCAAACAGCGCCTCGGCGGCGGCGGAGAGCCCGCTCACCAAGCGCCGGGGATCTCCCACATCGCCGGACATGGCAACCGTGCCCCGATCTCCGTCGAACCGGAACGACAGCAACAACTCGCCGCCGGCGATCACGCGAACACTTTCATCATCGCGGACGACCGACATCGCGACATCCGTTCCGGCCCGGAAGGCCCCACTCCCTGCATCGAAGCTCGCGCTCATACGCCCCTCACCGCTTTTGACCTGCACGTGCTTCGCCACCAGCCGCTCCCGTTCAAGATGTAAATTTGTCGTCGCGCCGAAGACAAGCAGGCATGGCCCGCTCTCGATCTAGATTAGTTACAAAGCGGCTCGCTCACGCCCTCGACGGCTGGCGTGACGCCACCCCGTCCTGCAATCGCGACGTTGACGAACGCCGCGGCCTCGTCGACCCGTCCATCGCGGAGCCGAACGATGCGGTCCGCGCAGTGGAAGTAGCGGTCGTCATGCGAGATCACGATGATCGTCTTGCCGAGCCGCTTCAGGTCGGCAAGCAGCTCGGTATAGAAGACGTGACGGAACGCCGGATCCTGGTCTGCGGCCCATTCGTCGAACACCAGCACCGGGCGGCCCTCGATCCAGGCATTGATCAGCGCGAGGCGCTTGCGCTGGCCGGTCGAGAGATCCGTCGTCGAGAACGCGCCGTTCTCGACCGAGACCTTGTGGGCGAGCTCCAGCCGATCGAGATAGCGCTGCGCGATTTCCGGCGCCTGGCTGCCGGGTTGCAGCAGCGTATCGAACAGATAGTAGTCGGAGAACACAGTGGTGAAGAGCTGACGATAGTCGTCCCGCGTATCGCTGACGACGGGCACGCCGTCACGCAGCACCATTCCCTCATGGGGGACATAGAGCCCCAGCAGCAGCTTGATCAGCGTCGTCTTGCCGCTGCCGTTCTCGCCGACGATGAAGATGATCTCGCCGCAGGTGATGCGCAGATCGATCGGACCGAGCACGAACGGATTGTCTCCGGCAGCCGCCTGGAATGCGTAGGAGACGCCGCGCAGCTCGATCGAGCCGACCCGTTCGCCGGCGGACTGCGCCGGCTCGTCGAGCAGATCCTGCTCGGCGGTTGCGAAACGCTCGGACAATTCGGCAATACGCCGCATCGCGACCTGCGCGCGCCCGAGCGACGGCAGCATGCCGATGAGCTGATCGATCGGTCCGCGCATGAACAGCAGCACGAGGACGAATCCACTGGATACGGACGGCGGACTGTCCGGCCACAGCAGCGGCCGCAGCACGAGCGCAGCCCCGATCACCAGGAACAGCATCACGGTGCCGAGCGCGCGTGTGGTGACCAGCAGATTGATGGCGCTGATCTGCACGTCGCTGATCCGCTCGATGGTGCGCTGGATCAGATCGACATGCACGTGATGCCGGCGTGGGCGGTGCAGACGCAGCTCCTTGGCGCCCTCGGCGATCGTCCGGTAATGCTTCTGCAGATCGTCCTCGTACTGGCGGGCGAGATTGAACCCGGACAGGCCGCGCTGGCGCGCGCGGAAGTGCGCAAACGATCCGAGCGCGATCAACGCTGCCACGATCAGGAACAATGGCCACGACAGCACAGCGAGATAGACAAGGCAGCCGGCGACGATGACGCCGGAGACCAGGAAGGCCGGGAAATAGAAGGCGAAATCGCTGATCGCATCGACGTCCTTGGTCAGGACGGGAATTAGCCGGTGAGCGCGATAGGACTCCAACTGATCGATTGGCGCCATCAGGATCTTGGCGGCCAGCGACTTGCGCAGCGAGGCGATGATGCGCTGGCCGACAACATTGGCGCTGATGTCCGAGCCGACCGATCCGATCACGATCAGGACGCAGAGGCCGGCAAACGATGCGACCAGGCTGCCGACATCGCCGGAGCCGGCATAGAGCCCGCTGTTCACCACCGCGAGCAGGCTGGCGACGCTGGCGCCGCCGATGAGGCCGAGCACGAGGCCGCAGAGAACCAACTTCCAGTACGGCCGCAGCAGGCTGCCGGCATGCACCATCCCCGGATTGGATGAGGTCGTCATCAGCGGCCAACTCCGGTTTGCCGAGCAAAGACTTCGGCGAGCCTGGCGCCGATTTCGGCGCGCGCCTGTAGCGCGTCCGGCACGACGTTGCCCATGCGCAGGAATTCGTGGATCATGCCGGGATAGATCTTCAGATCGACGGCGACGCCGGCCGCGCGCAGCCGCGCGGCATAATCCCTTCCCTCGGCGATCAGGGGATCGAACTCGGGCAGCAGCAGCATCGCAGGCGCGACGCCGGCGAGGTCGGGCGCGGCCAGTGGCGCGAAGCGCCAATCGTGCCGGTCTGCCTCCTGACGCAGATAGTGATTGAAGAACCAGTCCACGGTCTCGCGCTCGAGCAGAAAGCCCGACCCAAACGCCGCATAGGATTCCGAGCTCTGCTGCGGGCTGAGGCCGGGATAGGCCAGCACCTGGAACAAAGGTTGCGGCAAGGCGCGATCGTCGCGCGCCGCGATGGCCAGCGCCGCCGCCAGCGTGCCGCCGGCGCTGTCGCCGCCGACGGCGACGCGCCGCGGGTCCAGGCCGGCGGCAGGCCCCTCGCGTCCAAGCCAGGCGAGCGCATCGACGCAATCCTCGAACGCGGTCGGAAACCGATGCTCGGGCGCGAGCCGATAGTCGATCGACAACACGGCCACGCCGCTGTCGATCGCAAGTCCGCGGCACAGCGGCTGGTGCGAATCGAGGCTGCCGACGACGAAGCCGCCGCCATGCATGTAGAGCAGCACCGGCAGCGGCTCGGCGCAATCGGGCGTGCGGTCCGCATAGAGCCGGGCGGCGATCGCCGTTCCGTCGCGCGCCGGAAGCATCAGCTGTCTCTCATGCACGAGTGGCGGCGGATCGACGTCCAGCAACGGCGACGACGCGTCGAAATCGGCGCGCGCCTGCGCCGGTGTGAGCTGCGGAAACGGAATGCGCGCGCCGGATTCTGTTCCGAGCTGGATCATGTCGAGCAGCGCTGCAATGTCGGGATGAAGGCTCATGATCACCTCATTCTGCCGGTTCGGACTGCGGCGCCTGCACCGGCTGCGCCGCGCCGACCGGCTCGAGCCATGCCCAGATGGACGAAAGGAAGGCGTCGTTGGCCAGGATCGCGAAGTGGTCGTCACCGAGCACGCCCAGATCCACCGCTGCCGTCAGCCGCGCCTCCAGCACGTCGCGCTGCTCCAGCCGCCCGGATGTCCACCAGCAGGCCGGTTCGGCGAACAGAGCCGCAGGCCAGTCAGCCTCATAGGCGAGTCGCTTCAGATGCCGCCCCACCCTGAACGCAGCGACGATGTCATCCATGCCGAGCAAGCGGTCGCGCGCTTGCCGGTGCGTCGTCGCGATCGCGCTCGCGATCAGGTGCCTGATCGCCTCGTCCGTTTCAGGCGCACCGGCATCACGGAGCGCCGCGGCCTGCGACCTGATCGTTGCGATTTGCGCACCGGGTGCCGCCACGGACAGCAGCCCGAGCAGTTCGTCGGTCCAGTACTTTTCGGCGCGTCGCTCCGCGCGACGTTGCGGATCGGGAACGAAGCTATCGATCAACCCGAGACTCGCGACCTCCTTGCCGCGGCGCTCGAGTTCAGCGGCGACCAGACATGCGATCAGTCCGCCAAGCGACCAGCCGATCAGATGATAAGGACCGCTGTCCTGGGCCTCCATGATCTCGTCGGCGTAGCTGGCGGCCATGGCCGTCAGCGACGGGTCGGCGAAGGATGGATTGATCAAGGTGCGACATTGCACCCCGATCAGTTGGCGACGCCCCTCCATGCGGCGCGCCAACGGCGCATAGTCGAAGACGGTGCCGAAGCCGCCATGGACGCAGAAGACGGGCGCGATGCCCGATACCGGCGCATTCAACGGCAGCAGAGCCGACGGCCGCTCGGGCGGGCTCGCGGGCGCGCCGAGCAAGGCACGGATCGTCGGCTTCTGCAGGAGATCGCGTAGCTTGATATCGCCGCCGAGGATCGGCTCGCGACGAAGCCGTGCGATCACCTTCAGGCTCAGGATCGAATTTCCGCCGAGTTCGAAGAAATTGTCGGTGACGCCGACCTGCGGCACTCCAAGAACATCGGCCCACAGCCGGGCCATGGCGATCTCGGCCGGACTTTCGGGCGCGATGAACGTGCGGGCCGCCGCGGCATCAGGCGCCGGCAACGCCTTGCGATCGACCTTGCCGCTCGACAGCGTCGGCAGATGATCGAGCACGATGATTCGCGCCGGCAACATGTAGGCGGGCAGGCTCCGGCGCAACGATGCCAGGAGGCTGGCCGATAGTCGTTCGGCCGACGCCCCAACGGCTGTGCGCGCATCCCTCGGCGCCACATAGGCGATGAGCTGGTTGCCTGCGATGCCGGGCATGGCGAGCACGGCGGCCTGCGCGACCGCCTGCTCCGACGACAGAGCCGACTGGATCTCGCCCAGCTCGATACGGAAGCCGCTGACCTTGACCTGGTCATCGCCGCGCCCGAGATATTCGATCACCCCGTCGGCGTCCCAGCGCGCCAGATCACCTGTGCGATACAGGCGTGCGCCAGGAGCGGACGAGAATGGATCCGGAAGGAAGCGCTCAGCCGTCAGGCCAGGCTTGGCATGATAGCCGCGCGCGAGGCCGGCGCCGCCGATATAAAGCTCTCCTGCTGCGCCGGCTGGAATCAAGTTGAGCTGGCCGTCGAGAATGTAGGCCGTGCGGCTGCCGACGGGAACGCCGATCGGCGCATAGGCCTTGTCGCAATCGGCGCTGCCATCGACCTTCCACACCAGCGGCGTCACGACCGTTTCCGTGGGTCCGTAGCCGTTGATCAGGATTTGCGGCTTCAGCGTCCGCTTCACCTTGTCGAAGCCCGCCTTCGGCATCGCCTCGCCGCCGAACGAATACAGCCGCACCGGCGGCGGATTGCCGCTCTGCTCGACCCAATCGGCGACCTGCTGCAGATAGGCCGGCGGCAGACCGAGATGCGTGACGCCATGCGCACGCGCCGTCTCGACCGTCTGTTCCGGCGTCCACAGCTCCGCATCGCGCATGACGAGCCGCGCCCCGTGCGACAGCACCGTGAGCCACCGCTCATGCGCGCCGTCGAAGGCGAGCGACAGGAAGTGCAGCTCGCAGGATCGGTCGTCGATCTGGTAGAGCGCAGCGGTCGCGCGGCAATGCATGGCCAGGGGTCCGTGCGCGACCGCGACACCCTTCGGCCGTCCGGTCGAGCCGGACGTGTAGATCACGTAAGCAACGTTCTCCGGATGCAGGCGCGGCTGCGGCGAATGATCCGGTCCCGACTCGAAATCGAAGCCGCCAAGGTCGACGCGCGACACGTCGTTCGGCGCGGCCACGTCGCGCGCTCCGGACAGCAAGAACAAAGCCCCACTGTCGCGCAGCACATAGGCGATCCGCTCGGGCGGCAGCTCCGGATCGAGCGGCACATAGGCGCCGCCCGCCTTCAGCACGGCCAGCAGCGCCAGCATCGTCGCCTCCGTGCGCTCGACCACGACGGCGACGCGCTGGTCCGGCGCGAGGCCGAGCGCGATCAGATGATGCGCCAGGCGATTGGCGCGGCGCTCGAGCGCGCCGTAGGACAGGCTGTCGCCGGCGATCGTCAGCGCCGTACGCTCAGGATCAATCAGCGCGTGTCTGCTGATCGCCTCATGCACGAGCGGAGCCGATGCAGCGGGCACGGCATGGGCGTTGCTGGCGCGCGCGTAAGCCAGATCCTGGCTGGTGGCCTGATCCAGCGCGCCAAGCAGCACCGCGGAGTCGTGCGTCAGCGCGGCGAGCAGATGCTCGAACTGCGCCCGGATCCGTTCCGCCTGCTCAGACGTGAAATGGCTGGGCATGTACGTGAACTCGACCTGGAGCGTGTCGTCGACCATGACGGACAGGTCCATCGGATAGTTGGTCACATCGACATTGCGCAGGCCCGCAAAGCGAAGCGAGCCATCTCCGACCAGGCCACGGTCAACCGGATAGTTCTCGAATACGATGATGCTGTCGAACATCGGCTCGCCGGCGCGGCCTGCCCAGCTCTGGATGTCGTAGAGCGGCGTCTGCTCATGGTTGCGGATCGCGGCGCTGCGGCTCTGCATCGCGCGCAGCCAGTCGCCGATGGCGGAGGCCGGCGGCGGGGTCTCGATCATCGGCAGCGTATTGATGAAGAGGCCGATCATCTGCTCGACGCCGTCGAGATCGGCAGGCCGGCCAGCGACCGTGACGCCGAAGGTGACGGTCTGCTGACCGGTATAGCGCTGCAGCAGCAGCGCCCAGACGCCCTGGATCAGCGTGTTCAGCGTGACGCGCTCGCGGCGGGCAAACGCCTTCAGGGCCGTGGTCGCGCTCTCATCGAGCCGCGTGGAGCAGCGAAGGTGCCCGTGCACTTGGTGCCGGCGGCCACCGAACGCGTCAGCCAGTTGCGTCGGCTCATCAAATTCAGCCAGCTGTCCACGCCAGAAGCGCTCGGCTTTCGTGGCATCCTGGGCCACGAGCCAGGCAATGTAGTCACGATAGTGCGACGGGCCGGGCCCGAGCTGCCGTCCGGCATAAGTGTCCAGGACTTCGCGGAGGAAACGCGCCGAGCTCCAGCCGTCCATCAGGATATGGTGATAGGTCCAGATCAGGCGGTGACACTGATCCTCGACCTGCAGCAGACGCACGCGCTGCAAAGGCGGCCTCGCGAGGTCGAACTCCGCATCCCGCTCACCGGCCAGGGCCGCCGACAGCCTGGCCTCGTCGACCGCCTGCCCGCGCCAGTCTTCAGTTTCGAACGGCACCACCGTGTGCCGGTAGACGGCCTGCAGCGGAGATCCCGACAGTTCGCGCCACAGAAAGCCCGTCCGCAACATCGGATGTCGCGCAGACACCTCCTGCCACGCCGAGCGGAGGCGCTCGACAGAGAGCCCACGGATCTCCACGCTGATCTGGTTGACATAGACGCCACTGCCGGCGTCGCGCAGGCTGTGGAACAGCATACCCTGCTGCATCGGCGACAACGGATAGAAGTCCTCGATGCGGTCCTCGTCGAGCCCGAGCCGCGCGAGCTCGTCATCGGTGAGGCCTGCCAATACACCGCGAGTCACGACCGCCGTCCGCTTGTCCTCCCGCATCGCGCGAGAGACATGCGCCAGCAGCTCGATGGTCTGGTGCCGGAACACGTCTCTCGGCTCGATGACAAGGCCAGCGCGACGCGCACGGCTGACCACCTGCAGCGAGATGATGGAATCGCCGCCGAGCTCGAAGAAATTTTCGGTGACGCCGACCTCGTCCTGATGCAGCAGATCGGCCCAGATCGCGGCGAGCGCCGCCTCGGTCGGATTGCGCGGCGCGACGCGCGCTCGCTCACTCGGCCGTGCATCGGGCTGCGGCAGCGCCTTGCGGTCGATCTTGCCGTTCGGCGTCAGCGGCAGCTGCGGCAGCACCATCACACGCGACGGCACCATGTAGTCCGGCAGCACCGGGACCAGCGCTGCGCGCAAGCTCGCGCCATCGAGTGCATCCTCGCCGCTGACATAGCCGACCAACTGCCGGCTTCCGCCCAGCTCCCGCGCCACCACGACACTGTCGCGCACCCCGGGCTGCTCGCGCAGCCGCGCCTCGATCTCGCCAAGCTCGATGCGATGGCCGCGGATCTTGACCTGATGATCGGCGCGGCCGACATGATCGAGCACGCCATCGGCGCGCCAGCGCGCCAGGTCCCCGGTCCGGTACAGCCGTGCACCATCTGCGCCGAACGGATCGGGGATAAAGCGCTCCGCGCTCAGCGACGCACGCTGCCAATAGCCGCGGGCGAGGCCCGCGCCGCCGATGAACAGTTCGCCGGTCACGCCGACCGGCGCGAGATTGAGATGGCCGTCCAGCACATACAACGTCGTATTGCCGATCGGACCACCGAGCATCGGCTGGGATTCGGCCGCATCGAGCCGGTGGCGCGCCGACCACACCGTGGTCTCGGTCGGCCCATACAGGTTCCAGACCTCGCGGCTCAGCGCCGTCAGCCGCCGCGCCAGGTCCGGCGCCAGCGCCTCGCCGCCGCTCAGCACACGGCCATCTCCGGGCAGCCAGTCCGTTGTCTCATCATGATCGAGCAGCATGCGCCAGCTCGATGGCGTCGCCTGGATCATGGTCACGCCATGCCGCGCCACCATCGCCTTCAGCACCGCGGGATCATGCGCGGCAGTGCGATCGGCCAGCACCACCTGTGCGCCATGCGTCAGCGGCAGCCACAGTTCCAGCACCGCGATGTCGAACGACAGCGAGGTCAATCCGAGCACGCGATCGTCACGCGCAATGCCGGGCTGCTCGGCCATGGTCGCCAGGAAGTTCGTCACCGCGCCATGACGCACCATCACGCCCTTCGGCAGCCCGGTCGAGCCCGACGTATAGATGACGTAGGCCAGGCTTTCTGGATGGATCTCGAGATCAAGATTGGCATCGTCGCCGTCGCCCGACTCCGTATCGAGCAGCCAGGCCTCGGCTCCGCTCGTCCTCAGCGCCGGCGCGAACCGATCCAGCAGCGCCGCCTGCGTCAGCAGCAGCTTGGCTCCGCTGTCGCCGAGCATGTGGGCCAGCCGCTCGGCCGGGTAGTCCGGATCGAGCGGCAGATAGGCTCCGCCGGCCTTGAGCACCGCGAGCAGCGCCACCATCATCGTGATGCTGCGCTCCAGCCCCAGGCCGACCACGACATCCGTCCCGATCCCGTGCGCCCGGAGGCGGGATGCCAGCCGGTTTGCCCGCGCGTTCAGTTCGCCATAGTTGATCGTCTCGTCGCCATGGATCAGCGCGATTGCATCGCCCCTGCGGGCCGCCTGCGCCTCGAATTGAGCAACGAGACTGGCGAACGCGATTGCACGCGCTGTATCATTGGCCCGCGCGAGCATGGCGAGATCGCCAGCGTCATCCGCGACGAGGCCAGCGACGGTCTGCCCAGCATCGCGACTGATCGCAGCGAGCAACTGGACGAATGCCGCCTGAAGGCGCCGGATCTGGTTTTCGTCGAAATGCTGCCGCTGAAAATTGAATACGAGCCGCAGCTGACCGTCGAGACCCACGCTGATGAACAAGGGATAGTTGCTGGTCTCCAGGATCTGCGTCCGGCTCGCACTGAGTTGGCCGTGCTTCGTCCGCAGGACCTGATCGACCGGATAGTTCTCAAACACCAAGATATTGTCGAACAGCGGCCGTCCGGCCCGGCCGGCCAGCCGCTGGATATCGGCGAGCGGCATCCAGCCATGCTCGCGCAAGGCGAGATTGCGCTCTTGCAGCTCCCGCAGCCAGGCACCGATTTTCTGCTGCGGATGGGCGTGATCGACGACCGGCAGAGTGTTGATGAAAAGGCCGATCATCTCCTCGGCCCCGGCGAGGCCGGCAGGCCGGTCGGACACAGTGACGCCGAAGCACACCGTGTCCTGGCCAGTATGCCGTCGCAGCAACTGCGCCCACGCGGCCTGAACGACCGTGTTGAGGGTTACCCGCTCGCGGGTCGCAAACTGTTGCAGGCTCGCGCTGAGATCCGGGTCCACCGCCATCGTGAGCGAGCCGTGGCCAGCGACATCGCCCGTTCCGCCTGAGGTCATGAGACCAGGCTCGTCGAGCTCAGCCAGGGCGTTTCGCCAGAAGGCGGACGCCGCATCATGATCCCTCTGTTGGAGCCAGGCGATGTAGTCGCGATAATGCAGCCTCTGGGCTGGAAGAGCCCCCTGCTCCAGCAGCAGCATCACCTCGGCCATGAAGCGGGCCGAACTCCAGCCGTCCATCAGGATGTGATGGTGGGTCCAGATCAGCCAATGACGGTTGTGGTCGAGCTTGATGAGTCTGAGACGCTGCAACGGCGGGCGCGACAGATCGAACCCCTCGGCACGCTCGCGCCGCGCGAGCGCACTCAGCGCATCGTCCAATGCAGCTGGAGCAGCTCCGGCTGCGCGCGCATGCCAGTCCTCCTCGACGAATCGCATCTCGGCGTGGCGATAGACGACCTGCTGCGGCGATCCCGACAGCTCTCGCCATAGAAATCCGGTACGCAGCACATCATGACGATCGGTGACCGCCTGCCAGGCGGCACGCAGCCTCTCTGGATCCAGGCCGTGGATTTCGGCCGTCAGCTGGTTGACGTAGAGTCCCGTGCCATCGTCATGCAGCGCATGGAACAGCATGCCCTGCTGCATCGGTGACAACGGATAGATATCCTCGACCTTGCGCCAATCCAAGGCGAGCGCATCGAGCTCGGCCTGGCTCAGCTTCGAGAGCGGCACATCGGAGGGCGTCAGGCCATGGACATCGGTCGCGCAGTGGTCGAGCAACTCCTTCAGCGCTGCCTTGAAGCAATCCGCCAGACGTTGGACCGTTGCGGTACGATAGCGCTTCCGGCTGAAGCCGAACGACACTTGCAGGACGCCGCCCTGGACACGGGCATTGACGGCGAGGAGGTGGCGCAATGGGCTCGACGCGGCGCGGGAGGGGCCGGCGCTCTCCGGCGCAATAGTGAACAACGCGTCATCGCCAGCACCGTCCACCTGGCCCAGATAATTGAATGCGATCTGCGGCTGGGGACCGCCGGCCAACGCACGGCGCTGCGCATCAGAACCGAAATAGCGTAGAAGGCCGTAGCCGAGACCCCGATGCGGCACCGCGCGCAGCATCTCCTTCGTCGTCTTGATCAGCGACGCCGGCTCCTCGTGTCCTCCTGCCAACTGCACGGGAAAGACAGTTGTGAACCAGCCGATCGTGCGCGAAAGGTCGAGGCCAGCGCCGATGTCCTCCCGGCCATGACCTTCGAGTTCGATCAGGACGTGATCACGGCGGGACCACTGCCAGACCGCGCCCGCCAGCGCCGCCAGCAGGAGGTCGTTGACTTGGGTGCGGTAGGCCGCATGGGCCGGCCCGAGCAGACGCGTGGTCAGATCGGCCTCAAGGGCCAAGTTGACTTCGTGTGCATCGGCGACCGTATCGCGATCGTCCGGCGAGCTGTCACACGGAACGTCGTCCGTCGACCTTGCTCGCGTCCAATATTCGAGCTCTGCCGCGAGCTCGTCCGAGGCGGCGTGCGCGTGCAGCGCTGCCCCCCATTGCGCATAGGCATGAGTCTTCGGCGGCAACACCACGCCCTGCTCTCCGCGGGCAAGCTGCTCATAGGCCGCCGCCAGATCCTCCAGCAGCACGCGCCACGACACGCCATCGATGACGAGGTGATGGATCGCGATCAGCAGCCGCTGCTCGTCCCCCGGCAGATCCATCCCGACGACGCGGATGAGAGGACCACTTGTGAGCGAGAGGCTCGCCTGCACCTGGGCGGCGAGCGCGGTCACCGCGTCGGCATCGGCGACCTCGCATGTCCGAAACAGTTCGGCACGCGCAGGCGATGCATCATGCTCCGCGCGCCAGATGCCGGCGACACATTCGAAGCGCAGCCTCAGCGCGTCATGGTGGGCGACGACGGAAGCGACGGCGCGGCGCAGCGTATCCCACTCCAGCCGCTGGCGCGGCCGCAACAGCACCGCCTGATTCCAGTGGTCCGGAGCTTCCAGCTTCTGCTCGAAGAACCTGAGCTGAATCGGCAGCAGCGGATGCGGACCGGCAATCAGGCCCTGCTCGGCATGTGTCGCGGGTTGCAGCTCGATACGGGCTTCGCGCGCAAGAGCCTCGAGAGTCTGATGCTTGAACACATCGCGCGGCTCGATCGCAAGGCCGGCGCGGCGCGCGCGGCTGACCATCTGCAGCGAGATGATGGAGTCGCCGCCGAGCTCGAAGAAATTGTCAGTGATCCCGACATTCGGCTGGCGCAAGAGCTCCGCCCAAATCGCGGCGAGCGCGACTTCGTTTGGCGTACGGGGCGGGATTCGCCCCGCCGCATCCCCCACCTCCGGCGCCGGCAGCGCAAGACGATCGACCTTGCCACTCACCATCAGCGGCAGACGATCGAGAACGATGATGCGCGACGGCACCATGTAGTCCGGCAGCTCCGCTGCCAGCGCCTCGCAGAGCGCCGCGCCATTCAACGTGCCGCCACCGCTCACATAGCCGACGAGTTGGCGTCCTGCACCGAATTCGCGCGCGATCACGGCGGCGGCGCTGACCTCGGGCTGCTGCAGCAAGCGGGCCTCGATTTCGCCGAGCTCGATCCGGAAGCCGCGGACCTTCACCTGATGGTCGGCCCGGCCGACATAGTCGACGGTGCCATCGTCGCGCCAGCGTGCCAGGTCGCCGCTGCGGTACAGCCGTGCGCCGGGCGGTCCGAACGGATCAGCGATGAAACGCTCCGCGGTCAGCGCCGGACGACCGAGATAGCCGCGCGCGAGCCCTGTGCCGCCAATATGGAGTTCGCCGGTCGTTCCCTCATCGACCAGGTTGAGGTCGGCATCAAGGATGCGCAACACGGTTCCCGGAATGGGATGCCCGATCGGCACGCTGCGTCCGCTTTGCCTCCCGCAATTCCAGAACGAGGCATTGATGAGAGTCTCGGTCGGTCCATAGCGATTGTCGAAACGGACTGACGGATACACAGCATGAACCTGATCGATGAGCTGGACCGGCAACGCCTCGCCGCCGGAGAACAGCCGCTTCAGGCTCGTGCACCGCACCGCTCCAGGATCGGCGATGAATTGGGCCAACATCTGTGGGACGAAGTGCAGCGTGGTCACGCCGTGGGTCGTGATCGCGTCGATCAATCTCTTCGGCTCACGGTGTGCGCCCGGAGGGGCGATCGCCAATCGCGCGCCGATCGTCAGCGGCCACATTATCTCCCAGACCGAAACGTCGAAGCTGAACGGCGTCTTCTGCAGCAGCGTTTCGCCGGGCGCGAGCGCATATTCGGCCTGCATCCAGGCCAACCTTGCGGCCAGTGCCCCACGCGTACAGGCGACGCCCTTGGGGATGCCGGTCGAGCCCGACGTATAGATCACATAGGCAAGACCTTCGACATGCGTGGGGAGCGAGAGATTCGAGCTGTCGATGTCGGCCGGTGGATTGCGGTCCGCAGCGCCGATCACGACCACCTCGACGTTCCCCGCAACACCCGTCGCGCTGAGGCGGTCTTGCAGACCGGACATGGTCAGGACAATCTTCGCGCCGCTGTCGCGCAGCATGGCTGCGAGGCGCTGATCGGGATAGTCGGGCTCGAGCGGCAGATAGCCTGCGCCGGCCTTCAGCACCGCGAGCACGGCGACAATCATGTCGATGCTGCGCTCGAATGCGAGCCCGACCGCCGCATCCTGAGCGACACCGCGTGCCCGAAGCTGCCGCGCCAGGCGATTTGCGCGGGCGTTCAGCTCGGCATAACTCATCCGTGCGTCGTCGGTGACCAACGCGATGGCAGCCGGATGCGCTGCGACGCGTCGCTCGAATTGCGCCACGACGTCCAGAGGCTCGTCGCCGGCCGTCTGCACGACAGACCCGGTGCTCCAACCGAGGATGCGCCGCACGGCGGTGTCATCCACGCCATGCAATTCGGCCAGCGGACGGTCGCGGGCGTCAGCCATGCGCGCCAGCAGATGGGAAAATGCAGCTTGCATCCGTTCGATCTGCGCGCGATCGAACCGGCTGCGATCATAGCGAAACCCCAGCTTGATGCCGGACGGCGCAACAAACACCGCAATCGTCAGCGGATAGTTCGTGATCGAGATCTGCTCGGCGCCGCTGGCGCGCGGACCGTCTCCTGGCTGGTCGCGCAGGACATCGTCGACCGGATAGTTCTCAACCACGAAGATGGTATCGAACAGCGGACGGCCGGCACGGCCTGCGAGCCGCTGAATCTCGTAGAGCGGCATCCAGCCGTGCTCGCGCAAATCCACGTTCGCGGCCTGCAGGCCACGCAGCCAATCGCCAACCAGCGTCTGGGGGCTCGGGCTGTCGAGCACCGGCACTGTGTTGATGAACAAGCCGACGATCTCCTCCACGCCGGCGATCTCGGGCGGCCGTCCCGAGATCGTCGCACCGAAGCTGATGGCGCTTCGGCCCGTCATCCGCCGCAAGAGCTGGGCCCACGCGCCTTGCAGGACGGTGTTCAAGGTCACCCGTTCGCGACGCGCCACAGCGTGCAGCCGTTCGGTCTGCGTCGCGTCGATGACGAGATCGATGGAGGCATGACCGCCAGCGAGATCTGCGGGTCCGCCCAGCGCATCGGCCAGCAGGCTCGGCTCTTCCAGCGGTGCGAGCCATCGCGACCAGAATGCACCTGACGCGTCCCGGTCCTGTCGCGTCAGCCACGCGATGTAGTCGCGGTATCGGCCCGCGACGGCAGAAAGCGTTCCTCCACGGACATGCTGCATGATCTCGGCGATCAGCCGTGCCGCGCTCCAGCCATCGAGCAGGATGTGGTGATGCGTCCAGATCAGCCGATGTGCCCCGTCGCCGAGCGCAATGAGACGGACCCGCTGCAGCGGCGGCCGCGACAGGTCGAAACCGGCCTGCCGTTCCGCTTGCGCGACGGCCGCCAGTGCGCTGTCGCGCGCGGCCCTATCCATCGCCGCGATACGGTCGCGCCAATCCTCAACGACAAACGGCACCGTCCCCTGTCGATAGACGATCTGCTGCGGAGGGCCGGACAGTTCGCGCCAGGCGAACGCGGTCCGCAGCACCGCGTGGCGGGCGGTCACGGCCTGCCAGGCGGCCTGCAGCCTTGAGGCATCGACACCGCTGATGTCGACCGCGATCTGGCTGACATAGCTGCCGCTGTCGGCGTCACGCAGCGCGTGGAACAGCATGCCCTGCTGCATCGGCGACAGTGGATAGATGTCCTCGATCTCGCGCCGGTCGTGCGCGCCTCCGAGCAGGTCGAGCTCCGGCTGACTGAGACGCGACAAGGGAACGTCCGATGGCGTGATGCCATGTACGCCGCTGGTGCAATGCGCGACGACTTCTCGCAACGCGTCAGCATAATGATTGGCAAGCCGTTCGATCGTGGCGCGGCGATAGCGCCTGCGCCCGAAGCTGAATGTGAGCTGCAGCTCGCGGTCCAGTACCTGGCCGTTGATGCTGATCCAGCGGCCGAGCGGCGCGCTGGCACTGCGCGATGGTCCGGCACTTTCCGGCGCAATGCTGAAGGCACTGTCGGGACCGAGACTCGCGCCGAACTGGCCGAGATAGTTGAAGACGATGCGCGGCTCCGCGCTCTCCGCCAAGGCTGCGCTTTGTGCACGGGTGCCGCAATAGCGCAGAACGCCGTAGCCAAGCCCACGCGACGGAATGGCGCGCAGCTCCTCCTTGATCGACTTGATGAGCGTCGCATCATCGCTCGCGCAACCCGACAGCCGGACGGGAAATGCGGTCGTGAACCAGCCGACCGTCCGCGACAGCTCGACGCCGTCGAAG
Organism: Bradyrhizobium sp. BTAi1; assembly: GCF_000015165.1. Classification (GTDB taxonomy): domain Bacteria; phylum Pseudomonadota; class Alphaproteobacteria; order Rhizobiales; family Xanthobacteraceae; genus Bradyrhizobium; species Bradyrhizobium denitrificans. Next base: position 1,150,838 of record NC_009485.1, on the reverse strand, counting down.
ATGTCCTCGCGACCGTGCCCCTCCAACTCGACGAGCACGTCATCGAGCCCGCTCCAGCGTCCGACCGACCTGGCCAACGCGGCAAGCAGGAGATCATTCACCTGCGTGCGGTAGGCCGCCGGAGCGTCCTTCAACAGCTTGGCAGTGAGGTCCGCGTCGAAGGCGACAACGACCTCCTCGCCATCGGCGACCCGATCGATATCGTCATGATCCTGGTCGCAGAGGAGATCGGACGCAAGACCCCGCGTCCGCCAGTAGGCGAGCTGCCCGGCAAGCTCGACGGACGAGGCATAGTCTTCGAGCCTCCTGCCCCAGGATGCGACCGATTGGCTTTTTGGCGGCAACACCATCGTCGTGGCGCCCCGCGTAGCCTGTTCATAGGCCGATGCGAGATCCTCCAGCAGAATGCGCCAGGACACGCCGTCGACGACGAGATGATGCACGACGATCAGCAGCCGCTGGCTCCCGTCACTCACATCCATTCCGACCACGCGGAGCAGCGGCCCCTGCAAGGACAGGCTCGCCTGCGCGGTTGCGGCGACCGCCGCGATCTCTGCCGCGTCCGCAACGTGACGTATCCAGAGCAAGTCGGCGGCGGACGGCGCCTCGCCATAGGTGGCCTGCCACGCGCCATCGACTTCGGCGAACTGCATCCGCAAGGCATCATGCTGTGCCAGCACGGCTGCCACGGCCCGGGCGATCGCCCGCCAGTCCAATCGCGATGCTGGCATGAGCAGCACGGCTTGGTTCCAATGATGCCGCTCGCCGGCGTCCTCAGCAAAGAAGCGGCGCTGAATTGGCAATATTGGCACCGGCTCGTGGTCGCGCTCCGCCGGGTGCACTCCAACATCAGCCGCGCGGTCGCTCCGTGCGGCACGCGCCAGCTCCTGAAGCGTCTGATGCCGGAACAGGTCGCGCGGCTCGATCAACAGACCACGTTGGCGTGCACGTCCGACCACCTGAAGCGAAACGATGGAGTCGCCGCCAAGCTCGAAATAATTGTCGGTCAATCCGACGCGCGCCTGCCCGAGCAGCTCGGACCAGATCGCCGCCAAGGTCAGCTCCGCCTCGGTCTGCGGAGCGACGTAGTCTGTCGCGGCCGCGGGATGTGCGGGAAGCGGCAAGGCGTCCCGGTCGATCTTGCCGTGGGCCGTGAGCGGCATCTGCGCCACGCAGATGATGCGCGCCGGGACCATATAGTCGGGCAGTTCCTCCAGCAGGGCCGCCCGCAATGTCCTTTCATCAAGAGCCTCGCCAAAGACGTAGCCGACGAGTTGCTGGCGTCCGGCGACCTCGCGCGCGACCACCACGGCCGCTTGGACGCCGCTCTGCTGCGCCAGCCGCGCTTCGATCTCGCCGGGCTCGATGCGAAAGCCACGGATTTTGAGCTGATGGTCGGAGCGCCCGAGATAATCGATCACGCCATCGGCACGCCAGCGGGCCAGATCACCGGTGCGATACAGCCTCGCGCCGGGTTCGCCATAGGGATCGGGGATGAAGCGTTCTGCCGTGAGTCCCGGACGGTTCCAATAGCCGGTCGCCAACCCTTCGCCGCCGATGTGCAACTCGGCGGTAACCCCGACCGGCACGATGTTGAGATCGCCATCGAGCACATAGGCCGAGCGCCGTCCGACCGGGCGACCGATCGGAGCATAGGCGCAGTCGATCTCGGCCGCAGCGTCCGTCTTCCAGACAAGCGGCGTCACCACCGTTTCCGTCGGGCCGTAGCCATTGATCAGCTTGCGCGGTTGCAGCGCGCGCCGGATCTTGTCGAATCCCGACTTCGGCATCGCCTCTCCGCCGAACGAATAGAGCGACACCGGCGGCGGATTGCCGCGCCACGCTGCGAAGTCGGCGAGCTGCTGCAAATAGGCTGGCGGGAAGCCCGCATTGGTGACGTTCTGCGCGCGCATGACCTCCAGGGTCTGCTCGGCCGACCAGAGATCGGCGTCGCGCATCACCAGCGCTGCACCACAGCTCAGCGCAGTCCAAAGCCGCTCATGGGCGCCATCGAAGGTGAAGGAGAGGAAGTGCAACTCGCGCGACTGCCGATCCATCTCATAGAGTTCGGCCGTGACCTCGCAATGGACGGCAAACGGCCCGTGCGCGACCGCGACGCCCTTCGGCACGCCGGTCGAACCCGACGTGTAGATCACGTAGGCCAAACTCTGCGGATGGACACCGATCGCCGGATCGGTCTCGCGGCCCTCGCACCGAATTGCACCGACATCGACGACGCTGACCCCTTCCATCCGCGACCATTCGCGCAGACCAGCCGCCGCGACCAGCACGACGGTCGTTCCGATATCGCGAATCGCTGCGGATTGCCTTGCCAGCGGATGATCCGGGTCGAGCGGCAGATAGGCCGCGCCGGCCTTCAACACGGCAATGAACGCCGCGACCAGTTCGGGTGAGCGCCGCATCGAGAGCCCGACGACGTCGCCAGCCCGAACGCCTTGCGCGATCAGGTGCCGGGCAATCGCGTTGGCGTGATTGTTCAGAGCTCCATAGCTGACCGTCTCCGCCCCGAAGATCAGCGCCGGCGCGCCAGGTCTGTCCTCGGCATTTTTCTCGAACAGGCGATGCACCGGGAGGCACGGCTTCGCGGCAGGAACGCTCTGGTTCCACCGGCTCACTGTCTCGCGTTCGAGCGCCGACCGAAAATCGATGGCCGCGAGCGGGCGCGCGGGCTCATCCGCCATGATCTCCAGGATCGCACGCCAATGCGTCGCAAGCCGCTCGATCGTCGAGCGATCGAACAGCGCCGTCGCAAAGGAAAACAGCGCCGAAATGTCGCCCGATGGCAGTTCCTCGGTGTCGAGAGCGAGATCGAATTTGACGGTCTCGATCTCGGGCGCGATCGTCTCGATTTGCAGTTCGGCCGAAGCATAGGCCTCGGAATGGTCACGGCGGCGCTGATGATTGTAGATCACCTGAAACAGCGGACTCTGGCTCAGGCTGCGCTGGGGCTGCAAGACGTCCAGCACACGCTCGAATGGAACGTCCTGGTTCTCCCGCGCGTCGAGCGTTGCATTGCGTACGGCAATGACGAAGTCCGCGATCGTGCATCGCGTGTCGATCTGCGTGCGCAGCACCTGCGTATCGACGAGCGGGCCGATCAGTTGCCGCGTCTCCGGTCGGTCGCGATTGGCGATCGGAACTCCGACACAGATATCGGACTGTCCGCTGTACCGATAGAGCAGCACTTTGAAGGCCGCCAACAGCACAACGAAGATCGTCGTCTGGTGGCGCTGCGCGAGCGCCCGCACGCGGCCCGCCAGGGGGGCGCCGAGCGCAAGACGCACGGCGTCACCGGACTGATCGGCCTCGGCGGCCCTCGCGCGATCAAACGGCAGCTGCAGCATCGTCGCATCGCGAAGACGGCCGGTCCAATAGCCGAGCTGCCGGTCGCCTTCCACCGCGTTGACCCACAGCCGCTGCCAGGCCGCGAAGTCGGCGTAGTCGATCTCGAGCGCGGGGACCGAGCGAACCTCGCCTCGCGCCGCGCAGCCATAGAGCTGCCAGAACTCGTCGGTCAGCACCTGCAGAGACCAGCCGTCAGCCACAATGTGATGCAGCGTCACCGTGAGGATGTGATCCTGTTCACCGAGCGCCAGCAGGGCCGCACGCAGCAACGGACCCGCCTCGAGATCGAACGGCAGATTGGCCTGTTCACGCCGCACCCGTGCGGCCTGCTGCTCGCGGTCGTCGCCGCCAAAGATGATCCGGCGCAGCTCGACCGGCCGCGGCGGGCAGATGATCTGCTCGGGTTCGCCGCCGTCCTGTCGAAACACAGTGCGGAGCGCGGCGTGGCGGATCACCAATTCATCGAGAGCCCGTTGCAGCGCATCGCCATCGAGTCGACCGCGAAGACGGATCGAAAGGGGCATGTTATAGGCTGCACTGCCCGGGTCCATCCGCCATAGGAACCAAAGGCGAGTTTGCACGAACGACAGCGGTGCCCGCTGCAATTGCTGCCGCGCGATTGGCAGAATCGACAGATCGATACCCTTCGCAGCGAGCTGTGTCAGAAAGGTGCGCTGCTTCGCTGGGTCTAGCGATGCGAGGCGGCGCGCGATTTCGCTGAGCTGCTGCTGCTGAAGTCCGGATTGATCATTCATCGGCGAGCTCGACTTCCTTGAGCAGATCGAACATGGCGGCGATCTCGTCGCCGCGTCTGTTCTCTGGTGGATTCACGGCCAGCACTGACGCCATCCGCTCGATTGTCGTCAGCTCGAACAGCCGCTTCAGCGGCAGATCGCGTGCGAGATCGCGCTTGATGCGGCCGACGAGTTGAACCGCAACCAGCGAGTCGCCGCCGAGCTCGAAGAAATTGTCGGTGACGCCGACCTCGTCCTGATGCAGCAGATCGGCCCAGATCGCGGCGAGCGCCGCCTCGGTCGGATTTCGCGGCGCGATGCGCGCTCGCTCACTCGGCCGTGCATCGGGCTGCGGCAGCGCCTTGCGGTCGATCTTGCCGTTCGGCGTCAGCGGCAGCTGCGGCAGCACCATCACACGCGACGGCACCATGTAGTCCGGCAGCACCGGGACCAGCGCTGCGCGCAAGCCCGCGCCATCGAGTCCATCATCGCCGCTGACATAGCCCACCAGTTGCCGGCTTCCGCCCAGCTCCTGCGCCACCACGACACTGTCGCGCACCCCGGCCTGCTCGCGTAGCCGCGCCTCGATCTCGCCAAGCTCGATGCGATGGCCGCGGATCTTGACCTGATGATCGGCGCGGCCGACATGATCGAGCACGCCATCGGCGCGCCAGCGCGCCAGGTCCCCGGTCCGGTACAGCCGTGCACCATCTGCGCCGAACGGATCGGGGACGAAGCGCTCCGCACTCAGCGACGCACGCTGCCAATAGCCGCGGGCGAGGCCCGCGCCGCCGATGAACAGTTCGCCGGTCACGCCGACCGGCGCGAGATTGAGATGGCCGTCCAGCACATACAACGTCGTATTGCCGATCGGACCACCGAGCATCGGCTGGGATTCGGCCGCATCGAGCCGGTGGCGCGCCGACCACACCGTGGTCTCGGTCGGCCCATACAGGTTCCAGACCTCGCGGCTCAGCGCCGTCAGCCGCCGCGCCAGGTCCGGCGCCAGCGCCTCGCCGCCGCTCAGCACACGGCCATCTCCGGGCAGCCAGTCCGTTGTCTCATCATGATCGAGCAGCATGCGCCAGCTCGATGGCGTCGCCTGGATCATGGTCACGCCATGCCGCGCCACCATCGCCTTCAGCACCGCGGGATCATGCGCGGCAGTGCGATCGGCCAGCACCACCTGTGCGCCATGCGTCAGCGGCAGCCACAGTTCCAGCACCGCGATGTCGAACGACAGCGAGGTCAATCCGAGCACGCGATCGTCACGCGCAATGCCGGGCTGCTCGGCCATGGTCGCCAGGAAGTTCGTCACCGCGCCATGACGCACCATCACGCCCTTCGGCAGCCCGGTCGAGCCCGACGTATAGATGACGTAGGCCAGGCTTTCTGGATGGATCTCGAGATCAAGATTGGCATCGTCGCCGTCGCCCGACTCCGTATCGAGCAGCCAGGCCTCGGCTCCGCTCGTCCTCAGCGCCGGCGCGAACCGATCCAGCAGCGCCGCCTGCGTCAGCAGCAGCTTGGCTCCGCTGTCGCCGAGCATGTGGGCCAGCCGCTCGGCCGGGTAGTCCGGATCGAGCGGCAGATAGGCTCCGCCGGCCTTGAGCACCGCGAGCAGCGCCACCATCGTCGTGATGCTGCGCTCCAGCGCCAGGCCGACCACGACATCCGTCCCGATCCCGTGGGTCCTGAGGCGGGATGCCAGCCGGTTTGCCCGCGCGTTCAGTTCGCCATAGTTGATCGTCTCGTCGCCATGGATCAGCGCGATTGCATCGCCCCTGCGGGCCGCCTGCGCCTCGAATTGGCGGGGCACGCATGGTCGGTCCAGAGCCTTGGCCGTCGCATTCCAGGCCTCGAGCAGTTGCGCACGGTCTCCCGCCGGGATCACGTCCACCCGACAAACCGGCATGTGCGGATCGGTTTCGAGCGCCGATACGAGTTGGTCGAGACATCGCTGCATCATCGCGCAGATCCGGTGCGGCGTGACAGCCGCGGCGGTCTGGGCCGTTAGGCGCAATGCGTCGCCGTCGTCATCGACTGCAAGCATCAAGGGATAGTTCGTACGCTCCTCCGCGCCGAGCCATTCAACCGCATGCAACGGGCTGTCCAATACCGCTTCCGGCTCCCGCTTCCGGCTATGGCGATAATTCAGGATCGCCGAGAACAGCGGTGCCGGCGGCGCGACGCCGCTGCATCGCTGCGCCATGGCCAATGACGCGTGTTCATGCATCGTCAGCTCGGCCAGGCGAGCATGCGCCACGCGCACGCTCGTCTCGACAGAAGTCTCGTCGAGATCGAGCCGTAGCGGTAGCGTGTTGATGAACAGACCCAAACTGCGGTCGAGCCCGGCGCCGGTCTGCATGCGGCCGAACAGGACCGTGCCAAACACGATCTGCTCACGTCCGCTGCTCCGTGCGAGCACCTGCGCCCAGGCGAGGTGACACAGGCTGGCAAGACTCACGCCGAGGCGTCGCGCCTGAGTACGGGCACGCGCATCAAGCGCCGACGGGATTGCCAGCTTCGCTTCGCGAACGCTGTCGCCGTCGCTACGTACATCCAACAGGCCGAACGGCGCTGTCGGCGCGTCGATATCAGCCAGCATGCCGCGGAAGAAGCGCTGCTCGGCGTCCCGCCTCGCAGCATCGCGGCTTCGGGCCACGAGATTGCGGAACGGCGTCGGAGCGGGCAGGAGATGCGCACAACCCGACATCATGGCCTCCACCTCGCGATGAATAGCCTCCAAGGTCGCGTGATCGCCGATCATGTGGTGCAGCAGAACCAGCAGCAGCATGCGCTCGCCTGCCGGATCGCGGGCCACGGCAAACCTCAGCAGCGGCGCCTTGGACAGATCGATCCGGGACGATCTCGGATCGAACCGCTTGGCGAGTTCCAGATGCGCCGGCCCGTGACCATCGAGCGCGACCTCTGTGACCTCAATCTGCGCCCGCCGCCAGACCACCTGAACGGGGACGGATGGGCCGTCCCAAACGACCGATGTACGCAGCACATCGTGCCGGTCGATCACCCGCTGGACGGCAGCCAGATAGCGATCGAGCAGATCGCGGCTCGGAAACGCCATCTGCGCGACGAGCACGTAAGGATCCCCCTCCGTCGCCAGCAGATGATGAAACATGATGCCTTCCTGCAGCGGCGACAGCGCGTAGATGTCCTGGATGTTGGCGACACCTCCGGGCACCTGATCGACCACTCGATCGATTTCGGACTGGTTCAGCGCGATCAGCGGCAGCATCTCCGGCGTGATGGTCGTCGTCCGTTCCGTGATCAGATTCTCCGGAATGGCCACCTCGTCGAGGCGATGCAGGCTCGCCGCAAGCTCGTGCAACACCGGCTTGACGAACACGGTCCGCGCGTTCGTCGTGAAGCCACGGCGCTGCAGACGGTCCAGCAAGCGGACGATCAGCAGCGATTGACCGCCAAGCTCGAAGAAGTGATCGTTCCGCCCGATGCGATCGATGCCGAGAAGCTCGCTCCATATGGCGGCAAGCTCGAACTCGCGCTCTCCTTGCGGCGCTGCATAAGCGCGGCGCGAGAAAGCGCCGTCATCCGGGGCGGGCAACGCGTTGCGGTCGACCTTGCCGTTCGGCGTCAGCGGAAGCGCAGGCAGACACAGGATGGCGGAGGGCACCATGTAGTCTGGCAGGCAGGCCTGTAGATGCGCCCGCAATTGCGCGCTCCAGGGGCCGACGGCGCCGACGCCCTCGGCCGGCACCACATAGGCGGTGAGCGTGGTGTCGCCATGCGTCGTGCGTCGCGCCAGCACAGCGGAATCCCTTACGCCGTCGAGCGCCGCCAAGCGCGCCTCGATCTCACCGAGCTCGATGCGGAAGCCGCGGATCTTGACCTGATGATCGTTGCGACCGAGGAACTCGATGTCGCCATCGGGGCGGTAGCGCCCGAGATCGCCGGTGCGGTAAATCCGCGCACCGTCGCTCGACGCGAATGGGTCCGTGGCGAAGCGTTCCGCCGTGAGATCAACCCGGTTGAGATAGCCCCGCGCAACCCCTGCTCCACCGATCCAGATCTCGCCGACCGCGCCACGGGGCACCGGCCCCCCCAGATCGTCGAGCAGATAGATGCGCGCATTGGCGATCGGTCTTCCGATCGGAACGGCCCCATCGGCAAAACCAGCGGGACGACGCCATGCGGTGGCGCAGACGGTGGCTTCGGTCGGCCCGTAGGCATTGAACACGGCGACGCTGAGCGGCAACGCCGCGATGAGTTCCGCCTTTGGCAATTCGCCGGCAAGCACCAAGGTCTCCAGAACGGCCAGACGTTCCAGGTCCGGCCGGCCCTGCAGCATCGCAGGCGGCAGTGTGGCATGCGTGATGCGATGATCCGCGAAATAGTCGAACAGCACCGAGGCATCGCGGTGTGCGTCGCCGCCGATCAGATGCAACTCGGCACCCGAACACAACGCCATGACGATGTCCCAGACGCTCGCATCGAAGCTGAAGGACGCGAATTGTACGACACGGCTGTCGCGCTTGATTTCGAAGAGCGCGATCTGGGCCAGCGCAAGATTCACCAGGCCGCGGTGTTCGATCATCACACCCTTCGGCTTGCCCGTGGAGCCGGAGGTATAGATGACGTAGGCGAGATGGCGCGGCGTCAGGCCGGCAATCACGGGCGCGACGTCGGGCATGTCATGCCATTTCGGCGCATGTCTCTTCACGTCAATGACAGGGCACGCGACATCGCCGAGCTTCTCGGCGCTGTCGTTGTCGCACAACAGCAGCACAGGTTCGGCGTCGGTCAGGATCTCACGCAGCCGCTGTGCCGGGTACACCGGGTCGAGCGGCAGATAGGCAGCTCCTGCCTTGAGAACCGCGAGCAGGCTGACGATCGCGTCGATACCGCGCTGCTGACAGATTGCCACCAGGCGATCGGGAGCCGCACCGTGCTCGAGCAGATGATGAGCTAAGCGATTGGCTCTCGTATCGAGCTCGCGATAGGTCAATCGGACGCCGTCATGCACCAGCGCCACAGCGGCCGGCCATCGATGGACCTGGTCAGCAATTAGGTCCTGGATGCAGCGTTCGGGCGGCGTGAACAAATCCGTCCGGTTCCAATGGTCGAGGAGCATTGACCGCTCCTCGCCGGACAGCAGCTCAATCGCCTGCACCGACTGACCGACATCGGTGACCATGGCCCGCAGCGCCGCCATCAGGTAGTTGCGCTGCCGCAGCACGGTCGCTTCATCGAACAGGGCCGTCGCGTAGTTCAGCCGTCCGGAGATACCGCCGGCGGTCTCGCTGAGATCGAGCTCGAGATCGAACTTGATCTGCCGCGGCTCCGCGGCCAGGCGCACGACATCGATGCCGGGAAGCGCCAGCTCGCCAACGTCGTTGCTCTGCCACGCAAACACGACCTGGAAGATGGGCGTATGATCCGGATTTCGCGGCGGCTGCAGCGCTTCGACAAGATGTTCGAGGGGCAGGTCCTGATGGTCTTGCGCCGCAAGCACAGCCTTCTTCACACGCTCGACCAGCTCCGCCACGCTCGGCGCCTCCGTCAGATAGAGGCGCACGGCCAGCATGTTGGCGAAGAAGCCGACCAGCCCCTCCAGCTGAGCCACCGTCCGGTTTGCCGTGGGCGTGCCGATCACGAGATCAAGCTGGCCGGCGAGCCGAGACAGCACGATGGCCCATGCCGAGAGCACGATCACGAACGGTGTGGCGCCGAGCATGCGGCCGAGCTGCCGAATCGTACCTGACAGCTCACCGCCGATCTCCACGGGCACCGCAGCGCCGGCGATTGATCTCGGCGCCGTTCGCGGACGATCCGTCGGCAACCTCAGCATCGGCGGCGCCCCGGCCAGGGCGCCCGTCCAATGATCCAGCTGGCGCTTCAGCTTCTGCTGCGTCAGCGCCTTGCGCTGCCATGCGGCGAAGTCCGGATATTGGAGCGCGAGCGGCGGCAGGGGATCGCCTTCGCCCGCGGCGAAGGCCGTATACAACGCCGAAAGCTCACGCACGATCACGCCCATCGACCAGCCGTCCGATACGATGTGGTGCAGGCTGAGCAGCGCGGCATGCACGTCATCATCAAGGCGGATCAGATGACTGCGGATCAGCGGTCCGCAGGCAAGATCGAACGGCTCGCCCCGGCATTCTTCGAGCAGCTCGCGGAAGCGCTGTTCGCGATCCGGCCGGCCACGGAGATCATGCCATGAGAGCGGCACCACCGTGTCCGGCGGCAGCAATTGGACCTGCGGCTCGCCATGCTCGGCAATGAAGATCGTGCGCAGCGCCTCATGACGTCCGAGCAGGCGATCGAGACTGCGACGCCAGGCGGCGAGATCGAGTTCTCCCTGCAGCCGCAACACGACATCCAGGTGATAGTTCGTACTCACGCCATCAAGCTGCGAGACGAGCCACAATTGCTGCTGCGCAAAGGACAGCGGCAGCTTGCCCGCGCGATCGATGATCGGGATCGCACCGGGATGCCGCCTGCCCGCCTTGCGGCTTCGCTCCCTGGCAGCAAGCGCCAGACGCTGCAGCGCCTCCGAGTCGAGATCCGTCAGGTTGGGCTCGGCTGATTGTCGTTTCATCGCTACTCTGCCTCGATCAGCTCTTGGAGCTCGCGCGCCTCGAATTCCTCCTCAATCAGCCTGATCGAGACGGCGCGGGCGAATTCCGCCAGCTCCGGGCGGGCGAACAGCTCGGACAATGGCGGCGCGACGCCGAACTCCTGCGAGACGCGGCTGATCAGCCGCACGGCCAGCAGCGAATGCCCGCCCAGCTCGAAGAAGCGGTCGCTGCGGCTCACACGCTCGACGGCGAGCAGCTCCGCCCAGATCCGGGCAAGAGTGACCTCGATCTCGCCAACAGGAGCCTCATGCACCTGCTCGACAGGGCCGCCTTGAGACGGCGGCGGCAACCTGCGCCTGTCGATCTTGCCGTTGGGCGTGAGCGGCAGTTGCGGCAATATGATCAACCGCCACGGTACCATGTAGTCTGGCAGCACCGCGATGAGGGCCGAGCGCAGGCTTGCAGCATCGAGCGCTTCGTCGCCGCTGACATAGCCGATCAAATTCAGGCCGCCGCCGATCTCCCGCGCCACCACGACACTGTCGCGTACGCCGGGCTGCGCCCGGAGATGCGCTTCGATTTCGCCGAGCTCGATCCGGCGGCCTCGAATCTTCACCTGATGGTCGGCGCGACCGACATAATCGAGCACGCCATCGGCACGCCAGCGCGCCAGATCACCGGTCCGGTATAGCCGCGCACCGGCCGGCCCAAACGGATCCGGGACGAAGCGCTCGGCGCTCAGCCCTGCACGGCGCCAATAGCCACGCGCAAGTCCCGCGCCGCCGATAAAGAGCTCGCCGGCCACGCCAATCGGCGCGAGATTGAAATGCGAGTCGAGCACATAGAACGTGGTATTGCCGACCGGCCGACCCAGCACAGGCGACCGATTGTTCGCGTCAAGCCGACGGCGCGCGGACCAGACCGTGGTCTCGGTCGGCCCATACAGGTTCCAGACATCGTGGCTCAGCTCCGTCAGCCGCGCGGCCAGGTCGGGCGCTAGCGCCTCGCCACCACTCAGCACGCGGCAGCCGTCGGGAAGCCACACGTCACCGTCCTCATGGTCGAGCAGCATGCGCCAGCTCGACGGCGTCGCCTGGACCATGGTCACACCATGTCTGACCATCATCGCCTTCAACGCCGCCGGATCATGCGCGGCGGCCCGATCGGCGAGCACGATGCGAGCCCCGCACGTCAATGGCAGCCACAGCTCCAGCACCGCGATATCGAACGACAGCGACGTCAGGCCTAGCGCGCAATCTGCGGACGCCATTCCCGGCTGCTCGGCCATCGTGGCCAGAAAATTCGCGATCGCGCCATGCCGCACCATCACGCCCTTGGGCAGCCCGGTCGAGCCCGAGGTGTAGATCAGGTAAGCGAGGTTCTCCGGATGCAGGCCAATGCCGAGATTGGCGGCTGAGCCAGCCTCTTGACCGGTCTGATCATCGAGCAGCCAGGCCTCGGCGCCGCCATCGGCCAGCGCTGCCGCAAATCGATCCTGAAGCGACGCTTGCGTCAGCAGCAGCTTCGTGCCGCTGTCGCGGAGCATGTGGACGAGACGGTCAGGCGGATAGTCGGGATCGAGCGGCAGATAAGCCCCTCCCGCCTTCAACACCGCAAGCAGCGCCACCAGCATGATCGGCGCGCGCTCCAGCGCAAGGCCAACCACCACGTCAGGACCGATCCCGCGCGCCCTCAGCCGCCGCGCCAACCGGTTTGATCGGGCATTCAGCTCAGCATAGCTCAGCCGGCGCTCGCCGCTGATGACGGCAACCGCATCGGGCGTTCGGGCCACCTGAGCCTCGATCTGCGCCACGAGGTTCAGCGATCCTGGCGCGAGGGCGTCGCCATCCGCACTCCCCCAACGCAGAACGCTTGCGAGCGTCTCCTCGCTGATCGCCTGCAGGCTGCCCATGACGCGCGTGGCATCGGCCGTGATCGCGATCAGCCAGTCGCGCATCGCAGCGCTCACCCATCGTGCCGCGTGCTCATCCAGCTGCGACCGATCATAGTTGAAGTCGAGCCGGAGACTTTCGCCGCTTTCGAAGACCGCGACCGCCATTGCATAGGTCGTCGGTGTCACATGCTCGACACGTCCGACCTGCGGTAAGGCATCGTTGCGATCCATCAGGGACTGATCGATCGGATAGTTCTCGAACACCAGGATGCTATCGAACATCTGCCGGCCACCGAGCTCGGCGAGGCGCTGGATTTCGTGCAGCGGCATCCATTCATAGTCGCGGGCCGCCACGTTGCGCGCCTGCAGCGCGCGCAGCCAATCACCGATCAGCGCCTGCGGATGCGGGGCATCGACCAGCGGCAACGTGTTGATGAACAGCCCAATCCCGTGCTCCGCGTCGACAAGCTCTGCCGGGCGTCCGGCGACGGTGACACCGAAGCAAATGGTGGCCTGCCCGCAGAGCTGCCGCAGCACCTGCGCCCAGGCGCCCTGCAGCAGCGTATTCATAGTGACCCGCTGCTGCGCCGCGAACCGCTTGAGACGCGTCGCCAGCGCGCCGTCCAGGACCTGCGTCAGCCGTCCGTGTCCGATCGCCCGGCTGATTGGGCCCCTGGCGTGCAGCGCATCAGCGAGCAGCGTCGGCTCCGCGAGATCGTCCAGTGCCTCGCGCCAGAAATCAGCGGCCACGCTGCGGTCTTGCATCTGGAGCCAAGCGATGTAGTCGCGATATCGACCTTGTGACACAGCCGGCGTGCCGCCAGCCGCGCGCTTCAGGACCTCGGCCAGCAGCCGGGCCGAGCTCCAGCCATCGACCAGCAGGTGATGGTGCGTCCAAATCATCCAGAGCCGATCATGATCGAGCCGGATCAGACGCAGTCGCTGCAGCGGCGGTTGGGTGACGTCGAATCCAAGCGCTCGTTCGCGCTGCCCGGCTTCGGCCAACGCCGCGTCGAGATCCGCGCCCTCGCGCAATGAGGCCATCCGGCTGCGCCAATCGTCCTCGACGATCGGAACATCCAGCCGGCGATAGACGATCTGCTGAGCCGCCTCCGAAAGCTGCCAGACAAAGCCCGTCCGCAGCACTGCATGCTGCGCGCTCGCCGCTTGCCACGCCGCGCACAGCGCGGCCGGCGTGACACCACGCAGCTCCACCGCGAGCTGATTGACATAGGCGTCGTCGTGGCCATCGCGAAGCGCATGAAACAGCAGCCCCTGCTGCATCGGCGATAGCGGATAGATCTCTTCGATATTGCGAACGTCGCGCGCTGCACAAAGACGGTCGAGCGTCACCTGATCGAGATTCGCGAGCGGAACGTCGGAGGGCGTGAGGCAGCCCGCGCTCTGAACACAGTGATCCACGAGACCGCGCAGCGCTGCGCGATAGAGCTCGGCAACCCGCTCGATCGTCGCCCGCCGATAGCGGCGTCGGCCATAGCGGAAGGCAAGGCGGAGGCTGCCGTCGCGCACCTCGCCATTGATGGTGAGCCGGGCCCGCAACGGCGTGTCCGCCGCCCGCATCGCGCCGGGATCTTCCGCGCCGATCCGATACGCGGCCGCCGCGCCGAGGTCCTGATCGAACCGGCCGAGATAGTTGAAGATGACGCGCGGGTTTGGCGCCCGCGAGAGTGCCTCGCGATGCTCAGGCCTGCCGAGGTAGCGAAGGATCCCATAGCCGATTCCATGATCGGGAACGGCGCGCAGGGCTTCCTTCACTGTCTTGATGAGGGCTGCATCGGCGTCAGCACCGCCCTTCAGGCGGAACGGGAATGCGCTCGTGAGCCATCCCACCGTTCGCGTGATGTCGGCATCGGCAAAGATGTCCTCACGACCATGACCCTCGAGTTCGATCGCGATATCGTCGCGGCCGCACCAGATCGCGATCGCACGTGCCAGCGCGGCGAGCAGCAGGTCGTTGATCCTGGTGCGGTAGGCTGCCGGCGCTGCCTCGAGAAGCTGCGCGGTCAACGCCGCGTCCACATCGAGCACCACCTCATCAGCATCGGCTTCGAGGTCGACGCCGCCATGGTCGTCATCGCAAGGCAGATCGCTCCCTTGGGACGTTGCCAGCCAGAACGGCAATTCGGCCGCGAGCCGTTCGGATGTCGCATATGCGTGCAGCCGCTTTGCCCAGGACGACGGCGAGTCGCTTTTCGGCAAGGTGACCGCCGCAGCTCCGGCCTCGAGCTGCTCGCAAGCCGAGACGATGTCCGCGAGCAGGATGCGCCAGGACACGCCATCCACAGCGAGGTGATGGATTGCGATCAGCAGACGCTGACTGCCATCGATGAGGTCACAGCCGACTGCGCGGAGCAAGGTTCCCGACGCCAGCGAGAGGCTGGCCTGCGCGGACGATGCGATGGCGCCTAGATCAGCCGGCTGGACCTCGCTTCGGGTCCACAGCAGATCGGAGGCTGCAGGCGGATCGGCAAGGGACGCCTGCCAAGTATCCGCCACTCGACGATACCGCATACGGAGCGCGTCGTGATGCAGGACGACCGCCATGAGCGCGGCCTGCAGCACGCTCCACCTGGTGCGATCTCGCGGTACGAGCATCACGGCCTGATTGAAGTGATCACGGCTGGGGATCTTCTCTGCAAAGAACCGCAATTGGATCGGCAGCAGCGCCGCAGCGTCGGAGTTCGCGACGCTGCGCGCTGCCGCCGACGCCGCCACAGCCGGCGCGGAGGTGGTCGCAACCACGCCGGCCAGGGCCGCGATCGTCTGCTGCGCAAAGACCTGCTTGGGTGTCAGGACCACGCCGCGTTTGCGCAGCCTTGCGATGATCTGCAGGCTGAGAATGGAATCGCCGCCGAGCTCGAAGAAATTGTCGTCGCGGCCGATACGGTCGCGACCCAGCACTTCGCGCCATACGGCGGCAATGGTCTGCTCGACCTCCCCGACCGGATCGGCATAGGATGTCGTGGCCTCGTCATCGGGCTGCGGAAGCGCAGCCCGGTCCAGCTTGCCGTTCGCGGTCAGCGGCAGGCGATCGAGAATGATCACGCGCGAAGGAACCATATAGTCCGGTACCAGCGCAGTCATTTGCGCCCGCAGGATGTCTGGCGAGAGCTCCGTGCCCGTCTCCACGACGCAATAGGCCACCAGCTCGAGCCGATCCTGCTCGACGTCGCTCGCGCGGGTCACAACGGCTGCATCGACCACGCGACTGAGCGAGGTCATCACCCGCGCGATCTCGGTCGGCTCGACGCGGTAGCCACGGAGCTTGACCTGGTCATCGCGCCGGCCGAGGAACACGATCCGTCCAAGTCGATCGCACCGTACGCGATCGCCGGTGCGATAGAGGCGCTCGCCGGGTGGTCCGAAAGGATCCGGAACGAAGCGTTCGGCGGTCTGCCCCGGCGCCCCGCAATAGCCTCGCGCAACGCCCGAGCCACCGACATAGAGCTCGCCTGCGACCCCGCATGGCACCACGCTCAACGCATCGTCGAGCACATAAGCGCGCAGGTTCGCCAAGGGCAGGCCGATCGGCACGATATCGCCGTCAGTGATCCCTGCCCATTCATGGGTCGCGATTCCCACGGTGGTTTCGGTCGGGCCGTAATGATTGACGATCCGGCATTGGGGTCGCAGCTGGCGCACGTCTGCGAGCAGCCGCGGATCGCTAGGCTCACCACCGAGCACAAGCACATCCCGCGGCAGCACGTCCTCCGAACGGCGCGCCTGCAACAGACCGCGCAGATGACTCGGAACGATCTTGAGGATGTCGACGCTCCCCTCGCGCATGGCCTGAGCGAAGGCGTCGGCATCGAATGCGGCATCAGCGGGCAGCAGGTTCAGGGTCGCGCCGCTGGCAAGCGCACCGAACAGGACGGTGTGACCAAGGTCGGCGGCGACGGTCGAGACCATCGCCATATTGGTATCTGCCTCAGGCCGCAACCGCGTCAGCACCGCCTGCACGTAGTTCGCCAGTGCGCCGTGCGACACCGCGACGCCCTTCGGCGCGCCGGTCGAGCCGGAGGTGTAGATGATGTAGGCGGTCTGGGCCGAATGATTGGCATGCGGCACGAACCGGTCGGAGACGTCGTGATCGCGCCATTCGGCATCGAGCACGAGACATTCCAACTCCTGCGCTGCTGCGAGGCGGTCGCCGGTCGCGATCAGCAGGCGGATCTTTCCGTCTTCGAGGATACGCCGCGCGCGGGCGACAGGCCAAGCCGGATCGAGCGGGACATAAGCGCCGCCCGCCTTCAATACCCCGAGCAGCGCCGCGACGAATGCCGGGGACCGCTCGATCCACAGTGCGACGGGTACTTCGCGCCCGACGCCGCGCGCCGCCAGCCGATGCGCAATCTGATCCGACCAGCGCTGCAGCTCGGCAAATGTGACACTGGCCCGTCCTTGCCGCAGAGCGACCTTGGCGCCACGACCCGCAGCCGCCGCCTCGATCAGGGCAACGATGTCCGTCAGCGGGAACGTCCGAACCTCCTGCGCCACCGCCTGACGAAGCTGAGGTGCAAGGGCGAAGTCGGTCAGCGGGCGTTCGACGCCGTCTGCGATCTGCTCCAGGAATTCGACGAATTGGGCGCCCATCCGCTCGATGGTGAGCCTGTCGAACAGATCGGTTGCGTAATTGAGGCTGGCCGCCATACCCGCGGCGCCATCGACGACATCGAGCGCGAGATCGAAATGCGAGCCGACCAGATCCATGATGTGGGTTTCGGCGCGCAGGCCGTCGGCCGCGGCGAATCCTCTCGGCTCCGCCATGTAGTTGAACTTGACCTGGAACAGTGGATTATGTCCGCCCAACCGCACGGGATTCAGCGTTTCAACAAGTCTGTCGAACGGCAGGTCCTGATGCGCGAGCGCCGCAATGACTTCGGCCTTCGCCTGGTTCAGCAGATCGCCGAAGCTCATATCGTCAGCCACGTCGGCGCACAGCACGAGCGTGTTGACGAAGCAGCCGATCAGGGCGTCAAGTTCGGTCTGCCGGCGGCCGGCGACCGGCACGCCGACCCGCAGAACGGACTGGCCCGAGTAGCGGAACAACAGCAGCTGATAGGCGGCAAGCAGCAGCATGAACATGCTGACGCTTTGCTCACCGGCACGCCGACGCAGCTTCCGCGCCAGGTCCGACCCGATTTCGAGGTGAATGGTATCACCACGATAACTCTGAACCGGCGGACGCTGCCGGTCGAACGGGAGCGCCAGCGGTTCCTGCGTCTCGCCGAGCCGCCCGCGCCAATAGGCGATCTGCCGATCGGCCTCTGGACTCGTCAGCCAAGCCCGTTGCCATGCCGCGTAGTCGGCATACTGGACGACGAGCGGCGGCAGTGACGCTGGAGATTGCTGCCCATGCGAGCCATAGATGCTCGAAAGTTCGTTCAGCAGCACATTGAGTGACAGACCATCGGCCACGATGTGATGCGCCGAGAGCAGCAGTTCGTGCCGATCGTCGGCCAATTGCACCAGAACGGCGCGCAGCAGCGGCCCATTGGCGAGATCGAACGGCCTCGCCAGCTCACCCTGGATTCGCGCTGCGGCCCGCATCGCACGATCTGCCGCCGAGCAACGCCGAAGATCCTCGACGGCGACGAGCACCTCCTGGACGTCATGAATCACTTGCGCCGCTCGGCCATCGTGGGACGCAAAGGTGGTGCGAAGCGGTTCGTGGCGCGCGACGATGTCGTTCAGAGCGCGCACCAGTCGAGCCTGATCGAGTGCGCCTTCGAACCTGACCGTACAGGCGATGGTGTAGGCCGTGCTGGCAGGGTCCATGCTCCAAAGGAACCAGAGCCGCTCCTGTGCAGGCGACAGCAGCACGCGCGCGTCCGGCGCCGCGGTGCGCAGCGGCGGCACGGCGTCAGCCACACGGTCCGCGGCATCGATCGAGGCGGCCAGAGCACCGAGCGTGGGCGCATCAAAAAAGCTGCGCAGATCAAGATCGACATGCAGGCGCTCACGCACCCGTCCGGCAATTTGCACAGCGGTAATCGAGTTGCCGCCAAGCACGAAGAAGTCTTCCTCGCGGCTGACTTTCGCAAGGCGAAGCACATCCTGCCAGATCAGTGCAAGACTGCGCTCGGTTTCTGTGAGCGGATTCGGCGCCGGCCGCTCGGCGGCCTGTTGTCCCCGTGCGAACACCGCGAAACTGTCGAGCGTCCCCTGCATCCAACCCGCGCGACAGGCGGAACGCTGCAGCTTGCCGCTGGTGGTCAGCGGCATGCCCTGCGGATTGAGCAGCACGACAACCGCGGGATATTCCTGGGTCTGCCGCATGACCGCATCGCCGACGGCCTTGATCAAGGCGTCAGACGGCGTCCGCCGCAGCACGGCTCTGCTGAACTCCGCGGCGATGCCGATGCCTTCCGCACCGTCAATCTCGACCGGGAAGGCCGCGACGCGGCCCTTCCGAACCTGGGACACCTCGGTCTCGACGGCCTGTTCGAGGTCGAACGGATAGATGTTCTGACCACGAACGATCAGCAGATCCTTGAGCCGCCCCGTCACGACCAGCGCGCCATCGCGGAGAAAGCCGAGGTCGCCTGTGCGCAGCCAGCGCGAGCCGTCTCTGTTTACAAATGTCTGTTGCGTCGCCTGTGCGTTGTTCCAATAGCCGTTGGCCACGCTCGGGCCAGCGACCCAGATCTCGCCGATCTCGTCCGCATCGGCCTCACCCGAGCCATCCGGCCGCATGATCCGCACGACGTGATGTTCGGCTGCGACGCCACACGCCATCAGTGCGGAGCCCTCATCGGCATCGGCGACACGCCCCTGAGCAAGCGCGTTCGGCTCGAGTGTGTGGCACACAGCCCTGCTTGCACGCTCGCCTGCTGTGACCAACAGGGTCGCCTCCGCGAGTCCATAGCACGGCGTCAGCGCGCGCTGATCGAATCCTGTGGGACGGAAGCGCTCAGCGAACCGTTCGAGCGTCGCACGCCGCACGAATTCCGAGCCGGAGAATGCAAAGCGCCAGCGGCTGAGATCAAGGCGCGAAATCGCTTCGTCGGAGATCCGGTCCGCGCAGAGTGCAAAAGCAAAGTCCGGTCCGCCACTGACCGTGCCGCCATGCCGATCAATCGCATCGAGCCAGCGGCGCGGCTGCTCCAGGAAGTTGCGCGGCGACATCAACACTGCCGAGTAGCCCGTGAAGAGCGGACTCAGCAATCCGCCCATCAGACCCATGTCATGGTAGAGCGGCAGCCAGCTGACGAAGACGTCGTCCGCCGTCACCCCCGTCGCGGCCTCGATCGCGACCTCGTTGGCGACGAGGTTCCGGTGTGTGACGCAAACGCCTTTCGGTTGCGACGTCGATCCTGACGTATATTGAAGGAATGCGATCGCATCGCCTCGCGGCCCGGTCTCGTGCCAGGACGCCGCACCTTCCACCGGGATGGCATCGACGGCGAGAACATGAGGGACGAGGCGGCCGAACGAGGCAGGGATCTTGTCGCGCAGGCCCGCCGCGGTGAGGATGAAGCGAGGCGCCGCGTCGCGCAGGATGCCATCGAGGCGAGCCGTATGGCGCTCCTTGCCGCTTTCCGGCGGATAGGCAGGCACGGCAATCACGCCGGCGTAGAGGCACGCATAAAAGGCCACGGCGTAGTCGAGACCGCTCGGCAGCAGAATGACGGCGCGTTCTCCGGCGCCACCGAAATCCTGCAGCCGTGCGGCCAGGGCACGCACACGCCGGTCGAGATCAGCGAACGTCAACTCTCCAACGACAGTCTCGCCTTCGATGAAGCGCAACGCCAGACGGTCGGCTCGCAGCGTAGCGTGCTCACGCAGTCGTTCGACGAGAGTTTCTGGGAACATGTTGCAGATATCCGCTAACGGCGTGGCATTCGATCAGTGGTCTGGACGGCTGGGATCACTGCAGCCCGTAGGCTTGTGCCATCGCGACGATGACCCGGCGCGGCCCCTTGAACGGCTCGCGGGCATGCGCCGTCAGCATGTTGTCGAGCATCACGACGTCGCCCGCCTGCCAGGGGAAGATGATCTTGTGGCGATCGAGCACATCGCGGACAGCAGCGAGCGTCTCATCCTCGATCGGCGAGCCATCGCCATAGAAGGCGTTGCGGGGCAGTTCCAGCGGATCGCTCACAATGTCGAGCAGGCTTTCGCGCACCTCGGGTGCAAGACTGGAGACATGGAAGAGATGCGCCTGATTGAACCACACCTTGTCCCCCGTGAAGGGATGCACAGCGGTGCCCTGGCAAACCTGGCGTGTGCGCAGCTCATCGCCGTCCTTCCATTCGCAGGCGATCGCATGAGCCGCACAATACGCCTCGACTTCGGCCTTCGATTGCGTGCCGAACACGTCTCGCCAGTCTACGTCGAGGCCGCTGCCATAGTTACGGACATACATGACGCCCTTCTCGGCAAATCGGCTCCGGATTGCGGCAGGCATGTCGCGGTAGATGAGCCGGCTGTCGGCGATCGGCGTCTCGCCGCCTTGCTGAGCTGGCTGTTCGCAATAGAACCAAATCTTCAACGGCCAATCGCGCGTGTAGGCCTGCTCATTGTGCAGGGGAATGCTTTGATGCGGCGGATATTCTGTCGACGTGTAGACGCCAGAGCTCACTTGCGTGCGCGGCGTCGAACCGAATTCATAGCTGAGCAGCGGATGACCAAAGCTGGCGGCGAAGCTCCTGAATGCTTCGGCGCCGTCGAGATGAAAGTCGCGAAACAGAATCCCGCCGCTGGCCTGGAGCTGCCTCTCGATTATGCCCCGCAGCTCACTGACGGCATCCGTCAGTGACTGCTGCTTGCGGCTGGCACGCAAAAGAAACGGAAGCGCCTCACCATCAATTTTAGATTGCATTGCGAACATGAATCCTCCCTGCTTTCCACCTCGACCGCGCCATCACCCTGCCTTCAAGAAGCCAATGCAGCCAGCCTCCCTGCCCCGGCCCGCTACGGCTCCGCGCCGACAGCAGCAGGCTGGCGCCGGCTTTGGCGTGCCAACAGTGCGGCGATGCGGCTCACCAATTCGGCCTGCCGCGCATGAATGAAGAAATGATCGCCTGCCAGCACGTCGAGCCTGAACGACGCCGATGTCTCGTCGCGCCAGGCATCGAGCGCCTCCCGGCGCGTCTCGTCCCGATCACCGCCGAAAACCTGTATCGGACAGGGCAAGCGCTTCCGCTGTTGCGGGACGTAGTTGCCGCAAATCAGGAAGTCGGCCCGCAGAATCGGCAGAGCGTGACGCATGATCTCCGGGCTTTCCAGGGCTTCCGACGGCGTGCCCTTCAATCTCGACAACTCGCCGCGAAGCGCATCATGGTCGAGCGGTTCCCGCCAACGGCTCCCGTCACGCATCGCCGGCGCCTCCGTTCCAGATACGAGCAAGATCTGCGGACTGGGCGCGCCGCGCGCAAGCAATCCGTGCGCGACCTCGAAGGCAATCAACCCACCGAGACTATGCCCGAACAACGCATAAGGCGATCGCCACGCTGTCCCGATCAACTCAGTTGCAAGCTGATCCGCGAGTCCGGCCATTTCCGTGTGCAGAGGCTCATCCATTCGCGCGCCACGGCCAGGCAACTCCAGGGGCACCACCTCGATCCATGACGGAAGAAGGCGTCTCCAGCGCGCATAGATCATGGCGCTGCCTCCCGCGTAAGGCAAACAGATGAGCCGCATTGGTGCCAGCCCCTTGGATCTAGGATTGAGCCGGCGTCTGGGGGCTCTCCTGCATGAACTTGCGCAGCGACAACGGTCGCATGTCCGTCCAGACCCGCTCGATATGATCCAGACATTCCTTCTTGCTGCCGGTCACACCGACCGCATTCCATCCGCTCGGAATGTCCTTGAATGTCGGCCAGATCGAATATTGCTCTTCGTGATTCACGACGACGGTGAAGGTGACATCGTCCCTGTCGAAGACCATCATGCCCGGCTACTCCTACTAACAAGCGATAGCGATGAGCTACGAGTAATGCAGCTGAGAATGACAGTCAAAAGGATACCGCCCTCTCAAGTTTTTAATCTCTCCAAGGTAACGCTGCGCCGACGACACAACATCAGGATGCGTTACAGTTTGAACGTGTTTCGACCTTTGATAGGTCGACCAAGACCACTCGTGATCCACAGACGAAGTGTCGATATGATCTCGCAGTTGAATGCGACTGAACTCCGACGACGCCCAAAGCGAGCACAAACGAGCTCACAAGGCTCAACGAGATCGTTACCCCACCGCCGCTATCGATCGCGCAGCAACCCCTTCGGACATCCCGATCATCCCAAGCTCCAGCTCTCGGTACGTGGGCGCTCCTAACACACGAGCATTCCGGGATGACGACACGACGGCTAGAACTCGTCTAACAAGCACCAGGCCGGACGACGACTCCGGACGAGCATGTTGGTAATTCAGCGATTTCTCTTCGTAGATACTTCTTCGACGCTTTCCAAAGAAGCGCGCCAACAGCGACGGCATCGTTTCCGCCCTTGAAAGCGCCGCAAAGCAGACGCGCACCGTCATGCAACTCGGCAGCACGCGCCGAGCCCCGAAGACATCAGGACATCGCCTTGCTAAGCAACCACAACTTATCAGTTTGCATATCTTTGGTTCTATATTGTTTCAGACGCGCCGCAGATGTGACGCGCGTCGCTCTGAATTGCGGCGATACGCGCCACATGCATCTGAGTATGCCGTGCCAGGGCAGGCTCGAACGATCATCCCTGTGGCAACAACAAGGATGTTCAATCACCCCGGCCAAGGGGCACGCTTCATCGCCTTCATCTCTGCCCCGAAGAGGGTACACAGAATCGCTTCAAATTGAGCGACCTGTCGCTCTTCATTCGTCTTATTCGTCCAGGAGGTCCAAGAAGAGCTCTACTCTTCGTAAAGCAGGTTCACTACTGCGCCCGGGATAGACGACGCGATCGCCCTCGCGCTGCAGCAGCCGCGAGCACGACTTCCTGATCTTCCCTGCGAGCATCGTCGCCGCGATCGCATCCGGCCCGACATCGAGACGCATGATCCCTCGTTCCCGGCAATTCACCCTGAGCCTGGCAACCGCAAAGAAATTGCCGGCCTCGGACGGCAGCTTTCCAAATCGGCGCTGCGTTTCATCCTCGAGCTCCTCCAGCTCGTCATCACTGCGGCACCGGGCGGCCCGCGCATAGATCTCGAGCCTGACGGCCTCCGATTGCACATAGCTCGCGGGAAGCAGCTCAGGGATGGGCAAATTCAGTTCAGGGATCCAGAGCGCGGACATTCCGTCGCGATCTCCCTCCAGCGCAAGTGTAAGAAGGTGGCCGTAAAGAGTCGGCCCGAACACCTGCATGTGGCCCGATTGTCGATCGGAGCGCAGGTCGCCGCCGCCACGGAGGTCGAGGTCGCGAGCGCTGATGGCAAAGCCAGCTCCCGGACGGCTCAATTCCTCGAGAACCGAGAGCCGCTTTTCCGAGCGGTCAGAGCCGCCTTCCGTCAGGAAATGCGCAAACGCGCGGATGCCGCCGCGTCCCACTCGTCCCCTGAGCTGATGCAACTGTGCCAAGCCGAATTTTTCCGGCCAGCATACGACGATCGTGTTCGCACGTGGAATGTCGAGACCGCTTTCCACGATGTTGGTGGCAAGTAGGACATCGGTGCGGCCCTCGACGAACCCCATCAATCTCTCGTCGATCTCGTCCGTCGGCAACTTGCCGTGAATGGTATTGATACGGAGTTCCGGCACCAGCGCGTGAACCTTGGCCAGGAGAGGATCGAGATCCTGGATCCGCGGACAAATGACAAAGCTCTGACCGTTGCGTCTGTGCTCGCGAACCAGGGCAGCGGCGATCGCGATGTCCGACAGCGGCGCCACCTTGGTGGCGACCGGAACACGATGCACCGGCGGGGTTGCGATCACGCTGAGATCCCGCAAACCCGTCAGGCCGGCCGCGAGGGTGCGGGGGATCGGCGTCGCACTCATCCAGAGCCTGTGGCCGTTTTTATTGAGATTCGACAGCATGGCTTTCTCGGCAGCGCCGAAATGCTGTTCCTCGTCAATGATGATCAGGCCAAGGTCAGCAAATTTCACCTCCTTGGATGCCAGCGAGAGGGTCCCGACCACGATCCTGAGTTCTCCGCTCTTGAGGCGCTCCCTCACGTCGCGCGCGTCCGCGGCCGAGGCCACCCGCGACAGGTTTCCAACATCGAAGCCGAGAGGCGCAAAGCGCTTGCGGAAGGTTTCGAAATGCTGTCGTGCGAGCACCGTCGTCGGCACGACGATAGCGACCTGCTTTCCGGCCAGCACAGCGGCTGCCGCCGCGCGCAACGCCACTTCGGTTTTACCGAAACCGACGTCGCCACAGACGATACGGTCCATCGGGTGCCCCGATGCAAGATCATCCAGGACGTCGCGAATAGCCTTCGCCTGATCGGGGGTGGTGAAATAGGGAAACCGCGCGACGAACTTCTCATAGGCCGCCGGGCGCGGCACAAGCTTCGGAGCTGGACGCCGCCGGCGCTGCCTCATCTGCTTGGCCAGCTCCTTGGCAACGACGTGAATCTCTGTCTCGGCCGCAGCTCGCCGCGGCCGCCACGAGCTGCCGTCGGCCTTGTCCAGGGAGGTGTTCCCGAGTTCAGCAGCATACGGCCAGATCAGGGCCAATTCCGCGAGAGGCACGAGAACGGCGTCGTTTCCGGCGAAGACCAGCCTGACCATCTCGCGCGCCGAAAGATCTCCGCTGCCCATGGATCGCAAGCCGCCAAGGCGTGCCAGTCCGCGTTGCAGATGAACGACCACCGATCCGAGCTCGGGGAGGTCACCCGCCTCGAAGCCAGGCGTCCAAGCCCAGTTCGTCGGTTGCGGTTGGTGGGCCCTGCTGCCGAGCACGTCGGCAGCAGTGATGACCACGAGCGGCTTCTTTCCAGGAACGATAAAGCCCGCATCGAAGCCGGCCAGCAACGCGGCCTGCCGCCTGCCCCTTGCGGTCGCGTGCGCCCAATCGGGCACGCATTCGGCTTTGGCAGCGCTCATCCGGGCCATGAGACGCAGATCCGATTCGACCGCAGCGACGAACACCACACGTGCGTCACCGCGTTGGGCTTCCTCGATGAACGCACGGAGGGCCTTCCGGGGCGAGGACGCCTTATAGAACTCCGGCGTCGCGCGAAACGGAACGGTCGGCGCCAACAGGGTGATCTTCTTTGCCGCCTGATCCCATTCGCGTCGACTCAGATATGCACGGTCACGCTCGCCACGGGCGGCCGCATCCTCGATCGTGCTCAACCAAGTGTCGGCGTGCCTAGGCACCGCGCTGTCGGCGATCCACTTGGCGCGCGAACAGTAGTCGAACAGGCTGGATCGTTTTCGAGCTCTGTCCTTGAACGCCAGACGCTCGGACATCGGATCGATGAAGAGCTCGTTCGTCTCAGAAATCACCTCCTGATCCATCGGATTGATCGCTGCGATACGCCGGATTCGTCCTCCGGAGTGCTCTATTCTCAACGGCCCGAGCGCGCCGGCCGGGAAGATCTCAAAGGTGTTGCCGTGAAACAAGACTCCACCGGGATAATCGGGGCTGTCGTCCAGATCGTACCCAAGGGCCTTCAAGCGAGCCTCAAGGTCGGCTTCGGAATAGATCGCCCCAGTCCGAAGTTGGAATCCGATACGAGACCAGTTTGTGGGCAACGGCAGGAGCTCCATCATGGCTTCCGCCGTCGTGATCAGCAGGATCGGCTTCTTTGTGCCGGCCAGACGTCTCAGGACAGAACTCCGTCGGCCTGCAATATCACGTGACGGCTCAAGCTGATCGAACGGGAGCGTGTTCAAGCGCGGATAGACGAGCACATCACAGGCCGGCTCGATGACGGGGATGATAGAGCCCAAACGTTCGGCTCGACTCTCATTTTCCGCAAGGAACACAACTCCGTCTCGGCCCGAAGCACGCCATTGCGCCGCGAGATACAGCGCCAGCATGCCGAGCGGAGATGAGGAAGAAATGCCGGCCCGAAGCGGAGCGCTCGCTTTCGTCACAACGACTGTCTTCTTCCGCGGAGCGGCCTTCAATGGAGCGGCTTGCTTTGCTGATGCTTTCTTGCGCAGCGTTGAGCCGCGGGCGGTACGAAGAGCGGATGTCACTGAAGTCTCGTGCTGAATTGACGAATGCCAGGCAAGCCTGCGAATCTCGTTCGGAGCTTTAGCGGATTCGGCGGCTCGAGGGGATCCAAACTTCGGAGTATCCAACATTCGGCCCCCCTTGAGCGCGAAGGTGTCACTCACCGGCACTCGCGCAGCCCTCCGCGGAGCGAGCCAGGCGCCACAGAATTCGCCGCGCCTCGATGCCTTCCTCACTCATGACCACGGTACTTGAAAGTGCGGTTCCTTTGTGATCGAGCTGCACAGAGTTCATGAGCCGGAGCCGAGAAAAGCACGCAGCAGGCGATTGAGTTGCGGCAAGATCGTCGCACGCGAGGATGAACGGCAAGGCCTCAAGAGCAATGGCGCCTCCAGAGGGTGTCCCGGCAAGACGAGAATAGGGATCGCTGCTGCGATCGGCATGGTGCGTCACGAGCTTCGAGCGCCCACCGCGGTCGCAACGCGGTACACCCGGCCTATCCGATCACCCAGATGCTAGATCATGATGCGCTTCCACGGAAACGCATCATGATCTTTCCTCTTTGTTTGAGCATGATCTTTTCGGGAAACCGGTTTCCACTTTTCCGGATCATGCTCTAAAATGCGACGGCGAAGGTTCAGCTGCGAGACTGCCCCCTCATCGGTGAGGCTGAGCACCAAGTGATCTCCACCATCCAAGACAATGGAATATGGCCGCGCCATCACCGGCGCGTCTCTTATCGCGGCAGAGCGGCTTCCGAGCGGTGCGGGGCCAGCAGTCTGCGGCCGAAATCGAGCAGCCTGCGTTCGATCAGCACATGGGCCGCCGCACCGGCTGCGAGGCAGATGAGGACGACAAACGGCACCACCGGCAACAACGACATTTCGCTCAGGCGCGGCTGGTTCTTCACGATGCGCGCGAACACGACCATCACAAACGGGTGGGTGAGATAGATCGCGTAGGAGCAGTCGCCGAGCCATGCCATCGCGCGCTCAAGCCTTGAGCCGACCGCCTTGAGACTCAGCGAGGACGCGACAATGAGCAGCGCCGGAAGTCCCCAGGCGACGACCCGCGCGGCCGGGGGCAGTCCATTCGTCGTCTCATGCGGGACGAACAGCGAAGCCAGGACGATGGCGGACAGTCCGGCGGCGATCCCGATCCACGCGGGCATCACGTGCAGGCGACGAAATGCGGTTGCGAGCAGCATGCCCATGCAGAACTCGATGACGATGGGATTGGACAGGAAGTCCTCCCGGTCGCCGAGCAGCAGGCTTGCCGCCAGCAAGGCCGCGATCGCGGTCGTGATGCCGAACACCGCGACGTGGCGCGACCACTGCAGAAACAAGGCAGCCGCAAACAGCATGTAGAAATACATTTCGTAGACCAGGGTCCACGAGACGGTCAGGACCGGCTGGTCCGTCGGCAACAGGAGCACCGCGCGCAGCCAGATGCCGGGCGTGGGATCCAGCTTGCGATAGAATCCGAGCCCCCAAAGGATCAGGATCAGCAGCAGACATGTCCAGTAGAACGGATAGATCCTGACAAATCGCTTGGCGAGAAACGTCCCGGCGCCGATGGAGGGACGCTCGGAGGCGAAACTCGCATAGACCATGACGAAGCCGCTGATCACGAAGAAGATGTCGACACCGGACGCGCCGAACGTCGTCAGCCAATCCGGGCTGGTCGGCGCGGCCTTGGACGCGAGCGACTCCTCGAGCGTGTGATGCAGCACGACCATCGACGCAGCCAGGCCGCGCAGCATCTGGATGCCGATCAGATCCGGCCTCTTCTCGGCTCCGGCAGGCTCGCGGACAACACCGGTCTCGATCATGTCAGCGCCCAGGATTGACTTATGAGATTGACGTTTGAGAATTCGGACCAGCCTCAAGGTACTGAAAGATCGAGGACTCATTCGGCGGCAATGAGGCGGGCTGCTTCCACGCGCTCCTCGGGCATGTCGGGCACGATCGACGGCGCCTCCACCTCGCGCAGCGCCAATTGCTGCAACAGCTCCAACAGCCGCGGCGGAACGCTGGTCGAGCTCCGATCCAGGTAATACCGCAATCGCTCGCCAACCTCATTGCAGATCGCCCTGCAATGCTGGCTGCTCAGCTTTGCCTCGCTCATCCCGATCACCCTCCGTCAAGGAGGATGAGAGTTCCCTCTGAGGACCTCGTTAATGAAAGCGATCCGCCGCGGCTTATGGTCAACCTGACGTTAACGGGTGATCCGGGATCAACCGGACTCGACCCGTAAAACGGACGTTAACCAAGAGCGGCTAATTTTACCTCACACGACGAGGTACTCACGGGGGCCGACGTGGATATCGTACTTTACGGAATGCTCACGCTGTTGGGGGCCTCGTTCTATTTCGCCTGGTCCTGCGGACGGTCCTACCAGGCGCGCGGACGGATCAGAGGAATCGAGGAAGCGGTCCGCGAGCTGCAGGTCGGCATGGCGTCCCATCTGGCCAGCACCCCGGGCGCCGACATCCAAAACGCGCTGAAGAACCTCTCCAGGATGCTCGCACAGAGCTCCGAGCCGCGCCGGCGCGAGACCGACCCCATCCCGTCCCTGCTCTGGGTTCTCGGTGCGGCTCTGGGCGAGGAATGCTGGCGGATCGGGCATGGCGCCGGCGTCCGGCGCAAGGCGCCCGCCGAAGGTCAGATCAGACTCGACCTTTCGCCGACCGAGCTGCTGCAACTTGGCGGCCTTGCCAATCTCGGCTTCCAACACATGATGCCCAATGCGCGGATCATCGCGACGCACCGGTTCGTGGATGTCGATGACGCAAGAGATGCGTCGCGATCACTGAGCAAGGTCGAGGCCGCGATTCCAAGCAAATACCGTCCCGACCTGCTGCATCAGGCTGAAAGCCGCGAGGAGCTGATCAAGGGCTGGTGGCGGCCGGCGGTGCGGCCCAAATCAGCCTGACAGGGCTCAGGCCCGCCGGGGCGAAGCCGGGAGGCCATATCCGCACTCAGCGATCGCGGCCGGATGACCCCGATGCGTTGCACACGAATTCGCCCGTAAGATGCGAAGCGCTCGTGTAATGCCCGCGCTGCGCCTCGGGGCTGGGACGATCGACCGGACCCTGGCTGATATGGCGGCGGATCAAGCGGGCATCCGCCGGATGTCGCGCGACGAGGTCGCGTTCGTGCGCGGCGACGAGCGCGGGCTCGGCGGACGGCACGTCGTGTCGAACGGCAGAGGAGCTCAGATAGAAGCTCTTCGGATCGCGATCGAGCTCTTTCGGAAACAACGCGATCAGCCGCTCATCAGCCGACTCGGCCGAGAGCGTATGCTGGCGACCGCTGACCTCCGACATCAGGGCGCCGGCGAGATCTTGACCGAACAATTGTCCCAGATGACAGCTGCCGACACAGCGCGGGTTCATCTCGATCAGCGTGGCCGTTTCATCCTCGGTGTTGAGCATGAAATCGAAGCTGACGAAGCCGGAGCAGCCGAGCGCCTCGGTCAGCGCAGCCGCGGTCTCGGCCATTTCCTGGTTCTCGACATGACGAATGACGGTGCTGGCGCCGGTCGGCTCCGGATGGATCTGCTCGGCGACGAAGCTGACGCCAGCCAGCACGCGGCCTTGCCAGGTGCTGACGGTGCGAAAGGCAGGCCGTCCCACCGCATGGGTCTGGGCGATCATGTCCGCCGAGGCCCACAGATCGAATCCGGCTGCGCGCTGTAGCGCATGTTTCGCTGTCGATGCGAGACGGCGTATCCCGGAGCCGCCGCGCCGCTGTGCGGCGACGCGCTGGGCGAATTGGGAGCGGTCCTGCACGACTTCGACCCCGAAGCCTCCGCAGGTGTGCTCCGTCTTCAGGAACAGCGGAAACGACCAGTCATCATCAGACGGATCTTCGTCCGCAAATGCTCCGGTCACGGCCGCGTGGTGCGGCTTGCGCAGACCGAGGCGCGCAGCGAGCTCCATGAGCAGATGGCGGCTGGTCGCCGTCCGATAGCCGTGGGGGGCACCAAGCGACCGAACCAGGATCTCGCGTGCGCCGGCCGAAAGCTGACGAGTTGCGACAAGGCTGCGGAGCAGCCAGGCTGCGATGTCGTCCAGCGGCACGATCAGCTCGGGCGACCAGTCTCTCACGACCTGTTCGAGCCGGCGGCGAACGAACAAAGAGGTCAGCCAGACGCTGCTGAAAGAGGGAAGCGGGATGTGTCGCGTCAATCCGCTCACCGACGCGGCATAGAAGTCGGGCGGGCTGATAAGAGCACACAGCGCCCCATGTTGCGCCATGTCGACGACGACCCGTTCGCAGCCGACATTGTTGACGATGGCGACGAACAAGACGCGCGGCTTGCCTGGGGGACAGCGTTCGCCCTCAATCGGCCCGCTCGCCTCCATCGCGTCCGCCGCGAGATCCACGCGGTCCGGCGAGACCGGATCGACGACCGCGGGGCGGCCGGGCCGGATCACGGACGCGACCTCTCGGAGCTCAGCGCCGTGAACCGTTCATCCTGCCGGTTGCCTTTGCGAACCGAGACTCCGGCCAGATGGCGCGACAGCCGCCTGGCGGTGTAGTCGGCACCATAGGCGAAGCGCATCAACGGTCCGAAGCTGTTGGCGGCGGCGGGACCGACGAAATAGAGGTTCGGGACGCTCGACTCGAAATGCCGCGACAGCGCCGGCGCGGTGTCCGACCTGCGCAGCGACGAGCGGATCCCGTCGCCAAGAAACGTCAGGCGGTCGAGATCGACGCGATAGCCTGTCGCACTGATCACGTGATCGGCCTCCAACGTCCTTGTCGCACCATCGGAGTGGCTGATCTGCAGGCGCACGCCCCGTCCGCCGGCTTCGACCTTTGCGACCTTTGCGTCGGCGACAACCGGCACATGTCCCTCGACCTGGTCCCGCACAAACCAGGCCGGCGCCGGACCGAGATAGCGTCGGACGACGTCGACGCGGAAGTCCTCTGGCATGGCGTGGAACACGAGCGGCGCGTGAACGCACAGCACCGACTTCCAGCCCGGGCCCAGTCCGGTCATCGGCGCCTTGATCCGGTCGAGCAGAGAGCGCTGACCCAAGGCTGATTGAAAGCGGATGCTCGGCCGCCGGGTGACGATGAACGGGTTGGCTCCGCGCGCGCGAAGCAAGGCCGCAATGTCGGTTGCCGAAGCGCCCCCGCCGACCACCGCGACGTCTCGCCCGGCGAGATGCTCAGCGTCGCCGTAGCACGAGGCATGTGTCACGAGGTCATTCGACAACCCATCGAGCTCGGGCGGCGTGTAGCTGAAGGCCTTGATGCCCGTTGCGACGACGACCGTCCGCGCCCGGACCCCTTCCCCATCGTCCAGCCGCAGCGCAAAGCCATTCGGGACCCTTTCGATCGACGAGACCATCCGGGGTTCGAGATGCGGGATGAACTTCTGCTGGAAGGCCCGGCCATAGGCCGAGAAGATCTCCACCTTCACCGGAGTTCCGGTATGCGAATAAGGCAGGCCGTTCAGTTGGCAATAGCGCTCGAGCGTCAGCTCACCGGTGGGATCGGACAGATTGGACGCGAACCCTTCCGATTTGAGCTTCATGCCGACCGGCATCGCCTCGTGCCACGTCTGCATCGGCAGACCGAAGACGCGGACCTCGCGTCCTTGCGCAAGAAGATGGCTCGCGACCGACAGCCCGTAGGGGCCTGCGCCGATGACCGCAATCTCGACCTGGGTACTCATGATGCAACTCACTCCGGGAACTGGTTGGGCGCCGCCTCGGTGATGGCTCGCGACGGGAACGATAGGTCATGACGACAAGGCTTGGACCGGGCGAGACGGCGCGAACGTCAACTCGGCCTCGGAACTTGCCGGTTCGGAAAAGAAGGCATGGATCGTGCCGAGCAGCGCCGACAGATCGCCGCTCGCCTTCAGCAGGGCGTCGTAACGCCGTGCTGCCTCCCTTGCTGCCGCGAGGCGTTCCGGTTGATTCAAGATCATGTGCGCGGTGCGTTCGTCGATCTCGAAAACGGCGCCTTCATGGCCGGCCGGAAGCCCTTCCAGACAATGCGTGGATGCCAGGACCGGCATCCCCGCCGCCAGCGCGCTCACGACCTTGATCTTCAGCCCGGTGCCATCAACCGGCGCCAGCGCCGCCTTGCTGCGCGCATAGATATCCTCGACACGGTCGACGAAACCCAGCAGCTCGACATTCGGAAATTCAGCGGCGGCGGCGATCACGGCCGGCTGATCGCAGACCTTGCCGCACACCGCGATCCGATAATTGGCCAGCCATGATCCGTGCTCCTTGAGCAGCGTGGTCAGGCCGCGCACATTCATCTCGTATTCTGAGCCGACGAAAATGAGATCGAAATCATAGTGCTGCTGCGCCAGATCCGCCGTGGAATTCGGCCGCTCCCAAGAGGGAACGTAGGAGATCGTGGGCGACGACAGCATCATCTTGAAAAACGCTGTCTCGGCCGAGGAGATCGCGAGCACGCCGCGCACGGCTTCCAGTGCCCCGACCTCGCCGCGCAGCTTGCGCAGCGGCATCAGCGAGACCGGACTCCGGTGATGCAGCTTCGACCATTTCAGGAAGTTGACGTCGTGCGTCTCGACAATACAGCGCGACGTCTCGACGCCGTTGAGCTGGGCGAGACCTTCGGCATAGCTCACGATGAAGAGATTGGAGCGCGATCTGAGCGCATCGAATTTCGGCGTCGTGCCGTTGGCCGACAGCCGCAGGATCTGGGCTGCGAGCCAGGGAAACAGCGAGACGAGGAGGTTTTTCGCCCGCGTCACATAACGCAACAGCTTGGTGTGGCGCTCGATCACCAACTCGACGCCCGGCCACCGCTGGCGGAACGCCGCTTCCGCCGCGGGCGTCCAAGGACATTCCGGATGATTGTCGTAGGAGTAGAGCGTGATGTTGCTGAATTCCTGCGCAAGGCGGTCCAGCATCGAGGTGATACGAACATGCGAGCCATTGGCCGGCGGCAGGAAGCTGCCATAGTAGAAGACGACTAGCCGATTTTCAGTCTGCATTGCCTCTCTCTTTACGCAGGAGTACCCCCGGGGTCGCTTCGTAGTCAGGGCCGATCAGCCCGGACCTCCCTTGTCTGATCGCCAGCTTGCGATGGATTGCTGGATCGCCCTGCGCCAGGCGGACACCGCCGCCTCGCTCGAAAAGCGACCGATATTGGCTTTCATGGCGGCCAGGCGCGCCGCCCGCTCCTGATCATCCATGGTGACGAGCGTTCTCATGCCGGCGGCGATCTGACCGACATCGAGCGGATCGACCAGCACGGCGGAATCGCCGGTCACCTCGTGCAAGGCGCCTCCTGCGCCAACCAGCGGCACCAGTGCACGATTGATGGCCTCGGCGGCCGGCAAACCGAAGCCTTCCAAGATGCTCGGCAGCACGAACCCGCGGGCGTGCCGATACAGCCAACGAAGCTGGCGGTCATTGACATAGCCGCAGAGGTGAACGCCCTTGGTGTCGCGGGCGGCGGCTTCGACGGCCTCTGCGCCCGGTTCCGGGCCGCCACAGATGACATAGGCGCAGCCCTCGTCGGCCAGTCCTGACATGGCGTAGGCCGCGATCGCGCGCGCGTGGTTTTTGCGCGCGCCGATGCTTCCGACGGTCAGCAGGAACCGAGAGGGCAGATTTGGAATCTCCTCCTCTTCGGCATCGTCGAGGTCTGATCTGATCGGCGGATGAGCAACGGCAAGCAACGGGAAGTCGTCGCCATAGAGCCGAATGAAATCGTTCTTCGAGGCTTCGCTGACAAAGATGATCAGCGGACGAGCCGCCTTGATGCGCTCGAAGGCTGCCGAATAGATCTCACGCACACCGGGCGCGTAGAGCTCGGGATGGGTGATGGGCCCCATATCGTGGCACAGCACGACGTCGTAGCGTCGGAGACGATACAGCACGCATTCACGCGGATCAGTGAAGAACACCGGCCGCCGTCCACGCATCGCCGGAAACACGCGATAAGTCCAGGGATGCTGTGTCCGAAACGAGACCTCGATGCGGGCCAGACGTCCCAGGATGCGCGACATGGTCCGCGGCGGTACCTTGGCCGAAGGCAAACGCCAGAACAACTGGCGGGAGATCAAATCGGCGCACGCCTCGATCATGTCGCGACAAAGGAAGTACTTCCCCGTGCGATTGTTCAAGGCGAGCGTAAACTCGCAATCAATCTGCAAATCCCGCTGCATCAAACTCGGATTCCTTACAGACCCGGCAATTTGCCGCGCAAAGCGGCCAATAGGTTCTAACGAATTTTCGGCGAAACCATATCCGCGGCCCGGGCCCTTAACACAGGTTAAAGCACCCCAGGCCGCACGCTCATCACGCGCTGCAAGATGTAGCAGCCCGGCGTGCCGGTCCAGCACCACTATTGTTCCGCATGGTAAATTCTGCAGCGTTAAGCCGCTACGGAACCCGCTGGAGGCTATGATGAAATCCCTTACCGCCGCTCGGCCTGGTCAGATCTGGCGATGGACAGCAGATAGCGGCCGTAATCGCACTTGCCCAGCGCCTCGCCGAGACGCTCCAGCTGCTGACGATCGATGAAGCCGCAATTGAACGCGATCTCCTCGGGGCAGGCGATCCGGAG
Organism: Bradyrhizobium sp. BTAi1; assembly: GCF_000015165.1. Classification (GTDB taxonomy): domain Bacteria; phylum Pseudomonadota; class Alphaproteobacteria; order Rhizobiales; family Xanthobacteraceae; genus Bradyrhizobium; species Bradyrhizobium denitrificans. The sequence continues at coordinate 1,115,641 of NC_009485.1, read as the reverse complement.
CCCCTGGCGGCGCTCGAGCGACGCCACGAAATCGGATGCGGCCAGCAGGCTGTCCGGCGTCCCGGTGTCAAGCCAGGCGAAGCCGCGCCCCATCAATTCGACATCGAGCAGGCCGCGCTCCAGATAGACGCGATTGAGATCGGTAATCTCCAGCTCGCCGCGCGCCGAAGGCCGCAGCCCGGACGCGATCTTCGCGGCCTCGCTATCATAGAAGTACAGGCCGGTGACCGCGAAATTCGATTTGGGAACGGCCGGCTTTTCCTCGATCGAGCTCGCGCGCCCGGACTCGTCGAAGCCGACGACGCCGTAGCGCTGCGGGTCCGCGACGCGATAGGCAAAGACCGTCGCACCCTGCGTTCGCGAAGCGGCGCGCGACAGCATCTCGGGAAGTCCGTGGCCATAGAAGATGTTGTCACCGAGAATGAGCGCCGACGAAACGCCATCCACGAAGTCGGCGCCGATAATATAGGCTTCCGCGAGCCCGGCCGGGCGCTGCTGGACCGCGTAGGACAGTTCCAGGCCCAAGCGCTCGCCGCTGCCGAGCAGCGCTTCGAACCGCGGCAGATCCTCCGGCGTCGATATGATGAGGATCTGGCGAATGCCGGCGAGCATCAGCGTCGTCAGCGGATAATAGATCATCGGCTTGTCGTAGATCGGCAGCAACTGCTTGGAGATCGCCAGCGTCATCGGATACAGGCGCGTTCCGCTGCCGCCCGCCAGAATGATTCCCTTCACGTTCATCTCCTTCGTCAGCTTCCGGTGGCGATCAGGCGCGAGACGCACTCCGAAAGTGATGCCTCAAGCGACGGCATGGAAACTCCAAAGACCGCCGTCAGGCGATCGCATGACAAGCGCGAATTGGCGGGCCGGCGCGCCGGCGTGGGATAATCGCGCGTCGGGATCGGCTCGATGCGCGCCGTCCGCGCACCGTGCGCGGCCGCGACCCGCATGATGCTGCAGGCGAAATCGTACCACGTGACGACGTCGGGACCGGCAATATGCGTGACGCCGCCAAACTCGTTCGTCCAGCCGGCGCGGTCGATCCTGCGCGCGATCGCAAGAATGGCTCGCGCGATGTCGAGTGCCGAGGTCGGGCAGCCGACCTGATCGTTCACGACCCGCAACGTGTCGCGGCTGCTTGCAAGCCGGAGCATCGTCCGAACGAAGTTCTGGCCGAATGGCGAATACACCCAGGCGGTTCTCAGGATGACATGCCGGCGGTTCGCGGCGGCGACCGCAAGCTCGCCTGCAAGCTTCGAGGCACCATAGACGTTGATCGGAGCAGGCGCGTCATCCTCCACATAGGGAGCCGGCTTCGCGCCGTCGAAAACATAGTCGGTCGACAGATGGATGGTCGGGATCTCCAGGCGCGCGCTTGCTTCAGCGACCGCTCTCGCACCATCCCGGTTGACATGATAGGCGGCCGCCGCGTCCTCTTCCGCGCGATCGACCGCCGTATAGGCGGCGGGGTTGATCACGATGTCAGGCTGGAAGCCGTGCAAGGCCTGCAGGACAGCATCGGTATCCGCGATATCGAACGCGTCGCGCCCGCCAAAGCCTACGACCAGGTCAGGCTGCGCCTCGGATGCTTCCTGGAGCGCCCTGGCGACCTGCCCGTGCCGTCCGAGGACATATAGCCGCGTCGACTTCAAGACCTACCTCGATACGCCAATCCGCTCGCCGCGATAAACATCGCGAAGCGGCATCCACCAATCCGAACGGTCGAGATACCAGCGCACGGTCTTCTCGATCCCGGTCTCGAACGTCTCCTGCGCCTTCCAACCGAGCTCGCCTTCCAGCTTGCTGCAGTCGAGCGCATAGCGACGATCATGGCCGGGCCGATCCGCCACGAAGGTCAGCAGGCGTTCGTGGGGACCTCCGGCGGGACGCAGCCGGTCGAGACACTGACAGATCTGCCTGACCACATCGATGTTGCGGCGTTCCGTCCGTCCTCCGATATTGTAGGTCGCTCCCGGGACACCGCGTTCGAGCAGCGCGACCAGCGCGCGCGCGTGATCATCGACGAACAGCCAGTCACGAATGTTGCCACCATCGCCATAGACCGGCAGCGGCTGCGCATGCAGCGCGTTCAGAATCATCAGCGGGATGAGCTTTTCCGGAAACTGATACGGTCCATAATTGTTGGAGCAGTTCGAGACGATGACCGGCAGCCCGTAGGTCCGGTGCCAGGCCCGCGCCAGATGATCCGATCCGGCCTTGCTGGCCGAATAGGGCGAGCTTGGATCGTAAGCGGTGGTTTCCGTGAACAGCCCCTCCTCGCCAAGCGAACCGAAGACTTCGTCGGTCGAGACATGGATGAAGCGAAACTGGTCTGCCTTCGCGCGGCCCGCTCCGTTGAGATATCGGCGCGCCACCTCCAGCAGCGTAAAGGTGCCAACCAGGTTGGTCTGAATGAAATGATCAGGACCATCGATCGAACGATCGACATGGGTTTCCGCGGCGAGATGGATGATGGCATCCGGAGCGAAGCTCGCAAACGCCTGCTCCACCTTCTGCCGTTCGCAGATGTCGACCTGCTCGAACGAAAAGCTCGGGCTCGACATCACCGGCGCCAACGACGCGGTGTTCCCCGCATAGGTCAGCTTGTCGAGCACGAGGACCGCATGTCCGAGATCGGCTACGAGATGACGGCAGACCGCCGAGCCGATGAAACCGGCCCCGCCTGTAACGATGATCTTCATGAGGATGTCTTCTCAGAAAACTGAAAAACCGGGGCAAGGCCGGAAAGCCGAGGATGCACGCGATCCTTGTCGGACAGGATCACCTCGTCGCGGCCCAGGCGCCAATCGATGCCGAGATCAGGATCGTCCCACGCAAGACCAAGCTCGGAGGACGGAGCCCAATAGTCGGTGACTTTGTAGAGAACCTCGCAAGGCGCCTCCAGCACCGCATAGCCGTGCGCAAAGCCTTCGGGGACCCATAATTGCGTCCAATTGGCGGAGGACAGTTCGACGGCAACATGACGCCCGAAGGTCGGAGATCCCGTTCTGATATCGACCGCCACGTCCAAGATGGCACCGCGGATACAACGTACGAGCTTGCCCTGCGCGCGCGGCGGACGCTGGAAATGCAGCCCACGCAGCACGCCGCGTTGGGCCGAGAAGACGTGGTTCTCCTGAACGAAATCGACCGGCAGACCTGCTGCGGAAGCGATCTCCCGTCGATACACCTCGGAAAAGAAGCCACGCGCATCGCCGTGCTTCACAGGGGTGAGAGACAGAATGCCCAATATCGGATAGCGCTCAATATGCATTCCAGTCTCGCAACGAGATGATAAATGGCCTTACGGTCGCTGAGGACCGTGCCGACTTATACCAAGAGCCGTAGATCAGGCCAGCCCTCGCCCGTAGGGCCGATCATCATCGCGCGGTCCACCAATCCGCGGGCGCGCTGTCCGCCGCGTCCATCGGTGCGGATCTGTGCTTCGATCTCGCAATCACCGTGCCTGTGATAAAAATACCACAAACCTCGAGCGTCTGCAGGAGCGCGGAGCCGAACGTCACTGAATTTCGGAAGCGGAAGCCGCCGCTTTCGAGAAGCAAGCGCGGATCGCCGCGGCGGCAATTCCCCATCGCCCCCTCCTACGAGGACGAATTGCCAGCGAAGATCATCAGTTGACGCGTCCCCTCGCGGTCATCGGCCCAGCTGCGTGCAGAGAACGACGGATCAGTTCGACGTCACCCGCAGCCTCCTTCGACAGGGGCGAGCGGCCACGATGCAATCAGCAGAGCTGAATAATGTCGGTCAATGGCGATGCAAGAGCACGTCGCCAACTGTGTCGAATGGGGAACAAAGGTCCTGAGATCGCCATTACGCCATTCCAAATACCGGTCTCCGCCACACATGAGGTTGCATTGCAATCCCCTCAAGATTAGTCTGCCCGCATTGGTGGAAAATTACTTCTGAAAGTTGAGATCAGACTGACTACTCACCTTTTGAATGCGGAATGGTTCTTTGATGTCGATGCGGTCAGAGGTTCGCGATCCGGAGCAAGAGGTTGCGACCTCAGCGGTTGCGAGAGCCCAAGCTCCGCTTCCAAGCCAGGCGATCACCTACGTCCTCGCCACCGCAGACGCGGCGATCATTCTGATCGCGAGTTTGTCCGCGTGCTTCGCCTATCATTGGCTGACTGACACCCCCATCCCCGACCTATCCGCGTATTTTGCGCTGGGCCTCGCCGCGAGCTTTCTCCACATCGTGCGACTGAGCGGCCTCGCCTACTACGATCTGGAAAGCGCAGCGAAGCCCGCGGTCGAGTTCCTCGAGATCATGTTCTCCTGGCTCACGACAGCGCTGATGCTGGCGTTCTTTGCGTTCCTGTTCAAGATCGGCACCGCGTTCTCCAGAGGCGCATTCCTGTTGTTTCTCGCCGCGGCGCCAGCAGGGCTGCTCGCTGGCAGGAAATTGGCAAAGTACCTGCTCGAAGATGCAGTTGTCCGTGGCGTGATCGGCCGACGCGACCTGATTCTTCTCGGCGCCCCACAGGAGTTGGACGCGCTCGAGCCGAGAGATCTGCTGGTTCTGTTTGGCGCCGCCGAAGTTCATCGAATCGCGCTGAGTGCGGCGTCGGACCCGGCGAATCAGAAGGCCGGCGATCTCAAAGCCGTGGCGACCGCCGCGAAATTCATGCAGGAACACGACGTGACGGAAGTCCTGCTCGTGATCCCCTGGAACTCGCCGGAGCGGCTGGAGTACCTGCGCCAGCAGATGAAGGCGTTCCCGGTGTCAGTTCGGCTGCTGCCGGACAAACAGATTCGCGCCTTGAGCGATTACGCGCCGTCTGCCCAGCAGCGCGTCGTCTCGCTGGAGATCCAGCGCGCGCCGCTGAGCGCCGTGGAGCGTGGCGTGAAGCGCATGATGGACATCGTCATCGGGCTCACCGCGCTGATCCTGTTGAGTCCGATCATCGCGTTGACCGCGATCTTGATCAAACTCGACGGAAAGGGGCCGGTGTTCTTTCTGCAGAACAGAAAGGGCTTCAATGGCCGGCAATTCGTGATGTTCAAGTTCCGGACGATGACCGTGCTGGAGAACGGCGACACTGTAACCCAGGCGACGCGGAACGATCCGCGGGTCACGCGCATCGGAGCCTATCTCCGCAGCGCCAGCATCGATGAGCTGCCACAGCTGGTCAACGTGTTGCGCGGCGACATGTCCCTGGTCGGGCCGCGTCCTCACGCCATCGCCCATGACAATCAGTTCGAGCGCCTGCTGCAGGATTATGCGTTCAGGCATCACGTCAAGCCAGGGATGACCGGCTGGGCGCAAGTGAATGGTCTTCGCGGCGCGACCCCCTCGCTTGATCTGATTTCCCGGCGCGTCGAGATGGACCTCTGGTACATCAACAATTGGAGCCTCTGGCTCGATGTTCAGATCATCATGAAGACCTTCTTCGAAGTGGTGCGAAAGAGGAACGCGTTCTGATCGCGTTCGCATCTGCGAAGGACGATGCCGACCGGTAACTTCGTCCCCGGCGCGCATCTGACCACCAAAGCTCTCTACGTGGTCACAGGTTTCCTGCCCAAGATTAGAGCTGCGCTCGCCGCATACCTCCTATACCGGGAGGCGATCTGGGCTCCCGGCACCGCCCGTTAATTGTGTTGAACCGCATAAAGTCATCGGTTTACACTCAATTTTGCACAGTTGCGCCGTCCTTGGCGCGCTGAAGCTGCTGAATGGTGACCGCGGTAGGCGAGCTCTATGGCAGGGCTGCCATATCTGCGCCAGCTTTGACATAGTTAATAGGGCGTATCACGTCGAAAACAACCTGAAGTACCTGCCAATGATTGCTGCCCTCAACTCCCGCTTCAAGCATGTTGCTATGGCGCTCGGCGCCGCGGTTCTGAGCGCTGCCTTCTTTAGGCACACCGCCCATGTTTACGCCGGCTTTTCGCGCGAGGAGATCCGATCAGCGGCCCTCGTCATGTGCCTGGCGATGCTGATTATCCTGACTGCGGGCCATACGCTGCGTAAGAACTGAGCAGAAGCCTAGGTTATCTGACCAACAGAGAGGCAGCCCGTCCCGACAAGCGGATCGGCGATCATGCGGCGGGATATCGAACTCAGCGGGCGGGGGGCACGCCGTCTTTCCTCATGAAACAGACGACCCGGCCTACCGTCTGAAGGCGCTGTTGACCGCCGACCGGATTGTTGAGCTCCGCCCTGATCGCGTCGGCAGCCTTGTTGCAGAGTTGTTCGTTGGGGAATGAGTCGATGACCTGGGTCGTCGGCTGAGTCGGGCTTCCAAACACGATCCACTGCAACGAGACGAACAAGACCCATTCCATCGACAGCTCCCGACTCGATCGCGAGCTCCTGCGATCAGCTATCGAGGCAACCCAAGTTAGCTTTCCGACGACTCGCGCGGCCCGACGTTAAGGATCGTCTCGCCTCGTGTCTATCAAGCTGGTACGCTTGACAGCACCGGATATCCTGGCTGGACGGGGAGTTAAGAATTTGAGCGCGCTGACAAAAGGCAGTCTCATTGTGCTGTGGCTGGGGGCTTTCGCAGGCTCGGCCACAGCTCAAAATGGGGTTACACCGCAAAGAGACGCCTATGGGAATCTTCGGCGTGAAAATGCGCCCTACTCCCAGCAGGGAATCAACCAGGGCCCGATCAACAACGGGCCCATCAGGAACACGCCATCGCAACCTTCGACGACGAACCGCACACCCGCGCAAGCGACGAGCAGATAGTCATCGGTGGTGACAGTCGAGGTCGTGCCTCACCACCACCAGATCATTTCGCGCGCCGGCGCTCCGCAGACGACCGCGCGGCGGCGTTCGATGCCATAGGCGGTCTGGACGGGCACCGTCTTGATGCAGCTTGGGTGAATGGCGAGATTATAGTGGAAAGGGGCGCCCTCGAATGAACCATGCAGCGGGCACAGATGGTCGAGGTTCGGACCGCACTGCGTGAGCGGATAAAGCCGATGACGCGCCGAAGCCGGATTGGATAGCGCCATTGCAGCGATCGCGACTGCCACCGCGGTCGCAATTTTGAACTTGGCGTGCATCGTCTTCATCCCCCAATCAAAGAAGCGCATTATTCGTGGTGAGACTATACGAATCTGACGCTTCTGGCAAAGCCGCCCAGGCCCATTGACGCTGAATATGACGAAGTGGTGGCCTCCCTCTGTGCTTGGGAGCAATCTACGGTTATGTTCGCCGTCTAGGGGGTAAGGACAGGCGATGAATCCCGAATTGTCGAGTGTCGATAAGGACAAGGCGGTTTCTCCGTTTGCACAGGAGATCGAATACGCCCTGACTCTGCAGCGGATGATCACCCGTCTGACGGAGGATCCGGCCGAACTCCGCCTGACCGTCTACGATTTCGCCCGGGCGCGCCTCAAGGATCAGAGCTCGTGGATGGATTCCACCGAGCAGGAGCGACTCGTGGCTGCGCTGGAGACCGCCATCCAAGGTGTCGAGCGGTTCGAGGCGCGCCGCACCGAACGGGAAGGGCTGGCTCCGCCGCCACCGCCCGCAGCCCAGCTTTCTCATGAGTCCGCCCCGCCGGCGGAGCCGGTCACGCCCCTCCCCGCAACGCAATTGCCCATCACTCCGGCCACCGAGGACATCATCGTTCCGGCGCGGGCGCGCTGGGCCCCGGACGTCATGTACATTCAGGCGCGGGAGGGCTTGCTCTCCAGCCTCGCGCGCTTCGCCCTGAGCGCGGCCCTGATCGGCGGCATCCTGACGATCATTCTCCAGCGCGACGCGATTTGGGGACGCCGCGAGATCCCTGTTGCGCTGCAAAGCAGCGGGCCTGCAAACCCGGCACCGAGCGTGGCAGCCCCGAGCACCGCGCCGCCTGCACCGGTCGCGAGCCCGGCCCCGCCGCCGCCCCCCTCGCTCGGGTTTCCGGTCCCCGGCGACTACGGCATCTATGCCATCGCCGGCGACGATCTGAAGGAGCTCGAGCTGCTTCCCGAACGCGTCCCCGACAAGCGGATCTCGATCTCGACACCCATCAATCAACCGAGCCGCACCACGCTTCCGGACGGCAAGGTCCGCTTCCTGCTGTTCCGGCGCGATCTCGCCGGCAACGCGCCGGAACGTCTGGAGGTGCGGGTGGTCGCGCGCGTGACCCGGGCGCTGTCGTTCGATGCAAAGGGCAAATTGGTGGTGACCCCGGTCACGGATGCCTGGAACATCCGCAACAAATCCTACGAGCTGAGACTACGGCCGGTGGCCGGCCATCCGGAAATGCTGCTCGCCCAATCCGAAAAGGTCGATTTCGCGCTGCCGCCCGGACGCTATGTGCTGGCCTTCCGTGAGCAGGCCTATGACTTCACGGTGGCCGGCGCGGTGACCGAATTGGCCCAATGCCTCGAGCGCACCGACGCCGTGAACGGGTCGTTCTACTCCGAATGCAACAACAAGCCCTGAGTAAGGGTTGTCGGTCGTGACTTCTCACAGGCATGCTTGCCGGCTGGCTGCGCGGCACGATCGGATTGGACTGCTTCCTGTATCCATTCCGTCCCTCGTGCGTCAGCGATATCCGGCAGGCCGCCCCCGCTGTAAGGTGAAGATACTTGGATCTGCACCGGCTCCATTATTACTACCGATCTGCCCGCCACATCGCGCGCAAGCATCTCGTCGGTTGTTCGGTCAGCCCGATTCCTGCGTTCGACCGCGGCGGCCTGGAATTCTTCACGGCGGCGATCCGATCCAGCCGCGTCTACCTTGAATATGGGAGTGGAGGCTCGACGATCATGGCAGCGAGCCACGTCTCTCGGCTGGTCAGCGTCGAGCCTGACGCGATGTTCGCCAAAGCCGTTCGAGCAGCGCTGCCCGAGACAGAGGCCGAGATCTCGATCCTGACACCTTGGATCGGCGTGACACGTGACTGGAGCTATCCCGTGTTCGGCCGTCCTACCCCCGCAAGACGAGCCAGATGGAAACGCCTGCCGCGGGCCCCATGGGCCGTGCTGTCGGATACTCCCGACCTGATTCTGGTCGATGGCCGCTTTCGGGTCGCCTGCGCGCTCGAAAGCCTGCTGCACATCGGCCCCGCCACCAGGCTTCTGATCGATGACTATGCAGGCCGCGACTACGGCGCGGTGGAGCAGTTTGGCAGACTGGTCGCGATGCATGGCCGAATGGCCGAGTTCACCAAACGCTCCGATTTCGACGAGGCGGCCTGCCGCACAGCGCTCGAAACATCCTATGCTGATGTCCGATGATCCGATCGCGACGTGCCGTCCCACAACGGCGCCAGCGCTTTGCTTCGGGCATTGAGAGACACCATGCGCGCGTCTCGCGCAATTCCAGGACACGATGTTGATGATGCTCAGAACTGATAAGCCGTCGAGACGATGCGCCATCAATGGCCGCTTTCTCGCACAGCCGATGACAGGCGTTCAGCGCTATGCCTACGAGATCGTCAGCGCGCTCGATGCGATTCTGTCGACAGAACCGGACGCGGCGCTGGCATTCAGCCTGGTGGTGCCGCCGCAGACCAGGCACCCTATCGATCTGCAACGCATCGAGCTCGTCCGCACGACATTCGGCTCGGGCCATGTCTGGGACCAGATCACCCTGCCGCGTCATGCGGCAGATGTCGGGCTCAACCTCGCGAATTTCGGACCCCTCCTCGCACGCCGGCAGATCGTCTGTATTCACGATGCGAACACTTTCGTCGTTCCCGACAGCTATTCCCGCAAATTCGGCCTCGCCTACCGCACGCTGTTGCCCATCATGGGCAGGATGGCGGCGAGGGTCGCCACGGTCTCACAATTCTCGGCCGACATGCTGGTCAAGTTCGGGGTGACCCGGCGCGACAAGATCTTCATTGCTCCAAACGGGCACGAGCACGTGCTACGCTGGGATTCCGCGCGGGCACGCCTGCCGATCCTGCAGCAACTGACACGTCCCTATGTGCTGCTGCTGGGCAGTACGGCAAAGCATAAGAATGTGGACGTCATCATCCGGCAGGCCGATGCGCTCGACGCCGCCGGCATTGACATCCTCGTGGCCGGGGGCGCGTTTTCCATCTTTGCATCCGACGGCCCAGCAGCGGCGCGTCGCAATGTCCATCATCTGGGCTTTGTCGAGGATGACCAGCTCGCGGCTCTCTATGAAGGCGCACTCTGCCTTGTATTCCCGTCCAAGACGGAGGGATTCGGAATTCCACCATTGGAAGCGATGGCGAAAGGATGCCCGGTCATATCCTCCAATGCGGCAAGCCTGACGGAGGTCGGCGGCGACGCCGTGTTATATGTCGCTCCCGATGACGGACAGGGCTGGCGGGACGCCATCATCCGCCTGAGCCAGGCGCCCGACCTGCGCCGTTCCCTCTCGGCGCAGGGACGAAAGCGGGCCGAGCTGTTTTCGTGGAAGCGCAGCGCGGATCTCTATTTGAACGAACTCCTGCGCCTTGCGACCTCGCGCCCCACCCCCAGCGTATAGGTTTCAGGTATTCTGCTATTCGGAACGCTTGTTCAAAGGCCCCGCGGCTCGATCCGCAGGCGCAAAAAATCGTTCCAATGGAGGGCATTCTGCGACATGTTGTGAGACGCTCGCCATACTGGGAGGAACGGGGCTCATCCACTTACGCACGTCATTTTCATTAGGGACCTTTCATGTTGAAACGCACTGAAAAGTCGGCTCGGAAATCGATTGCGCGGAGCGCGCTCGAGCAGGAACTCGCAGAGGCCGTTCGCACGAGCACTCCGGAGTGCGAAGGCTTCCTTGCAGTGTTCGTCGAGAAGATCGCCCCCAAGGAGCGCGGCGGCCCCAATTGGGCCGTCAAAGGCGTGCGATACGGCAGCGCCGATCGTGAGCGCTCACAGGCCGCTCTTTCCACCGTCGTGGTCGCCCGACAACAGGAGGTCGACCTCGGCGACGAGGCTTGATCTACAACGGTCCGAATGTCACCGCCGTAACGGAGCCTGCGTCCGACGACGCACCACGGGGTGCTCCCGAGAGCTACGATTAAGGACCCAATCTGATAGTGACTTCCGTATTTCAGGTCGAGAACGCCGGCACATGAGAGCGACCACAACGAGCCCGTTCAGGATCACCCAGCCGCCGGCCAATTTGACGATGCTGGACATGATGAACTCCTCGCTGAACAACGTCTCACATCGCTTGAAGTTCCGCACTGGAACCAGCGCATCGCCCGTTTCGCGTCATTTCAGACAAAGTGCATCAACTTGCCACAGGTCGGTTTGCCCTCTGCTCAACTGCGGCGACAATGTGAGCCCGAATAATATGGCTACGAACATCGCGGGCATGGGATGCGCACTCATCGAGCCTGACTGCAGCCCATCGGTCCCGCTGATCTTTGCGAAACACCGGCTTCCTCTTCTGCGGGTCACGCTGTAAGCAGCAAGACCCAGTCGCCGTCTGCGCTACAGGCCGGCGCTCTCAAGGTTTGCTGCTTCGAGGCGGCCAACGATTGAGGCTCTGCCCCGAAGAACCGACCATTCGCCGGATCGAACCAACGCACGCCCACATGGCTGGTTGCCATCTGCGTGAGATCGAGCACGACCTCGCGTGGAGACGGCAGGTAGACAACCGCCAACGTCTTGTCATGTGAGCGCGCCGCCGTTGCGCGAAAATGGCCGGTGAGGACGCCACCGACGAGCAGTTGATTCTGCCGATCAGGCTCCAGCCTGGACCAGGGCAATGCGAGCAGGAAGTCGCGCATGCTGCTGATGCTGCGCGCGCCGGCGCTATCGAGCGCCTGCTTCCAGGGCATCGGCTGCGGGTGAGCGGCCGGCGCATTGTAATGCCAGATCGGATGATTTCCGAACACCTGCCCGCTCGCCCCCGACAACATCGCCTGCCAGGCCTGAATTCTGGTCCGCAGCGCCGTGCCGTCGTGCTCGTTCTCGTACCTGCTCTCGATCAGAAGATACGGCATGTCGTGCTTGGCGATCAGAGGTTCGGCGGCAACGGTGATCGGCGCGTAGGTATAGAGCGCATCGATCGAGACCGGGATTCCGCGCTCCTTCCAGAAGTCGACCGGATCGGTATCCGGAGCATTATGCGCCGTATGCGTCGAATGCGGGATGATGTCGCGAATGCCGTCGCTGACCGCCTGGCTGAGACGCGCGTCCGGAGGATCGTAATCACCGCCATCGACCCAGATGATGTTGTCGAAGTCCCGGAAGCGTCTGCCGACATAACGACCATAGTCGCGCAGCTTGTCCGGCCCGCAAGCCAGCATCTTTTGATACCAACCTTCGTCGCCGCCTCCTGTTCCGAGATAGGCCGGCGCCAGCAGGACGAGGATCCCCCGCCTCGCCGCGCTGCTCAGAACCCAGGCTGCATGATCGAAATAGCGGTCATTGGGAGCCGAGAAATCTCCATCGGGCTCGAACGGGCGGTCGCCGTACATATTCCGCGGCGCCTGATCCGCGAATTTGTGCTCGATCAGATTGACAAGCACGGTGTTGAAGCCCCTGGCCTGACGGTCGTCCAGATAGAGCTCGCAATCCTCACGGCTCAGCTGCGCGATCAGCGACCAGGCGGTGTCGCCGACCAGGAGGAACGGCCGTCCTGCGGCATCGACGAGAAAGCGCTGGCCGACGACCGGACGCAGCGGAAATGTCACGGGCGCCGCGGGCTGGCGCGCAATGGCCTGCCATGTCCCGCTGTCTGTTGTCGGCACGGCTCCGCGGCAGGTCTGAGGGCTCGGCTGTGCCTCCGCGCGGAAGCGGGGCCGGAGAGCAACAAGCCCGGCGGCGCCCGCAAGGACGCCGGCTCCGAGGCCGAGATGGAAGGTCCTCCGGCTCATCAGAGCTCGCAGTCTCTCGCCCATCACATCACCCGAAGTTATGGTCTGCAGCGGAGCCCCGCGTCGCGCCGGCTGTATGTCTCAGATCAGGAGACCGCAACATCTTTTGTGGCGCCCAGCGGCTGCGAAGACTGGCCGAACAAGCGATGCATCACCTTCTGCTCCTGATCGGCCAGCATGCTCCTCGCCGTCTCTGCCCTCTGCATGATGACCGGCTCGTATTTGGCCCTGTTCGAGGACAGCTCCGAGAACTGGTTGATCAGAACCTCCAGATCGATCGATTCGCTGTGCTGAGCGAAGCCTCCGAGCCCCATCGTCTCGATCAGCTCTGCGTGATACTCCGAATAGCCGACCGAGATGGTCGGCTTTCCCAGCATCAGTGCGAACACCAGGGTGTGAAACCTGGTCGCCACCACGATGTCGGCAGCACGCAATTGCCGAAACGCGTCCTGCCAGCCGGCCGCCCGCTCCACCACGACAAGGTCGTCCGGCAGTGATGGGCGCGCCGCCGAGATCGCCTGGCGGAGGTCGCACACCGCCCTCCAGTCGCGTTCATCGCCCATGACCAACTGGACGCGCATGCCGCGCTCCAGCAGCCACAAAGCAAAATCTCTCAATTTGCCAAGATAGGTTTCGTAGATGTTCTCGTCAGTCTCCAGATGTCCGCGCCATCCCTGATAGTGCATGGCGCCGATACAGACGGTGAGACGCTGTGCCGGGGCGGCCTGGGGCGGCGCCGAGGGGATCGGGAGCGCAAATGCCAGGTCCGGATAGACAGGATCGTTGCTCACATCAAAGCCGAGACCGGCAAGATAGTTTTTCGAGAATTCGTTGCGGTATGAGCGATAGGTCGCCATCGCGGCAGAGCGCAGGACGAACCATTTCGTCAAGCCGTGATGCAGCGGACCAGCTCCGATGCTGACCAGGGCGAGACGCGTGCCGCACAGACGAGCGGCGAGACACCACCTGAAAAGCGTATAGGGCAGCCCGAAGGGCGGAGCACAATAGTCGTTGAGAATGCCGGTGCCCGGTATGATCAGGACGTCGAGCTTTCTGACGACCTCAATGGCGTACCAGATGTTGGAAAGCTTTCTCATGAGGGGTGATCGCCCGGCCGTATTGAGCGGGACGGCCTGCAGCCCATAATCCTGCCTGACCTGGTCAGGGTTGGTGCAGATGCAGGTCAACTCCGCGTCGGGCCTGAAGCGCTTCAGCGTGTCCAGCATGGCCGCGAAAGTGGCCTCGTTGCCGAAATTGCCGATCCCGAAATTCCCAAACACTCCGATCTTCATCGGTCGCGATTGCATCGTCATACTCCTGACACCCGCGGGGACACGTCTCGTTCCCTCAAGGCAAAATCTCTACGCATGAATCCTGCGCCAATATCCGCCGACCACTTTCACGATATGGTCCTCCAGGCCGTCCGGACGGCCCGCTGCGCTCCATAGCACGAACATCGTGCCCCAATAGCAGATCGCACCGCTCACGCTGACCGCGGCGAGCTTCACGGCAACGCTGAGCATATCATTGGCGTCGGAAATCGCGTGCTGGGCACCGATCATCGCTGCAGTGGCAATGGCGACGCTCGCCGCGGCCCTCCACGGCCCCAGCAATTGTCCGCGCAGAGACAGCCCGATAAAGCCGCGCACCATATACATGGCGTATCCTGCTACCGCCGTCGCCGTCACCAAGCGCACCGCGATAACACCGGCGATGCCATAATGAGCGATGGCGACCAGCATCAAGGGGGTCTTGAGGCAAAGCTCAGCAAGGTTGAGCCGAAAGAACGCGACCGTTCGATTGAGCGTCGTTGCCAACGGCATCAGCGGCCCGACGAACAAGGATGGGATGATGCCAAGCGCAAGCCAATGCAGAATTGGCGCGGCTTCAAGCCATTTCTGGCCGATCACGAGGCGAACGATCGCGTCCGAATTCACGCTGACCCACACAAGAATCGGCAGGCCGATCGTCATGATCCCGACCGCGCTCTTGTGATAGGCGGCACGCAGCCGGTCCGGATCCTGCTTCACCGCCGAGAATGCAACGGTCAGCGGACTGGTGATCTGGTTCACGAGCACCTGGAGCGGCAGCACAGCGAGATTGGACGCCATCGAGAACTGGCCGAGATCAGACCGGCTGACGAAACGGCCCAGCAGCAATTGATCCATCTGCCACACCACGGCCGCCACCAGCTGGGCCGCGGTCGAGGCGCGAAGATAGCTCTCGAAGGTGCGCCATTCCTTGAGCGAAAACGCCGGCCGGTAGGGAGCGAAGCAGTAGGACAGAATCAGCATCGTCACGGGCGATGCGATCGTCGCCACCGCGATCGACCAGTAACTCCCTGTAAACCACGCGACACTGACCGACGCGGCCAGCGCGGTGCATTTGCCCGCCACGTCCATCGTCAGGCTGGGCAGATAGTTGAACTTGATCGCATATTCGACGGTCCGCGGACTGATGAGTCCCCGGGACGCCGGCGCGGCCGCGAGCGCAAACAGCAGCCAGATCAGCCGGTGGTCATCATAGACCAGCGACAGCGGCCAGGCGATCGCGAGCACGATGCCGGTCAGCACCAAGCCTCTGAGAAGCTGCAACGTGAAGGCACTATCGAAATGAGACTTTGTCCGGGTCGACAACGTCATCAGAGCGAGGCTCAGCGGCAACTCCAGGATCGCCTCGAGGATCTGGACGATCGACATCGCAATCGCCACGAGCCCGAAATCGGTCGGCGACAGCAGCCGCCCCAGCGCGACCAGGGTGACGAGGTCCAGCCCCCGCGTGATAAGCCGCGCGATCACCAGGACGATAGCGCCTCGCGCAGCAAGGCTCCTGAGCTTCTGTGTTCCCTGGCTCAACGCTGGCACCGCGTCTGAGGATCGGCACGCCACATGATCGACAACGCGTCGTTCAAAGCTCAGGACGAGCGGGAGCGTGGGTCGGCCCCATGCCCTGCAGGGGTCCCCTGACAGGCGCGCTTGGACCGGCCAACCGGCAGCAACGGCTCATCGCCGGGGAGAGAGGCCCGTGGCTCACGCGCGCGCCCCCAGTCGCGACGACACGGAAGCGGCATATCTGAGAAGATCCCAGCTCTCGCCCAGCTCACCGTGGAGGAGCGCGCGGGCACTCCAGCGCGCGGCCCGGATGGCGATATTCCGGTTGATCATCTTGCGCAGGCAGGTCGGATCAGCGAGCGCATTTCCCCTCTCGTCCAAAAAGCTGTCGAAGGCGGCCTTTCGATAGATCAGGTCCGACTTTCGGCCCTTCAGATAGACGTTGGACATATTCTTCCCGTGCAGCCGACGGATGGCCTGGACGGCCGAGGTTTCGACGACATCCCCGAAACTGGCGAGGCGCAGCATCATTTCAACGTCTTCGGTATAGGACAGGTGCGCTTTGTAATGACCGGCCTGCTTCTGCACCGAGGTGCGCGTCACCAGCGTCCCGAGCGCGACAAAGCTTGCCGGGTTGCGACACCTTTCGTCGATGAAATCGACGCCGCGCGACATCCGCCAGGACTCCGGCTGCGATTGATCGATATGCGGGAATGGCTCATCCTGAATATATTCGAGCTCCCGCCCGATCAGGAATGCCGCGCTGGGGTGATCGTCCAGCAACCGGACGGCGCGTGACAAGGCGCCGGGAGCGACCAGATCGTCGGCGCAGACGATGGCGAAATACGGCGACGACGCCCAATCGACGCCCTCATTGAACGAGGCCATCAGCCCGAGATTGGTCTCGCGCGTTCTGACCTCGATTCGGGCATCCTCGCTGGCGAGCTGGCGCGCGATCTCGACGCTGTCATCGGTCGACGCGTTGTCGAGAATGAGAATGCGCAGATCGACGTCTTGGCTCCGGATGCTGTTGATGCATTCGGGAAGAAAACGGCCGTATTGATACGACGGTACCAGAACGTCAATCTGAGGCACTTCACTACTCCATTCCACCCCAGCTCGTTGCGAGTTCGAGCCGAAAGCGATCGATCAAAACCAGGGGACCGCGACGTCTGCATCCATGCTGAGGCGTGAGAGGGCTTCGACCAGCCGTCACGCGTGAGGGGCATCCTTGGCGGCCTATAAACTCCCGAAATATTGCAAAACAATATGCTCGAACGCACGTCGAGGCATCAATCAGTGCGAGAGACAGTTAATCTCGGACGTGTGTGTGATCCGACGACCCGCGCCAGTGTCGGCGGGTGACTTCGGAGCGCTCGACAAGCGACGTAGCAGTTTTGGGGGACGCGTCCAGCGGACGTTATGCCAATGGCGGATCATCGAGCGGCTGATCGCCGGCCCGCCGCCCTGCGTCAAATTGCCATACGCAGTCATCGGGCGACGGCCGATTTCGTCGCCTGACGTGATCGCTCTCTCGCGCGTCATCGGAGACCTCTGCGGCCTTTGCTGGGCGGACACCGCGATTCGCTGAGACTGCGCCGGGCCGACGCTCAAGGCGGGCGGAGCATCGCGCAAAGCGACACACCTTTCAATGAAATAGATCACAGAGCGCGGCATGCCGGCGGATCGGCGCGGCACCAGCGCTCCGCAGCACCGGCAAGCTCCCCTGCCCACTTCAAGGTCGCTCGATACCGCCGTGCACCATTGCGACGTCGCTTCCCCGCGTTTGGCGGACTGCGACGAACGACCGTCGCCGCGTGCGACATCCGGATGGCGCGGCCTTCGCTCAGGCTGGAGATCCAACACCATGCGGAGAGGCGCCCGAACGGGCGACTGATGTCGCGAGGGCGAGTGTCGCGGGGAGCGAGCCGTCCGACGGACTGGGTGACCACGGCAGCATGCTCCAGGAATGGGGCGCTCCGAATTTGCCCCGGATCTGGAGAAGCGGCAGCCTGTCGCAAATCCGTCAAGGGAACGGGGTCAAACCGTTGCGGCTGGCTAAGGTCCACTGCGGGCTCACCACGGAGTGAACCAGCGGCTCTGCCAGCATCGGTCGCCGCGCTTGACCGTTGTGTGCCAACCGGGAGTGCGTGTAGCATGCGAGCGATCGCTGCGGCGGTCCTGGAGCGCTGGACCTGGGCGAGACCTTCCGCGCGGTTACGACCGGCTCCAAGCCAAGCCATGGCGCCCAGGATACGGTTCGGACGCCCGGCTCGGCAGACAGATTTCCAAATGACGTTTAACCATGCGGCACAAAGACAGGTTTTTTCGGCAGTGCAGCACGGCTAATGTCTTTTTGACGCACGACAGACCTAAGAGCGGGCGGTCGTGAACCAGTCACTTCAGACCAGAGACATTGGTATTAGTCAGTTATCGTTTTGAGGACAGCGCACATGAAGGTCGTGATATTTTGTGGTGGCAAGGGTCTTCGGCTGCGGGACTTCTCAGAGAACATCCCGAAGCCGATGGTGCCGGTCGGCCCGCGGCCGATCATTTGGCATACGATGAAATATTACGCCCATCACGGTCATAAGGATTTCATCCTTGCGCTCGGGCACAAGTCAGAAGCCATCAAGGATTTCTTCCTCAATTACAGCGAGGCGATGAGCAACGACTTCGTCCTCAGCAACGGGGGACGCTCGGTCAAGCTGCTATCCTCGGATATCGATGACTGGACGATCACCTTCGTCGACACCGGGATCGAGTCGAACATCGGCCAGCGGCTGATGCGGGTTCGCGACCATGTCGCGTCCGACGAATATTTCATGTGCAGCTATGCGGACTGCCTCACCGACGCGCCGCTCGACCACATGATCGAGACCGTGAAGCAATCGAACAAGGCCATGAGCTTTCTCGCGGTCAAGCCGAGCTCCAGCTTCCATGCCCTGCAATATGACGCCTCAGGCGATCTGATCGGAATCAAGCCGGCCGACCAGCTCGGGCTGTACATTAATGGCGGCTATTGGATCATGCGCCCGGACGTTTTTGATTACATCAAGCCCGGCGAGGAGGTCGTCGAGGAGCCGATGCGCCGCTTGATCGCCGCCAAGCAGCTTCATCCCTATCGCTATGACGGCTTCTGGGCCTGTATGGACACCTTCAAAGAGAAGATGATGCTCGACGACATGGTGAGCACAGGCAAGGCCAAATGGCAGGTGTGGGCGAATGCAGCGGCCCGCGCGCAATCCGCGCCGCCGGCCGGCCCCGCGATCGATCTCGGAAAGGTCACTGAGGGCCTGCAGCCGATCAAAGCAGCTCAGGCGGGTGCCTTTCCTCGCAACACGCTGGCCTGACGTCGAAGGCGGCGCCACCACTGCAACTTGGCGCTTGACGTCGGCAGAACAGAGTATGATCCGGGACCAGTGGAAACTGGTTCTCCGAGGAGATCATGCTCAAACGAAGAGATAAGATCATGGTGCGCTTCTGCGGAAACGCATCGTGATCAAGGGGGGTCTCGTCAGATCGTGGCGCCCCCGCCGTCTCGGATCGTGCGGCAATAGCCGTGTGGTGAACGCGCAGATCACGCCGCGTCGGATGAGATCGGAATCTCGGCGGGTGGCCCGACGGCCACGCGATTGTCGGTCTCCCTAGGCTGCTTGGGTGACCGGCGGCGCAGCCGGTTCAAGAGCGGCCGCTCCAGCACGTAGTACACCCCAATTGCGACGATCCACGCTGCTGCCAGGAACACGAATCTCGTACCGCCAACCCCCAAAATCGGGAACAGCCGGAAGGCGCGCAAGGCGCTTGTGACGAGAGCGAGGGCGAACAGGTGAGAGACGAACACCGAATAGGATGTTTCGCCAAGCGCAGCCACGAGACGCCATTTCGGCCAGTTCCATTGCTTCTCGACGAACACGCATACGAACAGCAGGGCAGCGCTGGACACCCCCCAATACAGCGCCCGGTCGTCGCCACCCGAGACATCTTCGAACACTCCGGCCGCGAAAACCGACAGGCCCAAGACACCGACGACGACGATCGTCGATAACGAGACGCGTCGTTCGATGAACAGCCAGCCGACGATCATTCCAAGGATGAAATCGAGGTTGATCGTCGCACCATAGAAGTCCAGCAGCCTGCCTTCGCCCGGGGCCAACAGCCGCAACGTCATCAAGCCCAGGAGAACGGCGCTGGCGGCGAGAACACGGCGCCTGACCGGCAAGGGCAGCAACGCACCAAAGATCACATAGAAGAACACGAAATGATTGAGGACCCAGCCGGGAAACAGGAACGGCCGATCGACGCCCAGCACGGGGTGAGGATATGGAACAAAGGCGAGCGAGAACAGGAAGTGCCAGGGCTCGAACCCGGAGGTCATCAAGTGGCTCGGAGCCACCACCAGCACCAGCAGCATCAGAAAGGTGAACAGCCAATAGAGCGGCGCGATGCGCAGCAGGCGCCGGTACATGAAGCCGCCGAACGTGTCGCCCCTGTCGCGCTGGGTGTACACCATGATGAAGCCGCCGATCACGAAGAACAGATCGGTGCCGGCGGCGCCGAAGCCGAACGAGTGCGCGTGATGGCCGTCGGAGAGCCGGGTGATCTGCAGTTCGGTGTGATAGAGGACGATCACCGATGCGGCGAGAACCCGCAAATGCTGCAGGCTCTGGATTTTGGCTTCCGCCGTCTGGAGATTACCTCCAGGCTTGCTGGCGGCTCCCTCTGACTGCCTTAGTAACACTTCGGTACTCATCAACAGACCTCAGGTCACAGAGCGCGACGGAGACGAAGTGACCTCCTGTCACCAGGGAGCCGTTCGCATTCCAGCCGATATAGCCCCAGATGTCGTGACCCAGACTTGATCTCTTACTAGGTCACATCTTCCACCAGCGATGCATCGAGCGCGAGCCGCGCGGCTGCCTCGATACGAGAAAACGGAATGTTGGCGCGATCTGCCATATCAAGCAAACTGTGCCGGCCATCGGCGAGATTGAGGAACCACAATAAATCCATTTGCGTGGCGCCGCCGGCCTCGCGCTGCCCTGCAATCATTCGATAAAGCCCGCGGCGTCCGAGTTGCGGTTCGCCGCGGCCGTCGACGCGGCGATAGAGGCGGTCGCCGTCGAGCACCGAGCAAATCGCAGAAACCACAGCGTAGGAGTGCTCGAGGGCTTCCGGCCGCACAAAGTCGAGATTATCGGCCGACGTATGATATTCCGGAAACGTGCCGTGCAGGCCGCGCATCAGGCAACCGACGGGCAGATCGAAGCCCGGCGAGCAGAACTGCCGTTCGTCATAGCCGTAGGGGTTGAACGGAAGAACCTCGAAGCGGTGTCCGGAATGCCGCAGCACATGCGCTGCAGCGCGGTCGATCGACGCTCCACTTCGGCTTTGCTTGTAGTGGAACGGGCCGGGATCGCCCACGCAGGTCAACACCAGCCCATGTTTGATCCTGTCCAGATCACGCTCGTTGCGAGCAAGCCAGGTAATCGCGCCGATCGTCGCCGGCAGGAACAAGAACCGGTAGCTCAGTTGCCGGCGCCGGGCCTGCTGGCTCAGCGCCAGCGCGGTCATCACGGCAATGCCCGAGAGATTGTCATTTGCCAGGCTGGGATGGCAGATATGACAGCTGAACAGAACCTCGTCGGTGGTCTCACCCGGAAGGTAGAATTCGCCGTATGTCAGCGAGCCCGGAGAAATGTCGCTGTTGATCTCGACCCGATAGGTCTCATCCGTCATCGACTGCCAGAGGTGGTGCGGGATGCAGAACCCCCAATCATCGGCGTAGTAGCCGGTGCGATAGGGAATGAGATCGGGCTGGTCAGGCAGCGTATGAACGTGAGTTGCGAGTTCGGCGCGCGTGAACACGCCCCGCACCGGCTTGCTGTATCCCATCACATGGAGATTGCTGTCGGCGAAATCGACCAGACGGCGGCCGTCCATGGTCGCGATATGCGCGCCGCGGATGTTCCATTCCTTCGGCACATGCCAGTCGAGAACGGCAGTGCCCGTCTCCACCTCTCGGATCTGCAGATCGAGGTGCCTTGCGACGATCGCCAGCGTCTGGCGGACACCGTCGCCGGTCAGGCTCCGATTAAGCGGATACAGTTGTTCGACCAGGCCATAAAGATCAAGCGGTGGCTTGCTGCTCGCAGCCGAAGCATCATCGCGTGATTGGTCGACCACCATCATGTGTCGCGCCCGGCGAAGTCCGGCCACGCCGCGTCCTTGTCCGACATTTCGGACACCGCCTCGGGCCACGCGATCCGGAAGCTCGGGTCATCGTGACGAAAGCCATCGGACAGCTCCGCCACATATTCGATCCCCATCAGATACTCGACCACGGAATCGTCGGCCAAGGTCTGGAAGCCATGGGCAAAGCCCGCGGGGATGTAGAGCATTCGCCCCGACGACGGCGACAATTCATAAGCGTAGACTTCGCCGCGGGTGGACGAGCCCTCACGAATGTCCACGATGACATCGTGGATACAACCCGACGTGCATCGAACGAGCTTGGCGTCGGCTTTCGGAGCGCGCTGGAAATGCATGCCGCGCACCGTTCCGCGCTTGCGCGTCAACGAGCTGTTGCCTTGCACTGGCGTGAATTCGATGCCGTGATCCGCGAAGGTCGACGCGCACCAGGTCCGCGTGAACGTCCCGCGGCGGTCGCCATGCGGCATCAGCTCGATCAATTGAGCTCCCGAGTTGCCAATGGGAATGAACTTCACGGCACGAGATCCTCTTCAGAACCGATCTAAACTGTTCGCGCTGGTCAGGCCAAATGGATTCGGCACTACTCGATGGTCGCTTTGGGAACCGGTATGATGAAACGTCCGCCCCACTCCCGGATGCCAGCCATCTGCGCCTGGATCTCGTGCTTGAGGTTCCACGGCAGGACCAGAACATAGTCCGGCTTGGCTTCGAAAATCGCGTCCGGCGAAAGGATCGGAATGCGGACGCCCGGAAGATAGCGCCCCTGCTTCGAAGGGGCGCGATCGACGGTGAAGTCGATGAAATCCCTCGCCACGCCGCAGAAATTCAACAGTGTGACGCCCTTGGCCGGCGCGCCATAACCGGCAATGGTCTTGCCGGCCCGCTTCAACGAGATCAGAAGTTCCAGCAGGCTGCGCTTGGTCTCCTTCACCGCCTCGTTCCAGGCCGTATAGATGGCATCGCCATCGAGACCATAGGCCCGCTCCTTGGCAAGCACCTCGGCAACGCGCGGGCTCTCAGGGTGCTGCGCGTCCTGATGACAGACGAAGAAGCGGATCGAGCCGCCATGTGTCTCGAGCAACTCGACGTCGAACACGCGCAAGCCAGCAGCGGCGAAGATCCGCTGCCCGGCAATGAGCGACAGATACGAGAAGTGCTCATGATAGATGGTGTCGAACTGATGCCGCTGCATCAGGGTGAGGAGGTGCTGCACCTCGAAGGTCGCAACGCCTTCCGGCGCGAGCAGGATCTTCGCGCCGCCGACAAAGTCGTTGATGTCGGGCACGTGCGCCAGGACATTGTTGGCGGTGAGCAGGTCGGCGGACCAGCCTTCGTCAACGAGGCGACGGGCAAGATCACGGCCGAAGAACTCGATCCGGGAATCGATGCCCTTTTCCCGCGCCTCAAGCGCGACGCTGGCGCAGGGCTCGATGCCGAGACAGCTCAGTTGCCTCTTCAGCGAGTACTGCAGCAGATAGCCATCATTGGAGGCAATCTCGACATGACGTGAACCCGCGCCGAGTCCGAAGCGAGCGGCCATCGCATCGACATAAGACCGCGCGTGCTCCAGCCAGGACGTCGAATGCGAGGAGAAATAGGCGTAGTCGTCGCGGAAAATATCGGACGCTGCCAGCAGGTCGCGGGTCTGCACCAGGCGGCACTCGCGGCACACGAACGCCTCAAGCGGATAGAACGGCTCAGCCCTGTTGTAATTTTCCGGGTCGACGTAATCGTTGGCGACCGGGGACATGCCCAGGTCGATCAGCTTCAGCGAGAGCTCGGTGCCGCAGTGCCGACACTTGGGGGCAATGTCCCGCCCGGTCGATAGGCTCAACGTCGTCATTACATCCTCACTCAAATCTCACGCGCCCGGTCGATCATCCGCGCGTGCCATCATCTAACCACCGCAGTGGCGCTCGCACTCAGATCAGGGTACCGATGCCGCGGCCCGCTCTTTGCCGTCGTCGGTCTCGATGAATACACTCTTAATATCGCAGGCGAACACGGTCCGCACTCGCCTGCTGCGATTATGCTGAATCGGAGGTCGGGCGCCCTCGGCGCCCGCGAAAAATCGCGTTGGGCGTCAGGTCCATTCGAGCGTGCGGTTGAGGCGCTGATTGTCGATGTGGTCCTGCAGGATCCTGAGACGCATCAGGCCGGACGTCCTGAAATTGGCGTCGTTGAAGCGCATCGCCCGAAGCCCGGCAATCAGGTTCTGGATCGATTGCTCAAGCGTAACGACGGGCTGATGATGCGGCGCGAGCGAGCGATAAAGCCCGAAATCGACCTTGTAGGAACGGCTGTCGACCGGAGCTGAGGTGTTGATCGACACGTCCGTTCCAGGCACGCTCTGTGCGACCGCATGCGCGAGCTCCTTGACCTGATAATTCCGGTCGTCAGAGCCGACATTGACGGCGAGATACCGGCCGCCGGTCTGAGCCCCCCTGTCGATGGCCCAATCGATCGCGCGCGCCATGTCTGCGACGTCGATCAATGGCCGCCATGGCGTCCCATCGGACAACACGCTGATCTTGCCTTGGCTGAGGGCGCAGGCCACGAAATCGTTCAGAACGAGATCGAGGCGCAGCCGGTCCGACATGCCGCAGGCCGTGGCGAAGCGAAGGCTCGTCACCACCATATTGGTGTCGATCGACGCCAATTCCCGCTCCGCTCCGATCTTGGACTTGGCATAGGCCGTGATCGGGTTGAGCGGATCGCTCTCCTTGCGCGGCGCACCTTCAGCGACGCCATAGACGCTGCAACTCGACGCGAACACGAAATTCTTTACGCCGGCAGCCGCTGCCGCCTTGGCGATCGACACCGTGCTGCCCTGATTGATGTCGAACGTCACCGCCTCGAACTGATTGCCCATCGGATCGTTCGAGATGGCCGCCAGCTGGACGACCGCATCATAGCTGCGCAGATCGAGGCCGACATTGCGGACGTCGCCGTAGAACTGTTCGTCGAGGTCACGCTCCGGTAGACGCGGCGCGCCGGTCAGGCAATGGGCGAAATAGGCATTGTCGAAGCCGTGCAGCGTCGCGTCCGGGCGCTGCTGGCGCAGGTACTTGATGACCGCAGGACCGACATAGCCCAGATTTCCCGTAATCAGAATTTTCACCACATTCACCCCTGATGATGGCGGAGATCCGCCGCGCGCAGGCCGGACGAACCATCTCGATTATCGATCGCGTCTGTTATCATCGAGCTTACCACGATGCGATGACGGACCTCGGCGCCGCTCCGGTCGGCAAATTGAGGCACGCGTGAGACGGCTGCGTCAGCCTGTTTGAAAAGACTTGCGATATCATTCGTCTAGGCAACTGCGTCAGACGCCGCAATGAGAAATACCACACTGCGCTCCTGCCGGCCATTTTAACGTTACAACCGCGAGCCGTCTATTTGGGCTTGGTACGTGCAGGATTATGGTCTAGGTTTACAAGGAGCCAGCAGCTACGCTCAGTCAGCGCTGACGTTCGATTTCAAAGCAGAACACATTACAGAGCAGAGTCATTTGCGTGAACTCGCGCCACAAACAGCTTGATGCGGCCGCCTTTGAGCGGTCCCTCGCGATGAGGTCCAAGGCTCATTCGCTCATTCCCGGCGGGGCCCATACGTACGCCAAGGGCGATGATCAATATCCGGTGCTTGCTCCGAGCTTCTTGACGCGGGGCGAGGGATGCCACGTCTGGGATATCGATGGCAACGAGTTCATCGAGTATGGCATGGGGCTGCGGGCCGTCACGCTCGGCCACGCCTACAAGCCCGTCGTCGAAGCCGCGCACCGGCAGATGCTGCTCGGCGAGAACTACACCCGCCCTGCGACAATTGAACTCACCTGCGCGGAAGAATTCCTCGGCTTGATCGAGGGCGCCGACATGGTCAAGTTCGCAAAGAACGGCTCCGACGCGACCACCGCCGCGGTGCGGCTGGCGCGCGCCTATACCGGCCGCGACCTGATCGCGCGCTGCGGCGACCAGCCATTCTTCTCGACCGATGACTGGTTCATCGGCAACACGCCAATGTCGGCCGGCATTCCGAAGGTCGTGCAGGACCTGACATTGCAGTTCCGCTACAACGACATCGAAAGCCTGCGATCGCTGTTCGCGCAGCATCCCGGCGAGATCGCCTGCGTGATCATGGAAGCGGCGACAGCCGTCGAGCCGCAGCCCGGTTTTCTCCACGCGGTCCAGGCGCTGTGCCGCAAGGAAGGCGCGGTGTTCATCCTCGACGAGATGATCACGGGCTTCCGCTGGAATGTCGGCGGCGCCCAGAGGGAATATGGAATCACCCCTGATCTGTCGACCTTCGGCAAGGGCATCGGCAACGGTTTCTCGGTCTCGGCTCTGGCGGGCAAGCGCGAGCTGATGGAACTCGGCGGGCTGCGCGACGATCGCGAGCGCGTGTTCCTGCTATCGACGACCCATGGCGCCGAGAATCACGCGCTGGCGGCGGCGATCGCCACCATGCAGGTCTACCGCAACGATCATGTGATCGAGCATCTGCACAGGCAAGGCGAACGGCTGCGCGCCGGCGTCAATCCGGTAATCAAAGAGCTCGGCATCGGCGATCATTTCGAGCTGCTGGGCCGCGCCAGCAACATGGTTTTCGCGACCCGCGATACAGCCAAGCAGCCGTCGCAGCCGTTCAGGACGCTCTTCCTCCAGGAGATGATCAAGCGCGGGATCATTACCCCATCGCTCGTCGTCAGCTTCTCTCATACCGACGCAGACATCGATCGGACTATCGAGGCGATCGCCGAATCGCTCAAAGTGTATCGGAGCGCGCTCGAGGACGGGGTCGATCATTATCTCGTGGGACGTCCGGTCAAGCCGGTGTTCAGGAAGTTCAGCTGAGACCCAGCAGCTGCATTATGTCCGAGAGGCCGGCCAGGTCGGCTGAGTCAGCCGCCCGCTAGGCCGGAGCCGAACGGCTGAGCTTGCGCAGCAGCGCACCCGCCGCGCCGATGGCGTCAGCCTCGATGCCCTCCGGCATGCCGGACAGCCGCCATAACAGGAATACGCTCCCGACATACACGCCCCCGCCGGCGGCGATCGTCACGGCCAGATACGTCACCTTGGCGACGGTGGTCCCGGCTGCGCCGAGCCAGAGCTGAAGCGGCACCACCGCCACCGCCATGGCGGCTGCGCCGAGCACCGCGCGCCATGAGGAGAGCAACTGGTCCATCACCGGCAGCTTGATCAGATCGCGCGCAGCCACCATCGAGCAGATCGCCACCGCGGCGCTGACGGTCAGCCGAACCAGGAGGACCCCTTCAATCCCGTCGTAATAGACGCCCAGGAGCGTGAGCGGCAGTTTCAGGGCCAGTTCGGCGACCGCCAGCCACAGCAGCACGCGCGTCTGGTTGAGCGCCATCGACAGCGGCGAGAGCGGCGCGACGAACAGCGAGGGAACGGCGACCAGAGCGAGCCATCGCAGCATCGCGCCCGCTTCCGACCATTGGTCGCCGAGAATCAGCTGAACGATCGGGCCTGCAGTCAGCGACATCCCGACCATGATGGGAAGGCCGACGGTGACGATGGTCGCGACGCTCTTCCGATAGGCTCCCCGCAGCCGCGCCGCATTCTCCCTCACCTGGGAAAAGGCCACGAGCAGTGGACTGATCACCTGCACGATGAAGATCTGCCAGGGAATGCTCGCAAGGTTCGAAGCCATCGCGAATCGACCGAGTTCGAACCGATCGACCCAGTGACCGAGGATCAGCTGATCCATCTGCCAGTTGGTGGCGGCGACCGCCTGGGTCACCGAGGTCCAGCCCAGGAAGCTGCCGAACGCCCGCCATTCGGCAAGAGCGAAACGCGGCCGGTAGGGCGCGAACAGGTAGGAAATAGCCGAGGCCGTGATCGGGACGGCAATGGTCCCCGCCGGCAGCGCCCAATAGCTCCTGGTCGACCACGCCAGGCTGACAGCGAGGACAAAACCGACGAGCTTGCCCGACGTCTCCATGACGAAGTTCGGCCAGAAATTGAAATTCGCCGAATGATCGATCATGCGCGGGCTGCCCAGCCCGCGCGACACGGGAGCAAGCCCCAGCGAGAGGATCAGCCAGATCAGGCGCTCATCATTGTAGACGTAGGCGACCGGCCAAGCCACCAGCAGCAGCATGGCGCTGAGCAGCGCGCCCTTGATCGTCAGCAGCGTGAAGGCTGTGTCGTAGTGGGCCCGGGTGCGATTCTTGATCGCAACCAGCGCGAAGAACACCGGCAGCTCCATCACGGCCTCGAACACCATCATCACCGACATTGCGATGGCGACGAGACCGAAATCCGCCGGCGACAACAATCGCCCGAGCACGACAAGCGATACGAGATCGATCGACCGGGTCGCCAACCGGAGCGCGACCAGCACCACCGCACCGGCAGCCGTCTGCCGGCCGATTTTCCTCGCTACGGCCTCAGTCTTTTCGGAGCTCATCGTATGTCGACCGACCTGGCGCTTGCGCTTGGGCCAAGATGCAAAGGATGCAATGAGGCGCGCTTGACGTTCACGCCTGTCGGCACTTCAGGCCGGTGGCCTGCTGTACTGCAGCCGGAACGACGTCACAAGCTAGAATACGGCGCGATCGACCACCAGCAATCCGAGGGCACGCAGGACGTTGAACTGCAGGTCGTTCAGGCAATAAAGCCGCCGGAACAGCGATTCTTCCGTTCCGTGGCGGGCCTGCTTCTCATACAGGTCGAGCTGCCTCTCCCGCTTCCGCCCCATCTCCTTGACGTCCTGAGCCGCCACACGCCGCTCCCATTTCTGACGCCACTGCACGAAGCTGATTGCATCAAAATGAGCCAGGTAGAGCGGCGATGGCCCTTCGGACGCCGCATATTCTCTGAGGACCGTGCCGTCGGCCGTTGCGTCGTGAATATCGAGCGTGAGGCCGGGGATACCGGCGCGAACAGCCTGCTTTCCCCGAGAGTGGCCGAGCAAGCCGCGAATGAAGAGATGCCCCAGCCCGGGATAGATCAGATGCGGCAGGATCGCGGCAAGGTAGCGATTGCACGGCCTCCTGAAGGCTTTCGCGCCATAATCGCTGGAAATCCGATCTCCGTCGATAAACACGGCCTCCGCCGAACCAAAGCGAACGACCTCATACTTCCCGCTTGCCTGAGCGAGGACGGCGGACAGCGATCCGTCTCCGAACACGAACTCGTCGATGTCGACGATCAGAACCCAGTCCGAGCGCGCGCTCGCATAAGCGCGATTATAGACGAGCCGCTGACGGTCCTCGACCGCGGCCGGACGCGGCACCTTGGCTGTACGCCAGAACTCATCGTCGCACTCGACGAGTTCAACACCGGATGGCGGAGAGCTTTCCTGCAGAGAGCCATCGAAGAAGATGCGAACCCGACTTGCACCAAGACGCAAATAATAGTCCGAAAATTTGGAGAGATATCGCTGTGGCGCCAGCGCCATCGCGATAACCTCAAAGCTAGCCATGACTTCCACTTCCCAAATAATGACACGGCGCGAGGCCGAAAACGACTTCCAAAATATTCACCTACATGTCTTGCACGACGTGATCATGTCCAGCGCCTGAACAAGCAATCGTCTGCGCCGCAATCTGATTATCACTTAACGTCCCCCGCAACCAATCCTAGATCTGGGTTCCCTGGATGGATCTCAGCACGTCCATCAGCCTGTCCCCGGCCGCGCGCCAGGTGAATATGTTCGCCCTCTCGCGCCCGTTCTGGGAATAGCGGTTCCAGCATAGTGGATCGTTGGCCAACGACGAGATCGCCTCGACCCATTCTCGCGGATCATCAGCCGACGCGTAGATCGCGGAGTCGCCGCACACTTCCGGCAAAGCCCCGCAGGGCGCCACGACCGCGGGACAGCCAAGCAGCATTCCTTCCAATGGCGGGAGGCCAAAGCCTTCGGTGGTCGAGGGAAAGGCGACGCAGACGGCCCGTTCCAACAGTGCGCGGAGCTCGCCATCGCTGACCCTGCCGGCAAACCGGACATTGTCGGGAACGACATGGCCCAGCGCCGCGAAGGCCTGGGCCCCCTCGCCGCCGACAAGAACCAGCCGGATCGGCTTCAGGCGTTCATCCGCGAACGCCTTCAGCAACAGACCGACATTCTTGTGCCGCTGCGTATTGGCCAACGCGACGACGAATTTCGTCTCGCCAAGCTGGAGCCGATCGAAGATGCCGGGCTCGGACGGAACCCGCAGGACATGATCGACCCCGTTGGGAACCACCGCGATCCGGTCGGCCGTCGTCACCCCGAAGTCGACCAGTTGTTTCGCGGTGAAGTGGGAGACGGCGAGTATCTTGCGATGTCTCCTGCCGATGGTCGGCAGGACGTAGCGATACCAGCGGGCAAACGCGCTCGAATATGATTCCGGCGTCGAGAAGGTCTGCGCATCATGGATCATGGTGACCGCGGACGTGCTGATCATCGGCGCGAGATTGCACAGGCTGAGCAACAGCCCCGACCGCGCGGCCCTCGGGAGGTCGAGTTGCTCCCACAGCTGGCCTGTGAGGAAACCCGCCTGCTTCATCTCGAACTGGTGACGGGACTTTGCCACGGTCCTCGGCACCACGATGGTGGTGGGCTCCGCGAACAGTCCAGCAAGCTCGTCGCGCCGGCTCGCGAGCTGAGCAATGAGCTCGTCAGCGACCCGGTGCACGCCGGTAGGGCCGGCGCCGAGATATTTTCCATTAATGAACAGTCGTCGGCCGCGCATCGTCGGTCTCAAATCCGCAAAACAAGCTTCCATCGATCCGATCTGGTGACATCTGCCAGATCTGCACGACAGCCGCTTTACCCCACCACGAACTTCCGGGCCGTAAAGGCCTCGGCATAGCGACTGTTGCTCTCAAGGCCGCGAAGCCTGAGGAGCGAGCGAAAGGTCTCCTCGTCGAACCAGTGCTTGCTTCTCTGGCTGGTGAACACACGGAGCGCATTCAACTTCCGGGTGACGTCATCAGGCTCCACTGGAACGTAGAGGTTGGGCTGACCGAGATCGCCATCCCATTTCGGTATTTCATATTCCCAGATCTGATGCGACCGGAACGTGTTCCAGGTCAGCTCGTTGACCAGGCGATGATCCTGATGAGCGTCGTGGCGCGCATGAGTCAAAATGAGATCCGGATCGGACGGCTTCAAGAACTGTTCAAAGAACTCCTTGATGCTCCGACGCTGCTCCGGGAAGTAGGCATCGGGAAATTCCCTCAACAGCAGCGAGAGCTTCTTGTCCGGGCCCAGCAAGGATTCGGCGGCGAGCCGGGCTTCTTGCTGCCGCACCTCATTGCCTGACAGGACACACCAGGTGACAGCGACGTCGGGATTCTCGCGCATGATCCGCAGCACCGTGCCTCCGGCCCCGATTTCGATGTCATCCGAATGGGCGCCGATGCACAGCAGCCGCCGCACGTCCTTGAAACCCTTGAACCCGATCATACCAGCCCTCCATGCCTTTTGCGCCTTACACCTGCAGCGGAGCTACGCTTCACCGGCGCGAATACGTTGAGATCAGAAAAATCTGGAAACAGAAGGTCGGGCCCTCTGCCTCATCTTGGCCTGATGAGGGGCGGGCCAATTGCGATCCAAGGCTGCAGGCGACAGGGCCTGAAGGACCCCGGCGCAACGTCAAGAGCGCGTTAATCAAGCTTCTTCACCCGAACCTCTCTGATCAGGAGCTCGTTCGGCGATGCGATCGCATTGAGGCGGAAATTCCACCCCCATGCGCCCGCGAAATTCGCATCAGACAGGCGCCAACTCAGCTCGGTCCACTGATCGCCATCTGGTATAGTCCGATAATCGGCGCCGACGTAGCCGCGCGTCGATTCATAGTCAACGCTCATTCCGGCGATCTCACCCGGCTTTGCGCGCCGAACCACCGCGGTGATCTCCACCTGCTTCGCGCCGAGCCCCAGGAATGCCGGATCGACGCGAAAATAGGCGTAGTGCCCCTCTTTGTCGGCCCTCGCGAAATTCATCCGGCGCGCGCCCTGCTCGGCCACCGTCGTATCTTGCCGGATCTGGCTCAGCGCGCCCGCTTGACTGTCATCGCCCAGTCTGGCCACGGCGACGTTGCCTGCCGCGCTGGCAGCCCAAGGATACGGCGCGTCGCGGTTCTTCCGAGCCATCTCGATCAGGCGCGGCGACAGGCCGGTCAGCAAGACCGGCTTCGATGAAATCGAAACCGGTGTCCCTGCCCCGACCGTTGTACTTGCGCCGCTCGGCGCCGTGATCAGAACCTCGCTATCGAAGGTGATCCTGGTGTCGTGTCTTGGAGCCGTCCACGCGGCGAGTACCGCGCCCTTCGCCCCGTCGAACAGGAAGCCATAAATTCCGTCGCCCAGATTCAGCCACCCGGCAGCCTTGGGCTCCTGCCCCAGCACATCCGTCAAGGTCTTGAGCGACGTCAGCGATGGGCGCGGCGACATGTCTTCGCGGATGAGACCATAGTCAGTCCCCTTGCCGTAGGACGGTCCGCGCGCCTCGAACCAGAACACGCGCTCGAAGCCGGCCGCGATCGAGAGAAGATAGGCCTTGGTCAGCAGAACCGCTTGCGTGTCGTCCGCGGCCTGATCCGGCCTGGTCGGCGCCGACGATCCGATCTCGGTGATCCATAATGGAAGCCGCTCGGACTGATGATTTGCCTTGAGCATGTTGCGCAGCGAGGTGGTCATGCTCAGAAAGGCCGGCTCACCTCCAGCAGCGAGTTCGGCGAGATACTCGTAGGGATGAACGCAGACGAAATCGAAATGACCCGCCGCGCCGGACTTGATCGCCGCGTCGAGAAAGTTGACGTCGAAGCTGGCGACGCTCATGCCGATCTTGGCGTTCGGGTCGATCTTCTTTGCTGCGATGGCAGCTTCACGAACGAGTTCGGCATATTGCGCCGGCGTGCCGCCAGGAGCGAAGCTGCCGTTGAACTCGTTCCAGATCTCCCAATACTTGATATCGGCATGATACCTTGTGACCAGGCCGTCCACATAATCCCGCCAGAAACGGATGTCCTTGATCGGGAATTGTCGTGTCCCGCCATCGGCGGACGCCCAGGGTGCGAGATAAGCGAGCACGCCGACGAGATGAACATCATTCGCGCGGGCGGTCCGGACCAGCGCGTCTGGAAGCGTGAAGTTCCAGCGTCCGGGGACCGGCTGGATGATCTGCCATTCATAAAACCCGCGCAGCCAGCCCACGCCGGCACGCCTGAGCACCGGCATGAATTGCGGATACGCGTTGAACCATTCCGCGCCGGATGCCGCGCCCCACGGGCTCAGATCGTCCCGTCGATCCGCGACGGCCGACGAGCGCTCCTGAGCCGCACCCCGCTCCGCGAGTCCCCCCGCCAGCAGCGCACACAGCACCACGCCCCCGGCCCATCGGACAAGACTACCGCAACCCGTTGAAGAGGGACGGCGATCAGCACGTCGCTGGTGGTCGACGTCTGCAGCTGGAGCGAGGCCAAATGGATTCGTCATTCCACGCTCCATGCGGGTTCACGCGACGGGTCGAACGTACCGCATGTCGGTCGCGTCCGCTGCCCCCAGGACATCGCTCCTGCGCGCGACCGACACCGCTCATCGCGCCAGCGGAGGCGCGCACTCCGTTGCGGAGAGCCCCTCCAGCGCCGCCGAGCTGTTTCTGGGCGATAGCAGCTTGACCGAGCCAAGCGCTGCAAAGGCCGAAAACGACAGGCCAAGGTCGATGAAGCCACCCGACGTGGACGCCGCGATCAACCACGCCAGACAAGCCGAACGGGCAGCGCTCTGGATATGCGTGATGTGCTCTGGCTCAGGTTCCCGCGCCTGAAACCAGATGGACAGCAGGAAAAGCGCGTAACATGTCGCACCGAGGACACCCAGGCTGGAAATGGCGGCGACGAGAAAGCTGGAGGCACGAACGCTGCCATTGCCGACGCCGAACCCGTAAGTATCGAGAAAGTTCTGAAACGCCTGACTGTTCCAATTCGACCGTTCGACGCCCGAAGACGTTGACATCTTGTTCAAGACGAGCGTGTCCAGGAGATCGGTGACATAGGCGTATACGGGGTCATTCAGACAGATCATGACCACGATCAAAGCCAGAATGAAGGGCAGGCCAAAGATGACGAAGATGACTTCCGGGCGCGACGGCCTCAGCAAAAGCTTATAGGACAGCAGCCCGAACTCCACGAACACATAGATCGCGAGCCCGACATAGGCGGTCGTCGAGGTCGAGAACAGCAGCGCCAGCAGCGACAATGAGCTCAGCAGCAGCGTCATTTTCGGCGCAACGCCGCGCAGCCACAGCGTCGAGGTGAAGGCGAAATATCCCAGCGTGGCATATCCGAAGCTCGAGGCCTCGACGAACGAGCCGACGATCCGCTTGAAACCCGCCAGCTCGCGATCGCTCAGCATCGAATAGGTCGAGTTGCGGATGAACGCCATCAGGTCGCCGGTGTTCGTCGCATAGGTTACGAGGTCGATCACGGCAAAGGCCAGATTGAGCATGACGCACATCAGCCCGGCCCGCGCGAGCGTGTTGCGGCCCCTTTCTGAGCCGCCATAGCCCGCCAGGATCAGGAAGCATGCGCAATTGCCGATGAAATAGATCGATTGCGTCAGATTCGATGTCGTCGGGGCCAGCGGCACCGCGTGGTTCTCGCCCTGGGCGCGAACGACGAAGGTGAACGTCTCGCCATAGAACAGCCGCGGCATGAGGTAAGCGGTCAGGGTGGCGTAGATGGCCGTGAGAAGAAACCAGAAGCCGGGGGTGCCGAACACCACCGCGTGCCGCATGCCGGAGCGCACCTCCCGGTTTCCAAGAAGCTTGATCATCACGAAGCCGAGCAGCAGATGCGCCGGCTGAATCGTCGTGCCGCCCAGCGAATCCAGGATGATCGCGCCGGCAGCGCCGAGGAGCGTCGTGCCGAAGAAGACATAGACAATGAAGCTTTCCTCGACGAACAGGCCGAGCAGTCCAAGCAGAAGCGTGATTGCGCCAATCGGTTCAATCGTCATCGTGACACGTCCACGGGCCTCATCAGGCTCATTGCGCGATGATCATCGGCTCGCTCGTTCCCGAGAGAGCCGCAACCGGCCGTTGCGGCGGGCTTCATCGAGGTTCCTATTCGAGCTCGAGAACGCGCAAGGGTGACATCCGGCCACGCAGAAGATCCCATACCGCCAGGCAGTTTCCCTTGAGGCGCCCTTTCCGGTCAACCCATGGCTCGGGCCAGAAACTCTTGGCCAGGTTGGCAGCCACGTTCCTCCAGATCAGGGGAGCCGCGAAATCGATCGACATCGTGCCCTTGCGGATCAGATAGAGCGGATTGGCAATCTGGGAATAGCCGACGCGAACGCCTGAGGTCCGCCCGCTTTTCGCCCCCAGATGAACCCCGGAGAGAACGCTGGCGTCCACGATGCGGCCATCGCCGGCAAGCTGCCTGGAGAAATCAATGTCCTCCTGCCAGCCATAGAGCGGCAGGGCCTCGTCGAAGGTGAGCGCGCGCAGGCGGATCGGCTGCATCCGAAACGCCATATTGCAGCCATAGGTCCCGAATGTCTCCGACAGCGCTGCAGGCGCCGCGTTCGGCCGGCTCTGGGAGAGAAGTTCGAGCGCCGTATCGACGTCGACTCCCGGACCGTTCGCGCCGTCGCGGATTGGACGGCCGGTGACGGCGACGACATCCGGATGCTGCAGGAAGATGGCTTCGAGCTGCTCAAGGTAGTCGGTCCGCGGAAAGAAATCATCGTCGAAGAAGACAATGATGTCCGCGGCGCCGCTCCGCTCCAGGATCCGATTGCGTTGCGCGGTCAGTCCGCGCTTGCCGGAGAGAACATGCGATTCGAATGGCAGGCTCTGCATGGCGTCCGACGGAAGATCGGCCGGCGATGCCGGACACGCGATCAGCATGTCGGGGAGACGCGTCTGTTGGGTCAGCAATGCGATGGTGCGGCCGACAATCGCGGGTCGCCCTGCGGTGGCGATGCCGACAGCGATGGAAAGTCGTCGCGAACCGGGCAGCTCCGAACGAGATGGCCGCTGACCCCGGCCCTCCGCCGAGACGGACGCATCGGATGCATTCTCATCGCGTGTTGCCGAGTTCACCCGAAGCCTCTGTCAGAGTTCAAGTCCCCTGCTCGAGCGGAACGATCGGAGATCGCATTCGCGCAGCCTGAGCAACACCTGTCGCAGGGACCGCCCGATGCCGAGCAGATATCGATGTTGATATCCGGACAGTTGAGTGCTGGCAAGGCGAGCTCGGGCGTTGGCACTTGGGTAAGGTTACCGCAGGCGTCCCTCTCGGACGCTCATCTGGGCCTCGCAGCGGGCGCGCCGAGCGAGCGACGCGAACGTGGCGCATTGATGCGGCCTGACTCATTAATGTCATCTGCAATTTCGTGACCGCCCCACGCCGTGCCGTGCTAGAAGCCGCGCTTTCCGTGGGTTCTCACTCATGATCAGGGATATCTGATGCGAGTTGCGATCATCCATTATTGGCTCGTCGGGATGCGCGGTGGCGAGAAGGTCATCGAGGCGCTGTGTGACATGTATCCGCAGGCCGACATTTTCACGCACGTCTACGCGCCGGACATGGTTTCCGAGAAGATCCGAGCGCATCGGATCGTGCCCAGTTTCATCAACTCGCTTCCGCGCGCCGCGCGCATGTACAAGAACTATCTTCCCTTGATGCCGCTCGCGCTGGAGCAGCTCGACCTGCGCGGATACGACCTGATCATCAGCAGCGAATCCGGACCGGCGAAGGGCATCATCCCTCCTCCGGGAGCGCTTCACGTCTGCTATTGCCACACGCCGATGCGCTATATCTGGAACATGTATCACGAATATCGCGACGGCGCGGGGGCCCTCACGCGGCTGCTGATGCCACCGTTGTCGCACTATCTTCGGATGTGGGACGTCTCGTCGGCGGCGCGCGTCGACAGCTTCGTCGCAAACTCCACGACTGTCGCCGGACGAATCCGCCGCTATTACGGGGCGGACTCGCACGTCATTCATCCGCCTGTCGACACCGAAGCGTTTTCGCCGCTGCCGGCCGCTGAGCTCGGCGATTTCTACCTCATGGCCGGAGAGTTGGTCGCCTACAAGCGTCCCGATCTCGCGATCCGCGCCTTCAACGAGATGAAGCTCAAGCTCGTTGTGATCGGCGGCGGCGAAATGCTCCAGGAGGTGCGTCGCCTGGCGGGGCCGACCATCACGGTGCTCGGCTCGCAACCCTTCTCCGTCCTGAAGGACCATTATGCGCGCTGTCGCGCGTTGATCTTTCCCGGCGAGGAGGATTTCGGCATGGTGCCGGTCGAGGCAATGGCGAGCGGTCGACCGGTGATCGCCTATGGTCGCGGCGGCGCGACGGAGACCGTGGCCGACGGTCTCTCCAGCGTGTTCTTCCCCGAGCAGTCCGTGGCCTCGATCATTTCGGCCGTCGAGCGGCTGAACGGTCTTGCCCTCGACCCCGCGATCATCGCGGCGCATGCGGCCCAATTCGGCCGCAAACAGTTTTTCCAGAACATGCGTGCCCATATTGAGGGGCTTCTCGGCGCGCGTCTCGCGCCCCGGGCGACCGTCTCGCCACGGCAGGACCGGCGCACGACCGGCTGACCCCGCGACATCGCCTCAGGCGGTTGAGGTCACCGTATCGATCACGGAGAGCGCCGCCCCCTCGACCACAAGGCAGCTCAGCCGACCGGTGGCAAACGCGCCGGTGTCGATATTGACGCGGTTGGTGGTCACCTCGACCGCCTTTGTCGGGGTATGGCCGTGCACGACGACCTTGCCGAAATCATTCGATGCGTCCAGGAATTCGCTCCGGATCCACAACAGATCCTCCTCAGCCTGCTGCGACAACTCGACCCCAGGCCGGACACCGGCATGAACGAAGAAGAAGTCGCCCAGGGCAAAACTCGTCTGCAGGTTGCGAAAGAATTGCATGTGCTCTGTCGCGAGTGCGGCATGGAACGTGGCCTGGATCTCGGGGACCGGACGAGACGGTCCGGCGCTGAGAAATCCCGGCGTCACGCCGTAGGAGACCAAGGTCTCGAAGCCGCCCAGCCTCATCCAGCGATCGAACGCCGCCCGATCGGTCAGACCACGGATGGCGAGGGCCTCATGGTTTCCTTTCAGGAAGATGCATTCCTGCGACCGGCTGAGCTGGGACAGACGGTCGATGGTCTTCCGGGAGGCCGGCCCGCGGTCGATGTAATCCCCGAGAAAGATGAACAGCGGCCGTTCGACCGGCCGGACAGCCAGGTCGCGCTCGACCTGCGCCAGCAGCGCCTCCAGCAGATCGAGCCGCCCGTGAATGTCGCCGAAGGCGTAGACCCTCATTCCTGGCGGGATCTGAGGACGTCGACCGAGAACGGTGAGCTGCTCGGCAGCAGGAAGGGGATACGGCACGGTTCAACTCGTCGCGGCAGAAGGCCTTGCTCTAGCTTGCAGGAGCGGGTTAATTTTGCGGCTGTGGCATCGCCAGGACGGTTTGTAAGCCCTAAGGATCCGTTTCGAGCAGGCGGCAATTTTGGTATATTAGTACCTAGATCGGCTCGGTCGCGAGCCCCCGCGTCATCGATCCGTCTCCTCGTAGCCTCCCGACCTGCCGGTGGAATCAACCATAGCCGCCGATCCAGGTTGATCTACCGGTCTGACTGCTATAGATTGGAACGAGCTTTTTTTCAAATGCAAACAAGTAGTTGGAGAGCGTATCCATGGCTATCAATGGGTTATTGAAAGTGCTTTGCGCTCCCGCTCTCGTTTTTCTTGCGGGTCAGGCCTGGGCAGGGACTTGCGTCAATCCGCCGCTGTCCCCCGAGGCGATCGCGCAGTTCAAGGCAGATCCGAAGGCGATCGTTGCGCCTGACACCGATACGCGGACGGTCGAAAACCTGGTCAGAGATCTCGTCGGCACCGACGCCAAGCTCGCCGCCGACATCATTCAAATTGCGCGCGATACGACGCCGCGCTTCCGCTCCGCGATTGCCGCCGGCATGGCGCAAGGTGCCATCGCCTGCTCCAACGTGGACCAGGAAGCCGCCTTGCTGATCCAGCAGGCTGTGGCGAGCTTCGAGGACAGTGCATTCCAGGCGTCGTTCGCTGCAGTTGCCGGCGACCTGTCCACCGCCGCGGTCGAAGCGGCGGCTGCATCGGCGACAGCTTCGGTGGGAAGCGTCGTGATCGTCACTCCCGGCACTGCGCGCGGACGCACGACCCAGCCGGGCGGTGGAGGCAGCACGGCGATCGCGCAGATCACATCTGTCGGTACCATCATTCGCGCGATCAGCGGCACGAACTCGACCTCCTCGACTGCAGCATCTCCCGTGAGCGCGAAGCGCTGACATCCCAGACCAGCGACTGAGCCAGTCGAGGATTGTAGATGAACGTAGTCGGGCCGTTTTCGCGCTATTCAGACACTCTTGCCAGCAGCAGCACCACCTCCTCTTCTGGATCCCTATCGCTCCTCGACATTCGGGACTTTCTCAGCCGCCAATGGCGGCTGATCTTTCTCGTCACCTTGCTCGCGATCGGTGTGGGCGTTGCCTACCTCGCAGTGGCGCCGAAGCGCTACACCGCCCAGGCGGACATGATCATCGACACCAAGCGGGTGACCTGGAATCAATCCTCGCTGGAAACGGAAAACCGATCGATCGATGATGCCGCAGTCGAGAGCGAGATCGAGACCACCAAGTCGGAGCAGGTCGTCTCGGCCGTCATTCGCAACCTTCGCCTGACGGACGATCCTGAATTCATCGGCGCCGGCGAAAGCCTGAAACAGCGGCTGTTCGGTCTGGCGGGTCTGCCGTCCGGCCCGACAAGCGAGCCGACGAAGGAAGAGCTGCAGCAGCGCGCGATCGCCACCGTCAAGGCCAATCTGCGGATCACGCGACTGGGCCGCAGCTATATCGAGCAGATCGCCTATACGTCGCTCGATCCCGCCAAGGCGGCGAAAATCGCCAATGCCTTCGCAGACGCCTACATCGAAGACCAGATCCAGGCCAAGTTCGAGGCGACCCATCGCGCGAGCGTATGGCTCGAGCAGCGCATCGGTGAGCTGAAGAAGCAGGCCAGCGACGCGTTCCGCGAGGTCCAGGATTTCAAGTCCAAGAACAGCATCATCATCGGCGTCGACGGCAAGCTCGCCAGCGACATCGAGCTGGATCAGCTGAGCGGTGCGCTGGCCAAGGCGCGCGCCGACACCAGCCAGGCCAAGGCCAAGCTCGATCGTATCGAACGCGTGCTGGAGCAGCGTCCCGACCCCAACAAGGAAAGCTTCAACATTCCGGATCCGGTCGTGACCGACGCGCTCAGCAGCCCGGTCATCACCAAGCTGCGCCAGCAATTCCTGGACGACAAGAACAAGGAAGCGGAGTGGAGCGCCCGTTACGGCTCGGAGCATCAGGCGGCCCGGAATCTGCGTGCTGAGATGGCCGGTCTGCAGCGCGCCATCTGGGACGAGGTCTCGCGCATCGCGGAGAGCTACAAGAGCGAGCTTCAGATCGCCAAGAGCCAGGAAGAAGCCATCGACAAGCGAATGCTGGAGGTGTTCCAGCAATCGTCCTCGACGCGGCAGTCGCAAGTCCGCCTTCGCGAGCTCGAGACCGCCGCGAATACCTATCGCGGCATCTATGAGAACTTCCTGTCGCGCTTCACGCAATCGGTGCAGCAGCAGTCATTCCCGTCGACGGAGGCACGGCTGGTGACCTTCGCCACGACGCCCAATACGCCCTCCTCGCCGAAGGCCGCGCTCACGATCGCGCTTGCGATGCTGTGCGGGCTCGGATTGGGCGTGATGGCCGCGGTGGCACGCGAGCAGATGAACCGGCAGATTTATACGCGGGCCCAGGTCGAAAGCCTGCTGCGGACCAATTGCCTCGCGGTTCTTCCGGCGTTCAGCCAGAAGAAGCTGTCGCGATCCAAGCGCGGCACGCGGCAGTCCGGTGCGTTCCGGCAGATCAGCGAAGTGGCCCCCTATTCGGCAACAGCCGAGGCGCTGCGCTACATCAAGGTCGCGATCGACCTCAATCCTGCCGGCGGCAAGGTCATCGGCATCGTGTCGGCATTGCCGGGCGAAGGCAAGACCACCGTTGCGGCCGGATTTGCTGCGTTCGTCGCCAAGAGCGGCGCCAAGACCCTGCTGATCGACGGCGACCTTCGCAATCCGTCCATGACGGCAACGCTGGGATATGAGGACGGACCGGGCCTGCTCGACCTGGTTGCGGGCAAATCCACGCTGCGCGAGCTGATCATCAGCGACATGACGAACAAGTTCGACTTCATCCCGGCCTCGACCCGGATCAAGCCGTCGAACAGCTCGGACATTCTCACCTCGCCCCAGTTCAAGCAGCTGCTGAAGACGGCCAGGAACGATTACGATTATGTCCTGATCGATCTGCCGCCGATTCTGCCCGTGGTCGACGTCAAGGCGGCAGCCCATCTTCTCGATGCCTTCGTCATGGTCATCGAGTGGGGCAGCACGCCATCGGACGACATCGTGAAGGCCGCCGCAGCGTCCTCCGTCGTCGCAGAGCGCCTGCTGGGCGCAGTCCTGAACAAGGCCAACGAAGCCATCATGCGCCGGTTCGAAGGCTATTCCGATCGGCACTACAACTACTACACGAACGAAAAGCCGGCCAGCGAGACGGTCTAAGGTCCGTCATGGTCTCGATGCGCGCGTCCGCACGTGGTGCCCTGAACGTCGTGTTTCTGCTGGCGGGCTTGTCTGGATTGGCCTGGGGTGGTCTCTCGGCCAAGGACTCGGCCATTTCCGACGACTTTGTCGCGGTCGAAGCACGGCTGCTTCGTTTCGAGACCTTCACGCCCGGTGCAGCCAACCGCGCGCTTCAGCTGGCACAGGCGAACCCTGTCAGCGCCTGCGACAGCCACGCGCAGCACACCTTGCTGCTGCTGGAAATCCCCCTGCTCGACGCCGCGCTGCGCGCGGGAGCGGTCAAGGAATTCGACCAGCGCATGGCGGCGATGGAAGAGCGCACCCGGCTGACATTGAGCTGCGCACCGCGCGACTCATTTGCCTGGCTGGTCGCCTTCGGACTTGCACTCGGCCATGGCCATCTGGATGACAGCGCGTTCGCGCTGCTGGCGCAATCCTACCAGACCGGTCCCAACGAGGCCTGGATCGCGGTACGGCGCACCATCCTTGCGTCCCCGGTGATCACGCGGGCTCCTGACGGGGTGAAGGCGGAGATCCTCGACGAGTTCGGAACGCTGGTCCGTCGGGGCTTTGTCGATGTGGTTGCCAAGGCCTATGTGAGCGCGCCAAGCCAGGCTCAGGCGCTGCTGAAATCCCGCATCGACCAGCTCGATTCGCGCGCGCAAACGTCCTTTGCGAAGGCGGTCGAATCGCTTCGTCGCTCCTGAGCGGCCAAGCCTCACCGTCCTCGCGGCGGTCTCCATTCGAACGTCAGGGCGCAGCTGCGGAGATCCGCTCCCCCTTGGCGCAGGCGGCGCGGTCCTCATGCGGCCCAGCAAGGATGCCGCACCAAACCGGGTCAGGCTGAATCTTGAACGTGCGGACCAAAGGTTGTCGTCGCCAGCGACACTCCCTGCCCTTCAAACCAGACCGGCCAGCCTGACGGCGCCAGATCAATAGCTGAGAACGCGAGCGACTCGCAACTAACTCGAACGACCACTGCTGTGATCGAACACCGCGGCCGTTCGTTGCACCTCGCTCGCCGCTGCAGTCAGCGAGAGCGCGGATCGCCTCCCCGTCCCTTCGCCCGGATCGCGCCGATCTCGATCGGCTTTGCAGACGGCGCTGAAAACTCCCGTGAATCTACGGGGCCGGTCCCGGTTTTCGGGATCTGCTTCGGGTCACGCGACCTACATAGTTAAATTTTAACCTTTCTCATCGCTCGGACGACAAAGGTATAAGGTCGCCGGCAGACCGGCGTGCGTGCGTCGCGATGAGAGAGCGGGTTGTTCTGTGTTGCCCATACACCACTGCGGTTCCGATTTTGCAGCAGCTGCTTGCTCAACGACGCGGAGCAAATCATCTTACGTTAAGAAATTCATTATCTTAAACATTTTAGCTTAACGGAAGGTTGCCCCCCGATAATGGTTCAGCCAAATTGTGCAGCGCAGATCGATCTGATAAAAAAATCGTAAAAGAAGAGTAACGAAAGTTATTCAACGAGGGCCTGCGATATTTTGTTTTTCGGAGTACCCATATGAACAGTTTGTCAGATACGCGTTCGGATTTAAGATATTCTGCAGTCGTAGGCTCTCTATCTCCCGTCGGAGTACTGCCCAAACGTATTGTCGATATTGTCCTGGCGCTCGGCGGCATCATTCTTTTGGCGCCGCTGCTTGTGATTTGCTACGTCGCCGTCGTGTTGTCGTCACCCGGCCCGGCGCTCTTCCGTCACAAGCGGGTTGGATTCAACGGACGCAAGTTCGAGTGCTTGAAGTTTCGGACCATGGTGCCGGACGCCGCTGAGCGTCTGCAGGCGCTTCTTGCGTCCGATCCTGCTGCTGCCGCTGAATGGGCGGCCACGCGCAAGCTGCAGAACGACCCGCGCGTGACGGCGATTGGTGCCATCCTGCGCAAGTCGAGCCTCGACGAGCTGCCGCAATTGTTCAACGTGCTCAGGGGTGAAATGAGCATCGTGGGACCGCGGCCGGTGACCGAAGAAGAGCTCGAACGTTACTCGACCTCGGTCGGCGCCTATCTGTCCTGCCGTCCTGGGATCACCGGCCTGTGGCAGGTGAGCGGCCGCAGCACCACGAGCTACGAAAAGCGGGTCGCCTGCGACGCCTATTACGCGCACAATTGGTCGATGGTCCTCGATGCCAAGATCA
Source organism: Bradyrhizobium sp. BTAi1 (assembly GCF_000015165.1). Taxonomy (GTDB): domain Bacteria; phylum Pseudomonadota; class Alphaproteobacteria; order Rhizobiales; family Xanthobacteraceae; genus Bradyrhizobium; species Bradyrhizobium denitrificans. Next base: position 1,072,048 of record NC_009485.1, on the reverse strand, counting down.
TTGTGGTGACGATCCCGGCTCTCCTTTCCACCGATGGGGCTTGCTGAGCCGCGCGCTCAGCCGGCTCGACAGGCTTGCAGGGCACCCGCCGCGATTGCGACGAAGAACAGCCTGCCAACGGCCTGTTAAATTGTCCCGGGCGGGCAAACCGCCCCTTCCCCGACATCATTGCAACGACATGTCGATCCGGCACGGGCTCTGGATCACCCATGGAGATCGTGCAGTTCTGAGTTCGGGAAGGCACGACCGCTTTACGTTAATTCTTTGAAAACATTGCTCGTTTCTCGCATTGCGCGTACCCCTGCACGAGCCGCGAAGAATGAGCCGATGAGCGATTTCCAATCCGCAGATCACACCAAAGGGCCGCGCGGCCAAAAGGGGACGTCGTTGGCATTGAGGCGGAAAATCTCTATCGCGGTGCTTGTCCTGACCATCCTGACGGCCATGACGCTGTGGCTGGGGCTGCTTGGCTGGGGCGCCATGGAAGTGGTGCTGAGCGCAGTCTCTGCCGTCGAGAGGATCTGGACGTCGGCGTTCTGATCACACGTCGGCAAGTCACTCACCGCAAGAACCTGCTCCGAAGTCCTGCCTGATGACCGCTCGCCGCGACCGAGCGCATCATGCGCCGGAGCAGAGGCCGCGATCTCGCCAATGGGGCACTTGAGCAGATCGCTCCCGCAAGCTTAGTCCTGAACCCGACCCGACCATCCGACCAGCGAGCTCACAGCCTGCGTGGCAGCGGACGCACGATCGTGCGTGGATCGGGCGAACTTCGCCGCGAAGTCAGCGACCAACGCACCTCAAGATGCAGACCCGGAGCACGGCGGTCGCTATCGTCGTTGATAGCCGGCCTGACAATTGCTTGTCATAGACAATTACCTGCCCCGCCCTAGGCAAAAATTTACACCCTTGCGGGACAATGATCACGAACGGCGTACGCGTTGGCTGTCGCATGTTGCTCATTGAGGTGTCGCGCATGGCGCAAATCTACACGGTATTCATGTCGACCCTTCTGGGCGCGATCGTCCTCAGCGGCGATGCCCTGGCGCGTAACCGGGTGTCACACGAGACGGTTCAGCAATCCGCGATCTCCGAGGGAGGGCCGACGCTGGCGCCGTTTCAGCATGTGCGGTTCTGCATCCGTTATCCTTCGGAGTGCAAAGCGGACGCCGAGGGCCGAAGCCGCGTCGACCTCGACCCCAACACATTCGACCTGCTCGTCCGGGTCAATCGCGAGGTCAATGTCGCGATCGCGCCGACCAACAAGAGCTACGACACCAACCTGTCGGATGGCTGGACGATCGCCCCCGGCGCCGGTGACTGCAACGACTATGCAGTGACCAAGCGCCACGAGCTCGTGCAGAACGGCATTCCGCCGAGAGCGCTTCGGCTCTCGGTCGTCCGGACATCGTCCGGGATCGGCCATCTCGTTCTGGTTGTCGCGACGAGCAAGGGCGACCTGGTGCTCGATAATCTCACCGAGACCATCAGGAATTGGGAGAGCACCAACTACGCCTGGATCAAGATCCAATCGACGCGTGACGCGCGGTTCTGGAGCGAGGTCAAGCCGGACGCCTCCACGCTGTCGCGGGCCCATCACGTCCGGATTGCCGGCCGCTAAACATCCGCGTTCGGCCCCCTCACGACCATGTCGATCGTCATGAGATCCCAACCGATCCCATGGCGATCTACACCGCCGGAGCACTTTCTCCATGCTCGGCGGTCGCCCGCGCCAGGCCGGATCCGAGCAGGATCGAGAACGGGATCAGATAGCCGGGGATCTGGAGCGAGAAGTCGATCAGTGAGTGCAGATAGGTGAGCGCGACGACGCCAAGGACCGCGCAGGCCGAGCCTTCGCTGCGATCCTTGGTTCTCTGGGCATAGCGCAGCAGGATGACGACTGATCCGAGCGCCGCGGCGAGAATCATGACCGCGACCGGAAGCCCCATCTCCAATGCGATCTCCAGCAATGTTGAATGCGCGTATTCCCATACGCCCCAGCTGCTCAGATCGTCGCTTCGCACCGACGGAAAGATATCCGCGAACGTCCCGGCGCCGTAGCCGAGAACAGGACGGGCGAGCATCGCGTCGATGGTGGCGCCATAGACCCTGAAGCGGCTGTCGTCGAACAGGCCCTGGCTGCCGATCCGGCCACTCTGCCCGAGCCACACGGCGATGACGCCGAGGACCAGCACTCCGGCCGGGATCCCATAAGAGAGGCGGAAGTCGAACGTCTTCCTGACGAGAAGGAACATGGCCAGGAAGGCGCCGAGACAGGTACAGATCAATCCGCCCCGCGAGCTGGTCAAGAGTTCGGCGAACAGGCACAGCAAGGCGGCCGCGAACAGCAGCAACGCCCTGTAGGCGAAGGTCTCATTCCACGGCATCAGCAGCAGGAAGCGAATCGACGGCGCTTCGATGGCCTTTAGCGAGAGAACCGCCCGGCAGAGCCACAGGATGAAGCCGGCCCCGATGAAGGTCGCGGCCGTGTTGTGATTGATGAAGGTCGCTGTCAGCATGCCGTGATACGCCTCCTTGGGCGCCCACAGCACCAGGTTCGGCGTGACCACGAGCGCCGCGATGCCATAGGCCGCGTAGGCCAGGATGACGTAGCGCGCGACCCGAAACAGCCTATCGGTCCGCCGGCGCGAGACGCCGACGAAAAAGCCGTTCAGGACGCCGGCGACGAAGAGCAGAAAATGCCCGACCGCCTCGCGCGGGATCTGCGCACGCGCAGAAACTCTCGCAGGCAGCTGGAGGCCCAGCAGCTCATTGGCCCTGCCCCAATTGGCATCGGCAAGCCGGTCGGACAGATTCGGGACAATCTGCAGGATGGCGACCCCGGCATAGACGCCACAGCCGACCAGAAAGACCAGGAGCAACCGCGCCTGACGAGGGCCGAGAGGAATGCTCAGCCCGAGAATCACACCGAGGGACAGAACCACCACCCAGATCGCGGTGGCGAGCTGGTCGACCGAACCAAAGAACAACGGGGCAAGCCCAAATGCTCCAAGAGTCAACCAGAGCTGCAACGACCTCGCCATGCCGAAAGCCAATTCGGAAGTTCAACCGATCAGGATTCGGCAGGGCTCGAGCGTGTCAGGGTCACCACCTCGTCTTGACCGCCGTATTCACGTTGGTGACCGCAGCCGCCGTATTTCCGGTCGCGTTCGCCGTGTTGTTGATCAAGGTCAGGAGCTTGTAGTAGTCGACCACCTTCGCGTTGGCGACGTACATCACGTCCTTGGTGCGCATCTGGAAGCCCGAGGCCAGAAGCAGCCCGGACGGATCACGCAGGTTCACGTGATAGATCGTCGGGATACGGTCATAGGAGAAGCGCGCCGTGTCGATGCCCAGCTTCTGCAGCAGCGCCCGCTCCTCATAGCGATAGATGAAGACTTCAGCCGGATCAGACTGGGTATCGCTCAGGCCGCCGGCCTTGCCGATCGCCTGCGCCAGAGTCAGCGTCTCCGTATCGAAGGTGATCTCGGAGTTGAAGCCGAAGACGTTCTGATTGAGCGCGCCCAGCGCGGTGAAGGTCGGCGATTCCCGGGTGACGAAGATCACGTCGTTCGGGCGGATGAAGATGTTCTCGTTGGGGTCATGGACGACCCGGCTGAGCAGCACCTTCACGCGCTTGCCGTCGCGCTGCAGCGTGACATAGCTCTCGATGGCTTCGTACTTCGGACCACCGGCGCGGGCGATCAGAGCCAGAAGCCGCTCACCGACGCTGTTCAGTGCCAGCACGCCGGGCGTGTTGACGTCGCCGAGGACGCTGACGACGCTCGAATGCTGCTGATTGAGGCTGACGACGACCTGCGGCTCGATCGCGCGGTTGCGCAGACGCGCCACGATGGCCTGCTGGATCTCCGGCAGGGTCCGGGCGGCAGCGGGAATCTCGCCGGCGTAGGGCACGTAGATATTGCCCTTCTGGTCAACCGCCTGTGGCGGCAGGTCGACGAAGTTGCCCGGACGCGCGCCGGCCGCGGTCGCCGGGGTGAACAGGCCGCCTGGTGCGGCCTCGAAGATCGAAACGTTCAGGACGTCGCCGACACCCGCGACCTGGACCGGCTTGGGCCGCTTGTCGGGGAAGGCGCCCTGGAAGCTGATAAGATTGGGCTGCGACAGGAAGCCGATCGTATCCGCGCTCACATCCACCAAGGCATAGGGCAGAGCCGCGGTTGAACGCAGGCCGGCCGTCGCCGTGGCCTCGATGGCGTCGCTTTTCGGCCCGGTTCCGGGCAGAACGGCGCATCCCGGCAGGATCATCGCGACCGTGAGCGCGACAGCGGCTCGCGACAGAAACTTGAGACTTCCAAAGGTTGCAGACAGCGCCCGAACGGCGTTCATCGAACCTGCAGAGCAGGACGGCGTGAGCGTGGCAAGTTTGCCGGCCCCGGTCCTGAAGAGTGCCCTCTCGGATGCCATGTTTTCCCGTCGACTCACTGATTCCGGCCCACGCAATTGGCCGGGCCGGTTCCCCACATCGACGGACCCTACAGGGCCGGCGTAGCTGCCGAAAGAGCGCAGTGGCAAAAACGCACCAGTTTTGGGCAGCAAGTTGCAGATGCGCCACAGACCACCTCGCCACGAGTGACGAATTGGCAACCACTCGCAACTAAGAATTCCGTACGCCGGCCTCGACCGAAGGTTGCGCCCGCCGAGACACAATCAGAAGCTGTATTCTCAGTAAAGCCTCCTTTCTGGACGTGCTTCGGCGCCCTCCCACCACCTCTCGCACACGCGGCAGTCGCAGTTAAGGTTTTGCTAGGAAATTCGGTAGAAGCTGGAACGCGATACGCCTCGTTGTGGCCGCACCCGAGGAAACTTGGCGGTAAATGTGCGGTATTTTCAAACCTCCGAATCGTGGTATTGTCAAAATTCGGTTGGGGTACGGCCATGGGATATGCTGCGATTGCACTTGCCACCTTGGGACTTGGGCTTGGCCTCACGTCCAGGGTGTGGGCCCTGCTGCCGATCGTGATGCTGGTGTTCCTGGGAACGGTCACCTTCTCCGTCGAGCAGGGTTCTGGCCTTCTGGAAGCGACGCTGGTCGTCGTCTTCGCCCAGATCATCATCCAATCCTGCTATTTCATCGGGCTGGTCGTCAGGACCACCTTTGGACCCCCGCGCCAGCCGGCCATGAAGCTGTCCAACAAGGCGTCGATGCAGGCATTCGCTGACGTCCGAACACCGCGTCTGCGCCGGCACGTCGCCTGAGCAACCATTTGACGGGTCACACAGATCCACGCCGCGTCACCGCGACTTGGGGGCGCGGGATCGCGGCTTGACGCTAGGACTTTTTCCCGACGCCCTCTATACTCCCGCCTCAATCCTCTCATTCACACAGCTGCCCTTGGGCATTGAGCCGGATTGAAAGCTCCTGTCAGCGCGAATTCGCTTCCTCGATCCGTCCCCTCACGTTCCGTGCTTGAATTGCGGCTTTGGCCAGCAGTGCGCCCGTGAGGATGCGTTGGCACCCCAGCCACGGGCGCCCGTTATCAACAGGGCGGGGCAATTCGCCCGCGTGCTCGCCCCGGAAAACTGATCCGCCATGACCAACATTTCCATCGCCCTCGCGACCTTCAATGGCTCTCAGTTCCTGAACGAACAGCTCTCCAGCTATGTCAGCCAGACGGTGCTCCCCGACGAACTCATCGTCAGCGATGACGGCTCGCAGGACGCGACCCTCGACATCATCGCAGAGTTCGCCAGGACCGCGCCGTTTCCGGTCCGAATCATCTCGGGCGAGCCGCATCTCGGCTTTGCCGATAATTTCTTCCGCGCGGCGCGCGCCTGCTCCGGGCGTTTCATCGCCTTCTCCGACCAGGATGACGTCTGGCGCCCGACGAAACTCGCGCTCGCGCAGCGCCGGCTGCAACAGGACGATTCGTGGGTGGCTCTGCACACGTCGGTCCTGACCGACGTCGCGCTCGCGCCCATGGGCGTGCTGACGCAAGGGATCACGGCATCGCGGGTCTGCGAGCCGCTGGAGCTCGATCCCTATGTCGGTCTCGGTTGGGGAAACACCATGATGTTCGACCGGCGGCTGCTGGAACTCGTCCCACCCGAAGAACGTCCGCGCCAGCCCGAAGCGCCCGACCGTCCGTTGTCGCACGACACCTGGATCTACGCCTTCGGGGCAGCCCTCGGTCGCGTCTCACATATCGAGGAATCCCTCTGCCTGTATCGGCAGCACCAGGGCAACGCGTTCGGCTCCCGCAAGCGTGGACTGGTCGAGCGCATCGGGGCGGCGCTCGAGGCCCCCCTCTCCCGCCATCGATCGCGGGTCGAATTCTATCAAGCCCTGGAAGCCATTTTCGACCGGCTCAGCGCGACCCAGCCAGGGGACATCGCGGAGAGGGCCCGAAGGGCCGCGCATGTCTACCGGCAGCGCTGGCAGCAGCTCCAGACCCGAATCAACATCTACACCGGCGAGACCTTCCAGACCCGCATGGGTCAATTCATCCAGTTCAGCCGAACGGCCACGAGCGACGTGCACGCGCCATCGCCCATGCTGTCGCGATTGAAGGACATGGTCATCGGCGTCTGCGGCATGGGCCGGATTCGTTAGGTCTCCTCAGCACCAGGACGAAGATGCGGGGAGCGGCAAATAAAAAAGCTGCCCCGAAGGGCAGCTTTCAGAACATTCGTTGAGACGTCTGATCACACCAGGCGCAGGGCGACACCGCTGCCGCGCCGGCGATAACCGATCAGGCCGACACTCAGGAAGCCCAGGATCATCATGACCCAAGTCGAGGCCTCAGGAACGCCCTGAGTCATCGTGTTCAGATTGACAGTCGCGTTGTCCACTTCCAGCGAATTCGTACCGCTCGCCAACACGATCTTGTCGAAATAGGAGGTGATGTCGAACGAGAACTCGACAAACCGATTTGCATTGGTCGCCGTCGAGTTCGGGTAAGACGACGCGGTCAACCCGGTCAAAGACGCGATCTGCGCGCCCGAGAAGCTCTCAATCAGGACGTTGTTCTTGTAGAAGGCGATCGAGTTGTAGGTATCAAGAGAACCGATATAGAGGCCGAAATAGGTTCCCAGCGACCCGTTCCCGACCGTGATGGTCTCCGTCGCCCCACCGAAGACGTTCAGGTAATTCGTAGTGTCGGAACCGCCGGGAAAATACGGCGCGGCAAACTGCCCGGCCACCGAACCGTTCTGGATAGTCGCACCTGAAGACGAGAACGTCAGAGCGCCGTTGGTGAAGTTTGCGGAGGACCGGCTGTCGAACGTTTCAACGATCTGATTGGCAGAAACCGGAGCCGTTGTGGAACCGAAGGCCAGCGCGTTCAGCGTAACCGTGGCAGCCTTGGCCTGGACGGAAGCGATGCATGCGGCAGTCAATGCCAGCAGAGCCAATGATTTTCGCATTACGCGACCCCCATATTGAGATTGTGATAAATGAATTCCTAACGCGGCGCATCCTGATTACCGTCTCGGTGGCGCGAAAGCAAGGTTCGATAGCCGCCTTCTCGCCATGACAAGGACACGAACTGTTAGCTGTGCTCATGCAGCAACATCCTGCAATCGCGGGATTTGGCGGTAATTTTGGCTGACGGCCGCGGTTATCAACATCAAGCCGCGCGAATTAACTATTGAATCCGCAAGAAAATTCGGCAGCGATGCGGCTCGGCCTGCGAACAGCTGACGAGGCCAAACGGTATTATAATAGACTTGGCGGAACACTGACCAGTTCAATTGCGGTGAATATTTCCACGTGTTTTATGTCGAGCTACGCCCCTATTGTGGCGACTATCGTTGTCCTGCTGAGTATTTTTTGTCGATATGGCCGTGGATCCCACGCGAACGCCCAGTCACTTTGACCTTCTCACGCAGCCGTTTCGACTCCTGCGCATCGATCCCGCGGCCTCCAAGCGGGCTGTGAGCGAGGCCCTTCATCTTGCTCAAGAGGCCCACACCGCTTCGCCGGGCGAGATCCAGGCTGCGCACGACGCTCTCTCCGACCTCAACACGCGCCTCTTCCACGAACTGACATATCCGCTGAGCTGTTCGCCCACCGAGACGACGGCATTCTATCTTGCGCTCGACAACGATGTTCCGGTCGACGATGCGCTGTCCTTTGCGCAGAGCTTGGCTCCGCTCGATCGCGCCAATCTTCTGGCGCATCTCGCAAGCCATCGACCCGCGCCCGGCGAGCTGCTCACCGATCTGATCTCGGCCCAGGCCGCGATCGACGTCAACGAGGTCTATGCGAATCTCAAGGCCGCGCGTCAGAGCGCGGAGCTTCCGCCTCCGTCGCTCGCCAATGTCCATGATGTGCTGGGGCCTGTTCTCGAACTGCATCTGGCAGCTGCGCTCGACGGCTATGAGACGGTCTGGGACGCCGCGCCGGCGATGCTGGACTGCGCCATCCAAATCCTCTCCGCGAAGGACACCCATCGCTGGACGCGGCTTGACGTGCTGCTCGACAACTACCAGAGCGCGATCGACGGACCGCGCCGGGATGCCGGAGGTTTCATCGAACGGGTCTGCGCGTTGCTGCGTGAGCACCCGAAAGACGTGGCGCTGCAGGAGCGCCTCAGGGAATCCGTTCATCTCTGGACGTCGCTGTGCCGCCCGCTGCTGGCTCGGCAGCTCACATCCGGCCCAGATGTCGACTTCGATACGCCGCTCGGCGCGATCCGTGAACTCATCGCATTCCTCGCGCAGGCCGGCGAATCCAAGGCCGCATTGGCGATCAGCGATGCCAGCAGCGTGATCTTCGCTGCCGTCCCGACCACGATGGACCAGCTGAGCGCCGACGCCCGCCTGCTGTCCCGACTGGCCGAGACGGCCCAGCTCGAAGAGCTGAGTACGGCGATCGAGAGCGCGCAAGCCAATCTCCCGGACATCATCGCAGCGTTGGAAAGCTCCGGCTTCGGCGAGCGGTCTGTCGGGCCCGCACGCGCCCTTTGGAATGCCTTTGTCCAGACCACCAAGATCGCCGAGCCGGCCTCGCGCGAGCTGGGCTGGAAGAGGATGCATCAGTTCACGCTCAGCCTGAGCAACGCGCCGCAAGCGGGCAAAGCGGTGATCGCACTCATCTCCGGATTGATCGTCTATGGCGAGGCGAACGCGGCGCCTCCCGCGCTGCTGAAGGAGATGCGAAACAGCCTGAAGTTCATGCAATCCTTCGTTGGAGCCGTGCCTCCCCAGAGCAGCCGCAAGCCAGCTGCGCCGCCCGCCAAGCCAGTGCCCCGACGCCGTCGTCTGGCCGAGGTTCTTCTCGGACGCATCCGTCGAATGGGCCTGCTTCGAAAGAAAAGCGCGCGCCCCAGCCTCCGCCGACGGCTGTTGCGCCCGTTGGCGCTCGGCGCGGGCGGCCTGGTCGCCATCATGCTCGGAGGAGCCGCTATCAACCTCAGCGCGCATTGGCTCCGCGGCATTTCATCGGATTTCACGTCATCGGCCGCAACCGCCGACCCGCCTCCTTTGGCCCGCCAGACGAAGCCGCCGGTCGGCACCGGGCAACGCCTGGAATTGGACGCGGTCCGCTATTGCCATTTCCAGAAGGAACGGCTGCGGCTGATCAAGCAATGGATCAAGACGCCGGAACAGGCCCGTCATCTGAACCTGCTCGTCGTGGACTACAATTCCCGCTGCTCGGATTTCTTTTATCGCGACGATGACCTGCGGCAGGTTCAGACCGAACTCGAGGCGAACGCGCCGCGTCTCGAGTTCGAAGCCAAGCAACTCATCGCGGGATGGTAATGGCGCCAGCCAGCCGCTAGATTGTCGCGCGATATTGAGGGCGATGATCACGAGACGCGCAGGCGGATCCACGTCCAACACCGCCTCTTTCAACACCGCCCTCTCAACAGCGGCCGCCGCGCCGGAAGCCGATCGATCCACCGCAAAAAGCCAGCTCATGCGCATCGTCATCGTCGCCAGCAATGCATCTCGCCGGTTCGGCGGCGAGGCGTTCATCCCGTTCAACTATTTCAGGCTGCTGCTGGCCCGCGGAGAGGACGTGCATCTCGTCGCCCACGCGCGCAACCGCGAGGAGCTGTCTCACGAATTTCCGCATCACGCAGACCGGCTGCATTTTGCGCCAGATACAGCGTTCCACCGCGCCATGAACCGGCTGAGTCGCCTGCTTCCCAGACGCGTGGCGGACATCACCTGCGGCATGCTCGTGCATCTCAGCACGCAAGTCGCGCAACGCCGCCTGATCCGTGACCTCATGAAACGGGGACGCGTGGATGTCGTTCATGAACCGATCCCGGTGTCGCCGAAGACGCCATCCTTGATGTACGGGCTGGGTACCGCGGTCGTGGTCGGACCGCTCAATGGCGGAATGGAGTATCCGGACGCGTTTCAGAGGGAGCAGGACGTTCTATCTGTCGTTGCACTCAGGTTCGGACGGTTTCTTGCCCGCTTCGCCCATGCGATCTTTCCCGGCAAGCTGCGCGCTGACGTCGTTCTCGTCGCGAATCAGCGCACGCGCCATGCCTTGCCCAAGGGCGTCACAGGCAAGGTCGTCGAACTCGTCGAGAACGGCGTGGACTTTTCGATCTGGCGCCGCGGCGACAAAGCGGACGATAGAGACGAGACAAAGGTGAAGTTCATCTTCGTCGGCCGCCTGGTCGACTGGAAGGCGGTCGACATCGTCATCGAGGCAATGGCGAGACTACCGGATCGCGCCTCGCTAGCCCTGGAGATCGTCGGCGACGGTCCGATGCGCAAAAGCTGGGAGGCCCTCGCCGAAAGCCGGGGCGTCGCGTCACAGATCGCATTTTCCGGCTGGATGCCGCAGGAAGCGTGCGCCGAGCGAATGCGGGCGTCGGACGCGCTGGTGTTACCCAGCCTGTTCGAATGCGGCGGGGCGGTGGTGCTGGAGGCCATGGCCATGGCGCTGCCGGTGATCGCCACGGATTGGGGCGGACCGATCGACTACCTCAACTCCAGCTGCGGCATCTTGGTGAAACCGGACTCCCGCGAAGCGCTGATCAACGGCTTCGCCCATGCCATGAGCACGCTTGCAACATCGGCGCCACTGCGCTGCCGGCTGGGCCAGGCCGGCTACGAACGCGCCCGCGATCACTTCGATTGGGATCGAAAGATCGCGCAGATTCTGGCCGTGTATCGTTCGGCGGCCGCACAGACAGCCCCTGGGAAGTAGCTGCGCTGAAGGTGCGGCTCTGTCACGTAGCTCTGCTGTGGTCGCCTCAGCCGCGCCAGAGCATGACACACGTCATGATCTAAGGCGTGACCAATCGCGTGCTGCGCCGGCCGAACAGCTTCATCAGCAGACTGATCGCGCCGTCGGCCAGGAACATCAGGACCACGGCCACGACGAACAACGCGACGCCGGTCAGATCGTGCAGCGGTCCCTCCATCCTGTCGACGCCGCCGTAATAGGCGATCAGCACCAGCGAGGTGACCCGCAGGAAATTCGCAAACACCGTGATGGGGATGATCAGGAGCAGCAGAGCGATCGCCCTGATCTTCTCGTTCCATCGGAAGGCGTAGACGTAGAAGACGCCCAGCGCCGAGAGAACGAAGATCGAGTTCAGGCCCGAGCACGCATCCTGCACCAGGAGTTGATAGGGGCCGATCAGAATGACGACGCCGTTCTGGGCGATCGGATAGCCGGCACTGTAGAGCAACTGCGTGACAGAGTCCGAGATGAACACCTTGAGCGGGATCGTTGCGGCATCCACCATCCAGCCTGGCGCAGGCGCCGAGAAGATCAGGAAGCCGATCGGGAAGGCCAGGACCCGCAGCAGCCGCCAGCCGGCGAGCAACAACACGAGGCCGGCGATGACAGGGATTTCCGAGGCGACCTCGAGAAACCAGACATCCTGGTTGCGCGCCAGGACCAGGAGGCAAAGCCCAGACAACAGAGCCACCCAGCCGGGCAGCGGAGCCGGACGTAGTTCGGCATTCCAGATCAGGGCGCGTGACCGCCAGGCCAGCCAAGCCGATGCGGCGATGATCAACGGCCCATGCCCCTCCTGCTCGGTCCGCCAGGGTCCCTGGGCCAGAGTGATGAAGGTCGGCGTGTAAGCAATCGCAAATGAAACGGCGATCACTGCGGGCCAAAACCACCGTCGCGAGGCAGGCGCCCAGGACGCCGCACTGGTATCAAAATAGGTCATTACGCCCGAAATCTCTTACCAGAAAGCGTCCAAGGCGTAGCATCGGGCGGAAAGCAGCGCAATGGCAGCGCAGGGAGCATGAATTTCGTGGCCGCGCGACCTTTCGTCCTCAGCCGGCACGGACCGTAAGAAACGCATAGGCCGCGCCAGCTGCGATCAGCAGCAAGGCAGGCAACGGCCAGCCATTGTTGCCCAACTGGTTCGCGCCTGCGAAAGCAACCGCGCTGAGCGCAAACCGCAGCAGGGTGCGCGGCTCCCGGTCCGACCACACGAAGAACGCGATCACCATCGCCAGAAAGCAGAACACAGTCAGAATATCGAAGGGTTCGTTCATGGTCATCACGGCCCAGATCGGCGACAATCCTCAGCTTCTGCGCTGCGGCCCCCGTGTTTCAGATCATTTGGGAGCCTGAATCTTCATGATCTCGGCATAGTCGCCTTCGTATTTGGCCGCCAGCACGGCCTCGACGGACGCCAGGCTCGCCTCCGACCTTGCGAGATCGACCTGCATGGCCTGACGCGCCAGCCGGGCTGCGGCCTCACCCTCGAGCGGCCTGGTCTCGACCGTGTTGACCTTGAAGAACACGCTGTTCGGCTGGCCCCGCAGCAGGAAGATATCATCCGCTTGACGCTGCCTGATGCGATCGAACACATCAGCCGGGATATCGGCGCTGCTCAGGGCTCCCGTGGAGCGCGAATGAGCGATTCCGAGCGCCGTCAGCTTCTGCGCCACCTCGTCGAGCGACTTCATCTCGCGTGTCGCCTCGAACACATCCTGCGAGGCCGCATTGGTCGGCACCACGATCTGCTCGATAGAGGCAACCTGGCGGTTGGCGAATTTCATCGGATTGCTGCTGATATAGGCGTCGACATCGCTTCCCACGATGGCCGAGCTCTTCTTGGCCACTTCGCGTGAAGCCGCCGCCTTGGCAAGAACCGTCTCGCGCGCGCGCAGCAGATCGAGCAGAACGGTCGGCTCACGGTCGAGCTTGGCATCCAGGGCCTGGCGGACGAGATATTTCCGCGACACCAGCTCTCCGAGCACCTGCCGGACCACCGCGGGATCCTTGCGCTTGTCGGCGGGCACCTGAGCGACGCGAAACTCATTGTCGAGCTCCTGCGTGGTGACGACATCCTCGCCGAGACGCGCGACGATCTGGCTCTTCGCCACGTCGGCCTTCTCCTCGGCCTTCTTGCTGCATCCCATCAGAGCGATGCTGCATAATGCGATCGATGCAGCAAGACGACCCGCGCGGCTGAGCCTGACCATGCTCATGAAATAGCTCCAAAACGAAGAAATGCCTTTGTCGAAGTCGCGTAGCTTTGTCGGGTCGTTCTGTCGCATCGCCAGCGGCCTTCGCCGCGCGCTCGACATCTGACCGGAACCGTTCGTATCGCCATCTCCGGCACCGGTCGAGGTCCTCGACCAAACTTGAGAAAATCGGGCTTCTATGGTGATATTCAGCGGCAGTCCGGCTATACGGCCTGCGGGTTCGTATCCGAGGCTCCGCGATGAAAGTCAATCCGGTTCAAGCTCTGCTCGCAGCGCTCGCCATCTTGTGCGCAGCGCTTCTGGCCGAGACGCTGCGGCCGCGGGAGCTGATGGCGAATGCCTCCACCGTGCCCAATCTCGAGCAGGTCATCCCGACCAAGTTCGGCGAATGGACCCTGGTCCCGAATGTCGGCCTGGTCACGCCGGACCCCGGCGGCTTTGTCGAGGACGCGTCGGTCAAGATCTACAGCCAGGAAGTCGGACGCGGCTACATGGATCGCGCCGGCAACATCGTGATGCTGCTGGTGGCTTATGGACCGGTGCAGGATTATCGCCTGAAGGCCCACCTTCCCGAGGTCTGTTACGGCGCTGCCGGCTTTCGTGTCACCGAGAAGAAGCTGAGCTCCGTGTCCTACCGCTCCGAGGCCAGTCCGTTGCCGCTGAGCCGGGTCACGGCCACCAAAGAGGGACGCTTTGAGCCGGTGACCTACTGGATCCGCATCGGCAATGACGTCGTCACCGGCGTTTTCGATCGGCAGCTCGCCCGCATGAAATACGGCCTTATGGGCCTCATTCCCGACGGGGCGCTGTTTCGCGTGTCCACCGTCGGCATCTCCGAAGATGCCGCCTACCGGCTGCAGGCCAAGTTCATTCAGGATCTGATCAAGGCCATCGGCCCGAACAATGAGAAGTTCTTCGTCGGCGCAACCTGAGAACGGGCCATGATATCCGCCCTCTCCTGCGCTGTGAGATGTTTCGGGTGGTGCCTGTTATTCAGCTTCGGCCTGACCGTCGCTGCGACCAGGGCCGCTGACCGCCCAAGCTCGCTCCTGCCGTTTGCGGTGGCGATCAACTCGGCCCAGGAGGTCCGCATCGGCAGCGGGATCTATCTCGGGAAGGGCTGGGTCTTGACGGCCTCGCATGTCGTCGGAAACAGGTGGCAGGTTCCACTGGTGTCGATTGCGGGCAAGCGCCTGCCCGCCAGGATCGTGAAGCAGGAGCCGTTCGAAGCCTCCGACCTGACATTGCTTGCGATCGACGATCGCGATCTGGCGCCGGAGATCCGAACCCTGCGGATCGACCTGTGCAAAACCCCTCCAACACCTGGCGAACGGGTGATCAGCGTCACTCCGGAGCAGGAGGTCGCGACCGAGATCCTGTCGCCGATCTGGCTGCCGCAGGACGCGCGAAAGTTCGATACGTTGATCAAGGATGTCGCGAGCACCGGCAATTCGGGGTCCGGCATCTTCGATGCGGACGCGCAGTGCCTCCTCGGCATCGTGAGCCGGAAGATCTCGCAATCGTTCCAACCGCCGGCGGGCAGTGGTCAGCAGCCCGTGATATTCGACCTTGCGAAGTATTTCGTTCCGGCCGCCAGGATCGCCGAGTTCATTCCGGCCGGCCTGCTCGAGACCTCTCCCTGACGAAACGAAGCCTCAGCTCGCCCCATAATGATAGCCGTAGCCGTAATAGCTTTCGGTTCGTTCTGAGACCTTGTTCACCAGGACACGGACGATCGGAGCCGACTTCAGGTGCTTGTAGCATTCCTTGATGTCTGGCAGCGTGGACGTCCCCACCGCGGTGACCAGCAGAATCGATTCCAGCCAGGGCAGGATCGCGAGCACGTCGTCGCCGATCAGGACGGGCGGCAGATCCAGGATGATCACGTAAGACCTGAAATCCCGCTTCAGGGTCTCGATCAGCGAGGTCATCGCCTGCGACGCCATCCACTCGGCCGAGCCGGAGCGGCAGACTTCACCAGGCAGAACCAGCAACTCATTGTCCTGGATGGAGGTCCGAACCATCGTGCTGCTGAGTCCGGCCCGCACCTGGAGCACGCTCAGGATGCCGTTCTTGGCCTCAATGCCGAGATAATCGGCGACCTTGGGCTTCATCATATCCATGTCGATGAGCAGCACCGATCGCTCCGGCAGGCGGGCGATGCTCATGGCCAGGTTGCATGCGGTCACCGTCTTGCCGCAGCCCGCCGTCGGCGAGGTAATGGCCAGGATCTGCCAGCCCTGGTCATCCATCGCCTGCAGCACCTGGGTTCGCAGCATGTCGTAATAGCGACCGCTTTCCAGCATCGGATCGTGGGCAACGATCCGCTTGGCCTCGAGATGCGCCGCACTGAGCTTGACTTCACGGTAGACGATTTCGGCGCCCGCCGAAGCCTCGGGCGTGAATGGATCAAGCGAAGCGTCTTTCGAACTCAAACGCGCCGACCTGGCTCGCTCGAGCGCCTGCCTTATCGGATCCAAAATCTCTTCTCCAACTGAAGCTATCGAAACAATCCGACGCGTGCTTTGGCGATCATCAGGTCCCAAGGCAGCAGCACAAAGGCAAGCACGGCAACCAAAACCACGAAACCAACGCCTGCGGCGATCAGGAGACGCGTACGCCGCTTGCTTCGCAACACCTCGCCCTTGGTCACGATGTACGGAAGCGCCACGACAAAGTGGCTGTCGAACAGACCATAGATATCGGCGGTGCGCCGAATCGTCTTGTCCAACATCTCCAGCAGCAGGGTCAAGCCGCCGCCGACGCCCAAGCCGAGCAACAGGCTGAGACTGAGGATCTTGCGCCGGTTGGGACGAATCGGCTCCTGGGGAACTGCGGGCTGCTCCAGGACTTCGAATTTTTCCGATTGCTGATTCTTCTCCAGGGCCTCGCCCAGCTGGGCCGCGGCATATTTGGCGCTGGCGTTTTCGAGGTTCTTCTGAATCGCCTCGCGCTGCGACTGCAGCGCGTCCAGGTTCACGCCATTGGAGTTCGACGGAGCCAGCGTCTTCTCGGCAGCCTCGATCTGCCGCTTGAGCGCCTTCATCATCGGATGCTTGTCCGAATAGATCGCGCTCTTCTGCGCATATTCCGCCCGCATCTGCGCCAGCGGATCGATCGCGCCCGCGCTGGGTGTGCCCTGGGTTTCCTTGGCCTGGGCGATCTTCGATTCCAGGGCCGCACTCTCCGCCTGAAGACGCTCGACCTCACGCCCGAGGAACTTGGTGGTATCCGACGCGCGGCTGGTCCGATCGCGGATATCTTCGTTCAGAATTCGGGTGACCAGCTCGTTGGCGACGCCGGCGGCCAGGTTCGGGTTGGAATCCTCATACCCCACGGTGAAGACAATCGTGGGATTCTCGGTGCGCCGGGAAAAAGACAGCGTCTGATTGATGATGGTAATGGAGGTCTTCGCCTTCATCAGGTCGACGAGCTGCGTCGGCGACATCAGGTTCCGCTGCGCTTGGAACAACTGGAACTTGTCGACGATGGCGATGAGATTGTCGCGCGTCATCAGACGCTGCTCGATCACCTGGATACGTTCCTGAGCGGCGCTTGTGACAGTCGGCCGCACCAGCTCGGTCGGGATCAACTGCGACTGAACCAGGATCTTGCCTTCCGACAGGTAAGTCGGCGGCCAGACCAAAGCGACGCCGGCGCCTGCAGAAACGATCACGATCAGCGGCAGCAGAAGATACAGAAACCTGCGCTTGAAGATCTCCCAATAGAATGACGGCCTGAGGAGATTGCTCTGGCGATCGTCACCCGTCTCGGCGTCATCCTCGTAGTTAACCTTCTGAAGCATCGGCAAGCGAATCGGGCCCTACGGGTGAGTGTCCCAGTTGCAAATAACGTACCATTTCTATATGAAAAAGTGGATGACATTTAGACCATTGCGCTGCCGAACCACAATAAGTTTGTTAAGCTGTATTACCGCGAGATCACTTGGCGCCAACAATGGCGAAGAGGGATGATCTGAGACGGCGCAGGCTTTCAAGGAACAGCGATGTACGAGGCGTATTACGGGTTTCGCGAGAAGCCCTTTACGATCCTACCGGACCCCGACCTGATCTATTGGGGCAATATGCATCGCATGGCCTATACCATGCTCGAATTCGGTGTGACGAACAATGCCGGGTTCACCGTGATCACCGGCGGCATCGGCTGCGGCAAGACCACCCTGCTCCGGCACCTGTTGAAGAAGCTCAGCCCCAACGTCACCATGGGACTGATCTCGAATTCACCGCAGGGCCGTCACGAGCTGCTGCAGTGGATCCTGATGTCGTTCAACCAGCCGTTCGACGGTGATTATCCAACGCTCTTCAAGAGGCTGCAGGAATTTCTCTATCGTCAGTACACGGGACGTCGCCGCGCCATTCTGATCATCGATGAGGCCCAGAATCTCGGCCTGGATGCGCTCGAGCATCTGCGGATGCTGTCCAACATCAATGCCGACAAGCACCAGATCCTGCATCTGATCATCGTTGGCCAGCCGCAATTGCGCGATCTTCTGCTCAATCCGCAGCTCCATCAATTCGCCCAGCGGATCTCGTCCGACTTCCATCTGCAGCCGCTGAGCCCCAGCGAGGTCGCAAATTACATCGCGTTCCGGGTGACGGAGGCAGGTTCTGACCGAATCATGTTCACCCTCGACGCTGCAGCGAAGATCGCCGAAGCCAGCGGAGGCGTGCCCCGGACCATCAACATCCTGTGCGACACCGCTCTCGTATACGGATATGCGAACGGCATCGACGTGATTTCCGGCGATATCGTCGAGGACGTTATTGCAGATAAGCAACAGTTCAGCATTTTGCCGCTGCACAAGCCGTCCAAAATCGCTAAGTATAGGTAGTCTCAACGGTTTTCCGAGACACTGGCAACCCACAAACGGCGCTGCAAGGGCTCTTCAGGCTTGCGCCGTGGGGCATCGCTATCCATAGTGGGCGCGGAATTGACACAAAATTGCTTTGCGTCTGCACGGGCAGATTGAACGGACGATGCGTAAACTGATTGCATGGATCGGGATTTTGCTCATGTCGGCGAGCGCGAGCTTCGCCCAGAGCGGCGACGTATCTCCGGTCACGCTCAAGCCGGGCGACACGCTGTCGATCACCGTCCTGCAAGACCCCAAATTCGACCGCACGGTGATCGTCGATCCCAACGGCCAGATTGCCTTTCCGTTGGCGGGCCACATCACGGTGAGCGGGTTGACGCCGCAGCGGCTAGAGCGCGTGCTCAAGAGCCGGCTGCAGCGCAATTACAAGGATGCCGGCGAGTTGGAGGTGACGGTTGCACTCACCAACGCGGCCAAGCCGGACGTGCCCGAAGACGATCTGAAGCCAAAGATCTTCATCACCGGCGAGGTTCTGCGCCCCGGCCCCTATGCGATTCGCCAGGCCACGACGCTGGTGCAGGCGCTGTCGCTCGCAGGCGGCCTGGGACCCTTTGCCGCACGGCGCAGGATCCAGGTTCGCCGCGGCACGGGCGCCAACGAGCAGATCTTCTCGTTCGACTACAAGAGCTACGAGTCGGGCGGGAGCCCTGAATCCAATATTTCGCTCCAGGCCGGCGACGTGATCATCGTGCCGGAACGCGGGTTCCTGGAGTGACCATGTTCGAGGGCGCACGGGTGAAACGGATTACGCCCATCGTTGCGGTCTGCCTGGGGCTGCTGCCGCGCTCGGCTTTGGCCTGGGACTGGTCATTGAGCTCGACGATGAGCGAGACGGTCGAGTTCAACGACAATCTGTTCATGCGCAACATGCTGGCGGGCGGGACCTTCGGCTCCTACACCACCGTAACAGCGAATGCCGTCGCAGTGACCCCGACCTCCCGCCTGACCATCGACAGTGACGTCGGGTATCGGAAATATTGGGGTGGGACCAACGGCATTACGCAGACCGAATCCGACTCGGTCGGCATCAACGCGCATTATGAAGACCGGGGAAAGGTGCCGGGCGACAGGAATTTCCTCGACGGTAACTTTCGGCGCTCCAGCGCTGTGGTCGCGGTTCTCGGCGATCTCGGCCTGCCGACCACCGTTCATGGCGACGTCAACCGGACCGGGGTGAGAGGCGGCATCCAGCGGAGCCTCTCGGCGCTCGACACGGTGTCCTTCGCGGTCGGCTCGACGCTGACGACCTACGATCCCGCCAGCAGCGGGACGCAGTTCACCGATACGAGCGCCGCAGCGAGCTGGAGCCACCGCATCGACCCGATGACCACCGTCTCGGTGTCGTCCCAGGCGCAGTGGCTGAACTACGACTCCACGCCGCGATCGAGCGTCGTGCTGGTGACTACCACGGGCGGTTTCGAATCCTCGTTCTCTCCGGTATTCACCTACGGCGCCAATGCCGGTGCGGTCTACGCGACGGCGGATGCCGGCACGGCTGCCTTCCCGCTCGCTGGCCCCCTCCGACCGACGGTGACCGGCGGGTCCTCGGTGGGCTTCGTCGCCAACGCGCACGCCATCTACCGGATCACCAAGAACACCACGCTGAACGTGCTGGCAGCCCAGACGACGTCGCCTGCAATCACCGGCGCCTTGACCAAGCGAACGACGTTCCGTGCCGGCGTCACGCAAATGATCAATGCGCGTTCGAGCATTTCCGTTGCCGGCGATGTGTCCCGCCAGACCTCATCCGGAGCGACCAATGATTTCGTCTCCGGCAGCGTCTCTTACGCCTACCAGATCGCCCGCGATTGGAATGCGTCGTTCACCTACCGTTATCTTCACCGCACCGCCACGACAGG
The DNA here is from genome assembly GCF_000015165.1 of Bradyrhizobium sp. BTAi1. Taxonomy (GTDB): domain Bacteria; phylum Pseudomonadota; class Alphaproteobacteria; order Rhizobiales; family Xanthobacteraceae; genus Bradyrhizobium; species Bradyrhizobium denitrificans. Next base: position 1,051,906 of record NC_009485.1, on the reverse strand, counting down.
AAATGCGCTGCTTGATCCGCTGACAGGCCTGCCGCTCACCAATGGCGGAGCCGCCAGCTCCAACAGCCTGATGGTCACGGTCGCCAAGACGACGACCATCATTCCGCTCGATAATTGATCAGACCCCGGCTTCTCGCTCTTATCTGATCGCGGCGCGGATCTTGTCCTTGAGCGGCGTCCCATCCGGCTCCGCGCCGAGCGCAAGCTTGAGCTGCTCATTAGCCTGCGCAGCACGTCCCATCGCGAGATAGCCCTGCGCCAGATGATAGCGCGCTGCCGAGAAGCTCGGCACGCGGGCGATGACACTTTCGAGAAGCTTGACGGCCTCGGCAGTGTTGCCGCGCTTCACCTGTGCCCAGGCATAGGTGTCTTGGAACTGCGGCAGATCCGAGCTCTTGAGCCGCTCGGCCAGCTGCACGGCGCGGTCGAGGCTCGCTTTGTCGGTGCGCTCGTCCAGCAACAGGCTGGCCAGATTGTTGACCGCCAGCAGCGCATTCGGGTCGTCCTTCAGCACGGCCTCGTAAGCCGCGATCGCCCCGTCATTGTCGCCGCGCGCGAGCGACAGGCTCGCTTGGCTCAGCCGAAGGTTCAAATTGTCGGGGTTCTCCTTGAGCCCTTCCTTCAGGATGCTGGCCGCCTCGTTGAAGCTCTTCTCGTTGGCGTAGAGCTCGGAGAGCGAGCGATATGCGGCCTCGTTCTTGGGCTGCTGCGTGATGACCCGCTTGAAGATCGTCTTGGCTTCGTCGGTTCTGCCTTTGGCCGACTGCGTCTGTCCCATCAGCAGGAGGAGTGCCGACTCATCCGGACGGCGCTTGAGCATGTCGGTGAGCAGAGCCTCTGCCTTTTCCGGCCGGCCGGAGCGCAGATAGGCGGCGACCAGCAGCGTGGCCGGGCGAACGGCGTCAGGCGCCGCAGCATGGGCCTCTTCGAGCGAGGCCACGCTCGCCTCGAGTTTGTTCTGGCCGGCCAGAGCCGCAGCCCGCACCTGATCGGCGATTCCGGCGCTGTCCTCCGCGCCACGAATGACATCGGCAACCGCCAGGGCGCCGGTCCAGTTCTTGCGGGCGATGCGAACCTGCGCCAGCGCCTGGAGCAAGGGCAGGCTGCGCGGGTTCCGCGCGATCGACTCCAGCAAGACGGTTTCGGCCTGAGCGAGGTCCGGCACGCCCTGGAGAAAGGCCGCGTAGGGAAGCACGAAAGGCGGTGCGAAGTTCGAGAACTTCGCCGCATCGGCATATTGGCGTGCAGCAAGCTCGGCCTTTCCACTGCGCTCAAAGGCAGCGCCGAACATCAACAGCAACTCGGGCGATTTGGGCTCGTTGTTGAGAGCCTCCCGCAGATCGGCGATGGCTCCATCCACCTGGCCCGCATCGAGTCGCATGGCGGCGCGCAATTTGAGCGCGCCGGTGTTCCGCCGGTCCTTCTCCAACACCTCGGAAACCAGCTTGTTGGCCATCTCCGTATTGCCGCGCCTGATATAGACCTGAGCGAGCCTGTTCTTGGCCGCAAGGGCGCGATCCGGGGCAGCGGTCTTGACGACGGATTCGAGCAGGCTCGTCGCTTGATCCAGATTGCCCTGCAGATAATCGAGATCAGCGAGGGACATCTGATACGGGAAGACATCGCCACCAGCCTTGATGCGGCTTTCCAGCTGCTCCTGCGCCGCCGCCGGACTGCGGAAGCTGGCCAGGAAGCGCACCAGCCGAAGATTGGTGGCGACGTCAGCCGAGCTATCGGCCGCCGCGGTGCGCAGCTCCTTTTCCGCCTCGTCGAGCCTGCGCTGCTCGACATACAGGTTGACGAGCTGCTCACGGAATTCGGGCTTGGAATCGACCAGCTTCTTCAACGTGGCTTCGGTCTGCACAAGATCGCGCTTCCTGCCATAGATGGCCACCTTCAGGGCAAGAACGCGCGTATCGTCTTGTGAGGCAGATGGCAGCTGGCTGATCATCTGCAGGGCTGCATCGACGTCGCCCCGCGCAACCTGCGCGCTGGCGAGCACCATCAGCGCGTCGAAATTGCCGGGCTCAAGGCGAATCGTCTGCTCGGCGTCACGCACCGCCCCAGCCAGATCGCCAGCCTTGAACAGGACTGCCGCGCGCAGGGCGTGATAGTCGGCGCGCCCCTTGTCCTCCGCGGTGGCGGCATCCAGCAGCTTCAGAGCAGCGTCGTTGCCGTTGTTGGCGAACAAGATCTTGGCCAAACGGAGCCGAGCGTCGAAATCTTTCGGATCAAGCTCGACGATGCGGCGAAGCACCTGGAACAGCGCTCCCGTATCCTTGAGCCGCTCATCGATGCCGGCGAGAGCGCGGAGCGCGTCCAGCCTGTTGCTGTTGAATTTGAGGGAGGTCGAGAGCGCAACGCGTGCGTTCAGATCGTCGTTCTTCTCGAGCAGCGCCATGCCGCGTTCATAATAGTCCTGCGACCGCTTCTCAGGCGACCCGCATCCGGCCAGCATCGTGATGAGCGCGGCCGCAACGATGCGACCGAGATACCGCTTGCTACCTACGCAGACCATGGAACAACCCTCTGGCCGAAACAAACGACGTTACTGAAATACCTGAAAGTTGGCCGGCGATGCGACTTGATCGTCGTCCTCTCGCCGCGAGAGACGGGCCTTCGCTACTGCATGGCGCGCGTCGGAGTCCAGCAGAAAACCGAAGCCGTTCAGCCGGAAGGCGCGGCGGATTCGCCATGAGCTGTTCGCGAAGACCAGCCGGCCGTCCTTCTGCAACATCGATTTCCGCACCATCAGGAGCAGGCCCAAAAAGCGCGCGTCGATCGACCGCAGCCGGGCACAATCGATCGTCAGCTCGTTGCTGTGCCCGATCGCCGCGCGGAGCAGCGGCACCGCCTCTTTGACCGTCTCCGCGACGCCGTGGCCGGTCATCTCGATCGCATGTGCGCGATCGCCGATCTGGCGCATCGATACGGTCAGGCCGGATTGGTCTTTTGCCCGCAACCTCCGCAGCACGAGCGCCAGGGCGAGCGGCAGAACGCGGGACACCATCAGGCGCATCAGAACGCCACCATCGTGCAGATAGCGCCGCCAGAGATACGGCTCCTCCTTGATGCGCCACAGCCACTCGAAGCCGGATTTGCGCACGAACAGAGGTGCGCGCTTGAGAAGCCCGGCCTGGAAGTTGATCGCAGCGCCCAGATGGGAGCGGACGGGTATCCGCAAACGATCGTGGTTGGCGAGCAGCCAGGACTGTCCCTTCTGCGCTCCCAGCGAAGCGACCAGAAACCGAGCCCCCGAGGCGTTGACGGAGTCCATGATCGCGTCGCTGCTCATGTCGTCGACCGAGCCGAAGCCTGGAAACAACGATCCGACACAGGACACCGCACTCGACTGGCTGTTCAGCACGCGCCCGGCGGTCTCCGCCACACCCTGCGGGCCACCGAACAAGAACACCTTCACCGATCCCTGCGGCCCAAGCTTCAGCCGGTCGAAAATATCGGATCCCGCGACACGCCCCTTGATCGGAATGCCGATCAGACGCGAGATCCAGACGATCGGCACCCCATCGACGGGACAAAGATCGCTCATCAGCAGCGACTCGCGAAACGCCGCGTCCGTCTGTGCGGTCACGAGGAAGTTCAGATTCGGCGTGGAGATGAGATACGGCTCATCGCCCTGCAGAGCAGCGCCGATGCGATCGGCCACCTCATCGAGCCCGACCGCGTCAATCGGGATTCCCAGAACCCCGTAGACTTCGCGAGTCAGATCGTCCGAGGAGACGGAGCCGTCGAATGGTGATGCTGAAGGCCCGGCCTGCAAAGGAACTGCTTTCTATTGGTTGAAAATATCGTGGGGACCAAACGACAGCGAGCACGGCCGGTCAAGCAAAATACAACACGCAACGCCTTCAAAAAGCCAAAATTGGACCACGTCTCCGTTCAGCAACGCGCACCCGGTTCTGCTTTGCAGAACTCATTCCTGGCCGCGTCCGCGCTTGGTTCTGACCCATTTTTTGTCCGCGGCGAAGGCCCGTGCATATATCCCGGCCTTGGCGGCGAGATAAGGCCCGATCGCGCGAATGCCGCTCGCAGTGATGAGGTCGCGGCCACGCGCATTCCAGGCCAAAAGCAACGCCGCAACGAGCATCGTGATGGTTGCCACGCCAAGGAGGAATGCAGCAGCGCCCGCGCCCAGCAAGGCGGCTGCACCGTTGATCAACGTGGCGACGAGCGTGAGCAGGCCGAGAAGCACGGTGGGCGGCACCGCCGCATCGAGGCTCAGGGCCAACAGATCGCGATTGCGCTGAGCCAGGGCTCTGCCCATGAGCGGGCAGAGCCGCCGGATCAGGATCGCGAGATGACCATGCTCCCAGCGTTGCCGCTGCGACCGAGCGGCCGCTGCCGTGAGGGGAAAGACGCTGCGCACCTGCGCGGCCGGACAGAACAGCGGCGCCTGGCCGGCCGAGGCGAGCAACAGCCCGAGTTCGAGATCCTCGGTCAGATGGCCGGATGCGATGTTGACGCTTGCAAGCGCGCAACGCGGAAAGGCCATGCCGCTTCCCATCAGCTGACAAGGCAGGCCGAGGGCGCGCAGACCGCGCGGGCGCAGATCGTTCTTGATGCGCCACGCGAACTCAGCAATCTGATGATTGACCGCAGCGCCCGGCGGGGCCGACATCCGATACATGCCCTGGATCGGCCGCTGCGTCGCGCTGCAGACGCGAGCGAGTGTGTCGATGGCCCCGTCCTCGACACGGCAATCCGCATCGATGATGATGACAATCTCCGGATCATCGGCGGCCAGGCTGCGAAGGCCAAAGTCGAGTGCAAACCCTTTACCGCGGTGCTGCGCGTCGTTCCGCCGAATGACCTCGGCACCGCTGGCGAGCGCGACCTCCGCGGTGTCGTCGCTGCAATTGTCCGCCACGACGAGCAGGCGATCGCCTGAACCGAGCTGCGACCGGATATCGCCGATGGTCGGAACGATGCCGTGGCTCTCGTTATGAGCAGGGATCAGCACGACGACGCGGGGGCGCGCGCCTTCCCTCGTCGCGGCCCCCTTCCTCTCGAAGTGAGCGGCGACGATTTCAACGAACAGCACGAGAACGGCCCACGCCAGTGCAACGGACAACAGCTGGAATGGAACAAAAACCCAACTCATCCTTCGATCCGAAAAAACATCCGCGAGCCGACCGGGTGATCCCACGCGAAAATCACGGCACCGGCCGCGCTCGCCGCAATCGGCCTGTCGAGCCCGATCACGGCTTGTCGGGACGACGACCAGCCGCTAAGCCAGATCGCTGTTCTTAGAGCATGATCCGGAAAAGTGGAAACCGGTTCTCCAAAACCTCATGCTCAAGCAAAGGGATAGGATCATGATGCGGCTTCCGCCGATCGCAGCATGATCGAGCATAGGAGCTGGGATCACTTGAGCGGCCATGACAGATCCGCCATTGCCGACTGGTCACGCGAGCGGCCGCAGAGATTCTGGGATCCTGGCCGGAAGTTGCTGCTCGCGCTGCGCAGATATCAATATTGGCAGGCGCGCGGCGGGCTGCTCGCAGCGATCTTCTGCAAGTGTCTGGTTCTTCGCCACCGCTTCTGGAGCGTCGTCACCGGGGCCGACATCCCTCTCAATTGCAATATTGGCGGCGGCCTCCTGATCCCCCATCCAAATGGCATCGTGATCCATCCGGGCGCCCAGATCGGCGTAAACTGTTTATTGTTTCAGCAGGTTACGGTTGGCTCGGTGGAAGACGGCCGCGGGCTGCCGAGGATCGGCGATCATGTCGACATCGGTGCCGGGGCCAAGATCCTGGGTCCCGTGAGCATTGGCTCGCATGCCCGGATCGGGGCCAATGCGGTCATCACCAGGGATGTCGACGCCGGTTCCACGGCTTTCGGCGTCAACCAGAGCAAACAATCTCAGGGCGGGCGTGAACCGTGAACGCCGTCTCGAACACCAATTCAATTGCGAGCGAAGCGACGTTGCCGATTTCCGACATTTGCGACGTCAGCGTCGTTCTGGTCAATTACAACACTGAACATCTGTTGGAGCGCGTCTTTGCCGCGCTGTTTGCCGCGCGACAGTCGCTCACGATGCAGACCATCGTCATCGACAATGCCTCGCGAGACAATTCGGTGACGCTGCTTCGGAGCCGATATCCGGACGTCGAGCTGATCGCCAATGCGAGCAATGTCGGCTTCGGACGCGCCAACAATCAGGCCCTGCCGCGCATCCGCGGACGCTACGTCCTGCTGCTCAATACGGATGCCTTCGTTGCCGAGGACACGCTGACGAAGACGTTCGCTTACATGGACGGACATCCCCGGTGCGGCGTCCTCGGCGTTCGCCTCGCTGGCGAGAGCGGGACGCTGCAGCCCTCCTGCCGTTACTTCCCGACGCCGCTGAATGTCTTTGTCGCAGAGAATGGACTGGGACGGCTCTTCCCGACCGTGCAGATGATCGACGATATGAGTTGGGATCATGCCGGGACGCGCGCCTGCGACTGGGTCCCAGGCTGCTTCTATCTGATACGAAAATCGGCTATCGACCAGGTCGGCCTCTTCGATCCGCGGTTTTTCGTCTATTATGAGGAGGTCGATCACTGCCGCCGGATCCGGCAAGCGGGTTGGCAGGTCACCTATTTCGGTGATGCGACGGTCGTTCATATCGGCGGCGAGAGCGCAAAGGCGGATGACCGGCTGACCGCCGCAGGACGGCAGATTGCGCGACTGCAGGTCGAAAGCGAAATGTTGTATTTCCGCAAGCACCATGGGCTGACAGGATTGCTCGCCTCCCTCGCTCTGACCTGCTGCGGGGCCGGGCTGGACCTTCTCAAGGATCTCGTACGTCCCCGCAAGGATCGTCCACGACATGCTCAGCTGCAGAAACTGAAGCTTGCTTTTTCCCTGCTCGGTCCGACCGGCTGGGCGACGAGACCGACGCGGTAGGCGCGCAGAGACGATCCTTGCATGTTCGACAATATCAGACACGACCTGCAGGCCTATGACCACGATTGGGGCGCCCAAGGATTCTGGGCGATGCTGGTCTATCGATTCGGCCGGTGGCGCTACCGGGTCCGTCCTGCCCTGCTGCGCAAATTCTTCTCAGCGCTCTACAAGATGTGCTTCAAGCTGATCCAGATCATCACCGGCATCGAGCTGCCTTGCGAAGCCGAGATCGGCCGCAACTTCGTGATCGATCATTTCGGCGGCATCATTGTCAGCGGCTACACGCGCATCGGCGACAATTGCCGGATCAGGAACGGCGTCACCATCGGCCTCCGCCGCGTCGAGGAGAAAGTCGCGCCTGTGATCGGCGACAACGTCGACATCGGCGCGGGCGCCAAGCTGCTGGGGCCCATTCGCATCGGCAACAACGTCGTCATCGGCGCCAATGCCGTCGTGATCACCGACGTCCCGGACGACTCGATCGCCGTCGGCGTGCCCGCCATCATCAAGCCGCGCCGAACGCAGTCCACCGCAGATGACTGACCCAGCCCCTCGCACGTTCGGCGTCGTCGCGATCGGCCGCAATGAAGGTGAGCGGCTGAAACGCTGCCTGACCTCCATCAATGGCGCCGCCCGGATCGTCTATGTCGATTCGGGCTCGACGGACGGCTCCGTGGCCTGGGCCGAGCAGGCCGGCATCGACGTCGTCGCGCTCGACATGAGCCTGCCGTTCACGGCAGCGCGCGCCCGCAATGCCGGGATGCGGCGATTGCGCCAGCTTGCGCCCGAGATCGATCTCGTTCAGTTCGTCGATGGCGACTGCGAGCTGCAGCAAGACTGGCCGGCCATCGCGATCACCTATCTCGTCGAACATCCGCAGGTCTGCGCCACCTTCGGCCGCCGCCGCGAGCGCTTTCCGGAGCGTTCGATCTACAATCTGATCTGCGACCGCGAATGGGATACGCCAGTGGGCGAGGCCAAAGCCTGCGGCGGCGACGTCATGATGCGGGTCGACGCGCTGGAGGCCGCGGGCGGCTATCGGGACGATCTGATTGCCGGCGAGGAGCCCGAGCTCTGTGTCCGGCTGCGCGCCGGGGGTTGGAAGATCTGGCGCCTTGATCATGACATGACGCTGCACGACGCGGCCATGCATCACTTCTCGCAATGGTGGCGACGGCAGGCCCGCAGCGGCTACGCGTTTGCCCAGGGCGCTCATTTGCACGGCAGAACCGACGAGCGGCACTGGGTTTGGGAATCGCGCAGAGCCTTGCTCTGGGCGATTCTGATTCCGTCAGCCATCCTGGCCGGACTCCTGCTGGCCGGTCCCTTGGCGCTGCTCGTGCTGCTGATCTACCCTGCGCAGGTTCTTCGTCGCAGCCGCAGAATGTCAGGCCGCTGGCGCACCCGCTTGCAACTTGCCTTCTTCGAGCAGCTATCGCGCTTTCCCGAAGCCTGGGGGCAGCTCCTGTTCTTTCGCAACCGGCTCCTGGGCCGTCACGGGCGGCTGATCGAGTACAAGTGACATGCGCATCGCCTATCTGGTGAACCAATATCCGAAGGTCAGCCACAGCTTCATTCGCCGTGAAATCCTCGCCCTGGAGCGCGAGGGCCTGGAAGTCACGCGAATCTCCATTCGCGGCTGGGACAATGACCTGGTCGATGAGGCGGATCTCGCCGAGCGCGCGAGGACACGTTACGTCCTGCAGGAGGGCGCCGTCTCGATCGCGTTGGCCACGGCCTTCGCGGCGGTCACGCGGCCGCGCGCCTTCGCGTGGGCGTTGCTGCTCGCATTGCGCATGGCGCGGCGTGCCGAACGGTCGCTGCCCTATCACCTGATGTATCTGGCCGAGGCCTGCCTGATCCTGCGCTGGCTGCGCCAGGCCGGCGTCGCGCATGTTCATGCCCATTTCGGCACCAACTCCGCGGAGGTGGCGATGCTGGTGCACGCGCTTGGCGGCCCGCCTTTCAGCTTCACGGTGCATGGGCCCGAGGAGTTCGACAAGGCACCGCTGTTGGGGCTTGCGGCGAAGATTCGCCACGCCGCCTTTGTCGTCGCGATCAGCTCATTTGGCCGCAGCCAATTGCTGCGCCTGGTCGAGCACGCGCATTGGGGGAAGATCCAGGTGGTCCGCTGCGGCCTGGAGCAGACCGACTTCGAGACGCACTCCGACATCGACGACAGCCGGACCCTGGTCTGTGTGGGGCGGCTCTGCGAGCAGAAAGGACAGCTGATCCTGATCGAGGCCGCTCGGCGGCTGGCCGAGGCGAATGTCGACTTCACGCTGACGCTCGTGGGCGACGGCGAGCTCCGCCAGGACATCGCCGCACTGATCGACAAGCACGGGCTTGCCGACCGCATCCGCATCACCGGCTGGGCCACCGCGGGGGAGGTGCGTTCACACCTTCTGCGCGGGCGCGCGCTGGTGCTCCCGAGCTTCGCGGAGGGGCTGCCGGTCGTGATCATGGAGGCGATGGCGCTGCGCCGTCCGGTCATCTCGACCTATGTCGCCGGGATTCCCGAGCTTGTCAGGGACCAGGAGCACGGCTGGCTTGTTCCGGCCGGCGATGCTGAAGCGCTCGCTGCGGCGATACGCCGCTGCCTCGACAGCGCCCCGGCAGAGCTCCAGTCCATGGGACGAGCCGCCTACGCCCGCGTCCGCGCGCAGCACCAGATCGAGACCTCGGCGCAGCAGCTCAAACGGCTGTTCGAAGCCGGCGCGAGCGAAGCGCGTTCTTCCCAAACCGGCTGATGCGACGTAACAGGTTCCCGCGCTAACGACGACGATGCGCGTGACGGAGACTGTCGCCGGCAGCAGTGGACAGCTGCCGCGCGGGCATCGATGATCGAGCATGGGGACCGAGATCCTGGCAGATATGGACGCATGAGCTTGCGATTCACAATCGTTCAATATGCCGGAGATTATCGGGAGGCGTTCGAGCGCCTGTCGGCGGGCGGCAAGGAAACCTATTACGCGCAGCGTCATTCCGTGGATTTCGTCGGATCTCTGGCCAGGAGGCTTGAGCAGGTCGCGGTGATTTGCGCCGTCAGCGACACCGCTTACGATGCGGTCCTGGCCAATGGCGTTCGTGCCGTCGGCGCGGGCTTGCGTCCGGGCTTCGATCCGGCCGCGCTGCTGCCATTCGTCGCCAGGACCGAGCCGAACCGCCTGTCGATCAATTCGCCCCTGGCGCCGGTGCTGCGATGGGCCAGGCGGAACCGGATCCGAACGATCGTGCCGCTGGCAGATTCCTTCAACGCGGGCGGTCTGCGCGCTGCCATCCGCCATCGCCTGCTGGCCCGTCAGCTCAATGATCCGCTGATCGAGTGGGTCGGCAATCATGGCATCAGCGCCTGCCTGTCGCTGGCGGGCATCGGTGTGCGGGCCGACAAGATCGTGCCGTGGGACTGGCCCCCGGCACATCGGCCGACCGATTATCCGTCGCGCAACCTGACGGGTGACGGTCCCCGCAAGGTGTTCTATGTCGGCAGCCTGTCGCAGGCGAAGGGCGTCGGCGATCTCCTGGCTGCTACGGCCAGACTTCGCGGCCAGGGCTATCCGGTGTCGCTGACGCTGGCCGGGCGCGATGCCGACGGCAGCATGGCCGCGCGGGCCCGCGCATTGGCGATCGAGGACGCCGTCACCTTCCTGGGCGTCGTCGCCAATGAGGACGTTCCGCAGCTGATGCGGGAGGCCGATCTCGTCGTCATACCGTCGCGGCACGAATATCCGGAAGGACTGCCGCTGACGATCTACGAAGCGCTGTCCGCCCGCACGCCGATCGTCGCTTCGGATCATCCGATGTTTCGCAACGCGCTGACCGACGGCGAGAGTGCGGTGATCTTCCGGGCAGGAGACGTGAACCAATTGGCCGCGGCGATTGTCAAAGTCTTGGACGATCCCGCGCTCTACCAAGCGCTCTCGGCAAGCTCGGAGGACGCGTGGAACCGAATTCAACTGCCGGTCACCATGGGTGCTTTTGTCGCAGCCTGGCTGGAGGATACAGTTCCTGCGCGACAGTGGCTCTCAAGTCACAGCTTGAACTCGGGGCGCTATGGTGCCGCGATCGAGAAAGCTGTGCCGCGGAGTTGAAACATCTCGCCTTGGACAAGCATCGCTTGCTATTGTTCAGCGATTACTCCGTTTCGCCAGCCTTCCAAATGTCTAGTTAGATGATATCGAACGCAAGCCTGCAATTACTGAAGTATCGGCGTCATGCGAAGCGTCTGTTTGCCGGTCCTGGTACGTTGGAAGCCGCAGCCTATCGGCGCGAGATCATTGCTCCCGAAGAGCAGGCGAGTTTCCCTCCATTGCTCTGTCTCGATGGTCAGATCGAGCGGATCACCGGCGCGCCCGCGGAATCGACGCTCGCGCAGGAGCTCGAGACTGCGACGCGATCGAGCGGTGTCCATGCGCCCACCATTGCCTATCATCTGAAGGACGTCGCCCTGGTCGACGGCTCGGTCTATTCCGGCACGATGCGCTTCTTCGTGCGTGAGCTGAAATATGATGGGCAGGCCGAGCCCGTCGAGATCGAGCAGGCAGCCCTCGTCTCGTCCTATTACGGCGTGAAATATTTCGGACATTGGCTGCGTGACGATTGCACGCTGCACCTGCTGGCCGACGATCTCGGTCTGCCTCCGCTGTGCCTGCCGGGGCCGACCGGGCTGCATGTCGAGCACTACAAGGCGCTGTTCAACCAGAGCTGCGCGCCGACGTTCCGGGCGCGGATCAGGCATCTGACGATCTTCAGCGACTATCATCACAACCGCCTGCGGCGCGAGCGCTACGAACGCCTCCGCGCGGTGGTCGGAGCGCGTTTTCCGCACAAGGGCCGTCGCACATTGGTCTACCTGAAGCGCGGCCAGGACGGAGCGCGGCGCTGGATCGAGAACGAAGCCGAGATCATCGACGGTCTCACGCGCAGCGGCTTCGTCGTTCTCGACACGGCGACGACGCCGTTCGACGCGATGCTTGAGGCGCTGGTCGATGCGCGTCTGGTTGTCTCGCTTGAGGGCAGCCATATTGCACATTGTGTCTATGCCATGCCGTCCAGCAGCGGCCTGTTGGTGCTGCAGCCGCCGGACCGGTTTTCGGCCAATCAACGGCAATGGACCGCATGCCTCGGGATCAGGTCGGCCATGGTCGTGGGCATGCGCGGGCAGCAGATCGGCGGCTATTGCTTTGATCTGAGCGAGATCCAACAGACCATCGATCTACTTGATCGGGCGCTGGCGTGACCGCGCCCGGCTTCGACTGAGGGTCTGGCAATGACCGGCCGTCCCGACCTGCAGGGTGACGCCACCGCATTGACGCGGCCGGGCGGCGCAACCCGGCTCGCCTTCTTCATCCTGTGCCACAAGGCGCCGCATCAGGTCATCCGGCTGATCGAGCGCCTGCGCGACGATCGCAATGTCTTCGTGGTTCATGTCGACAAGCGGGCGGCGGTCGAGGTCTATCAGGAGCTCCAGGCGCTGTCCGAGCGGCTGCCCAGCCAGGTGTTTCTCTGCACCGAGCGCCACCGCTGCTATTGGGGCCGGTTCGGCATCGTCGCGGCGACCTTGAGCTGCATGCGCGAGGCGATCACGAGGACCTTGGCGTTCGACCGCGCCTTCCTGCTGTCCGGCCAGGACTATCCGATCAAGTCGCAGAACGAGATACGCGCCCGGCTCGATGCGCATCCGAACGCCGAGTTCATCGAATCCTTTGCCGCCGACGCGCCCAATCGCTGGACCGCGGCGCAGGGCGAGCACAACGCCCTCAACCGCGTGCTCTATTGGACATTGTCGTTCCGCAGCCGGCACATCCAGATCAAATGGCGCCGGCGCTTTCCGCTCGGCTTTCGGCCGCATGGCGGCTCGATGTGGTGGTGCCTGACCAGGGACTGCGTCGCCTATGTCGACAGCTTCGTGCGGCAGAACCCCGCTTATGTCCGCTATTTCAAGACCGTCTTCATTCCCGACGAATCGTTCTTCCAGAGCCTGCTGTCGAACTCGCCGTTCCGCGACCGGATCGTCAGCGACGATCTGCGCTATGCCGATTGGGAGCGTCCGAATCCGCTCTATCCGCGCACGCTGGACATCGACGATGCCGAGCGCCTGCGGGCCTCGCCCAAGCTGTTCGCGCGCAAATTCGACGAGCGCAGCCTGGCGCTGCTCGACCTGATCGACCGCGAGATCGCGCTCAGCCCATGAGCTCGTAATAGCCGAGCCGCCGCAGCCAGCTCCGCCGCGCCTTCAGCATGCGGAACTGCCAGGGCTGCAGCTCCTCGAACGGCAGCAGCGGCGCCGGATGCGTGGCGGTGTCGTTGCGGTCGAGCAGGCCGCGTTGATGGGCCTCCACCAGCCACCATTTCGCCTCGCCGCCGGCGTGAAAGCACTTGATCCCGGAGAACCGCTCCCGCTGCAGCACCGCCGCGCCGGACACGCCGAGGCGGCGCAGCAGGCGCTTATATTGCGTGCGGTGCCAGCAGACCCATTGGCCGGGATCGAGATAGCCGCCGCCGATCTTCATCGCAATCGCGGCCCAGACGATGGACTCGATATGCATGTGGCGCGGCAGGGTCGGCGCCTCGAGCGTCGCGATCAGCCAGTTCAGCCAATCCAGATCGACCGGCTGCCGCCATTGCGCGACGCCGATATCGGTGTGATGCGCCAGCGCCACGCCGGCCGTGATCGCTGATGTCACGACCTCGTCGGGCAGCAGGCAGGACGGCCGCTGCCACATCAGCATCACGCCGCGTGCTGCCGTCGGCTCGAAGCTGAAGCGGTTGGGAAAATACAGATCGGGATCGAGCACGACCATCTCTTCCCCCGCCTCGCTCAGCAGCAGGGGATCGGTGATCTTGCGCCAGCAGGGATGGCCATGGCGGAACCGCCGCAGCGCCGGATGGCGGCCGAACCGCGCCGCCTCGAGATCGGCGAGATCGGCCTCGCCATGAACCGCGATCGCCCGCAATTGCGGCGCGGGACCCGCGCGCAAGCCCTCGAGCTCCTCCCGAAGCTGACGCACATCGTCCGGCCCATCGGTGATCAGCGTCAGCGTGAACGGCTCCACGCTATTGCGCAACAGGCTCCGCAGCGCCAGCCGCGCATAAGGCAGCGACCGCGGCGACAGCACCATGAACAGCCGGCGGGGCGTCTGCGCCCCATCCTCGGGCAATCCCTTGAGGTCGCGCATCAGCCGAATCCCGAGAGCCCGCGCGTCGCCACGGCCTGGAGCGGCGGCTGAAGCTTCAGACTGTCCAGGGCCTGGAGCTCCCGCTTCAAAAGCTCCGGCTCTGGCAGCTGGAGATGCTTGTAGATGTCGCGGATCCGGTACCGCCAATCGTGCCGGCGGCACATCTCGGCGACGTTGCGGGCGCGAGTGTCGGCAATGAAACCCGGATCCTCCAGCAGTTCGGTGATCAACGCGACCGCGCGCGCGGGATCGTCCGGAACTTCGATGGTCGCATTCGGCCAGGGAAACATCTCGTCGGCCATCACGCCGACCGGCCGTTTGCCAACGACCACGCAGCCGGTGCCGAGCGATTCCAGCCAGCGGCTCGTCACGAAACCGGCGTCACGCGGCCGGTTTCCGATCGGGTCCACCATCATGTGAAACGCCAGGGAGATCTTCGCTCGCTGCAGCAGCTTCAGCAGCATCGGCCGCTCGGTATAGACGCCCGGTCCGGTATGGACGCCGAGCGGCGAGTGGAGATACAGCACCTTCGAGCGATCGGTGTGAAATTCGGCCTGGAAGCGCTGATGATAGCTGTCCGGCTGACGGCCGAAGCCGATCACGTCGATGCTGCGCCCCGCATCGGTGTTGGCCCAGCGCAGGCAATCGAAGCCCTGACGCAACACGGAACTGGAGACGCCGAATTTCCGGCGCAGCAGCTCTGCTCCCTCTTCGCTGGTCGAGAACACGTGATCATATTGCCCGGCCCAACGGCCATAGGCCTCCAGGAAATAGGAGTCGATCACATAGCCGACGATCTGCCGAAAGCGCTTCCGTGCATCTGGAAGGGCGCGCACCATGCGCAGATCGCTAGGGTTGCGTGCCACAACGAGCAGCAGATCGCCGGTGCTCGCATCGTCCAACCGCAGAAACGGCCCGAACAGGCGGCTCTTGGTCCGCCCCACGATGGTGCGGATCGAGCGATGCTCGGCACAGAGGATGTGTCCGTCACTGAACCGCGCGAACAGGTCCTCGAATTCGTCGATCGCAACCCAGCCGGCGAACGGCGGTTGACGACGAGAAATCAGCACCGTTCCAGCTTTGTTTCCCGCTCCGCTCACCATGGCAGCTCAATAGCTGCAGCGCCCTGATCAGGTCAATTGTGCTTCTCGATCGCCCGGCGAGATCAGCGCGCGCCGGCCCGGCGAGTACCGCTGCGGCCGCGCGACTGCAGCTCGGGCGATTTGACTTTTAGATTGACCTTGCGAATAAGGACGCTCCCGGCCGCTGCCTGCAGGACAGGTCGCGCGCACGGGTCGAATGCATCCGGTCCCAGGCAGGCGTGACGGCCGCTCGATGTCCCCAGAAGCGTCCCGCGTCCGCGCCAGAGTCTGTTCATGACCCAGCCCTCCCGTTCGCTCAAGCGGCGCATCTTGAACGCCAGCGCATGGACGGTCGCCGGCTATGGCAGCGCGCTGGTGCTCCGGCTTCTCGGCAATCTGATCATCGCCCGGCTCCTGGCGCCCGAGGCATTCGGCATCATGGCGGTGGCCACCTCGATCCAGCTCGTGATCGCATTGACCGGCGACATCGGTCTGCGGCAGGCCGTGATCCGCAGCCCCAACATCCGCGAGCCCCGGTTCCTCCACACCGCATGGACCGTGCAGATCCTGCGCGGCCTGTCGATCTGGATCTTCTGCGTGATCGCAGCGGCGGGCCTGTCAACGCTCGATCGTCTTGGAATCATCACTGAGAACTCCGTCTATGGCAACAAGGTGCTTCCCGCGATCGTCGCCGTGACCTCCTTCTCGATCGTCATCGACAGCCTTCAATCGATGAGAGTGATGACGATGGGACGCGATTTGTCGCTCGCACGGCTGACGATCATCGATCTCGGGCAAATGGTCGTCGGCCTATGCGTGTCCGTCGTACTTGCCTGGTTTACTGGCTCCGTCTGGTGTTTCGTCGCCAGCTCCATTGCGGGCTCAATCGTCAATACGGCAGCGGGCCATCTGTGGTTGAAGGGTGCCCCTGATCGGATCGCCTGGGACCGAGCTGCCTTGAATGAGCTGATGCAGTTCGGGAAATGGGCTTCGATCTCATCCTTTGTCGGCATCATCGCCTCCCAGGGAAATCGGCTGTTACTCGGGATCTGGCTCACGCCGACAAATCTCGGTCTGTTCTCGATCGCATCGAATCTCTCGTCCGTTGTCGACGGCATTGGTGGACGGCTCTTCGGCGCAGTGTCCCTGCCCGCCCTCAGCGAGATCGTGCACGAACAGCCGCATCGCCTGCGTGAAGTGTTCTATCGGATGCGGTGGGGCGCGGACGCGGCCTACGTTGCCAGCGCCGGCTTCCTGTTCGCCTCAGGAAATTCCATCGTCGCACTGCTCTACGATCCGCGCTACGCCGAGGCGGGTCCAATGCTGCAGCTTCTCTCGTTCTATCTGTTGTTCTCGAGGTACGGCATCGTCCAGGACGTCTACATCGCGCTTGGAAAAGCGAACTATCTCACGGCGATCAACATCACGAAATTGATCTCCTTGTTCGTCGTCGTACCGCTGCTCTACTATTTCTATGGACAGACCGGCGCCATCATTGGCGCGGGACTGTATCTGATATCGATTGTGCCGCTGATCTTCTGGCTAAATCGTTCTTATTCGCTGAATAACTTCCGGTTCGAAATCCTGATCTTGGGCCTCTGGCCGATCGGATGGGGCGCGGGACTGCTTGCCAACGTGGCCATAGACATCCTCAAGCCCTGAGACAGGAATCGACATCGCTGCCTTGACGAATCGCAGCCCTGATCACGAACTCGCCGGCTCCTAGCTGGCAAGCTTCCGTCCTCCGGACGGAGAAAGCGGCATTCATTGCGGGCGCCCTGCAACCAATTCATGGAGAAACCCGCCGAATTGGACCGCGACCTGCCCCTCGGTACACGACTTCGCCGCGAATAGACGTCCGTGCTCCGCAAGCCGACCGCAAAATTCTCGATCATCCCAAAGACGCCTGATCGCTGCGGCAAGTGCAGCAGGCGATTTTGGTTCGACTAGAAGAGCATTCTCGCCATCGAACACATAGTCACGCACTCCCCGGGAGTCGGTCACCACCATCGCCTTGCCAAGATGCATCGCGGCGACCAGCGTCACATGACCGCAAGGAACCTGCGCATCATTCAACGGAAGGGCCATAAATCTCGCGTGATAAAGAATGTTCATCGCCTCTCCAAAGCCGATATTGCAATGGACAGACATGTTCTGCGGGACCTTCAATCCGGCGAGGTTCTCCGGCCTCACCACGAGCACGAAACGGACGTCGGGCAATTCGCGCGCCGCTTCGATCAATGTCGGGTAATCGCGCGCGTTACCGCCGATTGCCGCAACGTAGTTGCCTGCCTCTACGGGATCGTCCGGAGAGGCAACGGCAGGCGGCTGAACACTCCAATGCAAGAACTCGAAACGTTCGATGGGAAGATGAAATACCGCTGCATAGACTTCTCTTTCGACCTGGGAGAACACAACGAAGCGTCGCACTCGCGCCAGCGCAAATCTGAACACAACGAGCTTCAACCGCCCAGGCAGAGCAACAAAATTGAAGCTGTGGGCGAGGATGGGAACGTCCACGCCAAGCAGCCGCGCGAACAATGCACACCAGGCGGCCAAGGTTGGCCCATGCGTAACCAGCACCGCCCCCTTGTTTCGGCGTGCGAGTCTGACGGACTTCAGAGCCGCCGAGAGACGCCCCAGATTAACAAAGTTTTGCAGGCCCCTTCCGAAACGAGACTTACAGGCAACAAATTCCCAGGTCAGGTCAGGAAAGTACGGCGCGACCCAGCGCCACGTGGCGCTGTCAATCTCGGAGCAACAAATCACCAATTTTTCTGTCACATGCCTGCCTGGATCAGAGCCAATTGACCTCCGTCACATCTATCTAAGCCGGAACTGTAGAGAACTCAAACGGCCGGCTTAGATCTGCGCACGATACGATCTAGATGCCCGTTTACACTGGGCCAGTTGATAAGCTGCATCATCCGGTTCTTTCTAGCTTGATCGATGAGCGCCGGTAGAGCGGATCGGGGCTCAGCCTTCTAAGGCCCTCAAGTACCGGCCTCTCAAACCAGCGCGCAAGAACGTAAGCGACAGCAAGAGACAACACGACAGCGCCAGCCAATCGCCAGAGCCATGAAGGATCTACTCCAAGCCTTTTGAATACGCCTGACATTGCAAAATAGATGGTGAGATGGACGAGGTAGAGCGGATAGGAAACCGCCCCGAACCATAGGCTCGCGGCAGGTGCGTTGATCGACATAAAGAGCTGTGACCATTTCTGATGAAAAGCAGCAATAGCCATCCCGAGGAAGAAACAAAGGTTCAGCGGACTAGTCAGCGTCTGCAATGGAGGCCGAGACAGGTCCTGCTCCCACCCATAAGTCACAAAATAGTCCAAGATGATTGCAAACCAACAACCAAAGAGTAGCGCCCCAGCTCTTCGGTTCAGAATAGCCACTAAGAAGAGACCGTAGAAAAGAAGTTCGTGCCTCAATGTCCAGGCCACGCTCACATAGAGCTGGCCTCCAGGAAGCAACAAGGCCTCGTGAACGATCCAGCCCAAGCCCATTTCGGCGATACCTGCCCTATTGCCCACGAAAAGGTGCAAGCTCAGATCAATTGTGAATACGAGCCAGTATGTTGGGAAGATCCGAACAACTCGTCGCCATGCATAATTGGCGGCCATGTCCGGCCGACCAAGATCCCGCCCATGGATGTGCAGGATGATGAATCCGCTTAAAACAAAAAAGAAAGCGACTGCAGACGTGCCGAGGGATACGATGAAAGGAAAATATTGCGACGGCACGCCCGCTAGAGATCCGTGGCTGATTACGACCAGGAGCGCAGCCAAACCTCGCGCCAGCTCTAGCCAGCCCATTTTTACGCGAGCGGGAACAGCCATTGGTCAAACCATGAAACAAGTACCGTTAACTTCGGCTTGCAACGATGACGCCTAATTGAAAGTAGAACAGTACAAGCGCTCTCGGTCGAGGGCAAGAGATCTCGCAGTCATGGCCGTTGTAGAGCTGCCTGTTCCCGAGCATTTTGTATGAACGACAGAAAAGCCGTTATAGCCATCAGGACTGTCGCGCGCAGATTGATGCTCACCCTGTTTCCAAGCACGAATCCCGAACGTTACGCACGAGAATTCCTCGGCCAGGAGCCACGTCAGATCTTCTCCGAGATCTATCGCAAGAAGCTGTGGGGCGGGCGATTTTCCATGGGACCTTGCTCTGGGAGCGGCAGCCGCGATCCAACCATGGTCGCGCCATATGTCGAAGCTGTGCGCTGTTTCCTCAGCAAGCTCGGCGGACCTTCCGTCGTCGACGTCGGCTGCGGTGATTTTCACGTCGGCAGCCGGCTTGTGACGTGCGCCGGACGCTATATCGGCTGCGACGTCGTCGACTTCGTCATCGCCGAGAACCAGCGCAGGCATCCCGGCGTCGAATTCGTCGTATGCGATGCGGTCACCGACGACTTGCCGCGGGGCGACGTCGTGCTGGTGAGACAGGTGCTCCAGCATCTCAACAACCGGCAGGTGGCACAGATACTACCGAAGCTCTGCAACTATCGCTACGCGATCATCACCGAGCATATTCCTGGATTTGCCGATTTCATCCCGAATCTGGACAAGGCCGCCGGACCGGATCACCGCGTCAATTTCGGATCTGGCCTGGTCTTGACGGAGCCTCCCTTTAATCTCAGGGCCGACAACATCCGCGTTCTCTGCGAGGTGACTGAGTTTGGCGGCATCATCCAGACGACGCTTTACGAGCGCCCGACACTGTGATCCGTCTTCTGCGGTTCGCGCAACCGGGGAGCGGCACCGCCTCAACCTCCCCTGTTGAACTCGTGGATGGCGTCGTAGCTCGAATAATGCTCGGCGCCGTAGCCGCGCGGGAACAGACCCCATTGCGATCGCTCATAGCCGTATTGCGCACCTGCTGCCTCGCGGCCTGGATGGGCAGCAACCACGTCGGCAAATCCCTGCTTGTAAAGCGCCTTATATTGCGGACTGAATTTGTATCGATAGATCATATCGACGATCTGTGACGCCATTTCAGTGGCGTCGTCCCGACCACTCACCGTGTAGGCCGAGACGTTCCACCCCAGCGACTTGATCCTCGCGGTGAGCCCCGGAACATCGGTGACAGGATCATTGGTGCCATTGTTGATGTTGCCGACCCCGAATTGTGGCCCGCCTTCATAGTGGATCACAGCCATCTTGCGCGACCGGCCGGCATCGAATGATGCGGCGATCTGCTCAAGCTGAGGATAGACCTTCGTCTTGTAATGCTCAAAGGTAATGCCGCCCGCGCCTGGCGAGCTTCGTTTCACGGCCCCATAGATCTGAGCCGACAGGGCGGTATAGGCCGCGTCGACATTGCCGGCGGCATGATCTTTCGCCGCCTGCAGCAGCGGCGCATTTTCAAACGCTGCTCCCTTGATGTAGTTCACGTCGCCCGCAATCCAGGGCGATCCCCAATATGGCGCAACGCCGATGGCATCACAAATATCGATCGGCCGATTTGGCGCTGCGTTGTAGGACGGGGCGGGTCCGCCACCAAGTCCGCCATGCGCGGCATAAATGCGGTTCGCGGCGGCGTCCAGACTACCGCCCTTGAACTGGAACATGTTGGTATTGCCAAGATCCCAGGTCGCCGACTGATTGAAAAGATAAAGCTGAGCTCGCGGTCGTTTTGCCGTCCACGCGGCGATAGTGAGATCACCATACTGCTTCGTTCGCAGTGCGGTGATGCTGTAGTTCGGATTGTTACTCCCGGATGCGAACCCCAGGCAGAAGCCCTTCGCCATCGCCCTTCCCCAGGGTGATTGGCCGAAGTTCCACATCTCGTTGCCAACTTCCGTGCCGAAATTCACGTTCGGCTTGAGATTGTCCCGGAAGTAGTTGGTGACGTCAGTGATGAACTGCGCGTTGGTGTTGATCGGCCAGTTGACCCAACAGCCCGCACCGGTGGCGTTGCACAACTCCACCATGTATTCGAATGGAATGGATTGCAGCATGCCGCCTGGACGCCAGATCCAGCCGTCGAGCAGATAGCTGTAGATGAAGGTCCCGGTGGCACCGCCTTCGCCGAAGGTCGCCGACACGGCGCCGGTGCTGCGCAGCGACAGCGACAGGCCCTCGCCGGCCCAGGTGTCGGCCTGCTGAATGTCCAAGGTGTTGGGCGGCAGTCCGAAGGGGAACGCAGAGATGCCGGCCTGCTTCAATACCGTATCGTTGTTGATGGCCTGATTGAGACTCGCGCATAGCACCTGCAGCGACTTGTCGGTCCCGATCCGGGTCTCGTAAGACAATGTATATGAGCCGCCCGGAAGATCGGCGCGATTGAAGGTCAGCGACAATATCTCCGCATTCGAGACATTTCCGGCGAAGCGCATGCGAATTCGATTCTGACCAGCCGCGAAGGCGTAGGGATCGAGTCGACCGATGCGGCAAAACGTGCCCGCAGGCCCTGACAGGTAGTCGATAGACAGTGCGCCCATGTGAGGGGTAATCGGAAAGAAGCTCAAGTCTCCGGAATTCCAGACCGCGACCTTGCCGGTGAGTATCGGATCGGCAGCGAAAAGGTCCATGAGATTTGCTTTGATGCCGGCGAAACTCGAATCCTGGTAGCGCCTGCGGGATCCGACAACATAGGATGCATCATACGGCTTACCGCCATTGAGCCATGGCGCGGAAAACCTGAACTCGAACTTGCTGCCCGGCGCAGGAATAGTGCCCGACAATCTCAGTATTCGACACTGCGCACCGAATCCGTAAATGTACTTCGCCCCGCGGCCATCGACATTCAACGTCGGATTGATACCTTTATTGGGGAGATCGAGAACTCCCTGAACGACCTCGTTGTCCCGGTACGGTCCCGCACTCGGCCCCGACCGGCTGACACACGTGTAGGCATCTTCGGGGCCCCGCTTGATGCTACCGACCCAATAATCCGGCACGAACCTTCCTCCGGGCCCAGGATAGAACAAGCTCGCCGCCGGGACGCGCCGCGCGAACTCGCTCTCATAGCTGGCCTGTACCCCGGTGAGATCCATGAATCGCAGCCAGGATGGCCGCAAATGTCGCATCTGCTCGATCAGAAGCGGATCGACGAGCGCCCCGGAATCGACCAGCGTCTCGTTCTCGGCCTTGCAGAATACGAGATTGCTGAATCCCGAAAACGTGCCCTGGGCCAGGATGTAGACGGCGATGTTCGTCGCCTGCCAGATCGCTTCACCGCCCGGCCCGCGATAGGGATCGTTCGGATTCCAGGCCGCCGGCTCTCCCGTGAGCGCATTGGCGACCAGATCCACCGTATTCGGATCGACCCGCACGCTTTTCCAGATGCCGGCCGCACTGGCTTGGCCACGACCGGCCAGCGCCTGCACCTTGATCACCGGACTTGCGGAATTGGCGAAGCCCGGCTTGAACGTCAGGCGCACGCGCCGCCCGCCGGCGCCGTTGTCGACGGGCGATGGCGACATGTTGAGAATGTTGGCGCCGAAGGTCAGTACGACCCGCGGATTGGTCTTGTCGAGGATCGTGGTGTTGTAGTTCGTCTCCCCGGTATTGCCGCTGACGCCGACGATGTTCTGGCCACCGCTGCGGATCAGCGCGCCAGGCGAGAACTGCATCGAACCGCGCCCACGAAACTTCCAGACGAAATCGCCGAAGTACCCCTCCGGCATCGACGGGTTGGCACCCATGTTTGTCGCGGGCGTCTTGATAGGATAGCCGTTGGCGTCTTGATTGCCAGGATCGCTGTTAAAGACGAAATGTTTTGCCAAATTGGCATAACCTGCGATCGCGTTGATTACGATGCGACGTCCAGCCTCAGGATCTGCGGCTGAGACAACGGACGGGACCAACTCGGCGAACGCGAGGGCACCCGCCCCGGACAACAACTGACGGCGATCCAGCATGGCGTAACTAATCCCTATCGAAATCGATTACATTCAAATCTGATCTGCCGCCCGGATCAACCGACCGGACGATTGCGAGGACGTACAGGAATATGAGTGCCCCGATCACGGCTCCGATCCGGCAAGTCAGGAAAGGCGACCGGCCCGGTCAGCTCTGCCATCGCAGGCAATTCAGCAGCCGGCGCCGCTTGCGGCTGGCGCTGTCGTACCTTGGCCGCATAGGCCTCGGACGCTCCGAGCAGCGTTCCGACCAGCAGCCACGACCACGGACTGAGCGTCGAGTTCGGCAGCAGTTCGACGACGTTCACGGCGGTCAGCAGCGACAGACCCGCCAACAGCACGGCATCTCGAAATGAGGCGGCCTTGCGCAGTGCGCGGAGAGCGAAGAACACCGGCGCGCTGAACAGCCCGAATTCGGCGATGAAGCCGATCAGCCCGAACTGCCCCAGCGTGATGATCCAGCGACCATCTGTGACACTGGCATCGCCCGCGAGTCCTTCCCACGTCTCCAAGTGGATGCGGTTTCGCCCGAACCGGCCCCACCCGAACACAAGTCGCTCACCGGCGTGCTGAAGCAGTTGCTCTTCCTGGTCGAAGCGGAACTTCAGCGAATAGGCACGATCCTGATTGATGCTCGACGCGACATCGAACAGCATGTTGGTCGGGAACACGCCCGCAATCCGCATGGCCGGATAGGTCAGGGCCAGCGCGACCAGGATCACGGCCAGCTTGGCCTGCAGGCGCGGTTGCGTCCATCGCACCAGGGGCACCAGCACGGCCCCGTAGACGAGGGCGGCGCCGGATTTGCACAGCACCAGGACGACGCCGAGGTAGAAGGTGACGGCGCCTGCCGGCGCGGAGCGCACCACCACCACCTTGGCCCGCCACAGCACGGCCGCCGCGACCGTCACGCTCATCGCGAAGAAGCCAGCGATCAGGCCGTGACCCATGAACACCATCGGCCGGAAGCTGCCGCCTTCGCGGATCTGCTGGATGAAGTCGCTCGGATAGTAGCCGTAGAACCAGAAATGCAGCTGCGGGCTCATGCGGATCTCGAACAGCAGCAGCAGCGAATAGCCGAGCCCCGCAACGACCAGCGCCACGAACACCGCCTGCACATCCTCCATTCGCCGCAGGAACTCGCGGCCGATCAGGAACGGGATCAGCGCGATGAACTGGGCCAAGGCGGCGGACAGGCCGTCATACAGGCCGACGCCGGGAATGACCGAGCGGCCGACATAGATCGGATCGCTGTTCAAGAGCGAGGTCACCACCGGGCTGAACAGGAAGACGAGCATCAAGCCCTCGACCAGGCCGAAGCTGCGCCACAGCCTGACGGCACGGTTCGTTGCCAGCATGCAGCCGGCGAGCGCGCACAGGCTCGGAATCGAGAACTTGTCGAATTGCGGAATCATCGGGATCTTGAAGAACGTCCCGACCGGGAGCAGCAGCTGCGCTCCCAGCATCGTCCACAACGTCGCCTGGACCAGCGGCCGCGTGGCATAGAGCACGATCGCAACGACCGGCCAGGCCAACAGCGCGACATAGGCGAATGAATTCGGCATTGCGACGTTCGCCTGGCCTCGGGAAGGATGATGATCCGGCGGTATCTATGACGTCAGCTCAGACCGGCAGGTTCGGATCTATTTGCGCTGGCAGGACTGCTGACAGAACTGAGCCTGGTTATCGCAGGAGCTGAGGCATGGGCCGCTATAGGAGCTCGGGCAGACCCGCTTGCAAGCCTCGGCCTGGCTGGCGCAATTGACGAGACAGGCATTCGCGCTCTCGGCCACGCGCCAGGGACTCTTCATGGCCGCGTCGGCTGCGGTCGTCACCATGGCTGCGGCCATCGCCACAACGAGACCGATTGCTCTCAACCTCATGTCATCCTCCGACCGAACCAGGCCCCTCAATACCGCATCTTGGCCGGCGCTGGCTACCCGTTGTCGTCAGAGCTCCACATCCCCTGCGTTTCGGACCAAACGGGCGCCGGGCCGCGCGATCGCGAACTCCCGCTCGGCGAGGGATGCGGCTATTCCGATCCGCCGCGCTTTCCTATAGCAGGGAGGCTCGTACTGTTTTCAGACTGCGGTGTCACTTGGCCGTTCCCATTCGTCTTGTTCCTTACGTCAACTATGTCCAGCGCCGCCTTTTCGGCGGCGTCAGATTGGAACATGCTGCCGATCGGCAGGACGTTCTGTGTCCCGAAGAGTCGATTCGGGCACGGCCGGCCATCGTCCTTCCTGGACAGACCGATGCGATCATCGGCACCGCCGACGGGACGACCGTCGCTCTCGAACTCGACGCCGCCGTTGCCGAGCGCCTGAAAGCGAGCCCCACCATCGCCTATCGCATCGCCGATGCCATCCTTGTCGACGGCTCGGTCTATCGCGGCAGCTTCAAGGCCTTCATCGCCGCACGCTCGCATTTCCGCAGCCGCGAGGTTCGACACGTGGACCGAGCCGGACTCGCTTCGTCCCATCTGGCCGGGAGGTATTTCGGCCACTGGCTCGCCGACGACAGCCTGCAATACGAGCTCGCCCAGGAGCGCGGCGAGCCGCTCTGCTTCCCGCTCCCCATCTATTCGGAGCACCGCGACTTCTACGCGGCCCAGCTGCGCCAGACCTATTCACCCACCAGCCGTGCCGTGGTGAGAGACCTCACCCTCTATCAGGACTTCTACTGGGGAATTCATCAGAACAGCCTCCGGCGCTCGCTGACGCGCGCGCTCAGGCAGCGCGCGCAGAACGGCCAGCAGGGAAAACGCGAGCATCTCATCTACCTCAAGCGCGGCAGGACCGGGATGCGCCGCGTGATTCAGAACGAGGACGAGCTTGTCGCACGGCTGGCGCAGAACGGCTTCATCACCATCGACCTGGAGACGATGAGTCTCGCGCAGATCCATGCGGCGCTGTCGCGGGCGAAGATCGTGGTCTCGATCGAGGGCAGCCATGTCAGCCACGGCATCTTCTCGATGCCCGAGGACAGCGGCCTGCTGCTGTTGCAGCCCCCCGACCGTTTCCTGGCCTTTCACCGCGGCTGGACCGAAGCCGCGGGAATCTGGTTCGGCTTCGTCGTCGGGAAGCAGGCCGACGACGGATATCTGTTCGCGCCCTCCGACATCATGCGGACCCTCGACCTCATGCTGGGTCGCATCGAAGCCCGCGCGCTGTAAGGTCTCTTGTCGAAGCGGCGGATTCGCAGGATATTCGTCCACTGCACATTCGGGCACCGCTGCCGGATCATCCGGCCGTTGCGGCAGGACGACTGCACAGGAGACGCATATGGGGTTTCGCTTCACAATGTCCTTGGGGCTTTCAGCCGCAGCCGTGGCGGTTTGCCTGGCGGCGGGTCCGGCGGAAGCGGGGCACCGGCGCACGCTCGTGGCCGCCGAGGTGTCGGGCGTCTGCACCGTGATTCCGCAGCCGCTGCCCTTGATCTATCCCGCGCCGGACTGGCGGCCGTTCTTCCACAAGCACTATTACCGGTTCGGGCCGACGCCGACCTGCGTCTGGTCGGAGGCCGCGGTGGTGCCGGCGGGACAGACCGTCATTTCCGTCCGCTATTGATCGTCACAGGCGATCCGACGGCCTCGGCCGTCGGATCCAGCTCATGATCGGCACGGCCGCCGGCGACCACTGAAATCCCGGTAGCTCTCGGTCTTCGCATCATAGGTGCGGAACGAGGTGCAGCCCGCGGGATCGCCCCGGCTGGCACGCGATCCCGACGGTTCGGCGCGATTCGCCTCGGGCGCATCCTTCTCCCGCACGGCCGGCTGCGCCGGCGCCGCCGCGCCTTCAGCCGCCTTGATTCCGTCGCCTTCGGCCGAGGGCCGCGACTGTGGCTGAACGGCCACACTGCCCGTCGTTTTGACGGCGTCTCCCGCCGCAGCCGTGGCCGCGTCATGAGCAGGTGCCCCCTGCCCCGCCTCCGGCGTGGCGGAGCTCTGCTGGCCCTTCCCGCGATGCAGGTCGATCAGATCCTTGCAGGCGAAGGGAAACACCACATCGCCCGCCGCGGTGATCCCGATCGGCATGCAGCCGCCCGGCGGCGGCTGGTCGGGCCCGGCCTCCGTTGCCGCTGCGGCAGGCGCTGGTTTGGTGGCGCCGGTCGTCTGCGCCATGGCAGCGCCGGCCATCAGCAGGAGCTGGCAGGCGACGCCGACGAAAATCTGCCTGTTGAAAGACAAGTCAGTGCCCCACGCGATACTTCTTTGAGCCGGAATTGGATACGGCAGGTGACGCTTTGAAAATAGAGGATTTGTGGCGAAACTATCGCGACATGCCTTTTTCCAGGAGAACGGAACCGACCAGCGCGACAATCAATAGTTTTGTCCTAGTCATGTAGTTTCCTTTGAGTTGATTCAAGCCTCTGCTGTCCTCGTGTCTGTCGCAGGGCGCATATCGGATCGCAGCCGCCGGCATCAGGGCTGCACGGCGCCTGCCGATTTCTGCACATGCCGCAGTCCGGCGATCCGCCGGATCGCCTGCCTCACCAACGGCTCGCCGAATTGGGCGACCGCCCAGGAAGTCACCACCGCACAGGCGATTGGCGCGACCGGCAACAGCAGCGACGGCAGGACGGGCGCGTGTACCGCCACAGCCGGGAGCAGTGCCCGGATGATGGGATAGTGAACCAGGTACAATGGGTAGCTGATGAAGCCGAAGAACAGGAGAACGCGCGAGGACAGAGCTCGCTGCCACAGTGGGACGGTGACCGCCGTCGCAAACAACAGCACCACGACGCACAAGCCCATGCGTTCGGGAATCGCGAAGCGCGCCGTGGCTGCGGAGATCAATCCCGCGCTGATTGCCAGCGCAAGCATCGGCCACCGTCGGTGCGACCAGTAGAGATAGAACAGCGCACCGCTCGAAAACCAGCCAAAATGAATGAAGCCGATCCAATCGGTGGCGGCCGCGATGCGGCTGCCCAGCGAGCTCAGATCCAGACCGAAGATCAGCCGCAGACCCAGCGAGCAGAGGAATATCGCGAAGATGAGGGCGACGGCGAACGCACGGCCGCCAGCGAAATATGCGAGCCCGAACACGATGTAGAACACGACCTCGACATAGAGAGACCAGAATGATCCTTCCATCGAGGCGATGCTGAGACCCGTCAGCGAGTGGATGAGCGCCGGATTGAGGAAGGTCAGGCCGGGGATGAGATTGATCCAGGTCTTCGGGCTATTCGGTCCGGCACCGATGATATTCTCCAAGCCGAGGATGAAACACGAGCAGATCAGCATCGCAGGAAACAGCCTCAGCCACCGCCGAGCGACGAATGACGCGACATCATTGCAGGCTTCGAGGCTCATCAGGATGACGAAGCCGGATATCAGAAAGAAAAGCTGGACACCCTGCCAGCCCAACCGGAGCGGAATGACTGCGAAACGATCCCCGAATGGCAACGTGTCCGGGAACGCCACATAGCCATGAAACATCACGACGGCGATGATCGCGATGCCTCGCAGCCCGTCCAGATACTCGATCCGATCCCGCCCCACGCCTGAACTCTCCTCACCCTGCTCGGCTTTGGCACGGAGATCACAACCCGCATCTTCGAGCTCGGTCAAGGAGAAAGCAGCAGCGTGTTCGCGCCCGGCTCTTGTGGCGAGTCCTGCGCCGCCGCTTTCGAACCATCGCGTTGAATGGTGCGACGGCTCTCGCACCGGCGTCGCCGCCGACATCCACATGAGCAACTTTCCAGCCAGACGAGACAGCGCGCGTTGCCGCAGACGACCGCGCATCTGCCCTTCTGTCGTTATCATCAGCGCAACTCGCTCCAACTGTCGCGACGTCAAGCTTCAACCAGACCATGCGATCGCTTAGGCCGTGCGGGCGTGATCTCGCGGCGTGATCTGCCCGAGCCATGCTGTCGTCGCGCGCCTCGACATCTGAGAGGCGCAGGGAGAGCCGGACCTCGACTGAGGCCCGTGGCCCGCCTGCGGAAAAAAAATGCAGGCGGCAGGTACCACAGGTCCAGCCGGACGATCCGGCCCTCCCTGCGCGATCGGTTTTAACGGTGTCCTTCGTGCTCTCCTTGGGGACCGGGCTTTGTTGCCCCCATCGCCAGTGCTGCTGCTTCGAGCAGACCAGCACGAGCTTGACCTCAGCATCGGGAGGCCGGGACCACACGACTTCGCCGTCCGCGACGCAAGCGCTCGTCTGGCGCAGCATCCGCGTCCATCGCAGCCCACCTCCACGTATCGTGACGACGCGTACGCCCTCTGCATGAGGCGGGATGGGAGGAGTGAAGCATAGAATTCGGAAAAATGGAAGATCAAAATTTTCGCGGCGGGAGCTTGAAATAGGGCATCTTCCTGGAAACTAAGCGAAATGAGCATTGGCCGATTGCCCGGCGCCCCGGACGAAAGGACCCCCTCATGCTGACGCTTGCAGGCTCATGAGGTCGAAGGACCGATATCGAGGATCATCACGCCGCCTTGCCGGGGGTCAAGCAAGCGTGCTCCGATGACGCTTCGCGGGGCAAGGCTCGCTTGAACGTTCATCGCGACCGAACACACTCACCCGAGCGCGTCTCGCCAGGCTATCAGGATCTTCCAGGCATGCCCCTGCTCTCTCGCGACTTCGATCTGCACACGGCTTCCGAGCGCCTGCGCGTGACGGTCGATCTTCCGGCAGAAGACACGCTGCCGCGTGTGCTGTCGCTGCACGGTGCCGGTCCCTCCAATCGTGCGCGCATGGACTATCTCGCCGCGCATCTGGCCAGGCTGGGCTGGGGAACGGTCCGCTTCGACTTTTCCGGCCACGGCGACAGCTCCGGTACGATGAGCAGATCGAGCATCGACAAGCGCATGCAAGAGGCGCTGGCCGTGGCGACTGAACTGGACAGGACCAAAGCGCCAGTCCTGATCGGGACCAGCATGGGCGGACATCTGGCCGTCAGGCTCAGCGAAGACCTGAGACCGTCGCACCTGATTCTGTTCTGTCCCGCGGCCTATGGCGCAGCCACCGAGACGATCACCTTCGGACCAGCCTTCACCGATGCGCTGAGGCGACCGGGCTCCTATCACAACTCGCTCGCTTATTCAGCGATCAGCCACTATGCGGGCCGCCTCACCATCATCATCGGAGCGGAAGACGAGATCATTCCGGGAGAGGTCATCGATCGATATCTGGCAGCGGCCAAGCGTGCACGAAGCGTCAGGCTCGAACGCCTTGCCGGGGCGCCCCACCAGATCCACGGCTGGGCCGTCAAGACGCCCGGCGCCGAACGCCTCGTGTTGTCGATCGTGGAAGACGAGTTGCAGCGGTGATTTCATCGGATCGATGCAGACCGCCGAAGCCGGAATTCACCACATGCGGACTGCAGTGCCCGTGCAGCTGTCCGTACGTCAGCGCAAGGCTGGATCGCCAGATGCGATCGCCCCGCATTCGTGGAGTTGAGTTCGTCCTTTCGCGTCGCAGCGTTGCTAATCAGGCAAATTGAGCGCAGGCTCCTCCCAAGCGCGAACGTCGCATCAAGGGAGAGACGCATGAAGGAACCGGGCCTCGATGGCCGCCACCGGGACAAGGATGGCGAGATCAGCAGGAAGCACGGCAATACGCTGGTCGGCACCTTGCGCAAGATCTACGGCAAGTCGTTTGCCGCCGGCTATCCGGAGGCGACCAAGCTCAGCGACGTGCTGATGCAACTGAACGAAACCTCACTCAGCCAGTTGCGCCGTGATCACGGCACCGGGCACCTGGACCACAAGCTCAAGGAGGCCTCGAAGTGATCGAAACTTGCTGAAGGCGACTCGTCCGATTGGCGAGGCTGATTAGCCTTCGCACAACTTGTTCGCTCCCTTTATTTCGCGCCCTCTCGCCACGGCGAGCAAGGTTTTTAATCGCTGCGCGCCGATGCGCGGAGCTCTTTCGCGCGTCGGAAAGCCCGTGCATCGGGCACTCCGACGCTGATGCGGATCGACCGAGCCGTCCTACTTCGGCAGGCTGCCCGCCTGGTTGGTCCCCGGGCCGACATTGCCCTGGCTCGACGAGGTGGAATCGCGGCCGGATTTCATGTTGCTGCCGGTGGTCTGCGACGAGGTCGCTGAGGTCGAGGCGTTGTGCTTCTTGTGATGTTTCGCTTGCGCCGCAAGCGGCACGGCGGCGAGGCTGGCCGCAACGAAGGTGGCAATGGCGAGTTGCGTCTTCTTCATGGATCGATCTCCATCGGGGGTGAACTCCACGCACGCCCAACCCGCCTGCGACATTTGCGTTCCAGCCGGCGGATCAAGCGTTGTTGTGAGTTCGAGACGCGCTGCGCATGTCTCATGCCGACGCTCGCGCCGGCATCGGAGGCGCCTGCGGCCTCGTCCTGGCAAACGGCTTGAACATCGTCATGATCAGGACCGCCCCGAGCCCCATCAGCCAGGAGCCGACATAGAGCCATGTGTAGCTGGCGAAGCTGTCATAGATCAGGCCGCCGGCCAGCGGTCCGGTCGCCATGCCCAGGCTACCGGCCATCGCGATCCCGCCCATGACCGTGCCCATCATCGCCTGCGGAAAATTCTCCCGCGCGATCGCGGCATAGAGCGGCATCGTGCCGGCATAGATGAAGCCGAATACGGCCGCGACCGCATAGAATGCCGCGAGATCCTGCGCAAAGACGTAGGCAAGCGCACCGAAGGCTTGCGCCAGCAGGCCGAGGACGAGAATGCGCTTGGCCCCGAACCGATCGCCGAGCAGGCCGAAGGCGATCCGACCGAACAGCCCCGCCAGCCCCTCGACGCTGTAGATCGTCACCGCGGCCATCAGCGGGATTCCGCAGCTCACCGCGTAGCTCACGGTGTGAATGATCGGGCCCGAATGCGTCGCGCAGCAGAAGAAGTTGGTGGCGAGCAGGATGGTGAATTGCGGCGATCGCAGTGCGGTGGGCCGCGTCATCTCAGGGAGCCCTGGGCCGTGCTGCGGCGCCGCGGCTGTGTCGCGCTCGACCTCGGGCGGGCGGCGCACCAGCAGCGACACGGGAATCATGATGGCTGCGACGACGGCGGCGATGCATTGCATGGAGGTGCGCCAATCCCAATGCGAGACCAGCCAGGCCGCGAGCGGCGACATGGTCATCGGCGCCACGCCCATGCCGGCCGAGACCAGCGAGACGGCGAGGCTGCGATGGGTGTCGAACCAGCCGGTCACGGTCGCCATCACAGGCGCGAAGATCGCCGCCGTGGCGCCGCCAACCAGCAGCCCGAACAGCAGCTGGAACATCAGCAGCGACGATGCCAAGCTGGCGAGCGCGAGGCTGGCTGCCAACAGGATCGAGCCGATCAGCACCACCGGACGCGGTCCAACGCGGTCGCAGAGGGTTCCCCATCCGATGCTCGTGACCGCCATGGCCAGGAAGCCAATCGTCATGGCGCTGGACAGCCCGGCCACCGACCACCCGGTGTCCAGGGCAATCGGCTTGAGGAACACCGGCAGCGAGAACATGCCTCCGATTGCAACACAGCCCAGAAGGCCTCCAGCCGCCACGATCACCCAGCGATCATGCAATGCGCTCATCGGTCGCTCCATGTCACTCCATGGAATGAAGACGCAGAGGACAGCAGCGGGACGACATGCGCGACCGGACTTTTTCGCCCGCATGGCGACCCGACGCGCTGCGGCGGCGATCGTTCAAACGCGACCTGCGACCGCTCGGATCGTCGGCGAACACCAGGTCTGACGCATCACTGCAGGAGAGTCGCAGCCGCGACGGCGATCGAAACGATCATGCCGTCCGGCAGCCACCGCCAAGTCACGTGCCCATTGTGCCGGCTCACTGTCGAGCGAACGAGGGAGCTGCCAAAGCCCTCGCTTGCAGGCTCCGAGACGGCGGGGCCCCCGATCTCGTTCCAGGTGATGCTCAGGTCCTCGCCGTCGAGAGACCAGCTGAGCTCGACCCGTCCCGACTCGGCGCTCAGCGCGCCGTACTTGCTGGCATTGGTGGCCAGCTCATGAAAGATCAGCGCCATGCTGCTGATCGCGTGGTCCCCGAGATGAACGTCCGGGCCGCGCATCCCACTTTCATAGGGACGCAACACGGTGGTCAGCACCTGTCGCCGAGTTGCGCCCGCCGCCCGGCCGGTAATGATGATGTCGGAAACTGCGCGGGGAAACATTCGAGCGGACCGGGAACGTCTGGAGCCTAGGATACTTGCAAATCAGACACTTGATCCGGCCCCAGCAGATCCGACGCCGTCCTGGCGCGCAGGAGACCGCGCGGCAGCGAACCGAGAGCAGTAGACGAGCCGCTCATTCTCATGGATACTGAGCGCCAGCTTCAGGACGCGGGACACGAGGTCAGGTCGGTTCGGGGTGCAGATCAGGCGATCGACGTGCTGCCGAATGTGCAGACGTGCTTCTGACCGAAATCGGCATGCGGAGTTCCATGGCGGGTTTCACGGACCGCAGTTTCGTGGACCTCGGCTTCGTGGACGCCGGCTTCACGACGGCTTCGGTTTCGCTGCCGCAGTTTGGCAGCAGGCCGCAGTCAATGAACGCATCACTCTGAGAGGCGTGGTGCCTCAGATCAGCCCCCGTCGGACTGTAATAGGCTTTGTACCACGTGAGGCTCGGACTGTATGAGGCTCGGACTGTACGAGTCCTGACGGTATCAGGCGCGAACGGCCGGGTTGGCTTGCCCACGCGATGCCGTCCGATGCGACACAATTCCGGTGATCACCGCCCACGATCAGGTGGGTCTACCGCATCCAAACCACACACAGGACGATCAGATGCTCAAACGCAAACCAACAACCAAGGCCGTGCTCGAAGCCAACAAGGTGTTCAAGCCTGTCGAACCGAAACCCACGGAATACGCCGCCCAGCAAAAGGCCTTCCAAGACAATCGCGAGCGGCTCCGGTCCGAGCGGCTGGCCCGCGACGCCGCCGAGCATGAGCCTGGCGGCCAGCGCCGCTCGTCCTAACGAGATCACCAGCGGCTCGATTACCTCTCGATTGCCTGGAGCCGACGGCAATGCGCGCCTGACAACGACGCATCGGCTTCGTCAGTGTGCCAAGCCGGCTTCGCTCGCCTCACACCGGGGT
This sequence comes from Bradyrhizobium sp. BTAi1, assembly GCF_000015165.1. Classification (GTDB taxonomy): domain Bacteria; phylum Pseudomonadota; class Alphaproteobacteria; order Rhizobiales; family Xanthobacteraceae; genus Bradyrhizobium; species Bradyrhizobium denitrificans. The sequence goes on along the minus strand of NC_009485.1, from coordinate 1,017,823 downwards.
CATCCCGTGCTGGCGCTTGGTCTCGGCCGTCTCCTCGGACACCAGATATTCGATGAAGGCCCGCGCCGCGTCGGGATGCACCGCCGCCTTGCAGAGCGCCGCGGCAAACACTGTGCCCGGCTGCAGCGATTCCGGCAGCAGGCCGACGATCTCGATGCCGGGGGCGCCCAGCATCTCGCTGAGCTGCTGAAAGCCGACATCGACCTCGCCATCCGCCAACAGCTTGGCGACGGGAATGCCCGGCTTGGCCTGCACCAGGCGCGAGGCACCCTCGCTCTCCAGACCCCAATCGCGGGCGAGCTTCTGCACATGGGTGCCGCTGGGCCCGGTGGAGATGCCGATCGCCTTGGCGCCCTCCATGGCCTTGCGCACCGCGGCTTCGTCGAGCGGATCCGGCTTCGGCTGACCTGCGCGCACCGCCATCGCCATCGGCGATTCCGCGATCTCGATGATGCTGCCGGGCACGAGATGGCCGTCGGCCTCGAGCTTCTGCAGCGCGTCCGAGGCGAGCACCGCGAAGTCGAACGCCTCGCTGGCGCGAATGCGCTTGGCGGCATCGACGCCGCCGACGGATTCGATCGTGATCATGTCGCCGGTCGCCTCCTCATAGGCGGCCGCGAGCTCGGCGAGGATCTGCCTGGTCGCCATCGAAGAAATGCCGGCGGCGGTGACACTCATGGTTGGCTCCGTTCGGAAAAGGGTGGCGAAAGCAGAACGCGGGGTCTTCACCCGATATGGCAAGCTGCACAGCAGGGCAAGATGGCGCCTGGCTGAGCATGCTCGGCCTATCTCCAGAGCTTCAGGATCAATGGGCCAACGCTCCAAATGTGCCTCAGGCCCTCGCTACGACGTCGATACGCTCCCTCGCCCCGCTCGCGGCAGGGCGAGGTGAAGAGCGAGCGAGCCGCGGGCGACGTCCGCGCGACTCCAATCACTTCGGCACGCTCTCCAGATCCTCCAGCCACGCCGTGGCGTTGCCGTCGGACGGCGCGCGCCAGTCGCCGCGCGGCGACAGCGAGCCACCGGCCACGACCTTCGGGCCATTCGGCATCGCCGACCGCTTGAACTGGCTGAAGGCGAAAAAGCGCTTGAGGAACACTTCCAGCCATTTGCGGATCTCGCCGAGCGCGTAGGCATGACGCTTGTCGGCCGGAAAGCCGGGCGGCCAGGCGCCGTCGCCGACATCCTTCCAGGCGTGATGCGCCATGAACGCGATCTTCGACGGCCGCATGCCGTAGCGCAGCGTGTAGAACAGGTTGAAATCCTGCAGCTCATAGGGGCCGATCGCGGCCTGCGTGCTCTGCGGCGTCTCGCCCTCCTTCACCGGCACCAGCTCCGGCGAGATCTCCGCTGCCAGCACCGCCTCGAGCGTGCGGTCGACATCGGCCGAGAACTGATGCGAGGCGATCACCCAGCGGATCAGATGCTGGATCAGGGTCTTCGGCACCCCGGCATTGACGTTGTAGTGCGACATCTGATCGCCGACGCCATAGGTGCACCAGCCCAGCGCGAGCTCGGACAGATCGCCGGTGCCGAGCACGAGGCCGCCGCGATCATTGGCGAGCCGGAACAGATAATCGGTGCGCAGGCCCGCCTGCACATTCTCGAAGGTGACGTCGTAAACGGCCTCGCCGCGCCCGAACGGATGACCGATGTCCTTCAGCATCTGCGTCGCGGCGGGGCGGATATCGAGTTCGGCGGCGCTGACCTCGAGCGCCTTCATCAGCGCATGCGCGTAGCTCTTGCTCTGAGCGCCGGTGGCAAAGCCCGGCATCGTATAAGCGAGGATGTTGGTTCTGGGCAGGCCGAGCAGATCCATCGCCTTGGCGGCAACGATCAGCGCATGCGTCGAATCGAGGCCGCCGGAGACGCCGATCACGATGCGCTTGGTGCCGGTGGCGCGCAGCCGCTGCGTCAGGCCGGCGACCTGGATGTTGTAGGCCTCGTAGCAGTCCTGATCGAGCCGCGCGGCATCGCTCGGCACGAACGGGAAGCGCTCGATGCTGCGCATGAAGCCGATGTCGTCCTTTGTCGGCTGCAGCTCGAAGCCGATGCGGCGATAATGCTCGCCGCGCGTCTGCGCGCGCGCATTGTCGTCGAACGTGCCCATCAGCGCGCGCTCCTGGCGCAGCAGATCGAGATCGACATCGGCGAAGATGGTCTGGCCGGTCTGGCGGAAGCGCTCGCTCTCGGCCAGCAGCACCCCGTTTTCGAAGATGGATGTCTGGCCGTCCCAGGCGAGATCGGTGGTGGATTCGCCGACGCCGGCGGCCGCGTAGATGTAGGCGGCGAGACAGCGCGCCGAGGTCGAGCGGCACAACAGCGAGCGCGACTCGGCGCGACCGACGGTGATCGGACTGCCGGAGAGATTGGCGAGCACGGTGGCACCGGCGAGCGCGAGCTCGGAGGCCGGCGTCACCGGGATCCACATGTCCTCGCAGACCTCGACGCCGATCACGAGGCCGGCGACATCGGCAGCGGCGAACAACAGGTCGGTGCCGAACGGCGCCATGGTCTCGGCGACCTCGATCATCTCGCCGCGGATGCCGGCGCCGGAGGCGAAGTGCCGGCCTTCGTAGAATTCGCGATAGGTCGGAAGATAGATCTTCGGGACAACGCCGAGCACCTCGCCGCGATGAATCACCACCGCGCAATTGTAGACGCGATGAGAAAAGCGCAGCGGCGCGCCGACGATCAAGACCGGGGTCAAATCGTGCGAGGCTTCGACCAGAGTGAGCAGGCCGCGCTGGACGGCATCGAGCAGCGGGTCCTGCTTGACCAGATCGTCGATGGCATAGCCGGACAGGCAGAGCTCGGGGAAGACCGCGACCGCGGCGCCCTGGTCATGGCAGGCGCGCGCCGCAGCCAGAATCGCGGCGGCATTGGCGGCGGGGTTGGCGACGCTGCTGGCGGTGACGCAAGCGGCGACGCGGGCGAAGCCATGCCGGTAGATCGAATGGAAATTCATCGTGGCAGTCCATCTCCTGTCGCCCGATCATACGACATGGACCATGACGGGAGCCATAACAAGGGCGGCAGGTCAGCACCGCCACGCCTGCAGAAGGCGCGGCCTGGCGGGCTCGCGTCATTTGATTTGCGCCGACCGACCCTGGCCGGGTAATTCGGAGCTCGCCAATCCGGGCGCTTCCACCACGCGATCAAGACGCATGAACCTGTTCGTCATCGGCTTCGGCTACACCGCCCAACGCGTCGTCGATCTGCACGGCAGCGGCTTCTCGCGCATCACCGGCACCGTGCGCAGCGCCGAGAAGCGCGCGCTGCTCGCGGCTGACGACATTCACCTGTTCGACGGCACGCGGCCGGCGGATGCGACCCTGGCCAAGGCGGCGCAGGCCGACATCGTGCTGATCTCGGTGCCGCCGGGCTCCGGCGACGATCCGGCGCTCACGGCCTTTGGCGACGCGATCACCACGGGCCGCGCGCGCCGGGTGATCTATCTCTCCACCGTCGGCGTCTATGGCGACCATCAGGGCGCCTGGATCGACGAGGCGACGCCGCTGGCGCCCGAGCATGACCGGGTGCAGGCGCGGGTGCGCGTGGAGCAGGAGTGGCAGGCGCGGATCGGTGACCGGCTCACGGTGCTCCGGCTCGGCGGCATCTACGGCCCTGGCCGCAACGCGCTGGTCGAGCTGCGCGCCGGCCGCGCTCGCCGCATCGTCAAGCCGGGCCAGGTGTTCAACCGCATCCATGTCGATGACGCGGCGGCCGCGGTCATGGCAGCGGTCCGGTGCGGGAAAGGCGGTGCCTGGAACATCGTCGACGACGAGCCGGCGCCGCCGCAGGACGTCATCGCCTACGCCGCAAAACTGATGGGTGTCGCGCCGCCGCCGGAGCTCGCGTTCGACAGCGCCGAATTGTCGCCGATGGCGCGGAGCTTCTACGCCAGCAATCGGCGCATCCGGAACATCCGCGCCAAGCAGGAGCTCGGCCTGGTGTTCACCTACCCGACCTATCGGGCCGGGCTGGACGCGCTATGGGCCGCCGGCGAAGGACGCTGACGACGAATTTTGGCGGCGCCGGGAAACCTTCGGCTGCGCTGGCGATTGCTTCGAACAGAGATTGTCATGCAAGCCTGACGCGACTGCACGTCGCGCGGCCCTCACGCAAAGGATGTTCGACATGCCGTCCGATCAGCCCATTACTTGGTTGACCTTCTTCACCCTGGCCGCCGCGATCGTTGTCGCGGCCGGCGCATTCCTGGCGTTTTTGCGCTCACGTCACAACCGCGAGATTGCGGCGGTCGCGCTCGAGGGCGACGGCCGCGGCCGCGGGATCGCGCCCTCCGGCGCGTTGCCGGAGCTCGGCGGCCTGTTCGTGCTCGCTGTCGTCGTGGCCGGCCTGCTGGTGGCAGGCTACCAGAGCGGCGGCGCCACGCGCTTTGCCGGTGGCGACAAGCCGACGCCGGTGCCGACCGCCCCGACCAACACCGACCGCGGCACCACAGTGGGCGCCGGCGCCGCGATCACCCCGCCGCAGGCGCCGACGATGACTCAGCCGGCCCGGCCGGGTCCCGATCTACGGACGTCGCCCGCTTCGTCGCCGACCGGCGCCGGCCCCGAAAGCGGCGGCCATCCCGAGGCCAATCCCCCGGCGCGCTGATCGAGAACGCCAGTTCCCAGGAACAACGCCGTTTCCAAAAACAAAGGCCGCGCATTGCGCGGCCTCATTCATTTCAGAACTGATTCGAGCCGGTCACGTGCAAACGCGCGGCCCGAGGATGATCGAAACGCGCTCCGATCAGATCGCGGCGGCGACCTTGTCGAGGCCGATGGTGCGCGCGAGACGCCGCACTTCGTCCTTCTGGTCGTCGCGCAGCTGCCACAGCAGCGGCATCGCCGCCGATTTCAGCTGCTGAACCTCGTCGGAATCAGGATCGATCGCCACGGCACCCGGCTTGGCGGCGCCCTGGCGCGCGGTGTGGATCTTGCGCGCGACCGCGCGCAGCGCGGTCTCCACCGCCGGCCAGTAATATTCTTGGCTCGCCGACAGCCGCAGCCGTTCCTTGATGCCGGCGATCTGGGTATCCGACAGCAGCGAATAGGCCTTCTGCACCTCGGGCTTCAGCGCGGCGGGCGCGGGCTCAGCGGGCTTGGCAACGATCTTGGCTTTCGGCGCCGCCGGCTCGGCGACGGCCGCAGCAGCAGAGGTCTTCGGCATCTCGGCTTCAGCCGGCGCATAGGCAAAGGCCTGCCGCAGCACATCCGCCTTCGGCGCACTCGGCTGCGGTTCCTCGGCCACCGCGAGCTTGACCACGGCGAGACGGTCCGCCTTGGCTTCGCGGTTGGACACCGGGCTCTTGGCGATGACGACCGGCATCATCGCACCGGCCGATGGAACGCTGTCGCGCATCAGGATACTTGCCATGGCCGCAGTTGCGACCAGCACACCCAGCAAAGCGACAAAAGCGATCGACTTCGTCACGCAAATCTCCGTATCCCGGCGGAAACGCCGCACTTTGCCGAAAACTGGGAGTTAATTAAGGCTTTACCATGCCACAGAAACAGATCGACCACCACTCAGCCCTGTGAACATGGCGGATATTTTTTCAGGCCGCCGAATACAGCTCCTGCGCATGCAAATCGTAGGCAGCCTGGATGTCGGCGATGATGTCGGAGGCCTCCCACAAGGCGGCCGGTTCGACGGAATGCAGACTGATGGTCCAGTTCCCGCCGCGCGCCGTCCGCGGCACGCTCATGATGTCGAACTGGACGTTGCGGCACAGCGGATGTCGCTGCAGCGCATGTCCGACGCGGATCCTGATCTCCTCGAGCGTCGCACGCTCTTTGCCCTGCCCCATCTCGATGCCCATCGCACATTCGCCACGTTCGACCTTGGGCGATTGTCGGACCGGATGGTTAATGCCTGCTTAAAGACAAAGAGCGCATTTTCCCTATCAAAATACCTGTTTGCCACCACGATACTCATCAGTCGTGCGATCGATCAGCGCCGCAACTGACAGAATATCGGTGACACCCGAGGTCGAATGGCCCGCGCTCCAGACGTCGCGCCAGCGCTTTGGCCGCGCCGCGCGCGCGTCGATATCGATGTCGTTGCCGATCTCGATCGCGCCACGCGCCGGCAGATTGTCCGGGTCGAGCCCGGCGGCGAGCAGCGAAGGACGAAGCATGCTGGTCGGCAGGCCGGTGACGGCGGAGGTCAGCAGCACGTCATCGGCCGAGCTCTCGACCAACATCGCTTTGTAGCGCGCGTCCGCCATGCTCTCATGCGTGGCGATGAACTTGGTGCCCATGTAAGCGAGATCGCAGCCGAGCATCTCGGCTGCACGCAGCGCCACGCCGTCGCTGATGCCGCCGGCGAGCACGATGGGACCCGCGAAGAAGCGCCGGACGGCGCGCACGAAGGCAAACGGATTGAGCCAGCCGGTCTGGCCACCGGCGCCGGCCGTCAGCAGCACGAGACCATCGGCGCCCGCTTCGACGGCGCGTTCCGCGTGCCGGAGCGAGGCGACATCGGCCAACACCAGCGCGCCGGCATCGTGCAACGGCGCGATCACCGGCGCCGGCGAGCCGACCGAGGTGATCACGAGCTCCGGACGGTGCCGCAGCAGCACCGCCAGATCGTCCTGCAGCCGCATGTTGGACCGATGCACGATCAGGTTCGGGCAGACCGGCGCCGCCGCGACGCCACTGGCATCTGAGCTGCGTGAGGTCCGGCTCTCGATCTCGCGCAGCCAGCCGTCGAGCTCCTCAGGCGTGCGGCAGTTCACGGTCGGGAACGCGCCGATCACGCCATGGACGCAAGCCGCACTCACCAGCGCCACGCCGGACACGAGGAACATCGGTGCGGCAATCAGCGGCAGGCGCAGCCGCGCGCGCAGCTCGGCGATGGGACTCTGTTGCACGGCGTGTCTCCCTGGTCGTCTTTGCTTGGCTCAGGGCATAGCGACGCCGGCGTGCAGGATCAATCGTCGCCGAACAGGCGGAAGCGCGGGGCGTCCATGTCGACGGGTTGCGCAGCATAAGCGCGCGGCATCGAATTCTCGCGCACCGCCTGTTCGACGGCGCGCAGATCCTGCTCGCGGCGCTGGCGACGGCGCTCCGCGACCTGGCGGTGCCGCTCGGCGCGGCGCTGCTCCGCAGCGCGCTTGCGCTCAGCCTCGCGCGCCTTGAGATCCGGGTCCGGCGCCTTCTCAGCCGTCTTCTCCTGCGCCTGGGCCGGTGCATTCTCGGTCGCGGCGTCCTGGGCGGTGACAGCAGGCGCGGACGCCGGCGCTGCGGACGGCTCCGGCACGGGCTCCGCCTGCGCCGGCGTCACCTTGATCGGCGCCGTCGCCGCCGCTTGCGTCGCAGCGAGATAGGAGGTCGCGGTCGGGCTTGGCGATGGCGCCGCGGGCGCGGCGCGTTCGAGCCTGGTCGATTCCAGCGCCGGCGCCTTCGGATTCATTCCCTCGGCGATCACGAGCCCTCCCCCGAGGCCCGCTGCGACGGCGATGGCGACCGTTCCGGCCCCTGCGAAAAAAGCTGTCGAGGTGCGCATGGCCTTGGCTCCTTGTTGTTCGGCCGGGCAACGCGGCGCGCGCGGCGATGTTCCGAGCAGAACCAGGCGCAGCTTGAGAACGCGCTTCTTTCTGCTAGCGTCAGCAACAAGCCATGCGACGCAACAAGGATCGCGGCATCACGGGAGGACAGGCCATGCACCATCAGCTTCATTCGTTTCCGGTCGTTTGCGAGCAGACGCTGCTCACATTGTCGCGCCATCCGTCGCGCATTGCCTTCAGCTGGCCCGGCGGCTCGCTGTCCTATCAGGGGGCGATCGACCTGATCGGGCGCATGCAAAGCGTGTTCATGCGGCTCGGCCTGCGGCCGGGAACATGCGTCGCGTTCCTCACCGCCAACCGCGCCGACACATGGTGCGCCGGCATCGCGGCGCAGCTGTCGCGGCTCGCGATCACCTGGCTGCACCCGCTGGGGTCGTTGGACGATCAGCTGTTCCAGCTCGCCGATTCCGAATCGCAGGTCCTGGTGGTCGACGCCGCAGCCTTCCGCGACCGCGGCGGCGAACTCGCCTCGCGCGCCGACGGCCTCCGCCACGTCTTCACGCTCGGACCGGCAGGCTATGGCGCCGACCTGCTGTCGGCGATCGAGGCCGCGGGCCAGGCCAGCGCGCGCAACTTCGCCACACCCACGGATGTCGCGACGCTGAACTACACCGGCGGCACCACCGGCAAGTCCAAAGGCGCGCTGCGCCATCACCGCGAATATGGCGGCTTCGCCACTGCAATCCTGGCCGATTTCGAGATACCGGAACGCGCCAGCTATCTGGCGGTGGCGCCGATCAGCCATGTCGCGGGCACCAAGGTGCTGCCGACGCTGATGCGCGGCGGCACCGTGCACATGCTGAAGGGGTTCGACCCGGAGGCGGTGTTGAAGACGATCGAACGCGAGCGCATCAACTTCACTTTGTTCGTGCCGACCATGATCTACGTGCTGCTCGACCATCCGGCGCTGAGCCGGACCGATCTCTCCTCGCTCGACCTCGTGCTCTACGGCGCCTCGGCGATGTCGCCGACGCGGCTCGTCGAGGGCATCGAGCGCATCGGCCCGGTGTTCTCGCAGCTCTACGGCCAGACCGAATGCTATCCGGTCTCGGTGCTGCGCAAGGCCGATCATGATCCGAAGCAGCCGGAGCTGTTCCTGTCCTGCGGCTTCCCGATCGCCGCCTGCGATGTCAAGATTCTGAACGACGATGATCAGGAGGTCGCGCAAGGCGAGGCCGGCGAAATCTGCGTGCGCGCGCCGCATGTCATGGCGGAATATTGGAAGCGGCCGGACATCACCGCCGAGACCTTGAAAAACGGCTGGCTGCACACCGGCGACATCGCCCGCCGCGACGAGCGCGGCTACATGTACATCCTCGATCGCAAGAAGGACATGATCGTCTCCGGCGGCTTCAACATCTTTCCGCGTGAGATCGAGGATGTGCTCACCCAGCACAGCGATGTCGCGATGTGCGCCGTGGTCGGCGTGCCCGACGACAAATGGGGCGAGGCCGTCACCGCGATCGTGGTGCCGCGCGCCGGCACGCAGCCGAACGCGACCGAGCTGATCGAGCTGGTGAAGGCGCGCAAGGGCTCGGCCCATGCGCCGAAGCGCATCGAGTTCGTGGCCGAGCTGCCGGTGACCGGCGTCGGCAAGGTCGACAAGAAGGTGCTGCGCGCACGCTATTGGGAAGGACGCGGGCGGATGGTGGGGTGACGCTCTCGCCTCCTCGTCATTACGAGGCGCCCTTGCGCCGAAGCAATCCAGAGCCCAGCATGTCGCCCTGGATTGCTTCGCTTGCGTTCAGCCCGGGGACATGACTGACAGGTGTTCTGGGGCATCGCTGACACCTCAATATGAACTCGATCTGTAGAGCAAAGCGCGACGTCACACGGCCCCCGCCATCTCACAACGCCTCCAGTGCAAACCGGGACGGTGCCAGCGGCAGCCATTTGGGAATGCGGCGCTTGGCGAGCCAATAGGGCCGCCACAAGCCGCGCCACGTGGCGGCGTCGAGCGGCGCCTGCTTCCGGCGGAGCTCGCTGGTCTCGATTCGCGGCAGATCGTGCAGGTGCAGCCAACGCCGCGCCACCCACCACAGCTCGCGCGAGACGGCCGTGTTGCCCGGCGCCTCGAGCTGGACGATGTTCAACAGCGGATCGCCATAACGGATGGCGACCTCCAGCGTCGCGACGCGTTCGCCGCCGCGCCGGACGCTCCACAGCCGCGACCGGTTGAGGGCAATGTCCTCGCCATAGAGCCGGACACAGTTGCGCATGACGGTCCCCTCCTCATTGATATCGGAGACGCCGTTGATCGGCCGAAACTCATAGTCGCCAACACGGCCGGGATGGAGCCACATGTCGCGGATCGGCCGCTGACCGAGATTCAGGTGCAGCACCGCGAACTCCAGCCAGGCGCGGGCGGCCGCGACGGCCGCACCGAGTCTCATATCAGGGGACCATGGCCGTTCGACAAAGCCGTGGCCCGTCGTGGTCGGCTGGCTGCAAAACCAGATCCAGAGGCCGAGCAAATTGATGCGCGCGAGCGTCGCGGCCTGCGGCGCACGAAGATGCTCACGGGCCATCCACACTGCCGCCGGCTCATGCGCCAGCGCCGCCATCCCGGCGACGAGTTGCAACCATCCCGGCATCAGCTTCGGCGAGCGCGGCAGATGGTTGCCGATCTGCCGCCGGAACAGCTCGCCATCGGGCAGCGGATCGATCGGACAGACGAACGCTTCCGGCGGCAGCTTGCGCAGCCAGAGTGGCAGGCCGGCCGCAGCGGCCGCCTCGGCGAGCGGACGTCCCGCGATCACGCAAGCAATCGCCGGCTTCGGATCGAACTGCGTGCGCGGCACCGCCAGCGCGAACAGCAGCGCCGGGAAGCTCAGCGCGAGGTCGGCGAGATGCGGATGGCTCTGCGCCAGCGCGACGACGCGGAATTGAAAACGAGACGAATAGCGCCGCAGCCGGCGTTCACGCAGGTCGGAACGCACCGGCTCCCGGCGGGGAGTCAGCAACAGATGAGATGTCATGACACGACGGTTCAAGCGCAGACCACGAGGGCCGCGGGCATTTCGATGCGATACGAAAGTGTCAAATCGTAACCGGGACAATCATCCCGGTGCCTGCGTCAATGATCGCGCGGCGAGCCCGGGAAGCGAGAGAGTCTGGACATCGTCGCCTCCTGCGTTGAGATTGGGGTAGCGCTCTGTACCTTGTTTTCCTGCACAAATCAACTACGAGGAGCCAACCCGTGGCGTCGGTGCGCAATCGACCGTTTGAAAGGCTCGCCGTCAGCTTTACTCTGCCGTCATCGCGAGGCGCAAAGCGACGACGCGATCCAAGGCTCTCCGGAAAGACGTCGGGCTTGGCCCCGGATTGCTTCGCTGCGCTCGCAAAGACGCGGAGAAGGCGGTGGCTTGCAACTCACACTGTCGTCTCAGAGCCGCCGTAACGCTTCGCCATGGAAGGAGCTACCAATCGTGTCGGTTGCGCCACGTTGGCGGGATGCGAGGGTGCACGCACGTCATTGCGAGCGCAGCGCGCTGCGCTCGCAATGACGGGGTTGCTGATGGCCCACCATGACTGCATCGATCAGGTCGACGCGCCTACCTCTTCCGCTTCGCCATGTTCAGCGCCACCGCGGCGCGGATCAGCGACTTGAACGCGGCGGCGTCGAGCTCATCGGTCTCGTGGATGTCGATCGCACGCCGGGTGTTGCCCTCGAGGCTGGCGTTGAACAATCCCGCGGGGTCGGGCAGCGACGCGCCCTTGGCGAAGGTCAGCTTGATATAAGTCTTATAGCTCTCGCCGGTGCAGATGATGCCGGCGTGCGACCACACGGGAACGCCGCGCCACTTCCACTCCTCGATGATCTCCGGGACGGCCTGCTTGATCAGCTTGCGCACCCGCGCCAGCGTTGCGCCGCGCCAGTCCGCGAGCTCGGCGATGCGCGCGTCGATCAATTCGGCGGCAGATGCGTTGCCTGGTTCGGCCTTCGATGATCCCTTCGATCTCATCTTCGGTCGCCTCCACCTTGTAGCAGCTTCGGTTCCACGCCGTAGTTCTACGGTCGCGATTGCCTGCCTAACTTTAGGGCAAAGTTTAACTCTTCGACCACTAATCACAGCAAGCCCCACATGATGCCTCAACGACGAGCATCCCTCACGCCAGCCGCGCGTGCCGTCCCCCGGGCCCTCCCCGAACGAATCCTCCCGGACTATCAAGCTGGAGTCGCAGATGCCGTCCTTTTCCAACCTCTCCATTCGCAACAAGGTCCTGTTGGCGTTCGGCATTGTGCTGCTCACGGCCATGGGCCTCGGCGGCTTCTCGATCGATCGTCTGTCGACCGTCAACGGTTCGGCCGCCGAGGTCCGCGACAATTGGCTGCCGGCGACCGGCTGGCTCGGAACGATCTCCAAGGCGGTGGAGCAATATCGCGCGCGCGAGGGCGCGCTGCTGCTTGCATCGCCGGCGGTCAAGGATCGGCAGGAGCGGTTGCTCAATGAAAGCCTGCAGTTGTTCGAGCAGACCTGGCGCCTGTATGAGCCGACGGTGACGAGCGCAGAAGAGAAGGCCCTCGTGGCGGGGTTCAAGGGACCGTGGAACTCCTATCTCGAGAGCAGCAGGCAATTGGTCGACATGGCGCGCAAGAACCAGACCGAGGCCGCAACGACGCTCTATATGGGCAAGCTGCGAGACGACTTCACGCACCTGCGCAGCGCCCTCGAAAAGGACCTGGCGTGGAACGTCGCCCAGGGCAAGGCTGAAGCGGACCGGGGCGCGGCCGTTTACGTCTCCTCGCGCATGTGGATCCTGGCGACGATCGCGCTGGCCGCCATGCTCTGCATCGCCATGGGCACCATGATCGTGTCCGGCGTGGCGCGCCCGATCACGGCGATGACGGAGGCGATGCGCAAGCTTGCTGGCGGCGACATGTCGGCTCCCATTCCCGGCGTCGAGCGCAAGGACGAGATCGGTAAGATGGCGAGCACCGTGCTCGTCTTCAAGGACAACGCCGTCGAGACCGAGCGGCTGCGCGCCGAGCAGGCCGAGGCCGAGAGGCTGGCGGCCGAGCGGCGCAAGCGCGACATGCACGATCTCGCCAACAGCTTCGAAGGCGCGATCGGACAGATCATCGAGACCGTCTCCTCTGCCTCGACCGAACTGGAAGCGTCGGCCTCGACGCTGACATCGACCGCCGAGCGCACGCAGCAGCGCACCACGACTGTGGCCGCGGCCTCGGAGCAGGCGACCGCCAACGTGCAGTCGGTGGCATCGGCGACGGAGGAGCTGAGCTCGTCGGTGACCGAGATCAGCCGGCAGGTGCAGGAGTCCGCACGCATGGCCAACGAGGCCGTCGATCAGGCCCGCAAGACCAATGATCGGGTCAGCGAGCTGTCGAAGGCGGCCGCGCGCATCGGCGACGTCGTCGAACTGATCAACACCATCGCCGGTCAGACCAATCTGCTGGCGCTGAACGCCACCATCGAGGCTGCGCGGGCCGGCGAGGCCGGGCGCGGCTTCGCGGTGGTCGCCTCCGAGGTCAAGGCCCTGGCGGAGCAGACCGCGCGGGCAACTGGCGAGATCGGCCAGCAGATCGCGGGCATCCAGAGTGCGACGCAGGAGTCCGTCGGCGCGATCAAGGAGATCAGCGGCACGATCGAGCGGCTGTCCGAGATCTCGTCCACCATCGCTGCGGCGGTCGAAGAACAGGGTGCCGCGACGCAGGAAATCTCGCGCAACATCCAGCAGGCCGCGCAGGGCACGCATGAGGTGTCGTCCAACATCACCGACGTGCAGCGCGGCGCCAGCGAGACCGGCTCGGCCTCCTCGCAGGTGCTGTCGGCCGCGCAGTCGCTGTCGCAGGACAGCAACCGGCTGAAGCTGGAAGTGGGACGATTCTTGAACACGGTGCGGGCGGCGTAGGCGGCGTCCTTCGCCTCTCCCCGCTTGCGGCAAGGTGATCGCATTTGACGAAATGGGACAGTCGCGACACGAACGCCTGCCAAGGAGTTACTCTTCATGCCCGGGCTTGTCCCGGGCATTCACGTCTTTCCGAGGGTGCCGAACGACGTGGATGGCCGGGACAAGCCCGGCCATGGCGACGACGTCCTCACCGCTTCTCGATCACCAGGCTCTGCACCACGCGCCCGAAATAGCCCTTGGCGTCGCCCAGCCGCGCCATCGCCAGCCCGGCGCCGTCCGGGCCGATCCAGCTTTCGGCATCGAGCAGGATCCACTCGCCGACCGGCTCGCGGGCCATGTTGACGGTCAGGTCGGCATTGAGGAACGTGTAGCTGTGGAAGTCGAGCGCGGCTGACGTGCCGTTGCAGAAGTCGCTGGCGACCACGGCGCGCATCGCCTGCGAGACGGCGTGACCTTCGACCAGCGGCCAGTCGACGCGATACCAGATCGCGCCCGGCCCCTTGACGCCGAAACGGCCACGCGCGGCCCGGAGCGTCATGCCGCGCACGAACGGGCTGGTGGAGAAATCGGCGGGCTCCGGCGTGGCCGCGTCAGGACCGGGCAGATCAACCGGCAGCTCGCGGACGTCATCCGGCAGCGGCACCGCGTCCTGCCTGATCTTCAGCACGGTCGCCGTGACCACGACCGTGTCGCCGGCGCGCAGGCGGACGGCGCAGAGCTGGATCTTGCGGCCCTCGCGCAGCACCTCGGTCTCGACCGTGAGCTCGGCGAGCGGCACCGGCCGCATCAAGTCGATGGTGACGCGGGCGATGCGCATCGGCGACTTCGTCGGGATGCGTTCCGCCGCCCACACCGCCAGCGCCGACGGCGCCGACCCGTGCTGCATGGTCGGATCCCAGGGACCCGCGGCATCGGGACTGACCGTCACGCGATTGTCCGCGATGCGGAAGATCGGCCGCATCAGCACGCGCTGTCCCATGCGTCAGCCAGCGCTGGCAAAGGCGCGATCGGCGCCATTGGGCAGTTCGATGTCGACCTCGAGCGTCGAGACATGCTTCCCCCGGTCCATGCGGACGATGACCTTGTCCGGATCGAGTAGCACATGGCGCGAAACCACCGCGAGGATTTCCTCGCGCAGCTGCATCAGCAGATCGGGCTGGCCGCGCAGGCTGCGCTCATGCGCGAGCAGGATCTGCAGCCGCTCGCGCGCGACAGGCGCAGAGGCTGCACGCCCCGTAAAGAGCCGCAGCACGCTCATGCAGCCCTCCGTCCCAGCAGCAGATTCATCAGGCCCTTGCGCTCGCTCGGGATCTGCATCTCGACGGCCTCGCCGAGCAGGCGGCGCATCGCGTCGTGATAGGCGCGCGCCGGCGCGCTGGCCGGGCTGTTGAGCGTGACCGGGCAGCCGACATTGGAGGCGCGCAGCACGTCCTGGCTCTCCGGCACGATGCCGAGCAACGGCGTCGCCAGGATCTCCAGCACGTCATCGATCGACAGCATCTCGCCACGCGCGGCGCGTCCCGCATCATAGCGCGTGATCAGGATGTGCTTCTCGACGCGCTCGCCGGTTTCGGCGCGCACCGTCTTGGAATCCAGCATGCCGATGATGCGGTCGGAATCGCGCACCGACGAAACTTCGGGATTGGTGACGATGATCGCCTCGTCGGCATAGCGCATCGCCAGCATGGCGCCACGCTCGATGCCGGCGGGGCTGTCGCAGATCACCCAGTCGAAGCTCTTGCGCAATTCGGCGATCACGCGACCGACGCCCTCCTCGGTCAGCGCATCCTTGTCCTTGGTCTGCGAGGCCGGCAGCAGCCAGAGATTTTCCAGCCGCTTGTCGCGGATCAGGGCCTGCGGCAGCTTGGCGACGCCGTGCACGACGTTGATGAGATCGAACACGACGCGCCGCTCCGCGCCCATGACGAGATCGAGATTGCGCAGGCCGACGTCGAAATCGACCACGACCACCTTCTCGCCGGCCTGCGCCAGCGCCGCGCCCATGGCTGCCGTCGTGGTGGTCTTGCCGACGCCACCTTTGCCGGACGTCACAACAAGTACTTTCGCCATCTCTCAAACCTCCCGTTACTCAGTTCAAAGCTACGATCTTCATGGAATGACCTTCGAGCCGCGCCTGCGCGGCGCGGCCGCGTAATGCGGCATCGATCTGCTCTGCGGTCTGGTAGTAGCCATCGATCGCGACCAGCTCGGCCTCGATCTTCTGGCAGTAGATCCGCGCGGCGGCATTGCCGTTGATGCCGGCCATCGCGCGGCCGCGCAGCGCGCCGTAGACGTGGATGGAGCCGCCGGCGACGATCTCGGCGCCGGACGACACCGCGCCGAGCACGGTGACGTCGCCGTCGGGAAACACGATCGACTGGCCGGAGCGCACGGGTTGATCGAGCAACAGCGAGGTCGGCTGCTGCAGCGACGGCTTCTCCGGCTCGATTTCCTGCACCGCGCAGTGACGGCCGCCCGACAGCAGCGGCGGCATGCCGAGCGAGAGCCGGCCCTGCTCGACGCCTTCGAGGCCGAGCACACGGATGTTGCGCGATTCGATGCTCTTGATGAGATGCGTGATGGCGAGCGGGCTCAGATCCACGGCGGAGAGATCGAGCACGATCGGCTTGCCGATGAAGAAGCCCGGCGACCCCGCAAGCGTCGCGTCGAGTTCAGCGAGCCAGTCGGCGATCGGGACCACCGGCGAGAACACGAAGGCGACATAGGAGCGCCCGCGCAGACGAATTAAAGGACGTACCGTTTCAGCGCTGGCACTCATGACCATCCGACCCAACCCTTCTTAGTGATTGGTTAACTGTCGGCGCCAGATGGTTAACGGATGGTTAAATCGACGCTAAGCTGCTCAAAAATCGACGGCGCGCTGCCTGACATAGTTCGATGATGATCGAATCAAGGCGCAATCTGGGCGCGAATAGGGCGTGAATCATGGAGCGGTTGCGTCAAGACTAATCATGCCTCAATTTAATCACATCATGATGATAACTTTAACGTACATATAATTCCGATCCTGCGGCTGCAGGCGGGTCCGATCAATTGACACTCGTCAGGGGGCGGGGCATGGGATCGATAGAGGTGCTGAAGGCACGATCAACGTGCCAGGGCGCCTTGCAGGAAAGGACACCATGCGTGCGATCGATGATCGACGCGAAGCGTCTGATTCTGAACAGGGATTCCTTGTGGACTGAAGTGGCCTGGACGCTCCCGCTCTTCGTTTGAACTCGCTCTCATACGACCGTGGCAGAAGCGTATCAGTTTACCGGAATCGAGCGTCAGAGGAGTAGCGTATGAGTTCGTTGAGTGAACAGAATCCGATGAACCCGCAGGACCCGCTGCACTACGCGCCGCGTTGGCTGCGTGAACGCCCGGAAGCTGCGCGTCTATCTCTCGTCGGCGACAACGCCAAGGCAGTGGAGGCGGCCGAGCGTCCCGCTTCGGGACAGCAAGGACCCCTCGATGCTCGCCTGGAGACTGCCGTGTTCGAATCCCTCCGCCAGTCGCTGAATCCGCAGGTGATGCGCGAGCCGCCAGAGATCGAGCGTGAACGCGACCGCCGCTCGGTCGTGTTCAAGATCGCCGGGCGCTTCGCCGCCGCCACCGGCGTCGCCGCTGTCGTCGCGCTGTTCTTCGTCAATATCGTGCCGGTGTGGCGCCAGCCATCCGATGCCAGCTCGTCGTTCGTTGCCGCCGTGCAGTCGATGAAGTCGCTGCCGCCGGTCGCCGCCGATGCGCAGGATGCCAAGGCCGACCAGACCAGCTCTCTGCCGGAGCGCACCGAAGCCCAGGCCCCGGCCCTGACGCAGTTCAAGTCCCTGCTCGCCGCGGACGCTCCGGCACCGACGGCCGACTCGGACACTCCCGAAAAGCCGATGCTGCAGCAGTTCATGCAGTGGAACCAGAAGGCGGGCCAGATGGAGCGGGCGCGCTAACAGCGCTCACTGAACTGATCCGAACTCAAACATATCTGACAAGGCGATTATGATCGACGTCCGACCGCAGAAAGCGGGAGCACGCCGTCTGCTGGCTCATGCCCGCATGGCCGTCGCTGCACTCGCCACCTTCATGGCGAGCAGCGCCTTTGCCGCGCCCGGCGACAATGTCGCGCTGGTCCGCCAGCTCGGCACCCGCGTCGGCCCCGTCATCGGCGCGGCGCTCGCCTGCCGCGACATTGCGCGACCGCGCATTCAGTCGATCATCGAGAAATTCCAGACTGTCATCCGCGAAGCGGCGGCGAGCGAAGCCGATCGCGACGAGCTGACGCGCCTGCTCGATCAGTACGTCGCCGAAGGCCGCGGCCTGGTCACCAGCGGCCGCCTCGACTGCCGCGGCGCGGACCGCCAGCTTGGCGACCTCGAACAGTCGATTGCGGCGCCAGCGCAGGCGCGATCCAACCTGCCCGTCGTGACGATCGGACCGGCAAGCGCGCAGGCCGCGACCACGCCGGCGCAACTGCTGCCGCCCGCAGGCAATGTGCGCGGCGTCAGTCAGAGCGAGATCAAGCTCGGCATGGTCATCCCCACCAGCGGCCCGGTGAAGGAGAGCGGCCGTCAGCTCAAGCTCGGCGTCGAGACGGCGTTCAACCGCGTCAACGAGGCCGGCGGCATCAACGGCCGTATGCTGAAGCTTGTGACCGCGGATGATGGCTACGATCCATCGCGCACGCTCGACGCGATGAGGCAGCTCTACGACCGCGAGCAGGTGTTCGGCTTCATCGGCAATTTCGGCACCGCCACTGCCGCCGTCGCGATTCCCTTCGCGCTGGAGCGGCGCGTGCTGTTCTTCGCGCCCTACACCGGCGCCAATGTGGTGCGCCACGATCCGCCCGACCGCTATGTCTTCAACTACAGGCCGAGCTACGCCGAGGAGACGGACGCGCTGGTCCATTACCTGGTGAAAATTCGCAAGCTCAATCCGCGCCAGATCGTGGTGTTCGCGCAGAACGATGCGTTCGGCGATGCCGGCTTCTCCGGCGTGGCCAAGGCGTTCCGCACCCTCGGCGCCAGCGACAATGCGATCGTGCGGGTCAACTATCCGCGCAACACCGTGGACGTCGACGACGCCATCAATCAGCTGAGGCTGCTGAAGACCCCGGTCAAGGCCGTGGTCATGCTGGCGACGACGCGGGCCGCGGCCAAGTTCATCGAGAAGGCCCGCGGCGTGTTTCCGGGCGCGATCTTCGCCAACATTTCCGCTGTCGGCGGCTCCGCGCTCGCGAGCGAGCTGATGCTGCTCGGTCCGCGCTACACCGACGGCGTGATCGTCTCCCAGACCGTGCCAAGCGTCGGCGGCTATTCGAGCCTCGTCCTGGACTACAAGAACGCACTTGCGAAATACGCCCCCGGCGAGGCCGCCGACTACACCTCGCTCGAAGGCTACATCGCGGCGAACATCCTGATCGAGGGATTGAAGCGCGCCGGCCCAAGCTTCGACACCGAGCAGCTCGTCGACACGCTCGAGACCATGCGCAACATCGATCTCGGGCTCGGCACTCAGCTCAGCTTCGGCCGCGCCGAACACCAGGCCTCGCACAAGATCTGGGGCACGGCCCTGGACGAGACCGGCGCCTATCAGCCGATCGAACTTGACTAGGATACCGCTGGAAAGAGGTCCGCACCAGCAACGACGACAAAAGCGCGACAGAGAAACCCGACATTAATTCGAAATGCCACGGAATAGCAGGTGATGAGGGTTAGCAGCAGCTCATAAGTGCAAGTGGATAGATAGTTCGATGACCGTTCGTTGGTCCGCGTTGATCATCGGGAGCCTGTTCGGGGCTCCCCTCAGCTACGCCTTTGCGGCCGCCCCCGACGTTGTACGGGATCTAGCCGGCCGGGTGGGACCGATTGTCGGGCGGGCCTCGACCTGTCCGGACATCGCGGAGGGCCGCGTCCAGACCATCGTCGAAAAATTCCGCGAAGCCATCCGCCAGGCTTCCAGCAATGACGGCGAACGCGATCAGCTGACACGCGCCTTCAACGGCTACATCGCCGAGGGCCGCAGCCGCGGCGGCCCGTCGGCGGCGAACTGCAGCACCGCCGAACGACAATTGGCCGAGCTGGAGCGGTCATTGATCGAGAGCGGGCCGGCCACGACTGCAGGCTCCCTACCAGTCAACGCACCGACGGCCACCACCGGCGCGGTCATCGCATCGCCGGTCCGCGGCGTCACCGATCGGGAAATCCGGCTGGGAATCGTCATGCCGTTCTCCGGCATCCGCAAGGAGACCGGACGGCAGATGAAGCTCGGCATCGAGACCGCTTTTGCGCGCGCCAACGAGGCCGGCGGTGTCGGCGGCCGGCAGCTTCGCCTCATCGCCGCCGATGACGGCTATGACCCGAACAAAACGCTGGCGGCGATGACGCAGCTCTATGAGAAGGAGCAGGTGTTCGGCTTCATCGGCAATATCGGCACGGCGAACTCGCAGGTGGCGATCCCGTACGCGCTGGAGCGGCGCGCGCTGTACTTCGCCCCGAACAGCGGCGCGGCCGTGGTCCGGCGCGATCCGCCGGACCGCTATGTCTTCAACTATCGCGCCAGCTACGCCGAGGAGACGGCCGCCTTGGTGCGCTATCTGGTGAAGATGAAGCGGATTCCGCCGCGACAGATCGCGGTGTTCCAGCAGCAGGATCCGTTCGGCGACGACGGCTTTGCCGGCGTCGCGAAGGCCTATCGCCAGCTGAACATCGCCGACCCCGTGGCGCGCTTCACCTATCCACGGGCGAGCGTCGACGTCGACGAGGCGGTCAACCAGATCAAGGCCTACAAACCGCAGATCAAGGCGGTGATCATGGTTGCGACCGATCGCGCTGCCGCGAAGTTCATCGAAAAGACACGCGATGCGATCCCTGGCCTCATCTACGCCAACGTATCCGCGGTTGGATCGACGTCGCTTGCAACCGAGCTGAAGCTGCTCGGCCCGCGCTTCACCAATGGCGTCATCGTGACGCAGGGCGTGCCGGCCGTTTCAGGCTATTCGAGCCTCGTGCTCGACTACAAGAATGCGCTGGCCAAATACGCGGCGGGCGAAGCCCCCGACTACACGTCGCTGGAAGGCTATATCGCGGCGACCATCCTGATCCAGGCGTTGAAGCAGACCAATCCGCTGGACACTGAACGACTGGTCGACACGCTCGAATCGATGCGCAGCCTTGATCTCGGCCTCGGCACGCCGCTCGCGTTCGGACGCGCAGAGCACCAGGCGTCACACAAGATCTGGGGCACTACGCTGGACGAAACCGGCACGTACCAGCCGATCGAACTTGAATAGATATGACTGAAAATGACTAAGCATAAAGAACTGGTTGAAAGCGACGCATTAGCAGGTTCTAAAGCATGATCCGAGATAGCCGTGCCGGGTTACCGAAATGGTCATGCTATTGGGAAAGGCTAGTCTGTGCATGGTGGCGGTCATAGTCTCCTCCGTCGTAGACAAAGCGTCAAATTCACCAGGCGAAAGACCTGGATGGGGTCCATAGTGGGATAGTGGCAATGAGCTTTCGTTCTAGCGTGTTCTTGGTTGCGGCATTGCTCGCAACGCCCGCCAGCGCGGCGGGCACCAATGCGGATGTGGTGCGTAATCTTGCGAGCCGGGTCGGGCCGATCGTGGGAGCAGCATCCGCCTGTCAGGCGATCGACCAAGGCCGCGTTCAGGCCATTGTCGACAAGTTTCGCGAGGTGATCCGCGAGGCCTCGACGGGCGGCTCGGATCGGGACGAACTCACTCGCGTGTTCAACGGCTATGTCGCGGATGGCCGCAACCGCGTGGGAGCAGCTCAGACCGACTGCAATGCCGCCGGTCGTCAACTCGCCGAGCTTGAGCGCTCGCTCGGGCAGACCGCGCCGAGCCAGACCGCCACCAGCCTCGCCGGGGTGATCGCTCCGTCTGCAGCCGTCGCCGCGACTGCGCCGACGACGACCCTGCCTCCGGCGTCGACCAGCAACGTTCAGGGCGTCACCGCCAACGAGATCCGCTTCGGCATCGCTGCGCCATTCTCGGGTGCGGCCAAGGAGCTCGGCCGCCAGATGAAGATGGGCATCGAGGCCGCCTTCAACCGCGCCAACGACACGGGTGGAGTCGCCGGCCGCTCGCTGCGGCTGTATTCGGCCGATGACGGCTATGAGCCCTCGCGGACCCTGGACGCGATGAAGCAACTCTACGAAAAGGACAAGGTGTTCGGCTTCATCGGCAATGTCGGCACGCCGACCTCTGCCGTCGCGATGCCCTACGCGCTGCAGCGCCGGGTTCTGTTCTACGGTGCGTTCACGGGCGCCAACATCCTGCGCAACGATCCGCCGGATCGTTACGTGTTCAACTACCGCGCCAGCTACGCGGAAGAGACCGACACCGTCGTCCGTTATCTCGTGAAACTGCGCCGCCTGCAGCCGCGCGACATCGCGGTGTTTGCGCAGCAGGACTCCTATGGTGATGCGGGCTTCTCCGGCGTCGCCAAGGCGTTCCGCTCGCTCGGCCTGGCCGACACCTCGATCGTGCGCTTCAACTACAAGCGCAACACGGTCGACGTCGACGAGGCCGTCAACCAGCTCCGCGCGATGAAGAACCCGCCCAAGGCGATCGTGATGGTCGCGACCTACCGGGCTGCCGCGAAGTTCATCGAGAAGACGCGCGATCTGTACCCGAACATGATCTACACCAACGTGTCGTTCGTGGGGTCGACCGAGCTGTCCGACGAGCTGATGCTGCTCGGTCCGCGCTACGCCAGCGGCGTCATCGTCACCCAGGTGGTGCCCGCAGTGGGCGGCTATTCCAGCGCCGTGCTCGAGTACAAGGGCGCGCTGGAGAAGTACTTCCCGGGCGAAGCGCCGTCCTACGTCTCGTTCGAGGGCTATGTCGCCGCCAACGTGCTGATCCAGGCGCTGCGCAAGGTCGGTCCGCAGCTCGACACCGAGGCGCTGATCGACACGCTGGAGAACCTGCAGAACATCGATCTGGGCCTCGGCGCCAAGCTTGGCTTCGGCCGCGCCGAACACCAGGCCTCGCACAAGATCTGGGGCACGGCGCTCGACGACCGCGGCAAGTTCCAGGCGATCGAGCTGGAATAGCCGTCGGCTCGGACGGATCTTCGAGACAAGGCGCGGCAACCGAGGTTGCCGCGCCTTTTTCATTCTACCAACTTAGAGCGGCGGGTCGATCGCCTCGTCATATTCCTTCTTGAAACGGGCGATCAGCTCGGCGGCCGGGAGGACGTCCTTGATGGCGCCGATGCCCTGGCCCGAGCCCCAGATCTCCTTCCAGGCCTTCGGCTTGGCGCGCTCGCCCGAGGCATCGGTGCCGAAGCTCATCTTCGACGGGTCCGAGGTCGGCAGATTGTCGGGATCAAGCCCGGCGGCGACGATCGACGGCTTCAGGTAGTTGCCATGCACGCCGGTGAACAGGTTCGAATAGACGATATCGTCGGCGCCCGAACTGGTGATCATCTGCTTGTAGCCTTCCACCGCGTTCGCTTCCTTGGTGGCGATGAAGGCGGAGCCGATATAGGCGAAGTCGGCGCCCAGCACACGCGCGGCGCGGATGGCGCGGCCATTGGCAATCGCACCGGACAACGCGATCGGTCCATCGAACCAGCTGCGCGTCTCCGCGACGAAGGCGAACGGCGAGATGGTGCCGGCATGGCCGCCGGCGCCGGCCGCGACCAGGATCAGGCCGTCGGCGCCCTTCTCGATCGCCTTGTGGGCGAAGGTCTGGTTGATCACATCGTGGAAGACGATGCCGCCCCAGCGATGCGCCGCCTGATTGAGCTCCTCGCGCGCGCCGAGCGAGGTGATCATCATCGGCACCTTGTACTTCTCGCACAGCGCCAGATCCTGCTCGAGCCGGTTGTTGGAGCGGTGCACGATCTGATTGACCGCGAACGGCGCCGAGGGACGTTCCGGATGCGCGCGGTCATAGGCGGCGAGCTCCTCGGTGATGCGCGCCAGCCATTCGTCGAGCAGCGCCGCCGGCCGCGCGTTCAGCGCAGGGAATGACCCGACCACGCCGGCCTTGCACTGCGCGATCACCAGGTCGGGCACGGAGATGATGAACAATGGCGAGCCGATCACGGGGATCGACAGGCGCCCCTTGAACAAGGCGGGCATGGACATGGATGGGAATTCCTCGTTGTGAAATACGGAGACGCTCGTGATGGCGAGCATGCCCGACATCATGCCGTGATGGCAATTCGCTCGCAGAGGGACCGGAAAAGCCCGTGGGGGGTCTTGCGTTGAGGCGCTGACAGACCGCGAGACGGCGCGCTGAGGTCTATTGGCACAACGCCGAGGTGACGAACGTATCGGTTCGGCAGTCGCCCGGCTTGCGCTGCCGGCCGGGGATCAGCACCTTGGCCGAGCAGGTCTCTGCGGAATCGGTGTTGAGACTCTTGCCTTCCTTGTGGCCCTTGCTTTGGCAGAGCCGGTCGGCGCCGAGCTTGCAATCCGGCGTGCCGTTGGCGGCCATCGGACAGGCCGCCCGGCCCGAGACCATGCTCGAGGGCTTGGCGAGCCGTGACAGCGCATCGCCGGTCTCTTTCAGGACGCCTGCCGTGCCAGCGTCGCCGTTCGGGACCGCCTGCGGCGCCGGCGGCGCAGCCTGATCGCCGGGAGCGCCGACCTGATCGCTCGCCGAGGCGGGTGGCGTGACGGGCGCATCCGCCGAGGGCTTGAGCGGAATGATCGACATCTTGTCGAACAGCTTGCCGAGCTCTTCGACCAGGCCGGGGTTGGACGGCGGCGGCGCGGGCTCGGCTGAGGGCGTTGGCGACGGCGGAGGCGGCTCGCGCAAACCGGCTGCAGGCGCCGACTGAGCCAAAGCTGACTGAGCCAAAGCCGACGGAGTCCAGGCCAGGGCCGAAAGCGCGATGCCCGGCAGCACAACACCAAGCAGCAGCGTGGCGGCGGCGAGCGGCCCCGATCGCATCAGATCAGTTTGATCGCGACGACAAAGCCCGCGACCAGCACGGCCGCGCCGAGCGCCACCCACAGGCCGAGATGCTTCTCGATGTGCACCCTGATCCATTCGCCATAGCGGTTCAGCAGGATCGCAGCGATGAAGAAGCGGCCGCCACGCGCCACGATCGAGAACAACACAAACAGGAACAGGTTATAGCCCGCGAAGCCTGACGTGATCGTGACGAGCTTGTAGGGGATCGGCGTCAGCCCCTTCAGCAGGATGATGACCGCGCCCCATTCGGCATAAGAGGCACGGAAGGTCTCGACCTTGTCGCCGAGGCCGTAGAGATGGATCAGCCACTGGCCGAGCGAATCGTAGAGGAGTGCGCCGATGGCGTAGCCGACCAAACCGCCCGCCACCGAGGCCGCGGTGCAGACGCCGGCGAACAGCCAGGCGCGCTGCGGCTTGGCCAGCGACATCGGAATCAGCATCACATCCGGCGGTACCGGAAAGAACGAGCTTTCGGCGAAGGCGACCGCAGCCATGATCCAGAGGGCATGCGGCTTGTGCGCGGCGTCGATACACCAATCATAGATACGTCTGAGCATGGTCCGCGATGAAGCAAACCGGGCAGCTTTTGTCTATGGCCGATGTGATGATCCGATCCGCGCCTCGGACCGCCTCTTGCGGACTGGCTCTAATGCCGCTTGCGGATCGTCCGGCCTTCCACCGCGACGATCGGTCGCTCCGGCACCCGTCCCGGCGCCGTCCTGGCAACCTTCACCGGCGATTTCGGCAGCTTCTCGGCGATCCCGAGCAGCCGTTCACGCCGCTCCATCTCTGCCCAGACATCCTCCGGCCGGACGTCGAGTTCGGCCCACAGCACCGTCAGATTGTAGATCAGGTCGGCGCTTTCCCGCACCACGGCCTGGGCGTCGCCGCCGACTGCATCGATCGCGACCTCGATGGCCTCCTCCGCGAGCTTCTTGGCCATTTTGCCGGTGCCCTGCTGCATCAGCTTGGCCGTGCGCGAGCGCGCCGGATCCAGATCCCTGGCCGCCAGCACAGCGCGATAGAGCCGGTCGATCGAATCAGTCATCGCGCCACACTAGTTAAAATCGATGGCCCGTATATTAACGTTTGCCACGAGCATGAAAAAATCCGCCGGCCAGAGCCGGCGGATCGCATCAATCGATCCGACATCACCAATGGGGGTGATGATAATAGCCGCCACCATAGCCACCGTAATAGGGGCCGCCGCCGTAATACTGATAACCCGGCTGGTAGCCGTAATAGGCCGGGCGGCCGTAATAATAGTGGTCCTCGTAATAGGAGCGGCGGTTCTGGGCCGCGGCGATCGCCAGACCCGTGCCGACGATGCCGGCGAAGGCCGCAGCGGCAGCTGCGCCGCCATTGCCACGATAATGCCGCCGGCGCGCGCTGATATCGGTCAGCCCGCCGTCGCTGGCGGTCTTGGCGACGACGCCCTTCTCGCCCGGCGCCGATCCGGCGAAGGCGAGCGTCGGCTGAACGGCCGTCAAAGTGACCGCCGCCACCGTCGCCAGGACGGTAGCACGGCCGAAGCGTGAAACATTTCCGCGCTGTGCGATCATGTGGATTCTCCGTGCGATCGAAATCTCGCAAACCAACTCATTATGTGGGTCCACAGTTCCCCTCTCGAAACCATGAGTCGAAGCCGCAAAACGCCGCAGGGCTTGCTCATGGACCGTTCAGATTCGATCCGACATGATCAGGCGCCGCCGGCCGGAGCGACACGTCACGAAATTGACACATCAGCAGTCCGGCGAAGCGACGTGAATACCGGCGAGACAGTCCGGTGCGGCCTGCGAATACCGGCGTGAGCTGATGCGTATGCGACGACCCGCTTTCCTGCTTACCCTCGCGCTTGTCACGGCGTTTGTCCCTGCATGGCTGTCACAGCAGTACGCCGCGGCCGAGGAGCCCAAGCGGGCGGTCGCCGTCATGTTCGCGCTGGATCGTCCGCTCGATGGCAGCATGGCGCCGCTGGTCCTTGCGGCAAGCCGCGGGCTGTTCAGCACCGTGGGCGTGGCGCTGACGATGACCACGGCCAAAGGCTCGCCCGACGCGATTGCGCGCGTGGCGTCAGGCGACGCCGACATGGCGCTTGCCGACATCAACGAACTGATCCGCTATCGCGACGGCGCCGGCAGCCAGACGGTCAAAGCCGTCTTCGTGCTGTTCAACAAGGCGCCCTATGCGCTGATCGCGCGCAAGAGCCGGGGCATCAACGGGCTCAGCGATATCGAGGGCAAGACGATCGGTGTCGCCGAGGGCGACCTCTCGATCCGGCTCTGGCCGGCGGTCGCGCGGCACAACCATCTCAAGCCCGACAGCGTGAAGCTGTCGCGGGTCGGCGCCGCGGTGCGCGAGCCGATCCTGTCCGCGGGCCAGGTCGATGCCGTCAGCGGCTTCTCGTATCTGTCGGCGATCAATCTGCGCGACCGCGGCGTGCCCGCCGCCGATCTCGCGGTGCTGCGCTTCGCAGACTATGGGTGCGAGGCCTATGGCCACGCGGTGATCGTCAATCCCGGCTTTGCAGCAAGGCAGCCGGAGGCCGTGAAAGGCATGCTGCGGGCGCTGACCGAAGGTCTCCAACTCGCGATCAAGGACCCTGCGGCTGCAGCCGCTGACGTGGTGAGCCGCATGGAGGATGGCTCGCAAGACCTCGAGCTCGAACGGCTGCAGGCCGTGCTCGCCGACAATGTGCTGACATCCGACGTGCGCCGCGACGGCATCGGCGGCATCGACCCCGCCAGGTTCGAGCGCGCCCTCGACCAGCTTGCCGAGGACGGCAAATTTCACAAGCGCCCGCTGCCGGGCGAGATCTTCGACGACCGCTTCCTGCCGCCCACCGACAGCCGCCTGGTCAATTGAGCGCTCGCCGCGATTGCCGATCCCTTGCTAACATCGCGCGCCGCCGGCCGGCGGTGATTCCACCTCTGCTCACGAAGCGCTCCGCCCATGTCCCTGCTCCGCATCTACGCCCGCGTGCTCCACCTGCTTGGCAAGGAGGCGAGGCTCGGCTGGTTTCTGGCGGTCGCCAACCTCGCGCTCGCGGTGGCGCAGTTCGCCGAACCGGTGCTGTTCGGACGCATTGTCGATTCGCTGTCGGGCAGCGCCTCCACCACCACCGCATGGCCGCTGCTCGCAGCCTGGGCCGGCTTCGGCCTGTTCACGATTCTCGCCAGCGCCTGGGTCGCGCTGCAGGCTGACCGGCTCGCCCATCGCCAGCGCCACGCCGTGCTGACGAGCTATTTCGAGCACATCCTGCAGCTGCCGCTGACCTTCCACTCGGGCACGCATTCGGGGCGGCTGATGAAGGTCATGATCAACGGCACCGACGCGCTATGGCATCTATGGCTGTCGTTCTTCCGCGAGCATTTTGCCGCGATCATGTCGGTGATCGTGCTGCTGCCGCTGTCATTGTATCTCAACTGGCGGCTCGCGATCCTGCTGTTCGTGCTCTGCGTCGTCTTCACGGTGCTGACGACGCTGGTCGTGCGCAAGACCTATGGCATGCAGAGCGAGGTCGAGGAGCACTACAGCAACCTGTCGGCCCGCGCCTCCGACGCGCTCGGCAATGTCGCGCTGGTGCAGAGCTTCGTGCGCATCGACGCCGAGGTGCAGGGCCTGCGCAGCGTCGCCGGACAATTGCTGTCGGTGCAGATGCCCGTGCTCGGCTGGTGGGCGCTGGTGACGGTGATCACCCGTGCCTCCACCACCATCACCGTGCTCGCGATCTTCACGCTCGGCATCGCGCTGCATCAGGCCGGGCTGAGCTCGGTGGGCGAAATCGTGATGTTCGTGTCGTTCGCGACCATGCTGATCCAGAAGCTGGAGCAGGTCGTGTCATTCATCAACAACGTGTTCATGGAGGCGCCGCGGCTGGCGGAATTCTTCACCGTGCTCGACGCTGTGCCGGCGGTGCGTGACCGTCCGGACGCGATCGATGTCGGTCGCCTGTCGGGCCTTGTCGAGTTCAACGACGTCTCGTTCTCCTATGACGGCAAGCGCCCGGCGGTCGAGGACCTCACCTTCACCGCGCTGCCCGGCCAGACCATCGCGCTGGTCGGCCCGACAGGCGCCGGCAAATCGACCGCGATCGCGCTGCTGCATCGCGCCTTCGATCCGCAATCCGGCTTCATCAAGATCGACGGCATGGATGTGCGTGGCCTCAAGCTGGCGGCATTGCGCCGGAACATCGGCGTCGTGTTCCAGGAGGCGCTGCTGTTCAACCGCTCGATCCGCGAAAACCTGCTGGTCGGCAAGCCCGACGCGACGGACGAGGAGCTGCGCAGCGCGGCCGCCCGCGCCCAGGCGCTCGACTTCATCGACCGCGCCGAGCAGGGCTTCGATACCAATGCCGGCGAGCGTGGCCGCATGCTCTCGGGCGGCGAGCGCCAGCGGCTGTCGATTGCGCGTGCGCTGTTGAAGGATCCGCCCATCCTGATTCTCGACGAGGCGACCTCGGCGCTCGATGCCGTGACCGAGGCCAAGCTCAACGCGGCGCTCGACGAGGTGATGAAGGACCGCACCACTTTCGTCATCGCGCACCGGCTTTCGACCATTCGCAAGGCGACGCGAATCCTGGTGTTCGAGAACGGACGCGTGATCGAAAGCGGAACGTTCGATGAACTCGTCGCCCAGGGCGGTCACTTCGCGGAACTCGCCAAGGCCCAATTCATGGTGCAAGAAAGCGCACGCTCCGCGCTTGGTGCGAGTGCGAGCGACGGCCCCACCGTCAAGGCCTGATCGCGGGACGCTTTCATCGTGGAATTGAATGGCTCGCCTCTGTTCTGGAGCGTCGAGCCGGTATAGGTTCGCGACCTGCCGCGACCGAAGCGGCGCCGGACACGCTTGAAACCCGAAAGCCCGTTTGCCCACCTCGCAGCGCGAGGCGGGTTCTCAAAGGACCGGACCAGACCAGTGCAGACGCTTCGCCTGTTGTTCCGCTACGCGCCGATCAAGATCATCGCTCTCGCCGCCGCTCTCGTAGTTGCGCCTCGCTTGGCCAACGCAGAGGCGCTGCTGCTCGTCGAAGCCGATACCGGCAAGGTGCTGGAGGCGCAGAACGCGACCTATCCGTGGTATCCGGCTTCCGTCACCAAGCTGATGACAGCCTATGTGACGCTGAAGGCGGTGAAGGAGGGCAAGCTCTCGCTCGACACGCTGGTGACGGTATCGCCCACCGCAGCAGCGCAATCGCCGTCGAAGATGGGATACCGGCCGGGCACGCAGCTTACCGTCGACAACGCGCTGAAGATGATGCTGGTGAAGTCCGCCAACGACATGGCGGTGGTGCTGGCGGAGGGCGTCGGCGGCTCGATCGACGGCTTCTCGGCGATGATGAACGAGACCGCGCAGAAACTCGGCATGACGCAGACGAGCTACGTCAATCCGAACGGCCTGCCGGCCGATGGCCAGATCACCTCGGCCCGCGACCTCGCGATCCTCGCCCGCGCCATCATCCGCGATCTCCCGGAATACGAATATTTCGTGCACATCCCGTCGATCCGCTACGGCCGTCGCGTGGTGCAGAACTTCAACCGGCTGATCGGCCGCTATCCGGGCGCCGACGGCTTCAAGACCGGCTTCATCTGCGCCTCCGGCTACAATCTGGTCGCGTCGGCCACCCGCAACGGCAAGCGCCTGATCGCCGTCGTGCTCGGCGCCTCGTCGGGGCAGATGCGCGGCGTGCGCGCCATCCAGATGCTCGACCGCGGCTTCAACGGCAACCAGCTCGGCTGGCTGAAGGCGCCGCTCGGCAATGTCGAGCAGCTGGTGCCGGTCGATGCCACCCCGCCCAATCTGCGCGACGACATGTGCGGCGGCAAGCGGCACCGGCCCGCAAGCGATGACGACGAGGAGACGGTGGCCGGCGGCGAGGGCGAGACCACGGGCGGGACTCTGCTGGCCGGGCTGCAGGCCCCCGCGCTGAAGCCGTCGGAGATCCTGGCCGCGGCCCCTGCCCCGTCCGAACCGGTTGTGGTCTATACCGGACCGACGCGTACCGGCGCGGCCCTGATCGCAGCCGTCGCGGCCGATGCCGACGCTCAGACCCCGCCCAAGCGCCGCGGCAAGAAGGCGCATGTCGCCGCCGGGAAGGAGGCGAAGTCCGCGACCCGGACCGCCGCCAGGGCCGATTCCAAATCGGATTCCAAGGGTGATACGGGAGCGAAAGCCGGAGCGAAGCGGGATGCAAAAGTGTCCGACGCCAAGCCGGCAGCCGCACACCACGCCGCGTCCAAGCACGAGTCCGGCGCAAAAACGGCGGAAAAGCCTGCCTCGGAGGCGGCATCCAAGCCGGCGAAGCCCAAGGCCGCCGCCAAGCCGAAGAGCGACGGCAAGCCGGCGCCAAAGGACGGCTGATCGCGCGCGGGGCACAGCCGGCCTTGGCCCCGGCCACGATAGCCCCGCTCTCTGCCTCTTTCGTCGATACTTCGGCCGGCTTGCCTTGCCCGGCCGGAGATTAGATATTGGCCGCCAAATGCCCCGGCGCGACCGGGGCGCGGACGCATCACGCGACCAACATCAAGCGACCATAAGAGACGATCAGAGAGGAAGGTTCATGGAGCGCATCTGGCTCAAGCACTACCCGGCCGGCGTTCCCGCCGATATCGATCCCAGCAAATACCAGTCGCTGGTCGAACTGCTGGAAGAGAGCTTCAAGACATTCGCCGACCGCCGCGCCTTCATCTGCATGGACAAGGCGATCAGCTATCGCGAGCTCGACGACATGTCGGTGGCAATGGGCGCCTATCTGCAGGGGCTCGGACTTGCCAAGGGCGCGCGGGTCGCGCTGATGATGCCCAACGTGCTGCAATATCCGATCGCGATCTCAGGCGTGCTGCGGGCCGGCTATGCCGTCGTCAATGTCAACCCGCTGTATACGCCGCGCGAGCTCGAGCATCAGCTCAAGGACTCCGGCGCCGAGGCGATCATCGTGCTGGAGAATTTCGCCCACACGGTGCAGCAGGTGGTCGGCCAGACAAAGGTCAAGCACATCATCATCGCCAGCATGGGCGACCTGCTCGGCTTCAAGGGCGTGATCGTCAATCTCGTCGTCCGCCGGCTGAAGAAGATGGTGCCGGCCTTTTCGCTGCCCGGCGCGGTGCCGTTCAACGATGCGCTCGCCGCCGGCCGCAGCAAGCGGTTTCAGAAGCCCGTGATCGGTCCCGACGACGTCGCCTTCCTGCAATATACCGGCGGCACCACCGGCGTCTCGAAGGGCGCCACATTGCTTCACCGCAACGTGGTCGCCAACGTGCTGCAAAACGACGCCTGGCTGCAGCCGGTGATGGAGCGGCCACCGCATGTCGATCAGCTGCTGATCGTCTGCGCGCTGCCGCTCTATCACATCTTTGCGCTGACCTGCTGCTTCCTGCTCGCGGTGCGCGCCGGCGGCGCCAATCTCCTGATCCCCAATCCGCGCGACATTCCCAGCTTCATCAAGGAGCTGATGAAGTATCAGGTCAACAATTTCCCGGCCGTCAACACGCTCTATAACGGCCTGCTGCATCACCCTGACTTCCGGAAGCTCGACTTCTCCAAGCTCAAGGTCTCCAATGGCGGCGGCATGGCCGTGCAGCGTCCGGTGGCCGAGCAGTGGAAGCAGGTGACGGGCTGCAGCATCGCCGAAGGCTACGGCCTGTCGGAGACCGCGCCGGTCCTGACCTGCAACCTGCCGACCTCGACCGAGTTCACCGGCACGATCGGCCTGCCGCTGCCCTCGACCTGGCTCTCGATCCGTGACGACGACGGCAACGAGGTGCCGCTGGGACAGGCCGGCGAGATCTGTGCGAAGGGTCCGCAGGTGATGGCCGGCTATTGGAATCGTCCTGATGAAACCGCCAAGGTGATGACGGCGGACGGCTTCTTCCGCACCGGCGACATCGGTATCATGGCCGCGGACGGCTCGATCAAGATCGTCGATCGCAAGAAGGACATGATCCTGGTCTCCGGCTTCAACGTCTATCCGAACGAGGTCGAGGAAGTGATCGCGACCCATCCGGGCGTGCTCGAGACCGCGGTGATCGGCCTGCCCGACGAAAAGACTGGAGAGGTCGTCAAGGCGTTCGTCGTCAAGAAGGACCCCGCCCTCACGGCCGAGGACATCGTCAAGCATTGCCACGCGCAATTGACGAACTACAAGGTGCCGAAGCAGATCGAGTTCAGGACGGAGCTGCCGAAGACCAATGTCGGCAAGATCCTGCGCCGCGAGCTGCGTGACGAAAAGAAGAATCCGGCGGCGGCGGCGTGAAGCCGTAGCGCCGGGCCGGCGGCTGTGCGATGACGGATACGTGATCGGGGCGGGCCGTTGCCGTTTCTGGCCCGCCGAATAGTGTAGCGCGCCAAGCGCAAGACACGTCTCCAGACGCGTCACAAGCCACATCCAGGGGAAGGAGTTACTCAAATGACCATTCAGGTAGGCGAAAAGCTGCCACAGGCCCAGTTCCGCGTCATGACCGAGGAAGGCCCGCAGGTCAAAACCACCGACGACATCTTCAAGGGCAAGAAGGTCGCGCTGTTCGCGGTGCCCGGCGCCTATACCGGCACCTGCCACAAGATGCATCTGCCCAGCATCTTCCTCAACGCCTATGCCCTGAAGGGCAAGGGCGTCGACACCATCGCGATCATCTCGGTCAACGACGCCTTCGTGATGAATGCCTGGAAGCGCGACACCGACCAGCGCGACGAGGCCGTGTTCCTGGCCGACGGCAATGCCGACTTCACCAAGGCGATCGGCATGGAGCTCGACGCCTCCGGCCACGGGCTCGGCATTCGCTCCAAGCGCTATTCGATGCTGGTCGAGGACGGCGTGGTCACCAAGCTCAACCTCGAAGCCGCCCCCGGCAAGGTCGAGGTCTCCGGCGGCGACACGCTGCTCGGGCAGCTGTAAGAGCACGGCTATCAGACTGGGGGGCGAGCCGCCCCTCCAACCACGGTCATTCCCCGCGGAGGCGGGGAATCCTGTACGCCGCAGCGTTTCGGTTGAACACGACTGTCAGTGACTACTGGATCGCCCGGTCAAGCCGGGCGATGACAGTTGGGCTTGTCGCGATGACTGATGGGCGTGTCGCAATGAGCTGCTGTGAGCCGATAGCGCCGCCCAACTAACAATCAGCCGCGCACGTTCTTCTGCAGCCTGGCCATCGCCACGCCGTCGCGGGCCAATTGATCGGCGCGCTCGTTCTCGGCGTGGCCGGCGTGGCCCTTGACCCAGTGCCAGTTGACCTTGTGCGGCTTCAGCGCGGCATCGAGCCGCTGCCACAGCTCGGCGTTCTTGACCGGCTTCTTGTCGGCGGTCTTCCAGCCGTTGCGTTTCCAGCCGTGGATCCAGCCGGTAATGCCCTGCCGCACATACTGGCTGTCGGTGTAGAGCTCGACCTGACATGACTTCTTCAGCGCCTCGAGCGCCGAGATCGCGGCCATCAGCTCCATGCGGTTGTTGGTGGTGTGCGGCTCGCCGCCCTTGAGCTCTTTTTCCTTGTCGCCAAAGCGCAGGATCGCGCCCCAGCCGCCGGGCCCGGGATTTCCCGAGCAGGCGCCGTCGGTGTAGATGCTGACGGTGGGAAGCTCGCTCATGCCGTCGCTCCCGAGCCGTCCAGGCCGTAATCGCGCACGCTCGTCACCGCCTGGTGGAAGCGCAGCTTGCGGACATATTCGAGCGGATCCTTCGGCTTCACCAGCGCGCCCGCCGGCACGTTGAGCCAGTCCACCAGCCGCGTCAGCAGGAAGCGGATCGCGGCGCCGCGCGCCAGCAGCGGCAGCGCCGCGAGCTCGGCCTGCGACAGCGGCCGCTCGCGTCCATAGGCATGGAAGAAGGCGCGGGCCTTGGTGACGTTGAGCGAATGATCGGCCTCGAAGCACCACGCGTTCAGGCAGATCGCGACGTCATAGGCGAGGATGTCGTTGCAGGAGAATGGGAAGTCGATCAGGCCCGAGAGCTGGTCGCCGAGGAAGAACACGTTGTCCGGAAACAAATCGGCATGGATGACGCCCTCCGGCAGATCCGTCGGCCAGCTGCGCGCGAGCACGTCGAGCTCGGCCGACAGCAGCGCGGACAGGCCGGCCTGCACGGTGTCGGCGCGGTCGGCGGCCTGGGCGAACAGCGACATCCATCCCGACACCGAGAGCGGATTCTTGCGTACCAGCGGGAAGTCGCGTCCCGCCAGATGCATCCGCGCCAGCGCCGTGCCGACGCCGGCGCAATGCGCGACGTTCGGCTTGCGCGGCCATAGGCCTTCGAGGAAGTTGATGATCGCCGCCGGCCGGCCGGACAGCGTCGAGTAGACGGCGCCGTCGCGGTTGCGCGCCGGCTGCGGACAGCTGACGCCGCGCTCCGCCAGATGCGCCATCAGCCCCAGGAAGTACGGCAGATCGTCCACCGCCACGCGCTTTTCATAGAGCGTGAGGATGAAATAGCCCTTGGTGGTGTGGAGCAGGAAGTTCGAGTTCTCGACGCCTTCGGCGATGCCCTTGTAGGAGAGCAGTTCGCCGATGTCGTAGGTCTTGAGAAAGTCCGCGAGCTCGTCGGCGGCGACGTCGGTATAGACCGCCATACCCTATCCTGATTGTCGAAGTTCGCCCGCACCCGCCTCCCCCGATGCGAACTTCGAGACCAGGGAGGCCCGTTGCGCCCTTCATCGCGCATGCACGCGCCGCGTTCAAGACCGATGCGCCGCGCCGCGGACGGAAAACAACGACCGCCCGCAACGCGCCTATTCGGCCGCCGCTTCCGGCCGCAGCGAGCGCGGCAGCGGGAAGAATTCGTTCTCTTCCGCCGCCGAGACCGTCTCGACATGGAGCACGTAGCGCTCTGCGAAGGCGCCCATGATCTCTTCGACGATCACCTCGGGCGCCGAGGCGCCGGCGGTGATGCCGAGGCTCTTGATGCCTTCGAAGCGCGCCCAGTCGATATCGGAGGCGCGCTGGGCCAGCACCGCAATCGGGCAGCCCTCGCGCTCGGCGACCTCGCGCAGGCGCTGCGAGTTCGACGAGTTCGGCGCGCCGACCACGATCAGGGCGTCGACCACCGGGGCCACCTTCTTGACCGCCAGCTGGCGGTTGGTGGTGGCGTAGCAGATGTCTTCCTTGTGCGGGCCCGAGATGTTCGGGAAACGCCCCTTGAGCACCGACACGATGTCGGCCGTGTCGTCGATCGACAGCGTGGTCTGGGTGACAAAAGCGAGGTTGTTCGGGTCCTTCGGGGTGAAGGTCGCGGCGTCCTCGGCGGTCTCGATCAGGGTCACGGCCCCGGGCGGCAGCTGGCCGACGGTCCCGACCACCTCCGGATGGTGCGAATGGCCGATCAGCAGGATCTCGCGGCCGCGCTTGAAGTGGATCGCCGCCTCGCGGTGGACCTTGGTCACCAGCGGGCAGGTCGCGTCCAGGGAAAAGAAATTGCGCGCCTGGGCCTCGGCCGGAACCGATTTCGGCACGCCATGGGCCGAAAATACCACCGGTGCATTGGTATTGTCGGGGATCTCGGCCAGTTCCTCGACGAAAATGGCGCCCTTGGTCTTCAGGCTGTCGACGACGTATTTATTGTGCACGATCTCGTGGCGGACATAGACCGGGGCGCCATAGATGGCGAGCGCCCGCTCCACGGTGTCGATGGCGCGCACGACGCCGGCGCAGAAGCCGCGCGGCGAGCAAAGCACGATTTTGAGGTCTGGTTTGGCTGCCATGGGCTGATCTTCGGGCCTGATCTGTGCGGCTTGAGCGGCGACCGGATCACCCCAGGGCCGACAGGCGGGGCGGCCGAGACGTCACGGCTTTGCGCTAGAACTTGTTTGGGTAGGACTTGGGACTGCTTTCGAGCGCTGTCAAGGCCGTTTTCGTCAGGCCATTGCGCGCCGCCCCCCGGACGGCTTATATAGGGCCAATTCCCGTCATCGCCGATGACCGCAGGTTTCGCCTCCAGGGCCGGGGCGGAGCACAAAGGAGATTTGCCATGAGCAACGCCCCGCTGATGCCGAAGGCAACTGCCGTGTGGCTGGTCGACAATACCGCTTTGACCTTCGACCAGGTCGCCGATTTTACCAAGATGCACCCGCTGGAGGTGCGCGCGATCGCCGACGGCGACGCGGCCCAGGGCATCAAGGGCATGGACCCGATCTCGACCGGCCAGCTTACCCGCGAAGAGATCGAAAAGGGCGAGCGTGACCCGAATTACCGTCTGAGATTGCAGGAAAGCAAGGTCGTGCTGCCGCCGCAGCCCAAGCGCAAGGGGCCACGCTACACCCCGGTGTCGCGCCGCCATGAGCGCCCGAGCGCGATCCTCTGGCTGGTGCGGAACCATCCCGAGCTCAAGGATGCGCAGATCATGCGGCTGGTCGGCACCACCAAGACCACCATCGCCAGCGTGCGTGACCGCACCCATTGGAATGCGCAGACCCTGACGCCGATGGACCCGGTGACGCTCGGCCTGTGCTCGCAGATCGAGCTCGACTTCGAAGTGCAGCGCGCCGCCAAGGAACGGCCGCTCGACGCCAATTACAGCGGCGCCACCCTGCTGCCGGCCTCCGAAACCACCCGCAAGGACGAATACGAGCCGGAGGGCCGCGATCAGGACGATCTCAACGTCGACGCCGTGTTCGCCAAGCTCAAGACCATCGGCGGCAAGAAGCCCGACGAAGACGAGGAGTAGGACGGCCGCCCACCGTCCCCGGCTCGATCTGCTCTCGATCTCGATCCGGACACCGGTGCGCGGGACGATCCCCGGTGTCGTCCCGGACAAGCCCATCGACCCGCAGCGGCGGTGGGCGCAGATCCGGGATCCATAACCACCGAATTCAATGAGCCCCCCGAACGGGCCGCCTGCCCGTTTCGGACATCACGCGGAGGAGTCCCGGCACCGCGTGCGCAATTCCTCCAAAAAAATGGCGCCGGGAATGCCGGCGCCATGGCAGTCTTGGGAGGAACGCGACAAATCAGAACTTGTAGGTGACGCCGGCGCCGACCAGCCAGGGATCGATGTTGGCGCGGCCAGTGATCGGAATGGCGCCGTTGACGGTGGCCGAGTAGTTCGGCTGCAGCCACAGCTTCTTGACGTCGACGTTCAGGCCCCAATGCTTGTCGAGCATGTAGTCGAAGCCGAACTGGACAGCTGCGCCCCATTGGTTCGAGATATGCAGGTTGGTCACTGCAAGACCATTGAACACCTGGTTCGAAGCGCTCTGGTTGAAGAACACCGTGTAGTTCACGCCGGCGCCGATATAGGGCTTGAAGGCACCGAAATCGGTGAAGTGGTATTGCAGCGTGAGCGTCGGCGGCAGCAGCCAGGCCTTGCCGATATTCAGTCCGTCCAGCGTGCCGGTGCCGCTGATCGAATGACGGGTGACGCCGAGGATCAGCTCGGCCGCGATGTTCTTGGTGAAGAAGTAGCTGATGTCGAGTTCCGGCACGACCTGGTTGGAGATCTTCAGGCCGGAATTCGGCGACGACAGCGCTGGCACGCCGGTGACGTTCACGGTGGAGCCGCCCGCGTCCGGCAGCACGCCGAGGGCGCGGACGCGGATCATCCAGGGATTCCAGGCCTCGACCACCGGCGCCTTGGTGTAGACCGGCGCCGCCTGCAGGTCCGCTGCTTGCGCCGAGCCCATCGCTCCGCAGACCGCCGCCAGCACCAGCAGCGACGACGAAAATTTGAATGTTCTGTTCATCGAGGTCCCCATAGCCACGCTTGAGCTACACTTGCGCGCTCAAAACCGCGCGTTGTGGCCACAGATGTGGCGGGATGACATTCGATTGGATTTGATCTCGATCAATCGGTGCGGTTGCAGCGCCGAAGTCGCACGACTGTTGCACCGATGTCACGCGCCATGAGAGGCGCTTGCAGTCACGCTCAGCGCCGGTCGGGATGATTCAGCATGTATTCGCCGAGATCGCGCTGCCGGCGATCGGCGCGCGCCTCGGCCCGCTGCCGCTGCACGTCGCGGTCCTTGCGGCAGGCGACATATTCGGCCGAGCCGGGCGCAACCTTGCCGCCGGCCTGGCAGACCGCATCGTCGTCGTCATTGCCGAGCGCCACCGCAGCCCCCTGATTGCGGGCGGCACAGCCGGCAAGCGCCAGCGCGGCCATCAACACTAGGGCCAAACGGGCAGAGGTCTGTCGCATCGAACGTTCCATTCTCGTCAATCAGGCGAAGCCGTTGCTTGACGACAATGGACGCCCGGGTCAAGTCCGGGGGCGCGTATGTCGAGGCGCATCCTACGCCAGGCCATACCAGAGCATCGCCGCATGCGGCGTTTCCGGCCATGGCCGGCGCGCCGACACAGCATCGCATGGTTCATGTTCTGGGTACGACTTTGTTCCTCACCCTCAGGAGCCCGCCGGAGGCGGGCGTCTCGATGGGCCGCAAAGAACGACGCTAGACCCGGCTCTTCAGCGCCTCTCCGATCTCCTCGAGCACCTTGGGATCCTCGATCGTGGCCGGCATGCTCCATTGCTCGCCGTCGGCGATCTTCTTGATCGTGCCGCGCAGGATCTTGCCGGAGCGCGTCTTCGGCAGCCGGCCGACGGTGATCGCGAGCTTGAACGCCGCGACCGGGCCGAGCTTGTCGCGCACCAGCGCCACGATCTCCTTTTCGATCTGCGACGGGCTGCGCGAGACGCCGGCCTTGAGCACGATGAAGCCGCAGGGCACCTCGCCCTTGATCGCGTCCTTGATGCCGAGCACGGCGCATTCGGCGACATCGGGATGCGAGGCCAGGATCTCCTCCATGCCGCCGGTCGAAAGCCGGTGGCCGGCGACATTGATGATGTCGTCGGTCCGGCCCATGACGAAGACATAGCCGTCCTCGTCCTTGTAGCCGGCGTCGGAGGTCTTGTAGTAGCCGGGGAACTCGCTGAGATAGGACTCCTTGAAGCGATCCTCCTGCTGCCACAGCGTCGGCAGGCAGCCCGGCGGCATCGGCAGCTTGATCACGATCGAGCCCATGGTGTTGGCGGGCACGGGCTTCGCCGCCTCGTCGACGATGTCAACCTGATAGCCCGGCATCGGCACGGTCGGCGAGCCGTGCTTGACCGGCAGCAGGCCAAGGCCGACCGGATTACCGGCGATGCACCAGCCGGTCTCGGTCTGCCACCAATGATCGATCACCGGCACTTTGAGCTGCTGCTCGGCCCATTCCACCGTCGGCGGGTCGGCGCGCTCGCCGGCCAGAAACAGCGTGCGGAACTGCGACAGATCGTATTTGCGCAGCAAGGTGCCTTCGGGATCCTCCTTGCGGATGGCTCGGAAGGC
Organism: Bradyrhizobium sp. BTAi1; assembly: GCF_000015165.1. Lineage (GTDB taxonomy): Bacteria > Pseudomonadota > Alphaproteobacteria > Rhizobiales > Xanthobacteraceae > Bradyrhizobium > Bradyrhizobium denitrificans. The sequence goes on along the minus strand of NC_009485.1, from coordinate 978,174 downwards.
CGTGGGCGCGGTGAACAGCGCGACCGCCTTGTGGTCGCTGATGACGCGCCAGAATGCGCCGGCATCGGGCGTGCCGACCGGCTTGCCCTCATACATCACCGAGGTCGCGCCATGGATCAGCGGGCCGTAGATGATGTAGCTGTGGCCGACCACCCAGCCGATGTCGGAGCCGCACCACCACACCTCGCCCGGCTTGATGCCGTAGAGATTCTCCATCGACCATTTCAACGCGACCAGGTGCCCGCCATTGTCGCGCACCACGCCTTTCGGCTTGCCGGTCGTGCCGGACGTGTACAGAATGTAGAGGGGATCGGTCGCGAGCACGGGCACGCAAGGCGCGAGCTTGCCATTGGCAAGCGCGGATTTGCGCAGCGCCGCCCAATCATAATCGCGGCCGGGCTTGAGCTCGCAGACATGCTCGGGCCGCTGCAGGATGATGCAGGCCTGCGGCCGCTTGTCCGCAAGCTCGATCGCCTGGTCGAGCAGCGGCTTGTACTGCACGATGCGGCCCGGCTCGATGCCGCAACTCGCCGACAACACGAGCTTCGGGGTGGCGTCATCGATGCGGGTCGCAAGCTCCTTCGCCGCGAAGCCGCCGAACACCACCGAATGCACCGCGCCGATGCGCGCGCAAGCGAGCATCGCGACCATCGCCTCCGGCACCATCGGCATATAGAGGATGACGCGATCGCCCTTGGCCACCCCGAAATCCTGCATGATCGCAGCCAGCGTCTGCACCTCCTTCAGCATCTCGGCATAAGTGAGCCGGGTGACAGAGTTGGTGAGCGGCGAATCATGGATCAGCGCCAACTGCTCGCCGCGACCGGCGGCGACGTGGCGATCGAGCGCGTTATAGCAGGTGTTGACGACGGCGCCGGCAAACCAGCGGCCATAGGCGCCGCTCGAGGGATCGAAGATCTTTTTGGCCGGCTCGATCCAGTCGATCGCGCGGGCGGCCTCGGCCCAGAATCCCTCCGGGTCCCGCACCGACCTGGCATGGACCTCGTAATAGCGGCTCGCAGCGCTCATGACGTTTCCCCAAGATCTGTGTTTATTCCCGACTATTGTCCGGGACAAAGCGACAGTTCAAGCCGTCATGAATTGATCCAGATCAGGAGCCACTGTGGTACCGGCCATTTTCTGGCACGGATCCATGCGCTGTGTCGCGCAGCGTGTCCAAACGGCGCTGCAGGGCTAGACGAAGGTCGTAGCCGGGCTTGCCGAACCGCGCGTTCCGCTCGGCGATGAAATCGCGCTGCTCCGGCCGCTGGTCAATAGCCGTCGACGCCGTTCAATCGTCGCAGGCGATCCTGCATCTCCTTCTTGAGGTCGTAGCCGGGTCGGCCGAAGCCGACATTGCGGCGGGCGATGAATGCGTCCTGCTCTTGCTGCAGGGCCCGTGCCGCGGCCGGCTGCACAGCTTCGCGCATGATCCGTGTCTGCGCGCCGTCGATCTCGCGATCGAGATTGGCAAGCTCGGGATCGGCGCAGATCGCCTTCTCGACCGCACGGCGCGCGGTCGCGCAGTTGAAGCTCGGCCGGCCGGCCACAGCCAGCTGGGCGCCGAGACGCTCGAGCTCGATGGCGAGCGCATGATAGTTGCTGCGGGCGCTGGCATGATCCGGATTGAGTCGCAGCGCGGCGGCGAAGTCAGCCAGGGCTTTCGGACGGTTGCCCTTCTTGCGATACAGCTCGCCACGCGCATTCAGGATGTCGGCGAGCGTCGGATCCAGCTGCAGCGCGACGTCGTAATCGGCGATGGCGCGATCCGGCTCGCCCTTGGTGATGAAGATCGATGCCCTCGCGATCAGCGCGTTGATACGATCGGCCCGAGCCGCCTTGGCATTATCGATCAACGCGCCGCATTCTGTCAGCACCTTGTCGGCGTCATGCGCCTCCGATGCAGCCATGCAGGCACCGGGGTCCACCACCGGCTCCTTGCCGGGTTCGGCCGCGCCGATCGCATGAAGCGGCGAGGTCAGCAGCATTGCCAAGCCGACGAGCGCAACCAGACGCCTCACATCTGCGCGGCAACTAACGGCACATCGCCAGGCGGATCCGGACAGAGCAGCTGCTTTTCTCATCGCATATATCATCCAGACATCGCGGGCGGAGCCTCATTGATCCCGCGGGCTGCTCAACTATACAGACGCCGTTTCGGTACGATAGTCCTTCACGCGTCGCACAGACGGCCTGCGGCCGCATTCCGATTTGCCGCGAACAGGCAACTGACATGCGCCTGATGATTTCGCAAGTTCCTGCGAGGGCGCAGCGGATCAGGCCAGCCCGTCATGACGATCCGCGTTTGAACCTGTCGCGCCGCACGCAGACTCAACCTCCATGACTATCATGACAGACCATTCGCGCGCACGCGGCGCCATCGCGTCCCCTGCGCGCTCTTTTTATTTCAACATGTCCCTGGCCTGCATGGCCACGGCGTTTCTCGGCTTTGCACCGACCTACTGGCTGCCGCTGGCGCGCGGTTCGTTCTCCGGCGCGCCCGTGGTTCACTTCCACGGCTTCCTGTTCTTCACCTGGACCCTGTACTTCACGTTCCAGAGCGGGCTGGCCGCTTCGGGACGCAAGGCATGGCACCGCTCGCTCGGCATTTTCGGCGTGTCGCTCGCCACGGCCATGACGATCTTCGGCTTCCTCGTTGCGGTGGAGGCCATGAAGCGGTCCGCCGCGATCGGACAGGCCAATGAAGGCATCGCCTTTGCCATCGTGCCGCTCAGCGGCATTGCGTTCTTCGCGGTCGTGTTCGCGCTCGCGGTGATGCAGGCGCGGCGGCCGGAAACGCACAAGCGGCTGATGCTGCTCGCGGGCATCTCGCTGCTCGATGCCGCGGTGGCGCGCTGGTTTCTGACCTTCCTGGCACCGCCCGGCCCGCTCGGCCCGCCGCCGGTGTTCGTGACCATCCCGCCAGCCTTCGTTGCCTATCTGCTGCTCGTCGTCGCCATCATCTACGATCGCCGCACATTCGGACGGGTTCATCCGGTCTATGTCTATGGCGGCCTTGCGCTGATCGCGGTGAAGCTCCTGAACTGGCCGATCAGCATGACGTCGACGTGGCATGCGATCGGCGGCAGTATCCTGGCGATGGCGCAGTAGCGCAACCGATCAACCCTCGTCATTGCGAGGAGCCGAAGGCGACGAAGCCATCCAGGGCTCCGCGGATGCCCTGGATGGCCTCGCTTCGCAATGACGGAGGAGCTATCGAAAGATCAGCTCCGGCAGGTCAGTCCGCCGTCGACGACCAGCGTGATCCCCGTGACGTAGCGCGATTCGTCGGAGGCGAGGAACAGGGCGGCGTTGGCGACGTCGAAGGCGTCGCCCATATGCCCCATCGGCACCTGTGCGTCGCGCTTCTTCCACATCTCCTCGACGTCGCCTTTGGCATAGCTCGCGGCGAGGCCGGCGGAATGTTCGACCATCGGCGTCTTCATCAGCCCGGGCAGGATCGCATTCACACGGACATGCCTCGGCGCGAACTCGACCGCGGTGGTGCGCGTCATCTGGTTCATCGCCGCCTTGCTCGCGCCGTAGCTGACATAGGAAATGCCGACCTGCCGGATCGAGGCCACCGAGGAGATGTTGATGATCGAGCCGCCGCCCTGGCCGATCATCACGGGAATGACGTGCTTCATGGCAAAATAAGCGCTCTTGAGATTGACCGCGAAGACGCGGTCCCACTCAGCCTCCTCGACATCGACGACGCTGCCCATCTCGGCGATCCCGACATTGTTGTCGAGCACGTCGATGCGGCCAAAGGCTGCAAGGCAAGCCTTCACCATGGCCTCGACCTCGGCAGCTTTCGACACGTCGGCGGTGAACGCCTCGGCCTGACCGCCTTCGCCTGAAATGATCGACGCCGTCTCCGCCGCCGCGTCTCCGTTGCGGTCGACGCAGAACACTTTCGCGCCCTGCCGCGCGAAGGTCACCGCGGTCGCCTTGCCGTTGCCCCAGCCCGGTCCGATCGAGCCGGCGCCCACCACCATCGCCACCTTGCCCTTGAGCCGATCCATCGCGTTCTCCCGCCTGTTTGTTATTGGTTGCAGGCGCTCATCGTAATGGTCGCGGCGCCGATGTCATGATCGAAGATTTCCGACAGCGTCCGGCACTGCCCCTCGGTGCAGATCCGCCATTCCCCCGCAGCGCCGGAATTGGCGAGCACGATCCGCGACAGCGGCTCGCGATCGACCTGCCACTCAAACCAGCCGTCGACCAGCCGTGCCCCAGGCGGAGGCTCCATGCCGGCGCCGGAGCCCTTGACCCGCGCCTGTACCAGTTGGAGGCCATCGCCGGTGACGCGCCAGTCCTCCTGCCATGCGGTCTTCTCGACCGAATGGGTCCAGGCCAACGTGAAGCCGGCGAGGGCCAGGGCCTTGACGACGCCGGCTGACGCGAGACAGAGACTCAAGCTGAGACCACCACGGCCGCAGGCGGCCGCTGCCGCCACTGCCACGCGACGATCGCCACGGCCAGGACGAAGCCCAGCACGTCGCTATAGGGGAATTCGCCGAGCAGACAGACCGATGCGACGAAGGACAGCAGACGCTCGATCACGGTCATGCGCGTGAACAAAAAGCCGATCGCGACCATGCCGAACAGGCCGATCGAGACCAGGGCCTTGACGCCGGCATAGGCCACCGCGCCGAGAAAGCCGAGTTGCGCCTCCATCGGGTCGCCGGCCTGCAGCATCAGCGCCGGCGAGTAGACGAAGATGAAGGGAATGACGTAGCCGGCCAGCGCGATCCGCATCGCCTCCCAGCCGATCTTGTCCGGGTTCTCCTTGGCGATCGGCGCGGCGGCCAGCGCCGCCAGCGCCACCGGCGGCGAGAGGTCGGCCATGATCCCGTAGTAGAACGCGAACATGTGGCTGGCGATCAGCGGCACGCCGAGCTTGGCGAGCGCGGGCGCCGCCAGCGCCGCGGTGATGATGTAGGTCGGGATGGTCGGAATGCCCGTGCCGAGCAGGATCGACAGCAGCATGGTCATGATCAGCGCCGCGAACAGGCTGGTCTTGCCGAGGCCGATCACCCAGCTGCCGAAGATCGAGCCGACGCCGGTCTGGGTCATCATGCCGATGATGACGCCGACGATGGCGCAGGCCATGCCGACGGTCAGCGCCGACTTGGCGCTTTCGGCGAGCGAGTCGCGGCACGCATGCAAGGTCGCCATGCCGCCGCGCACGAAGCCGGTGATCACGACGAGCGCGACGACCACGGAGGCGACCGGCACGATCTGCAGCCCGTTGCGCGACAGCGCGCCGACCACGAGCGCCAGCCCGATCCAGAACACGTAGCGCAGCACCTGGTTGGAGAAGCCCATCGTGATCGAGGTGCCCAGGATCAGCGCCACCGTCAGCGCCAGTCCCATGGAGCCGGCATAGAGCGGCGTGAAGCCCTCGAACAGCATGTAGACCAGTGCGGCCAGCGGCAGCACGAGATACCAGCGGGCGACCAGCGCCTTCCACGCGCTCGGGATCTCCGACGGCTTCATACCGGTCAGGCCATGCTTGCCGGCCTCCAGATGCACCATCCAGAACGCCGAGGCGAAATACAGGATGGCCGGGATCACGGCGGCCTTGACGATCACCGAATAGTCGACGCCGAGAGTCTCGGCCATGATGAAGGCCACCGCGCCCATCACCGGCGGCATGATCTGGCCGCCCATCGAGGCCGTGGCCTCGACGCCGGCAGCGAAGGCGCGGCGGTAGCCGAACCGGATCATCAGCGGAATCGTGAACTGGCCGACAGTGACGACATTGGCGACGCCGGAGCCGGAGATCGTGCCCATCATGCCCGAGGCGAACACCGCAACCTTGGCCGGACCGCCCCGCGTGCGCCCGAACAGGCCAAGCGAGACGTCGGTGAACAGCTGAATCATACCGGCATGTTCGAGGAACGATCCGAACAGGATGAACAGGAAGATGTAGGTGGCCGAGACGTAGATCGGCACGCCGTAGAAGCCCTCGGTGCCGAACGACAGATGGGTAATGACCTGATCGAAATCATAGCCGCGATGGTTGAGCGGCGCCGGCAGATACTGGCCGAAGAACCAGTACAACAGGCAGGCGCCGCACATCAGCGGCAGTGCCAGACCCATCAGGCGACGGGTGCCCTCGAAAATCAGCACGGCGAGCAAGGTTCCGACCACGAGGTCGGCGCGGGTCGGATCGCCGTCACGCGCGATCAGATCGGCGTAGAAGATCCACTGGTAAAGTCCGCAACTGAAGCCGATGGCGCCGATGGCCCAGCCGGCGATGCGTCCGGCATCGGTCTTGGCGGTGAAATTGCCGATCAGGCCGAAGGTGAGCAGCAGCAGGAAGCCGACATGGACGCCGCGCACCACCTGGCTCGGCAGATAATTGAAGGCGGCGACATAGAGCTGGAACAGTGCGAAAGCGAGGCCGATGCCGTAAGCGAGATAGCCCCAGCGGCCGGGGCCGAATCCCTCCGGAAAGCCGTGTTCGAAATTGTCGAACTCGACCTTCACAGGCGTTTCCATGTTCACGGCTTCGATCGTCATGATCCCCCCAGCGCCCCGTCAGGCGCTGCTGACCATGGCCGCAACCACCTGAACGACAGGACTGCGCGGGATCTGTCCCGCGCCGTCGGATGCGAACGTTCCGGCCAGCAAACCAGGCCGGACGAGCGGCCCTATTTCAGGACGCCCTTTTCCTTGTAGTAGCGAATCGCACCCGGGTGCAGCGGCACCGGGCTGTCTTGCGCCGCCGTCTCGAGTTTGATCTCCTTGCCGGCGGCATGCGCATTGGCAAGTTCGGGAAGCGAGTCGAAGATCAGCTTGGTCATCTGATACGCGAGATCGTCCGACACCGCCGAGCTGGTGACGAGATAGTTGATCACGGCGGCGGTGGGCACGTCCTTGTCCTGGCCGGTATAGGTGTTGGCCGGGATGGTCGCGGCCACGAAGGGCGCGCCGATCTTGTCGACGACCTCCTTCGGCACCGACACGACGGTGATCGGCGACGAGGTCGACAGGTCCTTCAACGAGGCGACGCCGAGGCCGGCCGATTGCAGCGTCGCGCCCAGCTGCCGGTTCTTCATCAGGTCGACCGACTCGGCGAACGGCAGATATTCCACCTTGCCGAGATCCTTGTAGCTCATGCCGGCGGCGGCGAGGATCGCACGCGAATTCAGCTCGGTCCCGGATTTGGGCGCGCCGACCGAGAGGCTCTTGCCCTTCAGGTCAGCCAGCGTCTTGATCCCGGACTCGGCGGTCGCAACGATCTGGATGTAGTTCGGATAGATCGCGCCGAGGGTGCGCAGCTTGTCCAGCTTGGTCTTGAAGCCGGCCTCCTCCTCGCCGTTCCAGGCCGATTTCAGCGAGTCACCGAGCGCGAAAGCGAGCTCGCCGCGGCCCTGCTGCAGCAGGATCAGATTCTCGACCGAGGCCTTGGTGGCCTGCACCTGGGTCTTCACGTTCGGGATCTTGTCGCCATAGATCTTACCGATCGCGACGCCGAGCGGATAATAGACGCCTGACGTGCCGCCGGTCAGGACGTTGATGAAGCTCTGCGCCTGCGCCGCGGGCGCCGCGAGCAGGCAGGCCGCGGCCACGATCAGACCGGTTGCAGTGCCAGAGAATGTCGAGAAACGCATGGGTCCTCCCATTGATTTTGCCGGCAAATTGGACGGATGCAGGCGCCGGGTCAACCCATCCGAAAGACGGCCAGACGGTCCCGAAGGCCCGGCTCGCAGCATCAGGAACCGGCAGACGCAGCTGCCACCTGCCAAGGACCGCGTGAGGGACAGCGCGTCAGGCCATCGGCCGCAGAGGCTCACTGCTCTCGCATGACGGCGACCGGCAGGCCGGGCCGCTCATTGGAAGGTCATGTCGAGGCATTTGGAGATGTCCGAGCCGAGGCCGGACGAGATCGTGATGCAGCCGCGCACCTTCTGCTGGGTCGTGTCCGCCACCCAGATCGAATAGCCGCCATTGCCGAAAAAGGAATTGGTGTTCGCCGGCTCGGTCTCGGTGGCGTCGAAATCGTATTTCGAGTCGGTATCGAATACGCGCGGCTTCTTGGTGCAGCCGCCGTCGGTCTGAACGTTGATGACCTCCTTGTTGTCCCGGGTCAGGGACAGCGACACCTGGCAGCGGAAATATTCCGACGTCTTCCTGTTGAACAGGTAGGCGTAGGACTTGCAGACCGCGGTGTTGAGCTTGCCGGCGGACAGGCCGCGGCTGCAGGCAATGCGCTGGTTGTTGGACAGTTTGAAGTCGTCGGCCCGCGCCGTGGACGCCAACGTCACCAGCGATAGCGCCGCAAACATACCGATCTTCGTGACGAGGCTCATCCGAATCATCCCCAAAGTGTTTCTTGCCCTTTGTTTCTAAACCACGCTGCAGGATAATCGCGAGATCGGCGGATGGAAAATCCGGCACCGTGCAGCCGCGCTTGACCGCTGACGATGTTGACGCCCGAAGAATGTTCGCGATTTGTTCGAGATGATGGTGAATGTGATGGAGAACGACATGAGGAGCGCTGTTGTGAAAAGCCTGATCGCAGCCGGAGCGCTCTGCGCGATGACCAGCGTGACTCGCGCGGCCCCGCCGGAGCCGTGGGAGCTGAGACCGGACATGGGCTACGCCTATGGCAAGGACGGCAAGACGCTGGCCTACAGGATGGGCACGAAGAATGCCGACATGCTGCTGAAAGGCGCCAAGAAGGTGCCAAAGGGCACGCTGTTCTTCGTCGGCCAGAACGGCCAGCTTTATATGCGGACGGCCCCCTATCTCGAAGGCGACGGCAGCTTCTCGTTCGGCGCGGACGATTGAGCCGGCGCGGACGCCTCAGAACGCGGCCGCCAGCTCCTTGGCGCCAGGCAGGCTGCTCAGCGAATCCATCCGCGCATCGGTGACCGCGAGCAGCTTCGCCACCGTGTTGTGGCGTACGGCGACGGGATTGCGCTCATAGCCGCCGCGCTGAAAGAAATTCGCGGTCGGCACCTGATCACGCATGTCGAGCGGCATGGTCACCATGTCGAAGCCGGTGCCGTCGCCGGTCAGGTTCATCATCTCCAGCTCCGCGGCCGAAAGCGGCCGCGTGTAGCCCTTGGCGCGGGCGAACAGCACCGAGGTGAGCAGCTTGTGGGTCTGCAGCATCGGTCCGACATCGATGTCGAGCACCATCGCATGCATCGCCCAGCCCTGCTCGGTATTGCCGATCTTCTCATGCGCCGACCAGTCGTCGGGCACCGAACGCGCGATCGCGACCATCTTCTTCAGCACCGAGAGCTTGTGCTCCAGCGCGGCCCGCGACGGTCCCGAGGTCTGCGCCACCCGTTCGCCGAGCAGGCGGAAGAACAGCGGCCCCTGCTCGGCCAGCAGCTCGACCGTATTGGTCGTGAGCAGCTGGTTGTAGCCGATGGCCGTCGAGATCGCGCGATTGCCTTTGAAGCCGGACTGCGAATCGTGCTTGCCATTGCCGCCGGTCTCGAACGCATAGACTCGCACCGCCTGCTCGCGGGTCAGTCCGGACGCTGCAGCAAATCGCGCATAGGCCCGCTTGAAGTCGACATCATTGGTCGGACGCTGCGGCGACCATTGGAAGTGCTGCTGCGCCGCCTTGAGCAGATCGGCAACGACCGGAATATATTTGCGCTCGCGCGGTTCGCCCTCGGGCTCCGGCTCGGGGTTTACCGGCCGCTTCGGCCCGCTATAGACCGGCGGCTGCTCCAGCACGTAATCGTCGAGCCCGATCGGCTGCCGATCGCGCCGCTTGGCGTTGCGGAGGCGGCGCTTGTCGGCAATCGCCTTCCAATAGGCGCCGGCCTCCTGCTCGAACTCCGCGCGCGCCTGCTGATATTCGGCGAGCTTGCGCCGGTATTCCGCAATCGCGTCGGACGAAGCCATCTGCGCCAGCGCGTCGCGGGACGCGATCGCCGAGCCCGGTTCCCCGGCGAACAAGGGTGGCGCGCCCGCGACGGCGCAGGCAAGAATCAGGGCAAGCTTGCGAATCGGCTGATGCAGCATGCCGCTCTTGTAGCCGAAACCGCGGCTACTTCCAGGCAAACACCGGCTGTTCCAGCTCGTGGACGCGGGTCTCGCGGCCGGCCAGCACCTCGCGGAACTGATAGATCAAGGCGGCCGTCGGCGCGTGAATGAGACCTTCGCGGGCGTGAAAGCGCACCACGCGCCGCGTGCTCTCGGGGATGACGGTGAAATCGAATGCATCATCTGCCAGGATGGTGTCGAGCCCGATCCGGTGGACGGACGCGACCTCATCCGGATTGGGCCGGAGCGTGCGGCCATTCGCCGCCCAAAGGATGACAGGGGTGATCAGATAGCCCGACCGCGTGGGGTAGTCGTCCAGCAGGCCCAGCACCGCCTCGGGCGATGCGATCAGTCCGAGCTCTTCCGCCAGTTCGCGCAAGGCGGCGGCGACCGGCGTCTCGCCGGCATCGCAGCGTCCACCCGGCAGCGCCCATTGGCCGCCATGGCTGCGCAGGACGGCGGCGCGCAAGGTGAGCAGCAGCGTGGTAGCGCCGGTCTCGTGATCAGGGGCCAGCGCGATCGCCACCGCCGCGCGCTTCAGCGCCGGTGCCGACACATCGTCGCCACGACGTGCAAAGCCGGCGCAGCAGCTTGCAATTTTCCGCCTTGTGGCATCGTCGAACGGCAGCAGCATGTGCCTTGACTACACCAGGGCCGCGGCGGATGAAACGACCTGCAGCCGGAACCGGCGACGCAGCGAAGGCGAACAGGGAAGGTGTGACAGATGACCAAATCGGCCGCCGCAAGGATGACGTCCGACGGCTGGGACATCGTCGACACGTCCGGCTTCCTGCATCTGATCGGTCCGCTCTGGCAACGTGTCCTCGATGGCGCCCACGAATATGCCATCGTCACCGAGGACAAGCATCACAATCGTCGCGGCCTCGTCCAAGGCGGCGTGATCATGACCTTGGCCGACCGCAGTTGCGGCATGACCGCCCGCTACGCCGCGGGCAAGGAGCACATGGCGACCGTCCAGTTCGACACCCATTTCGTCGAGGCCGGCAAGATCGGTGAGACCTTGGTGTCGCGGCCGCATGTGGTGCGGATCACCCGCAGCCTGGTGTTCATCACCACCGAGGTCACGGCAGCCAGCCGGGTGATCGCGATGGCCTCGGGCGTGTTCAAGATCTTGAAGAGCGAGTGAGGCTGCGGCCTCTCCACGTCAGGGCGAGGCGCGCAGCGACGAATCCGTCCGGAGTCCCTCCGCGGACGCGATCCTGGATTGCTTCGCGGCGCTCGCAATGACGCGCTGAGACGGCTATCGTAGTTCCCCGTCCGCGGACGGTGAGGGTCTGTCAACGAGGCAAGAATGCAATATCGCCAGCTCGGCCGTTCCGGCCTGAAAGTGTCGCCGATCTGCCTGGGCACGATGATGTTCGGCGGCCCGACCGACGAGGCGACATCGGCGCGGATCATCGCCACGGCGCGTGACGCCGGCATCAACTTCATCGACACGGCCGACGCCTACAACAAGGGCGCATCGGAGGAGGTCGTCGGCCGCGCCATCGCCGCCGAGCGCGACCGCTGGATCGTCGCCACCAAGCTCGCCAATCCGATGGGCGATGACCCCAACCGCGCCGGCCTGTCGCGGCGCTGGGTGCTGCAGGCCGCCGACGAGAGCCTGAAACGGCTCGGCACCGGTCACATTGACATCTACTATCTGCACAAGGAGGACCACGCGACACCGCTGGAAGAGACCGTGCGCGCGATGGGCGACCTGCTGCGCGCCGGCAAGATCCGCTATTTCGGCGTCTCCAACTATCGCGCCTGGCGCGTCGCCGAAATCTGCAATCTGTGCGACAGGATGGGCATCGACCGCCCGGTGGTCAGCCAGCCTTATTACAACGCGATGAACCGGATGCCGGAGGTCGAGCATCTGCCGGCCTGCGGCTATTACGGCCTCGGCGTGGTGCCCTACAGCCCGCTGGCGCGCGGCGTTCTCACCGGCAAATACAGCCCCGATGCACCGCCGGACAAGGAGACGCGCGCCGGCCGCAACGACACCCGGATGATGCAGACCGAGTGGCGGCCGGAATCCTTGCGGCTGGCGCAGGAGATCAAGCGCCATGCCGAGGCCAAGGGTTTCACGGCTGGGCAGTTCGCGGTCGCCTGGGTGCTGAACTCCGCTTTCATCAGCTCGGTGATCGCAGGTCCGCGGACCGAGGCGCAATGGGACGACTACATCCGCGCGCTGGACTATCCCTACGCCGCCGACGACGAGTCGCTGATCGACGGCCTCGTCGTCACCGGCCATGCCTCGACGCCCGGCTATAACGATCCGGCCTATCCGATCGAAGGCCGCAAGCCGCGGAGAAACTGAGATGGAGGAGGATCGCTACGGCCTGGAGCTGTCGACCGCCTCGGCCGAGGCAGCAACCGCCTATCGCGACGGCGTCGATCTGCTGCTCGCATTCTGGCCCGGCGCAACGGACGCGTTCGAGCGCGCGATCATGCTTGATCCGGATTTCGCGCTGGCGCATGCGGCCCGCGCGCGCATCCATGCCATCTATCAGCAGCGCGGGCCGGCGCTGCAGACCATCGCGCGGGCGCGTGAGCTTGTCGCGAAACGCGGCACGGCGCGCGAGCAGAGCCATGTCGCGACATTGGCGCTGGCCATCGAAGGCCGCGGCGCGGAGGCGCTGACATCGACCTTGACGCATCTTGCGAGCTGGCCGCGCGATGCCATGGTCATGGCGTTGCCGCTCGGCGCGTTCGGCCTGCTGGCCTTCTCCGGCCGCATCGATCACGACGCCGCCCGCCGCGACCTCTGCGAGCGCTTCGCCGCCGAATACGGCGAGGATTGGTGGTTCCTGTCCAATCACGGCTGGGCCCTGACCGAGGCCGGCGAGGTTGCGAAGGGCCGCGCCATCACCGAGCGCAGCTTTGCGCTGCGCCGGCACAATGCCTATGCCGTGCATGCGCTGCTGCATGCCATGTTCGAGGACGGTGCGCTGAACGAGGCCGATGCGCTGGTCGAGAATTGGATCGGTGACTACGACCACACGGGCATGCTGCACGGTCACATCCGCTGGCACCAGGCGCTTGGCGCCCTGGACCGGGGCGATGCCGCGAGCGCGGTCGCGATCCACCTGAACGTGCTGAGCCCCGCCGTGAGCGCCGCGCCGCCGCTGAACACCCTGTCCGACTGCGCATCCCTGCTGTGGCGCCTGAGCATCGAAAACCATCCGATCGCCTTTGAGCTGTGGGAGGAGATCGGCACCTATGCGAGGACGGGGTTTCCGACCTCGCGGCTGCCCTTCGTCGAGATGCATCGCGCGATGGTCTCGGCGGTGACCGACGACGATATCGCCCTGAACCAAAGGCTGCGCTCGTTCAAGGCGCCGCCGGCAGGCGGGAGCTCGCCGGCTGCCCCGCTGCTGCCGCGGCTCTACCTGGCGTTCCAGGCGTTCTACAACGAGAACTATCGGGTTTGCGCCGAGCAGCTCGCACCGGTTCAGGCGGAGATGGCCCGCCTCGGCGGCAGCCATGCGCAACGCCAGGTGATCGAGGACACCTACATCCTGGCGCTGATCCGCAGCGGCGCGCTGGCGAAAGCGCGCCAGCTCATCGATGCCCGCCTGCATCGCCGGCCATCGGCGCGCGATACGCGCTGGCGGGCGCTCACCGAGGCCTGAGCCGCCTACCCCTCGGTCTCCAGCCCCGTCGGCATCGGCACGTTTTCGGGCTGCAGCTTCACGCCGGCAGCGAGCGCCACGGTCTCAAGCAGCGCCGCAAAATCCTTGTCCAGATAGCCGGCGGGATCAGCCTGCAGCGAGGCGGCGCCGACATGGGCCTGCAGCGCTTCGCGTGTCGCGGCCGCGACCGGCATCGCGACATCGAGCTGGCGCGCCGCCGACAGGCCGAGATCGAGATCCTTGCGCAGCAGCGTCGGCGTGAAGGTCGTGGTCCAGTCGAGATTGACCAGCGCGTTGCTCTTGTATTTCGTGAAGGTCGATCCCATCACGCTGGCATTCATGAAATCCAGAAAGGCATGGCGCGGCACGCCGGCCTTCTGCGCCAGGATCGTGATCTCGGCGAGATTCTGGATCACGACGCCGAGGAACACATTGTGCGCGATCTTGCAGATGCGCGCGAGCTCGCCCTCGCCGACATAGGACACGCCGGAGACGGCGATCTTGGCGAGATAGGGCGCGATGATCTCGAACGCCGATTCCGGCCCGGAGACCACCGACGACAGCTTCCCCGCCTTGACGCATTTGCCGTTGCCGGACACCGGCGCACGAACGAACGCGCAGTCGAGCCGCTTCAGTCTGGCGGCGATCGCCTCCGACTGCTCGATGCCGATCGAGGAGCAGTCGACCAGGATCCTGGGCCGCGGTCCGAGGCTCGACGCCACGAGGCCGTTGTCGCCGAAATAGACCTGTTCGAGATCCTTGCCGGTCGACACCATCGAGAACACGATGTCGCACGTCGCAAGATCGCTCGGACGGTCGACGATCACGCCGCCCTTCGCCGCCAGCGGCTCGGCCTTGGCGCGGGTCCGGTTCCAGATCGAGAGCTTCAGGTCAGCCTTCAAGAGACGTTCGGCCATCGGATAGCCCATGCGCCCCATGCCGATCCAGCCGAGCGAATGCGTTGCAGCCATGTGTCGTCTCCCCGTTGCTTCGCTCAATAGCGGTTGGCGATCGGCAGCTCTTCCGCGGGGAACAGCGTGATCACCTGGCAGCCTCTATCCGTCACCACGACCTCTTCCTCGATCCGTGCGGCCGAAAACCCGTCGGTCGCGGGACAGTAGGTCTCCAGCGCGAACACCATTCCCGTCTTGATCTCCATCGGATTGTCAAGCGAGACCAGCCGCGAGATGATCGGGCGCTCATGCAGCGCGAGGCCGAGGCCATGGCCGAATTGCAGGCCGAACGCCGCCATCTCCGAGGGGAAGCCGAACTCCTCCGCCGCCGGCCAGACCTTGGCGACGGTGTCGGTCGAGACGCCGGGCTTGATCAAGGCGATCGCATGGTCGAGCCATTCGCGGCAGCGCTTATAGGCGTCATGCTGCGCCGGGGTGGCGCGGCCGACATTGAAGGTGCGGTAATAGCAGGTGCGGTAGCCCTGGTAGGATTGCAGGATGTCGAAGAACGCCTGATCGCCAGGGCGCAGGATGCGGTCGGTGAAATTATGCGGATGCGGATTGCAGCGCTCGCCCGAAATGGCGTTGATCGCCTCGACGTCATCGGAGCCCATCTCGTAGAGCAGCTTGTTGGCGAGCGCGACGATGTCGTTCTCGCGCACTCCGGGCTTCAAATTCTCGTAGATCGAATGATAGACGCCGTCGACCATCGCGGCCGCCTGGTTGAGCAGCATGATCTCGTCGATGTTCTTGATCTCGCGCGCATCCAGCATCACCTGCTGACCGTCGACGACCTTCATCCCGGCCTTCTGCAGTTCGAAGAACATCGCGGTCTCGGCGAGGTCGACGCCGACCGGCATGTCGGCGACCCCTGCTGATCGCAACAGGCTCATCACCTCCTCGGCATGCGCCTTCATCAGGCCGACGGCGGGCGGCACGGTGCCGCGCATGCCGAGCATGCCGGCGCGGCAATTCTCCGGCGCCAGCCAGTCGCAGAACATCCGGTGATGCACGGCAGCCGAGCCGAAATCCCATACGATCGGCTCGCCATCGCCGGCGAGCAACGCGAACCGGCACAGCTTGTCGCGTTCCCATTCGCCGATCTTGGTTCCGGACACGTAGCGGATGTTGTTGACGTCGAACAGCAGCAGCGCGCCGCAGCCGGACGCCTTCAGCGCCGCGCGCGCCCGCGCCAGCCGATAGTTCCGCAGACGATCGAAATCGACGCGGCGTTCGAAATCCACCGAGACATGGCCATGCGCCGGGATGGCGCGGTTCCAACGCCAATGCGGATCGAGATGCTCCGGGCTGACCAAATGCGGCTTCAGCGCGCTTCCTGTCATGTGGACGCTCCTTCCCGAGGATTGCAATCGATTGCACGAGAGATTAGTGCATCCGCGAGAAATGTGTCAAGGTATTATAGGCAGGATTTGTCCAAGGGTGTGGCACCACGGAGCGGGAATGAGACACGGGGACCGCCGATCACTGACGGGCCGCGGGGCGACGGCGCCACGTCCCACCATCAAGGACATCGCAGCGCGCTGCGGCGTGCATCCCTCGACCGTGTCGCGGGCGCTGAGCCCGGCCATGAAGCATCTGGTCGCTGCCGACGTCGCCGAGCGGATCCAGGCCGAGGCCAACGCGCTCGGCTACCGGTTGAACATGGCCGCCAAGGGCCTGCGCACCGGCCGCAGCGGCCTGATCGGCGTGCTGGCGCCGGACATTGCGGATCCCGGCTTCCCCCCCGTTCTCTCGGGCCTGGCGGAACATCTCAACGCGGAGGGATATGCAACGATCGTCGTCGATGTCGGCACGGGTGGCTCGCAGCAGGATCTCGTCGACAGCCTGATCGCGCGCGGTGTCGACGGCCTGGTCCTGGCGACGGTGAGGCTGCACGACGACGTCGTGGCGCACTCCGTCGGAGCATCGACGCCAGTGGTGCTGGTCAATCGCGTCGATGCGGCCGGGGAGTTGCCGTCGGCGGCCAGCGACGATGCGGCCGGCATGCGGCTGGCGGTCGATCATCTGGTCGCGCTGGGCCATCGGCGGATCGGCCATGTCGCGGGCCCGCAGGAGATCTCGACCGGCGCGCGGCGACGCGCAGGCTTCGAAGCCAGCATCGCAGATTCCGGCTTGTCCCTCGGCGATGCCCCGATCGAGGCCGCCACCGCCTATACGCGCGCCGCCGGCCGCGAGGCGGGACTACGGCTTCTCGGCCGCAAGGCGAGGCCGACCGCCATCGTCGCCGCCAACGATCTGCTGGCGCTCGGCGTCTATGATGCGCTCGCCGCGAGCGGCCTCACCTGCCCGGCGGATGTCTCCGTCGTCGGCCACAACGACATGCCCTTCGTCGACCTGGTCTCGCCGCCGCTCACCACCGTACGGATCGCGCAGCGCGAGATGGGCGCGACCGCAGCGCGGCTGCTGCTCGCGCGCATCCGCAGTCCCGACGCCGCCAACGAGCATGTCGTGCTGCAGCCGGAGCTCATCATCCGCGCATCGACGGCGCGGCCGCGCTCCTGATCATCGCCGCGTAGCACGCGTGATCACCTGCCCGGCGCGCGCGTTCTGGTGCGTGCCCTGCCACCAGGTCAGCGCGCCATTGACGATGACGGCCTCGATGCCGGCGGCCGGCACGCAGGGGTCATCATAGGTCGCGGCGTCGCGCACGCGGGATGCATCGAAGATCGTGATGTCGGCGTGGTTGCCGACCGCGATCGTGCCGCGCTCCTTGATGCCGAAATTGCGCGCGGTCAGGCCGCTCATCTTCCAGACCGCGGTCTCCAGCGAGAACAGCTCGAGCTCGCGACAGTAATAGCCGAGCACGCGGGGGAACGTGCCCCACAGCCTGGGATGCGGCCGCTCGCCGAACGGCAGGCCGTCGGAGCCGATCATGGTCGGCTCGAAGGCCAGGATGGTCCGCACGTCGGCCTCGTCCATCGCGAAATAGATCGCAGAGGCGGGTTGCAGCCGCTTGGCCGCCTCCAGCCGGTCGACGCCCCAGGCGGCAGCGATCTCAGCAAGATCGCGGCCGGCGACCTCGGGATGCGGACCGGACGCCGCGACGACCACCTTCACCTGCAGCTTGGCCGGATCGGTGTGCAGCATCGTCGACGAGGCATTATAGGGATAGCAGTCGAGCGCGACGCATTGGCAGCTCATCGCCTTGCTGATCAGCGGCAAGGTCTCCTTGGTGCGGCCGAAATTGGCCGGCCCCACCACCTTGTGGTGCGAGATCACGACCTGGACATCGAGCGCCTTGCCGATCGCGAAGCTTTCCTCCAGCGATTGCGTCACCTGATCGGCCTCGTTGCGCATATGCGTCGCATAGACGCCGCCGCTGCCGGTCAGGGGACGGCAGACCTCGATGATCTCCGCGGTCGGCGCCGCCTCGGCCGGCGGATAGAACGTTCCGGTCGACACGCCGATGGCCCCCGCGTCGAGCGCCTCCTGAACATGGCTGCGCATCGCGCCGATTTCGCTGTCGGTCGCGGCGCGGCCGAGATCGCTCACGACGGACGCCCGCAGCGAGGTATGGCCGACCATCGGCGCGACATTGACCGCTGCGGGTGCCGCGCGCAGCGCCGCGACGTAGCCTGCAAACGACGCGAACTCGGCAACCTGGCCGCCGCCGGGCGACAGCAGGCCGAGCGGCATCGGCCGCGGCGAGCCGGGTTTCAACGGCGCGATGCTGACACCGCAATTGCCGGTCACCACCGATGTCACGCCCTGCGAGACCTTGCAGGTCATGCCGGGATCGACCAGCACCGCGCTGTCGTCGTGGGTGTGGGAATCGATGAAACCCGGCGCGACGATGCGGCCGGTGGCGTCGATCTCCCGCGCAGCCGTCCTGTTGTCCAGCGGGCCGATGACAGCGATGCGACCATCCGTGATGCCGACATCCGCCTGAAAGCGCGGCGCCCGCGTGCCGTCGATCACGGTGCCGCCGCGGATGATGAGATCGAAGGCGGGAGAAGTTGTCGGCAGGTCGGTCATGAGGTCACAGTCTCGCAGGGAACCGCAGGACTATCCGTGAGCCGTGCCGATGCGTCCAGCCGGATCGGCATGTGATCGGCGCCGGGCTGGGCTGCAATAGGACGCTGCGCGGCACCGTCGGCCTCCGCGCCCCCTGCAACACAGGATAGTGATAGGAAAGGCGCCCTGGCTTGATACGCCTCAATCGACGGCAACCTCGTTCGCGTGATGCTTCGCCAACAACTTGCGGAGGAACATCATGAAGGCCCTGGTCTATCATGGTCCCGGCCAGAAATCCGTCGATGAGCGGCCGAAGCCGACGATCCTCGAACCCGGCGATGCCGTGGTCAAAATCCTGAAGACCACGATCTGCGGCACCGACCTGCACATCCTCAAGGGCGACGTGCCGACCTGCACGCCGGGCCGCATCCTCGGTCACGAGGGCGTCGGCGTGGTCGAGGCGGTGGGCAGCGCGGTGCGCGCCTTCAAGCCCGGCGACCACGTCATCATCTCCTGCATCTCGGCCTGCGGAACCTGCGACTATTGCCGCCGCGGCATGTATTCGCATTGCCGCCATGGCGGCTGGATCCTCGGCAACAAGATCGATGGCACGCAGGCGGAATATGTGCGCACGCCGCACGCCGACACCAGCCTTTACCACGTGCCCCCGGGCACCGAGGAGGAGGCGCTGGTGATGCTGAGTGACATCCTGCCGACCGGGTTCGAATGCGGTGTCCTCAACGGCAAGGTCGAGCCGGGCTCGACGGTCGCGATCGTCGGCGCCGGTCCGATCGGCCTGGCGGCGCTGCTGACCGCGCAGTTCTATTCGCCGGCGGAGATCATCATGATCGATCTCGATGACAACCGGCTCGAGGTCGCCGCCCGCTTCGGCGCCACCAGCACCATCAACAATGCCGACGGCAAGGCGGTCGAGAAGGTGATGGCGCTGACACATGGCCGCGGCGTCGACACGGCGATCGAGGCGGTCGGCGTCCCCGCGACCTTTGTGACCTGCGAAGACATCATCGCCCCTGGCGGCACCATCGCCAATGTCGGCGTGCACGGCGTCAAGGCCGACCTGCATCTGGAGAAACTGTGGGATCGCAACATCGCGATCACGACGCGGCTGGTCGACACCGTGACGACGCCGATGCTGCTCAAGACGGTACAGTCGAAGAAACTCGAGCCGAAGCTGCTGATCACCCATCGCTTCAGACTGGACCAGATCCTCGATGCCTATGAGACCTTCGGCGCCGCGGCCAGGACCCATGCTCTGAAGGTTCTCATCGAGGCATAGGTCGGCTGATCAGGCTGTCCACGCTCACCCGGCCGGGCGCCGCTGCGCGACGATCTGCCGGTAGAGCTCGGCGTAGCGGCCAGCGCGATGACGCCAGGAGACGTCGGTCAGCATCGCGTTGAGCTGCATGCGGGTCCAGTTCGAGGCGTTGCTCCGCGCGGCGTAGAACGCGGCTGCGGCCCGCCGCAGCGTCTGATCGAGCGCCTCCGCGGTGACCGAGGCACATTTGAAGCCGGTGGCGGCGACGCCGGCTTCGGTCTCGTCGATCACGGTGTCGGCAAGCCCGCCCACCGCGGTGACGATCGGCAGCGCGCCGTAGCGCAAGGCGCAGAGCTGCGTCAGGCCGCAGGGCTCGAACCGCGACGGCACGACCAGCGCATCGCAGCCGGCCTGGATGAGATGTGCAAGCCCCTCGTCGTAGCCGATGACAACCCCGATCTGGCCAGGATAGCGCTGGGCCGCGGCGTGAAACGCGTCCCGCAGTTCGGCCTCGCCGTCCCCGAGCAGCGCCAGCTGGATGCCGCTGCCGACCAGGGTCGGCAGGCAGGACAGCAGCAAATCGAGCCCTTTTTGCGAGGTCAGGCGGCTGACGACGCCGAGCAGGAAGGTCTCAGGCGACACCTGCAGGCCCATCCGCGTCTGCAGCGCGGCCTTGTTGGGCGCGCGGGCCTCGAGCCGCTCGATGCCAAAATGCGATGCGATCGCCGGATCGCTGCCGGGATCCCACACCGCGGTGTCGATGCCATTCAGGATGCCGACGAGATCGGAGGCGCGCTGGCGCAGCAGGCCGCCCAGGCCCATCCCCTGCTCGTCGCTCTGGATCTCCCGGGCATAGGTCGGCGACACCGTGGTGATCTTGTCGGCGAATTGCAGCCCCGCTTTGAGGAAGCTGATGTCGCCATAATATTCGAGGCCATAGATCGAAAAGGATTCCGGCGGCAGCCCGAGCGGCGGCAGGAAGTGACGCGGAAAGCGGCCCTGGAACGCCAGATTGTGCACGGTCATCACCGTGCCGGGATGCGGCCGATGGCTGTAGAGCAGATAGGCCGGCACCAGGCCCGCCTGCCAGTCATGGCCGTGAACGATATCGGGCACGAAGGCCGGCACCGCGCCGAGCCCGATATAAGAGGCCGCACGCGCCAGCGCCGCAAAGCGGAAGGCGTTGTCGGGCCAATCCTTGCCCTCGGGACCCAGATACGGATTGCCGGGCCTGTCATACAGATGCGGCGCGTCCAGCACGAACAGATCGAGCGCGCCATGGCTGCCGCCGAGCAGCCTTGCATTGCCGCCGAAGAAGTTCGGCAGCGAGCTGATCTCGCTGACCTGCTCCAGCGCCAGCATCACGGCGGGATAACCGGGGATCAGGGTGCGGACCTCGACATCCTCGGCCATCAGCGCCCACGGCAGGGCGCCGACGACGTCGGCGAGGCCGCCGGTCTTGACGATGGGATAAACCTCGGACGCGACCGACAGAATGCGCAACGGCGTCATGAATTGAGCCCGTCGATCATCGGCTGGGTGATCAATGTGACCCCGTTCTCCGTCGTCCTGAATCGTTTGGCATCGAATTCCGGATCCTCGCCGACGACCAGGCCTTCCGGAATCTGCACGCCGCGATCGACCACGACATTCGTCAGGCGCGCATGGCGGGCGACGTTGACATAAGGCAGCAGCACCGCATTGTGGACCTTGGCGTAGGAATGCAGATGCGAGCCCGTGAACAGCAGCGAGCGTTGTACCTGGGCGCCAGAGACGATGCAGCCCCCTGAGACCAGCGAGCAGGTCGCCTCGCCGCGGCGGCCGTCGGTGTCATGGACGAACTTGGCTGGCGGCGTGATCTCGGAATAGGTCCAGAGCGGCCAGGAGCGGTCGTAGAGATCGAGCTCGGGCACCACATCCGTCAGGTCGAGATTGGCGGCCCAATAGGCATCCACCGTGCCGACGTCCCGCCAGTAGCTGGTCTGATCGTGACCGGCACGGACACAGGAGCGCGAGAACTGGTGGGCGACGGCGCGGCCGTTCTTGACGATGTAGGGAATGATGTCGCGGCCGAAATCATGATTGGAGTTTGGATCGCCGGCGTCGCGCTTCAGCTCCTCGAACAGGAATTTGGCGTCGAACACATAGATGCCCATGCTGGCGAGCGACTTGTCCGGCTTGCCCGGCATCGGCGGCGGATCGGCCGGCTTCTCGATGAAGTCGCGGATCGTGTCGTCCTCATTGATGTGCATGACGCCGAAGCCCGAGGATTCCTCGCGCGGCATCTCCAGGCAGCCGACGGTGACATCGGCGCGCTGGTCGACATGCTGCTGCAGCATCAGCTCGTAGTCCATCTTGTAGATGTGGTCGCCGGCCAGCACGACGATATATTTCGTGTTGTAGGTCTCGAGGATGTCGATGTTCTGGTACACGGCATCGGCCGTTCCGACGTACCACATCGTCTCGGAGACGCGCTGGCTCGCGGGCAGGATGTCGAAGCTCTCGTTGCGCTCGGGGCGGAAGAAGTTCCAGCCCATCTGCAGGTGTCGGATCAGGCTGTGCGCCTTGTATTGCGTGGCGACTGCGATGCGGCGGATGCCGGAGTTGACGGCGTTGGACAGTGCGAAATCGATGATGCGCGACTTGCCGCCGAAATAGACGGCGGGCTTGGCGCGCCGGTCAGTCAGCTCAAGCAAACGGCTGCCACGCCCTCCGGCCAAAACAAACGCCAGCGCGTGACGGGACAGCGGCTCGGTCCTGGCGGCGGGTGCCATCGTTCTCCTCCCTGCAACTCTTTGTCGCGTCATGGCTTCGGCGGCGGCCTCGGCTCCTCGCGCCGCGACCGGTCCTCTCATATGACGGGGGAACAGCCAACCAGTTCCCAATGACGAGTGCAATGGGTTGCTTCAACCCAGGTCATTCTCAGCCCAGGTCATTCCATGTCGCGGTCATGTCGGCCCATCGTGGCGGATCGGCGCCTTCGCGTGTGCAGGTCACGGCCGCGCAGGCCGCGGCAAAGGCCAGCACCTTGCGCAGCTCGGTGGCGGTCAGCTCCGCGAGCGCCGCCTTGCCAAGCCGGCCGAGCCGATGCAGCGCGAACAGGAGCCCGGCCTGAAAGCTGTCGCCGGCGCCGATCGTGTCGACGACCTCGACAGCGGGCGCCGCGACCTCGGCCGCACCGGCGCCGGCATGCCAGCCGAGCGCGCCTTTCGGCCCGCGGGTCACCACCACGAGCTTGGCGCCGCGCGCCAGCAGCGCTTCGGCGCGCGCCGCATAATCGTCATGGCCATGCAGATAGTCGAAATCGACATCCGACATCTTGATGAGGTCGGCCGACGCCGCAAAGCCGTCCATCTGCACGCGATAGGCCGCCTTGTCCTGCACCAGGTTCGGGCGGCAATTGGGATCGAAGGAGATCGTGACCCCGCCTTGCGTCGCGGCGATCAGGGCCCGGGTCTCCGCGGCGCCCAGATCATGAATCAGCGTGGTCGAGCCGACATGGATGGCGTCAATGCTGGTAAACGGAATGCTACCGTGACGGTAGGTCCATTTCCGGGCAGCCGTCTCCGCGTCATAAAAGGCGTATTGCGCTTCGCCACCGACGTGCCGCACGAAGGCCAGCGTCGTCTGATCGGCACTGCGGGTGGCATGGCTGAGATCGACGCCCGAGGCTTGCGCATGCGCGGCGATCATGCTGCCGAACAGGTCGGTCGAGATGCCGCCGACGAAGCCGGCCGGCGCGCCGAGCCGCGCCAGGCCGACAGGGACGTTCAGGCAGGACCCGCCGACCACCGGCCTCAGGCCATCACGCCCATCAGCCAACCGGGCCGGAACGAAATCGATCAGCGCGTCACCGCAGCTCAGGATCATCAGCGTGCCTCCAAACCGCCCCCATGCATCACGGAACGGCTGTCGCGATCAAGTGTCCGCAACAGGTCATGGACACGGCGCTTGCGGCGATGAAAGGCCGCAATGTCCGGATCGGTCGGATCGCTGAGGCGGCCGAGCGAGGACATCGACGCCATCGTCTCGCCGATGGACCGGAAGGTGCCGCTGGCAACCGCGCCGAGCATGGCCGCGCCGAGCAGCACCGGCTCCTGGGTGCCCGGCAGCGCCACCGTCAACCCGGTCGTGTCGGCCATGATCTGGCGCACCAGCGGGCTGCGGGAGGCGCCGCCGGCCATCACCAGAATCCGGCTGGTGACGCCATTGGCCGCAAAGGCATCCATCACGTCGGCGAGCCCATAGGCAAGGCCACAAAGCCCGGCCACGAACAGCCGCTCCATCGCGCCGATATCGGCGTCGAGATCAAGACCGGCGATGACCGCGCGCGAGGCGGGATCGGCATAGGGAGAGCGGTTGCCGAGGAATTCCGGAAGGATGTGAATGTCGCGGGCCAGTAGCGCCGCAGCGCCGACCTGGGGCGTGCGCGCCAGGATGCGCTTCTCCAGGAAGCTGATCAGGTCGAGCCCTTCGCCACGCGCGGCGGCGGTCGCGTCGGCAGCCGCGGGGTGTGAGCGCAGGAGATGGTCGACAGCCGCCCCCGCCGCAGACTGGCCGCCCTCGTTCAGCCAGAACCCCGGCACCATGCCCTGATAATAAGGTCCCCACACACCCGGCACGAAGGACGGTGCCCGCGTCGTCGCCATGATGCAGGCCGAGGTCCCCATGATGTAGGCCAGGCGATCGCAGACATCGACCTCGCCGCCATCCGACGCGCGGCCGCCGATGGCGCCGATCCCACCGGCATGAGCGTCGATCAGCGCCGCGCCGACTGGCGTGCCGGTCACGAGCCCGAGCTCCGCTGCTGCGTCCCGCGACAGGCCGTGACCGAGCGCCGTCCCCGGCGCAACGATCTCGGTGCCGATCCGGGCGTAGTCCTCCTTGACGAACTCATCGAGCCCGATGCGGTGGAAATAATCCGCGCTCCAGCGCGCCTCATGCGCAAGATAATTCCACTTGCAGGTGACGGTGCACATCGAGCGCGCCACGGCGCCCGTCGCACGCCAGGTAAGAAAGTCAGCGAGATCGAAGAAATGCCCGGCGCCGTCGAAGCTCGTCCGCAGATGCCGCTTCAGCCAGAGCAGCTTCGGCATCTCCATTTCCGGTGAGATCGAACCGCCGACATAGCGCAGGACCTCGTCCTTGGTCGCATTGATGTCGCGCGCCTCTGACAGAGCGCGATGATCCATCCAGACGATGACGTTGCGGGTGGGGTCGCCGGAACTGCTGACCGTGACCGGCGCGCCTTGGCGGTCCAGCACGACCAGCGAGCAGGTCGCGTCGAAGCCGATGCCCTTGATCAGCTCCGGCGCGATCGCTGCTTCTGCCAGCGCCGCTTTGACCGACGCACAGCACGCGCGCCAGATGTCGTCGGACGATTGCTCGACGACATCGCCGGCCTCATGCCAGGTCCTGATCGGATGCCGCGCCGCGGCAAGGAGGCGGCCGGCTGGGTCGAAGATGCCGGCGCGCGTGCTGGTTGTGCCGACATCGACACCGATAAAGGCCTGACGCATGTTTCACTCCCGTCTGTCGTTGACGGGAGTTTACCAGCAAGTATAGCCGCCATCGACAACGACGACGCTGCCGGTCATCAAACTTGCAGCTTCCGAAGCCAGGAACAGCACGACCGAGGCGATCTCCTCGACCTGGCCCATGCGGCCCATCGGGGTCCCACCAATCCAGGCATCATACATGCGCGGATTGTTCTTCACGAAGGCATTCAGGGGCGTCTCGATATAGGTCGGTGCGACCGCATTGACGCGGATGCCGCGGGCGCCCCATTCGGCCGCCAGCGACTTGGTCAGATGGTGCACCGCGGCCTTCGATGCGTTGTAGAAGCATTGCTCCTGCGGCTTGTTGACGATGAAGCCGGACATCGAGCCGATATTGACGATCGTGCCGCTCTTGGCCGCCAGCATGTGCTTGCCGAAGGCGCGGCAGCACCAGAACGTGCCATTGAGATTGACATCGAGCACGTTCAGCCAATGCTCGTCGGTGACGGTCTCGGCCGGCGTCTCGCTGCGCGCGATGCCGGCATTGTTGACGAGGATATCGACCTTGCCGTGGCGCGCGGCCAGATCGTCGGCGATCTGCGTCACCTGGGCAGAATTGGTCACGTCCATCAGCGCCGTCGCGGTGTCGAAACCCCTGGCCTTCATCGCCGCCTGCGCATCCGCCGCGGCTTTCGCATCGCGATCGGCGATCACCACATGCGCGCCCGCTTCGGCCAGCGCCTCGACGCAGGCCAGCCCAATGCCCTGCGCGCCGCCGGTGATCAACGCGGTCTTGCCGTCGAGTTTGAATTTTTCGAGATACATGGTCGTCGTCCGTTGTTGTCACTGACGTCCGGAGGGGACGTCACCTCTCATGCGAAGATCGCAAGTCCATTGTTGTCGAAGCGGTAGATCCGGCCCGGCTCGGGCCGCAGCGTCACGGCGTCGCCTGCGCCGAGCCGCTTCTCGCCGACGCAGCGCACGGTCAGCGTGCCCAGCGCACCGGCATCGACATAGAGAAAGGTGTCGCTGCCGAGATGCTCGGCAATCAGCACCTTGCCGGACCAGCCCTCGCCGCCGTCATCGACGACGGCGATGTGCTCGGGCCGCACCCCGATCGTCGTGGCGCCGCGCTGCGCAGCCTCGGGGCCGGTGATGAAGTTCATCTTCGGCGAGCCGATGAAGCCGGCCACAAACAAATTGGCGGGCTTCTGATAGAGCTCGATCGGCGAACCATATTGCTCAATCCGGCCGGCGTTCAGCACCACGATCTTGTCGGCCATGGTCATGGCCTCGACCTGGTCGTGAGTCACATAGATCGCCGTGGTGCCGAGTTGCTTCTGCAGCCGCGTCACTTCGAGCCGCATCTGCACGCGCAGCGCGGCGTCGAGATTGGACAACGGCTCGTCGAACAGGAACGCCTTCGGTTCGCGCACAATGGCGCGGCCGATCGCGACACGCTGGCGCTGGCCGCCGGAGAGTTCGCGCGGCTTGCGGTCGAGATAGGGCGTGAGGTTCAGGGTCGCGGCGGCCGCCTCGACCTTCTGGTTGATCTCGGCCTTCGGCAGCCCGGCCATTTTCAGACCGAAGGCGATGTTGCCGCGGACGCTCATATGCGGATACAGCGCATAGGACTGGAACACCATCGACAGGCCGCGCTTGGCCGGCGGCACGTCGACGACATTATGGCCGTCGATCAGGATGCGGCCGCCCGAGACGTCCTCGAGCCCGGCGATCAGCCGCAACAGCGTGGTTTTGCCGCAACCGGAGGGGCCGACAAACACCACGAAGGCGCCGTCGGGAATGTCGAGGTCGGCGCCCTTGATGATGTGGACCGGCCCGAACGATTTCTGCACACCTTCCAGCGTGATCCGTCCCATGTGAACCCAGCCCTTTCGTTACTTCACTGCGCCGAAGGTCAGCCCGCGCACGAGCTGCTTCTGGCTGAACCAGCCGATGATCAGGATCGGCGCGATCGCGAGCGTGGAGGCCGCCGACAGCCGCGCCCAGAACAGGCCCTCCGGACTCGAATAGGAGGCGATGAAGGTCGTCAGCGGCGCCGCATTCAGGGTCGACAGGTTCAAGGTCCAGAACGCCTCGTTCCAGGCCAGGATGAGATTGAGCAGCAAGGTCGAGGCCAGACCGGGGATCGCCATCGGCGTCAGCACGTAGATCAGCTCGCGTCCGATCGTCGCGCCATCCATCCGCGCCGCTTCCAGGATGTCCTTCGGGATCTCCTTGAAGTAAGTGAACAGCATCCAGATCACGATCGGCAGATTGCCGAGGCAGAGGATGAAGACCAGGCCGGTCCGCGTATCGAGCAGCCCCATGTTCTTGTAGATGAGGTAGATCGGCACGAGCACGCCGACCGGCGGCATCATCTTGGTCGAGAGCATCCAGAGCAGGATGTCCTTGGTGCGCTTGGTCGGCGAGAACGCCATCGACCACGCCGCGGGAATGGCGATCAGCATGGCAATGAGCGTCGAGCCGCCGGCGACGATCAGCGAGTTCAGCGCGTGATGCAGATAATCGCTGCGCTCCTGCACGGTGGCGTAGTTCTCGGTGGTCCAATGGAAGAACAGGAACGAGGGCGGCGTCGCGAACGCCTCCAGCTCGGTCTTGAAGCTTGCCAGCACCATCCACAGGATCGGGAAGAAGATGACGAAGCCGGCGAGCCATGCAGCCAGCGTGGAGATCGCGACATGACGTCCGGTGACCTTGCGCGCCATGCTGTTACGCCTCGAGGTTACGGCCGACGATGCGGACCAGGAAGAAGGCGACGATATTGGCGATGACGACCGCGACGAGGCCGCCCGCCGAGGCAGTGCCGACATCGAACTGGATCAGCGCCTGCGAATAGACCAGGAAGGCGATGTTGGTGGTCTGCAGCCCAGGTCCGCCGCCGGTGGTGACGAAGATCTCGGCAAACACGGTGAGCAGGAAAATGGTCTCGATCAGGATCACCACCGTGATCGGCCGTGCCAGGTGCGGCACGGTCAGATAGATGAAGCGCGACAGCGGACCGGCGCCATCCATCTCGGCAGCCTCCTTCTGCTCCTCGTCGAGCGACTGCAGCGCGGTGAGCAGGATCAGCGTCGCAAACGGCAGCCATTGCCAGGCGACGATGAAGATCACCGCAAGCAGCGGCGCATCGGTGAACCAGTCGATCGGCGTCATCCCGAGTGAGGTCGCGATCCACGCGAACAGGCCGGACACCGGGTGCATCAGGAGGTTCTTCCACACCAACGCGCTGACCGTCGGCATCACAAAGAACGGCGCGATCACCATCAGGCGGATGATGTTGCGGCCGATCACCGGCTGGTCGAGCAGGAGCGCCAGGGGGATGCCGAGGCCGATCGTGAGCAGCAGGACCGAGCCGACCAGGACCAGCGTGTTCTGCAGCGAGGCGAGGAAGGCGGGATCGGTGAGGAAATACTCGAAATTCTCTAAGCCGACGAAGCTCTCGGAGCCGGGATCGAGCAGGCTGTAATGCAGGGTCGAGAAGTAGACGGTCAGCGCCAGCGGCACGATCATCCAGATGAACAGCAGGATGACCGCCGGCGACAGCAGCGCCCGGGCGAGCAGTTGAGTCTGTCTGGTGGCCATGGTCACGGTCCTCGTTCACACAGTCAGCTGCATCGTCATTGCGAGCGAAGCGACTTGTCCGCCGTAGCTCGAAGAGCGAAGGCGGAAGCAATCCAGAGTCGTGGGAGGGGCTCTGAATTGCTTCGTCGCTTCGCTCCTCGCAATGACCCGGTGATCGCTTGGGGGTCCAACAAATAGACTCTCATCGCGACGCTCGGGCGAGGTGCCCGTGAATGTGCCCTCTCCCCTTGCGGGAGAGGGCATCACCGGCCCTTCCGCGTACGCAGTCGGGTGAGGGGTATCTATCCGCGAGCGATGCTGCTGGAGACATACCCCTCACCCAACCGAGCCTGTTGCGAGTTCCTACATGCCCTCTCCCGCAAGGGGAGAGGACGAATTCACAAGCACCGGCGTCGCGGCTGGCGCTCGGCGGTGTGCACTCTGCGCTTTGCCCACCCTACGCAGCTCGTATGCCGACCCCATCGGAGAGAAAATGCGGCCATCCCTGTGGGGAGGGATGGCCGCCAGTGATCAGCTCGGGAGGAGTTTCAGGTCGAGCTGATGCCGTGACGCGCCTACTTGATGTAGCCGGCGCGCTTCATCTCGCGTTCAGTGGAGGACTGCGCCGCTGCGAGCGCCGCATCGACCGTCATCGAGCCGGCGAGCGCCGCGGAGAACTGCTGGCCGACCGCGGTGCCGATGCCCTGGAATTCAGGGATGGCGGCGTATTGCACGCCGACATAAGGCACCGGCTTCACCGTCGGATGGCTCGGATCGGCCGCATCGATCGAGGCCAGGGTGATCTTCGCGAACGGGGCGACTTTGAGATAGTCCTCGTTCTTGTAGAGCGAGGTCCGGGTGCCCGGCGGCACGTTGGCCCAGCCGTCCTTCGACGCCACCAGCTTGGTGTAGTCCTTGCTCGTCGCCCAGGCGATGAACTTCTCGGCGGCGTCCGTCTTCTTCGAGCCGGCGGGAATCGCGAGATTCCAGGCCCACAGCCAGTTGGCGTTCTTGCCGAGGCCAGTGTTCGGCGCCAGCGCGAAGCCGACCTTGTCGGCGACCTTGGATTCCTTGGGATTGGTCACGAACGACGCCGCCACGGTGGCGTCGATCCACATCGCGCATTTGCCGGAGTTAAACAGCGCGAGGTTCTCGTTGAAGCCGTTGGAGCTGGCGCCGGGAGGTCCTGCGTCCTTCATCAGATCGACATAGGTGGTCAGCGTCTTCTTCCATTCCGGGGTGTTGAACTGCGGCTGCCATTTCTCGTCGAACCAGCGCGCGCCGAACGAATTCGACATCGCGGTCAGGAACGCCATGTTCTCGCCCCAGCCGGCCTTGCCGCGCAGGCAGATGCCGAACACGCCGCCCGGCTTGTCGGTCAGCTTCTTGGCGGCGTCGATGACGAAGTCCCAGGTCGGGCTCTCCGGCATCTTCAGCCCGGCCTTGTCGAACAGATCGGTCCGGTACATCACCATCGAGCTCTCGCCATAGAATGGCGCGGCGTAGAGCTTGCCGTCGACGGACACCGCGTCCTTGATCTTCGGCAGGATGTCGTTGGCGTCATAATCGGCGCCGAGCTTGTCGAGCGGCACCAGCCAGTTCTTCTTGGCCCAGATCGGCACCTCATAGGTGCCGATGGTGAGGATGTCGAACTGGCCACCCTTGGTGGCGATGTCGGTGGTGACGCGCTGGCGCAGCACGTTCTCTTCCAAGGTCACCCATTTCACCTGGATGTCGGGATTGGCCTTGGTGAACTCGCCGGTCAGGCCCTGCATCCGGATCATGTCGCCATTGTTGACGGTGGCGATGGTCAGGGTCGTCTCGGCCCATGCGGGCGCGGTGGTCAGCAGCGTGGCGGCGCCCATCAGGGCGGCGAGCGTGCGCGTCCGGGTGAAGATGGTCTTCACGGTGTCCTCCCTTCCCGTGTCTTTTGAACATATGCTCACGGGCTGAGCTGATGTTCACAACACTGGTCAGACTTTGTCAAGCATGGCCCGGCGCCCACAGGTTGCGCGCTGCAGCAGATCGATGATCAGGAATTGAAAAACAGCGTGATCGGCGCGGCGATCCGGCCATCGGATCGCCCGGCGGGTCAGCTCCCGGGGCCGGTCTCACTCATCCAGGATGGCGCGGGCCGTGGCCTCGTCCGTGATCAGGCCGTTGATCAGCCGCCCGACCAGCGCTGCCCGGATCGCCGGAATCTTGCCCGGCCCGACCGCCGCCGCGATCGTCATCGCGCGCGCGGGGACCTCCGGCGGAATGCTGGTGAGCCGGCGGTTGGTGCCGCCATCGATCAGCTTGCCCTTGGCATCATAGGCCCAGCCGGTGATCTCGCCGATCGCGCCAAGCCGCATCATCTCGGTGAGCTCGTCGCGGGTGACGAAGCCGTCGACATGCATCTGCGCCTTCTGGTCCATCTGGCCGATCCCGACCAGCTTGAGGTCGGCCTGATCCGCGACCGCCTTGACCTTGCCGATGGCATCGAGCCGGACCATGCGGTCACGCTCCTCTTCCGACCCCATCAGGAACGGCAGCGGCATCGGATAATGCCGCGCGCCGGTGCGGTCGGCGAGCCGGCCGACGGTATCGAAGAAGCTGGCCGAGCCGTCGGCGAGGATATTGCCGACCAGCGACACGATCTGGTGCTCCGGCCGGTCGATCGGCGTGACGCGCTCGACAGCGGCACGCACCGCCCGGCCGGTGCCGAGCGCGATGATCACCGGCGTCTCGGTCCGCAACGTGGTTTCCAGCAGGTTGGCGCAGCGCTCGGCGATGCCGGCGGCGCCCGATGGCGCGGCCGGATCGGTCGGCACCACCTCGCAATGCACCAGCGCGAAGCGATCTTTGAGGCGGCCCGCGAGCGCCATGCAGGAGGCGATGGGATGCTCGAGCCGGAAGGTGATCAGCCGCTCGGCGAGGCACAGCGACACCAGCCGCTGCGCCGAGGCGCGCGACACCTGCAGCATCCGCGCGATCTCGTCCTGGGTATGGCCGGCAATGAAATACAGCCAGCCGGCGCGGGCGGCATCGTCGAGCCGGGATTTGTCGCTGTCGCTCGCCGCCATGACCCCGCACCGTCTCCTTTTTTCTATCCGTCACACGCCTGAACGCGCGTGACCTGGATCGTCCGTCACTATGACATGGCCGTCACGCCGTCCGGAACCGGCCGCTCAGGCCATCCCCAGGCGACGCCGACGATCACCGCCAGACCAGATCATATGCCCCGTCGGTGAGCAATAGCTCGAGGGTTACGCTGGGTGAGGGCTCCTTAACGTCCGGCTGTCAGGCTTCTCGCCATGAAGATCGTCGACGTTCTCGGGTTGCTCCTTGCGCTTGCCGGTGTCGTGCTGGCGGCCGGCCTTCCCTATTGGCGGCTGTCCTCTGCCGAGCTCAACAGGGGGCAGTTCGCCGTCCTGCCCGGCGCGCTGCTGCTCGCGTTTCTGTCGCTCGTCCTGGTCCTGATCGACATGGCGCCGGTCCGGCGCATCGTCCAGGCGATGCTGCTCGCCGTCCCGATCATCGTCGGCGTCTCCATCGCCAAGGACACGGCGACCGACCCGACCTCGCACAATCTCTGGCCGCTCGAATTACTGTTCGCCGCGCTCGCCGGCGCCGCCATCGTGCTACCGGCGGTCGGCATCGGCCTGTCGGTGCGCTGGGCGCTGGCCCGGCTCAGCCCGCGCTGACGCGGTCGGCGCGGAACCCCGCCAGCCGCACACCGGCCGCGCATTCATGAGGGATGCCGGCGCGCATGCGACGCCCTAGCTGCAGAGCCATGGCTTCCCCCGCTCTCGTCAAACCCCGCCGCCCCGCCCCCGTGTTCGTCTGCCGCAAATGCCTCAAGCGCAGCGACGATGCGAAGGACATCAAGACGGCCATCAAGCGCGCGGCCGGACACGCCGCCTCGGCCGGCGGCAAGCCGCCGCGCGTGGTGATGACGAGCTGCTTCGGCCTGTGTCCGAAGCGGGCCGTCGTCGTCACCGGCGGCGTCGGCGCCGCGCGCGGAGACTATGCGCTCGTCTCGTCCCCGAACGACGTCCCCGGCGCGCTGCGGCTGCTGCAGCTCTCCCCGCATCGCTCGCCCTGAGCGCGGTGGATAGTGAACAAGACCTTTCGGAACTCGATCAAGTCTGACCGTCTGGCTTGACGCTTGCTTGAGGGGCCCCGGGCTTAGGTGAGGAGGCATCATCAGCAGCAAGCATCATGAGCCCGATCGCTTCCAACGCAGTCTCCGGCATGAACGCGGCCACGCGCCGGCTCGAAGTGTCGGCCTCCAACGTCGCCAATGCCAGGAGCACGGGCGCGCTGCCGGATGCGAATGGCAAGCTGCCGGCGGGCGCGCCGAAGGCCTATGACCCGCTCGAGCTGGTGCAGAGCGACGTCGCCGGCGGCGGCACCCAGACCACCATCACCAGAGCGAGCCAGGGCACGTCGGCGAGCTACGAGCCATCGGCGCCGTTCGCCAACAAGGATGGCCTCGTCGCCGCACCCAATGTCGATCTCGCCCAGGAGATGATCAGCCAGCTGGTCGCCAAATACAGCTTCGCCGCCAATGCGCGCGTGCTGAAGGCGAGCGACGAGATGAGCCGCATCGTCGTCGACATGAAGGTCTAGATGTCCGCTCCGAAACCGACGAGCAGCCGCGCCGAGGCATGACCGCCCCGCCCTCACGCATCCGTGATGGCCAGCTGAAATCCGACGCCCGACGCGCCGCGTAGCCAAGATGTGAGCAACCCGGCCGATCTCTCCCACTTGACCCGCCTCACGGCGCTGCTGCGATCCGCACGGGCCGCGCCACCGGGCGCAGGTCGGATTGCGACGGCCGTCCTGACCGGCCTCGTCTGCCACGCGCTGTTTGCGCTGGCCGTGCTGGCGATGATCGGCGCGATGTTCTTCGGCATGAGCGAGAGCTTCGGCCGCGTGCCGTGGCCGTGGGCGATCGTCGCAAACACCGCGCTGCTGCTGCAATTTCCGCTCGTCCATTCGCTGCTGCTCGGACCGGGCCGCCGCTGGCTGGCGCGCCTGGGACAGCATGGCGCGACGCTCGCCACCACGCATTATGCCGTCATCGCCGCGCTGCAGCTGCTGTGCCTGTTTGCGCTGTGGACGCCGAGCGGCATCGTCTGGTGGCGCGCCCAAGGCGGCGCCTTCGTGGCGCTGTGCCTCGCTTACGCGACCAGCTGGCTGCTGCTGATCAAGGCGAGCTGGGATGCCGGCGTCGAGGTGCAATCCGGCGCGCTCGGCTGGCTGTCGCTGGCGGCCGACCGGCCGCCGCGCTTTCCCGACATGCCCGAGCGCGGCCTGTTCGCGATCATCCGCCAGCCGATCTATCTGGCCTTTGCGCTGTCGCTGTGGACGGTGCCGGTGTGGACGCCTGACCAGCTCGCGGTCGCGCTGGTGCTGACGGCCTATTGCCTGCTCGCGCCGCGGCTGAAGGAACGGCGTTTCACGCAGATCTACGGCGCGCGCTTCCAGGCCTATCGCGCGCGCGTTCCTTATATCCTGCCGCGCTGGCCGGCGCGCGGAGAGCCCACGCCATGATGAACGCCGCCGCATTGCTCGTCACCGCGCTGCTGTTCGGCGGCATGACCCTGTTCGCGTTCGGCTTCGCGCCGTTCCTGTTCAGCGCGCTGCCCGCCGACACGACCCGCGCGGTGATCCGCCGCGCCTTCCCGCATTTCTATCTGTTCGTCATCGTGACGGCCGCCGCCGCCGGCGTGACGGCGCTCGCCGGCGACGAGCTCGCGGGCGGCGCCCTGGTCGCGGTCGCGCTCACCGCCGTGCTGGCGCGGCAGATCCTGATACCCGCGATCAACCGCGCCACAGATCATGGCGAAAAGCGCCGCTTTGCCCGCCTTCACGGCGCCTCGGTCGTGCTCACCTTGGTCCATATCGTGCTGAGCGGCGGCGTGCTGCTGCGTCTCGCGCAATGAGGACCGCAGCGGAGAAAGGACGACGACGATGCTCTACAAGGATGCCGTGAAGCCCGCCTTCGCTGCGACCGCCGAAGGTCCCTCGACCGTCGATCCGGCGGAGATCGCGCGGTTCTCTCGCCTGGCCGAGGAATGGTGGAAGCCGGACGGCGCGTTCAAGCTGGTGCACGCCTTCAACGCCGCGCGCGTGAGCTATCTCTGCGATCGCCTGCCGGCGCTGGTCGGCCGCGATGCCGCGGCCAACCTGCCGCTGGCTGGCCTGGAAATCATCGACGTCGGCTGCGGGGCCGGCATCGTCACCGAGCCCTTGTCGCGGCTCGGCGCGGACACGCTCGGCATCGACGCGTCGGAGCGCAACGTGCTCGTGGCGGCCGATCATGCGCGCCGGCAGAGCGCACTCGTCGCCTATCGTCACGCGCTGCCGGAGGACCTCGTCGCGGAAGGCGAGCGCGCCGACATCGTGCTGACGCTCGAAGTGGTCGAGCATGTCGCCGATCTCGGCCGCTTCGTCGGGCATGTCGCCGAGCTGGTGCGGCCCGGCGGCATCCTCGTGATCGGCACCTTGAACCGCACGCTGACCTCGTTCGTGAAGGCGATCATCGGCGCCGAATATATCCTGGGCTGGCTGCCGCGCGGCACGCATGATTGGCGCCGCTTCGTCAAGCCGGCCGAGCTGGAAGCGCTGCTCGCGCCGCATCGCTTCAGTCCGCTCGAGACGGTGGCCGTCGAGCTCAACCCGCTGACGATGCGCTGGCGCATCGGCGGCCGGCCCTCGACCAACTATCTGCAGATCTATCGCCGCATGCCGTGACATCTCCAAAAAGACAGACTCGCAGCCCGGATGCGCGAAGCCCGGAGGGCGGAGGCGGACGCGACATCCGGGTTCTCACGCGCTGTCGCCGGTGGACCCGGATGTCGCTATCGCCGACGCCGAAGCGGCGTCGGCTGGCGCTCATCCGGGCTATGAGGAGCCAGGTCGGAACCGGCGCTGCCACGCCTCGTCCTCAAATGCGTTGGCCTGCGGCAGTTGAAGGCGTCGTCCCACGCAGGAGCCGTACGGACCTGACGCAGGGGCAAATGCTTCACTCATCATCAACGCGACAGCACGGCCACCAGCCAGTGGATCAACGTGACGCCGCCGACCGGCGCCACGACCAGCAGCATCATGTTGAGGCCGATCAGAGCCAGCAGCAGCCTCTCCCCGCCGACCGACAGCCGCCGCTTCGGCGGTTCCGGCTTCGGTTCATGCGGCCAATAGCCGGGCAAGTCGACGAACATTGCGGCCTCCTCCATCGGTCCTGAACGCCAGGGCGCGCGCCTCGGATGATCTCATTCGCACCATGAGCATCCTGGCGCCGCGGAGCCATGGCCCGATCCGCCGGCGAGAGGAGATGTCCCTAGGCGCGTTTCGGGATCACGGTCTGCCCGGTCACCTCGGCCGCCGGCTCCCGGCTCAGCCAGCGATAGATGAAGCCGCCCGCGGCGCCGCCGAGCAGCGGCGCCACCCAGAACAGCCAGAGCTGCGCCAGCGCCCAGCCGCCGACGAACAGCGCCGGCCCGGTGCTGCGCGCCGGATTCACCGAGGTGTTGGTGACGTGGATGCTGATGAGATGAATGAGCGTCAGCGCGAGCCCGATCGCCAGCGGCGCAAATCCGACCGGCGCCTTGCCATGGGTCGCCCCCATGATCACGAACAGGAACATCATCGTCAGCACGAACTCGCTGAGCAGGCAGGCCCCTAAGCCGTATTTGCCGGGCGAATGCTCGGCATAGCCGTTGGCGGCAAAGCCGCCGGCGAGGCTGAAGTCCGGCGCGCCGCTGGCGATCGCATACAGCACGGCCGCGCCGACGACGGCGCCGATCACCTGCGCGATGACGTAGGGCAGGATCAGCCCGGTCGGGAACCGCCCGCCGCAGGCGAGCCCCACGGTGACAGCCGGATTGAGATGACAGCCCGAGATGTGCCCGATGGCATAGGCCATGGTGACCACGGTGAGCCCGAACGCAAGCGCCACGCCGAGCATGCCGATCCCGACATCCGGCACCCCGGCCGCGATCACCGCGCTGCCGCAACCGCCGAATGTCAGCCAGAAGGTGCCGATCGCCTCCGCCACGAGCTTATTGCTGTTGCCGTTCATCATCGCCTCCCTGGGTCGCGCGTGATTGGCTTGCGTCGCTTTCCCGACACGAGCAGATCAGCACTTCCGCAACCCAGAGTCAAAGGCGCTGTCACGGCTGCAGCGAGGGCGTTGCCTGCCTGGAGCCTT
This sequence comes from Bradyrhizobium sp. BTAi1, assembly GCF_000015165.1. Lineage (GTDB taxonomy): Bacteria > Pseudomonadota > Alphaproteobacteria > Rhizobiales > Xanthobacteraceae > Bradyrhizobium > Bradyrhizobium denitrificans. Next base: position 941,026 of record NC_009485.1, on the reverse strand, counting down.
GGTCCCCCGGAGGAGACGAACATGGCGGCGCCGGGGAGATCGGTCCGGCGCGCTCACATCGCAAGTGGTCTTCCTCGTCGCGCGGGTCTTGGACCTTGACGCACAATCAGTCCCGTCTCGAGCACTCAGTCAGAGGCTCGCGCAGGATCGCCGCAGCGGCTCTAATGAAGCCCGAGCTCAAAGTTCATGTGCGATCGCATCGGGCGAACATCGGAGAAACAACAGGTCGTTCGTATGATGCACATCATCTCACGTAGAAATACGTAACATCGACAATCCTTCAATCGCCTTAGTGATCCCGAAACGACTCGCGTGAAGAGTCCGCCCGTCGGTTCCATGAGGCCTGATCGATCGACGCTTGATCGGCTCGTCAAGGCCCGCCTTCGGCAACGGCGCCGCCCTTCCCCCCCATCAACTGAGATCCGAAGTCAGCGCAGATCGAGCAGAGGTCTCGATGCGGGCTTTGTCACATGGAGATGCCATCGTGTTCCGCTCGAAGACCACTTCCGCCGCCGAAGCCCAGCTCGCAGCCCTGAGCCGTGCAATGGCCGTGATCGAGTTCAAGCTCGACGGCACGATCATCACCGCCAACCGCAATTTCCTCGATGCGGTGGGCTATGAGCTTGCCGAGATCGCGGGCCAACACCATTCGATGTTTGTCGCCCCCGCAGAACGCGACCATGCCGCCTATCGGGAGTTCTGGACATCGCTGAACCGAGGCGAATTCCACGCCGCCGAGTTCAAGCGCGTCGCCAAAGGCGAGCGCGACATCTGGATCGAGGCGTCCTACAATCCGGTCATCGACAGTTCGGGACGGCCGGTCAAGGTCGTCAAATACGCGACCGACATCACCCAGAAGAAGCTGCGGGCCATGACGGACTCCTCGAAGCTCGCCGCCATCGACCGGGCGCAGGCCATCATCGAATTCGATCTCGACGGCACGATCATCCAGGCCAACCAGAACTTTCTCGATAGTCTCGGCTATCGCCTTGCGGAGATCCAGGGCAAGCATCACAGCCTGTTCGTCGAGGCGGCCGTGCGCGACACGCCGGCCTACCAGGAGTTCTGGGCCGCGCTCGGGCGCGGCGAATACCAGAGCGGCGAATACAAGCGCATCGGCAAGGGCGGCAAGGAGGTCTGGATCCTGGCATCCTATAATCCCGTGCTCGACGACAAGGGCCGGCCGTTCGGCGTGGTCAAGTTCGCCAGCGACGTAACCGCACAGAAGCTGCGGAATGCCGATCTTGCCGGCCAGATCGACGCCATTGAAAAGTCGCAGGCCGTGATCGAGTTCAACATGGACGGCACGATCATCACCGCGAACGACAACTTCCTGGCGGCGGTGGGCTATGGCCTTGCGGAGATCCAGGGCAAGCACCACAGCCTGTTCGTCGAGCCGCAGGAACGGGACAGCGACGACTATCGCGCGTTCTGGGCTGGCCTGAACTGCGGACAATATCAGTCCGCCGAATACAAGAGGATCGGCAAAGGCGGCCGCGAGGTTTACATCCAGGCCTCCTACAATCCGATCCTCGACCTCAACGGCAAGCCGTTCAAGGTCGTCAAATACGCCACCGACGTCACGCCGCAGGTGCTGGTCCGCATGGGCAACGAGCGCGTCCGCGCGATGATGGAATCGGTCGCCGCCGGCGCCGAGGAGCTCAACGCCTCCGTGCGCGAGATTTCCGAGGCGATGACCAAATCCCGCGACACGGCGATGAGCGCCGTGGACCGCGTGGCCACGGCCGACGCACAGGCCCAGCGCCTGTCGGAGGCCGCCCAGGCGATGAGCGGAATTGTCGAGCTGATCAACGGCATCACCGGCCAGATCAACCTGTTGGCGCTCAACGCGACAATCGAATCAGCCCGCGCCGGCGAGGCCGGTCGCGGCTTTGCCGTCGTCGCCTCCGAGGTCAAGAACCTCGCCAATCAGGCCAAGCGGGCGACCGACAAGATCGGCGACGAAATCGAGAGCCTGAACGGCATCTCCGGCGACGTCGTCACCGCACTCGGCTCGATCAAGCAGGCGATCGTCAATGTCAGCGAGTATGTCACTTCGACGGCCGCGGCGGTCGAGGAGCAGAGCACGGTGACGAGCGAGATGTCCTCGAGCATGCAGCGCGCCGCCGCCGAGGCCCAAGCCTTGTCCGCCCGCGCCGCCTGATCGGACGTCGGCTGGGACGCGGCCGCCTGGCGGACGCGAGGGGCTGAGGCCACGGTGGCAGCGTGGTCCAAATGCATGCCGCTATTCAAACCGCCGGCCAGGCGATACCGTCGAGACCAGATTGGCGGCTGTCTTTGGCTGCTGTGGCCCGCGTCAGTCGACAACGCGGCCGTCAGGGGACGAGCGCGCATCTAGCTATCATATCACTAGATGGAGAGGAGCAGCGTGGGGTAGAGTTACAACTGTCTGAGCGGGGAACAACGATGAAATATGACGTTGAGGCCGACTGGCAGCTCTTGAACACCTGCAATTATCGTTGCCCTTATTGCTTTTTTGACAACGACACGCTCGGGGAAAAGATCAAGCCGGCGGCCTCGAACGAAGCCTGGCAGCACGCGTTCGACCGCTCCGGACTCACCTGGCTCCTCCATATGACGGGCGGCGAGCCGAGCGTCTATCCTGACTTCGTTGATCTCTGCGCGCGATTGACCGGTCGACATCTGCTCTCCATCAACTCGAACATGACATACAAATCGTGGCAGGATTTCGCGAGGAGGATCTCGCCGCGCCGCGTCAGCTTCATCAATGCGGGATTTCATCTTGCCGAACGCGAGCGCAAGAACGGATTGAAGCCCTATTTGGACAACGTTGAAAATCTGAAAGAAGCCGGCTTTCAGATCATGTCGTCGCTGGTCGCCACGCCCGAGGCCCTGGCGCGATTCGAAGAAGCGATCGATCTGCTTGCACCGATCGGAATGTTTCCGATTCCGAAAGTGCTGCGAGGACACCACGAGGGAAAGTCGTATCCAGGCGCCTACACGTCAACCGAGCGACGGACTTTCAGGCATTATAATGAAGCAGCGCGCGCCTTCTATGCACCAGCACTGAAGGACCGTGACGAACGCCCAACCGTCGACATGTTCGGCGACGACCGCATGCTCCACGGGACTCCCAACTATGATGGCTTGCGATGCGGAGCCGGCCGGCTTTTCTTTAAGATCGAACCGAACGGAGATGTCTTCAGGTGCGGCAATTCCCGCGCCTATGGCAATCTCTTGGACGGCACGTTTTGGCGCGAGGATCGAGCAGAACCGTGTGATAGCGTCCACTGCTATTACTTCTGCGAGAAATACAGCGAACGCCCTCCGCTCAGCCGTCGCCTGCATCGGCTGGCCAGAACCACCGTGCGGGAAGTCCTGCGCTAAGCTGCTGATCCCGCCACATCCGATCATGATCATTCGAGGCTGACTTCAAGATCGCAAGACACGCACCGTCATGTTGAATGCTCTTCTTCCGTAGCAGGCAGTGCAGCAGACAAGAACTTTCGCGTTAGCTCTGCCAACACGCCGCAACCGGTGCAGTCCATGCGACCCATGCCGAGGATTACGGGTCCGCCGCACCGTTCTCGCATTGGACAAGGCAATCGAGCCCCGCAAGCCGCAGCGCGACGGCGTCATCCATCACGCCGATCGCGGCGTGCAATGCGTCTCGGTCGCCTATCCGATTGCGCGAAGATGATAACAACACACGCTTCTTCGCGCTCACTGATGAGCGTAATTTAGTGCAGTCCAGTGCAAAAAACTCTTTGACGGCTCGACCCGGACCCGGTGCGCACCAGCGGCAGGTCACGCCGCCCGTGGCTTGTTCACCGTCTCGATCCGGTCGAGCGTCTTGCCGAGGCTGCGTTTCGCGACCTGGACGTCGTAGTCCGTCTGCAGGTTGAGCCAGAGCTCTGGTGTCGTATCGAGCGCCTTGGCGAGCCGGAGCGCGGTGTCGGCGGTGACGCCGGTCTGCTCGCTCGCGATCCGCTCGATCCGCGTCCGCGGCAGCCCGCACACTTTGGCAAGCGCGCCAGCGGACATCGCGAGCGGAATGAGAAACTTCTCGCGCAGAACCTCACCGGGATGCATCGGCTTCAGCTTCTTCGTCATCGCAGCGCCTTTTCTATGATGGTCCACGATCTCGACGTCCGCCGGGCCGTCCGCCGTCCAGATGAAGCAGACCCGGAATTGATCGGTGATGCGGGTCGAATGCTGCCCCTGGCGATCTCCCGTCAGCGCCTCCAGACGGTTGCCAGGCGGCGATCGCAAGTCGCCGAGACCAGCTGCAGCGTTGAGGTAGCGCAACTTTCGGCGGGCCATTTTCAGCAGATCGGATGGAAAGCCCTTCGGGTTCTCGCCGTCGAAGACAGCCTCGGTGATCTTGTCCCGGAAGCTTCTGATCATCCGCAATGATGTATCAATCCATGATACATTCGTCAAACAATGGCGATGTCTCGGAGTTGCTCGCGCTGATTCTACTAGCCCCCTGTCATCGGCCAGAGCATCTCAGCTCTGCACAAACTGCCCGTCGTGCTGATTCCCCTTGCGCCGTCGAGCAAATCACCTCCACGTTTCCGGCCATCCCGCCCGCACTGAGAGGGGCGTATCGCGATCGTCACGGGACGTTGCGGCGGGGAGTGGTGGCCGCGGGGCGACGCAGCACCTCAATGGGGTGCGGACGAACGTCGTCGTGCGGACGGTCAAGCCGTGTGGTCCCGACACCCCGACGCTGGTGTCTTGGTCGGCGACGATGCCGATGACGGGGGCAAGCAAGCCCGGTCCCCTGGGAGAGCGCGGAGCAGCCGTTCAAACCATCGCGCAGGGAAGGCCGGGTTGTTTCCGGCTGAGCCTGTGGTTCCTTCCCCGTGCTTATCTTTCGCACGGGGGCCGCGGGTGCCAGTCGGCACTCGGCCTTCCCTGCGCCCTCTCCATTGATGAGGACGCCCACATGCAGCAGAGCTCGGGCTGATCGGCCGCGAGGTTGCGGGTGCATGGGCGTCAACAAGGCTAAGGCTGCGACGAGCGGCGGGCTGTTTGACAGGGTTGATCAGGAGATCAGAGAGCGTGCCTCAAGCGAGACTTGGGGGGCTCAAACGCCCGGCTTCGCGAAGACGCTACGCCGGGCACGCTTCGCCCTTCGGGCTACGGCGCGGCTGCGCCACGCGTAGCCCGAAGGGCGAAGCGTGGTGCCCAGGGGCGGAATCGAACCACCGACACTGCGATTTTCAGTCGCATGCTCTACCAACTGAGCTACCTGGGCAGGTCTCGTGAAGGGCAAAAAAGCCCGGCGAGCCGGCGGGTTATAGTGGGACCGGACGGCGCTGTCTACCGCCCTGAGCGGAAGTTTTCACATTCCTTTTGCAGATGCGCAGCGGCGCCGTAAGCGCGCGGCCGTCAGCCGGCAGTGCCGGCGCAAGATCTTGAAAATACGGATCTATTCGACGTCATCCTCGTCGCCCTCGGTGGCCGGGATGACATAGGAACCGCTCAGCCAGCGATGGAGGTCGACGTCGCGGCAGCGCGACGAGCAGAACGGGCGCGACGCGTCCGCGGCGGGCCGGTTGCAGATCGGGCAGCGGCGGAGGGGCTTCGCGGTGGCGGTCTTGGAGCGGGTCGATTCGTCGGGCATCGGCGGCTATTTAGGCGGTGACGGCAGCCAATGCACCCCCCCTTGGGGAGAGGCTAGACGCCGACCGTGTTGAGCCAGCCGAAGCGGATCGGGAACCCCTCGCCGGCGAGCAGGGTCGTGGTCTCGTAGAGCGGCAGGCCGACGACGTTGGTGTAGGAGCCGACCATCTTCACCACGAACGAGCCGGCGATGCCCTGCACGGCATAGCCGCCGGCCTTCCCGCGCCATTCACCGGAGCCGATATAGGCCTGGATGTCGTCCTCGCTGAGCCGCTTGAAGCGGACGCGGGTCTCGACCAGCCGCTGGCGGAACGCCTCCTTCGGGGTCACCAGGGTGATCGCGGTGTAGACGCGGTGGTTGCGCCCCGACAGCAGCCGCAGGCACTGCGAGGCCTCGTCGACCAGATTGGCCTTCGGCAGGATGCGGCGGCCGACCGCAACCACGGTGTCGGCGGAAATGATGAAGGCGCCGCGCAGTTCGTCGTCGAGCTGGACGGATTTCAGCGCTGCATCGGCCTTGGCGCGCGCCAGGCGGTTGGCGCAGGCGCGCGGCAGCTCGCCGCGCTTCGGCGTCTCGTCGACATCGGCGGGACGCAGCGCATCCGGCTCGATGCCGGCCTGGTTGAGCAGCGCCAGACGCCTCGGCGAACCGGATGCAAGAACGATTTTGGGACGGCCGAGCATGCTGATTTCGCTAGGGGATTCGGAGGCTGTGGGGCGGGCGCGCGGAACCTATCGGAAGGGCTGCCATTCCACAACCCGCAGGGTGCGACAAGGCTGCGACGGCCTGCTCTACGAGCTCAGTTTGAGCGGGAGACGACGTTGGTATTTCGGTTCGATGACACCTGTGCTGGAACCGGGACCCTACAAGCCTGCCGGTCCCGGCTTGGCGAAGCGTTTGCGGATCCGCGCGAACAGGCCGTCGCAGACCTCGCGATAGGCGGCGAGCTTCTGCGCGCGATTGCCGTCGGTGGTGGTCGGGTCCGGCGTCGGCCAATATTCGACGTCGGCGGCGATGGTGCGGGTCAGCTCCAGGGCCTTGTGATGCGCCTCGGGCGAGAGGGTGATGATGAGGTCGAAGTTCAGCCCTTCCCAGTCCTCGAGCTCCTCGAAGGTGGTCGGCTTGTGCTGCGAGATGTCCTGGCCGAGTTCGGCCATGACGGAGACCGCGAACGGGTCGAGCTCGCCCTTCTTGACGCCGGCGGAGCGGACATAGACGGCCTGCGGGAACATCTGGCGCAAGAGGCTCTCGGCCATCGGCGAGCGCACGCTGTTCTGGCCGCAGGCGAACAGCACCGCCTGCGGCTGGCGGGCGCGCGGCGGCACCTCGGCCATGGGTCTAGGCGCCCTTGGCCGAACGGCTGGACGCGTGGCGGCCGGCCCGCCGCATCACTGGCCCTCGCCCTTCCAGTGCAGCACCGTGATCAGGGTGAACAGCCGGCGCGAGGTCTCGAAATCGACCCGCACCTTGCCCTTGAGCCGCTCCTGCAAGGTGCGCGAGCCCTCGTCATGGATGCCGCGGCGGCCCATGTCGATGGCCTCGATCTTGTCGGGCGTCGCGGTGCGGATGGCGTTGTAGTAGCTGTCGCAGATCATGAAATAGTCCTTCACGATCCGCCGGAACGGCGACAGCGACAGCAGATGCGTCACCACCGGCGTGCCGTCCTCCTTGCGGATGTCGAACATCAGCCGGTTGGCGGTGATGCCGAGATGCAGGGTGAAGGGGCCCTGGCCGTCGGCGCCCTCGGGCGCGAACAGGTTCTCCTCGACGAGGTCATAGATCGCGATCGCCCGCTCATGCTCGATGTCCGGACCGGAGCGGCCGATCGACTCCTCGTCGAGCGTCACCGCCACGATGCGATTGGTCCGGTCGTCGCCTGGCGGGTGCTGGGTCATGGCAGATTGAGGCGTATTCCCACGGAGCGTGAATGGGCGTCGAGACCCTCGGCCTTGCCCAGAGTCATCGCTGCTGGTCCCAGCGCGCGCAACTGCTCCGGACCGCATTTCAACAGCGACGTGCGCTTCATGAAATCGAGCACGCCGAGACCCGAGGAGAACCGCGCCGAGCGCGCGGTCGGCAGCACGTGATTGGAGCCGCCGACATAGTCGCCGATCGCCTCCGGCGTGTGCGCGCCGAGGAAAATGGCACCGGCATTGCGGACCCGGGCGGCGAAGGCATCGGGATCCCTGGTCATGATCTCCAGATGCTCGGCGGCGATGGCGTCCGCCAACGGCACGGCCTGGTCGAGATCCTCGACCTCGATGATGGCGCCGAAATCGGCCCAGGACGCGCCGGCGATCTGAGCGCGCGGCAGCGTCTTGAGCTGGCCTTCGACGGCGCGGGCGACGTCGTCGGCCAGGCGGCGGCTGTCGGTGATCAGGATCGATTGCGCGCTGGCGTCGTGCTCGGCCTGGGCCAGGAGATCGGCGGCGATCCAGTCGGCATTGCCGCTGTCGTCGGCGATGACCAGCACCTCGGACGGGCCGGCGATCATGTCGATGCCGACCTTGCCGAACACCAGCCGCTTGGCGGCGGCGACATAGGCATTGCCGGGCCCGACGATCTTGACGACCGGGGCGATCGTCGCGGTGCCATGCGCCAGCGCGGCGACCGCCTGGGCGCCGCCGACGCGGTAGATCTCGGAGACGCCGCCGAGATGCGCGGCGGCGAGCACCAGCGGATTGAGCTTGCCGTCGGGCGCCGGCACCACCATCACCAGCCGGCTGACGCCGGCAACCTTGGCGGGGATGGCGTTCATCAGCACCGAGGATGGATAGGCCGCGGTGCCGCCGGGCACATAAAGACCGGCGGATTCGATCGCGCTCCAGCGCCAGCCGAGTTCGACCCCGGCGGCGTCGGTGAAGCGCTGGTCCTGCGGCAGCTGCTTGAGATGGAAGGCTTCGATGCGGTCGCGGGCGAATTTCAGCGCGTCCAATGTCGCAGCATCACAGGCCGTCACCGCGGCCTCGATCTCGTCCGCGGTGACGCGCAGCGAGGCCGCGGTCAGCTCCAGCCGATCGAACTTGCGGGTCGCCTCGAGCAGCGCCGCGTCGCCGCGTTTGGCGACGTCATCGACGATGGCGCGGGCGGCGGCTTCGACGTCGGCGGAGGTCTCGCGCTTGGCGGCGAGAAACTGCCGAAACTGGGCGTCGAAATCGGCGTGAGCGCGGGACAGGCGAATGGGCATCTCTGGCACTTTCCGAAGGGGTGGCTGCCCCCGACCCCCTGCTCAATGGCGCGGCAGCGCGGGGCCGTCAACCCTTTGAAACCGCCCTACCCGGTCAGCGGCGGACGTCGTCGAGACCGTCTGACGTGCCGAGGTCATCCTCGCCGAGATCGGTCAGCTCGCATTCCAGGCATTCGACATCGAGTCGCAGCGCGCCGCCATGAGCGAACAGCAGCAGGGCGCTGCCGGCCGGCGGCTCGGCACCGATATGAAATTCGATGCCGATCAGCTCCAGCACCGTCTCGGGCGCGGCAAGGTCGATCCGGCGCGACTTGCAGGCCTGCACGCGGTCGAAGCGCAACGCGGCCAGGAGGCGGCGCGGCTCGCTCTGGCCGTGCAGCGCCTGGGCCCAGTCGAGCCGGTTCATGCCGATCACCAGCCGCTTCTCGGCCTGGCGCCAGATGATGTCGGCCGGCTGCACCCGCGCGTCCTGCACATGCGCGGAGATCACCGCGAGATCGTCGGCATCGAGCGCGATCAGTTTCAGCCGGTCGGTCACGGTCTCATCCTCTTGGCCCAGCCCTCACTCGCGGATGCGCTCGATCGTGGCGCCGCAGGCCTTCAGCTTGTCTTCCAGCCGCTCGAAGCCGCGATCGAGATGGTAGACGCGGTTGATCATGGTTTCGCCTTCCGCCGCCAACCCGGCGATGACCAGCGACACCGAGGCGCGCAGGTCGGTCGCCATCACCGGCGCGCCGCGCAGGGTCGAGATGCCCTCGATCCGCGCGGTCTCGCCATCCAGACTGATACGCGCGCCGAAGCGGGCGAGTTCCTGGACGTGCATGAAACGGTTCTCGAAGATGGTCTCGGTGATTTCAGACGCCCCCTGCGCCCGCACCATCAGCGCCATCAGCTGGGCCTGCAGGTCGGTGGGAAAACCGGGAAATGGCGCGGTCGCGACCTGCACCGGGCGGATGCCATGGCCGTTTCTGACCACGCGGATCCCCTCGGCATCGCTCGAAATCTCGGCGCCCGCTTCCATCAGCACGTCGAGAGCGGATTGCAGGAGCTCCGGCCGGGCGCCGGCGAGATGCACGTCGCCGCCGGTCATCGCGGTGGCGATCGCATAGGTGCCGGCCTCGATGCGATCGGGCAGCACCGTATGCCGCGCGCCGTGCAGAGCGTTGACACCCTCGATCTCGATCCGGGGCGTGCCGGCGCCGCTGATGCGCGCGCCCATCTTGTTGAGGCAGTCGGCGAGGTCGGTGATTTCCGGCTCGCAGGCCGCGTTGGTGATGACGGTCGTCCCCTTGGCGAGCGCCGCGGCCATCACCGCGACATGGGTACCGCCGACGGTGACCTTGGGGAAATCGATTCGACCGCCGCGCAGCCCACCCGGTGCCTTGGCGACGACATAGCCGGCGTCGATGTCGATGCTGGCGCCGAGCTTTTCCAACGCCATGATCAAGAGATCGACCGGCCGCGTGCCGATGGCACAGCCGCCGGGCAGCGACACCCGCGCCTCGTGCATCCGCGCCAGCAGCGGCGCGATCACCCAGAAGCTGGCGCGCATCCGCGACACCAGTTCGTACGGCGCGGTGGTGTCGATGATATTGGCGGCCGAGATCTGCAGCGTCTGGCCCTGGTACTGACCGTCGCCCGGGCGCTTGCCGACGGCCATGATGTCCACGCCGTGATTGCCGAGAATGCGCTGCAGCTGGGCAACGTCGGCGAGGCGGGGGACGTTGTCGAGGATCAGCGTTTCCGGCGTCAGAAGACCGGCGATCATCAGCGGCAGAGCGGCGTTCTTCGCGCCCGAAATCGGGATGGTGCCGTGAAGCGGGTTGCCGCCGACGATGCGAATGCGATCCATGCTGATCCTGCTGGGCTGATCGGGAAATTTGGCTGAGATGGGCGCAACAGGACCGACATTACGGCGATTTGATGAGTTCGCAACGGCAGGTGGCAGCCTCCGGGAATTCATCCCCCGGACTGTGCCATCGACCGCAGCGAATCACACCGGTGGCACCAGCGGATCGGCGAGAAAACCGTGCAACGCCGCCACCACCTGGGCGCCCTCGCCGATGGCGCCGCCGACCCGCTTGACCGAGCCGGAGCGGACATCGCCGACCGCATAGACGCCGGGCACCGAGGTCTCCAGCGGCGACACCATCCGCCCCGCATTCTGCTCCGACTGCGCGCCGGTCACGACGAAGCCGGCGCGGTCGAGCGTGACACCGCAATCGCCGAGCCAGCCGGTCGCTGGATCAGCGCCGACGAACAAAAACAGGTTGCGGATCTCGGCCGGTGCGTCTTCGCCCGACAGCCGGCTCCTGAGGGTGATGCGCTCCAGCCCCGTATCCGGACCACCGTCGAGCGCGACCACCTCGGTATTGAACAGGAGCTCGATGTTCGGCGTCGCCTCGATGCGCTCGATCAGATAGCGCGACATCGAGGCGGCAAGCCCGCCGCCACGGATGATCATCCGCACTTTCTTCACGTGGCCAGACAGAAACACCGCGGCCTGCCCCGCGGAGTTGCCGCCGCCGACCAGGGCGACCTCCTGGCCCACGCACAGCCGCGCCTCGATCGGCGAGGCCCAATACCAGACGCCGCGGCCCTCGAACTCCTTGATCCGGGCGAGATCCGGGCGCCGGTAGCGCGCGCCGCTGGCGACCACGACCGCGCGCGCCCGCACCTCGTCGCCGCCCTCGAGCGCCAGCACGAAGGCGCCGTTCTTGCGCTCGCAATCGAGCGCCGTCACCGACACCGGGATCATGATCTCGGCGCCAAATTTCTGCGCCTGGTTAAAGGCGCGCGCGGTCAGCGCGAGCCCGGTGATGCCGGTGGGAAAGCCGAAATAATTCTCGATGCGGGCGCTGGCGCCCGCCTGGCCGCCGAAGGCGCGCGAATCGAGCACGGCGACCGACAGGCCTTCGGAGGCGCCATACACCGCAGTGGCCAATCCCGCCGGCCCGCAGCCGACGACGGCGACGTCGTAGATCTTCTCGCCACGCGGACCGCCGATCATGCCGATGGCGCGCGCGAGCTCGGTCTCGCTCGGATTGCGCAGCACGCTGCCATCGGACACGACAACCAGCGGCAGGTCCGCCGGCGTCGGCGAATAGCGCGCGATCAGGTCGGCGGCATCGTGATCGACGGCGGGATCGAGCAGATGATTCGGAAAGCCGTTGCGGGTGAGAAAGCTCTGCAGCCGCGCGATCGCCGCGGATTGGGGCGAGCCGATCATCACCGGACCGCCGGCGCCACCCTGGATCAGGTTGACCCGGCGCAGGATCAGCGCCCGCATGATGCGCTCGCCGAGCTCGGCTTCGGCGATCAGCAGCGCCCGCAGCTTGTCGGGAGGAATCAGGATCACCTCGACATCGCCTTCCGCCTGGCCATCGACCAGCGCGACGCGGCCGGAGAGCTGGGCGATCTCGGCCAGAAACTGCCCCGGCCCCTGGTCGATCACCGGCGTGACGTGACCGAGGCCGTCGCGCTGGGTGATGGCAACATGACCACTGAGGATCACGAACATGCCGGGGCCAGGCTTGCCGGTCTCGAACAGCAACTCGCCGTCGCGATAGTTACGGATCTCGCCAAAGCCGCGCAGCCGGGCGATCTCCTGCGCCGTCAGCTCCGGAAAAGTCTGCTCGAATCGGGCAAAGCTCTTTGCCAGATCCACCCGCTGCGCCTCGGCCGCCGTCCCGTCATCCGCCTGCATCACGCACCCCTCTTCAAACTTGGCTCAACGCTTCGATTCGTCGGGGCCGCGCACGCCGGCCTTGTCCAGGCCGGCATCGGGCGCGGCCAGGATCTGGCTCCGTTCGCGGCTCTGCGCCTTGCGCCGCTTCAGATTTTCGCGCAGCGCCTGCTTCAGCCGCTCCTCGCGCGATCCCTTCGGCATTGGCTTGCTGGTCTGATCCGTCATCCCCTCCTCCGGTCCCTGACGTGGGGGCACAATTGATGCGGCGGGCGCGAAAGCCAAGAGGCGATGCGGCGCAGACGGTAAGTTCCGCGCCATCCGGCGTCGCCTGCCCGAATGGGGAGTTGCGGCGACAGCCACCGCCGGCCCGTGAATTCGGCGGCCGAGCCGAAAAATGTAGCCCAGACAGGCCATTTCGAACCGAATCCGGGGCCCTGAGCACGATTTTGACGAAGGCGCCCTGCGTCTTTCCCCGAAAACCGGGCGAGCCGCGCTTGCGCCCGCGGGGACCTTGTGGCAAGAACCGCCCGCGTTCGGGCGCGGCCTTCGGGCCTGATCCCCGCGAGTCCCTTCTGCTGCCGTAGCTCAGTGGTAGAGCACTCCCTTGGTAAGGGAGAGGTCGACAGTTCAATCCTGTCCGGCAGCACCATCCATGTTCCCCAAAATACCTGTCGCACCATCTCGGCCGCATGGTTCAAGACGCGCCGTGCTTGGGACTGCGAACGCCCACCGACCCGGGCGCGGCGCTCCTCACCATGAGACGCCGGCTCCGAAGCCGGCGCTGCACATTGGCCATGAGCAGCGTGCTCATGGAGAGCGGCGACGGGTCCATGAGGGACGACGGCGTCACTGCAGTTTTGAATCGGGACGCTCGCCACACCGGCGGAGCGCCCCCTCCCCCGCAAGCGGGAGAGGTGCACCGGGGTCGTGGCACGGGGCGCGCGTCCAACCGCAACATGGCCCTCACCCCTCAGCTCCGCTCTGTACTCTCAGCTCACCTCCGCCCCTCACCGCGGCAGCAGATTCTCCTTCGCCAGATCGATCACCTCGTCGCCGCGGCCGCTCATGACGGCGCGGATCAGCCAGACGCTGAAGCCCTTGACCTGTTCGAGGCCAATGGTCGGCGGCATCGACAGCTCCTGCCGGGCGGTGACCACGTCGAGCACCGCGGGGCCATCATGCGCGAGCCAGTCGGCGACCGCGCCCGGCAGTTCGCCGGGATCCTCGACGCGGCGGCCGTGGATGCCCATGGCCTGCGCCATCGCGGCGAAATCCGGATTCTCCAGATCGGTACCGTGCTCGACGAAGCCGGAGGCCTTCATCTCCAGCGCAACGAAACCGAGCGTGCCGTTGTTGTAGATCACGACCTTCACCGGCAGCTTCATCTGCTTCAGGGTGATGAGATCGCCCATCAGCATCGCGAAGCCGCCATCGCCGGACAAAGAGATCACCTGCCGCCCCGCTTGCGCGGCCTGGATGCCGATCGCTTGCGACATCGCATTGGCCATCGAGCCGTGCACCAAGGAGCCGACCAGGCGGCGGCGGCCGTTCATGGCGATGTAGCGCGCGGCCCAGATCGTCGGCATGCCGACGTCGAAGGTGAAGACGGCATCGTCCGACGCCGTCTCGCTGATCAGCCGTGTCAGATATTGCGGATGGATCGGCCGGCGGCCGGGCGTGCCGACGGCGAGATCATCGAGGCCCTTTCGCGCCGAGGCGTAGCGCGCGAGATTGTCGTCGAGGTGACGGCGATCGGACTTGGCCGTGAGCTTCGGCAGCAACGCGCGGATGGTCTCACCGACATCGCCGACCACGCCGACATCGAGCCGGGCGCGGCGGCCGAGCTGGCCCGGCCGGATGTCGACCTGCGCGATTCTGATGTCGTTCGGGATGAACTGCTTGTAGGGAAAATCAGTGCCGAGCATCACCAGCGTGTCGCAGCTGTGCATGGCATGATAGCCCGAGGAGAAGCCGATGAAGCCGGTCAGGCCGACATCGTAGGGATTGTCGTATTCGACATGCTCCTTGCCGCCGAGCGCATGCACGATCGGGCTCTGCAGCGTCTCGGCGAGTTGCATCAGTTCGGCATGCGCGCCGGCACAGCCGCGGCCGCAGAACAAGGTCACGCGCTCGGCGCCATTGAGCAGCGCCGCGAGTGCAGCGAGCTCCGGCTCGGCTGGCCGCACCACCGGCTTCGGCGGCACCAGGCCGACAGCCGGCGGCAGCGCCCGTTTCGGCGCAGCCTTCAACGCGACATCGCCGGGAATGACAATCACGGCGACACCGCGCTCGCCGGCTGCGGCGCGGATCGCGTTTTCCAGCACGAACGGCATCTGCATGGGATCGGAGATCAGCTCGCAATAGACGCTGCATTCGCGGAACAGGTTCTGCGGATGCGTCTCCTGGAAATAGCCGCCGCCGATTTCGCTCGATGGAATGTGCGCGGCGATTGCCAGCACCGGCGTGCGGCTGCGCTGCGCGTCATAAAGACCGTTGATCAGATGCAGATTGCCGGGACCGCAGGAGCCGGCACACACCGCGAGCTTGCCCGTGATCTGCGACTCCCCCGACGCCGCGAAGGCCGCGGCCTCCTCATGCCTGACATGCACCCAGTCGATCGTCTGGCGCACGCGCAGCGATTCGGTGAGCCCGTTGAGGCTGTCGCCGACGACGCCATAGATTCGTTTCACGCCCGCGATTTCAAGCGTCTCGACGATCTGGTCTGCAATGGTGGCCATGAGCGAATGAGTCCTTTCTAAAAGCCTTGGAGAGATGGGCTGGAGAGATGAGAAGCGCGCGGCTGATATCGGACATCACATCCGCCACGGCCCGCGCCGGCCAATCAAAAATTCGCGGCTAGGAAAGTTCCCGGGGATCGCCGCGCAGCGGCTTGGGGAAACACGGCAGGATGTCGAACGCGTGACATCGCCTCCTCGCGGCGCGCATGGCGTCCGAGCTTTGCTGCAGGACCGCCCTCTTTGAACATCAAGGGCGCAGGGAAGGCCGGGAGCCTGCCGCTCCCATGGCCCGCCTGCAGAAAAAGAATGCAGGCGGCAGTCACCACAGGTTCGGCTGGGGCATCCCGGCCCTCCCTGCGCGATGGGCTTACGATTTATACGCGCTCTCCCTGGGGACCGGGCTTGTTTGCCCCCATCGCCCGCGATGCGCCGAGCACATCAGCGAGCTTGACCTCAGCATCGGGAGGCCAGGACCACGCGACTTCGTCGTCCGGCATGTCACCAGCCGTCTCGCGCTGACGCGCCTTGGCGACACACCGGCCATCGCATCCCACACCCAACGCTCGTGACGACTCGCGAAGCGCCCCTCTTCGATGAGCGCGGGACGCCGGAAAATCTGGACGCGATTTGCCCGACGGGGCAAGCCGAAACTGTGCGACAAACTGGCACGACGGGCAGTTTGGGCATGGCGGGTATGCGGGACTACGGAGCCAAGGGAGGATTGAGCCGGCAGCTGAGCGGCGCGATAGCGTGTTACTCGACAGGCAGCCGCCCACACCATCCGAGTTGCGAGACTGACAAATGCTCCTGATCGATCACCTTCTGCCGAACTATCAGTTCTCCGAGCGGCACGAGACGCGCTTGCGCTCGTCCGTATTGCTCACTCAACAGCCAGGACAAGGAGAGAAATTCCTGCCCAGTCAATCACGACGCACGCCAAAACCACCGTGCTGCACAAACCGACCCGAGCTATCCGCCTGATGTTGGCTAGAATTGCGATCAACACAATGTTAAGAGGCGAGAACACGAGGACAAAGTAGATGGCCCAAAGATACTGCGATGATCCGTCCATCACGGTCCCCATGATCGTTACAATCCACGTTGAGAGTCCGATGACGATCCCGACGAACAAGGTCCATCGATAAGCCAGCGGGTGCAGGTCAAGAAAATACGTCGGGAACACGCATCCGATCGCAGCGATTGTCGAAAGATGATTCACCATCGGAATCGCGTTGAAAAATTCAGAGGCGCCCATGGGTCGTTTCCGAGCTGGCTCTTGCAGTCTCAAGGCGCAGCCAAAAACCATTGGGCGGCGACGTCGTCCGGCGGCACGGCACATCCCTGCAGCTCACGTCAGCTCCTTCAGGCCGGCCGGTGTTTCAATCTGCGCACGATAGCGCAATTGCGGGCCGGGCCTGATCTCAGGCGGACGATCCACCGGAAGCGCACGATAGATGGCTTGCAGCGCCGTTGGGTCCGGATATTCGAGCGTGAAAGACCTCAATCGCGCGCCGAGATCCGCGATGCCCGCCATTGCACGTGGCTTGCCGCGCCTGTCGATGATGGAGGGGACTGCACCATCGTGCGGTAACGAGCCATCCTCGGGAATGGTGAAATCGAATGACGGGTCGGCGTCCGGCAGCGCCACCTTTGCGCCGAACACATCTGGATGTCCGACCATGACCACATCAATTAAATCCGTCCGCGCGACCCAGCCGCGCAGGCGGCGCCCGTCGTTCCAATCCTCACGCACCCTCTTCTGATCATCCAGACCAAACCAGCGCGAGCGCCGCGGCATGGCCGCCTCGGGATCGACGGCCACGATTTCCAAATAGACCCCGTCGCCGAGCTGAAGCAGGTGATTGTGAGTCCCCATATAGTCATGGCGCCGCCCGAACGGAACATTGAGACCGAGGCAATAGCGAACATGCGCAACGCCCTCGGCGAGGCTCGGCGCGATGACCGTGAGATGATCGAGCTTCAGCATTCCTTCTTGCCTCACCGTCTCACAAATCAAAGTTCGTTGCAGCGACGTCGATAGCAGGCAGGCACTTACGTTGTCCGCTCAATGCGAGGGGATGGCGCGATCTCTTGCGCAGGCCATGTCGTCACATCTGAATGCGGCGTCCCATGAAAATTCTCGATCTTCTGGTCGATTCGCTTCTCGTCGATTCCGAGACATCTCCAGCGATCCGCCTGCAGCCCGCTATGCCTACATGTTCATCAGCTCTGCTGCCATGATGCCGGATCGTCACCCGAACGTCACTTGCTCCGCTGTGCCGCTGAAGTAGCATAGGGCATCGCAACAGGAGATATTCATGCGCCTTCCCATTCTCAGCCCGGACGCGTTGAGCGACGAGCAGAAGCCGCTCTATGCCGATATGAAGCAGGGCATTCAGGCGAGCTTCAAGGGCTTCGTCAACATCCGCGACGACGGCGCGCTGCTGGGCCCATGGAACCCGTGGCTGCGCGAGCCGAAATTCGGCAAGGCGGTGTGGGAGCTGGTGAAGACGATGGTGGACAAGCCGTCGCTGCCGGCGACGGTGCGCGAGGTCGCGATCCTGGTGACCGGCGCGCATTTCCGCTCCGCCTATGAGCTCTACGCGCATGTGCTGGTGGCCGAGCAGCGCGGCCTGTCCGACGACAAGCTCGCGACCATCGTCGCCGGCCAGCGGCCGGCCGATCTCACGAGGCCCGAGGCCGTCGCCTACGACTTCGCCTCTGCCCTGGTCAATGGCGGCGTGCTACCGGAGCTGACCTACAAGGCCGCGGTCGAACAGTTCGGCACCCATGGCGCCGCCGAGCTGTCCTATCTGGTCGGCCTGTATTGCATGGTGTCGGTCACGCTCAACACCTTCGACGTGCCGGTCCCGGAGTAAGCGAAGCTCGTTGCGTATCAAACGGCGGGGCGAACGCAAATGATGCCCGGCGTGTCCAGATCGTCATGGCCGGGCTTGTCCCGCCTGCGCGGCCGGATGACGTATCAAGCTCGCGTCAAGCCGCCCGCACCGAATCCAGGAAGCGGCTGACCTCGTCGCGGAGGCGGCAGCTCTGACCGGACAGCGACTTGGCGGCGGACAGCACCTGGGACGAGGCGGAGCCGGTGGCATCGGCGCCCTGGCGGACATCGGCGATGTTCGCCGACACCTGCTGGGTGCCATGGGCCGCCTGCTGGACGTTGCGCGAGATCTCGCGGGTCGCCGAGCTCTGCTCCTCGACCGCGGAGGCGATGGCGGACGCGATCTCCGACATCCGGGCGATGGTCTCGCCGATCTCCTTGATCGAGCCGACCGATTCCTGGGTCGCGCTCTGGATGCCGCCGATCTGCTGGCCGATCTCGCCGGTCGCCTTCGCGGTCTGCTCGGCCAGCGCCTTGACCTCGGAGGCGACGACCGCAAAACCACGGCCGGCCTCGCCGGCGCGGGCGGCCTCGATCGTGGCATTGAGCGCGAGCAGGTTGGTCTGTCCGGCGATCGCATTGATCAGTTCGACGACGTCGCCGATCCGCGCGGCGGCCTTGGCGAGCTCCGCGACATTGTCATTGGTCTTGCGCGCCTGCGCCAGCGCCTCGCTGGCGATGCGCGCGGAATCCTGCACCTGGCGGCTGATCTCGTTGACCGAGGAGCTCATCTCCTCGGCAGCTGCGGCGACCGAATGCACGTTGGTCGAGGCCTCCTCGGAGGCCGCGGTCACCACCGTTGCGAGCTCCAATGACCGGCCGGCCGTGGTCGTCAGCGAGGCAGCTGAGCGCTCCAGGTCGGCCGACGCCGATGACACGACGCCGACGACCTCGCCGATCGCCATCTCGAACTCGCGCGTGAAGCGCTCGACCCGCTGGCCGCGCTCGATCTTCGCCTGGGCTTCGGCGGCAGCCGCCTGCTCCGCGCGCTTCTTCTCGAGCAGGGCCTCCTTGAAGGTCTGCAGCGAACCGGCCATCGCGGCGATCTCGTCGTCGCGATCGCTGGTCGGCACGACGACATCGTCGTTTCCGGCGGCCATCTGGCCGATCAGCCCGGTGAGGCTCACGATCGGATTGATGACTCGGCGGCGCAGCAGAGTGGTAACGAGCACGAGAATGCCGAGCAGCGTCACGACCACGATCGTCGCCAGCGCGAGCATCATATAGGCCGTGTCGCGCGCGGCGACCGCCCGGTCGCGCGCCTCGGCGATCGCGGCGTCGCGCACGATGAAGAATTTCTGCACGGCCGGGACCACGGTCTCAGCCAGCTGATCCGCATTGAGAGAATAATTGAGGTCGCCGAGACCGGCCGCGATGTCCTTGTCGACGATCGGGATGGCGCGTCCAAAATAGGATTCGCGCGCGTCCTTGAAGGCGGCAAGCAGGCGCTCCGGATTGCCGAGCTGGTCGATGCCGGCCTCGAGACGCTCGCGATCGACCTCGGTGCGGCCCTGAGCGCGGTCCATTGCCGCCTTCTCGGCCGGGGTCACAGCCCGCCGCGCGCTGAGCGCGGGCGACAGAGCCGCGGCGCGGCCTCCGGCGGTGACACGCAGATCCTGCGCGGTGCGGGCCACGTCGAGCAGCGTGGTCAACGACGCGTCGGCATTGGCGATGTGGTTCTGCAGGCGGTTGAGGATCGGCTCGATGGCGAGGGCCACCTGGGTGACACCGGGGAGAAATCCCTTGATCACGGCCTGGTCGCGCGCGTTGAGCGGCACGTTCAACGCGGGGTCCACCTTGGACAGGATCTCGGACAGCTTGGATGAGGCCTGCTCCAGGCTGCGCATGATCTCCTCGCTGTCAGACACGTTGGCGAGCTGCGCGCGGGCCTTGGCGAAAGAGGCGTCCGCCGACTGCCTGATCTTGCGCACGCCCTCGAGCTGCGCGGGGGAGGCAGGACCCTCCTGGAAGATCGGCGTGATGTAGGGGGCGCGATGGCCGACGACGTCCTGCGCGAACAGCAGCACGGCGCCGAAGGCCTCGACGGTCTTGATGGCTTCAGCCTTGTCGTTGACGGCCCTGACCTGCTCGATGACCACTTGCGCGGCGGGCAGAATGGCCAGCGCGGTCACCGACAGCATGGATATTGCGAACAGACGGCCGATTTTCATCGTTGAATCCCGGTTTCGATCCGGCGACGCTACGGGCCGATCGCTTAAGTTTATGCTTAATTTAACCTCCGTATTTCCACGGGGTTTCCGGGCGAAGCCCGTGCCTGGGGCTGGCCCGAATCGCCCTACAGGTCGAAATTGGTCGGCAGCATCACGACGTCGCGGATGGTCATGCCGCGCGGACGGGTCAGCATGAACATGATGACGTTGGCGACTTCGGCGGGCTCCAGCAGGCTGCCGGACTCCCGCGCCTCCTTGAGCTTCTCGGCCGGCCAATCGGCGATCAATGCGGTCACCACCGGGCCGGGCGAGATCGCGCCGACGCGGATGCCGTGCTTGAAGACCTGGCGGCGCACGGTCTGCACGAAGCAGTCGATCGCCCATTTCGAGGAGGCATAGACCGGCTCCCACGGCGTCGGGTAATGCGCCGCCAGCGAGCTGGTGACGATGATGTCGCCGGAGCCGCGGTCGATCATGTGCGGCAGCGCGTCACGCACGTTTTTCATGACGACATTGACGTTGAGGTTCAGCATGCGGTCGATCGCATCCGTCCTGGCATCGACCAGATCGCCGCCAATGTAGCTGCCGGCATTGGCATGCAGGATGTCGAGCCGGCCGGCGGCATCGAGGATGCGCGGCAGCAGCGTGGCGCAATCGGTGGAATCGAGCAGGTCGATCACCACGGGGATCACGGCTTCGCCATGCCGCTCCCGCAGGCGAGCCAGCGCCGACGCATCGCGGTCGATCATCACGACGCGGGCACCGGCGGCCAGCATCGCCTCGCTGCTGGCGAGGCCGATGCCTGATGCGGCCCCGGTGACGGCGGCCACCTTGCCTTCGAGTTCCCTGGTCATCGCGTCCTCCCTGTGAGCGCGCACCCTAGCGCAATTCGCGCATGGCCGCCGCGTCTCTTTGGAGCCAATCCAAGGCCCGCGCGTTGCATTCCGGCCGCACGATGAAGAGTCCGATGGAGACGATCGACGCCTACCTCACCCGCAAGCATCAGGAGCTGCAGCTCTTGAACGCCTGCCTGCGCCGTCCCCATGCCGTGCCGGCGCCGCGCTCGGTCAGCGAGGTTGTCCGGCACAAGTTTCAGCTTGCCGCGGCGCTGAAGGCCGAACATGTGCTGACCGACTGGAGCGCAACCGAGACGGCCTGGGCCGATACGGATGATCACCACACCGGCCCGTTCGCGTTCAGCTATGACTATCAGCGCGCCGATCTCGACGTGCGCGGCCCGTCATTCTATGCGCAACAACAGAGCTCGGAATCCACCATCTACACGATTTCCGGCATGGCGGCGATCGCGGCGCTGCTGCTGGCGACGCGGCCGGTGCTCGGCGAGGCCGACCTGATGATGCTGCCGGGCTCCTATGGAGAGACCCAGGAGCTGATCGACGCGCATGCGCGGCATCTGCGCTCGGCGACGCTCCCAGACGACCTCGCCGACACTTTGGCGCGGCGATCGTCCGCGCCGCGGCTGCTGCTGCTCGATTCCAGCGCGACGGCGGCGCGCTTCGAGGCCGTGCTTCGCTGCGCACGCCCGGCGATCGATCTCCTGATCTTCGACACCACCTGCTTTGCCAATGGTTCGGGACGCATCCGCCGCGTGCTCGCCTGGGCGCGGCGCTGCAACGTGCCGGTCGCGATGCTGCGCAGCCACACCAAGCTGGATTCGCTCGGCGCGGAATATGGCCGGCTGGGCTCGGTGGTGTTTGTCGATTGGACGACCATCGCGCCCGGTCGCGTCGCGCTTCAGGCACTGACCGGAGAAACGCGCAACGCCGTCAGGCTGCTCGGCGGCGCGGCGCTGCCGGCGCATTTTCCGCCCTATGTCGGCATGGCGCCCTACCGGGATCTGACCAATAGACGAGTCGCCGCCATCCTGCGCAACAGCCGCCGCGCGCGGCGCCAATTCGCGCGGACGCTGCGCGGCCTCACCGCGGAGCTCGATTTCGCGCACGGGCTCTACGTGACCCTCGACAGTGACGCGCCGCTCGACGAGGCCAGCGCGCGGCGCGCGGCAGCGGCCATGAGCGAGGATCTGCGCCGCGCCGGCCTGCCGATCCGTCACGCCGGCAGCTTCGGCTTCGATTTCGCCGCGACCGAATGGTTTCACGACGCCACCACCGATCGCTACAGCGTGCGCGTCGCCGTGCCCGATCTGCCCGGCGCGCTCTGGGACGAACTGACGGATGCCATCGCGACCTGGTGGTCCCTGCATCAGGGACGATCTGCCGCGGCGTGACCGCGCGCGATGGCACGTGGTTTGCCTCTTCGACGGCACGCGATCACGCCGCAGGGGGTCCCATGAGCAGCTCGAAAACTCATCTGTCACGCCGGATCGTCCTCGGCGGATTGGGGGCTGCCGGACTGAGCGCATGGGCGCCGCGCGCGGGCTGGGCGCAGGGACGCGCCGAGACGCTGCTGGTGGTGCAGGAGCTCGGTCCCAATTCGCTGGACATGCAGGGCGTCGGCGCGAACCAGACCGTCAACGGGCTCGCCTGGAACTGCTACGACCGGCTGCTCAGCTACGCGGCCAAGACCCTGCCCGATGGCACCACCTCTTACGACCGCGCCGTGCTGGCGCCGGAGCTCGCCGAGAGCTGGGAGGTCGCCCCCGACGGCCTGTCCTGCACCTTCAAGCTGCGCAAGGCCGCGACCTTCCATGACGGCACCCCGGTCACGGCGAGGGACGTCAAATGGTCGTTCGACCGCGCCGTCTCGGTCGGCGGCTTCCCGACGTTCCAGATGTCGGCGGGATCGCTGGAGAAGCCGGAGCAGTTCGTCGTGGTCGACGATCACACCTTCCGCATCGACTACATCCGCAAGGACAAGATGCTGCTGTTCAACGTCGCGGTCGTCGTGCCCTTCATCATCAATTCGGAGCTTGCGAAGAAGAACGCCACGGCGGAAGACCCCTGGGCGCTGGCCTGGCTGAAGGCCAACGAGGCCGGCAGCGGCGCCTACAAGGTCGAGAGCTGGAAGCCCGGCACCGAGACCGTGCTGAGCCGCTTCGACAATTGGACATGCGGGCCGCTGCCGAAGATCAAGCGCGTGATCGCGCGCGACATCCCCTCCGCCGGCACCCGCCGCGCCATGCTCGAGCGCGGCGACGCCGATCTCTCCAGCGGCTTCGCGCCGCGCGATTTCGACCAGCTGATCAAGGAGGGCAAGGTCAAGGTGACGGGCGTGCCGATCCCCAACGCGCTGTGGTACGTCGCGCTCAACACCGCCAAGCCGCCATTCGACAATGTCAAGCTGCGCCAGGCGATCGCCTGGGCGATGCCTTATGAGCAGATCCAGTCGAGCGCATTCTTCGGCCGCGCAGTGCCGATGTATGGCGGCGCGAGCGAGGTGAGCAGGCCGGTGTGGCCGCAGCCCTTCCCCTATGTGACCGATCTCGACAAGGCCAAGGCGCTGATGAAGGAGGCCGGCTTCGAAGCAGGACTGGAGACGACACTGTCGCTCGACGCCGGCACCGCCACGGTCGGCGAACCCACGGCGATCCTGATCCAGGAGAACCTCGCCAAGATCGGCATCAAGGCCGCAATCGACAAGATCCCCGGCGCCAACTGGCGCACGACGCTGAACAAGAAGGAGCTGCCGATGGCGCTCAATCGCTTCAGCGGCTGGCTCGATTATCCCGAATACTATTTCTATTGGAATTTCCATGGCCGTAATTCGATCTTCAACATCTCGTCCTATCAGAGCAAGGACATGGACGCGCTGATCGAGACGGCGCGCTTCACCAATGACGCCGCGGAATATGAGGCGACCTTGAAGGCGTTCATCACGCTGTGCATGCGCGAGGTGCCGGTCGTGCCGCTCAACCAGCCGATCCACGACGTCGCGATGCAGAAGAACGTGAGCGGTTATGAATTCTGGTTTCACCGGGAGCCGGACTACCGGCAGTTCGCGAAGGGGTAGCTGTCAGTCAGGCGGAGGCTGACGGATGACCGGCGATGTGGCGACACCTCTCGCCACGGGGACGCTGCACCCTCTCTCTTTTAGAAGAGGGTGCGCCGTCGCTTTGGCTTGCCTATTCGCGTCACCGATATCATCGCTCCCTCGATGCGCGTCCCTTCACAGCCAGCCGCGCTTTCTGAACTGCCAGTACAGCACACTGCACACCGCGACGATGAAGCCGAGCACGGCGTAGTAGCCATATTGCCATTTCAGCTCCGGCATATGCTCGAAGTTCATGCCGTAGATGCCGGCCACCGCGGTCGGCACGGCGAGGATCGCGGCCCAGGCGGCGAGCCGGCGGGCGATGTCGGTCTGCTGCGCCTGGCCGGCCATCATGCTGGCCTCGAACACGAAAGCGAGGATCTCGCGCAGCGAATCCGCATCCTCCTCGGCGCGCTTGGCGTGGTCGAGCACGTCGCGGAACAACGGTGCCATCTCGGCATCGATCGCGACATTGTCGGCGTGCTCCAGCCGCTTGCAGACGTCGACCACGGGACCGACGGCGCGGCGCAGCCGCAACAGGTCGCGCCGGAGGCGATAGAGCCGGTCGACCTCGTGACGCGCCAGCGGGCGCTGCAGCACGACTTCCTCCAGCGTCTCGACCTCGGCCATGATGCTCTCGGTCACCGGGCGATAATTGTCGACGATGAAATCGAGGATGGCATAGAGGATGTAGTCCTCGCCCTTGGCAAGCGAGCCCGGGCAGCTCTCGCACCGCTCGCGCACCGCGCCATAGGAGGTCGAGGCGCCGTGGCGCACCGACACGACGAAGCCCGGGCCGACGAAGATATGCGTCTCGCCGAACACGATGTGATCCTGCACCAGCTGCGCGGTGCGCGCGACCACGAACAGCGCGTCGCCATAGCGCTCGACCTTGGGCTGCTGATGCGCCTTCGACGCGTCCTCGATCGCCAGCTCATGCAGGTCGAACTGGCGCGCGATCCGCTGCAATAAAGCGGCATCCGGCTCATGCAGCCCGATCCAGACCACGTGGCCGGGCCGCTTGCTCCAGGCGCCGGCGTCCTCAATCGCGATGTCAACGACGCGGCGACCGCCGGCGTAGACGCCGGCCGCGACCACCCCCGGCTCGCGTGGCCGACCCCGCCCCTGTGGGGCTGGGGCTTCGGCCGGCGCTGGCGTGGTTACATGGCGCATGCTGGCTCTCCGCTGTCGCCGGCAATTTTCCGCGCCCGGACTGGTCCGGTCAAGCTGCGCATCAGGTCACGCCGGTGGGGCCGTCGAGCAGCTGCCTGACGCGGCGGACCAGGTCGGTGCGGCGGTACGGCTTGTTGATGATCTCGAACTCGCCGATGTTCGCATCGGCCCGCTCCACCGCCGCATCGGAATAGCCGGTTGTGAGCAGCACCTTCAGCTTGGGCTGGCGCTTGCGCGCCTCGCGCGCCAGCACGGTGCCGTTCATGCCGCCGGGCATCACAAGATCAGTGAACAGCAGATCGAAGCGGATCTCCGAATCCAGCAGCTCGAGGGCGGTCGGCGCATTGGCGGCGATCTCCGTGCGATAGCCGAAATCCTCCAGGATCGAGCGCGCGAGTTCGGCCACGTCGGCGCGGTCCTCGACGATCAGGATACGCTCGCTGCCGGTGCGGTCCATCGCCATCTGCGGACGGATCGCGGGCGCCGCGATCTCCTGTTCGGTCGCCGGGAACAACAGCTGGACGGTCGTGCCGAGGCCGACCTCGCTGTAGATATAGGTGCTGCCACCGGACTGCCGGGTGAAGCCATAGACCATCGCGAGCCCGAGCCCGGTGCCCTTGCCCTCTTCCTTGGTGGTGAAGAACGGCTCGGCGACGCGAGCGAGAATGTGCGGCGGAATGCCGACGCCGTCATCGGACACTTTCAGCGCCACGTAGCGGCCGCCCTTGGGCACGCCGAACTGCACCACGTCCTCCTCGGAGATCTCCTTGTTCTCGGTGCGGATCGTGAGCGTGCCGCCATCGGGCATCGCGTCGCGCGCATTGACGAACAGGTTGAGCAGCGCGACCTCTGCCTGGGTCTGGTCGATCCGGCTGTTCCACAGGCCTGGCTGCGCCTTGACCGCAATGCGAACGCTTTCGCCGAGCGTGTGCCGCGCCATCTGCACCAAGGTTTCGATCATGTTGTTGAGGTTGATCGGCCGGCTGTCGAGCCGCTGCTTGCGCGCGAACGACAACAGCTGCTGCGTCAAGGTGGCGGCGCGGTTGGCGGCGGAGCGGATGTTCTCGACCGCGCGCCGATGCCGCGGCGCAAGCTCGCTTACGGCGCCCTGCAATGTCTCGGTATAGCCGATGATGACCTGCAGGATGTTGTTGAAGTCGTGCGCGATGCCGCCGGTGAGCTGTCCGATCGCCTCCATCTTCTGCGACTGCACCAGCGCGCTCTCGGCATCGCGCCGGCGCGACACGTCGAGCTGCGAGCCGAAGAAGTAGACCAGCTCGCCGGCGCGGTTGTAGACCGGGCTGATGAACAGCGCGTTCCAGAACGCCGCGCCGTTCTTGCGGTAGTTGAGGATCTCGACCGCAATGTCGCGACGACTCGCGATCGCGCTGCGGATCGCCGCGATCGTCTCCTGGTCCGTATCGGGCCCCTGCAGGAAACGGCAATTGGTGCCGACGATCTCGTTGAGCTCGTAGCCGGTCATTTCCAGGAACGCGCGGTTGGCGAACAGGATCGGATTGTCGCTCTGGCGCGGATCGGTGACGATCATCGGCATCCGCGTGGTCTCGACCGCGGCAAAGAAGATGTCATGGCGCTCCGACGACAGATCGGACGCATCGCCGCGGTCGACGACCGCGCGCGCCCGCTGCGGCTTCTCTTCTGACATGCTTCCCAGCTCCGCCTTTCCTTCTGCATGACGCGCACGGCCGCGCCGGACATCCGATGCAGCGCACCTTTTGATATGCCGCCCGAGGGGATCGGGTTCCCACTTGCGCCAGCGTGGCGCATATGCAGGGACGTGCTCACGAAATCGCGACGACCGGTCGCGGGAACGAAACCTGAGAAAGCCGCCGCCTCCTGCTCCGCTCGCGCCCATTCACGCCGGCCGCTGCTCGACGCGCCCGATGCAGACGCGCTACACCATCGTCTCGATCATCATCAACGGCAGGACTCATCATCATGGCAGAACAACGGGTCGCGCTGGTCACCGCCGGCGGCAGCGGCATGGGTGCGGCAGCAGCCCGCCGCTTGGCCGCGGACGGCTTTCAGGTCGGCATCCTCTCTTCCTCCGGGAAGGGCGAGGCGCTGGCGACCGAACTCGGCGGCCTCGGCGTCACCGGCTCGAACAAGTCGAACGACGATCTGAAGCGGCTCGTCGACGGCGCGATGCGCCGGTGGGGCCGCATCGACGTGCTCGTCAACAGCGCTGGCCACGGCCCGCGGGCGCCGATCCTGGAGCTGAGCGACGAGCAGTGGCACACGGGGCTCGACACCTACCTGCTCAACGTGATCCGTCCGTCGCGTCTGGTGACTCCGATCATGCAGACGCAGAAGAATGGCGCGATCATCAACATTTCGACCGCCTGGACCTTCGAGCCGTCGGCCATGTTCCCGACCTCGGCGGTGTTTCGCGCGGGGCTGGCCTCCTTCACCAAGATCTTCGCCGACAGCTATGCGGCAGACAACATCAGGATGAACAACGTGCTGCCAGGCTGGATCGACAGTCTCCCCGCCACCGAAGAGCGCCGCAGCAGCGTGCCGATGGCCCGCTACGGCAAGGCCGAGGAGATCGCCGCGACGATCGCCTTCCTCGCCTCGGATGGCGCAGCCTATATCACCGGCCAGAACATCCGCGTCGACGGCGGCCTGACACGCAGCGTGTGAGCCGGCCGTTGCGCAACACGGTCGGATACCACAGCGTCAGCGATCCCGACGACCGAGCCCGCTGGTGAGTTACGGCGTCGTGGCCAGGCTTGTCCCGGCCATGACGACGGAGGGGCGGGAGATTCTATCTCTGCCGGCCGTCGCTTGTCTCCGACCGCTCGAGCCTCAGAACATCTCGAAATATTCGCGCTGCTCCCAGTCGGACACTTCGGCGTTGAAGCGATCGATCTCGGCGGTCTTGATGAAGGTGTAGTAGTCGATGAAGGTGGCGCCGAACGCGTTGCGGAAGAAGGCGTCGGCCTTCAGCGCGTCGACGGCCTCGTGCAGCGATTTCGGCAGCAGGCTGGCCTTGGTCTCATAGGGCACGTCGGCGGATGGCCCCGGATCGAGCTTGCGGTCGACGCCGTCGAGGCCGGCCGCGATTTGCGAGGCCATGTAGAGATAGGGATTGGCGGCGGGCTCGCCGATGCGGTTCTCCAGCCGCGTGGCGCGATCGCCGGGTCCGCCGAGCACGCGGATCATGACGCCGCGATTGTCGCGGCCCCAGATCGCGCGGTCCGGCGCCAGCGAATAGGCGCGATAGCGCCGGTAGCCGTTGATGGTCGGGGTCGAGAACACCGCGGCGGCGCGCGCATGCGCGAGCAGGCCGGCCATGTAGTGACGGCCGAGCGCGGACAGCCCGTCCGTTTCCGACGTCATAAAGGCGTTGCTGCCGTCGCGCGCGACCAGCGACTGGTGCAGATGCCAGCCCGACGACATCACGTTGGGGATGCGCGGCCGGCACATGAAGGTGGCGTGATAGCCATGGCGCTGCGCGATCTGCTTCACGGCGCTGCGGAACAGCACCATCGTATCGGCGGGCTCCATCCCGATGCCGGGCTGCAGCACGAACTCGCATTGGCTCGGGCCATATTCAAGCTCGATCGAGCGCAAGGGCAGACCGAGCGCGGTGAGATTGGCCCGGATGGTCTCCAGCGCCGGCTGCATCTGATCGAAGCGCTGCTCGGTGAGGTACTGATAGCCCTGCGTCAGCAGGCTGACTGTTGGCGGCACGCCGGGCTGTCCGGGCGAGCCGGCATCACCCGGTGCAAGACGCGGATCTTCGACCTTGAAGATGTGGCACTCGACCTCGAGCCCGGCCTTGAACTGATAGCCGCGCTGATCGAGCGCCGCCAACGCGGAGCGGTAGAGATTGCGCGTGGCGAAGGGAACGGGCGCACCATTGGCGAAGTAAAGATCGCACAGCACCCATCCTGTCCCGGGCGCCCAGGGCAGCACGCGGAACGTGGTGGGATCGGCGACCATCAGCGCGTCGCTGCCGCCCTGCATCTCGCTCATGCCGAAGCCGCCGCCGGCCGTGAACACCGGAAACACCGTGCGATGCGAGGTGTCCTTGGCGAGCAAGGTCGTCGTGATCGAGCAGCCATCCTCAAGCGAGGACAGCGCGGCATCGACGGCCAGCGCCTTGCCGCGCAGGATGCCGTGCTGGTCGGGAAAAGAGAAGCGGATCGTCTTGAGCCCCTGCTCCTCGGCGATCCGGCGCATGCGCAGCGCGGCCTCCGTCTGCTCGGCCGACCACAATTGATGCTTTTGGACGAAACTCAACGATGGCTCCTGATCACGATGGCGATGCGTGTGAGCGAGTCCGCAGCCGTGCGGCAGGCTCGGTGCCGGCGTCGCCACGCTGGCGCAGGGCGATCGCATAGGGTGCTCCGGGTATAGCGCCCGTCTGTTTCCACGTCGTTATGGCCGGGCCTGTCCCGGCCATCCACATCGGCCAGCACCCTCGGAACGACGTGGATGCCCGGAACAAGCCCGGGCATGACGGAGCAACTAATCGACAAGCGTTGGTGGCACGATTGCCGCACGTCGTCAGAGGCGATCGCCCTGCCGCCCGCAGCGGAGATGCAATCCGGGTCTTGGGGTACAGGTCCGACCACTTGCTCGTCCCATGCGGCGGCCCCTCACCTCGACCCTCTCCCCGTGAAGAACGGGGAGACGGAGGGCAGTTCGGCCGGGGCCCGTGCGCGCCAGCTAATGCGGCTGATCGTCTTTCGAACACGTCCTCTCACTCCGCGGCGCTCAGATGCGGCGCGAGGCGGATGATATCGGCGGGCACCGGGGCCGCCCAGGGCGCGTTGCGGCGGCGACGGACGTCGACCTCCATCCAATAGGTCTCCCAACCGCGGGTCGGGCCGATGCCGTCCATCGTCGCCGGCCCCTGCACGCTGCGCGCCTCCGCCGCATCGAGAAACAGCATCGGCTTGTCGCCGGTCGCGACAGCCTCGATCTGCTCGCGAAGCAGACGACGATACTGAATGATCGCCTTGTCGGACTGACCGAGATGCTCGCGGGTGCGGTCCTGGATCCGGCCCATCGACTCCACCGCCCACTGGTCGTGCACGTTGATGTCGTTGCCCATGCCGGTATAGGTCGCGGTCGCCTGTTCGCGCGGATCAAAGCCGTAGTCGTTGCTCTTGTTCTTGCGCGAGCGGTATTCCGGCAGCTCATAGAGCTCCAGCCGCTGCGCCCGCATCTTCGCCTTGTCGACCGGCGCGCCATAACTGGTGAAGATCGCATACCAGTAGCAGGTCTCGTCATCGACCGGCACGTGCCACTGCGTGATCGTCATCTCCGTGCTCATCGGGATCACGAAGGCATGGGGGAACAGCTGATTGGTCACACGCACATGGGTGCGCTCGGCGTCGATCTCGCGCAGCGCGATGATGCGCAGGCCATATTCGGTGCGTTCGACATTGAGGATGGGGCGATCATACTCGCGCAACACCTTGGTCATCGGCAGTTCGCTGTCGGCGGAGGCGCCGCGGAACTGCTTGCCATAGGCGGTGGATGTATCCTCGTCCTCGAAGAAGCGATGCAGGAACGACGCATGGGCGGGATCGATGCCGACCTCGAGCGCCTGCAGCCAATTGCACTCGATCAGGCCCTTGAAGGCGAACGTATAGGCCTCCGGCGCGGTGAAGCAGTCGAGATCCGGGAACGCCGGCGCAGCACCGTTGCCGAGCCAGGCCCACAGGATGCCGCCCTTCTCGACCACCGGATATGCGCGCTGCTTGACGTTCTTGCACAGGGCAGAGCCGGCGGGCTCGGCCGGCGTCTCCAGACATTGCCCCTCGACATCGAACAGCCAGCCATGAAAGGCGCAGCGCAGGCCGCCATGCTCCAGCCGGCCAAAAGCGAGATCGGCCCCGCGATGCGGGCAATCGCGGTCAAGTAGTCCGTAGCGGCCCTGCTCATCCTTGAAGAGCACGAAGTCCTGGCCGAGCAGCTTGACGGCGCGAACCGGCCGATCGCCCGTGAGCTCGTCCACCAGAGCGGCCGGCTGCCAGTACATCCTCATCAGTTTACCGGCGGGCGCGCTGGGCCCGATGCGGGTGATGAGATCATTCTGCTCCTTGCTCATCATGATGGCCGTTCCTCCTGTGTCGTCGCATGTCGGGCGTTGAGCATCACGCGAACATCAAATATTGTGCGCTAGACGAACATATGTTCGCCAAGATTAGATTCGCTTTAAACGGGGAGAAGCGCAAGTGAAAAAGCTACAACCGAAGCCCAAGGGCCGACGTCAGGCAGCATCACTGCGGCCCAAAACAACAACAGCGGATCGTGTCAGGTCGATGCCGAAACTTAAGCGGACTGATGAGGAGAAGAAGCAGGCGCGCGGCGACGGGCCTGAGTTCGTGGAGGCGCTCGATCGCGGTTTGCGGGTCATACAGGCCTTCAGCCGCGAGGGGCGTCCAATGACACTCAGCAAGGCGGCGGAGCTCACTGGGCTTGCGCGCGCGACCGTGCGGCGCATCCTGCTGACGCTCAAGGCCTCGGGGCTGGTGCATGGCGACGACCGGCTGTTCTCGCTGACACCACGCGTCCTGCTGCTGGCATCGAGCTATCTCGCATCGAACCAGATCAACACGGTGATGCAGCCGTTGATGGATGCGACGGCCGCAGAGGCGCGCGAGGTCTGCTCGCTCGCCGTTCTCGACGGCGACGAGGTCGTGTTCATCGCGCGCGCGACCGCGACGCGGATGTTCTCCACGGGGCTCGAGATCGGCTACCGGCTGCCCGCTCATTGCACCTCGGTCGGCCGAGCGCTACTGAGCCGTTTGCCGGACGATCAGTTGCGCCAGACGATCGAGCGCACGGAGCTCAAAGCGATGACGCCGCAGACGACCACCGACAAGGAGGCACTGATCGCAGCGATCGACGCCGTCCGCAGCGAGGGCTATTCCGTGGTCGATGGCGAGGCCGAGCACGGCTTCCGCTCGATTTCCGTGCCGATCCGCCGCTATGACGGCGGCATCGTCGCCGCCGCCAATATCGGCGGGCATGTCGACCGCATCACGGTCGACGAAATGAAGGAGCGCTTCCTGCCGCTCCTGCAGCAGCTGGCCACGACCGCGCAGCCGCTGCTGGTGTAATCCCATCCGAACGGCGCCGGCCTCTCGCGGGGCGGCGCCGCCATCTCCTATCTGCACCTGCCGGGCGGCGTTGCGGACGAGAGCCGCGGCCGCCGCCGCACGCGTCGGATGTCCGCGTCGACCACGCCCGAGCGGCGGGTCCACGCGCTCCGGCGCCCTCCTGTCGGATCACACGCGCCGCAACCATGCTGATGCGGGAGGCGCGGCATGCGCGCCGTGACCGGCGCCGCGACCCGCTGCTGCACCATGAGCCAAACTCGGGCATGGCGTGATGACGACCGCGGACGTCGCCATCGCAGCGAACCTTGAGTAG
This sequence comes from Bradyrhizobium sp. BTAi1, assembly GCF_000015165.1. Taxonomy (GTDB): domain Bacteria; phylum Pseudomonadota; class Alphaproteobacteria; order Rhizobiales; family Xanthobacteraceae; genus Bradyrhizobium; species Bradyrhizobium denitrificans. The sequence goes on along the minus strand of NC_009485.1, from coordinate 908,189 downwards.
CCCGACCTCATCACAGCCATCTATTAGTTGCGGATCGACATGTGGTCGAATTCTGTTCCTGGCCACCCGATAGCCACAACTAATAAATTGGACGCCGCCGCGCGCGCTGCCGGAGGCCGCCCGCCATGAACGTGATATTGTCGTGACGCCCGGAACCGATTGCCACGATTGCCACCGAGCTGCAGGTAATATGACGCTGATCATCCGAAGGTCGCGTCCGACACCGACGTCATCAGCTGCGTCGCGCCGCCAGCGAATGCGGTCGCCGCCACCAGAAAGCCGCGAGCCGCGCGGCCGCCCTTCATTCAGCATGCAACTGACGATCACCCACTCTCTCTGAGAGCATGCGCCGGCGCGCACGATCTCAAGGCGCAGAACAGCGCGCCCCTCTCTTAGTCCAGATGCACCAGGCTATAGACGTACGACTTCGCGCCTTTGCGGCTCACCCAATCGCCCTCCGGCGGCGCTGGGCCCTGCTGCGCCGGCAGCACGTTCCAGGGGCGGCCCATGCAGGAGTGGGACGGCTCATCCCACGCGACCCAGCCCCAGTCCGGCTTCCACACGATCCAATAGTCACCATCAGCGCGCTTGAAGCCGCTGCTGCCGTCCGGACGGCGGGCGCGAACAAAGCTGTAGACCAGATCGTCGCTCTGGCGGCGAAGCTCGAAGCGAACAACTTCGTTGGACATCGGCGGCATCTCGCGCGTAAATGGCACATCCGGCGAAAGACACCCTATTTGACGAGGGTCATGCCGCTCCAGGGGAAAAGCCATGGCTGAAACGCTGCCGCTCGTGCTGGTGCCCGGATTGATCTCCTCGCCGCGGATCTACGCGCCGGTCATCCCGGCGCTGTGGCGGCTCGGGCCGGTGATGGTGGCCAATCACATCCGCGATGACAGCATGGCCGCGATCGCACGCCGCATCCTCGTCGAGGCGCCGCCGCGCTTCGCGCTCGCCGGGCACTCGATGGGCGGCTACATCGCCTTCGAGATCATGCGCCAAGCGCCGGAGCGGGTCGCCAAGCTGGCCCTGATCAACACCCAGGCGCGGCCCGATACGCCGGAGGCCAGTGCCCGCCGCCGCACCATGATGACACGCGCCAAGGATGGCGACTATCACGGCGTCGTCGACGAGCTGTTCGCGGGTTTCGTGCATCCGTCGCGCCAGGACGATCCGCGGCTGCGCCAACTGGTGCACGACATGGCCGAGGAGGTCGGCGTCCTCGGCTTCATCCGGCAGTTGACGGCCATCATGTCGCGCCCGGATTCGCGACCGACCTTGACCGCGATCCGCTGCCCGACCCTGGTGCTGACCGCCGACACCGACAACACCATTCCGAACAGCCTGTCGAAGGAGATGGCCGACGGCATCAGCGGCAGCTGGCTGGTCGTGCTCGACAATTGCGGTCACCTGCCGCAGCCCGAGCAGCCGGAGGAGACCGCACAGGCGTTGATGGAATGGCTGCGGGGATGAGATGGCAATGCAGCTCACGCATCGCGTGAGGCACGCTCACACCTGCGCCTTCCCGACCCTTAGCCCATCCACGAACACATCGAGCAGCCGCAGCACGCTCTGCTGCCAGCCGGTCTGGTCGTGCATGTAGCACATGCCGATCAGGGCGCGGAGGACGTCGTCGGCGCTGATGTCGCTGCGGATCTCGCCGGCCTCGACGGCGCGGGCGAGCAAGGCCCCGATCGAGCGGGTGAGATGGCCATGCGAATAAGCGGCGAGTTCGGAGTTCGCGTTCATCACGATCGCCAGCGCCGCCATCATGCCCTTCTTGGTGGCGACGAACTGCACCGTCGAGCGTAGCCAGCGCCGAAGCGCCTCGACCGGAGACGGCTCGCTCTTCAGCGCCTCGGCCAGCTCCGAGAGCTGCTCGACCTCGCGGCGATACACCGCCTCGAACAGGTCCTCGCGGGTGGGGAAATGCCGGTACAGCGTGCCGATGCCGACACCGGCCTGGCGCGCCACGGCCTCCAGGCTCGCCTCGGCGCCGCCGACGCTGAACACCGCCTTGGCCGCCTCCAGCACGCGCTCGCGATTGCGCTGGGCATCGGCGCGCGGCTTGCGGCTGCGCTCTTGTGGTTTCGTCTCCATCTCACCAGCTCTTGATGACGGACCGTTCATGTCCCCTTGCTAAGCGGAGGAGCCCTCCGTATAACTAGACCTGCCACCCGGGACAGCCAACCTCTCCTTGCCGTCGTCCCGCGGTCGCTGGATCTGGACGGAGCCCCCGCCCGTAAGGCGGGTTCCGCTGCGATCCGATTAGGCCATCGCTTCGATCGGAACAACGCATGAATTGGACTGTCAGACTCACCGTCAACGGTGAGCCGCGAACGCTTGCGCTCGACGACCCCCGCGTCACGCTGCTCGACCTGCTGCGCGAGCGCCTCCACCTCACCGGCACCAAGAAAGGCTGCGACCGCGGCCAATGCGGCGCCTGCACCGTCCTCGTCGACGGCCGCCGCATCAATTCCTGCCTGACGCTCGCCGTCAGCCTGGACGGCGCCGCGATCACCACCATCGAAGGCCTGGCGCAGGGCGACCAGCTGCATCCGGTGCAGGAGGCCTTTATCGCCCATGACGCCCTGCAATGCGGCTTCTGCACGCCAGGCCAGATCATGAGCGCCGTCGGCCTGATCAGCGAGGGCCACGCCGGAGATGATCCGGAGCGCGTGCGCGAAGGCATGAGCGGCAATCTGTGCCGCTGCAGCGCCTATGTGGGCATCGTCGAAGCGGTGCTCGATGCGCAGGACAAGCTCACGGGCAAGACGGAGCGCGCGGCATGAACCGGTTCGATTATGTGAAGCCGGCGAGCGTCGCCGAAGCCATCGCGGCGGCCAGCGCGCCGGGTGCGGCCTATCTCGCCTCCGGAACCAACCTGCTGGATTTGATGAAGGGCAATGTCGTCAGGCCGGCACGGCTGGTCGACATCTCGCATCTCACCGAGCTCACACGCATCGAACATCGCGAGAACGGCGATGTCAGGATCGGCGCCCTGGTGCGCAATGCTGACCTCGCCTGCGATCAGAGCTTCGCACGCGACTTTCCAGCGATCGCCGAAGCGCTGCTGTCGGGCGCCTCGGCGCAGTTGCGCAACGCCGCGACCGTCGGCGGCAATCTGCTGCAGCGGACACGCTGCGCCTATTTCTTTGATCCGGCATCGGGCTGCAACAAGCGCACGCCCGGCGCCGGCTGCGACGCGCGGGAGGGCGACAATCATCAGCATGCCGTGCTCGGCTGGAGCGAGGCCTGCATCGCGACCAATCCCTCCGACTTCTGCGTGCCGCTCGCGGCGTTCGATGCGGTGGTCGAGATCGAAGGCCCGGCCGGCCGGCGCGAGATCGCGCTGGAGGCGCTGCATCTGTTGCCCGGCTCGACACCGGAGCGCGAGACGGTGCTTGACCCCGGCGAGATCATCGTCGCGATCCGGCTGCCGGCCGAAGCGCGCGCCTTCGCCAGGCATGCCCGCTATCTGAAGGTGCGCGAGCGCAATTCCTACGCCTTCGCGGTCGTCTCCGCCGCCGCCGGCCTCGTGATCGAGAACGGCACGATCAGCCACGCGCGTCTCGCGCTCGGCGGCGTCGCGGCCAAGCCGTGGCGCGCGCGCGAAGCGGAGGCGCTGCTCGCAGGACAGCCGGCCGGTCCATCGGCGTTTCAGCAGGCCGCCGCAGCGGCGCTGCGCGACGCCAGGCCGTCCGGGGACAACGCCCACAAGATCCCGCTCGCGCGCAGCCTGATCGTGCGCGCGCTGGCCGCTGCAGCACAGGGCACGCCATCGCGCATGCCGGCGCTGCCGGCCTCTCCCTTCTCCTCCGTTCCAGGAGTGCATCAATGACACCTGAGCTCAATCTCTCCCGCGATCCCGCCCATCTCCGTCACGGCTCCACGATCGGCCAGCCGCTGTCGCGCATCGACGGCCTGGCGAAGGTCACGGGCCGCGCGCGCTATGCCGCCGACAACAATCCGTCCGGCATGCTGTATGCGGTGCTCGCCGTCTCCAGCATTGCGCGCGGCCGGGTCGTGTCGCTCGATGTCGACGCCGCCAAGGCGCATCCCGGCGTGGTCGCGGTGATGACCTCGGCCAACCGGCCGCCGCTGCAGGCCGATCCCGACGGCAAGCCAAACCCGTTCGCGTTCCGCTTCGAAGCGCTGCAGAACGATCGCGTCCGCTACGCCAATCAGCCGATCGCAGTGGTAATCGCCGAGAGCCTCGAAGCGGCCACCGAGGGCGCCGCGCTGCTGGCGCCGCGCTATCAGGCCGAACCGGCGCGCATCGGGCTCGACACCGGCGAGGCCTATGTGCCGCCCGTCGTCGGCATGGGCTTTCCGGCCGAGAGCCATCACGGCGACGCCGCGGCCGCGCTCGCCGGCAGCGACAAGCGGATCACGGCGACCTATGAGACCCCGGCGCATTATCACAATGCGATGGAGCCGCATGCGATCGTCGCGGAGTGGCAGGGGGATCGCCTCATCATCGACACGCCGACCCAGGGCCTGGTGATGATGCGCGCGCGCCTCGCCGAGCTGTTCGGCATCGCCCCCGAGAACATCTTGATCCGCAGCCCCTATCTCGGCGGCGGCTTCGGCGGCAAGGGCCTGATGGCCGGCGCGCAGGTGCTCGGCATCCTCGCCGCCAAATTGGTGGACCGTCCGGTCAAGCTGGTGGCGCGCCGCGAGCAGCTCTACGGCCCGTTCGGCCATCGCTCCCCGACGCGGCAGACGCTGAAGCTCGGCGCGAATGCGGCGGGACAGCTCTCGGCCATCCATCATCATGCCCGGATCGCAACCTCGAGCTTCGAGGATTTCTACGAGGCAGCGGCGCATGTGACGCACACGCTCTATGCCGCGCCGGCGATCAGCACCACCTATGACGCCGTGCGCATGGACACGGGCACGCCGCTGTTCGTGCGCGCGCCGGGCATTGCGCCGGGATCGATCGCGCTGGAGAGCGCGGTGGACGAGATGGCCGAGGCCTGCGGCCTCGATCCGCTGGCGTTCCGCGTCAAGAACTACGCCGAGGTCGAGCCCGCCACTGGCAAGCCGTTCTCGTCCAAGGCGCTGCGCGACTGCTATACGCAGGGCGCGGAACGGTTCGGCTGGTGGGAGCGGCCGCTGAAGCCGCGGACGATGCGCGACAAGGACGGTTTCCTGGTCGGCTGGGGCATGGGCACGGCCACGTTCCATGCGCTGATGTTCGCCGGTCAGGCCCGCGCGGTGATCCGGCGCAACGGCAGCGGCGTGGTGGAGAGCGGCGCGCATGACATGGGCCAGGGCGCCTGGACCGCCTTCGCGCAGATCGCCGCCGACGCGCTCGCGCTCGATCTCGACCAGGTGACGTTCAAGGCCGGCACCTCCGACCTGCCCGATGCCGGCATCGCCGGTGGCTCGGCCCACACCGCAACCGTCGGCACCGCGATCCACAATGCCGGCGCCGCCGTGATCACCAAGCTCGCCGAGCTCGCCACCTCCGACCAGCGCTCGCCGCTGTTTGGCGCCGGCAATGCCGGCGTGATCGCGCGCAATGGCCGGCTGCTCCGGCGCGACGATGAGGGGCGCGGCGAGAGCTACGCCGAGATCCTCGCGCGCGCCGGCCTCGACGAGGTCGAGGGCTCCGGCGCGGGCATGCCGGACCCGGCTGCGAACGAGCACTACGCGATGCATTCGCATGGCGCCGTGTTCGCGGAGGTGAAGGTCGATCCCGATCTCGGTCAGGTGCGTGTCACCCGCATGATCGGCGCCTTCGCCGCCGGGCGGATCATCAATCCGAAGCTGGTGCGGAGCCAGCTCATCGGCGGCATGATCTGGGGGGTCTCGCTGGCGCTGCATGAGGAGGCAATCATCGATCACCGCTCGGGGCGGATCATGAACGCCAATCTCGGCGAATATCATGTGCCGGTGAATGCCGACATCCCCGCGATCGAGACGTTCACGGTCAACGAGCACGATCCGTTCGTAAACCCGCTGGGCATCAAGGGCGTCGGCGAAATCGGCATCACCGGCTCGGCGGGCGCCGTGGCCAATGCGGTGGCGCATGCCACCGGCATTCGGGTCCGACGCTTCCCGGTGCGGATCAGCGACCTGGTGCCACCGGTGAGCTGACACGCGACAGCGTGGGATGCGCCCTCCGCTCGCGAGCGCGCATCCCATTCTCAAGAAAATGATGCGATCGGCTCATGCCGCCTGTCGCGTGACCGACCGTCTGAACCAGTCGAGAAAAGCCTCGCGATTGGCGCCGGGGTCGAACTCGACATGCAGGGCGTCGTTGTCCCTGGCGCGAACAGAATACGCCACGCTGCCGGCGAAGCCGCTGAACTCCAGGGTGCCGCGATCGCCGATGCCCGGCTCAGGCTCGAGACGGAACCAGGCGCCGCCCTCGGAAATATCGACCAGATCGGCCTTCAGCGGGCCCTTGCGGTCATCGACCACCTTGATCGGCAGGTTCGATCTCAGCCGTGGCGAGCGGCGGCGGTCGGCTTCGTTGGTCGTCGTCCTGACCAGCTTCACCAGCGTCGCCCGCAGCGCGGTCAGACTCGATGCCACCTCGCCGATCGCGCCGCGCACCTCGACGGCCCGATCATTGACCATGCCGGCGTCCTTGCCGACATTGCCGATCTTGGCCGAGACATCGCGCGCCGCGTCAGCCGAAGAGCCGACCGACCGGCTGATTTCCTGCGTGGCCGCGTGTTGCTGCTCCATGGCGGCCGCAATCGAGGCGGCGACTTCGTCGATCTCCGAAATCTGGCTGCCGATGCCTTCGACCACATCCACGGTCGCCTGCGTCGTGGTCTGTACCTCGCCGATCAGGCGCGAGATCTCCTCGGTCGATTTGGCCGTCTGATCCGACAGCGACTTGACCTCGGCCGCCACCACGGCGAAGCCGCGGCCGGCATCGCCGGCGCGCGCGGCTTCGATGGTGGCGTTGAGCGCCAGCAGGTTGGTCTGCTCGGCGATGCCGCCGATCAGGTTGGAGACCTCGGCGATCTTGACCACCGCCTGCGACAGCGAGGCGATGGTGGTCTTGGCCTTCTCGCGCCCCGTCACCGCCGATTTGGTGATGGCGCTGGCGCGCGCGACCTGGCTGGAGATCTCGCGGATCGCCGAGCTCAGCTGCTCGGCCGCCGAGGACACTGTCTGTGCATTGGTCAGCGACTGTTCCGACGCCGCGGCGACGGACTGGGCATCGGCGGACAATTCATGCGCAAGTTCGGACAGGCCGCTGGCCACCGCCTCGACCTGGCGCGAGGCGCCTGCCGCCGCCTCGACCGACGTGCTGGTCTCGCGCTCGATCACATCGGCCATGTCGAGCATGGCCTTCTTCTTCAACCGGGCGGCCTCCTCGCGGTCGCGCTCCTGACGGTCGCGCAGGCTCGCATTCTCCTGCGCGTTGGTCTTGAACACCGCGAGCGCGCGGGCCATGGCGCCGATCTCGTCACCGCGTTCGGAATAGGCAATCTCGGCGGATAGTTCCCCCTGGGCAATCCGCCGCATCAGGCCGGTCATCCGCGAGAGCGGACGAACCACGCCGATCACCAACCCCGATATGCCGGCAACGACCAGGATCAGCACGATGCCGGCGACGCTCCAGACCACCGCGGAGATGCTGCGATCTTGCGCTGCCGCGGCGGCCTCCATGTCCGAGTTGAGCTTGTTCGCCTTCTCGACCAGGCGATCGATCAAGGCGCGATGCGCTGTGTAGGAATCGCTCAGCCGATCATAGGCCACATCCGCTTTGGCCATGTCGCCGGCGCGCAGCGCCGGGATCAGCTCGGCTTCCGCCGTCTGCCAGAACTTCCGGACCTCGCCGTCGGAGCGCTCGACCAGCAGCGACTTCAGCTCGGGCTCCAGCGCCGAACCGGTCCAAAAGGTCTTGCGATCCTCATAGTCCTTCTTCAGCTGCGCCAACCTCTTCGCATGCGCCTCCACGTTCTTGGAATTGCGCAGCGCCAATGTCGCCTCGAGATAGGCCTCGAGCACATATTCGGGCGGCGGCAGGATGTCGGCAACGAGATCATTGCCGAGTTTGATCTTGTCATAGAGCGGGCCGCCGACCTTCAACTCCCGCAAGGCATAGGCGCTGGTCAGAACGACCGCCCCGAAGCCGATGGCGAGCACGAGACCGAACGCTGCAATGACGGCGGAGATGGAGAGGCGCATCTTCATGTCGAGCGACACATTTCCGTTGGGGGATCCGGACGACACAAACGGCCGGTCCGTCCCCACCGCCCCCGGCGCAATCACCGCGAATGGTCGGTCCGGAACGGCCGGCGCCTGCCGAGAATGCGAACAGCTTGCAGAGCGATCGCTCAACGGAAGTAAATTTTAAGCTCCGTAGGAATGCGGCCCTACGCCGGTCAACGGTCCCGCATGGTTGCGGACGCGGCGGAGTTGGCGGTGGCAGTGCCGACAACGTTGGTCAACGCCGACTGCAATGACGACATGGTCGAGACGACTTGCGTGATCGCGGTACGAACCTGGACGGCACGATCGTTCACGGCCTGAGCGCCGCGACCGACATTGGCGATCTTGGTCGAGACGTCCTTGGCCGCCGCTGCCGACGCCGCCACCGAGCGGCTGATCTCGCCGGTCGCCGCGCGCTGCTGATGCATCGCGGCTGCAACCGAGGCCGCGACGACGTCGATCTCCGAGATCTGGCCGCCGATGCCTTCGACGGCCTCGACCGTCGCATTGGTGGCGCTTTGCACCTCCGAGATCAGGCGCGAGATCTCCTCGGTCGATTTGGCGGTCTGGTCGGAGAGCGATTTGACCTCCGCCGCGACAACCGCGAAGCCGCGTCCCGCGTCGCCGGCACGCGCCGCCTCGATGGTCGCGTTGAGCGCAAGCAGGTTGGTCTGCTGCGCGATCCCGCCGATCAGGTTGGACACCTCGGCGATCTTGTCGACGGCCTTCGAGAGCGATTGGATCGTGCTCGTCGCCTTCTCACGACCGGTCACGGCCATCTTGGTGATCGTCGTCGCGCGCGCAACCTGGCCCGCGATGCCGGATATCGCCGCGCTCAGCTGTTCGGCGGCGGTGGCAACCACATGCGCGTTGGACAGCGACAGCTCCGAGGCCGAAGCCACCGCGTTCGCATCGGCCGAGAGTTCGTAGGCCAGGCCGGACAGTCCGCCAGCGGCCGATTCCACATCGCGCGAAGCACCGGCCGCAGCGCTCACCGACGTGCTGGTCTCGCGCTCGATCGCCTCCGCCATGGTCATGAGCGCGCGCTGCTTCTCCTTGTCAGCCTCACTCCGGTGGATATCCTGCTTCTGCAGCCGGTCCTTCTCCAGCGCGTTGGTCTTGAAGACATCAAGCGCCCGCGCCATCGCGCCGATCTCGTCACCCCTTTCGGCATACGGAATCGCGGCCGCGAGGTCGCCGCCCGACAGCTGGCGCATCGTGCGCGTCATGCGGGCCAGCGGGCGGACCACACCATTGATCAGGCCGAACAGGCCCGCACCAACGACCGCAAAGACCAGGGCCGACAGCACCCCACCAAACCACATGATCCCGCTGTCGCGGCTCGCCGCCGTCGCCTCCATCGCCGCGATCATCTGATTGGCCCGCTCGACGATGCCGTCGATCACGGCCCGATGGCCGGAATACGCCGCGGTCAGACGCTGATAAGCGAGCTTCGCGGCCGGCATGTCGCCGCTGCGCAGCGCCGGCATCAGCTCGACCTCCAGCACCTGCCAGAACTTGCTGACTTCGGCATCGGACCGCTCCACAAGCTCGGCCTTCAGCCCAGGCTCCAGCCCCGAGCCGGTCCAGAACGCCCGGCGTCCCTGATACTCCTTCTTGAGCGTCGCCAGCCGTGAGGCCCGCGCATCCAGCGTGCTCGGATCGAGCACCGCCAGCGTCGCCTCCAGATAGGATTCGATCACGTATTCCGGCGGCGGCAGGATGTCGGCGACGAGGTCGTTCCCGAGCTTGATACTGTGATAAATCGGCCCGCCGACCTTCAGCTCCTGGACCGCGTAGATGGCGGTGGCGACCACCGCCCCCAGACCGATGGCCACGACCAAGCCAAAGGCCAGGATCAGCGCAGAGATCGAGAGCCGCGTTTTCATCGAGGTCGTATCCTTTGTGCGGAGAGATGTGCCGCCACGCCTCGGGGCGCCGTGCGGTGAACGGATGCAGAGGCAGCTCATGCTGCGGCGCATCAAGTCGACCGCACCATACGGAACCCTCTCTAATTTATGGTAAATAATAGGTTCCGTACAAACTCGCGATACTACGGGAATCGCAGCCTGCGATTGCAGATCTCTGACCTGGCGCAAGGCGCCGACAGGCATCTGCGAGCATCTATCGGAGATCCGCAGGAGCCTCCAGGAGATCCCATGTCGAAGCCCATTCCGGACAAAGCCGAGATCGCGCTCGAATATCCCGACAAGTTTTATGCCGGCACGTTCGAACGGTCGTCGCGTTTCGAAGCCCATCTCGAACCGACCGGATTGGCGCTGACCCTGGAACGGCCGGGAGCGGAGGACGTCCGCAAGTCGATCCACATGCACCTGAACTACGGGCTGCTCGCGGCGATCCTCACCGATATGGCCGCCGGCATCGGAGCGCTTCCCAAGGACGACGTTCATCGCCGCCAGCTCGAGGATGCGGTCGCCACGCTGCAGCAGGCTCTTAACGGGTCTTAACCCGTTGTGCCGCAGCGGCACAGATCTGCGCGTCGTCCCGACTTGCCACGGCCTTTGTTAGCGCTTTGCTAACTACGCGAAGATGTTGGATCGCGAATGGGGTGGGTTGGAAGGCACTGTGCTGCGCGAGTGACAGCATTTGATTCAAATTCGATCTATCTCCAACGCATCGACGGCGCGCAATGCGCGAGCCTTGTTAGTTGAGTGTTGGAGACCGCCATGAAGAAGATCCTGTTCGCAACCGTTGCGCTCGCCGCGTTGGCCTCGGCCCAGTCCGCCTTTGCCGCCGATCTCGGCGCCCGCTCCTATCCCTACGCCACCAAGGCACCGGCCTATGTCGCGCCGATCTACAACTGGACCGGCTTCTATCTCGGCGCGCATCTCGGCGGCGCGTTCTCGAGCGACAACAATTTCTCGGGCCTCGCCACCGGCAACAATTCGAACGGCCGCTTCCTGGGCGGCGTGCAGGTGGGTGCGGATTGGCAGTTCGCACCGACCTGGGTGATCGGCGCCGAAGGCCAGTACAGCTGGTTGAGCGGCAATGTCGGCGCGGCCTTCCCTGGCGGCTTCGTCTACACCAACAGCCAGCGCGGCCTCGGCTCGATCACCGGCCGCTTCGGCTACACCTGGGGACCGGGCCTGCTGTATGTGAAGGGCGGCTACGCCTATTCGGACAATAACGAGAAGGTGACGCTCGCCGGCAATCAGATCGGCTTCGCCACCAATGGCGACCACCGCAACGGCTGGACCGTCGGCGCCGGCATCGAATACATGTTCGCACCGAGCTGGTCCGCCAAGGCCGAGTACCAGTACTACAATTTCGGCAGCGCCACCTTCACGGCGCCCGCCGGACTGGTGCCGACCGGCAGCTTCACCACCGACGACCACACCTTCAAGGCCGGCGTGAACTATCGCTTCAACTGGGGTGCTCCAGTCGCCAGCCGCTACTGAGATCAAGGCGTCTAACAACAATAAGAAAGGGCCGGCAGCGATGCCGGCCCATTTGCTTGAGGACCATCGGCATGGAACTAATAACCGTTGCCACGCCGTTAATTCCCGCGCGACGAAATGCAAAAATGCACATATTTTCGGCGGGAACCGGGTGATTTCCCGGATTTGTTAACTGCCAGCCGCGATACTGCCCGCAAAGTTCAGCTCAAAGTAGCACGTAGCGGGGGAACCGGAGATGGCAGGTCGTTTCAGCTTCAGCACTGCGCTTGGTCGTCTGCGCCCCAGATGGGGCGTCCGGGGCAGTCTGTTCGCAGCCTTCGCCGTCATCGCCGGCATGGCGATCGCCATCAGCGTCGCGGCCGGCCTGATGCTGCGTCATATCGGCGGCACCATGGTCGAGCTGTCGAGCCGCGACATTCCGCGCCTGACTTCCAGCCTGCAGCTGCTCGCACAGAGCTCGAGCCTGGCCAGCCTTGGTCCCGCGTTGCTGGGATCGCAGAGCGAGGATGCGCTCAACGATCGGCTGAAGAAGATGCAGGAGATCCAGAAGGTCACCCAGCAGCGCCTCGCCGAGATCAGCGCGCTCGGCGCCGACAAGAGCGTGGTCGCCCCGCTGGCCGAAACCATCAAGAACATCAACGAGGCCAATCAGAGCCTGGTGTCAGCCGCACGCGAGCGCCTGACCGTCGCGGCGACCCACAACCAGCAATATGATGCGTTGCGCAAGGCGCAGGAGGAATTCACCAAGGCGGCGAACGAGCCGATGCTCGACGCCCAGACCCAGCTCAACGCCGTGCTCGGTGCGGCAGAAGTCTCGGCAGACGACGCCACAGCGGCAGCTCGGTTCGTCGAGCAACTCGGTAACGTCACCGCTTCCGGCAATCTGATCGTGGCACAGATGGCAGCGGCGCTCTCGGCCAATGACAGCGAGACACTTGATGCGATCGAGCGGCAGTTCAAGGACGCACTCGCCCAGTTGAAGTCGAATCTCGAATTGCTGCCGAGCGGCCGCGGCACCAAGGCGATCCAGGACGCTGCGCTGAAGCTCGCAGCGCTCGGCGAGGGCAAGGGCCGCGTGTTCAAGACGCGCGAGAAGGAGCTCGACTCCAACGACTACGGCCAGACGGTGCTGGAGGAGACCCGCAAGCTCAATGTCGGCCTCGAGATCAGCGTACAGCAGCTGGTCGAAGGCGTTCGCAAATCGACGGAAGTCGCCACCAGCACGGCGGGCCGCGACATCGAGCTGGCGACGCTCGGCATGGCCGCAGCCGGCGCCGCCACCCTGCTCGGGTCGGTCCTGTTCGTCTGGCTGTATGTCGGCGGCAACATCCTGCGCCGGATCAAGCGGCTGCAGCAGGCGATGCAGCTTCTGTCGAGCGGCGACCTCGATACCGAGATCCAGGCCTCGAAGCAGCACGACGAGATCGGCGCGATGGTCGATACGTTGCAGGTGTTCCGCGAAAACATGGTGCGTGCCCGCACCCTCGCCGCCGAGCAGGATCGCGAGAATGCCGCCAAGGCCGAGCGCGCCACACGCATGGAGACCCGGATCGCCGAGTTCGAGGCGACGGTGCGCAGCGCGCTGGCCAATCTGCAGAGCTCCGCCACCGCGATGCAGACGACGGCGCAGAGCATGTCGCAGACCGCCGATCAGTCCAATTCACTGGTCAACGCGGTGGCGGCTGCCGCCGAGGAGACCTCGGTCAACGTGCAGACCGTTTCGGCCGGAACCGAGCAGCTGTCGTCGTCGATCGCGGAGATCGGCCGCCAGGTCGTGACCTCGGCCCAGATCGCCAAGAAGGCGGTCGAGGAAGCGGGCGCCACTGACTCGACGATGCAGGGACTCGCCGATAATGCGAGCCGCGTCAGCGTCGTCGTCGACCTGATCCAGGCGATCGCCTCGCAGACCAACTTGCTGGCACTCAACGCCACCATCGAGGCGGCACGCGCCGGTGAGGCCGGCCGCGGCTTCGCCGTGGTCGCCCAGGAGGTGAAGAGCCTGGCCAGCCAGACCGCCAAGGCCACCGACGAGATCCGTACCCAGATCGCGGGGATGCAGCAGGTCGCCTCGACCGCCGTGTCGGCGATCCGCAACATCGGCGAGACCATCGCCGAGATCGACAACGTCACCACCGCCATTGCCGCCGCCGTGGAGGAACAGGGCACCGCGACCCGCGAGATCGCCCGCAACATCCAGCAGGCGGCCTCCGGCACCACCGAGGTGTCCAACAACATCACCGGCGTCTCCAGCGCTTCCGCCCAGGCCGGAACCTCCGCCAACGAGGTGTTGAGCGCCTCGGAGGCGCTGCGCCGCGAGGCCGACACCTTGCGCGCCGAGGTCGACGCGTTCCTGACCAACATCAGGGCGGCGTAGTCAGCATCCGGACCTCGCGCTTCGAGACGCCCGCCTGCGGCCGGGCTGATCAGGGTGAGAAGGGAAGGTCGTCGGCCCCGGCCTGCCGCGTCCCGGAATGCCGTCCAGCCATGTCTTTTTCGGCTGGCGCTCGCCCGCGGCGGCCGTTAATCGATGAGCATGACCAAGACCGAAACTGTTCATTCCTCCGCCGAGGCCCTGCGATATCCCTGGGAGCAGCATCCCGGAGAGGATCAGGTCGTGGAGGTCGCGACCGGCGTATTGTGGCTGCGGCTGAAACTGCCGTTCCGCCTCAACCATGTGAACATCTATCTGCTTGCCGACGGCGACAACTGGGTGGCGGTGGATTCCGGCTTCGGCAATGAGGAATCGATCGCCGCCTGGACGCGGCTGCTCGACGGTCCGCTGAAGCATGTGAAGATCAGCAGGCTGATCGTCACCCATTCGCATCCCGACCATGTCGGACTGGCGGGCTGGATCGTCGAGCGCTTCGCCTGCCCGCTGGTCATGTCGCAGGTCGAATATCTGCAATCGGTCTACCACCAGAATCGCGGCACCGAGGAGCGCCGCAACGCGCAGCGGCTGTTCTTCCGCCGCCACGGCATGGACGAGACCCTGACCGACAAGCTGCTCGGCCGCGGCCAGGAATATCTGCAGCGCGTCTCGGTGCTGCCGGCGTCCTACCGCCGCATCTCGCATGGCGACGAAATCCAGATCGGCAGCCGGCGCTTCAAGGTCATCACCGGCGGCGGTCATGCGCTCGACCAGGTCATGCTGTATTGCGCCGCCGACAAGCTGTTCCTCTCCGCCGACCAGGTGCTGAGCAAGATCTCGCCCAATGTCAGCGTCTGGGCGGTCGAGCCCGACCAGAACTCGCTCGGCGAATATCTGGCGTCGCTGGCGAGCCTCACCACCACCCTGCCCTATGACGTGCTGGTGCTGCCCGGTCATGGCGTACCGTTCTACGGCCTCAAGACCCGCATCAAGCAGCTTGCCGACCATCATGAGGAGCGCTGCCGGATGATCGCGGACGCCTGTCGCGAGCAATCCAAGACCTCGGCACAGCTGGTCCCGGTCGTGTTCCACAAGCATGTGCTCGACCCGCACCAGATGGGCTTCGCCGCCGGCGAGTTGATCGCCCATGTCAACTACATGCTGGTCGAGGGCCGCCTGACCAGCCAGGAGATCGACGGCGTGCTGCATTACCGGACGACCTGAGACCCGGCGCGCGGTCCGAAGATCCCCTTTCATCCACCGCTCAACCCGAACTAGAATGATCGGGTGGAGCGATCATGATCCATATTGCGCATATTTCAGACATTCATTTCGGACTGAATTTCAGCGCGGCTACGTGGCAGGCGGTCGTCGGCTGCGTCGTCGACTTCGATCCCCATATCATCGTGGTATCGGGCGACCTCGTCGACGATCCCTCGCCGGAGCATCTGCTGACCGCCAAGGGAGCGCTCGACACATTGCTGCGGCGAACCCAGGAAAGCTCGGACAAGCGTTGGGGCGATGGCCGCGGCCGCAAGGCCGAATTGGTCGTCGTGCCCGGCAACCATGACGTATTCGAAAGCGGCATCGCGATGGGGATGCCGCGGTTGAATTGGTTCGAGCGGATATTCTCCGGCGGAAACACGGCGCGGGCCGAGCAGGCGCTGCAGACGAAGCTCAGGACTGCGGTGCTCGATTTCGGCCCGCAGCCACTCGGACTGCCGGCCGGCACCCGCCCGCAGGACGCCGGCTGGGCCCGGAGGGCATGGGCACGAACCGTGGCCCTGTTCGGCGGGCGGGCCATCATGCCCTGGGACCAGGCCGATGACTTCGCCCGGCTATTGCCTGCCGCAGCGCCGCTGCCGCTGGTCCGCGTCGCCCGTTCGGCGCCGATCCTGCTCGCGATGTTCGACTCGAACGGGTCCGGCGGCAATCTCGGCGTGGCGACCGGCATCGTCGACAATGACGTGCTGCTGGCGCTGCCCAGCAAGCTGCAGCAGGCCAAAGAGAACTATGTGGCGCGCGTCGCCATCGTGCACCATCACGTCCTGCCGATCGCCTTTGCACCGAACGGGCACAAGACGACCGGCGAGCCCATGATGGTGTTTCGCAATGCCGGTGCCTTGCTGCGGATTCTCGCTAATCATCAGTTCGACCTCATCCTGCATGGCCATTGGCACAAGACGCAATTTGCCCGCATCGATTTCGGCGACGATTCGAGCGATGGCTACCCGATGGCGGTGGTTTCCGCCGGCAGCGCCGCCATGGCCACGCCGGACAACACAAACCACAACAGCATCAATCTGATCAGGATTGCGCCGACCGGCCAGATCGAGGTCAAGAGCGTGTTCTATGGTGCTGGCCAGTCGCCACGACCGGACGGCACGGCCGGTGCCGACTACCGCGTCTACAAAGAGCCGCTCGCGGCCGCGAAGCGACGCGCCCATGCTCGTGCCCGCGAGCGCCACCCGATCGAATGCGAGGCGCGCGAGCAGAGCTGTGAGATCACCGAGAATGGCGATCTCTGGGTGACCCATCGGATCAAGGGATTGCGTGTGCAGGGCGATATCGGCCGCTACGACAAGCGCCCGCTGGTCATGTATCTGCCGACATACGGCCATTTCGTGCAGGACACTCTTACCCTGGCCCCGGAGACGGCCAAGGCAGGTTTTGAGATCGTTCCGGCGTCCGACTATCCGAGGAGCGCGAGAGACGACCGGCAATGCGACTACTACTGGCTCAAATTTCCTGGCGGCGGCATCTCAAAGGGCGACAAGCCGGTGCCCTACGAGTTCAGCCATGGCTGCGCCAACTGCATGATGATGACGCAATGGGAGGCGGTCGAGCGGCTGGAACGGGGCACCCGAAAGCCGCGGCCGCAAGGCTTCGACCACGAATGGGTGGGGGTGCGCGTCACCTTTCCGGCGCGGACATTGATCCTGAAGGTGCGGTTTCCGCGGAGCCTGGGCCAGGTGCAGCCCGATGTCGAATGCCGGCGACCGCCGCGTTATCCCAACTACGAGATCGATCAGTGGGGCGATGCGAAGCTCGACGACACCACCGGCGCGCCGCCCGGGCTGGAGATCGACTCCGACACGTTGCACGAAGAAGCGCACGCGCTCAGCTACGATGCGCCATCGCAGACATGGAAGCTGGTGATCGAGCACCCGCTGGTCGGCTACCAATATTCGCTGCGCTGGCAGGTGCCGGGAGAGCCCGAGAATCGCACGATCGCCGGCAATACGCGGGAATGGCACCGCACGCTGCTCAATCTGGGCGATCGGATCGATGCGGGGAACACGACGGCTGACGACCGCGAAGCGATCAGGCAGTTCGACCTTCTGGTGCAGACCCTGGAAACGGAGCTGAAACTCGGCCGCGTCAGCCGGGACGAGAAGTGGACGATCGCGCTGATGGTCCACGACGCCGCGGATCTTGTCCTGAGGCCCGTCCTCAGCCGGCGCTCCGGGCCGCGGCGCGAGGAGTTGCCGCGGAGCTTCAGCATCCCTTATGGCGATGGCGTCAGCGGCGCCGCCTTCCAGCAGCGCCGGACCATCGCCTGGAGCCATGGTGGCGTCATCAGCGACCCCGAAGGTGTCGCAAAGTCGTTGATCACGCCGGTGCCGTATCCGCCGGCCGAGGCTGACGACGAGGCGGTCCACGTTCTCGCTTTGCCAGTCTATCATACCGGCACCGAGGACGCCCGGCGGCCTCCGCCCTGGGCAACGATCGGCGTGGTTACCGTCGATTCATCCTCCTATGCTTCTTCTATCAAGGACATGGACGATAAGCAGCGGTTGTGGCTGCGCACGCTGGCGCAGGCGCAGACAGACAAGATCATCCGGGCGGTGCGCGGCGAGCGCGACGAGACGGAGAGTTCATCACCTTGCGGCGCAACGGATAGACCACTATCGTAAAGGTCGTAAGCTGCGGGTGCACGACGCGTATCGATCCACGGGCTTTCGGGAGAAACCATGTTTCGTCTCAATCTTGGCGGCGGAGCCGTCGCCTTCGAAACCGAAGGCGAGGCAGATCGCATCGGCAGCGTCGATCCGGCCGAGCTGACCCGACGCGAATGGCCACCCGAGGTGGTGGCAAACATCCGGCGTTACCAGGAGCGGCTCGCCCATCCGGCGGTGACTTCGGTCGCGGATGAGCCTGAGAGCGGCGGCTGACAGATCGACCGGCGCCGCTCCGCAACGTCGCCACTCCGCAACGTCGCCACAATGCAAGCGCGGTTCGGCCGACATTGCCCCGCTTCGCGGCGGCCTTGGACAAATCGCCCAACTCCTGCCGTGGGATTCCGGCTCGACAGCCGCTCTGGAAACGCTCTAAGAAGGCTTTAGAACCCCGTCGCTTAGAGGGTCCGTTCCAGGCGCTGCGCTGCAGCGCAGCACGTCAGGTTTCGTGATGGACTACAGCCAGTACTTCAGTGCCGCCCTCGGTCGTCTGCATGATGAACGTCGCTACAGGGTTTTCGCCGATCTCGAACGCATCGCCGGCCGGTTCCCGCACGCGACCTGGCATTCCCCGAGCGGTCCGCGCAATGTCGTGATCTGGTGCTCCAACGACTATCTCGGCATGGGTCAGCATCCGAAGGTGGTCGGCGCGATGGTCGAGACCGCAACCCGCGTCGGCACTGGCGCCGGCGGCACCCGCAACATCGCCGGAACGCATCATCCGCTGGTGCAACTGGAAGCCGAGCTCGCCGATCTCCACGGCAAGGAAGCGGCGCTGCTGTTCACCTCGGGCTATGTCTCCAACCAGACCGGCATCGCTACGCTCGCCAAGCTGATCCCGGACTGCCTGATCCTGTCGGACGCGCTCAACCACAATTCGATGATCGAGGGCGTGCGCCAGTCCGGCTGCGAGCGCCAGATCTGGCGCCACAACGATCTCGCCCATCTCGAGCAGCTGCTGATCGCCGCCGGCCCCGACCGGCCGAAGCTCATCGCCTGCGAGAGCCTGTATTCGATGGACGGCGACGTCGCGCCGCTCTCGGCGATCTGCGATCTCGCCGAGCGCTACAAGGCGATGACCTATGTCGACGAGGTGCATGCGGTCGGCATGTACGGCCCGCGCGGCGGCGGTATCGCCGAGCGCGACGGCGTCATGCACCGCATCGACATCCTCGAAGGCACGCTTGCGAAGGCGTTCGGCTGCCTCGGCGGCTATATCGCCGCCAAGGGCGAGATCATCGACGCCGTGCGCTCCTACGCGCCGGGCTTCATCTTCACGACCGCGCTGCCGCCGCCGATCTGCTCGGCGGCCACTGCTGCGATCAGGCACCTGAAGTCGTCGAGCTGGGAACGCGAGCGCCACCAGGACCGCGCCGCACGCGTCAAGTCGATCCTCAATGCCGCCGGCCTGCCGGTCATGGCCAATGACACCCATATCGTGCCGCTGTTCGTCGGCGATCCCGAGAAGTGCAAGCAGGCCTCCGACCTGCTGCTCGAAGAGCACGGCATCTACATCCAGCCGATCAACTATCCGACGGTCGCCAAGGGCACCGAGCGCCTGCGCATCACGCCCTCCCCCTATCACGATGACGGCCTGATCGACCGCCTCGCCGAGGCCCTGCTGCAGGTCTGGGAACGCCTCGGCCTCGCACTGCACAAGAAGCCGCTGGCGGCGGAGTAGTTTTCGCTTCTGCTTTGGTGAGCGCACAGCCCCCCGCCGCCAAGGCGGTGCGCTCCCCTCCACGCAAGGGGGAGGGGAGCCGACCGGCCGAGCCGTAAGAGCTCGGCTCTCAACACGATGACGCGCGACATCCCTATTCCAGCGTCCGCCGCCACATCGCTATCGCCCCGCCTCCGGCAAAGCGCTAAGTTCGCATCCCGATCCACAGGGTGGAGCGACCGAGGAGTTCGCGCAAAGCCATGCTGCATGACTGGGGCGTGATCGCCGCTGCGTTCGGCTATATCGGCTTTCTGTTCCTGGTCGCCAGCCGTGGCAACCGGGCCGGCGACCGGCGGCCGTCGCGCTTGGCCGGGCTGATCTACCCGCTGTCGCTCGCCATCTATTGCACGTCCTGGACCTTCTTCGGCTCGGTCGGCTTCGCCTCGCGCAACAGCGTCGACTTCCTCGCGATCTATCTCGGGCCGATCCTGATGGTCGGCGCCTGCACGCCGCTGCTGCGCCGGGTGATCCAGCTCGCCAAGTCGCAAAACATCACCTCGGTGGCCGACCTGATCGGCGCCCGCTACGGCAAGAGCCAGGCCGTGGCGGCGACGGTGGCGCTGATCGCGATCATCGGCTCGGTGCCCTATATCGCGCTGCAGCTCAAGGCGGTGGCGTCGTCGCTCGAAACCATCATGGTCGACGACCGCGCCTTCGCTCATATCCCGATCGTCGGCGACATGGCACTGATGGTGACGCTCGCAATGGCGATCTTCGCGGTGCTGTTCGGCACCCGCCAGACCGACGCCACCGAGCATCAGCACGGGTTGATGCTGGCGGTCGCGACCGAATCGATCATCAAGCTGATCGCCTTCATCGCGGCAGGCGCCTTCGTCACCTTCTGGATGTTCTCGCCGGTCGAGCTGATCGAGCGCGCGATGAAGTCTCCCGAGGCCGAGCGCGCGCTGGAATATGTGCCGGGCATCGGCAGCTTCCTGACCATGACGCTGCTGTCGTTCTGCGCCGCGATGCTGCTGCCGCGCCAGTTTCACGTCAGCGTGGTCGAGAATGCCGACGACGCCGAGGTGTCGCGGGCGCGCTGGATGTTCCCGCTATATCTCGTCGCGATCAATTTGTTCGTGATCCCGATCGCGCTCGCCGGCCTCATCACCTTTCCGTTCGGCGCGGTCGACAGCGACATGTATGTGCTGGCGCTGCCGATCGAGGCCAACTCGCAATGGCTGTCGGTGCTGGTCTTCGTCGGCGGCCTGTCGGCCGCGACCGCCATGGTGATTGTCGAATGCGTCGCGCTGTCGATCATGGTGTGCAACGACATCGTCGTGCCCCTGGTGCTACAGCGCCAGCAGGAGCAGCGCGAGATCGGGCGCGACTTCGCAGGCTTCCTGCTCGGCACAAGGCGGATCGCGATCTTCGCCATCATGGTGATGGCCTATTTCTACTACCGCGCGCTCGGCACGACCCAACTCGCCGCGATCGGCCTGTTGTCCTTTGCCGCGATCGCGCAGCTGGCGCCGAGCTTCTTCGGCGGCCTGTTGTGGCGGCGCGCCACCGCGCGCGGCGCGATGGGCGGCATGCTGGTCGGCTTCGCCGTCTGGCTGTACACGCTGTTCATCCCGAGCTTCCTCGACACGTCCACGTCGGGCATTCTGTTCTTGCAGCATGGTCCGTTCGGGCTCGAGGCGCTCAAGCCGCAGGCGCTGCTCGGCACCGATCTGCCGCCGCTGCTGCATGGCGTGCTGTGGAGCCTGTCGCTCAACCTGCTCACCTACATCGTGCTGTCGCTGGCCCGGCAGCCGTCGTCGATCGAGCTGTTGCAAGCCGACCTGTTCGTGCCGGCAGAGCTGACGCCCAGCGCGCCGAGCTTCCGGCGCTGGCGCTCCACCGTGACCGTGCAGGACATCCAGACCACGGTCGGCCAATATCTCGGCCCCGACCGCGCCCGCGCCTCGTTCGAGGCGTTTGCCGCCCAGCGCAACCTGCCGCTCGATCCGGCCGCGCCCGCCGATTTCGAACTGCTGCGCCATGCCGAGCACCTCATCGCCTCCTCGATCGGCGCGGCGTCGTCGCGCCTCGTGATGTCGCTCTTGCTGCGCAAGCGCACGGTGTCGGCGAAGGCGGCGCTGAAGCTGCTCGACGACTCCCACGCCGCGCTGCATTTCAACCGGGAGATCCTGCAGACCGCGCTCAACCATGTGCGCCAGGGCATCGCCGTGTTCGACGCCGATCTGCAGCTGATCTGCTCCAACGGCCAGTTCGTCGATCTGCTCGGCCTGCCGCCGCATCTGGTGCAGATCGGCAGCCCCTTGAGAGAAATCCTCGAATTCATGGGCACGATCGGCGCGCCGACCTATGAGGACAGCGAGGCACTGCTGGCACGCCGGCTCGCCGCCTACACCACCGAGGGCGAGCCCTATCTCGAACGTCTCGCCGACCGCCACATGGTGATCGAGGTCCGCACCAATCGCATGCCGGATGGCGGCCTCGTCATCACCTTCACCGATGTGACGCCCTCCTTCGAAGCCGCCGAGGCACTGGAGCGCGCCAATGCGACGCTCGAAAAGCGCGTGCGCGACCGCACCGAGGAGCTGACGCGGCTGAACTCCGAGCTCGCGCTGGCCAAGAGCGCCGCCGAGGATGCCAACATCTCCAAGACCCGCTTTCTCGCGGCGGCCAGCCACGACATCCTGCAGCCGCTGAATGCCGCGCGGCTCTACATCACAAGCCTGGTCGAGCGGCAGACCGCTGGCGAGGAGTCGCGCCTGGTCGAGAACATCGACGACTCCCTTGAAGCCATCGAGGAAATCCTGGGCGCGCTGCTCGACATTTCCCGGCTCGATGCCGGCGCGATGACGCCACAGGTCTCAAGCTTCAAGATGGCCGATCTGATGCGCTCGTTGGAGATCGAATTCGCGCCGGCGGCGCGCGCCAAGGGCCTCGCGCTGACCTTCGTGCCGTGTTCGCTGCCGGTGGAATCAGATCGGCTGCTGCTGCGCCGGCTGCTGCAGAACCTCATCTCCAACGCCATCAAATACACGCCCAAGGGCCGCGTGCTGGTCGGCTGCCGCCGCCGCGGCGCATCGCTGCAGATCGGCGTCTGGGACACCGGCGTCGGCATCCCGCCGGTCAAGCGCGGCGAGATCTTCAAGGAATTCCACCGCCTCGAACAGGGCGCGCGCATCGCCCGCGGCCTCGGCCTCGGCCTTTCGATCGTCGAGCGCATCGCGCGCGTGCTCAATCACGGCATTGCGCTGGACTCGCAGCCCGGCCGCGGCTCGGCCTTCTCGGTGACGGTGCCGATCGCCAAGGCGGTCAATCACACCGCCGCCGTCACCAGCGCCACGCCGCTGGCAACGACGCCGATCTCCGGCGCGCTGATCGTCTGCATCGAGAACGACCCGGCCATTCTCGACGGCATGCGCACCCTGCTCACCGCCTGGGACGCCGAGGTGATCGCCGTCCCTGATCCGGAATCCGCCGTCGAGGCCATCGCCGCCCGCAACGGCGCCATCACGGGGCTCCTGGTCGATTATCACCTCGATCGCGGCAACGGCATCGCCGCCATCCGCGACATCCGCCGCCGCTTCGACGAGGCGCTGCCGGCGATCCTGATCACCGCCGACCGCAGCCCCCATGTCCGCGCCGCCGCCCGCGACGAAAACATCGCCGTGCTGAACAAGCCGCTGAAGCCTGCGTCGCTGCGCGCGCTGCTCGGGCAATGGCGGATCCAGCAGATGGTGGCGGCGGAATAGACCCGACCTGGCCCACGTCACCAAGCGAGATCTCGCCCCTGGTGGTGAGGAGCACCGCCTGCAGTGCCTCTTGCCCGCGGTCGCGGCGTGTCGGCGACCTCGTCAAGGCTGACCCTACAGCCAGGACGCGCAGAGGTGGCGCGTGACCGTCCCCTTCGCCGCTGGAACCTTGCCGCCCCGTCAGCCGTTTTTCGGCTGGGAGCGAACCATGACGATTGATCCATTTGCACCTTTGCTCAAGCGCCTGCGCCTGACGTCCGACCTTTCGCCGGAGGTCGAGCAGAGCATCCGGCGGCTTCCGATCACGATCAGGCGGATGGAGGGCGGGCAGACGATCGTCGCGACCGGCGACCGGCCCGCCGTCTGCTGTCTTATCGTCGACGGCTTCGTGCAGCGCTCGAAGATCGTCGGCGAGGGCAGCCGTCAGATTCTCGCGTTTCATCAGCCGGGCGACATCCCCGATCTGCAGAGCCTCTACCTTCACGTGCTCGACCATGAGGTCACGACGCTGGGGGATTGCACGCTGGGTTTTGTTCCGCACGATCCGCTGCGCGCAGTGGTCAGGAACAATCCGGACGTGGCCGAAGCGCTCTGGCGGGACACCCTGATCGATGCCGCGCTGTTCCGGGAATGGATCTGCAATGTCGGGCGGCGCGAGGCTGCGAGCCGGCTCGCACATCTGGTCGTCGAGGTCTACGAGCGGCTCGCCGCGGTGGGGCGCGTGACCGGATTGTCCTTCAAGTTCCCGGCGACCCAGGTCGTTCTCGCCGAAGCCATAGGAACAAGCACGGTTCATTTGAATAGAGTTCTACAGGAGCTTCGCACGAAGGGGCTGTTGGAGATCGAGCGTGGCGCGATCACGATTTTCGACCTCGAAGGACTGCGTCACGCCGCCGATTTCGACCCTCTGTATCTTCATCTGGATCCGGCTCTCTGATGCGCTACTTCTTCGACATTCGGGACGATTTCTACGCTGCGAATGACGATGACGGCGCAGACTTTCTTGACCCCGCCGCCGCCCGCCGCGAGGCGCTGAGGGCCGCGACCACCATCGCCGAGGACCTCTTCATCGCCAACGGATCGGCGATCAAGGTGACGGTGCGGGATGACGACGGCCCCTTGTTCGAGATCGTCGTCTACTTGAAGATGAAGGATCTGCGGTAGGCGCTGGCGGCCAGGGCATCATCACCATGGGCGATGCGGGCGGCCGCCGAACGCCTGCCCCGCCGTCCCGATCACCACCTGTGCGCGCCGGTTCAATGCCTGCCGGACGTCAACAAGGTCCGGAGCACGTTGTAGACGAACCAGAGAACCAGAAACGCGACATACACCGAGATATTCAGGTTCAGGTTGGACCGGAAGCCGGGCGCACGGACCTTGTCGTGCTTGGCCGAGGCTTGGATCGAGAGAATGTTCTGCTGCGCACATTTCACGAGGAGATCATAATCCTCGGCCTTGGCGCGCGGCAACGTCCACGTCTCGACGGTCAGCTCCTTGAAGCTGTCGACATGACGGCCGTCCACGCCGTACCGGCTGGTCAGCGTCAGCCCGGGCAAGGCATGGGTTTCGTCAGCTTTCGCTCGCGGCCAAGCGCGGGGCAGTTCGACGTGAAGCAGCCAGGAGAGCCGTCGGGGGCGTCCAACATAGATATCGTGCTCGCGGGCGGCCAGGCCGGCGCCCGACAAGTCCGTGCTGATATTGGATTCGACGAACTGCAGTTGAATCTTGTCCGGCGTGTCGGATGCTCGCCAGCAGTCACTGATCGTATATCGGGCATCCACGACGATCTTGTTCTGCAACTGATCATCCTGGATCGCGATCGCCGCGGACTCGGCCGCCGCCGGCCAGCTCGCCTGCAACTGACGCAGCAAGGCTCGCGAGAAGCCGGCCTCGCCCTCATTCGCAATCAGGTTTCTGATGTGGTCGGCGCCCCAGGCCGAAAACTCGAGGCTGCGATGCAGCGAGGCCGGAGATTGGCGCGAAGGACCGATGCGCCAATCATCGTGGCAATGGATGATATGCCTGACGGCTTGCTCGGGCAGCTTTTCCAGCTGCGAGGCGTCTGCGGCCAGCGGCAAGGCCCATCCGAGATGGGGCAGCTCGATCTGGTCGAGGCCACCGCCTTGCAGCGGCAGCGTCGGATCGAGCCAGTAGCTCTTGCCGTCGAGCCGGACACGCACGATGCAGTGATCGAACACGGCCGGGCTCGGCAGCACCCGGTCGAGCGTACGGCCATGCGTCGTGGAGACCAGGGCCGCGCAAGCCTCCAGGCCGAGGCGGCGCGCGCCAGCCACATAGAGGCGCGCTTTGTCCTTGCAGTCGCCGAACCGACCGGCCCAGATCGCATCGAGCTCGCGCGGCACCAGGCCGCCCTCTCCCAATGCGAGAAAGAAATAGCGCAATTCGCGCTGCACGAAGCGCAGCCACTCGGCCGCGCGTTGCGCCGGATCGGGATGGGCCGCACCGATCCGGTCGATCTCGTCGGCCAATGTCGCAGGAATCTCGGCGCTGTCATAGGCCGCCACCATCAGGCCCGCGACATCGCTCCATCCAACGAACTCGCTGAGCTGAAAGGCTGGGTCTTCGATCTCCCAGGACGGCGTCAACGGTGCGCTCGGGCCGCGCTTTCTCTGGCCGCGCAGACGTCGACAAATCTCCTCGATCTCGCCGGTCACGCTCACCGTTGCAGGCGGCGGATCGTTGAACTCCCTGCTGGCGATGGCGCGATCACGCCGCTTCAGCAGCCGATGGCGATAGTCGAAGCTCGGATTGGTCCCGTCGAAGGCCACCCATGATTGGTATTTGCCCTTGAGGATCGGCGTCTCGCCATAGAGTGAGCAGCTGAACTCCAGGATGTCGTTCGCCCTGACGTCCGGCACCAGGAAAGAGGCAGTGAGACGCCCGTTGAGCATCAGGCGCTCAATGTCCCGCTCGCGGCGAAAGACCTGGAAGCAACCAGGCCGTGCATGATCGACAGACTGATCGCCGCGCCGGATGCGCACCGCATGGACCTCGAGCCTCTGGTAGCCGGGATCGAACTCGATGACGATGTGGGACGCCCGCTCGGCGCCCTCCTTGGTCAGGATCCGCTGCGCGGTCCGGTAGCTCCAGCACAGCTCGGGGCCGGTGAGGTCGACCTGCATGTCGGAGAGCAGCCGGCAAACGCCATTGGCGATGGCCGACTCCTGATCGGGCGACGGCTCCGTCTCGTAGGGGACAAGGTCGACCCACGCCGGCACGGGTGCATAGCGAACCTCATCGACGCTGACCGTCGCCGACCCGCCGCGACCGCTCTCCCCGATATCGTTCACGACAACACGCCCCCAAACACGCCCGCTTGAGGTACAATCGTTCACGAAAACGTTCAAGCAAAGGCCGTGGGCAAAGGCGCCGAACGATCATCCGCTCATCGCTGCGGACTCGTCAGCCGCGCATCTCACTTCGCCGTGGGGACGAGCCATGTCCGGAAGAACGCAAGCACCTCGGCGTTGAACTCAGCGTGGAAGGCCGTACGGTCGAAACCCGGTGCATCGACGCAGAGCTCGGACTGCCCCTGGACCAGCGCCGGCGGACACAGGAAGAACGCGAAGTGGCCGGAGTTCGGCACCACGCGATAGTCGTGTGCTGCCGGAAGATTGGCGTCGACGAAAGCGACATGGCTGGGCAGCACGCCGTCGCCGCCGCGACTCGAGGCCCAGAGCTGAACTGGCGTCTTGATCGGGGCGAAGCTCGCGGGCGAGAGGAAGATCGCCAAGGGATCGGCGAGCACCGCAGCCTTGATCCGCGGATCATGCGTCAGCGGTTGCGATGGCGTTCGTTTGTCCAGGATCTCCTGGCAGAACAGTCTCCGGATTGGCTGACAATAATCGGACGCCGCTCCCGCCCAATCCGGATCGGCACCGAGCAGCACGAGCCCGGTGTAGCCGCCGCGCGAAAAGCCGAAGAAGCCGATGCGGTCGCGATCGATGTCGGCCGCGAAGGGCGACGGGCCGACCATGAAGTCGATCAGCCGCTTGATGTCGGCGGGCCGCTCGACGAACACCGAGAGATCGCCCGACCTGCTCCGATCCCGCGCGGTATCGCCAGGATGATTGATCGCCGCGACCACGAAGCCGTGGTCGGCAAGCGCCTCGGCCGTATCGCGATTGCTGAGCAGCGAACCGCCGCGCCCATGCGAGGCGACAACGAGCGGCAGATGCCCGCCCATGAGGGGGCAGTCCTTCACCCCCGTCAACGTGAAGCCGCCGCCGATGGGGATCTCGGTCGGCTGTTCCGCGCATGGATACCAGACCATGCCATGGATCTCCGGACCGTCGGACGCCGCGGCAATGTCGATCGCTCGCAGACCGGCGGCGTGCGTCAGCGTGGCAGTGAGACAGACGGCGAGGATCGAGAAGACTTGGCAGGCGCGGATAACAGCGAACATCGGGGTCCTCCTTGGCTGATGCATCTCGGGCGATGAGCCTACGGCACCTGCTTGACCTGTCCTGATCCCGAGACGTGCGAGTTGATCCGCGCCACCGTGCCGTGCAGCCGCACGACGGCGCTCCCGGAAACGGAGATGTCGGCATCCTGGCGCGGCGCGAGGTCGACGTCGCCGCTGCCGCGGACCGTTGCGCTGGCGCGATCGGCGACCAGCCGGCCGAGATCGGCACGCCCGGAGCCCGACGAGTCCAGCGACACCTCATGCGCCGTTCCGCCGGCGCTGACGGCGCCGCTGCCGTGCAGCGTGAGGCGCAGCGACTCCTGCTTGGCGTCGGCAAGCCTGAGATTGCCGCCGCCGTGCAGGTTCGCCGTGGCTGTCTGGGTGACCAGACGGCCGAGGTCTACCTGGCCGGAGCCGGCCGCTTCGACGGCGACGTCGCGGACGTCGCCGCTGGCCGTCACGGCACCGCTGCCACGCGCCGTGATCCGCACCACGTCCTGGTGGAGATCGGAGAGATCGAGGGCGGCCGATCCACTCACGGTCCATGCGGTGACCGCAGGGCCGGAGAGCTGGACGACGAGATCGTCCGGCTGGAGACAGTCGATCGCGTGGCCCCACTCGGCCGTGTCCCATGCGAGCTGGCCGTCCCGCAGGCGGACGTGCTCGACGATGTCGGCGTCACCGGTCACGCTCGCCTTGGGCGATGGCCCCGGCCTGAAATGCACCTGCGCCGGAATCCTGATCATGACGGCGTCGCTGCCTGACCAGGCCAGATCGGCCGTGCGACGCTCGCGCGAGCCGGTCTTGTTCGCCCCCGGCAGCGCGGTGCAGCTGCGCGATGCGCCCGCCCAGGAGGTTCTGACCCAAGAGAGGCCTGTCCAGGGCAGATCACCACCCTCGACCCAGTCCTGCGCCGAGGCCAGCGCGGTAATGACCCCGCACAGCCCGGCGACGCTTAGTGACACCATGGCAATTCGTCCGAGTCGTCCACTCATCGCGCACCCCTCTGATCTATGATTGAGCCAGGTCGTGTTCCGGCCTGAGCAGCCGGTAGTGCAGCCGGGCATAATTTCCGAGCATCCTCACCGCGGCATTGAGCGCCAGCAGCAGCAGCGCGCCGCAGCCGATGCTGCCGGCGACGAGCCCGATGCCAGCCACCGCCCGCAGCGCCATCGCGGCGATCGAGGCGAAGTGCCCAATCTTCAGGAGACTGAGCAGCAGCCCGAGGCCGACGATTCCGAGCACGAAGACGATGAGGCCGAGCGCCAGGGTCACCAGCAGGACGGCAAACAGCAGCGGCAACAGCAATAGGATGTCGACGGTGGCCAGTCCGCCCAGCGCCAGCAGCACGGCAGCGGAGTTGCCCAGGCTGCGGTGCGTCTCCCAATGGCGCAGCCCGGTTTCGGCGCGCAGCTCGCGCGCCAGCCGGCGCGGGTCGCCCAACGCCGCGGCCACCTCTATTTCGTCGCGCCCCGACGCGGCGGCTTCATCGAAATAGGACATGTAGTCCGCGACGATCTCGTCGATATCATCAGCAGGCAAACCGGCGAGACCATCCTTGAGGAGGCCCAGGAAGGCTGCGCGGTCCATCAGCGTTCTCCCAGCAACGTGTTGACGGCATCGGAAAACATGCGCCACTCGCGCTTCTGCGCCGCGAAGGCGGCACGGCCGGCGGGCGTGAGCCGATAATATTTGCGCGGCGGGCCGCTATTGGATTCGGCCAGACGGGTTTCGACCAGCTTGTCGTCCTGCATGCGCCGCATCAAAGGATAGATCGTCCCCTCGCCGATGCCCACGCCGGCGGACAGCGAGCTGGCAATCTCGTAGGCATAGCTCTCGCCCCGCGCCAACAGCGCCAGCACGCACAATTCGAGCGCCCCCTTCTTGAGCTGGACCTGCATCTGCTCTGTCATGACAGTAAGGTATCGCAAGGTACCTTGTTTTACAAGGTACCTGTTTATGAATGATCGAACGTTCGTAGGACGTACAGCCTGCAGCTCCCGAGGTCGCCCAGCGCATCGAAATCCCCGGCTCAGCAGACAGACATCCATTTCTGTTTTCCAGAAATAATGCTATCCCTGCATCGTCCCGTGCCCGCCATGAGGGGCGCTTCGCGATCGTCACGAACGTGGGGCGCGGGATGCGGTGGGCGCGCCGGGGCGCAGCGGACTTTGGCCTGCGGACGAACGATCCGGTGCGCACGGTCAAGCCGTGTGGTCCTGTCATCCCGGTGCTGATGCCAAGTCGGTGACGACGATGTTGCTGACGACGGGTTGAGCCCGCCGATGTGTTCGGCCAGACCTGTGGTGACTGCCGCCTGCTTTTTTTGCTGCAGGCGGGCCACGGGCGCGGCCAGCGCCCGGCCTTCTCTGCGCCCTCAGTTTTCCGGAGGGCGAATGATTGGCAAAACTCGGACGCTGATTGCGCCGCGAGGCGGGAAAAGCGTGGCGCGATGGATCGACCGAATGACTTGGTTTCGCGCTCAGCTCCGAGCCTGTGGCTTTCGCGCCGACGATGTCGCTCCTCACCCTGGGGAGCCCGCCGCGCGGGCGGGCGTCTCGAAGGGCGAGGCCCGGACAGGGGGCCTCATGGTTCGAGACGCGCCTTCGGCCGCTCCTCACCATGAGGGGGAGTTCTGCAACTCGCGCTACAGAGGACCAGGAACAGCGTGGCGTTGGAGAGGACCAGCGATCCCGCCGTGGAGACAGACCTTTTCCTCACGGACCGTCGCAAGCCACGTCCCCAGGACGGCCGCAAACAATTCGCCGAACTCAATCACTCGGTCGCATACCATGCATGCGGTTCAAGGTTGGCGACCGCCGAGATCAACAGGCGATCATCTCCTCACTTCCCCGTCGGCGCGTCCTGCCGCCAGGCGGAGCCTGCGATCTTCGCCGCGGCGATCACCGCCTGCGTCCGGCTCTCGACGCCGAGCTTCTGCAGGATGGCCGAGACATGCGCCTTGATGGTCGCCTCGGAGACGCCGAGCTCATAGGCGATCTGCTTGTTGAGCAGCCCCTGGGACAGCATCATCAGCACCCGCACCTGCTGCGGGGTCAGGGTGACCAGGCGGTCACGGAGCCTGGTCATCTCCGGATCGGCGCCGGCGGCAAGGTCGGTGTCGGGCGGCACCCAGACGTCGCCATCCATCACCTTCGTGATGGCGTCGCGCAGCGTGTCGACGCCGAACCGCTTCGGGATGAAGCCGGAGGCACCGAAATCGAGCGAGCGGCGGATTGTCGCGCCATCGTCGCTGGCCGAGACGATGACGACCGGGATCGCCGGATATTGCGCGCGCAGGTAGATGAGCCCGGAAAAGCCGGAAATGCCGGGCATCGTCAGGTCGAGCAGCACGAGATCGACCTCGGAATCCTTCTCCAGCAGCGTGGTCAGGTCTTCGAAGGAGCCGGCCTCGTCGACCACGGCCTCCGCGAGCACGCTCGTGACCGCCTGCCGCAGCGCGTTGCGGAACAGCGGGTGATCATCGGCAATGACAAGGTGGGTGGTGGCAGCCGCCATGAATTCTGACTTGACCTTACGACGCCGGCCACGCGCCTCAGCTGCACGCCGCCCGGCTTTTGTGAAATACTCGCCCGGCGACTGGTTGCATGCAAGCATGCAATTCCACTTGCAGGAAGAGCGGTTAATCTGCGCCTTGTGCGGCGCAACATCGGTAACGCGGCGACCGTTAGGCGAACTTGATCCGCCGCAATGTCCCCATGTTTCCGTGCGCCGCAGCCGCCAGGGCCGAAAGTCGTATTGGGCCGGGTTTCACTGCAATGTTACTTAAGCGCCAAGGTCTCCGCGACCAGCGCCGTCCAAGTCCGGCATGCGGGGACGAAACCATCAGCACAACGATCTTGGGGAGCGAATGCCAATGTCAACAATGGTCGCCACACAAGCGAGATCGGGAGGCATGACGAAGGACGAGCGCTTCGTCATTCTGGCGTCCTCTCTCGGCACTGTCTTCGAGTGGTACGATTTCTACCTTTACGGGTCCCTCGCCTCGATCATCGGCGCACAGTTCTTCAGTAGCTATCCGCCGGCCACCCGCGACATTTTCGCGCTGCTGGCCTTCGCCGCCGGCTTCCTGGTCCGCCCGTTCGGCGCCATCGTGTTCGGCCGCATCGGCGACATCGTCGGCCGCAAATACACCTTCCTGGTCACGATCCTGATCATGGGTCTGTCGACCTTCATCGTCGGCATCTTGCCGAACGCCGAGACCATCGGCTTCGCCGCGCCGGTGATCCTGATCGGTCTACGCCTGTTGCAGGGCCTCGCGCTCGGCGGTGAGTATGGCGGCGCCGCCACGTATGTCGCCGAGCATGCGCCGATGGGCAAGCGCGGCTACTACACCTCCTTCATCCAGACGACAGCCACGATGGGCCTGTTCCTGTCACTGCTGGTGATCCTGTTCACCCGCACCATCATCGGCGAGGCCGACTTCGCCAAATGGGGCTGGCGCGTGCCGTTCCTGGTGTCCGTGCTGCTGCTCGGTGTCTCCGTCTGGATCCGTCTGCGCCTCAACGAATCGCCCGTGTTCCAGAAGATGAAGGAAGAGGGCAAGAGCTCCAAGGCGCCGCTGACGGAAGCGTTCGCGAACTGGGGCAACGGCAAGATCGTGCTGCTCGCCCTGATCGGCGCCACCATGGGCCAGGGCGTCGTCTGGTACACCGGCCAGTTCTACGCGTTGTTCTTCCTGCAATCGATCCTGAAGGTCGACGGCTACACCGCCAACCTGCTCATCGCCTGGTCGCTGCTGCTCGGCACCGGCTTCTTCATCGTGTTCGGCATCCTCTCCGACAAGATCGGCCGCAAGCCGATCATCATGGGCGGCTGCCTGATCGCGGCGCTCACCTTCTTCCCGATCTTCAAGATGATCACCAGCAACGCCAACCCGGCGCTGGAGAAGGCGATCGAGTCGGTGAAGGTGGAGGTCGTGGCAGATCCGGCCGGTTGTGGAGACCTGTTCAACCCGGTCGGCACCCGCGTCTTCACCGCGCCTTGCGACACCGCCCGCGCCTTCCTGGCCCAGTCCTCGGTCAAGTACTCGACCGTTCCTGGCCCGGCCGGCTCCGGCGTGAAGGTCACCTTGAACGGCAAGGAAGTGCCCTACACCGACGCCAAGACCAGCAATCCGGCCCTGACGGCTGCGATCGCCGACGCCGGCTATCCGAAGGCCGGCAACCCGGGGATCGTGAAGATGGCGCATCCGTTCGACGTCTTCCGTCCGCAGGTCGCCGCGATCATCGGCCTGCTGTTCATCCTGGTGATCTTCGTCACCATGGTGTACGGCCCGATCGCCGCGATGCTGGTCGAACTGTTCCCGACCAAGATCCGCTACACCTCGATGTCGCTGCCCTACCACATCGGCAACGGCTGGTTCGGCGGCCTGCTGCCCGCAACGGCCTTCGCGATCGTGGCCTCGACCGGCGACATCTATGCCGGCCTCTGGTACCCGATCACGTTCGCCGTCATCACCGCGGTGGTCGGCTTCCTGTTCCTGCCGGAGACCAAGGACGTCGATATCCAGTCGACCTGATCACGATGCGAGCGGCGACCCCGCTCGCCTCTCTATTGCAGAGAACGGCCGCGGATCACTCCGCGGCCGTTCCGCATTTCAGCCGATGGGTCTTGTCTTTTGACTTCAGACCGCGCCGATGAACTGCAGCACCACCTCGCGCCGATGCGGACGCGCGCGATGCTCAATGAGATAGATCGCCTGCCAGGTGCCGAGCAGCATCCGGCCGTCCTGCACCGGTACCTGGAGCGAGACAGCGCTCAGCATGGTCTTGATGTGGGCCGGCATATCGTCGGGACCTTCGGTGTCATGCACCCAGCCGGCATTCTCCGGCGCCAGCCGCGCCAGCGCCGAGGTGAGATCGCGCAGCACGGTCGGGTCGGCATTCTCCTGGATCGTCAACGACGCCGACGTGTGCCGGATGAAGACCGTCACCGCCCCTTCTTTCGCGGAGATATCGCGCAGGAAGGCGTCGACCTCGCGCGTGAGATCACTGAAGCCGCGGCCCGGCGTCTGCACGGCCAGTGTCGAGGTCACGACCGTGGTGATGGGCACCGCCGCAGGCGCCGTCCGCGTGATGGATCGTGCGATCATGCGTCCAGCCTCCTCGACGCGGGGTCAGATCTTGCCCGAGACGTCCTTCTGCACCCGCGCGGCCATGTCGAGCAGCCGGCGCCAAGCCTGCTCCAGAAAGCCCATCATGCGCTCCATGTCCTGGTCGCTGGGCAACGGGATCTCGAGCTTGCGCGTTCCATCGGTCGATTTCGATTCGCCGGCTTTCGGCTCGGCCTTCTTCAACTGATCGGACTTTGGCAGCGCCTGGTCCTTCGGCAGCGGCTCGTCGATCTTGCCGGAGACGCTCTGATCGCGCGAAGCCAGCTGGGCTTTCAACTTTTCGTTTTCTGCCTGCAGCCGGCCGATCTCAGCATCCAACGCGGCCCGCTCGTCGGGAACGGCGTAGCACGCCCAGCCGGAACCGGCGTTGTTGTTGCAGGTCGAGACCGCACCGGTCCTGGTGTCGAGCCGGACCACGCCGTCCGGCGTCGTCGACATCGTGTAGCGCCCCTTGTCGCCATCGGGCGTGGTCTCTTCCGCAGCCCAGGCCTCTCCGCCCAGGCAGCTCAACGCCAGGAGCGCAATGAGGGGCCGCCGGTATGGCTTCGTGAGACTCATGGCTCGCTCTCCAGAATGCGGTCGCGATGGCCGCCATGCACGCTCATTTTGTGTCGCCGCCATGATGTTGCGCGAGGTGCGGTCACCTGCCACAGCTCGCACCTATGGCTCGGACGTATAGGCGGAGCGGCCGGATTTCAACGCGTCGGCCAGGAGCTCGAGCCGGTCCTGGCCCCAGAAGATCTCGCCGTCCAGCACATAAGCGGGCGAGCCGAACACATCGGCGGCGATGGCATCCTGGCGATTCTGCTCGTAGACCGCCGCGACCGCGTCCGACCCCGACTTGGCGACGAGATCGCGCCCGGGCAGTCCGGCCGCATCGGCCAAGCGCGTGATCACCTCGGCGTCCCCGAGATTGAGCTGTTGCTCCCAGATCGCCGGGAAGGCGCGCTGCAGATAGGGCTCCGGATCAAGCCCCGCCTGCATTGCGGCGATGACCACCCCATCCGCGAGCCGGGCGTTGAACGGCCAGTTCCTGGGCTGGAGATGAAAATCGAGCCCCCGCTTGTCGCGCCAGCGCTTCAGCTCGACGATACGGTAGCGCTGCCGCGCCGGATGACGCCGCGCCAGCGGCAGGCCGCCGGTCTCGGCGAACAGATCGAGCAGCATCACCGGCTTGACGGCCACGGCAGCGCCATGGCTGGCGGCAATGTCGCGGAACAGGCGATGACCGATATAGGCCCATGGGGATTGCAGCGAGAAATAATAGTCGATGTGGCGCGGCATGCGGAGTCCCACCCCGGTTCGGGTTCAGCGGCATCGGATCAGAGGGCTCCGGAGGACGCAAGATCGCAACCGCCGAGAACGCTGTTGATGCGGCGCGGTGACACCCGCGACCGATCTGACGAAAAAGCCGAGAAAACGAGCAAATTCAGGCATCTAACAGATCAACACGCAATCTTGACTTGGGGGGATGCGGTCAGTATGGTCCGCGCGGCTTTAAAGGGCGATGGGGCGCTATTTCCTGAAACTCGCAGCAACGGATCGGGTCTCCACAGATGTCGGATGGCACGAACGAGCGCAGCGGACCCGGAGATCGCGACAAGTCGCCTGATGAGGTTGCGCTTTCCGCAAGGCTCGGAAGTCTCGACCAGCGGTTGTCCCAAATGCGGGACGGCCGAAAGATCGGGGCTGATCAACCTGGAAACGGCAGCGGTGACACAGCAGCCCGGGCTTCGGCCATGGCGCGTGGACTGCGACTGTCCTCCGAGTTGATTGCCGGTGTCCTCGTCGGCGCGGTGCTTGGCTGGGGCTTCGACCGCTTGCTGTCGACATCGCCCTTCGGATTTATCGTGTTTTTCCTGCTCGGCTTCGCCGCCGGCGTGTTGAACGTGGTGAGATCTGCAGGCATAGCTCCCGACAGGTCCCGCCAATGAGACATGTGCGGCAGACCTCAGCGCGGAAGACAAACGAGTGAATTGCAAAGCGCCGGCGTGGCCGGTGAACAACTGAGACGCCACGCGGATGATCGATCCGATCCATCAATTCCACCTCAACAAGATCTTCACGATCGGCCATATCGGCAATCAGGAGATCGCCTTCACCAACTCCACCGCGTACATGCTGCTCGCGGTCGTCCTGATCGCCGGCATGATGCTGGCCGCCGGGCGCGCGCTCGTCCCGGGCCGGTTCCAGTCGGTGGTCGAGCTGTCCTACGAATTCGTCGCCAACACCCTGAGAACCAGCGCCGGCTCGCACGGCATGACGTTCTTCCCGCTGGTGTTCTCGCTGTTCATGTTCATCTTCGTCTCGAACATCGTCGGCATCATCCCCTACACCTTCACCGTCTCCAGCCACATCATCGTCACCTTCTCGCTGGCGCTCTTGGTGTTCCTGACGGTCATCATCTACGGCTTCTACAAGAACGGCCTGAAGTTCTTTAAGCTGTTCGTCCCCTCCGGCATCCCCGCGGTGATCCTGCCGCTGGTGGTCGTGATCGAAATCATCTCCTTCTTCTCCCGCCCGATCTCGCACAGCGTCCGTCTGTTCGCCAACATGCTGGCCGGCCACGTCACGCTGAAAGTGTTCGCGAGCTTCGTGACCATGCTCGGCGCGCTCGGCTTCGTCGGCAAGGTCGGCGCGCTGCTGCCGCTCGGCCTCACGGTCGCCCTGACCGGCCTCGAGCTGATGGTTGCGTTCCTTCAGGCCTACGTCTTCACGATCCTCACCTGCATCTATCTCAACGATGCTATCCATCCGGGCCACTGATCCGGCCCTCTCTACCAAACCCCTCAAAGGAGTTCGTTTCATGGATCCGGTTGCAGCGAAGTACATTGGCGCAGGCATTGCTTGCATCGGCATGGGTGGCGCAGGTGCCGGCATCGGCATCATCTTCGGCAACTACCTGTCGGCCGCTCTGCGCAATCCGTCCGCCGCCCAGGGCCAGTTCGGCAACCTGATTTTCGGCTTCGCGGTGACCGAAGCGCTCGGCATCTTCTCGCTGCTGATCGCACTGCTCCTGCTGTACGCCGTCTAAGACGGCCTGAGCCGGAGAGGAGAAGCCCGTGGCTGAAAGTCATGGCGAGGCCAAGGGCACGGCAAGCGCCCATACCGAGGCCGAAGGCGGGCACGGTTTCCCTCCCTTCCAGAAGGAAACCTTTCCCTCCCAGATCGTCTCGCTGGTGATCACCTTTGTTGCGCTGTACGTGATCGTCTCGCGTCTGGCGCTGCCGAAGGTGGGCGGTGTCATCGACGCCCGCCAGAAGGCGATCGACGGCGATCTGGCCGAAGCGCAGCGGCTGAATGATGAATCCGAAGCCGCGATGAAGGCGTATGAAAGCGAGCTGGCGGC
Organism: Bradyrhizobium sp. BTAi1; assembly: GCF_000015165.1. GTDB lineage: Bacteria > Pseudomonadota > Alphaproteobacteria > Rhizobiales > Xanthobacteraceae > Bradyrhizobium > Bradyrhizobium denitrificans. Next base: position 870,918 of record NC_009485.1, on the reverse strand, counting down.
AGCCCGCGCCCGCGCCCAGGCGATCGGCGCCGAGACCCGCGAGAAGCTCGCGGCCTCTTCGGACGCCGAGCGCAAGGCGCTGGAAGACAGCCTCGCGGCCAAGCTCGCGGCGGCTGAGAAGTCCATCGCCACCACGCGTGCGACCGCAATGAGCAATGTCCGCGGCATCGCCGCTGACGCCGCCAGCGCGATCGTGCAGCAGCTCACCGGTAAGGCCCCTGCGGGCAAGACGGTCGAGGCTGCGGTCGATGCATCATTGAAGGGAACAGCCTGATGCATTTGCTCGCTGATCCGGAGACCTGGGTTGCGATTGCCTTCGTGATCCTGATGGGCCTGTTCGCCTATCTCGGTGTCCACCGCACGGTCCTGAAGGCGCTCGACCATCGTGCCGAGCGCATCAGGAACGAACTGGAGGAGGCCAAGCGGCTGAAGCAAGAGGCGGCCAAGGTGCTCGCCGATTACAAGGCCCGCCGCGCCAGTGCCGAACGTGAGGCCGAGGAGATCGTCACCAGCGCCAAGGCGGAAGCTGAGCGCATTGCGGCGGACGCCAAGGCCAAGATGGAAGACTTCGTCGCCCGTCGCACCAAGGCCGCCGAGAGCAAGATCGCCCTCGCCGAGGCCCAGGCGCTCGCCGACGTGAGGTCCGCTGCGGCCGATGCCGCCGTCCAGGCCGCCGCGACCGTGCTGTCGCAGTCGGTCAAGGGCAGCCTCGGCGAAGACCTGGTGGCCAAGGGCATCGCCGAAGTCGGCCGCAAGCTGAACTGAGCCGCAGCCCGTCATCAAGCCAAGCTTTCGAAGGGCCGGTGCGATCCAAGCGCACCGGCCCTTCGCTTTTGAAATCCAAATCACGCGATCGACCGCAGGAAATCAAGATCGCGGTCGCCGCCGGCAAGCGCCGACGCGAGCCTTACTTCCGCTTCTTGCCGTGCGGCCGCTCGGGGGTCAGGGCCTGCGGGTCGAACCCGATATAGAACACGTAATTGTCGGCATTGGCGCCCGGTGGCGGCACCGGATAGACCATGTCCTCGGCCACGATCGTGAACGGAACGCTGCCGTCGCCGGTCATCTGGACGGTGGTTCGATAGGATTTGGTGGCGATCACCTTCTCGCCGATGCCCCCCTGGACCACAGCGATGCGCATCGGGATGTCGACCGTCGCGGGGGCACCGGCGGGACCGGCCACGACCCTGCCCTGGATCCCGATCTTGCCGACGATCTCGGCGCCGTTGAGATTGCACTCGCGCGCCGTCTTGGTGATGGACGCCTGGAAACGCACGTCGTTGCCGACCGCCTGCTTGCCGGGCGCTGCGACCGCATAGGTCGAGGCACCGGCGCGGATGCTCACCGGCGGGCAGCTCAGGCCCTCGGTCGGATCAACCGGCGGTCCGCCGCTCGCGGGCAGATTCTGCTGCTCCTTGTCATCGGAGCCGCCACCAAACAGGCTCTTGAAGCGGTCGGTCAGGGATTGGGCTGCCACCGGCGGGGCGGTCCCGGCCGCTCCCATCGCCAGCAGCACGGCTGCCAATGTCCCAACTCTCACCACGCTCGTCTGTCGCATCGTCTGATGTCCTCGGCTCTCGCCCGCCTCGCCCGCCAACGCCACACCGCCAAGCTCGGGAGCCTGACGGGACGGCGGCTGCACACCGGCGTCTATACCCATTTCAAGGCGCGGAACCAGTCCCCCTCCGCCACTCCTGCGTCCCTGTCGATCACATTCGCTAGCCGCGGAAATCCTCGTGCAGCAGGCCGTAGAGATAATGGTCCTGCCAGACCCCGTTGATGCAGAGATAGCGGCGCGCCAGTCCCTCGCGGGTGAAGCCGCACTTCTCCAGCACCCGAATCGACGGCGTATTGGTGGGGATGCAGGCGGCCTCGACCCGGTGCAGGTTGAGCTCGCCGAACAGCGTCGGCAGCAAGAGCCGCAACGCCGCCGTCATGTAGCCGCGATGCGCATGCGGCTGGCCCATCCAATAGCCGATGGTGCCGGCCTGGACGATGCCGCGCCGAACATTGGCGAGCGTGATGCCGCCGAGCATGGCGCCATCCTGCTCGCGGAATACGATGAACGGGTAAGAGCGATCGGCCGAGATGTCCTCCGCATAGCGCCGCAGCCGGCGGCGGAAACCGGACCGCGTCAGATCATCGGACGGCCAGATCGGCTCCCACGGCGTCAGGTAATCGCGGCTGAGCTCACGAAGCTGCGCCCATTGCGCGTAATCGGCCATCTGCGGCGCGCGCAGCATCAAGCCATTGCCGCGCGGCGCCAGCGCGGCCGGCCCGTTGGATGGCAAGCGAAACAGGGCCATCAGTGATGCTCCCCCTGCTCTTCAGCCCCCGACTCTCAGCGCCGGTCCGGCACACCACGTCGCGGCGAGCCGCACGAGGCTCGGCCTGTCCGGACTGGTGCTCAATGCAGCTGGGCCTTCGGCTTCGACCCGGTGAGAGCTTCGGCGAAAGTCACCGCCGTGTCCAGACCCCTGCCGCTGCCGAGCGCGACCACCGCAGGCTTGCTGCGTGCGAGCAGCGCACGAGCCGCATCGCGCGTGCTCTCGACACTGACGGCCTCGATCTTGTCGACCATCTCCTGCAAGGTCTGCGGCCGTCCATAGGCCAGGATATGGCGCGCCAGCTGCTCGGCGCGGGCGCTGCAGCTCTCCAGCGCCATCAACAAGCCCGCCTTCATCTGCGCCTTGGCGCGGGCCACCTCGGCCTCGCTCAGCGTTTCCACCGCGTTGCCGATGATGTCGACCACGACCTCCATCATCTCAGGCGCGTCGGCCGGATCGGTGCCGGTGTAGAGGCCGAAAAAGCCGGTGTCGCTGTAGGGCGCGTGGAACGTATACACGGAGTAGCAGAGCCCCCGGTTTTCACGCACCTCCTGGAACAGCCGGGACGACATGCCGCCGCCGAGGATGTTGGTGAACACCTGCAGCGAGAACAGCGACGGATCGGCCTGCGGCACGCCCTCGAGCGCCAAGGTCAGATGCGCCTGCTCGAGGTCGCGATGCACGACCCGCGAGCCGCCTTTGCCGAACGCGGCGGGCAGCGGTTTCGGCGCCGGAGCGCCATTGAAGCTGGCAAAACGCCTGGTCACATCCTCGACCACCTGCTGATGGTCGACGGCGCCGGCGGCGGCCACGACCATGTCCGGTCCGCGATAATGCGTGGCGAGATAGCCATGCAGCTTGTCGCGATCGAACCCCTGCAGCGTCTTGGCGGTGCCGAGCAAGGAGCGCCCCATCGGCTGATCCGGAAAGCACAGCTCATTGAGATGTTCGAACACGACATCATCAGGGGTGTCCTGGGCAGCGCCGATCTCCTGCACGATGACGTTCTTCTCGCGCTCCAGCTCCTCCGGCACGAAGGACGGATTGGCGAGGATGTCGGAGAGCACGTCGAGCGCGAGCGGCACGTCGGCCTTCAGCACGCGCGCATAATAGGCCGTGGTCTCGGTCGAGGTGCCGGCATTGAGATCGCCGCCGACCGCCTCGATCGCCTCGACGATCTCGCGCGCGCTGCGCGTGGTCGTCCCCTTGAACGCCATGTGCTCGAGCAGATGCGAGATGCCATGCTCATCCGGCTTCTCGTCGCGGCCGCCCACCCCGGCCCAGACGCCGAGCGCCGCCGTTTCCAGATGCGGCATCGTATCGGTGACGACGGTGAGCCCGGTCGGCAGCTTGGTGACTTCCACGCCCATCATGCAATTCCCTGCTTGGCGGCCCGGCTGACCGAACGGATGAATTTCTCTACCTCGGCCTGGTCGTTCCGCATGATCCTGATCTCCTCGCGCTTGGTCATCAGCCCGTCGAGCCAGACCGGCAGATGCGGCCGCATTCCGCAGGCGGCCTCGACCGCATCGGGGAATTTGGCCGGATGCGCGGTCGCCAGCACGATGTTCGGCACGGAGGTGTCGGTCCCGTCGCGGTCGGCCACGGCCAGCGCGACCGCCGTGTGAGGATCGACGAGATCGCCGGCCTCGCGGAACGCGGCGCGAATCGCGGCCGCCGTCTCGGTCTCGTCGGCGCGGCCGGCCTCGAAATCGGCGCGAACAGCCGCCAGCATTGCGTCGGGCAGCACGAAGCGGCCGGATTGCTTCAGGCCCTCCATCAGCCGCCGCACCGTGCCGGCGTCGCGGCCCCCGGCCTCGAACAGGAGCCGCTCGAAATTCGAGGACACCTGGATGTCCATCGAGGGCGACGCCGTCGCATGCACCTCGCGGACCTCGTAGATGCCGGTCGCAAGCGTGCGCGCCAGGATGTCGTTGACGTTGGTCGCAACGCGCAAGGTGCGCACCGGCAGGCCCATGCGCTTGGCGACATAGCCGGCGAAAATGTCGCCGAAATTGCCGGTCGGCACGGTGAAGTCGACCGCGCGGTGCGGCGCGCCGACGGCGACCGCCGAGGTGAAGTAATAGACGACCTGGGCGACGACGCGCGCCCAGTTGATCGAGTTGACGCCGGACAGTGCCACCGAATCACGGAAGCCGTGATGATTGAACAGGCCCTTCACGATCGCCTGGCAGTCGTCGAAATGGCCTTCGATCGCGAGCGCATGCACGTTGGCCGCGCCCGACGTCGTCATCATCCGCCGCTGCACCTCGGAGATGCGGCCATGCGGGAACAGCACGATGAGATCGGCATTGTCGCGACCGGCGAAGGCATCGACCGCGGCACCGCCGGTATCGCCCGAGGTCGCCACCACGATCGTGGTGCGCTCGCCGCGCTTGGCCAGCACATGGTCCATCAGCCGCGAGATCAGCTGCATCGCGACGTCCTTGAACGCCAGGGTCGGGCCGTGGAACAGCTCCAGCACGAACTGATGCGGCGCGATCTGGTCGAGCGGCACCACGGCCGGGTGGCGGAAGGTGGCGTAGGCCTCGTTGGCCATGCGGCCGAGCTCGGCGTCGGAGATCTCGCCGGCCACGAACGGTTTGATGACCTCGACCGCAACCTCCCAATAGGGACGGCCGAAAAAGCCGGCGATGGTCTCGGCCGACAGCTGCGGCCAGGTCTCGGGCACGTAGAGGCCGCCGTCCCGGGCGAGCCCGGTCAGCATCACATCGCAGAAGGTGAGCGCGGGGGCCTCCCCGCGGGTCGAAACATAGCGCGTCAAACCGCTCTCCTGACCTGCGTCATCAGGCCATAACCCGTTGATTGAACTCGAAATCGGAACTGCCTGGCGGCAACATGGTCCGGCACCATAATGGTTTTGGGCAGGCTGCGAAACCGGTTGTTGGGCCAGGAATGGTCACGAGGGCGGGTTACGGCGGGGTTACGGGCGAGTACAGGACGGGTGGCAGGCAACCTGTCGCGAGTCGACCGATGCCACTTCCCCGCTTCACTGTCATCGCCCGGTTCGACCGGGCGATCCGGTACGCCGTGCCGCCAATGGTCGACCGCACCGCGCCGCGGCGTCCTGGAGCCCCGCCTGCGCGGGGATGACTGCGGTAGATGTGGTAACCATGCGGGCCCCCGTCGAGATTGATCGTCGAAAGCACTGCTGGGTCCTCCGTCATTGCGAGCGCAGCGGCAAAGCGAATCAATCCAGGGCGGTGCGCGGGACTCTGGATTGCTTCGTCGCTGCGCTCCTCGCAATGACGTGGAGAGAGCCGACGACTTCACAGATCACCCGCCCGCGGCACGGTCTTATCCCGGTCCGCGCAGCTTTACCTTCTCGCGGCGCGATCGGCGCCCGAGCTTTGCGTCAATTCTCCCTCCGGATGTGGAGGGCGCAGGGAAGGCCGGACCTCGACTGAGGCCCGTGGCCCCCGTGCGAACAACAATGCACGGGGCAGGAACCACAGGTTCAGCCGGAGCGACCCGGCCTTCCCTGCGCGATGGTCTTCACACTTATAGGCAGTCTCCCTGGTGCGCCGGGCTCTCTGGCCACCATGATCCGCGCGGCGCATCGGCGCCGTCGCGAACGTAACACCAGCATCGGGGTGTCAGGACGCTGCCATTTCATGTCCGTACCGACACGCGCTCGTCTGGCGCATCCGGTCGCGGCCATCGCATCCCCCCTCACGTCCGTGACGACGCGTACGCCCCTCGCAACGAGGCGGGACGGCGACAGACAATCACGATTTCGGAAAAAATGAAACCAAAAATTTCTGCCCGGGCCGGCTGGAGAGGCCGAGCGCGTTGGACAGGCTGGCAAAAAGAGCATTTCGGCACAGGCGGATTTGTTAGTTCGCGATGCAGGCCGGCGCAGGTCCTGACGGCCCGTCGGGCGACTCAGGTCCGACGATGAGGGCAGCAGGCCTCGTCTTGCGATGCGAACCACGGAGCATCCCCAACCTCGGTGTCGTCCCGGGCAAGTTCGACAATGCGCCAGCGTTGTCGAACGCCGACCCGGGACCCATAACCACCGACCTCCGTGGCAAGCACGCCGTTGCTCCAGCCTGCCGCCCCACAATCGATCGGGGGTATGGGTCCCTGCGTTCGCAGGGACGACACTGGTGTGCAGGGCGACATCTCACACCGCACCGTCATTGCGAGGAGCGCAGCGACGAAGCAATCCAGACTACCTCAACTGAGGGACCTCGATTGCTCTGGCGCAACGGCGCCTCGCGGCTACCAGCGCCTGCGACATGCTCTCTCCAACGCAACGTTCTTCACTTGCATGCGCCGGAGGCTTAGACCTTCGCAGGCCCACATCCAGCGTGAGACACCGAATGATCATCCAGCACATCGCCGCCTTCACCGACGGCCCATGCGGCGGCAATCCGGCGGGTGTGGTCATCTGCGAGACGTTGCCCGAGGCCGCCACCATGCAGGCGATGGCGGCTGACATCGGCTATTCGGAGACGGCGTTCGCGGCGCCCATCGGCGACACATGGCGGGTGCGCTATTTCGCGCCGCAGGCCGAGGTTGATTTCTGCGGCCACGCGACCATCGCGCTCGGCGCCGCGCTCGCCAGGCATCAAGCCTCCGGCACGTTTGCGCTCACGCTCAATCATGCCGACATCACCGTCGATGGCCATCTCACGGCAACGGACTGGAGCGCATCGTTCCAGTCGCCGCCGACGCAGACGCGCGCCCTGCCGTCGGCGGCGCTCGACGAGACCCTCGCGCTGTTCGGGCTATCACAGGGCGACCTCGATCCGCGCATCCCGCCTGTCATCGCCCATGCCGGAATGGATCATCCCATCCTCGCGCTGCGCGACCGCAGCCGCCTCGGCGCCATCAGCTACGACTTTGCCCGAGGCGAGGCGCTGGCGCAGCGCGAACGCTTCTGCACTTTCGCCCTGGTGCACGCCGAGACGCCGCAACTCTTCCATGCCCGCAACCCGTTCCCGTTCGGCGGGGTCTACGAGGACCCGGCGACCGGCGCTGCGGCCGCAGCGCTCGCCGGCTATCTGCGCGAGCTGTCCTGGACGGCCGCAGCACCGATCGTGATCCGGCAAGGCGAGGACATGGGCGTGCCGTGCAGCCTGCAGGTCGATCTCGATGGAGCGCGTGGGGCGCCGGTCAGGGTGTCCGGCAGCGTGCGATCGATCCAGCCCGCGGCATAGTCCCGGCGGCTTAGACCGATCTGGCCTCGTCGGCCTTTGCGTCGGCCTCGGCGAACACCGCCTTGGCCGCAAACAGGCCGTTGAGCGCGGCGGGAAAGCCGGCATAGACCGCCATCTGCATGATCACCTCGGTGATCTCCTCGCGGCTGAGGCCGACGTTGAGCCCCGCTTGGATGTGCACCTTGAGCTGCGGGCTGGCATTGCCGAGCGCCGTCAGGGCCGCGATGGTCGCGATCTCGCGGCTGCGCAGATCGAGGCCGGGACGCGAATAGATGTCGCCGAACGGAAACTCGATCACGTAGGTCGCGAAATCCGGCGCGATGTCGGCGAGCGCCGCGATCACGTTGTGACCGGCTTCGCCGTCGATCCTATCGAGCGCGCGCCGGCCGCGCGCCAGGCGATCCTGATCGTGGTTGGCGCCGGATTGCGTGCCGCTCGTCGTCGTGGATTGGCCGGGCGCTGATTGCGTCATCGTCGTTCGTCCTCTCGCTGCTGCCGGCATAGCCGGCGATCTTGCCGTCGAGAACAAGAAGGCAGTCCTGCAACGCGGTGACATGCGCCCGGACCGCCTCGCGATGCCGCTCCAGCAGCCGACGCCGCTTCGGCTCAGTGGCGACGCCGCGCGCACGCAGCTCGGCATAGCGCAGCATGTCCCGGATCGGCATTCCCGTGGCCTTGAGACGGCCGAGGAATTCGATCCAGGAGAGGATCGTGGCGTCGTAGTCTCGCTGCCGGGCATGATCCCGAGCGGCCCTGGGCAGCAGCCCGATCCGCTCGTAGTAGCGGATCGTATGGGGCGTCAGCCCCGACTGCTTGGCCAGTTCGCCGATCTTCATGCGCGCCCGTCTCCATTCACGACGCCCGGCAGGCTACGGGTTCGAGCGCGCTCTAAGTCAAGCGTGAAAAATCAAGCGCCGTTCCGGCGCGTCCTCGCCCACACGGCGAATGCCGCGATCAGCGCGGCGGCGAGCGAGAACCAGGTCAAAGCGTATTGCATGTGCTCGTCGCGCAGATGCGGCGACAGCGGGCCGGGCTTGGGGATGCCGTTGTCGGGCACCGGCGTTTCGAGATCGATGTAGAACGGCGCGACCTCGCCCCAGCCCAGCGTCTTGGCCATCGCGAGGTGGTCACGGGTGAACCAGAGGCGCTTGTCGCGGCTTTCGGCGGCGGTCAGCCAACCGGCGGCTTCGGGAAAGCGCAGATAGCCGGTCAGCGTGGCCGGCTCGCCGGTGACGAGCTTTCCGACCTGGCGGTCCTGAATGCTGCGCTCCTGCATCGTGTTGGCGACAAAGCCGGCATCGATCACGATCGTTTCGCCGGTCGGCAGCCGCGCGGGGAGAAACGCCCAGGTGCCCGGCCCGGAGACATCCTCGCGCACGGCCGAGCCGGCGCTGTAGACCATCGCGTCCGGCAGCTTCGCGTAGGTGGCGGTGAAACTGACGCGGCGGAATTCGTCGCGCTCCGGCGTCAAGTTGCGCCAGTCGCTTTGCGGCGGCAGCGGCGCGGGCGCCGCGGTGACGCGGTCGGTGAGCGCGGCGATCAGCGCATGCTTGGCCGAGCGGCGTTGCAACTGCCAGACGCCGAGGCCGATGAACAGCGCGACCATGACGACGGTGAAGGCGGCAAAAGCGCGCGACGAGGTGGGGGAGCGGGTGGAGGTCATGAGGCGAGTCCGACGCTGCGCGCCTGCTTGAAGGCAAATGCGTTGACGCGGGTGAGGGAGCCCACTGACTTTGCCAAGCAGACGGTGCGCCCGCCTCCCCCTTGCGGGGAGGGGTTGGGGGTGGCCCAGCAAAGACTGCCGTTGGGGCTACCCCCCTCCCCAGCCGTCCCCCACGAGGGGGGAGGGAGCGCAGCGTGCGTGCGGCAACGGCCTTTGTCCCATTCAAGCGTGGTCAGCGGCGTGGCCCGCCTCACACGGGACGGACCGCCACGGCGGGACCCGAGCAGCGCTTCAAAACCGGGGCGAGCGTCCGCGGATGCCCGACACCTCATCGCGGCGTCTTGTCCACCAGCCGGCCGGGGGCGGCCTTGTGGTGGAACTGCAGCGCGATCAGCAGCGACTTCATGGCGCGCAGCGGCAGCAGGGTGGTGATCAGGATCAGCGGGCCCCACAGCGCGGCATGGACCCAGAATGGCGGCTGATACTTCACCTCGACGATCAGCGCGGCGCCGACCACGATCGCACCGGCGAGCATCATGATGAAGATCGCCGGGCCGTCACCGGTGTCGATGAAGGCATAATCGAGATCGCAGGCCTCGCAGCGCTTGCGCAGAGTGAGGAAGCCGTCGAACAGCTTGCCCTGGCCGCAGCGCGGACAGCGGCAGGCGAGGCCGCGCAAAATGGTCTGGGTCAGGGTGACGGGCGGATGCGTGATCATGATGACTTGCCTGCGTCGTGGCGGCCGTAACGAAAGGGGCGGCCGAACGGCCGCCCCTTTGTAACATGTTTCGCTGCAACCTGCGCGCCGCCGGCGCGCGCGGATGCGTCAATGCGCGCCGTGCGCCATCGTCTCGGCGCCGTGGCCCCAGACGTAGATGCAGACGAACAGGAACAGCCAGACCACGTCGACGAAGTGCCAGTACCAGGCGGCGAACTCGAAGCCAAGATGCTGCTTCGGCGTGAAGTGGCCGGCATAGACGCGCACCAGGCAGACCAGCAGGAAGATGGTGCCGACCAGGACGTGGAAGCCATGGAAGCCGGTCGCCATGAAGAAGGTGGCGCCGTAGATGTGGCCGGCGAACGAGAACGTCGCGTGGCTGTACTCATAGGCCTGCACGCAGGTGAAGGTCGCGCCGAGCAACACGGTCAGGATCAGGCCGTATTTCAGGCCCTTGCGGTCGCCCTCGAGCAGCGCATGGTGGGCCCAGGTCACGGTCGTGCCCGAGGTCAGCAGGATCAGCGTGTTGAGCAGCGGCAGGTGCCAGGGATCGAAGGTCTCGATGCCCTTGGGCGGCCAGACGCCACCGAACAGCGCATCGCGGGTCGCCTGCACCTCGTAGCCCGGATACAGCGCCGAGTTGAAATAGGCCCAGAACCAGGCCACGAAGAACATCACCTCCGAGGCGATGAACAGGATCATGCCGTAGCGGTGATGCAGCTGCACGACGCGGGTGTGGTCGCCCTTGTACTGGGCTTCCTTGATGACGTCGCCCCACCAGCTCGCCATCGTGTACAGCACGCCGATGGTGCCGATGCCGAACACGATCGGCGCGCCGGAGAACATCTTGTGCATCCAGGCGATCGCGCCGAAGGCCATGATGAAGGCCGAGACCGAGCCGACGAACGGCCAAGGGCTCGGATCGACGAGGTGGTAGTCGTGGTGCTTGGCGTGCGCCTCAGCCATGTCAAGTCTCTCCCCAGATCGGTGCCGGTCGCCCCAGCACATATTCGTGTACAAGCACAGGTCCCCGGATCGTGGACATCCGCGCGGTCAAAGGTTGCCCCGCGGTTTGTCCGGCTCGCCCGCGGCGACCGGCTTGGGCGCCTCACGGACGGGATAGAACGTGTAGGATAGCGTGATCGTCTTCAGCGAGTCGTTCTCGTGGTCGGCGGTGATCGCCGGATCGACATAGAACACGACCGGCATCTCGCGGGTCTCGCCCGGTGCCATGGTCTGCTCGGTGAAGCAGAAGCAGTTGATCTTCTGGAAATAGACGCCCGAGGTCAGCGGCGTCACATTGTAGGCGGCCTGCGCCATCGTGGTGCGCGCCGACTGGTTGGTGACCGTGTAATAGACCGTGACCACCTCGCCGATCGCGACCTCGATTTCGGTCTTCTCCGCCTCGAACTTCCAGGGCAGCCCGCCGGCGACATTGGTGTCGAAGCGGACGGCGATGCGGCGCGCCAGCGGCGCCGATGTCGGCGCCGAAGTTGCGACCTGGGTGGTGCCGTTGAAACCGGTGGCGCGGCAGAACCAATTGTAGAACGGCACTGCCGCATAGGACGCCCCGACCATCAGCACCACGACGGTGCCGCAGATGCCGCCGACGACAGCGTCACGGCCAACGCCACGCCGCAATGCCGGCGCCGCGGCCTGCTCGGCCGGTACGCGCGTCGGGGAGGTCTGATCGGTCTGCGCCATTGCGTCGTCCTGCATCACACCAGCATCTACATCGGCCGCTTCAGCACAGCGGGGCCCTTCACCATCGTCACCGCGAAGAACAGCACCACGAGCACGCCGAGCGCCAGGGCGATCGCGATCGAACGCCGCCGGCGGCTGCGCAGCTGCGCCTCGGTGAGGACGATGCCCTCTGGCTCATTCGGATCGGCCATCGCGGTCGCCATGCTTTCCAGTCTCGCGCCCCTTACCAGATCAACGGCGCGATCATGCGCGCGACCGCCTCGAGCCCGAGCGTCGCGAACAGCGCGAACAGATACAGGATCGAGAAGGCGAACAGCTTGCGGTTGGCGCGCAGCGATTGGCTGCGTTCGCGCTTGCGGAACACCTCAATCGCAAACCACAGCATGCCGGCGCCAAGCGCCAGCGAGACGACGCCGTAGACGGCGTCGAAATAGCCGAGCGGCCAGGGCGCGGCGGCAATCGCCACCAGGAGGATCGTGTAGAGCAGGATCTGCAGCCGGGTCGCATCAGGACCGGCAACGACGGGGAGCATCGGCACGCCGGCGCGGGCATAGTCGTCGCTGCGGAACAGCGCCAGCGCCCAGAAATGCGGCGGGGTCCAGAAGAAGATGATCAGGAACAGCAGCAGCGGCTCCGGCGCGATCGACCCGGTCGCCGCGACCCAGGCCACCACCGGCGGCAAGGCGCCGGCGGCGCCGCCGATGACGATGTTCTGCGCCGTCCAGCGCTTCAGCCACAGCGTGTAGATGACGACATAGAAGAAGATCGTGAACGCCAGCAGCGCGCCGGCATACCAATTGACCAGGATGCCGAGCGTCAGCACCGAGAAGAACGACAGGGTGATGCCGAAGGCCAGCGCCTCCTGGCGGGTGACGCGGCCGCGCGGGATCGGGCGGTTGGCGGTCCGCGACATCAGCGAATCGATGTCGCCTTCCAGCGCCATGTTGAGCGCGCCGGAGGCGCCGGCGCCGACCGCGATGCACAGCAGCGAGGTGATCGCGAGCACCGGGTGGAAATGGCCGGGAGCGATCAGCAGGCCGATCAGCGCCGTGAAGATCACGAGCGACATCACCCGCGGCTTCAGCAGCGCGAGATAATCGCCGACATCGGCTTCGGAGATCCGCGGACCGACGGCAATGGCGTTCTGATCAATGACCGACACAGCGATTCCAGACTTCAATTCAAAGCAGGTCTGAAGCGTTTTGCTTCACGGCAGCGGCGCGCGGCCATGCGCGCCGATCGATAGATCGACGCGGCGCCCGAGACGGTGCCGCGTCGCAAGAGTCGGGATCACTGCACCTTCGGCAGCACCTCGAACTGGTGGAACGGAGGCGGCGACGACAGCGTCCATTCCAGGGTGGTCGCGCCCGGTCCCCACGGGTTGGCGGCGGCCTGCTGCTTGCGCATGAAGGCGTCGACGACACCGTAGATGAAGATCAGGACGCCGACCGCCGAGATGTAGGAGCCGATCGACGACACCAGATTCCAGCCGGCAAAGGCATCGGGATAGTCGACGTAGCGACGCGGCATGCCGGACAGGCCGAGGAAGTGCTGCGGGAAGAACACCAGGTTCACGCCGATGAAGGTGACCCAGAAGTGCAGCTTGGCGATGCCCTCATTGTACATGTAGCCGAACATCTTCGGGAACCAGTAGTACCAGCCGGCGAAGATGGCGAACACGGCGCCGAGCGACAGCACGTAGTGGAAGTGCGCGACGACGTAATAGGTATCCTGCAGCACGCGGTCGACGCCGGCATTCGCCAGCACGACGCCGGTGACGCCACCGACCGTGAACAGGAAGATGAAGCCCACGGCCCACAGCATCGGCGCGCGGAACTCGATCGAGCCGCCCCACATCGTGGCGATCCAGGAGAAGATCTTCACGCCGGTCGGCACAGCGATCACCATGGTGGCAGCGACGAAATAGGCCTGCGTCGCCGACGACATGCCGACCGTGTACATGTGGTGCGCCCAGACCACGAAGCCGATGCCGCCGATCGCGACCATGGCGTAGGCCATGCCGAGATAGCCGAACACGGGCTTGCGCGAGAAGGTCGACACGATCTGGCTGATCATGCCGAAGCCGGGCAGGATCAGGATGTACACTTCGGGGTGACCGAAGAACCAGAACAGATGCTGGAACAGCACCGGGTCGCCGCCGCCTTCGGGAGCGAAGAAGGTGGTGCCGAAATTGCGGTCCGTCAGCATCATGGTGATCGCGCCGGCGAGCACCGGCAGCGACAGCAGCAGCAGGAACACCGTCACCAGCACCGACCACACGAACAGCGGCATCTTGTGCAGGGTCATGCCCGGCGCGCGCATGTTGAAGATGGTGGTGATGAAGTTGATCGAGCCCAGGATCGACGAGGCACCGGCGAGATGCAGCGACAGGATCGCGAAGTCGACCGCGGGTCCCGGATGGCCTGACGTCGACAATGGCACATACATCGTCCAGCCGGCGCCGACGCCGTTGGCACCCGGCTCGCCCTCGACGAAGGTCGACAGCAGCAGCAGCGCGAACGAGGCTGGCAGCAGCCAGAACGAGATGTTGTTCATGCGCGGGAACGCCATGTCCGGCGCGCCGATCATCAGCGGCACCATCCAGTTGCCGAAGCCGCCGATCATCGCCGGCATGACCATGAAGAAGATCATGATCAGACCGTGCGAGGTCACGAACACGTTGTAGGTGTGGCTCTCATGGAAGAGCTGCACGCCCGGATACATCAACTCGATGCGGATCGCGACCGACATCGCGCCGCCGATCAGGCCGGCGAACACGGCGAAGATCAGGTACATCGTGCCGATGTCTTTGTGGTTGGTCGAATACAGCCAGCGCCGCCATCCGGTCGGATGGTCGTGCGCGTGATCGTCATGGCTGCTATGGGTCGCTACGTTCGTCGCCATTGTCCAATCCTCAGTGTCCCCGGTGGACCGCCAGAGGCGGCCCTCAATTTCGCGTTTCGTCCCCGCGCTACTGCGACACGCCTGCGGCTGACGCGTAAGTGCTGGTCGGCGCGCTGGCGAATTTCTTCTTGGCGTCTTCGACCCAGGCGGTGAACTCCTGGTCGCTCACGACCCGCACCGCGATTGGCATGAAGGCGTGATCCTTGCCGCACAGTTCGGAGCACTGGCCGTAATACATGCCGACCTTGGTCGCCTTGAACCAAGTCTCGTTGAGACGGCCGGGAATGGCGTCGATCTTGACGCCGAAGGACGGGATCGCCCAGGAGTGGATCACGTCGGCGCCGGTGGTCTGAACCCGGATCACCTTGTTGACCGGCACGACCATCTCATTGTCGACCGCGAGCAGGCGGGGCTTCTTGTCCTGCGCCATCAGCGAGTCGAACTCGAACTTGCCATTGTCCGGGTAGGCGTAGCTCCAATACCACTGCTTGCCGGTGGCCTTGATGGTGATGTCCGCCTTCGGCACGTCGAGCTCGAGGAACAGCAGCCGGAACGACGGCACCGCGATGGTGACCAGGATCAGCACCGGGATCAGCGTCCACGCCACTTCCAGCAGGGTGTTGTGGGTGGTGCGCGACGGCACCGGATTGGCGCGCGCGTTGAACTTCACCACCACGGCGACGAGCAGCGCCAGCACGAACAACGTGATCAGAGTGATGATCGTCAGCAGCAGGCCATGAAACCAGGTGATGTTCTCCATCACCGGCGTGGCAGCTTCCTGCAGCTTGTACTCCCACGGCGCCGGCTGCCCCGTCTCCGCGAACGCCGACCCACCCCCGACGAGCGTCACGCCCGCCATGGCCAAGCCCAGCAAACGGGCACTCAATTGGCCTTTCGACACCTTCATGTCGTCGCGCTCCCTTCAGAACTTTCCCCCTCAGCGCACGCGCTGTTGAAGCGGTACGCTGTTGTGATCCGCGCTCCTGACAAATGGCCTTCGGGCGGATGCATAGAGAAGCACCTGGGCCAGTTCACTGGAATGACGAAATCTTTCTTCTCAAACCATAATTCTTGATCTATCGCAATGCAGTCTTGAGCCGGATTTCGCCGGGGGCAGGATCTGCAGCAACGCGCGGATTTTCCGAGAAATTGCGACGTTGCGCGATTTCGCCGACAACGAGCGCTTGACAGGCAAGCTGCGCGATGTAGGCAACGCGCAGCGGCCGTCTGCGAGGCTGATTCGGTGAGGCGCGGCGGCGCGACCGGGTGCGGCCATATTTCGTCGCGGTTCGTGCCGTAGGCTTCCGACGCTGTCCTCAAGACGCCATCATTGCCGTATCTTGGCGTCAGACGCGCAGATCACCCACAGGAAATTGGCATGGCACCGACCCGGATCAGGGTTTCAACGGACAGGACAGCTGACATGTCCACCCCAGCTGCGAATGACTCGCGCCGTTTGAGCACTGTTTGGGCCCGACTCACCACCGGCATGGTTGCCGCTGGCGCGGCGCTGAGCTTGGCGATGAGCCTGACCCTCACCACGTCCGGCGCGGCGCAGGCACAGGGCGCGGTGCGCTCGGTGCATGGCGATTGGCAGATCCGCTGCGACACGCCGCCGGGCGCGCAGAGCGAGCAATGCGCGCTGATTCAGAGCGTCGTCGCCGAGGATCGCTCCAATGCCGGCCTCACCGTGATCATGCTCAAGACCGCCGACCAGAAGAGCCGGTTGATGCGCGTGGTGGCGCCGCTCGGCGTGCTGCTGCCGTCCGGCCTCGGCCTCAAGCTCGACAACCAGGATGTCGGCCGCGCCGGTTTCGTGCGCTGCCTGCCGAATGGCTGCGTCGCCGAGGTGGTGCTGGACGACAAGCTGCTCGGCCAGCTCAAGACGGCGAAGACCGCGACCTTCATCATCTTCGAAACGCCGGAGGAAGGCATCGGCTTCCCGCTGAGCCTCAACGGCCTCGCCGACGGCTTCGACAAGCTGCCCTGACACCAAGCCGGCCTGACACCAGCAAGCGCTATCGCCGAACGCCTGACACATTGCCGTGAACGACGGCGATCGTTGGCGCGCGCCGAGCGACCGTATCGATCAGCGTCCCGTGTCGAGCGCCAGCGCCATCACCAGCAGCGTCTTGTCGAACCCGTCGTCGCGAGCCTCGCGCGGCTGCACCGCCTTCAGAACGAATCCGGCCTTTTGATACAGCCGGATCGCATCCGTATTGCTGCGGTAGACATTCAGCTCGACGCGCGAGAACCCGACCCGCCGCGCTGCCTCCAGCGTCGCCGCCATCAGCCGGGTTCCATTGCCCTGGCGCCGGAACTGCGGCAAAAGGCCCATGCCGAGCACGCCGACCCGGGCATCGATTGGCCCTGATTTCGGCGTCACATCGCACCAGCCGACCACATCGCCTGCCGACAACGCCACGAATTGCGGATATCCCTCCTGGATATTGTTCAGGATGAATGCCCGCGTGGAGTCGAGCGGTGGCGCCTGCACAAAGGACAGGTAGCGCCGTTCACGCGCGACAAAATCCAGCGTGCGGTGAAAGCTCTCGATGTAAGCGGCCGTGATTGGAACGATCTCAACCATGTCAATTCGGTAATCATCCAGCCCCTCGCGCCCCGACGTCAAAACAACTATCTTGGAATGACCGCTCCGACAACGGATTGACCCATGACGAATCCCGCCACCACCTCCCTGCTCGATCGCGCCAGTCTGGATCGTGACGCGGTCCGCAGCGAGATTGCGCGCGGCCTGGCCGGCGCCGACGACGGCGAGCTGTTTCTCGAATACAGCCAGACCGAGGCGCTGACCTTCGACAATGGCCGCCTGAAGCAGGCGACCTATGACACCAGCCAGGGCTTCGGCCTGCGCGCCGTCAAGGACGATGCGGTCGGCTACGCGCATTCCTCCGACGTCTCGCTGCCGGCGCTGATGCGCGCGGCGGACGCGGTGAGCGCGGTCAGGGGCGGCTATTCGGGCAACTTCGCCAGCCCGCCGCCGCATACGAATGTGCGGCTCTATGGCGACGACAATCCGCTCGACGCGCCGGGCTTCGAGAGCAAGGTCAAGCTGCTCGGCGAGATCGACGCCTATCTGCGCGATAAGGATCCGCGCGTGCGCCAGGTGACCGTGAGCCTCGGTGCGACCTGGCAGGTGGTCGAGATCATCAGGCCCGACGGTGAGAGCTATCGTGACATCCGCCCGCTGGTGCGCGTCAACGTCTCGGTCGTCGCTGGCCAGGGCGACCGCCAGGAGAGCGGCAGCAAGGGCTATGGCGGCCGCGAGGCCTATGCCCGCTTCATCGAGACCAAGGCATGGCGCGAAGCCGCTGATGGCGCGCTGCGCGAGGCGCTGGTCAATCTCGAATCCGTCCCCGCGCCGGCCGGCGAGATGGACGTCGTGCTGGGCGCCGGCTGGCCCGGCGTGATGCTGCACGAAGCCGTCGGCCACGGCCTCGAAGGCGACTTCAACCGCAAGAAGACGTCGGCTTTCGCCGGGCTGATGGGCAAGCCGGTCGCCGCCAAGGGCGTCACGGTGGTCGATGACGGCACCATGTCGTCGCGCCGCGGCTCGCTGTCGATCGACGACGAGGGCACGCCGACCAGCCGCACTGTGCTGATCGAGGACGGCATCCTGGTCGGCTACATGCAGGACCGCCAGAACGCGCGGCTGATGAACATGGCGCCGACCGGCAATGGCCGCAGGCAAGGCTATGCGCATGTGCCGATGCCGCGCATGACCAACACCTACATGCTGGCCGGCGACCGCGATCCGGCCGAGATCATCGCCTCCGTCAAGAACGGCATCTACGCCGTCAATTTCGGTGGCGGCCAGGTCGACATCACCTCGGGCAAATACGTCTTCCAGTGCACCGAGGCCTATCGGATCGAGAACGGCAAGGTCGGTGCGCCGGTGAAGGGCGCGATGCTGATCGGCAATGGCCCGACCGACCTCAACCGCATCAGCATGATCGGCAACGATCTGTCGCTCGACACCGGCATCGGCACCTGTGGCAAGAACGGCCAGGGCGTGCCTGTCGGCGTCGGTCAGCCGACGCTGCGCATGGATCGCATCACGGTGGGAGGCACGGGCCGATGAGCCTCGACAAGATGTCGGCCGAGAAGACCCTGACCAAGCCCGCGCGCAAAGACACCACCACCTGGGGCGGACAGCTCGCACAGCTCGCCGCCGTAGTCCTGGTCGTGTTCGTCGCCAAGGGCGCGATCGCCGAGCCGTTCTACGTGCCCTCGGGCTCGATGGAGCCGACGCTGCTGATCGGCGACGCGCTGCTCGCGTCGAAATTCCCGTATGGCTATGGCACGTCGTCGCTGCCGATGCAGATCACCTTGCCCGAGACCGGGCGGCTGTTCGGCGAGACGCCGAAGCGTGGCGACGTCGTCGTGTTCCGCTGGCCGGGCGACACCTCGCAGGCCTGGGTCAAGCGCGTCGTAGGCCTGCCCGGCGACCGCATCCAGATGCGCCAGGGCCAGCTCTACATCAATGGCGAGGCCGCCGCGCTGAAGCCGGACGGCATCGGCGACGCCGAGGACGACACCGGCCGCAACGAGCCCGCCTATCGCTATGTCGAGACGCTGCCGAATGGCGTGTCGCACCTGATCTTCAAGATGCGCGACAATGGCCGGCTCGACAACACGCCGGAAGTCACCGTGCCGCCCGGCAAACTGTTCGTGCTCGGCGATAACAGAGACAACTCCGCCGACAGCCGCGTCTCGTTGCGCGATGGCGGCGTCGGCCTGCTGCCGATCGACAATCTGGTCGGCCGCGCCGACGCGGTGGTCGGCTCGTGGGATCTCGGCTTCAAGAACCAGCCGGTGTGGGCCTGGCTGTCGGGCTTCCGGCTGGATCGTTTCTTCACCGCGGTGCGCTGAGCGCGCCGCACCGTGACCTTCGACGACGTCAGGGCCTTGGCGCTGGCGTGGCCGGAGGCCGAGGACGGAAAATCCTACGGCACGCTGGCGCTGAAGGTGCGCAACAAGATGCTGGCGCGGCTGAGGGAGGACGGCGCCAGCCTCGTCCTTCCGGGCATCCCTGCAGACGAGCGCGAGCTGCTGGTCGAGAACCGGCCAAGGCTGTTCTATTTCACCGACCACTACCGCGACCATCCGATCGTGCTGCTGCGCCTGTCAAATGCGCAGCGCGCGGACGTGGAGCCGCTCTTGCGCCGGCAGTGGCGAGCACTGACGTCGAAGAAGGCGCTCGCCGCGATCGATCGCGGCTGAAACCGGCTGCCCACCGGCGTACCTTTCGTGTATGAGACAGCGGCCGACAAACGCCCGTTCTCGACGTCATCGACGACCATGACCGAAGACGAATTCATCGCAGCCGCGCTGCGCAATCCCATCAATACGGCGATCATGCACGTGCTGCGCGAAACGGACTTGCCCGATGCGTGGATCGTCTCCGGCTGCCTGGTCCAGACCGTCTGGAACGTCCGAACCAGCCGTCCCGTCGACCACGGCATTCTCGACTACGACGTCTTCTACTCCGATCCCGACACGTCCTGGGAGGCGGAGGACGCCGTCATCAAACTTGTGGCGTCACTGCTTGCCGGCATTGACGCCAAGGTCGAGGTGCGCAACCAGGCCCGCGTCCACCTCTGGTATCCCGCCAAGCACGGCCGCCCCTACCCGCCGCTGACGCGCTCCACCGACGGCATCGACCGTTTCCTCACCACCAATACGCAGGTCGGCCTCCGGCCTGTGGCCGGCGGATACGAGGTCTATGCGCCCAAGGGCTTCGATGACATCGCGCAGATGATCGTACGACCGAATATCACGGCCAATTTTTCGGCGGCGAACTACGCGGCCAAGGCGTCGCGCTGGAAGGCGCTATGGCCGGAGATCACCGTGATCGCCGCAGAGGAATGATTCACACTTGGCTATGCGGAGCCACCGCTCTCCCCGCTTGTCATTCCGGGCGCGCGGTTTGTCCGCTGTAGCTCGAAGAGCGAAGCCCCGAATCCGTAACCACCAGCGTGAGTAATGATTCCGGGCTCGCGCCGCTGCGCGTCACACCCCGGAATGACACTGAGTTTGGTGCACTGTCGGTGCCCGAAGCGTCACCGTCGTAACGGCTTCCATCGGCAGATCGACGCTCTCCGGACGCTACCGCACCACGCCCGAGGTGAAGCCGGCCCGCCGCCGCGGCGGCTTGATCTCCTTTTTCAGGAAGCAGTGCGCCTCCTTGCCGGCATAGCCGGGCCGGGCGAAGGTCCAGGCGCGGCATTTGTTGTCGCCGGTGCAGGCGGCCTTGCAGATCTCCTCGGCGTCGGCGGCCTTCTCGTCTTTCTTGTCCGGCGCCTTGTCGCTGCTCTTGTCTGCGCCTTTGTCGACGGGCTTCTCGACCTTGTCGTTGGCCTTCAGGTCCGTGGTCTTGATGTCGAAGCTGCGATAATCGCCGCCGGGACGGTCGATCGAGGTTTCGACGGCGTCGTTGCGGATTTCGACGACGCCGGCGCCGCGCACGCCGGAGACGCAGCAATTGTCGGGCACCCGTGCCGGCACGCTGTTCTTCAGCCAGCACACCGCGCCCGCTTCCATCACGGTCGGATAGTTGAAGCTCCAGGCGCGACAGCGCCGGTCGTGCTCGCACAGCAGCGCGCAATCGGCCGGGTCGCCCGAGGCGATCGGCGCGCTCATATAGTCGCCGCCGGGACGATCGGAATAGGTCTGGGCGTCAGCTGGCTCCGGACGCGCGGCCGCGAGCAGGCACGCCAGTGCCCACAGCCACACCCCCATGAGGCGCCCCACGCGCCGCCGCTGAACCATCAGACCCATTGTTAGACTTGAGGTTTTCTTGAGTATTTTGAAGCGTCATTTGATCGCCACGAACCTGTATGGCGGATGAACGGCTCTCGCGGACACGACGCGCCCACGGCCACACCGGGGCGCGCCGGCGCCAGACCGGGCCGAAGACACAAACTGCAACAAAAAAGCCGGGCCCATCCGCCAATTCCGCCAAGCTTGGAACTCCGGCCCGGACGAAGAGCGGCGCGACGACGCTGCGGCATCCGAGCGGCCGGATGCGCCGAGCCCGCCCGGCTCAGCCAGGGCTGCGTCCGTCAGAACGCGTATTCGTCATAGGCCGGCTCGACCGAGCCGTGCCAGGGACCGTTGAACTTCTCCAGCATTTCCTCGGCCGGCGAACGGCCGGAATCGATGATCTGGTCGAGCGGCTCAAGATAGCGGCTTTCGTCGCGGCCGAGATGGTCGATGCGGCCGCGCCGGCGCAGGCCGTGATGCGCCAGGGTCAGGCATTCCTTGGCGACTTCGAACACGTAGCGATTGCGGATGCGCGCCTTGAAGCCCAGACGGGGCACGTCGTCGCGCAGGCTCTGGCGCTCGAACGCGGTCCAATCCTTGACCAGGTCCCAGGCGGCATCGAGGCTGACATCGTCATAGAGCAGGCCGACCCAGAACGCCGGCAGCGCCGGCAGGCGGCCCCACGGCACGCCATCGGCGCCACGCATCTCCAGATAGCGCTTCAGGCGGACTTCCGGGAAGATCGTGGACAGGTGATTGGCCCAGTCCGACAGGGTCGGGCGCTCGCCGGCCATCGCCGGATTCTTGCCCGCGAAGAAGTCGCGGAACGAGGTGCCGGAGACGTCGATATAGGTTTCGTCGCGCTTGACGAAATACATGGGAACATCGAGCGCGTAGTCGACCCAGCGCTCGAAGCCCATGCCGTCCTCGAACGCCCAGGGGATCATGCCCGAGCGCTGATTGTCGGTGTCGCGCCAGATCTCCGAGCGGAACGACAGATAGCCGTTCGGTTTGCCTTCAGTGAACGGCGAGTTGGCGAACAGCGCGGTCGCGATCGGCTGCAGCGCGACCGAGACCCGGAGCTTCTTGATCATGTCGGCTTCCGAGGAGAAGTCGAGATTGGTCTGCACCGTGCAGGTCCGGAACATCATGTCGAGGCCGTAGTGACCGACCTTCGGCATGTAGCCTCTCATGATCTTGTAGCGGCCCTTGGGCATCACGGGAATGTCTTCGCGCGACCAGGATGGCGTCATGCCGAGCCCGAGAAAACCGATGCCGAGCGGGGTCGCGATCTCGCGCACCTGCGCCAGATGCGCCATCAGCTCGGAATGTGTCTGGTGCACGGTCTCGACCGGCGCGCCGGACAATTCGAACTGACCGCCGGGCTCCAGCGAGATCGCGCCGCCGCCGGTCACGTCATAGAGCCCGATGATGTTGCCACGCTCCATGATCGGCTCCCAGCCGAGCAGGAGCTTCATGCCTTCAAGCAACGCACCGATGCCGCGCGGCCCCTCGTAAGGAACGGGACGGTGACCGTCGAGCGTGAACGGCGTCTTCTCGTGCTCGGTCCCGATGCGGTAGGCGGACGGCGGCTTCACGCCGGCTTCGAGCCACGCCACGAGCTCGTCGCGCGACTGCAGCGGGGTCATATCGATCTGGTCACGCGCCATGTGAGTCTCGGAGGAAGCGCGCGTCAAGGATCGCGCGTGGTGACAGGAAGGGCCGCGGACCCGAGGGGACCGCGGATGTGAAAGGGTACGAGTAACTCATCGGGTCGACGCGCCCTCTCCGGCAGAATAGGGAACGGCCTGACCGCAGGAGCAGCCGAGCCGATCGAGCAGCGCGCAGAGCTTGGCGGCGTCGGCATCCGACAGCTTGGAGCCGACATGCTTTTCGATCGCGGCCGAATAGGCCGACCACATCCGCTTCTGCAGCTCGCGCCCCGCCTCCGTGATCTCCACGAATTGGCCGCGCTTGTCCATCTTGCATTCGCGCCGGACAACCAGGCCTTCATCGACGAGACGGTCGATCAGCCGCGAGGTTGAATATTGCGGCAGCAGCATCTGCCGTTCGAGCTCAACCGGCCGCAGCTCCCCGGTCGGCGCGCGGGACAGCTCCAGAAGCGCATCATACCAAGCGAGCGGCGGGAAACCGGCCTTTTTCAGCTCCTGCTCGACGGCGTCCAGCACCCGGCTCTGGACCCGCATCAGGCGGATCCAGGCGGCGGTCGCCTCGGTCGATGGTTTGCGTTTCATGGGCCGGCTCGTATTCTCGATGTCCTCGTTCTAGCGCATTCGATGCAGCTGCATCAATCTTGACTATTCCATGCAAGTGCATTTAAGGGCCGTGTGTGAAGCCCGGTTCCACGAAAAACAACGGTCTCACGGAGGGAATACAAGATGAAGCTTTATTATTCACCCGGCGCATGCTCGCTCTCACCCCATATCGCCCTGCTCGAGGCCGGCCTGCCCTACGACCTCGTGAAGGTCGATCTCCGCGCCAAGACCCTGGAAAATGGCGACGATTATCTTAAGGTCAATCCGAAGGGCCAGGTACCGGCCCTGGGGCTGCCGAGCGGCGACATCGTGACCGAGGGACCGGTCATCGTCCAGATCATCGCCGACCAGGCTGCGGACAAGCAGCTCGCTCCCGCGCGCAACAGCGGCGAGCGTTACAAGCTGCTGGAATGGCTGAACTTCATCACCTCGGAGCTGCACAAGAATTTCGGCCCGCTGTTCTCGCCGGTGCTCGCCGACGACGCCAAGGCGTTCTTCAAGGACCGCGTGATGGGCAAGTTCAAGTATATCGACAGCCAGCTCGCGGGGCGCGATTACCTGATGGGCAGCCAGTTCACGGTCGCCGACGGCTATCTGTTCACCATCCTGACCTGGGCCGACCGGATGAAGTTCGACCTGTCGGCGCTGCCGAACCTCGTCGCCTACAAAAACCGCGTCGCCGCCCGGCCGAAGGTGCAGGAGGCGCTGGCGAAGGAAGGGCTGATGCAGGCGCGGTGAGCTGGCCAGACCTTTAAGAAGCGATCATTCAGCCGCGAAGTCAGTAAACTCCCCTCCCCCTTGCGGGGAGGGGAGCGCACCGTCGATGCGGTGCTATCGAGACTTCATCAGGCAGGCCGCAATCGTCAGGCCGCCGCCTTCTTCGGCGGGAAGCGGCCGTAGAAGGTTTCGCCCTTGGCGGCCATTTCCTCCAGCAGCTTCGGCGGGGCGAAGCGCGAGCCGTATTTCGCCGTGAAGGTGTGGCACAGCTCGACGAACTTCTTTGTCCCCATGAAGTCGATATAGGACAGCGTGCCGCCGGTGAACGGCGCGAAGCCGAAGCCGAGGATCGAGCCGACATCGGCCTCGCGCACGTCGGTGATGACATGGTCCTCGACGGTGCGCGCGGCTTCCACCGCCTGCACCACCAGGAAGCGCTGCTTCAGCTCCTCGACATCCAGCGTATCCGGATCGAGATGCTTCGGCTGCAGCTTGGCCAGATCCGGCCACAGGCTCTTCTGACCCTTGCCCTTCTCGGGATAATCGTAGAAGCCCTTGCCGTTCTTGCGGCCGAAGCGGCCCTGCTTCTCGACCAGCTCGACCATCAGCTTCTTGTGGTCCTGGTTGATCGCGTTGGGCCCGAGATCGTGCTCGGTCGCCTTCATGATCTTCAGACCGAGGTCGAGCGCGACCTCGTCCGACAGCGACAGCGGTCCGACCGGCATACCGGCCATCTTGGCGGCGTTCTCGATCAGCGCCGGCGGCACGCCTTCGAGGAACATCTCGTTGCCCTCGGCGATGTAGCGCATCACGCAGCGATTGGCGAAGAAGCCGCGGGAGTCGTTGACCACGATCGGGGTCTTACCGATGGAGCGGACATAGTCCAGCGCGGTCGCCAGCGCGACGTCGCCGGTCGCCTTGCCCATGATGATCTCGACCAGCATCATCTTCTCGACCGGCGAGAAGAAGTGGATGCCGATGAAGCGACCCTGGTCCTTGAACTCCTCGGCCAGCGAGGTGATCGGCAAGGTCGAGGTGTTGGAAGCGAAGATCGCGCCGTCCTTCAGATAGGCCTGTGCCTTGGCGTAGGTCTCGGCCTTGACCTTGCGGTCCTCGAACACGGCCTCGATCACGAGGTCGCAATCCTTCAACGCGGCGTAGTCGGCGGTCGCGGTGATGCGGCCCATGATCGCCTCGGCCTCGCTTGGCTTGGCGCGGCCCTTCTTGACCAGGCCGTCGATCACGCTCTGCGCATGCGCTTTGCCCTTGTCGGCGCTCTCCTGGTCGCGATCGATCAGCACGACATCGAGGCCGCCGCGGGCCGAGACGTAGCCGACGGAGGCGCCCATGAAGCCGGCGCCGATCACGGCGATCTTCTTGAGCTTGGTCGCCGGCACGTCCGCGGGGCGACGCGCGCCCTTGTTCAATTCCTGCATCGACAGGAACAGGCTGCGGATCATGGCCGCGGCTTCCTTCGAGCGCAGGATCTTGGTGAAGTAGCGCGATTCGACGCGCAGCGCGGCGTCGATCGGCAACTGCAGGCCTTCATAGACGCAGCTCATGATGGCGCGCGCCGCCGGATAATTGTCGTAGGTCTCGCGGCGGTAGATGGCGTTGCCGGCCGGGAACATCATCATGCCGTTCTTGGAGAACACTGGGCCGCCGGGCAGCTTGAAGCCCTTCTCGTCCCACGGCTGAACCGCCTTGCCGCCGCCCTTGATCCAGTCCTTGGCCGCCTTGATGAGATCCGCCGCCGGCACGATCGCGTCGACCAGCTTCAGCGCCTTGGCCTTGTCGAGCGTGAGCGCCTCGCCCTTCAACAGCAGGTTCATGGCGTCCTGCGGCTGCACGATGCGCGGCACGCGCTGGGTGCCACCGGCGCCGGGGAACAGGCCGACCTTGATCTCGGGCAGGCCGAGCCGCGTCTTCGGATTCTCGGCCGCAACGCGGTAGTGGCACGACAGGGTGATCTCGAAGCCGCCGCCGAGCGCGAGGCCGTTGATCGCGGCGACCCACGGCTTGCCGGACGTTTCCATCGCCCGGTTGATCTGCGAGAAGCGCCGGCTGGTGTCGAACAGCATCTGGTTGGCGGCTTCCTCGCCCTTGCTCTTCAGCACGTCGGCATAGAGGCGGTTCATGCCCTCGAGCATCGACAGATCGGCGCCGGCGCAGAACGCCTCCTTGGCCGAGGTGATGACGACGCCCTTGATGGCGGCATCGGCGGTGGTTTCCTTCACGAGAGCCTCGAGCTCATTCGTCGAGGTCTCGTCGAGCACGTTCATCGAACGGCCCGGAATGTCCCAGGTGATCAGCGCAATGCCGTCGGCATCGGTTTCCAGTTTGAAGTTCTTGAAGGCCATGTGGTGCTCCCTCGGTGCCAGCAGCCGGTCGGCGCGGCGTTGTCCTGTATTCGTAGGGTGGGCAAAGGCGCCCTTGCGCCGTGCCCACCCACAGTGTGGATGAAGAAGGCGGTGGGCACGCTTCGCTTTGCCCACCCTACGTTTGTTCGTTGCGCGTCATTGCGAGGAGCGAAGCGACGAAGCATTCCAGGGCTCGGGTCGGACTCTGGATTGCTTCCGCCTACGCCCAAGATGGCTTCGGCGGACGCGTCGCTTCGCTCGCAATGACGGCTTAGACCCGCTCGATGATGGTCGCGGTGCCCATGCCGCCGCCGATGCACAGCGTGACAAGCGCAGTCGCCTTGCCGGTGCGCTCGAGTTCGTCGAGCACGGTGCCGAGGATCATCGCGCCGGTGGCGCCCAGGGGATGGCCGAGCGCGATGGCGCCGCCATTGACGTTGATCTTGTCCTTGTCGATTTCGAACGCCTGCATGTAGCGCAGCACGACCGAGGCGAACGCCTCGTTCAGCTCGAACAGGTCGATGTCCGACGCCTTCATGCCGGTGCGCGCGAACAGCTTCTCGGTGACGTCGACCGGGCCGGTCAGCATCATCGCCGGCTCGGAGCCGATATTGGTGAAGGCACGGATTTTCGCACGCGGCTTCAGGCCGTATTTCTCGCCCGCCTCCTTGCTGCCGAGCAGCACCGCGCCGGCGCCGTCGACGATGCCGGAGGAGTTGCCGGCGTGATGCACGTAGTTGACGCGCTCGATCTCCGGGTGCGACTGGATCGCGACCGCGTCGAAGCCGCCCATCTGCGCCATCGCCGCGAAGGACGGCTGCAGCTGCGCCAGCGACTGCATCGTCGTCGACGGGCGCATGTGCTCGTCCTTGGCCAGGATGGTCAGGCCGTTGATGTCCTTGACCGGCACGACGGATTTGTCGAAGCGGCCCTCTTCCCAGGACTTGGCGGCGCGCTGCTGGCTCTGCACCGCATAGGCGTCGACGTCGTCGCGCGAGAAGCCGTATTTGGTCGCGATCAGGTCGGCCGAGACGCCCTGCGGCATGAAATAGGCTGGCACCGCCATCGACGGATCCATCGGCCAGGCGCCGCCGGAGGCGCCGATGCCGACGCGGCTCATCGATTCCGCACCGCCGCCAATGACGAGCTCATGCTGGCCGCTCATGATCTGCGCGGCCGCGAAGTTGACGGCATCGAGGCCGGAGGCGCAGAACCGGCTGATCTGCACGCCCGGGACAGCCTCGCCAAGGCCGGCATTGAGCGCGGCGAAACGGGCGATGTCGGAGCCGGCCTCGCCGACGGGGTCGACGACGCCGAGCACGACGTCATCGACGGCATCTTCCGGAATGTTGTTGCGGTCCTTGAGCGCCTTCAAGGGCACGGTGGCGAGCGCGAGCGCGGTCACCTCATGCAGCGCGCCGTCGGCTTTGCCGCGGCCGCGGGGAGTCCGTACGTGGTCATAGATAAAGGCCTCAGGCATCACGCCCTCCTCATCTGGTCATCTTCATGTGTTGTCAGTAGCGACGAGGGCCGGCGCGCGACGCATCGGCTCTCGTCTCGTCCTCAGAAGGCTTCCGCCGGCAGTTCCATCACAGTCGCGCAGCCGGCCTGCAGGCGGGCGAGATGCGCCGCCGTCTCGGGCAGGATGCGCTCCATGAAGAAGCGGCCCGTCACCAGCTTGGTGGTCAGATAGGTCGAGCTGTCACCCGCGGCAATCTTGTCCTGCGCCACCTTGGCCATCTTCGCCCACATGTAGCCGAAGGTGACCAGCGCAAAGAGATGCATGTAGTCGGTCGCGGCGGCGCCGGCATTGTCCGGCTTGGTCATCGCGTTCTGCATCAGCCAGGTGGTGGCCTGCTGCAGATGGCCGAGCGCGGTCGACAGCGGCGCGACGAACGGCTTCATCGCATCATGGCCGCCCTGCTCCTTGGCGAAGCTGCCGACCTCGTTGAAGAACGCCATCACGGCGCGGCCGCCGTCCCGCGGCAGCTTGCGGCCGACGAGGTCGAGCGCTTGGATGCCGTTGGCGCCCTCGTAGATCATGGCGATGCGCGCATCGCGCACGAACTGCTCCATGCCCCATTCGGCGATGTAGCCGTGGCCGCCATACATCTGCTGCGCGGCGACCGCATTGGCGAAGCCCATGTCGGTCATGTAGCCCTTCATGACCGGGGTCATCAGACCCATGTGGTCGTCGGCGGCCTGGCGGTCCTTCGGATCCTGCGAGCGGTGGGCGACGTCGCTCTTCAGCGAGGTCCACACCACCATGGCGCGCGCGGCCTCGTTGAAGGCGCGGATCGACAGCAGCGTGCGGCGCACGTCGGGATGCACGATGATCGGATCGGCGGCCTTGTCCGGCGCCTTGGGCCCGGTCAGCGAACGGCCCTGGATACGCTCACGCGCATAGGCGACCGCGTTCTGATAGGCGACCTCGGACTGCGCGAGCCCCTGCACGGCGACGCCGAGCCGGGCCTCGTTCATCATCACGAACATGCCCTGCATGCCCTTGTTCTCTTCGCCGATCAGCCAGCCGGTGGCATTGTCGTAGTTCATCACACAGGTCGAATTGCCGTGGATGCCCATCTTGTGCTCGATCGAGCCGCAGGTCACGCCGTTGCGCTGCCCCACGCTGCCGTCCGGATTGACCAGGAATTTCGGCACCACGAACAGCGACACGCCCTTGATGCCCGCCGGCGCACCCTCGATGCGGGCGAGCACGAGATGGATGATGTTGTCGGCGAGATCATGCTCACCGGCGGAGATGAAGATCTTGGTGCCGGAGATCTTGAAGCTGCCGTCGGCCTGGCGCACCGCCTTGGTGCGCAGCAGGCCGAGATCGGTGCCGCAATGCGGTTCGGTCAGGTTCATGGTGCCGGTCCATTCGCCCGCCACCATCTTCGGCACGTAGGTCTTCTTCTGCTCCTCGCTGCCATGCACGATCAGCGCCGCGGTCGCACCCATGGTGAGGCCGCCATACATCGAGAACGCCATGTTGGCGGAGCACTGGAATTCGTTGACCGTCTGGCTCAGCGTCACCGGCAGGCCCTGGCCGCCATATTCGGTCGGCGCCGACAGGCCGAGCCAGCCGCCCTCGGCGACCTGCTTATAGGCCTCCTTGAAGCCCTTCGGCGTGGTGACGCTGCCGTCATCGTGACGCTTGCAGCCTTCGAGATCGCCGACGCGATTGAGCGGTTGCAGCACCTCCTCGGCGAGCTTGGCGGCTTCGCCGATGATCGCCTCGCGGACGTCGGCCGAGGCATCGGAGAAGCCCGGCAGATTGTCGTAGCGATCGATCTGGAACACATCGTTGAGCAGGAAGGTCACATCTTCCACGGGGGCTTTGTAGATGGGCATCGGCGTCTCCGGCAGGAAGGCTGAAGTTTCAGACGGAATGTTTGGCGGACGCGGCGGGCAATGCAGGCCGCGGACTGTAGCGAGTTCTAAGGGCTTGCGGCAGCCGTAGCTTTGCGGCCGGTGGTCGCGTCACGATGGTTTGTTCATGGCGGCGAGCTGTTCGCCCATCAGGCGGTGCAGCAGATTGATCGCCTTGAGCGGGCGCACCATGACCTTGAAATGCGTGATCAGACCGGCGTCATCGAAGGTGATGATGTCGACTCCGTTGAGCTTGATGCCTTCGATCTCATTCTCGAATTCGAGCACGGCGCCCGTGGCGTTACGCCACTCCCCGACATACTTGAAGCCGGGACCGCCTAAGACTTTCTCTGCACTCGCGAGATATTTGAAGGTGATGTCGCGGCCGCGCTGCGGGGTATGCACGACGGGACTTTCGAACACGGCGTCCGGGTGCAAGAGCTCCCACAACCCGCCGAGATCGTGAGACCTCATATAGCCGTACCATCCGTCGAGGCCGGTCTTTGTCATTGGGCGTCTCCTCGGGGTGGAACAGGCCAGCACCACAACCACCCCATATGCACATTGACGCATATGCGTCAGTGTGCATAATGTCAAGCGTGGAACGGGGCAGACAACGATCAGAAAAACGGGAGCAGTTTCCGGCCATGGCCCTCGGCGACGCCATCCTTGCCTGCCTCACCGAACATCCCATGACGGGCTACGAGCTCGCCAAGACCTTCGATTCCTCGATCGGGTTCTTCTGGAAGACCGACCATCAGCAGATCTATCGCGAATTGTCGCGACTGCGCGATCGCGGCTATATCCAGGGCCGCGAGGTGGTGCAGACCGGCAAGCCGAACAAGCTCGTCTACACGCTGACGCCCGAAGGGCGCGCAGCCTTCCGCAGCTGGGCGGCACGGCCGAGTACGCCGGCCTCGGTCAAGGACGATCTCCTGGTTCGTCTCTATGCGCTGGGCGCGGCCGACATCGCTCCGATCCGGGCCGATCTGATGGCGCGGCTCGAACATCATCGCGACCGCGCCGAGCGCTACGATCGCATCCTCAAGAAGCATTATGCGGACGGCAGCGTTGCGCCGGCCGACATGGGCAAGCTGCTCAATCTGCGCCTCGGGCTGCGTCACGAGCGCATGGTGGCGGAATGGTGCGAGGAGGCGATCACCGCCCTGTCGGCCATCTCCAACAGCGGCAGCGTGCGGCCGCTCGATCCCCCCTCACGGGAAACTGCGGGCTGATGCGCCGGGCTTACGTGCGCCTGCAAAACTTATGACGGTGACGATGGTAAACTTAACCCGATATTTACCGTAAAAGCCAAAAGTCCGGACCTGGAGCAGACGATCTGCGCGGTTCCGTTCATCTTCTAATCCGGGACGCGTGGGGAGGCTGGAGGCGCTGGGTGGAGCGCTGGAAGCGGAACCGGACGAGACATGAATTCGCGCGTACCGTGGAGTAATGAAGGCATCGACCCAACCGTCCGCGAGAGGGCCGAGGCCGCGGCGCAGCGCGCCGGGATGACGCTGAACGACTGGATCAACTCCACGCTCGGAGCATCTGCTCCGCCCGATTTCCGCAGCAGCTATCCGCCGCGCGCCACGCCGCCGGCGAATCGCGATGCCCGTGAAGTCACCGACATTCATCAGCGGCTCGACTCCATCGCCCGCCAGATCGAGCAGATGTCGCGCCCGGTCGCGCGCAAAGACACGCCCCGCGACGAGCAGGGCGTCGCCCGTCAGCTCAACGAGGCCATTTCCCGGCTCGATGCCCGCCTGTCGCAGATCTCGACGCCGCTGCGCAAATCGGCCACCGAGGAGCGCTACCGCGGACCGGACGGCGTGGAGCGCGCGGCGTCGCAGCTCTATCGCCCGGCTCAACCATTGAACCCCGGCGCGTTCGACATCGCCGTCGCCGAGATCAGCGCCCGGCAGAGCGAGCTCGACAATGCGCGCGCCCTGCCGTCGCATCAGGCGCCGCCGACCGTTCCCGCGATGACTCCCGCCGCGGCACCGTTGATGACGCCACCGCCGGCCGCCGCGCCCGGCCCGGATTTTTCGCAGCTCGAACGCCACCTCCTCAAGATCACGAGCCAGATCGAGTCGCTGCAGCGGCCTGAGGACGGCATCGAACAGTCGATCGCCGGCTTCCGCAACGACCTCGCCGAGATCCGCCACGCCATCACCGAGGCAATGCCGCGGCGCGCGATCGAATCGCTCGAGAACGAGATCCGCTCGCTGTCGCGCCGCATCGACGAGAACCGCCAGAGCGGCGTCGACGGCCATGCGCTGGCCGGCATCGAACGCGCGCTGACGGACATTCGCGAGGTCGTGGGCTCGCTGAAGCCGGCCGAGCAGCTCGCGGTCTATGACGAGGCGATTCGCAATCTCGGGACCAAGCTCGATCTGATCCTGCGCGCCAATGACGACCCCGGCACGGTGCAGCAGCTCGAAAGCGCGATCACTGCCTTGCGCGC
Source organism: Bradyrhizobium sp. BTAi1 (assembly GCF_000015165.1). Lineage (GTDB taxonomy): Bacteria > Pseudomonadota > Alphaproteobacteria > Rhizobiales > Xanthobacteraceae > Bradyrhizobium > Bradyrhizobium denitrificans. The sequence continues at coordinate 838,438 of NC_009485.1, read as the reverse complement.
GATCGTGGCCAACGTCGCCTCCAACGATGCGCTGGAGCGGCTCTCGGACGATCTGCGGCAATTGTCCTCGAAGGTCGACCAGGTCACGCAGGCCCGCGACACGCACGACTCCTTCCACGATTCGTTTGCGGCGCTCGAGCAGCGCATCGCGGCACTGACCTCGACCTTGGAGAATCGCGAGCGGCCCGCCGCGGCACCTGACAATTCCGCCCAGATCGAGGACGCGCTGCGCGGCCTGTCGGACCGCATCGACCGGCTGCAGGTCGGCAATGACGGCTCGTCGGCGATCACCCATCTCGAGCAGCGGATCAGCTTCCTGCTCGAGCGGCTCGAGGCGGCCAACGATCCGCGCGGCGGCAATATGACCCGCGTCGAGGACGGGCTGCAGGACATCCTGCGCTATCTGGAGCGTCAGCAGGCGACCTTTGCCGCACTCGCCGAGAGCAGGTCGCAACGCGAGACGTCGCAGGACGGCGGCCTGATCGACGTCGTCAAGCGCGAGCTGTCGGATATCCGCTTCAGCCAGACCGAAACCGATCGCAACACCCAGGACTCGCTGGAAGCGGTCCACAATACGCTCGGCCACGTCGTCGACCGGCTCGCCATGATCGAGGGTGATCTGCGCAATGTGCGCGCGACCTCGAGCCAACCCGCCGCCATTCTGGCTCCCCCGATCGAGGCGCCGATGCCGGCGGCGCGCGCGCCTGCGCCGCAGACCTATGCCGAGCCGGCCCGGCCCGAACCGGCTTATCGGCCCGAACTGCCGAACCCGGCGACCGAGCAGCCTTCGGCGCAGATCGTGAGCCCGGCTGCCAACCAAGCGGCCTTCGCGGCAGCGCCGCGCGACTTCCATGCGGCGGCCGCCCCGGCCGCGCCTCCACCGCCGATCCCGCCCAAGGCGATCGCCGAGATCCTGGAGCCCCACGCGGCCCAGGCGGCGCGCCCGACCCCCATCGTCCCCGAATTGCCGCCGGATCATCCGCTGGAGCCCGGTACGCGTCCGCTCGGCCGCACCGCCTCCCCTGCGGAACGGATCGCGGCCTCCGAGGATGCGCTCAGCGAGCTTCCGGCCGGCAAGCGCGAACCGGTTTCGACCTCGAGCTTCATCGCGGCGGCCCGCCGGGCCGCCCAGGCGGCAGCCGCAGCCCAGCCGGTCGACGCGAAGAAGGCGGACAAGGCCAAGAAGGACAAGCCGAAGGCCAAGGAGCCCCCCAAGGAAGCCGTCAAGGACCTTCCAAAGGAAGCTGCAAAGGCCAAGATCAAGGACAAGCCGACGGTCGCCCTCACGGCTGAAGGCGACGAGGAGGTCTCGACGATCGGATCGAAGATCCGCTCGCTGCTGGTCGGCGCCAGCGTCGTCGTGATCGTGCTCGGCACCTTCAAATTCGCGATGTCGCTGCTCGACTCCGGCAGCACGCCACCGCCGATCACCCCGATGGAGAGCCAAGGTGAGGCGCCGCGCGCACAGATGCCGTCGGCGACACCGAGCCTCTCGCCGCGGCCGGCGACACCGGATCAGAGCGTCCCGTCATTGACCTCGCCGACGCCGATGGACCGTCAGTCCTACAACAGGTCGATGCCGACCGAGGCCGAGACCATCGCGATGCTCGCGATCCCGCAGGATACCGACAAGCAGGCAGCCGCTGCCGCCGCGCCCGACGTCACCGGCACGGTGCCGACCGCGGCCAACGGCCAGAAGCTCGGCCTCGTGCAGGTGCCGACGTCCGAAAAGCTGCCCGACGGCATCGGCGGGCTGGCGCTGCGCAATTCCGCCCTGAAGGGAGACCCGACGGCGGCCTACGAGGTCGGCGTGCGCTTCGCCGAAGGCAAGGGCATCGCCGCGAACTACGAGGAAGCGGCGAAATGGTATGACCGCGCCGCGCAGGCCGGACTCATTCCGGCGGTGTTTCGTCTCGGCACCTTCTACGAGAAGGGCCTCGGCGTGAAGAAGGACGCCGACATCGCGCGCCGCTATTATGTCGTCGCCGCCGAACGCGGCAACGCCAAGGCGATGCATAATCTCGCGGTGCTCGACGCCGATGGCGGCGGCAAGGGCGCGAACTACAAGAGCGCGTCGCAGTGGTTCCGCAAGGCGGCCGAGCGCGGTGTGGCTGACAGCCAGTACAATCTCGGCATTCTCTATGCCCGCGGCATCGGGGTCGAACAGAACCTCGCTGAATCCTACAAATGGTTCAGCCTCGCGGCGGCACAGGGCGATGCCGATGCCGGCCGCAAGCGCGACGATGTCGCCAAGCGGCTCGATGCCCAGTCGCTCGCCGCCGCGAAGCTCGCGATCCAGACCTTCACCGTCGAGCCGCAGCCGGACGACGCAGTCAATGTGCCGGCGCCCGCCGGTGGCTGGGACGGCGCCCAGACCATCGCCAGGGCGGCAGCCGCCAAGGCCGCCATGGCGAAGCGGACCGCAGCAGCGGCGCCACGCTGAGCGCCGTGCTCCGAGCCGCCGCCGGACATTGGGATGAAGACCGCCCGGCCGGGCGGCAAGATTCTGAACGCCCGCGCTCGCCCGCCATAGTGTCGCGCCGCCCATCCGTATAGCTAGGTGGGCGGACCATCATGGGGCGCCCGAGGGAGTGCGAGCGTGTCAGCCGAAGACGGACAGCAGGACGGGGCGCGCTTCCGGCAGTCGCCGACGGGTCCCCGCGTTGCGCCGCGGCCGGCCTCGACGGTGACCTCCGCTCCTCCGCCGCAGCCGCCGGACATGACCGACCGCCTTCCGTCAGGGGTCCGGTGGCGGCGGATCGGCTCGGTGATCTTCTTCGTCGCCATCGTGCTCGGCACCGGCATTCGCGCCTATCGCGACCTGTCGCGTCCCGATGCCTGGTCGTTCTGGAAGGATCAGTATGTGTCGCCCAGCCTGTCGTCGCGACTGATCGCCGACGCCGCGATTCCCGGACTGACGCCAAAGCGCGCCGTGCTCGCTGTTCGCGGCAGCATCGGTCCTGCGGCGGCGGGCTGGCTGCGCGCGCGCATCGACGAAGCGCAGCTGAAGCCCGGCGACATCGTGCTGCTGGCCTCGCCCGGCGGCAGTCTCGACCAGGGCGTGCTGATGGGCGAGATCCTGCGCGCTCATGGCCTCGCCACCGCCGTGGGGGCCGTGGACGATGCCGGCCGGATTCGCCCCGCCACCTGCGCCAGCGCCTGCGTTTTCGCCTTTGCCGGTGGCCAGACCCGGTACGGCCTCGATGGCTCGGCACTCGGCGTGCACCGGTTCACGTCTGCCGCCCAGGGCGAGGACGCCGTGGCCGATACGCAGCGCGTGACCGGCGCAATCCTCGGCTACATGACGCGGATGGGGGTCTCATCCCAGGTGATCGAGGCCATGTCGCAGACTCGCGAGATCCGCTGGCTCGACCCGAAGGACGCGGAGGCGATGAAACTGGTCAGCGTCCAGCTCAAGCCTCTGTGATCGCCGGCCGTCATCGGTCAATATATTCCATAAAATCAGATACTTAGGATGTCGCTGGATGATGAGCAGCGGCCGGAACATCTCTTGACGTATTGAAAAACACGTTTAATAAACATCAATAATAAACGCGTTTACGACTGTTTGGAGATGGCATGGCCCGGCCCGCGCTCACACCCGACGAACTCGACAGCACAAGGCGCCGCATCCTGGCGGAAACCGCGGCGATCGTTGCCAGCGAGGGCTATGCGGCGCTGTCGATGCGCCGCATCGCCAGCGCGATCGGACTGACGGCGGGAGCCCTCTATCGCTATTTTCCGACCAAGCAGCACGTGCTGATGGCCCTCTGGTCGGATGCCATTGCCGAGCTCGACGCCCGGATCGTCGCCATGGACGCCGCTCATGACCACGATGTCGATGCGATTGCCGGCATACTGAGGGCCTATGCGGAATTCGCCCTCGCCGATCCCGCCCGCTTCAGGCTGATGTTCCTCGAAAACGATCTCGGGCAGTTCGACGAACTCGCGCGCGAGCAGGACTTCTTCGCCTCCTATCTGCGGCTGCAGGCGCGCGTCGAGCAGGCGATCCGCGCCGGAGCGTTGCAGGCGATGCCGGCAGAGGCTGCGACGCAACTGCTGTGGGGCAGCGTCCACGGCATCGTCACGCTCGGGGTCACCGTCAACCAGATCGATTTCGGCGACCTGCTTCGGCTGGCCGCTACCGCCGCGGACACGATGCTCCGCGGCTTGTCTGTCCCTCCCTCAACGACGAGGTAAACTCCCCATGACGTTCAGTCGGCACGCGCCTTCAGGCGCCACCCTGTTGCTTGCCCTGTTCACACTGGCGGCCTGTCAAGAGCCGCCGCCGGCCGCTGAAAAGCCCCGCCCGGTCAGGACGGTCAAGGCAACGCCCATCGACGGCGGTGAAGAGATCACCCAGACCGGCGAGGTTCGTCCCCATGTCGAGACCGATCTCGGTTTCCGGATCGACGGGCGCGTCACCTCCCGCCAGGTCGAGATCGGAGCCAGCGTGCAGAAGGGCGAGTTGCTCGCCACGCTCGACGATACCAACGTCGCCAACGAGCTGCGTGCGGCGGAAGCGGATCTTGCCAGCGCCACGGCAGCGGAAAGCCTGGCGAAGACCACGCTGGAACGACAGCAGATCCTGCTCGACAAGCAGATCGTCGCCCAGGTCCGGGTCGATGAGGCCGACGCGAATTGGCGCTCGGCCAAGGCGCGCCTCGACGCGGCCGCCTCCGCGCTCGCCAATGCCAAGGCGCGGCTGAGCTACACGCGGCTGCTCGCGCCGGAGACCGGCGTGATCACCGCCATCGGCGCCAATGCGGGGCAAGTCGTGCCCGCCGGCCAGATGGTGGTCCGGCTTGCCTCGTCGCTCGAGCGCGACGCGGTGTTCAACGTCGCCGAAAGTGTGATCAACAACGCGCCGCCCGATATCGAGGTGAAGGTCACGCTCGTGTCCGATCCATCGGTGGTGTTGAGCGGACGCGTGCGCGACGTGAGCCCGACCGCCGATCCCTCGACCCGGACCTACCGCGTCCGCGTTGCCCTCCCCGACACGCCGCCGCTGTCCTATGGCGCCGTCGTGACCGGCTCGGTGCGCTATCTGGCCGGGCGCAGCATCGCATTGCCCGCCTCGGCGCTGACCGCTGAGAACGGACAACCGGCGGTCTATGTCGTCGAGCCGCGCAGCAAGACGCTCAAGCGCAAGCCGGTGACCGTCAGCCGCTACACGGCTTCGACCATCTACGTCACCTCCGGGCTTGCGGCCGGCGACGACATCGTCACCGCCGGCGTCAGCAAGCTGCGTCCCGACCAGATTGTCGCCTTTGATGGAGATGTGAAATGAGCGCGCCCGACACCCACTCCGGTCACGGCTCCGGCTTCAACCTCTCGGCCTGGGCGCTGCGCCAATCATCCCTCGTCATCTTCATGATGATCGTGGTGCTGCTGGCCGGCGCGTGGAGCTACACTAAGCTGACACGCAACGAGGACCCGCCCTTCACGATCAAGACCATGGTGGTGTCGGTGATCTGGCCCGGCGCCACCGTCGCGGACACGACCAACCTCGTCACCGACCGCATCGAGCAGAAGCTCGAAGAGACGCCCTATCTCGATCGGCTCGACAGCTATACGCGCGCCGGCGAGTCCGTGATCATGGTGAACCTGCGCGACGATACGCCTCCGCAGGCCGTCTCGGACGTCTGGTACCAGGTGCGCAAGAAGGTCGGCGACATCGCCCCGATGCTGCCGTCAGGCGTGCGCGGCCCGTTCTTCAACGATGAGTTCGGCGATACGTTCGGCATCATCTATGGCTTCACGGCCGAAGGCTTCTCCGATCGCGAGCTGCGCGACCGGCTGGACACGATCCGCGCCGAGGTGCTGCGCGTCAAGGATGTCGGCAAGGTCCAGCTGCTCGGCGTGCAGGAAGAGCAGATCGCGGTCGAATTCTCGCCACGCAAGCTCGCCGCCTTCGGCCTTAATGCGCAGCAGGTGATGAACGCGCTGGCGGCGCAGAACGCGGTGCAGCCGGCCGGCGTCACCCGCACCGGCGAGGAGAAGATCGCACTGCGCGTCAGTGGCGCGTTCGCCTCGGAGGCGAGCCTTCGGGCGGTGACCCTGCACGTCGCGCAGCGCTACGTGCCGCTGACCGACATCGCCACGATCAGCCGCATTCCAGTCGACCCGCCGGCGGCCGCGTTCCGCGTCAATAGCGAGAAGGCGCTCGGCCTCGCGATCTCGATGGCGCCGACTGGCAATCTCTCCGAATTCGGCGCGGCGGTCCGCGAGCGCATGACCGAGATCGGCGCCCGCCTGCCGCACGGTATCGACATGGTGGCGGTCGCCGATCAGTCGAGCGTCGTGAAGGATGCGATCTTCGGCTTCCTCAAGGTGCTGGTCGAGGCGATTGCGATCGTGCTCGCGGTGTCGTTCCTGTCGCTCGGCGCGCGCGCCGGCCTGGTCGTGACCTTCTCCATTCCGCTGGTGCTCGCAATGACCTTTGTCGGCATGGAGCTCGCCGGCATCGGGCTGCAGCGCATCTCGCTCGGCGCCCTGATCATCGCGCTCGGCCTCTTGGTCGACGACGCCATGATCACCGTGGAGGCGATGGTGTCGCGGCTGGAGGCCGGCTGGGATCGCGCCCGCGCAGCGTCCTATGCCTACGACTCCACCGCCTTTCCGATGCTCACGGGGACGCTCGTGATGATCGCGGGCTTCATTCCGGTCGGCTTCGCCGCCTCCAGCGCCGGCGAATACTGCTTCTCGCTGTTCATGGTGGTGCTGATCTCGCTGTCGGCGTCGTGGATCGTCGCGGTGCTGTTCTCGCCGATCATCGGCACCTGGATCCTGCCGAAGAGCATGGCCGCGCACGGCCATGAAGACGGCCGGATCGGACGCGCCTACAACCGGCTGCTCGAGCTCGTGCTGCGCCGGCCGGCCGCCACCATCATCGTCTCGCTGACGGCGCTTGTCGTCTCGGGCCTTGGCGCGATGCGGCTGGAGCAGCAGTTCTTTCCGCCGTCGGACCGGCCCGAGCTGCTGGTCAGCCTGACACTGCCGCAGAACGCCTCGTTCGAGGCAACCGATGTGCAGGCCAAGCGGCTCGAAGCCATGCTGAAGACGGATCCGGACATCGACCGCTTCTCGACCTATGTGGGCGCCGGCGCCATCCGCTTCTATTTGCCGATGGACGTGCTGCTCAGCAATGACAACGTGACTCAGATGGTGGTCGTGGCCAGGGATCTGGATGCCCGCGACCGGGTGAAGGCCAGGCTCGATGCCGCGTTCCGCACCGAGTTCGCCGACCTGATCACCCGCGCCAACCCGCTCGAATTGGGGCCGCCGGTCGGCTGGCCGCTGAAATATCGTGTCACCGGCCCCGATGTCGGCAAGGTGCGCGAGATCGCCATGCAGCTTGCGAACATCGTGGCCGGCAATGCCGAGACACGCGACGTCAATCTGAGCGCCGGCGAGCCGCAGAAGAGCGTCGAGGTCAAGGTCCGCCAGACCGAAGCGCGCGCCGTCGGCCTGTCGTCGCAGGACGTCGCTGCCGCGCTCGCCACGATCTTCTCCGGCAGCCCGGTCACGACGGTCCGCGACGCCAACCGGCTGGTCGACGTCGTCGTCCGCTCCGCTGGGCTCGAGCGCAACGATCTGGCGACCGTGGCCAATCTGCAGATCACCGGCCCCGACGGCGCGGCGATCCCGCTGCGCCAGATCGCTGACGTCGCCTATGGCGTCGAGGAGCCGATCATCTGGCGCCGGCAGCGGCTGCCGATCATCACCGTGCAGGCCGACGTCGACGCAGCCGTCCAGCCCGCCACCGTCTCGGAGGCGCTTTCGCCTGCCGTGGCCAAGTTCGCGGCGGGGCTGCCGGACGGCTATCGCATCGCCGAGGGCGGCGTGGTCGAAGAGGCGGCCAAGGGCAATGCGTCGATCTTCGCCGTCATCCCCTTGATGCTGCTGGTCATGGTGTCGCTGCTGATGGTCCAGCTGCGCAGCTTCTCGCGGACCGGCATTGCGCTGGCCATGGCACCGTTCGGCTTGATCGGCGTGGTCGGCGCGATGCTGCCGACCGGCACCGCGATGGGCTTCGTCGCCCAGCTCGGGGTCATCGCGCTTGCCGGCATGATCATCCGCAACGCCGTGATCCTGATCGAGGAGGCGGACATCAATGTCGCAGGCGGCATGGCCACCGATGACGCCATCAAGGCGGCCGCAAGGCACCGCGCGCGACCGATCCTGCTGACGGCGCTCGCCGCCATCCTCGGCATGATCCCGATCGCGCCGCAGGTGTTCTGGGGACCGATGGCCTTTGCGATCATCGGCGGACTGGCAGCAGCGACCTTGCTGACCCTGACCCTGCTGCCGGTGATCCTCTCGCTGCTGTTTGCGGCCGAAGCCCGCCGCCAGGAGGGCGCAGACCGGGCCGCCGCGCCGTCGGGACAGGCCGTCTGACCGGCGCGGCGAAAACTTCAGCAGCCGCGCTCCCGACCGGGCGCGGCTGCACCGTTTCTGACGCACAAAACCGACCGGGAATCCCTGATCCATTTGCCGCGGTTTTCGGCTATGCAGGATCACGGCACCTGCTTCGGACGCGCGGGATGCTCTAATGGACCGTTCGCAGGGCCGCGCGAATGCAGATTTACCTCCCGATCGCCGACATACCCGTCAACATCTTCCTGTTGCTGGCGATGGGCGCGGCCGTCGGCTTCGTTTCCGGCATGTTCGGGATCGGCGGCGGCTTCCTGATGACGCCGCTCTTGATCTTCGTCGGCATCACGCCCGCGGTCGCCGTCGCCTCGGTGTCCAGCCACATCGCCGCATCGTCGTTTTCCGGCGCGCTGTCCTATTGGCGGCGCCGCGCGATCGATCCCTCGCTGGCTTTGGTGCTGATGATCGGCGGCACGCTGGGCACCGCGCTCGGCGTGTCGACCTTCACGCTGCTGCGTTCACTCGGCCAGCTCGACCTGATGATCGCGCTGTCCTATGTCGCGCTGCTGACAAGCGTCGGCGGCGTGATGTTCTGGGAAGGCCTGCGCGCCATCATGCGGGCGCGCCAGGGCGCGCTGCCGACGGTGCGACGGCCGGGCAGTCACGTCTGGATACACGGCCTGCCGCTGAAGATGCGCTTCAAGCGATCCAAGATCTACGTCTCCGTCATTCCCGTCATCGGAATCGGGCTGCTCATCGGCTTCCTCGGCGCCGTGATGGGCATTGGCGGCGGCTTCATCCTGGTGCCGCTGCTGATCTATATCCTGCGTGTGCCGACCTCGACGGTGATCGGCACCTCGATGGTGCTGACGCTCGCGACCATGATGATTGCGACCATGCTGCACGCGGTGAGCAACCATCTGGTCGACGCCGTGCTGGCGCTGATCCTGATGGTCGGCGGCGTCACCGGCGCGCAATTCGGGGCCCGCGCCGGCCAGATGATCCGCGGCGAGCAGCTGCGGCTCCTGCTCGGCCTGCTGATCCTCGCGGTCGGCATCCGCTTCGCGGTCGAGCTCGTGATCCGCCCCGCCGACCTGTTCACGATCCGTGAAACCGAGCAGAGCCAATGAGGCCGCTTCGCACCGCCAGCACGACGCTGCTGCTGCTGCTTTCGGGAGCGGCGGGGGCCCACGCCGAGCGCCTGATCGCCTCCGTCTCCAATCACCGCGTCACGGTGACGCCAAATTATTCCGGCGAAGAGCTGGTGCTGTTCGGCTCGGTCGAGAAGGACGCGCAGACGCCAGCGAGCCGGTCCGCCTATGATCTCGTGGTCACCGTGCGCGGGCCGCGCGCCGACATGGTGACCCGGCGCAAGGAGCGCAAATTCGGCATCTGGATCAACACCGATTCCCGGCAATTCCTGAAGGTGCCCGGCTATCTCGCGCTGTTCGCCAACCGTCCGTTCGACGCGATGGCCGCGCCTGAGGTGCAGCGCCGGCAGCAGCTCGGCCTGAACAACGTCCTGCTGACCCAGCGCGTCGGGCCGGATTACGCCGACGTGGTGCCGAACGATGCGTTCCGCAGCGCCTTCATCAGGCTGCAGTCCCAGCATGGATTGTATCGCGAGGACACATCCGCCGTGACCTTCCTGACGCCGACCTTGTTCCGCACCGGCATTCCGCTGCCCGCGGCGGTGCCGATCGGCACCTATGAGATCGAGATCAAGCTGCTCGCCGACGGGGCGCTCGTCACCAAGTCCGAGACGGCGTTCGAGATCGTCAAGGTCGGCTTCGAACAGTTCGTAGCGACGTCGGCGCGGCAGAACGGTCTGGTGTACGGCCTGGTCACCACGGCAATGGCGCTGCTGACAGGGTGGATGGCGTCGATCGTGTTCCGGCGGGATTAGCCATTCTTCGGCGCCGGCGTGCGCGTCACCAGATAGATGCCGATGGCGACGGGGACGACGCCGAACAGGTCCTGCAACGCGACGTGCTCGCCGAGCACGACAAAGGCGAAGATCATCGCCAGCGGCGGCATCACGAAGTGATAGGCGCTGGCGGCGGTCGCGCCACACACTTTCAGGAGATGGAACCACAGCACATAAGCGAGGATCGAGCCCCCGAGCACGAGGAAGGCGAAGGCGCCGAGCAGTTGCGGATTCGGCACGATGTCATGAACGCTGGAGACGCTGAGCGCGACCGGCCACAGCACGAGGCCGGCGGAGAGGTTCTGGATGCCATTGCCGACCCACAGGCTGCCCTTCGGCGCGAGCTGCTTGAACAGGATGGTTCCGGTGACGATCGAGGCCAAGGCCGCCAGCGTGTAGAGAATGCCTTCGAGCTGGTCGGTCCCGACCGACATGCGGTGCCAGACGATCATCGCAACGCCGATGGTGCCGAGCGCCAGCCCTGCGACCTTGCGCAGGGTCAGCGGCTCGCCGAGCAGCAACGCGGCGAACACCGCGGTGAACACCGGATTGGCCGAGACGATCAGGCCACCCAGCCCGGCCGACACCGTCTGCAGCCCAGTGTAGCCGAGGCCGAGATACAGCGCGTTGTTAGCGATGCCGATGATCGCAAACACCGCGGCATCACGAAAGCCCATGCGCAGCTCGCCGCGAATGACGGGGACGAGCAGGATCAGGACGCCGGCGAGCGAAAAACGCGCTGCGAGCAGCAGCAAAGGCGGGCAATAGGTGACGCCGATCTTGCCGGCCACGAAGGCGAAGCTCCATAACAGGCAGAACAGGCCGATCTCGAGCGGCAGCAGGGTCGACTTCATCGGGGTCACGGCAGCCGGGGACGAAACAGACGACATCGGGGAACTCCTCTGGCGCCGATGTAGGGCTGTTCTTTCGCATTTGGAAATTAAATGATAGACTGAAACTCAGTGGATTTTTGAATGACGGTTCCCGATGCTCGACCTGGAGCTCTTGCGCAGCTTCGTCTCGGTGGTCGATGCCGGCGGCTTCACCCGGGCCGGCGAGCGCGTCCACCGCACCCAATCGACCGTCAGCCAGCAGATCCGGCGGCTGGAGGAGGACCTCGGCCAGACGCTGCTCAATCGCGACGGCCGCGCGGTGACGCCGACCGAGGCCGGCGAGCGGCTGCTGTCCTATGCCCGCCGCCTGCTCGCGCTCGCCGAGGAGGCCCGCGATGTCGTGGCGCGGCCGGGACCTGACGGCGCGGTGAAGCTCGGCATCCCCGAGGATTTCGCCGCCTACCGGCTGGCCAAGCTGCTCGCCGCGTTCTCGCGCGCCCATCCCAATCTGCGGCTCGACGTGCGCGCCGACCAGAGCCTCAACCTCAAGCGCGACATCGAGCGCGGCGAGCTCGACCTCGCCCTGCTCAAGCGCGGCGTCGACGACACCAGGGCAGCGATCGCCGCGTGGCCGGAGCAGGTGCATTGGGTGACCAGCAAGAGTCATCCCGTCAATCTCGACAGCGGCTCGCTGCCGCTGATCGGATTTCCGCTCGGCTGCATCTACCGCACCCGCGCGATCCATGCGCTGGAGAGCGCAGGGCGCGCCTGGCACATGGCCTACACCTCGTCGAGCCTCGCCGCCATCCAGGCCGCGGTCGCGGCCGGCATGGGCCTCAGCATCCTCTCGGAGATGTCGGTGCAGTCAGACCATCGCGTGCTGACCGCCCGCGAAGGCTTCGCGCCGATCGACCGCACCGAGGTGGCGCTGGTCGCCTCGCCCGATGCCAGCCCGGCGACGTTGCGCCTCGCCGACCGGCTGGCCGAGTTCTGCGACAAGGTGCAGGCGAAGGCGGCTTGACGGCTAGCGTCCGCGGCTTCTCTGACCATCGCGCCACGCGCACGGTACATGCCCTCCCCCGCTTGCGGAGGAGGGCTAGGGAGGGGGCCGCTCCAACGGCGGTGCCCGTGGCGCCCCCCCTCTCCAACTCTCCCCCGCAAGCGGGGCAGAGGGCGCAGCAGAAGTCTTGGCGGGCATGGTCGCGTCAGATTCAGACGTGCCGGCGCAAGATCACGAATCCAACTAATAACACCTCGCCGCGGCGATGCTGTGCAGGCGAGTATCCCCTAGCACGTGCGCGATGAAGGCGCGCTTCGGGAACAGTTTTGCGAACGCGGCGTCGCGCACGCTCAAGCCCCCGACATAGGCGCCGAAGGCCGGCATCACCGCGCGCTCGCCGTCGGAGACGAAGCAACGGCGCTCCAAGGTGCGCGCCCGCGTCGCCACCCGCGCCTTCGGATGCAGATGGCCGGCGATCTCGCCGCGCGCACCGGTCGGCTCGTGGCGGAACGTCACGGCACCGAGCGTGATCGCGTCTGCGACCTCGCCGCCGACGCCGCGTGGCGCCGGATCATGATTGCCGGTGATCCAGATCCAGTCGCGGCCGACCTGCAGATTGGCGATGCAGGCCCGGTCGTCGCCGGTGAGACGCTGATGTGCCTCGCGGTCATGAAAGCTGTCGCCGAGCGCGATCACAGTGCGGGGATCGTAGTGCGCGATCACGGCGGTAAGCCGCTGCAAGGTCGCAACCGTGTCGAACGGCGGCAGGAGGGTGCCGCGCGCGGCGAAGCTCGACCCCTTTTCCAGATGCAGGTCGGAGACGACGAGCAGGCGCTGCGCGTCCCACACCAGCGCACCGGAGAGATCGACCCGCAGCGCGGTCCCGGCGACGTCCATCATCCCCGATGAGCAGATCGTCCCCCGCAATTCCGCCTCGCTGCTGCTACCCCATCGCCTCCTTGACGAGTTCCTCGGCGGCCTCGGCCAGGAGTTCGTCGGCGGCCTCGCCATAGACGGATTCGCGGCCGATTTCCAGCATCACCGGCACCGCCAGAGGCGAGACGCGATCGAGCGGACGATGGGTGATTCGGCCCTCGATGCGCTTAAGCATATCACCCAGGCGGCGCAGATCGAGCAGGCCGGTGGCGGCATCGGCGCGCGCGGCGCGCAACAGCATGTGATCGGGCTGGTGCCGGCGCAGCACGTCGTAGACGAGATCGGTCGAGAACAGCACTTGGCGGCGCGTCTTCTCCTCGCCGGTGAAACGGCGCGGAATCAGTCCGGAAATGATGGCGCAGGAGCGGAAGGTGCGCTTCATCAGCGCGGATTCAGCGAGCCACGCTTCGAGATCGTCGCCCAGCATGTCCGGATCGAACAGCGCGGCGAGATCCAGCCGGCCTTGGCTCACCATCAGCGACATGTCGCCGAGCCCCCACACCGCCAGCGCATATTCATTGGCGACGAAGCCAAGCGGCCGGGCGCGCGCGCGCTCCAAGCGGCGCGTCAGCAGCATGCCGAGCGTCTGATGCGCGAGCCGGCCTTCGAACGGATAGCAGACGAGGTAATGCTTGTTGGAGCGAGGAAAGGTCTCGACCAGCAGCTCGCGCCGGGCAGGGATCCGCGAGACATCGGTCTGCAGCGCGAGCCAGTCGCGCACCTGCTCCGGCAATTGCATCCACGCCTTGCGATCGTCGAGCAGGCCGCGGACGCGCTCGGCGAGATAGGTCGACAGCGGGAACTTGCCGCCCATGTAGGATGGCACTTTCGGATCGGCGTCGTTGGCGCGCGACACGTAGACCTGATCCTCGGCCAGCGCCTCGTAGCGCACGATCTCGCCGCCGAACACGAAGGTGTCGCCCGGTGTGAGACCCTCGATGAAGTATTCCTCGATCTCGCCGAGCAGCCGGCCGCCGCGCGCGATCGCGCCGGTCGTCCCTTTGGCCCCGCCGCGCGAGCGCACCAGCCGCACCTTCAGCATCGCCTCCTCGACGATGGTGCCGACGTTCAAGCGATAGCTCTGCCGCACCTTGGGATTGGCGACGCGCCAGCGTCCCTTGGCGTCCTGCTTGATGCGCGCGAAGCGCTCATAGGTCTTCAGCGCGTAGCCGCCGGACGCGACGAAGTCGACGACATCGTCGAAATCGGCACGCGACAGCTGTGCATAGGGCGCGGCCGTGATCACCTCGGCATAAAGCTCATCGCTGGCAAACGGCTCGCCGCAGGCGCAGCCGAGCACGTGCTGGGCCAGCACGTCGAGCGCGCCGGTGCGCAGCGGCGGCGTATCCTGCGCATTGTCGGCGATGGCCTCGATCGCGACCGAGCATTCCAGCACCTCGAAGCGGTTGGCCGGCACGAGCACCGCGCGCGAGGCTTCGTCGAGCCGGTGATTGGCGCGGCCGATGCGCTGCATCAGCCGCGAGCAGCCCTTGGGCGCGCCGACATTGATGACGAGGTCGACGTCGCCCCAATCGACGCCGAGGTCGAGCGAGGATGTGCAGACCACGCCGCGGAGCCTGCCGGCCGCCATCGCATCCTCGACCTTGCGGCGTTGCGCAACGTCGAGCGAGCCATGATGCAGGGCAATGGCGAGATTGTCGTCGTTGATCCGCCAGAACTCCTGGAACAGCATCTCGGCCTGGCTGCGGGTGTTGACGAAGACGAGCGTGGTCTTGTTCGTCTTGATGAGCTCGTACATCTCGGCCAGCGCGTGCCGGGCACTATGGCCGGCCCAGGGCAGGCGCTCCTGCGTGTCCAGCATCTCGACCAGCGGCGGCGCAGCGCCCCCGGCGACGACGACGTCGGCGGCGACGCTGCTGCCATTCGGCTGCGGCACCAGAAAGCGCGCGAGCTGCTCCGGCTGCGCGACGGTCGCCGACAGGCCGATCATGCGCAGACCGGGCGCGAGGCGCCACAGCCGCGCCAGCCCGAGGGACAACAGATCGCCGCGCTTGGAGGTGACCAGCGCATGCAGCTCGTCCAGCACCACGCGCTGGAGCGAGGAAAACAGATGCGGCGCGTCGTCCGACGACAACAACAGCGCCAGCTGCTCGGGTGTCGTCAGCAGGATGTCGGGCGGATAGCGTCGCTGCCGCTGCTTGCGTGACGCCGGCGTATCGCCGGTCCGGGTCTCGACCTTGATCGGCAGGCCCATCTCGGAGATCGGCGCCTGGAGATTGCGCGCGATGTCGACGGCGAGCGCCTTCAAGGGCGAGATGTAGAGGGTGTGCAGGCCGGCGGGGCGGGCGATGGATCTGGCGGGCTGCTTCGCTGCGGTGTCGGCAGTTGCCGATTGCTGAGAAGCGGGCTGTTGCGGAGCGGATTCCACCATTGGCGCCGCCGCCGGCGGCCCCCCTCCTCGCCCCTCCCCCACGAGGGGGAAAGGAGTGGAGAGAGCGGCTTGCTTGGCGAGAGCCGATCGGTGCGGTGTCGCAACCGCGGAGCCGAGCTCCACCAGGGTCGGCAGGAACCCGGCCAGCGTCTTGCCGGCACCGGTGGGGGCGATCAGCAGCGCCGAGCGCTGCGCGCGCGCCTTGTCCAGCAGCGCCAGCTGATGCGCACGCGGCGCCCAGCCGCGCGCCGCGAACCATCTATTGAAATGGTCCGGCAGCGCGGCGCTGTCGTCAGGCGGGACTGGTGAGATGCGGGGCGGCACCGGGGGAAGGTAGGCAGTCGCCCGCGGTTCGTCGAGGCCCGAGGCAGCCGAGCCGCCGCGGGAAACACCGCTGGCATCCGGCCCTTGCTGGGGCGGACCAGCGCCTCCCCGATTTCCGCCGTCGTCCCTGCGAACGCACGGACCCATACCGCGGAATCCATCCGTGAGGCGCAACTGCAGTCATCGTCCCACCACGGCCGGTGGTTAGGGGGTCCTGCGTTCGCAGGGACGACAGCAGAATGTCAGGCTGCAGCTCTGCCCACCTCGTCACTGCGAGGAGCGCAGCGACGACGAAATCCAGGCTCTATCCGTAGAAAGACTCTGGATCGCGTCGCTGCGCTCGCGATGACGACTAAGCGCGCCCCCTACTCCGTCATCGGCTTCTCGGAGATGCTCCAATCCTTGCCGTCGAAGATCGAGATATAGAGCGTCTTCATCGGCGTGTAGTCATCGGGCGTATAAGCGAAATTGACGCCGTCGAGGAAGAAGGGCGAGTGGAAGCCGGCCAGCGTGGTGGCCTGCTTCAGTACATTTTCGCGGGTCAGGGTGTCGCCGCAGCGGCGCAGGATCTCGCCCATCGACACCGCCTGGCCATAGCCGGCATAGGCGATGGTGTTGTCGGGGTCGATGTTGGGCAGGTACTTGGCGCGCAGTGCCTCGAAACCCTTGACGTCCGGATCGTCCTTCCATTGCGGCACGCCGGCATCCTTGGAATAGCGGATGGCGACGATGTCCTTGGCGTTCTCGAGACCGGCAGCCGACAGGATCGAACGGCCGGTCGAGCCGGCAGACAGCAGCTGCAACGGCTTCCAGCCGAGCTCGGCCACTTTCCGGATCGACTGCGACGTCGCCTTGCCGGTGGTGATGTTGTAGAACACGTCGGCGCCAGACTTCGACAAATTGATCAGCTGCGAATCGACCGTCGGCTCGGTGAGATCATAGGTCTGCTCCATGATCACCTGGGCCTTGCCGCCGGCATCGGCCAGCACCTTCTTGAAGGGGCCGAGGAAGTCGCGGCCGAAATCGTCGTTCTGATAGAGGATGCCGATCTTGGCCTCGGGCTTCACGCTCAGCACATGCTTGGCGAGGATGCGCGCCTCAGTCGGATACAGCGGCAGTCCGGCCATGGTCCATTTGTAGTTCTTGGGATCGTTCCACTTCGAGGCGCCGGTGTTGAGGAGCAACTGCGGCACGCCCTTCGAATTGAGGTATTTGTGGACCGCAGTCTGCGGCGCGGTGCCGAGCGAGCCGTACAGAGCGAGCACCTCCTCCTGCTCGACGAGGCGCCGCGTCGCCTCGACGCATTTCGGCGCGCTGTAGGCGTCGTCCATGGTGAGGAACTTGACCTTGCGGCCGTTGATGCCGCCCTGCTCGTTGAGCATCTGGAAATAGGCTTCGCCGACGCGACCGAGCACGCCGTAGAGCGAGCCTGGGCCGGAATGCGGCACGGTCTGGCCGAGCTTGATCTCGGTATCGCTGGCGCCGGGATCGTATTTCTTTTCGGCCGCCCAGACATAGGGCGAGGCCATCGTCGAGGCACCGATGGTCGCAAGCGCGGTGGCGCAGAAATCGCGCCGCGTGAGATGTTTTTTCATTGTTGTCTCTCCCTGGACTGCCGGCATTTTTTGGCATCGGGAGAGCTGCGGCAAGAGCGAAGTTGCCGCATTCGACGCTGCGTGCAGCGCATTCAATAGCGTGTAGACTCAAGTCCTGGTCGCGACCACCGCAAGCCCGCGCACCGGCAGCTGTTCCTCGGTGCGCGGCGAGGCCGGTTCGAGATGCTTGAGCTGCAACCCGGTCGATTGGATGACGCCGCGGACATATTCCGCACCATGGGCATAGCGCAATCCCTTGCCCATGATCACCCCCTCACCATCATGGGTCTCCACGGTGAAGGTCACGAGCCCGCTGGGTCTCAAAACACGATGGGCCTCGGCGAGCACCGGGGCGAGATCGCCGACATAGACCATCGCGTCGGCAGCCAGGACGAGGTCGGCTGACAGGTCGGGCTGCCGCTGCAGGCCTGCCGTCATGTCGTCGACTTCGAGCGCGGCATAGAGCCCTGTTTCGCGCGCTTGCGCGATCATTCCGGCTGACAGGTCGATGCCGATGAAGCTGTCGACATTCTTGGCGAAGGCCGCGGCGCCAAGGCCCGTCCCGCAGCCGAGATCGATGGCGCGCTGAAAATAAGCCGGCTTCTTCTCGGCAACGCGCACCGCGAGCACCGCCTTGAACAGGATCGCCGGCGCGCGGTAATTGAGCCGCTCGATCAGCTCGGCCTCGAAGCGCGGCGCATATTGGTCGAACAGCGACCGCACATAGGCCTTGGGCATATCCGACAGCGGCGCGGCACCGAGCTGCATCAGCCGCACGCCGGCGCCGTGGCGGTCATCCGGATCGGCGGCGCAGGCGTTCTGGAAGGCGGTGATCGCCTTGTCCGTTTCGCCGAGCGCGATCCTGATCTGGCCGAGTTCGAACCATGCGGAAGCAAAGTTGGGGGCGACTTCGATGGCCTGCTCCATCACTTCGGCGGCCGCGGCCAGATCGCCCTTGAGCTGCAGGTCGCGGGCAAACTCGTAGCGGCGGTCGGCGATCAGGTCGCCGGAGGAGAGGAAGAAGCGGTGGGGCATTGGGGAACCACGGAGTCGTCATGGCCGGGCTTGCCCGCCCGCCGTAGCTTCAGCGAAGGCGGGACCCGGCCATCCATCATCGAACGAGTCATTCCAAAAGATGGATGCGCGGGTCAAGCCCGCGCATGACGAGTGGAGCGTTGAGAGGCTGAATTCTTCCAACGCGAGACCTATATGACCGCCATGCGTCCGCAAGACATCCTGCTGCCGGTTCCCGCCGGCCTGTGCTGCAAGGCCGGCGGCTTCCACATCGATCCCGTGCGCCCGGTCGAGCGGGCGCTGATCACGCATGGCCATTCCGACCATGCGCGGGCCGGCCACGGCGCGGTGCTGGCGACGCAGGAGACGCTGGACATCATGCGACTGCGCTACGGCGAGAATTTTGCCGGCAGCACGCAGGCGATCCGCTATGGCGACGAGATCCGGCTCGGCGAGGTCACGGTCAGCTTTTATCCCGCAGGCCACGTGCTCGGTTCAGCGCAGATCAAGGTGTCCTCCGGCGGCACCTGCATCGTCGCGTCCGGCGACTACAAGGATGCGCGCGATCCGACCTGCGCGCCGTTCGAGCTGGTGCAATGCGACGTCTTCATCACCGAGGCGACGTTCGGCCTGCCGGTGTTCCGCCATGGCGACGCCGCGGCTGAAGTGAAGAAGCTGCTGGCGTCGGTCGCGCTGTTTCCGGAGCGCGCGCATCTGGTCGGGGCATATTCCCTGGGCAAGGCGCAGCGCGTGATCGCGCTGATCCGCGAGGCCGGCTACGATGCTCCGATCTACCTGCATGGCGCGATGGAGAAGATCACGCGCTACTACCAGGACAAGGGCATCGCGCTCGGCGAGCTCAGGCCGGTGAAGGGCGTCAAGAAGGCGGAGCTTGCCGGCACCATCACGCTCGCACCGCCAAGCGCGACCTCCGATCTGTGGACGCGGCGTTTTCCCGATCCGGTGACCGCCTTCGCCTCGGGCTGGATGCGGGTGCGCGCCCGCGCGCGGCAGCGCGGCGTCGAGCTGCCGCTGGTGATCTCGGATCATGCCGACTGGGACGGGCTGACCGCGACCATCGCGGCGACCGGCGCCGGCGAAGTGTGGGTCACGCATGGCCAGGAGGACGCGCTGGTGCATTGGTGCCGGAGCAAGGGCCTCGCGGCACGGCCGCTCGACCTGGTCGGCTATGGCGACGAGGAGGAGAGCGAGGCGGCGGCCACGGAGGACGCCGAGGCATGAACCGCTTCGCCGAGCTGCTCGACCGCCTCGCTTATGAGCCGGGCCGCAACAACAAGCTGCGCCTGCTGACCGCATATTTCCGCGAGGCCGAGGACCCCGACCGCGGCTACGCGCTGGGCGCGCTGACCGGCGCATTGTCGTTCAAGCACGCCAAGCCGGCGCTGATCCGCGACCTCATCGCCGCCCGCACCGACCCGGTGCTGTTCGCGCTGTCGTATGATTACGTCGGTGACCTCTCCGAGACCGTCGCGCTGATGTGGCCGAAGGGCGGTGCGCATCAGCAGCAGCATGTCGCGGGGTCCCCCCCTCCCCAGCCCTCCCCCACAAGGGGGGAGGGAGCGCAGTTGCGCGTGGCGCTTGCACCTGGGATGCCATCGGCAATGGGACCAACGGCATCGACAGGACGTGCGGCATCCACCGCCGGCACGGCCTCGAACGTGGCTCCAACAGACATCCTCCGTTCCTCAGCGCCCGCCCTCTCCATTCCCTCCCCCCTTGTGGGGGAGGGTCAGGGAGGGGGTGTCCCCACGGGCAGTCTCCCGGAAGCGCTCCCACCAGGAGCTCACGCAGCAGGACACAACAATCCGCCACCCCCGACGCTCACCGAGGTTGTCACCACCTTGCGCACGCTCGGCAAGACCGAGATGCCGCGGCAGCTGGCGCAATGGCTCGACGAGCTCGACGAGACCGGACGCTGGGCGCTGCTGAAGCTGGTCACCGGCGCACTTCGCATCGGCATCTCGGCACGTCTCGCCAAGACCGCGGCGGCCGCGCTCGGCGACAAGGACCCGCATGAGGTCGAGCTGGTCTGGCCGGGGCTGTCGCCGCCTTATCTCGACCTGTTCGCCTGGCTCGAGGGCCGCGGCGACAAACCCGTCAACAGCGATCCCGCGCCGTTCCGGCCCGTGATGCTCGCGCATGCCGTCGAAGACGACGATTTCGAAAGCATGAATGCGGCCGACTACATCGCCGAATGGAAATGGGACGGCATCCGCGTGCAGGCGGTCAGCGGCCGCGACAGCGACGGATGCATCGTGACGCGGCTGTATTCGCGCAGCGGCGAGGACATCACACCGAGCTTCCCTGATCTGTTGCCATCCCTGCATCTGCCCGGCGCGCTCGACGGCGAGCTGCTGGTGGTGCGCGAGAAGCGCGTGCAGAGCTTCAACGTGCTGCAGCAGCGGCTGAACCGCAAGACCGTGTCGCCAAAGCTGATGAAGGAATATCCGATCCATCTGCGCGCCTACGACCTGCTCAGCGACGAAGGCAGCGATCTGCGCGAGCGGCCCTTCGCCGAACGGCGCGAACAGCTCGAGGCGTTCATCCGGCGGTTGGACGATCCGCGCGTCGACCTGTCGCCGACGATCGCCTTCGCGAGCTGGGACGAACTGAAAGCGGCGCGCGCCAATCCCGCATCGGCCGGCGCCGGCGACGATGCCGAAGCGGTCGAAGGCGTGATGTTGAAGCGGCGCGACGCGCCCTATCTGCCGGGCCGGCCCAAAGGACAATGGTGGAAGTGGAAGCACGATCCGCACATCATCGATGCCGTGCTGATGTATGCGCAGCGCGGCCACGGCAAGCGCTCATCCTACTACTCCGACTACACGTTCGGTGTGTGGACGGCGGGTGAAGCCGGCGATCAGCTCGTCCCTGTCGGCAAGGCCTATTTCGGCTTCACCGACGAGGAACTGCTGCAGATCGATCGTTTCGTCCGCCGCAACACCACCGAGAAGTTCGGCCCTGTCCGCCATGTCGTGCACGAGCCCGAGCAGGGGCTGGTGCTGGAGGTTGCCTTCGAGGGCCTGCAGCGCTCGCCGCGGCATAAATCCGGCATCGCGATGCGCTTCCCGCGCATCAACCGCCTGCGCTGGGACAAGCCGCCGCGGGATGCCGACCGGCTGGAAACGCTGGAACGCCTGCTGAAAAGCGAGACGGCGGGGTGACGCGGTGCCGCGTCTTCCGTGCGACACCGTCCCTGAATGGACAGGGCGCCGTCTTGTTTCTCGTCATGCCCGGGCTTGACCCGCCTGCGCCGCCGAAGCCGCTTCGGCGCGGCGAAGGCCCGGGCATCCATCCGTCAAGCAAGATGGTTGGCCGGGGCAAGTCCGGCCATGACGACAATTCACAGCCGAAGGTCCAACATCGCGGGAACATTAAATGCAAGTAACCCGCTTGCGGCGCTGAGGCGGGTTCCCCACCTGCCCTGCCGTGCTTTATAATCGCGGCACGAATCCGCCGGCGAACCGGCATTGGAGACGATGACATGTCGAATGACATCAGGGACTATCCGGCCCGCGCGCGCAGCTCGGATGGCCTGTATCGTTTTCTCGGCGGCTCGCCGCTGTCGGTGGCGTTCCGGCTGGTGCTGCTGTCGATCCTGGTCGGCGTGGTGCTGTCGGCGATCGGCTTCGATCCGCTCAACATCATCCACAGCATCCGGCTGCTGTTCATCCGGCTCTATGAGCTCGGCTTCGACGCCTTCAACTGGCTGTGGCGCTACTTCCTGCTCGGCGCGGTGATCGTGATCCCGCTCTGGTTCCTGTCGCGGCTGTTCGCTCCGCGCGGCAGATGACAAGACGCAGCCGATGCAGCTCCGCTTTGTCGGCTGTGGTGACGCGTTCGGATCGGGTGGCAGGTCCAACACCTGCTTCCACCTGACGGGCATCAGCACCAATCTGCTGATCGATTGCGGCGCCTCGTCGCCGCCGGCGCTGAAGCGGCTCGGCATCGCCTGCAACGATGTCTCGCTGATCCTGATCACGCACTTCCATGGCGACCATTTCGCCGGGCTTCCGTTCCTGCTGCTCGACGCGCAGTTCTCGAAGCGGACGCAGCCGCTGGTGATCGCGGGCCCCGCCGGCATCGCGACGCGGCTGACGCAGGTGATGGAGGCGCTGTTCGAGCATTCCTCGTCGACGCCACGGACATTCGAGCTGGCGGTGATCGAGCTCGCGCCGGAGTGCACGACGCGCTTCGGCGACATCGGCGTGACGCCGTTCGCGGTCGTGCATGGCGGTTCGGGCGGGCCGTTTCTCGGCTATCGCATCGCGGCCGAGGGACGCGTGATCGCCTATACGGCCGATACGGAATGGACCGACAGCCTGATCCCGCTGGGCCGCGATGCCGACCTGTTCATCGCCGAAGCCTATACGTTCGACAGGCCGGTCAAGAACCATCTCAGCCTGGCTGCGCTCGCGGCGCATCTCGACGCGATCAGGCCGAAGCGGCTCGTGCTCACCCATCTGGGCCCGGACATGCTCTCCCGGCTGGAGACCCTGCCGCATGCGGCGGCGCATGACGGTATGACGATTGATCTATAGCCTCATACCGGGAAGGCCGGCTAAGCTCGGGTCCTGACCGAGGCTGAGATCCGCCGCACCAGCGCGACGCATTGCGGGCCGGCCAAGCGAGCGAGCAGTCCGTTGCATTCACCGGGATTCAAGAGGCCGGCCATCACCAGCCGGCAGGTGTTCGACATCGCAGGGCCTGCGATGATCGCGAACCTGACCACGCCCTTGATCGGCATTGTCGCGACCACCGCGATCGGCCGGCTCGGCGCGCCCGCGATGCTCGGCGGCGTGGCCATGGCCTCGGTGATCTTCGACTGCCTGTTCTGGCTGTTCGCATTCCTGCGCGCGAGCACGCTCGCCTTTACCGCGCAATCGCTCGGCGCCGGCGAACGCGACGAGATGCTGATGGTCCTGATCCGCGGCCTGGCGCTGGCGGGGCTGGTCGGGCTCGGGCTGATCGCGGTGCAGGTGCCGCTCGCGGCGGTGCTGTTCGAGCTGATGGGCGGCAGCGAGGCCGTGCGCGGCGCTGCCCGGACCTATTTCATGATCCGGATCTGGTCGGCGCCGCTGGCGCTCGCCAACTATGTCCTGCTCGGCTGGCTGGTCGGCCTGGCGCGGGCCCGGCTCGCGCTCGCGGTGCAGGTCGCGATCAATCTGATCAACATGGCGGCGACCATCCTGCTGGTGCAGGTGATGGAGACCGGCATTGCCGGTGCGGCGATCGCCGCCGTGATCGCGGAGACCTTCGGGGTCGCGATCGGCCTGCTGCTGGCGCATCGGCTGGTCAGGCCCGCGGCTGCGCTGTCGCGGCGCGCGCTGTTCGACCGCGCCAAGCTGATGCACATGATGGCAGTCAACCGCGACATCATGATCCGCACCGCGGCGATGATCGTGGCATTCCTGTTCTTTACCTCGCAGGGCGCGCGCGCCGGCGACACGACGCTCGCGGCCAACGCAGTGCTGAACAATTTCCTGCTGGTCGCGGCCTTCTTCCTCGACGGGCTCGCCAACGCCGCCGAGCAGCTCTGTGGCTATGCCTATGGCGCGCGCAACAGAGACGCGTTTGCCGGCGCCACCCGCCTGGTGCTCGCCTGGGGCTTCGGCTTCGCGCTCGTTGTCGCCGTGGTGCTGGCGCTGTTCGGACCGGCGCTGATCGACGTGATGACGGCGAGTCCAGCCGTGCGCAGCGCCGCGCGCGACTATCTGCCCTATGTGGTGGCCTCGCCGCTGCTGTCGGTGTTCGCCTTCGCGTTCGACGGCGTCTATATCGGCGCCACCTGGGCCCGCGACATGCGCAACCTCATGGTGGCGGCGCTGGCCGTGTTCCTCGCGATCTGGTTTGCGCTGCGCGGCTTCGGCAATACGGGGCTGTGGATCGCGATGCTCGGCTTCTACGCCGCCCGCGGCGGCTTCCAGGCCGCGCGCTATCCAGCGCTGCTGAAGGCGTCGTTCGGCAAAGGCCCGGCTGGCCCAGCATCGTAAACTGTCATCGTCCGCAGGCGGACGATCCAGTACGCCGTGCCGTCTCGGTTCAATAACGGCCGCCGCGGCGTGCTGGATCCCCGGCTGCGCGGGGATGACAGCGGACAATGCCGCGACCGCTCGGCCACACCTAAACCGGCCAGTCCTCGGCGGTGATGGTCGCTGCGTCGGCGCCGACGATCTCCGAGAGCGAGTCACGCCCCGTGCGCAGCAAGGTCGAGGTCAGGTCGGCCTTGATGCTCTCGACCAGGCCGAGCCCTTTATAGACCAGCGAGGAATAGAGCTGGATCAGGCTGGCACCGGCGCGGATCTTGGTCAGTGCGGCGCCGCCGCTGTCGATGCCGCCGACGCCGATCAGCGGGAAGGCGCCTTCGACGCGGACGAAGGTCTCCGCCACCATGCGGGTCGACAGCCGGAACAGCGGCCGGCCGGACAGGCCGCCCTGCTCCTTGGCGCGCAACTGCTCGCGCAAACTATTCGGCCGCGCCAGCGTGGTGTTCGAGACGATCATGCCGTCGACGCCGCGCGAGCGCGCGACATGGACGACGTCGTCGAGTTCGGCCAGGCTGAGATCGGGCGCGATCTTGAGCAGCACCGGCGTGTCGCCAGCCTTGCGCCGGACGCGGTCGCGCGCCTCCAATACCTTGGACAAGAGCTCATTGAGCTGCGCGGCCTGCTGCAGATTGCGCAGGCCCGGCGTGTTCGGCGAGGAAATATTGACGGTGAAATAGCTCGCGACCGGCGCGAAGGTCTCGATCAGCCGGACGTAGTCGGCGACGCGGTCGGCCGAATCCTTGTTGGCCCCGACATTGACACCCACGATGCCGCCCTGATTGGCGCGGCCGGCAAGCCGCCGCAGCACGATCTCGGCGCCGTCATTGTTGAAGCCCATGCGGTTGACGACGGCCTCGTCACGCTCCAGGCGAAACAGCCGCGGGCGCGGATTGCCGCTCTGCGGCCGGGGCGTGACCGAGCCGATCTCGACGAAGCCGAAGCCGAGCCGCAGCAGCGCGTCGGGCACCTCGGCGTTCTTGTCGAAGCCGGCGGCCATGCCGACCGGGTTCGGAAAGTTGAGCCCGAAGGCGCGCACCGCGAGCTTGGCATCGTCCGGCCGTGGCTTGATCGCCGGCAGCAGCTTCAGGCCCTGAATGGCGAGCCGGTGCGCGTCCTCGGCGTCGAGCCAGCGCAACAGCGGCAGCGAGAGCTGATCGAAGGCGCGAATCACGGCGTGAGTTCCGGAATGTCGTGGCCGCCATCGGCCCGGCTGTGCATCTGGTGAACCGCAGTCACGGCGCCCACATCGAGCTCGCCATACAGATGCGGGAACAGCTCGTCATTGCGGGACCGCTCCCAGCGCAGCGCGGCGCCCAGCGCGTCGGCCTCGACCTCGACCAGGAACAGCGCGTTCTGCCCGAAGAAGTGCTTTCGCGCGGTCTCCGGTACCTGGGCCGCGGTCGAGAAATGGATGAATCCGTCGCGCAGATCGTCGGCGCTGCCGCGATAGACGCCCGACCGCTCCGCCTCGCGCCAGGCCGAAGCTGAGCAGATTTTGTAGATTTTGGGCACCTTCGCGCGATCCTGCTCGATCTTGAGTTTGCTGATGTTTTTCGGGATGCGGACGACCGTATCGGCAGGTGTCGGCGAACTCAAGCATCGATTGTCCCGCGGCGGCCGGCGCCGGCTCGGTGAAGCTGCCCCGTGTCATCACGGGTTCACCCGGATGTGGCCCGTTCCTCAGCAAGGATTAACCGAATTCGGCTCTTCTGAGGCTTGCGATTCGCGCTCGCGCTCAACGCTGCGCCGACGCCCCGCACCGATTGCATGCATCACACCCGTCGTTTTTGGAGATTGCCATGAACCGCCGCAACGCCTTGAAGGCCCTCGCCGGGCTCGCTCTCTGTCCTGTCTGCGCCCAGCCGGGCTTTGCCGCCGAGGGCGCGCCGCATTGGAGCTACGAGGGGGCGACTGGCCCCGCAAAATGGGGCGATCTCGATGCGGCCAACAAGGTCTGCAGCATCGGCAGCCAGCAATCTCCCATCGACATCGAGCACGCGACCCAGGCCCGCTTGCCCGACTTCAAGCTGAGCTGGGCGAAGACCGCCGACACCATCGTCAATAACGGCCACACCATCCAGCTCAACTTCGCCGACGGCAGCGGCACCCTGAAGCTCGACGGCACCACCTACAAGCTGCTGCAGGTGCATTTCCATCGGCCGAGCGAGCACCAGATCGGCGGCAAGAATTATCCGATGGAGGCGCATTTCGTGCACCGCGCCGCCTCGGGCGGGCTCGCCGTGGTCGGCGTGCTCATGACGACGGGCCGTCCCAATCCTGCCTTTGCGCAGATCGTGGCGACGATGCCCGACAAGGAAGGCCCCGCGGTCAAGGCCGATGCGCGCATCAATCCGAACCAGATGCTGCCCAACCGCCGCTCGTATTATCGCTATGCCGGCTCGCTGACGACGCCGCCCTGCTCGGAAGTGGTCGAGTGGCTGCTGCTGGCCGATCCGATCCAGGTGGCGGAAGCCGACGTGGCGAAATTCGCCAAGCTCTATCCGATGAACGCGCGTCCGGTGCAGAAGCTCGACCGCCGCTTTGTGCTGCAGGGGGTGTAGTCGACCGCCCGTGCGGGGCAAAGGGCACCGCCAAACATTACGCTCTCGTCCCGGCTCAAGGCCGGGACGACACCTTTTTTGAGGCCAGCAGCATGGCCATCACGCGGAGCGCGCCAGCGCGCCGTCGATCATCGCCACCGCGTTGTTGAGGCCGTAGACCGCGACGAAGGAGCCGAAGCGCGGGCCCTTCTCCTGGCCGAGCAGCACCTGATAGAGCATGTTGAACCAGTCCAGCGACACGCCGGGCCGGCCGTCCTTGCCCTTCTTGGCGTGGTCGAGGAACGGCTCGCGGCGGCCGATCTCATAGACCACGTTCTGGATGTCCTCGGCCGGCGCCTCCGCCGGCAGGTTCGACAGCGCATCGCGCAGGTCCTGCAGCGCCACGCGCTCGCCTTCGGTCGGCTCGCGGAACGTCTTCGTCGGCGCAACGAAGTCGCGGTAATAATTGATGGCGTAGCCGACCATCGCGTCGAGCTTGGGATGCGTCTGCGGCGTCACGCCCGGCCGGTAGCGGCCGATGAAGCCCCACAGGGTCTCGGCATTCTCGGCATTCGACGACGACACCAGCGTCAGCAGCAGTTGGAACGTCACCGGCATGTCGGCCTTCGGCGGCGTCCCGGAATGGATGTGCCAGACCGGATTGCCGAGCTGCTGCTTGGGGTCCTGCTTCGCAAAGCCTTCCAGGAACTGCTGGTAGTCGTCGACATTGCGCGGGATGACGTCGAAATACAGCCGCTTCGCCGCCTTCGGCTCGCGATACATGAACAGCGACAGCGATTCCGGCGACGCGTAGCGCAGCCATTCGTCGATGGTCAGGCCATTGCCCTTCGACTTCGAGATCTTCTGGCCCTTCTCGTCCAGAAACAGCTCGTAGTTGAAGCCCTCCGGCGGCGTGCCGCCGAGCGCCGCGCAGATCTTGCCCGACAGCTTCACCGAGTCGATCAGGTCCTTGCCGGCCATTTCATAGTCGACGCCGAGCGCGTGCCAGCGCATCGCCCAGTCCGGCTTCCATTGCAGCTTGCAATGCCCGCCGGTCACCGGAACGGTCATCCGCTCCTTGGTCTCGGGATCGTCATAGGAGATGGTGCCGGCCTTGGCGTCG
The DNA here is from genome assembly GCF_000015165.1 of Bradyrhizobium sp. BTAi1. Lineage (GTDB taxonomy): Bacteria > Pseudomonadota > Alphaproteobacteria > Rhizobiales > Xanthobacteraceae > Bradyrhizobium > Bradyrhizobium denitrificans. The sequence goes on along the minus strand of NC_009485.1, from coordinate 810,310 downwards.
TGCGCGACGATCGGCACGTACAGCACGAGGCCGGTGCGCGGGCAGATCGGGAGAAACGGCGAATAGCTCGCCGCGCGCTCCTCGCGGAGCGACGGCAGCATGATCGCCATCACCTTTTCCAGTCGCTCCAGCATGCGCAACAGCGCCGCATCGAACTTGCCGGAGGTGTAGTACTCGGTCGAGGACGCGAATTCGTAATCGAACCCGAACCTGTCCAGGAAGGCGCGCAGCCGCGCATTGTTGTGCGCAGCGAACGACGGATACTCGTTCGAAAACGGATCGGGGATGCGCGACAGCGGCTTGCCGAGATGGCTCGCCAGCATCTCCTTGTTCGGCACATTGTCCGGCACCTTGCGCAGGCCGTCCATGTCGTCGGAGAACGCCAGGAGCCGGGTCTTGATCTTGTCCTCGGTCAGCACGCGAAAGGCATGGCGCACCATCGTGGTGCGTGCGACCTCGCCGAAGGTGCCGATATGCGGCAGGCCGGACGGGCCGTAGCCGGTCTCGAACAGCACCTCATCCTTAGGGGTCTTCTTCAGCCGGTTGACGATCGCTTTCGCCTGTTCGAACGGCCAGGCGTTGGAGTTTTCGGCGAGCGCGCGCAGATCGCTCGGGCTGGTTGGGACAAGGTCGATCGTGGACATCTGAACTACCGGTTCTTCAAAGGAGCAGAAAACTAACACAAGGCGTCATCGCGAGCGAAGTGTTCAGCCCGGGGACATAGCTTACACCTGTTCGGGGACATAGTTGACACTTTTGGGGTCGCGCAAATCGATCGCTGCGATCTGATGCGCGGCAAAGAAAATTCCGAATTTTCCGTCCTGACTGAGCGGGCGAATAGCGAGCCGCTCGCTGCGAAAGGCTTGCGGGACTTTCCAGAGCCGTCCCTCGAAACTGACATAGGCCTTGGTGCTCGACACCGAACGGACGATCTCACCCTCGTCGTATTCCACCGTCGGAAGGCGATCCGGCATCGTTCGCGGGCTCGGCCGGTAGCGGCTCGCCGGCACATCGAAGTCGAGAGCCTCGTGGGGCCGGTCGAGATTGTAGACGGCCCGCCATTCGTCGAGCGCCCGCTGGACGTCGTCAAGGTCCCTGTAGCGCTTGAAGGCAAAGACTTCGGCCTTCAGGCTGCGGTGGAAGCGTTCGTTCTTGCCGCGGCCCTGAGGATGATACGGCCGGCTGTGGATCGTTCGAATGCCGAGCTTCAGAAGCCAGACCGTCAGCGCGGTCCAGGGGTCTTCGAGAGTAAAGCCCCAGGGACCACCATTATCGACGAACATCGCATCCGGCAGTCCATAGCGGCGGAACGTCGTCTCCAGATGTCCTTTGACCGTAGAGCCGCGCTCGTTGTCACACGCCGCCAGGCACACGGAGAAGCGCGAGTGGTCGTCCAGCGCAGTCAGCGGGTGACAGGACACGCCGTTCTCCAGCGCACTGTGCCCCTTGAAGTCCATCTGCCACAGCTGATTGGGCGCATCCTTCTCGAAGCGCCTGTACGGCTGCCCCGGCGTGCCTGCAGGCTCGCTCACGCGATCGTAGCGGCGCAGGATGGTGTGCACGGTGGATATCGCCGGGACAGTTTGCCCGTCGCGCGCGAGACGACGTGCGAGCTTGCGCGCGCCCCAGGTCGGGTGAGCGTCGCGCAACGCGACGATCTGCTGCTCAGTCGCAGCCGCCGTGCGCTCCGGGCTCCGATGCGGCCGCCGCGACCGGTCCGCCAGCGTCGTATCGCCGGCGTCATACCGCTGGATCCACTTGTAGCCGGTCTCGGCGCTGATGCCGAACTGACGGCACAGCTTCCGCCGGTTCACGCCCTCCTGCTTGGCAAGCATCACAAACTCTCGTCGCTGGTCCATGACAGACACCTCTCGCCACGGCATCGCTCGCCCCTTTGCTTGACGAATCGAGCCGATTTTGAGGTGTCAACCATGTCTCCGAACACCTGTCAGCCATGTCCCCGGGCTGAACAGAAGCGAAGCGATCCAGTCTTCGTCAGACCCTTGGATGGCTTCGTCGCTCCGCTCCCGCAATGACGGTGGATGCGCAGCGAAGATGGGCCCGGCGCGATACGCCTTTGCCCACCCTGGCGTGGAAACATCAGAACGGGCTGATCGAGAAATAGCGCAGCCACAGATCGGTGTAGCGGCCTTTTTCCCAGACCCGGAACAGCGCCCAGTTCAGGGCCTGGCGCAGCAGGTCATTGCCCTTGCGCACCCCGATCCCGACGCCCTCGCCGAAATAGCGGCTTTCGACGAAAGGTCCACCAGAAAAGGCGCAGCAATCGGCGGAATCAGTGCCGTTGACCCAGAACGCCAGCGAAATGCCGTCGCCGAAGATCAGATCGACCTCGGCCCGCCGCAACGCCTGCCGCAGCGCCTCATCATTCGGATAGGTCTTGATCTCGGCGTCGGTGAACATCGCCTTGAGATAGGCCTCATGGGCGGTGCCGGCGATCGCGCCGATCTTCTTGCCCTCGAGAAATTCCGGGCGGATCTCGGTCATGACGGCGTCGCGCCGGGACACGAAGCGCGCCGGCGCCCGGTAATAGGGATCGGAGAAATCCAGCCGCGCCCGCATTTGCGGCGTCACCGCCATCGACGCGATGATCGCATCGCCGCGGTTGGAGGAGAGCGCGTCCAGCAGGGTTTCGAAGCGGCGCATCTGGACGGTGCAGGTCACCTTGATCTCGTCGCAGATGGCTCGCGCCAGATCGACGTTGAAGCCGGCCGGATTGCCATCCGGACCGGTGAAGTTGAACGGGGGATAATCGGTCTCGGTTAGGAAGCGGATCACGGTGAGGCGGGAAAGATCCGGCCGCTCGGGACGGCGGCGCGGATCCCAAAAGCCGGGCACGGCCTGCGGCGCAGCCTCGACCGGCGGCTTGATCGGTGCCTGGGCATGCGCGTCCGACGCGGCACCGGCCACGCCAAGACAGAGCAGCAGGCCCGCAATGGCGGCGCGGGCGGTCCAGATCGACTTCGCAGCTTGTGACAAGACGGTCGGCATTTGCGGTCCCGAGGTCAGCGCGCCTTATAGACCATCCAAGCGCAAATTCGAGGCTGGATTCGGCTGGAAGACAACCCTCCGCCCTAAGCGTTAATGCTCAGAGGTATTTTTTCAGGTCGGCTGCCGCTTCCTCCGGGGTCCGCTTCAGGTTGAAAGGCGCAACGAACCGGCCATTGCGATCCATCAGATACACCAGGGCCGTATGGTCCATGGTGTAGTCGCCGTCCTTGAGCGGAACCTTCTTGGCATAGACGCGGTATTCGGTGAGCACCTTGGCGAGCACCTCGGGATCGCCGGTCAGCCCCTTCAGATGCGGATCGAAGCTGGAGAGGTAATCCTTCATCGTCGCCGGATTGTCTCGCTCGGGATCCACCGAGATGAAATAGGCGTTGACGCTGTCGGCGTCCTTGCCCATGGCGCGCAGCACCTCGGAGATCTCGAACAGCGAGGTCGGACAGACGTCCGGACAATGGGTGAAGCCGAAGAAGATCAGGGTTGGCCGTCCCTGCAGGCTCTGCTCGGTGACGACCGCGCCGCTCTGATCCGTCAGTTGAAACGGGCCGCCGATCGCGGCCGGCGCCGCGATATTCCGCCCGCCCCCCATGATCAGGAACATCAGTGAGAGCCCGACCACCAGGCTGGCGGCAAAGGCGCCGACGATGACGAGCGGGCGCGTGACATTACGCGGCATGCCGAGTTCCTTCACTCTCTTTCAGAAGCAGGCCCGAAGGCCGGCAGCCATGATCTCGAAGAACACAGCCGTCCCATACTTCCCCCACAGACCGACCGCCCCCGTCAGGAGAGCGAGCCCCGCAACGCCAGCCAGCACCGCCGTCAGGCGGCGGCTAGCCGCTGCGGACACGCTTCCTTGCGGTGCTGATTCTTGCGGCGCTGAAAGAGGCTGCATGATGGCCTGCTCATTCGGCGGGGCCACTGCCCCAGAATGGCACAAGCAGCCGCCCGCCTCTCGCCCTCTCAGATAGGCCGCAGCGACGAGCGAGGCAAGCGCTACGGGACCGAGGACGGTGACTTGGCCGGGGGAGAGGACGTCCGTTTAGTGCGCGGCGGACGCCTTGGCAGCCGCCGGCGACATCGCCGGGGCGTTCGGCGCCACCTGAGCCGGAGTTGGCGAGGAGGCCTGGGCATCCATGTAGCAGGGCTTGTACATCGCCTGCAGCTCTTTGCCCTTCAGAAAGATCATTCGCGGGGTCAGGCCGCCGCGCTGTGAGATCCAGCGGCGAATCGGTGACGGATACATCGAGTAGAGCATCTGGGTCGCCTCGGGATTGGTGACGGCCCGGCCGTTGGCACCGAAATCCCAGGCAGCATGGAAGCCGAGATTGGCATGCGAGGTGACGCAGATCTTCTCGTGGGGGATGGCACCCAGGACGATGGTGCAGGCCGAGGCGCACAGACCGTCGATGATGACGTACTCACCGGACGAGCGCAGCCCCTGATATTTGTCGACATAGGTACCGATCCGGCCACCGCGGTCATCGGCGATTCTGACAACGGCATGGCTCGCACCGACGCCGGACAGCAACAGAACAACCGCGAGCAACCCCGTCCAGAATTTCATGTCGAGCCCCAGTTCAACCCGGCGAAGCCGATCTGACCGACTGTGATGCGCTTCTTGTGATGCTTGGATTGCGCCGACCTTACCGACGCACCCCGCTCCCCAGAACCGGAACACGACAGTCAGATCCAAATCGCTAACGCAGCGTGTTTCGAGATCGCGTTTTTGTCCAGGACAGCGCAGCCAACAGAGCCAAATTCAGAGCAAGTGTTGCAAGCCGGCTGCACCAGCGGTTGCCGTAGCAAGAAAATCGCCCCACCCGGGTTCCGAGCATGGCCGGCGCGCCACGAGCAGGGCGGGAGCCCGCCATCATCGCCATATTGCACGACATGCGGATCACGGAGCGCAGAGCACCGGGGAATTACGGGCTTCGAAGCTCATGTCGGCCGCCCAGCGAGCGACGTGCGATCTCCGTTATCGCGCGCTCATGATGATCACGCTGCGGACAATCGTGCGTTGACGACATTTGCGCGGCCTGATCGCCGCACGGCGATTGCCGTCCTGCGGATCGACGACCCGACCGTCACCAAGCGCGAATCAGACCGACGCGCAGCCCGTCACGCTTCGTGGCCTGAGTCGCGGCACATTGCCGGCTGCAGTCGGTTGCAGCGCAACGCAGCCGACTTGCGCGGGCCAGGAGCGCGCAGCCGCAGCTCGGGGTAGACCTCGCTTGGACGGGACTCACTCGGACAGGAATCACTCGGGCTGGAATCGTCCCAACCTCCCGCCGAGGTCGTGGCTGAGGATGCAGTTCCCAACCATATGTCGCGCAGCGACTAATCGTTCGGCAAACGAATGCGTGCACCGAAGGTCACGAGTGCAGCATCGGCAGACCCGAGCTGGATCTGCCGGTCGGGGACTTCCTGGTAGCTACCGTCTTCAGTTTTCCTTAACGCATATTGCCAGACCGTTAACGTCTCTCCACGCGCCAACGCGTCGCGGATGCGGCTCGCGCCGGTGCCCGGCAGCTTGCGCAAATCATCGCGCATCATGCCGATCACCGTCGGGCTCTCGCCCCGATGCAGCTCGAAGAACACCATGCGATTGGGCTTGTCCTGCGGTTTGAGCACCGTATCGGCCGTGAACAGCACGAGACAGATCGCAACTGCGATCAATTTCCAAGTGTCGGACAACATGCAACGCGATCTCCGCACCGTCTCTGCGCGCTCGTATGCGCGGCGCAGCAGATCGGCAACTTACAGTTTCGTCATGCGATATGAGATGACTTCCGACGTAATCGATTCGCGACACGGCGGGCGCGATCATCGCCTCATCATCGTTCACAACATGGAGAGCACCGATGACCGACATCGCCGCCATCGCCGATAGCTACATCGCGCTGTGGAATGCGCGCACATCCGCACAACGGCGCGAACTGCTCGCGCGGCATTGGACCACCGACGCGACCTATGTGGACCCGCTGATGCGCGGCGATGGGCACACGGGCATCGAGGCGCTGGTGGCCGGCGTGCAGCAACGCTTCCCCGACTACAGCTTCAGATTGATCGGGGCGGCCAATGGCCATGGCGATTATGTCCGCTTTCGCTGGGAGCTCGGCCCGACAGGCGAGAGCGGTCCGATCGAGGGCAGCGACGTCGCGGAGCTGAAGGACGGCCGCATCCATCGGATCATCGGCTTTCTCGACAAGGTGCCGGAAGGCGCCTGAGACTCGTCGGCGACCGACAGCGCTCCGATCCGGAGCGCTGTCGCATCCGGATGCGATCGAGCCGTCCCGCTGGCGCCGATCTCCCATGCCCGAGCGCGGGGGCTGGCCATGCGCAATTGCGCTACGTCAAGGTCGGCCGCGATGCGCCGCTGCAAGAGCGGCGCATCGCGACACCTTCAGATCGCCGGAGACGGGCGTGCAGCAATCAGGTCCCATCGATCATCCCCCCGTGGCGGCCGGCGCGCTGGCCGACATCGCGACGCTGCCCGAGCTGTGGCGGTGGCGGTGCCTGCGGAGCCCCGACACGCAGGCCTATCGTCATTTCGACTCACGTCGCGGCGAATGGACCAGCCTCTCGTGGCGCGAGATCGACGCCGTCGTCGATCGCTGGCGGCAGGCGCTCGCGGCAGATGGATTCGGCCCGGGCGAGCGCGCAGCCATCCTGATGCCGAACGGCGTTGCGCATCTCGCGATGGATCAGGCGGCGCTGTCGCTCGGCCTGGTGCCGGTGCCGATGCACGCCGTCGATAATGCCGACAGCATCGCCTACATTCTCGCCGACTGCGGCGCCCGGCTGCTGCTGGTCGATTCGGACGAGCGCTGGAACGAGATCGCCGCCGTCGGCCAGGCGCTGCCCGACCTGAAGCGGATCATCTGTGCCGAGCTGCGCGCCAGCCCCGGAATGGCCGGCGACTCGCGCCTCAAGGCTCTGGACGCGTGGTTGGACGCGGCTGGCGACACCATGCCGCGCGACAATACCGTTCCCGTCGCGCCGCACGACCTCGCCGCCATCGTCTATACGTCGGGCACGACAGGCCGGCCGAAAGGCGTGATGCTGTCGCACGACAATGTCGTCTCCAACCTCAAGGCGATCCATCAGCGCCTCGCGGCGCGTCAGGACGATGTGTTCCTGTCATTTCTGCCATTGTCGCATACGTTCGAGCGGACCGCCGGCTACTACTACCCGATCGCGATCGGCGCCTGCGTCGCCTATGCACGCTCGGTGAAGCAGCTGGCGGAGGATCTGGTGGAGGTCCGCCCCACCATCCTCATTTCAGTGCCGCGCATCTATGAGCGGATCTTTTCCCTGGTCATGCACCACCGCGCGCTCGCCAACCCGATCGAACGGGCGCTGCTCGATCTGACGATCGCAATCGGCAACCGCCGCTTCGATGCGCAGCACGGCGGCGCGCAGCTCGGGACCTTCGATCGCCTCGCATGGCCGTTGCTCAAGCGCGTCGTCGCCGACAAGGTGCTGGCGCGGTTCGGCGGACGCCTGCAGGTGGCGGTCAGCGGCGGCGCGCCGATCGCCGAGCCGGTGGTGCGGCTATTCCTCGCGCTCGGGCTCGAGGTGCTGCAGGGCTACGGCATGACCGAGACCTCCCCGGTGGTCAGCGTCAACACGCCCGACGATAACGACCCGCGCACGGTCGGCCGCGCCCTGCCGGGCATCGAGGTTCGTATCGGCGACAATGACGAGCTGATGGTGCGCGGACCCAACGTGATGCTCGGCTATTGGCACCGGCCGGAGGAGACCGCGCGGATCAAGCAGCCCGACGGCTGGCTGCATAGCGGCGACCAGGCGCGCATCGACCACGGCCGCATCACGATCACCGGACGGATCAAGGACATCCTGGTGACGTCGACCGGCGAAAAGATCGCGCCGGCCGATCTCGAAACCGCGATCCTGACCGATCCGCTGTTCGAGCAAGCGATCGTGATCGGCGAGAACCGGCCGTTCCTGACCGCGATCGTCGTGCTCAACCCGAAGGGCTGGGCCGAGCAGCAGGCACGGCTCGCCGCCCATAGCCAGCGCGGGACCGAGGCCGAGGCAGCCTCCTTGTTGCGGCACATCGCGCGCGCGGTGAAGGCCTATCCGTCCTATGCGACGCCGAAAGCGGTGCATTGGACGCTGGAGCCCTGGACCGTGCAGGCCGGCCTGATCACGCCGACGCTGAAGAACAAGCGCCCGGCCATCGAGCGCGCCTTTGCGAAGGAGATCGAGGCGATCTATGCGAGGCGGCCGGTCGCGGCCGCGTAGCCACCGGCGCGGGTCGCCGCGAAAGCCGAAGCCAGAACGATCCGATCCATCCGACCATCGCAACAGGCTGATCCGAGGCTGGCGCTTCATCGCGCGATCGATCAAAGCGCCGTGCAGGCTGCCGCTGCAGGCGATTGTTATCGATATCACTGGCGATGTATCCTGGCGCGGAAGCGACCCCGCGCTGCCGCGCTTGCAACTCAGGCATGCGGGCATCTCACGTCCACCCCGGAACAAGCGCATGCAATGAAGCAGACCCGGACGACGATCAACCGGAGCCCGAGGCGGCCGGCGACCATGGCGGAGGTCGCGGCGCGGGCGGGGGTGTCCACGATGACCGTCTCGCGTGCCTTGAAGCGAGACGGGGCCGTCTCCGAGGAGACGCGGCGCCGCATCCTCGCCGCCGTCGAGGAGCTCGGTTATGTGCTGGATCTGTCGGCCGGCGCGCTCTCGTCGAAGCGGACCGGCTTCGTGGCCGTGCTGGTGCCCTCGATCAACAATTCCAACTTTGCCGACACCGCCCGCGGCATCACCGAGGTCATCGAGGACCAAGGGCTACAGGTGCTGCTCGGCGCCACGGACTACGACATCGAGAAGGAGGAGCATCTCGTCCAGACCATGCTGACGCGCCGCCCCGACGGCATCATCGTCACCGATGGCCGGCATACGCCCCGGGCACGCCGGATGCTGCAGGCCGCCGGCATTCCGGTCGTGGAGATCTGGGACCTGCCGGCTGAGCCGATCGATCACGTCGTCGGCTTCTCCAATGCCGAGGCGTCGCGCGCGCTCGTCCGTCGACTCTATCAGAAGGGCTACCGCAAGATTGGCTTCATCGGCGGCGCAAGCCGGCGCGACAGCCGCGGCGCCGATCGCAGGCTGGGCTATTTGCGCGCGATCGAGGAGCTCGGCCTGCCTGTCGGCCGCACCATCGCGTTCGGCGATCCGCCGATCTCGATGGAGCAAGGCGGTCAGGCCATCGTCCATCTGATCGAGCAATGGCCCGATGTGGACGCCGCCGTCTGCGTCTCCGACCTCTCCGCATTCGGCGCCATCATGGAGTGTCATCGCCGCGGCTGGGCGGTTCCGGGCCGAATCGGCATTGCCGGCTTTGGCGATTTCGAGGTGTCGCGCTGGGCCTGGCCGCGGATCACGACCGTCGCCGTGAATTGTCGTACCATCGGGCTGGAGGCCGGCCGCATCCTGCTGGGCGCACTCGACGACGTGCAGAGAAAGCGCACGCCGATGCCGGCGACGCTGATCGTGCCCTTCGAGGTGATCGAGCGCGAAAGCACCTGACCCTCATGATTCAACAGCGTTGACGACGCCGCTCAAAGCGAGGCGGTGATGCCGCCGTCGACATAGAGCACGTGCCCGTTGACGAAGGACGATGCAGCCGAGGCGAGGAAGATGCAGGCGCCGACGAGCTCTTCGACCTTGCCCCAGCGCCCCGCAGGGGTGCGTTTTTCCAGCCAGGCAGAGAAGGCCGGATCAGCCACCAGCGCCGCGTTGAGCGGCGTGTCGAAATAGCCAGGCGCGATCGCGTTGACCTGGAGGCCATGCTTCGCCCAATCGGTCGCCATGCCCTTGGTCAGGTTCGCCACTGCGCCTTTCGTTGCCGTGTAGGGGGCAATCGAGGGACGGGCGAGCGCGGACTGGACCGAGGCGATGTTGATGATCTTGCCGGCGCGCCGCCCGATCATATGGCGGGCGCAGGCTTGGCCGACGTTGAACACCGAGGCGATGTTGGTCTGCAGCAGGCGCTGAAACGCCTCGTCCGGAAACTCCTCGAGCGGCGCCCGATGCTGCATGCCGGCGTTGTTGACGAGAATATCGATCGGGCCGATCTCAGCCTCGAAACGATCGACCGCGGCTCTCGCAGCCGCATGATCGGTGACATCGAAAGCGAGCCTGCGTGATCCCGCAATCGCGCTTTCAGCGCGGGCGAGCTTCGTCTCGTCGCGGCCATTGAGCACGATTTCGGCGCCGGCCGCGGAGAGACCGTGCGCGAGCGCAAGGCCGATTCCTTGAGAGGATCCGGTCACCAGAGCACGACGCCCCGTCAGATCGAACAAGTCGACCGCCACCTGTGTCCTCCCGCCAATCGAACGCCGATGAGCCTCAACTATGTTATCGATAACAGGAGCTGTCAATCTCGCCTGGCGACGACCAGTGGCGGGGAATATCTTGGGCTGCCGGTTGGCGCCGCAGCAGGAGGAATCGGGGAAGGCTCGCCGCAAACCAGGAAATCAACTCTGAGGCGGACGCCGGACCGGTCGATGTCGACTGGAGCGGGCGAAGGGAATCGAACCCTCGTATGCAGCTTGGGAAGCTGCCGTTCTACCATTGAACTACGCCCGCACGGGCTCATGATTAGCCGAGAGCATGCGTTTCGCCAAGCGGCTTCTTGTCACCTGCCCCGGGCTTTCGCCGGCCGGCGACATCCCGCCACGCCACCTTTGCGTCTCGCCATTGTGATCGACAGTCCCGTCCATACTGGGAACGAATCGCGCCGATCACGCTTTCCCTGTCGAATTCGGCGCCGTCGCTCGCAACGGCGCGGCCGCCCGAGTCCCTCGGAGGGACGATCATGCGAATCCACAGCCACACCCTCACGGCCCACAAGGCAGACATTCTCGCGATCATGTCGCGCCCCGCCGCACTCGATCTTTATACGCTCGGCTGTGGTCTCTTTCTGATCGGTGCTCCCTGGCTGTTCGGCTTCGCCCACACCGCCGGCCGAGTCGATGCAGAGCTCGTCGGCGCAGCCGTGATCGCATTGTCGATCGCCGGGCTGGTCGCGTTTGCCGATTGGGAGGAGTGGTTGAAGGTCGCACTCGGCGTCTGGCTGATCGCAGCACCGTGGCTGCTCGGCTTCGTCCATAGCTCGGCGATGCATGTGAGTATCGCGATCGGAATCGCGGTCATGTTCCTGAGCCTGCTGGAACTGTGGCTGGCGCATGATCCTGATTTCGCTGATACGACGACCATATAGCTCGCCACGCTGCGCACTCCGCCTTGCAAGCAGATGAATGCGCGCCGCTCTTGCGCGAGCCAACAGACGTCTTCTCTCAGCGCACTTGACAACCACGACCCAAATCAGGGCAAACCCGCCTCCGTCGTGCCGCGCTGTTAACACGTTGTTAACACCATCAAGGCGGCGGTCGCGACAGGGTGTGGCGTGGGTTGGGGTGGCGTCATGAGGCTTGGGTATACGATCTTTGATACGGCGCTCGGCCGCTGCGGCATCGCCTGGAGCGACGCCGGGATCACCGGCGTGCAATTGCCGGAGGCGCGGGAAATCGAGACGCGGCGGCATCTGTTTCGACAATTCCCGGAGGCGCGGGAGCAGCGCCCTTGTGCGAACACCGAACTTGCCATCGAGGGCATCGTCGCCACGCTGCGCGGACGCGATGTCGACTTTTCCGACGTCGTGCTCGACCTCGAAGGCGTGACACCGTTCAATCAGCGCGTCTATGATTGCGTTCGCGGTATCCCGCGCGGTGAGACCCGCAGCGCCGAAGATATCGCGGACGAGTTGCACGTCCCCGAAGCGTTGCATGAGATCGCGCAGGCTTTGACCAACAACGCGTTCGTCCTGATCGTGCCCTGCCATCGCGTGCGCGACATCGGAGGCGGACTGGACAAGCCGTCTCCTAACAGCGGCATCATCTCCAAGCGGCGCCTGCTCTCGCTCGAAGGTGCACGGCCACATGCCGGCCTGACCCTGTTCGACGCCCTGCTCGCAGCCGATCGGCCGCGCGCGTCCTAGAGCCGGTCTCGCGCGCTTCGCCAGATTATCTCGCAGAGGCCCTGCTCTTTTCGGCCTGATGCGCTAGATTGGCGCCATGGCCGCGACCATCCTGTTCGAAAGCCGAGACGTAACCGTATCCGAGTTCCGCTGTGAAGCGGCCCGGGGCGCGCGTCCTTTTGTCGAGCAGTATGGCGGCTACTCGCTCTCTTATGTGCGCAAGGGCAGCTTCGGCTGTCATCATCGCGGCCGCCTCTTCGAGCTGGTGACCGGCGCGCTGCTGGTCGGATATCCCGGCGACGAGTTCATGTGTACACATGATCACGTCTGCGGCGACGAATGCCTGTCGTTCTCCTTCGATGGCGCGGTCATCGATGACATCGGTGGCGGCCAGGCATGGCAGGCCGGAGCGATTCCGCCGCTCCCGGAGTTCATCGCACTCGGCGAGCTTGCCCAGGCCATTGCCGCCCAGAAGCAGACGTTAGGGCTTGACGAAGTCGGTCACATGATCGCTGGCCGTTTCGTGGCGATCGTCACTGGCCGGGAGGAACGGCCGGCCCGCCCAAGCCTTCGTGACCGCCGTCGTGCCGTCGAGAGCGCCCTGTGGATCGACGACAACGCTCACGAAGACATCAATTTGGCGGAGACGGCGCGGGCCGCCGGCATCAGCCCGTTCCATTTCCTGCGACTCTTCGCAGCCACGATCGGCGTGACGCCGCACCAATATCTGATCCGGTCCCGGTTGCGGCGCGCGGCCCAGCGCCTGAGCGCCGAGGATACTTCGGTCACCGATATCGCTTACGATGTCGGCTTTGCCGATCTGTCCAACTTCACCCGGACGTTCACGCGTGCCGTCGGCGTGTCGCCGCTGAAGTTTCGCCGAGCCTCGCGTGGCGAGCGCAAGATTCTCCAAGAACGGCTCCGCCGCCATTGATTAGCTGATCCCGGAGCGTGCGCTGGCGCATGCGAAACACGGGAGACCAGCGATGTACGATCATATTGGACTCAAGGTCGGGAATCTCGACGCCAGTGTCCGCTTCTACGCGGCCGCCTTGGCCCCGCTCGGCCATATTCTCTGCTGCAAGGACGAGACCTCGGCCGGCATCGGACCGAAGGGCGAGCCGCGACTGTGGCTCTATCTCAACGGCAGCGCGGCCAAGGGCCCTGTCCACGTCGCGTTCCGCGCCGCCGACCAGGCGGGCGTCGCCCGATTCCACAGCGAGGGACTGAAGGCCGGCGGCCGCGACAATGGTGGTGCCGGGCCGCGCGCGGATTACAGCCCGACCTACTACGCGGCATTCCTGATCGATCCGGACGGCAACAACATCGAAGCCGTCTGTCCGTGAGACCGAAGCCAAGGCATCCATATAAGGGCATCCATCCAATGGCATCCATCTGCAAGGATATCCCGATCTCCGCATCGGCAGCCGCGGTCTGGGACGCCGTCCGCGACTTTGGCGCGGTGCATACGCGGCTGGCCCCCGGCTTCGTGATCGATACGAAGCGCGACGGCGACGTCCGCATCGTCAGCTTCGCCAATGGCAAGGTGGTTCGAGAGCATCTCATCGACTGCAGCGACGCACGACGGCGTCTCGTCTATGCCATCGACGATGCGCGCATGCAGCGGCACAATGCCTCGATGCAGATCATCCCCGACGGCGAGCAGCGCTGCCGCATGATCTGGATCACCGACGTTCTGCCGCACGACATCGCGCCCTCTATCGAGCAGCAGATGGAGCTCGGTGCGGCGGTCATGCAGAGGACGCTTGCCGATCCGGGCCGCTAGACGCCGATCAGCGCGATGACGGCGGAACGCCCTTCAGCTCGGCCGCCACGACGGCCGGGCGCAGTTCGGCGACCACCGGCTTCGGCCCCCAACGCGTCAGCATGACGCTGGCGAGAGTGAGCACGCCGAGCAGCACCATCGAGGAGGCTGCCAGCAGGAAGAACCCCGTTTCAGTCGCCGCGCCCGCCAGCAGATAGCTGCCGCCCGCGGCGATGAACACCAGCCGCACCGTTTGCACGAGCACGGGGCCGATCACCTTCGCCGCCCCCTGAGAGGCGAAATACAGCGCGATCGCGAGACCGATGAAGGCATACATCGGCGCGGCGATTCTCAGATAATGCGCTCCCGCCGCCCGCGCGCTCGGGTCCTGCGTGAAGATGTCGACCCACAATTGCGGAAAGATCGCGATCACGGTCGAGAGCGCCCCCACGGTGACGAACGAGACGAGCGCCGCCGTCCAGGCAATCCGGCGAGCCCTTGCGATCCGCTCGGCGCCGACCGCCATGCCGACCATCGGCACCGAGGCCATGCCGAACGAAAACGCGACGGTTGTCATCATGAATTCCAGGCGCGCGCCGATGCCGTAGCCGGCGAGCACGGCCGTGCCGAACGTCGCCAGCATATGCGTGAAGATCGCGATCGACAGCACCGATTGCAGCGGCGAGAAACAGGCGATCGCGCCGACCTTGAGGATATCGGCAAACATCGCGCGGCTGATCTTGAGACCGTACAGCTTCGGCCGCACACGGGCGCGTCCCGAGAGCAGATACCAGCCCATCACCGAGATGCTGGCGCTGAACGCGAGCAGCGCACCGGCCGCGACGCCGCGCATGCCGAGCCCGAGGCCCAGGCTCAGCGTTCCACCCAGCACGATCTGCAACACCGCCGCGTTCAGGATCATGAACGATGGCAGCTTCATATTGCCAGTGCCGCGCAGAATGCCCGCCATCGCGTTCATCAGCCACGGCAGGATGGCCCCACCAAAGAACACCTGCAGGTAGGCCGCGGCATGTTCGAGCACCGCACCGCGGCCGCCAAGCACTTGGAGCAGGCGGGGACCGAACATCAGCATCCCGACCATGAAGGTTGCACCGAAGCACAACGCGATCAGCAGCGCATGCGCCGCAAGCGTCGAGGCCCGCTCGGTGTCGCCGGCGCCGAGCGCACGCGCGATCGCCGAAGCGACGCCACCGCCCATGGCGCCGCCGGACATGGTCATCGTCAGGATCACCAAGGGGAAGACCAGCGCCATCGCGGCGAGCGCCTCGATGCCGAGCCGGCCGATATAGGACGTCTCAGCGATGACGACGCAGGTGCCGGCCGAGTTCGCAATGATGTTCGGCCATGCCAACGACAACAGTGTCCGCAGGATCGGTCCGTCAGACAACGCGCTGCGCGGCTGTCGTTCCGCTTGCTTCGGTGTGGCCCGCTCGACCGAACTTTCGGCGAGGCTGTATTCGGACATTTCGTCTCCCAATCCGATCCGCCGTGAAGAGCTGAGTTGTCATCGGGGCCGGAGCAAGGGTGTCTGTAGCACGACGCAGCAGAGCGCCACACGCGAGCTCGCTCATGGGGCTCTGACGAGGACGCAGACACGCGATGCAACTCTCGCAGATATCGCGCTGCAGCGAGGCATGCCTGATGCCATAGCGGCGCGCTCGGATTTGTGCGTGAGCATCGCACTCTCAGTCGATGTCGCAACTATGTGCGCACTTCACGCGCGCAAGACGCCGTCCTGCATGTCAGTCACCAACCCGCATCGGAGAATGACTCCTCATACAACCACAACGTTTGTTGACCAAATTCTATGCGGAGAGGCTCAAACATTTTGCTCGGCAGAAATGACCTACGGCCCCTATGATCCTACCGTGCAATGTTTACGGAGGAGCGCCGACATGCCGCCAAAAATACAACCTAAGGATGTTTTTCTGCCCGCTGAACTCGATATCTTTCGATCGACCGATTCGATCTTCGATCTGTGGGGCGACGGATTGGACTCGCTGCGGCAACTGATCGAGCTACAAAGTACCGCAACCGCGTCCACAGCGCTGACGGCCAGCTCCAGCAACCTCAGCAACGCCAGCGGCGCGGCTGCAGCTGGTGGCCTTTATTCGACCTATCTCGACCTCAGTGGCGCTGAACTCACGCCTTGGCACTGGGGCCTTCGGCTCCCGAGCACCGCGTCACGCGAACACACGTCCTTCGTCCACGACGGTGATCAAACGCTGCCCTCCGCCTTCGAGCAGAGCGCGGGCAACTATGGTCCCGGATGGTCCGTCAGCGCGCTGGCTGCGTCTTCGGGCGAGACGTCTTCTCCGCTCACCGCCTTGATGGACGCCCTTGCCGGCCCCATCCCCAGCACCACGGCTAAGGCCGGCGAAACGTCAGGCATCTCAATCCTTGCCCCCTTCACCGACAACTGGACCTTCTTCGCCGCTGAAAGGGAAGCACCCGCAAATAGGCATGATGCCGTTGCCGTCGCGCCGCATCACGACGTTGCCGCGCACACCGATACGGTCGGCGCGCCAGCCCTCGACACGGCTCCGAGTGTATCCAAAATCTCGGCCGGAAGCCCGACGCCGGCAACGCAAAGTCAGACATCGCTCTTGCACCAGGCGTGGTCGAACGGAGACACCATCGACACCACCGGCAAGGTCGGAGCCACGCCTCAACAGCTGCGTCAAGCGATGGACCAGACTGCGGCCAGCGGGGACGGAAAGGGAATCAAGATCGGCCTGCTGTCGGACAGCTTCGATTTCCTGAAAGGTGCCGATGCTGACAAAGCGAGCGGCGCGCTGCCATCGTCGGTCGAGATCCTCAAGGAGGGGACGTCCGGAATCGACGAGGGCCGCGCGATGCTGCAGATCGTGCATACGATCGCGCCGGGCGCGAGCCTCGCCTTCTACAGCTCACCTGGGAGCGAGCAGGACTTCGCGGACGGAATCCGCAAGCTCGCGGATGCCGGGTGCAAGGTCATCTGCGACGACATCTTCTACTATCACGAGCCGATGTTCCAGAACGGCCCGATCGCCAAGGCGATTCAGGAGGTCGTCGCGAAGGGCGTGACATACGTGACCCTTGCCGGGAACAATGACGGCGCCGGCTATCAAGGTGCCTGGAAAGGCGTATCGGGTGCATACGGCGGCATGACGTTCAAGAACGCCATGAGCTTCAATGGCAGCATTGTTCAGAATATCACCGTCGATCCCAAGCCAGGGAGCGAGACGCCGCTCCTGCTGTGGTGGGACGAGGCTTACGGGCAGGCGAAGGCCAACCTGCAGATCCATGTTTTCCAGGACGGCAAGTGGCAGGGAACGACCAATCATATTCGCTTCGGCGTTCCCAACGATCCATGGACTGAGTACTTTTTCGACAAGCCGGGCACCTACCAGGTGGTGATCGACAACGCCTCCGACGTCGATCCGGGCATCATCAGGGAGGTAGCGGCTCACAACGGCCGCCACTACGCCACGCTGCAATATTCCAACATCGGAACCGTCTACGGCCATTCCATGGTGCCGGGCGCGATCTCGGTGGGCGCCGTCAACAGCGCCAATACGCCGCCGTTCGGAAGCGAGCTCGTCAATGAGCGGTTCTCGTCGTCAGGCCAGGGCACCCAGCTTCTCTTCGATGATCACGGCAACCGGCTGCCATTTCCCATTCAGCTCCATCCGGTGACTGTCTCGGGCGTCGACAATATCGCGACCACTGTGACAGGGCCGCTCAGCGACTTCTACGGCACCTCGGCCGCGACACCGACGGTCGCAGCACTCGCCGCGCTGATGCTGGCGGCAAACTCTCAACTGACGCCCTTCGCAGTGTCGGACGTCATGCAGCAGACCGCGCTGGAGATGAAGGACACGGATAAGGCCGGCGCCGGCCTGGTCCGCGTCGACCCCGCGGTCGCCGCCGCCAAAGCCTATGCCGACGTGCTGATAGAGTTCAGCGGCAACACCAGCCTGTCGCAGCACGGCATCAACTACTTCATCACTCAGATCGGAGGATGGGGCAGCATCGAGCTGAAATCCAACGGCAAACCGGTCATCGCCGGGCTACAGCAAGGCTGGGTTCCGATCGGCGCCGAAGCGACAGCGAACGGCTATCAGGTCGCGTGGAAGCTACAAGGGTCTGAACTCTACAGCGTCTGGACCGTCGACCCGCTCGGCAATCTCGTCAGCAAGCCGTTCGAGAAAGTGGCCGGCACGAGCGCCGAGCTCGAGACGGCGGAGCTGGCCTTCCATCAGGATCTCAACCATGATGGCGTCATCGGCGTGCCACTGAACCTCAATGCAGCCGTGGTCTGGTCGACCGGCTGGCGGGACAAGGCGCCCGCAAGCTATGACGGCCATAGCCTGACATTGAGCGCCTCGGCGAGCTATGATGGGCTGCACACGCTGGACCGCTTCCACTTCGCTGGCGACGGCAAGGGTGGAGCCACGATCAGCGTGGCGGGCGCAGGCACGGCGTCGGCCACCGCAAGCGTCGGCGATCCGTTGGTGCGATTCGACGCCGGGCATGATGCGTTCGTCTTCGCCTCGCATTTCGGGGATATCCGCATCACCGACTTCGATCCGGCGCGCAATACGATCGCATTCAGCCCGGGCCTGTTCGCAAGCCAGCAGGCTCTGCTGGCCGCGATCCATGACGATGGCCACGGCAACGCCGTGATTGCGGACGCGGCGCACGACACGTTGACGCTCGATCACGTTTCGGTCGCGGCGCTGCTGGCACATCAGTCGCAGCTGCATATCGTCTGAGGCAGAGAGCCGACAGCACAGCCCGGCGTCAATGGCGCCGGGCGTGCTCTTGACCAAGAGGACGATCTTCAGCTGCGGAAATGCTTGGAGAGCTTGAGCCCCTGGGCCTGGTAGTTCGAGCCGATGCGACTGCCATACATCGCATCCGGGCGCGCCAGCATCTTCTCATAGACGAGACGGCCGACGATCTGGCCGTGCTCGAGAATGAACGGCACCTCGCGCGAGCGCACCTCGAGCACGGCGCGCGCGCCCTGCCCGCCCGCACCGGCATAGCCGAAGCCGGGGTCGAAGAAGCCGGCATAATGCACGCGAAACTCGCCCACCAGCGGATCGAACGGCACCATTTCCGCGGCGTAGTCCGGCGGCACCTGGACGGCCTCTTTGGAGGCCAGGATGTAGAACTCGCCGGGATCGAGGATCAGGCTGCCATCGGGCCGCGCCTTGATCGGCTCCCAGAACTCCTCGACCGCATAGCCGCCACGGCGGTCGACATCGACCACGCCGGTATGACGCTTGGCGCGATAGCCGACATAGCCATTGGCATTGGCGCCCGACAGATCGACCGACAGCGCCACGCCGCCGGCGAGATCGGCATCATCGCGATCGACCAGCCGCTCGGCCCGATGCAGCGCGTTCAGCTCCGCCTCCGTCAGCACCGCGTCGCGGTAGCGGAAGCGGACCTGGGACAGGCGGGAGCCTTCGCGCAACAAGACGGGAAACGTCTTGGGACTGATCTCGGCATAAAGCGGGCCATGATAGCCGGCGCCGATCATGTCGAAGCGGCGGGTGCCGTCGGCGATCACGCGGGTGAACACGTCGAGGCGGCCGGTCGAGCTCTTCGGATTGGCCGCAGCCACGATATCCTTCGGCAGCGCCAGGCTCTCCAGCAGCGGCACGATGTAGACGCAGTTGGTCTCCAGCACCGCGCCATCCGCGAGCGCGAACTCATGCAGCTTCAGCTCGTCGATGCGTTCGGCCACCGTCGATCCCGGCCCCGGCAAAAAGCTCGCGCGCACCCGGTAGGCGACGTCGCCGAGCCGCAGGTCCAGGCTCGCCGGCTGGATCTGGCTCTCGACGAAATCATATTCGGGGATGATCAGGCCGGCCTCTGTCATCGCCACGATCATGCGATCGGGCAGGATGCCATGGGCGTCGGGAGGGAGCGAAAACGGCAAGACCTGATCCTTTGCAGGCGCCGGAACGGCGGCTTATCGAGCCTATATAGGGTCTTTTTACCGGTTATCCGATGGCTGGCTTGACGGAAAGGTCGGTTACGACTAAGAGCAGCACTTATCCCGTGGTGATTTGAGCCGGCCGGCTTGCAGCCACGTTAAATAAGTCGCTAAACAGGCCGGGGACGAATGTGATCCCGGCCGTGAGGAGTTATCCCAGGCCGGTTTTTTTGTGCCCGTCGCCGGAGGCGGCGGTCACGATGGAGGTCACATGTCGAAGTCCCCCGCGAAGGCGCCCGCGTCGTTCGCCCAATATCGCCCCGAAACCCGGCTGGTGCATTCCGGCAGCTTGCGTTCCGAATTCGGCGAGACCGCCGAGGCGCTCTACCTGACGCAAGGTTTCGTCTACGCCACCGCCGAGGAATGCGAGGCGCGCTTCAAGGGCGAGGATCCCGGCTTCATCTATTCGCGCTTTTCCAACCCGACCACGGCGATGTTCGAGCGCCGCATGATCGAGCTCGAAGGCGCCGAGGCCTGCCGTTCCGCGGCCACCGGCATGGCTGCAGTGACCACCGCGATCCTGGCCCCGCTGCGCGCCGGCGACCACGTCGTTGCCGCGAAGGCGCTGTTCGGCTCCTGCCGCTACGTCGTCGAGGACCTGCTGCCGCGCTACGGCATCGAGTCGACGCTGGTCGACGGGCTCGATCTCGACCAGTGGCAGAAGGCGGTCCGGCCGAACACGAAATCGTTCTTCCTGGAGAGCCCGACCAATCCGACGCTCGACGTGATGGACATTCCGGCGATCGCCGAGATCGCGCATGCCCACGGCGCGCGGCTGATCGTCGACAATGTGTTCGCAACGCCGATCTGGCAGAGCCCGCTCGCGCTCGGCGCCGATGTCGTCGTGTACTCCGCGACCAAGCATATCGACGGTCAGGGCCGCTGCCTGGGCGGCGTGATCCTGTCGTCGGAGGCCTTCATCGCCGAACACATCCACAATTTCATGCGCCAGACCGGCCCGTCGATCTCGCCCTTTAACGCCTGGGTGCTGCTCAAGGGCCTGGAGACGCTGGCCGTCCGCGTTCGCGCGCAGACCGAGAACGCGGCGAAGGTTGCGGATTTTCTCGCGACGCATCCGAAGATCTCGCGGCTGATCTATCCGGGCCGCGAGGACCATCCGCAGGCCGCGACCGTCAGGAAGCAGATGCGCGCCGGCTCGACCCTGGTCGGCTTCGAGGTCAAGGGCGGCAAGGCCGGCGCGTTCCGCACGCTTAACGGCCTCAAGCTCGCGCGCATCTCCAACAATCTCGGCGACTCCAAGACGCTGGTCACGCATCCCGCGACGACGACGCATCAGCGGCTGTCGCCGGAGGCGCGCGCCGAACTCGGCATCAGCGAAGGCTTCATCCGCTTCTCCGCAGGCCTCGAACATGCAGACGACCTGATCGCGGATCTCGACGCCGCCCTGGGGGCGGCGTAGCGAATGGCGAATAGGGAGTAGCGAAGAGCAGGATAGGACCTCTTCCCTATTCGCTACTCGCGATTCCCTATTCGCCGCTCATCACATCGGCCGGTAGGTCGGCACATTGGCCGGGGCGTTGACGCCGAGCTTGACCTGACCGACCGAACGGATGATGTCGTCGCCAAGCAGCTGGGCGAAGCAGGCATAGCCCCAATCGCTCATGTGCAGGCCGTCCGAGATCACGAACTCATTGATCGGGATCGCCTGGCGCTCGTGCCAGTCGCGCATCACCTCGAAGCGCGGGAAGATGCCGGCGTGATGCAGCTCGGCAATGCGGCCGAGCAGCTTGTTCATGCGGCTGGCATTCTCGGAACGCTCATTGACGCGCGGCGAATATTGCAGATCGACCAGCACGACGTCGGAGGCCGCCGCCTGAAGCTTGGCGACGCCATCCTCGACCAGCTTTGCGGTTTCGGCCGGATCGAGATCGCGCAGCACGGCATTGGTCCCGACCTGCCAGATCACGAGATCGGGATGATGATCGATCACCGACGTCTCGAGCCGCTTCATCATCTCCGGCGCGTCCTCGCCGCCGACGCCGGCGTTGATGACGCTGATGTCGGCCATCGGATATTGACGGCGCAATTGCGCCGCGAGCCGGTTCGGATAGGTGTAGTCCGGCGCACTCGCACCATAGCCCTGCGTGGAGGACGAACCGAACGCGACGATGACGACCGGCAGTCCCGAAGCCAGCTTGTTGGCCACGTGCGGCAGCGAGATGAAGTTCTTCTTGGCCACACCCTTCGGCGGCAGGCACGGCACGCGGTTGAAGATGTCGGTCGCCGACTTCGCGACCTGCTTGACCTTGTCGATCGCCCGATCGGTGATGCTCCTCTGCTGCGACGCGGGTTGCGTGGCCGCGACAGGCTGAGCGGGCGTGCCCGGCGCGCTGATCTCCGGCGTCGCGGGCTGGGTCGGCGGCGACGATGGCTGAGCGGCGGCCGACGGGCGCACCGCGGCGATCTGGCCGGATCCCTGGCTGCCGGCCTGGGCCAGCGTGATGTGGCCGATGGTCGGCCGGAGCTCACCGATCGAAACGGTCTCTGCGTCAGGCGCAGGCGGGGCAGCGCCGTCGGCACGCGCCAGTTGCGCGCTCATCGAGAGCGCGAGCACCGTAGCGACGACGGCGGACAGCGTCTTCCAATGTCCGGATACGCGGTCTTTACAGGGGGAAGTCATGAACAAGACGGATCCTAGTTCTGCTGTGCCGGCCCGAGATGAGCCGCGTCGATGATGAACTTCGACAGCGCCCGGCCGAGACAGTCGTGAACCTGCTTGGCCAGCTCGATCCCGTGCGTCGGATTGAACAGGTCGAAATCGCCCTGCTCGTTCCATTGCCGCATGATGGCAAAGCGATCGAACAGCGGAATGTCGCGCTGCTGCGCCACCACCCGCATGTTGTCGATATAGGGCGGCACGGAGATCAAGGTCTCCGTGCGCGGGCTGTATTGCAGGTTCATCAAGATGACATCAGCCCCCGCATTCTGCAGCGTCGCGACACCGTCATTGACTGCCTGACGAAACTCATCAGGATCGATGGACCGCATGGCGTCGACCGTACCGGTTTGCCAGATGACCAAATTAGGCCTTTTTCCTTCCACCAGTTTAACAAAATTGGCAGCCGTTTCCTCTGCTGTTTTCTTCGGCTGCAGCTCGACGCTGATATTGACGGGGACGGACGGCAGCCTCTCTTTCAGGGCCGCCTGCAGCCGGGCGGGGTACGCATTGGCGTCGGAGGCGCTGACAATGGCGGATGAGCGGCTCCCCACCACCAGAATATCAAGCGGACGGCCATTCTTCACGGCATCTGCAACTTTTGAGAGTGGGCTCTCGGTCGTCAGCAGGTAGGCCGGCACCTCGCAGTTTTGCGGCGCATCTTCGGCCCGCGCGACTCCGGCCAGCGAGATCGCCAGCGCCGCGACACCAAACCTTAACCACGAGACGGACTTCATCAGCCCCCTCCCGCCATATCAGCGTTGCTGCGCGCACCCTTCCGCGCCGCACCCTTATCGGCCTCACGCTTGTACCACGAAATCAGCGAGGCAACTCCCCACATGGCGAGAATGCCACTCAGACTGATCAAGGCGTGCATCATGGCGCCGCCGGACACTTCGGCAAGTACGAAGTGTCCGGCAAACGCCAGAAACACGCCGAGACAGAAGATCTCCAGCGAGTGTTGCCCACAAACAATCAACGGACGCAGCCAGCGCGACTTCAGCGGCGGCCAATCCTTGGGCAGATAATGGACGGTGAGCGCTGCGAGTGCGAGGAAATGGGCAAAACGCAACACGTCAAGGTCTGTTTTGTCGATCGGATACATCCATTGCTCGATTCGCCGTGGCATCAGATGGCCGAGCTGCGGGATGTACCAGGTCAGCGTGACGAAGAACGCCGCCACCAGATAGGCGACGCAGATGCCGAGCGTGACCGGGGAGTTCAGGATGCGTGACATACGCTTGGCACCGCCCAGCGCACACCACGCGCCGAACACGAACAGCAGCTGCCACGCAAACGGATTGAAGGCCCAGAAGCCGTTCGGATAGGCCGAAAGATAGAGATCGAATTCCCAGGTGACCGCGTAGAGCACGACCGATAGCCCGAGCGTCACGTCAGGGCGCCAGCGCATCAGCCACAGGATCAGCGGCAAGAACAGCATCAGCACGATGTAGAGCGGCAACACGTCCATATTGACCGGACGGAAGCGCAGGATCAGCGCCTGGACGATCGTCACGTCCGGCTGCTTCAGGAAGTCCATGATCCCCATCTCTTCGGTGTAGAGCGGGTTCTCGAAGCTGGTCGCGACGTAGGAGATCTCGGCGAGGAAGATCGTGAACAGGAAGACGTGGGCGACGTAGATCTGCCAGACCCGGCGCAGGATGCGCGCGGTGGCGACGATGAAGCCGGCATCCTGCATCGCCCGCCCATATACGAAGGCCGCGGTGTAGCCGGAGATGAAGATGAAGATCTCGGTGGCGTCGGAGAAGCCGTAATTGCGGATCGTGAACCAGGTCAGCAGGTTCGGCGGCAGATGGTCGATGAAGATCAGCCACAGGGCCAGCCCGCGAAACAGGTCCAGCCGCAGCTCGCGCTCGCCGACCGCCGGGAAGGTGATCGCGGGGGCCGCGACGCTCGCGGGCGCAGCCGTCTCTGCCGGCGCAGGCGGGGCAGCGGCTCCGGGGACGGACGGTCCGGCAATGCGATCGGCAATCGACGTCATCAGGCACCACGTCAAGGCTGCCCGCCCGGGAGGCACGGCAGAGGGAATGTAGGGCTGCGCAATTTTTGCGCAAGCGATGAAGGACTTATCAGCTCGGCCGTGCCCCGGTTTTTGATCGACGCCGGGGCCTGGCCCGGGGGCGTCAATTCAAGATCCGGTTCCGGTTCTGATGGCGACCGCGTGACGCACAACCCGATCGCTTCGCCACCCCATACAACCTGCGCCGGACGTCACGGTCTCCGGTCCCGACCAAGGACCGGCGTGCGCGAACGGCGGAGTCCGCGATTCTGGTGCCATAATCTGGAACTGTGTTGAAAGCTGGGTGGGCCCCGGATTGGTTCCCCGGCAAGTTTCCGCTACAATGCATTCATGTACCGCGCCGTGACTCGCCAGATCGAAGTGACCGTCGAACCGAACTTTCTGCCCGAGAAATCCTCGGTCGCGGATGGCCGCTGGTTCTGGTCCTATACCGTCGTCATCACCAACACCGGCGAGGACACGGTGAAGCTGCGCAGCCGGCACTGGATCATCACCGACGGGGTCGGCCGGCAGCAGGAGGTCCGCGGCGAGGGCGTGGTCGGCGAGCAGCCAGTGCTCGCGCCCGGCGAGCGCTTCGAATACACCTCCGGCGTTCCGCTCACCACCGCGTCCGGCTTCATGGCCGGCTCCTACCAGATGGAGAGCGCGAGCGGCGAGCAATTCGATATCGCGGTGCCGGCGTTTTCGCTCGACAGTCCGGATGGCGGCAAGAGGGTGCTGAACTAGCCGCAGCGGGATCCGGTTCAGTTAACGCCCGATCGTGCGCCCCCGCGTTTTCCAGATCAGCGCGACGGGCAGATTGATGGCGCGCCGCGGCGGATTGCACACCGACGATGACGAATTCACGAGCTCTGTCCGGCGCGGGCGGGACGCTTCACATCACGCGGATCGGCGCGGTGAAGCGTACGGCGCGGCCGGCCGGCCAGAACGCCTCGATCACGACCATGTCCATCCCTGTATAGCCGCGTTGGGAGACGTAGACGGCCTGCACGCCGGGCACACGGCGGCGATTGCAGGCGCTGCGCACATTGTGGTCGGGGAAGGTTGGATAGAATCCGGCGCGGCGGATAGTGACCTTGCCATGCTCGGGCTCCTGGATCACGCGCAGCACGACCTCGCCGGCGGCGGTGCAATCCGGGTTGGTAGCGCCGGCCTGATACAGGATCACCGGCCTGCCCGACAGGACGAACTTCGTGGCGGCTTGCGCTGCGCCCGGCGACGCGAGCAGACCGGACACGAGCAGACCCATCACGACCAACACCACACGCATTCAAATCCCCCGCACTGACTTTCGCGTGGAACTTAGCCGCGGAGGTTGCGTCCGTCGAGGGTGTTCGGACGATGTGAGATCGCGTGCGAACGACGAACGATCCGCGACGTTCGAGGCTATCAGAGCGGCTGACTGCTCAGACGACGCGAATGGCGATGGTGGTGCGCTGGGCGCGGCCGTTCGGAAAGAACACCTCGATGACAACGAGATCGTCGCCGACATAACCGCGCTGCGACACGTAGGTCACGAGCACGCCGGCCACCCGGCGCGCGTTGCACGCGCTCCGCAGATTGACCGCCGCGTAGTTCGGAAACACCCGGGTCCTGCGGATCGACACCTTGCCGTGCTCAGGTCCCTGCGCGACGCGAACCTCGACATTGCCGAGCGCGCTGCAATCGGGATTGACCGACGTCGCGTTGAACAGGATCAGTTGCTTGCCGGATGGGATGACCCTCTCGGCATGCGCCGCCACTGCGGACAGCAGCAGCCCGACCACGACCAACAAGATGCGCATTCTGTGATAGCCCCCGGCACGCCATTCCCCGGCCGAACTTAGCCGCAGAGGTTGAGTGCGTCGAGAGCCGTTTCAATGCCGCGCGATGCGCGCGAACGAGGGACCCTCGCGCATATCGCATAGACAGAGGGCCCCGTTGCGTCGGAAGCATTGGGTCAAGCGCCGCGCCCGCCGCATCCGGGCCGCATGTTAGTTCTCCGTCACGCCCGCTTCATGCGGGGTGAACTGATAGACCGAGGAGCAGAACTCGCAGGTAACGACGACCTTGTCGTCCTTGACCATGTCGGCGCGGTCCTGCGCGGAGAAGCTCTTCAGCATGTTGGCCACGGCATCGCGCGAGCACGAGCAGCGTGCCTGCAGCGGCACGAGGTCGAACACGCGGACGCCGCGCTCGTGGAACAGGCGATAGAGCAGACGCTCGCCGGACAGCGCCGGATCGATCAGTTCGACATCCTCGACGGTGGCAACCAGCGACTGGCCCTCGACCCAGGCCTCGTCCTCCTCGACAGCGTGCAGTTCGGTGCCCTCGGGCGCATCGCCGGGATGCAGATCGGCCTGACGCAGACGCTCGGGCGCCTGCGGCAAAAACTGCGTCAACAGACCGCCGGCGCGCCAGCGCAGCTTGCCGCCGCTCCACTCCTCGCCGACGGCGAGGCGCACACGGGTCGGGATCTGCTCGGAGCGCAGGAAATATTCATGCGCGGCCTCCTCCAGGCTGCCGCCGGTGAGCGCGACGAGGCCCTGGTAGCGGCTCATGTCGGGCCCCTGGTCGATGGTCATCGCCAGATGGCCCTTGCCGAGCAGTGCGCCGGAGTCCTTCGCCTCCGAGAGGCGCGCCTGGTCGTAGCGCGCATAGGCGCGCAGGCGGTCGGGCGCCTGGAAGTCGACCACCAGGAA
Organism: Bradyrhizobium sp. BTAi1; assembly: GCF_000015165.1. GTDB lineage: Bacteria > Pseudomonadota > Alphaproteobacteria > Rhizobiales > Xanthobacteraceae > Bradyrhizobium > Bradyrhizobium denitrificans. Next base: position 783,096 of record NC_009485.1, on the reverse strand, counting down.
CGACACCGGCCCGTCGGTCTGGGTCTGCAGGATGAAGCGGCCGTCGAATTTCAGCGACGAGCCGAGCAGGGTCGTCAGCACGATGGCCTCGCCGAGCAGCTTGCCGACCGGCGCCGGATAGGCGTGCTTGGTGAGGATGTCGTCGAGCGCCGGCCCCATGCGGGTGAGGCGCCCACGCAGATCGAGGGCGGACACTTCGAACGGCAGCACGGCGTCGTCGACCGGCACGGCCGAGGGTGCCCGGCCGGTATCGAGATGGATGTCGTTGTCGGGGGAATTGGATGTCATCGGGCGTATTTGGGGATGATGCGGGCAAAGTGAAGGGGGTTGTGGAACTAGCGCATATGGCGGGCTCCGTAGGTAGAGGGTGCACCGAGTATGCCGCAACGTCTCTCGAACCAACATTGAACTGCTCGATTGGCAAATGCGATCGATCAGCCCCAACACGGCGCTCATGACTGCGTCCTCTCCCCCCTGTGGGAGAGGGCTACACCGGCAGAAGCTCCAAGCTCGCGCGGGTGAGGGGTTCGTGCCGCAAACTCAGGCCTGCGCTCGGGGCAACCCCTCACCCGCATTCGCGGCTGCTCGCTTCTCACGCCACTAGCACGCTATGATCAGCACCCTACGCCCGTTCGCCGAAGCACCAGGCCAGAATGCCCTTCTGCGCGTGCAGGCGGTTTTCGGCTTCATCGAAGACGACGGACTGCGGGCCGTCGATCACCTCGTCGGTGACCTCCTCGCCGCGATGCGCGGGCAGGCAGTGCATGAAGATCGCTTCAGGCTTGGCCAACGACATCAGCTTGGAATTGACCTGATAGGGCTTCAGCAGATTATGTCGGTGCTCGCCGTCCTTGTCGCCCATCGACACCCAGGTGTCGGTGACGACACAGTCGGCGCCGGTCACCGCCGCCTCCGGGTCGTGGCCGAGATGGATGTCGGCCTTGGTGGCGCGAATGAAATCCTTCATCGGCTTGCCCGGCGACAGCTGCGGCGGCGTGGCGACGTTGAGGCGAAACTTGAAGCGCTCGGCGGCGTGCGCCCAGGAGGCCAGCACGTTGTTGTCGTCGCCGGTCCAGGCGACGGTGCGCCCCTCGATCGAGCCGCGATGTTCCTCGAAGGTCATCACGTCGGCCATCACCTGGCAGGGATGCGAGCGCCGCGTCAGGCCGTTGATGACCGGCACGGTGGCGTGCGCAGCCAGCTCGAGCAGCGCCTCATGGCTGAGGATGCGGATCATGATCGCATCGACATAGCGCGACAACACCCGCGCGGTGTCGGCGATGGTCTCGCCGCGACCGAGCTGCATCTCGGTGCCGGTCAGCATGATCGCCTCGCCGCCGAGCTGGCGCATGCCGACATCGAACGACACGCGGGTGCGCGTCGAGGGCTTGTCGAAGATCATCGCCAGCACCTTGCCCTCGAGCGGCTTCTTCGCGGGCTCGTTGGCCTTCAGCGTCTTCTTCATCCGGCTGGACAGCGCCAGCATGTTGCGCAGCTCCTCGACCGGCATCTCGGTGAGATCGAGGAAGTGACGCGGCGTATTGGCCATGGTCTTGCTCATGATGCGGCCGCCTGCTTCGCAGGACCGCCCGACAGCGCCGCGCAGGCGCGATCGAGCATCTCGACCGACTGTTCGATTTCAGCTTCGCTCACGATCAAGGGCGGCAGGAAGCGCACCACATTGTCGCCGGCGCCGACGGTGAGTAGCTTCTGCTCGCGCAAGGCCGCGACCAGATCACCGGACGGCACCACCGCCTTGACGCCGATCAGCAGGCCCTCGCCGCGGATCTCGGAGATGATGTCGGGATGACGATCGACCACGGCGGCGAGCTTCTGCTTCAACAGCAGCGACATTCTGCGGACATGCTCGAAGAAGCCGGGCGCCAGCATCACATCGAGCACGGCATTGGCTGCGGCCACCGCCAGCGGGTTGCCGCCGAAGGTCGAGCCGTGCGAACCCGGCGTCATGCCCGAGGCTGCCTCGGCCGTTGCCAGCACCGCGCCAATCGGAAAACCGCCGCCGAGCGCCTTGGCCAGCGACATCACATCAGGCGTGACACCGAGCCAACGATGCGCGAACAGGTCGCCGGTGCGCCCCATGCCGGTCTGTACCTCGTCGACAACGAGCAGGAGGCCGTGATCGTCGCAGAGCTGGCGCAGCGCCTTGTAGAAGGACAGCGGCGCCGTGCGCACGCCGCCCTCGCCCTGCACCGGCTCGATCAGGATGCCCGCGGTGTGCGGACCAATCGCCTTCTTCACGGCCTCGAGGTCTCCGAGCGGAACCTGATCGAAGCCATCCATCGGCGGACCGAAGCCTTCGAGATATTTCGCGGAACCGGTGGCGGCGAGCGTCGCCAGCGTCCGGCCATGAAACGCACCCTCGAAGGTGATGATACGATAACGCTCGGGATGCCCCTTGGCGGCGTGATATTTGCGCGTGATCTTGATCGCGCCTTCCATCGCCTCGGCGCCGGAATTGGCGAAGAACACGTAGTCGGCAAAGCTCTGTTCACACAGCCGTGCTGCAAGTCGTTCGCCGTCGGGGCTCTTGAACAGGTTGGACATGTGCCAGAGCTTGGTCGCCTGCTCCTGCAGCGCCTTCACCAGATGCGGATGCGCATGGCCAAGCGAATTGACAGCGACGCCGGAGGTGAAGTCGAGGTAGCGATCGCCATTGGTCGCGATCAACCACGCGCCCTCGCCACGCTCGAAAGCAAGATCGACCCGGGCGAATACGGGGAGCAGATGCGTAGCGGCAACACTGGTCATGACAATCACATGAGCTGACGGGCTGGCCGAGACACGCGCCCTGCGGCGCCATCGCATCAGGGACCCCACCCTGGAAAACAAAATGTGCCGCCTTTTCAAGGCGGCACGTGCACCTATTGTATGCGGGCGGCGCTTGGAGTCAACTACGCGTCAGCTGATCCGCGCCATGGTGACCGTGACATTGCGGATGCATGACACAGCTCAAGACGGATCACAGGGAACCACGGAATGTGTGGACTGTGGCCTCCGACTCTTGCGCGGGAGTCACGCCATATTGTAGCGTTTTCAGCGTCGAGTACGACATCTCGTGCGGCAGTTCCGATCCCTCTAGAAGTTCTTTGTTCGCGTAACGTCCGGGTGCTTCACGCGCTCCCGGCGAGGGATAAGGGATTCTGCCGTCAGGGATTTTCTTGAGACAGATATCGCAGCGCCGTCCCAGAATTGGCCGGCGCAACGCGAAGGGAAAGGTTCGATGACGGTACTGACCTGGTCCGACGATCGCGTCGAGCAACTGAAAAAACTCTGGGAAGCCGGGCTTTCGGCCAGCCAGATCGCCGCGGAACTCGGAAACGTGACGCGCAACGCCGTGATCGGCAAGGTGCACCGGCTGGGTCTGTCAGGCCGCGCCAAGAGCCCGGCGACTGCAGCCCCGCGCCAGCGCAAGGCGGCCCGTCCGGCTCAACCGATGATGCGGGTGGCGCGTCCGGTGGCACGCGGCAACACCGCGCTCGCTCAGGTTTTCGAGGTCGAGGCAGAGCCCGATCCAGTTGCATTCGACAACGTCGTGCCGATGAACCAGCGGCTGTCGCTGCTGGAGCTCAACGAGGCCACCTGCCATTGGCCGGTCGGCGATCCGTCGAGCCCGGATTTCTTCTTCTGCGGCGGCAAGGCGCTGGCCGGCCTGCCCTATTGCGCGCAGCACTCGCGCGTCGCCTATCAGCCCGCGGCCGATCGTCGCCGCCAGCCGGCGAAGTCAAGCCCACGCTGAGAGCCCGGCACGCACGGGCGATGAGGTTGGATCCGCATCGCCCCACGCGCTTCACCTCCCCGGCCTCAATTCACAATGGCCGATGAGGATCGACCCGGCACACGCCGGCTGGGCGCGCCTCGGTGGACTACGCCGCTCGCGCGGGCTTCGACTGCGGGAAGCACGCCGTGAAGGCAGCGCCCTTGCGCGGAACGCTTTCGATCAGCAGCCGGCCGCGATGGCGGTTGAGAATGTGTTTCACCAGCGACAGGCCGAGCCCGGTGCCGCCCTGCGCGCGACTGTCACCGACATCGACGCGATAGAACCGCTCGGTCAGGCGCGGCAGATGCTCAGGCGCGATGCCCGGGCCGAAATCGCGGACCTTGACCCGGATTTCCGGCGTCCCTTCGCCGGACACCGCCTGCTCCAGGGACACGATCACGCGCCCCCCCGAGGCGCCATATTTCAGCGCGTTCTCGATCAGGTTCTCGAACACGCGCAGCAGCTCCTCGCGATCGCCGGCGATCGTCACCGGCGCGTCCGGCAGGCTGGTCTCGATCTCCACCTGCCGCTCGCGCGCCAGCGGCTCGAGCCCATCGGTGACCTGGCGAATGATGGCGACCATGTCGACCATGGTGTGGGGCTGAACATGCGCCGACAGCTCCACCCGCGACAGCGACAGGAGGTCGTCGATCAGCCGCGCCATGCGGGTGGCCTGGGTATGCATGATGCCGAGGAAACGCTCGCGCGCCTTGGCATCATCCTTGGCCGGCCCCTGCAGCGTATCGATGAAGCCGGACAGCGCCGCGAGCGGCGTGCGCAGCTCGTGGCTGGCATTGGCGACGAAATCGGCGCGCATCTCCTCGACCCGCCGCAGCGGCGTCAGATCGTGGAACGTCATCAGCATGCATTTGTCGGTGCCGCCAAACGCCGTGGGCACCGGGACGGGGGTGATGATCAGCTCCGTCCAGCGATCGACCGGCACGTGATCGTGATAGGTGGCGCGCCTCAGCTCGGTCGAAGCAATCGCCTCGCGCAGCGCGGTGATGATCTCGGGCGTACGCAGCGCGAATTGGGCCAGCTCGCCCTTGCGCAAGGCGGGCGCGAGTTGCGCCGCCGCCGCATTGAGATGGATGACGCGTCCGGCGCGGTCGAGCAGCACGGCCGGCACCGGGATGCCGGCCACCACGGCGCTGACCGCGGCGGCCTCGACCGGGTTGGCGTGGCGCTCCTCCTCGCGTTTGGCCACGGCGCTGTGCAGCCGCCACGGCACCAGGGCCGCCCCCGCAATGCATAGGAATACCGCCAGCGCCCGGAACGGCAACAGCTCGTCGAGCAGCACCAGCCCGGTCAGGGCCAGCGCGGCCGCGAGCAAGATGATCGCGGAATGGCGCAGCCGGTCCGGCCAAGGGGCGAAGAATGTCGGGGGAGCGTCCGAGGGAGAGTCAAGAGCCATCGCGTCCTACTCGTCTCCCATTGTTGCTTTCAGGCTCCGGAATCGCTGCGCTTCCTCACATAAGCGGCTTCGGGCGGGGGGCTCGGATCGAGGCTGAGCGCCGCCTGACGCAACCGCTTCGACCTCGCGCTGATGATGACCTCCCGAAACGTCAGCAAGATTACAGAAATGAGGAAGGGCGCCAAATAATACAGCATCCGGAACAGCAGCATTCCGGCCAGCAGCTCCTCACGGTCCATCTGCCAGAGCCCGACCAGCATCGCGGCGTCGAACACGCCGAGCCCGCCGGGCGAATGGCTGGCGAAACCGAGCAATGTCGCGGAGACGAAGATGACCGCGACCACGACGAAGCCGAGATTGGGCTCGTCCGGCACCAGCACATACATCGCGAGCGCGCAGAAGCCGAGATCGACAATGCCGATCGCGATCTGCAGCAGGGTCAAGGGGCCGCCCGGCAGCACCACGGTCCAGGGCCCGCGACCGACGACGCGCGGCTTGGTCCAGACCCAGGCGACATAGCCCATCAGCCCGACCAGGATGGCGATGGCCGCCAGCCGGTTGACCCAGGGCGGCAGCTGGTCGATCGAGGCCGCCGCCTCCGGATGGTAGCTGATGCCGAGGCCGAGCACGGCCGCATTGCCGAGCCAGAAGGTGAGGCCGGCGAGAAAGCAGATCTTGGCGACATCGATCGCGTTCAGCCCATGCGCCGAATAGATGCGGTAGCGCACCGCGCCGCCGGTGAAGACGCTGGCGCCGACATTGTGGCCGATCGAATAGCTGGTGAACGCGGCGAGCGCATTGACGCGGTACGGCACATGGTCGTGGCCGATCGTGCGCACCGCGAACAGATCGTAGAATGTCAACGTGAAATAGCCGGCCGCGACGAACAGCGCGGCCAGCGCGATCTGATGCGGCTCCGTGCTCTTGATGGCCTCGAGCACCTCGTAAGTGTCGATGCCGCGCAGCATGTGATAGAGGACGTAGCAGGCAATCGCGATGACGGCGATGCTGATCAGCACACCGAGCTTGTGCAGGACTTGCTTCTCGCGCAGAAACGTGGCCGCTCCGCGTATGGCTTCAAGCATCTACACCTCTAACCGTGACAACATCACGATGACTGGGCTCGGCACGGGGCCCGAAAGCCGCCGCATCACCTGCGCATACAACGCCCTGGTAGCGCGTTTCGACGCATTGGGGAACACGGGCCATGTGAACCGAAACCACCGCATGGCTATACTTAGCAGGCTTCGCGGAAATGCGATGCACCGTTTTGCCGCACATGCGGCGAAGCTGCGGCGCCGACCAACTTGCGGATCCCCGGTTAAACTTCGGTGAGGAGCACCGCTCTCCGGGCTTTCCGGGGGGACGGGGATGGCCATGATCAGACGATAAGCGTCCGCTGCCGCTTTGACAGGCTCGGACGTCGTCAAACCTTCGTGTCTGCAGAGCACCGTCGGCCTTGCGCCCGCGATGACGCGGCGCAGCGCGAGCCGGGGCGCGACGCCTCGCCGGAGAATGGTCGCACGTCCCGCGGCGGCCGGACGGAGGGGATTTGCCGTCCCGAGGGGCTCAGGCAGCGGATTTGGTCCGCATGCTGCGGACCACGACCAGGGCGCGCAGCCAGGTGCCGATGGCGCAGCCGACCAGATAGGGCACGAACAGCAGCAGCAGCAGCTCGAGCCAGTAGCCGGCCCGGCCGGGGATCAGGCAGGCCACGGCGGCACCGACCAGGATGGCCGCGAGCGCCGACAGCAGCAGCATGACCGGGCGCGACACGCCGGGAGCCCGATGCACCACGGCCACCCACCCCATGGCGAGCCCGATGGCGAAGGCGCCGGCCAGCCAGCCCCAGTGGAAGGCAACAAGATAGGCCATGTCGTCACCTCACCAGGAATTCGATGCGCCGGTTCTGCGCCCGGCCGTCGCCGGTGTCGTTGGAGGCGACCGGCTGGGCGCTGCCATAGCCGACCGCCGTGAAACGCTCGGCCGGCAGCCCCGCCTTGACGAGATAATCCACCACCGCCTGGGCGCGCTTTTCCGACAGCGCCTGATTGGCCGCCGCGTCGCCTTCGGCATCGGTATGGCCGGCGATCTCGACATTGGCCGCGGGACAGCGCATCGCGATCTCGACCAGGCGGTCCAACAGACCGGTGGAGTCGCGATCGAGATCGCTGCGGCCGGTCTCGAAGCGGATCCGGGCCTTGCCGAGCAGGTCGGCGAACAGCTGCTGGCACACCGTCGGATCGACCGGGGCCGCAGCGGGCTTGACGGTGATGTCGGCCTTCACCTGCCAGCCCTGCGGCACGTCCTTGGCGAGCCCGGTGCGGATCTGCCCCGCGGCCGCATCGTACAGCGCATCGCCGGAGATCTTGATGTCGCGATCCGACACGACCAGCGTGCCGGTCGACAGCCGCGACAGCGCGCCAAGCGCCGGCACCACCGCATTCACGAAATTCGCCGGCGCACCGACGCTGTTCTTGAGATTGTCGACGACCTTCTCGCTGAAGAATTTGCGCGACGACGAGCCGACCACGACAGCATGGATGTTCTCGTCGGGCACATTGCCCGACAAGGTCACCGTGACCGCCACCGGGTCCTTATAGGCCTGGAAGATGTAGGGCGGCGCCTTGACCTCATTGCTGGCGACCTTGAAGCCGTCCGGCAGCTTGGCCAGCGCCGCCGCGATGGCCTCGCGGCCGCCGAGCTCGCGCGCCATGCCCGTCAGCGACACCTCGCCATCGGAGATCGTGAACTTGCCGTCCTTCAGCCGGCCGATCTGGCCGATCAGCAGCAGCGCGGCGTCCTCGAAATGCGGCGGCGCGCCGCGCGCCAGGCTCATCTGATCCGCGACCTCACCGCCCTGCAGTGCGGAGCGCGTCGCCTCCACCAGCTTGCCCTTGAGCGCCGGCAGCGGCGCATTGCCGCCCAGGGTGACGCGGACGACATCGCGTTCGACCGACCACACGAAGGGCTTGGCTTCCGGCACCAGCCGGGTCTCGTCATTGACGAGGCGCACGCCGGGCACGGCATCGACGGCCGCCACCGCGTCACGGCGACCGGCCTCCGAGAATGCATTGGCACGCAGCGCCACGTCGCGGCCGTCGACCGTGATGCTGGTCTTGTCGAGCACGGAGCCCTTCAGTGCGGCTGAACTGCGGCCGGCGAGATCATTTTCCAGGGGAACGGTGCTGGTCCAGGCCGCGAAGCCCCAAAGCACGACAAGCGGGATGACGCCGGGCCACCATTTGCCGCTCCACCTGAAAAGTCCGCGCATTCGTCATCCGTCGCATCGAGGAAGCAGAGAGAAAACAAACCCTTGCATGCCTGTCAAACCGAAATGAGACGAGATTTCCGGTATCCTGTAAGGCCGCGGCTAAGGTTTTCTTCAGCGGTTTGTCGGTAACGTTGTCCCGACCACCCACCGGGCCGCTTATTTCAGATGAGGCGATTTCGCAAAAGTTTTATTCGCGCCGGCCTGGAAGCGCTGTATCTCAGCGGCGCGCATGTCTGGTTGCGCCCGATTTTCTCCGGCGTGGGCGCGATCTACACGCTGCATCATGTGCGGCCCCGCCGCACGGCAGAATTCCAGCCGAACTGTCATCTCGAAGTCACGCCCGAGTTCCTGGGCCAGATGCTGTCGCATCTGCGCGACCATGAGATCGACATCGTCACGCTCGACGAGCTGCACCGGCGCCTCGTCTCGCAGGATTTCTCGCGCCGGTTCGCCTGCTTCACCTTCGACGACGGCTATCGCGACAACCGCGATTTCGCACTGCCGGTCATGCGCGCTTTCGGCGCCCCTTTCACGATCTATGTGACCAGCGATTTCGCGGCCGGTGTCGGACGGCTCTGGTGGGTCGCATTGGAACGCCTGGTGGCCAAGGCGCAGCAGATCGAGGTCGAGATCGGTGGCCTGCGGCTCCGGCTCGACGCGTCCACCCAGAGCGCCAAGTGCGCGACGTTCCAGCGCCTGCACGATTGGCTGCGCTCGCTGCCGAGCGAGCATGACATCCGGCGCGAGATCAGCGCGCTGTGCGCCGAGCACGGCATCGACGAAGCGGCGATTTGCCGCGAGCTCTGCCTGTCCTGGGACGAGCTGCGCGCGCTGTCCGCCGAGCCGCTCATCGAGATCGGCGCGCACACCGTGAGCCATTGCAGCCTCGCCAAGCAGACCGAGGAGATGGCCCGCAGCGAAATCACCGAGAGCCGCGCGCGGATCGAGGCCGAATTGCAGCGGCCGGTGCTGCACATGGCCTATCCCTATGGCGACCGCGCGGCGGCCGGGCCGCGCGAATTCGTGCTCGCCGCGGCGAGCGGCTACAAGACCGCTGTGACGACCCGTCCAGGCATGATCTTCCCGGAGAGTGCCGATCACCTCACGGCGCTGTCGCGCGTGTCGCTGAACGGCCACTACCAGGACCCCCGCGTGCTGCCGGTGCTCACCTCCGGCGCCGCCACCGCGATGTGGAACGGCTTCCGCCGCATCGACGCGGCTTAGACCGTCCAGCGTTCAGCACGACCGCGCCCGTCTTCTCGCGACTGCGTCTCACTTGACAGTGGTGACAGGCAGCCTCCACAAGCGCAGCCGATAAAGAAAGGGAGGCACCATGCTCAAGAACCTGTTCTCACTCGATGGGCGCATCGCGCTCGTCACCGGCGGCTCGCGCGGCATCGGCAAGATGATCGCAGCCGGCCTGCTCGCGCAGGGCGCTGCGCGGGTCTACATCACCGCGCGCAAGGCCGGCCCGTGCGAGGAGACGGCCAAGCAGCTGACGGCCGAATATGGCGGCGAATGCATCGCGCTTCCGATCGACATCTCGACGATGGCCGGCATCGATAGGCTGGCGGCGGAGATCAAGCAGCGCGAGCCGAAGCTCGACATCCTGGTCAACAATGCGGGCGCGGCCTGGGGCGCGGATTTCGACGAATTCCCGGAGAGCGGCTGGGACAAGGTGATGAACCTCAACGTCAAGACGCCGTTCTTCCTGACCAAGGCGCTGGCAGCGCCCTTGCGTGCAGCCGCGAGCGCGGAGCGTCCGGCGAAGGTCATCAACATCGCCTCGATCGACGGCATCTTCGTCAATCCGCTGGAGACCTATTCCTACGCGGCCAGCAAGTCGGGGCTGATCCATCTGACGCGGCGCATGGCGGCGAAGCTGATCCACGACCACATCGTGGTGACCGCGATCGCGCCAGGACCGTTCAAGTCGGACATGAACAAGGCCGCGCGCGACCATGAGGACGAGGTCGCCAAGCGCGTTCCGGCGGGGCGCATCGGCACCGACGAGGACATGGCCGGCACCGCGATCTTCCTCGCTTCGCGCGCGGGCGACTACGTGGTGGGGAATACGATCGCAGTCGACGGCGGCATCGTCTACGCGAACCCGGGCATTCCGGGTGCGGGCTGGGATAGTTGAAAGAGGGCGATTAGCGATTAGCGATTAGCGATTAGCGATTAGGTCATATCCCTATTCGCTACTCGCCACTCCCTATTCGCACCTCATCAGGTCTCGATCTTCACGTATTCGAAATCGCCCGGCTTGTTGTCGATGCCGACCTTCGGCGGGGCGATCCAGGAGGCGTATTCGCCGATCTCGGTGACGGGCCTCATCAGCGAGGTGATGTAGGCGCCGTCATCGGTCGAGGGCAACCAGTCGCCCTTGCGCTTGGCCCACGTGCCCTCGTCGATCAGGATGCCGTCGGGCGTCGCATGCACGTCCTTGAACTCGCCGATGGCGCGGTGGAAGGCGACGTGCGGCAGCTTGAGCTGGAAGTCGTAGCCGGCGGTGGTGATGATCTTGTTCCAGCGCAGCAGCCCCTTGATGCAGTCCTGCGAATAGTCATCGCGCAGGCGCATATTGAGCGCGGTCAGCGCCGGCTCGTCGACCAGCTTGATCTCGCCATCGACGAACTTCAGGACCGGATAGGTCGAGTTCTTGAGCTGGTGATCGTCCTGGATCTGGGTCTCGTGATAGCGCCCCTTGATGCCGGCATTGAAGGCGTTCGCGGCGTTGGTCGAAACCTCCGAGCCGAACAGATCCAGCGACAGCGTGTAGTGCAGGTTCAGCTTCTTCTGGATGGTCGGCAGATCGATGACGCCGAGCGCGCGCACGCGTGCGATGTCGGTGGGATCATCGATGCCGGCGGCGCGCATTGCGTCGACCGTGCGCTGGATGACGCGGCCGACACCGGTCTCGCCGACGAACATGTGGTGCGCCTCTTCGGTGAGCATGAAGCGGCAGGTGCGCGACAGCGGATCGAAGCCGGACTGCGCGAGCGAGTGCAACTGCATCTTGCCGTCGCGATCCGTGAAGTAGGTGAACATGAAGAAGGACAGCCAGTCCGGCGTCTTCTCGTTGAAGGCGCCGAGCATCCGCGGGCTGTCCGCGTCACCCGAGCGGCGGCGCAACAGCTCGTCGGCCTCCTCGCGGCCGTCGCGGCCGAAATATTTCTGCAGCAGATAGACCATCGCCCAAAGGTGACGGCCCTCCTCGACATTGACCTGGAACAGATTGCGCATGTCGTAGAGCGACGGCGCAGTCTTGCCGAGATGGCGCTGCTGTTCGACCGAGGCCGGCTCGGTGTCGCCCTGGATCACGATCAGGCGGCGCATCAGCGCGCGATATTCACCGGGGACCTCCTGCCAGGCCGGCTCGCCATAATGCTCGCCGAACGGGATCTTGCGGTTCTCTTCCTGCGGCGCAAGCAGAATGCCCCAGCGATAATCGGGCATCTTGACATAGTCGAACTTCGCCCAGCCGCGCGGATCAACCGAATAGGCCGTGCGCAAGTAAACCAGCGACTGCTGGAAACCCTCCGGGCCCATATCGTTCCACCAGTCGACATAGCCGGGATGCCAGCCCTCCAGCGCCTTGAGGACCTGACGGTCCTCGGCCAAATTCACGTTGTTGGGGATCTTGGTGCTGTAGTCGACGTTCATGATATTCATATTCATCGCCGTGCTCCCTGGCGGGGCGAATAGCGAATGGCGAGTAGCGAATGGAGCAACGGCCCGCTTCGCAACACCCCCATTCCCTATTCGCTACTCCCTATTCGCTCTTCTCTGCTCGCTCAGACTCTTGTCATATCGTAGTTCGGCCGCTCGCCGGTGCCGTAGCGCCGGAGCGCGCCCTCCTCGCCGACCGCGTTGGGGCGCTGGAAGATCCAGTTCTGCCAGGCGGTGAGGCGGGCGAAGATCTTCGATTCCATCGTCTCGGGACCGGCGAAGCGCAGATTCGCTTCCAGACCCGTGAGACTGTCGGGCGAGAAGCTGGCGCGTTCCTCGAGAAAGACGCGGATCTCGTCCTCCCAGTCGATGTCGTCGAGCGCGAAGGTGACGAGCCCGAGCTCCTCGGCCTCCTCGGCCTCAAGCGGCTTGCCGACCTGCTCGTGCACGCGCGCGAGCCCGTTGGGATCGTCGAGGAAGCGCGACTGCAGCCGGGTCAGGCCGTGGCTCATCGGATAGGGGCCGAAATTCATCGCCGACAATTCGATCGCCGGCGCCGGACGGTTGTCGCCCTGGATGGTGCCGATCAGCATGTAGGAGCGGTCCGAGGCAAACACGAGCTCGGCGAGCGTCCCCGCGAAGCAGGAGCCGGGCTCGACCAGCGTCACCAGCGTGCGCGACGTGACGTCGATGCGCTTGAGCACGCGCTTCCAGTAATGCCGGATCTCGTTGACCAGCCAATGCGTCTTGTTGTCGTCCAGGAACGCATCATAAGCGAAGACCTGGGCGCGGTCGCCATGCGACTTGAACACCAGCATCGCGATGCCGAGCTCGTTGATGCGCAGGTGCAGGATGGCATCATCCAGCTCGCGCGCGACCTGCAGCGGCCAGAACGAAGCGCCCTGCCCGATCATGCCGTCGATATCGGCCGGCGGCGCGGCTTCAGGCGCCGCGATGGTGATGGTCGCGATCCGCGCCGTGCGGTCGATGTCGACGTTGACGAAGCCGTAGCGCACGCTGGTGGCGTCGATCACGCGCTTCAGCGGGGTAAGCTCGACGCCCTTGCCGCTGCCGTTGCGCTTGGAAGCGGCCGCAAACTCCTTGGCGCGCTCGGCCACCTTGGCCTCGACCTTGGAGTTCGGCGCGATCTCGTCGACCAGCCGCCATTGCACGGCGCGCTTACCCTTGACGCCCTCCTCCGTCGTGCAGAACGCGTCCGCGCGATCGCGGCGCACCTTGCGCTTGTCGACGACACGCGTCAGGCCGCCGGTGCCCGGCAGCACCGCGAGCAGCGGCACCTCCGGCAACGACACCGAGGACGAGCCGTCATCGGCCAGAATAATGTGATCGGTGGCGAGCGCGAGCTCATAGCCGCCGCCGGCCGCGGTGCCGTTCACGACCGTGATGAAACGCTGGCCCGAATTCTCGGATGAATCCTCGAAGCCGTTGCGGGTCTCGTTGGTGAATTTGCAGAAATTCACCTTGTGGGCATGGGTGGCGCCAGCGAGCATGCGGATGTTGGCACCGGCGCAGAACACACGCGGCTTGGCCGAGCGCAGCACCACGACCTTGACCTCGGGGTGCTCGAAGCGCAGCCGCTGCACGGCGTCGGCGAGCTCGATGTCGACGCCGAGATCATAGGAATTCAGCTTGAGCTGGTAGCCCTCGAACAGGCCGCCATTCTCGTCGACATCCATGGCAAGCGTCGCCACCTCGCCGTCGACCGACAGCTTCCAATGACGATAGCGGGAGGGATCGGTCTGGAAATCGATGAACGTCTTGCCTCCCGCGAGCACGCGGTCTTCCCCGGCCATGAGTCACCCTTGCGTTGGTGGGCTTATCGTTAAGATGCACAATAATTCATGTTAAGACCTGCGTCCACCGCAAAAAGCCGAAACATGCATTTTGTTTCATGTTCCGGACAGCGAGGCGGGCAAGGTGGCCGCGGCGAAATCGGCGATGACGCGCAAGGTGGCGTCCGGCGCCTCGCGATGCGGGGAATGGCCCGTCTTGGGCAGCATGGTCACCTCGACCGGGCAGTAGCACTCCTCCTGGATGATCTCGACCTGGCGGATGGTGCCATACTGGTCATCGATCCCCTGGATCACGGCGACCGGCACGCGGATGTAGGCGAGAGCGTCGGTGATGTCCCAGGCGCGGAAGGCCGGATCCAGCCAGGCGCCGTTCCAGCCGTAGAACGCGTTGTCGACATCCTTGTGCCAGCGTCCGAGCTTGGCGCGCAGCTCGGTGGTCTCGTAGGCGGACTTGATCGCCGCGATCGAGGACACCGAGACGTCCTCGACGACGACATGCGGCGCGATCAGCACGATGCCGTCGAGCCGATGATCGGCGTGGCTGCCGGCATAGATCGCGGCGATGGAGGCGCCGTCGGAATGGCCGACGAGCAGGCCGCGCTGGAGGCCGATCCGGTCGAGCAGTTCCGGCAGCACCTCGCAGGCCTCGCGCTGCATGTAATCGAGCGGCCGAGGCAGCGACACCGGGCTCGAGGCGCCATAGCCGGCGCGCGAATAGGCAAATACGGCGGCGCCGGTGGCTTGCTGAAGCTTGTCGGGGAAATCGCCCCACAGGCCGACGGAGCCGAGGCCTTCATGCAGCAGCACAATGCATGGTGCATCTGACGGCAGCGGACCGATCAGGCGATATTCGAGCTGGGCGGAATTGATGGCGAGAAAGCCCTTGGCCTGGAGCGTCATGCGCTGCCCTCTCCTTCGTCATGGCCGGGCTTGACCCGGCCATCCACATCTTTCTTCCTCGCAGGGGAATGGATGGCCGGGTCAAGCCCGGCCATGACGACAGCGACAAGCAGAAGCCAACTACGAGCCGGACCCCTCGCGCAGCTTGAAGCGCTGGATCTTGCCGGTTGCGGTCTTCGGCAACGCGTCCACCACCTCGATCCAGCGCGGATATTTCCACGGGCCGATCTTCTGCTTGACGTGCTCCTTCAGCGCTTCGTGCAGCGTTTCGCGATCCACGCTCGGCCTCAGCACAACATAGGCCTTCGGCTTCAACAGCCCTTCCGGATCGGCCTCCGGCACGACGGCCGCTTCGAGCACCGAGGGATGGGTGATCAGTGCGCTCTCGACCTCGAACGGCGACACCCAGATGCCGGAGACCTTGAACATGTCGTCGGAGCGGCCGCAGAACGTGTAGCGCCCCTCGGCGTCGCGGACATATTTGTCGCCGGTGCGCGTCCAATAACCCTCGAAGGTCGCGCGAGTCTTGTGGCGCTGATTCCAATAGCCTTCGCCGGCGGACGGCGCATGCACCAGCATCTCGCCGATTTCGCCATCCGGCACGTCCTGGCCGGCCTCGTTGACAAGGCGCACCTGATAACCCGGCACAGGACGGCCCGACGAACCGTATTTGATGTCACCGGGGGCGTTAGAGAGGAAAATGTGCAGCAGCTCGGTCGAACCGACGCCGTCGAGGATATCGACGCCGAACCGCGCCTTCCAGGCATGACCGACGGATTCCGGCAGCGCCTCGCCGGCCGAGGTGCAGATGCGCAAGCCGCTGCCGGCCGTCTCATGGCGCAGCGACTCATCGTGCAGCATGGCCGCAAACAAGGTCGGCACACCGTAAAAGATCGTCGGGTTGTAGCGGTTGAGCAGCTTGAACATCAGCGCCGGCGTCGGCCGCCCAGAGTTGAGGATCGTGGTCGCACCGACCGACAGCGGAAAGGTCAGCGCATTGCCGAGTCCATAGGCGAAGAACAGTTTGGCTGCGGAAAAGCAGACATCGCTCTCGCGGATGCCAAGCACCTGCTTGGCATAGGTCTCCGCCGTCGCAGCGAGATTGCCATGCAGATGGCGGACGCCTTTCGGCATGCCGGTGGAGCCGGAGGAGTACAGCCAGAACGCCGGCTCGTCCTCATGGGTCGCGACTGTGTCGAACTGATCGCTCTCGCGCGCGAGCTCCTCGGCGAGCAGCTTGTGGCCGAGCGCATGGCTGCCGGAGACGACCACGCAGTCGAGATCAGGCATCCGCCCGACGATGTCCTTCACCACCGGATAGAGCGGCTCGGAGACGAACAACACGCGCGCGCGGCAGTCCGCAAGCACATAGGCGTATTGTTCGGACGTCAGCAGCGTATTGAGCGGCACGGGCACAATGCCGGCGCGCATCGCGCCGAGAAACACCGCGGGGAAATCAACCGTATCGAGCATGATCATCGCCACGCGCTCTTCGCGGCGGACGCCAAGGCGTCGCAGCATGTTGGCGACACGGCAGGTCTGCTGCTGCAGGCCGCGATAGGTCAGCTCGGAGATTGTGTCGGTGTAGGCGAGCTTCTCGCCACGGCCCGCCTCGACATTGCGGTCAAGCAACCATGACACCGCATTGTATGACCCCACGGCGTCCCTCCCCCGATATTTGAATTATAATTCATAGAAGGCCACCAACATCGCTTGCTGTCAATCCTTCCCGGCATTATGTTTCCTAGTCACAAGAGTGCCTCAGGGATATGACGCGAGACAGCGACGCCCCGCGCGACGACGGCCAGTCCGCGGCCGAGACCGACTTCCTCGACCAGCTGGGCCAACGGGTGCGGCGGATGCGCGGCCTTGCCGGCATGTCGCGCAAGGTGCTGGCCCAGGTTTCCGGCATTTCCGAACGCTACATCGCCCAGCTCGAAAGCGGCAAAGGCAACGTCTCGATCGTGCTGCTGCGCCGGATCGCCAACGCGATCAACGCGCCGCTCGACGACATCATTCCCGGCAGCGAACCGTCGCCGGACTGGCCGGTCATCCGGGACCTCCTCAAGAAAGCGAGCCCGAGCCAGATCGCCGAGGTCAAGGATCTGCTCGCGGGCGGCGCGTCGGCGCCGCTGCGGCGTTCGTTCTCCGGCATCGCACTGATCGGCTTGCGCGGTGCCGGCAAATCGACGCTCGGCAAGATGCTGGCGGAACGGATCGGCTGGAGCTTCGTCGAATTGAACAAGGAGATCGAGCGGCAGAACGGTCTGTCGGTTGCGGAGATCATCGCGCTCTATGGCCAGGAGGGATTTCGCCGCATGGAGCAGGCGGCGCTGCAACAACTGCTTGCGCGCAAAGAGCTGATGGTGCTGGCGACCGGCGGCGGCATCGTCTCCGAGCCCGTCACCTTCGACCTGATCCTCAACGCGTTCTACACGATCTGGCTGAAGGCCAAGCCGGAGGAGCACATGGCGCGCGTGCGCGGCCAGGGCGATCTGCGGCCGATGGCCGATGATCGTTCGGCGATGGCCGAGCTGCGCAACATCCTGGTGAGCCGCGAGCCGCTCTATGCGCGGGCCAATGCGGTGGTCGACACCGCCGGACTGACGGTCGAAGCGGCCGCGGCGCGGCTCAGCGAGGTGGTGCAGCCCGTCATCGCCAACGAGGCGCGGATGTTCGCGCGGGGGTGAGCTGGTCCTTCGGCATTTTAGAAATCAATCAGTCACGCTTTCAAGGTCATTCCGGCGGATTTGTCACTGCGCAGACGCAAAGCCACCGTGGGGTGGCGATTAACCGGAATCCCGAAGTGATCAAGACCCGACACAAGGTTCCGAGTTCAATACGTTCGGCCTTGCCCTGAAATGACAAGAGCGGCAGGCTGAATCAGCCACCCGTTGCGGCGATCGCGCGGTCGTGCGCTTCGAGGATCGTCTTCAGCTTTTCCTTGGTGTCCTGCACGTCAGCGCCGGTTTTCTCGTCCAGCAGCAGGCGGTTGAGCGCGCTGTGAGTCAGCCGGTTGGCGACCCATTTGCGCTCAAAGCCGAGCTTTGACTGCACCGTCGAGATGATGGTCACGCAAAGCGACAACACCGTCGCCACGGTCTTCGCATCAAAACCGAAGATGGCGCTGCTGGTCTGCGATAGCACCGCAGCCGTGGCACTGAACACCACGACGCAGACCGTGGATCCGTGATTGGCGAAGCTCCACAGCTTCTGCCCCCGGTTGCTCCAGCGCAGCGCATCGCTCAGTGTGCGCGCGACGAAATCCGCGCCCGCTTCCTGCCCATGTCCGTTGGCCATCGTTCCCTCCCCAGTCGCGCCGGCTGGAAGACCGACACAGCCCATGATTGAGGGACAATCCAACGACAATGTCCGGCTTCGCGCAAGCACGAGCCGGCCGTGTGAGCGGAAGACGTCGCAGATCAGCCCCGGGTCTCGAGCTCCCGCAGCTCCGCATAGGTGAGCGGCGTCAGCCCGGCGCCATCGAAATAGATGAAGCGCAGACGACGCCGGCGGGAGATGAAGTTCGACGGCAGCGGATCGTAGCGGAAGGTGCCGCCGCCGAGATGCGGCGTCAGGCTTCCGACATCGGTGAGCGCATCGATCTCGACACGCAGCAGCTTGAGGCTCGCACCGTCGCGCAGGATCTCGAACGGAATGCGCGCGAGCCGCAGGAAGCTGGTCGGATCGGGCGCGGCGATGAAGCCGTCGACGAAAGCGGCTTCGACCTTGTCGAGATCCGGCTCGACCACCGCGACAGGCCTGGCGCCCTCCGGCTGATGCGGCGTCTGCCACTGCACGGGAGAGCGGCCGTGCGGATGGTTATGCCCTGGGCCGTGCGGCGGGTGATCGTGATCATGAGGATGATCATGATCATGCGAATGGCCGTGGTCGTGATGATGATGGCCGTGATGGTGGTGATGATGACGCATCGCGGGCCTCAATAGCTGACCGGCTTGTTGATGATGTGCTTGTGGCTGCCGAGCTTGCCATGCGCGACCATCGAGCCGAGCGCTTCC
Organism: Bradyrhizobium sp. BTAi1; assembly: GCF_000015165.1. Classification (GTDB taxonomy): domain Bacteria; phylum Pseudomonadota; class Alphaproteobacteria; order Rhizobiales; family Xanthobacteraceae; genus Bradyrhizobium; species Bradyrhizobium denitrificans. The sequence goes on along the minus strand of NC_009485.1, from coordinate 764,225 downwards.
ACGACGACGCGGACGCCGATCAGCGCGGTGATGTCGGAGGTGTCGTAGGGCGGCGAGACCTCGACCACTTCGAGGCCGCACAGGCCCTCGGCCGCGACGAGGCCGAGCAGCTTCAGCGCCTCGCGCGGCAGGAAGCCGCCGGGCTCCGGCCAGCCGGTGCCAGGCACGAAACCGCAATCGATGGAGTCGACGTCGAACGAGATGTAGACGGCGTCGGCGTCCTTCCAGGCCAGTTCGAGTGCGATCTCGGCGGTCTTCTCCAGACCGATCTTCTCGATGTCGGCGATGGTCAGCACATTGGTGTTGCGCTTGCGCGCGACCTCGACGCCCTCGCGCGGCACCTGCCAGCCGCCGATGCCGAGCTGCACCAGATTGGTCGGCGACACGTTCGGCAAATTGGTCGCCCAGTACCAGGGCGTCGTGTGCATGCGCTCGTCGAGATCCTTCTCCTGGATATCGATATGGCGGTCGAAATGGATGATGCCGATCTTCTTGTCGGTGCATTGCGCGATGCCGCGCACGCAGGGGAAGCCGATCGAGTGGTCGCCGCCGAGCATGATCGGCAGCGCGCCGGACGAGAACACATGCGCGACGCCGCGGCTGATCTGGTCGAAGCTCTTTTCCAGATTGGCGGGAATGGTGAAGACGTCGCCGGCGTCGCACAGGGTCATCTGCTCGCGCAGGTCGACGCCGAGCTCGTAATTGTAGGGCGTGTAGAGCGCGGAGATGCGGCGGATGCCCTGCGGTCCGAAGCGGGTGCCTGGGCGATAGGTGGTGCCGGAATCGAAGGGGATGCCGATGACCGCGGCGTCATATTTCCCGACGTCGCGGACGTTCTCGACATAGGGCGCCTTCATGAAGGTGTTGATGCCCGCGAAATGCGGCAGCTCGCCGCGTGCGAATGTGGGGATGTCGCGATCGGTCAGCGTGTCGGCGCCGGGCAGGCCCATGTCGAGCGCCCATTGCCGCTCCTTGCGCCAGCCATTGCTTGGCAGCTTGCCTTCGGCCTCCAGCGCCTGCCAGCCTTGCGTGGCCATCTTGTCGAAGTCCGGATGGTGACGGCGCAGGCTCCGGCGATGACCTTGTAATCCGGCATGGCGCGTGCGGCGCATGGCTGGGAACGACATGAAGACTCTCCTTCGTTTCTTTCGACGTTTCTTGGGGCTGACTATTGCGCCGCCTGCGCGCTGGCACGGATGAAGCCGAGCACGGGCACAGGACTCTCGCGGGTGAGATCGAGATCGTAGGTGATGCGGGCGCCGAACCGTTCGGGCGCCTGCGGATCCTTGCGGGGACGGTCGAGCGCGATCAGCCGCGTCGCCAGGCCGAACGCCTCCTTGATGTCGTGGGTGACCATCACGATGGTCATCTTGTGCTCGCGCCACAGCGGCTTGATCAGCGCATGCATCTGCGCGCGGGTGCCGGGATCGAGCGCGCCAAAGGGCTCGTCGAGCAACAGCACGCGCGGCTGCTTCGCCAGCGCCTGCGCGATCGCCAGCCGCTGCTGCATGCCGCCGGACAGCGCGCTCGGATATTTGTCGCAGTGAGCGCCGAGACCAACGGCGTCGATCAGCGCGCGGCTCTTCTCCACCGCCTGCCTGCGCGCTGTGCCGAACAGCCGCGCCGTGAACGGGCGCGCCGCGAGCTCATAGCCGAGCAGCACATTGCCGAGCACGGTCAGATGCGGGAACACCGAATAGCGCTGGAACACGATGCCGCGATCGGGCCCCGGCTCGGCCGGAAACGGCTCGCCGTCGAGCAGCACGGCGCCCTGGCTCGGCCGCTCCTGGCCGAGGATCAGCCGCAGGAACGTGCTCTTTCCCGCGCCGGAGGGACCGACGATCGACAGGAAGGTGCCGGAGGTGATCTCGAGATTGACGCGCTCGAGCACGACCTGGTTGCCGTACTCGACCCAGACGTTGCGGAAGGACAGCGTGCTCATCAGCGGCTCGCTCCCGCATACGCCCAGGGAAAGGCGCGCTGGCCGAACCAGATCAGCGCGTAGTCGAAGATGTAGGCGAGCAAGGTGATCCAGACGACGTAAGGCAGGATCACGTCCATCGACAGATAGCGCCGAACGAGAAAGATGCGATAGCCGAGCCCGACATCGGAGGCGATGGCCTCCGCCGAGATCAGGAACAGGAAGGCCGGCCCGATCATCAGGCGCAGGCCCTGGATCAGCCGTGGCATGATCTGCGGCAGCACCACGCGGATCGCGACCTGCCAGGTTGAGGCGCCCAGCGTCTGCGCCTTGATCAGCTGCTCGCGCGGCATGTTCTGCACTTCCAACGAAAGATCGCGGACCAGCGTCGGCGTGACGCCGATGATGATCAGCACCACCTTGGAGAGCTCACCGAGGCCGAACACGATGAACAGCACCGGCAGCACCGCCATCGGCGGGATCATCGACAGCACCGCGACCAATGTGCCGAAGCCGGCGCCGGCGATCGGCAGCAACCCGATCGCAAGCCCGAGCACGAGACCAATCACCGCGGAGATGCCGAGCCCGAGGGCGAGGCGCTGCAGACTCGCCGCGGTGTCCGACCACAGCACGTAGTCGCCGGAGCGGCGATCCGGCTCGGTGGCGAGCCGCTTCGACGTCGCGACCATCTCCGAGACCGGCGGCAGCAGCTTGTCGTCGGGATTGTCCGCGCGCCGCTGCGCCGAGCCGACCACGTAGATCAGGGCGATCAGCAGGAACGGCAGGAACGCCAGCAGCAGCCGGCTGCCCCGGTTCGGAACGACGTTCATGGCACGCGGCATTGCGAAGCTCCCTCAATCCTCTCCATGGCGCGATGGTCACGGTGTGCAGCGCCGACCTTGGAGCTCACCCTCTCCATGAGCACGCCGACAGCGTGTTCATGGTCAACGTGCAGCACCGGTCTCGGTGCCGGCCCCTCATGGTGAGGAGCCCGCGTAGATGGGGTAACGGGCCGACCACCCGAGCGGCACGCTCACTCCTGCGCTATTTGGGAGCGCGTTCGCGTGCCGCCCGGTTGGCGGAAAGGTGGTCGTCCCTCAAATTGATGGTGTTCAACGGAGTCGGGCAAGCCCGCTCCTCGCATCATTAGGGGACGACCATGAACCACTATGCCGGAATTGACGTGTCTTTGAAATCCTCGGCGGTCTGCATTGTCGATGGGGCGGGCAAGATCGTTCGGGAAGCGGCAGTCGAGAGTGAGCCGGCAGTCTTGATCGGCTGGTTCAAGCAGTTCGGCATCGAGGTTGAGCGGATCGGTCTGGAGGCAGGGCCGCTGTCGCAATGGCTGTATGCGGCGATGCAGGAGGCGGGTCAGCGGGTCGAACTGCTGGAGACGCGGCACGTGCGTGACGCCTTCAGGGCGATGTCGGTGAAGTCCGACCGCAACGATGCAAGGGGTATTGCCCAGCTGATGCGGCTTGGCTGGTTCCGTCCGGTTCATTGCAAATCGATCGAGGCGCAGGAGATGCGTGCGGTTCTTACGGCACGCAAGCTGCTGCAATCGAAGCTGCACGACGTCGAGAACTGTTTGCGCGGCGTGCTACGGGGCTTCGGCTTGAAGGTCGGCAAGACCACCGATCGCAGCTTCGCGACGCGAATCGAGGCGCTGGTGGCTGGCCATTCGGGACTGACGCTGGTCGTGCAGGCGCTGCTCGAGGCTCATACGGTGCTGCTGCGCGAGTTCAAGAAGCTGGACAAGCAGGTGCAACAGCTCGCGAAGGCGCATCCGCAGGCCAAGCTGTTGATGACCACGCCGGCCGTCGGCCCGATCGTCGCGCTGACCTACATGTTCGCAATCGACGACCCCAAGCGCTTCCGATCCTCCAAGGCGACAGGCGCGCATTTTGGCCTCACGCCGAGACGGTACCAGTCCGGCGAGACCGACTATAGCGGCCGCATCACGAAGGTCGGCGATGCGTCGGTGCGCGAGGCGCTCTATCAGGCGGCGCATATCATGCTGACCAAGCCGGTCAAGAACTGCTCACAGCTGAAGAGCTGGGCGATGCGGGTCGCCAGGCGCGCCGGCCCGCGCAAAGCCAAGGTGGCTCTGGCGCGCAAGCTTGCCGTGATCCTTCACCGCATGCTCGCCGACAACATGCCGTTCAACCCCGCGGCCAAGGCTGCCGCGACCTAGGGGAGCATCGATCGAGTTCTGGGCGGGCCACGACACCAGGCTCTCCCCGAGCAGGGTCCCTTCGCCGGGACGATGGATCCGGTCAGGCCGCCATCCGGGCAGTCGGTTCAAAACCACGCTCTCCGTAGATTGGCCGGCCGGTTCCTCTTACGCAGCCCAACAGGTGGCGGCCATGCGCCGACCCCGTACAGAAGCAAGGGCCCGGCGAGAGGACATGCAGAATTGGGATTGACAAACCAAGGCCCGTTACAGAAGCCCGGATGAGCGAAGCGACATCCGGGTTCCCACGCGACGCCTCGTGAGACCCCGGATATCGCGTCCGCCTTCGCCCTCCGGGCTTCGGCTTCCGCTCATCCGGGCTACGATCCGCCCCCTCATGGTGAGGAGATGGGTGAGCGCCGTCTCGCCCATGAGGCCCGGTCGGGGCCTCGTCCTTCGAGACGCTTGCTACGCAAGCTCCTCAGGATGAGGGGAGATGCTGTTGGCACGACGATGGATGGATCAGAGCTTCCCGTCGGCGGCCATCTTCATGTAGGTCGGGTCGAACCGCAGCTTGACATTGGTGGCCGAGCCCAGCGCCTTCGACGGCGTGGAGATGCCGACCGCATCCTTCGACTTCACGTTCTCGCCGAGCAGATTGTGGTCGAAGCAGAAGGTGCGGACGTGATCCATGATCTTCGGCAGCTCCGGCCCTGTCATGAAAGCAAGCGCGTCCTTCGGCTCGTAATACATGAACGTGGTCTTGAGCTGGGTCTCGAAGCCCGCGAGATCGGTGCCCGACAGCTTGGCCATCGCCTCGCGCGCGGCCCTGCCCTTCTCACTCTGGTCCTTCATCAGCGCGATGGTCTCGTACCAGATGCCGACCAACGCCTTGCCGAGCTCCGGATTGTCCTTGAGCGTGGCGCTGTTCACGACCAGGAGATCCTCGATCTCGCCCGGGATCTTGCTGGAGTCGAACACCAGCGTTGCGCCGGGCTCGGCCTTCACTTCGAGCAGCTGCGGGTTCCAGGTGACGACCGCGGTCGTGTCCGGCGACTTCGCCGCCGCGACAATATCGGCGTCGGACGTGTTGACCGTCTTGATGCTCTTTTCCGAGAGCTTCACGGTCTCCAGGCCGCGCGCCAGCAGATAATGCGACACCGAGAGCTCGACGAGGTTGACCTTCTGGCCCTTGATATCTGCCAGGGTCTTGCCCTTCTTCAGCACCACGCCGTCATTGCCGTTGGAATAGTCACCCATGATGATGGCCGACGTGTCGACGCCGCCAGCAGCCGGAATCGTCAGCGCATCCATGTTGGTGACGGTCACGCCGTCGAACTTGCCGGCGGTGTACTGGTTGATCGATTCGACGTAGTCGTTGATCTGGGTGACCTTGATCGAGATGCCGTATTTATCGGCCCATTTCTTGACGATCCCGGATTCCGCGGCATAGGGCCACGGCATCCAGCCGACATAGATCGTCCATGCGATGTTGAATTCCTTCTTCTTCTCAGCGAAGGCCGGCGACAGCGATGCGGTCGCCAGGGTCGATGCCGCGAGCAGGGCAACAAACAGATTTCGTGCTTTGAACATGTCCAGTCCCTCATCGGTTTTGTGACCTGCGGACTGGCAAAGACAACCTCGAGCCTGCCAAGCGCGGCCACTGAGGTCTCCCGGGTTTTTATCCCGCCGTGCACCAGGGCTCTCCCCTGGCGGCTGCTCTCGGACCAGCGTTCTCATCGAGAGAACCGGAACCCTAGCTGCCAACTCTGAACATGAGATCAGCAATCCCCGTGCCAGAGAAAAATGCTTGCGATTCAACACGAGCAATCGCACGCTGTGCCCAAGAAATTGGCAGCACGAATTGAAGTTGGGCGATGGGACCATCGGCCGGCGTGAGTCATGTGCCGGGCATGAACCCGACGGCGCACGCAGGCGACCTCATCAGACCAGCATCAACCGACACGCTTTTTGGGGTTTCGTCGACATGATCAGGTTGTCCCGGGTCGCACTTGCATCGGTTCTGGCTTTGAGTCTCTCCGCCGGAGCCGCCGTCGCGCAGAACGCGCCTGCCGCCGATGCGCCGGCCCAACCTGCCCCGGTCCAGCCCGCGCCCGCCGCAAGCCCCGCCCCGGACGCAACGCCCGCACCGGCCGCCTCGGCCGACAAGACGGGTGACGCCAAGCCGGCCAAGGAGGCGACTGCGCCGAAGCAGAAGCGCACCAAGACCAGCACGCGCAAGGAGGTGGAGGACTCACTGCGCAGCGGTACCGTGCCCTCGCGCTACCGCAGCCGGGTGCCGAAGGAGTATCAGAAGTACATTCCATTCGCGCGCTGACGCGCCGCTCAGGGCGGTGTGAGCTTCACGATCACGCCGACGATCAGCATGAAGGCAAGACAGAGCAGTGTCTCGATGTCGGGGTGGTTCGACCAGAAGCCGCGCCGGCCGGATACCGGCTTGTTCTGCGCCTGGATGTCGATCGGATGCGCACGCATTTGCTCGACCTTTGATAAAAGGCAAAACAAACTACTACCTTGAGAGAATAGGCGCGGTCGGGGCGCATCTCAATGCGAAAAAACGGCGCATGTCAGCTTGGCTGCCGGATTCGGCGACGAGCAAGCTGGCAGTGAGTTGCTCCGCCATGCCCCGGCTCGTCCTGGGCCTCCACGCCGTGCGCAGGATGCCGAACGACGTGGATGGCCGGGACAAGCCCGGCCATGACGACGTGGAGCCAGACAGGTACAAAACTCTGACTTTTTATGCGGGTCGCCCCCCCCCCCCCCGCAAGTCGGGGAGGTGCAGACCACGCCTGCCACAGAGAGTGACTATCAAATCCCGAGATAGCGGTGTTGCAGCTCGGGCTCGGCCATCAGCTGTTCAGATGTTCCGTGCCAGACCGTACGGCCCCGCTCGATAATGTAGTGGCGGTCGCAGATGCGGGTGAGATGCTCGACGTTCTTGTCGATCACCAGGATCGACTGCCCGCGCGATTTGAGCAGCGACAGGCAGTTCCAGATCTCCTCGCGGATCAGCGGCGCCAGGCCCTCGGTCGCCTCGTCGAGGATCAGCAGCTTCGGATTGGTCATCAGCGCACGGCCGATCGCCAGCATCTGCTGCTCGCCGCCGGAGAGCTGGTTGCCCATGTTGCTGCCGCGCTCGGCGAGCCGCGGAAACAGCGCGTGGATCTTGTCGAGCGTCCACGGATCGGCGGCGCCGAGCCGGTTGGTGGAGGCCGCCACGAGATTTTCGGTGACCGTGAGGTTCGGGAAGATCTGCCGCCCCTCCGGCACGAGGCCGATGCCGAGTTGGGCGATCCGGTAGGACGGCAGCTTGCGCGTTTCCTGGCCGCTGAAACGGATCACTCCGGCGCGGGCCTGGGTCAGGCCCATGATCGAGCGGATCGTGGTGGTCTTGCCCATGCCGTTACGGCCCATCAGCGAGACCATCTCGCCGGGACGGATCGCCAGCGACAGACCGAACAGGACCTGGCTCAGGCCATAGCAGGTCTCGATACCGTCGACCTCAAGCAGCATGGCGCTTGTTCCCTGATCAACCATGGCCGACCACCACGTGCTGATCGCCGAGATAGGCGCGCTTGACCTCTTCGTTCTGCCGGATCTCATCCGGTCTGCCCGAGGCGATGATCCGGCCATAGACCAGCACCGAGATACGATCGGCCAGCGCGAACACCGCCTCCATGTCGTGCTCGACCAGCACGATCGAGACCTCTTTGCGCAGCTCATTCAGCAGCTTCACCATGCGCTGCGACTCGGTGACCCCGAGGCCGGCCATCGGCTCGTCGAGCAGCAGCAGTTGCGGCTTGGTCGCGAGCGCGACCGCCAACTCCAGCTCACGCTGCTCGCCATGGCTCAGCTTGGAGACGAGCACGTCGGCGCGGTGGCCGAGGCCGACGCGCTCGAGCGCGGCGCGCGCGGCATCGCGCAGCGTCTTCTCCTTGCGCGCATTGGCAAAGAACCGGAATGAGTGCCGGCCGTCATGGGCCTGCGCCGCCAGCGCGACATTGTCCGCCGCAGTGAAGTCGGTCAGCAGCGAGGTGATCTGGAACGAGCGCGCGAGCCCCAGCGCGCTGCGCTTGTAGGCCGGGAAATGCGAGATGTCGCGGCCCCCTAAGAAGATGCGACCCGCATGCGGCGCGAGATGGCCGGTGAGCTGGCTGATCAAGGTGGTCTTGCCGGCGCCGTTCGGGCCGATGATGGCGTGGATCTCGCCCTTGGACACATCGAGGCAGACGTGATCGGTGGCGACGATGCCGCCGAAGCGGCGGACGAGATTGTCGACGCGAAGCAGCGGTTCAGCCACGGTTCAATCTCCCGAGCATGCCCATGATGCCGCCGCGGCCGAACAGCACGATCAAAAGCAGCAGCGGCCCCATGATCAGCGCCCAATATTCGGTGAGCTGCGACAGCACCTCCTCCAGCACCAGGAACACGACGGAGCCGACGACCGGCCCCATCAGCGTGCCCATGCCGCCCAGGATCACCATCACCATCAGATCGCCGGAGCGGGTCCAGTACATCACGGCGGGGCTGACGAAATCGGTGTTGTTGGCAAGCAGCGCGCCGGACAGTCCGCACAGCATGCCGGCAATGACGAAGCAGGCGAGCTTGTAGCGCTTCGACGGGAAGCCGATCGCCTGCATGCGCTGCTCATTGGAGCGCAGCCCCTGCAGCACCAGGCCGAAGCGCGAATTGACGATGCGCCAGATCAGCACCACGACCGCGAGCAGGCAGAACAGGCAGAGATAATAGAACTGCACACGGTTGCCGAGATTGATCAGGCCGCCGAAATCGCTGCGCTTGTAGACGGTCAGGCCATCGTCGCCGCCATAGCGGGCGAGGCCCGAGGCGACGTAATAGGCCATCTGCGCGAAGGCCAGCGTGATCATGATGAAATAGACGCCGCGGGTGCGCAAAGACAGCGCGCCGATCACCAGCGCATAGAGCGCCGAAACCGCGATCGCGACCGCGAACTGGGCCCAGCCGGAGCCGATGCCCTCCTGCGCCAGGATGCCGACGGCGTAGCCGCCGATGCCGAGATAGGCGGCATGTCCAAAGCTCATCATGCCGCCATAGCCCATGATCAGGTTCAGGCTGACGGCCGCCAAGGCCAGGATCACGATGCGGGTGAACAGCGTGAGGATGAAGATGTTGCCGGTGAGGTTCGAATAGACCGGCAGCAGCACGAGGCCGGCCACGACGAGGACCGCCACGAGGGTCGAGACGTTGAGCTGGGATTTCATCTGCGGTTGGCCGGGAACAGACCTTCAGGCCGCGCCACCAGCACGATCGCCATCAGGAGATAGATCAGCATCGACGACATTGCCGGCGCCGCAGTGGAGGCCGCGGCCGAGTTCAGCACCTGGCGCAGCAAATTGGGCAGGAAGGCGCGGCCCATGGTGTCGATGAGGCCGATCATGATCGCCGCGATGAAGGCGCCGCGGATCGAGCCGATGCCGCCGATCACGATCACGACGAAAGCGAGGATCAGGATGTTCTCACCCATGCCGATCTGCACGGTGAGGATCGGCGCCTGCATCAGCCCGGCGAGGCCGGCGAGCGCGGCGCCGAGCCCGAACACCAGGGTGTAGAGCAGCTTGATGTTGATGCCGAGCGCGCCGATCATCTCGCGGTTGGAGGCGCCGGCGCGGATCAGCATGCCGATCCGCGTCCGCATCACGCCGAGATACAGCAGCAGTGCCACCAGCAGCGCCACGACGATGATCGCCAGCCGATAGGCAGGATATTGAATGCCAGGCATGATCGTGACCGGGAACGCAAGCCACGACGGCAGCGGCAGCGCCAGTCCCGCAGGCCCCCAGATCAGCCGAACCGCCTCGTTGAAGAACAGGATCAGGCCGAAGGTCGCCAACACGTGGTCGAGATGGTCGCGCCCATAAAGATGCCGGAGTGCCGTGAATTCGAGCACGATGCCGAGCAGAAGCGTGGCACCGAGCGCCATCACGGCGCCAAGCACGAAACTGCCGGTCCAGGCCACGAAGGTCGCCGCGAAATAGGCGCCCATCATGTAGAGCGAGCCATGGGCGAGGTTGACAAGATCCATGATGCCGAACACCAGCGTCAGGCCGGCAGCCAGCAGAAACAGCAGCAGTCCGAACTGCAGCCCGTTCAGGAATTGTTCGACGACGAGAAGCATGCCCCTCACTTCACGCTCAAAAAGACGGCGGCAGAACCGTGTCAGGAGCTGCCGCCATGCCCGTCCGGATCTTAGAACGGAGATGTTTTAAGCTTCAAGCAAATTCCAGGCCGGTTCACGCTCCGGCCGGGAGTTCTTCTGCTTATTTCATCGGGCACTTGTCGTGGAAACGGTCCTGGTCGTTCTCGACGATGGTGGCGACCGTCTTCAGGGACAGCTGGCCATCGGCGTCCTTGACAACGTCCTGCAGGTAGAAGCTCTGGATCGGGATGTGGTTGTTGCCGAACTTGAACGCGCCGCGCAGCGACTTGAAGTTGGCCTTCTCCATCTCGGCCTTCATAGCGTCCTTCTTGGACGTATCGCCCTTGACCGCAACCACCGCGCTGTTGATCAATTGCGCGGCATCATAGGCCTGGGCGCCGTAATAGGTCGGGCGCAGGCCGGTGTACTTCTTGCGATAGTCGGCGACGAAGGTCTTGTTCTGCTCGTTCGGCAGGTCGTTGACCCATTCCTGGGCGCCGGGCACGCCGATCGCATTGTCCTTCTGCAGCGGCAGCGACAATTCGTCGACGGTGAACGCCGTATAGAGCGGCATCTTTTCCTTCAGGCCAGCCTGCACGTATTGATTGAGGAACTGCACGCCGGCCGCGCCAGGATAGAATACGAAGATGGATTCTGCGCCCGAGGCACGCGCCTTCGACAGCTCGGCCGAGAAGTCGAGCTGGCTCGGCCACACCGTATATTCCTCACCGACGATCTGGCCCTTGAAGGTGCTCTTCAGGCCGGCCAGCATGTCCTTGCCAGCCGCATAATTCGGGCCGATCAAAAACACCGACTTGACGCCCTTCTGGTTCATATAGAGGCCCATCGCGGCGGGCGTCTGGTCGTTCTGCCAGGAGGTCGAGAACACGTAAGGCGAGCACAATTCGCCGGCGAGCTGCGACGGCCCAGCATTGGCCGAGATCAGGAAGGTCTGGGAATCCACGGCCGTCTTGAGCGAGGCCAGCAGCACGTTCGACCAGATGTAGCCGACGATGAAGTCGACCTTGTCGGACTGCACCAGTTTCTCGGTCTTCTGCTTGCCGACGTCGGGCTTCTGCTGGTCGTCCTCGTAGATCACCTCGACCGGCTTGCCGTTCATCTTGCGGCCGAGATGGTCGAGCGCGAGCTCGAACGAATTGCGCATGTCGTTGCCGATCACCGCCGTGGGACCGCTGAACGTCGAGACGAAGCCGATCTTGATGGTGTCGCCGGCAAAGGCCGTGCTCGAAAACAGCAGCGCCGCGGCACCTGCCAGCCAGAAGCTCGTCTTCATGATCTTCCCTCCCCTCATCACGTCGTTCTTATCGTTGTTACGTCACTGGCACGCGGCAGAGCGACAAGCGGCGACGTTTCGTCGCAGCGCTTCATAGCACGATCGTCGTTTCGCGCACCCTCGATCCATGCACCATAATTCCCGGAAACGGGCAAAGGCAAGAACTATAGTGCCTGTTAAGGATACTGCAGCACAGTACAGTCGGCCGCAGAGGCAAAAGCCCAGGAGGGGCGAGATCACGCCCAGGAGCCTTCATGGCCGGGCGTGTCCGGGCCATCCACGTCTTTCGAGGACCGCCGCACGACGTGGATGCCCGGGACACGCCCGGGCATGACGGAGCAACTGATCAGCAGTTTCAGATGTCATGTGCTCTTCCGACGGGGTGAAGACGAACCGCTCTACTTCACCAGCGCGCACCCACCGTCCGCGATCGGCCGAAACGCCTGGTCGGCCGGGATCGTCGAGACCAGCCGATAGTAGTCGTAGGGATATTTCGACTCCTCGGGCTTTTTGACCTCGAACAGGTACATCGGATGCACGACGCGGCCGTCGGCGCGGATGGTCACGTCACCGAACAATCTGTCCTTGCCCTTCACCGTCTTCATCTGAGGTACGACGTCCTTGGCATCATCGCTGCCGGTCGCCGCGACGGCGTTGAGATAAGCGAGCGTGGAGGCGTAGACGCCGGCCTGGTTGCCGCTCGGCATCTTGCCGTTCATGCCGGGACGCGCCGCGAAGCGCTTGGCGAAGGCGCGGGTGTCGTCATCCATGTCCCAGTAGAAGGCTTCGAGCAGCTGCAGGCCCTGCGCCGCCTTCAGGCCCATGCCATGGATGTCGTTGATGAACAGCAGGAAGGCGACCAGCGACTGGCCGCCCTGCTGGATGCCGAACTCGGACGCCTGCTTGACCGCGTTGATGGTGTCGCCGCCGGCATTGGCGAGCCCGATCACCTTGGCCTTCGAGCCCTGCGCCTGCAGCAGGAACGAGGCGAAGTCTGTGGTGCCGAGCGGATGCTTGGCCGAGCCCAGCACTTTGCCGCCATGCTTCTCGATGTAGCTGGTGGCTTCCGCCTCGATGCCCTGGCCGAGCGCGTAGTTGACCGTGATGAAATACCAGTCCTTGCCACCGCGCCCCATCATCGCGGCCGCCGTGGTGTTGCCGGTCGCCCAGGCATCGTTGACCCACTGGATCGTATTCGGCGAGCAGGCCTTGCCGGTGAGATCGGAGCTCGCGGTGGAAGAAGCCAGGAAGGTCATGCGGCTGTTGCGCAGGAGCTCGTTGACGGTGAGCCCCACGGCTGAGTTGGGCACGTCGACGACAGCATCGACCTTGTCGACATCGAGCCATTTGCGGACGATCGCCGAGCCGACATCGGCCTTGTTCTGGTGATCGGCATAGACGATCTCGACCTTGATACCCTTGCCGCCACCGTTGAAATCCTCGGCCGCCATGCGCGCGGCCTCGACCGAGCCCATGCCGTTCGTGTCCTGGAAGATGCCGGAGATGTCGTTGAGCACACCGACGCGCACGACATTGTCCGAGATCTCGCCGGCGGATGCTGCCGCCACGCCGAACGATGCGACCAGCGCGAGCGCACACGTCTTGAATTGCGTCATGATGTTCCTTCCCCTCTTGCTTGTTTTCATTGTTGTCGGTGCCGAAAGAAATCAGCTCTGCCGGTCCGGAATGCGGACAACGAGCCCGGCGAGCGCCGGCTGCACCTTGATCTGGCAGGACAGCCGGCTGTTCGGCCGGCGCTCGGCCGCGGTGCCGTCGAGCAGCGCATCCTCGTCGTCGGAGACCGGCTCGAGTTTCGAGGTCCAGGCGTCGTCGACATAGACGTGGCAGGTGGCGCAGACGGCGTTGCCGCCGCATTCGGCGACGATGCCGTCGACGCCATGGGTGAGCGCGGCCAGCATGACGGTGGCGCCGTCCTCGGCTTCGACCGTCTCGCTGCGGTTGTCGGGATGAATGAAGGTGATCGTGGTCATGGGACAGCTCAGGCTGGAGTGAAGGTGACCGGCAGGCTCTCCAGCCCGCGCAGCGTGTTGTTGTAGCGGCGCTTCGGCTCGTCGCTCATCGTGATCGCGCCGACTTTGCGGGCGAGCGCGGTCAGCACCGCCTCGCCTTCGAGGCGCGCGACGAGTTGGCCGACGCACATGTGGATGCCGGAGCCGAAGCCGACATGGCCGGAGACCTTTCGGGTGATGTCATAGCTGTCCGGCCGCTCCCAGCGGCGCGGGTCGCGGTTGGCCGCGCCCAGGAACATCAGCACCTTCTCCCCTTCGGGGATCACGACACCGCCGAGTTCGACATCGCGCGTCGTGGTGCGGAAGAAGGTCTGCACCGGACTTTCGAAGCGCACCGCCTCCTCGAACGCGTTGCGGGCCAGCGCCGGGTCGGCACGTAATCGCGCCCATTGATCGGGAAAACGGGCGAGGCAATAGACCGCGGCGCCGATGCCGTAGACGGTCGTGTCGAGGCCGGCTGAGAGCAGCGAACGCACCAGCAGCGGCGCCTCGGCCGGCGTGATCTCGCCGCTGTCGCTGAAGGCGTGGATGCAGGCGCCGAAGCCGCCCGGCGTGAGATTGTCGCGCTGGCACTGCGCGGTGACATAGGCCTGATGCGGCGCCGAGCGCTCGATCGCCTGCTGGCGCAACTCGTTCGGCGGCCCGAACGCGTTGAACACCAGGCTGGCATAGGGAATGAGATGCTCGCGGCCCTCCGGCTGGAGGCCGAGCGCATCGGGGAACACCGACAGCGGATAGGCTTCGGCGAGATCGGGAATGGCGTCGAACGAGCCGCGGGCCACGAGTTCGTCAACCTTGGCCTCGGCCGCGGCCATGAAGCCGTCGCGCAGCCGCTTCATGACCGCCGGCGACAACACCTTGCTCAGCACCGCGCGCGTGCGCGTATGCGCCGGCGGATCCGCCTCCAGGATCAGGCTCGGCGGACGCCACGGCGTCTCCTTGGCGAAGTCGCTGAGGCCCACGCCGCGGCTGGAGCAGAAGGTCAAGGGATCGTTCAGGACCGCATAGACCTCGGCATAGCGCGCGACGCCATAGACATTCCATCGATCGAGGTAGACCACGGGGGCCGCCTCGCGCATCTGCTGGTGCGCAGGATAGGGATCATCGAAGAACGAGATCGCAAACGGATCGATGCCGAGATGCGGAATCGCGGGCGGCGACGTGCCGGCCGCGCCTGCGGAAAGACCTGGTGGGTTCATGCGTTGCTCCCGAAGTTTGGCCTTGTCATGCGGCTTTTCCTATCCCTATGACTGGCGATGCATGGACGTTGGGGGTCATGAGCGAGAAAATCAGAACGCCGCGCAAAGCGCCGCCGCGCGAGCCTGAGGAACACGGCCTCACGCTCGACCTCGACCGCTATGTGCCGGCCTTCATCACCTTCATCGCCAACAAACTGTCGAACAGCGCGACCGCGTTCTATCAGCTTAATTTCGGTGTCAACGTCACCGAATGGCGGATCATGTCGCTGCTGGCGATCGAACCCGGCATTCCGGCGTCGCGCATCTGCAGCGTCATCGGTTTCGACAAGGGTCCGGTCAGCCGCACCCTTGCGCTGATGAAGGACCGCGGCCTGATCGCGATCCGCAACGATCCGCAGGACGGCCGCAGCCATTCGATATCGCTGACGGCCAAGGGCCGCGCCACCCATGACAAGGTCATTGTCGCCGCACTGGAGCGCGAGCGGCGACTGCTGGCATGTCTCGACAAGAATGAGCAGGAGATGCTGATCGCGCTGCTCCGCCGCATTCACGACAATCTCGACGCCGTCACCGGCGCGAGCTGAGCCGTCTCGGATCGATCGGTCCCGGAGCGGATCACCGCAGCTTGGCCGCCTGTCGGCGCGCACGCAAGCGATCGCGCCTGCCGCGAGCAGGCAGCGCATGACGTTTCCATTCCCTGTGCAAGGCGCAAGCCCTCCTGCGCCTTCTTTTCTTCACGGTTCGAACGTTCCACATATTGGTTGCTTTGGCAACTATAAACTTTGCAGCGGAGGGACCGCTGCGGCGCGATGTCTCAACTTTTAGCCATCCGCGAAGGCGGCCGGAAATGTCGCGTTGCTACGACTGTCGATCAGGTCCGCCCGTTGCGGCGCGGAATGCGGGAGCAGCGGATGTTGGGCTTCTTCTTCGGTTTCAATGCGCGTCTCGGACGGTTGCAGTACTTCCTGGCCTCTCTCGGCCTCGGGGTCGGCTCGGCGATCGTTGCGACCGTGGTGGTCGTTGCGCTGGCCGCAATTCCCAAAATGCCCGGCCTGGTCCTGGGCGGGACGATCGTGGTGCTGATCGCCCTGTTCCTGTGGGCGAACGTGATGCTGCAGGCGATGCGCTTCCGCGACATCGGCTGGGACCCGGTCTGCGTGATTCCGGGCTGGATCGCCGCCATGGTGCTGGATTATGTCGTCGCCGGCCGGTTCCCAGACTATGCGTTGCCGGGATCACACCACGGCACATGGGTCGGCGCGCTGATCAATCTCGGCCTCAGCATTGCGCTGCTGTTCTTCCCGAGCGGCGCCGACGACGCATCGTCCGGCGGCCCCTCCATGACCCGCACGCCACCGACGTCGGGCCGCGGTAGCCGGGTCCCGGCCACCGAGGCGCGGCTCGCGCGCATCACCGGCGGCGACGCCGGCCGCGGCCTCTACTGATCACGCCGGCCCGATAGTCGGGCGCTATCGCACCATAGCCAAGACGGGCTTGAAGCAACCCAGGCTTGGCGTGTTGAATTGAAGCCGGGGCGCAGCAGCGAGAACCAGCTTCATGACGGGTCAGGCCCAGAATCCGCATCACGTGGTCATCGTCGGCGCCGGTTTTGGCGGCCTCGAAACGACGTACCGGCTGGCCGGCGCGCCCGTCCGCATCACGCTGATCGACCGCCGCAACCACCATCTGTTCCAGCCGCTGCTCTACCAGGTGGCGACGGCCTCGCTGGCGACCTCCGAGATCGCCTGGCCGATCCGGTCGCTGGTGCGGAACCGGCCGGAGGTGACCACCCTGTTCGCGAGCGTCAAGGGCATCGACGCGGCCGGCCGCCGCGTGCTGTTGGAAGACGACACTGACGTCGCCTATGACACGCTGGTGCTCGCGACGGGCGCCCGCCACGCCTATTTCGGTCATGACGAATGGGAGCCGTTCGCACCGGGCCTGAAGACGCTCGAGGACGCGACGACCTTGCGGCGGCGCATCCTCGTCGCATTCGAGCGCGCCGAGCGCGAGCGCGATCCGGCCCGGCGCGCGGCCTGGATGACCTTCGTGATCATCGGCGCAGGGCCCACCGGCGTCGAACTCGCCGGCACCATCGCCGAGTTGGCGCGCTCGACGCTGCCGCCGGATTTCCGCAGCATCGATACCCACGAAGCCCGCGTGGTGCTGATCGAGGCGGGACCGCGGGTGCTCGGCGGCTTTCCGGAAGACCTCTCGGCCTACACGCTGACGTCGCTCGAGCGCATCGGCGTCGAGGTCGTGCTGGGCCAGGCGGTGACCGAATGCACGGCGGACAGCGTCGTCTATGGCGGCAAGCGGCTGGATACGCGCACCCTTATTTGGGCGGCCGGCGTGCGCGCCTCGCGCGCGGCGGAATGGCTCGGCGCGCCGGCGGATCGCGCCGGCCGTCTGCAGGTCGCGCCGGACCTCACCGTGCCGGGCCACCCCGAGATCTTCGCCATCGGCGACACAGTGACGATCGCCGCCTGGAACGGCCAGCCGGTGCCCGGCATCGCGCCGGCCGCGAAGCAGCAAGGCCGCTACGTCGCGGAGGCGATCAAGGCGCGGCTTGCCGGCCGCACGCTGCGGCCGTTCCGCTACCATCACGCCGGCAGTCTCGCCCAGATCGGCAAGCGGCTCGCGGTGATCGATTTCGGCTGGATCAAGCTGCGCGGGGCCCTGGCATGGTGGATCTGGGGGCTCGCCCACATCTATTTTCTGATCGGCCTGCGCAATCGGCTCAGTGTCGCCCTGAGCTGGCTATGGATTCACGCCCGCGACCAGCGCGCGGCCCGCCTGATCACCCAGGGCAGCAGCAAGGTGATGGATTGAAGCCGATTATTATTTAGGCAAATCGCCTGCTTCGCAGGACAATTCTGCCAAGCTCGTGCCGAGCGGTTGCTGCAAATCACTGAAAACGAACAATTTTCAACGAGCTGCCAGTTCCGGCCAATGTACACAATGGCACGTGGCTTGCTACGTTCGCAGCAGGATCGGCGAAGCGGAGCGCAAGGACATGGCAAGCCAGACATCGGGCTCTCGACGGCGGAGCGCTTCGTGACCGAAACCGTCGCCGAGATCGTCGCCGCCCATCGGGCCGGCCTGACGACCCCCAAGGATACGATCGCACGCTGCTACGCGCGGATTCGCGCGCATGATGACCCTGCCATCTTCATCAGCCTGCGCGACGAAGCGGATGCGATCGCCGAGGCGCAGCGGCTTGCCGGCCAGGACGCCGCGGCACTGCCGCTGTTCGGCGTGCCCGTTGCGGTCAAGGACAATATCGACGTCGCGGGACTGCCGACGACAGCCGCATGCCCGGCCTTTGCCTACACGCCGACCCGCGATTCCACCGCAGTGGCGCGGCTACGCGCCGCCGGCGCCATCATCATCGGCAAGACCAATCTCGACCAGTTCGCCACGGGCCTCGTCGGCGTGCGCTCGCCCTATGGCATCCCGACCAATCCGGTACGCGGCGATCTGGTGCCGGGCGGATCGAGCTCCGGATCGGCGGTCGCGGTCTCGGCAGGGCTCGTGCCGCTGTCGCTCGGAACGGATACGGCGGGCTCCGGCCGCGTTCCGGCCATGCTCAACAACATCGTCGGGCTGAAGCCGAGCCTCGGCATGATTTCGACCGCCGGCCTGGTGCCGGCCTGCCGCACCCTCGACTGCATCTCGGTGTTCTCTTTAACGGTCGATGATGCGGTCGCAGCGCTCGACGTCATGGCCGCGCCGGATCCGCTCGATCCGTTCTCGCGCGACCGGCCGCTCGGCGCGGTGACGGCATTTCCGCGCGGCGTGAAGCTCGGCATTCCCCGCCCGGGACAACTGATCTTCTTCGGCGACAAAGCCGCCGAGGCCGCTTACGGCGCCGCCGTGGCGCGCTTCGTCAAGCTCGGCGCCGAACTCGTCGCATTCGACCTCGAGCCGTTCTACGAGACGGCACGGCTGCTCTATGAAGGCCCCTGGGTCGCCGAACGCTATCTCGTGATCCGCGATCTCCTGGCGTCCGATCCCGACGCGATCCATCCGGTGACGCGCGAGATCACCATCGGCGGCGCACGCGGCAGCGCGGCCGACACCTTCGCCGCGCTGTATCGGCTGCAGGCGCTGCGCAAAGTGGCCGAGCGCACCTTCGCCGCTGTCGATGCGCTGGTGCTGCCGACCGCGCCCACCGCCTACACCACTGCGGAGGTGCTGGCCGATCCGATCCTGCTCAACAGCCGGCTCGGCACCTACACCAATTTCGTCAATCTGCTCGATCTGTGCGGACTGGCGGTGCCGGCTGCGATGCGCAGCGATGGCATTCCGTTCGGCATCACGCTGCTGGCGCCGGCCGGACACGACGCCGCGCTCGCGAGCCTCGGGCGCGCCTTCCATGCCGACACCGCGCTGCCGGTGGGCGCCAAAGCGACACCGCAGCCACCGCTCGCGGCCGTATCGCCATCGCTACATGGCGACGAGATCGCGATCGTGGTGGTCGGCGCGCATCTCTCCGGCATGGCGCTCAATCACGAGCTGACCCGTCTCGGTGGCCGTCTGCTGGAAGCAGCCAGGACCGCACCGGACTACAAGCTCTATGCGCTGCCGACCACGCCGCCCAAGCCCGGCATGCTGCGCATCGAGGCCGGCAAGGGGGCGGCGATGGAGGTCGAGCTCTGGGCGCTGTCAGCCGCCGGCTTCGGCAAGTTTGTGGACCTCATCCCGCCGCCGCTGTCGATCGGCACGATCCGGCTCGCCGACGGCCGCAGTGCCAAGGGCTTCCTGGTCGAGCCTGCAGCGCTTGATGGCGCACGCGACATCTCGGAGTTCGGCGGCTGGCGCGCGTATATGGCGCAGAAGAGCTGATCGACGTTAGTTTAGCACCGTTATTGCGGTGGAGCTCGTCTACACCGACACCGCGTAAATCTCGTACTCGCCGCGCACCAGCTCGATATGGGCTTTCATGGCGCTGGCCGCGCCAGCCTTGTCGCCACGCAGGATGGCCACGACGACGCGATCGTGTTCGGCATGCGACTTGGCGAGGCGGCCGAGATTGCGGAACTGGGCCCGGCGGAACGGCTGCACGCGCACCCGCGTCGCCAAGGTGATCTCGGCGATATAGGCATTGTGCGCGCCGGCATAGATCGCGTTGTGGAAGCGCTCGTTCACCTCGTGGAAGCGCTCGGGATTGCCGGCATGGCTGAGATTGCGCAATTCCTCGTGAATGGCTTCGAGCCGCTGCCGCTCGACCGGCGTCATACGTTGCGCTGCGAGGCCGGCGCACAGGCCTTCGAGCTCGGCCATCGCCTCGAACATCCCAGTCAGCCGATCGACGGAGGGCCGCGCCACCACTGCGCCGCGATGCGCGCGCGCCTCGATCAGGCCGGATGCCGCGAGCTGGCGCAGCGCTTCGCGCACCGGGGTGCGCGAGACGTTGAAGCGCTTGGCGATCTCGGTTTCGTCGAGCGGCGCACCGGGCGCCAGCGCACCGCGCACGATATCGTCGGCGAGCTGCAGGCGCAGCTCCTCCGCGCGAGTGATCTTTGCGACCGCTGGCGGCGCGCGATCGGCGCGCGGCCCATCAGGATCGCGGGCGGGCCGCTGCTGCGTCCGCGGCGGAAGATCGTCCAGGCTCATGCCTCAGCCGCCTTTTGCTTCATCGATGATGCTGACATGGGCAGCGACGATTCTCCAGCCCTCCGGGAACCGAACCCAGGTCTGCATCTGGCGCCCGACCTTGCCGGGCGCGCTGTCGCGATAGAACAGGGTCGAGGCCACCGCAGTGTCGCGGCCATAGGCGGTGATGATGGTGCGCGCGGTGCGCCGCATCAGGCCCGCCGGCGAGCGCGCGGCGCGAAAGGCCGCGATCTCGCCATAGCCGTACAAGTTCTCACCGATGCCGTAGCGCAAGGTGCGGGCGTCCTTCCGGAACAGCTCGTCGAGCACGGCGACGTCGTTGCTGACGAGCGCCTGTTCATAGCGCTGGAACTGCGCCGTGACTTCGGCAACGACGTCAGGCAGATCGACTTCCATTCTCCAGGACTCCTCTCGGGGCCGGCGCAGCGGCGACGCCACGCTGTTGCAAGGCGTGGGCCACGCGCAATGCGACATGTTCGCACCAGGGCGCAGCGATAATCTGCACGCCGATGGGCATCGGCTCGAGCGGAATCGGCACGGCGACGACCGGGAGCCCGATGAACGAGATCGGCTGCGTGTGGATGCCGATATTTGCGCGCACGGGCAGCTCGACGCCGTCGAGCATGAAGGTCGCCTGCCCGAGCTTCGGCGCGATGCAGGGCGTTGCCGGCGCGATCAGCACGTCGACCGATGTGAACAGCTCCAGCACCTTGGCGCGATACCAGCGACGGAACTTCTGCGCGCGGTCGACCAGCGGCGCCGGAATCATCGCGCCGGCGATGAGACGGTCGCGCACCGCCGGATCGAAATCATGAGGGCGCGTGCGCAGCCGGTCGAGGTGCAGCGAGGCCCCTTCGGTGGTGCTGATGACATAGGCCGCAGCGCGGGCGCGCGCGGCTTCCGGCACCTCGATCACCTCGGTCACCTTCAACGCCGCCGCAACACGAGCGACCGCTTCGGCGGCTTCGGGAAACAGGTTCGTCTGGAAGTGACCGCCAGCAAGGCCGATGCGCAAACCGTCGAGTTCTTGCGACAGCAATCCGGACACAGGCTCCGCAGGGCGCGTCGTGCACGCGGCGTCGTCCGGATCGGGCCCCTGCATCGCGTCATAAGCGAGCGCGAGATCCTCGACCGAGCGCGCGAACGGGCCGAGATGATCCAGGCTCATCACAAACGGAAACGAGCGCGCGCGCGACAGCCGGCCATAGGTCGGCTTGAGACCGAAGATGCCGCAGAACGACGAGGGCACGCGGATCGAGCCATTGGTGTCCGAGCCGAGCGCGATCGGCACCAGGCCGCCGCCCACGGCGCTGCCCGATCCGCCCGACGAGCCGCCGCTCATCCGTGTCGGATCATGCGGATTGCGCGACGGGCCATCATGCACGTTCTCGCCGGTGAAGTCGTAGGCGTATTCGCCCATGTTGAGCGCGCCGACCAGGACCGCGCCTGCGGCCTCCATGCGCGCGATCAGCGTGGCGTCGCGTGCGGCCGGCGCACGGTCGCGGTTGATCTTGGAGCCTGCACGGGTCGGCAGCCCCTCGACATCGAACAGGTTCTTCACGGCGAACGGCACGCCAGCGAGCGGGCCGACAGATTTGCCGGCCGCGATCGCCGCGTCGATCTCAGCCGCCTTGGCGCGTGCGCGCTCGGCCGTGACATCGGTGAAGGCGTTCAGCACGCCATCGCGCGCAGCGATCCGCGACAGCGCGGCCTCAGTCGCCTCCTTGGCGGAGAGCTTGCGGGTGGCCACCGCGGCGGCGATGGCGCTCGCGGTCATGTCGGCAGGATCAAGCGGTGAAGACACTGGCAGGCTCGGCTTCATCAGGCAGGGGGAATTCGTCGACCAGCTTCGCCATTTTCAGCGACACGTCGAGATTGGCGCGGATCGCCGGACGCCAAGCCTCTTCGATCGGCAGCCCCAAGGCGCGCCCGACCGCGTCGATGTAGTCATCCCATGGCTCGGCCATGCACCTCTCCCCTCAATGCACCGGCAGCGGCGGATGCGGAATCGCGGTCAGCAGCTCGCGCGTATAGTCATGCTGCGGATCTCCTAGCACACGTTCGGAGCTGCCTTCTTCGACGATTCGACCCGACCGCATCACGATCACACGATCGCACAACAGCCGCACCACGTTCAAATCATGGGAGACGAACAGATAGCTCATGCCCAATTGCTGCTTGAGGTCCTGAAGCAGATTCAGCACGACCGCCTGCACGGAGACGTCGAGCGCCGCCGTCGGCTCGTCGAGGATCACGAGCTTCGGGTGCAATGCGATCGCACGTGCGATGCCGACGCGCGCCTTCTGGCCGCCCGAGAGTTGATGCGGAAAGCGGTCGAGCAGGTTGAGCGGCAGACCGACCATGCGCGCGAGCTCTTCGCACCGCCCGCGCAGGGCGTCGCGCCCCTTGATGTCGCCGAGTTGCAGGATCGGATCGGCGATCGCACGCGCCGCGGTGAAGCGCGGGTTGAGGCTGTCGGTCGGATCCTGGAACACCATCTGGATGCGGCTGCGCAGCGGCAGCCGGGCGAAGGCCTGCGGCAGGATGTTGCCGATCTCCTCGCCGTCGAAGCTGATGCGGCCCGAGGTCTGGTCGAGCAGACGCATCACCATCATCGACGTGGTCGATTTGCCGCAGCCGGACTCGCCGACGAGGCCGACGCTCTCGCCATGGCCGACGGTGAAGCTGATGCCATCGACGGCACGAAACATCTCGGGCTCGACCGCCGGCTTGCGGCCGAACAGTCTTGACAATGTCGGCGATCCACCCTGGCGCGGATATTCCTTGATGAGCTTGTCGATGAGAAGGAGCGGCCGCGCAATTCCGGCACGCGCCTCGTCCCTCCCGCACTGCTCGTCCGCACCACTTCGCTCGTCCCCCCCGGGCTTGACCCGGGGGTCCATCAGCTTCGACGACTCTTGCGCAACGGGATGGATCGCCGGGTCAAGCCCGGCGATGACGGACTGTGCATTGGGCGACGTCTCCTCCTCCGGCAGCAGTTCGCGCAGGGACACGCCGAGACGCGGCGTCGCACGCATCAGCTTGCGCGTATAGGGGTGCTGCGGGTTGGCGAAGATGTCGGCAGCCTTGGCGGTCTCGACCACCCGCCCCTTCTCCATCACGACGACGCGGTCGCAATAGGCGGCGGCAAGTCCCAGATCATGCGTGATCAGGATCGTCGACATGCCGCGGCTCCTGGTCAGCTCGACGACGAGATCCATCACCGCCTTCTGGGTGGTGACGTCGAGGCCGGTGGTCGGCTCGTCGGCGATCAGAAGCTGCGGATTGCAAGCCAGTGCCAGCGCGATGACGACACGCTGGCACATGCCGCCGGACAATTCGAACGGATAGGCATGGTAGCGCTCGCGCGGACGGGCGATCTTGACCTGCTCGAGGGCAGCGATCGCCTTCTCCCCGCGATCGCTGGCCGCGGCCTGCGCGTGCTGCTTCAGCACATCCTCGATCTGCTGGCCGACCTTGCGAATCGGATTGAGCGCTGCGCGCGGATTCTGAAAGATCATCGAGATCTCGCGTCCGCGCAGGTCGCGCACCGCGCTCTCGTCGGCCGCCTTGACGTCGACGCCGGAAAACATCACCGAGCCCTCGGCAATCCGGCCTGCACGGTCGAGAATGCGCATCACCGCATACGACGTCACCGACTTGCCCGAGCCGGATTCGCCGACGATCGCCAGGGTCTCGCCCTTGGCAACGGAGATGTCGACATGCTGCACGGCCTTGACGATGCCGCGACGGGTGGAGAACTCCACGGTGAGATCGCGGACATCGAGCAGCGGCTGGGCGGTCATGATGCTCTCCAATCACACAGACCGTCATGCACGGGCTTGACCCGCGCATCCGTCAGACTGACGAAGGTTTGCTTGAAGGGATGGATTGCCGGGTCAAGCCCGGCAATGACGAGGTTATTCCTTGGCAGGTAGCTCATCGCCTTACGTCCTGCGCTGCGGGTCGGCGATGTCGCGCAGGCCGTCGCCGAGCAGGTTGAAGCAGAACACCGCGATCATCAGCGCGAGGCCGGGAAACAGCGCGATCCACCATTCGCCCGACACCATGAAGGAGGCGCCCTCGGCGACCATGATGCCCCATTCCGCGGTCGGCGGCCGCACGCCAAGGCCGATGAAAGACAAGCCGGCGGCATTGAGAATCGCGTAGCCCATGGTGAGCGACATCTGCACGATCATGATCGGCATGATGTTCGGCAGGATATGACCCAGCAGAATGCGCATCTCGCTGTTGCCCGACAGACGCGCCGCCTGCACGAAGCCGGCGTTGCGGCGGACATTGGCCTCGGCACGCGCCACACGGGCATAAAGCGGAAAGTTCACGATCGCGGTGGCGATGATGATGTTCTGCACGGTGTTGCCGAGCGCGGCCACGATCCCCATCGCCAGCACGAACAGCGGGAACGCCATGATGGTGTCGGCGATGCGGCCGACGATGCGGTCGGTCCAGCCGCCGAAAAAGCCGGCCGCGACTCCCGCAAGCCCGCCCATGAAGAACACCAGCGCGACCGAGGCGACCGCGATGAACGTATCGAGCCGGGCAGCCACCACGACACGGCTGAAGATGTCGCGGCCGAGCTGGTCGGTGCCGAACCAATGCGCCGCAGACGGCGGCTTCAGCGCCGACGCTGTGTCGCTGGCGAGCGGATCATACGGCACGATCCACGGACCGAAGATCGCGGCGAACAGGATCAGCACCAGCAATCCGAAGGCAAAGCCGGTGACCTTGTTCTCGGCGAGCACATAGCGGGTGTGCCCGATCAGGGCGGCCAAGCCGGAGGTGCGGGCGACGGCGGGTTCGACGGTCGGCGCGACAGAGCTCATCCTTCCAGCCTCACACGGGGGTCGATGACGCCATACAGAATGTCGATGACCAGGTTCAGGAGGACGTACATCACGGCCATCGTCAGCACGAAGCCCTGCACCGGCGCGAAGTCGGAGGCGATCAGCGCCTCGACCGCGTAGGAGCCGATGCCGGGCCACGCGAACACTTTCTCGACCAGCACGTTGGCGCCGAGCAGGAACGAGAACACCATCGACAGCGTGGTGATGACCGGCAGCATCGCGTTCCGGAACGCGTAGGTCACCGTGACCGTGGCGGGTGACAGGCCGGAGGCCCGCGCCGTCCGCACGAACTCCGACGACAGCACCTGCAGCATCGAGGCGCGCGTCATGCGCGCGATCGGCGCGAGCGAAAAGATCGCCAGGGTCGCAGCCGGCAGGATCAGCTGGCTCAGCGCGGAACGGAACGCCTCGGCGTCGCCTGCGATCAGCGTGTCAATGAGATAGAAGCCGGTCACGGCGTTCGGGGCGCTATAGAACACGTCGAGACGGCCAAGCGGCGCCGGCGACCAGCCGAGCCGGAAATAGAACACGTAGACCAGCACCAGCCCGGTGAAGAACACCGGCAGCGAGACGCCCGCAGTGGTGACGACACGGCAGGTGTGATCGATCCATGACCCCGGCCGCGTCGCGGCGAGCACGCCGAGCGGCAGCGCGATCGCGACCGACACGAGAAGACCGAGCAGGGTGAGCTCGGCCGAGGCCGGCAGGCGGTTGCGGATTTCGGTCGCGACCGGCTGGCCTGTCGTCAGCGAGCTGCCGAGATCGCCATGGGCGAGATCGACCGTGTAGCGGAAGAACTGCTCGACCAGCGGCTTGTCGAAACCGAGCTTCTTGCGAATCTGCTCGACGGCCTCCTTGGTGGCCGCAGGACCGGCAAAATACGCCGCGGGATCGCCGGGCAAGGCGCGCGTCAGCAGGAAGGTGACGATCACGACGCCGATCAGCGAGGGAATCGCGAAAGCGAGGCGCTTGGCGATGAGACTCAACATGTCGATCGCTCCGCGCACTTGGCCTGCGGATGGCGCATAGAGAGTGGCGAATAGCGGTCCAGAGCGCTCGGCTGCGGATCATCCTCCCTTAGCATTCGCCGCTCTCCATTGCCCTATTCGCTGCTCGCCACTCGCTCCTCGCCCATCTCACCCCTTCACCAGCGCACGATAGTCCAGCCGGCGGTGGAACCAGTACTGATAGCCGGAGATGTTCTTCTGCATCGCGACGTTGACGAAGGGCTGGTACAGCGGGATGCGCGGCACCTCGGCGAAAGCCAGATCAACGAAACCCTTCACGTCGGCATCGTAGGTCGCCTTGTCGCCGGTCGCGGCGGCGTCGCGCGCGCCGTTGATGAGCCTGTCCATCTCCGGTGACTTGTAGCTCATCGTGTTGAACACGGAATTGTTGCCGTGATAGCACCAGTAGAAAAAGTACTCGGGATAATCGAGCCAGCCCGAGAAGATGTTGGTGAAGAGCGGCATCTCCTTCTTGTTCAGCTCGGTGCGCCAATTGGCGCCGGGCACCTTGTTGATCGTGGTCTTGATGCCGAGCTGGGCGAGGCTTTCCTGCACCAGCACGCACAAGGGCTCGTTGACCTGCGCGAAATTGAGATCGAAGGAGATCGTGGTCTCGAAGCCGTTGCCGTAGCCGGCCTCGGCCAGCAGCGCCTTCGCCTTCTCCATATCGGTGGCATATTTGGTCGGCTGCGGCCACGCCACCTCGGTGGCCTTGTCGGCGGCAGCCCCGAACATCGGATTGGCGAGGCCGAACATCACGGCATCGATAATCTTCTGATAGGGCATCGCATAAGCGAGGGCCTGGCGCACCTTGGGATTGTCGAATGGCGGCTTGGTGACATTCATGCCGATGTATTGAATGCCGTTCGAGATCGGCAGCGAGACCACGCTCAGCTTGCCGTTCGCCTTCATCTCCTGGAAGTCCTTGTTCGGCAGCTCATAGGAGATGTCGGCGTCGCCGCGCTCGAGCAGGGCCCGCCGGTTGCCGGCCTGCGGCACCATGCGCCAGATCACGCGCTTGATCTTCGGCAGCGGCCCGCACACCCAGTCGTCGTTGCGCTCCATGACGACTTCGGTGCCGGCGGTCCACTTCGTCACCTTGTAGGCGCCGGAGCCCGCGGTCTGCTGCTTGGTGAATTCGAGGCCCCAGGGATCCTTGTCGGTGGCGTTCTTCTTCACCAGTTCCGAGTTGACGACGCAGGGTACGATCACGGCGAGATCGGGGATCGTCAGGCGATCCTTCTTCAGGAAGTCGACGCGCACCGTGTGGTCATCGACGATGACGAACTGTTCAGGCTTGGTCAGCGAGCCCGCGCTCATCTGGAAGGTCGGAAAGCCGCCGACGCTGACGGCCCGGTCAAGCGACCATTTGACGTCCTTCGCGGTGACCGGCGTGCCGTCGTGGAATTTGGCATTCTTCCGCAGCCTGAAGGTCGCGGACATGTCGCCGATGGTCATGTCCTCCGCAAGTTCGGGCTTGAACTTGTCGCGGTCGTAATACGGCACGCCGCCCGGGCCGCTTTTCATCTCATGGCTGATCAGGCGGTCGTAGCAGTTCCAGGAGACCTCGTAGCCCGGCACGTTGGTGCCCACGCCGTGAATATCGAGATTGTTCGGCCCGCCCTCGGACACGATCAGCAGCGTCTCGGATCGCGCATCGGCCTTCGCGGCCGACATCACCGCGGGCGCCACGGGCAGCGCGGCGCCGGCAGCCAGACCGGATACGGACTTCAGAAAATCGCGACGCTTCATCAAATGCTCCCAGGGAATACAACCGACGGGGCAAGAGGTCGCAAGCTTCGTGCCAATCCACCATCATGGCTAAGTCATTGAAAATTCGAGATACAGGTTGCCGTGTCCGGGCTCCCCCCGGAACAATTGCATACAAAGCTACAGAATTGCTTATTTATTGAGCTAACGTTGCCGACTGCGACGAATCTGCACACTGGCTGCAGGCCGCCTGCTGAGCCACCTCTGGTGTCAGATCACTCCGGCCAGATCAGCGCCTGCAATGCGTCGAAAGTCCCAGCCCGGAGCGGCCAATCCGGAATGGCGATGTGCCGGAGCGGATCGCTGGCCTGATGCAGCAGCATCAGAAACAACAGCCGCCGCTTCAGCTGCCAGGTGACCTGACCCGGAGCCAAGCCATAGCCTTCGAACAAGGCGCGCATGCGCGCCGCGTGCCCAGCCGCGAGAAACGCGCTCGGCCCGAGCAGGTCGTATTCACCGAAACCGGTCATGACGTCGCCGAAGTCGAACAGGCCGCTCACGCGCCAGCCATCGCCGACAGGCGAGAGCATGAAATTCTCAGGAATGTACTCGCCGGTGAGAATGACGGACTGCGGATCTCGCGGCAGCTCATCGACGGCTTCGTTCAGCAGATCATCCAGGACTGCAAGCAGCGCTGGCGGCAGCCCGAGCCGCTGATGGCGGGCGCGGCACCCGGCCAGCTGCATCTGCAGGAAATCAGACCAGCGCGGGCCGAGCGTGAGCAGTTCGCCTGGCGAGACCTGTTGCACATCGGCGATCAGGCGGCCGAGCTGCCGCAAGAGACGCGGCTTATCCGCTTCTGCAAGGAGCGGCCAGACCTCCGAAGCAGCAACACCTTCGAGCCGGCTCATGATCAGATAGGACCACCCCTCGCATTCACCATGATGCAGCAGCTCAGGCGTGGCGACATCATCGACGCGACCGCCGAGGACGCGCAGCGTTGCGCGCTCCGAGAGAAACTTGGCCCGATGGAAGGACGGAAAGATCTTCAGGACCAGTTGGTCGTTCAATGCGGCGACGAGATTCGTTCCCGCCCCGAACGGCACCAGCTGCGCGCCGTCGTAGCCCTCAGCGCGAACGATCTGCTGTGCGGCCGGCAGCCAATGCGCCTCGTCGGCACGCAGGCGCTTGAGCTGCACAACATCGGCAATCGGCGGCAGCGTCGTCATCAACGATCCGGGCTGGCGCGCTCGAACTGGCGCAACAGACGGTTGCCGCGCTCGACGGCGGCGTCGAGCGCGGCGTGGGCCGACTTGCGGCCGCTGAAGGCCTGCTCCATCTCGTCCTCGATGGCGTCGCGGATCAGCACGAAGGAGCCGAGCCGAAGCCCGCGCGAATTCTCGGTCGGCGGATGCAGCGTCACCTGCTCGATCGAGATCGCGGTGCCGGGATTGCGATCGTAGAACCCTTGCGCACGCGTGAGATCGAACGCGGCCTGGGTGATCGGCAGATAGCCCGTGTTCTGATGCCAGGCCGCCTGGATGTCCGGCCGCGACAGATAGGCGAAGAACCTGGCGACCCCCTTGTACTCGGCGGCCGGACGGTCGCGCAGCACCCAGAGCGTTGCACCGCCAATGATCGAGTTTTGCGGCGCACCGGCGACATCGGGCCAATACGGCATCATGCCGTAACCAACCGCGAATCTCGAATTCGCCTTGATGTCGGCACGTGTCGCCGAGGACCCGATGAAGATGCCGCATTCGCCTCTCTGAAAGCGCGGCTCGGCCGCCTGGCCGCGACCGCCATAATCGAAGACCTTGCTCTTCTGCCATTCGGCAAGCTGAGCGATATGGCGGACGACGTGGGGATTGTTGAAGATCAAGGCGGCGTCGAGTCCCGCAAAGCCATTGGCCCGCGTGGCGATCGGCAAATTATGGAAGGCAGAAAAGTTCTCGATGTTGATCCAGGCCGGCCACGAGGTTGTAAAACCGCAGGCCATGCCGTGCTCGCGCAGCCGCTTGGCCGCCCTGCCAAGCTCCGGCCACGTCTTGGGAGGGACATCGGGATCGAGCCCAGCGGCACGAAACTGATCCTTGTTGTAGTACAGGATGGGGGTGGAGGCATTGAACGGAAACGACAGCATGTTGCCGTCGGCATCGGCGTAGTAGCCGGCAACCGCCGGCAAATAGGCCGATGGCGAAAAGGCTTCCTGCTCGTCCTGCATCAGCTCGAACACGGGATAGATCGCGCCTTTGGCTGCGGTCATCGTGGCCGTTGCAATCTCATTCACCTGCACGATCGCCGGCTGGCTCCGCGACCGGAACGCAAAGATGGCGGCGGTGACGGTCTCCGTGTACGTCCCCTTATAGGTCGGCTGGATATGATAGTCGTGTTGCGACGCGTTGAAATCGGCTGCGAGCCTCTCGACCTGCTTGCCGAGCTCCCCCGACATCGCGTGCCACCAGATGATCTCGGTCGCGGCCTGAGCCGACACCGCCCCGAGCGCATTGCAGAGCAAGACAACGACGCAGAGAAGACGCAGGACGATCGTCACCGGAGGCCAACTCCATTTCAAATAATCAGCTGCTAAAATAAGCAACCGCGCCCCATGCCTAAACCCCATCCGGCCGGCCCGGCGAACTATCAACCAACAGCTGCAACAACTTATGAACAAACCATTGACGCGTATCGCACACGCGTCAGAATGGCCTTATAGCACCTGTTCGTGGACGCATTGAACCTTTTCATCGTCAGGCCGACCTCAACAGCAAGGGGAACATGTTGCCTGTGTACCGCGCCTGCCTTCCGCGGATCTCGATCATGAACGTGACGCCGGTGTGGAGACGGGGCGGGACGAAAGCGGAGCGTCGTATGCTGGCTGCGCGCGGCGGCCGTCACGGCTGCCAGTGTGCAACGCGATTGGCTGCGCTGCACCATGCAGGTCCAACGCCGCGAGTGCCGCGTCCGCCTCGGTTCGCACCGGGCAGCGCGAGGTAACGTCGTGGAACCAGCCGAGACGCGGAGTTCCGTCGGACCATCGGTCAGCCTGATCGCATCGGGCCGGGCCAGGGTCGTTCGCGTGCTGCGGGCTGTGCCGATCCGTTGGCGTATCCTGTCCATTGCCGCCCTCAACTCCGCTGTCGTGATCGTCCTCGCGGCGCTGATCTGGAACGGAGCGAAGGTGCTGGGAACCGCCTGGGACGATGTCCGCCAGGTCCGCGAATCCGACAAGGTGCTGGCACTGCTGGAAAGCGAGACCAGCCGGCTGCAGAACCTCATTCACCGCTACATCAATCAGCCGAGTCCAGAGCTGTTCGCCGAGATCCTGCTCTTGCGCGAGGCGGTGCTGGGCACCCTCACCACGCGCGCGTCGACCGACCCGATGCTGTCGGGATCGGCCGAAGAGCTCGAACGCGTCACGGTGCGCTTTCTCGACGGTTTCGGCGAGTTGCGCAGCCTGCAGGCGACGATTGCCAAGACCTATGACGAGGAGGTGCTCGGTCCCGCCCGAGACATCGCCGGGCTCTATTCGGTGATCGAAGGCGCGACCGGTCATCGCGACGCGCAGATCTGGCCATCGCTCGGCAAGTCGCGGGAGGCCTTCACCGCGATGCTGGTCGCGGCCAATTCCTACTACCTCTCGCTGGCCCCGGCGTCGGCGGAGGATGCGCGCCGCAACACCGAGACGATCGAGAAGACCATTCCGGTGATGTCGGAGCTTGCCGACAACGACCTGCAGCGCCTTGCGCTGCAGCGGCTGTCGGCCCGTACCGCGGCGCTCCGGGAAGGCTTTTCCAAGCTGACCGGACAGCTGACCAATCGCACGGAATTGCTGCGCAACACCATCGACGCCAGTCAGGCCGAAACCATCGCCGCCATCGACGGCCTGTCGGTGAAGATGCGGCAGCATGAGCAGAAGGCCCAGGCGACCTTCGATCGGACATTGAGCGATATTTCCCGACGCGTGCTGTCGATCGCGGTGATCTTTCTCGGCATCATCCTGTCCGCAGGCGTGCTGATCGCACTCTCGATCCGCCTGCCGTTGCAGCAGATCATGGCGTCGATGCGCGCGATCACCATCGGCGACTACGACCGAAAGGTTCAGGGCACCGAGGCGCGCGACGAGGTCGGTTCGATGGCCCGCGCCGTCGAGATCTTCCGCCAGAACGCGATCGCCAAGCGCAAGACCGAAGACGAGCTGCGCAACGCGAAGGAGAAGGCCGAGAGCGCCCTGCTCGAGCTCAATGCCGCGCAACGGAATTTGATCGATGCCGAGCGCCTCGCGGCGCTGGGAGGGCTGGTCGCCGGAGTGGCGCATGAGGTGAACAATCCGATCGGCATCAGCCTGACGGTGGCCTCCAGCTTTGCGCGCCGGGCGGAGATGTTCGAAGCGATGCTGAAGTCGCCGGAGGGCGGCCTGCGGCGATCGCAGCTCGAGGAATTCGTGCGCTCCTCGCGCGACGCGTCCGAACAGCTGGTCGCCAACCTGCAGCGCGCCGGCGAGCTGATCCAGTCGTTCAAGCAGGTCGCCGTCGACCGTTCGCATGCCGAGCGACGGACTTTCATGCTGGGCGAGGCCACCGACCAGATCATCACGAGCCTGAAGCCGGTCCTCAAGCGGGCGGCGATCACGCTTGCGGTCGACGTGCCCGAGGGGCTGCCGATCGACGGCTATCCGGGGTCCTATGGCCAGATCCTGACCAATCTGTTTCTCAACGCGGTCAACCATGCCTTCGCCGACGGCCGCGCCGGCACCATCTCGATCACCGCGCGGCCGCGCGGCGCAGATGACATCGAGATCATTTTTGCCGATAACGGCGCCGGCATGACGCCCGACGTGCAGCGCCAAGCCTTCGATCCGTTCTTTACCACGCGCCGGAATGAAGGCGGGACGGGGCTCGGGCTGCATATCGTCTACAATCTGGTAACGCAGCAGCTCGGCGGCCGCATGATGCTGGAGTCCCGGGTGGGACAAGGCACCACCTTTCGGATTACCATGCCGAGGGTCGCCAAGGGCGGCGCCGAGACAGCAATAGGTGACGGAACGACGCAATGGCCGAACAGGACGATGTCCTCCACCTGATCGAGGATAGCGGAGTTGACCAGGACGACCATTCGGCCCGGAAGTGGAAGATCGCCGTCATCGACGACGATCATGCGGTGCATGAGGGCACCCGCTTTGCGCTGTCCGACTACAATCTGAACGGACAGGGACTGGAGATCCTGTCGGCCTATTCCGCAGCGGAAGGCCGCACCCTGATGCGGGAGCATCCGGACGTCGCGGCCGTGCTGCTCGACGTCATCATGGAAACCGACGTCGCCGGCCTCGAGCTCGTGGAATATATCCGCAATGAGATCCGGAACGAGACGGTGCGCATCATCCTGCGCACGGGACAGCCGGGCCAGGCGCCGGAGCGACGGGTCATCGTCCAGTACGACATCAACGACTACAAGGCCAAGACCGAGCTCACCGCCGACAAGCTGTTCACCTCGCTGACCGCGGCGCTGCGCAGCTATCAGCAGCTCGAGCGCATGGTGCAGACAAGGCGCGGCCTGGAAATCATCATCGACGCCGCATCGACGCTCTACGACTTCAAGTCGATGCAGCGGCTGGCGGAGGGCGTGCTGACGCAGATGGCGTCGCTGCTGAACGTCGATTGCGCCGGCATCCTGGTGCTGCGCGACGACGGCAGCCAGGCGGAGGATTTCTCGGTGCTGGCCGGCTCCGGCTGCTACAGCCGCTTCTCCGGCGCGGCGACCTCGCGCGCGCTCGATCCCGAGCTGCGCGACATGGTCGAAGCCGCGTTCCGGCAGCGCGCGAACGAGTTCGCCGACCAGCGCACCGTGCTCTATGTCCGCACCGGCTCCGGCCGCGAGGTCGTGGTGCTGCTTCAGGCGGAACGGCAGCTGTCGGAGACCGACCGCTCGCTGGTCGAGATCTTTTCCAGCCGGCTGTCGATCGCCTTCGACAATGTGATCCTCTATCAGCAGCTGCACGAGGCCAACACCCAGCTCGAAGACCGCGTCGCCCAGCGCACCCGTGCGCTGATGCAGGCCAATCGGCGGCTCTCGGCACAGTGGCTGCGGTTGCAGCGCGCCAACGGCTTCAAAAACGAGATCCTCGGCACCGTCGCCCACGACCTGAAGAATCCGCTCGGCGTGATCCTCGGCCGCACCGAAATGCTGACCGAGCTGATCGCGACCGGCGCCTCCAGGGACGGCGTCACCACGCAGATCGAGCACATCCGCGACGCCGCCAAGCGGCTGACCTCGATGGTCGACCACCTGATCTCGGACGCCATGGCCGATGCGTTCGACATCACCATCCGACGCGAGCCGGTCGACATCGCCGCGCTCGTGCGCGAAGTGGCCGAGGCCAACCAGCCGCTGGCGCTGAACAAGCAGCAGGTGATTGCGGTGTCGGCGCCGCCGCATCTGTCGACCATGTGCGACATCGATCGCATCCGCGAGGCGATCGACAATCTGCTCAGCAACGCCATCAAATACAGCCCGATCGGCGGCAGGATCACCGTGAATGCCGCAGATGATGGCGATAACACTTTCATCGCCGTCACCGATGAGGGCGCCGGCCTGTCGCCGGAGGATCTCGGCCGGCTGTTCGGCCGGTTCCAGCGGCTGTCGGCAAAACCGACCGCCGGCGAGAGCTCGACCGGCCTCGGCCTGTCGATTGTCAAACGCATCGTCGACATGCATGGTGGAGAGGTAACGGCCAAGAGCGATGGGCCGGGATCGGGGTCAACCTTCACCATCACACTGCCTGCGGCCGAGTTGTCATGAGTCAGAGCCAGCACATCATCATCGTCGACGACGAGGCCCCTGCCCGGGAGATGGTGGGCGATTACCTCAAGATGCACGGCTTCACGGTGACCCTGTGCGATGGCGGAAAGAGCCTGCGCAGCGCCATCGACACCGGGCCCGCCGATCTCGTCGTGCTCGACCTCAACATGCCCGAAGAGGACGGTCTGTCGATCATCCGCGACCTCAAGGGCCGCACCAACATCCCGGTCATCATGCTGACGGCGACCGCCAGCCCGATCGACCGCGTCGTCGGCCTTGAGCTCGGCGCCGACGATTATGTCGCCAAGCCGTGCGAATTGCGCGAATTGATGGCGCGGATCCGCTCGGTCTTGCGTCGCAGCGGCCCGGCCAAGGCTGCCGCATCCGCCAGTGCGGAGGTTGTCGAGGCCAAGGCCAAGGATCCGCAGCTGGTCCGATTCGGCACCAAATGGCTGGACCTCGACGCCCAGGCGCTGCGCGACGATGAAGGCAATGAGCATCCGCTGACGGCCTCCGAGTTCGGCCTGCTCAAGGTGTTCGCGGCCAATCCGAAGCGGGTGCTGTCGCGTGAACGGCTGCTGGAACTCGCCAATGCCAGGGATGCCGAGGCGTTCGACCGGGCCGTCGACCTGCGAATCATGCGGATCCGCCGCAAGATCGAGCCCGATCCGGCCAAACCGGCCGTGATTCGCACCATCCGCGGCGGCGGTTACCTGTTTTCGCCGGCCGGCGAGAAGGCCTGAAGCGGCCGCGAACCGTCGGTCGCAGCCGGACCGCAGTTCCGTATATTGGAATCGGGCACAATTCCGCCACGTGTGTTTCGCGATGTGCGGCGCGACGAAACATTTCTTCGCTGCGACGAAACCATTTTCCCATTTTCGTGCAGACGTCCCGAAACCGGCACTCCGTAACAATCCGCCCCGTCGAAACGCCGCAAGGGGGCGGCGGAACGGGAGAGTGCCATGCAGAACGTCGTTGCCATCAATTCCGCTGCCAGCCAGGGCATCATCGCGGCCCAGGCGACCACGGACGACATGCTCCTGGAGAGCATTGCCGATGGCGATCGCACCGCGATGCATACGCTTTATGCGCGCCACAATGTGCGGGTCTATCGCTTCATCCTGCGCATCGTCCGCGACACCACCATTGCCGAGGACCTCGTCAGCCAGGTGTTCCTGGACGTCTGGCGCACCGCCAAGCAGTTCGAGGGCCGCTCGCAGGTCTCGACCTGGCTGCTGTCGATCGCCCGCTTCAAGGCGCTGACCGCGCTGCGTCAGCGCCGCTTCGAAGACATCGACCAGGACGAGGTGCGCGAGATTGCCGACGACGCCGACACGCCGGAAACCTCGCTCGAGCGCGCCACCACCAGCGCGATCCTGCGCGCCTGTGTCGCCAAGCTGTCGCCGGCCCATCGCGAGATCATCACCCTGATCTACTATCATGAGAAGTCGGTGGAGGAGGTCGGCCAGATCATCGGCATCCCGCAGAGCACGGTGAAGACGCGCATGTTCTATGCCCGCAAGCACCTTGCCGAACTCCTCCGCGGCGCCGGCGTGCACAGCATCGCCGCCTGAACGTTGATGACCGTCGGGGCTGCGGTCCCGGCGGGTTCCCGTGACACCAAGAAAATCGCCGAACGAAACAATTGAAACAATCGGCGAAATCACCTCGAAAACTTCGGCCGCTACAAGATCCCCCATCGACCGAGCGTCAGTCCCCCAGCTGATCTCGGTTTTGAGCGAGCAAATTCGAGGATACCTCCACCTTCCAGGTTGCTCAGAAGACCCGGCGGATGCCCCCGCCGGGTCTTCGTCGTTGTGGATCCATGCGGTCCCCACAATGTCCGCGTAGGGCGATTTGACCATTTGATATCGACCGTCAGCGGTGCAATCTTCCGTCATGGGGCCATGCTAAGAGCTCCAGCGGCAATGACGGACGGTGCGGATGTTCGGTTTGGATGCGGTGGAGCTGGCGCGCGCGCAATTCGCCTTCACGGTCACCTTCCACATCATCTTCCCCGCCTTCTCGATCGGGCTTGCCTCCTACCTTGCGGTGCTCGAGGCGCTGTGGCTGTGGACCGGCCGCGACGTCTATCTCAACGTCTTCAATTACTGGCTCAAGATCTTCGCCATCGCCTTTGCGATGGGCGTCGTGTCCGGCATCGTGATGTCCTATCAGTTCGGCACCAACTGGTCGGTCTATTCCGACAAGGTCGGACCGGTGATCGGCCCCCTGATGGCCTATGAGGTGCTCACCGCGTTCTTCCTCGAAGCCGGCTTCCTCGGCGTGATGCTGTTCGGCCTCAAGCGCGTCGGCCCCAAGCTGCATTTCCTCGCCACCCTGATGGTCGCGGTGGGCACGCTGATCTCGGCATTCTGGATCCTCTCGGCCAATTCCTGGATGCAGACGCCGGCCGGCTACGCCGTCAACGCCGACGGCCAGTTCGTCTCGGTCGACTGGCTCAAGGTGATCTTCAATCCGTCCTTCCCCTACCGCCTCGTCCACATGGTGCTGGCGGCCTATCTCACCACCTCGCTGGTGGTCGGCGCCGTCGGCGCCTGGCACCTGCTGCGCAATCCGCATCTGCCGGGGCCGCGCGTGATGTTCTCGATGGCGATGTGGATGGCCGCGCTGGTGGCGCCGCTGCAGATCCTGGTCGGTGATCAGCATGGCCTCAACACGCTCGAGCACCAGCCGGTGAAGATCATGGCCATGGAGGGCCATTTCGAGAGCCACAAGGACGGCGCGCCGCTGTATCTGTTCGGCTGGCCCGACCAAGCGAAGGGCGAGCTGAAATGGGCGATCGGCATTCCCAAATTCGGCTCGCTGATCCTCAAGCACCAGATCGACGCGCCGATGGCCGGGCTTGACACCGTGCCGCGCCAGGACTGGCCGCCGGTGCCGATCACCTTCTGGTCGTTCCGCATCATGGTCGGGCTGGGAATGCTGATGCTGGCGCTCGGCCTGTTCAGCCTGTGGGAGCGCTGGCGCGGGCGGCTGTACATCAATCGGGGCCTGCACCGCTTTGCGATCGCGATGGGGCCGGCCGGCTTCGTCGCTGTGATCGCCGGCTGGGTGACCACCGAGACCGGCCGCCAGCCCTTCACCGTGTACGGGCTGCTGCGCACCGCCGATTCCGTGTCGCCGCTGGCCGCACCGGCCGTCGGCGCGTCGCTGCTGGCCTTCATCATCGTGTATTTCATCATCTTCGCAGCCGGCGTGCTGTACATCCTGCGCCTGATGGCCGAGCCGCCGCATGCCGGCGAGGCGGGACCGAGCAGCGAGCCGCCGCTCCGCAGCGCCGGCGTGACGCCGGCGGCGGGCGTGGTGCAGGGAGCGATCGGATCATGAGCGTCGCCGTCGATCTCGCCACCCTGTGGGCGTTCATCATCGCGCTCGCGGTGTTCATCTATGTCGTGATGGACGGCTTCGATCTTGGCCTCGGCATCCTGTTTCCGCTGTTTCCGGGCAAGCAGGACCGAGACGTCATCACCAACACCGTTGCGCCGGTGTGGGACGGCAACGAGACCTGGCTCGTTCTCGGCGGCGGCGGGCTGATGGCGGCCTTTCCGCTCGCTTACGCCATCCTGCTGCCGGCCCTGTACGCGCCGCTGATCGCGATGCTGATCGGCCTGATCTTCCGCGGCGTCGCCTTCGAATTCCGCTGGCGCACCCGCAGCACACGCAATCTCTGGGACATCGCCTTTGCCGGCGGCTCGTGGGTCGCGGCGCTGGCGCAGGGCATCGCGCTCGGTGCCATCCTGCAGGGCGTGCATGTCGAGGGCCGGCATTATGCCGGCGGCTGGTGGGACTGGCTGACGCCGTTCAGCATTCTCACCGGCGTTTCGCTGGTGGTCGGCTATGCGCTGCTCGGCGCCACCTGGCTGATCCTGAAGACCGAAGGCGATCTGCGCGACAAGGCCTACCGCATCAGCTGGATTCTGCTGGTCCTGATGCTGCTGGCCATCGCCGCAGTCAGCCTGGCGACGCCCTTGCTGACGATCCAATATGCGCAGCGCTGGTTCAGCTGGCCCGCGATCATCCTGACCGCGCCGGTGCCGCTCGCCGTTATCGGCGTCACCGTGCTGCTGATGAAGAATCTGGCCCAGAAGCACGACGGCTGGCCGTTTTTCCTTACACTGGCGCTGTTCTTCCTGTCCTATGCCGGTCTCGGCATCAGCATGTATCCCTTTATCGTGCCGCAGAGCATCACGATCTGGCAGGCAGCGGCGCCCGAGCGCAGCCAGCTGATGATGCTGCCCGGCGTGCTGGTGCTGGTGCCGCTGATCCTCGGCTACACCGCCTGGGCCTATTGGGTGTTTCGCGGCAAGGTCGGCCACGACGCGGGCTATCATTGATGCCGCGCCCAGCTCCACCACCCGCGCCGCTCGCTTGGCGTCTCGCCTGGTTCGCAGGCCTGTGGCTTGCCGGCGTGGCCACCGTCGCCGCGGTGGCGTTCGTGCTGCGGCTCTGGATGAAGCTGGGATGACAGATGGGCCGCTTCGCTCGCCTTGACTTTGCTGCCAAGATGTTCCTGAAATTTGGCGGGTGGATTTGATCGGGCGAGCTTCGCAGGGGTCCGTTGAGGAGAGCTTTGAATGCCGAGTTTTCGTCGCCTGCTGTGGGCCACCAGCGCCATCATCGCGCTGGCGCTGTCGACATCGCATAGTTTCGCGCAGTCCGAGGATCCCGGCGACCAGCCCGGCCTGGTGGCCGATGACGGCTACGAGCTCGACCCCGAATGGCGCAAGCAGGTCGTCTACTACCGCACGACCGAGCCGCCGGGCACGATCATCGTCTCGACGTCCGAGCGCCACCTCTATCTGGTGCAGCCTGGCGGGCGCGCCATCCGCTACGGCATCGGCGTCGGCCGCGACGGCTTCCAGTGGCAGGGGTTGCTGTCGATCACCAAGAAGGCGGAATGGCCGGATTGGACGCCGCCGCCGGAGATGATCCAGCGCCAGCCCTATCTGCCGCGCTTCATGGCGGGCGGCCCCGGCAACCCGTTGGGCGCACGCGCGATGTATCTGGGCACCACCGTGTACCGCATTCACGGCACCAACCAGCCCTGGACCATCGGCACCAAGATTTCCTCCGGCTGCTTCCGTCTGGTGAACACCGATGTCGCCGACCTCTACGACCGCGTCCCCGTCGGCACCAAGGTCGTCGTGAAGCAGAAGCCGGAGCTGTGACGGCGGCCACGGCCGCCGAACATCCAGCCATCGCTTTGTCCTGACATTTTTCGAAAGAGATTGATCATGCGCAGTTTCCGAGGCGGCCTGCTGATCGGGCTCGCCGTCGCTGTCCTCGTTGCGGCCCTCGCCGTCACCTATGAGATGTACGACACCCGCACCTTGAAGCGCACCGTGCGCCGCGGCGAGGTGCTGTGCGGCGTCAATGCCGGCCTGCCGGGCTTCTCGATCCCCGACGACAAGGGCAACTGGACCGGCTTCGACGTCGATTTCTGCCGCGCCGTGGCGGCCGCGATCTTCGACGACCCGAAGAAGGCGAAGTTCGTCCCGCTCGACGCCAATGAGCGCTTCAAGGAGCTGCAGAGCCGCAAGGTCGACATCCTCTCGCGCAACACCACCTGGTCGATGGCGCGCGAGCAGAACTACGATCTCTATTTCCCCGCGGTCGCCTATTATGACGGGCAGGGCTTCATGGTGCCGCGGTCGCGCAAGCTGGAGACGGCGCTCGATCTCAATGGCAGCAAGGTCTGCGTCCAGGATTCGACCACCAACGCGCTCAATCTCGCGGATTATTTCCGCGCCAACAACATGAAGTACGAGGAGATCAAGTTTCTCAAGCTCGACGACGTCCTCAAGGCCTATGACAGCGGCAAATGCGACACCTTCACCGCCGACGTCTCGCAGCTCTACGCGCTGCGTCTGGTCCTGACCAAGCCGAACGACCACGACATCTTGCCGGACATGATCTCCAAGGAACCGCTTGCGCCGGTGGTGCGCCAGCGCGACGACGACTGGATGATGATCGTGAAATGGACGCTGTACGCGATGATCAACGCCGAGGAGCTCGGCGTCACCTCCAAGAACATCGACGAGGCGCTGAAGTCGAAGAAGCCGGACGTCATGCGGCTGGTCGGCAATGAGGGGACCTACGGCCAGGACCTCGGCCTGGCCAAGGACTGGGCCGCGCGAATCATCCGTCACGTCGGCAATTACGGCGAGGTCTATGAGCGGAACATCGGCAGCGAGTCGAAGCTGAAGATCCCGCGCGGCATGAACCAGCTGTGGAACGCCGGCGGCATCCAGTACGCACCGCCGATCAGGTAGGAGTTGGATTTCGATCGTCGGCCCCTTCTCGATTCGCGCGCCTCTCGCCGCGCGCTCGGTTCGCCCTCTCCCAGAAGGGGAGAGGGCGCAGTCATGAGCACCGCGATTGACCTTTGTCTTGGCGCGCTGTGAGTACGACACCACGTCGAACCCCACACGACAGCCATCATCGTCCTCGCGACGCCCCGCGCGTCCGAGCTTTGCCAGATTCTCGCACCCTTCCGAAATTCGAGGGCGCAGGGAAGGCCAGGTGCCGACTGACACCTGCGGCCCGCCTGCGGAAAAAAATGCAGGCGGCAGGAACCACGGGCTCAGCCGGTGCGACCCGGCCTTCCCTGCGCGATGGTTTTCACGCTTATGGCGCGCTCTCCTCGGTGCGCCGGCTTTCTGGCCACCGTCACCGGCGCGGATCATCGCCGCCGATTTGGCATCAGCATCGGGATGCCGGGACCACGTGCTTTCACGTCCGCATCGCAATCGTTCGTCGGCGCGATCCCTCGCGCTGCGATCCGACACGGCCATCGCATCACCGGCCCACGTTTCGTAACGATCGCGAAGCGTCCCTCTTGTGGGCGGTGACGGCCCCGAATGTGCGGCCGATTTGCCCGACGGCACAACGCCCGTCGGGTTGCGACAAAATGGCACGACGGGCACAGCGAATGCTCGGACGGCACGATGAGTCGCGCTGATTCAGGCCTCTGCCGCGCTTCGCACGTGGTGCCGTTCACGAACTCACGAGTTCGTGAACGCGATCTCAAATCCATCCGACCGCAGCGATCGTAACGAATTCGACCACTCCGGTCAGGGTGATGCGACCTGGACAACGGGGCGAAGAAGGGCCGCTGATCCTTTTTGCGCATCAGCCAACTCATCAGTTCTAGTCACAAGGAAAAATTCGAATGACGCTGGGATTTCGTTCGTTCGTGGCCGGCGCGATCATGCTGGGCGCTCTCTCCGTTTCCGCAACCGCAGCACGCGCTGCCGACATCGTCGATACGGCGGTCGCCGCGGGTCAGTTCAAGACGCTGGTCGCTGCAGCAAAGGCTGCGGGGGTCGTTCCAGTGCTGAAGAGCAAGGGCCCGTTCACCGTGTTCGCGCCGACCGACGCAGCCTTTGCCGCGCTGCCGCCCGGCACGGTCGAGGATCTGCTGAAGCCGAAGAACAAGGGCAAGCTCGCGGCGATCCTCAAATATCACGTGATCCCGGGCGCGGTGAAGTCGGGCGACGTCGCCGGCAAGAAGCTCAGCGTCAAGACCGCGCAGGGCCAGAAGGTCGACGTCGACGGCACCTTCTTCGGCGTGCAGGTCAACGATGCCCATGTCGTGCAGGCCGATATCGTCGCCTCCAACGGCGTCATCCACGTGATCGACAAGGTCCTGCTGCCGCCTGCCAAGGCGCCGATGCATCATTGATCGTCTGACGAAAGCGCGCCATCGATGATGGCGCGCTCTCTGCGACGTTCGGCGCTGACAGTAGATCGTTCCGTAGCGTCGATTGCTTTGATATCAACTCTCTCTACCTCATGGCCGGGCCCATCCCGGCTATCCACGTCGACCGGCGATCGCGAATGGACGTGGATGCCCGGGCATGACCAGCGGCTAGATTTCAATACCCCCTGAGCTGCGCCAATTGCGCGGCGTGATAGTTGGCGTCGCCGAGCAGTTCCTCGCAGACCCGCGCGCGCTTCATGAAGAAGCCGATGTCGAACTGGTCGGTCATGCCCATGCCGCCATGCATCTGCACGCCCTCCTGCACCGCACGGGTCGCGGTCGTACCGGCACGGGCCTTCGCCACGGCGACGGCTGCGGTCGCACCCGCGGGATCGGCATCGAGCGCCTGCAGCGCCTTGAGCACCGCGGCGCGGGTGATCTCGATCTCGATATAGAGCTGCGCCGCACGATGCTGCAGCGCCTGGAATTCGCCGATCGCCTTGCCGAACTGCTTGCGCTCCTTGAGATAGGCGACCGTGCGGCCGAACACCTCCTCGCTCAGGCCGACCATCTCGGAGGCCACGGCACCCCGGCCGAGATCGAGCACGCCGCTCAGCACGGCCGCACCGCCATCGACCTCGCCCAGCACATGATCCGCGGTGACCTCGACATTGTCGAAGCTGATCCGCGCCGCGTTGTGCGCGTCGACCATGATGGTGCGCTCGACCGCAATGCCCTTGGCCCTGGGATCGACCAGGAACAGCGTCAGACCCTCGCGCTCGCCGGGCGTGGCGGCGCTGCGCGCGACCACCAGCAGCAGATCGGCGACATGGCCGTCGACCACCATCGCCTTGCTGCCGCTCAGCTTGAAGCCGTTGCCTGAGCGCGTCGCCTGCAGCGCCGTATGCAGCGGGCGATGCTTCGCGGCCTCGTCGAGAGCGAGCGCGGCGATCAGCTGACCGCCGGCGATCTTCGGCAGATATTCCGATTTCTGCGCCGCGGAGCCGGCGCGCGTGAGCGCGGAAGCCGACAGCACCGAGGTGGCCAGGAACGG
The DNA here is from genome assembly GCF_000015165.1 of Bradyrhizobium sp. BTAi1. Classification (GTDB taxonomy): domain Bacteria; phylum Pseudomonadota; class Alphaproteobacteria; order Rhizobiales; family Xanthobacteraceae; genus Bradyrhizobium; species Bradyrhizobium denitrificans. The sequence goes on along the minus strand of NC_009485.1, from coordinate 720,633 downwards.
CGACGGCATCAAGGTGCGGCCGATCTCCTCCATCACGATTCCGGCCTCGACCGCGCCCAGGCCGGAGCCGCCGTGTTCTTCGGGAACGAGCAGGCCGGCAAAGCCCATCTCGGCGAAGGTGGCCCAGAGCTCACTGGAGAAGCCGGTCGCGTCGCGCGTGTCGCGCAGCTTGCGCAGATGAGCCACCGGCGCGTGATCGGAAATCAGACCGCGCGCGCTGTCGCGCAGCATCGATTGTTCTTCGGTGAGCAGGAGAGGCATGGCGGCTGTCCAGTGTCGGTGTTGGTTGTAAGCGAAGCTCTTTCAGCGCGTCATTCCCGGGCTTGTCCCGGCCATCCACGTCTTTCCTCGCGCGGAGGAACGCGGATGCCCGGGGCAAGCCCGGGCATGACGGAGTGTGCGGCGAACTATGCCCCCGGCAGATCGAGGATGCGCTTGGCGACGATGCCGAGCATGACCTCGGAGGTGCCGCCTTCGATCGAGTTGGCCTTGGTGCGCAGCCAGGCGCGCGGACGGGCGCCTTCGCCGGAGCGCTCGCTCTCCCATTCCAGCGCGTCGATGCCGCCTGCCGACATCAGGATCTCGTGGCGGCGTTTGTTGAGCTCGGTGCCGTAGTACTTCATCGCCGATGAGAAGGCCGGATGGCCCTGCCCCGCTTTGGCGAGATCGACCATGCGCTCGGCGGCGGCCGCCAGCGCGGCCTCGTCGACATCGAAGGTCGCGATCTGAGCGCGCAGCAATGCGTCGTCGAGCCGTCCCTGCCCATCGCTGCCGACCGAATCCGCCGCGACCTGGCCGAGCGGCCGGCTGCCGCCGCGCTCGCCCATGCCGGAGATCATCGCGCGTTCATGCTGCAACAGATATTTCGCGACGTCCCAGCCGCGATTGACGGTGCCGACCACGTTGGCCTTGGGCACGCGGACATTGTCGAAGAAGGTCTCGCAGAACGGCGAGCGGCCGGAAATAAGAAGGATCGGCTTGGTCGACACGCCCTTCGAGGTCATGTCGAACAAGATGAAGCTGATGCCGTCATGCTTCTTGGCCGTGGGATCGGTGCGCACCAGGCAGAAGATCCAGTCGGCGTAGTTTGCGTAGGAGGTCCAGATCTTCTGGCCGTTGATGATGTAGTCGTCGCCGTCGCTCTCGGCACGGGTCTGCAGCGAGGCGAGGTCGGAGCCGGCATTCGGCTCGGAATAGCCCTGGCACCAGCGGATGAGACCGGCGGTGATCTTCGGCAGATGCTCGCGCTTCTGCGCGTCCGTGCCGTATTTCAAGAGCGCCGGCCCGAGCATGGAGATGCCGAACGAGGTGATCGGTGCGCGGGCGCCGATCGCGGCCATCTCCTGGCGCAGGATCTTGGCCTCTTCGCCATCGAGACCGCCGCCGCCATATTCCCTGGGCCAATGCGGCACGGTCCAGCCCTTGTCGCGCATGCGCTCGAACCAGATGCGCTGCGGCTCGGAGGAGAATTTCGCGTTGCGGCCGCCCCAGAACGTGTCCTCCTCGGAGGTCATCGGCTGGCGCATCTCCGGCGGGCAATTCGCCTCGAGCCAGTTGCGCGTTTCGCGGCGGAATGTGTCGAGATCGGCCATGTCTGGTCCTCGCGCGTTTCCATGAAGGCTGTCGTTGACGAGACCTAACCTCAGCCCTTGTTGGAATTCAACATCGATGTCGCCGCATCGGGCCGCGCCCTCGCCTTATCAGGCGTTCTATGATCATGATGCCGCCGCCCGAAATATGAGGACACGACCATGCGCCTGAAACTTCTTTCGCCTGGCGAAATGAGCGCCGACCAGCGCCAGACCTATGACGAGTCGATCGCCAGCAAGCGCGGCTCGCCGCCGCCGCCGATGATGGCCTGGCTGAACAGCCCGGAGATGGCGCGGCACGCGACACGGCTCGGCGCCTTCCTCCGCTACGACACGGTGTTTCCGGCTGCATTGTCGGAAATCGCGATCCTGGTGACGGCGCGGCACTGGACCGCGCATTACGAATGGTACGCCCATAAGCGCCTCGCGCTGGCTGGCGGATTGAACATCAAGATCATCGACGCCATCCGCGACCGCCGTACGCCGGAGTTCTCCGATCCCAAGGCGCAGATGATCTACGACGTCGCCAAGTCGCTGCACGAGGGTCATGGCCTGACGGATGCACTGTATGCCGAGGCGATCGCCCTGCTCGGCGAGCGCGGCCTGGTCGAGATCATCGGCCTGTGCGGCTACTACACCATGGTGTCGATGACGCTGAACGCGTTCGAGTTCGACCTGCCGGAGGGCGAGGTGTCGGAGCTGAAGTAGTCAGCGTCGGTCAGCCACTCCTATTGCGACGATGCCGGTGCGCTCCCCTGCCCCCGGCGGGGAGGGGATCGCACTGAGCGTGCCGCTCGACTGATGTTCATCGCTATCAGCGTTCCGCCGCGCCCGCCGCCACCACCCGCCGCTTCGACGACCACACCAGCGCCAGCACGCAGAGGCCGAGCAGCACCGGCGGGAACACCACCATGTTCACCGCGGACCAGCCGAAATGAGCGAGCAGTTGGCCGGATGAGAACGAGCCCAGCGCCATCAGGCCGAAAATCAGAAAATCGTTGAAGGCCTGCACCTTGTTGCGCTCGGCGGACGTATGCGTCTCCAGCACCAGCGCGGAGGCGCCGACGAAGCCGAAATTCCAGCCGACACCGAGCATCACCAGGGTCGACCAGAAATGCATGGCGGTGAGGCCCGACAGGCCGATCATCGCCGCGACCGCCTCCAGCCCCAGGCCCAGCGCGACGATGGTCTGCGCACCGAAGCGCGCGATCAGCGATCCCGTGAAGAAGCTCGGGCCGTACATCGCGACGATGTGCCATTGCAGGCCGAAATTGGAATCCGACACTGTGAGCCCGCACATCTGCATGGCGAGCGGCGCCGAGGTCATCACCAGGTTCATCACCGGATAGGCGATGGTGCCGCACAGCGCCGCAGCCAAGAAGCGCGGCTGGCGCACGATCTCGAACAGCGGCCGGCCGCCATGCAGATCGGCCGCCTCCGGCCTGGGCAGATCGACGCCGGCGACGATGCCCATCGCGATCAGCGCAATCGCAGCCTGCACCAGATAGCTGAAGGCGAACAGATAGGGCGCCCAGACATCCATGGTCCATTGCACAAGCTGCGGACCGAGCAGCCCGGCGAAGATCCCGCCCGCCATCACCCAGGACACCGCCTTCGGCCGAAACGCGGCGCTGGCGCCATCGGCGGCGGCGAAGCGGTAGGATTGCGCGACGGCGCCATAGAGCCCGCCCAGGAACGTAGCCAGGCAGAACAGCGCGAACGAGCCGCGCAGCACCGCGAGACAGCCGAGCACGCCGGTGAGGAAACCGCAGCCGGTGCCGATGAGAAACGCGACGCAGCGGCCGAAGCGCCGCGAGATCGCGCCGGTCGGCAGCGTGCCGGCCGCGAGACCGACCACATACATCGAGATCGGCACCGTCGCGAGCGAGATGCTGGGCGCGATGGTGGCGCCGACGATCGCGCCGGTGGCGAAGATCACGGCCGAATTGGCGCCCGTCAGGGCCTGTGCAACCGCGAGGCGGGCCACATTGCGCGCCGCGCGGGCATCGTCGGAGGTGTCTTCGGTCACGGTCAGGTCGATCATGTCGGTGTCCGGATGCGCGGGCGCGCTCCTGCTGCATGGAGTGGCCGCACTATTGCGGGAAGCCCACGCCCGAGGCAACCGCCCGCAACGGAGACAAGCCATGCAGCGAGATGCGTGATTCGACAGCCCCGGCCGGCGCGGCTAATCAAGCCGGCGGTATTCTCGCGTCAATGGCGCCTGCGGAGTTTGAGCCATGTCAATCGACGATCGTCCCACCCTCGCCGCGCCGGACGATGATCCGTATCTGTGGCTCGAGGACATCGAGGGCGAACGCGCGCTGGCCTTCGTCGCGGCGCAGAATCAGCGCACGCTCGCCGCGTTCGGCGGTGCGGGTTTCGAACGCGATCGCGACATGCTGGCTGCGATCTTCGATCGCTCCGACAACATCCCGTTCGTCAGCCGCCGCGGCGCGCTGCTGTACAATCTTTGGAAGGACGCGGCGCATCCACGGGGCTTGTGGCGGCGCACGACCCTGGCCGAATTCCGCAAGGCGGAGCCGCAATGGGAAGAACTGCTCGACCTCGACCGCCTGGCCGCCGACGAAGGCGAGGACTGGGCGCTGAACTGGGTCTCGACCCTGCCGCCCGCGCACGAGCGCGCGATGCTGGCGCTGTCGCGCGGCGGCAGCGACGCGGTGGTGCTGCGCGAGTTCGATCTTGCGGCGAAGCGCTTCGTCGCCGATGGTTTCACGCTGACCGAGGCCAAGGGCGGTGTCGACTGGCTCGATCAGGACACGCTGCTGCTGGCGAGCGCCTTTGGCCAGGGCATGGCGACACCGTCGGGCTATGCACGCACCATGCGGCTGTGGCGGCGCGGCGAGCCGATCGAAGCCGCGAAGGTGATCTTCGCGGCCGAGAACAGCCAGTCGGTCTGGGTGCGCGCCGGCATCGATCGCAGCGTGACGCCGGCGCGGGTGTGGTTCACCGAGGGGCTCGACTTCTTCAACCATCATCTGTGGCTCGGCGACGCGAGCGGCGCGGGCATCAAGCTCGACCTGCCGACCGATTGCTGGATGACGGCGGATGGCAACTTTATGGCGGTCAAGCTGCGCCAGCCCTGGACCGTGGGCGACGTGACTCACGGCGCCGATGTGGTGCTCGGCATCCGGCTGTCGGCGTTTCTCGACGGCGTGCGCGATTTCGTTCGGGTGTTCGAGCCCGGCCCGCGCCGCGCGCTGCAGGGTCTTTGCTGGGCCGGCGGTCGGTTGGTGCTGTCGATCCTCGACGAGCTCAAGCCGCAATCCGAAGTGTGGACGCCGTCGGCGCAGGGCTGGAGCTGTCAGCGGCTTCCCGGATTGCCCGAGCTTGCCACCGTCAACGTCTGGCCGCTCGATGCCTACGAGCTGACCGGCAATGGCGACTTGCTCGCCAGCATCCAGGATCCGCTGACCCCGCCTTCGCTGCAGCTGATCGAAGGCTTCGGCGCGCCGGCCGTGCTGAAGCAGGCGCCGCGCACCTTCACCGCCGAGGGCTGCGTCGTCACGCGGCACGAGGCGATCTCGGTGGATGGTGTCGGCATTCCCTATACGCTCACCGGACCGGCCAGGCCGACCGGCGACGCGCCGGTGTATATGAGCGCCTATGGCGGCTTCGGCCACAGCATCCGTCCGGTCTACAATGCGGCGCTCGGCAAGCTCTGGCTGGAGCGCGGTGGCACCGTCGTCGAGGCCAATATCCGCGGCGGCGGCGAATTCGGCACCGCCTGGCACGATGCCGGCCGCTTCGCCGGCAAGCGGCTGGCGCATGATGATTTCGCCGCCGTCGCCGCCGATCTCGTCCGCCGCGGCGTCACCGTGCCGAAGCGCATCGCAGCCCAAGGCGGCTCCAATGGCGGCATCCTGATCACCAACATGCTGGTGCGCTATCCCGAGCGCTTCGGCGCACTGTTCTGCACCATCCCGCTGATCGACATGCGCCGCTACACCAAGCTGCTCGCCGGTGCGAGCTGGATCGCCGAATATGGCGACCCCGACAAGGACGAGGATTGGGGCTGGCTGCAGACCTACTCGGCCTATCACATGGCGCAGCCAGGTCAGCCCTATCCGCCGATCCTGATCGCGACCACCCGGCGCGACGACCGCGTGCATCCCGGCCACGCCCGCAAGATGACGGCCAAGCTGCAGGCGATGGGCTACGACACCTCCTTCTACGAGCCCGCCGCCGGCGGCCATGGCTACGGCACCGACAACCGTGAGCGCGCCAGCTTCATCACGCTGGGCACGCGGTTCCTGGCGCGGCATGTCGGGCTGGAGATGGATTAAGCTGACCTCTCCGCCGTCCTTGCGAGGAACGAAACGACGAAGCAATCCAGAGTCCCAACCCGGCCCTGGATTGCGTCGCTCCGCTCGCAATGACGGTGAGTGGGTCAGGACCCACGTGCGAACACCAGGATCATGTTGTTGGCAGGCATCTCGACCGTCTCGCGCAAAGCGAGGCCATGACGCGCGGCGAGCGCTGCGACATCGGCGATGTCGCGCACGCCCCATTGCGGATTACCTTCGCGCAAGGACGTATCGAACACCGCATTGCTGACGGCGGTGTGCTTGCCGTCGCGCTTGAACGGGCCGTAGAGCACGAGCAGGCCGTCCGGCGACAGCAATCGTCCGGCGCCGGCGAACAATCCCTCGGCCACGGACCACGGCGCGATGTGAATGACATTGGCGCAGAAAATGGCGGAGAGCGACGCAGGCCCGCCCGCCGCCTGGAACGCCGCGACCCAGCCGGGGTCGGCGAGGTCGATGCGCTGCACGTCGCGGATGTTAGCCAGGCCCGCATGCTTGCGCCAGGCCGCAATGCTCTTGAGATGGCTCTCGTTGAGGTCACTCGGCCACCAGACGAGATCGGGGCGCTCCGAGGCGAACTGCACGATGTGCTGGCCAGTGCCGCTGCCGGCCTCCATCACGTCGCCGGAACGTCCGGTGAGCAGACGCGCCAGCACCGCCCAGATCGGCTGGTGGTTGCGGTGGAAGGCGGCCGCGTCCAGCCGTCCGTCCGGTTCCACCGGCCGCCCGTCCCGGCCGAATTCCACGACATATTCCGCCATGCCCGAACCTCCCGGCCGCCGGATGAACGGCGCCATTAACCGCGTTGCGCGGGGCACCATACCCGCATTGTCAGCCGATGGTCTTTATGCTTTGCAGCCCCTATATTGCCGCGATCACCGAGACGTCGGAACTTCACCTTGATCACATCCGTTCTGCGTACCGCCCTGGCGCTGGGGCTTTCGCTCGCCATGTCCGCGGCGGCGCACGCCCAATCCGGGGCCGCCGAGGGCCAGAAGCTCGCTTTCGACCGCGGCAAGGGCAACTGCCTGACCTGCCACGAGATCAAGGGCGGCGACCTGCCCGGTTCGATCGGCCCGAAGCTGGAGAACCTCAAGGGCCGATATGACCGCGCCGAGCTGACCGCGATTCTCAACGACGAGACCACGCGCAATCCGCTGACGGTGATGCCGCCCTTCGGCCGCAACCGCATCCTGACCGAGCAGGAAATCAGCGCCATCGTCGATTTCCTGCAGACCCTCTGATTCTGCGCTTTGGAGACCCTGCCATGACTGCCTCGTTCGGCCCGTTGGCCAACCGCCGCCTGCTCCTGAAGGGCGCGGGCCTGGTCGCGCTGATCGGCCTCGGCAATGCCGTGCTGCACGCGGCGCCGGCATTTGCCGCGACCAACGACAACAAATATCCGGAAGACGCCTTCAGGCAGAAGAACGCGACCGACGCGATCAAGGCGCTGTATGGCCGCGACCACGAGGCCTCGGACAAGATCAAGCTGGACGCGCCCGAGATCGCCGAGAATGGCGGCGTGGTGCCGATCGCGGTCACCACGACCCTGCCCGACGTCACCTCGATCGCCTTCATCGTCGCTGAGAATCCAAACGCGCTGGCGGCGTCCTACAAGATCCCCGAAGGCACGGTGCCGGCGGTGGCGAACCGGCTCAAGATGGCCAAGACCTCCAGCGTGATCGCGCTCGTCGAATCCGGCGGCAAGCTCTACAGCGCGACCAAGGAGGTCAAGGTCACCGTCGGCGGCTGCGGCGGCTAGGGACAGGAGATCATCATGGCATCGAGCATCCGCGTCCGCGCAATCCTGAACGGCGAGATCGCCGAGGTGCAGACCCTGATCCAGCATCCGATGGATACCGGCCTCGTCAAGGACGCCAAGGGCGAACTGATCCCGGCGCACTACATCCAGCAGCTGACCTTCGTGCACAAGGACAAGACCGTGTTTCTGGCCGATTGGGGCACCGCGGTCTCCAAGGACCCCTATGTCAAATTCGCCTTCAAGGGCGCCGCCAAAGGCGACGAATTGAAGGTGAGCTGGGTTGACAACAAGGGCGCCACCGACAGCCTGACGGCGACCATCCAATGAGCGCGACGCGCCTCATTCTCTCTGTCGCGCTGGCTCTCGGTCTCGGTGCATCCGCCGTTGCGGCGGCCGACAGGCCCGATCCGGTCGCGGACGCCAAGGCGTTCCAGGACTACTTCGTCAAGAAGTTCCCGAAGGTCGCGTTCGACGATTTCGTCAACGGCCCATACTCGATGAACGCCGACATGCGCCGCCAGTGGGAGGAGAAGGAGCAGTTTCCGCCTTACGAGTTCGCGCTCGAGGCCGGCAAGGAGATGTTCGCCAAGCCGTTCAAGAACGGCAAGACCTATGCCGACTGCTTCCCGAATGGCGGCATCGGCATCCGGCAGAATTATCCGTATTTCGACGACAAGGAAGGCAAGGTCATCACCCTCGAGCTGGCCTTGAACCGCTGCCGCGAAGCCAATGGCGAGGCGCCCTACTCCTACGTCAAGGACGAGATGGCCTCGTTGACCGCCTACATGGCGTTCACCTCGCGCGGCAAGCGCTTCGACATCAAGATCCCGGATGATCCGCGCGCGCTGGAAGCCTATGAGAAGGGCAAGGAGTACTTCTACACCCGCCGCGGCCAGTTGAACTTCTCCTGCGCGAGCTGCCACGTACAGAGCCCAGGGGAGCGCATCCGTGCCGAGATCCTGGCGCCGGCGCTCGGCATCCTCAACGCGATGCCGATCTACCGCTCGGAATGGAGCGGCATGGGCACGATCAGCCGGCGCATCGTCACCTGCAACAGCCAGACCCGCGCCGTGCCGCTGGAGCCGCAGTCGGACGAATATCGCAACCTCGAATATTATCTCTCCTACGTGTCAAACGGCCTGCCGGTTTCAGGACCGGGAGCGCGGCCGTGAGAGCTGCCATGAAAGCTGCCATGACTCCACACGTCATGAAAAAGATCGTCTTCGCCTTGATGGTGGTCGCGGTCGGCGCCGGCTCCGCGCGGGCCGCGTCGGAAGCCGACTATCTCACGGCTGTCGCGGCGGCCGAGAGCGCCAACAAGGAAGCCGGACGTCTGCGCAACCAATGGACAGTGACCCAGGCCGCCCTCACCGCTGCCAAGAAGGCGGCGGATGCCGGCAATTTCGATCAGGCCGTCAAGGCTGCACAGGAGGCGGAGGCGCTCGCCAAGGCCTCGATCGTCCAGGCCACCAGCGAAAAGCAGCGCTGGAAGGACATGGAGATCCGCTAGGACGCTGGCCATGACGATGCGGCGCCGTGATTTTCTTAGAGTGTCGGGTGCCGCTGCGCTGGCCGCGCCGGCGCTGCTGCGCAGCGTCCGCGCCGCCGAGACCGTCAGCCTCTACGACGTCGAAAAGTTCGGCAATGCGCGCATCCTGCACATGACCGACACGCATGCGCAGCTCAAGCCGGTGTATTTCCGCGAGCCCAGCGTCAATATCGGCATCGGCGAGATGTGGGGACGGCCGCCGCATCTGGTCGAGCGCGCCTTTCTCGAACGCTATGGCATCCGGCCCGACAGCGCCGAGGCCTATGCCTTCACCTCGTTCGAGTTCGAGAAATATTCCGGCCGGTTCGGCCGCATGGGCGGCTTCGCGCATCTGAAGACCTTGATCGACAAGCTCCGCGCCGATGTCGGCGACCGGCGCGCGCTGCTGCTCGATGGCGGCGACCTCTGGCAGGGCAGCGGGCTCGCCAACGCGATGCACGGCGCCGACATGGTGAGCGCGGCCAACCTGCTCGGCATCGACGCGATGACCGGACATTGGGAGTTCACCTATGGCGAGGAGGCGCTGCGCGCCAACCTCGCGCGCTTCAAGGGCGAGTTCCTGGCGCAGAACGTGTTCCTGACCGAGGAGGCGGCGTTCAACGACGCCAAGGCGTTCGATCCGGGATCGGGACGCGTCTTCAAAGCGTCCATGATCAAGGAGATCGGCGGCGCGCGCATCGCCGTCATCGGACAGGCCTTCCCCTACGTGCCGGTCGCGCATCCGCGCCGCTTCACGCCGGACTGGACCTTCGGCATCCGCGAGGAGGAGTTGCAGAAACTGGTCGACGGATTGCGCGGCGCCGACAAGGTCGATGCCGTGATCCTGCTGTCGCATAACGGCATGGATGTCGACCTCAAGCTGGCAGGCCGGGTCACCGGCATCGACGTGATTCTCGGCGGCCACACCCATGATGCCGTGCCGCAGCCGGTCGCGGTCAGCAACGCCAAGGGCACGACCTTGGTCACCAATGCCGGCTCGAACGGCAAATTCCTCGCGGTGCTCGATCTCGACGTCGGCAAGGGCCGCGTCGCCGATGCGCGCTACCGGCTGCTGCCGGTCTATTCGGAGTTGCTGAAGCCCGACCCTGCCATGCAGGCGCTGATCGACCAGACCCAGCAGCCGCAGGTCGCCGCCTGGAGCGAGAAGCTCGCGACCTCGGACCGCTTGCTCTATCGACGCGGCAATTTCGAGGGCCCGACCGACGACATGATCTGCGAGGCGTTGCGCAGCCAGCTCGATGCGGAGATCGCGCTGTCGCCCGGGTTCCGCTGGGGCACGACGTTGATCGCCGGCCAATCCATCATGCTGGAAGACGTGCTGGCGCAGACGGCGATCAGCTATCCCGAGACCTATGTGCAGCGGCTGACCGGCGCGCAGATCAAGGACGTGCTGGAAGACGTCTGCGACAACCTGTTCAACGCCGACCCGTATCTGCAGCAGGGCGGCGACATGGTGCGGCTCGAAGGCCTGTCCTACCGCTGCGCACCCGCCGAGGCGATCGGCCGGCGCATCTCGGACCTCACGCTCGCCAATGGCCGGGCGCTGGAGCCGGGCAAGACCTACAAGATTGCCGGCTGGGCGTCGATGACGGCGCAGGACGGCAAGCCGGTATGGGAGGTCGTCGCGACGCATCTGCGCAGCGTCGGCCTGACCTCGGCGGGAACAAGCACCGTCACGCTGTCCGGCGTGGACGGCAATCCCGGTTTTGCAGCGCCGTCCTGAGGCGCGCTGCGCCGCAACGCGGAGCGCGTCATCGAAGGATGTTGGTGGCGCGGCGCACAGCGTGCTGTAATCGGCCGCATAATCCGAATCGGAGGATGCGTCATGATCTTCCGCCAATTGTTCGACAGCGTCTCCGGCACCTACAGCTACATCCTCGCCAGCCGCAGCGGCGGCGAGGCGCTGATCATTGATCCCGTGCTGGAGAAGGTCGATCGCTATTGCCAGTTGCTGCGCGAGCTCGATCTGCGCCTGGTCAAGGCGGTCGACACGCATCTGCATGCCGACCACGTCACCGGCCTCGGCGCGTTGCGCGACCGCACCCATTGCGTCACCATCATGGGCGAGCAGACCAAGGCCGATGTGGTGGCGATGCGCGTGGCCGAAGGCGACAGGATCGCGATCGAGGGCATCAGCCTCGCGGTGATCTACACGCCGGGCCACACCGACGATTCCTACAGCTTCCTGATGGGCGACCGCGTCTTCACCGGCGACACGCTGCTGATCCGCGGCACCGGCCGCACCGATTTCCAGAACGGCGATGCGCGCCAGCAATATGAGTCGATCTTCAACAAGCTGCTGCGCCTGCCGGACGACACGCTGGTCTATCCCGCGCACGACTACAAGGGCGATACCGTCTCCACCATCGGCGAGGAGCGTCGCTACAATCCGCGCCTGCAGGTGCGCTCCGTCGACGACTACGTGGCGCTGATGGCCGGGCTGAACCTTCCCAATCCGAAGATGATGGACGTCGCGGTTCCCGCCAATATGCGGGTCGGCCTGCACCAGGACGAGCTTGCCAAACAGGGCCTGGCGCTGTCGGCGCGCGAGGCGATCGCATGCCTGGGACGCCCCGACGTGCTGCTGGTCGATTTGCGCGAGGCATCGGAGCGCGCCAGGCACGGCACCCTCGCGGGTGCGCTGCATGCGCCCTATCCCGCGATCGAGGACAGTCTGAAGCCCGGCGGCATGCTGCGCGAGGTCGCCGCCGCCACCGGCCGCCGCATCATGTTCTTCTGCGCCTATGGCGAGCGCTCGGCGATGGCGGTGCAGAGCGCGCAAGCGGCGGGGCTTACCAACACCGCGCATATCGAGGGCGGGCTCGATGCGTGGAGGAAGGCTGGCGGACCGGTCGAGCAGTAAGCGGTCAATGAACTCTGGACTGTCCCCCCGACGGCACCGCACATTGCGCTGTCGTCCCGGGCAAGTCCGATGACGCGAAGCGTCGGCGGGCGCAGACCGGAGGCCCATACCGCGTGATCTGTCTTGTGGCACGCTGCATGTTGAGCCTGTCGTGCCACAGATATCCGCCGGTGGGGATGAACCTCTGTCGGGAGGGGCGATGGGCCTGCCACTCAGGACGCTGCAACGGCGCGGATCGCTTGGCGATTGTCGCGAACGCCAGCCAGCCGCGCAGGTGCCATGCGCCCGCGTTCATGGACAATGAACCGCAATCCGATAGTGTGTCGTTGTGTCGCGCGCCCTTTGCGAGGGGCCTTGGCGGTTTCTCGGCGGTCTCTTGGCGATCTGCCGGCAACGCGCCCTCCAGTTCCATCGCTGACGCCGGGAGCCAAACGGATCGACCATGGCTGACGTTCTCGCCGCATCGCAACATACCGGTGCTCCGGTCCGGGCCGCCTCCTCGCTGCGCACGCTGGCGCTGATCTCGCTCGCGCACTGGGTCAGCCACCTGCACATGCTGGTGCTGCCGATGCTGTTTCCCTACCTAAAGGAGAGGCTCGGCGTCGGCTATGTCGAGCTCGGCTTTCCGCTCACGGTGTTCGCCGTCGTCTCCGCGCTGACCCAGGCCCCGGTCGGCTATCTCGTCGACCGCGCAGGCGCGCGCCGGATCCTGCTGCTCGGCCTGACGCTCGGCGGCCTGTCGCTCGCGTTGCTGGGGATCTACCTGACCTATGCCAGCCTCGTCGCCTCGGCCGTGCTGCTGGGCCTCGCCAATGCCGTCTATCATCCCTCCGACTACGCGCTGCTGTCGGCGCACATGGAGGAGAGCCGGATGGGCCGCGCCTTCGGCGTGCACACCTTCGCCGGCTATCTCGGCGGCGCCGTCGCGCCCGCGATCATGGCGGCCCTGGTCACCACGGTCGGCGGCTCCGGCGCGCTGATCGCGGCCGGCCTGGTCGGTCCGCTGGCAGCGCTGCTGCTGCTCGCCGGCAATGTGCCGGAGGTGCCGCCGCATCCGCATCACACCAAGGCCGACGGCACCCGGGCCAAACAGCCCAGCCTGCTGACGCCGATGCTGATGCTGCTGACCGTGTTCTTCATGCTGCTCAGCCTGTCCAACGCCGGCATTTCCAGCTTCGGCGTCGTGGCCTTCATGAACGGCTACGGCATCTCGTTCTCGACCGCCAACATCGCGTTGACCGCGTTCCTCGGCGCCAGCGCCATCGGCGTGCTCGCCGGCGGCCAGCTCGCCGATCGCATCCGTCATCACAACCTTGTCGCGGCCGTCGCCTATGCGATCAATGCGGTGCTGGTGCTGATCATCACCTTCGTGAGCCTGCCCGCTGCATTGCTGATCGCGATCATGCTGGTCGCAGGCTTCATGAGCGGCGTCATCGCACCATCCCGCGACATGCTGGTGCGCAATGCGGCGCCTGCAGGCGCGGCCGGCCGCGCCTTCGGCATCGTCTCCACCGGCTTCAATTTCGCCGGCGTCGTCAGCCCGTTGCTGTTCGGCTGGATCATGGACATGAACGCGCCGCGCTGGGTGTTCGGCACCTCGGTCGTGTTCATGCTGCTGACCATCGTGCTCGCGTTCTTCACCGAGCCAAAGAAGGCGAAGGCTTAAGTCTCGCTGCGACGGGCATGAACGCAACGGATGCTGGCTCGCGCGTCAGCGTCATCTCGCAATGCTGCCGTCCGCTCGCGCATGTTGACATCATCTCTCGTCCGCCGATGATATCCCCAAAACAACACGATCCGGGGAAGACACGCCATGACGCAGCCAGATCTCGTGATCCGCGGCGGAACCATCGCCGACGGCTCGGGCGGCGAGCTCCATGAGGCCGATGTCGCAATCGCGAACGGCCTCATCGTCGAAGTCGGCAAGATCCAAGCGTCCGGCCGCGAGGAGATCGACGCACGCGGCAAGCTCGTGACGCCCGGCTTCGTCGACGTTCACACCCATTACGACGGCCAAGTGACGTGGAGCCACGACATCTCGCCATCGTCGCAGAACGGCGTCACCACGGCGATCATGGGCAATTGCGGCGTCGGCTTCGCGCCATGCCGGCCGGCCGATCACCAGCGGCTGATCCAGCTGATGGAAGGGGTCGAGGACATTCCCGAGCCGGTGCTCGAGGCCGGCATTCCCTGGGAATGGGAAAGCTTCCCGGACTACATGGCGTGGCTCGGCAGACGCGAATTCGATCTCGACATCGGCGCCCAGCTGCCGCATGCAGCGTTGCGCGTCTATGTGATGGGCGAGCGCGGCGCGCGACGCGATCCTGCCACGGCCGACGACAACCGCGCGATGGCCGTGCTGGCGCGCGATGCAGTCAAGGCCGGCGCGCTCGGCTTCTCGACCTCACGTACCCTCAACCACCGGACATCGACCGGCGACTACACGCCGACCTTGATAGCCGGCGAGGACGAGCTGACGACGATCGCCGAGGCGATGCAGAGCGCCGGGCGCAGCGTGCTGCAATTCGTGTTGGACATCTCCACTATTCATGAAGACCTGCCGATGATGCTGCGCATCGCGGACAAAACGAGATGCCCGATCTCGTTCTCGGTGACGCAGAACGACCGCGCGCCGCAGCGCTGGAGGCAGACCCTGGCCGAGATCAACAGCGCGGCCGCGCGCGGCCTGTCGGTGACGGCACAGATCGCCGCGCGCCCTGTTGGCCTGCTGCTTGGGCTGGAGCTGTCGCGCAACCCGCTGCAGACCCATCCGAGCTATCAGGCGATCGCGCATCTGCCGCTGGCCGAGCGTGTCGCGCGGATGCGCGATCCGCAGCTGCGCGCAGCGATCCTGAGCGAACAGGCCCGCGCGACCGACGATCCGCTGTTCTTCAGGCCGAACTACGACAAAATGTATCTGCTCGGCGATCCGCCGGATTATGAACAGCCGCCGGAACAGTCGCTCGGCGCCCGGGCCCGTGCGCGCGGCTGCCGGCCGGAGGAGCTGGCTTACAACGCGATGCTGTCAGACCAGGGGCGCGGCATGCTCTACGTCCCGTTCCTGAACTATTCCGACGGCAATCTCGACGCCACCTATGAGATGCTGCGCGATCCGCGCAGCGTGCCCGGCCTCAGCGATGGCGGCGCGCATTGCGGCATCATCTGCGATGCGAGCTTCCCGACCTATCTGCTGACGCACTGGACGCGCGACCGCAAGCGCGGTGACAAGCTCTCAATTCCCTTCGTCGTCGCGGCGCAGTCGCGCAAGACCGCGCTCTCGGTCGGTCTCGACGATCGCGGCCTGATTGCCCCCGGCTACAAGGCGGATGTGAACGTCATCGACTACGGCCGGCTGCATCTGCATCCGCCCAAGGTCCATTACGACCTGCCGGTCGGCGGCCGGCGGCTGATGCAGGAGGTCGACGGTTATGACGCGACGATCGTCTCGGGGGTGGTGACGCGCCGGCACGGCGAAGCCACCGGTGCGAGGCCGGGGCGGCTGGTCAAGGGCGCGCGCAGCGGCGTGCAATAGAGGGAGGCAACCTCCCGCCGCATCGCCAAGATGCGCGTCTCACATTCGATGTCATTCCGGGCAAGTCCGGCAACGCGAAAGCGTTGGCGGATGCCGCCCCGGCCCTCTACACCACAGCGGATCTGGCTGGGACGCAAATGGTCGGCGACCGTGACTCGAACAACTCCCTGATGTTATGGATCCCGGATCTGCGCGCGCGTCGCGCGCGCTTGTCCGGCACGACGCCGAGAACGTGGTTGGCAGCCTCTCGCCCGCAGCTCCACGATACTCATCTGTCGCGCCCCGCCCAGCTACGGCTCAGGCGAATTCCGGCGCGACAGCCTGATGCGCCTGCAGGCGCGCGCGCTCGGTGTTCGGCCAGAGCAGCGCAAGCCCGGTGAGGCCGGCGATCACCATGATCACGGCGTTGATGGTGAAGCCGGACATGTAGCCGTCGAGCAGACTGCCCGAGGCCTGGATCATCTTGCCCATCACCACCGGCGCGATGATGCCGGCGAGCGTGTAGAGCGCGCCATAGATGGCGATGACGGCGCCGCGCTGGGACACCGGCGTGAACTCACCGATCATCGGCGCGCAGACGACATAGATCGACCCGCACAGCCCCGAGCCGACGACGAGCAGCGCGATCCGCGTGGTGGCGCCGTCGACATGCGGCATCGCCGCCATCAGCATGCCGCCGAAGATCAACGGCGTCGCCCCGAGCACCCCGCGGGCCATGCGCGTCGAGACGCCCCGCGCCATCAGCCGCTGCGACAGCCAGCCCGTGGTCATCACCACGCACGCACCGAACACCCAGGGCAGGATCGAGATGAAGCCGGCCTGCTGCTGCGAGAAACCGAGCCCCTTGACCAGGAACGGCGTGAACCAGGTGAGCCCGAGCGACAGCGCCCAATAGGCGCCGAAGGTCGCGGCGACGCAGCCGACGAAGGTGCGCGACGTCAGGAGCTGCAGATAGGGCACGCGCTGCTCGCGCAATCCGGCAAGTTCGATCTCAGCCAGCGGCCCTTCCTGGCCGAGCCACAGCCATGCGGCGCTCCACATCAGTCCGACGATGCCGAGTGCTCCGAAGGCGTAATGCCAGCCATAATTCACGATCACGAAGTTCAGCGCGGGCACTGCGAGAATGACGCCGAAGGCGGAGCCCTGCGACAGGATCGCGGTCGGCATCGCCCGCTTCTCGTCGGGAAACCATTTGTAGATCGCGTGGACGGCCACCGAGGCCGCGGGCCCCTCGCCGGCGCCGAGAATGATTCGGCAGATCAGGAGCGTGGTGAAGCCGACGCTGCCGACCATCGGAAACTGCGCCACCGCCCAGACCAGCGCCAGCACCAGCAGGACCCAGCGCGTCGGCACCTTGTTGACGATGAAACCGACGACGATGGCCGAGATCGAAAACAGAAAGAAGAAGGAGGAGCCCAGCAGTCCGAACTGCTCGGCTGAGAGGTTGAGCTCGGTCATGATCGGCACGCCAGCGAGGCCGACCACGATCTTGTCGGCGAAATTCACCAGCATGAACAGGAACAGCAGGAAGGTGACCTTCCAGGCTCCCTTCGGCGTCGCTGCCGGTCTCGTACGGGATGTGCCTTGAAGCGTCGTCGGCGCGGCCATGTTTCTTCCCCGTCATTGTTATGATCCGCCCCTGTTGTTCGGGCGTTTTGCCGATGCTACCCACGAAGCGGCGCCACAAGCAACCAGCTCGCGAGCTAAGTTGTTGCTGCAACGCAAGAATCATCCCTCTGGGGCTGCGCAGGGGAACTTGCGCAACCTGGTCACGAGCGAGCTGCCATCACATCATGGGCGTTGCCAAGAACGAGCGGATGATGTTCGCGTTGGCCCTTGTTATGTTGTGACGCAACAACCGCGATCAGGCTCGTGCTCAACATCCGTCATCTTACCAAGTCCTATCGATCCGGCGGCGAGCCGGTCAAAGTCCTGCGCGGCGTCGACCTCACGGTCGCCGCGGGCGAGCGCGTGGCGCTGACGGGGGAATCCGGCTCCGGCAAGAGCACGCTGCTGCATCTGATCGCCGGGCTCGACGCCGCCGATGGCGGCGACATCCTGCTCGAAGGCGCCTCGATCGGCACGCTGGACGACGCGGCGCGCGCAGCGATCCGACGCGAACGGCTCGGCCTCGTGTTCCAGCAGTTCAATCTGGTGCCGAGCCTGTCGGTGGCAGACAATCTCAACTTTCAGGCCCGGCTCGCCGGACGCCACGATCCCGCCTGGCACACCGAGCTGGTCGAGCGGCTCGGGCTCAAGCCATTGCTCAAGCGTTATCCGGAGCAATTGTCGGGCGGCCAGCAGCAGCGCGTCGCGATCGGCCGCGCGCTGGCGGTCAGGCCCAGCCTGCTGCTCGCGGATGAGCCGACCGGCAATCTCGACGAGGACACCGCCGACGAGGTGATGGCGCTGACGCGCGACCTCGTCGCGCGCACCGGCTGCGGCTTCCTGATGGTGACGCATAGCGCACGGCTGGCGGCGATGCTCGACCGCCAGGTTCACCTGCATGCCGGACGCGTCGCATGAGACGCGCATTGTGGATTCTTGCCGTGCTGCTCAGTCATTGGCGCCGGCATCCAATGCAGCTCGCGACGCTGCTGATCGGATTAATCTCGGCGACGGCGCTGTGGAGCGGTGTGCAGGCGTTGAACCAGCAGGCGCGCAATTCCTATGACCGGGCGGCAGCGATCTTCGGCGGCGCGCGCACGCCGATGCTGGTCGCAAGCGACGGCAAGATGCTGCCGCAGAGCGTGTTCGCCGAGTTGCGCCGCGCCGGCTGGCCGGTGTCGCCGGTCGTCGAAGGCCGCGTGCAGCTCGATGGACATTCCATCCGATTGCTCGGGATCGAGCCGTTCAGCATTCCCCGCGAGGTCGGCGCCGCGCCGAGGGTCGGACGCAGCGAGCTCGAGGCGTTTCTGACGCCGCCGCATCGCACCCTGATCTCGCCGGAGACGCTGGCGGATCTCGGACTGAAGGAGGGCACGGCGCCGCGGCTGAGCAACGACGCCCTGCTGCCGCCGCTGATGGCGCAGCAGCAGCTCGCGCCCGGCGTGCTCGTCGTCGACATCGGCGACGCGCAGCGGCTGCTCGGCAAACAGGGCCAGATCTCCCGGCTCCTCGTCGGTCAAACACCGGGCAAGCGGGAGCCGCTGAAGAGCTTCGCAGGCGGCCGGCTGCAACTGGTGCAGCCCGAGGCCGAGACCGATCTGGAACGGCTGACCGACAGCTTCCACCTCAACCTCACCGCCTTCGGGCTGCTGTCCTTCGTGGTCGGTCTCTTCATCGTCAACTCCGCGATCGGCCTCGCCTTCGAGCAGCGGCTGCCGGTGCTGCGCACCTTGCGCGCCTGCGGCGTCTCGGCCCGGCAGCTCAACAGCGTGCTGATCGGCGAGCTCGTCGCCTTCGCGCTCGTCGCAGGTCTTGTCGGCCTGGTGTGCGGCTACATCATCGCCGCGGCGCTGCTGCCGAATGTCGCCGCGTCGCTGCGCGGTCTCTATGGCGCGCAGGTGCCCGGCGAACTCAGCTTGCGGCCGGAATGGTGGGTGGCCGGCCTCGCGATCAGCGTCGTCGGCGCGCTCGCCGCCGCAACGACAAGCCTGATCAAGGCGATGCGGCTGCCGATCCTGTCGACCGCGCAACCCTATGCCTGGCAGGAGGCGCAGCGGCGCTGGCTCAAGCTGCAGAGCGCCGCGGCGCTCGCCTTCTTCGTGGCTGCCGGCCTGCTGCTGTGGCTCGGTCAGTCATTGCTGGCCGGCTTCGGCGTGCTCGCGGCGCTGATGCTCGGCGCCGCTCTGCTGCTGCCGGCGATCCTGGAGATCGTGCTGCGGCTCGGCGAGCGCGGCGCACGCGCCGCACTGGCGCAATGGTTCTGGGCCGACAGCCGCCAGCAGATTTCGGGCCTGTCGCTGGCGCTGATGGCGCTGCTGCTGGCGCTCGCCGTCAATGTCGGCGTGGCCACCATGGTGGAGACCTTCAGCCGCACCTTCCTGGTCTGGCTCGATGGCCGGCTCGCGGCCGACGTCTATATCAGCGCGGCCGACGAAGCGCAGGCGCGCGACATCCAGGCCTGGCTGCGCACGCGGCCCGAGGTGCGGGCGGTGCTGCCGGGCGGCCGCGCCGAGATCCAGCTCGCCGGCGCCCCGATCGACGTGCTCGGCCTGCCCGATCACGACACCTACCGTGAGCATTGGCCGCTGCTGCAGGCCGGCAGCGACGCCTGGAAACAGCTGGTGCGCGGCGACGGCGGCTTCGTCAGCGAGCAGCTTGCGCGTCGGCTGCATCTCGCGATCGGCGACTGGATCGACATTCCCGCGCCGACCGGCGATTGGCGCATCAACGTCGCGGGCATCTATGCTGATTATGGCAATCCGAAGGGACAGGTCACGGTGAACGTCGCCGCGCTCACGCGGCGCTTCCCGGCGACGCCGATCACCCGCATGGCGGTGCGTGCGGCGCCGGCCGACGTGCCGGGGCTGATCGCGGCGCTGACCGACAGGTTCGGCCTCGATGGCCGCAACGTCGTCGATCAGGCCACCGTGAAGCAGGAATCGAAGCAGATCTTCAACCGCACCTTTGCGGTGACCGGCGCGCTCAACACCTTCACGCTCGGCGTCGCTGCGATCGCGCTGCTGACCAGCCTGCTGACCCTCGCCAACTCGCGGCTGCCACAGCTCGCGCCGCTCTGGGCGATCGGGCTGACGCGCCGGCGCCTGGCCGAGGTGGAACTGCTGAAGACGCTGTCGCTCGCCGGCCTCACCGCGCTGCTGGCGCTGCCGCTCGGGCTTATGGTGGCATGGTGCCTGATCGCCATCGTCAATGTGAAGGCGTTCGGCTGGCGGCTGCCATTCGACGTGTTTCCGCTGCAGCTGATCCGGCTGTTGATCGTCACGCTGGTCGCGGCTCTGATCGCCTCGCTGCTGCCGGTGCTGCGGCTGGCGCGGATGCAGCCGGCCCAACTGGTCAGGACCTTCACCATTGAGCGCTAGAGCCACCTTGACGCGACGCCACCTGATCGGCGGGCTCGGCCTGCTGGCGCTGCCGCGCCTTGCGCGGGCACAGGGCTTTGCGGGTCTGAGCGATAGCGCGGACGGCTTTACGCCGGTCAGGCCGGGCAAGGCCTTCAGCTTCCCCGCCGACCACGCTCCCCATGACGATTTCCGCATCGAATGGTGGTACGTCACCGCCAATCTCAGCGACGCCGGCGGCAGGGCCTACGGCCTGCAATGGACGCTGTTCCGCTCAGCGGCGCGGCCCGGGCCGCAGGCCGAAGGCTTCGACAATCAGCAGCTCTGGATGGCGCATGCGGCGGTGACGCGCGCCGACAGCCACCGCTCGACCGAGAAATTCGCGCGCGGCGGCATCGGCCAGGCCGGCGTCGAGGGCAAGCCGTTCCAGGCCTGGATCGACGACTGGCAGCTGCGCGGCACCGGCGCAACTGATGATCAGACGCTGGCCCCCCTCGACATGACGGCGAGTGCGGCCGACTTCTCCTATGCGCTGCATCTGGAGGCGGACCGTCCGGTGGTGCTGCAGGGCATCGACGGCTACAGCCGCAAATCCGAGCGCGGCCAGGCGTCCTACTATTACAGCCAACCCTTCTATCGCGCGCGCGGCCGCATCATCTTCGACGACACGCCGGTCGAGGTCACAGGGATGGCCTGGCTCGACCGCGAATGGAGCAGCCAGCCGTTGGCGTCCGACCAGAGCGGCTGGGACTGGTTCGCGCTGCATTTTGCGGGCGGCGAGAAGTTGATGCTGTACCGGATGCGGCAGGGAAACGGCGACTACACGTCGGGCACCTGGATCACCGCCGACGGCGCCGCGCGTCAGCTCGGTCCCGACGGCATCGCGATGAGGTCGACGGAGACGGTCGCGATCGGCGAGCGCAAACTGCCGGTCGGCTGGCGCGTCGAGATTGCGGCGCTCGGCATTGCGATCGACACCGCCCCGCTCAATCCGAAGGCCTGGATGGGCACGCGCGTTCCGTATTGGGAGGGGCCGATCAGCTTCAGGGGCAGCCACAGCGGGGTGGGCTATCTCGAGCTGACCGGATATTGAGAAGGCTTAACGGGGGAAACAAGCATGTACCACTTCACCGCGATCGTCACCGTGCTCGCGCTGCTGCTGTACTTCTACATGTCGATCCTGGTCGGGCAGGCCCGCGGCAAGTTCGGCATCAAGGCGCCGGCCACGACCGGCAATGCCGAGTTCGAGCGCGTCTTCCGCATCCACATGAACACGCTGGAATGGCTGCCGATCTTCCTGCCGGCGCTGTGGCTGTTCGCGATCTATGTCAGCGACGCGATCGCGGCGCTGCTCGGCCTGGCCTGGATCGTCGGCCGCGCGATGTACATGACTTCCTACGCCAAGGCCGCGGAGAAGCGCGGCACCGGCTTCGGCGTGCAGGCGCTCGCCGCCTTGGCGCTCCTGGTGGGCGCGCTGATCGCCATCGTCTGGCGGATGCTGCAGGGCTGATTGCCACACATGGCTGCCGTCCCGACATTCGCCGGGACGGCAGCGGGGCGAGGCGGCTTACTTCGTCAGCGGGCAGCCGCTGTCCTTGGCGGAGAAGAACGCCTTGTCGCCGGGCACCGTGGCGAGCTGCTTGTAGTAGTCCCACGGCTTCTTCGATTCCGACGGCTTCTTGACCTCGAACAGATACATGTCGTGGACCATGCGGCCGTTGGCAAGCACCTTGCCCTGCGCGAACGCATCGTCGACCGGCAGTTCTTTCAGCTTTGCAGCCACCGCGTCGGAGTCCTTGGTGCCCGCAGCCTTCACGGCCTTCAGATAGGACAAGGTCGCCGAATAGGTGCCGGCGTGGATCATGCTCGGCATCCGGCCGGTGCGCTTCATGAACCGCTCGCTGAAGGCGCGGGCCTTGTCGTCGTGATCCCAATAGAAGCCCTCGGTCAGCACCAGCCCCTGCGCCGCCTCGAGCCCGAGGCCGTGCACCTCCGACAAGGTCATCAGCAGGCCGGCCAGCTTCTGGCCACCCTTCACGATGCCGAACTCGGCGGCCTGCTTGATCGAGTTGGTGGTGTCGAGGCCGGCATTGGCGAGCCCGATGATCTTGGCCTTCGAGCTCTGCGCCTGCAGCAGGAAGGACGAGAAGTCCGACGAGTTCAGCGGGATGCGCACCGAGCCCAGCACCTTGCCGCCCTTCGACGTCACGATGTCGCTGGTGTCCTTTTCCAGTGCATAGCCGAAGGCGTAATCTGCGGTCATGAAGAACCAGCTATCGCCACCGGATTCGACCAGTGCACCACCGGTGCCGACCGCGAGCGCGCGGGTGTCATAGGCCCAATGGAAGCCATAGGGCGTGCAGGCATCGCCCGTGATGCGCGAGGTCGCAGCGCCCACCACGATGTCGATCTTCTTCTTCTCCTTCGACAGGTCCTGGATCGCGAGCGCGACCGAGGAGGTCGTCAGCTCGGTGATCATGTCGACCCCCTCGGTGTCGTACCAGCGCCGCGCGATCGACGAGGCAAGATCCGGCTTGTTCTGGTGGTCGGCGGTGACCAGCTCGACCTTCTGCCCCAGCACCTCGCCGCCGAAATCCTCGATCGCCATCTTGGCGGCCTCGACGGAATATTTGCCGCCGTAATCGGCGTAGACGCCGGACTGATCGTTGAGAATGCCGATCTTGACCTGGGCCGAGGCCGGCGCCGCCACCATCAGCGCGCCAACCGCAGCAAAAGCCAGCAAGCTCGATTTCATATCGTCTCTCCCGGAGTTTTTTGGTCTTGAGAAGTCATTCGTTTTGGAATGCGCCGTCATGTTATGCCAGAACCCCGGCTGCGCCCATCCCTTCCCGCCTCAGCCAATGGAATGAAAGGCGTGTTGAGGGCTCCCGGCTCCTCCGCTACAGTCACGTCCAAGCAATAAGCGGCCGTCCTGCGGGATGGTGCATGCGGCAGGAGACAGCCTGAGGGCGTGAGGCGGGCGTT
Source organism: Bradyrhizobium sp. BTAi1 (assembly GCF_000015165.1). Lineage (GTDB taxonomy): Bacteria > Pseudomonadota > Alphaproteobacteria > Rhizobiales > Xanthobacteraceae > Bradyrhizobium > Bradyrhizobium denitrificans. The sequence goes on along the minus strand of NC_009485.1, from coordinate 697,064 downwards.
GCCCCGTCCCCGCCAGTGCGCTCGCCTGTTCTCCCTCATGCACTCTCCTGCAAACCGAACGGCAGACATTCGCAGGGAGGACTCATGTACACCGGCAAGCACGCCCGGCTGCGCCCGCTGCAGCCCGCCTTCATCATGGCCTCCACCGGCGAGGCAGTGACCTATCGCGAGCTGGAGGCGCGCACGAACCGCCTGGCCCATTTGTTCCGCCAGCGCGGGCTGCGGCGGCTCGATCACTATTCGATCTTCATGGAGAACAACGACCGCTATCTCGAGGCCTGCGGCGCCGGCGAGCGGTCTGGGCTGTATTTCACCTGCGTCAACTCCTACCTCACCCCTGGCGAGCTGGCCTACATCCTCAACAACAGCCGGTCGCGGCTGCTGATCACCTCGGTCGCCAAGCTCGGCGTCGCGCGCGAGGCGCTGCAGGAGGCGCCCGGCATCGAGCTGTGCATCGTCGTCGACGGGCATCCGGATGAATTTGGCGCGAGCGAGCGCATCGTCGGCCTCGCGGAGGCCACCGCCGGCCTGCCGGCAACGCCGATCGCCGACGAGAGCGTCGGCACCGCGATGCTGTATTCCTCCGGCACCACGGGCCGGCCCAAGGGCATTCTCCGGCCGTTGCCCGAGCAGCCGCCGGTGCAACAATTGCCGATCTTCGATTTTCTCGAGAGGCTGTGGCGCTACCGCGAGGGCATGATCTATCTGTCGCCGGCGCCGCTCTATCACTCCGCACCGCAGGCCGCCGTCAACCTTACCATCCGCAGCGGCGGCACCGCCATCATCATGGAGACGTTCGATCCGGAGCGCTACCTCCAGCTCGTGGAGCAATGGGGCATCACCCACACCCAGCTGGTGCCGACGATGTTCTCGCGCATGCTGAAGCTGCCGGAGGAGGTGCGCAGCCGCTACGACCTGTCGTCGCTCGAGGTCGCGATCCATGCCGCCGCGCCCTGCCCGGCGCAGGTCAAGGAGGACATGATCCGCTGGTGGGGACCGATCATCCACGAATATTACGGGGCCACCGAAGGGCTCGGCTTCACGGCCTGCGACAGCGAACAATGGCTCGCGCATCGCGGTACCGTCGGCAAGGTGCTGTTCGGCGACCTGCACATCCTCGACGAGGCCATGCAGCCCTGCCCGGTCGGCACCGCCGGCACGGTGTGGTTCAAGACCGGCTCGCCGTTCGAGTACTTCAACGATCCCGAGCGCACCAAGGACGCGCGCTCGGCCGACGGCACGATGAGCACCGTCGGCGATGTCGGCTATGTCGATGCCGACGGCTATCTCTACCTCACCGACCGCGCCACCTTCATGATCATCTCGGGCGGCGTGAACATCTATCCGCAGGAATGCGAGAACCTGCTGATCACCCATCCCAAGGTCGCCGACGCCGCCGTGTTCGGCGTGCCCAATCCGGATCTCGGCGAGGAGGTGAAGGCGGTGATCCAGCCGATGTCCGGCATTCCACCCAGCGCCGAGCTCGAAGAGGAGCTGATCGCATTCTGCCGACAGTCACTGTCGCGCCAGAAGGTGCCGCGCTCGATCGATTTCGAGAAGGAACTGCCACGGTTGCCGACCGGCAAGCTGTACAAGCGCCTGCTACGCGATCGCTATTGGGGCAACAAGACTTCGCGGATCGTGTAGGACACCCGGGACGGCGTTGATCCTGGTCAAGCGCGCGGCGACACCTGGGGCTATGCTTGTGCGATTGCGACAGCAGCCCTTTTCGCGAGATCACGACATGCGCGCTCATCAGATCATGACGAGATCGGTCATCACCGTGACGCCGGGAACCCCGGTGGCCGAGGCGGCGCGGATCATGCTCCGCAATCACATCGGCGGACTGCCGGTGGTCGATGCCGCGGGGCGACTGGTCGGCATGGTCACCGATGGCGACTTCCTCCGTCGGGCCGAGCTCGGCACCGAGCGGAAGCAGGGCCGCTGGCTCGACCTCCTGGTCGGACGCGGCCGCATCGGCGCCGATTTCGTCCATTCCCATGGCCGCACCGTCGGCGACATCATGAGCCGGCCTGCGGTCACAGTCAGCCCCGATGCGAGTCTCGCCGAGATCGCCGCGATCATGGAGAAGCGCAGCATCAAGCGCCTGCCGGTCGTCAGCGGCGAGCAACTGGTCGGCATGGTCACTCATACCGACTTCGTCCAGACCCTCGCCGATCTCGCGACGGCGGTGCCGGGCCCCACCCCCGACGATGACGGGCTCCGCACGGCCATCCTCGACGCGCTCGACCAGGCCGCCTGCAAACACTGCCGCTTCAATGTCGTCGTCCGCAACGGCGTCGCGCATCTCACCGGTGCGGTGCGCAACGACCAGGAGCGGGCAACCGCGATCGTGGCGGCCAAGAGCGTTCAGGGCGTCCGCGACGTGCGTGACCATATGTGGGTCTACCCGCCGCCGGAGGAGGAGTTCGGCGGCGGCGATATCGTCTCGCTGCAGGATCAGCCGTCGACCGACGACGACCAGCCGCTGTGAGGAGTGCCGCCCGTGCGTCGAGCCACCGCGTTGTCGATCATGGCGCTGCTGCTGATGGCGACGGTTCCCGGGAGGGCGGAGAACACCGATCATGGGCGTCAGCTCGCGGAGCGCTGGTGCGCCGCGTGCCATGTCGTCGGCACAGAGACCCCCAAGTTCCGCCGCGCCCGGCCATTCGTGGCGATTGCGACCAAGCCGGGCCTGACGAAGGAAACACTGGTCCAGTTCCTTCTCCTGCCTCACGCCACCATGGCTAACAATCCACTCACAGCGGCGGATGCAGCCGATCTCGCGAGCTACATCCTCAGCCTCGGCCAGTAAGCGTCGGTAGCCCGCTCGGCCGAGCGGAATCCAAAGTTCCGGCGCGACGCTGGTGCTTGCGAATGGGTAAAGCCGCCGCCGCAGACCGCCTCCGCGCCGCGACCTCCCGAACCTTTCAGGGAGGTTTCGGCGGAACAAAATCGTCAGATCGACGTTACAGGTGATCGCCGCGATGGGCTGGAGCACGTCGCAGCGACCGCTATCGGCCACGGCCGTGTTCCCTGTCCTCGTTGCCGGAAAACCAACAACAAGCAACGAACGAGATAGCCCTTGCATTCGTACACAAACAAGTTGGTAATCGGGTGTGCGGCATCCTCTCCGTCGTCCCGTTAGCAAGGAGCCCGCCACGTGCACGGAATGCCCGGCGCCTCCCCCATGGCCCATGTGAGCGATCACGACACGGCTCATCTCGCCGCGATCGTTGCCTCGTCGGCCGATGCGATCCTGAGCACGACCACGGACGGATCCATCCGCAGCTGGAATGCCGCCTGCGAACGGATGCTTGGCTATAGCGCAACGGAGATGATCGGCAGGCCCGTTGCGGACATCATTCCCGCTGAACTGCACGAGCAGGCGCGCGACATTCGAGACCGGATCGCGACGGGCGAATCGGTCGAGAGCTTCGAGACGGTCCTGCTCAGCAAACAGGGCCGGCCGATCGAGGTGTCCATGACCTATTCGCCGGTGCGCAACCCGCAGGCGGCTGTGGTCGGCATTTCGGCGATCATCCGCGACGTGACCTTGACCAAGAAGGCCGAACGCGGCGCCGCCATGCTGGCCGCCATCGTCGCCTCGTCGTCCGACGGCGTCGTCAGCAAGACCCTGGACGGCACCATCACCAGCTGGAACAAGAGCGCCGAGCGCATCTTCGGCTTCTCGGAAGAGGAGATGATCAACCGCTCGATCCGCACCATCATCCCGCTGGAGCGCCAGGCCGAGGAGGACCGCATCCTCGCCACCGTGGTCTCCGGCGAGATCATCGACAATTTCGAGACGATCCGCCTGCGCAAGGACGGCGCGTTGATCGACGTGTCGGTGACGGTCTCGCCGGTCCGCGACTCCCATGGCCGCATCATCGGCGCGTCCAAGATCGTGCGCGACATCACCGACAAGCGCCAAACCAGGGAGCAACTGCGCACCTTGCTCGCCGAGGTCAATCATCGCAGCAAGAACCTGCTGTCGCTGGTGCAGGCCATCGCCCGGCAGATGACACGCCGAGGCCGGCCGCTCGATCTCGAACGCTTCCTGCAGCGCCTGCAGGCGATCGCGAGCAATCAGGATCTCCTGATCCAGAACGACTGGCGCTTCATTCCGCTCGGCGGCCTGGTCCGTTCCCAGCTCGGCGCGTTCAGCGACCTGGTCGGCAACCGCATCGCGATCGACGGCCCGGAGATCGAGTTGACGCCGGAAGCGGCGCAGGCGATCGGCATGGCGGTGCACGAGCTCGCGACCAACGCCGCCAAATATGGCGCGCTGTCCAATGACGACGGACATGTCACGCTCCGCTGGGTCCGCGACGGCGACGACTTGGAGATGATTTGGCGCGAAAGCGGCGGCCCCGCGGTTTCGCCGCCGACACATAGCGGCTTCGGAAGCCGCGTGATCTCCGACATGGTCGGGGCCGGGCTGGATGGGATGGTCGATGTCGATTTCGCGCCCGCCGGACTGCGCTGGCACCTGAGATGCCCCCTGCAACGCCTCAGCCGCGGCAGCATCCATGCCCGTCGCTGACAAGATCAATGTCCTGATCGTCGAGGACGATCCCATGATCGGCTTCGATCTCTCCGTCGAGCTGGAGGAAGCAGGCTTCAACGTCGTTGGTGTCGCGCCGACGGTCGCGAAGGCGCTGCATCTCCTGGAGCGACAGCGTTGCGATCTCGCCGTGCTCGACGTCAATCTCGGCCAGGAGACCTCGGCACCGATCGCCCGCGCCTTGATCGCCGCCGGTGTGCCCTTCGTCGCCGTGACCGGCTATGCCGTCGACCAATGTCCGGAAGAATTCGCCACCGCGCCGCTGCTTTCGAAGCCGTTCCAGACCGCCCGGCTGGTGGCGACGTTGAAGCGGCAATTGCACCAGTGAGACTGGCCGGTACCCGCGCTGGCAACGGAAGCAAGGCCTGCGCCAGAGCGATTCTGGGTAGGGCAGTTGCCTTACAGATAAGCCCGTTCAATGCTCACGCCGCGATCTCCACCACGATCCGGCCCGTCGTCACCTGATCGCCCTCGGCAACCTCGATCGCGGTCACCGTTCCGGCGAGGCCGGCGGCGTGGACGTGCTCCATCTTCATGGCTTCCAACGTGATGACCGGCTGCCCCACCGCGACGCGATCACCGAGCTTGACCAGCACCGCCACCACGCGCCCGTTCAAGGCGGCGCGCACCTTGCCGTCGCCACCGGCGGCTGCGGAGGATTGCGGTGCAGCCAGCGTGAGGTCGCGGAGGGCCAGCGTCTGACCGCGATGTTGCACGAACAGCTGATCGCCGTCACGCACGAAGCGCGCGCTCTCGGTGATGTCGCCGCGACGAACGCGAATCATATCGCCGGACAACGAGATGACCTCGCAGCCATGTTCGGTCCCGTCACACGTCACGCGATAGCTGCCATCGCGCTCACGCAACAACTCAGCGTCACGAACCGCGCCACCGATCTCGAAACGCAACGGCGTCGCGAAGCTTGCGGCCAGCGAGCGGCCACCGCCGACGGGATGCGCAAGTGGATGGCTGACGGAGAGCACGAGTGTAGCCAGCGCAACGTCAGCCGCAGCGACGGCCGGCGCGTTCAAATCATCGCCGTGCGCCGCGATGAACGCGGTGGTCGCCTTGCCGGCAACGAACGCCGGATGACGCAGGCATGACAGCAAGAAAGCCTGGTTCGTGGTGACGCCGAGCGCCGCCGCCTGCTCAAGTCCGACCATCAGCCGCGCCCGCGCCTCCTCGCGAGACGCGCCATGACTGATCAGCTTGGCGATCATCGAATCATAATATGGCGGGATCTCCGCACCTGATTCCAGCGCATGTTCGACGCGGATTTCCTCCGGCATCTGCCACAACGCCATCCGTCCGGATTGCGGCATGAAGTCCTGCGCGGCATCCTCCGAGCATAGCCGCACCTCGATGGCGTGGCCCTCGAGCCTGATCTGCTCCTGACGGAGCGGCAGCGGCTCGCCCGCAGCGACACGCAGCTGCCATTCCACGAGGTCGAGGCCGGTCAGCGCCTCGGTCACGGGGTGCTCGACCTGCAGACGCGTGTTCATCTCCATGAAGTAGAATTGGCCGTCACCATCGAGCAGGAATTCCAGCGTACCGGCGCCCTCATAGACGAGCGCCTTCACGGCCTGCACCGCCACCGCGCCCATGCGCGCGCGCAGCTCGGGACCGACGGCGGGCGACGGCGCCTCCTCGATCAGTTTCTGATGCCGGCGCTGCACCGAGCAGTCGCGCTCGCCGAGATGGACGGCGTTGCCATGGCTGTCACCAAACACCTGGATCTCGATGTGGCGCGGATTGGCGATCGCCTTCTCCAGGATGACGGTGCCGTCACCGAAGGCCGCAGCCGCCTCCGAGCGCGCGCTGCGCAGCATGTCCAAGAACGCATCTGCATCGCTCACCAGCCGCATGCCGCGTCCACCGCCACCGGCGACCGCCTTGATCATCACGGGAAAACCGATGCGGCGCGCTTCGCGCAGCATCGCCTCGTCGTTCTGGTCCTCACCTTGATAGCCGGGCACGCAGGGCACGCCGGCGCGCAGCATGATGTCCTTGGCGCCGGCCTTGTTGCCCATCGCGGCGATCGCGTCAGGCGATGGCCCGATGAACACGAGGCCCGCATCCGTGCACGCCTGCGCAAAATCCTCGTTCTCGGCGAGGAAGCCATAGCCGGGATGCACGGCATCGGCGCCAGTGGCCTTTGCCGCCGCGATGATCGCAGCGATGTTCAGATAGGATTGCGCCGGCGGCGGCGCGCCGATGCGGACGGCCTGGTCGGCGAGCCGCACATGCGGTGCGTCTTGATCCGCATCGGAATACACCGCCACCACGCCATGGCCGAGCCGCCGCGCGGTGCGCATGACGCGCAGCGCGATCTCGCCGCGATTGGCGATCAGCACCTTGTGGAACGGCCTGCGCGACATCGCCTTCACCTCTCCGCTCATGGCCTGGCCACCGAGAACTGCATGCGCTGCGGCTCACGCGCCTCAGCCTCGCGGCAGATCGCCAGCACCTCCGACAGCACGGCGCGGGTGTCGCGCGGATCGATCACGCCATCGTCGAGCACGCGGGCGGAGGTCGCGAACACGTCCATCTGGCTGTCGAACACGCTGACGATCTGCGCCTTCATGGCGTCGAGCTTCTCGCGCTCGACCGGCTTGCCGCGGCGCGCCGCGGCCGCTTCCGTCACGATCGCCATCGTCTCGGCCGCCTGCTCGCCGCCCATCACGGCGGTCTTGGCATTCGGCCAGGAGAAGCAGAAGCGCGGATGGAAGCCGCGGCCGCACATGCCGTAATTGCCGGCACCGAACGAGGCGCCGCAATAGATCGTGATCTGCGGCACCGTCGCCGAAGTCACCGCCTGGATCATCTTGGAGCCGTGCTTGATCATGCCGGCCTCCTCATAGGCGCGGCCGACGATGTAGCCGGTGGTGTTGTTGAGATAAAGGATCGGCGTCCGGGTCTGACAGCAGGCCTGGATGAAATGCGTCGCCTTGTTGGCGCCGGCGGGATCGAGCGGGCCGTTGTTGGTGACGATGCCGATCGCCTGGCCCTCGATGCGGGCATGGCCGCACACCGTGGCGGGGCCGTAGTTCGGAGACATCTCGACGAAGTCGCTGTCGTCGACAATCCTGGCGATGACCTGGCGCATGTCGACGGGGCGCTTATGGTCGAGCGGCATGATGCCGAGCAGTTCCTCCTGGTCGTAGCGCGGCGGCTTCGCCGTCGTCGCGTCACGCGATGGCCGGTCCCAGTTCAGCTTGCCCATGATCTCGCGGGCGATGCGCAAAGCGTCGCGGTCGTCCTCGGCAAGGTAGTCGCCGAGACCCGAGACCGAGGTGTGCATCTCGGCGCCGCCGAGCTCCTCCTCGGTGGCGATCTCGCCGGTCGCGGCCTTCAAGAGCGGCGGCCCGGCGAGGAAGGCGCGAGTGCGGCCGCGGACCATGACGATGTAATCGGACAGACCGGTCTGGTAGGCGCCCCCCGCCGTGGAGGAGCCGTGCGTCACCGTCACGACCGGCAGTCCCGCCGCCGACAGCCGCGCGAGATTGCGAAAGATGTTGCCGCCACGCACGAAATCCTCGACGCGGTAGCGCAGCAGATTGGCGCCGGCGCTCTCGACCAGCTGCACGTAAGGCAGCTTGTTCTCCAGTGCCAGCTCCTGCACCCGCAGGGTCTTGTCGAGGCCGTAAGGCTGCAGCGCGCCGGCATCGATGCCGGCGTCGTTGGCCGACACCATGCAGCGCACGCCGGAGACGAAGCCGATGCCGGCCACGACGCCACCGCCCGGCACGCTCTTCGCCGGGTCCGGCACATCGAACATGTAGCCAGCCAGGGTCGACAGCTCCAGGAACGGCGCGCCGGGATCGAGCACCAGCGCGACGCGCTCACGCGGCAACAGCTGGCCGCGCTGATGGAAACGATCTTTCGCCGCAGCGGAGGCATTGCGCGTCCGCGCCTCGAGATCACGCATGCGCCCGATCAGGCCGAGCATGCCGTCACGATTGGCCTGGAAGGCGGCGCCGGTGGGAGAGATGGTGTTGTCGATGATGGCCATAAGCAACAAGCTCGCTATTGATCGTCATTCCGGGACGCGCGGCTTGTCGGCCGCAGCTCGAAGAGCGAAGGCGGAAGCGCGAGCCCGGACTCCATACTCACGATCGTGGTGATGGATTCCGGGCCTGGCCTTTCGGACCATCCCGGAATGACGAAGGAGTTGGTGGAGCGGCTCACGCGCTCTTCGCCGCGAAATGGTCGCCATAGGCCTGGCGCAGCTCGACCTTGCGCAGCTTGCCGGTGGCAGTCATCGGCATCTCCGCGAGCACGCGGACGAGCTTCGGCACCTGGAAGCCGCCGAGCGACTTGCGGCAATGCTCGAGCAGTTCAGTCTCGCTCGCCTGCGCGCCCGGCTTGAGCTTGACGAAGGCCGATACCGCCTCGCCCCATTGCGGATGCGGCAGGCCGACGACAGCAGCGTTCTGCACCGCCGGATGCGCCAAGAGGGTCTCCTCGATCTTGACCGAGGCGACGTTCTCGCCGCCGGACTTGATCATGTCCTTTTTGCGGTCGAGGAACAGCACCTCGCCATTCTCGATCACCGCGAGATCGCCGGTGTGGTGCCAGCCGAATTTTCGCGCGTCCTCGGTCGATTGGGGGTCCTTGTAGTAGCCCATCATCACGTTGGGTCCGCGATGCACGAGCTCGCCGATCTCGCCCGGCGGCAGCAGATTGCCGGCATCGTCCATGATGGCGGTTTCGTTGACGAACAGCGACTCGCCCCAATAATTGCCGAAGCGGTTGAGCTGGACCTCCGGCCGCGACATCGTCGTCGCCGGATACATCTCGGTCTGGCCGCTGGTCAGCACGAAGTTCGGGCACAGCTCCTTGATCGCACGCTCCAGCAGCGGCCGGCCCATCGGCGCCATCGTATAGAGACAGGTGCGCAGATACGAGAGGTCGAACTCCTTGCGACGCGGATGATCGAGGATGGCCTGATACATCAGCGGCAGGCCGACGAACACGGTCAGGCGGTCGCGCACGATGGCCTCCATGCAGGCCACCGGATCGAAGCCGCGCATCAGCGCCATGCGGCCGCCGACCGAGAGATAGCTCAAGAGCAGCACATGGCCGGCGCAATGGAACAACGGGAACTGCCCGGTGATGCCGTCATCGCGCGACAGCTGCATCTCGATGCAGTTGCTCATGACCGCCATGACCACCGCGAGATGGCAATGCATCGCACCCTTCGGCCGCGACGTCGTGCCGGAGGTGTAGATGATCATCGCGAGATCACGATCGTTGATCGCGATATCCGGCTCGATCTCAGACTGGCCCTGGATCAGCTCGTTGAAGCTGGCGAGCTCCGCCGCCTTGGCCGTGCCGGTGAGGTCGATCGCGATCAGCTCGGCGCCGCGCTTTTCCAGCGCCGCGCGCCGCTCCGGCTGGGCGTGGAGATTGTCGTCGATGATGGCGAAGCGGACCTCGGCGTGACCGAGGATATAATCCATGTCGGCCGGGCCGAGCATGGTATTGATCGGCACCCACACCAGCCCGGCCCGATGGATGCCGAACAGGGCTTTGACGAACTCGATCGAGTTGTTGCAGACCGTGGCGATCTTCTCACCCGGCTTCAACCCCTTGGCGACGAGGTAATTGGCGAAGCGGTTGGCGTCACGCTCCAACTCGGTGAACGTGACCTGGCGGCTGCCGTCAGTGATCGCGACGCGCTCCGGAAAGCGCCGCGCCGCGCGCTTCAAGAGATCGCCGATCGCGACCCGGCCGATGCGGCCGGGTCCGGCTACGCCGCCGGTGGCGTCGAGATTGGTCATCATTCTAGTCCCTCTCCATCCGCGTCATTGCGAGCGCAGCGAAGCAATCCAGGGCGTCACGCGCAGCTCTGGATTGCTTCGCTGCGCTCGCAATGACGGAGTATCCGGCGTCAGTTGATTGTCCCAAACATCTGCCGCGCCTCGGCGGGGCTGGCGATCTCGCGGCCCGCGCGCCGCGCGCAGGCGGCGATGGCCTCGATCAGCTGGCCGTTCGAGGTCACCTTGGTGCCGTCGGCGAGATAGAACGTGTCCTCCAGGCCGGTGCGGAGATGGCCACCGAGTTCGGCGCAGCGCTGATGCAGCGGCCAGATCTCGGCGCGGCCGATCGCGGTGACCTGCCAATGCGCCTCCGGCAGCTTCAGCCTGAGCAGGATCGGCAGCAGTTCGGGATCGGCGGGCATGCCGGAGGCCACGCCCATCACGAAATTGTATTCCAGCGGCCCGCCATACATGCCGGTCTGGCGGTACATGCCAACGCAGCGCACGATGCCGACATCGAAGCACTCGAACTCCGGGATCGTGTGCGCGTCCTTCATTGCGGCGAGATAGTCCTCGATCTTCTCGACCGAGTTGTCGAACATCATCGGCGGCCATGCCCAGCTGTTGTCGGCCTTGACCTTCAGATAGTTCAGCGAGCCTGCATTGCAGGCCGCGATCTCCGGCCGCGTCTCCCGGATGCAATCGAGCGCCCCCTGATAGTTCGGGCCCGACACGCCCGAGGTGTGATTGATGATCACGCCCGGACAGGCCTCGCGGATCGCCTGCTGAATCTCGCGGGAGACACTCACCTCCCATGACGGCAGATGACCCTTGCCCGGCGCCTGCTGGCGCAGATGGATGTGCATGATCGCAGCGCCGGCGTCGAAGGCGCGGCGCGCCTCGCGCGCCATCTCCTCGGGCGTGACCGGCACGTGATGCTGCCGGGGATCGGTGAGCACGCCGTTCAGCGCGCAGGTGATGACGGCTTTATTGCTCATGGCACTCGTTCGATAGGCTGCACGTCGCAGCGCGATGCTGATCCGGGTCACATATGATGATGTCCAGGCCAAATCTGCTTGCGTTGACTCGCTGGTTGGAAGCACCGCAACCCGGTATTGCTCTGCATCAAGCCGGCAGCCGGGATCAGCGATAAGCGGTTCCTGCTACTTCATCACAGGACGTGCAATGCCGATCGATACACAACCAGCGCCAGCCGCCTCGCTTGGCCTGAGCGCCGCCGAAGCGGCGCGGCGGCTGCAGGCGGAGGGCTTCAACGAGCTGCCGCAGGCCGGCGCGCGCTCGATCGTCCGGCTGATCGCCGATGTGCTGCAGGAACCGATGCTGCTGCTGCTGTTGGCGGGCGCCGGGATCTATCTCGCGCTGGGCGATCTGGCCGAGGCGCTGCTCCTCGGCGTGTTCGCCTCGGCCTCGGTCGCCATCACCATCGTGCAGGAGGCACGCACCGAGCGGGTGCTGGAAGCGCTGCGCGACCTGTCCAGCCCGCGCGCGCTGGTGATCCGCGACGGCGAACGCAGCCGCATCGCCGGGCGCGAGGTGGTGCGCGGCGATGTCATCGTGCTCGCGGAGGGCGACCGCGTCGCGGCCGACGCGGTGCTGCGGCAATGTGACGATCTGCTGACGGATGAATCGCTGCTGACCGGCGAGTCCGTGCCGGTCCGCAAACGGCCGGCCGCTGACGCCGCGATCGACGTGGCCGCAACGGCTGGCGGCGACGATCAGCCCTTCGTGTTCTCGGGCAGCCTCGTGGTGCGCGGCGGCGGCATTGCCGAGGTGATCGCCACGGGACCGCGCACGGCGATCGGCAGGATCGGCCAGTCGGTCAGCACGCTGGAGACCGAGACTCCGCGCCTGCGGCAGCAGACGCGACGTCTCGTCATGGCGTTCGCGATCGGCGGCGGCATCGTGGTGGCGATCACGGTCGTGCTCTATGCGCTCTATCGCGGCGGCTGGCTGGAGGGAATTCTGGCCGGCATCGCCTTGGGCATGTCGATGCTGCCCGAGGAGTTCCCGGTCGTGCTCACCGTGTTCCTCGCGATGGGCGCCTGGCGGATCTCGCAGGCGCGGGTACTGACGCGGCGCGCCGCGGCGATCGAATCGCTCGGGGCAGCGACCGTGCTGTGCACCGACAAGACCGGCACCCTGACGCAGAACCGCATGATGGTGGCGCGGCTGGTGCGTCCCGACGGCGAGGGTCTGCACCCCGCCGGTGCAACGCCGGAGGCGGTGACGGCGGCGTTCCGCGATCTCGTCGCCACCGCCGTGCTCGCCTGCGACCCGCAATCGCATGATCCGATGGAGCGCGCCCTGCAGGCGCTCGACACCGAAGCGATCGTCGGCGCCACCCTGCAACGGCGTTACGGCCTGCGTCCGGATCTGCTCGCCATGACCAATGTCTGGTCGCGCGACGGCGCGACGGTCGTCGCCGCCAAGGGCGCGCCGGAGGCGATCGCGACGCTCTGCGGTCTCGGCGGCGCCGCGCTGGAGGCGTTGCAGGCGCGTGTCGAGACCCTCGCCGCCGAAGGACTGCGCGTGCTAGGCGTCGCCGAAGCGAGCTGGCGCGACGAGGCGCTGCCGGACACCCAGCAGGGCTTCACGTACAGCTTCTGCGGCCTGGTCGGCTTCGCCGATCCGCTGCGGCCGGAGGTCGCCGATGCCGTCGCGCAATGCCGCTCCGCCGGCATTCGAATCATCATGATCACCGGCGATTATCCGGCCACGGCGGCGGCGATCGCGCGGCAGGCCGGGCTCGATCCTGAGCGCGTCATCACCGGCGCCGAGCTGTCGGCACTCGACGACGAGACGCTGGCGCAGGCGGCGCGCCGGCCGACGGCGTTTGCGCGCATCATGCCGGAGCAGAAGCTGCGCATCGTCTCGGCGCTCAAGGCCGATGGCGAGATCGTCGCGATGACCGGCGACGGCGTCAACGATGCGCCGTCGCTGAAGGCCGCCCATATCGGCATCGCGATGGGCGGGCGCGGCACCGATGTCGCGCGCGAGGCCGCCGCGATCGTGCTGCTCGACGACGATTTCGGCTCGATCGTCAAGGCGGTCCAGCTGGGCCGGCGGATCTACGACAATCTGCGCAAGGCGATGAGCTTCATTCTTGCGGTGCATTTCCCGATCGCCGGGCTGGCGCTGCTGCCGCTCGTGACCGGCCTGCCATTGCTGCTCGGCCCGGTGCACATCGCCTTTCTCGAGATGATCATCGATCCCGTCTGCTCGCTGGTGTTCGAGGCCGAGACCGAGGAAAGCGACATCATGCGGCGGCCGCCGCGCGATCCGCAGGAGCCGCTGCTGCCGCGCCCGCTGGTGCTGTGGGGCGCGCTGCAGGGCATCCTGGCGATGGGGGTGACCGGAGCCGTGCTGCTGCTGGCGAGCCGGGCCGGCATGCCCGCCGACGAGATCCGCGCCTTGGTGTTCTTCGTGCTGGTGTCGGTGATCGTCAGCCTGATCTTCGTCAACCGCTCGTTCTCGAGCTCGCTGCGCGACGCGCTGCTGCGGCCGAATCGGGTGCTGCTGCTGGTGATCGGCTTCGTCATCGCCGTGCTCGCGACCAGCCTGACGCTGCCCGCCGCAACGGCGCTGTTCCGGTTCGGCCCGCTGCACGCCGACGATCTGATGCTGACGGCAGGCGCCGCCATCGCGACGCTGATCGTGCTCGAACTGTCGAAGTTCCCGCTGCGCGCCGCCCTCACGCGGCGCGCCGCGAGACCCGATCAGGTCAAGGCCGCCTCGCCGGCGCGGTAAATCGCGAGATCGCGCGAGCCAGAGAAGATCGCGCGCGGCTTCAGGCCATAGAAGCGGCGGATCGAATGGCTGAAATGGGTCGAATCGGGATAGCCGATGTCCTGCGCAAGATGTGCGAGGTTGAGATCCTGGTTGGCGTAGTTCAGCAGATGCCGCGCGCGTTTCCAGGCCCGGAACGAGCGGAAGGAGATGTCGGTCTCCTCCTTGAACAGATGCAGGAAACGCGAGGTCGACAGCCCGACCGCCGCCGCGCAGCTCTCGGCGGTGGCTGGCTCGCCGGAGAAACGGCTGATCAGGCCGATCGCCTTGACCACGCGCGGGTCGAGCGAACGCTGCGGCAACACCTCGCCGAAGCACAGCCGATCGAAGATCGCGCTGGTGACGTCGCCGCTCAGCGGCCGCTGCACCAGCTCCTCATAGGCGGCGCGGATGCGGCAGCCATAGGCCTCCGCCTCGCGCGTAACTTTGCTGGCGAAACGATCCAGCGTGCCGATCGGCACGCTTTCCGGCTCGATCGTCACGACGATCACGGTGCGATAATCGCTCTCGATCGTATGCTGCTTGTTGGGCGGCACGACCAGCAGCTCGCCGCAGCGCTCCTCGCCCCCCTCGGGCAGCAGCCGGAGGCTGCCGGTAAGCGCGACGTAAATGTGGAACGCACCCGAGCAGCGCTGGCGCGGACGGCCGAGCAGCCCGGCGTAGAAGACGCGCTCGGGCGTGATCAGCATGAGATGGCCGGAGTCCCGGCGGGTCACATCCATGGTCTTCCTCCTGAGGCGCGGCTCTGTTGGCCGCTTCTTTGGTGGAGGACCATAGCGCAATTCGCGCCGCTGTCATCGGCTGTCACCGCCGATTTTTGTCGCGGTTAATCGTCGCTATGAGCGATACTGGTCATGGCCGGACGCGCGGCGTGATGCCCTGCTCCACGCCGGCGCGCTGCTCGGCTGTACGGGCCCGCAGATAGCCATCGCGCTGCTGCAGCCGCGCCCAATAGCCGGCCACATTCGGACCGAAGTCCTTCGACAGCCCGATCGTCTCGGCGAGGCGCAACGCGTAGCCGATCACGATGTCGGCTGCGGTGAAACGGCCGGCGCTCAAGAACTCGGCAGTCCGCGTCGCTGCCTCGACCGCGCGCAGCCGGCCCAGAAACCATTTGGCATAATCGCCCGCCACCTGCGGCGAGCGTCGCTCATCCGGCTCGAGCTGACCGTATCTCAGCACCAGCGTCTGCGGGAACGTGAGCGTCGCGTCGGAGAAATACATCCAGTTCAGGAACGTGCCGTAGTCCTTCTCCTCAGGTCCGACCATCAGCGGCGTCGGGCCATGCTTGATGCCGAGATAGTGGCAGATGCCGGAGGACTCCGTCATCCTGGTCTCGCCGTCGATCAGAAACGGGATCGTCCCGAGCGGATTGATGGCGAGATAGTCCTTGGCCAGCACCCGCGGCGGGAACGGCAGCATCTTCAATTCATAGGCGAGCCCGAGCTCCTCCAGCATCCACAGCGGGCGGAACGAGCGGGCGCCGTCGCAATGATACAGCGTGATCATCAGGCGTTCCCCGCTTTGCCGGTGCCGGGCAAGGTGCCCATCATCTTGCACAGGATCGTCAGCATCACCTCGTCGGCGCCGCCGCCGATCGAGGTCAGCCGGGCGTCGCGATAGGCGCGGCTGACCGGCGTCTCGTTCATGAAGCCCATGCCGCCCCAATATTGCAGGCAGGCATCGGTCAGCTCGCGACCAAGGCGGCCGGCCTTGAGCTTGGCCATGGTTGCGAGCCGGGTGACGTCCTCGCCGGCGATCAGCGCTTCGGCGGCCCGATAGATCAGCGCGCGCAACAGCTCGACCTCGGTCTGCATCTCCGCGAGCTTGAAATGGACCACCTGGTTGTCGAGCACGCTGCGGCCGAACACCTTGCGCTCGCGGGTGTATTCGATCGTCTTCGCGATGATGTATTCGTGCGACTTCAGGCAGGCCGCCGCGCCCCACAGCCGCTCCTCCTGGAACTGCAGCATCTGGTAGGTGAAGCCCTGTCCCTCCTCGCCGACCCGGTTGCGCTTGGGCACGCGCACATTGTCGAAGAAGATCTGCGCGGTGTCGGACGAATGCATGCCGAGCTTGTCGAGCTTGCGGGCGATCTGCACGCCCTTGGTCTTCATCGGAACGATGATCAGCGACTTGTTGCGATGGACCGGTCCGTCGCCGGTGTTGGCGAGCAGGCACATCCAGTCGGCCTGGGTGCCATTGGTGGTCCACATCTTGCCCCCGTTGATGACGTAGTCATCGCCGTCGGAGCGGGCCGTGGTCTTGATCGAGGCGACGTCCGAGCC
Source organism: Bradyrhizobium sp. BTAi1 (assembly GCF_000015165.1). Taxonomy (GTDB): domain Bacteria; phylum Pseudomonadota; class Alphaproteobacteria; order Rhizobiales; family Xanthobacteraceae; genus Bradyrhizobium; species Bradyrhizobium denitrificans. The sequence continues at coordinate 680,640 of NC_009485.1, read as the reverse complement.
CGCACCGGTCTCCGACACGCCGAGGCAGACCACCGCATCGCCGGAAACCGCGGGCGCCAGGAATTCGCGCCGCAGCTCATCCGAGCCGAAGCGCGCCAGCGCCGGCGTCGCCATGTCGGTCTGCACCCCGATCGCCATCGGCACGCCGCCGCAAGTGATCGCGCCAAGCTCCTCGGCCATCATCAGCGCGTAGGAATAGTCCAGCCCCTGGCCGCCGAATTCGACCGGCTTGTTGAGGCCGAGAAAGCCGAGGCTGCCAAGCTTCTTGAACAGCTCATGCGCGGGGAAGATGCCGGCCGCCTCCCATTCGTCGACGTGAGGGTTGATCTCGGCAGCGATGAACTTCTGCAGGATGCGGCGCGGTTCGTCGTGGTCGGCGGTGAAGAGCATCTCAATTCCTCTCGTCATTTCTGGGCGCGGCGGCAGACACCAAGATGCATCGGGGCCTCATGGTTCGGGACGCTCCGCGCTCAACACTCGTTCATGACGCTGCGGCCCGGACGCGGTGCTCCTCACCATGAGGATCCTTCGTCCATGTCGCCGCAACAAAAGTCCTCGTCCTGAGGAGCCCGCCGCAGTCGGGCGTCTCGAAGGACGGCCGCATAGTGACAACCGGCCCGACCAGCTCCATAGGCATTCGAAGCAGGATCGTCACAATCCCATCTGGCGGCTGGCCAGGTCCTTCATGATCTCCTCGGTGCCGCCGCCGATCGCGTTGACCTTGACCTCGCGGTAGATGCGTTCCACGCGAATGCCGCGCATGAAGCCGGCGCCGCCGAAGATCTGCACTGCCTCGGAAGCGCAACAGGCCATGGTCTGCGTCGCCTGGTTCTTCATCATACAGATCTCGGCAACGGGATTATCGCCCTGTTCGAGCCGCCACGCCAGCATCTCCAGCATCGCCTGCGAGGCCGCCACGCGCTGCGCCATGTCGACCAGCTTGTGCCGGATGACCTGATGCTGCGCCAAGGGCTTGCCGAAGGTGTGCCGCTCCTTGGCATAGGCGATCGCATCCTCCAGGCAGACGCGGGCGAACGCCGTGCAGCTCGCCGCCATGCCCATCCGCTCGCTGTTGAAATTGTGCATGATCAGCTTGAAGCCCTGCCCTTCCTCGCCGATCAGGTTCTCGATCGGCACCCGGCAGCCGTCGAAATGCAGGGTGGCCGTATCCGACGCCCACCAGCCCATCTTGTTCAGCTTGGTGCGCGTCAGCCCGGGCGTGTCGCCAGGAACGAGCAGCAGGCTCACCCCGGACGGCCCTGGGCCGCCGGTGCGCACCGCGACGGTGATATAGTCCGCGCGCATGCCCGAGGTGATGAAGGTCTTCTCGCCGCTGACGACATAATGATCGCCATCGCGGACGGCCTTGGTCCGGAGATTGGCGACATCCGAGCCGCCACTCGGCTCGGTGATCGCGAGCGCCGAGATTTTCCGTCCCGCAAGGATCTCCGGCAGCACCCTGGCGCGGACCTCCGGCCTCGCCGCGCGCGCGATCGGCGGCGCACCGATCGAATGGCTCATCAGGCTGGCGCTGACGCCGCCGGCGCCCGCACGGGCCAGCTCCTGCGAGGCGACGATGTGCATGAACTGGTCGGCCGGGACACCGCCGAACTCCTCCGGAAAGCCGAGTCCGAGCAGGCCGATCTCGGCGGCTTTCGCGTACAGCGCGCGCGGGAACTCACCGGCCTCGTCCCACGCGCTCGCGAACGGGGCGATCTCCTTCTCGACGAATCGCCTGACCACGTCGAGGAAGGCCTCGTGCTCGGCCGTGTAGAACGGACTCTTGGTCATCGGTGCCGGAGCTCTGGTTGCTGCTTCGTCAGAATGGCCGGAAGCGGCGGTAACGCCTTGCGTCGAGTGGCTGACTGCTGAAATCGCGTGCAGCGGGGACGCGTCGGTTGCCCGCCAACAGCGCCTTGACGCAAGACAGTGCAATGCACACACCGGCCCACTCGGGCCAAAGGCCTTGCGCGCATCGCCCCTCGTCAATGGGACGCGCAGATAAGACCAGCGCATCGCGATCAAGGCGGCATCAGATCGCCTGATACCAGGAGGGAACCCCGTGCCTGTACGGTATTACGACTGGATTGCGCATCATGCCCGGCGCACGCCGGCCAAGACCGCGATGGTCGATCTCGGCAGCAACCGACGCTTCACCTATGCGGAGTTCGATGCCCGCGTCGGGCTCCTCGCCAGTCATCTCCGCGACGTCTGCGGCGTCGGCAAGGGCGATCGCGTCGCGGTGCTGGCGCTGAACGCGACCGATACGCTGGAGGTGCAGTTCGCCTGCTTCCGCGTCGGCGCGATCTTCGTGCCGCTCAACACCCGGCTGACAGTGCCCGAACTGCAGTTCATCGTCGGCGACGCTGCGCCCAAGGTCATGATCCATGATGACGACCTCGCCGATACCGCGCAGAGCGTCAGCCGGCTGTGTGGTGTCGCGACGACACTGCGCTACGGCGCCACCGGCAGCTACGAGCAGGCGATCGCCGCGGCGAAGCCGCTCGCCACGATCGAGCCGGTCACGCTCGATGACGTCTCGACCATCATGTACACGTCGGGCACCACGGGCCAGCCCAAGGGGGCCATGATCACCCACGGGATGACGTTCTACAATTGCGTTAATCTCGGCGGCCCGGCCTATATCACGCCGTCATCGGTTCTGCTCACCGTGCTGCCGCTGTTCCACACCGGCGGGCTCAACTGCTACACCAATCCGGTGATGCATGTCGGCGGCACCGTGCTGATCATGCGCGCCTTCGATCCCGGACTGGCGCTGCAGCTGATCAGCGATCCCGCCCGAGGCATCAATGTGTTCTTCGGCGTGCCCGCGATCTATCAGTTCATGGCGCAGCATCCGGCGTTCGCGACCGCCGATTTCAGCCGGTTGGTGATCGGTGGCGTCGGCGGCGCGCCGATGCCGGTCCCGCTGCTCCACACCTGGGAGGCGCGCGGCGTCGCGCTGCAGCAGGGCTACGGCATGACCGAGACCTCGCCCGCGGTGCTCGCGCTCGACCGCGAGGATGCCGGGCGCAAGGCCGGCTCCGCCGGCAAGCCAGTGCTGCATACCGAAGTGCGCATCGTCCGCCCCGACGGGACGGATGCCGACGTCGGCGAGCTCGGTGAGCTCTGGGTCCGTGGACCGAACGTGACACCGGGCTACTGGAACAGGCCGGACGCCAACCGGTCCTCGTTTACCGACGGCTGGCTGCACACCGGCGATGCCACGCGCGTGGATGACGAAGGCTTCTACTACATCGTCGACCGCTGGAAGGACATGTACATCTCCGGCGGCGAGAACGTTTATCCGGCCGAGGTCGAGAACGTCCTGCACCAGCTGGGCGCGGTGGCCGAGGCCGCCGTGATCGGCATCCCCGATCCGCAATGGGGCGAGACCGGCATGGCGATCATCGCGGTGAAGCCGGGGCACACGTTGAGCGAGGCTGAGATTCACGCCCACTGCCAGGCCAATCTCGCCCGCTTCAAATGCCCGCGAACGGTCCGCTTCGTCGACGCGCTGCCGCGTAACGCCACCGGCAAGATCCACAAGCCGACGTTGCGCAAGAGCTTTGCGACGGCGTCAGCGGTCGACCTCGTCCAGCAGGCGTCGTGACCATCCCATGCCCAGCGAGAGCTGTGCATGACTGCTCAACAAGACCCATAAGACCAACCAGAGGAAGCCCAGGGAATGTTGCCGATGACGACCAGGACTCTGCTCTCTCTCGCGGCCGCGGCCGCCTTCTCCGTGCTCGCGAGCCAGAGTGCGCTCGCCCAGAAGAAATACGACACCGGGGTGACCGACACCGAGATCAAGATCGGCAATGTCGAGGCCTATAGCGGCCCGGCCTCGGCCTACGGCATCATCGGCAAGACCGAGGAGGCCTATTTCAAGATGATCAACGATCAGGGCGGCATCAACGGCCGGCGGATCAACTTCATCTCCTATGACGACGGCTACAGCCCGCCGAAAACGGTCGAGCAGGTCCGCAAGCTGATCGAGAGCGACGAAGTGTTCTTGGTGTTCAACGCGCTGGGCACGCCGACCCAGACCGCCGTGCAGAAATATCACAACGCCAAGAAGGTACCGCAGCTGTTCCTGGCCACCGGGGCCAGCAAGTGGAATGAGCCGAAGGAATTCCCCTGGACCATGGGCTTTCAGCCCAGCTACCGCGTCGAGGCCCGGATCTTCGCAAAATACATTCTCAAGGAGAAGCCGAACGCGAAGATCGCAATCTTCTATGCCAATGACGATTTCGGCAAGGACTACCTGCTCGGCATCAAGGAGGTGCTGGGCGACAAGGCCAAGACCATGATCGTCGCCGAGGAGAGCTACGAGACATCGGAGCCCTCGATCGATGCCCATATCGTCAAGGTCAAGGGCACTGGCGCGGATGTATTCGTCAACATCGCGACGCCAAAATTCGCGGCGCAGGCGATCAAGAAGATCGCCGAGCTCGACTGGAAGCCGATGCACCTGATGACCGACGTATCGATCTCGATCGGCGCCGTGATGAAGCCAGCCGGCCTTGACGCCTCCGAGGGCGTGCTCTCCGCCGGCTACCTCAAGGACCCGTCGGATCCGCAGTGGAAGGATGACGAGGGCATGGAGAAGTTCATGGCCTTCATCGACAAGTACATGCCCGGCGCCAACATCTCCGACGCCAATCTTGCCTATGGCTATGCCGCGGCGCAGACGATGGTGCAGACCCTGAAGCAGTGCGGCGACAATCTCACTCGCGAGAATGTCATGAAGCAGGCCGCCAGCCTGAAGGACTTCGCGCCGGATACGCTGATCCCCGGCATCAAGGTCAACACCGGTCCCAACGACTTCGCCCCGATCGAGCAGCTGAAGATGATGCAGTTCAAGGGCGGCAAATGGGACCTGTTCGGCGACATCATCAGCGCGGATGTCGGAGGCTAGGCTGACGCGCGATGCAGCGTCGATTGCAGCTGCGGTGGACGACCGGAGCGAACGCCGACAGGCGTTCGCGTGCCTCCCCTCACCAAGCGGGGTGCGCAGTGATCAGTCCCGCCCAGCGGGCGCCAGTCCAGGCAAGCCGTGAGGCGCGATGTCATCGACCAGGAGCTCCGTCATTGCGAGCGTGAAGCAATCCAGGGCGACGCGAGGACTCTGGATTGCTTCGCTGCTGTTCGCAATGACAGCGGTTCGTTGTGTGCTCTCACACGTCACGGCACGCCCTGCACGAACAGCGCAAACGGCTCCTCGAGCGTCTTGCGCAGGTGCTCGCGATACAGCGCAAAGTGTGGATCGTCAGCACCGAGCCGGCCGAAGCTCGGCGCGACGACATTGCGCAGCGGCAACAGCGCGACGGGGGCCGCGATGGGCGTCAGCAGCGAGCCGCGGCCGGCGAGCAGCGTCGTGATGATGCCGTACATCTCGCCGGTGATGGTCGGGCGCGACACCGTGATCAGGCGGTGCTGGCCGTGGCGGTTGGTGACCAGGTAGACGAAACCGGACTGGTTGGGCACGGCGACCTCGCCGAACTGCGTGAACGCCGCATCCAGCCGCGCGCCCTCGCGAAACACCAGGGACGAGGCCGCATCGTCCCAGACGATGTCGGTGCGGTAGGCGTAGATCGCCTCCTTGTCGCCGAATGACGGCCGCAAAGTGACATAGGTGCCTTCGATCCACTCCACCGCCCGCCGCGAATAGGAGCCGAGGCTATCTGGCGCGATGCCGCCACTTGCGCCTGGTGCTGCAACTGGCGGGCTCGGCGCCTTGCGCAAGGCCATCCCGAGCGCCTGCTCGAGCCGGACGATGGTCGCGAGCGTGAACGGACGGCGGCCGCCGAGCGCCTTCTCCAGCGTCGACAGACTCAGCTTCGCCTGCTCCGCCAGCGCCTGCCGTGACATGCGGCGGCGCGCGATCTCCTCGCGGATGGTCTCCGCCACCTGCCGGCTCAGCTCGTCCGACAGCTCGTTCTCCGGTATCGACATGCGGTCCCCTGCTGCGTGGCGTTGCCCCTTCTAGCAGACGGACAAATCAGCACAAACCCGCACAGATCAGCCGCGCGCTTGGCCGGCACCGGACAATGCCGGGCGGACGGGGGCCGAACAAGACCGACCATTCCGCTCGCGGCGACGGGGCACCGCGCTCAATCTCGGCCTGCCCTATCCTGTTCGTTGCGGAGCCACCGATGAGTGAGACGATCGACTACGACATCCGCCGCAGTGCCCATCCGATCCGGTCGTGGATCGTGACCATGCTGCTGTTCCTGTTGCTGCAGGCCGCCGCGGTGCTGCTGGTCGGCTTCACGGCGCTGTTTCTCAGCATCACGCCGGGTTGGTCGGCCGAAGGCCCGCCAGCTCCGCTGACCAAGCCGCGCGACGCGCGCTCCGGCGCGCTGCTGTTCAAGTCCGACGCGGGCTATGCCGAGGCGCCGCGGCTCGGCATCGATGTCGACATCATCGTCTCCGGCCCAACGGCGCGGGCGCGCGTGACGCAGCTGTTCAGGAACACGAGCTCGCAATGGATGGAGGCGGTCTATGTCTATCCGCTGCCGCCGGATAGCGCGGTCGATACGCTAAAGATGATCGTCGGCGATCGCGTCGTGATCGGCGACATCAAGCCGCGCGAGCAGGCCAAGGTGATCTACGAGCAGGCCAAGCGCGACGGCAAGACCGCCGCGCTGACCGAGCAGGAGCGGCCGAACATCTTCACCAACTCGCTCGCCAATATCGGCCCCGGCGAGACCGTGCTGGTGCAGATCGAATATCAGCAGCCGGTGGCGCAGGTGGATGGCGCGTTCTCGCTGCGGGTGCCGTTGGTCGTCGCGCCGCGCTACAATCCCGCGCCGATCGTGCAGAGCGTCGACCTGCGTCCCGGCAGCGATGGCTGGAGCGCCGCAAGCAATGATCCGGTGCCGGACCGCGACCGCATCTCGCCGGAGGTGCTCGACCCCGCCAAGACCGATCCGGTCAATCCCACCAAGATCACAGTGCGGCTGCAGGCCGGATTCGCGCTCGGCGAGGTCAAGAGCCATCATCACCAGGTGACGATCGACAGCCCCGATGCGAAGACGCGGATCGTGACCCTGGCCGAGGGCGTGGCGCCGGCCGATCGTGATTTCGAGCTGACCTGGAAGCCGGCTTCTGTCGCCATGCCGTCGGTCGGCCTGTTTCACGAGCAGGTCGGCGATGCCGATTATCTGCTCGCCTTTATCACGCCGCCGGCGGTCGCGGCGTCAGCGCAGCGCCCGCAGCCGCGCGACGTGATCTTCGTGATCGACAATTCCGGCTCGATGGGCGGCACCTCGATCCGCCAGGCCAAGGCCAGCCTGCTTTATGCGCTGGGACGGCTGCAGCCCAATGACCGCTTCAACGTGATCCGCTTCGACGACACGATGACGGTGCTGTTTCCATCCTCGGTGCCGGCCGACGCTGAACATGTCGGCAGCGCGACCAGCTTCGTGAGCGCGCTCGAGGCGCGCGGCGGCACCGAGATGGTGCCGGCGATGCGTGCGGCGCTCACCGACGACGGCAGCGACAGCGACCGCGTGCGCCAGGTGGTGTTCCTGACCGACGGCGCCATCGGCAACGAGCAGCAGCTGTTCGAGACCATCACGGCGATGCGCGGCCGCTCGCGCATCTTCATGGTCGGCATCGGCTCGGCGCCCAACACCTACCTGATGACGCGCGCCGCCGAGCTCGGCCGCGGCGCCTTCACCCCTATCGGCTCGGTCGAGCAGGTCGAGGAGCGCATGCGTGACCTGTTCGCCAAGCTGGAGAATCCGGTCGTGACTGGCCTGACCGCCACGTTTTCCGAAGCCTCCGCCGACCTCACACCGGCTGTGCTGCCGGACGTCTATCGCAATGAGCCGCTGGTGCTGGCCGCCAGGATCGACCGTCTCGCCGGGTCGCTGCAGCTCAAGGCGCGGATCGGCGATCAGCCATGGACCATCACGCTGCCGCTCGCCGGCGCCGCCGCGGGCAAGGGCCTGTCAAAACTGTGGGCCCGGCGCAAGATCGGCGATGCCGAAGTGGCGAAGACGATGCGCCAGATGACGCCGGAAGAATCCGATGGCGCCATTCTCAGGCTGGCGCTGGACCATCAGCTGGTCACGCGCCTGACCAGCCTCGTCGCCGTCGACAAGACCCCGCGGCGCCCCGACGGCGAGCCGCTCAAGCTCGCCGAGCTGCCAATCAACCTGCCGGCCGGCTGGGACTTCGAGAAGGTGTTCGGCGAGCGCAGCCGGATGCCGGGCGTGCCGAAGGAGCGCCGTGCCGAAGCGGATGGCGACGTCCAGTTCGCCGCGCTGAAGCGGCCGGTCGTGCCGACGGCGCCGGCCACAATCACCCTGCCGAAGACGGCGACGAATGCCGAGCTGAGCATGCTGCTGGGGCTCGGAATCCTGATGCTGGAACTGATTTGGCTCATCGCTATCCGGCGACGGACAGCCAACTAAGGGGCACTGTCGATGCGAGCGCAGCGAAGCAATCCAGGAGCTGCGTCCACGACTCTGGATTGCTTCGTCGCTTCGCTCCTCGCAATGACGAAAGGAGAGAGGATGCCCCGCTGTGTCGTCCCGCTCGTAGTCGCGCTGGTTGGCCTCGCCCTCTTCGGCCACGGCGCCCTCATCCATGCCAAGGCGATGGTCGCGCAGGTGCTGCTCGACAGGGCCTTCAGCCAGACCATCGCCACCGGCCATTCCGTCAAGCCATGGTCATGGGCTGACACCGTCCCGGTGGCGCGTATCGACGTGAAGCGACTCGGCGTCTCCACCATCGCGCTGGCCGGCTCCAGCGGCCAGGCCTTGGCCTTCGGCGCCGGCCATGTCGAGGGAACAGCGGAGCCGGGGGAGCGCGGCATCGCGGTCTTTTCCGCGCATCGCGACACGCATTTCCGCTTCCTGCGCGACGTCAGGATCGGCGACGAGATCGAGGTCGTCAGGCGCGACGGCAAGACTTTTCGTTACCGTGCCGACGCGTTCAGCATCGTCCGCTTCGATGCCTCCGGCATCGATCCGACGACGGACAATCCGGAGCTCGTGCTCTCGACCTGCTGGCCCTTCGATGCGCTGACACAGGGGCCGGAGCGCTACGTGCTGCACGCCACGCTGATCGCCGCGCGATGAACGAGCACGGCCAGCCAAAGGGAACCAGGCGCCGGATGAGCATTTGTCAGCCCGCCTGCTCCGTGAGATGATACGGCGGAGTCAGTCAGGCTCACATTCCAAGCGCTTCCGCCATGCATTCCCAGATCCAATATCTGCCGATCACGCCCGCCTTCTTCGCGATCCTGGTGCTGGCCTTCGGTGCGCTGATCGTCCTGATCCAGCTCGGCATCCTGCGCTACGCCTATATGAAGCTCGGCGTCAGCTCGGGCACCGCAATGCTGCTGCTGTTGGGATCGCTGGTCGGCAGCTATTTCAACATCCCGATCACCATGCTGCCCGGACCGGTCGCCCGCTCCGGCGAAGTCATCGACTTTTTCGGCATGCAATATGTCGTGCCGCTGGTGCATCAATGGCCCGGCACCCTGCTCGCGGTCAATATCGGTGGCGCCGTGATCCCGACCATCATGTCGACCTATCTCGTGCTGCGCTACCAGCTGTGGCTGCGCGCTGTCATCGCCGTGCTGGTGATCGCGGTGATCATCCATGCCATGGCGACGCCGGTGCAGGGCGTCGGCATCGCCGTGCCGGTGTTCGCACCCGTCGTCGTCACCGCGATCCTGGCCTTCCTGCTGTCGCGCGAATATGCCGCGCCGCTGGCCTATATCGGCGGCTCGATGGGGACGCTGGTCGGGGCCGACCTGATGAACCTCGACAAGATCGGCAGCCTCGGCGCCCCCGTGGCCTCGATCGGCGGCGCCGGAACCTTTGACGGTATCTTCCTGACCGGCATTCTCTCGGTGCTGCTGGCCGGCCTCGCCGCCCCGTCCCGACCCGGGCTCGCGCGCTGAGCTTTCAACAGCGCGGCTTAACGGCTAAAATCGGCCGAGGCAGCGGCGGACACAAATGCGCGCGATCAATCTCATTGTTGGAACCCTGACGATCGCGGCGGTGGCGGCTGGCATCAGCGGCCTGCTGATCAAGCAGAAGTCGCGCATCGCCCAGCAGCGCAGCGTGATGCGGGTGGTGTTTGACGGCGGCTCGGCGGCCGGCCTGCGCAAGGGCGGCCCGGTCAATTTCGACGGCGTGCAGGCCGGACAGATCCTCTCGATCAATCTCGAGAGTCCGCGCCGGATCGTCGCCATGATCACGCTCGACAAATCCGCGCCGATTCGCAAGGACACCACGGCCGGCATCGAGTTCCAGGGACTCACCGGCATCGCCGCGATCTCGCTGGTCGGCGGCGCACCGACGGCGCCGCCGGTGCCGCTCGATCACGACGGCGTGCCGGTGCTGACAGCCGATCTCAAGGACCAGGAGACGATGGTCGAGACGGTGCACAACATCGATAAATACGTCGTCAGCAACGCCCCGGCGATCAAGGAGGCGCTGCAGAGCTTCCAGTCCGAAACCGCCGCGCTGCAGGAGAAGACGGCAGCAATCGACGCCGCGATCGACAAGGCCGAGGACATCTTCAAGGGCTTCGACACCCTGGTGACCAAGATCGACGGCACCATTCCCGGCTTCGCGGACGGCAATCCCGGCCAGCTGTTCGACCAGATCAAGTCGATGCGCGAGCTCGTCGACAGCTTCAAGCGCAAATCCGCCAAGGTGATCGACGACAGCCGTAAGACGCTGGTCGACATCAGCGACGGCGCGAATGCGATGAGCGCCAAGTTCGGCGGGCAGCCCGCACCGGGACCGCGCCGCGTGCCCGCGTCACGCTGAGGGACGGCGCATCGCGCCGCCCATGGCTTTCACTCAGTGGCTGATCATCCATGGCCGCGCCGTGGGAAAGCCCTTGGCGCCGCTCTTGGATTTGGTCATCAGCCGCGGCGACTTCTTCGGCGAGCAGCAGCCGCAGCCCGGCCCGTGCTTCGCCTTGTATTCTGCGAGCGTCTGCGGCGCGTGGCGGCTGCGTTCGTTGGTGGCATGCGCCGTGCGCCGCTCCGCCGGCATGCAGGCGAAGGCGGGCGCGGTGAGGATCACGCGCGGCGCCATATCTGCACATTGCGGGCAGACCTGCGGATCATCACATTCGGACATCGGTCGCATGTCGGTGAACGGCCCGCATGCATCACAGAGATATTCGTAAACCGGCATTGTCTCGTCTCCTGCGCAACGATCGTCTCCAAGTCCCGCGCGGCGGATGCGGGGCGGCAAATCCGCTGCCGTCCCGCACCCATCGCGCAGGGAGAAGAATTACTTGTCCGGCGAGATCGGCATCTGGATATCGCCCTTGATGTGCTTGATCGGCCCGGCCGCCGACGGCATCACGTCGAAGTCGAAGATCTCCGTTGGCAGCCAGAGCGTCGCGCAGGCATTGGGCACGTCGACGACACCGGAGATGTGACCCTGCACCGGCGCGGTGCCGAGGATCGAGTAGGCCTGGGCGCCCGAGTAGCCGAACTTCTTGAGGTACTCGATGGCGTTGAGACAGGCCTGCCGGTAGGCGATGTGGACGTCGAGATAATGCTGCTTGCCGGCCTCGTCGACCGAGATGCCCTCGAAGATCAGGTAGTCGCGATAGTTCGGCGTGATCGGCGACGGCTTGAAGATCGGATTCTTGATGCCGTATTTGGCCACACCGTCCTTGATGACGTCGACCTTGATGTGCAGCCAGCCCGCCATCTCGATGGCGCCGCAGAAGGTGATCTCGCCGTCGCCCTGGCTGAAATGCAGGTCGCCCATCGAGAGACCGCCGCCGGGCACATAGACCGGGAAGTAGATCTTCGAGCCACGCGACAGGTCCTTGATGTCGCAATTGCCGCCATGCTCGCGCGGCGGCACAGTGCGCGCGCCCTCGGCGCCGATCTTGGCCTTGACGTCGCCCTTGGCCTGGCCGGCGTGGGCGGTCGGCGCGAATGGCGGATTGGCGAGGCCCGGCACGCGGGTCGGGTTGGTCGCAATCAGCGCGGTCTCGCGCTCATTCCAGGTCGCGAGCAGCTTCGGATCGGGCAGACAGCCGATCAGGCCGGGATGAATCAGGCCGGCGAAGTTGACGCCGGGCACGTGACGCGACGAGGTGTACAGGCCCTTGATGTCCCAGATCGACTTCTGGGCCAGCGGGAAGTGATCGGTCAGGAAGCCGCCGCCATTCTGCTTGGAGAAGAAGCCGTTAAAGCCCCACAGGCTCTCCTTCAGAGGACCGACATCGAGCAGGTCGACGACCAGGAGGTCGCCGGGCTCGGCGCCCTTGACGCCGATCGGACCCGAGAGGAAGTGCACGATCGACAGGTCGATGTCGCGCACGTCATCGGCGGAGTCGTTGTTCTTGATGAAGCCGCCGGTCCAATCATAGGTCTCGATGATGAAGTCATCACCGGGATTGACCCACTCGACCATCGGAATGTCCGGGTGCCAGCGGTTGTGCACCTTGTCGTTCTCGTAGGCCGACTTGGTGAGATCGACCTTGATCAATGTGTCTGGCATCAGAAGCTCCCCTTTTACCTGCTTGGACGGAGTGGTTAGACGGACAGATATTTCGAGACCTGCGCGGCATCGACCTGATCGCGCGGATCGTCACGGACGATCTCGCCGTTCTCGATCACCAGCACGCGGTCGGCGATGTCGAGCGCGAAGCTCAGCACCTGCTCGGAAACGACGATCGACAGTCCCTTCTCGTCGCGGATGCGCTTCAGGGTGCGCGCCATCTCCTTGATGATCGACGGCTGGATGCCCTCGGTCGGCTCGTCGAGCAGCAGCACCTTCGGCTTGGTGGCGAGCGCGCGCGCGATCGCGAGCTGCTGCTGCTGGCCGCCGGAGAGGTTGCCGCCGCGGCGGCCCTTCATCTCCAGCAGCACCGGAAACAGCTCATAGATGTCACCGGGCACCTCGGACTCGCCGGAGACGACGAGGCCGGTCTCGATGTTCTCCTTGACCGTCATGGTCGAGAAGATCATGCGGCCCTGCGGCACATAAGCGAGTCCCTTGGCGACGCGCTCATAGCTCTTCAGCCCGGACAGCTCGGTGCCGTTCATGTCGATGGAGCCGCTCTTGGACGGCAGGATGCCCATCAGCGATTTCATCAGCGTGGTCTTGCCCATGCCATTGCGACCCATGATCGCGACGATCTCGTTGGGCGCGACTTTGACGTTGAGGCCATGCAGCACCTCGCTCTGGCCGTAGGCGACATGGAGATCGGAGATTGCGAGCATCACGCCTATTCCCTGTTCGTTGCTTCGACGAGCTGTCTGTTCTCCCCTCCCCCTTTCGGGGAGGGGTTGGGGGTGGCTCCGGGCGAGACCGCCGTTGTGGACCCCCACCCCCGACCCCTCCCCGCAAGGGGGAGGGGGGCGCAGCGAGGGTGTGGATGGACTGATGTCTCGAACATCGGCTCAATGCCCGAGATAGACTTCGACGACCTTGGGGTCGTTCTTGACCTTGTCCATCGTGCCTTCGGACAGGATCTGTCCCTGGTGCAGCACCGTCACTTTGTGAGCGATGTCCTCGACGAACTTCATGTCGTGCTCGATGACCAGCACCGAGCGGTCCTTGATGATGCGGTTGAGCAGCTCGGCGGTCTTGGCGCGCTCGCTGACGCTCATCCCGGCGACGGGCTCGTCGAGCATCAAGAGGTCCGGGTTCTGGATCAGCAGCATGCCGATCTCGAGCCACTGCTTCTGGCCATGGCTGAGCTCGGCGGCCGAGGTCTTGAGACGATCCTTGAGGAAGATCATCTCGGCGACCTCCTCGACACGATCCTGCACGGTCGCATCGCGCTGGAAGGTCAGCGAGCCGAATACGGTGCGGCCGCGCGGGAACGAGATCTCGAGATTCTCGAACACGCTGAGATCCTCGAACACCGAGGGCGTCTGGAACTTGCGGCCGACGCCGGCCTTGACGATCTCGTTCTCGCGCAGCTTGGTCAGCTCCTTGCCGCGAAACTGGATCGAGCCGGAGGTCGCTTTGGTCTTGCCGCAGATCAGGTCGAGCACCGTGGTCTTGCCAGCACCGTTCGGGCCGATGATGACGCGGATCTCGTTCTCCTCGACATAAAAGGAGAGATCGTTGACCGCCTTGAAGCCGTCGAAGGAGACGGTGAGCGCCTCGACCGCGAGCAGGAAGTCCTTGGGCTGATGACCGATGAGCATCGCTGTGTCCTCACTCTGCGGGGGCGCCGTTGGCGACAAGGCCGCCATTGCCGGATTTCTTGCTGCGCGACGCCAGCAGCCGGTCGATGCGCGGCTGCACATAATCGCCCCAGATGCCGGCGAGACCGTTCGGGAAAGCGAGGACGACCGCGATGAAGAGCGCGCCGAGGCCAAACAACCAGAGCTGCGGGAAGGTCTCCGACAGGCTGGTCTTGGCGAAGTTGACCAGCAGCGAGCCGTAGACCGCGCCAAAGATCGACAGCCGGCCGCCGACCGCGGTGTAGATCACCATCTCGATCGAGGGCACGATGCCCACGAAGGACGGCGACATGAAGCCGACCTCGAGGGTGAACAGCGCGCCGCCGACCGCGGCAAAGACCGCCGCCGCACAGAAGGCGAAGATCTTGAAGTTGGCGACGCTATAGCCGGAGAAGCGCACGCGATCCTCCTGTTCACGCATCGCCACCAGGATACGGCCGAGCTTGGTCAGGCGGATGAACTGCGCCACCAGGATGGCGACGAACAGGAAGAACACCTCGACGAAATAGAGGATGTACTTGGCATGATCGGTACGGATGTCCCAGCCGTGCAAGGTGCGGAGGTCGGTAATGCCGTTGATGCCGCCGGTGTAACCCTGCTGTCCCACGATCAGGATCGTCATGATGGCCGCGATGGCCTGGGTGATGATCGCGAAGTAGACGCCGCCGACCCGCCGCTTGAACATCGCCGCGCCGATGATGAAGGAGAAGATCGCCGGCACCAGGATGATTGCCGCAAGCGCGAATGGAAAACTCTGGAACGGCTTCCAGAAGAACGGCAGCTGGGTCAGCTGATTCCAGTCCATGAAGTCGGGGATGCCAGGCGTCGACTGGATCTTGGTGTTGGCGACGCTTGAGGCCTCCAGCTTCAGGAACATCGCCATGCAGTAGCCGCCAAGGCCGAAGAACACGCCCTGCCCCAGGCTGAGAATGCCGCCATAGCCCCAGCACAGCACCAGGCCGATCGCGACGAAGGCATAGGTCAGATATTTCGCGACCAGGTTCAGGCGGAACACATCCAGCGCCAGGGGCAGGATGACGACGAGCAGGAGCAGCAGCGAGACGAAGCCGATGAGTTCTGATCGGTTGAAAAAGCGCGAGTTGATGATCATGGCCGTGCTTTCTTGTTGGACTGCCGGAGCTGGCTCATTTGCGGACCTTGAGGGCGAACAGCCCCTGCGGCCGCATCATCAGGATGGCGACGATCGCCAGCAGCGTCAGCACCTTGGCCATCGAGCCGGACATGAAGAACTCCATGGTCGACTGCGCCTGGGAGATGGTGAAAGCCGACGCAATGGTGCCGAGCAGGCTGGCGGCGCCGCCGAACACGACGACCAGGAAGGTGTCGACGATGTAGAGCTGGCCGGCGGTCGGACCGGTCGAGCCGATCATCGTGAAGGCGGAGCCGGCGACGCCGGCGATGCCGCAGCCGAGGCCGAAGGTGTAGCGGTCGACCTTCTCAGTGTTGATGCCGACGGCGCCGGCCATCACGCGGTTCTGCACCACGGCGCGGACCTGGCGACCCCAGCGCGACAGGAACAGCACATAAGCCACGACGATCGTGATCAGGATGGTCAGGCACATCACGAACATGCCGTTGATCGGGATCTGGATCGCATCGGTGGCCTGCCAGGAGCCCATCATCCACTCCGGCAGCTCGACGCCGACCTCGCGGGCGCCGAACACCGAGCGATAGGCCTGCTGCAGGATCAGGCTGAGGCCCCAGGTCGCGAGCAGCGTATCGAGCGGCCGCTTGTAGAGCCGTCGTATCATCGCCCATTCGACCAGCATCCCCAGGGATCCGGAGGCGATGAAGGCCAGCGCCATCGCGACGAAGAAGTAGCCGGGAAACAGCGCGGGCAGGAAACTCTGGAAGGCGTTCGACGTCATCCAGGTGACGTAGGCGCCGAGGATCATGAACTCGCCATGCGCCATGTTGATGACGCCCATCTGGCCGAAGATGATGGCAAGCCCCAGCGCCATCAGCACATAGACCGAAAACAGGATAAGGCCCGCGAAGCCCTGCATCGCGAAGATGGCCCCGAGGTCACCGATGGAATAGTCACCGAACATGATCCGTCCTCTCGTGATGCGGGCTGGAAAGTGGATCGGCTCGCGAAGTCTGACTCCACGACCGGGATCTTTCCCTCCCCCCTTGTGGGGGAGGGCTAGGGAGGGGGTCCCCACGACGAGCTGCGGGTGCGATCCGCCCTCCCCCCCCCCCACAAGGGGGGGAGGGAGCGCACTTCTTGTGCGGCGACAACGTCGCTTCATGGGCTCATCGCAATGAAGCGCGAGGCGCCAGACTTACTGATAGCCCTTCGGGAACGGATCGGGCTCGACCAGATCGGCGGTCTCGTAGATCAGCTCGTACTGACCGTCCGCCTTGGCACGGCCGACGCGGGTCTTGGACCAGAGATGGTGGTTCTCGTGGATCCGCACATAGCCTTCCGGCGCACCCTTGAACTCGATGCCCGGGGAGGCGGCGGCGACCTTGTCGACATCGAAGCTGCCGGCCTTCTCCACCGTCAACTTCCACAGCCACGGACCGAGATAGGCCGCCTGGGTGACGTCGCCGATGACGGTCTTCTCGCCCCACATCTTCTTGAACGCCGAGACGAATGCCTTGTTGTTGGCGTTGTCGAGCGACTGGAAGTACTTCATGCAGGCATAGGCGCCGGCGATGTTCTCACCGCCGATACCGTCGATCTCGTCCTCGGTCACGGAGATGGTGAGCAAGGTCTGCTTCGACATGTCGATGCCGGCCGCCTTGAGCTGCTTGTAGAACGCGACGTTCGAACCGCCGACGATGATCGCGTAGATCACGTCCGGCTTTGTCAGCTTGATCTTGTTGATCACCGAATTGAACTGGGTGTGGCCGAGCGGGAAATATTCCTCGCCGACGACCTTGGCGCCCTGCAGATGTCCCTCGATGTGCTTGCGCGCGATCTTGTTCGAGGTGCGCGGCCAGATGTAGTCGGAGCCGAGCAGATAGAAGGTCTTTGCCCCCTTGGTCTTGTTGACCCAGTCGAGGCCGGCGATGATCTGCTGGGTGGCTTCCTGGCCGGTGTAGATGACGTTCTTGGATTGCTCGAGGCCTTCATAGAAGGTCGGATAATACAGCATGCCGTTGTACTGCTCGAACACCGGCAGCACCGCCTTGCGCGAGGCCGAGGTCCAGCAGCCCATGACGGCGGCGCACTTGTCGTTGACCAGGAGCTTCTTGGCCTTCTCGGCGAAGGTCGGCCAGTCGGACGCGCCGTCTTCCTGGATATACTTGATCTTGCGGCCGAGCACGCCGCCGGCGGCGTTGATCTGCTCGATCGCGAGCTTCTCGGCCTGCACCGAGCCGGTCTCCGAGATCGCCATGGTACCGGTGACCGAATGCAGAATGCCGACCGTCACCTCACTATCAGTGACTGCAAGTCCGGTCGTGTTGACAGCAGAGGTTGCGGGGCCGGCGCCAAACGACGGCCGCGGCAACATCGTCAGCGCCGGGAGAGCTGCCATTCCCATCAGCAATTGGCGCCGAAGCGGCGACTTCAGGCCTTTTTCAGTTTCGTCTGACATGAGCACCCCATTCATTGGTTCGAGGACACGCTTTGGGTCGGACGAAGGATGGCGCGCTTCCTGCACTGCACGGATACGCAAGATTGCGTATACTGCACCGCAAAAGCGCGACGTAGGCTCTACGCAGATCTTGCGAGGGGTGGGACAGAGCGTGCGGGACAACCGCTTCGCGGTCAGGAGTTCGAGAGTGGCAGGGCGGCAGCGGATCGACCGCGTCAGGCGCCAGTACAACCAGTGGGTCGCCAACCAGACGTTGGAGGACTACGCACTTCGTTTCACGGCCAAGAGCGCGCGGCGCTGGTCCGCCGCCCGCGTGGCCAACACCGCGCTGGGCGCGATCTCGTTCCTGGCGCTGGAGGCGATCGGAGGCACCATCACGCTGAACTATGGCGTGACCAACGCCACCGCGGCGATCCTCATCGCCAGCGTCATCATCTTCTGCTGCGGCCTGCCGATCGCCTATCATGCCGCCAAATGCGGCATCGACATCGACCTGCTGACGCGCGGTGCCGGCTTCGGCTATATCGGCTCGACCGTGACGTCGCTGATCTATGCGTCGTTCACCTTCATCTTCTTCGCGATCGAGGCGGTCATCCTGGCGTCTGCGCTGGAGATGTGCTTCGGTATCCCGCGGCCGGTCGGCTACCTGATCAGCGCGGTCGTCATCATTCCGCTCGTCACCTATGGCATCACGCTGATCAGCCGGTTCCAGCTTTGGACCCAACCGCTATGGGTCGTGCTGCACATCCTGCCGTTCGCGGCGATCGCCTATGCGAGCCCGCACTCCTTCGCCGAATGGCAGCAGTTCCCGGGCGAGCATGGCGATCCGGCCGGGCATCTCGACCTGGCGCTGTTCGGCACGGCCGCGGCCGTGGTGTTTTCGCTGGTCGCCCAGATCGGCGAGCAGGTCGACTTCCTGCGCTTCCTGCCGCGCGACCGCCGCACGTCCAGCCGGTCTTGGTGGATCGCGCTGCTCTCGGCTGGCCCGGGCTGGATCGTGCTCGGCGCGCTCAAACTGCTGGCGGGGTCGTTCCTCGCCTTCTTCGCCCTGAGCCACGGCGTGTCGGCAGAGCGCGCCGCCGAGCCGGCGCACATGTACCTCGAGGCGTTCCGCTACGTGCTGGCGCAGCCGGACCTCGCCCTCGCCTTGACCGGCACCTTCGTGATCCTGTCGCAGATCAAGATCAACGTCACGAACGCCTACGCCGGTTCGATTGCCTGGTCGAACTTCTTCTCACGGCTGACCCACAGCCATCCCGGCCGCGTGGTGTGGTTGGTGTTCAACGTCGTCGTGGCGCTGCTGTTGATGGAGATCGGCGTCTACAAGGCGCTCGAGCAGACGCTGGCCCTGTACTCCAACATCGCGATCTCGTGGGTCGGCGCTCTCGTGGCCGACCTCGTGATCAACCGGCCGCTCGGGCTGCGGCCGCCGCAAATGGAGTTCAAGCGCGCTCACCTGTACGACATCAATCCGGTCGGCGTCGGCGCCATGACCATGGCGACCATCGTCTCGATCAGCGCCTTCTACGGTCTGTTCGGGCCGACCGGAAAGGCGCTGTCGACCTTCGTCGCGCTCGGCGTTGCGCTCGTCACCGCCCCGGCGATCGCCTATCTGACAGACGGGAAATACTACCTGGCACGCAAGCCGAAGCGGAGCTGGCAGAACATCGAGCAGATCCAATGCTGCATCTGTGAGCATCATTTCGAGCCAGAGGACACCACCTCCTGCCCGGCCTATGCCGGCCCGATCTGCTCGCTCTGCTGTTCGCTGGACGCACGCTGCCACGATCTTTGCAAGCCGCATGCGCGCGCGCAGGCGCAGGTCGCCGCGGCGCTCAGCGGCATGCTGCCGCAATCCGTGCTGGCCAAGATCAACTCGCAGTTCGGGCATTATGTCGGCGTGTTTCTGACCTCCGCCGGGCTGGTCGCGCTGACGCTCGGCATGATCTATCTGGAAACATCCGCCGCATTGCCCGGCTTCAAGGGCATCATCTCCGACGTTCTCTGGAAGGTGTTCTTCGCCCTCTCCATCATCATCGGTGTCGTGACCTGGCTGTTCGTGCTGGCGCAGCAGAGCCGCCGTGCGGCCGAGGCCGAGACGCGGCGCCAGACCCAGCTCTTGATCCAGGAGATCGAAGCCCACAAGCGCACCGATGCCGAACTGCAGCGCGCCAAGGAGGTGGCGGAATCGGCGAACCTCGCCAAGAGCCGCTACGTGGTCGGACTCAGCCACGAACTACGCTCGCCGCTGAACGCGATCTCCGGCTATGCGCAGCTGCTCGAGCAGGATACGAGCCTCGCGCCGAAGCCGCGCGACCAGGTCCGTGTCGTCCGGCGCAGCGCCGATCATCTCTCTGGACTGATCGACGGCATTCTCGATATCTCGAAGATCGAGGCCGGACGGCTGTATCTGTCGCGCGACGAGGTGCGTCTCAGCGAGTTCCTCGACCAGCTCGTCGGCATGTTCCGGCTGCAGGCGGCAGCGAAAGGTATCGATTTCGTGTTCAAGCGTCCGGCCGTGCTGCCGCTTGTGGTCTACGCGGACGAGAAACGGCTTCGGCAGATCCTGATCAACCTGTTGTCGAATGCGATCAAGTTCACCCAGGAAGGCAGCGTCCAGTTCGTCGTCCACTACCGCAGCCCCGTCGCCGAATTCGAGGTGATCGATACTGGCCCCGGCATTCAGCCCGATGACCTGGAACGTATCTTCGCTCCGTTCGAGCGCGGCGCGCTCGGTGCGGCGCAGCCGCAAACGGGCACCGGCCTCGGCTTGACCATCAGCCGGCTGCTCGCCGGCGTGATGGGCGGCGACATCAAGGTGGAAAGCAAGGTCGGTCTCGGCAGCACGTTCAAGGTGAAGATCCTGCTCTCCGAGGTGACCAATCCGACGCGGCACGCGCCTGTGAAGGCGCCGGTCGCGGGTTATCTCGGCCCACGCAAGACCATCCTGATCACCGACGACGATCCCGTCCACCGCGACCTGCTGCGAGAGGTGTTGACCCCGCTCGGCTTCATTCTGCTCAGCGCACCCGACGGGCCGTCCTGTCTGGCATTGGCGCAGCACTGCCAGCCGGACCTGTTCATCCTGGACATCTCGATGCCCGGCATGGACGGCTGGACCGTCGCCGAGACCTTGCGCAGCAGCGGCCATCATCAGGCGCGCATCCTCATGACATCGGCGAGCGCGCTCGAGGCTCATGGACGCCCGCTGGCGCAGCCGTTCCATGACAGCTATCTGATGAAGCCAATCGACATTCCGCGGCTGTTGGAGGCAATCCGACAATTGCTGAAGCTCGATTGGAGCTATCAGACCGACATTCCCGTGGCACAGCCGCGCTGGCGGCCGGAAACCGGATCACGGCCGCCGCCGAGATATGTCGAGGAGCTGATGGGCCTCGGCCAGATCGGCTATATCAGGGCCATTCAGCTCAAGCTTGACGAGATCGGCAGCGCGCACCCCGAGCATGCCGACTTCGTCGCCCAGATGCGCACGCTGATCGACCGTTTCGACCTCGATCAGTACATGGCAACTCTGAAGACCCTGCACGCCTATGAGCACTGACAGCAAGAAGCGCGATGTCGCGCTGGTCGTCGACGACTCGCCGGAGACGCTGCGGCTGCTCACCGACGCGCTCGATGGCGCCGGCATGACGGTCATGGTCGCGCTCGATGGCGCGGCGGCGATGCGCATCGTCGACCAGATCACGCCGGACATCATCCTGCTCGACGCCGTCATGCCCGGCATCGACGGCTTCGAGACCTGCCGCAAGCTCAAGCGCGAGGCCGGCCTTTCCAACGTGCCCGTAATCTTCATGACCGGGCTGGCCGACACCGAGCATATCGTGCAGGGCCTCGAGGCTGGCGGCGTCGACTATGTCACCAAGCCGATCGCGGTCGAGGAAATGCTGGCGCGGATCCGCGTGCATCTCGCCAACGCAAGGATGACGCAGAGCGCGCGTGCGGCGCTCGACGTTTCAGGCCGCTTTCTGCTCGCGGTGAACCGCGAGGGCCGCTTGATGTGGGCGACCCCGCAGGCGCAGCGTCTGCTCTCCGACAGCCTTGGTACGGCCGAGGAGCTCGTGCTGCCGGACGCGTTGCGGCAATGGTTGGACCAGGCGCAGAAGGGCAAGGGCGGCACCAAGCCGATGGCGTCGGTCCCCGACCATCCGGAGTTGCGCCTGTACTACATGGGCGGTGCCGGCCCCAACGAATTCCTGCTGCGGCTCGCCAAGGAATCGTCGGGCGAGCTGCCGAAGGAGTTCTCCAGCGAGTTCGGTCTCACTGTACGCGAGTCGGAGGTGCTGTCCTGGCTGTCAAAGGGCAAGACCAACCGCGACATTGCGCAGATTCTCGGACTGAGCCCCCGCACCGTCGACAAGCATCTGGAGCAGATCTACGCCAAGCTCGGCGTCGAGAACCGCACCGCGGCAGCTGCAATCGCCACCGGCCTGACGCGGCGGGAGAGCTGAGGTACGTTCAGCGGTCGCTGACAACTCACAACGTCATCCCGTGCAAGCTTGTCGACGCGCAGCGTCGCCAGGCTTCGCCGGGATGGCACCGGATTTTAGCGCGCGACGGGGCACGACTGCGGCGGCTCACCCGTACACGAACGCCGGATCATCCAGATCGATGGCAGGAATCTGGTCCTTTTCGCTCCAATAGTCCTGGCTATGCTGCCATTCGGGCTTGTCGCCGCGCTTGGGCAGAAGATGCATGTTGCGCATCATGTAGCCCGGATTGAAGTTCTCCGGATCGATCCAGGGCAGCAGCGGCATGTTGTGGTCTTCCGGGCGCAGAGTCGGCGTGACCTTGTGCACACCCTTCTCCTTCATATGGGCGAGCAGTCGGCAGACGAAGTCCGCAACCAGATCGGTGCGCAATGTCCAGCTGGCGCGGAAATAGCCGAACACCCAGGCCAGATTTGGCACGCCCGTAAACATCATGCCGCGATAGGTGACGGTGTCGGCGAAGTCGAGCGGCCTGCCGTCGATCGTGAACGCGATGTCGCCGAGCACGCAGAGATCGAAGCCAGTCGCCGTGACAATGATGTCGGCCTTGAGCACATCGCCGGACTTCAGCTGGATTCCGTCTTCGGTGAAGCGCTCGATCTCGTCGGTCACGACGGAAGCCTTGCCGCTCTTGATGCCTTCGAACAGGTCGGCATCCGGCACGAACGCAATGCGCTGCCGCCACGGGCGGTAGGTCGGCGTGAAGTGCTTGGCGGTATATTCCGGTCCGAGGATCGCGCTGATCTGCCCGATCAGCTCCTTCTTCACCTGATCCGGCTCGCTGAGGCAGCGCTTGGTGAACCAATCCTGCTCGAACAGGATCTTGCGCCTGACGATCTCGTGGATCCACTCCTCCTTGACCTGCAATCGGCGCAGCTCCTCGGCCAGCTCGATGGCGTTGCGGCCGATGCGGAAGTAGGTCGGCGAACGCTGCAGCATGGTGACATGCGCGCATTTGCCAGCGATCGACGGCAGGATCGTTGCCGCAGTCGCGCCGGAGCCGATGACGACGACGCGCTTGTCCGCGAGATCGAGATCCTCCGGCCAGCTTTGCGGATGCACGATGCGGCCCCTGAACTTTGCCATGTCGGGCCACTCCGGCGTGTAGCCTTTCGAGTGGCGATAGTAGCCTTGGCACATCCAGAGGAAATTCGCCGTGACGGTGACGGGCTCCTGATCCGTGCCCTTCACCGCGTGAACCGTCCAGAGATTGGTCGCGCTGGACCAGCTGGCTGACAGGATGCGATGACCGTAGCGGATGTGACGGCCGAGGTCGTTCTCGTCGATCACGTCGCCCATATATTTGAGGATCTCTTCGGCCGTCGCGATCGGCGGTCCGACCCACGGCTTGAAGCTGTAGCCGAACGTATGCAGATCGCTGTCGGAGCGGATGCCGGGATAGCGATGCGTGCGCCAGGTGCCGCCAAAACTGTCCTGGCTCTCCAGGATGACGAAGCGGGTCTCCGGCATCTGCCTGGCAAGCTGATAGGCACTGCCGATGCCCGAGATGCCGGCGCCGACGATCAGCACGTCGAAATGTTCAGTCGCCTGAGAGGACGCAGCCTCCCGGATGGGCGCGATGACGTTCATTGTTGTCCTTGGACGGTTGTTGTTTCCTCGCGTAACAGGCTGAACCTGATCACGACAACGGTCAACCCGTCGCAGCGCGCCGCCTCATGGCGGCGATGCCGTCAATTTCCGCCGAGCGGCATGCCCCATTGCCGCGCGGTCTGCAGCACCCACTCGCGATACAGCGTGAGCGGCGTGACGCCGGTCATGCCGCCGCAGCCGTCGCCCAGATTTGGCCCGGTCGACCATGAGACCACGCCGATCAGGACCGGCCCCTGCGCCTGCGTCTCGAATGCAGGCCCGCCGGAATCGCCGGTGCAGCCGCCAAGGCCGGGCTTCGCGCCCTGCGTCGCCGGATCGACGAGCCGGATCTGCAACGTGCCCGGTCTGCCGGTCGCGACCAGCGGCGCGGCGCGCACCACGCCGCCGCTTTTGCCATCACCCGGAATCGCGACGCCGATGCCCGCGACCGTGAAGATATTGCCGGCCGCCAGCGGCGATTGCGGCACGCCCAGCACCGCCGCAACGCGCTCCGGCGCAGGAGCCGCCAACTCCAGCAACGCGACATCGGCCGTGGCGCGATGTGCGAGAATGGATTGCATGCTGAAGCCCGGATGCACAGCCACGCGCCGCACCGTCTTGAGGGCCGGCTTGCGCTCGCGATCATATTCCACGATGCGATAATCGACGCCCGGCTGCACGCAATGGCCCGCGGTCAGCACCAGCTTCGGCGCGATCAAGGCGCCGCTGCAGAAATTACCACGCGAGCCGACGATGGTGACGACGGATCGCCCGACGCCATCGGTCACAGCCGGCGCATTGCCGACGATGGCGGCGGCCGGGGAAGAGACCAGCAGGGCGGTGACAGCTGTGACGGCGAGGATCTTCATCGCGGCACACATAGCCGCTGGCGGCGATATCGCCAAGCGCGGCGTCCCATGATAGCGATCATCGGCAGATCGAGCGAGGATGAGAGTATCATGGTCGAGGCGGTGATCTTTGATTTCGGTGGCGTCATGACGACATCGCCATTCGAGGCGTTTGCGCGGTTCGAAAGAGAGCGCGGCTATCCTGCCGACATCATCCGGAACACCAACGCCGCCAATCACCTCGAGAACGCCTGGGCGAAGTTCGAGCGCGCCGAGATCGATCTGGACACGTTCGACCGGCTGTTCGCCGAGGAGTCGCTGGCGCTCGGCGGCGCCGCGGTCAGCGGCCGCGAGGTGCTGCCGCTGCTTGCCGGCGATCTCCGCCCCGAGATGGTCGAGGCGCTCCGCCGGATCAAGTCGGAGTGCAAAACCGGCTGTATCACCAACAATCTGCCGGCCAACGCGATCGGCAGCCAAAGCGGGCGCTCCTTCTATGTCGCCGAGGTGATGGCGCTGTTCGACCACGTCATCGAATCGGCCAAGATCGGTTTGCGCAAGCCCGATCCGCGAATCTATCAGATGATGATCGAGGCGCTCGGCGTCAATCCGACCGATTGCGTCTATCTCGACGATCTCGGCGTCAACCTCAAGCCAGCGCGGGCCTTGGGCATGACCACGATCAAGGTGATCAGCGCATCGCAGGCGATCACCGAGCTCGAGGCCGCGACCGGGCTCAGGCTCACTTAGTTCGCCGCGCTGCTCCGCTCCGGAAATGCCGCCGCCAGTGCCGCGCCGTCGGCCTGCAGGACGCCGCGCTCGGTGATCAATCCCGTCACCAGCCGGGCCGGGGTAACGTCGAAGCCGTAATTCGCCACTGGCGATCCCGGAGGAACGATCCGCACGGTCTCGATGCGACCGTCCGCCGTGCGGCCGGTCATCTCGGTGACCTCCTGGGCGCTGCGCTGCTCGATCGGAATCTGCCGCCCCTCGCCGACCGCGAAGTCGATCGTCGGCGATGGCAGCGCGACATAGAACGGCACGCCATTGTCGTAGGCCGCGAGCGCCTTCAGATAGGTACCGATCTTGTTGCAGACATCGCCATTGGCCGCGACGCGGTCGGTGCCGACGATGGCGAGATCGACCATGCCGTGCTGCATCAGATGGCCGCCTGTATTGTCGGGGATGACGGTATGAGCCACCCCGTGATGACCGAGCTCCCAGGCAGTGAGCGAGGCGCCCTGGTTGCGCGGCCGGGTCTCGTCGACCCAGACATGGATCGGAATGCCGCGATCATGCGCGAGATAGATCGGCGCCGTCGCCGTGCCCCAGTCGACGGTCGCGAGCCAGCCGGCGTTGCAATGGGTGAGCACGTTCACGACCTCGCCCGGCGTCTTGCGCGCCGCGGCCGCCTCGATCAGCGCGAGGCCGTGCTTGGCGATGCCCTGGTTGATCGTCACATCCTCGCCGGCGATGTCGACCGCGCGCGCATAGGCGGCGTCACGCCGCTCCGACGGCGCCAGCCGGCGCAGCATCGTGCGCATCGTGTCGAGCGCCCATTTGAGATTGATCGCGGTCGGACGCGTCGCGATCAGCATCTCATAGGCGCGGTCGATGCCCGGATCGGAGCGGTCGTCGCGCATCGCCAGCGCCATGCCGAACGCGGCGGTGGCGCCGATCAGTGGCGCACCACGCACCAGCATGCTGCGGATCGCGTCCGCCGCCTCCTCGCAGGTCGTGATCTTCGCCAGCACGAATTCATGCGGCAACCGGCGCTGATCGATCGCGCAGACAGACCAGCCGTCGGCATCGAGCCAGATGCTGCGATAATGCTTGCCGTCGACCTTCATCGCCCGCCCTCAGCTCAGTTGCGCAGAACGCGGCCGGCGACCGCATCGAGTTTTTTCAGCAGTTCGGGATCGCGCGCTTCGGGCGCGGTGATCAGGGCGGTGTCGAGGGCTCGATCGGAGCCGATCGGGCACGGCTCGTGCTCGCGCGGAAATTCGCGGGCGAGCCGGGCCACCAGTCCCTTGGCCTTGTCGGCATTGGTGGTGAGCACGCGGATGATGTCCTGCACCGTCACCGCATCATGGTCCGGATGCCAGCAATCGAAATCCGTCACCATCGCCACAGTCGCGTAGCAGATCTCAGCCTCCCGTGCGAGCTTGGCTTCCGGCATGTTGGTCATGCCGATGACGGAATAGCCTGCGGATTTGTAGGTCATGCTTTCGGCATAGGTCGAGAATTGCGGCCCCTCCATGCAGACATAGGTGCCACCGCGCGCGATCGCGATGCCCTCGGCCTCGGCCGCAGCCGCCAGATGAATGCGCAGCCGCGGCGAGACCGGATGCGCCATCGAGACATGCGCCACGCATCCTTTGCCGAAGAACGAGCTCTCACGCTTGTAGGTGCGATCGACGAACTGGTCGACCAGCACGAAGGTGCCGGGCGGCAGCTCCTCCTTGAAGGAACCGCAGGCCGACAGCGACACCAAGTCGGTGACCCCGGCACGCTTCAGCACATCGATATTGGCGCGATAGTTGATGTCGGACGGTGACAGCCGGTGCCCTTTGTCGTGCCGCGGAAGGAAGACGATCGGCAGTCCCGCGATGGTCCCGCGGCGCAACGGCGCCGACGGCTCGCCCCACGGGCTTGCGATCACCTCCTCGCGGGCCGCTTCCAATCCGGGCAGATCATAGATGCCCGAGCCGCCGATAATCCCAAGCACAGCCTTTGTCATATGACCCTCATCGCCAAGCAGAGCAAGAATGCCAGCTCCGGGAGGAATTGGGAACAGCACCCATCCGAAGCCATGATGACCGGTCGGTCCCCATGCTGTCGGCCGCCGCTGCCGGATGGATCGCGCTCGGGCCCGCCGTCTGCTACATTGACGGGACAGTCCCGCTTTGCAAGGTCCCGATGGCCCGACGCACCGGCAGCGCCGATCTTCCACTCCATTCCGGGCGCGTCCCGGCCTGGCTCGGCACGCGCATGGCCACGCTCGGCGCCATCATCACCCAGGCGATCGTGCATCATTATGGCCGCGACGAATTCCTCAGCCGGCTGTCGCATCCGTTCTGGTTCCAGTCGTTCGGCGCCGTGATGGGCATGGACTGGCATTCCTCTGGCATCACCACGAGCGTGATCGGTGCGCTGAAGCGTGGGCTGAAGCCGCTGTCCGGAGAGCTCGGCATCTATGTCTGCGGCGGCCGCGGCGAGCATTCGCGCAAGACGCCGGACGAGCTTCGCCTGCTCAGCGACCGGCTCGGCCTCGATGGCGAGGATCTGGTGCGCACCAGCAAGCTCGTCGCCAAGGTCGACAGCGCCGCGGTGCAGGACGGCTTCGATCTCTATCTGCACGGCTTCTTCGTCACCGCCGACGGCAGATGGACCGTCGTGCAGCAGGGCATGAATGGCGACGCCCGCCAGGCCCGCCGCTACCACTGGCATTCGCAACAGCTGGCGGATTTCGTCGACGCCCCGCACAGCGCGATCGACGGCCCCGCCCAGGGCGAGATCGTCAATCTCACCGACCGACGCGCCGCGGTTTCGCGCAAGGCCCAGCTCGAGCTGCTGACCGAGTTCGGACCGGACCGCCTCGTCACCGAGTTCGCGCGGCTCAGCACGCCGGAGCCGGCGCAGGGCCTGCTGCCGCACCTCATCATGCCCGCCCATCACGATGTCAGGCCGAAGGACGTGTTTGCGCGCCGGCTGCACGGCACGCTGGCGGCGGCGGCCGAGCGCGGGCCGGTGGACTTCCCCGAGCTGCTGCTGACGCCCGGCGTCGGTGCGCGCACCGTGCGTTCGCTCGCCATGGTCGCCGAGGTCGTGCATGGCGCGCCGTATCGGTTCACGGATCCGGCGCGGTTCTCGCTGGCGCATGGCGGCAAGGATCGGCATCCTTATCCCGTTCCCATCAAGGTCTATGACGAGACCATCCGCGTGCTCAAATCGGCGGTGGGCCAGGCCAAGCTCGGCCGCGACGAGGCGATGTCGGCGCTGAAGCGGCTCGACGACCAGGCCCGACGGCTCGAGCGCACGGCGTCCGGCCCATCGCTCGACGCCTTCATCGCCACCGAGCGGGCTGCGTCGCCTGATCTCGACGGACGCTCGGTGTTCGGCTGGGAGCGCGATCTCATTCAGCGCACCGGCGAGGCTTGACGGCATGTCGGCGCGCAGCGCGGGCGTGCTCGCCTTTCGCCGAACCGGCGGCCAGCTCGAGGTGCTGCTGGTGCATCCAGGCGGGCCGTTCTGGCGCAACAAGGATCGCGGCGCCTGGTCGATTCCGAAGGGCGAGTTCGGCGCCGGAGAAGACGCCGAGGTGGCGGCGCGGCGCGAATTTGCCGAGGAGCTCGGCACCGCGGTGACCACGCCACTGATCGGGCTCGGCGAGATCAAGCAGCGCGGCCGCAAGGTGGTCGAGGCGTTCGCTGCCGAGGCCGATCTCGATGCCGATGCCATCGTCAGCAACGAATTCGAGCTGGAATGGCCACCACGCAGCGGCCGCATCGGACGCTTTCCCGAGGTGGACCGCGCCGCCTGGTTCGGCCTCGCCGAGGCGAGAGAACGCATCAATTCGGCGCAGGCCGTGCTGCTCGATCGTCTCGCGGAGATCGTCGGCGACGGGTGAGGTGTCTCCCTTCGCCGCCGGGCTCACGCCGCGCGAACGTTGCCGAGGAATCGGCCGGTCTCGGTCTTGAGCTGATCCGATTGGCTGCCGAGCTGGGCCGCCGCGCTCAGCACCTGCGCCGCCGCCGCGCCGACCTGACCAGAGGCCTCGCGGACGCCGACGATGTGCTGCATGACGCCCTGGGTGCCCTGGGCTGCCTGCTGGACGCTACGCGCGATCTCCTTGGTCGCGACGCCCTGCTCCTCGACCGCAGCCGCGATAGTCTCGGTGATCTCGTTCATCTGACCGATCGTGCTGCCGATGTCGCGGATCGCGGTGACGGTAGAGGTCGTCGCATCGCGGATCGCCTCGATCTGGCTGGTGATCTCCTCGGTCGCCTTGGCGGTCTGCGCCGACAGCGCCTTGACCTCGTTGGCGACCACGGCGAAGCCCTTGCCGGCTTCGCCGGCGCGTGCCGATTCGATGGTGGCATTCAACGCCAGCAGGTTGGTCTGGCCGGCGATGGTCTGGATCAGCGCCATCACCTCGCCGATCTTCTGCGAGGCATGAACCAGTCTGTTGACCATCGCTTCGGTCTTGGCTGCCTGCTCCACCGCGTTCTGTGCGATCGACGATGATTGCGTGACCTGCTTGGCAATCTCCTGGATCGATGACGACAGCTGCTCGGCGGAGGCCGACACCGTCTGCACATTATTGGCCGTCTGCTCGGCGGCCGCAGCCACCTTCGCGCTCTGGTCGGTCGTGCCGGAGACGATGCCCGACATCGATTTCGCCGACGTCTGCAACTCGTCGGCCGCGCTCGCGGTGGTTTGGATCACGCCGCCGATCGAGCGTTCGAACTCGTCGGCGATGCGCGCCAGCACCGTGCGGCGCTCCTCGGCCGTTCGCTGCTTGGACTGCTCCTGCTCGGCACGGATCCGCTCGCTGTCGGCAAGATGATCCTTGAAGATCTGCAGGCTGCGCGCCATGCGCCCGATCTCGTTTCTGCGGTCGGTGAACGGCACTTCGACAGCCAGATTGCCCTTGCTCAGTTCGTCCATCACGGCACAGGTCTGGTCGAGCGGAGCGACGACGCTGCGTCCGAGCCCGAAGGCGACGATCGCGGCCACCAGCAACCCCGCCAGAGCGCCTCCACCGGCCCAGAGCGCGCGCTCGAGCACGGCGGCATCGACATCATCGACATAGACACCGGCCTGCAACGCCAGCATCTTGTCGCCGCTGCCATAGGCCCCGACATACGACATCTTCGGCAGCTCGGTATTTCCCCCGGCTCGCGGCACCTTGTATTCGACGAAGCCGCCGCCGGCGCGCGCCGCGCTCACGATGTCCTGGATCAGGAGCTTGCCGGTGGAATCCTTGTAGCCCCAGCGGTTGACGTTGATGTATTCCGGTTTGGCGTGGACATAGGTGACGCCGGCATCGGCGGGTCCGGTGCCATACACACCGAGATAATCCGAATACGGCCCCCAGCGCATGGCACCGATCGCCGCGAAGGCCTGTTGACGCGCCTGATCCGCCGGGATCTTTCCAGCGGTCGCCGCAGCATCATAATAGCTCAGCACCTTGACGGCGGATTCCACGAGGCTGCGGACCATGGTCTGCCGTTCCTCGATCACGGTTCGACGCAGCATCAGGATTTGCATGGCCGAGACGGCAAACAGTGCGATCGACATCACGGCGATGATCGCCGCCAGACGCTGATAGACAGTCAGGTGTCGCATTTTCTGGTTCTCGTTGGATATGCTGTATGCACGATACCAAGCGCACATTAATTGTTTGCTATGCGCGGAAGCGCGCCGGACCAAACTAATTAGTCTTTGGGATGACGATCCTCCGCATGGGCACTCTCGCTTTGGCGAGCAAACAAAAAGTTCCATTGATGGTAGCAGAAACCAACCTAGGTTAATTCGCCGGCGTCGCGCCCGTTGGTTCTCTTACCGAACGCCGAAAGAGTTCCATTCGCCAGTCCGCGCCATCGCGTCCTCGCGGCGCGCCAAGCGGCCGAGTTTATGCAGCGAAGCCCTCGAACCGTGAGGGTGCAGGGAAGACCAGGTCTCGGCTGGTTCCTGCGCCCCCCGTGCGAAAGGAAGGGCACGGGGCTGGAACCACAGGTTCAGCCGGATCATGATTTCCGATAAAACGAAATAAGAAATCTGGGCGCGCACCCATGGCCGAGCCGAGGTGCTTGCAGCTCCGAATGAACTTCGTGCCTGGGCGCACAACGAACACGGCGCTGTCACGTCGTGTGAGGCGCCGCCGGCAGCGCCCCCCCCCGGCCGGACGGGCGAATCAGCCAAGCGCCTCGTCCGAAGCATGATCCGGACGGGAACCGGCTGCCGATGAGATCGCGAAGCGCATCATGATTCAAGATGCGGTCGCGCGGGACGGCCGACGCTGCCGCAGGAGCAGCAGCATCGCGACGGCCGCGCAGGAGCACACCAGGCTCAACGCCAGCGGCGCGTTGCTGCCGTAGCGGGTCAGGAGCTCGACCAGAATCGGGGCGGCGACCGCTGACAGCAGGTTCATCGGCAGACCGATCTGGGCGGAGGCTTTGGCGAACGCCGCCTTGTCGTAGAACACCAGCGGCATGGTGGCGCGCGCAACCGCAAGCGCGCCACTGCCGAGACCGTAGATCAGCATGAACATGGCAATCGCGGCATGTGAGCCATGGCTCAGCATCAACAGCAGCATCGCGGCCGGCAACGCCAGGCCGGCAACGATCGCGGTGGTGATGCCGTCCCAGCGGCCGCCGCCGAGAAAATCGATCACGCGGGCGCTGATCTGGATCACGCCGAGCAGCGAGCCGAAGCCGATCGCTTCCGCCGCCGACAAGCCCTCCGCCTTCAGCAGCTCGATCAGGACGGCGCCCATGCCGAAGGCGACGAAGGCGTTGAGACCGGAGGCGCCGACCAGCAGATAGAAGGTGCTTCGCGCCGGGACGGCCACGGGTCCGGACTCCGTGGCACCGGTCGCCGGCGACAGATGGTCGTGGACCCGTCGCGGCAGCAGGAACACGAACAGCGGCAGCGATACCGCGAGCAGCAGACCGCTATAGAGCAGGCAGGTGGTGCGCCAGCCGACATGGGCTGACAGCGCCGAGGTAATCGGCCAGAAAATGCTGCTCGACAGCCCCGTGACCAGCATCAGGGCGCCGATCGCGCTGCGCGCCCGCAGGCCCGCGACCTCGTTGAGCACGATATAGGAGGCGGTCGAGAGCGTCGCGCTGCCGGCAATGCCGAGCAGCAGCCAAGCCGCATAATAGGACAAGGGACCCTGTGCAGCGGCCAGCAGCGCATAGCCGGGGGCCGCGAGCAGCGTGCCCGCAATCATCACCCGGCGGCCGCCATGCTTGATGAACGGCCGCGCCAAGAGCGGCGAGCACAGCCCCATGGACATGTACAGCACCGTCGTGCTGGCGAAAATCGCGGTCAGGTCCATGCCGAGATCCGCCGCCATCGCCCGGCCGATGACCGCCGGCAGGCTCAGCGTGCCCCAGGCGATCAGCTGCGTAATGGCCAGAACGATCAGAACGCGCAGCAGAGCGGGGTCGGCGATGACGGGCGGCATGGGGGATGTTGGCAGAGCGGGGAGCGCGCCGGCACCCGGCGCGACCATGCTTTTAGAGCATTCGGACCGAGGCCAGACCCGCTGTTTCGGAATTGCCACCCAACGCGGATGGGGGTGCTCGCCTCATGCCGACGCCGCAACGGCCGGGCGCAGCAGCCGGAGCAGCAGCAGCATGAGCAGGGCCGCCGACGAGCAGATCAGGGTCAGGCTTAACAAAGTGTTGCTGCCGAAGCTGGTCAGCAGGGCGGCCATGACCGGCGCTGCCGTGGCGGAGAGCAGGTTGAGCGGGAGCGCAATCTGCGCCGACGCTTTGGCAAACGCCGCTCCATCGTAGAATACAAGCGGCATGGTCGCACGTGCCACCGCCAGCGCACCGCTGCCGAGCCCATACACGACAATGAACACCGCCACAGCGCCGGCAGAGCCGCCCCACACCATCAGCAGCAGCATCGCCAGCGGCAGAGCAAGGCCTGCGGCAAGCGCGGTTGTAATCGCGTCCCAGCGCCCTCCTCCCAGCAGATCGAGGGCACGGGCGCTGATCTGGATCACCCCCAGCATCGAACCGAAGCCGATCGCCTCCAGCGCCGTCAGTCCCTCCACCTTCAACAGCTCGATCAAGACCGCGCTCAGTCCCATCGTGACGAACGCATTGAGGGCGATGGCAGCGGTCAAAAGATAGAATGTGCCTTGGCTGGGCTCCGGCCGGGCCATCGCAGAACCGGCATCCGATGCAAGCGTCGGTTGCTCGTTGCGACGCTTTGGCAGCAGCGCCGCAAGAAGCGGCAGCGAAACCAGCAGCAGCAGGGCGGCATAGACAAGACACGTGCCGCGCCAGCCAAGCTGGGCGGCGATCACCGCGCTGACCGGCCAGAAGATGCTGCTCGACAAGCCGGTCACGAGCATCAGGGCTCCGATGGCGCGCCGCGCACCAGGGCCGGCGACCTCGTTGAGGACGACATAGGCAGCGGTCGACAGCGTCGCGCTGCCGGCCACGCCGAGCCCAAGCCAGGCGATGTAATACGAGATCGGCCCTCGCGCAGCGGACAGCATCGTGAACCCCGCCGCGGCGACGAGCGTACCGACCATCATGACCCGTCGGCCGCCGTGACGCGCGAACGACCGGGCCAGCAAGGGCGAGCACAGGCCGATCGCCACGTACAGCACCGAATTGCCCGCAAACACCGCGCTCAGGCTCAGCCCGAGATCCACGGCCATGTCGCGACCGAGCACGGCCGGCAAACTGAGGGTGCCCCAGCCGATCACTTGCGTGATGGCCAGAACCGCGAGCGCGGTCAGGATGTTTCGGTCTGAGATCAACGGTCGGCCTCTTCAGCTCACGCCTTCGGGCCAGCAACCTAGATCTCGACGATGACATCCCGGACGGCCTGAGGGCCGCCGCTGATTAGAACCTCTCGATTTTGAGCGCTGCGCGCGAGCCAGTCATGCGCGCGACAGGCGGGTTTGACCGCCCCGTCGCTCTGGGCCGGCGCGTCGATCAGAACAGCGCATTCTCGGTCATGAACCTTGCATGCGCATTGATCGTCAACTGAGAGCGCGGCATGGAGGTCTGGCGCCGCGGATGATCGAGCAGGTGACACGCGTACATGTGCCCATACCAGGATCGTGGCCCTCCAGGACGCCTGTCGCTGGGCAGGCTGCGATCTCGATCGATCTTCCGCAGCGCGTGAGCCTCGTTGAATTCGTTGATGGCGGCGAGCTCGCCCGCCCAATGATTGGCGAAGAAGAATCCGACATCGTCGAAATACATGCTCACGGCCGGGAGATAATTCAACACGTCGCCGTCGAACAGCTTCAGCGCAGACATCGTGGCGGAATAGATGTCGACGTCGACCGAAACGAAGCCGACCGGCACCTGCGGATTCAGCTCACGGACAAAGGGCCCGATGGTCTGCTCGATGTCGCCCCAGATGATCGTCGCGCGCCCGGCAAGGCGCCGTTCAAGCGTCGCACGGTCCTCCATGGTGAAATCGCCGGCATTCCAAATTTCCGGATGGTCCTTGGGACCGCGGAGCTCGGGCAACCCCGCTCCGGTGTCGAAGCCGTAGATCTTGAAGCTGACGCCAGTCTCCTGGGATATGAGGCCCGCGAGGTCGGACATGTTGATGAGACCCGCGCCGCTCGCCACGCCGAATTCGACGATCGTGACCTGGTCATGGCCGAAATAACGCGCGGTGTCCGCCGCTCTCAGCATGCCATAGGCATAATTGGGCCGACCAACGAGGCCGTACCGCTCCCGGGTTCTGAAGTCTCCTGTACGCGACACCCAGGATCTCTCGCCGAGCGCCATCGTCCACAGCCGGCGCAGGACGCGCGTTCCGATACTCTTGTCTGTCATCAGTCAGATCTGCCGCGCAAAGATACGCCGGAGTCCGCGCTTGGCGATCCTCACCTGCTCCAACACGGTTTGCTTGGCGCGATCGGCCGGCATCAAGATCATTCCCTTCATTCGCTCTTCGGGGCGGGCTTTGAATATGGTGCTGTGGGCGACGCCGGACCAATGAGCCGGCGCCTCGCGCGTGTAGTAGTAAGTCGCGAACGACCGCCGCGGATTGGGAGCGGCCGGCGAGACCGGAATCACGCCGTGGAAGCTGACCTCGTTGGTTTCGAAAATGACGCAGCGATTGAAGATCGGCGCGAATGTGGCCTCGCAGCTTCGAACCTCGGCATCGTAGAGCTGAAACTGGCCGCCCCACTCCTCGCGCCATGGATCATTCAAGTAGATCAGGAGATTCAGGCGTCGATGGAGCTTACGATCTTCGAGGTAGTTGAAGTCGACATGGACGTCGAGGCGCCCGCCGGGGCCGGTGATGTGAATGCCGCCACCGACCAGTTGATCATCGGCGAGCAGATCTGGCATGTCCGTGATGTAAGCCAGATCGGACAGAAACTGGGGAGACGCCAGCACCTGATGAAGCTCGGCGACAGCAGGCGCAAATTTTGAACTGTCGGTGATCTGGATCTTCTTGCGCTCATTGACCGACCGGAACGCCCGGCCGATCTGTAACGCAGCATCGAATTCGGGGTAGCCCTCGGCCACGGCCCTGGCGTCTGCTTCTGGCAGGAAGCCGTCAATCTTGATCCAATGAACGGGCTTCGCAGCGAGAAAACGATGCCTGAGCTCCTCCTTGTCGAGACGCTCAAAAGGATTCTTCACGGAAACTCTCCTAAGTCAGGCCTTGAGGAGACGAAACAGAAGGACCGGTCACTTCAGATGGATCGGCAGGATGAGCGCTGGAAACGCGACTGGCTCGACACGCCCACCGGACTGCAATTTCAGCAAGAGATTCGACAGAAGATCAGGCACGGTTCGATCGTGTTGATCGATGATCCCCATGCAAGACGTATCAGCGCACAGAATCACGAAGAGAGAACGATGCAGAGAAGATCTACGCGAGCCGCGACTAACAAGCGGCGGGTCGAACGGCGGCTGCCCCCCCAGAAAAGACGAACGACAATCGGCAAGAAATCAGCAAAACAAACACGATCAGAGTAGCTCAACTGTCCTGGAGCGACAAGCTGTTGACCGGCTGAGCGAGCGACTCCCCTGTGAATCGGCTCGACGACAAGCCTGCGGCGCACCGAGGACTCCTAATGCATGTGGCGCAACTGCGAACGACGCGGATCTGGCGGCGAGCCGTCGGCAGGGTGGATGGATACCTCTTGCGCCGCGGCAAGACGCACCAAGGCGCCATGACTGAGCGCATCGGATCGGACGCGCTACGATGTCCGGCTGAGCGAGGCCATTCGCGAGACCGGCCGCGAGGCGCCGGCGCATCCGACACCGCAACAGGTCTGGGACGCGCGCGGCCCCGCCGTCGCGCTCAAGGTCGGCTGGCTGCAGCCCGACGATATCTCACCGTCCGCGGTGTTCCGACGCGGCGGCGATGGTGACCGGGGGCGAATATGAAGTGAACGGCGGCGGCAGCGCCAGGGATGTGTGAGGCTCCGCGCGTCAGCCTAGCGCCACGTCACGCGCAGGCTCGGCGAGCCACGCCACCTCGGGCAGCGCCATCAGCGCTGGCCTGGCAAAGTAATAGCCCTGGAACAGGTTGATGCCCGCCGAGCGCAGCACCGTGAACTCCGCTTCGTTCTCCACGCCCTCGGCGAGCACCTCGATGTCGAGCTGGCGGGCCATCGCCGCCACGCCCGATACGATCACCTGCTTGGCCGAGGATCGGTGAATGTCGCGCAACAGCTCCATGTCGATCTTGATCAGATTGGGCTGCAATCGCGCCAGCAGATTGAGGCCGGCATAGCCGGCGCCGAAATCGTCGAGCGCTGTCCAGAAGCCGAGCTCCTTGTAGCTCTTGACGATACGCTCGACATGATCAGGGCTCGCCATGCGCTCGTTCTCGGTGAACTCGAACATCAGGTTCTCAGCCGGGAAGTTGGCGCGCCGGGCCGCCGCCAGCGACTTCTGAATGCAGGCCCGGGGCTCGTAGACCGCGTTGGGCATGAAGTTGATCGACAACCGCGCCGCGGGGTCCGTGAACAGCCGTCCCGCCGTCTCGATCGCCAGCACCCGCGCCGACTGGTCGAACCGATAGAGCTGGGCGTCCGTCAATTGGGAGATCACGCTGTGAGCGCCCTCGCCCGCCGGTCCGCGGACCAGAGCCTCGTAGCCCCAGACCCTGTGCGCGCCGACATCGACGATCGGCTGGAACGCCATCTTGAAATCGAACGGCAACTCGGTTCCGTCAGCGCAACCCGTGCATGCTCCCGCCATGCGATCCTCTCCAGTTCGATCCGCAAAGGTACGGAGGGGACGTTAACAAACAAACAAGGATGAGCCTCGCGACGCGCCGGCAAACGGATCTCGCGCGCCCGTTGGCTGGAACGCCCGGTGACAGCTCACCGCGCCGCGAGCCAGATGCCGAGCGCCACCAGGAACGACACCGCATAGAGCGCGGCGACCAGCGGGAACGCCGCCTCGATGCCGTAGAGCTGCGTCGCCACGACTCCGGCGATGATTCCGCTTGCGGACGCGCCCTGCTGCAGCGCCTGGGCAAGACCCAAAGCGGAGCCCTGTCGATCATGGGCCGCTGCGGCCGACACGAGGGCGAGAAGCAGAGGCGTGGTTCCGCCGAGCAACATGCCCCAGATGAAATAAAGCAGCGCGAACAGGGCGACGGAATCCGTGCCGCCCGCCAGATATGTCACCAGCGCACAAGCCGCAGCAATCAGCCCATTTGCGCCGAGCACGTCGCGTGGCCTTCGATGCTCGACCAGCCGGGCCCAGAATGGCGCAGCGACGACGAAGCCGCAGGCCAGCAGCCCATAGATCACGCCCATCATCCAATGCCGGGCGCCGAAGATCTGGCTCATATACAGCGAGAACGGAACCTGCAGCACCATGCGGCTGGCCAGCAGCAT
This sequence comes from Bradyrhizobium sp. BTAi1, assembly GCF_000015165.1. GTDB lineage: Bacteria > Pseudomonadota > Alphaproteobacteria > Rhizobiales > Xanthobacteraceae > Bradyrhizobium > Bradyrhizobium denitrificans. The sequence goes on along the minus strand of NC_009485.1, from coordinate 642,331 downwards.
CGCCATCAGGATCAGGACCGCGGGGATCGAAACCGCGCCCGCCGCGCCGGGCGCCGCAACAGGCTCGCGATGGAGAGGAGCGACAGGCGCCGCGCGCGTCGGCATGGGCAGGCTCAACCAGGCGAGCGCGGCACAGAGCGCACAAATCGCGGCGGCGGTCAGGTTGACCGCCGCGAAAGGCATGCGATCGAGAATGAGGCCGCCGAGGAATGCGCCGCCCATCGAACCGACATTGGTGGCGATCTGCAGCCAGGCGAACAGGCGCGCGCGATCCTTTCCGCCGGTGATCTGCACGCCATAGGCCTGAGCCGGCGCGATATAGCCGGCGCAGCCGCCCTGCAGCGTGCGCAGCGCCACGATCGTCCACACATCCGCGGCCGCCGCGACGAGCAACTGCGTGACCGCGAGGCCAATCAGCGCCCGGACCATCATCAGCCGGTTGCCGTAGCGATCACCCATCCGCCCCCAGAAGGCGCTGGTCACCGACATTCCGATCATCGGGCCGAGATAGACGCCGATCCCAGCCAGACCAAAAGCTCCCTCCGACGGACTGAGCAGCTTGATCTGGATCGGCCAGAACGGGCCGCTCATTTCCATGGCGCCCATCGACACGAATTGCAGCCCGAACAGCAGACCGACGACGGGACCGAAGCCGCGCAGCGCGGCGGACGCGGACGTCATGCCAGATCCGCCACCGGATTCGGCAATTCGTGCTCGACGCGATAGTCGCGGTAGCGCTCCAAATGCATCCGCAGCACCGAACGCGTGGGCCATGGCTGCTCGAGAAACGCCTTGCGTTCGTCCAGCCAGAACGCGTCCGACAACATGCGCGGCCTGAGCGCGTCGAAGGCGCTCTCGATCTCCTCGCGCAGGATATGCCATGGCGTGGTGTGCGCGAACAAATAATGCTCATCCAGGCAGAGCGCCACCTCATGCAGGTGGCAGACGAAGCAGGCATCGATGACGAACGAGCGCACCAGGCTGATATCGTCATCAAAGGTCGTCGGCAGAATGCCCTCGCGCGTAAACGGCTCGATCCGATGGCCGCGTTGCTGGAACAGCGGCGCAAAGCTGCGGCCATCGCCGAAGTCGCGGATCAGAAGTTTGCGCGGGCGGCCGGTGGCGTCGAACAGGACCGAGCTGTTCTGCTGATGCGCCTCGAAAGCCACGCCATAGAGCAGATACATCGCAAGTACCGGCCGCACGACGATCGCGGCATAGGCGCGGAAGAATGCCACCGGCGCCGCTTCACTCTGGTCGCCAGAGCGCGCAATCAGTTCGCAGAGCAGCGGCAGGCCATCGATCGGGCTTGCCGTCAGAAGCGCGGCCACGGTGACCGGCAGCAGACCATCATGGCGCGCCAGCGCGTCGGAGTTGCGGTAGACGACGGAGAGGAAGCGACCCGGATGCTCATCGCCAGTCGTGGGATGATGCAGGATGGCGCCGAGTTCCTCCGTGAAGATCTCCAGACTGTCCTGAAGCTCGGGCTCTTGCGACAGGATGTCGGCGATCAGACGGCTGAGCCGCGGTCCCATATGGATCGATTTGGCCTGCAGCGTCCGCTGCTCGCTCGTCATCCAGATCGCCACCGGCAATTTGATGAAGGGGCGCGGCTGCGTACTGAACGGCAGCATCGTGCGGAACGACATCGACGGCAGGGTCACGATGTCCGGACCATCCGGATCGAACACCCCGGCTGCGATCTCGGCGGCAAATTCGCGCCGCACGAAATGGTCGAGGTGCCAGATGTGGACCGGCAGCGGCAGCCAATCATCGGCCGATTGGCCGCGTTCGTGCAATCCTTTCACCCAGTCCTGCCAGAGATCGGGAAAGTTCTGCGCGAACCAGTCCGCATAGCTTTCGACATGAGGCATCTTTTCGACATAGGCCCATTGCTTGCGCAGCGCGCCCACGCGGACGCGAACGCGCGCCCCGAATTCCGGCGACAGGGCGGCGACGTCGTCCGGCGCCAGATTGGGCTTGGCCTTCCACGTCGGATAGAACGGATGGCCCTCCAGCGCCCCCCATTGATCGAGCGTCATCGCCGCCAGATGCGACGGCAGGCTGTCGGCGAGATAGGCCAGCAGGCCCGGTTCGCCCGCATCGGCCACCTGCGTCCGCAACTCCGCGCTCCAGCTGTCGCGGTGACGCCGCGCCATGGCGTCATTGCGCATGCTGTCCTCGACGTCGCGGATCAGCGTCGCGACGCCATCCGGCGCCGGCGAGATCGCCAGCGCTGGCGCCACAAGCGTGATGAGCTCGGCGGGACCATCGATCCGGCGCCGGCGGCCGGCCTCATCCACGACATCGATGGCGCCGCGATTGCGCAGGGTTCTGGCCGGCGCGCGCCTGAGGTCGCTGAAATGCAGCACGAGGCGTTGCTGCCACAGCGGGAGCCATGCCTGGTTGGCATCGTGCGCCCACAGCAACGCTTCAGCATCGAGCAGACGCTCGGCGAACAGACAGCGGACGAGCCGGTTGAGCGCATTGCGCGACGCGTTCGCGCGCAATCGCGCCCCGTCAACCTGGACCTCGGCATCGGCAGCGACACCGGGCAATGTCTCATCCATCAGACGTCCTCCGGCCAGTTGGCGGGCAAGCAGCTCGGCACACCGGCGGTGAACCCGCCGTGATAGTTGAGCGCCCAAGTGTAGGTTTTCGCGATCGACGGCGTGGCAACCGCGAGCCGTGCGGCCAAGGCCACGAGCAGTGCCTGGCCGCAGGCGATGTCCTCGTGAAAGGCGCGGCTGGCGCGATCGATGACGAACCCGGGCCCGTCCGGATTGGCGACGAGCGGCGCACGAATGCCCGCATAGGCCCGGTTGGTCCGCAACAGCGAATACATCGTCCGATCGTCCGCGATCTGGGCGCCATAGGCCTCGATCAATTCCTGGCGGAGCGGTTTCACCGAGCTGAGGTCGATGCCAAGACGCGCTTCGGCCGCCTTGCAGATGGCCTGGTTCTCGGCGTCACAGGCCTCGAGCAGTTCGGCTCCGGCGCGCGGGCAATCGCTCCACCAACGAAGCGGACCGTCGAACGGCTTGTTTTCCCAAGGTGCACCGGGACCGATCAGGGCATAGAGCACAGCGGGATGCATGAGCGCGTTGCCCGGCGTCAGCGTGATCTCCAGGTAGTTCTGGAGGAGCAGCACCGGAGCGTCGTAGAGACGTGCCAGCATCGCCTGCAGCTCGGCCCCGTTCGTCGCGCTGTCGCGGCCATGAAGCGCTGCGAACAGCTGCGACTTCGCGCCTCCGATGCGCACCTGCTCGCCCGCGACCAGATCGAACGCCGTATGCGGCACGTCCTTCATGCCCCAGATCACCACATTGTCCATCCCGGCCAGCGCCTGCGCCGCAAGCCAGTTGAAGCCGCAGAAACCGGGGATCGCACCGACATGGACCCGCTTGTCGCGGGGCAGGTGGGGAGCGATCTGCTGCAGCAGCGCCGGGCGTGCATGGGCCGGCTGCGTCACGATGACGATGTCCGCATCCCTGAGCGCCTCGCGCGGATCGGTGCCGACGTGATCGGGGCGCCCGCTCAGGACATCGCCATCGCGGGTATGGGCGCGCCAGATCTGGTCGCCGCTCGCCCACCGCTCGGCGACATCGGCTGCCCCTGTCAGGACCGACACGCTGACGCCGGGCCGCTGCTTGAACAGCACGGCGTTCGCATGCCCGGTGCGGCCCGCACCGCAGATGGCCACCCTCATGCTGCACGCGCCCGGCCCGGGAGCCAGGCCTCGAGCTGCATGGCGACGGCCGGATCCAGCAGATTGCGCTTGGCCATCCAATCATCGTCGAAGATCGAGCCGAGATATTTCTCGCCGCCATCAGCGACCGGCGTCAGCACCGTTCCGGACAATTTGCCGGCCGCGATGAATTCGAGCGCCTTGTAGATCGCCCCTCCGGTCGATCCTCCGACCAGGAGCCCGTAGCGGCGCGCGATGAATCGTGCCGTTTCGAACGCCTGCGTGTCGGTGACCTGCACGCCTTCATCGATGCACGAATAATCGAGCACCTTGCCGATGTCGTCTCCTGCCGGTGTTCCCGTGCCGGACTGATAATAGGGATGGCCGGGCTTGCCGAACACGATCGAGCCCGCAGGTTCGACGGCGACGGTGCGGACCGCGGGATTGAGCTTCTTCAATCGCTGCGCGATTCCCGTCATCGAACCGCCGGTGCCGACGCAACCGACATAGGCGTCGACGCCGTCCGGAAGCTGCGTCAGAAGCTCCTCGACAAAGCCGGCATAGCCGGCCGGATTCGCCGGATTGTCCGACTGATTCATAAACAAGGCGCCGGGAAGCTGGGCACCGAGTTGCGCCGCCAGCCGCTGCCGCGCCACCACCGCCACCTCGTCCTCCCGGTAGTCGCCTTCGACATAGCGAATCTCGGCGCCCAGCGCCCGCATCATGCGGATCTTGTCTGGGGCGGCGTGGTGATCGACGACGGCGATGAAGCGGAGACCCAATTCCAAGGCAATGATCGCCAATCCGATTCCGGTGTTTCCGGATGAGGATTCGACGATCGTGCCGCCCGGCGGCAGCCGGCCGTCCTCGAGCGCGGCAAGCACCATGCTGCGCGCCATCCGGTCCTTCATCGAGCCGCCCGGATTGTTCTTCTCGAGCTTGAGCACCAGGCTGGCATTCCTGTTCGGAACGGCAATCGGCATCACCGGCGTCTGGCCGATCAGCTGGCTTACGGTCGTGCAGAGCATTGTGCCTCTCCTATGTATCGGGAATCAGCGTGAGTTGCCCTTTGCCGTCCTGGGCGACGCAGAGGCGGTTCGGCATCGGGTGGCGGTGGAACTGATTTTCGAGCAGATCCATCTGGTAGCCGGCAGTATTGGCGTAGACGAGAAGATCTCCCGCTTGCGGAGCGACCGGAAAGGTCAGCCAGCGGTTGGAGAGCACGTCGTCATCCAGGCAGCTATGTCCCGCGAGATAGGCTCTGATCGGCGGAGCGCCGGCCGGGCGCGCGTCGCGCGGAATCAGGATCGGGTCGACCAGGAATTCGGATCGGAACCAGGTTTCGCATGCGCTGAAGCTGCTGCCCTCCACGAAGAGGACATGCGCATCGCAGGCCAGTGCCTTCACGCGCGTCACCCGGAAGACCGACAGCGCCGCGTGATCGGCCAGCGCCCGCCCCGGCTCCATCGCCAGCACCAGCCCTTCATCGGTCAGATAGTCCGCGATGCTGCGACCGTCGGCCAGCGGCGCGCGCAGCAGACAGCGCAGCCAAGTGGCCGCAGAGAGCCTGCCGCCATAGGGATAGAACGAAGCCGGCACCTCGCGCGTGCGATAATCCTCGGGCGCCTGTGCCGCGAGATGCGCCTGATAGACGTCATGATCGACATACTGGGCCGGAAGCCCGCCGCCGATGTCGATCATCCGCGGCGAGAAACCGCGTGCGCGGCATTCGCCGATCAGGCCGGCAACCTCGTCGATCGCCTGCGCGCGCGACGGCCAATCATAACCGCCCAAGTGAAAGTGCAGCCCATCGAGGCGCAATCTGCGCTCGTCCGCGATCCGCGCCAGGCAACGCCGAATGGCGGCGGCCGGCATGCCGAAGCGGCTTTGCGCCTGGCTGTGAGGGCGCAACCGCAACAGCACCGGGCAGACCGGCTCGCGTTCGTCCGACGGCAAGCTGCCGATGAGATCGTCGAGCTCCTCGGGCGAATCGACCGAAATGAGCGCGTTCGCTGCAATGAGCTCGCGGTGGAACGCGGCCGTCTTCGCCGGCCCGGTCGCCACGATCTGCGCGCCGTCCGCACCGACGCGCCTTGCCTCGCGCAGCTCATAGAGGCTCGACACGTCGATGCCTGCGCCGGCGCCCAGCGCGGCGGCCAACAGCGCCGGCGACTTGTTGGCCTTCGCTCCATAATAGATCGCGTGCGCGACGCCGCTATCCTGCAGCACACACTTGAGCGACGCGATGTTGCTCTGCAGCTCTTCAGGCCAGATCAGATGGGTTGGGGAGCCATGATGCGCGATCCAGCCGTGCAGGATCGCGCCGTTTTCGGTGAGCAGCGCCAGGGCGCCGGACCTCAGAAGAGGCGGCAAACATGCGCCAAGCTTGTGGCCGTGCAACAACATCACCCGGCTCTCTCGAGGTCAGCTGGTGCAAGCCTGGCCGGCGCAGGATGGCGCAAGGCCTCCAGCGAGAGGCTGCAGCTCGGCAGGCCCTGGTCGACGATGTGTCGCGTCGTCTTGCATGGAAAGGTCCGGCCGCTGCGCGCCATCGCAAAGATGCATGCGGGTGTGATCGTCAGATCCGGCCGCCAGCTCTCCAACCGCACGACCGTGTAGTCCAGCGGCACCACCGGGATGAACGCCAGTCGCAGGCGACGTGCCACCGTGAGCCGATGGTGGCCGTCCATGACGAACAGCGCGTCCTTCTCAATGGTAATGGGAACAGTCCAGATATCCTGGCGGAGGATCTGCGCCTGCAGCGCGATGACCCTTTCGGGATCGACGTCCTCGGTTGGAATCAAGCTTTCGGGCGATACGAGGCGGACTTGCATCTCGATCAACTCGATCTCCATCTGACCCAGCGGCTGTTGTTCACCACGTCCTTGGAGCAGAGCCGCGACATTGCCCCGAGGCGCCAGCTGCGAGGGCAAGCCGTGGCGCCCCGCACAGCGATGGAGGAGGCGAGGCACGACCATGCGCCTCACCGAGCCGCAGACGGATCGTTGCGGTATCCATGATCGTGCTTCGCTTACGTTCCGGCTGACGAGCGACGCGGCAACTACATGTCCACGCTCATCGACAGCAGGTAGGTGCGCGGCGCACCGAGGAAGAAAGTCCCGAATGACGCCACGCTTGACCAGTAGCTCTCCCCGGTCACGTTCTGGATATTCGCGCGGAGCACCGTCTTTTTGCCGTTGATCATCGTTGTGTAGCGGGCCCCGAGGTCGAGCCGCGCCCAATCCGGAATGGACTGGCTGTTGCCCGCATCGATGAATTGCTTGCCCGTATAGATGACGGCGCCGTTCAAAGTGAGCCCTGCGACCCACGGCAGGTCCCATTCGAGGCCAAGATTGGCCTGCAGGTTCGGAACGCCGATGGGGGTATGGCCCACATTGGACGCGACCGCGCTCTTGGTCAGGGTCCCATCCAGAATCGCCAAGCCTCCGAGCACGCGGACGCTCTGCGTGAGTTCGCCGGCAACGTTGAGCTCGATCCCCCGTACCCTTTGCTCGGCGGTGGCCGCGAAGCGCCCCGCAAACAGCTCCCCGCTCGCCTTCGAGATCTCGAAGCCGCTGAGAGTGGTCGCGAGCCGGCCGAAATCGACCTTGATGCCGGCCTCATATTGTCTTGCGACATAGGGAGCGAGAACCTCGCCGAAATTCGAAGCTTGCTGCGGCGCGACGTCACCGCGGCTGAGGCCTTCGATGTAGTTTGCATACAGAGACAGGTGCTCCAAGGGACGGATCACGAGGCCAACCACGGGCGTGGTCGCGCTCTTGTCGTAGGACGACGTCAGCGTTCCAACATTGGACAGATAATTATTCGCCTCGATACCCTGGCGCCGGACGCCCAGGGTCAACAACACGCGCTCGTCGAGCACTGACAGCGTATCAGCGACCGACACGCCAGTGAGCGTGCTGTCCGAGAGCCGCGGACGCCCCGGCATATCGTTCACGAACTGAGTGGCACCGAGGCTCGGACTGTAGATGTTCGAGGTGACAAGCGTTCCGTTGGTCAAGCGCCGGTACAGCTCGTCATGATAGACCGAAGCCTGGACAGTCAGGGCATGGTGAACAATTCCGGTGTCAAATCGCGCGCGGAATCCGCCATCATAGGTGTATCGATCGATGTTCAGCCCAAAGAATTGCGGCGTCGACGTGGTATCGCCACGCGCATTGATGATCGTCGGCAGGCCGAAGAAGCGTGACACATCGGTTCGCGAGCCGCCGATATCGCCGAACAGCGTGACCTGATTGCTCAGATCATATTCGTTCCGCCACAACACGGATTTGTCGTCGATGCGCGACCATTCCCAGGGCTGGGTGACATTCAACTTGCCGTCCGGCGCCTTCGGCACCTGCACACCGGGAGCCATCAGGAAAGGCCGTACGGGCGCGTCGAACCGATCGGTCTGGGCGAGCAGATAGAGCCAGGACCTGTAGCGCTGGCCTTGGTAGTCGAGGGCAAGCGAGCCAACGCCGGTCGTCTCAGACTGACGGTCGATCGGCGTATCACCGCCCCGCAGACTGCCGCTCGCGCGCACGCCCCATTCCCGCCCGGCACCATAGCGTCGCGCGACGTCCCATTGCCCTCCGAACCGGGCGGTCGAGCCGTAATCCAGCGTGAAGCGGGTCAGATCCTCCCCGGCGCGCTTGGGCACGACATTGATGACACCACCGACGCCGCCATTCGGCGCGGCGCCCGACAGCGCAGCCGAAGGCCCTTTGAGCACCTCGATGCGCTCGATATAGTCGGTGAACAGCCGATAGGTCGGCGCGATTCCGTAGAGGCCCTCGAAGGCGAATTCCCCGCTGTTGCCTTCGCCGATCGGAAAGCCGCGAATGTTGAAGGAGTCGAGCACACCGCCGCCCGGATGAGTGCTGCGCACGGAGGGATCAAGGATCAGCGCATCCGCCGCTGTCGCGGCCTGCCGGTCCCGGATCAAATTGTCCGTATAGCTGGCGACATTGAAGGGCGACTTCATCGTAGGGACATTTCCGAGCAGCCCCACGCGTCCCCCGAGAGCGACCTGACCGCCGGCAAAGGCCGGCGCGACGCCGGGCGATGACGCCTCCGGTGCGCGATCAGCGCGTGACGGGGGCGGCGGCGCGCTGCGCCGCGAGGCGGACCGAGTGCGTGCGGGAGGCCGCTTGGCTGGCACGGCGCGAGTCGACCGAGCCGTGGGGGCATCAACCGTCACGGGCGGCAGCGCCATTTCAGCCTGCGGCTGAGAATGGGCGGGCATCTCGAACAACGTCACTCCACCCAACAAAGTCGCAACAAATGGAGCTACTGCTCCCCCCACGCGAGTACGCCGCATTCCCACCAAACTCCCCAACACAGGCCAGCATGCCGCATTGATCCCACGATCGGCCTGCGGTGACCGCGGATAACGAGTCGACTCGGCATCTGCTTCTGAGGACGCTGATCACGCTGCGGTCGGCTTCCTTAGAAGCTTACCCGCTAAGGTAGCGTTCACGCCGACAAACCGATCACAGATTGCCCTTACTTGTTTACCGCTTTGCTTAGGGCGACATTCGAGCGGCCGCAACGCAAATGCGTTCGCGACTAATTAGAATGCCTCGACGATCGATCATCTAATTATCTGACCCTATCGTTTAGATTCATCCTAAGGCGCGCCACGGGACATACTTCCCGAATGTACGCATGGCATTTTCCCGGAGACGGACGATGTCTAAACGATGCAGCGCATTTGAAGATGCCGCCAAACAGATGCCACGCCGATGAGTTGCGTGCATCGAATCTGTCTCAATTTGATTGCTGCGTGCAGGGGACCGATTTCCCGGAGCGCGCCTATGCGCACGGCCTTCCCGGCGGAAGTCAGCCGCTGCGAGGACGCCTTAGGCTCATCTCGGCGATGGCGGCACTCAGCTGAGCCTTACGCAACACAGCCGAGCAGAGGCATCGCTTCGCGATGACTCAGCATGATTGTCGAGCTCGATTGCGGTGAACTCACGACGTCGAAAGTGACATTTCGGTGAAACGGATCGAGCGACCACCCCCGCCACGGCATGAATGGGATCACACGGCCTCGGAGATGATTGCAGCACGATCGACGTTAGGCAGCATCTATCGATGCCGGCAGGGCATTCGGCGCATTCTCATGCGCGCAGCACAGGACTTGATAGCTGCACCTCGCCAGCGCCGCCTGACGGCAGGCAGGACAGGTGCTGAGTTGTCGATCAGGTTAGAGCTGGCCTTTCAGAGCGATGATCCACCGATCGCGATGAACAGGATCTCTCGCGCGGTCAAGATTGCGAAGCGGCCGGCGATGCCTCCAATCCGGCTTCCGCCGCTTTCGAATCCAAGTCGGCAATCCTTGGAAGCTCGCGTCCAATCCTCATCACAGGAGAGACTCGACGCGAAGCCGCCGCGATACCTCTTGCGCCAACGCAACGGCACACGTCATGCCAGGCGATTCGATGCCGAATAGATTGACGAGCCCTCCAACGCCATGGTCGGACGGCATGTCGACGACCCAATCCTGGGAGGCGCCAACAGAGCCGATTTTGGCGCGTATCCCCGCATAGGACGGCTGAAGACTCGCGTTGGGAAGACCGGACCAGAATTTTCGAATTGCAGCGTAGAATCCTTCGGCCCGCGCCGGCGGCACGTCATAGGACATCCGCTCGACGAGTTCGACATCCGGGCCGAATTTGGCGCTGCCGTCAACGTCCAGGGTCAAGTGAACACCAAGACCGACGCTGCCGGGAACGGGGTAAACCAGCCGGTTGAATGGGACAGGAGCCGTGCAGGTGAAGAAGTGCCCCTTAGCCAGATAGTGAGGCGGCACACGGTCGGCAGGATAACCTTCCAGACAAGCGGCAAGCATCGGCGCCTCAACGCCCGCGCAATTGAGCAGCAACCGGCACTCCAATTGGACCATGCCCTCCTCAGCCGCCAGCCAGAGCCGCCAACCAGCAGTCCCCAGTTCGCCTCGCACCACACGGCAGCTCATCGCGAATGACGCACCTGCGGCTTCGGCCTCGCCGCGCAACGACAACAGATAGGCCAGCGGATCGATGACGCCGGTCGACGGCGACAGAATGGCCGCGAAGCACGACAATTGAGGCTCCAACCGCCGCGCCTGGTCCGCATCGAGAATCTCGAGTCCGTCGACCCCGCATTCGGCGCCGCGGGCGGCGAGCCGCTGCAGGCCAACCACCTCATCTGCGTTTGCCGCGACGACAAGCTTGCCGACCTTCTTGTGCGGGATGCCCCGGCTCTCCGCGTAGCGATAGAGATCCCGATTGGCCCCGCAACACAGACGCGCTTTCAGACTGCCGGACGGGTAGTAGAATCCGGCATGGATCACCCCGCTGTTGCGCGACGACTGATGTTGCCCATGGCGCTTCTCGCGTTCGATGACCAGCACGTCGCGCCCGGCGGACGCCAGCTCCCGAGCCAGCGCAACCCCCACGATGCCCGCTCCAACGATGACAGTGTCCACCTCATACGCGTCATTCATCCGTCATCTCCGATGCTCGCTTGAGCCATGCAGCCAACGCGCACGCTCTCGATCTGCGAAGCGCCGTTGAAGCCGTCTTCCTGCCGCACCGGCCCGACCCGGCTCGCGCTGCGTGCCGGCGTCGTGAATGCGGGGGCGCCTTCTCTCAGGAGAACTGAGCCGCCACGAGGGAGGCAATGTCGGCGACCGGCCGCTCATGAAGACAACTGATCCGTTCATTCCGACCCAACGACGGAAACGCCGAACGCACGAGCGGATCATGACCGGGGACGACCCGATGCAGCTCGCCGAGCGCAAGTCGTTCGATATCGTCGAAGGCACGCAGCGCCTGCGGGAAACTATCCAGGATGGGAAATGGGCTCCGCCGGCTGTAGTTGGCCCAGAAGTGCGCCGCATCCGATGCAAGCACGATGACGCCACGTTCGGTGGTCACCTGCAGCGCCAGGCTCCCCGGCGTATGCCCGCCCACTTTCGCGGCCACGATGCCAGGGAACAGCGTCTCCCGATCGGCGGAAATGAGCCTCAGCCGCCCGGCGAACAGCAGCCCCAACACGTTCTGAATATCGGAGACGTCGTAGATCTTGCTGACCTGCGGATACAGCATCGCGGGACCGGTGCAATAGGCGAGCTCTTCATCGTGCACGAACACTCTCGCATTCGGAAACTCACTGAGCGCACCGGCGTGATCCCAATGCAGGTGGGTCATGACAAGATCCGTGACACTCGCCGGCGCGATCCCGAGCTCACGAAGCAGCACCCCTGGCAATGCGTGCATCACCCTGCCGCGGCGCTCAGCCGCACGGCCCAGGAAACACGTGTCGACCACGATGGCGCGATCATCTCCACGGATCACCCAGAAGAAATAATCCTGGGGCATCGCCGTATCGACATCGGCAGGCAGCGCATCGAAAAAGAAGTTCTTCCCCACCGTACGATGCGGATCGGACGCCACGTGGAGCGCAAAAACCTCGTACACCAGTCTACTCCATCAGATCGGACCACGACGTCCATCAAGACCATTGATGCAAGACTAAGACGGCCGCGAACCGTTCAGAAGCTATATCTGGCTCTATCATGCAGCGTCGATCCCAGCGGATTTGTCGTCCGATGTCCGGTGCTGTGATCGCCTGATATCGAAGCGAATATATAGTTCGACCTTCGCGACCAACGACACGCGCGTTTGCGACATCATGGCGATCCGCCCGCACCTCGCCGGCGCTGGCTGCAGCTCAATGCCATCGACAGCAGCAGATGTCCCAGCGCAAATGGCGACCGAGCTTCACTGGTGCAGGTTGTGAATGCGGGTTGTGAATTTCAAGCCGTGTCGCGCGAACGCATCCGCAGTCATCGGAGGCCGCGCGCCGTCTGCGCATCGCACAGACGAGCGCCGCCGCCGCAGACTTGCGCGCGGCCGGCGCCGGTCTCACAGCTCTCGCGCGCGCTCCCCGTCGAGCGGCACTCCCTCAATGCCGCGCAACGCCCGATGCCTCGCGGTCACGCGCGTCGGTCATGCGACGGGGACCCGACGCTCACGCAGCGCGAGCGCGCCGATCGTCACGCCGACCGCAACCGCGATCCAAGCAGCGACATACCCGCCGAGATCGGCAATCAATCCAAAGAGCGGCGGCGAGAGGCTGATCACGACGAGGTTGAGCGTCATGGCGAAACTCACGGTCGCAGCCACCGCCTCTTTCGGTGCATTTTCGCCCACCTGGAGCAGCCAGACCGGATACCAGCCGATGCCGGCGAGACCGAAGGCGGCCAATAGCGGCACCAGCAGGCCGGTCGAGGCCCCAGCGGGCAGCATCAACAGGGACAGCGTGAGACCCGCGCAGGAGATCATCAGCCAGCGCAGCGTTCGGGTGCGCCGCCCGGGCCAGAGCCGGTCGCTGATCGAGACCAGCGATACGCGTCCCACTACGCCTACGATCTGAGTCAGCGCGAATAACGACGAAGCCGTCAGGAGCTGCGCCTTGACGGCCGACGCGAGGTACACGACGACGAAGGTCGAGAAGGTGTACTGGAATCCCGCCATGATGGCGCCGGCGGCCAATGTCGCCTTGAATCCAGGTGTCTCGTTGATGATCTTGACGAGAGCGAAGAACGGAATGCGCCCCTTTGCGCCACCTTGGGGCGGCAGATCCCGATCGCGGTGCAGGGCGAGGAAAAGCAACGCACCGGCCATGCCGATGCCGGCCTGCACGAGGGTGACGTTGCGCCAGCCGGCACTGATTGCAAGCGCCGGAAGCAGCAATGCCGCCGCCGCCGTTCCCAGCGGCAGGCCGGATTGGCGGATGCCCATGGCGAAGCCGCGCTCGCTGGGGGGAAACCATTTGAGGATCGCGCGCGTGCCGCCAGGCTGCACCGATGCGTAGAACGCGCCGAGCGCCACCAGACCAAACAGAAGCCCGACATAGCTGTCGACAAAATGTCCGATCGCGAATGATACGGCACTCATCGCCAGCATGGTGACGCCGACGACCACGCGCTCGCCATAACGATCGATCGCCGTGCCCAGCGGGATCATGGAGAGGATCTGCCCTCCATTCATGGCAGCAAGCAGCGCCCCGGTCTGCGCCTCGCTCAGGACGAACGCCTCCCGCCAGAACGGCACCATCACATAGGATCCCTGCGACACGACCGAGGCGGTTGCCTGCGCCATCGACGCAACGACGAGCACGATCCAGCGATACCCGATCTGCCACGATGCCTTTTGCGGAAGCGACTGATCGACCTCACTCATGCGCGTTTCCCGACCGCCATTGGATCCCCCGGCTCGCGAGCGAGCTTGTTCGATAGCCGCGCCTGTTGCGGCAGATTACCCAGCACGGCCATTACCAGGGCATCCTCGGATGAACACCGAAACGCGTGATCGCTCCAGGCCGGCACGAGCAGAAGGTCGCCCGCCTGGACCGGCGCCTCATCGCCGCCGTCGCCAAACCAGACCACACCATGGCCGGACTGGATGATGAAGAGATGCCACCATGAATGAGAGTGCAGCCGCGTCGACGATCCCGCCGGCACGACCTGAACGGTCATCGAGAGTCCGTCCATGATCGTGAGCCCATCGATCGTTCCCGTGCTCGAGAGAGCAACGGTCCCGCGCTCGTCCTTATCAGCTGCATCCAGAACCTTGAGCAGATCCTTTCTTCGCCACAGCACGGGAGGCCGAGCGACGTCGGCGTCGAAATGCGCGCGATAATCCGCATAGCGGACGTAATCTCCCACCCTGAGCGACATGCTTCACTTTCTCCCTTCCGACCTGGGCCAGGTGCTGATCGATGGTCAGGTGGCACTGCGGCCTCTTCAATGGCTCGCTCGACCGAATTCCGACGCGCTCAGACCTGCGCCGCGCCGGACCTCCACAGCAAGCACCGCCGCAGCGCTGGTCGAGATCGATGAAGCCCGCCCGAATGCAGCACGCGGCTGCTCCATATAGGAGACGATTGCTGACAATCGGAAGCAATATTTGATGCTATCTGCGATTGTATATTCCAAACGTTGGTGACCGCGATCGCCAACGGAGCCCTGCGCTCTGCTGATATGACCGGACGGGAACGGGTTCGAGGCGTGTTGATCGGAGACTCCTGCCGCTGACGAGGCGCCAGCGGAAGCAACGCGTGAGTCCTGACGGCACATCACCGCGTAGGGAGGTGAGTGGCACACCGGGACCGGCCATCGGCGATGCTTCCACCCGCGTCGAGCCAGAGCCATATGCAGCTTCATTTCAAGTCCAATCGCCATTGACCTTGCCGCCATGAACGCGACCGATGAACGCAGACAGATGGGCCCAGGCGCACCCGCGTCTGAGGCCCACGACGACTGCTCAAGCCGTGGGGAGTCGTATCGCTCCGACGCTTCGAACGAGCATGGGCGCACGGTTGACAGTCATCGAGCGCGTGCGCCCCTCTTTGATCAGCGCACCGAGGCGTTCGTGAAGATCACGGATCTGATCGTCCAGCGCCTGCTTCGCGGACATCGCATCGTGCGTGACCAGGCTGTCACGAAGCCATCTGATCGGCTCCGTCATCTCCGCACGGCCGCTGTCGTCCTCGAAATACAGCCTCCTGACGAAGCGCGTCTGCTCCATCAGCCGGACAATGTGCTCACACAACACGTCGTTGTCCGGCAGGCGCGCGATATTCATGAAGTTCGCATCGGCCAACCGGAACAGATCCTGCTCGTCCAAACCGCCCTGCTCGGCCCGGATGGGCCAGCGCTCCGGCTTCGCCCGTGCAATTGCGTCCGTCAGCAGCGTGAAGAGAAGATCGAGATTGCCGCGCATCTGATCTTCGCAGAGCGCCTTCGCCACGTAGCCGCGGTTGGGCAGCGCCTCGATCAGGCCCTCCCCAGCCAGGCGGGCGAGAGCTTCCCGGACCGGCGTCGCACTCGACGACAGAAGAGCGGCGAGATCCTCGATATGCAGCTGCTGCCGCGGCCAGAATGCATAGTCGAGACACATTTCTCTAAGAGTTGGATATACTTTGGCTCTTCGCTTCAAAAGCGATCTGTCGAGACTCTGCACAAGCTCCTCCGGAGCATTTCGATCGTCACGCTCGCGCTCCCGCTGATGGAGCGACCGCTCGATCATGATGATCAATTGTGAAACAGGTTCTATGACCGCCCCACCATTCGACTGACGGTCACTCTCCTGCGCGGAACTCATCTCCTGCAAAAACTTGTCCGAACTCGGGCAAAATTAACTTTACTCGACCTAAAGTTGCGACAAAACTGCACGGGCGCCGTCAATGCCGGCTCGAAACCTGTCGAATTGCGGCAGCGACCGACGGAAGGTTCCCCGCATTGAGCGCCGCCAGACAGATCCGCCCATCGGCCACCGCGTGAACCGCGTGGTCGACTCTCAGCCGCTCGATCTCGGTGCGGGTCAGGCCTGAATACGAGAACAGCCCGCGCTGCGCCTTGATCGGCGCGAAATTTGCTCCTCGATTGCCGCCAGCGAGCTGGTCGACGAGCTCAGCCCTCATCAGCAGGATACGCCGGCGCATGGCATCGAGCTCGTCGATCCACGTCGTCTTCAATTGCGGATCGCCCAGAACCTCGGCGATGAGGAGAGCTCCGTTGCTTGGCGCGCTGGAATATAACGCCCGTGAGACCGCGCGAGCGCGTTCGCCGACGAGTGCCGCCTGGGCCTCGCTCTCGGTAACCACGAACAATAATCCAACACGCTCTCCGTAAAGAGAGAACGATTTCGAGAAAGAGACGCTGACGAAAATCAGATTGCACGATTGAGCTATGATGCGAACCGACTGCGCGTCGGCCTCAAGCCCTTCGCCAAATCCCTGATAAGCCAGATCGATGAAGGGAATCAGGCCGCGATCCGCCAGCACCTGCGCGATGTGATTCCATTGCGCCGGCGTCGGATCGAATCCCGTCGGGTTGTGGCAACACCCATGAAGCACAACGACGGTGCCCCGGGGAAGACGACCGAGATCCTGAAGCATGCCGTCGACATCGATGTTGCAGGATTCGACGTCGTAATATCTGTAGCTCGAAACCCGGGCCCCGACAGCGCGAAAGATTGCTTCGTGATTCGGCCAGCTCGGATCGCTGATCGATGCCATCGCGTCCGGCGCGATCGCTCGGGCGAGCTCCGCTCCGATGCGAACGGCGCCTGTACCACCGACAGTCTGGATCCACGCCGTGCGCCGGCGCAGATCGTCCGCCTGGTCTTCGCCAAACACGACCGGCATGGCCTTGTTCTTCAGATCGACCAACCCCTCCGCGGGCAGATAGGGCCACGGCCGGTTGCGCGATCGAAGGCGATGATCAGCCTCGCGCACCGCTGCCAATTGAGGAATCCGGCCTTCCTCGTCATAGTACATGCCAATGCCGAGATTGACTTTGTGAGGCCTGGGGTCTTCCGCAAACAGTCTGGCCGCCAGCATGACAGCATCGGGCGGCGTTGGAGACAGATTGATCAACATCGCTTGCATCCCCTCTCACAGAGCCACAGACGATAGGTCGCGAAAGCATCTTGGGCAACCTAAGAATGTATCAGAGAAGGACAACTATTCGTTAATCCGACATGGCATGGTCGGCAGCAACAACTATCAAGCCGTGCGGCATGTCTGATTCGAAGGACATCGAATCAACGAGATCGCCCTTAGGAAGAACATTCCGCAAGGGACGGATAGGCGCTTAGTTTTTTTCAGTCGACGGCCATCGGATGGCTGTGATCGGGGCGCGGCCGGAATCAATTGAATGCCGATTACGGCTTTGTCCAGGCATATCAGTCAAGGCTGATGAGGTGACGATTCCGATCGCGTGAGGACTGCACGATTCCCCGATCGTCGAATTGAGACGATTGCAACATGCTCATGATCTTCAGCAGAGCCAAGTGCATCTCGTGCATCGTCGGGAGCGCAGACGTCACGCGCGGTCCGGCTCCTTCTCTCGCCCACAGCGCGCTGGCGATCACGTCGTCTTGTCGCCTTGCGCTCCTCAATTCGATGCATCGCTGAAGGGCCGTTGTCATCATCGAGAATGCGGCACCTGCCCCTGACCGTCGGGCGAAGACAATCCACGAAATCGCGCGAGGCGCCCTGGATGGGGCCGAGGCGGCTTGCACGACCGGATTCGGTCGGGGACATGCCGGGGACGCGAGATCCTTGGCAACCGATGCTCTGCAGTGCACGTCATCCGCCTGCGCGCATGTCTCGTCTCGCCGGGCGATCATCTTACGGTTTGAATTCTCCGCCGAAAACGTGCTGTAATGGATTTCAGTGATTACGATTGGATATGGCTCCAAATGCCATCGCTTGATCCCGAATCTGTAGAAGCATTTGTTCTGACCGCGGAGTTGCGGAGCTTTACACTTGCGGCCCAGAGCTTGAACACGACGCAGGCCGCCGTGAGCTTGAGGATCAAACGGCTCGAAGAGCGACTTGGACAGCGCCTGCTCGACCGGACACCGCGCAAAGTGAGCCTGTCCCGCGAGGGTGAGAGATTTCTCGATCCCGCGCGCGAGCTCGTGAATGCCTACAAGCGTGCGCTCGCCGCGCTGTCTCCCCGAACCATCCGGCTGACGCTCGGGATCACGCATCATCTGGTCGGGCCTGGACTTCCCGTGGCACTGGAGCGGGTCGGTGGAAACGATCCCAATCTCGTGCTCGATCTCCGGATCGGAGATACGCGCGGCTTGCTCGAGCTCCTCGACAGCGGGAAGGTGGACGCCGCAATCATCCTGCGGCACGGCGAGAACCGCCGCTCGGGCGAGCGGTTGTTCAATGAGCGCTTCTCCTGGTTTGGCTCGCCCGATCTCAAGGTGGGACGATCGGAGCCGTTGCCGATCGCAATCCAGCCCGAGCCCTGTCAGGTGCGCGAACTAACGGTACGAGCCTTGACGAGGGCCGATATTCGCTGGCGAGAGGCGATCGTTGGCGGCGGCGCAATCGCGGTGGGCGCCGCGGCGACCGCGGGATTGGCAATTGCCGCGATGGCCCGAACCGCGATGCCGGCAGGGGTCATCGACGTGACTCAGCGCTTCCATCTGCCACCGCTCCCGGAGAGGGAAGTCGTGCTGCATTCAAACGCCCGAACGGCCGCATCACGACAGGTGCTGTTCACCGTCGCTCGCGCGATTCAGACTGCAGCGCAGCCGACAGCAGACTAGCGCGCTGGCGGTCTTGGCCGGCGAACGCTTCGCGGCCAGTGTGCCCGAGCAGACCACCGCGACGACATTCTGCGCGTTGTCAATCATTGCGCGTGCGGCGCACCGTTGCCGCCACGCCATTCCCGGACGATCTTTGCGCACCGCGCTGGCAAGCAAACATCCGGAGTCAGCTGGCTGCGCGCAATGTCCGACCTCTGAGCAGTGAGAGCGCGCTGACGGCCACCGGCAGGACGAGCGCGATCCACGCAACCGCATAGCCGGATTGATCCACCAGAAGACCAAAGATGAACGGCCCGGTCGCCATTGCGATCATGCACAAGGTCGTCGCCAGGCTAACGGTCGAGGCAATCGAACTCCGCGGCGCCATTTCGGCAACCTGCAGAAGATAAAGCGGAAACCAGCCGATACCGAACACGCCGAGGAGGATGAGAAGCAACACGATGGCCGCTTGCGGGGTTCCGGCCTCGAGCAGGGCGAAGCTTCCGACGGTCGCGGCCGCGATCATCATCGTCCAGGCCAGAGACCGGATGCGCCGGCCGGGAAACCAGCGGTCGCTGAGCGACGGCAGCAGAATGCGGCCAGGTATTCCAAGCAGCTGGGCAAACGAGAACAAGGAAGCCGCGGTCTTGACGGATAGGCCGAGACCGCTGGACAAGAACCCGATCACATGCGCCGTCAGGGTGAACTGCAATGCAGACATCGTTACGCCAGCCCACAGCACCGGCCAAAAGAGCGGATCTTGTCCCACGGCTTTGAGCAGATCTCTCAGCGGCAGGACCCGCTCCGTCGCGCTCATCGGCTCCAACGGCTCGCGGTAGAATGCCCAGAACATGGCGCCACCGGCGACGGCGACGCTTCCGAGAAGAAGTGCCGAGGCGCGCCACCCATAGGCATAAGCCGTCAGCGGCAACGACACCGCCGCCAGCGCCGTTCCGAGCGGAACAGCGGCTTGACGAAACCCGGTCGCCAGACCGCGCCGATGCGGAGGAAACCAACGGATGATCGCGCGTGTGCCCCCCGGCTGAACTGCCGCATAGGTCATGCCAAGGAAGGTCATGCAGGCCAGCGTCGCCCAGAAGCTGGTCGCGAGGCCGGCACATAGGAAGGCGGCGGCGCCCATTCCCAACATCATCAAGGAGACGACGATCCTCTCGCCATGACGGTCGATCGCCTTGCCGAGCAGAAACATGGTTATGATCTGGCCGCCGTTCATGAACGTCACAGCCAGCGACGCGACGGCCAACGAGATATCGAAGGCCTCGCGCCAGATCGGCACCATCACGTAGACGCCCTGAGCCACAAAAGAGCCAGCGGTCTGTGCCGCAACGGCGATCGCAAGCACCGTCCAGATATTTGTCGGCGCCGTCTCAACGGACTGCGACTTGCCGGCCACGATCGTCATCATTGCTCCTCTGCCACGCGACCCTACTAATCGGCGCCTGGAATGAAAGCTCGCGCCCGGAGCTTTCAGTGATAACGCTTTGATATGCCCGTCGACCCTGACCGAATCTGACGGACGCGGACCAGCCGTCAGCCCGCAACGCAGGTCTGCCGACGGACAAGACGATCTGCGCGACGCGCCCTGTCGCGCAGGCTTGCTGTGACCTGCGATCAGCGGCAACCGACTTGAATCAAGGCTCGCTTAGGACCAGACAGTCTGACGGCGCGGCGACGCGGCGCATCCAACCTCGCGTATCCGCGACCAGCCCTCGCTGGATTTCGGATATGGCCTGCGACAGCCGCTTCGCCAGGCTCTGCGCCTCCCCGGCGGCCGCCAATCGATGTTCGCGCCCCCGCCGGGCGATGACGCCGACCGGAGCGACGTGAACGGCTGTGCCACTCAGGAACACCTCATCAACATCACCTGCATCGATCCCGCTCAGCAGCTCCGTAACCGAAATTTCCCGTTCGATCGCGCTCAGGCCCCAGTCTCGGGCCACTTGCAGGATCGTCTCTCTCATCACGCCCGGCAGAATGCGACCGTTGAGCGGCGGCGTGAGCAGGTCGCGCCCGCGGCGAACGAAGACATTCGTGATCCCCGCCTCCTCGATGAACTCACGTTCAACCGGATCCAGCCAGAGAACGTTGTTGAAGCCGCTCCTTCGCGCTGCTTCGAGCGCGATCAATGTTCTGCCGTAGTTTCCCGATGTCTTCGCATCTCCTCCGCCGCCGGGCGCCGCGCGGGCAAAGTCCTCGCTCACCATCAATCTGAACGGCGCCATGCCGTCGCGGTAGAGCGCGTCCACGGGCGTCGCGACAATGAAGAACAGGTAAGTCGTCGATCTGCGCACACCGAATGCCGCTTCGTCGGCGACCATGACCGGTCGCAGATACAGCGACGATTCCGCGCCAGCCGGCACCCAATCGCGTTGCGCGTCCACCAGGGTGCTCACTGCCTCGATGAACAAGCCCTCCGGCATCTCGGCCATCTCCATGCGCCGTGCAGAAGCGCGGAAGCGCGCCGCGTTGCGATCCGGTCGAAACAGCGCGATCGAGGCGTCGGGGGATCGATATGCCTTCATCCCCTCATAGATCGCCTGGCCATAATGCAGCACCAGCGCGCATGGGTCGAATGCGAGCGTCCCATAGGGGACCAGGCTCGGCTTTTCCCAGCCAGTCCCGTCGCTGTACCGACAGAGCACCATCGCGTTGGTCATATATTTGCCGAACCCCAGAGCACCGCCGAGATGCGCAAGGGGCGAGCGGGCATCTTGTTGCATCACCGCACCCCTTCTTCAGCCAGGACTTCAGCTTGAGCCGCCGCAGCATGCGGCGCTGCTCCCGATGCGAACGACGCGAGGAGATCATCCACGAGTCGCGCAGCATCGGCCAGTTGGCTCGAGCGCCGGCCGGGCCGCGGGAGTGCATGGGTATGAAAGCGCGGCCCTTCGGTGACGAAGCCGATTCCCCAGATGCTTCGATTTGGTGATCCGTCAGCTCGCAGCAGCCGCAGGCCGCGATCCACGTCGAGACCGTGCGGATGATAGTTGCCGTTGCAGAATGGCCGGGCGATGCCCCGCTCCACCAGATTTCGCGACAACGGCCGAACGTCCTCGAGCGGTCGGTGACCAAACACCCGCGCCGTGACGAGAACGTCACCAGCGACGCACTCCTCTTTCGATCCGAACGTCGTCTGAACCACGAAGCGCGCAAGACCTTCATCAAGGCGAATCCTGGCTCCCGCGCCGCCTGCCCAGTCGACCACGCCGGCCTCGATCAGGGCCAGCAATTCAGCGTTGCGCCTCAAGGGCGGACCGAATGTGATCCGATTCGTCAACGGAACAAACACCTCGACGACGTAACGATGGGACTCCGGCGTCAGTCCGCCGAACTCGATGGCCGCAGACAGACCGTCTCGGAGATCCCGGATGGCATCCGTCGCCGCTTTCAACGGGCTGTCCACATTGCCTCGGACGGCCTCCGCCAAATCGTCGCGCAGGTACTTCACGACGCGTGATCGCAATTCACTCAGTCCGCCGCAAGACAACAGCTCCTTCGGCTCGAAGATCCGGTCGATGATCGCGTCTTCCGTCGGCGTGGGCCGGAAGTCCTCCACATCGATCTTTCGCCGCTGCTCGGCGCACCGATACGCGAACGCCATGTCCTTCCGGATCAGCGGCAGGATGTCGGTCAGGAAGTCGAGCTTCCCCATTCCGCCGGCGGCAGATCGCGCCCGAATGGCGTCGACAGCTGGTCTGGTGAGGAATTGAGCGACATGCCCTCCGTCGACCCCCTTCTGGTTGACCCCTCTCGCTCCGTAGGGAAGCGACTGGCGCGAGAACAGACGAATGAGCGGTTCCTCGCCGGAACGGATGTAGCGCAGCCCGCCGCCTGTCTCGACGAACCCGCCTCCTCGACCGGCGGTCAGGTCGGCAATGACATCGTACGCCGTCAATCCGAGACCCTGAACGAGCACCACGTCGGACCGGGAGATCTCCGCCAATCGCGAGGTGGGGTACGGATTGCCGATGTATCTGAGCCGACTGTTTCGCGACCGATTACGTGTCACGAACGACTGGATTTTGAGCTCTTCGGGCGAGGGCTGGAGCTCGCAATGCCCCGTCGCGATGATCAACGCGTCCCACGGGATGCGGTCACCGTTTTCGAGATGCACGCGGCGCGGATGCTCCGAGACGTCGATGGCGGTCGTCCGGTGGTGTTTCACCGTCATCGCTTTCGGCGCTCGCTGCAGCACCATCCTGAATGCGTCGCGGAGATACTCGCCCAGCATGGCGCGCGGAAGATAATCGAGCTCTCCGATCTCCTCACCTCCGGCGGCCTGACGATACTCGGTGCCGAACCGGCGGTAACCCTGACGACGCGCCCATTCTGTGAAGGACGGCCCGCTCGGCGGCGACTTTGGCTCGAGCCTGTTCGTCGGCGAGAACATCGTCACCTGTGACGCAAGCGTATTCGTGAGCAGTTGGCTGGACTGATTGGCGACATGCACGCCGGCGCACGGCTCGCCTGGATCGATGAGATGCACCACGACACCGGGAAGCGCCGAGTCTGACGACAACCGCCAAGCCAGATGTTCGATCACGTTGAGCGCGCGCGAGCCGGCCCCGATGATTGCGACCGATATCTCACTCATGTCCGACCTCCTCGGCTTCCAGGCGATGTTCGCCGCTTCTCTGCGCCAAGAGCTCGGCGTACGGCCTGTCGAAAAAGAAGCCGTCTTCGCCTTCGGGGGGCACGAGCTCGTTGATCCAGGCCGCATCTGCAGAATATTTGGCCAGGAATGGCCGATGCAGCCACTCCTTGCGCCTTGCCTGCAGGAACGACAGCACGAAATAGTCGTCATTTCCGATCGCAAGCCGGCCGAGAACGTGGATCTTGCCCGGCCCCGCGCTCATGACCGGCCCGCGCGCCGTGCGGCAAATCCCCGACACCGCGGCAGCGGCCGCCTGGTAGATCGCCAGCGCGCGATCGAGGCTGATGCGGAAGTAGTGGTTCGCGCCGGTATCGCGCTCGACGAACATGTAATACGGGATCATTCCCATCGCGACCTGGTCGCGCCAATTGCGACGCCACACCGCGACATCATCGTTGACATGGCGCAGCACCGGACTTTGCGTGCGGATCACCGCACCGGACCTTCTCAGCGCCTCGACGGCCCGATGAACCGGCTCGGGCGTCAGCTCACGCCAGTGATTGACATGCGCCATGACAGCGACCTGCTTTCCTGAATCGGCGACCCGAACCAACAGCCGGTTCAGTTCCTCCGCCTCCGCGCCGACATAGAATCGCTGCGGCCAATACGACAAAGCCTTGGTGCCGATACGGATGTTCGTCACATGTGAGAACTCCGGCGCCAGCAGCGGCTCGAGGTAATCGGCCAGCCGCCGGCTGCTCATGACGAACGGGTCCCCGCCCGTGAGCAGCACATCCGTGATGTCGCGACGTGTCCGCAGATAGGCGTAGAGCCGCTCTCCGTCCCGCGCCTCGAACCGGTCGACGGCCGAATCCACAAACTGCGGCCATCGAAAGCAGAACGAGCAATAAGAGTGGCAGGTCTGGCCCTGCTTGGCAAAGAACAATGCCGTCTCGTCATATTTGTGCTGCACGCCTTCCAGGGAGGCCCCTTCGAACAGCGGAACATTGACGATCTGGTCGGAGCTGTGCGGATTCATGTCCGCACGGATACGCTGCACTTCGGCGGCGATCGCGACTTCATCCCCTCGCTCAAGAAGATCATCAAGGACCTCCCGATCGCCATCCTGCAGCATGTCTGGATGCGGGAAGACCAACCGGAACATCGGGTCATCCGGAGCCGCCCCCCAATCGATCAGATTGTCGAGGACGTAACTGTTGACCTTGAACGGAAACACCATTGCCGCGAGATGGATGCCACGAACCAGACGCGGCGGCAGAGACTTGAGCTGCGGCACCTGCGACAGGCGATGGTTGGTGTAATAGATCAATCGCTCCGGTGGTTGCGCGACATGTGGCTGCATTCCGGTCGTACGAGGGAGATCAGAGACCTGTAGCATGCGTGCGGCCCTTTCCAATTGGATCAGTGCAAGGCGATGATTGACGTCCATCAGCCGTTCTGAAGTTTGCGAGATCAGCCTGCTGCGGCATATTGCTGAGGTTCAAGGTGACGAATGGTTCGGCACCATCATTGCGAAGCTCGTGGACGCACCAGGCCGGGATCAACACGACGTCGTTCCGCATCATACGGATCGCCTCGCGGCCATCACCGAAGCCGACGATGCCCGATCCACTCTGAACGACGAACACGTGCCACCACGCATGGGAATGACGCGGAGTCTGCCCGTCGACCGGCAATGACTGCACCGCAAAGGAGATGCCGGGAACGACCTCGCCCGTCGCGTCACTCGCGGCTGTCGACAGCGCCACGAGCGAGATGCCACGAATCTCGGCGCCAACCCTGGTCTCAAGCTCAGCGGCCGTTCGACTCCAGCTCCACGCGACGGGCTCGGTGGTTCTGCTCTTCAACGCGTCGCGAAGGACGCCATAAGCCAGGTAACACCCCTCATTCATCATCGCATCCTCTGTCAATCATGCCGGAAGTCGCGCAACGAGGTCGCCGTCGAGACGGCGACCTCGAACGCTCAGCTCAGCCAGTAGCGCGTGAGGTGACGCGCCTGGTCGGCATAGCGGCCACGGCCGTGCATCAGGCGATGGTTGTTCCAGACGAGCATGCAGCCGTCGGGAATAAGGACCGGGATCAGGTTGCGGCTGAAGAACGCCTCCCCTTCTTCCGCGATTTGCCCGAGCGGATCGGACGGATCGTCGCCGACGCGCCTGACTTCGATCGCATCCGGGTTCACATTGCCGTAACGAAACAAATTGTAGCTGAACCTCAGCACCGGCTCGCCTGCGACGGTGGCGCGGATCGGCGCGCGGAGCGATGACCTGGTCTCATCGCCCGGTGTCGCGCTGGACACGAATTCGACCTCGTTGTTCTGAGACCAACGCCGCAGATCGGGGCTCAGCGCCTCGTCGTAGAAGCGAATGCCGTCGGCGAGGAGCGTCTGTCCATTTCCACAACGCGCCTGCCGGTGACAATAGAGCGCGAGATATTTCGGCGGCGGCATGAAGCCTGGCGCCTCCGTATGCGCGCCGAGCGCATTCATGCTCTGACTATAGGGTGCATCGTCATAGCCTGGCCGGTAGGTGACATCGAAACTAACGCGCCCGTCATATTGCGGCACGATCGTCCCAAGCCGCCGAAGCGTCACAGCCGGATCGGCATCGATCTCACCTGATGCAAGAACCGCCCATCCACGGCTCGCCAAGAGTGTCTGGAATTGCAGGAAATCACTGGATACGAGGTGCTCGGCCATTCGTTACGCTCCTGAACAATTGCAGTCATGAGCCGACGCTAGGTTGCACCTCGCCGATTTGATAGTGATTTTTGAAGTTATATGAGCCCACACATGCTACGCGATATTCGTCTCGATCATTGATGATCAGCGAAGCGGATATGGCGCGAAATATATTCGAAGCCGGCGTTCACTCCGAAGCATGGAAGCCCTATCCTACCAACACGCCAATCAGAGGATTAGTTCTGTGAGCCATCTGGTACTTTATTTTTGGCCGGGCGCATGCTCGATTGCAGCCCATATCGTTCTCGAGGAGACAGGGCTGACTTTCGAGGCCATCAAGGTCGACTTCGCCGCAGGCAAGCAACGAGAACCGGACTACTTGGCCATCAATCCGCGCGGCCGCGTTCCGGCGCTTGCGACGCCCTGGGGAATCCTGACCGAGACACCAGCGATACTGCGCTATCTGACAGCCGCAGGGACGCATCCGACGCCGGCCTCGCGGCTTTGGCCGACCGAGTCGCGAGCGGATGCCCGTTGCGCCGAGTGGTGCTCGTGGCTCGCATCGACCGTGCACGTCACCTACGCGCATATCAGTCGCGCCGAGCGCTATGCTGACAGTCCCGAAGGCAAAGCAGAGGTGGTCCGGAAGGGGGTCGAATCGTGCAGGCCGCTCTGGCAGGAGATCAACGATCGCCTGAGCGCCAGCCCCTGGGCGCTCGGCGACACCTACAGTGTCGTCGATCCCTATCTCCAGGTATTCTGGAACTGGGGACGCGGTCAACGTCTGCGCTATGATATGGCAACCGACTTCCCCGCTTGGACCGACCATGCGCGGCGCCTCGCCGAAAGGCCTGCGGTCCGGCGCGCGTTCGCACGGGAGGGCCTCGCTCTGCCTGAATAGCACCTCTTATCGCGTCTTCGGCACGCCGGGCTGCGTCGGTGCTGATTGCCGCCCCTTTGTCAGCCCCCACGAGGCGCGCCGGCTTGCGAATCCAGAGCTGACTTTGCTGGCACAACCGACGGGCCAGATACGAGGACCGGACAGGAGTGGGCATGTTCAACCGTGTTTGGCTCCTTCTTCACCGTGCGGGGCCCCGATCAGAGGTTCAGTCCCGCCGACGGATCCGCCGCCAGCGACCTCTGCTTGAGGAGATGTGCGAAGCCGTACTGAACACGCCGATGCTCATGATGTAGCCCTGGCAGCTCGCGCGTTTCGACCACCACCGCCGGCCCGCACCAGCCCGCGATGAAACGCACCAGCCGCGTTGATCAACTTGACGTCTCGCGGCGCCCGGCGCCGAGCAAAAGCTCGAACGCCTGCGAGCTTTGATCAGAGCGTCGACGGAGAGAGCTAACTTCCGCCACGCCGCGGCTCTCCGCCGACCAACGACTGATCGGCTTATACGGACGCTTCATCGGATCGACGATGCTTGCCGAGGACAGAATCAGGTGAGCGTTCTCGACAGATAGATGAACGAATATCCGTCGACCTGGGCACGATGCGTTTCAGAGAAGCCGCGCGATTTGTAGAACGGCATTGTTTCCGGAAACTTCTCGTTGGTGTAGAGACGCAACTCAGGGAGATTCCGACGCCTGGCCTCCGCCTCGGCAAAATCGATCAGCGCGTGACCGAGTCTCCTGCCTTGAAATGCAGGAAGAACGGCAAGATTGCGCATCATCAGGTGATCATCCTTCGGCAGAAGCGTGATCATTGCAGCCACTTCGCCAGAATGCTCCAACACATAAGTGTTTCCTTCCCTGATCCAGGCGAGATAGTCATACGACATCGGCGCTGGCGCCTTCACCATGCGCGGCACGTATTTTCCATACGCCGCCTGAGCGATACGTGTCAGCTTCTCAGCGTCATCCGGCCTCGCCTGCCTCATGGCATTGGCGGGCCTCGCAACTGCAGTGCCAAGATTGGTACTCAAGCCACTCTCCTGTCGTTGAGCAAGTCGGAGCGCATGACGTCCTCGGGCAGCGGACTGCGGCCTCTTCCAGGACGTGGTCGCATGAGGTGGCACCGGACGGACGGCAGATGTGGACCGCGGGCGCCAGACTTGGGATGGGACAAAGCGTGTCGTCGGACGAACGAAGCAATTTGATTTCAAGCTTCCGGACTGACGCGAGGAGCTTTATTCCAATCGCGTTCAACCTGGATCGGCGCGATCTATTATCCTCTACAGCTGACCTACGAGGCAGGACAGGCAGCGTAGCCGACCGCGCGCTTGCTCACAATCGCGAACGCACCATATATTTCTTAGTCGCATCCGGCCCTGTATTCCGGCGAGCGCCAAGTCTCGGCGCATTTCGGGGTGGCCGGCTTTCAAAGATGTAAGCGGTCGGCTTCCGAGTGTTGATTCATACTTCAAGTGCCATTGGGCTGCGCTCGGTTCTGCGGGAACGCACTTATTTGCTCATTACGTCCCTCATATTTTCTCCAAGGCGACCTTAAAAGCAGAAACAAGATCCGCTTGAAGAGCCTGTTCGAGGCTCTTCGAAAGGTACATGCCCAAAGAGCGTGTCAATCCGAAGTCGTCGAGGGGCCCGGCTGATAGTTCGGTAATCATACTCAATGGAGCGATTGTTATACCATTCATGGATTTACAGCCTCCATAGCGCGCTGGTCCTGATTCGTCTTGAGGACCACGTTCAGGCGAACTCCTCTCACGGTGAGGATGTCGTGTCCGTCCCGGCTGCGCTCGCGCAAAGCAACATCGATGTCGGGCTGCAATGTGTACGCATCCGACGAGCGCCGTCTTGTCTGATGCGGTATATTTCGCGAAGCGTGTGACCTTAAGTCTAGCTTTAAGGTCATCAGGCGATGCGGGTCGAGGTTTTAGGCGGGTTGGAGCGGCGGCGGCGCTGGTCGCAAGATGACAAGGCGCGGATCGTCGAGGAAACCCTGGTACCGGGCGCCAAGGTGACAGATGTTGCGCGCCGCAACGGTGTCGCGGCCAGCGTCGTGTTCACCTGGCGCCGCCAGGCCCGTACGGTCGTGAATGACGGGCCATGTTTTGCGCCGGTGCAGATCGCCGCAGCGGTGGCACCGAGCGCGGAAGAAGCGAAGCCGCTATCCAAAGATGACCGACGGTTGCAGCCCATGCCGACCGCGCGGAGTGGCTTGATCGAGATCGATCTTGGCAACCGGCGACGCATCCGGGTGGATGCACAGGTTGATCCCGAGGCGCTGGCGCGGGTGCTCGACGTGCTTGAGCGCCGATGATTGCCATACCGGGTAATGTGCGGGTGTGGCTTGCGACCGGCCATACCGATATGCGGCGCGGATTCCCGAGCCTGGCACGTCTGGTTCAGGAGAGCTTGAAGCGGGATCCGCACGTTGGTGATCTCTATGTTTTTAGGGGCCGTCGGGGCGACCTGATCAAGATCATTTGGCATGACGGCCAGGGCGCGTGTCTCTTCACGAAGCGGTTGGAGCGCGGCCGCTTTCTGTGGCCATCGGTGGCGGACGGCGTTGTCACGATCAGCGTTGCGCAACTATCCTATCTCTTGTCCGGAATTGATTGGCGGATGCCGCAGGCAACCTGGCGGCCGCAGGCTTCCGGATAAGCTGTGGCTTTTTGACTCACGAAGGAAATCCGGCGGGATTTTTAGCGGCGAATATGATTGATTTGTCGGTGTGACGATGTCCTCCGATCCGCTTCCCGCCGATCTTGCCGCTGCGCATGCGATGATCCTTGCGCAGCGCGAGCAGCTGACGCTGGCCAAGAGCGAAGTGACCGTCGGCCGCCTGGAAATCGAGCGGCTGAAGCTGATGCTGGCCAAGGCACGGCGCGAGCAGTTCGGGCAATCTTCTGAACGCGGCAGGCTGCTGGTCGAGCAGCTTGAGCTGGCCATCGAGGATCTTGAAGAGACCCAGGCCGAGCAGGAAACCAGGGCCGAGATCGCGGCACCTGAAGCCGCCAAACAGAAGCGCGCACAAAATCCGCGGCCGCCGCGACGTCCCCTGCCAGATAATCTGCCGGTCGAACGTATCGTCGAACCCGCGCCTTGCGCCTGCGGTAAGTGCGGCAGCGAGCGGCTGCACAAGCTTGGCGAGGTTGTATCGAAGACCCTTGAATGCGAGCCGCGGCGCTGGAAGATCATCGAGCACGTCCGCGAAAAGTTCTCCTGCCGGGACTGCGAGGCGATTACCGAGGCGCCGGCACCGTCCCATCCGATCCCGCGTGGCTTCGCCGGGCCGAGCCTGCTGGCGATGGTGCTGGTCAACAAGTTCCTGCTGCATCAGCCGCTGAACCGGCAGAGCCAGACCTATGCCCGGGAAGGGATCGAGATCGATGTCTCGACCCTGGCGGATCGGATCGGGGCCTGCGTGGTGGCGCTCGCCCCAATTATTGAGGCTATCCGGACTCATGTCATGAGCGCGGAACGCATCCATGCCGATGACACGACGGTGCCCGTGCTGGCGAAACTGAAGACTGTCACCGGCCGGATCTGGACCTACGTTCGCGACGACCGGCCGTTTGGCGGTCGGGATCCACCGGCGGCGGTGTTCCATTACTCGCGCAGTCGTGCCGGGGAGCATCCGCAAGGCCATCTTGCCGGCTATGTGGGCCTCATGCAGGCCGATGCCTTTGATGGATACAACCAGCTCTACATGGCTCAAAGGAAGCCGGCTCCGATCGTTGAAGCGGCTTGCTGGAGCCACGGCCGGAGGAAGTTTGTCGACCTGGTAAAACAGGGAGAGGCGCCGGTCGCCAGCGAGGCGGTGCGTCGTATCGACATGCTGTTCGAGATCGAGCGCAGCATTAATGGCAAAACCCCGGAACAGCGGCTTCTCGTACGCCGTGAACGATCGCGGCCGCTCGTTGCCGAGCTTGAAATCTGGATGCGCCAGCAGCAAGCGTTACTCTCCACCAAGAACGACACCGCCAAAGCGATCAACTACCTCTTCAACGGCTGGGCAGCGTTCACCCGCTTCCTCGACGACGGTCGCGTCTGTCTTACGAACAACGCCGCCGAACGAGCGTTGCGGGGTGTGGCGGTCGGAAGAAGGAATTGGACCTTTGCCGGTTCAGACGTTGGCGGCCATCGGGCTGCCGCCGTCTATACCTTGATCGAAACTTGCAAGATGAACGACGTCGATCCGCAAGCCTGGCTCGCGGACGTGCTGGCCAGGCTTCCAGATCACCCCGCGAACAAAGTCAACGAATTGCTTCCCTGGAATTGGAAGGCGAACCAACGGTCAAAGGCCGCCGTTGCTGCCTGAGCGCTTCGCGGTAGTCATCGTGCCTGGGGTGCTGGCCGGATGCGTACTGCAATGTCGCGAGGCTTTGTTGTAAAGCGGTTACGCATTGCATCTTGGTGGTCGAGAGGACGCCGATTTTTATGCGGCGACGGCTTTGGCCACGCCTGAACCCGACCTTGGCTGCTTCGCATTCCTTCAATATGCGCGCCGCCTTGGCATGGAACGATTCTCCCGGAAGTGTCGGACGCATCTCGCCACGCATTCCCTCGAGGAGCGCCAACGAACCAAGATGGACCTCGGGACGTTGCGGAGACGCGAGAGGATTGTCGCCCGACCGATGATCTCCTTCTGATCGCGACGTCGGGAAGTACTGGGAAGCCAAAGATTGTTCGGCTGAGCCACGCAGCCGTGCTCTTTAACGCCATAAAGCGTCTTCACAGCCTCGGGCTGTCAGGACCATTCCAGGCGCTGCAAAGTCTCGGATTGAGCTATAGCTACGGCCTGATTTCGTCGTTCTTGTCGCCACTGGTCGTCGGTGGGACAGTGGTACTTCCCCCACGCGGCGACATCACCGACCTGAGCCAAGCGATCGAAACGGGCCGACTGGCGGTCGCCCTGATGACCCCGGCCTTGATCGAGCACCTGGTGAACACAGGATCACCGACGCAACTCGCTGTGCTCGGCGAGATCCGGCGTCTCGGGATCGGTGGTGACGCCTGCCCGCCGACCAGTCATTGCGTTGATCGGCACCGAATTGACGACCGTAGCGCCGGGATTGCTGGCGTCCGTATCTCCGGCGGCGCGGCGCAGCGATCGCGTTGAAGCTGCACCGCACCAACGTCGTTGTTCCGTAGCGGCTGCCTCGTTGCGCCATCCTCTCAGCCGTGCTGCCGGCTGTGTGCCCTACCGCGCGAGCGGTTTAGTCCTGTGACCCGTAGCAGACGTGGAGAGACACGCCGGCATAGGGCCGATTGTGAGCCAACGCGAGCTTCGTTCAGAGGAACTGGCTATGCTGCCTTGGGCGGCATAGCCACCCAAGGCAGCCAACTCGCTCAGGATTGAAGCTCGATGTCGCCAGGTCGCCATGTCTTGTCGAAGAAAGCCTGAAGCGGACCGTACAGCCGCAACAGGATATTCCAGCTTGCTCCGGGGACCGTCTGAGCCCAGTTATCCTCCAAGCCAGCGGGTGCTTTGGGTCCAAAATATATATCAACCGAGCCGTCCGGGTTGATTTTCAGCTTCTTGTTCTGGCTGCTTACGCTAGGAAAGCGCTGGTCTGTCTGGAGCATCGAGCGCGTCTGGTTGTCGTAGACGATCACCGACCAAAAGTTCTTGATCGGGATGTTCGGTGGCAGATGCAGCCGATAGTTCTTACCGCCATCCAGGACGGTCTTCTTGGCATCGACGAACATCGCCAGGTATTGCGAGCCCTCGCCGACGCTCCTCGAATCCATCGCAGGCGTCACGCCGGTCGCGTAGAAGAAGAAGCCGGAATACGCGTTCAGCAATCGCGCGCCGTTCTCCTCGAACTTGTAACCCCCGACAAAACCTAAACGCCAGTTTCTATCCGAATACCAGTAGCCATCGGCGCCGCGCCACCTGTACATGATCGCCCGCGCCGTCGCGTCGCCAACAATTGCCGCTTCGGCCAGTATTTTCTGCATCCGTTCGTCAGGCGCAAAAGGCTTACCCTTCATGATGCCGACTGAAGCCCAGAACCCCAAGGTCGTCGCGTCGACGTCGTCGGTTGGCTCCTCTTGTACAACCTTGTTCAGTAACGCCCAGTATGGATAGTCTGCGGGCGCTACCATATTGAATGGCTTGCCCGACATATCCACGAAATTGAGCTTTGGCGGATTTGTTTCGCCGAGGCGATAGATCTTTGTATGCTTCTTGACGAGATCAACACCGGGCTTTGGATCATCGCCGACCAGGAAACTGCGCCATGCAATCCAGGTGAGATATGACCCTGGTCGCAGGACGAAATAGCCTGAGGGGACCCGGCCCTTGTAGCCGGGCGGCAGCACCAGATACTTTCCGCCCTTACCCTTGTCCGGGCCAACGAGCCCGATGTCACCGACCCACCTGTACCACATATCATTGGCGAGCCCGAGCACGTTCGGCGGAGCTTCAACGACGAGCGGACCGCCGCGCAGGTCGAGCCAGAACCAAGTGTAAGGCGTGTTGTTGTTGGCGGTGAGCTCGACTGTCCGGGCATCGACCATGGTTTCCCAAATCGGTACTGTCGTATTTGCCGGACCGACCGCGAGGATGCCATCGCGGTTCCCCACCTGGTTCACCACCGGGAGCGCCAGCAGGTAGGCTTGAACAGCTCGTTGAAAGTCGAGATTGTCGTAAAGCCTATCGACGCTGGCTTGATCGGGAAAGCCGCCAAAGAAGTTCAGCCTACCCAACCGAGTGTCCACACTGTCCGGTATCGCGACCCCCGATGGCATAGAGGTTGAATACTTCAAATTGGGTACAGCGGGCGCGCCCGTTAGCATCTCAGCAAGCGCCGGCCCAGGCTTTATTCCCGCAGCTACGACCGCGGTCAATGCACCAGAGCAAAGGAAGTCGCGTTTCGTCCACATCGGGGAATTCTCCGTTGGAGAGCCCTTGCTGATTAATCGCTTGTGGCGCGATCATATTGATATAACTCAATCACGTGGCTCCCTCGCGGGACGGCGTCGAATGGTGTTCCCAGCGTCAGCTGACAAGCTGGCTGGGTACCAATTTGGTCTCGGTTGTGATGCCGAAGAGCCGGCTGTCGCTATCATCCCGGAGGTCCAGATCGAACCGCACATTGCGTCGGATGAAAGCCGACGCCGACGCCAGGTTCAAGAGCTGCGCGCCTCCAAGGAATTGTTCCTCGAGCCGTCCAGAGTCTCTCTAATTGCTTGACCGATGTGAATGGTCGCCGACATTGGGACTGAACGGGGTGGTCGCGGCCAGCGAACTTGCGAAGATGGTTCAAGTCAGCGGGGCATCCGCGGTCATTCTCGTCATGGCATCCGGTAAACCAAGACTGCGCGACTGCATTGCCGGAACTCCGAAGCCGACTCGCATCTCATCGAGCGGCCGAACTGCGAACAGACACTCGCGTCTATCTTGCGGGCGGAGACGCGATGCGACGGAGTTCCTGAATAAGCGCTGCCAGCTCCTTATCGCTCGGCGCAATCGCAGCAAGCTGCTCGGCATAGCGGAGCGCCGACGTCGCGTCCCCAGACATCCGACTGAAGGAGATGAGCGCCTGCAAAATCTGACTATCGTTTGGATGGGCGCGCAAGGCGTCCTTCAGAACACTCACCGCCGCCTCACGGCGACCGCTGGAATGCAGAGCGATGCCGTAGACGTAAACATAACGTTGACGCTCCGGCTCCAGTTCCGCTGCGCGAGCCAACGCGTTGAGTGCATCGTCCGGCCGTCTGAGGCGTGTCAATGTCAGGCCAAGGGAGTAAAAAAGCGCGGCGTCGCGCGGCGACGCCACGAGCGCTGTGCGCAGGACCGCTTCACCTTCGCCGTCCTGGCCGCGCTGCCGATAGAGGTCGGCAAGGTTGATTGCGGCCGTCGCGTAATGCGGGCTTAGCCTCAGTGCGGCCCGGTATTCGGCCTCGGCCTCTTGCGGTCGGTCGCGCTGCAACAAAAAATTCCCAAGAGCGGTCCGAGCCTCCGGCCGCTCCGCGTTGGAGCGCTGGGCTGCGATGAACTCAGCCGCCGCCAGATCGAAGCGTGCACGATCCGCCGGCTGCTGACTTCGGACTGGCATATTGGCCAGCAGAGCAACGGCTCTGATGCGAACGCCGCGGCTGGGATCGGACAAAAGCGGAGACACGAACGACCAGATCTCAGCGGCGGGCACGTTTTCCAGCATGTCCAGCGCGCCGAGCCGCACCATAGGATCGGGATCACCAAGCGCGGCGCGGGCCGTTGAAATGTCCGCTCGCGTCATGCGAGATGCCAATTCGCCAAGCGCACTGGCACGCGCTACGGCCGGCGCGCGGCGATCCGAGGCCAGCTCCGAAAGAAGCGCCGCCGCGTCTGTGCGGTTGATCCGGGCGGCATGAAATATCGGTCCGTAACTTTGAAAGCCCTTGCGATCAGCTCCGTACCATCGCTCAATCGCCGCTGCGGCCCATTGTGCCGACTGATCGCGATGGCAGTCGTTGCAGGCGTTCGCCGTTCCCAAGGCCACAGATTGATCGGGTCGAGGAACCCTGAACGCGTGATCGTGTCTGGCATCGATCGACATGTAGGTCCGGGTCGGCATGTGGCACGAGATGCAGGTCGGCGCGGGGTCGACGCCCGCATGCTGGCGATGCTTCACATCAGCGTATTTGTTCGATGCGTGACATTGCAGGCATGTACCTTCGCCTGAGAGGCGAAGCCCTCCGCTGTGCGGCTCATGGCAATCGCTGCAGCTGACGCCGGCCGCATACATCTTGCTTTGCCTGAAGGGTGTGTAGTTATACGGCTCCTCGACATCGCGGATCTGTCCGTCGACATCGAACGTGTTGCGCGAGAGCGCTTCGACCGCATGGGTCTCCGATAATGAATGTCCGGGAATCCAGCCTTCATGAAAGGCCGCCCGACGCGCGTGACATAGGCCGCAAGTCTCGACCTCTTTGCGGAGGGCTGCGGGCTCGGAAGAGCGCTGCACGTTGCCTGTCTGAGGCTCGATTGACCAAGTGATGCCGTTGCGCTCATCAAGATGCACCAGCAATCCCTTGCTCGAGTCCTGGCGCCTGCCAAACGGCAACCAGCTCTGCTGCTCGTGCGCCCAACTGACGTGGCGCGAGCCCTGTCCATGACATGCCTCACAGCCCACACTGATCTCCGTCCACGTCGTCGCGAACCGATCCTTCTCCGCATCGTAGTTCTTGCGCACACCAGTGGAATGGCATTCCGCGCACATGAAGTTCCAGGTCTGGTTCAATCTGGTCCAGTGCAGAACATCATCGTGCCTGATCGCTTCATTTGCCGAGAGATGAAACCATCGCTGGCCACCTCTATCACTAGGTCGGCTGTCCCATGCAATCGGCAGGACCTGGAGGCGGCCGTCCGGGAACGGAACGAGATACTGCTGCAGCGGATCGACGCCGAAGGTATATTTCACTTCGTAGACGGCCAGCGCTCCGTCGGGACCATCGGTCTCCACGAAAAACTGTCCATTCTTACGGAAGAAGCGGGACTGCACACCGAAATAGTCAAAACGCACGTCGTTGAAATTGCCGAGCACCGTCCCGTCGGTGGCGTGCTGCATTGCCCCCTTGTGCTGAGACGCCATCCACAGCCGTGCCTCCGTCTGGTGACAGCCAGCGCAGGCGTTGCTGCCGACATAGGTAGCAATCTCAGGGGCCGGCGAAGCCTTGTTCTCGAGCGAGAGAAAGGCAATCCAAGCCAGAATGGCAGTCGTTGCCATCAAGCTGGCCGCCCAGAAAAGTCCAGAGAATCCCGAGTTCCATCGTCGTGGCTCTGGTTCCCGCAACGATGCCTCTGGCGATCTCGCAGGGAAATTCGCCACTGGCTGATGAGTCGATTTGCGCCGCCTGCGTGCCAACAGCCAATCCTATAGAGATGAAGTCAGCCGGCCATCAGCCATATCATCGGTGGGACCCAGAGGGTGTCAAGTGCAGCGAGCTGCTGCGGCCGGCGTCGGCCTGATGGAACTCAGCTCAGATGTGATGATTGGGCCAGCGGCTTGATCTTCCGCAATGTATGTCGCGCTCATTGCGCTAATTTAGTCATTGATAAAAAACTGGAGGACGCCACAATGAAGCGATCGAGTGCACTCGCGATCTTGCTCACAAGTGGATTGGTGGCCGGCTTTGTGGCAGCGAGCACGGAAAAAGCCGGCGCGGTGGTGTACTGCCAGTACATCGAATATCCGGTGGGGTGCATTGTTCGGCCTGGTGTCGTTCTGCGACCGCGACCGGTCGCACGCGCGGTGGTACGGCCTGGCGTCGGTGCACCTGGTATCGGCGTGCGCGCCGGTACGCCGATGAATCGTGGCGGTCCCGTCAATCGCGTCGGTCGACGCTGAACCGGCTCAGTGTTTGGCTGGCCTGCCAAGCCAAACAGGTTCAGATATTCGGCGTTTTGCTGCATCTGGCGCCGACCGTGGCAGTCGACCGATGCATTTAGCAATTCAATGGCGCGAAGACGTGAGCTGTTTTCAGTCGCGCCTTGCAGGTTTACTTTGGTCTGGTCTGGCTTCTGTTGTTCGTTGCCAAGAGCGTCGGCCCAATCGGGATCATCATGTTGGAGATCATCTGGGTACGTGCGTCGCTTGCCTACCCAGACGCCGCGAACGGCAGCATATCGCGATGCGGCGCAAAGGATCAAAAGCGTTTTGACAGAATAGGCAATCCAATTGTCATTTTCATTCAGCCAGGAGCGCGTCATGTGTAGGGACTCTTCGGATCAATTGCTGTCTCCGAATCGAGATAGCACAAGGGTGCGCTTGACAGGTCGGGTAGGCGTGATCCGTGCGATGGTCGCCTTGATGCTCATCGCGCCGGCGATGGTCGCTCCTGCCTTGGCGCAGTCCTTGGCGCAGTCCGTCGTACCGCCAGGTGTCGTACTACCCACCGATCGTAGCGTTCTGCCGATTCCTGAACCCGCATATCCGCACAGCACGGTGCTGGATGTTCGCAACGCCGGCGCGCCGCCGCCGCGTTTCGAGATCAAGGCGCCCTCACAGGCTCCGAACGTGCTGATTGTCCTGATTGATGACATGGGCTTCGGCCAGTCGTCGGCATTCGGTGGCCCAATTCACATGCCGACAGTCGAGCAACTTGCGAGTGGCGGATTGCGATACAATCAGTTCCACACGACGGCGTTGTGTTCACCGACCCGAGCAGCCCTGCTTTCCGGCCGCAATCACCATGTGAACAATTTCGGCTCGATTGCCGAGACAGGCACCTCATTTCCGGGCCAGACCGGTCAGCGTCCTAACAACGTTGCGTCAGTCGCTGAGATGCTGCGTCTGAACGGCTACAGCACCGCCCATTTCGGCAAAAATCACGAGACGGCCGCCTGGGAGGTCAGTGCTTCGGGACCGACGGATCGCTGGCCAACCCGCCAGGGATTCGACAAGTTCTATGGTTTCATGGGAGGCGAAACCAACCAGTGGGCCCCACTGATCTACGATGGCACGACGCAGGTCGAGTTGCCAAAGGATCCTAACTATCACTTCATGACGGATATGACGGACAAGGCCATAGCCTGGATGAAGTCGCAGAAATCGCTGACTCCTGACAAGCCGTTCTTCATGTATTTCGCTCCGGGGGCGACCCATGCGCCTCATCACGTGCCCAAGCAGTGGATCGCGAAATATAAGGGCAAGTTCGACCAGGGATGGGACGCATTACGCGAAGAGACTCTGGCACGGCAGATCAAGCTCGGCGTCGTTCCTGCGGGCACCAAGCTCGCACCTAAGCCGGACGCCATTGCGGACTGGGCCAAGCTTAGCGGTGACGAAAAAAAGCTGTTCACGAGGCAGATGGAGGTATTTGCCGGTTTCGCCGAATATACCGACACCGAAATCGGACGCTTGGTCGACGCCATCAAAGCCACCGGCCAACTCGACAATACGCTCATCTTCTACATCGTTGGCGACAATGGCGCGAGTGCCGAGGGTGGCATGAGCGGAATGTTCAACGAGATGACCTATTTTAACGGTGTGCAGGAGACCGTTCAGGACGTGCTCAAGCATTACGATGAGCTGGGCGGGCCAAACACTTACAGCCACTACGCAGCCGGCTGGGCGGTTGCTGGCGACACGCCGTTCACCTGGACCAAGCAGGTCGCGTCGAGCTATGGTGGTACCCGTAACGGAATGGTGGTGTATTGGCCGAAGGTGATCAGGGCCAAGAACGAGGTGCGGACACAATGGCACCACGTCGTGGACATCGCACCAACCATCCTGGAAGCAGCAAGTTTGCCGGAGCCTAAGAGTGTGAATGGCACCATCCAGGTGCCGATCGAAGGCACCAGCATGGTCTACTCGTTCGACGCCCCCAAGGCGGAGAGCACCCATAAGACGCAGTACTTCGAGATCTTCGGCAACCGCGCAATCTATCATGACGGATGGCTCGCGGGCACGATCCATCGTGCGGCTTGGGAGACCAAGCCTCGACGTCCACTCGATCAGGATGTCTGGGAACTGTACGATACCCGGTCGGACTTCAGCCTGGCGAACGACTTGGCGGCGAAGGATCCTGACAAGCTGAAGGAGATGCAAGACCTCTTCATGAAGGAGGCAGAAGCAAACTCTGTGTTGCCTCTCGACGACCGTACCCTCGAACGGGCCAACGCGGCACTGGCTGGGCGACCGGATTTGATGGCAGGCCGCACGAGTCTCACGGTGCACGAAGGCATGGCGGGAATGTCGGAGAACGTCTTCATCAACATCAAGAATCGGTCGCACACGATCACGGCCGAAGTCGACATTCCGAAGGGTGGCGCCAACGGCGTGATCCTTGCACAAGCCGGGCGGTTCGGCGGCTGGAGCCTTTATCTGAAGGACGGCAAACCGACCTACACCTACAACTTCCTCGGCCTGGAACGGTTCACAGTTAGCGCGAAGCAGGCAGTGCCCGCCGGAAGAGCAACAATCCGGTTCGAGTTCGCGTATGACGGCGGTGGCGTCGGCAAGGGTGGCCTCGGCACTATCATCGTTAACGGTCGGAGCGTTGCGACCGGGCGGATCGAGCGTACTGAGTTTGGGGTTTTCTCGGCGGATGAAGGCGCTGATGTCGGTGCCGACGAGGGGACGCCCGTCACCGAAAGTTACAAGGTCCCGTTCAAGTTCACCGGCAAGATAGCGAAGGTGACGATCGATCTGCTCGACATGAAGAAGGCCGATATTGAGGACGCGAAGCGGGCTCGAAAGGCCGCCTTGGTCAAGAAAGGCCTCTCCGATTGAAGGAAGTAGCCGATGCTTCGGCCGCAACAAATCAGTGCCCCAAAGGCTGAACTGGTGCGGCCGCCCCCCCTGCAATCGTAGAGAACTGGATTGGAGCGAGCCGCAATGACGTCGCCTGAAAGTCTGAATTCCGGATCGAGATTGTTCTCGCGGCGACCGACAGCGGTCGTCGCGGTTACCGTCGTTGCCCTACTGTCTCCGCAGGCCGCACGCGCCGACGAAAGCGGCATCTCGTACTGGCTGCCGGGCCTGTACGGCAGCATGTCGGCAACGCCGACCACGCCGGGCTGGTCGATCGCCGCGATCTATTATCACGCCAACGCAGGGGCGTCAGGAGCAGCAGCCGCGTCGCGGGAAGTCCAGATCGGACGATTGTCAACGGCCGTTGCAGTCGATCTCAACGTGGTCCTGCGCGGGCAAGCCGACCTGATGCTCATCGCGCCGACCTATACATTCGCAACGCCCGTGCTCGGTGGTCAGTTGTCGGCGACGCTGGCCAGCATCTACGCGCGAAATTCAGCCAGCATAGCAGGCACACTCACAACTGCGGTTGGCCCGATCTCGATCACGCGTAACGGGTTGCTGGAAGAAGCCGTCACCTCGTATGGAGACCTCTACCCAACCGCGAAGCTGAAGTGGAATACTGGCGTTCACAACTTCATCGTTTACGGTACGGGTAATATCCCGATAGGCGATTATAGTCCCAACCGATTGGCCAATATCGGCCTTGGTCACGGCGCCGTTGACGTCGGTGGCGGCTATACTTACTTCAATCCCGCCACCGGACTTGAACTATCAGGAGTCGGCGGCCTCACCTATAATTTCAAGAACCGAGACACACAGTACCAGAGCGGCGTCGATTTCCATTTCGACTGGGGCGCATCTCAGTTCCTGTCGAAGCAGGTCTTTGTTGGCTTGGTGGGATACGTCTATCAACAGATAACAGACGATTTCGGTCAGCCGGCCGTTCTTGGCAGCTTCCGATCGCGGGTTTTTGGCATCGGTCCACAGATCGGCTACGCTTTTCAGATTGGAAGTAACCAGGCGTTCCTCGGCGTGAAGGGATATGGCGAGTTTGCGGCTCAGAATCGGCCGTCGGGTTGGAACACTTGGCTCACTTTCTCGATATCGGAGGCTGTCCCGGCGAGCATCGCGACACCTACGAAGCACCCGATGCACAAATAAGATGGCGATCAACGAAACGGTCCGCCGCCTCAATCGGTGCTAGGGTCCGTACTCAATTAGGAGTGTCGGCGTAGGCTGAGTTGCGATTCAAGGCGTCCGAATCGCGGGAGGCCTTGATGAGGTAGCAACTTTTTGGTTGAGCGATGTGGAATGGAGACGGCTCGAACCGCTGCTCCCGCGGGGGCGGCGCGGTGCGCGTCGGGTCGCCGTCGCGCAGGAGTGCCGCGAACGCGTCTTCAGCTGCGAGCGCCGGTCTCTCCGCCGACATTGCCGTGACCCAACTGAGCGGGACCTTGCGGCCAATGATGCGCTCGCCTGCATCGGTCTGGAGGCGATAGACCCGCGTGGACTTCTGAGGGATGCGCTTCCAGATCAGCAGCAGGAGCCCGGTGACGAGGTAGATCGTGCTGGTCGTGAACGCTGGGATGGATGCGAGTTCCGCGCTGGAGCCGGCCTTGAGCTGCACGCGATCGGCCTCGACCCAATCATGCTCGGCTAGGGCGTGGACTCATAAACCCTGGTCCAGAGGCGGGTTGAGCCGAGTGCGACTGCCGCGAGAAAGTTGCGAGCGAGCTTGTCGAAGCGGGTCGCGATGCGCCTGAAATGCTTGAGCTTGCAGAAGAAGCGCTCAACAAGATTGCGCTTGCGGTAGATGCGGCGGCTGACGGAGCGTTGGACCACTCGCTGGCTGGTGGAAGGAATATGAGCCCTA
This sequence comes from Bradyrhizobium sp. BTAi1, assembly GCF_000015165.1. Classification (GTDB taxonomy): domain Bacteria; phylum Pseudomonadota; class Alphaproteobacteria; order Rhizobiales; family Xanthobacteraceae; genus Bradyrhizobium; species Bradyrhizobium denitrificans. Next base: position 600,191 of record NC_009485.1, on the reverse strand, counting down.
GCTCCGCGGGCTCTGATCATGTGCAGGAGGGCATCGGCGTCGTAACCACGGTCGGCCACAACATCACGGCATTTGAGCCCTTGGAGCAGAAATGGCGCGGCACGCAGATCGTGGGCCTGCCCCGGGGTTAGCATCAGCCGGACCGGCAGTCCGTTCTCGTCGACGACCGCATTGATCTTGGTGCTCAGTCCTCCACGAGAACGGCCAATGGCGTGATCCTCGCCCCCTTTTTACCCCCAGCGGCGTGCTGATGGGCGCGGACGATAGAACTGTCGATCAGCGCCATCGACTGCGGCGAGCGTGCTGCCAACACCTCGAAAATTTGGACCCAAACACCTGCCTTGGCCCAGCGGTTAAAGCGATTATAGACCGTCGTGTAAGGGCCATAGCGTTCCGGAAGATCTCGCCAGGGCGAGCCTGTCCGCAGCACATAGAAGATGCCGTTGAGAACCCGCCGGTCGTCGACCCGACCGACACCGCGTGGCTTATTCGGCAGCAAGGGCTTGATCAAAGCCCATTCTCGATCGCTCAGGTCAAACCGCGCCATGTCTACCCCCAAATCACCTAAGGGGAGTGAATCACTGTTCGTCAGCTAACGGAATCCATTTATGAGTACAGAACCTAGTCGAAAACAACGTGACAGTCCAGGGTGAACGCAAGGCCCTATTTGTCTTCAAGAAGTGCATGGCGGAAAGCGGCGTGCCGCTCAAATAGCTAGCGGAAATCAGTGGCACACTGTTTGTACGGTGCCGAGCCCCGCGCCGACCGATTGGCATCTAACAGTAGGCGGGATAATGTTCGGTGCAGGCGCTTGGTTATCAAGAGAGCTAGGAGAGACAACGGTAGTAGCAGGACCAGATGATGGGACGCTTGGGACTGTCGGCGGTGTATACCGACTGAGAATGTCATAAGCGCGATAGTTGTTCCTCACGCAATCGTCGAATGACTCCTGCTGCTGCTCTTTCGAGGTCCGCAGTTGGCATTGCCTTTGGGCATCGGCCCAATTGCGTTCAGAAAGCGTTGGTCCGCATCCTGAAACAGCGATGGCAGCAAGAGCTAGCCAACCTGCTTGATGAATATGCATGGTGGGCCCCCGCCCCTTCTTTCGAGTGTGACACCCTGCGGTAGAGACTATCCGTGGTTCGCTCGGCCGCACAACCGCCCGCAATTGGGGGCCAAATTGGGGACCGATCTGCAAAATCCGGAAAATAAACTTTATTATACAATAGTTTAGGAGATATTGCTGGCGGAGAGAGTGTCCGCCTGATGGATGGCAAAACATTCATAATTTCAATGTCGTACGGCAATGAGCTGGGCACAGCCCACAAATCGAGCAACAACTGGGATCGGCAAACCGCTCTGAGAGGTAGATCAATGCTGCCGTAACTCACTTACGCCCTGCAAGGCGGCTCCGTGTCCGAACGAAGCGCTCAGGTTCCGATGAACCACCAAGGTCGCGGTCTAAGCCCGATACTCGCATCTGGCGGGCGAGTAGTGCTATCTGCCCAATCTCTCAGGGCAAAGCGCCGCCGGATCGCCTTTATCTGCTGGAGGACGCCATAGAGATCACCGAGCGTCGCCTCCCGTTCGAGCCATTCGACCAGCGTCCCTTTGTCTTCCCCGCGCAAAACGAGGCGCCTACCTTCGGGCGGTTGATGCGCGATCTCCTCGCGCGCAGGCCTGAGATTACGATGGGCGGAATAGAATCGATCAAGGCAAGATACGGTAAGTAGATCTTCGATGACCCACTCATCATCGCATGCGCCCATTGCATTTGAACGATCGAGAACTAGGGCAGGAAAGCCCTGGTCACGCACCTTAGATTCTCCCATCTTACCATCTGCATCGGCATCAAACATAAAGAGTTCCAAGCTCGGGCTGCGATTGCACCTTTGGAGCGCGGCTTCCACCTGAGCAACTCCCCCAATGGCCTCAATGTGAATGCCGTCGAGGAGTCCCGGAGCATCCGCAGCAGCCAAACGCTCTGCTAACCGAATCATTGCTGCGTCCGTGCTGCCTTCGACCCAAAGGCGCCGCAGATGAGGGGCTAATCTATCCGGTTGGGGGGAGAGTGCCCGGTAGATCTCGGCAGCACTCAGCGCCTCTCCCGGCCGCAACGCCGATTGGACTCGCAATGAACTCGCCAACCGGTTGCCGGCCTCCCTAGCTAGACTACTCGTCGTAAGCTTCGTTACGTCGATGCAAGTCCCAAATAGGGCATTCACATCCAAGCGCGCGAAAAGATCAATAGCTGCTTGCCTTTCGTCGCCCTCCTCAATGCTATTCAATGTTGCCCATACCGCATCGACTACATGGGCGGCCTTTTCGAGTGGCCTTTCAGAGAAAGGTGCAAGAATGACCGCTTCAATTCGGTCGGGCGTAACCTCAGAACCGGCAAATTGCGGCGGCCAAAGGAGGATCAACGATCCCAAGATCGAGGCAAAGCCCTGCTGAGCCTTTGGAAGCGGCGGCACCTCAGTCAGAACATGGATGATCTTACCACTATCCCGCGCGTTTCGCGCATCCCGCGCCCATATCCCCCAAGAGTCGTTTGATAACTTAATCTGCAAGCCCAATTCCGCTCCGAGCCCGACAATGGCTGAGGCAATCATCCGTCGCTCATCATCATCGTCCGACAGCAAAGCGACTCGGAGCGCGTCTTTGCTGCCCGCCGCAATCTCTGACAATCGCGCTTCTATTCGCGTCAGCGTTTCTCTCAGTTCGCCGGAGCCGCAGATGACGCGCTCCTTTCCGAAGGCGAACGATACAGAGTCACCAGCCCCTTCGAGCATAGACGCAATGGCGCCGATAACAAGGTCCCCCGTCATGGCCCGCTCTCAAGTTAAGGGCGCGGGGCTGCGTAGCGCACGCGCCGTCCACCGAGGACCGATCGCCATAGGCCCGCGATAGTTTAGGGCGACATAGACTTCGACGAGATCACCTTGTTTCAAATCGATCGCTTCGCCAGCTTCAAGGTACCGCCGCCACAAAGTGGTCTCGACGTCGAGCTCTCGGATATAGACCGTATAGTCTTCTCGCTCCCCCCTTCGCCGCACCAATGCGCGGAACGATCGCGGGATAGCGTCCGACGTCGAGATCAGTATGAGAGGTTCAAATTGCCGCTTGCGAGGCCTACCGATGAAAGATGTGAGCGATTGCAGTATTCGACGCGCCTCAACAAGGTTCCCCAATTGAAGAAGGGCAAGTGATAACCAGAAGCCAATCGCAGGATCAAACTCTCGGCCAAGCTCAAGTCGACGTTGTTCTATGCGCTGGAGGTTGCGCCACTCTTCGTCACTAGCTCCTATGAGGAGGGGGCCTTTGTCCAACGTGCGCAATCCGAGATGCACACCAACCCAAAGACGATGAAGCAACACAACACTTCGTTCGTTCTCAAACGCTGCAGGATATCTGGCAAGCGTGTCGAACGCCGACTTTGCGGCTGCCACCGATCTAATCTGATTGGTCACTGGATCGATCGCCTCCATGCGCAGGACGTGAGAAAGGGCGGCGAGATCCCCATCTTCTGCCTCGGCTAGCGCCTGCTCTTTGGCAACCTCTAGCTGGCCCGTGACATAGAGATATTCGCGCTGGCGAGCGCTTTTACGCTCCTGTTGATCCTGGGGAAGCTCGCTTAGTTCGGAAGCTAGATCGAAGAGCGTTCCAAGCTGATCGACTGCGTTCAAATACTGCTGCCGCGCTTCGGGAAGTTGACGCTCGCTTTGCCAGGCTTGCGCCAAGCGATAATAGACAAGCGCGGCTGCATCAAAGGGATGCCATTGGTCTTGCAGCGCTTGGGCGCGTTGCGCTGCAGCCAACGCTGGCGTAGCTATCGTCTGTGCCGCAAGGAGATTACCTTGCTCGATCCGGACCTGCATCTGCCTTCGTAGCGTAGTCGCATAGGAGGTTAGAATGGACGCGAGCAGTTGGTCGCGCGAAGGGTTGCGCGGCTTTTTCGCAATCTGGTCGCGCGCGTTCGTCAGCAGCAGGCGACTCCTATCGAGGATTTCTTCGGTTTCGCTGACAGGCAGATTGCCCCTGTCTGCTCGTTCTCGGAGTACAATTGCCTCCAGCATTAGCATTTGCGCCGATTGGACGCCTTTGACCTGACGAAGATCGGAAAGGATATCGCCAAGCTGACGAAGGTCTTCGACACTTCCAAACTCGCCCCGGAACGAGCCGCGAGGACTCACCGATCTGAGCAAACCATGGAGAAAAGCCGGCCAATGCGAAAGGCCGTTATCATCGGGACCGACCGGCCAAGCAATCGAGTTCGCGAATGCCTGTAGTTCACGAAGCACGTCCCGCGTTCCACCCACCACGTGGGTGCGAAGCGCACGAGCGATCGCTGGATTGACAATTGCGAGCGCGATATCGCCATCCGCGTCGAACGTGACTTCGGTTAAGAACCCATGTTCTTGCGCTACAACTCGCACATCCTCATAAGCAGCAAAGAGCTGGGGAAAACGTCTTCCTAGTAAGTCCAGAGGCATGACGCGGTCGAGCCATGCGAACGCAAAGATAGCGCTCATTAGGTTGCGGGCCTCTTCAATGTGCTCGCGGTCAGGAGCTAAGGGCGCCTGGTTTTCGCTCAACTTGGCAGGCTGACCCGCCTTAGCAAAAGCCGCAATAATGGCTTCGCCTAGCGCTCCGCGCTTAACGTCTGGTGGCCGCTTTCGAAGGGCCTGAGCCAGACTTGGGACGAAACGGTTAAAGTCAGAGCGTAGAACCTGCCCAAGCCCTTCTCGGGCGTCGACACTCAAGCGGTCGAGCATACCCAAGAACCCCTCTGTTCCGGCCTCCCGCTGCAGAACCTCCGCGTCAATCGCAATTCCGACGCTCTCAAGGATTGTTCCGAGGTCACTCAGTTCTTTCGGGTTGAGTTGGTAGTCCAGCGTGATCTCATCGCCTATACGCTCTTCCTCTTCATCACTCACCGGAGAAGATGAAACGGCGGTCGCGACGACGATGGATCTGCGTCCAGCTCGAACTAGCCGCTCCTCCAAGCGCTCAACATTTTCGCGAGCAACCCCGTCGACCAAGAGAACTACCAGATCGATTGCGCCAGCGTCCTTCAACCGCTGCTCAGCCAGCCGCATTATTTGCTCGATCGCGAACGCATCTGGCTCGTCAACCGGCGAACTCAAATGAGCAACGGGCCAACCTTCTTCTCGCAAACGGACACCTAACCAGTGGAGTCCCGTGGTGCGCCCGCTACCTGGAAGGCCTTTCAACCAAATAGGGCCTTCCGAGCGGCGCCCCGTTGGCCGCGCTGCAGCCCCGCTTACGCGACCCACACGCAAGATTACGGCCTCAAACAGCTCTTGGTAAGCTTGGCGAGCCAAGCAAAACTCCCCCACGAATGTTTGGTAATCGGCGCGCAGGCGGGGTGTTCGAAGGAATTTGCGAAACGCTCTTAGTCGCTCATCGCGCGTCGCAGGGGTGACCTGCCCTGGGCGATCGCCTAATATGTCAAGATGCCGCCGCACATCGCGAAGTTCTTCAGCCCGGAACGTGGCGACTTGCCTCCCGCCGTTCTTCGTAGAACGAGCCGTGACTAACAAGTCATCGGCTCTCAGGATGTCCGGTACAGCTTGTGGCTCTTCAACACGTGCCTTGTGAAGGAGTTGGGCTAAGCTAGAACGCAGTATGACAGCTCCTGGCAGCGAATCACGAAGCCATGCAGTGTCATCGACCTGCGGTTCGCAGAGAACCACCTGGGCGTCGTCGATTCCTTCTAAAGACGCGACAAGATCTTCCCGGTCTAGAGCATCAGCGCTGCCCACACCTGCTATAATTACATAGTGAGCGGGTCCGACTGCGTCTTTCAGGCGCTCTAGAACGCGGGGCTGCATCAATCGTGTTGCGCGCGACCACCTATTCGCTTCAGGCAAAACACCATCGGGTGATGTTGGGCTTGAGAAAAGGGAAAGGTGCATCACTTCTAGAGTTGTTGGGCTCCTAACTAGACTGTCAGCATCTGCATCATCAACAAACCGTCGACGAACTCGCCGCGCGGCCGGTGCCGCTGCTTCCAGCGCGCGCACCAATCTCGTTTCAAGCGCGCTAGAAATCACCAGCGACCAGGGTAATTGCGCAATCTCAACGTGAACGCTATCTGGATCGGACTCACGGAGCCTACTTACCTTGTCCAGAAAGTCACGGGTGGGTCGCAGCAATGCTTTGCTAAGGCTCTCTGCGGCAGACTCTTGGATTAGCGCCTGAGTATCGCCGCCTACAAGCTCCTGGCCGACGATCAACGCGGCCCTACCTTGCCATATAGCGTCAAAAATGTGTCTCGGGAGATCTACCATGCGAATGACATCCTATGGGCCGCCAAGGAGCGAGGCGACTTCCATTCATTCTCCAAATAAAGCGTAATTGAATCAACCCAAAATTGGGCGAGATGGTCGTTGCATAGATCGATTGCGCAGCGCACTCGGGGCACGAGGAGAGCGGCCCGGCACGCGTGAGCAACCGGCGCTCAAAGGGTATCACCCCGCGAGATCGCACGCCGGCTGCTCTGGCGCTGAGTACTGCATCGGAAATGTGGTCCCTGACGCTTGCGGCTAGTGCTTCACTCTAGCAGATACCGCCTTGGCCTCGGGGAATAGGCTGTGGCTATACTCTTGTTATGGTTTGGGGCCGCGCGGGCGGAGCATTGGAGCGCCGTCATCGGGAAATTCCTGTGTGCTTGGGGACGAACTCACCCTTGCGAGATCTTCGCGCCTCGGGCGAGCGTCACGATGCGCTTCCGCACGGCAACCAACCCAGAGCCGATCCAAGAAATAGCGAGCCTTAGAGTATTCTTGTCATTTTCTGGTATTGATGAAGGCATGGCTTTTGCCCAGTCCGGACGGCTAGGCAACAGCCGATGAAATCTGCGGGAAAGAGCCTCAGGACGTGAGTAGATGTCTCTTCTGGATTACCTGAAGCCTAAAGATAAGCACCTGGTGATGGACCTACTTGCCGAAGCAGGCGTAGATGTTGCCGCGTGGAAAAACTACAAGGGCCCGCCAGCGGCCAATCCGAAGTATTGTTACAACTGGTCCTTCGAGCAGCCCGATGAACTGGTGGCGGTTTGCATCTGGCACAGAGGTCTAAAGCTGGAAGGCTCCTCCGTCGTCCACAGGAGCAAACCCAGGAATTATGGCGCAGTCGGCACATCGCCAAGCGAGGTCGTTTGGAATCGGCGCGCCGAGGCATTCGACCAATCTCTGGAATTGGCATATCGGCAGCGACTTCCGGTTAGGGTGATTGTCGTCGACGGCGAACAACGAGACCCCAAAGCAACTAAGCCGTCGGCCTCGAAAGTACATGCACGGCTTCTCGATCCGGAGCCTTGGGCGGTCACCGAATACAACTATAGAACTGGCGAGAGACTGCTTGTTCGCGGCGCGAAACCCGGTGGGTCGCCGGTGGAGTCGGCAGATCGGGAGATGGCATGGTTTGAAGGGTCTAGAAAACAAAAGTTCGTGTACCATCGGCAAAGGGAGGGCCGTGCTCGTCGCGAGAAAATTAGAGATACTTTAGCGAAGAGTGGCGGACGCCTCGTCTGCGAGGTCGAAAACTGCGGTTTCGACTTCAAAGAACGCTACGGCCCGCTCGGTGAAGGCTATGCCCAAGTCCACCATCTCGCCCCCTTGAGCAATTCGCCTATCGGCGGCCGGACGGTTAAGCTGAGGGACTTGGCCATTGTCTGCGCAAATTGCCACGCGATGATCCACATAGGCGGGGAGTGCCGCCCCCTCAAAGGTTTGATCGCATAGCAAGCGCCTAAATCATTTGGAATTCGTATGCTGCAGATAATAGACGAGGTTCGGGTAGTCCGGCGGCCTTTTCCTTACTCGCGTTGAGAGACCACATTCTAGAATCTCCGCCCTGCTCCGCAGTCGTTCATAGGTGCGGAGATGCATTCCTCGTGGCCGCTCCGGAAACGGCACAGAGAGTGATGCAATTCCACCGACGCGGAGGCGCAGCTTGCAGGCCTCGTAGTGCCGCCGAGCCCGAGTGCTCTTGCATTGGCTGGCATAGACCGGATCGCCTGCACACTTGCGACAGCAATATCCCGCCAATGCCCTAACGAGTATTGCAACGCGCTTTTGGCAAAAGGGGCAATGCATCCAAGGTCTAGCCCCGCCGTAATGGCACGGGGTCCAGGATACGAGAATCCGTTGAGGGACCATATGATGGCGCAGTTCTAACTGGATCAGATATTGGTAGGCACGCATTCGATCAATGCGCGGCCACAGCAGCGCTGGAGTAAGGCTAACCAAACTCTCGCCCAAGATACCGGCCCGTTGAAGCTCGCGCACGTCGAGGCGATCCACCCCAAGCTGTTCGACGGTGAGCCGACCACGTCGCTTTTTTCGCGTCATGGTATTATCCGGGATGCGCGTTCAAACATCGTCGTTCACTCGAACCATCTGGGCTGTCGCGCAGTCGTCAGACCGTAGGCTTATGGATTTTGCGGTGGATCGTGACGACGCCTTTGCCGTGATCGATCGCGGCTGCTACGTCGGTAAGCGCTACTACTGGGCGTCCCCCTAATAGCCAAATTAGCCCCGCTTGATCGTAGCGCGACAACCTACAATAATTCGGTCCCGGCTGCTTTGGCGCCTCGTGCAGACCAAACAAGTCCTGGACCGACCACTTCAGCCTAAGAGCCTGGTCGCCCCAATGCGCGACAAAGCGGCGGCCATCCGTAGTGGCCTGCTGCCAATCCTTCAGCGCGACCCAGTCCGGACACCTTCTCTCCAGGGTTGCCAACGCATTCGCAAGTTCGGACGAGCTGCGACCAAAGCGACGAAAGCGACCAAAGTCAGCGCCGCGAACTCCAGATGGAAGACTTCGTTCCCTTTGAGCGCTTTTGTCGCGCAGCGCGATCTCTGCTTCGGCGCGCTTCAGGATTTCCAGATACCGCCCCATGGTTCATGCTCCGTTGATGTACCAAGTCTCGGCCGGACGGCCGCCCGTGCTTGCGCTCGACCATCTCACGAGACCCTTGCCTGCCAACAAGGCCAGGGCGGCGTTTATGCGATCCGCCGTCTTGTGCTTTCCGAGCACGTCGCGGATCAGGGTTCGTGTCAGACCGACACCGCCAGCATGCCTCAACGCCGCTAGAATCTCGTCAGCCACGGGATCTCCCAACAGCCTGCCAAAGACCCTCGCTGCCGAAGCATCGCAATATTCCCAAACAGCAAGCGCCGCCTTGAGGTGCTGAGCATCGATCGCGTCGTGGCGATCGAGCAACGCGTAGGCCAGCGCTAGACGAATGGTCTGAGCCTCCGCACGGGCCGTCACCGCACCTAGCAATCCCGGCTGTTCGGCCGACAGATGCGCGTAGACTGACTCCCAGAGCTGGCGCGCGGAGTCGGTCATCTCGACCCGGCCCACCCGCTTGGCGAAAGCGACTGCCTCCTTCATCCGCTCAGCCAGGATTAACGTTTCGGCCTCGTCGAGGCTACCACCGTGCGGCAGGCATTTCGAGCGACGCACCGCTACAAAAAGGAATCGATTGGCAAAGCCGTTTGCCGCCTCGGTGCGATTGATCCGGGCGCGCAGCTCATCCTCGGTGATGTGGCCGATGATCGAGATGTGTGGGTCAGTCGCGCACAACGGAGAGTTCCTGGTCAACGTCGAGAGCTTGCCTCCGTCCCAGGCCTTGCGGACGATGGATGATAGAGTATTGCCCGGCCGCTCCATGACAGCCAGGGCGCTACTGAACTCCGCCTCTGACACCATGAGCCGCTTATCGGCCACGCCGGGATCGACGACGCGGAGCTCCTGCGCCTTCGGGTCCCATTGCTCGACTTCGTCCCGGACTTCCGCGATCAGCCCCTCGCCAGAGGAAAGGCCGCCTTTCATACGCTCATTGAGCCACACCTCGTCAGCCATCTGCATGATGGACCGGGCGCGACTGCCCGACGTTCCCTTACGGCCCTTGGCGCTCTGCCCGACCAAAACACAAAAGAGGTTCAGGTGGTGCTGATCGGCCTCGACTTGATAGTGGGGCAACCTGCCGACCACGTTGCCGAACATGACCAAGACTTGGATCAGGATGGCGACCGGGTCGGCCTCGGTGTGTGGCGCGATAGTGCTCACCACGTCGCCGACCAGTCCGTGGAATGCCGCATCGTCGATCGCTGGCCACTGATCTCCTCCCGACCATGGCACACTCCCGCTTTGTTCGATGTCAACGTCAGCGTCGGCGGCGCGCGTCTGTGCCTTTTTGACGTTCATCGCGGTCCCCCCTTGCTGGGATTGCGGGTCGAGGACATGACCGCCGCGCTCTCGCCCGGTGGCGTCAGCAACCGCGAAAGCGACTCGTAGAGCACGAGACGACGACGACCGACTTGCACGGATTGAAGAGTGCCGTCGCTGATCAGACTCCAGACTGAGGTGGCCCCGAGCCCCGAAAGTGAGCAGGCCGTTGGCACTGTCACCGTGATCGGCCGGTCGATCTCAACCGGTGACGAGATAGCCGCAGAAGATGTAGTTGTAGCTTTGGGGGTTCGCATGACGCACCGCTCCGCTCGATGGACGCCGACCGCAAACAAGCAGGTCGACAAACCGACCAGCCGCGACAGTCGCGGAGGTCGTGGGTTCCATCGCCCGGCGCGGGCGACTACGAGCGTCAGATCGGCGCGATCAGCGCAAGGGCCAGATAGCAAGACCAGCCACAAAGATAGCCGGTAGGCCACGGACCAGCAAGGTCAAACCCGCATGAGGATGAACTCTCGCGATGATCCGTCGCGACGATCTGCGCGGTATTAGATGAGGGGTACTGACACGTGAAGGCGGACAACAACATCAATGGCGACAGGCCTGGGTCCCTCTAAACACGAGCGGGTCCCTCGGCTGTATTGGCGGGTCCCCCGTCGCCTTCCGGACCCAGTTCTAGGATTGTGGCCTCGACAGCGCCGTTACGTTGCCTCGCTTCTCCTGCGGCATGGCCGTGCAAAAGACCGACCACTGCTGCATCAACCGCCGCCGACGTTCAAACAAGTCGGTGCGACTGTAGGCGGCGACGGTCTTGTCGCTGACCGTATGTGCCAGCGCAATTTCAGCGACCTCCGCGGGAAAATTCGTGCGCTCGGCGACCCAGTCGCGGAAACTGGAGCGGAAACCGTGTGCCGTCAGGTCATCCCTGCTCATCCGTCGCAGCAACATCAGGAACGCCATATTCGAGAGCGGCTTGCCGTGCTTGGCACCGGGGAATAAGAACCCATCATCGGCGTGCCGCAGCGCATAGGTCTCTTCAAGGATGGCCAGCGCGCGGGCAGAGAGCGGAACGCGATGCTCCCTGCCAGCCTTCATCCGCTCGCCTGGTACTTGCCATGTCTTGTCGTGCCGGTTCACCTCGGTCCAGCGAGCGCCGATGACCTCACCAGTTCTGCCGGCGGTAAGGACGAGAAATTCGAGAGCACGGGCCGCAACGCCTTCTTGCTGGCGCAAGTCGGCTAGGAAGCCCGGCATCTCGCCGTATGGTAACGCGGCATGATGCACGACCCGACGGACCTTCGCAGTCGCAGGCAGGAGTTTGTCCAGATGGCCCTTCCATCTGGCCGGGTTCTCACCGGTCCGGTATCCACGAACTCGCGCCCAGTCGAGCACCCTTTCGATCCTCTGCCGGACCCTGCTCGCAGTCTCAGGCTTATCCGCCCAGATCGGCTCCAAGACCTTCAAAACCAGTCCCGTGTCGATCGTCTGCACGGGCAGTGCGCCGACGACCGGACTGGCATAGGTCGCTAAGGTCGATTCCCACTGGGCGCCGTGCTTTGCGTTCCGCCAACCGGCGCGATTGGCCTTGATATAGGCGGAACAGCACTCGTCGAACGAGATCGCCTTTGCGGCTTCCAGGCGTTGCTGTATCCGGCTGGCACGGCGGGTCTCGATCGGATCGACACCGTCATGGCGTAGCCGACGAGCATCCAGGGCCCTACCGCGCGCTTCCTGAAGGCCAAAGAGCGCGACGGGCCCCAATCCCATCCAGCGCGGCCTTTTATTGAGCATGAACCGGAAAACCCAGTTCTTGGTGCCGTCCTTCGTGACGCGCAGATAGAGCCCGCCGCCGTCGGCGTACATGCCCGCCTCCTTGAGCTTCTCCACCTTCAGAGCCGTCAGCCTTCCGAGCACCCTGGCCATGTCCACAATCCAGACCACAAATGGTGGGCGGATTATGGCGAAGGACCGCGCACGCGTCCAGAGGAGCATGCGGTAAAAACTTCAGGAATACCGGAGCTTTAGTGACCAGCCGCGAAGTGCGACGAAGAACGGCGAATGAAGGCAGTGGCGGAGAGAGTGGGATTCGAACCCACGGTACGGTTTCCCGCACACACGCTTTCCAAGCGTGCGCCTTAAGCCACTCGGCCATCTCTCCGGCGGCCCTCTCTTGGCGGGGTCGGCGGCGTTTTGCAAGCCGGGTCGCGGCCTTTCCGACCAAATTTCCTCCAAATCACTGATAAAAATCACCAATCGGCCGCCGCTGCCGGCCGGATCAGGGCTGTTTCGGGTCCGGACGGCCGGTGATGAACCCTCGGGCCCGACAGCGCGACCACTGATTTGCGGCTCCATCGGTCGGAGCCTCGCGAGGACCTGCTATGCCGTCAACCGGCCATTTTCGCGCGCTCGTCGCGCTGTCCTTGGTGCTTGGGGCTGTGGCGGCGCCGCTTGATACAGCGCGGGCCGATCAATGCACCCGGCAGGGCGTCGACGTGACCTGCGACGACGGCCGCAAAGGTATCTGGCAGGGCGACGCGATCCTGTGGCCGGACGGCACCAAGTCCAGCCTGAAGCCACACCCGTCCGTCATCGTCGGCAACAAGGCCTCCGTGGTGGTCGGTCCGGGCGTCTTCGTCGGTCAGGGAAAGGGCATGGTGCCGATGGACAATCCGAGCTCGCCGAACAAGCTGCGCTGCGCCGTGCTGGACGGCGTGGCCTATTGTCATTGACGCCGCCGAGACCCGACGCGGCGGCCCATCCGGGTCAGTGATAACGCGCGCTCGATGACGCCAGGCGACTGCTGAGGAGGCCCGCGGGCGCGGTCGGCAGAGGCGCGATCTCGGCGGTCTCCGGCGCGTCGCTATCCTGCAGCGCCTCCAGGAAATCCGTGAACCATTGCTGGATGGAATGACGGCGCAACTTCGTCATCATGATCTCATAGCGCATCCGGCGCTCGTTGAGCGGCATCGACAGCGCCATCGCGATGGTACGCGCCATGCCGTCGATGTCATGCGGATTGACCAGCAGAGCGGCATCGAGCTCATTGGCGGCGCCGGCGAATTTCGACAGCACCAGCACCCCGGGATCGACAGGGCTCTGCGCGGCGACATACTCCTTGGCCACGAGATTCATGCCGTCGTGCAGCGGCGTCACCACGCCGACCTGCGCGCTGCGATAGAGTCCGGACAGCACGCCCTGCCCATAGCCCTTGTTGAGATAGCGGATCGGCGTCCAGTCGGCCTCGCCATGACGGCCATTGACCTCGCTGACGAGGCGCGCGACGTCGCTCTGAAGATTGCCATAGGCCTCGATGGATTCGCGTGACGGCGTCGCGATCTGCAACAGCGACGCGGCGCGCAGCAGCGTCGGATGCATCGTCCACATGCGGTCGAACGCGGTGATGCGGTTGACCAGCCCTTTGGAATAATCGAGCCGGTCGACGCCGATGGCGAGCTTTTCGCCATGCAGGCTGCGGCGCAGTCGCGACACGTCCGGATGCGACGCGGCCTTGGCCGCGGATGCCGCGAACTTGTCGGCGTCGATGCCGATCGGGAACACCGCCAGACGCGTGCGGCCATGGCGCGACTTCACGACGCCATCCCGCACCTGCAGGCCAAGATCAGCGCGAATGCAGGCGCAGAAATTGTCCCGATCGTCCTCGGTCTGGAAACCGATGAGATCGTAGGCCAGCATCGCGGTCACGAGATCGCGGTGATTCGGCACGCTGTCGATGACGCTGCGCGCGGGCCACGGCGTATGCAGGAAGAAGCCGATCGGGCTCTTCACGCCCAGCGTGCGCAGTTCCACACCGAGCGAGAGAAAATGATAATCCTGAATCCAGAACAGGGTCTCAGGCTTATGAAACCGCAACAAGGCACGCGCGACGAACGCATTCACCTCGCGATAGGAGCGATAGTCGTCATGCGAAACGCTGATCAGATCGCTGCGTGAATGCAGCGCCGGCCACAGCGCAGAATTCGCGAAGCCTTCGTAGTAGCCGGCATAATGCGCGGCCGGCAGATCCAACAAGGCCAACGCGCCCTGGCCGAGCTGCTCGATCTGCGCAATCGGTTCCATCTGCGCGCCATCACGCACACGACCTGAGGAACCGACCCAAACTGCCCCAGAATTTTCCACTACGGGCAGCAGAGCTGCCGCAAGTCCGCCGGTCATTGGCTCATTGGCTTTGCCACGCGCCACCCGATTCGAAACCACGACGAGGTTCACAGCTCCCCTCCTGTTGGTCAGTGTCGGTTAACAGCTGTTCATCAATATGGTTCCGGGTCACCCTTTCAACCAATTGAAACCAAATTCGGGCAGCGGCGCGGTAGAATCAGAGCGCCGATCAAGTCAGAGTATTTCTAATCGCAAGCAAAGGTGCGATATGCGAACCAGCGGCAGCTGGAACCGAGCAGATGACGACGAGTTCAGCGCGATGCCGCGGACTGACCTTCGCGTTGCGCGAGTCGTGCGAGAAACGCGCGCACATCGTCCGGCGAATCGAAATGTCCATCGACACCAAGGGCACGCCGGCCGACCGAGAACGACAGGCCGGCGAAATCAGGCATGATTGCGAACACCGATTCGTCGGTCACGTCATCGCCGATGAAGAACGGCTTGCGCCCCTCGAACGGCGCACGGCGCATCAGCTCGCGCACACCGGTCGCCTTGGTGAAGCCGGCGTGCTTGATCTCGCACACGCATTTGCCCGGTAATACCTCGATCGGCGCGCCCGGCAGCTCCGCGCGAATGCGCGACACCTCCTCATAGATTGCCGCCTCGGCCTGCGGCGCGAGACGATAATGCAGGGCCAGCGAGTAGCCCTTGTCCTCGAGCAGGATGCCGGGGCTGAGCTTGGCAATCGCCGCCAGCCTGCGCTTGAGCTCCTTGTCCATCGGCGGCGCCTGAACGGCGTCGGCCTCGTTGCCGCTGCCGAGCCGCATCTCCGCACCGTGGCCACCGACGGCGGGATAGATCTCCGGCGCGAAGATCAGGTCGATGTCGTTGAGCGAGCGGCCGCTGACCAGCGCCAGCGCTCCGGCGGTTCGTTGCAGCAAGCTATTCAGCGTCTCGGCGAGCCCCGGCGGCACCCATACCTCGCGTGGCGTCGGCGCGAGATCGAGCAGCGTGCCGTCGATATCAAGAAGGATCGCCACCTCGCCGAGATGCGGCACCAGGCTGGCGGGCGCGGGCACGATCTCGGGGGGCGCGCTGGCGGCCGCGGGTGGTTGCGTTGCAATCAGCTTCGAAACGTCGGACATGCCAATCTACTCCATCACGGCGAGCGGGCGCGCCACGTCTTCGAGCGATTTCCGCTCGGCCGCGACCGCATAGCGCGAGGCGACGAGCGCCGCCACCACCATCAGCGCCGCGCCGAACAAATAGCCGGCGAACACGGCGCCGCGCGCGCCGCTGTCGAGCAGCGCACCGAACAACGCCGGTCCGGCGACACCGCCAAGACCGGTCCCGATCGCGTAGAACAAGGCGATCGCAAGCGCCCGCACCTCGAGCGGAAAATTCTCCGACACAGTGAGATAGGCCGCACTCGCCGCAGGCGAGGCGAAGAAGAAGATCACCATCCAGGCGGCCGTCTGCGTCTGCGCGCTCAAGACCCCGAGGGAAAACAGATAGCCGGTGAGCGCGAGCAACACCCCCGAGACACCATAGGTGAAGGTGATCATGGCGCGACGACCAAGTGTGTCGAACAGGCGGCCGAGGAGCAGTGGCCCAAGCACGTTGCCGGCCGCGAAGGGCAGGATGTACCAGCCGACATGATCCGCCTGAATGCCGTAGAAGTCGGTGAGCACCAAGGCGAAGGTGAAGAAGATCGCGTTGTAGAAGAAGGCTTGCGCAATCATCAAGGTGAGACCGACCAGCGAGCGCTGGCGGTAGACCGAGAACAGCGTGCGCGCGACCTCAAGGAGCGGGGTGTGGTCACGCATGCGCAGGCGGATCTTCGGCAAAGATTTTGCCCGCTCCTCGCGATCATGGCCGGTCACGTCGCGCTCGATTGCAGCGACGATGTCGTGGGCCTGCTCGGGATGGCCATGGATCATCAGCCAGCGCGGGCTTTCCGGAATCCACATCCGCATGATCAGCACCACGAGGCCGAGGCCGGCGCCGATGCCGTAGGCCAGACGCCAGCCCATGTCAGCGCTCGCCACCTCGGGATCGAGCAGAACGATGGCACCGACGGCCCCCAACGCGGCACCCAGCCAGAAGCTGCCATTGATCATCAGATCCGTCCAGCCGCGGTAGCGCGCCGGGACGAGCTCCTGGATGGTCGAGTTGATCGCCGTATACTCGCCGCCGATGCCCGCGCCGGTGAGGAAGCGGAACAGCGCATAGACCGCGACATTCCAGGACAGGGCCGTCGCCGCGGTCGCAGACAGGTAGAGCGCGAGCGTGATGAAGAACAGTTTCCTGCGGCCGATGCGGTCGGTGAGCCAGCCAAAACCGAGCGCGCCCAGAACAGCACCGGCCAGATAGGCGCTGTTCGCCAGGCCAATATCGAGATTGGAGAAGTGCAGCACCGGACTCTGCTTCAGCGCGCCGGACAGCGCGCCCGCGAGCGTCACCTCGAGTCCGTCGAGCACCCAGGTGATGCCGAGCGCCAGCACCACGCGGGTGTGAAATCCGCTCCAGCGGAGATCGTCGAGCCGCGCAGGAATGTTGGTCTCGATAATGCGGTCGTGCTCAGGCAGCTCGCGCGCGACACCGGCCGATTGCGGCGCCGGCGTGACGATGCGGAGATCGGGTACGGGTGCCTGTCGGGGTGCCATGGAATCCCAATGCGATGGCGCAGGTCGCACCGCATGCTAGACCGGAGAGAATGAAGCAAATGCGGCAGCGAGCCGCCGCCGCTGCGACCCAACGTCTCGTTTGGCACGGGGTTCCCGGAACGGGGCGGGAACCCTACTCGCCCCCAGTTACGGGTCTCGTTGGTGAAGCCTCCCGATGGGCCTCAATCAAAGTGTCGTCCCGGGCAAGCGAGCGCGACCCGGGATCCATACCGCGTGATACCTGAGTGAGCCGCACAACTGACACCACCCGCCAAACCTCTGCGGCGGATGGGTCCCCGCTTTCGCGGGGACGACAGCAGAATGCTGGGCGGACTGGAGCCACCTCGCGGGCAGTTATGGGCCGACCAGCCTAACTTCGTTCCGGCGCGCCCTATGCCGCGCGAATATTCGCCATGAAGCGGTTGAGCTCCTCGCGCAGCCTTGCGCTCTGCGACGACAGCGACTTGGCCGAGCGCAGCACCTCTTCCGAAGCCTCGCCCGTTTGCGT
Organism: Bradyrhizobium sp. BTAi1; assembly: GCF_000015165.1. Classification (GTDB taxonomy): domain Bacteria; phylum Pseudomonadota; class Alphaproteobacteria; order Rhizobiales; family Xanthobacteraceae; genus Bradyrhizobium; species Bradyrhizobium denitrificans. Next base: position 582,677 of record NC_009485.1, on the reverse strand, counting down.
CGCGCCGCGATTGACCTCGGTGATATCGGAAGCCGCGGCCTGCGTGCCGGCCGCGACGCTCTGTACGTTCCTCGCGATCTCCTGGGTCGCGCCACCCTGCTGCTCGACGGCGGTCGCAATCGACGAGGCGATCGTGGAGATCTGGCGAATCGTGCCGCCGATCTGCTTGATCGCGGTCACCGACTCCTGGGTCGCAGCCTGCATGCCGGAGATATGGTTGGAGATGTCATCGGTCGCCTTGGCGGTCTGCTCGGCCAGCGACTTGACCTCGGAGGCGACGACCGCGAAGCCGCGGCCGGCATCCCCGGCCCGCGCCGCCTCGATGGTGGCATTCAGCGCCAGAAGGTTGGTCTGCTCGGCGATCGCCGTGATCAGCTTGACGACGTCCCCGATCTCCTGCGCCGCCCGCGACAGCTTGCCGATGCGTCCGTCGGTCTCCTCGGCCTGGCTCACCGCGGATTCGGCGATGCGGTTGGACTCGCGGACCTGTCGTCCGATCTCGCTGACCGAGGCCGACAGCTCGTCGGTCGCACTGGCGACCGAGTGGATCCGGCCTGCGGCCTGGTCCGAGGTGCCGCTGACCCGGCTGGCCAGCGACTGGGTGGTTTCCGCGGTCCTGGTCAGGGTGGAGGCGGCATGTTCGAGCTGCTCCGCAGAGCTCGACACGTTGGACACGATGGAGCCGACCGCAGCCTCGAATTCGTCGGCAAAACGGATCAGCTCGGCCCGGCGCGCCGCGCCGGCGGCCTTGTTCTGGGCATCCTGGGTCGCGGCGTCGCGCTCGGCCTTCGCCACGGCCTGAACCTTGAACTCCTCGACGGCAGCGGCCATCTCGCCGATCTCGTCGGCGCGGCCGAGCCCCGGCAGGCGCACATCGAAATTGCCGGAGGCGAGCTCGCGCATCGCCTTGCACATCGTGATCATCGGCTTGGAGATGCCGTTGCCGAGCATCAAGGCCAGCGCGGCGCCAAGGGCAAGGCCACCGACGGCCAGGATCGCGATCAGCCGCTCGATCTCGGCGATGGTGGCATTGGTGGCGGACTCGATGCGCTGCTGGTCGGCGGCAAGGTCCGATCGCAGCCCGTTGGACAGACCGAGGATCTCGGTGGCCGCGGTGCCCATGTCCTGGACCAGTTTCGCCAGCGCCTTGGAATTGTCCGCGAATTTGATGAAGGCGGCGCGGTACTGCTTGATGAGGTCACCGAGTTCGGTGACACGCTGCGTCACCTTCTCGTCATTGGCGTAGATCGTGACCAGCGACGTCTCCAGGAAGCGCGTCCGTGCGATGGCCCCATCGGCCGTCTTCGGATCGGGTTTCGCGATGAACGTGCCGACCAGCGCGGAGGCGGTCAGATACTGACCGGTCAGGTCCTTGGCGGTGGTCTGCACGGTCGGCAGGCCGGCGAGCGCGGCCGTATCGGCCAGATCGTCGAACTTATAGCGGATCTTGTTGCCGACGATGCCGATCTGGTCGGTGGCCAGCTTGGCATTGTCGCGGGTCAGGTTGGCGATCTCGGAGAAGATCTTGGCGAAGGTCTGAAACTGCGCCTGCAGCTTGCCGAGCTGCGCCCGCCGCTCCGCGGCGCTGGCGGCCGCCAGCGACTTGTCGATCGCCGCCAGCAGCGACTGCTGCGCTGCCATCGCGGCGGCCTCGTCCTCGGGCTTGCCGGTCAGGGCAAAATAGCGCGCGAGCGCCTGGTAGGAGATGAGCTCCCGGTCGATGGTTCTGGCCGCATCGGCCTCGGAGACACTGGCCCGATAGGAGGCGACGGCGGCCGCGACCTTCTCGAACCCGAGATAGGCGAACCCGATGCTGGCCGCAGAGATCGCCAGCACGACCGCGAAGCCGAGAAAGATCTTGGCACGGAAACGCAGGGTCAGAAAATTGCCACGCCGCGACTGCGGCGCCAGATGCGCAGACATTCCCACCCCCGACAGGCCAGCCTTTATTGTGGCCGGTGTCCCTCCACCCGGCGTGGCATACACCGGACTGTGATCAAAACTACGTCACAATGGCTAAGGGTGAGTAAATGGGCAGTGACCGCAGATACCCCGGCCGATAGCGCTGCAACTGCCAGTCCTCGCATCAGGAGATGCGACCGAATCGCCGATGGCGCGCGCAAGACGTCGCAATGACATCGAAGACGAAAATTCGAGTTGCAAAGTCCTGAAGGCGCTGTTTCTAATCAGAATAAGAATAATTCATCGGGAGGTTACTCGTGTCGACAGTCAAATTGACAGTGAACGGCAAGGCGGTCTCGGTCGAGGTCGAGGATCGCACCCTGCTCGTGCACCTGTTGCGGGATCATCTGAATCTCACCGGTACCCATGTCGGCTGTGACACCAGCCAATGCGGCGCCTGCGTGGTCCATATCGACGGCCGCTCCGTGAAGTCCTGCACCGTGCTCGCAGCCCAAGCCGCCGGCGCCAACGTCACCACCATCGAAGGCATCGCCAAAGGCGACGAGCTGCACCCGATGCAGGCGGCCTTCCGCGACAATCACGGCCTGCAATGCGGCTATTGCACGCCGGGCATGATCATGTCGGCCATCGATATTGTGCACCGCCACGGAGGCGAGCTCGACGAGGCTACGGTGCGTGAGGAACTGGAAGGCAACATCTGCCGCTGCACCGGCTATCACAACATCGTCAAGGCCGTGCTCGACGCCGCGGGGCGGATGAAGGTCGCCCAGGCTGCCGAATAAAGGCCGCGGGACGGACCCGTCGGCTTCGACGTCTTTCAATCAATACCGAGACCACGACCGCTGCGCGCGATGGCCGCGGCGGGACAACAAACTCCGATAGGGGAGAGATTTGCATGGGTATGGAAGGCATTGGCGCGAGCGTCGTCCGCAAGGAGGACAAGCGTTTCATCACCGGCAAGGGCCGGTATGTCGACGACATCAAGCTTCTGGGCATGACCTATGCCCATTTCATCCGCAGCCCGCACGCCCACGCCAAGGTCAAGAGCATCGACTCCTCGGCTGCCGAGGCGATGCCGGGTGTGGTCGCGGTCCTCACCGGCCGGCAGATCGTCGATGACAAGGTCGGCAACCTGATCTGCGGCTGGGCCGTCACCTCCAAGGACGGCTCGCCGATGAGGATGGGCGCATGGCCGGCGATGGCGCCGGAGACCGTGCGGTTCGTGGGCCAGGCCGTCGCCGTCGTGATCGCCGAGAGCAAGAACCTCGCGCGTGACGCCGCCGAGGCGGTCGTGGTGGAATATGAGGAGCTGCCGGCGGTGGCCGACATGCCTTCCGCGCTGAAGCCCGGCGCGCCGCAGCTGCATCCAGAGGCCCCCGGCAACGTCGTCTACGACTGGCATATTGGCGACGAGGCTGCGGTCAATGCCGCGTTCTCCAAGGCCGCCAACGTCGTCAGCCTGGAGCTCACCAACAACCGGCTGGCGCCGAATGCGATGGAGCCGCGCGCGGCGATCGCGGACTACGACGCCGCAGAAGAGCACTTCACGCTCTATACGACGTCGCAGAATCCGCACGTCGCCCGCCTCGTTCTGTCGGCGTTCTACAACATCGCCCCCGAGCACAAGCTGCGGGTGATCGCGCCCGACGTCGGTGGCGGCTTCGGCTCCAAGATCTTCATCTATCCGGAAGAGATGGTGGCGCTGTGGGCGTCCAAGAAGGTCGGCCGCCCGGTGAAGTGGACCGGCGACCGCACCGAGGCGTTCCTGACCGATGCGCATGGTCGCGACCACATCTCCAAGGCGGAGATGGCGTTCGACGCCGATAACAAGATCCTTGGTCTGCGGGTCAAGACCCACGCCAATTTCGGCGCCTATATGTCGCTGTTCTCGTCGTCGGTGCCGACCTATCTCTACGCGACCCTGCTGTCGGGCCAGTACAACATCCCGGCGATCTATGCCGAGGTGATGGGCGTCTATACCAACACGACACCGGTGGACGCCTATCGTGGCGCCGGCCGTCCCGAGGCGAGCTATCTGTTGGAGCGGCTGGTCGAGACCGCGGCGCGTCAGCTCAAGGTCGATCCGGCCGAGCTGCGGCGCAAGAACTTCATCACCCAGTTCCCGCACCAGACCCCGGTGATCATGGCCTACGACACCGGTGACTTCAACGCCTCGCTCGACGCGGCGATGAAGGCCATCGACTATGCCGGCTTCCCGGCGCGCAAGGCCGCCGCCAAGGCGCAGGGCAAGCTGCGCGGCATCGGCCTGTCCTGCTACATCGAGGCCTGCGGCATCGCGCCGTCGAAGGCGGTGGGCAGCCTCGGCGCCGGCGTCGGTTTGTGGGAGTCGGCTGAGATCCGCGTCAACCCGGTCGGCACCATCGAGGTGCTCACGGGATCGCACAGCCACGGCCAGGGCCACGAGACCACCTTCTGCCAGCTGATCGCGGAACGTCTGGGCGTGCCGATCAGCCAGGTCTCGATCGTCCATGGCGACACCGACAAGGTGCAGTTCGGCATGGGCACTTATGGCTCGCGCTCGGCCGCCGTCGGTCTGACCGCGATCCTGAAGGCGATGGAGAAGGTCGAGGCCAAGGCCAAGAAGATCGCCGCCCATGCGCTGGAGGCATCTGAAGGCGACATCATCATCGAGAACGGCGAGTTCAAGGTGACCGGCACCGACAAGTCGATCGCCCTGCCGATGGTCGCACTCGCCGCCTACACCGCGCACAATCTGCCTGACGGGATGGAGCCCGGATTGAAGGAGAGCGCCTTCTACGATCCGACCAACTTCACCTTCCCGGCCGGCACCTATATCTGCGAGCTCGAGGTCGACCAGGCCACCGGCAAGACGTCGTTCGTCAACTTCGTCGCGGCTGACGATTTCGGCCGACTGATCAACCCGATGATCGTCGAAGGCCAGGTCCATGGCGGTCTTGTCCAAGGCATCGGCCAGGCGCTGCTGGAGCACGCTGTCTATGACAGCAACGGCCAGCCGGTCACCGCGTCGTTCATGGACTATGCGATGCCGCGCGCCGACGACGTGCCGTCATTCAAGCTGAGCCACACCACGACCCTCTGCCCGGGCAATCCGCTCGGCGTGAAGGGCTGCGGCGAGGCTGGCGCGATCGGTGCCTCGGCGGCCGTGATCAACGCGATCACGGATGCGATCGGCAACAACAAGCTGGAAATGCCGGCGACGCCGGACCGCGTCTGGCACGCGATCCACGGCAACGCTTGAGACGATTGGAGGAGCAACCATGTACCAGACGACTTATCATCGTGCCTCCTCGGTCGACGAGGCGGCGGCGCTGTTCGCCAAGGGCAGCGAAGCCAAGTTCCTCGCCGGCGGCCACACTCTGCTTCCGGTCATGAAGCAGCGTCTCGCCTCGCCGTCCGACGTCATCGACATCGGCAAGATCAAGGACCTGATCGGCGTGCAACTGTCCGGCGACACGCTCGTGATCAAGGCCGCGACCACCTACTACGACATCATGACCAATGCCGACGTGCAGAAGGCGATCCCCGCGATCTCCTATCTCACCTCGGTGCTCGGCGATCCCGCAGTGCGTCACCGTGGCACCATCGGCGGCTCCATCGCCAACAACGACCCGGCGGCGGACTTCCCGGCGGCGCTGATCTCGCTCGGCGCAACCGTGAAGACCAACAAGCGCGCGATCACGGCGGATGATTTCTTCAAGGGCCTGTTCACGACGGCGCTTGAGGATGGCGAGATCATCACCGAGGTGGCGTTCCCGGTGCCGGAAAAGGCCGGCTACGCGAAGATGCGCCACCCGGCGTCGCGCTTCGCGCTGACCGGCGTGTTCGTCACCAAGACCAAGGGCGGCGATGTCCGCGTCGCCGCCACCGGCGCGTCGCAGAGCGGCGTGATGCGGGTGCCGGCGATCGAGGCGGCACTGAAGTCGAACTGGTCGGCATCGGCGATCGACGGCGTCACCGTGTCGGCATCAGGCCTGCTCAGCGACATCCATGGTTCGTCCGACTATCGCGCCAATCTGGTGAAGGTGATGGCGCAGCGCGCGGTGCAAGCGGCGGGCTGAGCGCGCGACGCGGATCATTCCGCATCACGGCACGACAAATTCCACACGGCGCGCAGCGATGCGCGCCGTTTTGCTTTGCGGCATACGGCGCGCTTGCGTTGGCCTGATACACGCGGGACAATCCAGGATCAGAAAACGCCAATCGCAGCGCGTGGAGATCGAGCCGGTCTCGTCGTGACAGCGCGATGAAACAAGCCAAGGACACAAGGACGTGCTCGACAAGACCGCACCACACACCGGGACCCGCGCCACTGGCCCGCTCGCAGGCTTTCGCATCGTCGAATTCGCGGGCATCGGTCCGGGACCGTTCGCCTGCATGCTGCTGGCCGACATGGGCGCGGAGGTGGTGACGCTCGATCGCGTCGGCGCGCGCAAGACCATGAAATCGGTCGCCGGCCGCGGCCGCAAGGTCATCGAGCTCGACCTCAAGGACAAGGCCGTCATCGCTGACGTGTTGGACCTGCTCGCCGGTGCCGATGCCCTCATCGAAGGTTTCCGGCCCGGCGTGATGGAGCGGCTCGGCCTCGGCCCCGAAATCGTGCTCGCGCGCAATCCGAAACTGGTCTATGGCCGCATGACCGGCTGGGGCCAGGCGGGACCGCTGGCGCAGGCGGCGGGGCACGACATCAACTACATCTCGATCACCGGCGCGCTGGCGGCGATCGGCCCGAAGGAGCGGCCGGTGCCGCCGCTCAATCTGGTCGGCGATTTCGGCGGCGGCGCGCTCTATCTCGTGGTCGGCGTGCTCGCGGCACTGCTGGAGGCCTCGAAGTCCGGCAAGGGCCAGGTGGTGGACACCGCGATGTGCGACGGGGCCGCGTCGCTGCTCGCGATGTTCTTCGACCTCACCGCGATGGGCCGCTGGACCGAGGGACGCGAGCGCAACTTCCTCGACGGCGGCGCGCATTTCTACGGCGTCTACGAATGCGCCTGCGGCAATTTCATCTCGATCGGCTCGATCGAGCCGCAGTTCTACGCGCTGCTGCGCCAGCACGCCGGCCTCTCCGATCCCGCCTTCGAGGCGCAGATGGATCCGCGCGCCTGGCCGGCACTGAAGGAGAAGCTGGTCGCGGTGTTCAAGAGCAAGACGCGCGAGGAGTGGTGCGCCATCATGGAAGGCACCGACATCTGCTTCGCCCCGGTGCTGACGATGTCGGAAGCCCCGAAGCACGCCCACATGGCCGCCCGCGGCGTGTTCGTCGAGCGGCACGGCGTGACACAGCCGGCGCCAGCGCCGCGCTTCTCGCGGACGCCGTCGAATATTCGCGAGCCTGAGGTGACGGAGATCGGCGCCGTGGTGAACGCGTGGAAGGCGGGGCGATAAACGATAGCGGTGCGGCAGTGCCGATGAAGCACTGCCGTAGCAAGCTTATGAGTTGACGACGCTCGCGCCTCCACATCGGTGTCGTCCCCGCGAACGCGGGGACCCATAACCACCGGCCGTCGTGTGGCTAAGATCGTCTGACACCGTGCTCCGACCGACGGGTCACGCGGTATGGGTCCCGGGTCGGCGCCCGACGCCGCTGGCGCGGCGTCAGGCTGGCCCGGGACGACACTGTTTGTTTGGCTTGTTTGGCGACGCACGGCCTCCCACGCAGGCCGTCATTGCGAGCGAAGCGGCGAAGCGAAGCAATCCAGGGGCGCTGCGACGAGAATCTGGATTGCTTCGTCGCTGCGCTCCTCGCAATGACGGATAGACCTACTCCGCCGCCTCCACCTTCAGCACACCGCGACGGATCTGGTCCTCCTCGATCGACTCGAACAGCGCCTTGAAGTTGCCTTCGCCAAAGCCGTCGTCGCCCTTGCGCTGGATGAACTCGAAGAAGATCGGCCCGATCGCGTTGGCCGAGAAGATCTGCAAGAGCACCTTGGTGTGGCCACCATCGACGACGCCTTCGCCGTCGATCAGGATGCCGTTCGTCTTCAGCCGCGCGATGTCTTCGCCATGGCCGGGCAGTCGCGCATCGATCCGCTCGAAATAGGTGTCGGGCGGCGACGGCATGAACGGCAGGCCTGACGCGCGCAGGCCTTCGACCGTGGCGTAGATGTCGCGGGCGCCGCAGGCGATGTGCTGGATGCCCTCGCCGCGATAGACCTTCAGATATTCCTCGATCTGGCCGGAGTCGCCCGCGTCCTCGTTGATCGGGATGCGGATCTTGCCGTCAGGGCTGGTCAACGCACGCGAGAACAGGCCGGAGGCGCGACCCTCGATGTCGAAGAAGCGGATCTGCCGGAAGTTGAACAGTCTCTCATAGAAGCCGGTCCACACATTCATGCGGCCGCGACGCACGTTGTGAGTCAGATGGTCGATGTAATAGAGGCCCGAGCCCGCCGGCCGCGGATCGCGGGCCCCGAGCCAGTCGAATTCGAGATCATAGGCCGAGCCCTTGGCGCCGTAGCGGTCGACCAGATACAGCACGCTGCCGCCGATCCCCTTGATCGCGGGAACGTCGAGCGCCTTCTGCGAAGGCTGCAGATCCGCCGGCTCAGCCCCGAGCGCGACCGCCCGCGCATAGGCTTTCTTCGCATCGACCACGCGGAACGCCATCGACGGTGCGCAGGGACCGTGCGCGGCGACGAAGTCGTGGCCGTGGCTGCCGGGCTCCTCGTTGACGAGATAGTTGATGTCGCCCTGGCGGTAGACCGTGATCGCCTTGGTCTTGTGGCGGGCGACCGGAGCGAAGCCCATCAGCTTGAACAGCGCGTGCAGCTGAGCCGCATCGGGATGGGCGTATTCGACAAACTCGAAGCCGTCGGTGCCCATCGGATTGTCGGCAGAGAGGGTGGCAGGCGGCGCATCGTGCGGAAACGGACCCATCGGCGGAGCTCCTTTGGCTGACCTGCGTTATGATCCCTCGGATTGGGCGCATGGAGCATGCAAACCATTGTCATTTTCGCCAGGATATGCACGATCCGTGCATGATCTGAGGAAAATACGCATGATTTCCGTCGACAGCTTCGATCTCCGCCTCCTCGCCGCGCTGCAGGATGACGGCCGGCTGACCAACCAGGAGCTGGCGGAGATCGCCGGCCTCTCCGCCTCGCAATGCTCGCGACGCCGGATGCGGCTGGAGGAGGACGGGGTCATCGCAGGCTATCGCGCGCAGCTCGCCAGCCAGGCGCTCGGCTTCGAGCTGATCGCCTTCATCCAGATCACCTTGGCGACGCATTCGCCCGACAACGCGCAAAAGTTTCGCGCACTGGTGAACCGCGTCGACGAGATCCAGGAGGCCTATGCGCTGACCGGGGATTCCGATTATCTGCTCAAGGTGGTGCTGCGCGACCTCAAGAGCCTGTCCGACATCGTCAACAACGTGCTGATGCCGCATCAGAGCGTGGCGCATGTGCGCTCCTCGATCGTGCTCGACCGCATCAAGGAGAGCGCGAAGCTGCCGCTGGCCGCGCTGCCGCGCAGCTGAGCGCGTGGCGCAAATCGAGGGAATTGCGGCCTCCACATCGCGGCACGGCTTTGCGACACTGCGCGGGCCAGACCATCAGCGAGACGACCATGGCGCTGCAGCTTCGCCCCAACTGTGAGTCCTGCGACAAGGACCTGCCGCCCGCCGCGACGGACGCGCGCATCTGCTCCTACGAGTGCACCTTCTGCGCCGATTGCGTGGAAACAAGGCTGTTCAACGTCTGCCCGAACTGCGGCGGCGGCTTTGCCCCGCGGCCGATCCGTCCAGCCCACGAATGGCGACCGGGCGCCTGCGTGACGAAACAGCTGCCGTCGGACAAGCGGGTGCATCTGAAGTATGCGGCGGAGGACGTTGCCGCTTTCGTGGCTCGCGTGAAGGACGTTGCTCCAGATAGCCGCTAGACCGCCGTCATTGCGAGCGTGAGCGAAGCAATGAGAGCTAACCCGCTGGAACGATCGTGCCCTCGACCTCGCCGAAGCCGACGCGATAGCCCTGTCCCTGGCACCAGCCGCGCATCACGAGCGAATCGCCGTCCTCGAGGAACGTGCGCGTCACACCGCCCGGGAGTTCGACTGGCTCGCTGCCGTTCCAGCTGATCTCCAGCAGGCTGCCGCGCTGGTGCTTCTCGGGACCAGAGATGGTGCCCGATCCCAGGAGATCACCGACGCTCATGGCGCAGCCGGACGACGCATGGTGCATCAGCTGCTGCACGCTCGACCAGTACATGTATTTGAAATTGGTCTGCGAGATGCGCTGTGGTGCGTTACTGCCGGAGGCGCGCAGGGCAACCTCGAGCGCGAGATCGTAGTTCTGCGCATGCGCCTGCTGCAAATAAGGCAGCGGCATCGGGTCCTGGACCGGCCCCTGTACGCGGAACGGCTCCAGCGCCTCGCGCGTGACCACCCAGGGGCTGATCGAGGTCGCGAACACCTTGGCCTGGAACGGGCCGAGCGGCACATATTCCCATTGCTGGATGTCGCGCGCGCTCCAGTCATTGAGCAGCACGAAGCCGAAGATCATCGCCTCCGCCTGCGCCTCGGTCAGCATCTCGCCGAGCGCAGACGATTGGCCGATGACGACCCCCATCTCCAGCTCGAAATCGAGCCGCTTGCACGGGCCGAAACTCGGCACTTCAGCGCTCGGCGGCTTCAGCTGCCCGCGCGGCCGGCGCACCGGGGTGCCCGACACGACCACGGTCGAGGCGCGGCCATTATAGCCGATCGGCATGTGCAGCCAGTTCGGCTGCAGCGCATTGTCCTTGCCGCGGAACATCACGCCGACATTGGTGGCGTGTTCCTTTGAGGAGTAGAAATCGGTGTAGCCGGCGACATCAAATGGCAGATGCAGCCTGACATCCTTCTGCAGCAGCAGTGCCCGGCTGCGCAGCGGCTTGTCGTCGCGCAGCCGCGGATTGTCGTGGCGCAAGAGAGCACTGATCGCGGCGCGGGTCTTCGTCCACACCGCTGGGCCGAGCGCCATGAAGGCGTTGAGCGAAGGCTGCGCGAAAACCTCATAGGCCGGCGACAGATCGAGCAGGCCTTCATCCTCGAGCACGGCAAGATCGAGCACGACATCGCCAATGGCGACACCGACGCGTGGCTTGGGCGAGTCGGCGGCGGAGAACACGCCATAGGGTAGGTTCTGGATCGGGAAGTCCGACGCCGGATCGACCGGGATGAAGGAGCGGAGCGAGGGATCGTTGGGGTGGGTCAAAATGCTTCTCCAAACCAAGTCGTCATGCCCGGGCTTGACCCGGGCATCCATGTCTAACCGGACGGGACGGAAGTGTCCTGGATGGCCGGGTCAAGCCCGGCCATGACGGCGTTGACATCGTTGTCTCTAAGGCCGGTTCGGATCAAAACGCTTTTCCAGTCCGTTCCAGCAGTCCGCGTAATCCGGCTGCAGTGTGCTGGACTCCGCCGCATGCTTGGTGATCCGCTGCGGGAAGCGGGTCTCGAACATGAAGGCCATAGTGCCCGTGAGCTTCACCGGCTTCAACTCGCCATTGCTGGCGTGATCGAACGCCTCGCGATCCGGTCCGTGCGGCAGCATGCAATTGTGCAGCGACATGCCGCCGGGAACGAAGCCCTGCGGCTTGGCGTCGTAGACGCCGTAGATCAGGCCCATGAATTCGGACATGATGTTCATGTGATACCATGGCGGACGGAAGGTGTTGTCGGCCACCATCCAGCGCTCGGGGAAGATCACGAAGTCGATATTGGCCGTGCCGGCCGTTTCCGACGGCGAGGTCAGCACCGTGAAGATCGATGGATCGGGATGATCGAAACCGATGGCGCCGACCGGCGAGAAGGTTCGCAGATCATATTTGTATGGCGCGTAGTTGCCATGCCAGGCGACGACGTCGATCGGCGAGTGCTTCAGCTCGGTCTTGAACAGCGCACCGCCCCACTTCACGTAGAGCTCGGTCGGCGTGTCCTTGTCCTCATACGAAGCGACTGGCGTCAGGAAGTCGCGGGCGTTGGCGAGGCAGTTGGCGCCGATCGGGCCACGCTCCGGCAGGGTGAAAGCCCCGCCATAATTCTCACACAGATAGCCCCGCGCCGGCCCTGCCGGAAGCTCGACACGGAACTTGACGCCGCGCGGGATCATGACGATCTCGCCGGGCGCGGCATCGATGCGGCCGAACTCGGTGACGAACAACAGGCGTCCCTGCTGCAGCACGAACATCAGTTCGCCGTCAGCATTGTAGAAATGCTGATCGACCATCGACTTGGTGATGACATAGACATGCGCGGCCATGCCGGACTGCGTCGCGGCGTCGCCCGCCGTCGTCATGGTCTGCACGCCCTGCAGGAAGGTGACCTCACCGGACGGCACCGGTGTCGGATCCCAGCGCAGCTGCTGCACCGTGATCTCCTGCTCGTGGCACGGCGCCGTGCGCCACAGCCCGGCGTCGACCTTCGCGAAGCGGCCGGAGTGCTTCACCGAAGGACGGATGCGATACAGCCAGGAGCGCTCGTTGGAGCCGCGCGGCGCGGTGAAGGGCGAGCCGGAAAGCTGCTCGGCATAGAGGCCATAGGCGCAGCGCTGCGGCGAGTTACGGCCGATCGGCAGCGCGCCGGGCAGCGCCTCGGTCTCGAACGAATTGCCAAAGCCGGACATGTAGCCCGGCGTAACCTGCGCCGAGGCGCGGCTGAGCTGGTCAGGCGATGTATTGATGTTCATCATCCTTCTCCTTGCAGGCGGGCCCACATCTCGCGGTCGCGCTCGGCGGTCCAGATCACGGGATCGTCGATGCCGCTGGCCTCGTCATAGGCGCGCGACACGTTGAACGGCAGACAATGCTCATAGATGGCGAAGCTCGCGAATTTCGGATCCATGACCTCGCGCGTCGCCGCCATCGATTCCTTCAGGCTGCGCCCTTTGGCGACCGACATCTCGGCGGCGCCATAGAGCGAGGTGACGAAGTCACGCGTCATCGCGATCGCCTCGCGCACGGTGGCTTCGCCCTTCAGCGCGTCGCCGCGCCCGGGCGCGATCGCCTTGGGATTGAAGTCGCGGATCTCGTTCAGCGTCGACGGCCATTCGCGCAGATAGGCGTCGCCGCAATAGCAGGCCGAGTGATATTCGATGAGATCGCCGGAGAACATGACCTCGGCGTCCGGCACCCAGGCGACGATGTCGCCCGACGTATGGCCCGCGCCCAGCTGAATCAGTTGCACCTCGCGCTTGCCGAGATGGATCGTCATCTCGCCTTCGAAGGTCAGTGTCGGCCAGGTCAGGCCGGGAATGCTCTGCGCATCCTGGAACAGCCGCGGGAAGCGGCCATACTCCGAATCCCAGTCCTGCTGTCCGCGCTCGACGATCAGCCGGTGCGTCTCCTGCGAGGCGACGATGCCTTGCGCGTGATAGGCCGAGGCGCCGAGCACGCGCACCGCGTGATAATGCGACAGCACGACATATTTGATCGGCTTGTCCGTGACCGTCTTGACGCGTTCGATGACCTTGTTGGCCATCGCGGGCGTTGCCTGCGCGTCGAACACGATGCAGCCATCGTCGCCGACGATCACGGCCGAGTTCGGATCGCCCTCGGCCGTGAAGGCATAGAGATCCGGGCCGATCTCGGAGAAGGTGACCTTCTTCTCCGCGAGATCCGTGGTGGATGCGAAACCCTTCGCCATCAGTTCATTCCCTATGTCTGTCGCTATTGCTGCTGCTGTTGTTGCTGCTGAACGCTGTCGATCATGCGGCCTTTCGCCAGCGTGATCGCCTCGCGTAACACGGTGATGTCGCCGATGTGATTGGCGAGGATCAGGACCAGCGCCGCATCGAGATCGGCGCTGTCCTTCTCCGAGAGCCCGCGATGCGCCTCGACGACGGCGCGGAAGGCGTCGTCGGGCTTGGCGAAATTCGAGGCGGTCGAGAGTGCCATCATCTGCTCCCTCAGTTCAGGCCGGACGCGCGCGCCACGGCGGCCGCGATCGCTGCCCGCGTCGGATGCCGGAAGCGGGCCGCGACGTAGCCGTCGGGACGGAGCAGATAGGCGGTGCCGGGCTTGGCATCGTAGCGTTTCCCAGCGAAGCCTTCGGCGTCCGCGAATCCGTCATCTCCATCAATCCGAACGACGCCCACCTCGTCGGGCGCATCGACGTCCCCGCCATTGGCGAAAGCCAGCAACGTGAAGCGCCGGCCCAAGACATTGAACGCATCGGTGAGATGAAGGTGCCGTCCATCGGTCGCTTTGAGCGGCGCATCCAGCATCGAAGTTCCCGGACAAGGCCCGCCCTGCCATTCCTCGGCATCGGCCGTCGACAGCGGCGTCTCATAGACCGAGGGCACCGAGAGCCGGCCGCCATTGACCATGCGCTTGCCGAACTCGGTCTCCTTAGCCAGGGACAGCACCGCCTTGCGCAGCCGCGCCTCCTGCGCGCTGACCGGCGCCATGAAATCGGTGGCACGGGTCGATTCGCGGATGTTCTCATCGGCCGCGGCGCTGCGCTCGATGTGGTAGGTCTCAAGTAGCTGCGATGGCGAGGTTCCGCGCAGCACGCGATCGAGCTTCCAGGACAGGTTCTCCGCATCCTCGAGACCCGAATTGGCGCCGCGGGCGCCGAACGGCGAGACCTGATGCGCGGAATCGCCAGCGAAGATCACGCTGCCATGGATGAACCGCTGCATGCGCCGGCACTGGAATTTGTAGATCGAGATCCATTCGAATTCGAACTCGTCATGGCCGAGCATGCGTGCGATGCGCGGCCGCACGTTCTCGGGCTTCTTCTCGACCTGAGGATCGCAGTCCGGGGTCAGCTGCAGATCGATGCGCCAGACGTCGTCGGGCTGGCGATGCAGCAGCGCCGAGCGACCGGCATGAAACGGCGGATCGAACCAGAACCAGCGCTCGGTCGGAAACTCCGCGGTCATCTTGACGTCGGCGATCAGGAACTGATCCTCGAACACTTTGCCGGAAAAGCCTGCGCCGACCATCTGGCGCAGCGACGAGCGGGCGCCGTCGCAGGCCACGACATATCGCGCCGACAGCCGATAGGGGCCGTCGGGAGTCTCGATCGTCAGGACGGCGCGATCATTGCGCTGTTCCAGCGCGGTCACCTTGTTGCGCCAACGCAGCGAGATCTCCGGCAGTTCGTTGACGCGATCAACGAGATACGCCTCGGCGTAGAATTGCTGCAGGTTGATGAAGGCCGGCCGCTTGTGTCCCGGCTCCGGCAGCAAATTGAACTGATAGAGTTCGGACGGCCCGTGGAAGATGCGACCGACGTTCCATACCACGCCCTTGTCGACCATGCGGTCGCCGACACCGAGCCGGTCCCAATAATCCAGCGAACGCTTGGAGAAACATATCGCGCGCGAGCCTTCGCCGATCCGATCGGCATCGTCCAGCACAACGACCGCGTGACCACGCTGCGCGAGATCAATCGCGAAGGACAGGCCCACCGGGCCGGCGCCCACGACGACGACCGGATGTTCGGCCGGCGCGGCCCGATCCTGATCGCCGTGCCGGTGATAGCCGAACTGAACCTTCGCGTGGCTTGCGCCCTGCCCCGGATTGACCTGCACCATGGCTTGCTCGCCTTGTGGTTTCTTGAGCTGTCGAAGCGACGAATTTCGAAGCGACCGACATTTCCTCGGGTGAGCGCGACTGGCATCTTGCCAGATAGTCTCACCTGCAACTATTCTAAAGCCGACGGCCTCGGCCGCGTCAACACAAAAATCGGAGCGCGAGCGTGGCAAATCCCGCCGACACGGCGTCCAGGCGCCAGCCCAAGCCGGTTGAAGCCAGCCGAAATGCCGCAGCGCCACATGCGGAGGAGCGGCTCGATCTGTTCAAGTTCGCGCCATTTCGGCTGAACCGCCTGGCGGCGGAGGTCAGCGCCGCGCTCGCCAGCGAATATCGCGAGCGCTACGGCCTCGACATTCCCGAATGGCGCGTGCTGGCGACGCTCGGGTTTCGCCGCGAAGCCTGCAGCGCGCAATATGTCGCAGAGTGCACGCGCACGCATAAGTCAACGATCAGCCGCGCCGTGACCGCGCTGTTGGAGCGGCGCCTGATCGAACGCGTCGAGAATGCCGAGGATCGGCGCGAATTCCGCCTGCGCCTCACCCGCAAGGGCAAGACGCTGTACGAGGAACTGATTCCCCGGCTGCAGCAGCGCGAGCGCGAGATCATGGCGTGCCTGTCAGCCGACGAGCGCAGGGCATTCGACCGCCTCATCGGCAAGATCGAGGCGAGCCTCGACCTGATCCAGACCAGCGAGGAGGCGGACGCGAAACAGGCCTATTAGGAGCATGATCCGCCATCGCGAAAACCGGTCGTCCGAAACAATCACGCTCAACAAACAAAACGCAGCCTGAGGCGGCGCCCAGGTGATCACGAGGATGATCGCCGGCGCTCCGCAGGCACATCGACAGGCGCGGTGCTCTCCCCGCGCCAGCGCAGGATCTCCATCGCCAGCACCGGGTGATTGAAGCCCTTCAGATGCAGATCGTCGATCGGCCGCGCATCGACCGACTGGTCGACCACGCCATAGACCCGGCGCGACACGATCACCTGCCCCGCTTTCGCTTCATCGCACAACCGCGAGGCAAGGTTGGTGACGCTGCCGATCGCCGCATATTCCAACCTGTGCTCGAAACCGACCTGGCCGAGCGTGGCATAGCCGAGCGCGATGCCGACGCCGAAGCCCAGACTGTGGCCGCGATTCTTCCAGCGCTCGGTCAGCTGGCCGATCTCGTCGCGCATTTCGAGCGCCATCTTCACCGCGCGCGTGGTGTGGTCGTCGAACGGGATCGGCGCATTGAACAGGATCATCACGCCATCGCCGGCATAGCGATCGAGCGTGCCTTCATATTTGAAGATCAGCTTGCCGAGCGCGGCGTGATATTCGCGCAGCACGTTCATCGCCTCTTCGGGCTCGGTCGTCTCGGTGAACGCGGTGAAGCCGCGCAGGTCGCAGAACACCACCGTGACCTCACGGCGGTGGCTTTCCAACAACGCATCATGACCGTCGGAGGATGCGATGATCTGCGCGACCTGCGGCGCCAGGAAGCGCTCGAGCCGGCGGATGCGCTCGATCTCGCCAAGCTGCTTCTCGACGCGCTCTTCCAGCGACTTGTTCCATTCGCGCAGCTGCTCGGTCTGTTCCCTGAGCTTTACCGCCTGCTGCTGCACGGTATCGTGCGCCAGCGCCAGCTCGCGGCCCTTCTGATCGACCTCGGTGAACAGCCGCGCGTTGCGCATCGCCAGCACGGCCTGATGGGCGAAGGTGCGCATCACACCGATCAGATTTGGCGAAAACGCGCCTGCGGATCGCCTGAGCACCACCAGCGCGCCGAGCACGCCCTGCTGATCGACCAGCGGCGTGAACAGAACTGCATGAAAGCCGGCGGCGATCGCGACGTCGCGCAGCGGATGATCCGGGGCGCTTTCGAGTTCCGCGATCGCGATCGGCTCACCGCTGCGGATCGAGTCGGCCAGCAGGCTCGTCGCGCCATCCAGCATCGTGTGCGCGCCATCCTGCGCCCGCTCGACGCCTTTGGCCTCGACCAGCCTGAACCGGCGTTCGGCAGCCTCGTAGGAGTAGATCAGCACGGCGTCGGCCTGGGTGATCTCAAGGGCGCGCGCCGCCACGGTCGGCAGCACGGCGTTGAGATCGAGCGAGGAGGCCACCGCCCGCCCGACCTCTTCCAGCACCTTCAGCTCGTTGATCGAACGCGCGAGATCTCTTGTGCGCTCCTCGACCTTGGCTTCGAGCACGGCGTAGGATTCGGCAAGCTGGCCGGCCATGCTGTTGAACTGATCGGCGAGTTCCTCCAGCTCGTCATGCGTCTTCACTTCGATGCGCTGGGCGAAATCTCCGGCCCCGAGCTTCCGCGCGCCCATCCGCAAGGCGGTGATCGGTACGAGCATGCGGCGGGCCAGCAGCGAGCCGGCGAGCGTCGCGACGGCCAGTCCGAGCGCGATCAGCAGCGCGCCGCGCAAAAGCTGGTCGCGAATCGGGGCCAGCGCATGCGCCGTGGATTGCTCGAAGAACACGGCCCAGCCGAGCTTGGGCAGCACGGCGGCAGCCGACAGCACAGCGCGCCCATCACTGTCGGTCCCGGAATTCAGCGACTGGCCATCGGGCGTGAGCACCGCGGCGACCTGCGGCAGCCTGGCAAGGTCCTGGCCGACAGCCGGTCCCTTCGCCGAACTCGCCAGCACCTGCCCGCGCGGATCGACCACATAAGCGATGCCGACTTTTCCGACCTGCGCCTCGGTCATGAAGTCTTCGAGAAAGTCGAGGTCGATATCGGCCACGGTGACGCCGGCATTGAAGCCGGAATGCGCGACCGAGATCGACATCATGGGCTGCGCGCCCTTGAAGGTCACAGCCGAGAAATTGCTGCCGTGAGTGACCGTGTCGGTGAAGCGCAGGTCGCGGGACAGATCGTTGCCGGAGGAGAACGCAATCGAGGTGCGCGAGACCCGAAGCTGCTCGCGCCCCTGGCCATCGAGCTGATAAAGCTGCCGCACGGCCGGAGCCTGGCTCAGCAGCTGCACATAGTCGGCGCGCCGCAGCTCCAGCGTATTGGCGCTCGCCCGCGTGACCCAGCTGATCTGTCGTTGCAGGTCCGAGAGCGCCTGGTCGATCCGCCGGGCGCTCGCATCGGCCTTTTCCGCCATCGCGGCGGTCAGGCTCGCCTTGGTGGATTGGTAGCTGATCCAGGTTTCCGTCGCACCATTCACGGCCAGCACGAAGACAACGAGGCCGACCAGCGACACCACATATTTGGCGAACAGACCCTGCCGCAGCGACCAGCCTCTCTCCTCGACCCCGCTCATCCGGACCCCTCGCGCGCAGCGACCGATCAAGCCTGCCGGACGAGCGCGTTCGTTGCCGTGTTGCGCGACAACGGCACTTCACAAACAGGACCGTTCCCACGCTGAGACGGTCCGCCGTGAACACCGTTTAGCACAGAATGACGCGGCAGAACCGGTCGTTTCGGACATCATTCGGTGCGGACCGCGGTGTAAGCCGCCGCGAACATCCTCGGCCATTGGGACGCGCACGTCATCCACCATTCGGATGATACCGCAAGGGTCTGCGGCGTCATATTACCTGTTGAAGATGCGCTTCAAGACATCGTTCATTGGCTGACTGTCCGGCGCGCCGTCCATCGCGGCATCCGGCGGGTTGCCCGACGCCGAGGCAGCGTCCTGGCCAGCGTCCGTCGCCGGGGGTTGCGCGGCCCGGGGAGACTGCAGCAGCGGTGCGGCGCTTTCCGACGGGTTCAGGGTACGGCCTCGGCTGCGGCCCTGCGGCGGCGCGCCTTGCTGCAGACCCTGCTGAATCAGATTGCCGATCGCCGCGCCGAGCTGCCCGCCCAGCACATCGGATTGCCCTGTCGTCGGCGCCTGCCCGCTCGGCGCCGCTGCCGAAGGCCCGCCATTCGCGCCAGCCGTACCGGTCGGGGCAGAGTTGCCGATCAAGCCGCCGAGGCCGTTGATCAGGTTGTTGAGTCCCGCATTGTCCTTGCCGAACAGGCCCTGACCCATCTGCTTGAGCTTGGCGTAGGCAGCGTCGGGATTGTCCAGGATGCCGGCCATGTCGGGGTAGAAGCGCGGCTGGCTCCAAGGGCCGTCGATCACCACGGGAATGCCGAGCCCGATCGGATCCGAGTTGCGGCCCTGCCCCTCGGTGGTCATCACCAGCTTCGGCTCGACGCGCATGGCCAGCACGCGATTGCCGAGATCGATGGTGCCTGCGCCAGTGACCTTCACCAGCGGTCCGATCAGATTGAGATCGCCGGTCGCGGCCTGACCACGCTCGACCTGAAAGGAGGCCGACAATTGCGTGAGATCGGTCGTGAGTTCCTTCGAATCCTGCCAGCCGGACAGCGGGTTGGAGGTCAAGGAACGGATCATCTGCGCGACATTGATGCCGCGGATGGCGCCATCCTGGAACAGCAGGAACGCCGAGCCGCTCAGATTGCTCATGATGGCCTGCTGGCTGGCGCCGCTCGACCGCAGCGCCAACTTGCCCTGCAGGCGTGCGTCGAGCCTGTCGAAACCGGCGAGGTTCTGCAGCAACGGCAATGCTCGGATGCCGACCACGTCGCAATGCATGGCGTAGGCCGGATTGCCGGTGGAGGCATCGATCACGACCTCACCGCTGGCCTGTCCGTCATAGGCACCGAGATTGGCGACGGTCGCCTTCAGCACGCCGCCGGCCAGCGACGATTCGACCTCCAGCGGGCCGAGGCGAGCACCGGCGACTCCGACGTCGGTCGCCGACAGCTTCACGCGGGCATCGACGTAGTTGAGGCCGCGCAGGTCGATGGCCGCCGTGCTCCATCCCGAAGCGCCGGCGTTGCGTGGCGCGGCAGGACTGCCGAGGTCGAGCCGCCGCACATCCAGATCAAGTTTGACGAGTGGCTTGCTGGCGACATCGACCGAGGCCCAGCCGTTGAAATCACCGCCGCCGAGGGTGCCGCTGAGCCCGTTGATCATCACCAACGGTCCATTGAGGCGCAGGTCGGCGCGGCCGGCCAGAACACCGCGGAAGGCATCGGCCATCTCGAGCTTGAACTCGACCGGCAGGGTCTGCCGATCAATCGGCATCCCCGGGGCCGTCGAATTGACCTCGAAGCTGACGGGACGGTCGCTCGCCCGGGCCGTACCGGTGAGCTTGATCCTGCCGTCCCCGCCCAGCGATGCCGTCGCGCCAATGCCGTCGATGCGATTCTCCACGCGGTCGCGCGGATTGGACAGGATGACAGCCCCGTCTCTGATCGTGACCCGCTCGATCCGGATGGACGGCGCGGCGTCCGACTTTGCCGGAGCGCGGTTGCGCGGCGCATTGTCGCGCAGGCGTTCACGCAGCAGCGGCAAATACAGCGTAGGCTTGTCGACGATGACCTCGGCAATGTCGGGCCGGCCCGACCAGAGGCCAGACAGCGCCATATCTGCCTGCAGCTTGGCGACGGTCAGCCGGTTGTTGCCGTCTCGGTCCTTCGGATCGAGCAGCGTGATGTCGGTCAGCGTCGCATGCAGCGATGGCCACAGGCTGATGCTCGCGGAGCCGGCGATGCTCAAACGATATCCGGTGTCACGCTCGACGCGGTCCTGGATCGCCGCCGTCACAACACTCGCCGGAAGGCCAAAGGCAAGCGCCAGGACGAGCACGACGGCGACGGCGCCAACCAACCCGCCTGCGATCTTCAATGCTTTCATGTCGATGTCCCATTCGCGACGTGCGAGCGGTCTACACGGGTTAGCGTGCGGCAACGCCGACCCGGTTCAATCCGATATCTATCCCAGATGCCGCGGACTGCTCCAGGAGCGGCGAAAATAGTCGTAAGCACGTGCGTCATTATGTGACTTATGACACACTTCTGCCCGAGCGGTTTATGTAACTGGGGCTTTCAAACCATTGCTGAAGGTATAGTGATGAGCAAGCAGGCCGAATTTGCGGTCATTCTCAAGATGAACCCGATGTTCGCGGACCTCGGCGCCGACGAGCTGCAGCGCTTGTCGAACCTGTGCCATACCCAGCATCTGTCATCGGGCGAGGTGCTGTTCCAGAAGGGCGATCCCGGCAACGCCCTGTTCGGAGTCCGGCGCGGCCAGATCCGCATCGAGACCGGCGCGACGGACGGCAGCCGGCTCACCCTCAATTTCATGGGCCCTGGCGACCTGTTCGGAGAGGTCGCCGTGCTCGACGGACAGGAGCGCACCGCCGACGCCACGGCCGGAGAGACGACCGAGCTGTTCGTGCTCCGCCGCGAGGATTTCCTCAGCTTCCTCGAGCGCGAACCCAAGGTCGCGATCAAGATCATCCAGCTGTTGTGTCAGCGCATCCGCTGGCAGAGCGAGCGGATGGAGGAGTCGGTGCTGCAGCCGCTGCCGATCCGACTCGCACGCCGGCTCTGTGCACTCGCGGAGGATTTCGGCTCCGAGGTGCATATCTCGCAGGAGCAGCTCGGCATCTTCGTCGGCGCGGCGCGCGAGAGCGTCAACCGCCAGCTTCAGGCGTGGCGCAAGGACAAGATCCTGGACCTGCAACGCGGCCGGATCCTGCTGCATGACCTGACCAAGCTCAACACCATCGCACGGAACGAGTAGACTCAGCCCAACCTCCACCGACGTCGCTGCGCCCTGATGATGCTTTGTCCGTCGGACTGCACGCCACGCTCGCGAGAACCATGTCCGCTCCGCGTCCACTCTGTGACCGGAACCGAGCGCTGTGCATCGCTCGGTGTCCGCAGCGGCCAAACATGATCGCAATTGGGCCACGGCACCTCACAATTTGCGACATGAACTCTTTTTAACAGTTCTAACAGGGGTCAATTCGGCAGCCATGAGCGCCATCCACCTGCGCGTCGAACGCGCGGGGCGGAGTTCGCGCGCCAGAACCTAGGGTGGAAGTGAGTTCATGAGTCTTGCGTGGCCGGCAATTGGGATCGAGACCAGCGGCTCGATCCCGCGCTGGCGCAGAGCCCTTGCGATCTGGATCGACGCCGTCGAGGACGGTTGGGCCGTGCCGGCACTGATCGCAGGCTTCGTCGCGGTCTGGATGATCTATTTCTCGATCGCCTATGTCGGCGGCGACCTGCACCAGGACGTGATCGAGACATGGTCGCTCGGGCGCAGCTTCGCCTGGGGTTCGAGCAAGCACCCGCCTTTGATGGGCTGGGCCGCGCGCGCCTGGACGAGCGCGTTTCCGTTGACGAACTGGTCCTTCAACCTGCTGGCGCTGACCAACGCCGCGGCAGGCCTCTGGGCCGTGGACTTGATCACGCGGCGGTTCGCGCGCGACGACAAGCGTCTGATCGTGTTGCTGCTGCTGATGCTGCTTCCCGTCTATCAGCTGCACGCGCAGCGCTTCAACGCCAACGCGGTCCTGCTGTCGAGCTGGCCGCTGGCGACCTACTGTTTCCTGCGCTCGTACGAGACCCGCAATGTCCGATGGGCCATCGCAGCCGGCCTCGCCGCGGCACTGGCGATGCTCGGGAAGTACTACTCCATCTTCCTGATCGCCAGCTTCGCGATCGCCGCGCTGTGTCACCGCGAGCGACGCGCCTATTTCGCCTCGTCGGCGCCGTGGGTCGCCGCGCTGTCCGGCTTGGCCGCACTGACGCCGCATCTGATCTGGCTCGGCATGACCGGGGCACAACCGTTCTCGCACGCCATCACACATCACGTCGGCAAGACGGGTGCGGCTGCCCTGATCGAAGGCGGAGGCTTCTTTCTGGCGATGGCCGGCATCGGCGGCATTCCCGGACTGATCTGGCTCGCGATGACACGCCCCCGTCCAGCCCGCGTGCTGAACGATGCCCTCAGTCTTGGCGCCGGGCTCCGCCTGCTGGCGATGATGAGCATCGGCACGGTCGCCCTGCCCGCCCTGACCTCGGTCGTGTTCGGCACCGACATGCCGCCATTATGGGGCCTGCAGGGCGTCTTCCTGTTTGTCATCGTGATCGTCTGCGGGGCGAGCTACCAGCCCTCCCGCGCCGCGACGATCAACCTCGCCGCGGCGACGATCGGCATCGCCGCATTCGCCGCGACCGTCGCAGCCCCCCTTCACGCGCTGTACCGCAACTATGTGCCGCTCAGCGAAGGCCGCAACTTCTACCAGCCGGCTGTGGCGGAGCTCGATCGCCTCTGGCAGTCGGTCTCGAGCCGTCCGCTTGCCGCCGTGGGCGGCGATGACGGGCTCGCCTTCGCGGCCGCATTCTACAGCCCGGATCATCCCCGCTATGAGATAAGCCTCGTGCATCCGTACGAGCTGCAAACTCCGGCCGCGGCGCTGACCGCGCAGGGCTGGTCCGCCTTGTGCTACGACACCGACATCTCCTGCATCTCGGGCATGAGCGCCGTCGCGGCGCGGGCGCGGCGGTCGGTGCGCGCCGAGATTTCGCTGCGCACCAAGCTGTTCGGCTGGCCCGGAGCGAGCCAGCGCTTCGTCGCCATCATCGTGCCGCCCGAGACCAGCCCACCAAGCGAGCCCGCGCCGAATGTCGCCGACGACGTGAGCGCGCAACGGCGTCAGCCGATCACGGCGAACTGAGCGCCCCCCGCGCCTGGATTCTCACTCCGCCGCCGGCGACACTACCGAGGGCCGCGGCCTCTGGGCGTGTCCGCCCTCCGCGTCGTGGCCCGGCTCGTCCGTTCCGTCAGACACGATCAGCCGGCGGCCGAGCCGTCCGAACAGCGTGCTGAGATCGTCCATCACCAGGAACATCGCAGGCACAAACAGAAGCGACAGGACTGTCGAGAACACCAGCCCGCCGATCACGGCCAGCGCCATGGGCGAACGGAATTCGCCGCCCGCGCCGACCGCGAGCGCGCTCGGCATCATGCCCGCGACCATCGCGATCGTGGTCATGACGATCGGACGGGCCCGCTTCATGCCGGCATCGATGATCGCCTCGTCGCGTCTGGTGCCGGCATGGATCGCCTCGACGGCGAACTCGACCAGCATGATCGCGTTCTTGGTGACGATGCCCATCAGCATCATCATGCCGATATAGACCGGGATCGTGAGCTGCTTGCCGGTCAGCATCAAGGCGCCGATGGCGCCGCCGATCGACAGCGGCAACGAGAACAGGATCGTGATCGGCTGCAGGAAGGTGCCGAACAGCAGCACCAGCACCGCATAGACGATCATCAGCCCCGCCGTGATCGCCGTGATGAAGCCGGACGCCAGCTCGTTCAGGCTCTCGGCATCGTCCGACGGGATCAGCTTGACGCTCGCCGGCATGCTTTTCCGGACCGGCAGGTCGTCGATCTGCTTGGTCGCATCGCCGAGCGCCGCCAGCCCGACGAGATCAGCCGAGACCGTGGCCTGCCGGCCGCGATCGTAACGGCTGATGCTGGTCGGGCCCTGATCGAGCTTGATGTCGGCGACCACCGCCAGCGGCACGCCACCCTTCTCACCATACTGGCCGAGCGGCACGCGCAGCTGTTCGAGGATCTTCACATCGCCCCGCGCGGCATCCTCGAGCTGGACCCGGATCGGGACCAGGCGGCCGCCCGCATCATATTTCGCCAGCGCAGGCCCGACATCGCCGATCGTCGCGACGCGAATCGTCTGCGACAAACTCTCAGTCGACACGCCGAGGCGCGCGGCCAGATCGGCGCGCGGCTGCACCCGCAATTCCGGCCGGTCGAGCGACGTGTCGGACACCACGTTGGAGATGATCGGGATCCGCTTCATCTGCGACGCAAGTTCGCTGGCGACATTGTCGACCAGCTTGGGGTCAGACCCCGTCAGCACCAGCTTGATCGGTCGCAGACCGTTCTCATCCGTGAACCAGAAGCGGATGTCGGGGATGGTCTCGAGATCCTTGGTGATCGCGAGTTCGAGCTCCTTCTGGGTGATCTTGCGCTCGGTCTTCGGGGTGTAGTTGACGATCATGCCGGCGCGGCGAACCTCCATCGCCCCCTGCAGCCTGCCGCCGTCGACAAAGACGCTGCGCACCTCGGGCCGCTTGCGCAGCCGCGCCACGATCTCCTCGGTGACCTTCTCGGTGTAGGCGAGTTGCGCGCCGGGCGGCAGCTCGATTGCGAGCAGCGATCGCGCCGCGTCCTGCGCCGGCAGGAACCCTTGCGACAGCAGGGTCGTGCTCCAGATCGAGGCAGCGAAGATGCCGATGCCGAGCAGCACCGTCACGAAGTAGTGTTGCACCGACCAGGTCACGATGCGCTGATAGGCGCGCAGGATGAAGCCCGGCGGCGGATCCTCGTGATCGTGATGCTTCATGAAGTAGGCCGCCAGCATCGGCGTGACGAACCGCGCGGCGAGCAGCGAGAAGAACACCTGCACCGAGACGGTAATGCCGAACTGCTTGAAGAACTGGCCGGCAATCCCCGACATGAAGCTTGCGGGCGCAAAGATCGCAATGATGGTGAGGCTGATCGCGATCACCGCGAGACCGATCTCGTCCGCGGCATCCAGCGCCGCGCGATAGGGCGACTTGCCCATCCGCATATGGCGCACGATGTTCTCGATCTCGACGATCGCGTCGTCGACCAGAATGCCGGTCGACAGCGTGATCGCCAGGAACGAGACCATGTTCAGCGAGAAGCCGAGGATATCCATCGCCCAGAAGGCCGGGAAGATCGACAGCGGCAGCGAGATCGCCGCGATGACCGTCGCCCTGAAGTCCCGCAGGAACAGCAGCACGATGATGACGGCAAGAATCGCGCCCTCGAACAGGGTCGAGATCGCAGCCTCGTAATTGCCCTTGGTGAATTCGACCGAGGTATCGATCAGCCTGAGATCGACGTCGGGATGCGCGGCCTTCACCTCGTCGATGCGCTTCTGCACGGCCGCAGCGACGACCACGTCGCTGGCGCCTTTGGCGCGCTTGATGCCCAGCGCCACCACCGGCTCGCCGTTGAAGCGCGCGAAGGTGCGGCGATCGGCGATCGTGTCGGTGACGGTGCCGAGATCGGCGAGCCGCACCTCGCCGCCGCCGAACAGCGGGATCATCGTGTTCGACAGCTCGTTCAGCGTCTTGGCCCCGGCAAGCGTGCGGATCGCCTGATCGTTCTTGCCGATCTCGGCCCGGCCGCCGGCGACGTCGACATTGGTGCCGCGCAGGCTCTGGCTGACATTCACCGCCGTGAGGCCCATGGCCTGCAGACGGTCGGGATCGAGCGAGACCAGGATTTCGCGTTCGACGCCGCCGATGCGCTCGACCTGGCTGACGCCGCGGACGCCCTGCAGCTCGCGCTTGACCACATCGTCGACGAAGAAGGACAGTTGCTCCGGCGTCTTGCCTGGCGAGATCGCCGCATAAGTCACGATCGGCAAACCGATCTTGTCGACGCGCGAGATCAACGGCTCGGTGACGTTCTGCGGCAGGTCGGAGCGCACCCGAGTCACGGCGTCCTTGACGTCGTTGATGGCGCGATCCGTGTTGGTCTCGAGCGCGAACGTAATCGTCGTGACCGAGAGGCCGTCGGTGATCAGGGACTGGATGTGGCGCGCGCCCTCGACGCCGGACACGCCGTCCTCGATGATCTTGGTGACCTGGGATTCAAGCTCCGACGGCGCCGCGCCGAACTGCGCCACCGCGACCGAGATCACCGGAATGTCGGCGTTCGGCAGCCGCGTCACCGCGAGCTTGCTGAAGCTCATCCAGCCAAGAATCAGGAGAATGAGCGAGAAGAGGATCGACGGCAGCGGGTTCCGGATCGACCATGCCGAGATATTCAGTGCCATCAGCGTACCCGCGTGCGATCGATGTCTTCGGCGAACATGGTCTTGATCTGGTCACCATCATGCAGCGAGCTGCCGGCGTCGGCGACCACGATCTCACCCTCCGCGAGACCTTCCAGGATCTCGGTCGATGTGTCGGACACCAGGCCGACCCGCACCCTGCGGGTCTCGATCGTGTTGCCCTTCACGACCTGGATGGTGAGATGATCGATCGCCGTATTGGGAACGGCGACGCCGCAGCTCCGCCTGGCGTCGATATTGGCGCGGGCGAACATCCCCGGCTTCAGCGTTGCGCTGCTGGTCAGCGTGATGCGGGCGTGGCCCAGCTGGGTCGAGCGATCGACCTGCGGCGCCACCACGCGGAGGCGGCCGATGATGTCGGGCAGATTATCGCGCGTGATGCGCGCGGGCAGGCCCGGGCTGAGCTTCAGGAGGTGAACGCTCGGGACTTCGGCGTCGAGTTCCAGCTCATTGTTCACGGCAATGCGGAACATCGGTCCGGCCTGGGGGGAGGCGGGCGCGCCGGCGATGGTACGGACCTCGGTGACGACGCCAGCCGCCGGCGCACGCAGCGACACCGGCCGGTTTGCGGCAGCAGCCGGCGCCCCCGGCTGCGGCGGGGGCGGCGTCAGGCGGGCCAGCTCCTGATTCTCCGTGACGGTGTCGCCTTCCTTGACGAGGACATCCGTCACCCGCGATCCCTCCTGGTCGGCGCCGACGACGGCTTCGCGGCGGGGAACGACAAACCCGGTGACCCGGACGAGATCGGAGAAGCAGGCCTTCACCGCCTTCGTCACCAGCACCTGCGCCTGCATCGGCGGCTCCTCGGCGGCCGGATGCGAGCGATGCTCGTAGGTGTAATAGCCGGCGAACAAAGCCACGAAGATGATCGCGCCGGCTACGGTTTTGAGGGATTTTGGCAGCTTCATCGAAGGCTCGATCCGGTCGGCGCGAAGTGCGGTTTCACGAGTGGGCGGCGCCGGCTGCAAACGCAGCGCGGGAGGTCCCGACGAGACGATGCGCCCCGCAAGACTGCGGGACGCATCCGGTCAACTCGATCTCTGGCCACGCAACCCCCGTCGGCGCTATGCGGACGCCGAACTACTTGGCGGCCGCCGTCTTGCTCTGCATATTGACCACCTGGACGCGGCGGTTCACCTCGGCGAGCGGCTGGCTCGGATCCTTGAGCTTGCTCTTGCCGTAGCCCACCGTCACCAGATCGGCGCCGGCAATGCCGAACTTCTCGACCAGATAGCGCTTGATCGAATCGGCGCGGCGCTCCGACAGATCCTGATTATAGGCATCGCCACCCGCGGCATCAGTATGCCCGGCCACGACGAAGGTCGAGCCCTTGAGGTCGGGACTGGTCAGCGCGCGGCCGAGCGCCTGCACCGATGCGAGCGACTTCTGGCTGATATTGGCGGAATTGTAGTCGAAGGTGATCTCGAGATCGATGTTCGGCTTGGACTTGGCGACCGCCGCGATCTCCTCGCGTTCTGCCGTCGACAGCGAGCGCGTCGAACGGCCGCGGATGCTCTGCAGGAACTTGTCCTGTTCCGGCGCTGCGGCAGGCGCCGCTTCGGACGGCGGCGACAGCGACAGTCCGCGGGTCAGCGGCTTCTTGGGTCCGGCCAGCGCCCGGACGATCTGGTCTTCGGTGACATCCTCGGCAGCCTTGGCCGCGGTGACGCTCAGCGCGGCCGCGGCGCTCAGCGTTACGGCCACGAACAGGCCCGTCAGGCTGGCAGCGTAGGTCGACTTCGTCTGCGATACGGTCATTTGCCAATCCCTCCTCGCGCATGATCGGCGCGAACGCATGGTCCGGTCCCGTCGCGACACCACGCTCGCGACCCGGCTGTTCGCGGTTATGTCGGTCCGGCGCGCCGCATGGTTCGAGGCGGCCGACGCATGCGCGCAAAAATCAGCGCACGCCGTAGCTTTCGAACTCGCGGACGATATTGGGATCGATCGCCTTGGCGTTGGCGATGTCGAGCGCGCCCTCCTGCGCCGCGCCGTTGCGCTGCTTGGCTAGGCCTCGCCCATACAATGATGACGTCAGCCGCGGGTTGATCTTCAGCGCCGCGTCGAAATCGGCGATCGCGTTCTTGGTCGCGCCGCTCTTGAGGTTGACGAGCCCGCGGCTGTCGAGCGCATCGACGAAATTCGGCCGCAGCCGGAGCGCCTCGTTGCAGTCGCGCAACGCCGCCTGCAGCTCACCGACCACGGTGCGCGCCCAGCAGCGATTATTGAGGGCCTCGACATCCTTCGGATTGAGCCGGATCGTGTCGTCGAAATCGCGGATGGCCTGCGCATAGGCGCCCTTGCTGGCATAGACCTGGCCGCGCCGGTAGAGCGCGCCGGCGTCTTCCGGATTGGCAGCGATCTTGGCCGTCAGGCTCTTGATGGTCGGGTCCTCGGCGAAGGGATCCTGCACCGGCGGCGCGGCCGTTACGTTGGTGGCCGGCGCGGTGGTCGTCGGCGCGGTGGTCGCGATGACGGGCGACGGGGTCGGAACCGGCGGCGGCGGAACAACGGGCGGCGCCGGCGGCGCATCCGCCTTCTGGACCGGCGGGGGCGGAGGTGGAGGTGGCGGCGGGAGCGGCGGCGCCACCACGACCTGGGTCGGCGTGGGGGTCGGCGTCGGAGCCGCGACTGGCGCCGTGCTGCTCTCGACCGGCGGAGTGGGCCGCACGCCGCCTGCGCCCGGCACGAAGGAGAAGTCTTCGGCGAGCGAGGATGAGATCCACGGCACCTGCTCGCTGCGCGAGGCGCGGGTCACGCCGACCCGGGTGCGGTTCAGCGTCTCCTCCGCGGTCAGATCGGGAACGCGGATTTCCTTCAAGAGCTCCTGCACGAACAGGCTGCGGTCGCGGCCCGTATCGGACACGACCGCCGACAGCGCCGCCGAGTACATGACCAGGGTACCACTTGGCGCAATGACCGGCGCCAGTCCGGACGAGGCGGTGCGGAAGCGGCGCTCATAGGGATTGCGGCGGGACGCATCGAGCAGCGCGATCTTGACCCCGGCGCCGCGGCTGTTGATCTCCTGCAGCACCTGCTCAAGGCTGATGCCGTCGCGTCGGACATCGGCCTCCTGCCAGATCTGCGCATCAACCGGAATCATGTAGCTGGTGCGATTCGACTGGATGCCGAAGCCGGAGAAGAACACCAGCGCCACCGAGCCGGGCTTGATGCTGCCATAGAGCCGTTCGAGCCCGCGGCGCATCGCTTCGCCGGTGGCGTTCTCCAGCGTTTCGACCGTAAAGCCGTCGCGCTTCAACTCGTCGGTGAGGTCGCGCGCATCGTTGATCGGCTCTTTCAACGGCGCTTCGGCATCCGGGTATTTCGCATTGCCGATCACCAGCGCGATGCGATCGCCGGCCGCCAGCGCGGGACCAGAGAACGCCACGGCAAACATCAAACCGAGCAGCAACAGCAGGCGAGCAGTCATCACGATGGCGGTCCAGCGGTCCAGCAATCAGGCGCCGTCCAGCTTGCGCCGCGGCGACCTTAACCCACGCGTCAGGCATTATCAAATCGCCGTGACGACTCGTCAACCGCTTGGGCCGGTTGAAGAATCGCCACGGCAGGCGGATCTCGGCGGCGTCTTTCGATCGCCACAGTCGGAACATGCAACGAAGCAAGGCGAACGCCAGTGAGGCGCCTCACACTGTGTCGGGCCGCCGGTCGATCCGGTTCGCGCGCCGCAGCGATTGACGCCGCCTGCCCGCGGTGGCTCGATGCCCGCCAATGGCCATCAACGAGACGGGCATCATGGGGAACGCCGCCGAAATCTACGCGCTGCGCTATGCGACGATGTCGCCGCGCATGCCGAGCATGAACTTCCTGCAGCCGGATCCGCACGAGGCGGTCGCGCAGGACCTCGATTACTTCGTCTGGCTGATTCGCAGCGCAGGGCGCGACATCCTGGTCGACACCGGCTTCAACGCCGCCGAGGCCCAGGCGCGCAACCGCAAGCTGACCCGCAACCCGGTCGATGCGCTCGAACTGTTCGGCGTGAACGCCGCCGATATCCGCGACATCATCGTCACCCATCTGCATTACGACCACGCCGGCAATCTCGACCGTTTCCCGCATGCGCGGTTTCATCTGCAGGAGCGCGAGATGGCCTATGCGACGGGACGCTGCATGTGCAACGGCCTGCTGCGGCACCCGTTCTCGGTCGAGCACGTCACCACGATGGCGCGCCATGTCTATGGCGAGCGCGTCACGTTTCACAGCGGCGACGGCGAGATCGCCCCCGGCGTCACCGTGCACCGGGTCGGCGGTCATTCCGACGGGCTGCAGGTGGTGCGCGTCGACACCGCGCGCGGACCCGTCGTGCTCGCCTCCGACGCAGCACATTACTACGCCAATCTGCAGCGCCGCAGTCCGTTTCCGATTGTCTACAATGTCGGCGACATGGCGCTGGGCTGGGAGATCATCGAACGGCTCGCGGGACATCCGGACCGGTTCATCCCAGGGCACGATCCGCTGGTCACCGAGCTCTATCCGCGCGTCAACGAAGCTGCCGATGCCTACGCGCTCCATGTGGCGCCGTCGCGGTCGTTTGCGCGATAGCGGCGCGCCACAATCAGGTGAAGCATGAGCGTCGCGTCCACCGTCCCGACGCATGGCTGAGTTTGCCGTCGTCATCGCCCCGGCTCGACCGGGTGATGGCACCTGTATCGACCGCAGGAGCCGTCCAAACATGACATCGCGCCCTCGCGGCGCATGTCGCGTCCGAGCTGTGATCATTGCGACACCCTCTTCGAGACAAGGGCGCAGGGAGGACCAGGCCTCGGCTGAAGCCTGCGGTCCGCGTGCAGCAAAACAAGCACGCGGCAGAACCACAGGTACAGCCGAAACGACCCGGCCCTCCCTGCGCGGTGGCTTTACGGATTATACGCAAGCTCCCCGGTGACCGGGCTTGTTTGCCACCGTGGCGACAAAGCGCGCTTGGCGCCTTGCGCGGACCTCAGCGTCGGGAGGCCAGGACCCTGCGACTTCACCGTCCGCGACATGGCGTACGTCGGCGTGCCCAGCACGCTGCACCACATCGCGGCCATCGCATCCCACCCCAACGCGTCGTGACGTTCGCGAAGCGCCCCTCGTCAATGAGGCAGGACGGGCGGAACTCTCCACCCGATTTGCCCGACGTCGCAAGCGATTTCTTTTTTCCAGAAGCTCTGGACAGCCCAAATCAGCTTAAACTCACGAGACAAATTCGGCGATGAGGTGCTGCGGCGTGAACGCGCGCGATCTTGCCGCGGCACACCTCCGATCTGCTGTCTCGAAACGATTGGATGCCAAAGCGAGCAAAGGAAGAGACGATCGGCAAAGCAAATCGGCGGCCACCGCTGTGAGAGAAGGATCTGTCTGCATGGACGGCGCATCGAAGGTCGTCGGCATCGTCGGGTCACGGCACTTTCCGAGCCGGGCTCTGGTCGAATCCTTCGTGACCTCGCTGCCGTGCGACACCTGCGTGGTCTCCGGCGGCGCGCAGGGTGTCGACACGTGGGCGATCGAGGCGGCGCGGAGTCTGGGCTTGCCGACCTTGATCATTCAGGCCGATTGGAAACGGCATGGCCGGAAGGCTGGCCCTCTCCGTAATGCTGAATTGGTTCGGAGAGTCGACGAGATCGCTGCCTTCTGGGATGGTCGCAGCCGCGGCACGCTCAATACCGTGATGCTCGCGCTGCGGGCCGGGCTGCCGGTGCGAATCTTTGGTGAGAACGGCGAGATCCTGGCGACGGACTTCGTCGTCAAGGAAGCCGAGCGCCGCGGCGTCGTCGCGGCCATGAAAGCGCCAGGTGCCGGCGAGGGCGATCCGTAGCCTTGCGCGTTGCCGGGAGTTGCGCAGCCGCGAGGAAATTCGGGCTCGTTCAATCAACGACGGCGCTGAACGTCGCGGCCGGCTGGCGCGACTATACGAGGACGCGGGTCGGCTGGCCCGGCGGCGGCGCGTCTGCTATTCGGACGCAGCCGTTCGAATGGATCGGGTTCGCGAGGATCGGTTTCGCATGAGACATGCCGCAATTGCCGCCACGTCCCGCCGGATGCCGATGCTCACGGCGCTCGGCCTCCTGGCATTGGGCGCGGCCGCGAGCCCGGCCATGGCGGCCGAGGACACCGCGCCCAGAGGCGCCGCGGTCAGCGTGCTCAAGGCGGCCAAGGCCTGCTTCGACAACACCGTCGAGGTGTCCGGCATGGTGCTCGCCCGCGACGAGACCGCGGTGCGGCCGGACCGTCCCGGACTGAAAGTCGCCGAGGTCCTGGTCGATGCCGGCGACACCGTCACCGCCGGGCAGAACCTGGCGCGGCTGACGCCGCCCGAGGGCGGCACGATCATGGTCCAGGCGCCGGTCGCCGGGACCATCCTGACATCCACCGCCACCATCGGCGCCTTCGCCTCCGGCCGCGGCGAGGCGCTGTTCTCGATCATTGCCCGCAACGAATATGACCTGGTGGGCTTGGTGCCGAGCGCGCAGATCAACCGGCTTGCGGTCAACCAGACGGCGCGGATCCGGATCGTCGGCGCCGGCGAGGTCGACGGCAAGATCCGCCGCATCGCGCCCACCGTGGAGCCCAACAGCCAGCTCGGCCAGGCGTTCATCGCCATCACCGGCAACGCCCGGCTGTTGGTGAATGCGTTCGGCCGCGCGGTCATCAAGACCGGCCAGAGCTGTGGCGTCGCGCTGCCGCTGACCGCGATCCTGTATGATCCCGACGGGACCGTCGTGCAGGTGGTCCGCAATCAGCGGGTCGAGACCAAGCGGGTCGAGATCGGCCTGATGGCCGGCGGCCAGGTCGAGATCCGCGACGGGCTCAACGAGGGCGAGGTGGTCGTCGCCCGCGCCGGCGCGCTGTTGCGGGAAGGCGACCCGGTGCGGCCGGTGCTCGCGAGCAACTGACGGGCGGCGACGTGGCAAGGCGCGCCGCTGGCCGCTCGGCGAAGGTCGGGAGCCGCTGCGGCGTGCGCGGTGGGCTCCCTCTCGCCGCGGGCGGCGGGGGCGGGGAGAGGCGCAGACCGAGCAAGTCGCACGGGTTTGCTGCCACTCGTGAAGAGCGGCAGCCGGTACAAATCAGGAAGATCGTTGGAGAGCGGCCGAGGCTCAGCTGCCGGCGTTGGCGACATCGGCGCTGAGGCGGATGTCCTCGACCAGCGACGATGACACGGTCGGCACCTGCTCGCCGTCGGAGCTGCGCGCGATCGCATTGCGGGTCTTGTTGAACACCGTCTCGGCGCTCGGGCTCTTGCCGAGCTGATTGAGCAGCTCCGAGACGAGCACGCTGTTGGCCTGCTGCGGGTCGTCGAGCACCTTGCCGGGCGTCGCCGACGACATGATCAGCGCGTTGGCGGGCGCGTTGATCGGCGCGAGGCCATGCGAATAAGCGCGGAAGCGGCGCTCAAAGGGATTGCGGCGCGAGGCGTCGATCACGACGAGCTTGGCCCGGGCGCCCTTCTCGCTGACGGCGTCGAGCACCCTCTCGATGCTGGTGCCCTCGCGACGGACGTCCGCTTCCTTCCAGATCTTGGCATCGGTCGGGATCATGTAGCTGTCGCGGCCCGCCTGGATCGCGTAGCCCCCGAAGAACAGCATCACTACCGAATCCGGTTTGATTCTCGCGGTCAGGCGCTCGACCGCGCGGGCCAGATCGTCCTTGCTCGCGTCCTCGACCACGTCGACGTCGAAGCCGCCGCGGCGCAGCGCGCCGGTCAGCGCACGGGCATCATTGATCGGCTGGGCCAGCGGCGCGTTGGCGTCGGGGTAGTGACCATTGCCGATGACGAGCGCGAGCCGCGCGCCGTTGCCGGTCGATGCAACGCCCTGCTCGGCGGCGGCAGATTTCGGGGCTTCGAGCGAGCGCTTGTTCAAGGCAGCATTCGCGCCGATCGCGAGCGACACCGTGCAGAGCAACGCGGCGGCGATCACGGCCGAACGGCGGGAGAAGGAAGGCTGCCTTGCGGTCATCACGTCAATCCTGGTCCGAGCCTGTCCATGCGGCACCAAAGGATCGCACCTTTGGGTCGCGCGGGCGCCTCTGAGGTTTGAGGGGTTGCGAGACGATGTGTCGTCGAATTGCGCGCAATTTGCGGCACCGCAACGAAGAAAGGCTTAACCCGAACCCGCAAGCAGGGCAACATCCAAACACCGTTGACTTTTCAAGCACTTGTAAATCAAGGAAAATTTAACCATGGCGCCGTTCTCCAAAGGGTCTCCGCGGGACCGCCCGAATGCCACATTGCGGCCAAATCGCCGGTCGGAGCCGTGATCCCGGTCACGTTGTCTTTGCCCGCGCAGCATGCCAGTTTGACGGGTGCATGCGTGTGACGAGCCGTTTGCCGGGCGTTTCGAGCAGCGCATGCCATTGATCCCGCCTCGACAACCCGCGAGTCCCATTTTGAGTTTCCAGTATTTTGCCGGCGCGGCCTGCCGCGCGCTGACGGCCCGCAAGGACGGTCCCTCACTCTACGAGGTCTGCGATCCCATCCTGCGCCAGCCCGGCCGCGGCGACCCGCATCTGGCCAAGTTCTACCGAACCGCGCTCGGCAATCCCGCACTGCGCGCTCTGTTGCGCCGGGCCGGCCTGCCGGAGTTGAAAGAGCCGGCGCGCCTCGCGGCGCTGCGCGAGGCGCTGGTGCTCGCCCGCGACAATCCGACGCCGGACTGGGGGGCGGTCGGCCGTCCGATCGCCGAACTGGTCGACAGCATCGCGCTGCGCCATCCGGCGCCGCCGCGCCGGACGACCGCCGTCACGATGCCGCCATCCAGCGAGATCGACCGCGTGATCCGGGCCTGCGGCGCCGACCTGCTCGGCTCCTACGCGCGCAACGGCTTCATTCCGACCTACGCCGCCTTCAACCTGATCGGCGATCCCGATCTCGGCGGCCGCGAGGTGCTGATGGCGCTCAAGGGCCTCGACGCCCGCGGCTACAAGAACTCGACCTTGCTGTTCAACCTGGCCCGCGTCTTCATCGCCCGTTCGCCGGCCGCGGCGGTGATTCATCCGCCGTGGCGCGGCATCGCCGAGCCGATGTGGGAGCCGGTGCAAATCCGCCACCGCTCGGCCTATTACGACGCCTTCTTTACCGAGGCGCTGCTGAGCTACGTCGAGACCGGCCTGGCCTCGCCCGATCAGACGCTGGCGGCGCGCGGCGCGATCGGCGACATGGTCGCGTTCTGCCTCGCCACGAGCCGCGAGGAGGTGCGCGGCGCGGACGGCAAGAGCTACAACGTCGTCACCGCGCTGGCGCCACCGCCGCATCCGCGCTTCTCGCGCTTCTTCACCCAGATCAAGCAGGATCTCGGCTTCGGCGTTTACGTGCCCGATTGCGACACGACGGCGTGCTCGTTTTCGGCGGCGACGCAGGCCGGCTCGGATGATCCGATCCTCGCGCAGCCGCTGGTCGACTTTTATGCCGGCTATCAGGTCCGCGCCGGCAGCAACGAGCCGCGGGTGACGGTGCCGATCAACGACAATATCGACTATGAAGGCGGCATCGCGACCTGGATCGACAGCCTGGCCGGCGAGCGGCCCTATGGCAACGACCTCGATCCGACCTTGAATCTCGACGTGCTCGAAGTCTCGTTCCGCAACCTGTCGCGCTGGCAGATCCTCGAGACCGAGGGCCGGCTCGACGTCGTCAGGCGGATCGTCGGTTTCCAGCAACGGCTGGTGATCAGCGGCGCCTTTGCCGATCCGCGGTCGCACATCTATTATCTGCCGGAGCTGTATTGCGCCTATTTCGGCCGCTGCTACCACGCCTTCATGGCGCTGCCGCCGGCCGCGCGGCAGGCGATCGATCCCGACGGCGCATTCGAGCTGATCCGGTTGCGCGTGCTCGCTTATGTCGAGGACGAGCTGATCGGCCGCGAGATGAACCCGTTCGACGCGGCGCTGGCGCTGATCGCGCTCGGCCATCTCGGCGGCGCCGCCGCGAGCTTCGCTCCGGCCGTGCATTGCATCGTTGCAGCGTTCGGCGAAGGCGGCCGGCGGCATCCGTACCGCGCCTATGAGTGGAACAAGATGAAGACCCCGACCCGCATCCTGGTGGGCGGCCCGGAGGTCACCTCGGCCTTCGTGCTGATGGGGCTGGCGTTGGCGCGGCGGGTTGTGGCGCGGTGAGGGAGCTCGCCGCCGTCGCGGCGACCGCGCGGGTCCAGCTCCCGGGAGGGCCGGCCTCTTAAAATTCCGCCACCATCGCGCGAAGTTGAGCGGCTCACGCGATCACGGCGCTGGAACCGCCAGGCGATCCGCCGCACAATCGTGTGCATTGTTCCAGCCGAGGATGAACACGCCCCCTTGATGCCGATGAAAACAGTTTCCCTCGCCCTGCTCCTGCTGCTGCCGTCGCTTGCTCACGCCGCGGAGATCACCGGCATTCCCAAGATCCGCGAGGCCGACGGGATCACGATCGGCACGACGCGGATCCGGCTTGGCGGCATTGACGCGCCGTCGGTCGATCAGCTGTGCCTGAACAAGGATGGCGAGCGCTGGACCTGCGGAGTGGCGGCGCGCGACGAACTGATCAAGCATGCCGACGGCAAGAGCTGGGTGTGCCATCCACGCGCGATCGACCGCCGCGGCCGCCAAGTGGCGCGCTGCGATGTCGATGGCGAGGACATCCAGAAATGGCTGGTGCGCAACGGCTGGGCGCTGGCCTATCGCACCGTCTCGCACGACTACGAGCCCGAGGAGGCAGAGGCCCGCACGGCCAAGGCCGGCATGTGGCAGGGCGCCTTCATCGCGCCATGGGACTGGCGGGTGCGCAACAAGAAGACCACGATCCTCGGCGCCACCAAGCCGCCGGAGAGTGCCCGCAACATCCTGCTCGCCTCGGCCTCGGGCCCGGTTGCGCCGTCACCCGACTGCACCATCAAGGGCAATGTCAATAGCGCCGGCGAGTGCATCTATCACACGCCGCAGAGCCGCTGGTACGCCCAGATCAAGATGCATGTGTCGAAGGGCACGCGCTGGTTCTGCTCGGTCGAGGAGGCCGAGGCCGCCGGTTGCCGCGAAACCCGGCGCTGAGGCTACGCTGCGCCGGCCGGCCGGGGCATGCCAGCCCCCCGGCTTCTCCGGCTTTTCAGACGCGGCCGCGCCACGTACAAACGGCTCGGGCCGAGCGCCTGCGACGGCCCGCCATCACCCCGACGCCAATCGCAAGACCACATCGCCAAGGACACCGACTATGACCGTTCGCGCGGGCCGGGAATTTCTGGCCATCCCGGGACCCACCACGATGCCCGACGAGGTGCTGCAGGCGATGCACCGCCCGGCGCTCGACATCTACTCCAAGCAGATGGTGGAGCTGACCGACGGCCTCATGGCCGATCTCGGCCGCCTGTTCGCCACCAAGGGCAAGACCTACATCTATATCGCCAACGGTCATGGCGCCTGGGAAGCCGTGCTGTCCAACGTGCTGTCGCGCGGCGACAAGCTGCTGGTGCTGGAGAGCGGCCGCTTCGCGATCGGCTGGGGCCAAGCGGCGCGCGCCATGGGCGCCGAGATCGAGGTCCTCAGAGGCGACTGGCGCCGCGCGGTGCGGCCGGCCGAGGTCGAGGCGCGGCTGCGCGCCGACCGGGAGCACACCATCAAGGCGATCGTCGTGGCGCAGATCGACACCGCCTCCGGCGTCGTCAACGACGTCGAGGCGATCGGCCGCGCGATCAAGGCGAGTGGCCATCCCGCGCTCTACATGGTCGACACAGTGGCGTCGCTCGGCTGCATGCCGTTCGAGATGGATGCGTGGGGCATCGACGTCGCGATGTCCGGCTCGCAGAAGGGCCTGATGACACCGCCCGGACTCGGCTTCGTCGCGGCGAACGCGCGCGCGCTCGAGGTGCATAAGCGCGCCAATATGCGCACGCCCTATTGGGACTGGAGCGAGCGCGAAGGCGCCGAGCACTATCGCAAATATGGCGGCACCGCGCCGGTGCATCTGTTGTTCGCGCTGCGCCAGGCCATCGACATGCTGTTCGCGGAGGGGCTGCCGCACGCGTTCCGCCGGCACCAGCTGCTCGGCGAGGCCGTGCGCCGCGCCGTCGCCAAATGGGGCGAGGGCCAAGTGATCGGCTTCAACATCGCCGATGCCGCCGAGCGCTCCAATACGGTCACCACCGTGCTGGTCGGCGGCGGCTATGATCCCGCCGTGCTGCAGAGCTACTGCAAGGAGCAGTGCGGCGTGGTGCTCGGCACCGGGATCGGCGATCTCAGCGGCAAGGCGTTCCGCATCGCCCATATGGGCCATGTCAATGCGCCGATGGTGCTGGGCACGCTCGGCGTGATCGAAATGGCGCTGGTGGCGTTGAAGATCCCGCATGGCCGCGGCGGCCTCGATGCCGCGATCCAATGGCTCGGCGAGAGCGTCAGCGCCTAGCCTTTTGCAATCGCTGCGGGTGGATCGTCGCTCAGAAGCCGTAGCAGCGCTTCAGTTCGTTCCACGCGTAATACGGGCTGTCGTCCTTGACCGGAAAGCAGCCCTGCTTGAAGGCGATCTCCTTCTCGTCATAGAGCATGCGGACGAGCAATCGACCGTCGGTGGTCCGAAAGGCATCCCATTGGATGTTGGCGCTGAACGACGCGACGTCCCGTCCGGTCCAGCCATTGTGGTCGTCGAACATCACGCCGAGGGGCTGCTGGGTGGCGCTGTGCGGCAACTTCAACAGCGCGGCGAACGGAATGACCGTCTCGGCGTGCGCGAACCGCAGCCGGGCGGCCTCATGCAGGTCGCCGGCGGCGATCCGGTCCATTGCGGCAACGAAGTCGTCGACAAGCGGCTTGGCCATTGCGAAGGTGATCGTGCGCCCGGCAAAACCAGGCCCCTTCTCGTAGAAGTCGTCGGTGTCGCTGACGCGCGCAAACTGGTCGGCCTCGTCGGGGGAGAGGAACGGAGTGAGGGTGATCGGCCCGGAGCCATCTGCATTCAGCGCCGGAGCCTGCTGAAACACACCGTAAACAGCAAGGGCGACGTCGACGCTGTTCGGTGTCGCCGGGCCGTCCTCGGCGTTCGGTTTCACCGTGACCATACCCGCGTCGAGCGCCGCGACGATTTGCACGCCGACGAGCGGGGTCAGCAGTTCGCGGGCCGCGGCTGCCGTCTTCAGAGCCAGGCGGACGGCTTTCTCGGCGGCCAGCAGGTCGGGGTCTCGTTTCTTGTAGGCCTGGTAGGCCGCGTTTTCCGGCTGCTTGAAGAAATACAGCGTGGTCGGATCGGAAACCGGCGCCTTGATGAGCTTCGCGGCCCAGGGAACGGACTGGCCGAGCGACAGTGCGAAGATCTCGCTGCTGTCGATAGCGCGGTCCTTGCCGGAGTTTATCACCGTGATCGTCCGGCCTTGGCGGGCTGCGTCGGCAAACAGTCCGGGCAGCCGTTGCGCGAGCCGCTCGGCGAGCTGCTTTTGCTCGCTGCGACCTCGGGTGCTCAACTGACCAAGGCCCACAGCGTCGTTAACCTTCTGTAGCGCGGCTGTGCGCCGCGCGAGTGTGGCACCCTTTTCGGTGAGTGTGCCGGCAGCCTTCGCCGCGTCGAGCACCTGGAGGACGACGGCGAAGTCGTCGTCGCTGGTCGCCGCGCGTGCGCCGTGCCGGGCAAGCAATTGAGTGAAGACCGGTATGGCCCCGGCGGGAGGTGGGGTGAGATCGTGCAGCCCGCCCCTCGGACCGTAAGGGGTCTTCGTCGCGAGGGCGTTCTTGTGGAAGTCGCCGAAATCGTCCGGGTCCCAGGGGGCGACCTGCGGGATTGCACCGACCGGCGCGGGGGTCGTCGTGAGTGTTCCGGCGCCGCCGGACGCAGCGGACGTGATTGCTGTCGAGTTGCTCGCTGCCCGCGAGGCCGCCGTCCCTGCGCACGGAAGCACGGCGATCGCCGCGATGGCAACAGTCAGGCGGGCGAGCAACGCGCCCGCGCGGAATGGTATCATGATCATGCGTCAGCAGTCCCACCTTGGCGTCGCCAAAAAAAGGCGCTCGGCCGCAGGCCTCCACCACGATTGCGTGAGCAACGCGGGCGCGCCCAGGGCTGGTCCGCATCCGCGGATTTTCACGGGATGTCGCCCCACCCGGCGCAGCGCCGATCGCTAACGCCTTTTTTCGCCGCGAGATGACCGTATGGCAATTCGCCATCTGCCGCCCATATCTCGGGAACCCATTTCAGCATCATCGAGGACCTGAGTGACACAGCCGATCAACGCCACGATCGCCGCGCCGGTGGCGCCGCGCCGCAGCCATTCCTTCACGCGCCACGGCATCACCGTCCACGACGACTATGC
The DNA here is from genome assembly GCF_000015165.1 of Bradyrhizobium sp. BTAi1. Classification (GTDB taxonomy): domain Bacteria; phylum Pseudomonadota; class Alphaproteobacteria; order Rhizobiales; family Xanthobacteraceae; genus Bradyrhizobium; species Bradyrhizobium denitrificans. Next base: position 541,311 of record NC_009485.1, on the reverse strand, counting down.
CTGGCTGAAGGATGCGCGCTGGCAGGAGGTGCTGCACGATCCCTCGCTGCTCGACGCCGACATCAGGGCATATCTCGAAGCTGAGAACGCCTATGCCGAAGGCGTGCTCGGCCACACCGCGCCGTTGCAGAAGAAGCTCGTGGCGGAGATGCGCGGCCGCATCAAGGAGGACGATTCCTCGGTGCCGTCGCCGGACGGGCCCTACGCCTATTTCCGGAAATATCGCGAAGGCGGGCAGCACGAGCTGTTCTGCCGCATGCCGCGCCATGGCGGGGCGGAGACGATCGGGCTCGACGGCGACGCGCTCGCCAAGGGTCATGACTATTTCAAGTTCGGCGGCAGCCGGCATTCGCATGATCACCGGCTGGTCGCCTGGAGCGCCGACACCAAGGGCTCGGAATATTTCACCCTCCGCGTCCGTGACTGGGATAGCGGACACGACCTCGACGATCTCGTCGAGGAGAGCGATGGCGGCGTGGTGTGGTCGCGCGACTGCAAGAGCTTCTTCTACGTCAAGCTCGACGACAATCACCGCCCGATGCAGGTGTGGCGGCACAGGCTCGGTACCCAGCAGTCGGACGACGTGCTGGTGTATGAGGAGAAGGACACCGGCTGGTTCACGCATGTCCATGAATCGACCTCCGGCCGGTTCTGCGTCATCGCCGGCGGCGATCACGAGACCTCGGAGCAGCGGCTGATCGATCTCGATGCTCCCGAAGCGCCGCCGCGTCTGGTGGCCGCGCGGGAAGACGGGGTGCAATATGCGATCGCCGATCGCGGCGACGAGCTGTTCATCCTCACCAATGCCGACGGCGCCATCGACTTCAAGATCGTGACCGCGCCGCTGGCGACGCCGGAGCGCGCCAATTGGCGCGACCTCATTCCGCATCGCGCCGGCATCTATGTGCTCGACCACGATCTCTACGCCGGGCACCTGGTGCGGCTGGAACGCGCCAATGCGCTGCCGTCGATCGTGATCCGAGACCTCGCCTCGGGCGAGGAGCATGCGATCGCGTTCGACGAAGGCGCCTATTCGCTCGACGCGATGGGATCCTACGAGTTCGACACGACGAATCTGCGGTTTTCCTATTCGTCGATGACGACGCCGTCGGAGGTCTATGACTACGACATGGTGACGCGCGCGCGAACCCTGCGCAAGCGGCAGGAGATTCCGTCCGGGCACAATCCGGCCGACTACGTCACCACGCGCATCATGGCCAGAGCGGACGACGGCGCCGAGGTGCCGGTGTCGCTGTTGCACCGGCGCGACTTCAAGGCCGATGGGTCGGCGCCGCTGCTGCTCTACGGCTACGGCTCCTACGGCATGGCGATGCCGGCCTCGTTCTCCGCCAACCGGCTGTCGCTGGTCGACCGCGGCTTCGTCTATGCCATCGCGCATATCCGCGGCGGCACCGACAAGGGCTGGGGCTGGTATCTCGACGGCAAGCGCGAGAAGAAGACAAACAGCTTCGACGATTTCGCGGCCTGCGCCCGCGCTTTGATCGCGGCGAACTACACCAGCGCCAGGCGCATCGTCGGCCATGGCGGCAGCGCCGGCGGCATGCTGATGGGCGCCGTCGCCAACCGTTCGGGCGAGCTGTTCGCCGGCATCGTCGCCGAGGTGCCGTTCGTCGACGTGCTCAACACCATGCTCGACGACACCCTGCCGCTGACGCCGCCGGAATGGCCCGAATGGGGCAACCCGATCGCGAGCGAGAAGGACTTTCGCACCATCCTGTCCTACTCGCCCTATGACAATGTCGCGGCCCGGCCTTACCCCGCGATCCTCGCGATGGCCGGACTCACGGACCCGCGCGTCACCTATTGGGAGCCGGCGAAATGGATCGCGCGGCTGCGCGCGACCATGACCGGTGGCGGTCCCGTCCTCCTGCGCACCAACATGGGCGCCGGCCATGGCGGCGCCTCCGGCCGCTTCAACCGGCTCGACGAGGTCGCGATCGTCTACGCCTTCGCGCTGTGGGCGGTCGGGCTGACGGAGAAGGCTGCGGCCTGACGCGTCGGTCGCGGTTCAAGCCGCGTTGCGGCCGCGGTTCACGCTTGCGTCGCGCAGGCGGGCAAAGAAGGCCTGCACTTCGGCGGCGAGCGCATCGGCGGCGCTCGACACGCTGCCGGAAGCGCCGAGCACGTGATCGGCGGAGCGGTTGGTCTCGCGGATGGCATCGCCGACGGTGGTGATGTTGCTCGCGAGCTTCTGGGTGCCTGCGGCCGCCATCTGGACGTTCTGCGAGATCTCGCGCGTGGCAGCGCCCTGTTGCTCGACCGCGGTCGCGATCGCCGAGGTCACCTCGTCGATCTCACGCATCGCCAGGCCAACCTCCTTGACGGACGCCACCGCATTGCCCGTGGACGTCTGGATGCCCTGAATATGCTGCGCGATCTCCTGCGTCGCCCGCGCGGTCTGCTCGGCCAGCGACTTCACCTCCTGCGCGACCACGGCAAAGCCGCGGCCGGCATCGCCGGCACGGGCCGCCTCGATGGTCGCATTGAGCGCGAGCAGATTGGTCTGCGCAGCGATGGCCTGGATCAGATCGACCACCGAGGAGATGCTCTGAGCGGCCTGCGCCAGCCCCTCGATCTCGCTCTCCGAGCGCGCCGTCACCGAGCCGGCCGCACGCACCGTGGTGTTGGCGCGCTCGATCTGGCGGCCGATCTCCTGGATCGAGCTGGCGAGTTCCTCGGCCGCGGACGCGACGGTCTGCACGTTGGAGGCGGTCTGCTCGGATGCCGCGGCGGCGGCCGACGCCTGCTCCGTGGCCTGGCCGGCCACCCCGGTCAGCGTCTTGGCGGTATGCGTCATCTTGCCGGCATTGTCGCCGACAGTGCCTAGCAGTTGCTCCGAGGCGGCACGGAACTGCGCGACCGCCGCTTCCATGTTGCGGCTGGTCGCCTCGCGCAGCTCGGCGGCCTCCGCCACTTCCTTCGCGGTCTTCTGCTGCGCGATGACGTTGTCACGGAAGCGGGCCACCGATTTGGCGACATCGCCGATCTCGTCGCCGCGCCGGGCGTCGAGGAATTCGACGTTGGTGTCGCCGCCGGACAGCCGATCAGCATCGCGGACCAGCGAGGTCAGCGGCGTGCTGATGCTGCGGGCGATCAGGATGGCAATCGCAATGCCGAGCAGGCCGGCAAGTACGGCCAGGGTCTGCTGCATCGCTGTCGCCGAGCTGATCCGCTCATGGGTCTCCGCCAGCGTCGCGGCGAACGAAGCGCGAATGTCCTTCTCCGCGCGGTCGATGATCTCGATCGCGGCGGCCGTGAGCGGCGCCACGTCCTTGTAGTAGACCTCATCACCACGCAGCATGCTGGCGGAGGTCTTGTCGAAGGCCTCCGCGTAACGGCCGAGGCCCTGCTTGACCTCGTCCAGCAGCTTGGCCTGCGCCGGCGCGAGTTCGCGCTTCTCGAGTTCGGCGACCTGCGCCATCGCCTTGCCGAGATTGCTCTTGAAGGTATCGCGGCCCTTGGGATCGCGGGTCGCCAGGAAGCGCCAATTGGCGACACGCACCAGCAGCACCCGGCTCTCCAGCGCCCGCGCCGCGTCCGCGAAGTCGCTGGCCTGCATCGCGTCCAGGAATTTCTGCACGTCGGCGGTCATCTTGTCGCCTTCGGAAAACAGCGCCGTGCGGCCGGTCGAATAGACCTTGACCGCCCCGCCGAGGGCCATGCGGGCCTCCTGAATGGCCGCGATGCTCTTCTGCAGCTGCCGCGCGCTGTCGCGTTGCAGGTCGGAGCCGGCCTCCTTGGCGCTCTGCTCCAGCATCGTCGCGGTCGCACCGAGACGCCGCTCGGCCTCGGCGAAGGACGCCTCGTCATTGTCGAACTGATAGCGCAGCAGAGCCCGGCGAATGGCCTGGAGCTCGCTCGATATCTTGACGACGCCGATCGCGTTCTCGGCCTGGGTGCTCAGCCGCTCGACGCGCTCGGAAGTCGCGCTGGATTGCCAGAGGCCGAAGCCGGCCATCAAAAGCCCCAGCGCGACCAGCACACCGAAACCACCATACAAACGCGTCTTGATCTTCATACCGCTCACGCCCGTGGACTGATTGTTTGGGACCTGCGCGGAGTTGTAGCTCACACGCGGCTCTCGTTTTCCGCGCGCGACGAACACGACCACCAGATCGTCACGCGGACGATCGATCGGTATGTGAGTGCGTTTAAGGGAGCGTGAACTTGGAGCGCGCTGCGCTACGAATTGAGGGGCAGATCGTGCTTAGATTATCAGCAAAATCACGCTCAGGTAGCTTCGATCTACATAGACGTAGTTGAGCGTGCCGCGCCGACGACACGGTCGGCGCCTGATGCAGAGACCGAACGCGTCAGCGCCCGTTCCTGGCCCGCCAGGCCGCGAAGTCCTGCGGGGTCTGCGGATCGGTCGGCGGATAGAGGCCGAGGATGGAGCGGCCTTGCGCGACCTGGTCAGCGACGAAGTCCTCGAACGCCGTCATCTCGAAGGTCTCGTCGGCGATCTCATCGGCGATGCCAGCTGGGATGACGATGACGCCATCGGAGTCGCCGAGAATCACATCGCCGGGAAACACCGGGGCATCGCCGCAGGCGATCGGGCCGTTGATCTCGATCGCATGATGCAAAGTGAGATTGGTCGGCGCGCTCGGGCGCTGGTGAAAGGCGGGAATGCCGAGCTTGGCGATCTCGGCGGAATCCCGGAAGCCACCGTCGGTGACGACACCGGCGACGCCGCGCTGCTGCAGGCGGCTGACCAGGATCGCCCCAGCCGACGCCGCCCGCGCGTCCTTGCGGCTGTCCATCACCAGGACAGCGCCGGGCGGACATTCCTCCACCGCCTTGCGCTGCGGATGGCCGCGATCCTTGAACACCTCGATCGTATTGAGGTCCTCGCGCGCCGGGATGTAGCGCAGCGTGAACGCCTCGCCGACCATCGTCGGCTGCTGCGGGCTGAGCGGATGAACGTTCTGGATGCACTGGATGCGCAGGCCGCGCTTGAACAGCGCGGTGGCGACGGTGGCCGTCGACACGGTCTTGAGCTTGTTGCGGGTGGCGGTGCTGAGTTTGGTCATGTCCTGCTCGCTGCGCTCCCCTCCCCGCTGCGGGGAGGGGCAACCGGACGCGGACGCGGCCGGCTTCGTTAGGAGACGCCGAAGCAGAGCGCTTCGGCTATGGGTGGGGTCCACATCGGCGGTGTCGCTTGGGGGTACCCCCCTCCCCAGCCCTCCCCCACAAGGGGAGAGGGAGCGCACCGCGGTTGGGGCGAGAACACGGCCTCGCCACAGCACGAACTAATAGATCGCGGGCTCCCCGATGGGGGCGCCGAAACTGGTCTCGAGGAAATCGAAATCGCAGCCATCATTGGCCTGCTTGATGTGGCGGGCGAACATCCACCCATAGCCGCGCTCGAAGCGCGGCGCGGGCGGCTGCCATTCGGCGCGGCGACGCGCCAGTTCGTCTTCTGGCACGTCGAGATCAATCGTGCGCGCGGCGACGTCGAGCGTGATGAGGTCGCCATTGCGCACCAGCGCCAGCGGACCGCCGACATAGGCTTCCGGCGCGACGTGCAGGATGCAGGCGCCATAGGAGGTGCCGCTCATGCGCGCGTCCGACAGCCGCACCATGTCGCGCACGCCCTGTTTCACGAGCTTGGTCGGAATCGGGAGCATGCCCCATTCCGGCATGCCCGGTCCGCCTTGCGGGCCAGCATTGCGCAGGATCAGCACGTGATCGGCTGTCACGTCGAGATCGGGATCGTCGATCGCCTTCTTCATCGACGGATAGTCGTCGAACACCAGCGCCGGGCCGGTATGCTTGAGGAACCGCGGATCGCAGGCGGAGGGCTTGATGACGCAGCCGTCCGGGGCGAGATTGCCCTTGAGGACGGCGAGCGCGCCTTCGCGATAGATCGGGTTGGACTGCGGCCGGATCACATCGTCATTGTAGACGCCGGCGTCGGCGATATTGTCGCCGAGGGTGCGGCCATTGACGGTGAGGCAGCCGAGATGGAGATGCTCTTTCATCCGGCTCATCAGCCCGGGCAGCCCGCCGGCATAGTAGAAATCCTCCATCAGATAGGTGTCGCCGCTCGGCCGGACATTGGCGAGCACCGGCACCTTGCGGCTGGCGGCCTCGAAATCGTCGAGGCCGATATCGGCGCCGGCGCGGCGCGCCTGCGCAATCACATGGATGATCGCGTTGGTCGAGCAGCCCATCGCCATGGCCACTGCGATGGCATTCTCGAACGCCTGACGGCTCTGGATCTTCGCGGGCGTCAGATCCTCCCACACCATCTCGACGATGCGGCGGCCGCATTCCGAGCTCATGCGGATGTGCTCGGCATCGGCAGCCGGAATCGAGGACGCGCCCGGTAGGGTCATGCCGATCGCTTCGGCGATCGCGGTCATGGTCGACGCCGTGCCCATGGTCATGCAGGTGCCATGGCTGCGGGCGATGCCGGCCTCCATCGCGCTCCAATCGGCGTCCGACAGTTTTCCGGCGCGGCGCTCGTCCCAGTATTTCCAGGCGTCGGAGCCGGAGCCGAGCGTCTTGCCCTTCCAATTGCCGCGCAGCATCGGCCCTGCGGGGAGATAGATCGCCGGCAGGTTCATGCTGGTGGCGCCGAGCAGGAGCGCCGGCGTGGTCTTGTCGCAGCCGCCCATCAGGACGACACCGTCGACGGGATGGCTGCGCAGGAGCTCCTCGACATCCATCGCCAGCATGTTGCGATAGAGCATCGTGGTCGGCTTCAGGAGCGACTCCGACAGCGACAGCGCCGGCAACTCGATCGGGAAGCCGCCCGCCATCAGCACGCCGCGCTTGACGTCGTCGACGCGCTGCTTGAAGTGCATGTGGCAGGGCTGCGCATCGGACCAGGTGTTGACGATGGCGATGACCGGGCGGCCCTTCCACTCCTCCTGGGCATAGCCCATCTGCATCACGCGCGAGCGGTGACCAAAGGAGCGGAGGTCGTCTGGCGCGAACCAGCGCGCACTGCGCAGCTGATCGGGTTGCTTTTGCTTGGTCATGATTGGGTGCCCCAGGTCAGCACGGTCTTGCGCTCGATGGTCCGGAAGATCAGGTTCTCGACCACGAGACCGATCAGGATCACGGTGAGAAGTCCGGCGAACACGGCGGGAATTTCGAGCAGGTTGCGGTTCTCGAAGATGAACCAGCCGAGGCCGCCCTGCCCCGATGAGACACCGAACACCAATTCAGCCGCGATCAAAGTGCGCCAGGCGAAGGCCCAGCCAATCTTGAGGCCGGTGAGGATGGCGCCGAACCCTGCCGGAATCAGGATGCGGATCACGTAGGAGAAACCTGTCAGGCCGTAATTGCGGCCGACCATGCGCAGCGTGTTCGAGACGCTCTTGAAGCCCGAATGGGTGTTGAGCGCGACCGGCCACAGCACCGAATGGATCAGCACGAACACGAGGCTGCCGCTGCCGAGCCCGAACCAGATCAAGGCCAGCGGCAGCAGCGCGATCGCCGGCAGCGGATTGAACATGGCGGTGACGGTTTCGAGGAAGTCGGTGCCGATGCGGGTCGAGATCGCCAGCACCGTCAGGATCGCCGCCAGGGCGATGCCGGCGGCATAGCCCATGAAGAGCACCTTCAGCGAGGTCCAGGCGCGCATCGGGATGGTGCCGTCGCGGACCTTCTCCCACAGTGCGGCGATGGTGTCGGAGAAGGTCGGGAACAGCAGGGGATTGTCGAGATAGCTGCCATAGGCCTGCCAGATCGCGGCGAGCACGACGATGATCAGGCTCTTGCGCACGAAGCCGTCGTTCCACAGCAGCTCGAACACGCTCAGCTTGCGCGCGACATCGGCAGCCGACGCCGCACTCGGCGTCGACGTATCGCGCAGGATGATCTTGGCGTCAGCCATTGGAGCGGCCCTCAATGTGCCGTTGCAGGTTCAGAAAACAGGAGATCATGGATCTGCTTCTCCAGGCGTGCCGCGCTGCCGTCCTCGGCCGAGACCTTGTCGACATCGATGACCTCGGCCTTGACGCGGCCCGGATGCGGCGACAGCAGCAGGATGCGGTTGCCGATCTTGATCGCTTCCGCAATCGAATGGGTCACGAACAGCACCGTGAATTTGGTCTCGCTCCACAGTTGAAGCAGCTCATCCTGGCAGGTCCGCCGCGTCAGCGCATCGAGCGCGGCGAACGGCTCGTCCATCAGCAGGATGTCCGGCTCCATCGCCATGCCCCGGGCAATCGCCACGCGCTGCTTCATGCCGCCCGACAGCGTGTGCGGATAGGCATCGACCACGCGCGTGAGCCCGACCTTCTCAATGTACGCGCGGGCGCGGCTCTCGGCCTCCTTGCGCGGCATGCGCCGGGCCGTCAACAGCGGGAACATGACGTTGGCGAGCACGGTCTTCCACGGCAGCAGCTGGTCGAACTCCTGGAAGATCATCATGCGATCGGCGCCGGGACCGGTAATCTCGCGGCCGTTGATTTTCATCCGGCCCTCGCTCGGCTTGATGTAGCCGCCGACGGCCTTCAGCAGCGTCGACTTGCCGCAGCCCGACGGACCGAGCAGCACGAAGCGGTCGGAGCGGTCGACGGAGAAGCCGACGCGCTCGGTCGCCGTGATCACGGCACTGGAGGTCTTATAGCGCAGCGTGACGCCATCGACATCGAGGAGCGCGGACATCAGTTGCCCTTCAGGTCGTGTGCCACCGGCAGATAATAGTCGGTCCAGGCCTTGGGCTGAGTCTTGATGGTGCCGATCTTGGCGAGATGGGTCGCGAACTTCATCGTACCCTGCGGCTCGAGGTTCCACTCCATCATGCCGGGTTCCTTGAGCCAGGCCAGCAGGTCCTCCGTCGACGTCTTGTCGCCGGTGATCTCCTTGTAGATCTCGACCGCTGCTTTCGTGTCGCTGCGGATCAGATCCTGGGCCTCCTTGGTGGCGTCGCGCACCGCCTGGATGATCTTCGGATTGGCGTCGGCGAACTTCGTGGTGGTGAAGAACTGCGCCTGGCTGAGCGGCCCGCCCATCACATCGGGCGAGTTCAGCACGACATGCGCCCCCGGCACGTTCTTCATTTCGAGGAACGTATAGGGCGGGATCGAAAAGTGATTGTGCACCTCGTGCTGCGGATTGGACAGCGCCGTATAGGCGTCGGGATGACCGAGCTGCACCGTATTGGCGTCGAGCTTATTCCACTGGTCGGCGCCGAACGCCTCGGCGGCGGCGATCTGCAGCACGATGGCCTGGGTCGAGACCTTCACAGTCGGCACCGCGATCTTGTCGGTCGGGCCGAAATCCTTGATCGACTTGATATGGGGATCACGGCTGATCAACGTCATCGGCTGCGCCGAGGTGGCGACGATGCCCTTCACGCCGCCACGGGTGCGGTCCCACAGCAGCAGCAGATTGCCGGTGCCGGTGTTGAGGATATCGACGCTGCCGGAGAGCAGCGCATCGGTCTGCGCACCACCGCCGGAGAAGGTCAGCCATTTGGTCGTCACGCCGGCAAGACCGAGCGCGGCGGCATGCTTCTCGATCAGCTTCTGCTTCTCGATGATGTGGCTCGGCATGTAGAAGATGCCGGGCTGGCGTGACAGCGAGACTTCGGTCTTCTGCTGCGCCGCAGCCGCAACACTCCACGTCGTCGCAGCCAAGGCGGCCAGCAGACCTGCGGCTCGTGTGGCCGAGCGCCCGAAACTCATCAACATATGGGACATCCCTCCTCGCACGCCGGCTCCTTCTTGACGGCCGGTCGATAGATGCACTAATGCATTAGTGCATCTCTGACAAGCTCTCTTTGCTCGGCAGCGACATCAACGTCCACGATTGAGCTCCATGGCTTCCCTGCCCGCGCCGCATTCTGCCTCCGGCTTCCAGGACCGGCTCGATCCGAGCCGGCGCGCGGCGCCGCAAGTGTTCGAACGGCTGCGCGACCAGATCATCGCGCTGGTGCTGCCGCCGGGCGCTCCGCTGTCACGGGTCACGCTGCAGGCCGAATTCGGCCTCAGCTCGACACCGATCCGCGACGCCCTGATGCGGCTCGCCGAAGAGGGCCTGGTGGAGGTGTTTCCGCAGCATGCGACACTGGTCAGTCGGATCGACGTCGGGCGGGCGCAGCAGGCGCAGTTCCTGCGCCAGGCGCTGGAGCTTGAGATCGTGCGGCTCCTCGCGTTACAGCCGGCCATCGCACCGGTCGATGAGCTCAACGGGCTGATTGCCCAGCAGCGGCGGTTTGCGAAGGATGGCGATTTCGCGTCCTTCACTGTCGTCGACAACGCCTTCCACGAGCGGCTCTACACCGCCGCCGACAAGCAGGAGCTATGGCTGCTGGTGCGCAGCCGCAGCGGCCATATCGACCGGCTGCGGCGGCTGCATCTGCCGTCGCCCGGCAAGGCGCAGACGATCCTGCGGCACCACAAGCAGATCGTCGACGCGATCGCGGCCGGCCAGCCGGACGCCGCGCAAGCGCATCTGCGCGAGCACCTGACGGGCACGTTGAGCGATCTCGCGACCATCCGCGGACGCTGGCCGGACTATCTCAGCGGATAGCTTCGTCCTCGAACGCGCCCGCTATCACGCCGCCTGCCCACGCCTGCGGCCGGCGCCCGAATTGGCGCGGCGCTCGGGGCCCTGATAGTTCGGATCGTCATCGACACGGCGGTCGAGCGGACCGCTGCGCAGCCGGATGAAAAAGTCCTGGACCTCGGCTGCAAGGTCCTCGGCCACCCGCGACACGTTGTTCGAGGCATCGCGGACGCTCGCGGCGGACTGGCTGGTCTCCTCGATCGCGCCGCTGACGGTCGAAATGTTCGAGGCGAGCATCTTGCTGCCCGAGGCCGCCATCTGAACGTTCTCCGTGATCTCCCGTGTCGCCGCGCCCTGCTGCTCGACCGCGCTGGCGATGGCGGTCGTGACGTCGGCCATCTGGCGCATCGCCGTGGAGACCTCCTTGACCGAGGCGACGGCGTTGCTGGTCGAGTTCTGGATGCCCTGCACGTGCTGGCCGATCTCCTGGGTCGCCTTGGCGGTCTGCTCCGCGAGGGACTTCACCTCCTGCGCGACGACGGCAAAGCCGCGGCCGGCCTCACCGGCACGGGCCGCCTCGATGGTCGCATTCAGCGCCAGAAGATTGGTCTGAGCCGCGATCGCCTGGATCAGATCGACGACGGTCGAGATGCTCTGGGCCGCCTGGGCGAGACTTTCGATCTCGGCTTCCGACCGCGCCGTGGTCGCATTGGCATTGCGCACCGTGGTGTTGGAGAGCTCGATCTGGCGGCCGATCTCGACAATGGAGCTCGCAAGCTGTTCAGCCGCCGCCGCGACGGTCTGCACGTTGACTGCGGTCTTCTCCGAGGCGCCGGCTGCGGAAGCGGCCTGCTCGGTGGCGTGACCTGCGATCCCCGTCAGCGATTCCGCGGTGCTCCTCATCACGCCGACATTGTCGTCCACCTCGGACAGCAGCTCCGTCGATTTGGCGCGGAAGGCCTCCACGGCCTCTTCCATGTTGCGGTTCATCGCTTCGCGCGCCTCGGCTTCACGAACATAGTTTGACGACGCCTGCTGCTGCGCAATCGCAGTGTCGCGGAAGATCGCCACCGCCTTCGACACATCGCCAACCTCGTCGGCCAGCTCCGCGGTCCTGAACTCCACCGTCGTATCGCCCTCCGACAGGAGAACGGCGTCGGCGACCAGCTCCTGGATCGGCCGCGTAATCGAGCGCGCGACCAGGATCGCGATGCCCAGTCCCAGCAGCAGCCCAACCCCGAGCAGCGTCCACTCGGTGAACAGGAGCCGATCGATCAGCGCCGCGACGTCCGTCGACTCCTTGACCAGCAGATCCTGCTGGTTGGTCTTGAGCCCGCCACCGAACGTACCGTCGGGCCGCTTCTTGCCGTCCAGCAGGTCGAGCAGCTTGTTGGCCCGCGGCGTCGCCTCGGTCGCGAGCAGGTACACCGCCGCATTCCATTGCGGCGACTGGCGGATGGCGAAGATCCTGTCCGGCAGCGGCGCGAGCGCCTCGCTCGCCTTGCTCACCTTGTCGAAGGCGGCCTTCTGCGTCGACGTCAACAGATCCGTCTGGGACCTGATGGCCGCCACCGCGTTCTTGTAGTTGGTATAGGGAGCGGCGAATTTGTCGCGATCCGATACGTCGCCCGATGCCACGTACAGCCTCAGCTGCGAGCCGGCTGCGGCGAGATTGCCGCGGAGATCGGCCATCGTCTTCAACAGGCGCTTCCGTTCCGGGGTCGCCTCCAGTGAATTCTCCTCATCGATCATCCGGGTGACCTCGGCGAACATCGTCGCGATCAGCGGCGACGCCTCCGCGCCAAGCAGCTTCGTCGCCGGATAGGCTTCGGCGGTAAAGGCAACGCTTTCGGCCTTGTCCTGGGCGGTCCGGAACTCCGCGACCAGCGGCTTGACTTCGGCCCACAACGCCCGGTTCTCAGGAAGCGCGAACTTGTCAGCGAGGCGGTCGAACTGCTGGACCGATGTGTCGAACTCGGCCCACAGCGCCGCCCGGCGCTGCTTCATCTCGGGATCTCCCGTCAGCAGATATCCGCGCAGGGCTGAAAGCGTCGCATGGAGATCGGCGACCAATTGGGTGCTGGTGATGGCGACGGGCGATCTCAGCGTGACGACCTTGCTGAATTTCGCCGACAGGTCGGAGACGGCGTAGGCCGAATAACCCACGGAACAAGCGAGCAACACGCAAAGCAGACCGAAGCCGGCGAGCAGCCGGCTCTGAATCCTCAATTTCGAAATGTAGCCAAACATTGAACTCCCCCAACAATTCAACTCAGCCCGTCCTGCACCACCGGGCAGTCCGACTCACGCTGCGCTTTTTCGCCGTCCGGACAAGGAGGCGATGTAGTTCTGCCGACGCTCCGGTCCCCTGTAGGCCGCATCATCCTCCTTGCGACGATCCAATGGGCCGGTACGAAGCTTGACGAAGAAGCTGCGGACCTCCTCCGCCAGGCGCTCGGCCGCCTCAGAGACCTGACCGGAGGAATCGGACACCTGATCGGCGGAGCGATTGGTCTTGCGGATCGCTTCGCTGACCGTGGCGATGTTCGACGCCAAAGTGTGCGAGCCGGACGCAGCCATCTGCACGTTCTGCGAGATCTCGCGCGTCGCGGCACCCTGCTGCTCGACCGCACTGGCGATCGCGCCAGTGACTTCGTCGATCTCGCGCATCGCAACACCGACCTGCTTCACGGACGCGACGGCATTCCCGGTCGAGGTCTGGATGCCCTGAACGTGTTGCGCGATCTCCTGCGTCGCCTTGGCGGTCTGCTCCGCCAGCGATTTCACCTCCTGCGCGACCACCGCGAAGCCGCGGCCGGCTTCTCCGGCGCGCGCGGCCTCGATCGTCGCATTGAGCGCCAGCAGGTTGGTTTGCGCTGCGATCGCCTGGATCAGGTCGACCACGGAGGAGATGCTCTGGGCCGCCTGCGCCAGGCCCTCGATCTCGCTTTCCGAACGTGCCGTCGTGGTGTTGGCCGAACGCACCGTGGAATTCGAGCGGTCGATCTGACGTGCGATCTCCTGAATCGAGCCTGCCAGCTCCTCGGCGGCCGCGGCCACGGTCTGGACATTCGCGGCCGTCCGCTCCGACGCGTCAGCCGCTGCGTCGGCCTGCTGCGTCGCATGGGTTGCAATCTCGGTGAGCGCGCCGGCGGTCTGCTTCATCCTGCCGGCATTCTCGCCGACCCTTCCGAGCAGCCCTTCGGCCGCTTGCCTGAACTCCTCGACAGCCTGCTCCATATTGCGGTTGGCAGCGTCACGCTGCTCCGCGGCAGCACTGACCTCCTTGGCAGCCTGTTGCTGCGCCAGAACGTTGTCGCGAAACTTGGCCACGGCGCCCGCCAATTGGCCGATCTCGTCGCCACGCCGCGCGCCCAGAAATTCGACCGATGTATCGCCCGCTGACAGCCGCCCGGCCTCATCCGCGAGCACGCGGACCGGACCGACAATGCTGCGGGTGATCAACACCGCGCAGAGGGCGCCGACCAAGGCCGCGATGAGCGCCGTCGTCAGCTGCACCTGTGACGAGGTCGCGATCAACCCGCTGGTCTCCTCGATCGTCGCGCTATAGGCCGAACGGATGCCGCTCTCGACCTTTTCGATGCGGTCGATCGCGCTCTTGGTGAGCGGCCCGATCTCGCCGACCAGGATCTCATGGCCCCGCAGCAGGCCGCTGGAGGCCGTCTCGAAGCTGCCGGCATATTTGGTCAGATCGGCTTTGACCGTCGCAACCAGCGGAGCCAACGCGGGTGCGAGGTCCCGCTTCTCCAACTCGGCAAACTGCGCGCGCGACCGCGTCAGCTCGGCCTGGAATGCCTCGCGCGGCTTGACATCGGATGTGGCAAGATGCCGCCAGACCGCGATGCGCGCCGCAACAATGCTCGTCTCCAACGCTGCAATCGCCGCAGCTTCACGCGACGCCTGGGCGGCCTCCACCAGCTTGCGCAGATCGGCTGCCAATCGGTCGCCGTCCTCGAACAATGCATCGCGACCGGCGAAATAGGCCTGCAGAACGCGGCCCAGCGCCAGACGCTTTTCATTCAAGGACGCGATTTCCGGCTGCAGCACGCGATAGGCTGCAAGGCGCTCCTGCGACACCGTCCGACGAATCGTCGCCTCAAGAGTGGTGGCGGCGCTTGCCAGCCGCGTTTCCGCCTCGCCATAGGAGGCCTGGTCACGATCCATCTGATAACGGAGCAGCGCCCGCGACGCGGCATGGAGTTCGCCGGCAATCCTGACCACGCCGATCGCGTTCTGTGACTGATCGGCCATGCGCACGACCTTCGCCAAGATGAAGTCGAGCTCCCGATACGCAAAGGCAGCCGTCGCCAGCCCAACGGCAACCAGCACACCGAAGCCGAGCGACAAGCGAGCTCCGATCTTGATCTTGCCGAACATCATCTCACCTCGTCCAAGATAGCAGGTCGTTGAAAATGTACCCAAAGGTTGCGCAATCAATCCGGCCACGCCGATACAAGCATGACGGGAACCATGGTAACTCTTCTATTGATCCGATTAAGCGAATGTGAAGCGTTCCGCCCGTACAACTACGGCGCGAGTGCCTCAAAGGGAGGCAAGGCTGGAGGTTTGAGCAAGGGGGCTGCGCTGGAGCGTCGCGCCGGCCGAAAACGCCCCAATTTTCCGGTGATCATTGCTCCGGCCTGGTCGGAACGGGTGACAGGCGCGGGGAAGCGCTTGCGGCGCGACGCGAATTGGGCAAAACCTTTACAACTGACCGTTGGTCTTGCCGCCAGCATTCGGGAGACACGGACCGTGGCGAAGATACTGGTCGTAGACGACGATCCGGTCATGCAGATGACGATCCAGCGGCTGCTGCAGCAGGCCGGCCACGCCGTGACGGTGGCGGACGACGGTCAGAAGGCCATCGCCAGATTTCAGGGCGAGAGCTTCGACCTCGTTGTCATGGACATCTTCATGCCGGGCATGGACGGCTTGGAAGCCATGCGCCTGATCCTCAAGCACGCTCCGAGCACGCCGATCCTGATGACCTCGGGGCGTCCGAACACCCCGAACTCGATCTCGGAGCCTGACTATCTTACCATGGCCACCAAGCTGGGGGCGGTATCGGCGCTGCCGAAGCCGTTCAAGCCGGCAGCTCTCTTGGCGATGGTCTCCGATTGCCTGGAGCGCGGAGGGACGAACGCGGCTCCATCCCGGCCAGGCCCCGATGCTGTTCCGAACGCCTGACAGCAGAATGGGCCAGCAGCCTGGCCGGGCCGGGTCGCCTGACGGCCGCGAGGCGCTCGGCCTGGGCCGGCGCCTGACGCTCACGACGCGGCTCGCCATTGCGATGATCCTGCTGGTCGCGATGGCCGTGTTCGCTGTCGGCTGGCTTGGCTACCGCAGCCTCGAAAGCGCGCTGCTGCCGCGTGCCCTGGACCGCATCGAAGCGCATTCGCGCCTGATGGCCACCGAGCTCGAGAACTATGTCGGCGGCGCCCGCAACGATCTCAACGGCTATCGCGCCTCGCCCAATCTCGCCACGCTCATTCGCACGCTGAAAACGGGAGGCCCCGATCCGCGCGAGGGTCTGTCGGCGCAGTCGTGGCGCGAGCGGGTCGCCATGCGCTATTTTGCCGAGCTGCAGGCCAAGACGACCTACGCGATGGTCCGCCTGGTCGGGATCGAAAACAATTATCGCGAGCTGATCCGGGTCGACCGGCTAGGACCCGGCGGCACGGTTCGCATCGTTCCCGAGAATGAGCTGATCACACGCGGCGATCGCAAATATATCACGGAGACGCTGCAGCTCGCGCCCGGCGGAATCCGCGTGTCGCCGATCATTCTCGACGGCAACACGACGGACCCGAAGACCGGCGTCCCGATGCTCTGCGTGGGCACGCCCGTGTTCTCGCCGGACGGCAAGCCATTTGCCATTTTGATGCTCGATCTGGACATGCGGCCGATCTTCGCACATCTGCGTTCGGCGGCGCGCCCGGGCGCTCAGCTCTACGTCGTGAACGCTCGCGGCGACTATCTCTTCCATCCCGAGTCGGACCGCGAGTTCGCCTCGAAGCGCGGCGGATCGACGCGGTGGCAGGACGATTTTCCGAGCCTGGCGAGCGCGACCGGCTCGACCCAGGGCTTCGCACGGATTCTTCACGACGACGCGAAGCGTCCGGGCGGCGTGGCCTTCGCTCCGGCGATGCTCGCCGGGCAGGAATGGGTCGCAGTGATCGAGACGATCCCGAACACCGCCTTCATGGCGCCGGCGCTCGCCATTCGGAAGACGGCGATCGAGGTCGGATTGATCGCGATGCTGTGCGCGGCCGCCCTCGCTTTCGTCGTGGCGCGGTCGCTGACACGTCCCATCAATCAACTGACCCAAGCCGTCGAAAGCGTGGGGCGCGGCGAGTCGGTGAAAATTCCGCTGGAGGCCGTCGGCGAGACCGGGGTCCTGGCGCGGGCGTTCGCGCGGGTCCTGGAGGAGGTCCGCGCCAAGACCGCGGAGCTCGAACGCGAGGTCCAGGAACATTACCTGACGGAGGCGGCACGCGATCATTTCGCGGCGCGCGAGCGGCTGTACAGCGCCGCGGTCGAATCCTCCAATGATGCCATCGTGACCCTCGCGCTCGACGGCACCATCACGGCCTGGAATCCGGCCGCCGAGACCATGCTCGGCTACGCCGCCGAAGAGGCCGTCGGCCGCCAGGCAGATTTCGTCGTGCCCGCCGACCGAATGGCCGAAGCCCAGGACATCCTGCTGCGCGTCGCACGAGGCGAGCGGATCCAGCATTTCGAGACGGTGCGTATTCGCAAGGATGGCGAGCACATTCTTGTCTCGCTCAGCGTCTCCCCGATCAAGTCACCCACCGGACAGATCATCGGCGCATCCAAGATCGCGCGCGACATCACCGAGAGTCGCAAGACCGAGCAGGCCCTGCGTCAGCAGACGGAGGAACGCCGGCGGATCTTCGAGACATCGCAGGATCTGATCCTGATCACCGACCGCAGCGGCATCTTGGTGCAGGTCTCGCCGAGCGTCGAGGCCATTCTCGGCTATACGCCTGCCGAGATGATTGGCCGCAACGGCGCTGACTTCATCCATCCGGACGATCTGCAGAAGGCCCGCGACGAACTACGCGCGTCCCGCCATGGGCTGAGCCCGCGCAACTCCGACGGTCGCTACGTCCATAAAGACGGCCGGGTCGTCACCCTATCCTGGACCTCGAACTGGTCGGAACCGGTGCAGCGGCATTTCTTCATCGGGCGCGACATGACCGAAAGCCGGCTGGCGCAGGAGACCCTGCGCGAGAGCGAGCAGCTCGCCCGCAACATCATTGAAACGGCGCTCGACGCGTTCGTTCAGGTCGACGCAAAGGGCGCCATCCTCAACTGGAACTCCCAGGCCGAGAAGATCTTCGGTTGGCCGCGCGCCGAAATCCTCGGCAAGGACGTGTTCGATCTGATCACGATCGACGACGAAGGCGAGGAACTGCGTTCCGCGCTCGGTCGCATCGTGCTGACCGGAGAGGCCAGCGCGCTCGGGATCGGCCGTCGGCGCGAGGTCATCGTGAGGCGCCGCGACGGCCGCGACTTCAAGGCGGAAGTGAGCGTCACCGCGCTCAAGACCCGCAACGGCTTTGTCTTCAACGGTTTCTTCCGGGACCTGACCGACAAGATCGCCGCCGAGGAGCGCATTCGGCAGTCAGAGAAGATGGAGGCGATCGGCCAACTCACCGGCGGCATCGCCCACGACTTCAACAATATCCTCACCGTGATCACCGGCACCATCGAGATTCTCGCTGCCGCTGTCGCCAAGGAGCCGCAGCTCGCGGCCATCACCAGGATGATCGACGAGGCCGCCGCCCGCGGCGCCGACCTCACCCAGCATTTGCTCGCCTTCGCGCGCCGGCAGCCGCTGCAGCCGCGCGAGGTCGACGTCAACATGCTGGTCATCGACACGGCGAAGCTGCTGCGACCGACGCTCGGCGAGCAGATCGAGATCGAGTCGGTCTTCCAGGACGAGACCTGCGCGGCCCATGTCGACCCCAACCAGCTTGCCACTGCGATCATCAACCTCGCGCTGAATGCCCGCGACGCGATGCCGAGCGGCGGCAAGCTGATCTTGGAGACCGGCTGGGCCGACCTCGACGAGAACTATGCGAGTCTCTACGATGACGTCCGGCCCGGGCGCTATGCCATGATCGCGGTCAGCGACAGCGGCAGCGGCATTCCGGCAGCCATCATCGACAAGGTCTTCAATCCGTTCTTCACGTCGAAGGGCCCAGGCAAGGGAACGGGGCTCGGACTGTCCATGGTATACGGCTTCGTTAAGCAGTCCTCCGGCCATGTCAGGATCTACAGCGAAGAGGGACACGGCACCACGATTCGCATGTATCTTCCCCCGGGTCGGGAGGGCGTGGCGATACCGGCCGCGAGCGCCGCCCCGGCGATCGAGGGCGGGCACGAGACGATCCTGGTGGTCGAGGACGACCGGCTGGTGCGAGGTTACGTGCTTGCCCAGCTGCATGCGCTGGGCTACGCGACCCTTGAGGCCGCGAATGCCGCCGAAGCCCTCGCGATCGCCAATGGCGGTGAGCGCTTCGATCTGTTGTTCACTGACATCATTATGCCGGGCACGATGAATGGACGGCAGTTGGCCTCAGAAATCCAGCGGCTTCGCCCCGGACAGCGCGTGCTCTTCACGTCCGGATACACGGAGAACGCCATCGTCCATCATGGACGGCTCGACGAGGGACTGCTGCTGCTGCCGAAACCGTATCGCAAATCCGAGCTGGCCAAAATGATTCGGACTGCGCTCACATCGGACTAGGCCGGTCAGCCGCCGACCCAGAGAACGGAAGCGAATGAGCCCGCCGGGGCCCCGGTTCCGAGCCAGCAGCAGGCACCCCACCGGCCAGACGCCTGTTCCGGCGTGCATTCCCAGGATAGGAACGCAGCCCTCATTTGTTAATTGGTACGCGACGCCGTCATCACGATGCGGATCAGATCGGCGGCATTCCGCGCTCCAAGCTTCTTCATGATGTTGGCGCGGTGGTCCTCAATGGTACGCGGGCTGATGCCAAGCGTGCGACCCGCCTCCTTGTTCGAAGCACCTGCCGTGAACTGTTCCAGCACCTCGCGCTCGCGCCGCGTGAGCGGTTCGCGTCCGGGGAAATGCAGCGACCCGATCTTGGGCGAAGCATTCTCCTTCTGTCGGCGTGCGAAGGCGCCGATCGCTTCGTTCAGGCGGGCCACGATCTCGCTGCCCCGGAACGGCTTCTCGATGAAGTCGAGGGCGCCGTATTTGATGGCGTTCACAGCCATCGGAATATCTCCTTGCCCGGAAATCATGAAAATGGGCGCGGGATAATCCTCGCCGTGAAGTTCCCGGAGAATGTCGAGGCCCGACTTTCCGGGGATATGCACGTCGAGCAGGATGCAGGCGGGCGTCCGGCTTCGCGCAACGGCCAGCAGCGCCGCGCCATCCGCGAAGCAGATAACTTCGTAGCCACCGGCCGACAAAACCATCGAGAGTGTGTCGCGTACGGCCGGATCGTCGTCGACGACAAAAATCTCACCGCGGGAATTTGCTTGTTCAGCCATGGGCGATTGCTCTTGCAAAGGAGAAGAAACAATGAAAACGCGTCTTATGATACCACACTCAGCAGGCGTTTTGAGCACCCGTATTTGTACGGTTTGTGATCCTAACCCACAAGTAGTAGCGGCGGATCACTCTCCGAGATCACGAGAACACGAACTCGCCGCGATCTCAAGACGCTCTTTGAGCGCCTCGTGCTGCCGTGCAAAACACATTGGCGCCGCGCAAATCATGATCAAGGTCAAATTTCCAAGTCGCGTTCCCAAGTCCCGTTCCCAAGTCCCGTCCCCAGGTCGCGGCCGCGCTCCAGGTCAAAACGCATGATCGCTGCACCCGGACCACATCGATGAGGGGCTGAGACGGTCCGTACTCTGCACAGCATCCGACACAACAGGCCGACGTCTCGTCGGACTGCCATTGTTTTCATCAAATGCGGACGAAACTGGGAAGATGCATCTCATCGAGGCGGCTCGAAACAGCGGCACGCACCTCTGTCATGAGTTCAGGATCGATGTTTCGCGGCAACACTCTCGGCGGCCACGCCGCCCCAGGTGTGTACAACTGGCAAACCCAACGCTGTCTTGCCGAGATTGGCCAGGAAGATTCGAAGTGCGGCCAAATCGACCGGCTTGGGCAGGCTCTGCAGGTCAATGCCAAGCGAGCGCGCATAGAGCCGGGCCGCGATTCGCCGCGCCGCATCCATCCCGCTGATGACGATGACCGAACCCGCGAACCGGCTATCCGCAATGGCCTTGAGGACCTCAGTCCCGTCTCCGTCTTCCAGCATCAGATCGAGGGTCACGCAATCGAAGCGCTTGTGGCCGATCTCGCGGATCGCCTCAGCGCAGCTTGCGACCACCGTGACCGCGTGGCCAGCCTGCTTCGCTGCCAGTGAAATCAAGGTTCGTTGGGACGCATCGTCGTCGACGACCAAGAGCTGCAGCGCACGCCGGTCGCCCTCCTCCGCGGCGTCCGGGCGGCGACTAGCAAGTTCCGAACTCATGACCGACATGGGCCGTTCCTGGAAAGATTGACTGACCGTTTCGTCATACACATCGGACCCTGCGCTGGCGTAAATCAGTTCCGGAAAAACGGACACAGACCTTAGCAATTGCGCAGGAAACCAGCCCGGTGGGCCAGTTCCACGAGAAAACGACGCCAACCTGGCTGAAGCCCGCGCAGGCTGCCGGGCCACACGCGTAGGCTAGCTCACTGTGGCTTCCTGACCTGACGAAGCACCGCTGCGCTTCTTCTTGTTCTTGCCCTTGATGAATTGGATGTCCATCTCGGCGCCGTTGACCCGGACCAGTTCGCAACGGCGATAAGCGAGCCCCGTCGAGGAGAGCAGCAGAAAGAACTCCTTCAGATTGAGGCCCTGGATCGATCCTTCGACGGTCAAGACCGCGTCATTGTCCGAAATGGCGTTGAGCTGGCAATCGCGTCGCCATGTCCCGTCGATGCCCATGATGCAGACATCGTAGCCTCGGCTGAAGGTGACGCGCTCCGTACCCTTGTTCTCATCAGACATCTTTGTGTCCTGTCAGTCTGCATTAAAGGCGGCTTAGTTTCCTGCGGCCGCGACCCGGGGCATTCCCGGCGCCGGTGGCTTGGCGGAGGAAGCGGCACCGCTTGGACGATACAGGCCGCGCCGATCAGCCAGCGGCTTGAAAACGTCGGTGAGGCCGACCACGGTTTCCGCCGCACCCAGCACCAGGAACCCGTCCGGCTCCATCTGCTTGGCGAGCCGGTTGAAGATATTGATCTTCGTGTCCTGGTCGAAATAGATCAGCACGTTGCGGCAGAAGACGACGTCGAAGGTCCCCAGCTGCGAAAAATCGTGCAGCAGGTTGAGCTGACGATGCTGCACCATGCCGCGAACGTCGGAATTGATCTGCCAGAGCTCACCGGCCTGCTTGAAGTACTTGACCAGAAGCTGGATCGGCAGACCGCGCTGTACCTCGAACTGGCTGTAGAGTCCGGCCTTCGATTTCTCGAGCACTTCCTGCGAGAGATCGGTCGCGAGAATCTCGACGCGCCATCCATTGAGCGCGGCGCTCATCTCCTTGAGCGACATCGCCAGGGAATAGGGCTCCTGCCCCGTCGAGCATGCGGCGCACCAGATCCGGATCGACTTGCGACCGGCGCGCGCCTTCAGCAGCTCCGGCATGATCACGTCGCGGAAATGATCGAACGGGACCTTGTCACGGAAGAAGAACGTCTCGTTGGTCGTCATGGCCTCGACGACCTGGCTGATCAAGGCGCTCGACCCGTCCTTCAGCTTCTGGACGAGATCGCTGATGCTGGCGAGGCCGGCCTTGCGCGCAAGAGGAAGCAGGCGGCTCTCGATCAGATATTGCTTATCGGCTGACAGGTCGAGACCGGACTTGTCTCGGAGCAGCTTGCGCAGGAACTCATAATCTGGCTGGTTCACGGACGGCCTCTTCTGGGCAGAGGAAGGGATCAGGCGGACTCGGCTGACATTGCCTGGATGAGACCAACTTCCTGGAACTTAGCGGCGACGATTTCCTTGTCGAACGGCTTCATGATGTACTCGTTGGCGCCGGCATTCAGCGCGCGCGAGATATGATCGATGTCATTCTCCGTGGTGCAGAACACCACCTTCGGGCCCTCGCCTCCGGGCAGCCGGCGCAAACGACCGAGGAAATCATAGCCGTCCATGACCGGCATGTTCCAGTCGAGCAGAATCGCCTCGGGCAGGCTCTTGGTGCAGAGCTCCAGCGCCTGCTCACCATCTTCCGCCTCGACGACCGAGAAGCCCAGCTCCTCAAGGATACGGCGCGCGATCTTGCGGACCACGCTGGAGTCATCCACGACCAGACAGCTTTTCATTTTGATCTCCCCTATGGGATGGTTGAGAGGCTAGGCGGCGATAGCTGCCTTGGGCAGAAGCTCGAGTACGCGATCGACATCGAGGACGACCATCAGCTGGCCATCGAGGCGGTGGACACCACCGGCGAATTTGGCCATGCGCGGATCGAGGTTGACGGGATTTTCCTCCCGGCTCGCCTCTGGCAGCCGCAGCACCTCGCCGATCTGATCGATCAGCAGGCCATAGGACTCGCCGCGCAGGTCGACGCCGACCGCCATCGGCGGCTTGCCGTCGTCGGCCCTGGCAAGGCCGAGCCGCGCCCGCATGTCGATCACGGTGACGATGCGGCCGCGCAGATTCAGCACGCCGGCGATCTCGGCCGACGACAGCGGCACCCGCGTGACACGCTCCGGCATGAACACGTCCTGCACCCGCGAGATCGGCAGGCCGAACAGCTGACCGCCGATGACGGCAGTCACGAATTCGGAGGCCGCGCCGTCAGTGGCTTCGATCTTACTGCTCATCGCACGCTACTCCTGCCGGTTGCTGTTACGCGGCGCGCCGGTTGGCTTCGGCCCGCGCCCGTTCCTCGATCTGTTCCTTCAGCGCCGCGATCAGACCAGGCCGGTCGAACTTGGCGATGTAGTCGTAGAGCCCGGCCTGGCGGCCGCGCTCGATCGCCGCCGGCGACACCAGCGACGATACCGCGATGACCGGCAGCTGGTTCAGGTTCTGGTCCGAGCGGATCGCCTCGGCGAATTCGAAGCCGTTCATCTCCGGCATCTCGATGTCGGTGACGACGATGTCGAACGTATGCCCTGAGCGCAGCGTCGCGAGGCCTTCGATGGCGGAAGCCGCCGTGCGCACCTTGTAGCCGGCCGACTTCAGGACCGGCGCCAGCATGTTGCGGAAGAACGGCGAGTCATCGACCAGCAGCACCGACTGCGTCTGCGCCTCGGTCGCCATCTCCTTGCGGATGAACCAGTCGGCGAAGGCCATCGGCAGGAAGTGGCCGACGTCGATGACTTCGGTCGCCTGGCCCTTGATCACGGCCGAGCCGAGGATGCCGTCCTTGGCGCCGGAGACCTGGATGTGGAGTCGCTCTTCCACGATGTCGATGATCTCGTCGACGACGAGGCCCATCGCGCGAGTCTCGTCGGCGAACACCAGGATCGGCTGCGAGCCCGTGGTCTGCACCGAGACGCCTTCCATCTGCACCAGCGGCATCAGCTGATCGCGGTACTGCACCATGTAGCGGCCGTTGGAGATCTCGATCTTGTCGGCCGCGATCTCCTCCAGCCGCGTGACGAGCGCCAGCGGCACCGCCTTGGGCTGCGCCGTGCCGGCGCGGAACACCAGGAGCGAGGTGAGCTGCTCGCCGCCAACAGCATGATGCGCCGCATGCTCGTCGGCGACCGCCTGCGAGGCCGAGCCGGCGGCGCCGAGCGCCTTGGCGATGCCGTTCGGGTCGATGATCATGATGACCGCGCCGTCGCCCAGGATGGTGTTGCCCGAGAACATGTCGATGTGCCGCAGCTTGGTCGACATCGGCTTGACCACGATTTCCTCGGTGTGGAACACGCAGTCCACCACGATGCCGAAGGTCTGGTTGCCGACCTGCGTCACCACGATGAAACCGTTCTCCGGATCGGTCGACGAGCCGTCGTCGATCTTCAGGAGCTTCTTCAGATGCATCAGCGGCAAGAGCTTGTTGCGCAGGCGCAGGACGGCGGTGTCCTTGATGCGCTCGATGCGGTGCTCGGAATTGGCGCGCGCGCGCACCAGCTCGACGACAGCCAATTGCGGGATCGCGAAGCGGTCGCCGCCGGCTTCCACGATCAGCGCCGAGACGATGGCGAGTGTCAGCGGGATCTTGATGGTGACGGAGGACCCCTCGCCGGCCACCGACTTGATATCGATGGTGCCGCCGATCTGGTCGATATTGGTGCGCACCACATCCATGCCGACGCCGCGGCCCGAGACCGAGGTGACGGCGGCGGCCGTCGAGAAGCCCGGCTCGAAGATGAATTTGTGGATCTGCGCTTCCGTCATCTTCTCGAGCTCGGCCTCGGTGACGAGACCGTTCGCGACCGCCTTGGCCTTGATGCGCTCGGTGTTGAGACCGCGGCCATTGTCGGCGATGCAGATGATGATGTGGCCGCCTTCATGATAGGCGGAGAGACGGATCGTGCCCTGCTCGGCCTTGCCGCTCGCGGCGCGCTCGGCCGGCGTCTCCAGGCCATGATCGGCGGAGTTGCGCACCATGTGGGTGAGCGGGTCCTTGATCAGGTCGAGCACCTGGCGGTCGAGCTCGGTGTCGGCGCCGTGCATCTCGAGCTCGATCTGCTTGCCGAGTTCGGTCGCGAGGTCGCGGACGATGCGCGGCAGCTTCTGCCAGGCATTGCCGATCGGCTGCATGCGCGTCTTCATGACGCCCTCCTGCAGCTCGGCGGTGACATTGGACAACCGCTGCAGCGGCACCTTGAACTCGGTGTCCTCGTTGCGGCGGGCGATCTCGAGCAACTGGTTGCGCGTCAGCACCAGCTCCGAGACCATCGTCATCAGATGTTCGAGCGTGTCGACATTGACGCGGATCGACTGGTTGGCGACCTTGTCGCTCTCATGCACCTCGCCATCGGCATTGGCCTTGGCGCGCGCCGCCTTTTTGGGGGCTTCGGCTTTGGGCTCCGCCTTTGCCTCGACCTTGGCCGGCTCGGCCTTCGGCGCGGGCGCGGCCGCTTTGGGCTCCGGCGCCTTCTCATGCGCGGGCGGCGTCTCGATCGCAGTCTCGCGGAAGGCGCGCTCCAGCTCGTCGAGCGACACCTCGCCCGGACGCAGCGGACGCTCCAGGGTCTGGTCGATCAAGGAGCCCTGCGTCACCGCGGGCGCAGCCGGCGGCGCTGCGGGCGCGGCCGGCACCAGCGGTGGCGGCGCCGCGCCGGCGGCCATCGCGGCCATGCCGCGCTCGACCATCGCCTCGAGCTCGCTGATCAGATCGCGGTCTTCGCCTTCCGGCTCGGACTCATTGGCCTCGAGCTGCGCCAGCAGGTCCTTGATGCGGTCGATGGTGGTGAGGATCAGCGTCACGGCCTCGCCGGTCACCGGCATGCCGTCACGGAATTTGCCCATCAGGGTCTCGGCGGCGTGCGCCAGCGCTTCGAGCCGCGGCAGGCCGAGGAAGCCGCAGGTCCCCTTGATCGTGTGCACCAGGCGGAAGATGTTATCGAGGATCTTGGCGTTGTTCGGCTCCTGCTCGAACCGCACCAACTGATTGTCGACGGTGTCCAGGCTCTCGCTGGTCTCCGTCAGGAACTCACGCAACAGGTCATCCATCAAACTGGCCTTCCAAGAATTGGCGCTGCGATCGCCGGGCGACCGCTGATCGTGTCATCGACGGTCGATCCGGAGCCACCACCATGCAGCTCGGCATCGAACCCGGCCGTCGGTTGGCTCGGCTCAACGGACTTTCCTCCGTGCCATCGTTAGGCCGGGCTTTTCTCCGTCCCGTTAATTTTAATGTCCGTGCAAATACGGAACCGCAGCCTGCGTTGGAGATCCGAGCGGATCGGTTCGCAGGTCCGGGGGACTTCAAGGCGACACCTCGACCGGCGCGATGGCCGGGCTTTCGCACTGGATCAGCATCCTGATCGCCTTCAACGCCTTGTAGAGAGCTCCCTCCGCAACATGGCGGTCCACAGTCGCGGCAAGAGCGGCGGCGTCCGGAACGGACTCCCGCAATTCGTTCATGCAGGCCAGATAGGACGCGCGATAGCGGATCGCGTCGTTCTTGAGATACATGGTCTGGACGCAGTGATAGAGGCGCTTTGCCGGCGTGTCCGCCGTTTCGGCAGAGACGGTGTCGCGCTCGCGGAGGATCGGCACATCGCCTTCGACGATGAAGCGCGCGCGCGTGTTCGAATTGATGATGACGCTGTCGCCGATCACGATCCGTTCGAACGGCTTCAGTTCGACCCGCAGCGGCATCCCCTGGATCTCCTCTCGGGAGCGGCACCGCCGGCGGGCTGTATCCTCGTCGACAGGGATGGCTGTTACGGCCGGTCCGCGGCTTGCTCGCGGAAACCGGCGCCAGCGACCTCGCACGAGACCGGCGTGAATCCCGGATAGTTGAGCCGAAAGCGGCGGGGACCAGCCCCGCCGCCTCCGATGTCGATTGAACTGCTGCGCCTTAGCGCAGGAGCTGCAGCACGCTCGCCTGCGACTGGTTGGCGAGCGACAGCGCGGACACCGCGATCGACTGGCGGGTCGACAGCGCCTGGCTGTTGGCCGCTTCCTCATTGGTGTCGGCCAGAGTCAGGTTCGACGAACCGGTCTGCAGCACGTTGATCAGGTTCTTGTTGAAGTCCTGACGGACCTGCACCACCGACAGGTTCGAACCCAAGGTCGACGCCTCGTCCCGGAGCGTGGAGCTCGCGGTGTTGAGCACCTTGATCACCTTGTTCGCCGAGTTGTTGTCGAGGAAGTCGGTGCCCGAGGTCAGGGTCGACAGACCCAGGCCGCCGGTGTTGAAGGTCACGCCGGTGATCGACAGCGTGGACTTGCCGGTCTCGTTGAAGGTCAGCTTCAGCGTGTCGCCGTTCAGCAGGTTGATGCCGTTGAACGACGCGTCGGCTGCCGTCGTGTTGATCTGCGCCAGCACGTTGTTGTACTGCGCAACCAAGCTTGCACGCTGCGACTGGGCGGTCGCATCAGCCACCGGAGCCGCCGCCGTCAGGCCGTTGAAGGACTGGCTGGAGGCCGCCGCCGTACCACCGATCGCACCGATCGTCGAAGACGCTGCGTCGTTGGTGGTCGTGATGGAGATCTTACCGGTCGCGGAGGCGACAGTGGCCTGCAGGTTGTTGGCCGCAAGCTTCGCGTTGAGATCGTTCAACGAGTTGACCTGCCCTGTCCCAAGACCGAACGTGACACTGGTCGCCGTGCCACCTCCTGTGGCGGCGATTGTCAGCGTCTGCCCGGACAGGGAATTGCCGACCGCGCTGAGACCGAGCTTGGCCAGCGACGTACCGGACAATGTCAGCCCTGCCGCCGGCGGCGTCAGCGTGATCGCGCCAGCCGTGATCGACGAGGTGACGCCGGTCGCGCTCTGGATGGTCGACAGCAGGTTCGTAACGGTGTCACCGACGCCGATATTGGTGCCGGACGAGGACGTGCCGGCGATAAAGGTGAAGGTGGTGCCGTTCACGACCAGCGTGTCGCCGGTGGTGATGCTGGACGCCAGGTCGTTCGACGAGGTGCCCGGGGTACCCGACAGCTTGGTGGAGCCGGTGATCGCCACGGCGGTCGAGGTGTTGTCGTTCAGTACGGCGGAGCCGGTGACGGCAGTGGTGCTGGCACCGATCAGACTGGTGGCGGTCGCACCGGTCAGCGCAGCCGACGTCACGGTCGACTTGGTGGAGTAGCCGACGGCGCTCTGCAGCACCTGGTTGGCGATCGACTTGGCGCTGTCGACGAGCTTCTGCAGCGAGGTGATGCCGGTGTTGGCGGCCTGCAGAACCTGCACGCCGTTGCCGATACCATCGAGCAGATTGGAGATGTCGGAAGCGCGGTTGTCGAGTCCCTGCGCGGTGAAGAAGTTGGTCGGGTTGTCGAGCGCCGAGTTGACCTTCTTGCCCGTGGAGAGGTTGTTCTGCGTGGTGGCGAGGAGCTGCGCCGTCGACTGGAGCGAGAGCAGATTCTGGCGCACCGACGCCGAGAGTACGATACCTGACATTGTCATTCCCTTCTGGATGAACACGAGTAAACATCGCCGCACCGTTCTGTCGGCGATGGTGCAGACTGGTCCGCGGAATCCTACCCGTTCGTTAAATCCAGCCCGTTGCAGCCCGGCGCGCGGGGCGCGGCCGGCGTTAATCCTAATCGGCCGCTAATCAATGCAATGAAATGCAGATGAATCCGCGAACATTTCTGCCACGACACACCCAATACGCGCAGAAACTCGTTCCGCCCCTTGGGGCAGGCCAGGCCATGTTAGGATGTCGCTAACTATGAGACGGGTTGGACCCGCTGTCGCGCTTCAGTCCTGAACTGCACAGGGCAGAACGATCTCGACGCTTGCGGCAGAACCATCGGAGGCTTTCAGCGCGAGTTGCCCGTTCGACCGCATGACGAAGTCGGTAACCATGCGGATATCCGGAAACATCCGCTCCGCGGGGATGATCGCCGCGGCGGTCGCGGTCGCTGTCACCGTAATCAGCACGTTGGATGAAGCTCCGTCGGAGTCGTCGCCCTCGGCGGCAGCGATGGCCTTCGCCAGGATATCGAGCTTGCCGCCATTATCGATCGTCGGTCGAGCCATGATCGCAAGACAGAGCAGCGCAGCCATCAACTGGCCGGGATCGGCAAACACCGCGGGCACCGCCGGCTCGATCGATGTCGTGACCTCGACATCGGTCCCCAATGTCGGCCGCAACAGACGTCCGACGTCGATCAGCAGCTCGCTCAGTTCGACCGCGCATGGCCGCGGCGGCCGCCCGCGCGCGAACGACAGCAGCTGGGCCGTCATTCGGGCCCCGCGAGTCGCGGCCTCGTCGATCAATCGAGCGACGGCGGCGAGCTCAGGCCTGTCCTCGACAGCCTCGGCGAGAATGTCGATCGTCCCGGTGATCACGGTGAGAATGTTGTTGAAGTCGTGCAGCAGGCCGCCGGCAACCTGGCCGACGATCGCGAGACCGGGGTTCGGCTCGATGGTGACCGGCTTGGCGGCGTTCGCGTCCTCATTGTGATGGCCGGCTTGTTGCTGGGTCGGGAGCGCCATGAGTCTCAAGGTACCTGCGATTGAAGATGATTGGCTTACTAACTGTCAACAAGCACGCACGAACGACGGCGCGGCAGTGCGCATCCATGCGGCCGCGATGTTGGCCTTCATGGCTGATCAGCGATCACGCCCAGAAGCCCACATCATCAGCTTCGAACGATCTGCGGCTTACTGACAAGCTGTCCCGGCACGCCTCCTCAAGAAACCGGCTGATGCCGGCACATCACATTGAAGAACGCACCCGGTTGCAAACGATCCGTCAAACGAATCAGCGCATTTCTCTGCGATTTTGGCTCCAAGATGACCGCTGTCAATTGTGCCTAAGACTGTGAAAGCGATCGCAGGCGCGACGCAACCGGAACTAGTACAGCCTTTTCGTTTTTTTGGAACGGGCCTTGGCATGGAGTCCCTGGACAGCCGCCACCATCAATAGCCAGACCAGCAGGACGCTATGCAGATTGTATACAGGCTGCGCTCAACGCTCGAAAGCGCTCAAACGTGCGAGCTGATGGCAGCACGGCGCCGCCTCTGCACATCAACGAGCACAGCCATGCGGTTGCATGCCGCGAAGACTGATGTCCTGGTTGTTTTTTCTTGTCAGCGGATAGCACGCGGTTCTATGGAACCATGAGTGGATGAGATCTGCGAGGCACCGTTACCGCAATGCAGGAGATGGCTTTGGACCTTGGCTTGCGTTCTCCGAACGGCTTCCTTTCGTCGCTGTCCGACGAGGATTTCGAGTTGATCCGCCCCTACCTCCGGACGGTGGATCTGGTCCAGGACTCGGTTCTCGCCGAGGTGGGCGAGAAGCTGTCTCGGATTTACTTCCCGCATCGCGGCGTCATCTCGCTGGTCGTCAACCTTGCGCGTGGAGAACGCGTCCAGGTGGCGATGATCGGCCGAGATAGTTTTTTCGGCAGCATGTCGCTGCTCGGAGGAGCTGAGTCGTTGGTGCTCAACACCGCGGCGGTCCTCGTCCCGGGGGCCGCGTCGGTGGTCGACATCGAGCGAGTGCGGAATGCGGCCGAGCAGAGCGGGACGTTCCGCGCACAAATGCTGAGACATGCTCTTGCTGTATATCTGCAAAGCCAACAAACCGCCGGCTGCAATGCCGCCCACACGGTTGAGTCACGTCTCGCCCGTTGCCTCCTGCAGACCCACGACCTTTCGGGCGGCAACAAGCTCTACATCACGCAAGAGTCGCTGGCCCAGATGATTGGCGCGCGGCGCAACAGCGTGTCGCTGGTCGCCAGCACCCTGCAGCAGGCCGACTTCATCCACTACAGCCGGGGCCACATCGAGATCATCGATCTGGAGGGGCTGAAGAAGACAGCCTGCGAATGCTACGGCACGGTCAAGTCCCAGTATGACCGGCTGATGCGGTGCCACCCCTGATCCTGGCCTGGCACGACCAGACGGGCGCTACCGGACGGAACGTTCCGTACAACTACGGACCACGGGCCCAACGACATCCTTGGCCCGGGCGGAATTAACGCGCTGTTCAACGGGCGCTGATAATTGTCGCGTTGCTGACGAGCGCGAGTTCCAAAAAAGCGTCGAATAATTTTCGTGCTGAAATATCTCGCCCGTGTTCGGCTTTTGACCAAACGCGCGGAGTAATGACATGGCCTTTGATCTGTCGATGCCGATCCTGGTGGTCGATGACTACGCCACTATGATCCGGATCATCCGCAACCTGCTGAAGCAGCTCGGATTCGAGAACGTCGACGACGCCACTGATGGATCCGCCGCACTCGCCAAGATGCAGGCGAAGAAGTACGGCCTCGTGATCTCGGACTGGAACATGGAACCGATGACCGGCTACGACCTGCTGCGTGAGGTCCGCGCCAGCCCCGAATTGTCCAAGACTCCGTTCATCATGATTACGGCGGAATCCAAGACCGAGAACGTCATCGCCGCCAAGAAGGCCGGCGTCAGCAACTACATCGTCAAGCCATTCAATGCGGCGACCCTCAAAACCAAGATGGAAGCCGTGTTCGGCCCGGCCGAATAGTGCCCGTCTTCACCGGATCAGCATAGCGGCCGGAGCGCCCCCTCCGGCCGCTTCGTTTTTCAGCTCGCCTTCGCAGCGCGCTCTGGATCGTGGCGCGCGGGTCTCCCGCGACGCACGCCTCCTGCCGCGCGGTCGCCCCGTAGTTGTACGGAAGCCAAAATTTACGAGGGGGTCAGAGCCGGACGCTAGACCAGTTCCTGTTGCCGAGAACCGCGCTCGGGGTGGCAAGGGGACGATGAATTCATGCGCAACGAGCTCCTCGTGATCGAAGATGCCGACGTGCATCTCTCCATCCTCAGAAAGATTGCGACCCAGGCCGGCTTCAACACGACGGGCGTAAGTTCGGTTGACGCAGCTTCCACCATCCTTCGAACGAGGCACTTCGATTGCGTCACGCTGGATCTGTCGCTCGGCGAGCGATCCGGCACGGAAGTGCTCCAACGGCTCGCCGAGCTCAAATATCGCGGCCCTGTTCTCATCATCAGCGCCTCCGAGAACGACAGGCTCGACGCCTCGGTACGCATCGGCAATTTTCTTGAGCTGAACGTCTGCCCACCGTTTTCGAAGCCGATCAATCTGCCTTTGCTTCGGCAGACGCTCAAGCAGATCGCGAGCGAGACCGATCGCCAGAAGCTGGTCCGACGGCAGGCTGGTAGAGGATGATGGACAAGAAGAAACGCGTTCTGGGTGCGCCGGCAGCAATCGCGCTCATCCTCATCTGCATCATCGCCGGCAGCAATCTGTTCTTTCTCACCAACCTGCGCGAGAACGCGCTGTTGCACGCCGAGGAGGATCTCAGCCGGCACAGCCTGACGCTCGCCGAAAACGCTGACCGCTCGGTGAAGTCGGTGGATCTCGTGCTGTCGAGCGTGAGGGACTATCTGGTGCGCGGCGGCGCCATCGACGCAGCGACCTACGGCAAGGTCGCCGCGGACTACCAGACCCATCTGCTGCTCAAGGAGAAGATCGCCGGACTTCCGCAGATCGATGCGGTGACGCTGATCGACGCGCAGGGCCGGCTGCTCAATTTCTCGCGCTACTGGCCCATACCTGACGTCAACATTTCCGACCGCGATTACTTCAAGGCGCTGAAGGGCGACTCGGCGCTGCGCAGCTACGTCAGCACGCCCGTGCAGAACCGTGGAGACGGCACCTGGAACATCTACTTTGCGCGACGGCTGGACGACGGCAAGGGCGAGTTCATGGGGCTGCTGCTCGGTGCCATGTCGGTCCCCTATCTCGAAAACTTCTTCGGCTCGACGGCGCTGGGCCTCGATGCCTCAGTTTCGCTGATCCGCGAAGATGGCATCCTGCTTGCCCACTTCCCGCCGACCAGCGAGATCGGAAAGTCGACCTCCGGCTTCGGCCAGCGCGCGCTTGCCGCCGGCGGTGTGCTGCGTGAGCTCTCGGGCCGGACCGGCGAGATGCGCCTGCGCGCGGCGAAGATGCTGCCAAGCTATCCCGCCATGATCGTCGTATCGGTGCCGGAGCAGCACGTCCTGAAGGCCTGGCGCGCGATGGCAACGCTGCTGGTCATCATGTCGCTGGTGAGTGCCACCGCAGTCCTCGCAGCGGCCGTCCTGATCTCCCGTTTGTGGGAACGGCATGAACACCTGATCGATGCGGCTGAGGCTGCAAATGCGGCAAAATCGACCTTTGTCGCAATGATGAGCCACGAGATCCGCACGCCGATGAACGCGGTGCTCGGACTCGCCACCACGCTGCTCGAGACCAACCTCGACCCCGAACAGCGCCGCTCGGTGGTCGCGATCCATAATGCGGGCGATAATCTGCTCGAGATCCTCAATGACATCCTCGATTTCTCGAAGCTCGAATCGGGGCAGCTGTCGCTGGAGGACATCGCATTCTCCGCCGAGGCGCTGGTTCACAACACGCTGAGCATCATCGGCCCACGCGCCTCGGCCAAGGACCTCAAGCTGAGAAGCGTGAATGACCCTGCAGTACCGCCGGCGCTGGTCGGAGATGCAGGACGCATTCGTCAGATCCTGCTGAATCTCGTATCCAATGCGGTGAAGTTCACGGCCGCCGGCGAGGTCGTGATCACGACCCGTTGCCTCGCCAAGGACGACGCGAAGGCCACGGTCGAATGGACGGTCACCGATACCGGAATCGGTATCGCGGCCGACAAGATCGGCTCGCTGTTCGCGAACTTCGTTCAGGCCGACAACTCGATCAGCCGTCGTTTCGGTGGATCGGGACTGGGACTCGCCATTTGCAAGCGGCTCACCGAACAGATGGGCGGCGAAATCGACGTGACCTCGACGCTGGGACGCGGCTCGACCTTCTCGTTCCGCCTGACGTTGCCCATCGCCGAAGCCGTCGCGGTGCCCGAGCAGAATGACGACAGCATCTATGCTGCCCTGCAGAGCCGCATCGCCGCCTATGGCCGGCCATTGCGCGTTCTGGTCGTCGACGACAACCCGACCAACCGGCTCGTCGCCACCAAGATGCTCAAGGATTTCGACATCCAGACCGACACCGCCTGCGACGGGGCCGAAGCGGTCACGGCGGCAAGCCGCTTCAACTATGACTTGATCCTGATGGATGTGCGGATGCCGGAGATGGACGGCTTCCAGGCAACACGAACCATCCGCGCGCGCGGCGAGCGCCGCTCGAACGTGCCGATCATCGCGTTCACTGCGAATGCCTTCATGGAAGACATCCGCGCCTGTCGCGAAGCGGGAATGAACGATTTCGTGGTCAAGCCGGCCCGCAAGAAAGCGCTTGTCGAAGCCATTTTGCGCGTGCTGCCGGCCCGCACCCTGGCAATCGAGACCATCGCCTCGGACGCGCCGCCGCTCGCCCCGGTGGAACAGGACGACATGCCGGCGGAGTTTTCGGCCGAGGCAGAGATCCCCGCTGAACCGGCGCTCGACCGGGAAGCCTTCGCGGAGCTGGTGGGCGAAATCGGCGACGACGCCGCGCAAGAGATTCGCAATGTCTTCTTCAGCGAAACCGATGCGCGCTTGAAGCTGTTCCGGAAACTGTCGCTCGATAGCGAGCGCATCAAGATCGGCCGTGAGGCGCATTCTCTGAAGAGCGCAGCCGGAACGTTCGGCTATCGGCGGCTCGCGACCTATGCACTCGCGCTGGAGAAGAGCGCACCCCGCCTGTCGCCGAGGGAATATTCCGAGCTGCTCGACAACATCGATGCCGCCTATGAAGCAGCTCGAGCACAGGAGCTGCAATACTGAGGGAGCGCGGGCCTGCAGCCAGGGACGCGCACTCATCCGGCAACAATCTTGGATTCGCGGGATGAGCTGGCGCAAGCAGCGACCGACAAGAGAACGGCTGATGCAGATCGGAGAGATTCGCCGATCGCGATACCGGCAATTCCTTACAATGAGTTGACGCCGTACTTCTACGGCTCACGATTTTCACAATCAACTAATCATGAGCTGCGAGACTGGCGGATACATAGGAGATGTGTCCCATGTTTACATTTGAAACCGCCGACCAGAAGGAAGTCAGGCGTTTCCGAATTGCGCAGTTCAACGGCCGGACCGCAACAGTGAAATCCGGCGGAGCCACGATCACGGGCCACGTCCGCTCCGTGATGGAGAAGGAAGCCAGCGTTCCGCCACGCTGGACGATTACGCTCGTGCCGGCGCCCGCCAAGGCACAGGCTCCACTGCGCCCCGCGTCCCGCGTTCGTCCTTTCGCCGAGGATTATTTCTGATAGCCGGGCAGCCCGCATCTCGATCGGCTCGCCAAGTGCCTGATCAATGCGATCGCAACGCCGCCGCTTCGCCCGACACAGCAGCAACCGCAATCCGCGATCGATGCCCAGCCGTCATCGCGGTCGATGCTGCTCGTTAAGCTGCGGCGTAGTCCGCAAGCCAACACGCAGCCAAGTTGGATCATCCGATCTGATTGAGTAACGCCGCGCGAACCAGCTCGGCGGTGTTGCGTGCACCCAGCTTGCGCATCGCCTCGGCGCGATGGCTTTCGAAAGTACGCGGGCTGATCCCCATGCGCAGCGCGCCTTCCTTGTTCGAGTGTCCTGCGCTGATCAATTCGAGCACCTCGCGCTCGCGAGGGGTCAGCGACTTGTTGGTCCGGCCTGGGTGTCTTGACGTCGTAGCCGTGCCGATAACGACGGAATCCTGGCCCGGCAGGCTTCGCGGCGCAGAGCCGCATTGCGGCTGCGCACCAGCCATTTGGCTGACCAGCGTGCAAATCCGCTCTGTCTGCATCAGTGCGTTGTCGACGATCATCTGGACATGGCGACGGTCGCCGGGCGTCCTGGCGATGTCATCGCTCCGCTGCTTGATCTCGCCCATGTAGAGCATCAGCGCCGTGAGCGAGCCGTTGAGCTGGCCGGTCAAGGCGACAAGTCCGTCGGATGGCTCGGCCTGTGCCGTGACGGGCGCACCCAGCGCCTCGGCGCGAGGGGGCGCCAAGCCGCCGTCGTTAACTTTCGGCGCGCTCGACAGGGCGACGCCGCGATCGTCGGGAAGTCTGTGTCTCAGCTGTGCCATGCCTCATCTTGACGGCTCGGAAACTTTAACATGGTTAATATTGGAACCCGTAACAATACGGGATTTTCTGCAGAACTCCCGCAAACGTCGAGAAATTTCCCTCATGAGCTGTACGGCTGGAAGTTAACTCTCTTAGGGCGATATGCCTCTGAGACGGCGGGACCGACCGGCCATGCCGAGCGAACAGGCCATGGTTTGGTGGCTTTGTTTACCGGAATTAATCGAGCACCAACTGTTTCGTGGTTCGATATTCCCGTTCTCGCCCATAGAGGCGAGCGGGTTCGGACATTCAGCTGACAGCCAGACGCATGGGACCGGTCGACCGGATCTGGGAATTTCTGCAGCGGTTGTCGCCGTTGACGCGGAGCTGTCTTCTCAGCGAGCTGGAGCGGCTCGAGCTGAGCGGTGTCGACATGCCCGGATCGGCGGATATCCAGGCCCGCCTGCGGGCCGAGATCCGCAAGGATGGCGTCGGCGGCCATCGGACGGCCAATCCCTCGCGCTACTTTTTCATGCCGGTGGAGCAGCTCCTGATCGACGGCTCACCGGAGCATGCCAATGAAGGCCGCATCGCCCGCGGCTCGCTGACGCCGATCTGGGAATGGATCTCGCGCGATCTGCTGCCGACCATGGCGCGCGACTATAATGCACAGATGCGGGACCTGATCGCGGCGGACAAGCAGCGGGAGATTCGCCAGGTCGCGAGTGCCTTCCAGACCAAGGTGACGAAGTCGCTGGAGGGCACGCTCGCGCGCGCTGACGGCATCGAGCAGGTTCGCAGCAAGCTCAAGGCCTATACGGCATCGCCGTCGGTCTTCGACGATGTCGTCAAGCTGATGAAAGCGCTGCGCGCCCGCGACGAGCTCGCAAAGTTCGCCGACTCACTGCCGGATCGGATCGCCGAGTTCGACGACCCGCAGGTCAAGAAGATGGCGTTGCTGCTCGATGGCCTTCGCAAGAAGGAGCCGGAAGCGGTGCCATTCGCCCTGACGCTGGTCGCCAAGCGGCTGAAGGAGCCATGGCAGGTGATGCGGCTGGCGACGAAGGCCGCACGAACGAAGAACGTCGCCGACGTCGTTGCTGCGCCCTATGCCATGACCATTCCGATGGTGCTCGATCAGCTGGAGGACAAGCGGCTGGCGCTGCGAATGGCCCTGAAGAACAACCGCGTGGTCACGGCCAAGGAGATCCTGACCAGCATCTATGAGATCGAATACGCGATCCAGGTGCGCATCGACCGGATCGAGGAGTCCGACTGGGGCGCACGGCTGGAGGCGATCATGACCAGCACCGACCGGATGGTCCAGGCCGAGATCAAGCGGTTCCCGGACGAGGTCGGACACGTGCTCGGCTCGAACCGCCTGCGCGGCCACCGTTCGCTCAGCGGCCGCCTCACTTACCTAGCCTGGAAAGGCCGCGATGCGATCAAGACCGCATTGCGCTCGACGACCGGCTGAGGCCGCCGGTCCGCCGATCTCGCTGGTCGCTTTGCTCATCCTCCGGCCATCCGCTCACGCGCCGACTTGAAGCCGGCAACAAAGCGCGCCAGCGTGTCCGACGTCTTGCCACGGGGCAGCATCACTTCGACCAGCGAGAACTGCCCGCGCCGTTCCACGGCGCGTTCGAGCGCGGCAACAAGCTCGGCTCGCGTGGTGACGCGTTCGCCGACACCGCCGATGGACTTGGCAATGTCGGCGTAGTGCCAGTCGTCGAGATCGTTGAAGCGCGATTCCGGCTGGAACACCCGCAGCATCTCCCAGCTGCAATTGTTGAACAGCACCACGATCGGATCGAGACCGTAGCGCCGGCAATTGCCGAGCTCCCAGCCGGTCATCTGAAACGCCCCATCGCCGACGAGGATCAGCGGCCGCAGCCCGGTCGCCGCGACCCCGATGCCGGCCGGCACGCCAAACCCCATCCCGGCATAGTAGCCGGGCGCAGCCAGCGCCGTGTTATCGATCTCCATCGCCGTGAACAGGCAGTCGCCGATATCGGCGGTCATCGGCATCCGGCCATGGCGGTCGAACATGTCGTTGATCGCGGTCGCGATGTCCGACGGCGCGATCGGATTGCTGTCGGCGACCAGACCGCGCGGATAGGCCGAGCGCTGCCGGACGCGATCGGCCGGCGCCGCGCGCGGTGTTGCGCGATCGTCCAGCGCATCGATGAGATCGCCGAGCGGCATGTCACGATAGACATGATGCCCGATCTGCACCTCGCAGCTCGCCGCCAGGATCATGCGGCGCGGGTCCGGTGCCCGGTTTGACAGCGCAAAATTCGTAT
This sequence comes from Bradyrhizobium sp. BTAi1, assembly GCF_000015165.1. Taxonomy (GTDB): domain Bacteria; phylum Pseudomonadota; class Alphaproteobacteria; order Rhizobiales; family Xanthobacteraceae; genus Bradyrhizobium; species Bradyrhizobium denitrificans. The sequence goes on along the minus strand of NC_009485.1, from coordinate 502,851 downwards.
CCGACAGGATCACGCCGAGCATCAGCACCAGGTCGGCATCTTCGACCAGCGCGGTGATCGCGGGATTTCCCGCGGCGCCGAGATAGGTGCCGGCGACGACATCGTCGGCCTGGTCGAGCAAGCCGCGTCCCATGAAGGTCGTGACCAGGGGCAGGCCCAGCTTGCGCGCCAGCGCCGCGATCCTGGCCTCGACTCCATAACGCCGGATCTCCACGTCCACCACGATGACCGGGCGCTCGGCGCGCGCGATACGGCCGAGGATCTCCTCGACGCACTCGCCGAGCGCGTCCTGATCGGCCCGCCGCGGCGGCAGCGGCACCACCGGCTCGGCTTCGACATCGACCATGTCGCGCGGGAATTCGAGATAGACCGGCAGCGACATTTCCTTTGCGCTGCGCAGCACACGCGCGATCTGCGCCGGCGCGGTGGCCGGATCGCTGAGAACGGCCTGATCGCAGGTGATCTCCTTAAACACCGCAAGCTGGGTATCCACCGTGCGGGCCTGATGGTGCAGCAGGAAGCCGGACACGCGCTCGCGCGCGCCGGGCGCGCCGGCAATGACCACGACGGGCGAGCGCTCGGCATAGGCGCCGGCGACCGAGTTCACGAGGTTGAACGCGCCGGCGCCATAGGTCACGACGGCAACGCCGAGGCCGCCGTGATAACGGGCCGCGGCATCCGCCGCAAAGCCGACCGCCGGCTCGTGACTGAGCGTGACGGCTGGCAGGATCCTGCTCTCCTCGATGACCTTGAACAGAGGCAGAACGAAATCTCCGGGAATGCCGAAGATCTCGCGGGCGCCGTGGTCCCTCAGAGCGGCAAGCAGCACATGAGCGAGAGCAGGCATCAGCGTCCTCCTGCGCGGGAGCGTCGACCGGTGCTACACGATGAGCGGCGCCGTGCCAATGTCAGGACCTCACGATGGTTCAACGGGCCGGAGCTGCCGGCGGCACCTGATTGCTGCTCACCAAGGTCGCCGCCGCGCGGCCATCCGGCGCGGCGGTGCGGGAGATGCTCAGCGACAGCGAGAACGAGACCGCCAGCAACGCGATCATGCCAAGCTTCATCATCACCGTTCGGCGGTCGGTGATCGGCAGGAACAGGAAGAACAGCAGCGCAGCAGCGAGAGCGGCATCGAGTATGTAGGTCATTTCCATCTCCATCGTTGCGATGGACAATGGCGCCGAGCGCGTCGGCCCGACTGTGGAACGCATCACACAGCGTGAAACGACATCCCGACAATGCCAGCCGGCCGCGTCCCCTTTCTCGTTCCTCCGCTGTCTCGTTCCTCCGCACCTAGCCCGCGATCACGCGCTGCTCGATCGCATAGCCGTGGCGGATCGAACGGTTCAGCACGGGATCGACGAGCTCGTAGGCGAACCGATCGGCCGGGCGGATGCCGCCTTTGGCGGCGAAAGTACCGCCGAACATCGCGGTGCCCTCCGGCAAGCCGGCCTCGCCATAGCGGCGCGCGATCAGATCGGCCGGCGCCAGCATCCCGCTCAGCGCACCCTCCTGATACAGCACGCGCTCGCCGCCGATCGTCGCATAGGCCCGCAGCACCAACTGGTCCCAATGCGCCAGGACATCGTCGACCAGCCACAATTCCGGCGCGACCGGCTTGTCGCATATCTGCTTCGACACGGTGATATTGTAGGTCTCGACCTTGCGATCGGTGTGATCGGACCCGACGCCGAGCAGCAGCCGGCCGCCGGCCTTTACCAGCACGAACTCGACCTCGCCGGACGAGTCGGCGCCGCTCACCTCGATCGCGTCCGAGGTGGTGAGGCGGCGGGCCGCGACCTCGTAATAGATCGGCGTGGTCGCCGGGCGGGGAATGCCGAGCGCTTCGAGCTCGGCAATGTGCTTGTCGCGCGCCACCGGATCGCGCCCGGTCCAGCCGGCGATGACGAGGCGGTTCACCGTGACCTGCTGCCGCGTGGCCGTTCCGCCCGCGTGAACCAGAACATCGATCGTCATGCCGCTCATCGTCTCATCGCCTCTCGCTGATCAGCACGCCGCTTAACGCCGCTGTCGCGCGCTGGCAAGCGCCCGTCCCTCATTCCCCGGCCGTCTTCTCCGCCTCATGATCCTCCTTGAGATGCCGCTTGCGGATCTGGTGCGTCGTGAACCAGATCAGCGCGATCGCAACCGGCACGAAGGCGGCGGTGGCGAAGGTCGGCTCGACCGGCAGGCCGATGTCGTGCGCGCCCTTGGCGAGATAGCCGAACAGGCTGACGACGTAATAGCCGATCGCGGCCACCGACAATCCCTCGACCGTGCTCTGCAGCCGCAGCTGCAGCTTGGTGCGCTCGTTCATCGAGCGCAGCAGGTCGCGGTTCTGCTCCTCCAGCTCGACGTCGACGCGGGTGCGCAACAGGTCGGCGGCGCGGGCGAGCTTACGCGACAGATTGTCCTGCCGCCGCTCCAGCGTGGTGAGCGTGCGCATCGCCGGCGCGATGCGGCGAGAGAGGAACGAGGACCAGCTCGAATAGGGCGTGATCGGCTCGCCCTCGATCACCGTGAGCCGCGCCTGCACCAGCTCCCAATAGGCGCGGCTGGCGCCGAAGCGGAACAGCGAGCCGGTGGCGCCACGCTCCAACGACGCCGCAAGCTCGGTCAGCTCATCGAGCAGATGGTTGTTGATCTTCAGCGTCTCGGCGCCCTGCATCTCGACGAGCACCTCTCCGAGCCGCCGCTCGATGCGGTCGACCTGCGGCGCCAGCTCGAGCGCGGCGGGCAGGCCGAGCAGCGCCAACGTGCGATAGGTCTCGAGCTCCAGCGCGCGCTGCACCAGCGCCCCAAGCCGCTCCTGCGTCGGGCCGTCGGCGCAGACCAGGATGCGGGTGAAGCCGTCCTCGTCGAGGCGGAAGTCGGAGGCGACTGCGCCGGCGCTGCCCTTGATCGTGACGATCGCGAGGCTGGTCTTGTTGAAGATCTCCTCCGCACGCGCCACCGGATCGGCCGCGTTCTCAACCTCGAGCTTGACCGCGACCAGCAGCTCGCCGGCCTGCGGCAGCGCGGCGATCAGCGCCCGCAGTTCGGGCGCGATGGCGCCGAAGCGGCGCGGACCGGCGCCGGCCGGCGGGGTCCAGATCCAGGTCAGGGTGGCGAATTCCGAATGCTGCTCGAAGCGCAGCCTGACCGGGCCGAGATCGACCTGGTGATGCTTGACGCCCGGCTCCGGCGGCGGCGCGCCGTGCTGCGCGCAGAATGCCGCGAGGCTGGCGCGATCGGCCGCGGCGCTGTCGCCTCTCGCCATGAAGGCGAAGCGGATCACCAGCACCGGCTGGGTCAGCGGCGTGAACGGCCGCGCATGCACCTCGTTCAGCACGCTGTCGCGCAGCGCGTGCGGCGTGAAGGCAGAGAGGTCGAATGCGGCGGTCATCGGCGGGCTCCATCGGCGGCTGCCCATCGCGCTGCGGCGGCGCTGCGGATTGGCGACACATCTGCAGCCGCAGCGCACGGCGCCCACGCGGCCGCCGCGTCTGGAACGATCACTCCCGTCATGCCGCCACCCACCTCCCTTTGCTCGGCCGCACCCGACTCGCGCAAGGCCGCCCCTGTTTGACGCCACTGTAGCGCAATTCAATGACGGCGCCACGGCTGCGGCGTTGCGCCAGCCTCGCGCATCTTGATGTCGCGAAGAACGGGGAGGAAGGGCAGTGTGCGCGTCCCAATAGACCGGCTCACACCTGTTCAGATCGCATCGGTGGCGTGAATGTCGACGCAGCATGCCGCTCGTGCCTTCCGCGCGATCGCAGCTGGCGCCTGGGCGATCTCCTCGTCATGCGTCGGAAAACGCTCCGCGTTCCTCGTGCGAGCGCCTCCGCAAAATCGCCTCGCGCCGATCACGCGACAGCGCCGTCTCGGACTCGGCCCGCTGCAGATCGGCAAGCAGCGTTGCAAGGTCGCCGTGGCCGTCCGCCACCGCATGAGATCATAGCCGCGCACTTGACCTCATCGATCGTGGCGCAGCGCGAGCGGGATGTTCGGTCTGAAACAGAGAACATCGTCGGCGCGCTTGGCCTTGCCGCGGCCAACGAGCTCGCCGCGCACGGTGATGCGGCCCTTTTGAAAGTGGTGGCGGCCAGCCGACACAACGTCGACGCCTCGAAAGTCCCGGCGCAGCCGTGCTTGGCAGCCGGGCGCCACTCAATTATAGTCAATTTAGTCATTATGGTCATCTTTCATGAAGACGCCGAAATCAAGCAAAGCCGACTCTCGGGAAGGCGCCTGGACTCTTGCTGGCGCCAAGGCGCGACTGTCTGAACTCGTCGACCGCGCTCAGGCTGGCCCGCAGGTCATCACCCGAAACGGCAAGCCGGCTGCCGTGGTCGTTTCGGCCGAGGAATGGTCGCGCAAGACCGCCCGCAAAGGGACGCTCGCGGAGTTCCTGCTGGCCTCGCCGCTGCGCGGGACCGACCTCGACCTGCCACGCTCGACTGACAAGCCGCGCGACATCGACCTGTGAACTTCCTGCTCGATACCAACGTGCTCTCGGAGGTTCGCCGCCCGGTCCCCGATCGGCGCGTGATCGGCTGGCTCGATACCGTCGACGAGGATCGGGTCTTCATCAGCACGGCTTCACTTGCGGAGCTCCAACGAGGCATCGAACTTTTGGACGCAGGCCGCCGACGGACGGCTCTCGCGGCCTGGCTCAGTCATGACCTGCCGTCGCGATTTGCCGGTCGGATCCTCGCGATCGATCAGGCCGTCGCGCTGCGCTGGGGTGACGTGATGGCGGCAGGCCATCGACGCGGTATCGCGCTCTCGGTGATGGATGGCTTCTTCGCAGCCACCGCTTTGGTGCACGGACTCACTCTCGTCACGCGCAACGTGAAAGACTTCGCCGCGACCGGAACGCCCCTTTTCAATCCCTGGACAGACGACGACGACGTGGGCTGAGCCGGTGAAGGGTTCGCAGATCCCATGCGCAGCGCACGCAATTGTCACGTTGGGCATGATAGACCATAACGGCATGGTCTTCTCCCGTCTGTATGGCCCTCACGCATCCCACCTCTGCCCCATCTCCACAGGACTCCCATGACAACCCTCTCCTCGATCGTCGCGCGCGGTGTCGCGCTGGTTGGCAATGCGGCGCTGCAATGGCGCAAGCTGCAGGGGGAGACGCCGCAGCCGGCCTGGGGCACGCAGCCGCAGATTCCGGTCGCGAAGCCGCAGGGCCTGTTGCCGACCCTGAAGATGCCGACCGCGCGCGGCTGGCGCGACGGCGAGCGGCCTGTGGCGGCGCCGGGGCTGAAGGCGAATGCCTTCGCCACCGGGCTCGACCATCCGCGCTGGATCTATGTGATGCCCGACAAGTCCGTGCTGATCGCGGAGGCCACCCAGATTCCGAGCCCGGTGCGCAACATGTTCGGCTATGCGATGCAGGCCACGATGCGCCGCGCCGCAGCGCTCGGCGTCAGCGCCAACCGCATCACAAGGCTGGTCGATGCCGACGGCGACGGCACCGCGGAGCGCCGCAATGCGTTCATGGAGAATCTGAGCCAGCCGTTCGGCATGGCGCTGGTCGGCGACACCTTCTATGTCGGCAACACCGACGGCATCGTCGCCTTTCCCTATGCCGCGGGCGCCGAGCGCATCACCGCGCAGGGCAAGCGCCTCACCACGTTCAAGCCGGGCGGCCATTGGACGCGCAGCCTGCTGGTCAGCCCTGATGGCACCAAGCTCTATGCCGGCGTCGGCTCGCTCAGCAACATCGCCGAGCAGGGTTTTGAGGTCGAGAAGGGCCGCGCCTGCATCTATGAGCTGGACATCGCGAGCGGGCAGTCGCGCATCTTCGCCGGTGGCCTGCGCAACGCGGTGGGGCTGGCGTTCGAGCCGACCACGCGCGTGCTATGGACCGTCGTCAACGAGCGCGACGGGCTCGGCGACGAGACGCCCCCGGACTATCTGACGTCGGTGCGCGAGGGCGGCTTCTACGGCTGGCCCTATTGCTATTGGGGCAAGACCGTCGACGACCGCGTGCCGCAGGATCCGGCTCTGGTCGCGACCGCGCTGACGCCGGACTACGCGCTCGGCGGCCACACCGCCTCGCTCGGCCTGTGCTGGCTGCCGGCGGGCACCCTGCCCGGCTTCCCGGACGGCATGGTGATCGGCCAGCACGGTTCCTGGAACCGCAGCAAGCTGTCCGGCTACAAGGTCGTGTTCATCCCGTTCGAGAACGGCAAACCGTCGGGACCGGCGCGCGACATTCTCTCCGGCTTCCTGGCGCCGGACGAAAGCTTCTCCTACGGCCGGCCGGTCGGCGTGACGCTCGGCCCGGACGGATCGCTGCTGGTCGCCGACGATGTCGGCAACTGCATCTGGCGCGTGACCGGGGCGTAAGAGCCGGGCCAGGTGCGGCTCCGGCCTTGCGCGTGGGCCGCCATGCTCAGTCGTGGCCGTAATATTGGCGATTGCAGTAGCGGCGGCCGGCTTCGTGCTTCGCCGCACGCTGGGCCGGGGTGGCATTTGCCGGCATCAGGAAGTCGCCGGTGTAGAACAGCTGCAGGCAGCGGACGTAGTCCTTGTTGCCGAGCCAGTCCCAGCCCGCCTCAGCCGGCGAGGTCGATGCGGACGCGAGCAGGCCGGTGCTGGCGACGATGGCGGCGGCGGCGAGAAGGCGAAGGCTGGAGGTCATGACCGTGTCCCTTGTGCTTGAGGCTGCCCGTGCAGCCGATGCGGGGATCATGACGACAACGGCTCGCGGCTTCAGTGATGGCGCGCACAGAGCGTGCATCGGCGCAGCCGCGGCACTCGGCCGCGGAACGGCATCACACCCGGAACGTTGTCCGGTACAGCGACAGGAGAGTTCCATGGCCGACAATGTCAATCCCGACCAGAAGCAGCCGGGCGAGAACCACGAAGGCAAGTTTCACTACAATCCAGGCAACCAGGCCGGCAAGACGGTCGAGGTGGGCAAGCCGGACAGCGAGCAGGTCAACAACAAGGACCGCATCGAGAACCGCGAGACGCCGCGGTCGCGGTGAGGTCCCGGGACGTCGCTTCTCGTCATGCCCGGGCTTGACCCGGGCATCGATCTCCTTGCGAAGAGTGATGGATGGCCGGGTCAAGCCCGCCCAAGACGCTTGAGAGAGCGCAGCCTACCCCTCCAGCAGAAACGCCAGTGCCTCGTCGCAGGGCGCTTCCACCTTGAGTGACAAGAGATCATCCGCGCGGGTGCGGCCGAGATTGACGACGGCGATCGGAATGCCGCGCTCCGCTGCGGCGCGGACGAAGCGGAAGCCGGAATAGACCATCAGGGATGTGCCGACGACGAGCATGGCGTCCGCCTGATCGACGTGATCGCGCGCTGTCGAAACGATCTCGCGCGGCACGGTCTCGCCGAAGAACACGACATCCGGCTTGAGGATGCCGCCGCAAATATGACAGGCCGGGACCGTGAACGCTGTGAAATCGACGCCGTCGAGATCGGCGTCGCCATCGGGCGCATCGGCTGCATCGAGATCGCCCCAATGCGGGTTGGCTGACGCCAGCTCATCCTGGAATGACGCGCGCGACAAGGTTGCGCCGCAGCCCATGCAGCGGACGCGATCGAGCCGGCCATGCAGGTCGATGACGTTGCTGGCGCCGGCGGCCTGGTGCAGCCGGTCGACGTTCTGCGTCACCAGCAGCGAGCTGCGGCCCTGTGCTTCCAGCCGCGCCAGCGCGTGATGCGCGCCGTTCGGCACCGCGCGGCCGAAGCGGCGCCAGCCGACCATGCTGCGCGCCCAGTAGCGCCGGCGGGTCTCCTCGGTTCCCATGAAGGCCTTGTAGGTCACCGGCGGCGTGCGCTTCCATTGGCCGTCGCTGTCGCGGTAATCGGGAATGCCGGAATTGGTGCTGCAGCCGGCGCCGGTGAGCACGACGATGCGGCTGTGGCTCTGGAGAAAGGATTGCAGCGCGGTGGGATCAACCATGGCGCAGATGTAGGCGGCCAAGGTCGCCTGCGCCAGACCGGCGCAGCGCGGATCGGCCGGGGTGAACCAATGCGCGCGACCGGTCTTATCCCGGACGGGAGGACACGCCATGACGCCACGCAATGGACATGACCGCGGATTGTGGCCGCTCGAGGAGGCCGAAGACGACCCCGCCGAGGACGAGCGCGACCTCGCCACCGGCGAAGGCGGCACGATCGAGCTGCCGCTCACGCCCGACGACCTCGATGAGGACGACTGACGCGGCTCAGACCGGCGGCACCGTCGCGAGCCAGTGCCGCGCGATGTCGGCGCGGGGCGCGATCCAGGCGGCGCCGCTACCGGTGACGTGCGCCAGGATGCGGTCCAGCGCACCGATGCGGCCGGGGCGGCCGATCATGCGCAGATGCAGCCCGATCGACAACATCTTCGGTGCCGTCGCGCCCTCACGCGCCAGCCAGTCGAAGGCGTCGATGACGTAGTCGGCGAAGTCGCCGCCACGGAAACGCGAGCCGTTGAAGTACTGCATGTCGTTGCTGTCGAAGGCGTAGGGCAGCACCAGATGCGGGCGGCCGGCGACATCGACGTAGTACGGCAGGTCATCATTATAGGCGTCGCTGTCGTAGAGGAAGCCGCCCTGCTCGACCAGCAGCCGGCGCGTGTTCGGCGAGGCTGCCGAGCGCGTATGCCAGCCCAGCGGCGGCTTGCCGGTGACGTGCTGGATGGTGTCCACCGTGCGCGCGATCAGGCGTCGTTCCTCGGGTTCGGCCATGCCGGCATGGCTCTGCCAGCGCCAGCCATGGGCCGAGATCTCATGGCCGCGTGCGACCGCATCGCGCGCGAGGTCCGGTGAGCGCTCCACGGCACGGCCGCAGGCGCTGACGGTCACCTTGACGCCGTAGCTGTCGAACAGGTCCATGATGCGCCACCACGCCGCGCGCGTGCCATATTCGAAATGGCTGTCGATGCAGGGATCGGGACCCTCGAGCCGGTGCACGACCTCGTAGATCGCCTCGTTGGCCGTATCGCCATCGGCGACGGAGAATTCCGAGCCCTCCTCGAAATTCACCACCACCGACACCGCGACGCGGGCATCGCCGGGCCAGCGCGGATGCGGTGGACGGCCGCCATAGCCGACGAAATCGCGACGAAAGACTGGCTGTGAGCTCATCGTGTCAATCCGCGGTTCCAGCCATGCGGTGCAGGCCGACCAGGCGATCGCTGATCAGCAGCAGCACCAAGGTGCCGGCGAGAATGAGGGTGGAGAGCGCAGCCAACGTCGGATCGGGCGCCTCCTCGATATATTGCAGCATACGGATCGGCAGCGTCTTGGAGCGGACGTCGGTGAGGAAGATCGAGACCGGATAATTGTCGAACGAGGCCAGCAGGCTGAACAGGCCTGAGATCAGGAAGGACGGAGCCAGCGCCGGCACCATCACCCTGATCACGCTGCCAGCATAGGTGCAGCCGAGCGTGCGCGCGGCTTCTATCAGGGTGAAGTCGAAGCGAGAGAGCCCGGCGATCATGGTGCGCGCAACGTAAGGCAGCGTCACCACGAGATGCGCGACCAGCAGCGCGCTCCAGGTCGCGGTCAAGCCGATCATGCGGAAATATTGCAGGAGCGCGATGCCGAGCACGAGGCCGGGCATCATCAAGGGCGACACCAGCAGCGTGCCGAGCGCCGTCGCGCCGGGCAGCCGGCCGCGCGCGATCGCGATGGCGGCGAGCGTGCCGGCGACCAGCGACAGCGCGGTCGACAGCACGGCGATCTGCAGCGACAGCGACAGCGACGGCCAGAAGCCGTCGAGCCGGCCGATGCGGCCATACCAGCGCAGCGATGCGCCCGACAGCGGCAGGTCGAACACCGGCGTCGGTGAGAAGCTTGCCGCCGCGATCACGACCAGCGGCAGCAGCAGGAACAGCGCGAGCCCGATCGCGAGCACCCAGCAGAAGATGATGGCGTGGCGCGTCATCATTTCGGCTCCCGCGACAGCAGCGCGCTGAGTGCAACGACGATGATCGCGATTGCCAGCAGTACGACGCCGGCGGCGGCGCCGAAGCCGGGCTCGCGCGCCAGCAGGTAAGCCTTGGCGATGGTGGTGGCGAGCGTCGGATATTTCTCGCCGATCAGCAGCGTCGGCACCACATAGGCCGACACCGACAGCGAGAACACCAGCGCGACACCGGCAACGATGCCGGGCAAGGTCAGCGGCAGGATGACGCGAAAGAACACGACGAGCGGCGAGGCGCCGAGCGTTGCCGCAGCTTCTGCATAGCGGCTATCGAGCTGCGCCACCACGGCATAGATCGGCAGCACCATGAACGGCAGGAAGATGTTGACGGCGCCAACGATCAATGCGGTCTGGGTGAAGATCATGCGGATCGGATCCTCGATGATCCCCGCCGCGATCAGCACCGTGTTGATGAGACCATCGCTGCGCAGCAGGATGGTCCAGGCGAAGGCCTTGACGATGACAGAGGCCGCGAGCGGCAGGAATAAGGTGGCCAGCAGGATCGAGCGCAACGGCCCGCGCGCACGCGCCAGCGCAAACGCCGCGGGATAAGAGATGAGGAAGGCGATCAGGGTCGTCAGCAGGCCGAGCCGCAGCGAGTTCCAGATGACGCCGAGATAATAGGGCGTGCCGAGCAGCCGGGCGTAATGCGCCGAGGTGCCGCCGCCCTTCGGATCGAGCACGCTGACGCCGAGCAGCAGCGCCAGCGGCAACACGAACACCAGCGCGGTGATCAGCAGCGACGGCGCGACAAAGCCGAACGCGGCGAGCCGCTCGCGATCGGGCGCAGGCGTCGCGACCGGGGCTGAGAGCACGGCGTCCGTCATGGCGACGCCTCGGCGGCGAAGGCGAAGGTCTCGGCGGCCGGCCAGGCGAAGCGGACCTCGTCATGCACGCGCGGCACCTCGGCCTCGCGTCCCGACAGCTCGGCGAGCAGGCTCGCGCCGGCGCCGGCGTCGACGTCCACGAGGGTCCGCGAGCCCTGGAACACGACCGAGCGCACGCGGCCGCTCGCGGAGTTCGCCTCATGGTCCGCGCCGAGGCGCAACTGCTCGGGCCGCGTCGCGACGATCACCGAGGCGCCGAGCTGGAACGCACCACGCGCCGAGAGACGGCCGACCGGGGTCACGACATCGACCATGCCGTCTTGTCCGCCAACCACCTGTCCTGCGATGCGCGTGGACAGCCCGACGAAATTGAGCGCGAACAGACTCGCAGGCCGCGCGTACAGCTCGCGCGGCGCCGCGAGCTGCTCGATGCGGCCCTTGTTCATGACCGCGACGCGATCCGACATCGTCAGCGCCTCGTCCTGGTCGTGGGTAACGAAGATCGCGGTCGCCTTGACGTCCTGCAGCAGGCGGCGCAGCTCGATCTGCATCTCCTCGCGCAGCTTGCGATCGAGCGCCGACAGCGCCTCGTCGAACAGCAGCACGTCGGGCTCGACCGCGATCGCGCGCGCCAGCGCCACGCGCTGCTGCTGGCCGCCCGACAATGCGGAGATGCGTCGGCCACCGAGATGACCGAGCTTGACCAGCGCCAGCGCCCGCTGCACTGCGCGATCGATCTCCGCCTTCGGCGCGCCGCGCACCTTCAGGCCGAAGGCGACGTTGCCCGCGACGGTGAGATGCGGAAACAGCGCGTAGCTCTGGAACACGACGCCGACATTGCGCCGGTGCGGCGGCACATGAGTGACGTCGCGCCCGGCAAGCGCGATCGTGCCAGTGTCCGGCGGCGAGAGGCCGGCGATGGCGCGCAGCAAGGTGGTCTTGCCGCAGCCGGATGGGCCGAGCAAGGTGACCAGCTCGCCGCGCCGGATCGTGAGATCGACGCGATCGAGCACGGTGGCCGCGCCGAAGCGCTTCGAAACGGCGCTGATGACGAGATGCGGCGCAGGCTCGCTCATGTCATCTCCTTGCTCCAGCGATCGACCCAGCCGGCGCGGTTCTTGGCAATGAAGGCCCAATCGGGCGCGAACAGCGAGGCCGGATCCGGATAGCCGGCCGGCAGCGGCGTCGCCTTGCTGGTCGGCGCGATGAAGGCCGTCTTGGCCAGAATGGTCTGCGCCTCCGGGCTGAGATAGAAGTCAATCACGGCGTCGGCGAGGTCGCCGGCCGGCGCGCCTGCGACCTTGGCGATGCCCGACGGCATCGAGAAGCCGCCATCCTTGGGAATGGCGAGATCGACCGGCGAGCCATCGGCCTTGCGGATCAAGGTGTAGGCCGAGAACTGGCCACCGATCATCCAGGCCTCGCCCTGCTCCAGGAGATTGATGGCCTGCGGCGCGTTGGTATAGACGTTCAGCAGATTGGCCTTCAGGCTCTTGATCTTCTTGAAGCCGGCGTCGATCTCGTATTGCGCCTCCTTGTAAGGCTTGCCGGTCTCGAGATGCGCGGCGGCGAGCAGCGTCCAGAACCCTTCGGTGTTGGACAGCGACGGCACGACGATCTTGGAGTCGTATTTCGCATCCCACAGCTCGGCCCAGCTCACCGGTGCCGTCTTCATGCGCTTGGTGGAATAGGCGATGCCGACCCAGGGCTTCTGGTAGTTGGCCCACATGCCGTCCTGGTGCACGGCATCGTCGACCAGTTTGCCGAGATTCGGAATCGCCGACGACGACATCTTGGTGATCAGCCCTTCGGCCGCGGCCGGCAGCATCACCGGGTCGTCCATGATCACGACCGAGATCTTCGGGCTCGCTTTGTCGGCCTGCATCTTCTGCAGATTGGTCAGCGAGTTGGTGCCCTCATAGAGCACCTTGCAGTCGAGCTTCTTCTCCAGCACCGGAAACAGGTCGGCGTTGAAATATTTGGCGGCACCGGCGGGGCCGCCAATCACGATCTCTTTCGGGGCGGCGCGCACCAGGGATGGCGCGGCGAAGGTGGCGGCGAAGGCCGCACCGGTCTTCAGGAGGCTGCGGCGGGAGAAAGGGTGCATGAGGTGATCCCGTGTGAGCTGTCGCGTGGCGCGTCACCAGACATCAGCAAGCCCTATGCCAAATGTGCACATTTTTATTTCAGGCGCGCCGTCAATGCCTTAGTCAAATCGCTGCGCCGGTCCCTGCTCGCTGCGGTGCATAATGTGCACATTTTTTGGAGGTGACCTGCCGTACCTTTGAGCCTAGCTAGGAGGCATGGCGATGCGCGTGCAACGAATCGGGAAGGCCAATCCCGCCGAGGACGAGGCGGTGTACCAGGCCATCCTGCGCGCGCTGCTGGAGGGCAAGCTGAAGGCCGGCACCAAGCTCGCCGAGACACCGCTGGCCGCGATCTTCGGCGTGTCGCGCGAGCGCATCCGGAAAGTGCTGCACCGGCTCGGCGCCGAGCGACGGCTGGAGATGATCCCCAACCGCGGCGCGCGGGTGCCGCGACCGACGCTCGACGATATCAGGCGGGTCTATGAGGCGCATCGCGTGCTCGAGGCCGGCGTGCTCAGCCAGCTGGTTCTCAGGGTCGACGAGGTGCTGCTCGCGCAGCTCGACACCCATCTCGAAGAGGAGCGCGCCGCGGCGCGGCGCGGCGATCGCGCCGCCTCAGTCAGGCTGTCCGGGGCCTTCCATGTCCATCTCGTCGAGGCGCTGGGCAATCCCGAATTGTCCCGCATCCTCGCCGACCTGCTCAGCCGCTCCTCGGTGATGGTCTCCGTCTACGAGCCGGCGGCGCAGTCGATCTGCGCGGTTGATGAGCATGGCGCCATCGTCGCGGCGCTGCGCGACCGCGACCTGATGCGGGCCATCGCGGTGTCGCGCGAGCATTTCCTGCATGTCGAGGGCCGGCTCCGGCTCGACGAGGCCGCGGCCTCGGAGAGCGAGGATCTTGCGGCGATCTTCACACCTGTCAAACCGCTGCGGCGCAAGCCTCGCTCAGCGCAATCGTGACGACCGCACCGGCTCACCGTCATGTCCTCGGCAAGTTGCGCGGCACACACCAGGGCAAGGCCAGCCGCGGCATGTAGTAGCCGTTCCATGTGCAGACCTCCTCGGGTCCCCTGCGCTTGAGCGCCATCTTGACCGGCTCAGCCTGGCTGATGCCGACATGCAGCACGAGCAGCGTCACCCCGATCGGATAGGCGAAACGCGCCAGGCGCAGGTCGACGAGGCGGTCGAGCAGGATCATGCCGGCGATGATGATCAGCGGATCGGTGAAGACGAGATACTCCACCTTCAGCCCGCGGCGGACGCCGAGCGTGTCGATGCCGATGGCGGCCAGCATCAAGAGCGCGGCTTGCAGCGCCACCTGCCGCTCGCCGCGGCGCCACGCCAGCACGATGCCGGGCAAGATCAGCCAGGTCAGGAACACCGTGGGCCGCGCCGAGGATTGCAGGATGAATGTGTAGCGCCGGATCACCCCGAGGACCCCGGACAACAGCAGTCCGATGGCCCCGCTGAGGCTGCCCGCGGCCTCCGGCGCGTCGACATAGGTGATCATCTTCTCCAACGGATTCAGCACGACCACGACGTTGTTGATGTCGTAGCTGAGATCGAGCGCGAGCAATCCGAGACTTGCGCCGGCCGAGGCCGCCGCCATCGCGGCCAGCGTCTCGGCCGCGCTCACCTGCCAGAGTCGTGCGAACACGATCATGCCGATCGCGATCCCACCGATCAACGCGAACTGATAGGCGCCGAAGCGGCCGAACAGCAGCGGCTTCAGGCCGGCCGCGGCGGCGTTGGCCGGATCGATACCGGCGGCGACCAGCGGCCAGACGATGAACGCTCCGGCGAGCGCCAGGACGACCGCGAGCAGCGCAGCCATCCACGCCTGTGGTGTCCGCCAGAACGCCACGCTTCCGCTCGTCGCCGTCCCGAACGGCATGACGAGGACCGGAATGGCGGCGATCAGCAGGATCGCATGCACCTTGTTCTCCAGTCCGAGCGTGCAAAGCAGCGCCGCGAGTCCGATAGCGAGCGGACGCGACACGCTGGCGCGGCGCGCGGCCAAGATCAGGATTATCAACGCGAGGACACAGAACGACGCCGCGATCATCTCGCTGCGCAGGATGCGCAGATGCATCTGCACGCCGCCCGACCAGGCGAAGGCGACGACCGCGAGCATGGCGATGCGCCAGTCCGACACCAGCCGGCGGGCCAGCACCGCGAATGCGAGGATGACGCCGCCGGCGGTGAGCAACGCGGCGATGCGCCCCGCCCGAACGGCGCTGATCATCGAAGCGTCAAAGGCGGCGCGGTCCGCCGCCGACGGCATCGTCGAGAGCGTCCAGACGTCGAGCAAGCCGATCCGGTGCAGCAAGGCGAACCACGCCTTGACCGAGAGGATGGTGAGATAGGCCGGATGGTCGAAAAACACCTGCGCGCCGCCATCATTCATGGCGAGCGCGCTGTAGATCACCATGAAGTCCATGTCGGCGTTGCGCCAATACACGGTGAAATAGCCGACGATCAGGAACGAGGCCAGCGACAGCAGCAGCGTGACCGCCACGCCGCCGCGCCAGCCGAACGGCGTCAGGCGGTCGAGAGCGTCGCGGGCGGAGGCGTCTGTCGCCGTCTTGCAGTCCGCTCCGGCCCCGGGCCCGAGGCGGTCAATGCGAGTCACGGCAGGCCTCCGCCGCGGGTCGAAACGAAGCGCCGCCTGGGGCCGTCCTTCGAGACGCCCGGCTGCGGCGGGCTCCTCAGGACGGGGGACGAATGCGCGGCGTGGCTCGGAACCCTCTCCATGAGGACGCTGCCGTAACCGGCAGCATCCTCATGGATTGTGTGCAGCGCCAGTTGGCGGACGCGACTCATGGCGAGGAGCGCCGTCTTCGGCGCGTCTCGAACCTTGAGGCCCGGACAGCGGCGCTCGCCAACGACTTCGCCTGCTCGACGCCGGCCCTGCACATTCCTCAGATCGCCTTGATCTTGAAGAATGCGAACACGACCATCTTGAGCAGCATCCAGCCGTGACGGAAGCGGGAGATCTGGGTCTCGCCATAGCTGCGCGCCGCGTAGCGGATCGGCAGGTCGATCGATTTCAGGTTCAGCTTGGAGGCGCCGAAGATCAGGTCGAAATCGCCGAACGGATCGAAATCGCCGAAATAGGCCTTGCCGGCCTTGAGCCGCTGATAGTCACTGCGGCGGAGCACCTTGGTGCCGCACAAGGTGTCCGTGTAGCGCTGGTTGAGCAGCCATGAGAACAGATAGGAGAAGGTCTTGTTGGCGATCAGGTTGAGAAAGCGCATCGCGCCCTCGTCCATCGGATAGACCAGGCGCGAGCCGTTGATGAACTCGCCCTTGCCCGAGCGCAGCGCCTCGAAGAATTTCGGCAGCTGCTCCGGCGGCATCGTGAGGTCGGCATCGAGGATCATCAGCACGTCGCCGCGCGCCGCATCGAATGCGGTGAACACCGCATCCGCCTTGCCCTTGCCGGGCTGCCGCATCAGCTTGATGTCGTGCTGCGGATAGGCCGCGCGCACGCGCTCCATCTCCTCATAGGTGCCGTCCTGGCTGTGGCCCTCGATGAAGATGATCTCGATGTCCGGGCAGAACGCGGCGATGCGCTGCACCGCCGGCGCGATATTGCCGCGCTCGTTGCGCGCCGGGATCACCACCGTGGCCGAGCGGACGTCGTCGGTCACGCAACGCATCGAGCGCGACACCAGATAGTGCCGCAGCGACAAAGCGCGCAGGCCGGGCAACACGCTGAGGAAGCGGTTGGCAAAGCGGCCAAGGCCGTAGAGCCGCAGCGGCGACAGCACGCGCTGCTCGGATTTCACCGGATCGAAATCGGCCAGATGCGCGAGGTTGCGCAGGTCGGCCGGCGACAGCACGTTCTGCTCCGGCTGCGGCATGCGCAGGCCGATCGCCTCCGCCGCCTTCAACAGCGGATACCAGAGATGCGAGAAGTAGCCGATCACCAGCCGGGTCTCGCGCGTGCACAAGGGATGCAGTTGCGCGATGAACTGCTGGCAGTCGTCGAGCGAGCCGATCGTGTCGAGCACCAGGATGACATCGAACGGCCCGGTGACGGCGGCGAGCGTCGCTGGATCCTCGGCATCGCCGGCGATGAAGGTCAGGTTGGGATGGCGGGTGCGTGCGATGGCGATCTGCCGGTCGCTGAAGTCGATGCCGACCCCGTAGGACGGCGCCAGCGCGGCCAGCGTGTCACCGATGCCGCAGCCGATCTCCAGCACCCGGCTGCCGGGCGGGATCAGGAAGCGCAGATAGCACTCGTCCTCGGCATGAAAGAACGCGGCCTTGTCGCGCCAGCCGGCGCGCGCATCGGCATGGCTATTGGCGTGATCGAGGATGGCCTGCTTGCGCGGCGACAACGCCTTGGGCGCAGGCGCCGCGATGGCTGCGGCCTGCGGCCGCGCGTGCTCGTCCTGCAGGACCTGCCCGTCCAACTCCGTCACCCGACACCATCCTTGTTAAGATCCCCGTCTCTCTAAGGCCAGCCGCGCTGGGCGGAGTCAAGGCCGGCCGGCGCGGCCTTGTATTCGGCTTCGGCAACGGATCGAAACGCGGCCACCACAATCATTCGCACGCGCACGGCGCAGCCACCTTTGCTTCTCATTCGCGCTCGCAAATGCGAGGACGCGGGGAATTCCGGGTGAAGGCCTCGCCCAGGGCTCACTTGCGACGAATAAAGGCCGGCGGCGCTCAGCGCAGGTGCAGCTCGCCACCGGTTTTCGCCGCATCATGGGTCAGCGCCCGCAGCAGAATTTGGACTTCTTGCCGCTGCCGCACGGACACGGATCGTTGCGGCCGACCTTCGCTGCACCGGCGGTGCGCTTCGGCTCCACAATGACGGCCCGCGTGTCACCCGCGACGAACCGCCAGGCGCCGTCGTCATCGCGGCGAAACTGCGAGACCTCGTGATGCTCAATGGTCTTGCCGGCCTCGCGGTAGCTGGCAACGAAGCTGACGACACCGTCGGAATCATCGATCTGGCCGCGCGCGGTCGACACGATGCGCAGGCCGAGCCAAGTCGCGCGCGAGGCCCATTGCCTTGCCGCAGCAGCGTCGAACGCCGCGCGCTTGTCGGCGGCAAGCGTCGCCGCGATGTAGCCGATATCGCCGCGCGTATAGGCCGTGTAGCGCGAGCGCATCAGCGCCTCGGCCGTCGGCGGCGTCGCATCGCCGCTGAGGTAGGGACCGCAGCAGCGGTCAAGGGGAAGGTCCGATCCGCAGGGACATGACATCAGGGAAGTCGATACTCCGATTCCGAAGTCTGATCATATCGCCGGCTCGGGGGACTTGGCATCCCGTTCGAACAGTGAACAAGCAGCCTGCTCACGCGGCGGTTGTGACTCCAAAGCCGCACTTCGTCGCTCTTGACCGTTCGTCCGGCCGCCACACGCGCCGCACGGTTTTGAAACCGGCGAATCCGTGTTAACCATTGGTTAAGAACAAGGGTGTTGGGCACACGCTGACCGGCCCGGCCCCGCGCGGACCAGAACCTTCCGGGCGCCGCCTCATTACGTGGCGCTTGTGACCGCTGCCCGGCCGCCTCATCGGCGGCGACGGGCGCGTGAGACGCCGACAATTTCTTCGCGCGACGCCAATCCGGCCGCAAGAATTGAAGGCCCGCCTTGAGGCGGGCCGCTGCTCGATTCCCGATCATACGTCCACCTGATGCCGGCGCGATCTGCGCGCGCGCAAACGCGCGCCCGCGTCCCATCACGACCGATTGGAGCGGCCCCGATGGCTGATGAGTCCGTAGTAGCGTCGATCATTCCCTGGCAGCAGCCGAAGACGGCCAAGCCGCGCCCGAAGCGCCCCAAGGTCGTCAAGCCGCGGCCGCGGCCCAAATCCGACCGGCCCGAGAAGACCAAGGCGGCAGCGCTCGATGACGAGATGCTCGCATCCGAGACGCTGATCATGCCGGACTTCCTCGAACTGGTGAACGAGCCGGCGAAGACCCCGGTTGCGGGCGAGCCCGGTCGCACCGAGGCCGCCGCCAGCGCCGCCGCCGCCGTGACCGCGGGCCAGGCCGCGCCTGCTCCGCAGGCACTGCGCGAGACAAATGCTGCGGTCGCAGGCGAAGTCGTGCCGGCGAGCGCCCCGCTCGCCGCACCTGAAGCCGAGCGCAGCCCCGCCAAGGCCGAGCATCCTTCGGCCAGGCCCGAGCGCCGCCGCATCAGCGCCTCGTCGATCCTGCTGCAACTGGCCGCGCTGGCGCTCGCCGCCGTCGGCATGGCGATGAACGGCTGGTTCGCGCACTCGCTCGGTTCGAACAACACTGCCGGATACATGTTCCTGGCAGTCGGCGTCACCGCAGACCTCGTCGCGCTGGTGATGCCGACCTGCGCCGCGCGGCTGTGGCAGGCGCGGCACCGCGCCTCGGCGCTGACCGGCTGGACGGTGTGGCTGATGACCTTCGTGTTCGCGGTCACCGCCGGCATCGGCTTTGCCTCCACCAATATCAGCGATGTCACGCTCGCCCGCGCCTCCCGCGTGACGCCGGCGGTGCAGGCGGCGCAGACCGCGCTCGCCGATGCGATGACCGCGCGCGATCGCGAGTGCAAGGGCGGCGTCGGCAAGTTCTGTCGCGAACGCGAGGCCGCGGTGGCCGAGCGGCGTCAGGCCTTGGACGTGGCGATGAGCGCCGTGAGCCAGACCGCCGATCCGCAGACCGAGGCCGCGATCAAGCTGGTCGCCTGGGTGTCGCGCGGCGTGGTGAAGCCGTCGGCCGACGACTTCGTGATGCTCCGCCTGATCCTGCTGGCGCTGCTGCCGCAGATCGGCGGCATCCTGCTGATGGTCGGGCGAAGGGCATGACAGGCCCCGCACGCATCGCGTGCGGGCGTCACGAGCCATGATCGATGACAGCCGCGCGCAGCGCCGCCTGCCGCCAACCTCCTCCGGACAAATTTCCATTCGTCACTCCCGGGGTAATTTGGTAGCGTGACCTCAAATTTCACATCATGACGCCGGCACGTCCTGATGGAAGACGATGGGAGGTCGAATTGCGGGAGGACAGCGGGGAGATTGTCTTCGACATCGCCGCGGCAGATGGCGACGCGCGAGCGCGTCACCCCCTTTGCCGGAACCGCCGGATCGCGTCCGGAGAATAGCCTCTGGCCTGCGGCAACAGACCCGCCGCCCGGCGCAGCGCCGATGGGAGAAGGCCGAGAGCCAAGTCTGCGCAGCGCGCGACCGCCCCCCTGAGCTGACAAAGATCAAACCAAGTTTCGCACCGTCGGGCGGGATCAGCCCCGGCGAAGCAGCGAAGATGAGGCAGCCGCACGACCGACAGAATGCGGCGCCTGAACGAGGAAACGGAGACGACGCGTGCTCAATGTAGGACTGCTCGGCGCCGGACGGATCGGCGCCGTCCATGCCAGAACGATTGCGACACATCCGGGAAGCCGGCTCGCGGCGATTTCGGACGCGATCACGGAGAGCGCGGCGGCGCTTGCTGCGAAGATGGGCGCCGAGCCGCGGAGCACGGAGGCGATCCTCGCCGATACAAGCATCGACGCGGTGCTGATCGCCACACCGACCAACACGCATTCCGACCTCATCGAAGCTGCGACGCGGGCCGGTAAGGCGGTGCTGTGCGAAAAGCCGGTCGACCTCAGCCTGGCGCGGGCCCGGGCCTGCCAGGCGGCGGCCGCCGCCACGGGGCGGCCGGTGATGATCGGTTTCAATCGACGGTTCGATCCGAATTTCGCGGCGCTGAAGGGGGCGGCCGAGCGTGGCGAGATCGGCAAGCCCGAACTGCTGTCGATCACCTCGTTCGATCCGGCGCCGCCGCCGGTCAGCTATGTGAAAGTCTCCGGCGGCCTGTTCCGCGACATGATGATCCACGATTTCGACGTGGCGCTTTGGATCATGGGGGCAATACCGTCACGGGTCATGGCGGTCGGCGCCGCCATCGTCGATCCCGAGATCGGCGCGGCGGGTGACGTGGACACCGCGATCGTCACGCTCGCTTTCGCCCATGGTGCGATGGCGGTGATCAAGAACAGCCGCCGCGCCGTCTATGGCTACGACCAGCGCATCGAGCTGCTCGGGTCCGAGGGGCTGCTGTCCGCCGGCAACGTGCTGGAGAATACCGTGTCCAAGGCGACCACGGCCGGCATCAGCAGCGCCAAGCCCGAGCACTTCTTTCTCGAACGCTATGGGCGCGCTTATGCGGCGGAATGGGCGGCGTTCGTGGCGGCCGTCGAAAGCGGCGGCCCGATGCCGGTGACCTTGGCGGACGGCGTCAAGGCGCTCGCCCTTGCCGAGGCCGCAACGCGCTCCGCGCAGACCGGCGCCGTGGTCGATCCCGCGTCCCTGCTGCAAGGCTGAGCGCTGCGGGAGATCACGACATGACCGGAACGATCCGACTGACCGCGTCGCAGGCGATGGTGCGCTGGCTCTCGGTGCAGCTGACCGAGCAAGGCGACCGCTTCATCGAAGGCGTGTGGGCCATCTTCGGCCATGGCAATGTCGCCGGCCTCGGCCAGGCGCTGCACGGCATCGGCGCGGAGCTGCCGACCTGGCGCGGCCAGAACGAGCAGACCATGGCGCATACAGCGATCGCCTATGCCAAGACGATGAAGCGCCGCAAGACGATGGCCGTGACGTCCTCGATCGGACCCGGTGCCACCAACATGGTGACGGCCGCGGCGCTCGCGCATGTCAACCGGCTGCCGGTGCTGTTCATCCCCGGCGACGTGTTCGCCAACCGCCGGCCTGACCCGGTGCTGCAGCAGATCGAGGATTTCGACGACGGGACGGTCTCCGCCAATGACGCGTTCCGCCCGGTGGTGCGCTATTTCGATCGCATTGCACGGCCGGAGCACATCTTGTCCGCGCTGCCGCGCGCGCTCGCCGTGATGACCGATCCGGCCAATTGCGGCCCGGTGTGCCTCGCCTTCTGTCAGGACGTGCAGGCCGAGGCCTATGATTATCCCGACAGCTTCTTCGCACCGAAGGTCTGGCGCATCCGCCGCCCCCTGCCCGATCCTGACGAGGTTTCGGCCGTCGCGGCGCTGATCCGCGCGGCGCAAAAGCCGTTGCTGATCTCCGGCGGCGGCGTGATCTATTCCGGCGCCGAAGCGGCACTCGCCGCCTTCGCGCGGAAGCATGACATCGCCTATCTCGAGACCCAGGCCGGCAAGGGCGGCAATGCCTGGACCGATCCGCTCAATTTCGGCGCGCCCGGCGTCACCGGATCGGACTGCGGCAATGCGCTCGCCGCGCAGGCCGACCTGATCATCGGCGTCGGCACCCGCTTCCAGGATTTCACCACCGCCAGCTGGACGCTGTTCAGGAACCCCGCGCGCAAGCTGGTCTCGATCAATCTGCACGGCTACGACGCCAGCAAGCGTGGCGCGACCGGCGTGGTCGGCGACGCCCAGGCCACGCTCGCGCAGCTCTCGGCGGCGCTCGGCGACCACAAGGCCGCAGCGCCCGACGCGGCCTTGCGGCGCGCCTGGCACGCCAAGGTGACGGCGGTCACCGCGGCGCCAGACGAGAGCGCGAACGGGCTACCGAGCGACGCGCAGGTGATCGGCGCGGTGCAGCGCGTGGCCACCGACAGCAGCATCGTGATGTGCGCCGCCGGCACCATGCCGGGCGCGCTCCAGGTGCTGTGGCAGGCAGCCGCGGGCGGCTATCACATGGAATATGGCTATTCCTGCATGGGCTATGAGATCGCCGGCGCGCTCGGCGTGGCGCTCGCCGCGCCCGGCAAGGAGGTCATCTGCTTCGTTGGCGACGGCTCCTACATGATGGCCAATTCCGAACTCGCCACCGCGGTCATGCGTCGCGTGCCGTTCACGGTGGTGCTGACCGACAATCGCGGCTATGGCTGCATCAACCGGCTGCAGATCGCGACCGGCGGCGCGGAGTTCAACAATCTCTACAAGGATTGCGCCGTCGCCGACGGCCCGGAGATCGATTTCGTCGCGCATGCCCGCGCGATGGGCGCCCATGCGGAGAAGGCCTCAGGTCTCGCCGATCTCGCGGCGCGCATCGTTGCCGCGCGCGGCCGGACCAGACCGACGGTGATCGTGATCGAGACCGACCCGGTGCCCGGCACCGGCGCCGGCGGCGCGTGGTGGGATGTCGCGGTGCCCGAGACCGGATCGGCGCAGCTGGAGACACTGCGCGAGATCTACGAAGCCAACACCACGCAACAGCGCGCTTTCGACTGAGAGCTTCCCATGATCCTGTACGGCACCAATCCCATCGCCTGGTCGAACGACGACGACTGGAGCATCGGCGATCATCTGTCGCTCGACGACTGCCTGCGCGACTGCCGCGAGATCGGCTTCGACGGCATCGAGAAGGGCCACAAGATGCCGGACGAGGGCTCGGCGTTGAAGGCGAAACTCGGCGAATATGGCCTGCGCTTCGCCGCCGGCTGGCACTCGACCAACCTCCTCGTCAACGACATCGAGACCGAGATGAAGGCGTTGCAGAGCTTCATCGACATGGTGAAGGCGGCCGGCGGCGACCACATCAATGCCTGCGAATGCTCGAACACCGTCCATGGCAACGACGATGTTGCGGTCAACGACCGTCCGATCATGACCGACGCGGAGTGGGACCGCTTCTCCCGCGGCTACGAGGCGCTGTCGCACTACGCGCATGAGCAGGGCGTGAAGATGGGCTACCACCATCACATGGGCACGATCATCGAGACCCCCGAGGACATCGACCGCTTCATGGCGCAAGCGGGGCCCTACACGCGGCTGCTGTTCGACACCGGTCATGCGCGCTTCGGCGGCGGCGATCCGGTCGCGATCCTGGCGAAATACGTCGATCGCGTCAGCCATATCCACTGCAAGAATGTCCGGCCGCCGGTCATGCGTGACGTGCGCGACAACGGCCTGAGCTTCCTCGAAGGGGTGCGGCGCGGCGCCTTCACGGTGCCGGGCGATCCCGACGGCTGCATCGATTTCGCGCCGGTGCTGAAGATCGCAGCCGACAGCGGCTATTCCGGCTGGATCGTCATCGAAGCCGAGCAGGACAGCCTCAGATACGAACCGCTCAGCTATCAGGGCCTCGGCTATCGCACGCTGAGGGAGCTCGCCGCACGCGTCGGCCTGCGCTGAGACAGCGGCCGGCCGGCACCGCTTGATGTCGCGCCCGCTCAGCGCCGCTTGCCGGACCGTGACCGCTGCGGACGATGGGCCGCGCGCCAGGCGCTTTCAAGCGCGGCACGCAGCAGGCCCACATCGGCCTGCATCAGCGTCACCATGGTCCAGCCCTGGTCGCCCCATTTGTTGGGGACACGGCTGAAGATCCCGGGCTGCAGGCCTGCATAATGGTCCTGCTCGTCGGGCGTGAGCAGGACATTGGCGGATGTGCCGTCGGCGGCGAGCGTCGCGAACGTCCGGTGTCGCTTGAACGCCGTGCGATCGAAATGCGGCGCGGCCGTCGTCCCCTCGAAGGACAGCGCAAGGGCGCTGAATTCATCACCGGTCATCTGAAGGCCCCTATCGCCTCGGCTGAAGAAAGATGATGGCATCGATCGGCGGCGGGACGCCAGCAGCCTTGCCGCAGCATCTTTGAAAGGGTCGCCGGCCGCTCACCATGACGCAGCAGGCGGGCGCGTCTGCCGCGCACGGGAACGTGAAGTCCGACGTTCGCCCGCTTGACTCAGATCAAAACTGCACAGTGTTGTTTATCTACGCTGCGCTCGCTAGAAAAAGGGAGAGCGGCGATGTCGACACAGAGCAGCATGCATGTGTACCTGAACTGGGCCAAGGAGCGCCTTCACGAGATGGATGCGGCGCTGGATTCCTTCGACGCGACGGCGGCCAAGGCCGAGGCGGCGTCCAAGGTGAAGGCCGCAGAGATCATCGCCGACCTGAAGAAGCGGCGCGGCGAGCTCGAAGCGATGCTCAAGACGCAATCCGAAGCCGGCGAAGCGGCGCTGGCCGGTGCGAAGACGGAACTCGACAGGCAGTGGGCCGAGTTCGAGACCCAGATGAAGGCCTATTTCGAGAACGCCGGCAAACAGGTCGACCAGCAGCAAGCGACGTTCAAGCAGATTGCCGCTGCACAGGCGAAGGCCTGGCAGGAGACCACCAACAGGTTTCGCGAGGCCGCGGCCAAGGTGACCATGGCTGGGACCACCGATATCGATGCCGTACTCAAGCAGCTCCGATCCGATGCAAGCGAAGCTGGCGCTCATCTCGAGAAGCTGAAGCAGACCGGCAGCGAGTCCTGGTCGGTGCTGAGCGCCGCCTTGAGCGACTCCCGCAAGGCGTTCGATCAGGCCAATCAGGCGGCATGGAATGCGCTGAAGGGGAGCGCCCCGAAAGGCTGAGCGCCGCGACCTGCCCGGCCTGGTCACCCTTGTCGCGCGCTCCTCTTCGGCGGGGCGCCGTCGAGGCCAGGATTGATGGGCAGCGTCGCGCCGGCGGCACCGCCGGCTTCATAGGCTGCCGTCGACACCATGCGGCTCGTCGCGCGCTGGGTGCGCAGCTTCATATCGAGCTTGTCGAACTCGGCATCGACGACCGACGTCTTGAGAACGACCAAGCCACGGCCGGTGCGTTCGTTGACCTGGTCGCGGCTCTTCTTCATCGCCACCAGGCGATCCGCGATCGAGGTCACCATGCCGAGCGCGAAGGAGGCATTGGCGAGATGCCGCTCCTGGTGACGAAACCGGGCATAATCAGCCGAGGTCTTGAAACGACCGAGCTCGGCCCGCACCGCGCCGTCGATCAGCTCGGCCAGATAGTGCGCCACCTCGACATCCGCTGACAGGCCGAAGAACACGTAGCTCGCTTCTCCGGCGGCGTTCTTCTCGCGCCAGACCCGGCAATCGCAAAACTGCGCAACGGCGCCGATGCAGTCGTCGAGCGGAATGCGCTTCTTGCGATGCGTCTCATAGACCCTCCGCTCGCACAGCGAGGTCTGCAGCTCGACATCCGACAGCGACAGATCATGCCGATCGAGCAGCTCGGCGACCTTGGCGGCCGCAGACAGCGCCTCGTCTTCGGTGCAGCCATTGGCCGTGGTCTTGGCACGCAGCGCCTGAATACGCGCCTTCAGCTTGTCCAAGGCGACGGGATCGGAAGGCTGGTTCACAGGTCGCGCCTACGAAATCCCGGGCCAGCGGAACGGGCGGTTGGGTATGGCGGGCCGCGCCAGATAGTGATGATCACTACGTTTACGCCATAGCCCTACCATAGGTGGAAGGACGCGGCGCGTTGGCTTGGACAAAGCGGCGCACGCTGTCATGGGTGCCCCTCGTAGCCGCTCCCGGTCAAATCCTCAACCGGAAGACCTGCATCAATCGCCCCAACGCTCGCTGTTGGTGGTCGACTTCACCTACGCGCATACTCGGGCCGGCTTCGTTTACGTCGCCTTCGTGATCGATGCCTTCGCCGGCGGATTCTGGGGTGGAAGGTGAGCAGCTCAGCACGGCCGGCCTCGTCCTCAATGCCTCCAATTCCGGCTTGCCTGGGTTTAAGGGTCGGGACTCATAACCACCACGTGACGGCGGCGGCGAGGTAGATTGCGCCGAGGAAGTTGGTGGCGAGTTTGTCGTAGCGCGTGGCGATGCGGCGATAATCCTTGAGACGGCCGAACATGCGCTCGACGGCATTGCGCCCTTTGTAGAGCGTCTTGGAGAAGCAGCTTTTCCAGCGTCGGTTGGCCTTGGACGGGATATTCGGCACCGCGCCCTGGCGTTCGATCAGGTCGCGGATGGCGTTGCTGTCATAGGCCTTGTCGCCGAGCACGATGGTCCCGGCCGCAAGATCGTTCAACAGGACATCGACCGCACGGCAATCGGCGACCTGGCCGCCGGTCAGCAGGAAGCGGAGCGGCCGGCCTTCGCCGTCGGTGAGGGCGTGGAGCTTGCTGTTGCGGCCGCCCCGGCTGATCCCGATCGCCTGGACGAGCGCCCCCCTTTCCGCCGCCCGCCGAGCGGTGCGCCTTCATGTGCGTGCTGTCGATCAGAACCTCGGCCGGTGGTCCGCCCGCCGCTGCCAGCGTCACGAACAGCTCCTGCCACACGCCCTTCGCCGCCCAGCGCACGAACCGGTTGTAGAGCGTCTTCCTCGGTTCGTAGCAGGCCGGCGCATCGACCCAGCGACCGCCCGACGTCACGACATGGATGATGCCGCTGATCACCCGCCGATCATCAACCCGGGCAACGCCGCGCACCTTGCTCGGCAGCAGCGGCCGAAGCCGCTCGAACTGCTCTTCACTCAACCAGAATTCGCTCAAATCCACGCTCCTGCTGTTGCAGAGCCTGAATCACATCCGAGCCGCCATGGGAATCCTGTTTATGGGTCCGGACCCTGGGCTGGGGTGGCCATCGCACCTAGCGGCTAAAGCATGATCCGGAAAAGTACGCCGCGGTTTTCCGAAAAGATCATGCTTAGACAACAACCTAAAGCGCGATGACGATTCATCCTAATCGCATCGCGCTTTAGGGTGGAGTCGCGAAGCTCCCACCGCTGGCCGACTGGCAGCGTCGTAACGTGCGCTGGTCAGCGAAACAGTTCCGGTCGAACGCACAGGCGAGATCATCTCGCCTGTGCGTTCGAAACGATCAAAGATAGCTCGTCAGGATACCGATGCCGGCAAGCGCTATAATGCTGCCGCTGGTCCGAAGCGCGACACGAGACGTTCGTGCGCCGATCCTGCCGATGCCAAGTGCGATGCCGATACCGACGACGTGCAACAAGGCGGTCGCCAGCATGAAGCCCATCGCATACTCGAAACCGGATGCGTCAACCGGCATCTCGGCGCCGTGCGCATGGCCGTGGAATATGGCGAAGAAGCCAACCAATCCCATCGCAGCGATCGTCGGTAGGCTCCATTGCATCGCAACAGCCAAGCCAAGCACGATGACGGAAACCGCGATGCCGAGCTCCACATATAGCAACGGCACGCCAGTGATGCCGAGCACGCCGCCCACACCCATCATCAGCACGAAGGTTGTCGGCACCAGCCACAGCGCGCGGCCCCCGAGATAGGCTGCGAACATGCCGACCGCCACCGTCGCCAAAATGTGGTCGATGCCACTGACCGGGTGGCCGAAGCCGTGCATGAAGCCATGGGTGTCGCCGACGCCGACATGCGCGAAAGCGGTAACTGGAAGTCCAGCGATAGCGAGCCCCAGAAGGGCAGGTTTAAGGGTCGATTTCATGTCTAACTCCTCCAAAAGATGCTCAGTTGCATGACCAGATGCGGCGGCCCGAGCCATGACCGCTTATCGCCCCCACGGAGCGAATTCATTCAAAGCCATGCTTGCGACGCCTGGGTGCCGAGCCAGTCGTACCAGCCGCCGAGTCCCTCTCCCGTCCGAGCCGACACGCTGAACGTGACGATCTCCGGATTGACCTGGCGCGCATTGGCGTTAGCGATATCCACGTCGAAATCGACATGCGGCAAAAGATCGATCTTGTTGATGACCATGATCTCTGCAGCCCTGAACATGTGCGGATACTTCAGCGGCTTGTCGTCACCCTCGGTGACCGAGAGGATGACCACCTTGGCGTGCTCGCCGAGATCGAACATCGCCGGGCAGACGAGGTTGCCGACATTCTCGATTATGACGACGGAGCCGAAGGCCGGCTTCAGCTCGGCGAGCCCCTTGGCCACCATGTCGGCTTCGAGATGGCAGCCGGCGCCGGTGTTGACCTGGACAGCAGCAGCGCCCGCGGCGCGGATACGCTCACCGTCATTGGTGGTCGCCTGATCGCCCTCAATGACCGCGATCGGGATCTTGTCCTTGAGGTCGCGGATGGTGCGCTCGAGCAGCGTCGTCTTGCCGGAGCCTGGCGAGGAAACAAGGTTCAACGCCAGGATTTCGCGGCCGGCGAACCAGCCACGGTTCCTGGCCGCGAGCGCGTCGTTCTTGGCCAGGATCCGGGTCTCGAGTTCGATGACCGAGGAATGGCCATGGCTGTGCGGGTGATCATGGTCGTGCGGATGGTCGTGACCGTGCAACTCCACGTCGTCATGGGCGTGATCGTCATGGTGGTGATGCTCATGCGCATGCTCCGAACGATGATCGTGCCCGTGCTCATGGCCATGAATATGATCATGGACATGGCCGTGCGGATGTTCATGATCATGGACATGGCCGTCGCCATGGTCGTGCCTGTGGTCATGACCATGCCGATGCACCATGTCATCGCCATGCGCATGCATGTGAGGGCGCTCATCGTCGAGAGTGGTCTCCTCACCTGTCTGCAGGTTGAGGAGTCGGGTTTCGGCCTTGGAGCCGCAGCCACAGGTTCCGCACATCAGGCAGCCTCCTCGATTTCCATTTCCCGGATCTTCAGTTCTTCCCCAGCAAGTCGGTCGATGGCGCGCGAGCCGCAGGCGCAAGCCTGGTAGAGGGATGTGGTCTTGAACGCCTCGCCGCAAGACCGGCAGCGTGCGAGACCGGCTATTTTCTGGATGTCGAGCAGCGCGCCGTCGAGCAGCGTACCCTTAGCGACGATGTCGAAGCAGAACAGGATCGCGTCGGGCATCACTCCGGAGAACTGCCCGACATCGAGCGTCACGCGCTTGACGCGCCGTCCCTTCGCCGCCTCCTCGACGATCTTCACGATGTTGCGTGTAATCCCGAGTTCGTGCATCGGACCCCGTTCTCAACAGATGCGTGGAAGCTGTTCACCAATCAGCATATCGACGATGCGCTTCCCGCCGAAGACAGTCTGCATGGTGACGCGCGCTGGAATTCCCCCGCTGGCATGGCCGATCAGGGCTGCTCCCGCGCCAAGCGGATGGGCGCGCATTGCCGCAAGCGCGGCTTCGATCTCGGCAGGCGGCACAGCGATGACCACCTTGCCCTCGTTGGCGAGATAGAGAGGATCAAGCCCGAGAATCTCGCAGAAGCCGCGCACCTCTTCACGCAGCGGCGTCGCCGACTCGTCGATTTCGATCGACAGCGCGGAGGCCTCCGCCATCTCATTGAGCACCGTGGCGAGGCCGCCGCGGGTGGCGTCGCGGATGCAGCGTGTTCCAGGCGCCGCTCGTAGAAGGGCCTCGATCAGCCCGTGTAGGGCGGCGCAGTCGCTGGCGACTTCAGTCTCCAGCGCAAGATCGCCTCGGGCCGCGAGGATCGCTGCGCCGTGGTCGCCGAGCAGTCCGTTCACCAGTATGCCATCTCCGGGTTTGATCTGGTGAATGCCGAGGTCAATCTGGGGCGGGATCACGCCGATGCCGGTCGTTGTGATAAAGAGCTTGTCGCAGGCGCCCCGCTGGACGACTTTGGTATCGCCGGTCACGATCCGCACACCAGCCATTCTCGCCGCTTCAGCCATGGAATTCGCAATCCCGCGCAAAGCATCGAGCGGCATTCCTTCCTCGATGACGACGGCGCAGGACAGATAAAGCGGCTTGGCGCCGCCGACGGCCAGATCGTTGATCGTGCCGCAGACCGCGAGCTTGCCGATATCGCCCCCGGGGAAGAACAGCGGATCGACGACGAAGGAGTCCGTGGTGAAGGCGAGCCGGTCGCCATAGCGGGCAAGCGCCGCGAGGTCGAGCCGCGCCTGATCCTCCAGTACATCCGGCGCCTTGGCATTGCAGAAGGCGCTGACGAAGACGTCGTCGATCAGATCCTTCATGGCCTTGCCGCCGCCGCCATGCGCCAGTGTGACGGCTGGCACATGGACTCGGCCGAGCGAGCGCCGCGGGGGCAGGTCCAGAAGGTTCATGACACTACGGCCTCTTTCTCGGGAGTGTTGCTACGTTTAATCCCGCCATACTGGTAGTAGGCCGAGCAGGCTCCTTCCGGGGAAACCATTAGCGCGCCGAGCGGCGTTTCCGGCGTGCAGAGGGTACCGAACACCTTGCACTGCCAAGGCTTCAAAACGCCCTTGAGCACTTCTCCGCATTGGCAGGATTTAGGGTCGGCGATCTTGACATTTGGGATAGCGAATTTCCGCTCTGCATCAAAGCGGGCGTATTGATCACGCACTTTGACGCCGGAATGGTCAATCGAGCCGAGGCCACGCCATTCGAAGAACTCGCGCAGTTCATAGACCTCCGCAACAGCGGCGAGCGCAGGATGGTTCCCGGCTTCAGGAACGATGCGCGTGTACTGGTTTTCGATCTCGGCACGGCCCTCCCTGATCTGTTTCAGGAGCATCCAGATCGACTGCAAGATATCGAGGGGTTCGAATCCAGCGATGACCATTGGACGCTTGTAGAACTCGGCGATGAATGCGTAGGGCGCCGCGCCAATCACCATTGACACATGGCCTGGTCCGAGGAACCCGTCGAGGTGAAGATCTGGGCTATCGAGTATCGCCTTGATAGTCGGAACGATGGTGATGTGATTGCAGAAGACCGAGAAATTCTCGATTCCATCGGCCTCGGCCTGCAGCACAGTCAGCGCGGTTGACGGCATAGTGGTCTCGAAGCCCAGCCCGAAGAAGACCACCTCGCGATCCGGATGCTTGCGCGCGAGAGCCAGTGCGTCCATGGGCGAATAGACCATCCGCACATCCGCCCCGTCGGCCTTGGCCTGCATGAGGCTTTTCTTCGATCCGGGCACGCGCATCGCGTCGCCAAAGGTGGTGAAGATCACGCCGGGCCGCTCGGCGATCGCGACGCAATCATCGACCCGTCCCATGGGCAACACACAGACGGGGCAGCCAGGCCCGTGCACCAGTTCGATCGAGGAAGGCAGCATGCCTTCCAGGCCATAGCGGAAGATCGAATGCGTATGGCCGCCGCACACCTCCATGAGTTGGAGCGGCCGCGTCTTTGTCGTCTCGATCTGGTCGGCCAGCGTTTCGATTTCGCGGACCAGCGTCCTGGCCTTGTCGCGGTCACGGAATTCGTCGGCGAATTTCATTGCATGGCCTCCCTGTTAGCCGCCGAGCCGCGTTCGTCCGCAAGCAGGGTGTGCACCAGATCCCACAGGATGTGATAGGCGGCGACGTGACATTCCTGAATGCGATGGATGGATGTGGACGGGACGACAAGACAATGATCGACCGCGCCGGATGACTTCATCTTGCCGCCGTCGCCGCCGGTGAGCCCGATCGTGGCAACGCCGAGTTCCTTGGCCTTGACGAATGCGGCGATCAGGTTTTGCGAGTTCCCGCTTGTCGAGATGCCGATCAGCGCATCGCCCTTGCGGGCATGTGCCACGAGCTGACGAACGAATACATGATCGAAGCCTAGGTCGTTGCCGACTGCCGAGATCATAGCGAGATCGGCCACCAAATTGGTGGCCGCGAGCGCCGGCCGCCCTGCCGTGATAGGGTGCACAAACTCGACGGCGACATGGCTCGCATCGCAGCTCGAGCCGCCATTGCCCATCGAGAACAGCTTGCCGTTCCGCCGATAGACGTTGGCCAGTGTTCCTGCAGCGGCGACCAGAACTTCAGACTGGTCACCAAAGAAGCGCTCGTTGGTTTCTCGCGAGTCGCGCGCCTTCCCCGCCACCGAGTGGAGAAGGGCGGCATTCAGCTTTTCGGGATTCTGCGCCGTCCCGTGAAGGAAGGGGTAGAGGCCCCGCAGTACGCCTTCGTTGGACATATCTGGTCCTCCCTGGTTAGGGCACTGCGGTCTCGCGCATCGCCTCGATCTCGGCTTGTGCCTCCCCGAGTTCTGTCAGGATTTTCAGGGTCTCGGCCGCTTGTTCTTCACTGATACGGCTCATGGCGAAGCCAACATGGACGAGAACCCAGTCGCCGACACAGGATTCCACTGGGTGCGCGTCGTCGATGACGCAGGCGATGTTGATTTGGCGCCGCACGCCGCTGACTTCGACAGTCGCGAGCTTTCGCGTCGGGTCGTCGATCCTTACGATCCGTCCGGGAATTCCAAGGCACATGATGTTCCTCCCTTGCGCCGTGTTCGTTCCGCATCGATGAGATGCGCGGCGGCGATGGTTGCTTGGCCGAGAGCCACCCCGCCGTCGTTGGCGGGCACCTTGGCATGCGTAAGAACTTTGAATTTCTTTTCCTCGAGACGACGGACCGTCTGTTCCAGAAGAATGCGGTTTTGAAAGCAGCCACCCGACAGCGCCACCGTGTCGAAACGCGGCTGCGCGTCTTCATCGTCTCGCCGCGCCAGCTGGATTGCCATTGTGACAATGGACCTGGCGAGCGCCTTGTGAAAACGCGCAGCAATGATCGGTTGAGGCGTGCCTAGGATCAGATCGCCTAGGATCGCGTTCCACATGGCAAGCGGCTCAATATACGGGAGGCCAGATCCCTTAAGAACGGGAATCGGCATCGGATAGCAGAGACTGTCGTCTTCCTCTGCGAGCGTCTTTGGACATGCGATCGCCTCGAGTCGCGCCGCGGCCTCGCCCTCATAGGCCTGGCGCTCGAAGCAGACGTCGAGCGCGGCCGCAACCGCGTCGAAAAGGCGGCCGCAGGAGGAAGCAAGAGGCGAATTGATGTGATCGTGGATCATCGTGTCCAAGACCGCGCGAGGCTTGGCGGCCAGCCGCTCGAACAATGGGAGCTGCCTAAAATTCATGGCGAAGGCGGCCCATCCCATCTGCGCGGTCAGATGCGCGTAAAGGTTGCGCCACGGCTCGCGCGAGGCGGCAGCACCGCCTACCATGGCCACCGGCCGGAAGGTGCCGACACGCTGGAAACCGCGGTAGTCGCACAACAGGAATTCGCCACCCCAGATTGTGTCGTCCGTGCCGTAGCCCAACCCGTCGAGAGCGATGCCAAGCACGCGTGGCGCGTCAAGCGCGCGTGCGTTCTCGGTGAGACACGCGGCAATGTGGGCGTGGTGATGCTGGACCTCGATGAGCGCCAGACTGTCCTCACTGGCACGTTTTCGCGCGAGCTTCGCGGAAAGGTATTCCGGGTGCATGTCGCAGGCCAGCGCCTGCGGATCGTGCGCGAAGAGATCCCGGAAGAGCGCGAGATTCTTCCTGTAGTCGTCCCAGGTCGCGGCGTCCTGGAGATCGCCCTGATGTTGGGAAAGCACCGCCCGGCCTTCCTTTACCAGACAGAAAGTCGCCTTCATCTCCGGGCCGTAGGCGAGGATGTCGGGCGAGTCCTCGAAGCCCTTCGGCAGGGAAATGGAGGCCGGCGCGTAGCCGCGCGCGCGGCGTAACAGACGCATGCGCCCGTCCATGACGCGCATGACGGAATCGTCAACGCGATTGGCGATTTCGCGGTCGTGAACGAGGGCGTAAGGGGTGATGGTCCCGAGCTTGCGCGCTGCCTCCGCGTCGCCGATCGCTTGCGGTTCGTCCGAGAGGTTGCCGCTGGTCATGATCACGGGGCGCGGCATGCGGCGGAACATGAGCACATGCAGCGGCGTCGAGGGGAGCATGAAGCCGAGCATCCGCATTCCGGGAGCAACAGCCTCAGGCAAGCGTTCCGGACCGGCCGCATCGAGGAGCACGATCGGCGCTGCCGGCGAGCACAACGCTTCCTCCTCGTCCGGGCTGACGGCGCAGAATCGGCGGATCACATCGAGGTCGCGCGCCATGAGGGCGAAGGGCTTGACCTCGCGCCGCTTAAGCAGCCGCAGCCGCTCGACAGTGTCGAGCCTTGTAGCATCGCAGGCGAGCTGGTAGCCGCCGAGCGCCTTGACGGCGACGATTTCGCCTTTCTGGATCAAGCTCATTGCAGCATCGACGTCATCGAACATCGAATGCTGCTCGTAGGTCAAGGCTCGTCCATCGAAGCGGACGAGCTGCGCTTTCGGGCCGCAGGCATGGCAGGCGATAGGCTCGGCGTGGAAGCGCCGATTGGCCGGGTCGCCATATTCGGCGGCGCATTCGGCGCACACGGGAAAGGCGGCCATTGTCGTGGCGCTGCGGTCATAGGGGATCGAGCGGATGATGGTGAAGCGTGGGCCGCAATGTGTGCAGTTGGTGAAAGCGTAGCGGAAGCGGCGCTCGAACGGATCGAGCACTTCAGCCGCACACGCGGGACAGATGGCAGCGTCGGGCGAAATCTCGGTGCGGGCCTCACTTCTGTTGCTCTCGATGATGCGGAACCCAGGCGCCAGTCTTCCAGTAAAGGGCTCGACCTCGATCGCTTCGATCGCAGCGAGCAACGGTGCCTCGTCGCGCAAGCGCCTGACCAACGTCTCGATGTCCTTCCCTTGGCCGCGGGCCCGGATGAGCACTCCCTCTCCGTCGTTCAGCACTTCACCGTCCAGGCCAACTTCACGGGCATGGCGCCAAACGGTCGGCCGGAAACCGACGCCCTGCACGCGACCGCGCACCCTGATCTGGACGCTTTCCAGAGCAGCGGCGTTGGCGATGGCGGGCTGCGTGCTCATACTGCCGCCTCCCACAGGAGCACGCGGTTATTGCCGGTGTCGGCGACGGCGACCAGCCCGTCGCAGACCGTGACGGCAAATGGCCAGCACAGGCTGTCGCGCGCCGCGAACCGCCAGCGGTTGTCGCCCTTATCGGAGAAGCGACGCTGGCCGGTGAGCGTTGTGGCGGCCGCGTCCATTGCGAGCCCCGGCAGGGGAAAGCCGACGAGACGAGAATTGCCCGTGTCGGCGCAAACCAGCATGTCGTCGTGCACTGTGATGCCATACGGCATCTGGAGCGCGTGCGCGCTCGGTTCATAGGCAGCGCGATTGTGATCGACGGCTTCGAAACCGGCCTGCCCAATCACGAAGCTGGCTGGAGCGCCATCTGCATTGGGAAAACCATTCCACACCATGATCCGGCTGTTGCCGGCATCGGCGACGAAGATGCGCCCATTTGCCACGACGATTGCGTGCGGCCAGCGCATCCCGACCGCACTCGCTTCCGCGCCCGCGTTGTCGTCATGGATCGTCATTCCCGCCTGGCCAAGCACCATGTCAGCTGGCTGACCATTTTCCCCCGGCAGCGTGTTCCAGATCAAAACGCGGCGGTTTCCAGTGTCGGCGACGAAAAGGCGGCCGTCCGCGATAGTGACGCCGTAACACCAATTGAGCGTATGCGGCCCGGCGTTGCTCGAGCCGCGGTTGGCGAGTCCGCCGCTGAAATCGGCCTGACCGAGCACGATGTCTGCTGGCTGATTGTTGACCTCAGGAAGTGAGCACCAGATGAGGATGCGATGGTTCCAAGCATCTGCAACTGCGAGGACGCGTCCATCTGTGGCGATGCCGCTCGGCATGTTGAGCGTCGCTGGACCCACATTGCCCCCCGCGTTGCGTCCCTCCACGTTGAAGTCGGGCTGGCCGATCAGGAGGTCGGCCGGCGAATTGTCCGTGTTGGGCACGGTCCGCCAGACAAGGAGCCGATGGTGCCCGGTGTCGGCGATAAAGAAGGGGCCCTGCCGGCTGGCGAAGGCCACGCCGCGCGGGCCGAAGAGCGTGGCGCGGCTCGGTAAGAGCGGTGCTGGAAGACCGTCCGCTGCGAGGTGATCGCCGAGTACGATGCGGGCGCCCACCGGATTCAGCAGCGGAAGCGGAGCAGGCGCCGGCGCGAGAGCGGCAGCATGTTGAATACTAGAGGTGAGCGAGACGCGCATCATGTCGCCAGCCTCACTTCGACGCGATTGCCGACGACCTTGACAGCATGGGATTGAAGTTGAACTTCCGGTGCCGTCAGGCATTCGCCAGTCGCGAGGTCATATTGGAAGCCGTGCCAAGGGCAGGTGATGATACCATTCTCGACTGCGCCTCCATCGATCTCCATACCGAGATGAGCGCAGGCGTTCTGGAAACAGGATACGACCGCGCCCTGCCGCGACAGGATGACGTTCTGTTCGCCGACGATCCGCGTGATGACGCCGCCCTGCGGTATCTCGTCCAGCCGACATACCAGATGCCAGCCGTTGACCGCGCCCAGCGCGAACGGGCTGACGAAGCGCACGCTGTCATGCTGGCTGCCGCTAGCGCCTTTGACCTGCAGAATGTCGGTGATCTCCGGGCAGGCTTCTTCGACAGCTTTCTTGACGCCAGCGTGGAAGGTCAACGCTGACGCCGGACAGCCGTCGCAGGCGCCGGTGAAGCGCACTTCGATCGCCGGCGGTCTCACTGCGATGAGCTCGACGTCTCCGCCATGGGAAGCCAGGATCGGCCTCACGCTGTCGAGCGCCGTTTCGAGCCGCTCGCTGAGGCTCGGCTTGAGGATGTCGTGACGCCTCAATACCGCGTAGACAATCTCGTCCGAGACCGCCTGCTTCATCGCTGTCAGCGCTGCAGAGTCCGATTTCAAGGCTCGCACGAGACGACGGAACGCTTCGCCCTGCAGATCTTCGATCGCGCGCCGATAGGCATCGACCGCGCTGCGCTGCGTCTCATCCCAGTCGGCAAAGACCGCCTCCAGCCGTTCGATGTCTCCGGTGAAGCCGGCCAGGGTCTCGCGACGTGTGGAGATGAGATCAATGGCGTTCATGTCAGTACCAGCCTCAGCGATAGCGCAGATCCTTGAAGAGGTAAGGCTGTGCCGCTCCGCCGATCAGTCCGGCAATGGCGGCTGAGGCGATTATCGGCAAGCCAAGTTTGGTGAGGCCGAACAGGATCACCGCCGTTGCGAGCGCTCCGGTGGCGGTTTGACGGTAGACCTTGGCCGGATCTGCGAAGAGCTTTCCCCGGAAAAACAGGACAATCGAGCTTTTTACCATTTCCAACATGATCGCAACTCACTTCAGGAAAGCGAGCGCGATCAGCCCGACGATGAGTCCCGGGATGACACCAACAGGGCCGTAGAAGCTGCCCATCAGAGCAGCCAGCTGATTGCCGATCGCCTTGCCACCGGTGAGCACGCCGCCGCCCGCTCCACCAATCCCGGAGGCGACCAGGCCCACAATCAGAGCGGCCACAGCGCTCGCCGCTGTTACTTCTGTTCCCGTCACGTGAAAGCTCCTCACTCCGGTTCAGTTGAGATGTTGCGAGCGGCTGTCCGCCGGCCCGCGTGAGCGCGCTGGAGGCGCTGAGAGCAATTCGCGATCGATTTGCTCGCAGGCTTCCGCGACAATGCGTGCTTTCGCGACTTCGCCAGCCCGAATGAAGATTTCCCGACTCTCTAGATAGTATTCGCGCGCCGCCATGAGATTAGCGCGGTTACCGTTCTCTGGATGTTGTGGGGCGTCGGGCAGGTTACGCAGGCAATTGGCTTTGTTTGCGAGCGTGTTGGCGTATTCGATCGGCATGGTTGCGCGGGTGCGCACCTTCAGCGCCTCGTCGTAAGCGTCAAGGGCACGAAGGTTGTTCTCGATCATATGGCTGGAGGAACTGTACTGGAGCGCGTTACCGAGATTGTTTTGCAGCATCGCGTATTCGGTTGGATGATCGGTCAGGTTTACGATCCTCAGCCCCTCCTCGAAGGCTTGGACTGCGAGCGCTTCCCTCATCTTGGCGCGACTGTCGGTGAACGGCATCGACAGAAACGCGGTCGCAAGATTGTTCTGTAGAATCGCGAACTCCTTCGGGAAGCGATGCTTATCGAAGGTTCGCAGCGCCCGCTGGTATGCTGCGATCGCATCTGTGATACGAGCTCTGTTGCGGCCAGCGAGATTTTGGATAGCGAGGCCAAGATTCATCTCTGCCTCCGCCAATTCTTCGGGGCGGCCAAAATCACGAAGGACTGAGATCGCTGCCTCGAATCCCGTCCGGGCAACCTCGAGCGGCTCCACGCCTTCGCCGGGGAGCGCTAGCAAGGCGGTGCCCTGGCGCGCGCGGATACGCGCCGCAAGAAGGCGCTCGTCCTCAGGGCAGATATCCAGAGCGCGCGCATAGAGGTCGATCGCCGAGTAGAGCTGGCCAACATCTTTCGGCCGCTGTTGGAGGCCCAATGCGATCTCCATCAGCATCTCGGCGCGCTCTGCGAGGGTTGCCGTCTCGTCCTCGGCGGCAACAAGAGCGGCCCTAACGTCGTCGTCGGTGCGGTCAATCTTCACCAAGCCGTTCCTCCCGGAGTCTGCTTTTCAACGCAGCTCTCCCTCTGACAGCAACCTATAGTCAATTTTGCCAAGTCTGTCTATTTGAATTACGAAATGCCAACCTAGTTTACAATCCGGAGGCGATCAAGGCTGCTGCGTGATCGTCCCAGTGGGCTTCGAGCACCACTTCGGCATCATCATCGAACCCGCACGCCCGAAAGAATTCGGGAGCGGAAACCACCCGGTCGCCGCGGCTGTTGCGCTGCTTGAGCAGATATCCGCCCGCCGCCGCGTGACGCACGGGCAGCACAACGAGAGCGCGGTCACGCCGCAGCAGGGCGACGGCGTCGATATTCGCAAAATACTGTTCGCACGTGGCGGCAGACATATAGAGCGCGCCCCGTCGGATCATGAGACTGACAGGCGCCTCGTTCACGTCACGTCCTTCGACCGACGCTTCTCAATCAGGGCCTCGATGCGGCAGGCAACTTTATCGGCTGCCCGCGAGACTGCTGGCGTGAGGCCCACGCCGAAGCCGAGCTCGGCGGCTTCGATCAAGAAGACGGTGACGTCACTCGGAAAGGCATCGCGGAAGATTTGACGGCCCGCGTGAAGAGCTGCGTCCCAACGGAAGTCATGGAGGTTGAGTCCGTGCTTATAGGGACGCTCGAGTTCAGCCCCCGGAACCTCGTAGATTGCACCGGCCTCCACCCCCGTGTGGGCGGCGTCAACCACGATGAGCGATGAACAGCCGCGCGCCGAGAACATGACGGCCATCCCGTCGGTACCCGCATCGAGCAGCCTTACGCTCACTCGATCAAACTGCTTGCCCTTCAGGCTCTGTATCACCTGGTGCCCGACGCCGTCATCCTGACGGTTCGGATTGCCACACCCCACCACTGCGATGATTGGATCCGGCGCGATCATATGCGCCACAACCGGCAGGACCACTGCGGCTCGACGGGCAGGTTAAGCTCGGGCAATTCGCAGAATCGACGATGAACGACGTAGTACATGCACGTCTCGCAGGCCTCCTCGATGCCGCTATGTTCAATCGGCTCCAGCGTGAACCCCGCGATCACCAACTTGGCCTTGAGATCGCCGCCCGCCGCGCGAAGACGGGCGACGATCTGCGTGACTTCCTCATGCGTGTCGGCGCGTGGCTGGACCTCAGTGGTTAGGCCGCCGGCCAGAAGCCCACGAACTTCCTCACGCCCGGAGACGTCGGCCAGTTCCTTTGAGTCCGTGGTCATCCCTTCCTCCGTGGCGGATGCCTGCTCCGATGGCCTTCAATCAGATGCGCCAGAGTCTGCACCACCAGTCCGCTTTCACCGGCACTGCAAGCTCCGGCAGGTCACACCATTCTCGATGAACGAGGTAGTACATGCATTCCATGCAGCGCTGCTTGTCTGGTCCGTAGGGATGGTCGACAAAGCCGCTGATGACCAGCTTGGCTTTGATATCGTTCGGATCAAGCTTGCGCAGCTCGTCAAGGATGCCGGCGAACTCCCGTTCCGTTTCCGGAACGGGCTCCGTTTGCGTCTTCAGACCTGCCTCCATGAGGTCGGCCATTTGGAGGAGCAGTGCGCGTTGTTGCTCGCTGTTCATCGGCTGTGGCCCCGATATTTCTGCGCCGCTCCATCACCCTGGAAGTGATGATCGAGCGGGTCGTCCAACCGGAGACCAACTAGGCCGTGCGGAAACGTGCAAGTTCCTTGCCCGTGCTGGCGTGATGGGCGTGCACAGTACAGACGAGGCACGAGTCATATGAGCGACAAACATGCCCGACCTCTACAGGATCATTCACGTCGGCAACCGGAGTTCCGATGAGCGCTTGCTCGATCGGGCCAAGTTCATCACGGTCGGAACGCGGACCGACGTTCCAGGTCGTTGGCGTAATGATCTGGTAGTTCTTGATCTTCCCGCCCTGCACCTCGATCCAGTGACAAAGGGCGCCGCGGATCGCCTCGGTGGCGCCCCAGCCCCGCCCATCCTTTTCCGTCGGTTTGACATACCAGGGATCGTTCAGCCGGAATTCGCGCAGGGCATGCTCGGCTTGCCGATAGAGCTTCACGCCTTCATGCATGCGGGCGAAATGACGCAGCATGACGCTTGCGCCTCCGAGTTTCCTATACATGTCGAGCACCAGCGGATCGTGATGCTGCCAGCGTTCTCCGTGCGGTCCGCCAGCAATGAGCTGGCGCGCCAGCGGACCGGCTTCGAGCCTGCCGTTCTGGTCGTGGCGAACGGCCGTCGCCCATGAATATTGCTTAGTGTGATCGACGGGGTTTTTGCCAACCGGCTTGGTGACTCGGTCGAAGGGGTGTTTGCCGCTCTGTTCATCGTACCAGGCATGCATCAGATCCTCGCGGGTGTGAATCTGATCCATCAGCTTATGGGTGTCACTGGCGCCATCATAAACACCGCTCTTCATGATCACCGCCGCATTGCGGCCCTCGATCGTCGGGCGGTTGTACTTGTCCTCATGAGGCAGATATCCCCAGGACACGTATTTTCCGTGGCCCTTGCCGTATTTGTCGACGCCGATGTCCTGGCTCATGCGCCAGAACATCCCGAGGTCTGAGTTGGCATGCTCGGGCCGCTCGTCTAGCCACGCCATGAAGTCGTCGTAGGATTTGATTTCCTCGTAGCGCTCGAAGGAGCAGCCAAGCCATACCGGCTCCATCCAGTTGCGCCGGAAATGCTCCAGAATCGACCAGGCGCGGGTGACGTCAGTCAGCGTGGGCGCGCACATCACCCCGCCAGGGACCATGAAACTCGAATGCGGCCACTGGCCACCGAGAAGCGCATAAATTTCGACGGGACGGCCCGAAATCGTAACGCCGAGCTCGTAGTTGGTACCCGTGTATGGTGACCATCGCCGAACCGCCTCCTCGTAATATTTGGAGCGCGAGTAGTTCTTGTGCGTGTAGTCGATCATGAAGAGGCCGTAATGGTGCCTGGGAAGGCTCTGCAGGCTCTCTGCGATCTGTCCGAGATTGCGCGCGAGGATGGCGTTGCGGGGAACCTCGGTCTTCCACGCGGTGTCGAGCGCCCAGGCGGCGCAAGTCAGATGCGAGGCGCCGCAGATGCCACACGCGCGTGGCGTCACTACGAGTCCCGCTTGAGGATCCTTGTCGCGAAGGATCACCTCGAAGCCGCGGAAGAGTTCGGCCTGGGTCCACGCATTAACGACGACGCCGTTCTGGATATCGACGCGCACGTCGAGGTCGCCCTCGACGCGTCCGACGGGTGAAATATCAAGCGTTTGAACTGCTGCGGACATGGTTTTCTTGACCTCTTTGAATGGATGCGGACGGGGCGCGGGGCGATCAAACGACGAAGATGTCTTCTTCAGCCCACCGCGGTGAGGCTGCTTTGGCGGCGGCCGTCAGCTTGATGTAACCGGTCTTGTCCACGCCTGCCGGCATGTCCTTCGGTACGCCCATGACGGTCTGGGTTTTGAAGACAGTGCCCGGGGCGAGGTCAAAGAAGGGAAACTCCGGCTCGGTGCAGCCCAGGCAGGGCATGCCGGAGCGAGTCTTGGAGGATTGACGATTCCACAAGATGCGATTGCAGGGCGAATGCGTCATCGGCCCTCGGCACCCAAGGTCATAGAAGAGGCAGCCCTTGCGCTGGCCGAATTCGGTCGCCGAAACCTTGTAGGCGAAGTGCATGTTGCGGGTGCAGCCGGTCTGGGTAAACGAGGTGAAGAAGGTCTTCGGCCGCTGGAATTCATCGAGCGCCAGATCGCCCGCGCGGCCGGTTGCCACCGCCACGACGATTTGCGTGATCCAGTCGGGATGGGCGGGACAGCCCGGCACATTGATCACTGGAAGGCCGGCTTTGGACTTATAATCCTTGCCAAGGAAACCGCCTTGACTACGCTTCAGGAATTGGAGTCCCTGGCTTTCGGAGGGGTTTGGCGCTGTGGCTGGAATGCCCCCCCACGTCGCACAGTCGCCAATGGCGACCACGAAGTTTGCCACCTTGGATAGATCATGAACCCAATCCCGCATGGGACGGCCGGCGAAGCGATTCCATTCACCGGTGCCGTTCGGCGCATTGACCACCGTTCCCTCGAAAACGAAAATGTCGAGCGGCAGTTGGCCAGACGTCAGGGCCCGCAGCATCTTCTGGAGATTTTCACCAAGCTCGAGACCCAACGAAGGGTGCCACAGCACGTTGATGCCGAAGTCCGTTACAAGGTCGCAGACACTTGGTTCCTCCGCATTTAGGAACGACATCGTGTTGCCGGAGCAGGCCCCACCCTGGAGCCACAAAAGATTCGCCATTGAGTTTCTCCTCCCGATAGCCGCCGATCGTTGAACGCATGAAGGCACCTAAATGGGCGTTAAGCAAATCCCGTGCCAATCTCTAAGGGAAGCAAAATACATCGAAATGTCAAGTATGTAAGGGCATTGCCACGACGGTCACATTGCGGTCGCACTTCCGCAGACCCTGCAAACCTTCTTGGCGGCTGTAAATTTAGTTTGGGATTTAGAGGGCGGTTTAGCCCTGTCTGTTTCCGCACACGGGGCAGGCGACCTCGAGCAAGTATCCGAACCAGATGCCTTGACAACGGCTGCACCAATGGCCCGTCGTCTGATGGGCTGGCGCCCCGAGGAGTTCAGCCATCTTCCCGGCGCCAAGAACCTTTGCCGGTTTGGCTGCACCAGTTGGGGAAACGCGCGATTGGGGAAAGCGAACGACTTCGGAGGATTGTTCGTTCTTGATCATCTCGCTAGCCTTGTTGCTCGAGGTTGTAGCGCTTGATCTTGTTTGAAAGTCCAACGCGCGATAGGCCAAGTTCAGCGGCTGTGCGGCTTTGGTTCCAGTGGTTGCGCAACAGCGCACTTCCGACGATCTGCTTCTCCAGACTTTCTACTCGATCCTTCAAGGTCGCGCCTTCGGGTACAAAGCCACGTGGTCCATCGCTTCGACTGCGCGCCGCGGCAGATGCCAACAACGAAGCCGACATATTGCGCGTGGTGATGTATTCGCCGTCCTTGGCCAATGCAACCATGCGCCGGATTTCGTTCTCAAGCTCACGGACATTGCCGGGGAAGTCGCAAGCGGAAAGCTTCTCGATCGTGCTCGCTGTGATGCCGAGGATCTTCCGACCCATCCCATCGGCATGCTTCGCGGCGAAGAATTCGGAAAGGGGCGCGATATCGTCGCGGCGCTCACGAAGCGGAGGCACCTCAAGCTCGAAACCTTTGAGGCGGAAATAGAGATCCTGGCGAAATTCCCGCCGGGCGACCATGTCTTTGAGCGACCTGTTCGAGGCGGCAATGATGCGAACGCTACAGTGCTCGACTTTGTCAGAGCCAAGCGGTTTGACCTCGCCCTCCTGGAGAAAGCGCAGCAGGCTCACCTGGAAAGATGGGGACACCTCCGAAATCTCGTCGAGGAATACCGTGCCGCCATCGGCGGCGCGAAAGAGGCCGAGGCGGTCGGAGATGGCGCCGGTGAAGGCGCCGCGTTTATGGCCGAACAATTCTGATTGCAGCAAGTCGTCCGGCATGCCGCCGCAGTTCTGGATGAGGAGCGGGCTCGTGCGTCGTGGCGAATTGTAATGGATAGCGCGCGCCAAAAGCTCCTTGCCCGTTCCGGTCTCACCCTGAATCAAGATCGGCAATTCTGTTGTGGCGGCTTGTTTGGCCAAATCACACAGCTCTGCCATTTTCTCGCTGGCATAGACGAGCTTTTCGAATTGGTGGCTTTCGGGCCTGAAGAGGAGATCCCGGCGCTCGCCTAATCTGAGTACGTCACCGGAGATCTTGAACTCCCGCGAAAGAATGCGGTGGCGGCGGGCGAGTTCGCGAGCTTCAAGCGCCCGCTCGACGACGAGGCCGAGCTGCGTTGCGTCGAGCGGGGTGAGCAAGAACTGGTAGATCGCGGCCTTGGTCAATGTGCCGTAGGATAGAGGCGATCCCCCCGTGGCTACATATACCCGCATGATTTCCGGGTGGGACACGCGCAACCTGGTCAGAA
This sequence comes from Bradyrhizobium sp. BTAi1, assembly GCF_000015165.1. Classification (GTDB taxonomy): domain Bacteria; phylum Pseudomonadota; class Alphaproteobacteria; order Rhizobiales; family Xanthobacteraceae; genus Bradyrhizobium; species Bradyrhizobium denitrificans. The sequence continues at coordinate 458,240 of NC_009485.1, read as the reverse complement.
AATCCAGGCCAATGGACTCGTCCTTCCGATCTTCGGCAACGGCAAGATCGACATGGATGCCGCTCATCGTGGTCAGCGCTTCGGCTACAGAGCCGACAAGCACCACGCGATAGGCATAGCGCTCGGACAGGACGTCAAGGCAGTCCGTCCAATCGCCTCCCCGCCGAGCTACGATGAGGACCGTACCAGAGTGCTCCATTCAAGAATCTTTTCAAGCTGCTTACTTTCTTTGCAGAATGGCGCAAGCGGCGATGGTATGCAAGGAACTTGTCAAGAGAGAACGGCCAGAAGGCATTACGGGTTCTCTAAACCTTCGGCCGGCGCTCTCGTGAAATGGGCAACGTCGAATCCGGTGAGATCCGGCAAACACAGATCCGCTTCCGTGAAGTCCTCTCCCGTTGAGTATTGGCTTGGCGTAACGACGACCCGAAGCCCCGCCGATTTCGCGGAGAGCAGGCCGTTGCGCGAGTCCTCGAATGCGATGCAGTCCTTGGGCTCCAGGCCAAGCCGGTCCAGCGCAATCGTATAGATGTCGGGGGCCGGCTTCTTGCGCGGCGCCTCGTCGCCGGCGGCTATCACATCGAACACAGCGCCGGCCGGTTCGCCCCAGAACGCGACGCAAAGCGCATCGACATTCGGCAGGTTCGTCGTCGTCGCCACGGCGGTTTTGATCCCTTGGAGCTTGGCGAACTGGATGAGCTCCCGGACGCCGGGACGCAAGGGAACGCCGCCGCCGACGATGATATCGCCGTAAGCCTTGGTCTTTTGGCGATGCAGGCCGACGATGCTCTCATCCGACATGACAACTCCGGGGTATGCGCGCTCAAGAAAGGCACGGATCCGCTCTTTGCCGCCGGTGACCTTGAGGAGTTCCCCATAGAGCGGCGCGTCCCAGTGCCAATCAAGACCGGCGGCAGCGAATGTCGCATTGAAGGCCTGCCGATGGGCCTCCTCCGTCTCGGCAAGTGTGCCGTCAACGTCGAAAATGAAGGCAGCGGTCTTCATCGTCTGCCGACCCCCTGCAGCACGTAATCCGAAAGATCGTCGAAGTGATCGAACACGTACACCGGTTCGAAGGCGTCGACGGATTCCCGGAGATACCCCCCGGAGAACAGCGCGAACGGAACCTTCGCGCGGAATGCGGTTTCGGCGTCGATCTCGCTGTCGCCGACATAGAGCGCGGAAGTTTCGTCCGCGCCGAGCCGGTCCAAGCAATGGAGCAGGGGAGCGGGGTCGGGTTTGAGCTGCGGCACCGTGCCTTCCCCCACGAGGGCGCCGACGAAGCGCATAAGCCCGAGCTCTTTGAGAATGGTGACGGCGAACTCAGGCGGCTTGTTCGTGCAGATGCCGAGCGCAACCCCGGATGCGGCGAGCCGCTCGAGCGTCGGCTCGACGCCAGCGTAAGGCCGTGTCAGCTGCGCCGGGGCACGCGCATAGTGCTTCCGGAACCGGGCGAGCGCGCTATCGAAATCGTCCGCAGGGCCGCCGGTCGCATCGAGGCACCGCGCGACCAATGCCGGCACGCCGTTGCCGACGAAACCGGCGACACGCTCAAGCGTCAGGGGCGGCCGCCCAAGGTCGCCGAGCATCCGGTTCGCCGCAGCATGGAGATCCGGCGCACTGTCGATCAGCGTGCCGTCAAGGTCGAAAACGATCGCTTTCATCTTTTGGTTCCCGACGAAGTCGGCGGCTGGGTGCTCAAACTCGACTTTTCCTCCTCGCCCGAAACATCGACAAGCTCGAAATCGATTGTGACGCGATCTGGAGCTGTCGGCCGGAACACCTTGTCGGCATAGCCGACGTGATCAGGGTGATCGCGGTAGCTGGCGACGACCTCGGGGGATGCGAAGCGGATGAGCCAGCACAAGAGATATGGTGCATCCGTTCGCAGCGCGCGCCCGGCCAGCACATTGCGCACACCGGGGATTGCGCCAAGCGCCTCAACGCCCTGCGCCGCAAAAGCGCTCCAGTCTACGTTCTGCCCGCCGTCGCGCAGGTTGTAGACGACGACATGCTCGACTTCGCGCCAACGACGGCAAGCGGCCGACGCGGCGCCAGCGCGTCCCGCGGCTCCGAACAGCCGGCAAGTCCGCTCGACCTCGGCGCGAACAGCCCCCCGAACGCCGTGGATGAGTGCGGTGTCGGCCGGCGAGTCCTTGCTTTCCGCTTCCTCTACTATCGAACGCGCCGCGGCGTCGGCGAGGCCGGTAAAGTAGTTGATCTTGGCGACACCGTTTGCGGCGAGCATCCCGTACTGGTCGTCGCTCAAGCCGGTCCCGCCATGGATGACGAGTGGAATGTGCAGGGCACTGCTGAACGCGGACAGACGTTCGAAGTCGAGTCGCGGTGCGCCGCGTAGACGGCCGTGGACGGTGCCGATGGAGATCGCAAGGCAATCCACAGGCGTTTCCGCGATGTACCGCTCGGCGTCCGCGAGCGAAGTGAGCTGCATCGCGCGGGGATGTTTTTCTGCGTCCTCCCCCTCGACGCCAGGCACATAGCCGAGCTCGCCCTCCACCCTTACGCCGCAGCGGCGGGCAAGGCGGACGACCTCGCGCGTGGCCTTGATGTTGTCCTCAAGCGACGATAGCGACGCGTCGACCATGACATTGTTGCAGCCGAGCCGAATCGCCCGTTCGACCGTCGCGAGAGAGTGCCCGTGGTCGAGATGGATAGCAACCGGCACCCGGGCGCGGCGCGCGGCATCCACGACCACCGGCATGAGGCACTCGAAATCGAAATGATCGAAATGGGACTCGGCCAGGCTCGCGATCACCGGGGCGCGGCAGCCCTCGGCGCCGTCCAGCACAGCCTCTAGAAAAGCTGTGTCCACGACATCATAGGCGCCGATGGCGTATCGCTCACAATGGGCGTGCCGAAGCAGGTCGCTCATGTCCAATGTCCACGAGTGCCATCGGCTTCCGCCACCTTTCTCTGCGCCGCAGTCGCAGCTTCACGGATGGCCAAGATGTTCCGCCCATAGGGTGCAGGGTCGGCAGCCGATCCGCCTTTGAAGACAGCTGATCCTGCGACCAACACGTCGGCGCCAGCGGCTGCGACGAGCGGCGCCGTCGCGGGCGTTACACCGCCATCAACCTCGATATGAATAGGCCGGTCGCCAACCATCTCGCGCAAACGGCGGATCTTCGGGACCATGGCCTCGATGAAGCTTTGCCCGCCGAAGCCGGGGTTGACGGTCATCACGAGGACCAGGTCGATCCGGTCGAGGACGAATTCGATCGCTTCCGCTGGCGTGGACGGGTTAAGCGAGACGCCCGCTTTAGCGCCGGCGGCGCGGATGGCTTGCAAGGTCCGGTCAAGATGCGGGCCAGCCTCGACATGTGCGGTGATGACGTCGGCGCCCGCCTCGGCGAATGCGTGAATGTAGGGGTCCACTGGAGTGATCATCAAATGTACATCCATGACCGTCTTCACGTGCGGCCGGATGGCCCTGCAGAGTTGCGGGCCAAAGGTAATGTTCGGTACGAAATGGCCGTCCATCACGTCGACATGCACCCAATCGCAGCCTTGTGCTTCGATAGCGCGGCATTCGGCACCGAAAGCGGCGAAGTCGGCGCTGAGGATGGAAGGTGCGATCTTGATGGAGCGATCGAACGTCATCTGTCGTCCTCCTTCCCGCCGTCCTCGCGCGCCACATCGCTGTCCAGCCCGCCGCGAAACACGCGGCTCGCACGCACGTCGCTTTCCTCGATTGTGGATACCGCCTCGATTCCTACCGGGCCGTCTACGCTCTCGAAGAGGCGATTGGCTTGACGCAGCCGCATACGATCAATGGCGTTGCGGATCGAGCGCGCGTTGGCAAAATGCGGCTGCGCGCGCCGCAGCGCGATATACTCGGCCATCGCCGCGCGCGCTCCGTCCGTGAAGCGGTAGTTCTGGGCGTCCAGCATGAGCGTTGCGATATGCAGCAGCTCCTCGTCGGTATAGTCTGGGAACTCGATGTGATGCGCGATCCGCGAGCGGAAGCCTGGATTGCTGTTGAAGAACCGGTCCATGCGGTCGGCATAGCCCGCGAGGATCACCACAAGATCGTCACGGTTGTTCTCCATCACCTGTAGCAGGATTTCGATGGACTCCTGACCATAGTCCCGTTCGTTCTCCGGACGGTACAGATAATACGCCTCATCAATGAACAGAACACCGCCCATCGCCTTCTTCAGCACTTCCTTCGTCTTGGGCGCCGTGTGACCGATATACTGGCCGACCAGGTCGTCGCGGGTCACCGTCACAAGATGACCCCTGCGAATGTAGCCGAGCCGGTGAAGCAGATCGGCCATTTTGAGCGCGACGGTGGTTTTGCCGGTTCCAGGATTTCCGGTGAAGGACATATGCAGGGTCGGCGTCTCGTGCGCGAGTCCGAAGCTCTTGCGTGCCCGATCGACTAAGAGAAGCGCGGCTGTCTCCCGGATACGGCGCTTGACCGGCTTCAGACCGATGAGCGATCGGTCAAGTTCCTCGAGCACAGCGTGCACGCCGGACGATTCGAACTCCCTTCTGAGGTCGATCTCTGCCGTTGGTTGGATATCCTTATCGACGGGCACCGTCAGCCTGGCCGTGTCGCCGGTGTGGGTGTCCAGCCGTGAATCGGTGCTCGCAGACATGCGTCGTTTCTCCATCCAACGAATCCGGACCACCACTCCGTCACGGGGCTGCCGGCACGTCAGCCTGCCGGATGCCACCGTGGAGAGGGGTCAGCCGTAGCGCTGACCTTCGGGACGGTCGGTCACATAGGCATGTGTTGAGTATCGGATGCGCCGTCCCGCCACCTCCTGACGGTCGAGCCGGAAGCCAGGCTCCTCCTTCGGCCGGTTAACGATAAAGGAGAGACGCACCGACTCCCAGCCATGGCTCGAATCGAAGGCGGAGAGGCGGATGTAGCGGTCGGCATAGACGCGCCGGCATTTGGCGAGTTCCATCATGACGCCGGCGGCGTCCCTGAGGTCGAACATCGGCAGGCCCCACATTTCCCAATAAGTGTTGCGGGGATGCGGGTCGTCGGTGAACTCGATGTTCACCGACCAGCCTTTCTCCAGGCAGTATTGCACTTGCTTGGTGATTTGCTCGTCGGTGAGGTCCGGCAGGAAGGAGAAGCAACCCTGGGTGATGCGCATGATCTGATCCTCAAGCAGTGACAGCAGCGGTTGGCACGAAATCGGGCGTGTCGGTTGAATCGTAATTGAAGGTTACGTTCTTCCAGACATCGAGAGCCTGCTTGAGCGGCGTGCATGTCGCCGCCGCCTTGGCGAGGATCTCAGGCCCCTCATGGACATAGTCACGACCCTCGTTTCGAGCGAGGATCATGGCCTCGAGCGCGACGCGATTGGCGGTGGCGCCCGCCTGAATCCCCAGCGGATGTCCGATGGTGCCGCCGCCGAACTGCAACACGACATCCTCGCCGAGGTAGTTGAGGAGCTGGTGCATCTGGCCGGCATGGATGCCGCCCGAAGCGACAGGCATCAGCTTGTTGAGGCTTGCCCAATGCTGTTCAAAGAACAGGCCATACTCGAGCGCCATTGGGTTGTGGTCCTCGCGACAGATGTCGTAGTAGCCGCGCGTCGTATTGGGATCGCCCTCCAGCTTGCCGACCACCGTGCCGGCATGGATATGGTCAACGCCAGCTAGCCGCATCCATTTTGCGATGACGCGGAACGACACGCCATGGGACTTCTGGCGGGTATAGGTGCCGTGACCAGCCCGGTGGAGGTGCAGGATCATGTCGTTTCTGCGCGCCCACTTCGCCATAGACTGAATCGCGGTGTAGCCGATGACGAGGTCGATCATGATGATGACCGAACCAAGTTCTTTGGCGAATTCCGCCCGCTCGTACATGTCCTCCATGGTGGCGGCAGTGACGTTGAGATAGGTCCCCTTCACTTCGCCGGTGGCAGCCTGGGCCTTGTTGACGGCTTCCATGCAGTAGAGGAACCGATCGCGCCAGTGCATGAAGGGTTGCGAGTTGGTGTTCTCGTCGTCCTTGGTGAAGTCCAGGCCGCCCTTCAGCGCCTCATACACAACGCGGCCATAGTTGCGACCGGAGAGGCCGAGCTTTGGCTTCACCGTGGCGCCGAGCAGCGGCCGACCGAACTTGTCGAGCCGCTCGCGCTCCACCACGATGCCGGTCGCTGGCCCCTGGAAGGTCTTCACATAGGCGACGGGGAAGCGCATGTCCTCGAGGCGTAACGCCTTGAGCGGCTTGAAGCCGAAAACGTTGCCGATGATCGAGGCCGAAAGATTGGCGATCGAGCCCGGCTCGAACAGGTCGAGATCGTACGCGATGTAGGCGAAGTAGGAGCCAGGCGTGTTCGGGACAGGATCGACCCGGTAGCATTTGGCGCGGTACTTCTCCGCCGCCGTCAGACGGTCGGTCCACACCACCGTCCAGGTCGCGGTCGAGGATTCGCCCGCCACCGCCGCCGAGGCCTCGATCGGGTCGACGCCGTTCTGGGGCGTGACGCGGAAGAGCGCAATGACGTCGGTGTCCTTAGGCTCGTAGTCGGGCTCCCAGTAGCCCATTCGCTTGTATTCGAGGACGCCAGACTTGTAGCGTTCCTTGCCGGTGACGGTCAGGGACTTCAATGCTTCGTTCATGACAGGTTCCTTTCCTGGTTCATGCGGCTCTGGCAGCGGAGATTTGCGGCTCTAGCGCGCCATTGGTGTAGCGCTTCGCCATTTCGCTCAGCGGAATCGGCTTGATCTTCGAGGCGTTGCCCGCAGCGCCGAACGCTTCGAAACGCTCCGCGCAGACCTTCCGCATCGCGTCCATCGCCGGCTTCAGGAACTTGCGAGGATCGAACTCATCTTTCTTGGTATTGGCGACGCGACGGAACTCGGCAGTTGCGGCGAGTCGGAGATCGGTGTCGATGTTGATTTTCCGCACCCCGTGTTTGATGCCGCGCACAATCTCTTCGACAGGCACGCCATAGGTTTCGCGCATTTGCCCGCCATGTGCGTTGAAAACCTCCTGCCATTCCTCCGGAACCGACGAGGACCCATGCATGACGATGTGCGTGTTTGGTAGCTTCTGATGGATCGCTTCGATCACAGTCATGGCCAGCACTTCGCCCGTCGGCTTCCTCGTGAATTTGTATGCGCCGTGGCTTGTGCCGATGGCGACGGCGAGCGCATCGACTTTCGTCTCGGCAACGAAGCGCATGGCTTCGTCAGGATCCGTCAGGAGCATCGACTTGTCGAGCTTGCCTTCGAATCCGTGCCCGTCCTCCGCCTCGCCATGGCCGGTCTCCAACGAGCCAAGACAGCCGAGCTCACCCTCCACCGACACCCCGACCATATGGGCGAGTTCGGTGACTTGCCGCGTCACCTTGACGTTGTAGTCGTAGTCGGCTGGCGTCTTCGCATCCTCCTTCAGCGAGCCGTCCATCATGACAGACGAAAAGCCGTTCTGGATCGCGGAAAGGCAGGTATTGACGTTGTTTCCGTGATCTTGATGCAAACACACAGGGATGTCGGGAAACATTTCGACGAGCGCCTCAATCACCTTTTGCAGCATGACGTCCCCGGCGTAGGAGCGCGCGCCTCGACTGGCCTGAATGATGACGGGCGCATCCATTTCGCGGGCTGCCTCCAGGATTGCGAGGCCCTGTTCCATATTGTTGATGTTGAAGGCCGGGACGCCGTAACCCTGTTCCGCCGCGTGGTCGAGCAATTGTCTGAGCGTTATGAGCGCCATCGTCGTTTCCTTTCCGATCATGCCAACTGGGGGGTTCTGAGAACCGACACGCCCGGCAGTTCCTTGCCCTCTAACCATTCGAGGAAAGCGCCACCTGCTGTGGACACGTAGGTGAAGTCCTCGGTCACTCCGGCAGCGTTCAACGCCGCGACGGTGTCGCCGCCCCCGGCAATCGATTTGACCTTCCCGACACGTGTCAGGCGCGCCGCTTCGGCGGCGACAGCCTCCGTGGCGTGATCGAAAGGCTCGATCTCGAAAGCGCCAAGAGGGCCGTTCCAGAGGATGGTCTTCGCCTCTGCGAGGACATCCCAAATGCGCTCGATCGAGCGCGGGCCTGCGTCCAATATCATGCCGTGCTGAGGACAACAGTCGAGCTCGGCGATGTGCGCCTCCGCGCCGCGTTCGAAGCGGTCAGCCCAAACAATGTCGACCGGCAAAACGATCTGGCAGCCGCAGCTTTGGGCCCGCGACAGGATCTTGCGCACGGTCTCGAACTTAGCGGATTCGTGCGGTGATTTGCCAATGGGCAAGCCGTTGGCGGCCAGGAACGTGTTGGCCATGCCGCCGCCAACGATCACGGTATCGAGCTTGCCGATCAGATTGAAGAGCACGTCAATCTTGCTCGATACCTTGGCACCGCCCACGAGCGCGACAGCAGGCCGCTGCGGTGCTTCCAGCGCCTGCGTCAGTGCCGAGATCTCCGCCATCATCAGCGGACCGGCCACTGCCGGCAGTCGCTCCGCGATGGCTACCGTCGAGGCGTGTGCCCGATGCGCACAGGAGAATGCATCGTTGACGTAGAGATCGCCGAGCTCCGCCAGTTCTTCCGCCAGGCTCGCGTCATTGGCTTCCTCGCGCTGGTCGAACCGTAGATTCTCGCAGACGAGAACATCGCCAGGGCCGAGTGCGGCGGCGGATCTCGCGGCGACGGGTCCACTTATCGCTTCGCTGAAGGCCACGTCCTTGCCAAGCACTCGGCCCAATGCCGCGGCCACTGGTTCAAGTGAGAGTTCCGGCCGCCGCTGCCCGTCGGGTCGCCCGAGGTGAGAGAGAACGACGGCTCGGGCACCTCTCGCCAGAAGCGGCTTCAGACCAGCCACGAAGCGCTCGATGCGCGTCGCGTCCGCAACGCCGCCGTTGTTCATCGGCACATTCAAGTCCGCACGAATGAGGAGGCGACGGCTGGATATGTCGACGTCGTGGACGGACTTCAGCGTCATCCGATGAGCCTCCCCATCGCGACAGCTGTATCGGCCATCCGGTTCGAGAAGCCCCACTCATTGTCGTACCACGACATGACGCGACAGAGGCGCCCGTCGATCACCTTGGTCTGATCCATATGGACGATCGAAGAGCGCGGATCATGCGTGAAATCCACAGAGACCAGCGGTTCGTCCGTGAAGCCCAGGATACCCTCAAGGTCCGCGCCAGCAGCTGTCCGGACGACGCTGTTGATCTCCTCGGCGGTCGTTTCGCGGCTTGCGATGAACTTAAAATCGACGACCGAAACGTTCGGCGTCGGCACTCTGATCGCGACACCGTCGAGCTTCCCATTCAGCTCTGGCAGCACCAGGCCCACGGCCTTGGCCGCTCCCGTCGAGGTTGGAATCATCGACATCGCGGCGGCGCGGGCTCGGTACGGATCCTTGTGCAGGGTATCCAGTGTCGGCTGGTCGCCAGTATAGCTATGGATGGTAGTCATGAATCCCTTGTCGATGCCGATGGTCCGATGAAGCACGGCCGCAACCGGGGCGAGACAATTGGTGGTGCAGGACGCGCAGGAAACGACATTGTCTCCCGGCGACAGGCTATTGTGGTTGACGCCGAAGACGATTGTCTTGTCGGCGCCCGCGGCGGGTGCGGAGACGAGGACGCGCTTCGAGCCGTTCTCGAGGTGTAGCGAGGCCTTCTCGCGCGCGGTGAAGATGCCGGTGCATTCAAGCGCGATGTCTACGTCTTTCCATGGCAGTGTTTTGGGGTCGCGCTCGGCGGTCACACGGATCGGCGAGCCGCGACCAATATCAATGCTGGCGCCGTTCACCTTGACGGCGCCTGGGAAAGTTCCGTGCACGCTGTCGTATCGCAGCAGATGGGCGTTAATATCGACCGAGCCGAGGTCGTTAATCGCGACGACTTCGATATCGCCCCGCCCCGACTCGTAGATCGCGCGCAGCACGTTGCGCCCGATGCGCCCGAATCCATTGATGGCAACCCTGACCGTCATTCGTGCTCCTCCCCGGGCTTACGGGCGAGCCTCCACCCCTCGGCCGCGACCCGTTCGGCTGTGATGCCAAAGTGGTTGTAGAGATCGGCGGCAGGACCAGAGGCGCCGAAGCCCGTCATTCCAATGAAGATGGAATTGGGCCCGAGCCATTCTGCCCAGCCGAGAGCGACTCCGGCCTCGACGCCGACGCGCGGTCCCTCGCCCAGAACAGCAGCGCGATAGCCGGCTTCCTGGGCGGCAAACAGCTCCCAGCAGGGCGCAGAAACTACGGCGACCGCCAGCCCGTCCGCCGACAACTCGTCGGCGGCCTCGACCGCAATAGCGACTTCGGAACCTGTGGCGATGATGGTCAGATCCCTATGCTCGCCAGGATCGCGCAGGAGATAGGCGCCGCGTGCCGTCATGTTCTCGTCGCCGTGCTCCGTGCGCAGCGTCGGCAGATCCTGCCGCGAGAGGCAAAGCACCGACGGCGTCTTGGCTGCGGCAAGCGCGACCTCCCAGGCTTCCGCCGTCTCCACCGCGTCGGCGGGCCGGAACACGTAGACGTTCGGCATCGCTCTTAGCGATGCGAGGTGCTCGACCGGTTGGTGCGTCGGACCGTCCTCCCCCAGGCCGATGCTATCGTGCGTCATCACGTAGATGACCGGCCGACCCATGAGAGCAGAAAGGCGGATCGCCCCGCGGCAATAATCCGAAAAGGCGAGGAACGTGCCGCCATAGGGGCGCAATCCTCCATGCAGCGAGATGCCGTTCATCGCCGCGGCCATCCCATGCTCGCGCACCCCGTAGTGGATGTAGTTGCCCGTGAAATCGCTCCGCGTCACGGGACGCATGCCCTTGGTGCGCGTGTTGTTGGAGCCGGTGAGATCGGCTGAGCCGCCTACCATGTTGGGGATGGTTGAATTCACGACCTCCAACGCCAGCTCGGAAGCCTTGCGAGTGGCAACCTTCGGCCGCTCGCCGCACAGGCGTCGGCGATGATCGGCCAACGCTGCGTGCAACCTCGCGGCATCGGGGGGCGCGAGATGGGCCACAAACTCCTCCCGCTGGGGGCTGCGAGCGAGCCGCTCTTGCCATTCGGCTCGGATGCGCGTTCCGCGAGCGCCAACTACGCGCCAGGCATGGACGATCGCCTCCGGAACCTCGAAGGGCGAATAGATCCAGCCGAGGCTCTCGCGTGCCGCGGCCACCTCCTCCTTGCCCAGCGGCGCACCATGCGTGGCCGATGTCCCCTGCTTGTTGGGTGCGCCAAAGCCGATAATGGTGCGGCAGGCAATCAAGGACGGACGGGGATCGGCTCTTGCTTCGATAATCGCGTTGGCGACCGCTTCACCGTCGTGGCCGTCGACGGCCGCGACATGCCAGCCCGCAGCAACGAACCGTGCCTTCTGATCCAGCGAGGTCGACAGACTTGTGGGCCCGTCGATCGTGATCTGGTTGTCGTCCCACAGCACGATGAGCCGGCCAAGGCCGAGATGGCCGGCAAGATCAATCGCCTCGTGACTGATCCCCTCCATCAGGCAGCCGTCGCCGGCGATCACATAGGTGTGGTGATCGACGAGGTCATCGCCGAAACGCGCATTCAGCATGCGTTCGCTGAGAGCCATACCCACGGCGGTTGCGATTCCCTGACCGAGCGGACCGGTGGTCGTTTCGATGCCAGCGGCATGGCCGAATTCCGGATGCCCGGCAGTGCGACTACCGAGCTGACGAAAACGGCGCAATTGATCCATCGGCATGTCGTGGAAGCCGAGGAGGTGATGAAGCGCGTACAGCAACATCGATCCATGCCCAGCGCTCAGCACAAAGCGATCGCGATCAGGCCAATTGGGCTGCGTCGGGTCGATCTTGACGAAGTGCTTGAAGAGCACCGTAGCCACATCCGCCATGCCCATGGGCATTCCGGGATGGCCCGACTTCGCAGCCTCGACCGCGTCCATCGCGAGCGCGCGGATCGCGTTCGCCATCTGCGCCTCATCTAAGGCTGCTCTGCGCTCCGCAACGAGATTCATGAGGAAGCCCTTTTCAAACGTTTGGATTGGTCGACGAGCCGAAGGATCATCGGCGTGAGGATGAGCTGCATGGCGAGATCGAGCTTGTCTCCCGGCACGACAATCGAGTTGGCACGGCTCATCCAGCTGTCACGGATCATCTGTACGAGATACGGAAAATCGATGCCCCGCGGGTTCTTAAAGCGGATGACGACAAGGCTTTCCCCCGCCGTCGGAATCCAGCGGGCGATGAACGGATTGGATGTATCCACAACCGGCACGCGCTGGAAATTGATGTCGGTCTCAGAGAACTGCGGACAGATGCAGTGCACATAGGCGTGCATCCGCCGCAGAATGACATCGGTCACGGCTTCGGCGGTGTAGCCGCGCGAAGCCTTGTCCCTATGGACTTTCTGGATCCATTCGAGGTTGATCACCGGAACAACGCCGATCTTCAGATCGGCATGGTCAGCGATGCGAATGTCCTGGGTACGCACAGCTCCGTGCAGCCCTTCATAGAGGAGAATGTCCGACCCCTTATCGAAATCTTCCCATTCAGTGAAGCGACCGGGCGGCACTCCATAGCGTTCAGCTTCCTCGTCGTCGTGGACGTAGTGACGCGTCCGCCCAGTACCTGTCGCACCGTAGGAAGCGAAGACTTTCTCAAGCTCGGAAAGCTCATTTGCTTCGAAGCTGAAGTGGCTGAAGGTGCGGTCGCCCGCATCATAGCGGCGCTGTAACTCAGCCTTCATCGATGCTCGATCGAACTTGTGGAACGCGTCGCCCTCGATCGAGACTGCCTTGATACCCTCCCGTCGGAAGATCTGATCGAATGTGTGCTTCACCGTGCTTGTACCGGCGCCGGAGGACCCGACAACCGAGATGATTGGATGCTGTTCGCTCACCGTCCCGCTCCTTCCGCGATTGCTCGTCAAGCTCTGAACAAGCCACGTGTGCCGAACAGTGGCGAGACCTCGCTTTCGGGAAGGTCGTGATAAGCGCAAACTTGGCTGACTTTCTCGGCAGTGCCGAAGACGAGGGGCGTGCGCTGATGGAGCTCACTCGGTGTCAGGTCGAGGATGCGGTCGATCCCGTCGGTCGCCTTGCCGCCTGCGCGCTCAACGATGAAGGCGATCGGAGCGCACTCATAGACTAGGCGCAGTCGCCCCTGGCCATAGCCTCGCCTGGCGTCAGCGGGATAGAGGAAAATCCCGCCACGCGTGAGAATTCGGTGGGTCTCGGCGACCAGCGATGCGACCCAACGCATATTGAAGTTCTCTCCCCACGGCCCTTCATCACCGGCGATGCAGTCGTCGACGAAAGCCCGTATCGGCCGCGACCAATGCCGGTAATTGGATGCGTTGATGGCGAACTCGGTTGTCCGATCAGGGATGCGCAAGCTGTCGGAAACGAGGAAGAAATGACCACGGTGGAGCACAAATTGGGCGAGTGTGGTCCGAGTCGCGAGGATGAACACCGTCTGGGGGCCATAGACCACATATCCTGCAGCGATTTGCTCACGGCCCGGACGAAGGAAACTCTCCACGCCGGATTCTTTGGCTTCGAAGACCGAGAAGATCGTCCCGATCGATATGTTCACATCGATATTGGACGACCCGTCCAGCGGATCGATCGCAAGCGCTAGAGTGCCTTCGGGGTTGAGCATTTCGGCAGTTGGGCGCTCCTCCGACGCATACCAGCGAACAGGTGTGGGAGCGAGCGCCCCGGCGAAGAGTTCATCCGCCACGACGTCGAGTTTCTTCTGGCGGTCGCCATCGCTGTTCGCACCCACCTCCTCGCCGAGGCGCCCATTGAGCGGACCGCTCGATATCACCCCGGCTAGGGTCTCCGCGACAAAGGCGAGCGCCGTAACGGTGATCGCAAGCGGTTCCGAAACGGAGCAGTCGCCCTCTAGGAAGCTTTCGAGAGTGCCTTCCGGTGCCGTCATGATCGTCCTCCGGCAGCTAGTTCCCGCATAACATGCCTTGACGCATGCGAAAGGAAAAATTAAAAAAATCTTTGCTGCATTAAACAAAGCTACAACGATGATCCATGAACAAGCGATCACGCTAAAACAGCTGCGCGCGCTGGCAGCGATTGTCGCAGGAGGGAACCTGTCGTTGGCTGCCAGCCGGCTCAACGTAACCGTCCCCGCGGTTTCAACGCAGCTTCGCAATCTGGAAGCGAATCTGGGCGAACCGCTGTTGGAGCGCGGCCCCGACGGTAAGACGCTTCTAACCGCGATAGGACGGGAGGTTCTGGCCGCAGCCGAACAGATTGATGCGATATTGTCTTCTTGTATTCAAAAAGTCTCTGCGATCTCGGCCGGACATGAAGGGCTCGTCTTCCTTGGCGCAGTGAGCACTGCAAAGTACTTTGCACCACATCTCATTGCTCAGCTTCGACGTCAGGTGCCACGCATCAAGATTGAATTTCGTATTGGCAATCGTGAGGAAATCATCTCGGCTCTAAAGAGTCGTCGGATTGAGTTGGCGATCATGGGCCGGCCACCGCGAGAGCCGGAAGTGGATACGGACCTGCTTGGCGATCACCCCCATGTGCTTATCGCGCCACCGAAGCATCCCCTTGTCGGACGCCACGACATTTCGTCCAGTGACCTATTAACTAACGCCTTTTTGGTGCGCGAGAAAGGCTCGGGCACGCGCGCGCTCATGGAGCGCCTTTTCGATCGGATCGGGGTCGGCAGTGACTACGAGTCCATCGAGTTCGGAAGCAATGAGACCATTAAGCAGGCGGTGATGGCGGGGCTTGGCATCGCGGTCATTTCGGCACACACGGTGCAAGCAGAGCTCATGGGGGGGCGCCTAGCAATGCTCTCGTTTCCTGGCTTTCCGATCATCCGTCAGTGGTTTCTAGTCCGTCGGCGTGATACCCCAATGACGCCTTCGGCAAAGCGAGTGCGCGACGTGATCCTAGCATTGAAGGGAAGTTTCCTGCCCGGTGCGCTATCTCGCTCGGGTTGAGAAAAGGGACTTGAGTCAGGTACGAGCTATCGCCAAATTTTGGTGACGGCCTGAGCCGGTCAGGCGGCGGCGGTTGTGGGCTGGCGGTCGGTCGACTTGGCGATGACCTCGATCCCGTCGTTGAATGTCACACCGAGAACGAGTTTTGACAACTGGTTATGACCGTCGAGGCGGCGCCAGCTTCTCTGCGCGCCCTCGACCAGTTTGAAGACCATCGCGAGCGCGGTCTTGTTGGATAGGCAGCCCTTCGATCGGATGGTGCGGTGGCGCACGGTGGCGAAGGTGCTTTCGATGGGGTTGGTAACCGGTATGAGATGTCTCGGTGCCAACGTTCTGCCCCGGCGTCCCGCGCCGTGGCGTATGGTGCGACCATCGGGACAGAGGCACCGGGAGCACGAAGGTGCGGGCAGGCCGATACACACGATGAGCCGAGAGTTCGAGTTAGTAGCTGGCCGCCTCTGCGACTCGCCCGGTTGCGCCGAGATCGCGAATCCGTAGTTGTCGTGTCGCCCGCAGCTCCCGTCATGTGTCAGGCAGGAGGTGCAAATGCGACGGGTAGTTGGCATTGACGTCCACCGAACTTTCGGGGAGGTGGTGTTTTGGGCAGACGGCAGGCTCCGACATGCGGGCCGCATTGATATGACGCGGACTGCGCTGGAGGGATTTGGCAAGACCCTGCTGGCCAATGATGAGGTGGTGGTTGAAGCGACCGCCAACAGCATGGCGGTGTCGCGGGTTCTGGCGCCGTTCGTGGCGCGGGTGATTATCGCGAATCCGTTGCAGGTGAAGGCGATCGCCCAGGCTCACGTCAAGACCGACAAGATCGATGCCGGCACGCTCGCCAGTCTGCAGGCGGCCGGGTATCTGCCGCAGATCTGGACGCCGGACGCGGAGACCGAACGCAAGCGTCGGCTGGTGGCGCGGCGCTACCAGGTTGTGCGGCATCGCACGCGGCTCAAGAACGAGGTGCATTCGATCCTGCACGCGCACCTGATCCCGAAGTGCCCGCATGCCGATCTTTTCAACGCCCGCGGCCGGGCGTGGTTGGCCGCTCAACAGTTGCCGGACGATGAGCGCGCAGCGATCGATCGGCACGTCCGTGAGCTTGACCGTTTGGCGGAAGATCTGGCCCTGCTCGACCGCGAGATCGCGCAGGACGCCATCGACGATTCCGCGGTCAACAGATTGATGACGATCACCGGCGTCAATCTGGCGGTCGCCGCCGGCATCGTGGCGGCGATCGGCGACGTCAGCCGGTTCAGCAGCCCACAGAAGCTGGTGAGCTATTTCGGGCTGAACCCGCGGGTGCGGCAGTCGGGGTTGGTAGCGGCCCACCACGGCCGCATCAGCAAGATCGGCCGTTCTCACGCGCGCGCCATACTGGTCGAGGCGGCCTGGGCAGCGGCCAAGGCGCCCGGCCCACTGCATGCGTTTTTCGTGCGCATCCGCGCTCGGCGCGGTCATCAGATCGCTGCGGTGGCCGTGGCTCGCAAGCTCACTGTGCTTTGCTGGCATTTGCTGACGAAGGGCGAAGATTACCTGTGGGCGCGCCCAGCGCTGGTCGCCAACAAGACCCGCGCAATGCAACTTCAAGCCGGACATCCGCAACAGAAAGGTAACCGGCGTGGACCTGCCTACGCCTACAACATCAAGGCGCTGCGCGACCGCGAGATGGTGATTGCCGCCCAGGCGGAGCGAAACTACGAACAATTCGTGTCGCAATGGAAACCGCGGCGGCCAAAAACCGGCGCGCGGGCGCCTCAGCTCGGCAGGACAAAATAGGCAGTCCGGTGACGCTTGCAGCCGACGCATCACGCTTCGCTGACCTGACGGATATTTTGGACCAGCGGGATAGAGACTACTGCATCGCTGCGCTCCGATCCAGATGCTGCAGTGTCGGCGCCGATGTTTGCGGCGCCGGGGGCCGGTAGCTCAGCGATGAGTGCGGTCGGATCGTGTTGAAGTGCTTGCGCCATTGCTCGATGACGACAGTGGCCTCCTTCAGGCTGTAAAAGATTTCACCGTTCAGGCATTCGTCGCGCAGTTTGCCGTTGAAGGACTCGCAGTAGCCGTTTTCCCATGGGCTGCCGGGCGCAATGTAGAGCGTCTTTGCTCCGAGCTTGGCGAACCAGTTGCGCACGACCTTGGCTGTCATCTCCGCGCCGTTGTCCGACCGGATGTGTTCTGGCACACCGCGTTCGAGCATTACGTCGGCCATCGTCTCGATGACACCGAAGCTGTTGATCCGGCGAGCCACCCTGATTGCCAGGCATTCCCGGGTGAACTCGTCGATCAAAGTCATCAACCGCAGCTTGCGCCCATCGTGGGTCTGCGCCTCGACGAAGTCGTAGCTCCAGACATGATTACGATGCTGCGGCCTCAAACGGATGCAGGATCCGTCGTTGAGCCAGAGCCGACCCCGCGGCTTCTGCTTCCTGGGTACCTTTAGCCCCTCACGGCGCCAGATCCGCTGGACCCGATCACATCCGACGTGCCAGCCGGCATCGACCAGCAGCGACGTGATCCGACGATAGCCATATCGCCCATATTGGGACGCGAGAGAGATAATCGCTCTCGTCAACGCATCCTCATCAGATCGAACGATGGTGGCGTATCGCTGTGTTCCGCGGTGCTGGCCGACGATCCGGCAGGCCTGGCGTTCGGAGAGACCGTACTTCCCTCGAATGCCATCGACCGCCTGCCGGCGCCGTTCGGGGCTTATAAGTTTCCCGAGGCAACGTCCTTGAGCACCTGCTTCTCCAGCGACAGATCGGCAACGAGACGCTTGAGGCGGATATTCTCCCGCTCCAGATCCTTCATCCGCTTCGCCTGATCGAGCTCAAGACCACCGTATTCCTTTCGCCAGCGATAATAACTCTGCTGCGAAATTCCGGCTTCCCGGCAGGCCACCGGCGCGGCCTTGCCCTGCGACATCAACACTTCAATCTGGCGCAGCAGCACCACGATCTGCTCCGCATTGAACCTCTTCTTCGGCATGATCAAAGCTCCTTTCCAAGCTCACTTTCTCACAAAGCTTGGTTCAAAAAAGCCCGGTCAGGTCATAGACGTAGCGCTTTGCCGACAGATCGCGCTTCTGCCACGCGGTGTGTTCATCGAGCCAACCGTCCTTCAGGCGACCGATGGCGGAAGCCGACAACCCGGCAGCATCCTTGCCGAGCAGCGCAGCCAGCGCCTCCGAGAAGTCGCCGGTCGAGATACCCTTCAGCTAAAGGATCGGCAGCAGCGTCTCGATCGATTTCGAGCGGCGCATGTAGGGCGGCAGGATCGACGGAGAGAACCGGGTGCGGTCGGGGTCGGTGGCGGCCGCCTCGCGATCGCGTACACGTGGCTGGCGGACGGCAACCGGACCGATGCCGGTCATCACCTCGCGTTCCGGCAGGTGACCGTGGCGCACGACGCGCTGGTGGCCGTCCGCGGTCTTCAAATCGGCATGCTGGCCGAGAAAGTCCGCGACTTCGGCCTCGATCGCCTTGGCGAGAAGGGCACGTGCCCCGTTGCGCAACACTTCTGTGAGTTGATCGTCGAAGATTCCTGGCTGAATCAGCTGGATGACGTTATCGTTGGACACGGCATATCGCTCCTTCGGTGGAGAAGTGGAGGCGTCAAGCACCCCCACGATATGCCGCCTTTCCGATTCCCGCCGTCACCAACTTTCAGCGATAGCTCCTTGACGCTGATCCTTCTTTCCATAACCACAACGCCTATCGAGGGGGCGCGTCGTTTGGCGATACTGATGCTTAGTCATCCTCGAACGCCTGCTTGCCCTTCGCGTTCCAGAGAGTTCGCGCATGTTCGCCCTGATCGCTTTGGAGCTTGTCGGCCATCCAGAGCAGCGCGCCGTAGATCATGGCGCGGTCGTCGCCGGTCAGGTCCACGATGCCGGCCTTGACGACAAGGCCGCCGAGTTCGATGAGATGCCGCGTGCGTTTGCGGCGTTCGAGCTGCCAGGTTCGCATGTTATGTCGCGCCAGCGCCGCCCGATGTCGGTTGTGCGCCGCCCGGTTGCGCCGGAGGGTCGCCACCGTCGCGGTCAGGCGCTGATACAGATCGCCGCGCCCGGCCCTGAAAGAACGCGGCGCCGCGCTTGGCCCATGCCTCCCTCTTTCCGGTATCTTTCGTCTCCGTCAGCACGATCAGCGCGCCCGCCAGTTCGTCGGCGCTGAGGGCGTCGGCTCCGGTCGAGATGACCAGCTCGCCGAGCTGCTGCACCTTGCGGGCTTTCAGGTCTCGCGCCTTGTCCTCAAGCGCTTTGAGTTCCGCATCGAAGTCTCTCGGTTTTCGCATCATGTCCTCCATAGGCAATCGATGGAGCGATGATAGTTTCGTGTCGGCCGGAATGCTGTAAGGTTGCCGGGACGGCGTGGAACAGCGCGGATCATCCCGAGAAATTTGTTTCGAGGGCGCGCTTATACGTCGTTCCGACGTGCGCTTCAGAGCAGTATCTGGTCGGTCGCCATGGCGATCTACCATTTCTCCGTTCAGGTCATCGGACGCGCGGCGGGCCGCAGCGCGGTCGCAGCCGCCGCCTACCGTTCGGCCTCGCGGCTGCGGGACAACCGGCTAGGCCGCGATCAGGACTTTTCCGCCAAGCGCGGCGTGGTTCATTCCGAGGTCATGCTGCCGGAGAACGCGCCGGAGGAATGGCACGACCGCGAAAAGCTCTGGAACGATGTCGAAGCGTTCGAGAAGCGGAAGGACGCCCAGCTTTGCCGCGAGGTGGAGTTCGCTATCCCGCGCGAGATGCCGCAGGCGCAGGGCGTCGAACTCGCCCGCGACTTCGTGAAGGCCGAGTTCGTGGATCGGGGCATGATCGCCGACCTCAACGTGCATTGCGACATGGGCGCGGACGGCCAGCCCAAGCCCCACGCCCACGTCATGCTCACCATGCGGTCGGTGGACGAGAACGGTTTCGGCCCGAAGGCGCGGGACTGGAACCGCACGGAGTTTGTGGAGCATTGGCGCGAGCGTTGGGCCGATCATGTCAACGAGCGGCTGGCCGAACTCGACATCGACGCGCGGATCGACCATCGCAGCCTTGAGGCCCAGGGCATCGGCCTTGAACCGCAGACCAAGATCGGCGCGCCCGCGCAACGCATCGAGGCCGCCGGGCTTGAGGCCGACCGCGCCGAGGACCACAGGCGCATCGCCCGCGAGAATGGCGCGCGGATCGTCGCCGATCCGTCCACCGCGCTTGACGCGATCACGCGGCAGCAATCGACCTTCACTCGGCGTGACCTGGCGATGTTCGCGCACCGGCACAGCGACGGCGTGGAGCAGTTCAACGAAGTGATGGGCGCGATGCGTAACGCGCCCGATCTTGTCGAACTCGGCAAGGACGGTCGCGGCGAGGAGCGTTTCACGACCCGCGAGATGATCGAGGCAGAACAGCGCCTGCATCGGGCCGCCGCGATGATGGCTGAACGGGAACGTCATGAGGTCAGCGGCAGGAACCGCGAAGCCGCATTGGCCCGCGCGGCGGATCGCGGCCTTGTCCTGTCCGGCGAGCAGGCTGAGGCGCTGGCGCATGTCACGGACGGACGCGATCTTGGCATTGTGGTGGGGTATGCCGGAACGGGCAAGAGCGCGATGCTGGGTGTGGCGCGCGAGGCTTGGGAGGATGCCGGTTACACCGTGCGCGGCGCGGCCCTGTCCGGTATCGCCGCCGAGAATCTGGAGGGCGGATCAGGCATCGCATCGCGCACCATCGCCAGCATGGAGCATGGTTGGGCGCAGGGCCGCGACCTTCTCACATCCCGCGATGTGCTTGTCATCGACGAGGCGGGCATGGTCGGCACGCGGCAGTTTGAGCGCGTGCTGTCCCATGCCGCCGACGCGGGCGCGAAGGTCGTGCTGGTCGGCGATCCGCAGCAGTTGCAATCCATCGAGGCGGGCGCGGCGTTCCGTTCGATCCACGAACGCCACCGCGGCGCGGAGATGGGCGAGGTGCGCCGCCAGCGGCAGGACTGGCAGCGCGACGCCACCCGCGACCTGGCGACCGGCCGAACCGGCGACGCGATCCATGCCTATGACGCGCATGGCATGGTGCATGAGGCCGCATCACGCGAGCAGGCGCGCGGCGAATTGATCGACCGCTGGGACCGCGAGCGGCAGGCGAACCCGGACGCAAGCCGCATCATCCTCACTCACACCAATGCCGAGGTGCGCGCGCTAAACGAGGTGGCGCGTGGGCGGATGCGTGAAGCCGGAAACCTTGGCGACGACGTGTATGTCGCCGCCGAACGCGGTGCCCGGAACTTCGCACCTGGCGACCGCGTGATGTTCTTGGCTAACGAGCGCGGGCTTGGCGTGAAGAACGGCACGCTCGGGACCATCGAGCAAGTCAACGCCCAGAGCATGACCGTGCGCACCGATGACGGCCGCGATGTGGCGTTCGACCTGAAGGACTACAATCGCATCGACCACGGCTATGCCGCGACGATCCACAAAGCGCAGGGTATGACCGTGGATCGCGCCCATGTGCTGGCGACACCGGGCATGGACGCTCACGGCAGCTATGTCGCCCTCTCGCGCCACCGCGACGGTATGGACCTGCACTATGGCCGCGACGACTTCGCCAGTCAGGACAAGCTCATTAGCGTCTTATCACGCGACCGGGCCAAGGACATGGCGAGCGACTACGAACCCGCCCGCGACTATGCCGAACGGCGCGGCATCACCTTCCGCGAGCGCGTGGACCGGGTCGTCGAGATTGTCCGCCAAGTGCCCGAAAAGGTGCGCGGCATGTTCGACGGGTTGCGCCTGCCCGCCGAGAGCGAACAGGGGCCGGAAAGGAAGGTAGAGGAAGACCCCGAGGAAGCTTTGCGCCGCTCCCGTGGCCGGGCGCTCGTCCGCCATGCCCGCGCCGTCGATGCGATCTTCACGGCGCAGGACCAGGGCGGCAGGGCCAGCCCCGATCAGATCAGGGAATTGCAGGAGGCGCGCCAGCGGTTCGAGGAGGTGCGCCCCTACGGCTCGCATGACGCTGAGGCGGCCTACAAGAAAAACCCGGAGCTTGCGGCGGAGGCGGCGTTAGGCGACGCCCGGCGCGCGATCCGCGCCCTGCAACTGGAAACCGAGCTGCGCACCGAACCGGCCCGCCGCGCCGACCGTTTCGTGGAACGCTGGCGAAATCTGCACAGGGCCAGTGAGGAACGCTATGCGGCGGGCGACTATGCCGGCCATCGGGCCGCGCGGACGGAAATGGGGAACATGGCGCAGAGCCTCGAACGCGACCCGCAAATGGAGTCCCTTCTGGCGGGCCGCAAGCGGGAACTCGGCATCTCATTCGATTCGGGGATGAGCGTCGGCCGCGACCTCACCCTCACGTTCGGGCTCGGTCGGGGCCGGGGTCTCGGGTTGTAGAACCATCCTATTTTTCGCCGTCTCCACGCCACAGCCCTACGACGCCTAACTATCTATTGCACAACGACAAATCGTTGCGTTTGCCTGTCCCGGCAGTCCCACGAACAGCCAGCTGGAGGCAGCGCAGCCATGCTCGCATCAGACCGTATCGTCCGCCTCAAAACCGTTCTCGCCCGCACCGGCCTGTCCCGGTCCACCATCTACCGCAAGATCGCCGAGGGCACGTTCCCGCCCCAGATCAAGATCAGCGTCAACGGCGCGGGCTGGCGGGAATCCGACATCGACCGATGGGTCGCCAACCCCGTGGCGTGGCGACCGGGAAGCGGGCGCGGCCTCGATGGCGTCTGATCGCGGCGCGCGCTCCCGCGCCCGGCGCGTCAGGCCGCCTACGGCGTCGGAGCAGCTTGAAGCACTATTGGGCTACCCGTGGCCGTTCCCCGGTAGGCCGCCCAAGCATGACCTGTCCACCTGGACCGTCACTGACGACTGGCCCCATCCTGTTCCGGTCACAGAGGCCGAGATCGAGGTATTCGAGCAATGGTTCGGCGACATCTTCGACGAGTTGTTCGGCTCCAAGGGCTGACCGCCCCCATTGCAATGTGAGGTATAGTGTGGTACATATACTCATAACTGGAGAGGCTGGATGATCGTTGGCTTTCGGGATGAATGGTTGCGGGCTTTCTTCGTGGACGACGCCCACTCCCGCAACATCCCATCCGACCTGGAAGCCAGGTTGTTCCGCAAGCTCCAGATGATTGACGACGCCACGACCGATCAGGACTTGCTTGTGCCACCCAGCAATCATTTCGAGAAGCTGAAAGGCAATCTGGCGGGTCTCCGCTCGATCCGCGTCAACAAGCAATACCGGCTGGTCTTTCGCTGGGATGGTGAACGCGGCGAGGCCGGCGGAATCTATCTGGACGATCACAGCTACCGATGAGAACGAGGCAAACCATGCTGACCACCAAGCGCAAGCCGGCGAGCGTCGGCGAGATACTGACCGAAGAGTTCATGGAGCCGATGGGACTGACGCAGGGGGCGCTCGCCGAGGCGATGGGCGTCCAGCGCAAACACGTCAACGAACTGTGCGGCAACCGCAGAAACGTGACGGCCGCGACGGCGCTGATCCTGGCCCGTGTGTTCGGCAACAGCCCCGACTTCTGGCTCAACGTGCAGCGGCGTAACGATCTTTGGGAGGTGATGAATACACCCAAGGAGCGCGAACGGGTCGAGCGCGCGCGTCCCGTGAAGAAGGCTGCCTGAGCGGGACCATGCAGCCCGATGATTCGGGCCGGGACCATTATTCGAGAAGGAGACATCGCCCATGACCGTGCCGCTACGCGCCGCCCTCTACCTGCGCGTCTCGACGGCGCGGCAGGCGGAGCATGATGTTTCCATTCCAGACCAGAAGCGGCAGGGCGAAGCCTATTGCGAGGCGCGCGGCTATCAACTCGTTGAGACCTTTGTGGAGCCGGGCGCATCGGCGACCAACGACCGCCGCCCCGAGTTCCAGCGCATGATCGAGGCAGGCACGTCGAAGCCCGCGCCCTTCGACGTCGTGATCGTCCATTCGTTCAGCCGCTTCTTCCGCGACGCCTTCGATATGGAATTCTACGTCCGCAAGCTCGCCAAAAACGGCGTCAAGCTGCTGTCGATCACCCAGGAGATCGGCGATGATCCGGTGCATCAGATGATGCGGCAGATCATGGCGCTGTTCGATGAATACCAGTCGAAGGAAAACGCCAAGCATGTGATGCGCGCCTTGAAGGAAAACGCCCGCCAAGGCTTCTGGAATGGCTCGCTGCCGCCCATCGGCTACCGTGTTGTCGCGGCCGAGCAGCGCGGGGCCAAGACCAAGAAAAAGCTTGAGATCGACCCACTGCACGCCGACACGGTGCGGCTAATCTATCGCCTGGCGCTGGAAGGCGACGGCACGACCGGCCAGATGGGCGTCAAGAACATCGTCTCCTACCTCAACAGCCGCCGCATCTTCACGCGCGACGGAGGCCGCTGGGGCATCGGCCAAGTCCACCGCATCCTGACCCGCCGCACCTATATGGGCGAGCATGAGTTCAACAAGCGCAGCAAGACCAAGGAACTGAAACCCGTCAGCGAGATTGTCACGGTTCCGGTCCAGCCGATCATCGACCGTGAGACGTTCGACACCGTGCAGGCGCTCTTAAAGGCCCGCAATCCCAAGGTCACGCCATCCGCCGTCATCAGCGGCCCGACCATGCTCACCGGCTTGATCCATTGCGCCAAGTGCGGCGGGGCCATGACCATCCGCACCGGCAAGGGAGGGCGCTACCGCTATTACGCTTGCTCAATGAAGGCACGGCAGGGGCCGACCGCTTGCGAGGGCTTGGCCGTGCCGATGGACAAGCTCGACGAGCTTGTCGCCAGTCACCTCGAAGACCAGCTTCTCCAGCCCGAGCGGCTGGAAACCATCCTCGCCAGCGTTCTCGATCGGCGGCAGGAGCAATCCGAACGCCGCCGCGAGCACATCGCCGAACTGAACAAACGCGCCGCCGAATCCGAACTTCGCCTCAAGCGCCTCTACGACGCCATTGAGGCGGGCGTGGCCGGCATCGACGATCCGGCCCTGAAAGACCGCATCGACGGCCTCAAGGCCATCAGGGACCAAGCCAAGACCGATGCCGAGCGCGCCCAGGCCATGCTCGACACCTCCGGTGCCAAGGCCATTACCCCGCAAATGGTCCGCACCTTCGCCAAGACCGCCCGCCAGCGCATCCGCCTTGAAGGCGGTGGCTACCGCCGCGACCATCTCCGCGCGCTCGCCCAGCGCGTCGAGGTCGCGGACGGCGAAGTCAGGATCATGGGATCGAAGACCCGGCTGCTACAGGCGCTTACCGGAAAAACTGGCGTAAACTCAGTGCCCACTCAGGGACTGAACTGGCGGAGAGGGAGGGATTCGAACCCCCGATAGGCTTGCACCTATGCCGCATTTCGAGTGCGGTGCATTCAACCACTCTGCCACCTCTCCAGGCGCAAATCAGGGCGAACCCCGGTGGTCGGGCGCCGTTCTAGGGCACGGCGGCGGGGGTGACAAGGCAGCCGGCCGAATTTTTCCCTCGCTGTCCCAAAGCCGGGGCGCCGGTTGCGGTCCGCTCGTGGGGAAGCGGACCGCACGCGGCGGCTGGGCGGCTGCACCGCCCGATCGCCGCGCTCCGAAGGCCCGGACTGACGCTTGGGCCCTCGAACCTCGCGACAAGCGGCGCCGCTCAGCGGAACAGGTCGAAATGGTAGTTGAGGCCGACCCGCACGCTGTGGATCTTCGCCGCACGCCAGTCCGGCAGAGCGTCGTGCTTCAGGTCGGTGTAGAGATATTCAAGCTTGGCCGACCATTTCGGCAGGAAGGCCCATTCCGCGCCGCCGCCCGCCGTCCAACCCATCTTCACCTTGTGGACCGGGCCGTCCTTCAACTCGCCGGCCGCGAGACCGGCCGTCCCGTACAGGAACAGGCGCTGGTCGAGCATCGTGAAGCCGGCGCGGGCGCGCCCCGTGGTCAGCCAGGGCACGCTGACCGCGGGATTGACCAGATCGCCTTGGCGCGAGAGGCCGGTGAAATCGAGATCGTTCTCGATGCCGACCACGAACAACGGCGAGACCTGGTAATTATAGCCCGCTTGCATGCCGCCGATGACGCCGGAGAGCTTCCCGCCATTGCCGCCGGCGAGGTTCGTCACTGAATCATTGCCGGTGAACGCCCCACCGACATTGGCGCCGGCGTAGAAGCCGGTCCACGAAAACGGTGCCGGGGCGGAGGCATAGGCCGGCGCCTTGTAGGTTGTGGCCGGCATATCCGCCGCTCGTGCCCCCGTCATGGCCAGCGCGGTCGCCGCGACGGCGGCCGCCCAATGGCTCGCGCCTGTGATCCTCATGTCCTCAACACTCCGTTTGGCGCCGGCTCGGGCCGGCCAATCCCACCCCAATTGGGATGATCTCTTATAAAACCGACTAGACGGTTTGTAAATAGAGCAAGTCGGTCACGTGGCAATCTTTGGGCGCGATTGCGCGGGCGGCGGGACGACGAAGGGAGGAGCGAAGAAAGCAAGGTGGGACCGCCGTACGCTGACACATGCCGGCGGTCCCGTGTCGCTACATCTTGGGGAAACCGACGGAAGAGACGGGGGTCAATCCGGCCGGCCTGAGCGACACAAAAGACCCTGGGCCATCCGGGCCCGCATCGCAACGCAAACCGGTCCTTAACCTAACCCATCAAGGTTACCGTGCCTCGCAGCCATCTGTTTGGCAGCACAGCGATTTTTGCCGTCTTGCCGAGCGGGCTCCACCGCGAGCCCCGGCCCGGGCGTCGATGGCGCGGCTTCGATCCTGCTCGCTCCACCCAATGGCGCTCGGCCGCCAATTCAGTCCTTCTTTTTCTTCGCGGCCTTTTTCTCGTCGGCCTTGTCGTCCTTGGCCTTGTCGTCCTTGTCCTTGCGGCCGTTCTCCTTGCGGCGGTTGGTGAAGCGGGCATTGCCGAGCCCGGTGCCGATGGTCAGCACCCCCCAACGCTCGAAATCCTGCATGAACGGCACCTCAGAAAGGCCCTGCACGACGCCGTCATTGTGCATCAGCACCGCCGTGTCGTGATCGCCGATCATCGGGATCGCCTCGACCAGGCTGGCCGGCAGATTGAACTTGCTGCTCTCCCAATTGCCCGGCAGGTTCTGCGCGCCCTTCTCGATCGAGCCGTCTTCATTGATGACGCCGGGACAGGCGATGCCGATGAACGGCGCCAGCTTGAGGCCTTCGGTGTCCGCCTCGTCGATCAGCCCTTTGAGCATCTTGGCCAGCCGTTTCACCGCACCTTCGCGCGTCGGCTCGTCATCGGCATGGCGCCACAGCTCGGACTTCCAGACCGAAGCCTTGGAGAGGTCCGGCGTCTTCTTCCAGCACGTCTCGACCACGCCGCAGCGGATATTGGTGCCGCCGATGTCGACCGCGAGGATGCTGTCATGGGCCTCGAAGATCCAGGACGGCGCCAGATGCAGCGCGCCGATCAGGCCGGCATCGTCGGGATGGTAGCGGATCGGCTCCAGCTCGACGCCGAAGCCCTCGTCCTTCAGGATGATCTCGGTGCGCGCGATGGCGAGCTCGCCGAGCCGGGAATCGCGAAAGCCGCCGCCGACCACGATGCATTCGGTTTTGGCCCAGGCCTTGGTGCGCAGGAAGCGGCGGGTGACATGGGCGAGCTCCTGGGCGAACTCCTCGATCGCCGAATGCACCACCGCCGAGGCCTCGGTGTCGTCACCGACCAGGATCGCGTCCAGCGCCTTCTTGCTGATGGTGTCGCTGTCCTCGTCGCCGAACGGATCCTTGCCGGATTTGCGTAAGGGCTTGCGCCAGCGCTCCAGGATCTTGCGAAAGGCGCCCTTGGAGGCGCGGTCGCCGAGGAAGCCGTCCTCGTCCTTGATCTCGATGTTGAAGCTGTCGATCTCGACCGACGGCAGCCGCGCGGCGCCGTGCCGGGCAATTCCCGTGGTGGTCATCACGTCGTCGGCCATGGATCCCTGCCTGTTGTGCGTTGGCCCGGACAACGGCGGAGGCGACGGTTTAGTTGCGGGCGAATGGCAAATCGGGAGGAGCGAATAGGGGCGGCTGCGGCCCTTCCCCGACTCCCTATGCGCCACTCGCCATGCGCCCTCTTCGCTTGACTCGCTGGCTCCGGCGGCTATAAGCGCCAGATCGACCGGCGCGAGCTTCTCGCGCCGATTGTCGTTGCGCGTATCGGACAGGCCTCGATGCCTGGGACACGCCGACGCTGGCCCCGATCGGGCCAGACCCCATGAACCATAACGACTGAACAAGAAGCCGACCCGGGGCGACAGCGCTCTGAGGCCGGGATCGAACACGAAGGATGAGAACGATGTTCGCAGTCATCAAGACCGGCGGCAAGCAATACCGCGTCGCCCCGGATGATGTGCTCGAGATTGGCAAGATCGACGGTGAACCCGGCACGATCGTGCAGCTGAACGAAGTGCTGGTGGTCGGCGGCGACACTCCGGTGCTGGGCGTGCCCGCGGTCGCCGGCGCGTCGGTGGCGGTCGAGGTGCTCGACCACAAGCGCGGCCCCAAGGTCATCGCGTTCAAGAAGCGCCGCCGCAAGAATTCGCGCCGCAAGCGCGGCTACCGGGACGAGCTGACCTTGATCCGCGTCTCGGAAATCCTGACGGACAACGCCAAGCCGACCAAGGGCCCGCGCCCGAAGAAGGCCAAGGCGGAAGCCCCGGCGGCTGACGCCGCCGAGTAACATGCCGGCGCGCGTGGCGCGCGGCATCGGCTGACACCTCATCACGCGCGGATTTTTTTCCGCGCGCTTCGCAAATGTGAATGATCCCTTAGCGGAATCGCGCTAATGGTGATCGCGAGATCGGAGACGAGCGATGGCTCATAAAAAGGCAGGCGGTTCATCCCGCAACGGACGCGACTCCAAAGGCAAGCGCCTCGGCATCAAGGCGTTCGGCGGCGAGCGCGTAATTCCCGGCAACATCATTGCGCGTCAGCGCGGCACGACCTGGCACCCCGGTCTCAACGTCGGCATGGGCACGGATCACACCCTGTTCGCCAAGATCGAGGGCGTCGTCGAATTCCATGCCCGCGCCAACCGCACGTTCATTTCGGTGCGTCCGGTAGCCGCCCAGGCTGCCGAATAGAATAACGGTGGAACACGTCGCGTCCGCCGGGTCCTGATGAACCGGCGGAGCGCCAGATGGCTCCAGGGGAGGCGGGACAACCGGCCTCCCCTTTTCATTTCTGCTGATCTTCAGCTGATTCCGAAGCGTCGATGGAGCCCGACATGCTGCAGGACATCACGACTCCGACTTTGCGCGAGGCGAGACCTTGCGTCCTCGAGACGCCCAGGCTGACCCTGCGTCCGCCCGTGCTCGCGGACGTGAAAGCCATCGCCCAGCTCGCCGATGATCGTCGCATCGCCGAGAACACCCGCCGCCTGCCGCATCCCTATTCCGAGGTCGATGCCGCCCGCTTCGTGCGCGGGCTGGAGCAGACGGGCGAGACCGCCTTCCTGATCGAACATCTCGACGCGCCGATTGGCCTCGTCGGCATCAACCGGCCGGCGCCCGGGCGCGCCGAGCTCGGCTACTGGCTCGGCGTCGCGCATTGGGGCCGCGGCTTCGGCACCGAAGCGGCGCGTGCCGCGATCGACTATTTCTTCGACGGCAGCGATGAGACCGTGCTGATCGGGCACGCCCGCGTCAGCAATCCGGCCTCGCGCAACATCCTGGAGAAGTGCGGCTTCCAATGGACCGGCGTCGAGCTGCACCGCTTCGAGGTCATCGGCTCGTCGGCGCCCGTCGACGCCTTCCGCCTGACCCGCGGCGTCTGGGCCTCGCTGAAGGCCTGGGCCAATGCCGGGCGAAGATAGGCCGACCTCACCCTCCCCTGAAGGGGGGAGGGTGACGCTCAAGCCGGCGGGTTCACCGCACCCGTGCCCTGCCCCAGGCTGCGTTCGCGCAGGTAGATGTACAACCCGGCGCCGATGATGATGGACGCACCGATGATGGTCGCGGGATGCGGGACATCGCCGAACACGACGAAGCCGAACAGCACAGCCCAGACGATCATCGTATATTGATAGGGCACGACCACCGAGGCCGGCGCCAGCTTGAGCGAGCGGTTGACGCAGAACAGTGCCGTCACCGAGATGATGCCGGCGGCGGCGAACAGGAGCAGGCTGCCGGGTGTCGGCGTCACCCAGCCGAACGAGGACATCGCCGCACCGAGCAGGAAGGTGCCGACGAATTGCGAGGACGCCATCACGATGTCGGGCGTCGATCGCAGCGAGCGGGTGATCAGCATCAGCACCGCGAAGGACAGGCTGCCGCCGAGCGCGATCAGCGCCGGCAGGCTGAATGTCTGCGCCGAGGGCCTGAGCGCGATCAAGACGCCGCAGAAGCCGATCAGGATCGCTGTCCAGCGCCGCCAGCCGACATGCTCGCGCAAGACCAGCGCCGACAGCGCAGTGACGAAGATCGGCCCGGCGAGATAATAGGTGATCACATCGGCGAGCGGCAGATAGACGGTGGCGAGAAAGAACGCGGCGACCTCGAGCGTCGAGAGGATCACCCGCACCAGCTGCAGCCACGGCCGCTCGAGCTGCAGGAACGCGGCGCGGTTGCGCCAGATGAACGGCGCGAGCAGCAGCAGCGCCGCGCAGGCGCGCAGCCACAGCAATTGGCCGACGGCATAGGTCGACACCAGGAACTTGCCCAGCGCATCGCCGAACGAGAACATCGCGATCGACAGCAGCATCAAGCCGATGCCGGCCAGCCGCGCCGAGCGCTCATCGTTTGCGGTAGAGATTCGGGACAGCACGCTCATGATGGCGCTGCCTTATCAGGCCGGCCTGGACGGCTCCAGCCCTTCCGCCGGACGCGTGACGCAGCCCTGCCGCAACCCCTGCGCAACGCTTGTTCAAGCCTTGCGCAACGCTGATTGACCGCTCGAAATTAAGGCTGAGAGCCGAATTAGGCCCATTCCGCGGTTGCCGTAGGGGCCCGCCTCGCCTACGTAGAGCACATCATGAAATTTCTCGATGAAGCCAAGGTCTATGTGCGCTCCGGCGACGGCGGCAACGGTTGCGTTGCGTTCCGGCGCGAGAAGTTCATCGAGTTCGGCGGGCCGAACGGCGGCAATGGCGGCCGTGGCGGCGATGTCGTGATCGAAGCCGTCGATGGCCTCAACACCCTGATCGACTACCGCTACCAGCAGCATTTCAAGGCCCAGAGAGGCGGAAACGGGTCGGGCAAGGACTGCCACGGCGCCGGCGGCAAGTCGGTGGTGCTCAAGGTTCCCGTCGGCACCCAGATCTTCGACGAGGACCGCGAGACCCTGATCCACGACTTTACCACCGTCGGCGAGCGCTTCGTTCTGGCCCAGGGCGGCAATGGCGGCTTCGGCAACGCCCATTTCAAGTCACCAACCAACCGGGCGCCGCGCCATGCCAATCCGGGGCAGCCCGGAGAGGAGCGCTGGATCTGGCTGCGGATGAAGCTGATCGCCGACGCCGGCCTGGTCGGCCTGCCCAACGCCGGCAAGTCGACCTTCCTGTCCAAGGTCTCCGCTGCCAAGCCGAAGATCGCCGATTATCCGTTCACCACGCTGCATCCGCAGCTGGGCGTCGTGAACGCCGATGGCCGCGAGTTCGTGCTGGCGGACATTCCGGGCCTGATCGAGGGCGCCCATGAGGGCGCCGGCCTCGGCGACCGCTTCCTCGGCCATGTCGAGCGTTGCCGCGTACTGCTGCACCTCGTCGACGCCACCTGCGAGCATGCCGGCAAGGCCTACAAGACGGTGCGGCACGAACTTGAGGCCTATGGCGGCGACCTGACCGACAAGGTCGAGATCGTCGCGCTGAACAAGATCGACGCGGTCGATCCGGACGAGCTGAAGAAGCAGAAGGACCGGCTGAAGCGCGCCGCCAAGAAGACGCCGCTGCTGATCTCCGGCGCGACCGGCGAGGGCGTCAAGGAGGCTTTGCGCAAGCTCGCCGACGTGATCAGCGAGCAGCCAGTGTCCATCAAGGCCAAGAGCACCAGCGACAGCGCGGCGACCGAGGAGCCATGGGCTGCGCCTCTGCCACCGCAGGGCTGAGCTGACGCCAGCCTTGCCTCGCACGCCTCCGCTTGCGACACTCACCGCCATCCATCAACACACAGCCCCGTCAGTGCCGACCGCGCATCCGTTGCGCGCCTGTCATCACGAAGCGAGGGCCTGCACTGCTCCGGTTCAAAGCCGCCCTTTCAAAACCATGGCCAGCCCCCGTCTCGAAAATTTCCGCCGTATCGTCGTCAAGGTCGGCTCGTCGCTGCTGGTCGATTCCGAGGCCGGCGAGGTCCGCGCCTCCTGGCTTGCGGCGCTCGCCGCCGACATCGCGCGACTGCATGGTCGAGGCTGCGAGCTCCTGGTGGTGTCGTCAGGCTCGATCGCACTCGGCCGCAGCCGGCTGAAGCTGCCGCGCGGGCCGCTCAAGCTGGAGGAGAGCCAGGCAGCCGCCGCCGTCGGCCAGATCGCGTTGGCGCGGATCTGGTCGGAGGTGCTGGGTGACCACGGCATCGGCGCCGGACAGATCCTGGTCACCTTGCAGGACACCGAGGAGCGCCGCCGCTATCTCAATGCGCGCTCGACGATCGCCAAGCTGCTGGACTGGCGCGCGGTGCCGGTCATCAACGAGAACGACACCGTCGCGACGGCAGAAATCCGCTACGGCGACAATGACCGCCTCGCCGCACGCGTCGCGACCATGGCCAGTGCCGACCTGCTGGTGCTGCTGTCCGACATCGACGGACTCTACACCGCGCCGCCGGCGCAGGATCCGAACGCGCGGCTGATTCCGGTGGTCGAGAGCATCACCGCCGACATCGAGGCGATGGCCGGCAGCGCCGCGTCCGAGTTCTCGCGCGGCGGCATGCGCACCAAGATCGAGGCCGCCAAGATCGCCACGACCGGCGGTACCCACATGCTGATCGCCTCCGGCAAGATCGAGCACCCGCTGGCGGCGATCGCCAATGGCGGCCGCTGCACCTGGTTCCTGACCCCCGCCAACCCCGTCACCGCGCGCAAACGCTGGATCGCGGGCTCGCTGGAGCCGAAGGGCACGCTGACCATCGACGCCGGCGCCGTGACCGCGCTGCGCGCCGGCAAGAGCCTGCTGCCCGCCGGCGTCATCCGGGTGGACGGCCAGTTCGCCCGCGGCGATGCGGTGGTGGTGCGCGGGCCAGATACCCACGAGATCGGCCGCGGCCTGGTCGCATATGACGCCGACGACGCCGAGCGCATCAAGGGCCGGTCCTCGCCAGATGTCGCCGTCATCCTCGGCATCTCCGGCCGCGCCGAGATGATCCATCGCGACGACCTGGTGATCGGCCCGGCGGGCGCAATGGGATAGCGGAGTCGACACAGCAGCTTGCACCGAACATAAAATTCCGTAAAATACGGAAAACGAGGTGCTTTGATGGCGCGAGCAGCAGCAACCGATTTGGCCAAGAATTTTGGCGAGTGGCACGACAAGGCCATGCGTGAGCCTGTCGTGATCACCAAGCATGGCCGCGAAAGTGCCGTGCTCCTCTCTGCCGAGACATTCCAGAAGCTCGTCGACGGCTACCGCGAAGTGATCCTGGCGACTGACTTGACTGACGCCCTCGCGGGTGCCGTCGTGAACAGCGAGATCCCCGAACAATACCGCTGGGAAGCGGACGACGACGTCACTGATGAGCGCCGGGGCGTCGGCGGTGAATGAGTGAAATCGTCACTCGCGCTACACTTCCCAAGCGTCCATTGCCCGGTCTCGTGATCTGCTATTCCTATCTCTGGCACCGAGAGGCCGAGAAGCGCCAGATCGAAGGTTTGAAGAACCGTCCCTGTGCCGTCGTGCTGACCTATGAGCGAATCCGAGCCTTCCCCGATCGCATCGTCGCCGATGTTGTCCCAATCACCCATGCCGCTTCGCGAGACGCCATTGAAATCCCCATTGCCGTCAAGCGCCGGATGGGTCTCGACCAGGATCATTCCTGGATCGTGACCAGCGAATTGAACCGGTTCTTCTGGCCGGGGCACGACATCCGGCGCGCGCGAGAAGATTGGCAACCGGGCGGGCCGATGTGGCATTGGGGGTTCCTGCCGGTCAGCCTCTTCAGCAGTGTCAAAGACGCTGTTCTCCGCCATCGCGCGGCGGCGACGCTGTCAGTGACGCCCCGCTCTTGATCGCCCGCTAAGCACGCTGGCATCGCATCAGTCCAATTTCCATGCTAGAACATCACCTTAATTCAAGGTTGAAGCACCCATGACCGCGCCCCTCAAAGCCATCGACGGCAGCGCCGATCTGCCTGCGCTGATGAACGACCTCGCCAGCCGCGCCCGCGCCGCGGCGCGCGTGCTGGCGCTGGCCCCGGCCGCGCAGAAGAACCGGGCGCTGGAGGCGATGGAGCGGCTGATCCGGGCCCGCGTCGACACGATCATCGCCGCCAATGCCGAGGACGTGGTCGAGGCCAAGGCCGCCGGCATCACTTCCTCCTTCCTCGATCGCCTGACCTTGACCCCGGCCCGCGTCGCCGCGATGGCCGACGGCATCGCCGCTGTGCGCGAGGTCGCCGATCCCATCGGCATCGTCACCGAGAGCTGGCAGCGGCCGAACGGCATGACCATCGAGCGCGTGCGGGTGCCGCTCGGCGTGATCGGCGTGATCTTCGAGAGCCGCCCCAATGTGGCGGCCGATGCCGGCGTGCTGTGCCTGAAGTCCGGCAATGCGGTGATCCTGCGCGGCGGCTCGGACTCGTTCCGCTCCTGCCGCGCCATTCACGAATGCCTGGTCGAAGGCCTGCGCGAGGCGGGCCTGCCGGACGCGGCGATCACGCTGGTGCCGACGCGCGACCGTGCCGCCGTGGGCCTGCTGCTGTCCGGCCTGAACGGCGGCGTCGACGTCATCGTGCCGCGCGGCGGCAAGAACCTTGTCGCTCGCGTCGAGGCCGAGGCGCGGGTGCCGGTGTTCGCGCATCTCGAAGGCGTCAACCACGTCTATGTCGACGGCGCCGCCGACCTCGAGATGGCGAAGTCGATCGTGCTGAACGCCAAGATGCGCCGCACCGGCGTGTGCGGCGCGGCCGAGACGCTGCTGATCGATCGCGCGTCACAGGACAAGATCAAGCCGTTGGTCGACACGCTGATCAACGCCGGCTGCGAGGTGCGGGGTGATGACGCCGTGCGTGCGGCGGATGCGCGGGTGAAGCCCGCCAGCAACGAGGACTGGGACACCGAATATCTCGACGCGGTCATCGCCGCGAAGGTCGTCGACGGTGTGGAAGGCGCGATCGCGCACATCCAGGCGCATGGCTCGCACCACACCGACGCAATCGTCACCGCGGACGTTGCCGCCGCCGACAAGTTCCTCAACGAGGTCGATTCGGCGATCGTGCTGCACAATGCCTCGACGCAATTCGCCGATGGCGGCGAGTTCGGCTTCGGCGCGGAAATCGGGATCGCCACGGGCAAGTTTCACGCCCGCGGACCGGTGGGCGTGGAGCAGCTGACGAGTTTCAAATACCGCATTCACGGCACCGGGCAGACCCGGCCATGACCGCCGCATCCTGTGGTTGAGCTTCCTGAGCAGGCCGAGGCTGGGCCGACCGCCGCCGCAGCCATGCGCCTTGCGATCCGTCAGGCGCTGCCGCCTCACAGCGACGGCATGCGCATCGGCCTGCTCGGCGGCTCGTTCAACCCGCCGCACCAGGCGCATCGCGCGATCAGCCTGTTCGCGCTGAAGCGGCTGCAGCTCGACCGCGTGTGGTGGCTGGTCACGCCCGGCAATCCGCTCAAGGACAATGGCGGACTGCACGCGCTCGCCGAGCGCGCCGCGGCGGCGCGCAAGGTGGCTGCGGATCCGCGCATCGAAATCAGCTGTCTCGAATCCGTCATCGGCACCCGCTACACTGCCGACACGATTGATTACCTGCGCCGGCGCGCCTCGCGTCTTCGCTTCGTGTGGATCATGGGCGCCGACAATCTCGCGCAGTTCCATCGCTGGCAAAAATGGCAGCACATCGCGGCCCAGGTTCCGATGGCCGTGGTCGATCGCCCGCCCCGCAGCTTCCGCGCTCTGAACGCACCCGCCGCCCGTGCATTGGCGCGCTATCGCCTGCCCGAGGCCGATGCCGGCCGCCTGGCTGACCGCGCCGCGCCGGCCTGGGTTTACCTCACCGGGCTGAAGCTGAGCCTCTCGTCGACCGGGTTGAGGAACCCGGACGGCAGCTGGAAGTCTATCTGACCTGTGCCGCCACCCGCGCGGCATCGGATGTGCATAGTATGTCGCAGTCCGCCGCTGCCCGAGGCGGGCTGATGGTTAAAAAGTCGGGCCGGAGTGCCGGAATCCGGGGGACTGGATTATTGAAACAGTTAACCCCACATGGCTAGTATGGTCAGCAGGCCGGATGGATTCGGCCTGCGATACAGTGAAAGGAATGGTCCCTGACCACATCTGTATTGTCCCAGTCGGCCTTACCCAAGACCAAGGCAACGACCTCCAAGTCGGCGACTGCCAAGGCGCGTAAGACTCCGACCCACGATGCGGCCTTGCAGGCGCAACCCGACGCCGACAAGACTCTGCGCACGATCCTCTCCCGCCTCGAGGACATGAAGGCGGAAGAGACGGTCACCATCGATCTTCACGGCAAATCGGCGTATTCCGACTACATGGTCATCACGACAGGCCGCTCCAACCGGCATGTCGGCTCGATCGCGGAAAACGTCGCGAAAGGCCTCAAGGAGGCCGGGGCCAAGAAGGTCCATATCGAGGGCTTGCCCAATTGCGACTGGGTGCTGATCGATTCCGGTGACGTGATCGTGCACGTGTTCCGGCCTGAGGTCCGCGAGTTCTACAACCTCGAGCGGCTGTGGACACAGGGGCCGAACCCGGCAAAGACGCTGTAGATCACGATCATTCCGGAAAGCCGGTTGCCGCTTTCCGGATCATGCTCTACGGCCGCCCGGCGGTACGAATCGGCCTGTGCACGTGGTAGAGCGTGCGCATGCGCATCGTGGTGATCGCCGTTGGCCGATTGAAACAGGGTCCGGAGCGGGAGCTCGCGGAGCGTTACCGCGAACGCTTCGACGATCTCGGCCGCAAGCTGGGCTTCCGCGGCCTCGACCTTCATGAACTCCCGGAGAGCCGCGCACGCGACGCGGCCACGCGGATCAGCGAGGAAGCGGCAGCCATTGCAGCGCTGATTCCGGGCAGATCCGTGCTTGTCTGCCTCGACGAACGCGGCCAGAACATCGACAGCGCGAGTTTGGCGGCACAGATCGGACGCTGGCGCGACGAAGGCGTTCCGGCGGCGGTGTTCGTCATCGGCGGCGCCGACGGACTTTCGCCCGAATTACGGCGCAGAGCCAAGCTCGGGGTCGCGTTCGGGGCTGCGACCTGGCCCCATCAGATCGTTCGCGTTCTGCTGTTCGAGCAGATTTACCGTACTGCTACGATCCTGGCGGGTCACCCCTACCACCGCGCTTGAATCAGTTAAGATCGGAGCACATTAAGGACGTCGATGTTCGCTGCGCGGCCCCCCACTCGCTCATCTGCCACCGTCCGCAGCGGCCGGACGTGCAGCGCGTGGATGACCGCCGCGGTGAGCCTCGCGGCCTTGGCCCTCGCTCCGCTGGGCCTCACACCGCTGACCAGCACGCCCGCGGCAGCCCAGACCGGCCTTCGCCCGTCGATCGCCGGTACGCCCTCACCGACACCGCCGACCCCGGAACAACTGAAGCAGCGCGCGCAGGAACTCGAGGCCGCGCGTGCCGCGCAAAAAGCGGCTGCCGAGGCGCAGGAGCGGTTGAAGGCGGAGATCGCGACACTCGGGGAGGACCGCGGCAAGCTCAACCAGCAGCTGATCGACGTCGCCTCGCAGGTGCGGAGCGTCGAGGTCAGAGTCGGCGAAGCCGAGACCCGGCTGCGCGGCCTCGATGGTCGCGAGCAGGATCTTCGCAACTCTTTGGAGGCGCGGCGCACCGAGATCATCGAAGTATTGGCCGCCTTACAGCGCGCTGGCCGCCGCACGCCGCCGGCGCTGCTCGTCCGGCCCGAGGACGCGCTGCAATCGCTGCGCACCGCCATGCTGCTCGGCTCGGTGGTTCCGGAGATGCGCGGCCGGGCCGAAAAGCTCTCGACCGATCTCGGCGAACTCGTCGCCCTGCGCAAGACCATCGCCACCGAGCGCGACAAGCTCGCCGCCGATCGCGACAAGCTCCGCACCGATCAAACCCGGCTCGCTGCGCTGGTCGAGGAGCGGCAGCGCAAGCAGGCGACGGCCGAGAAGGACATGGAGGCCGAGAGCCTCCGCGCGGTGGCGCTCGCCCAGCAGATCGACACGCTGCAGGGTCTGATCTCGACCATGGAGCTCGACATCAAGAGCGCCGCCAAGGCGGCCTCGACCGCGAGCCTGCAGGGCGTTCCGGTCAACAGCAAGCCCGATGCGAACGCCTTGCGCAATCCGGGCCGCAAAACGCCGGCGATCGCCTTCGCGTCGACCAAGGGCATGCTGACCTACCCCGTCAACGGCACCAAGCTTCGGGAATTCGGTGCATCCGACGGCGCGGGTGGCGTCGATAAAGGCATTTCCTTGGCAGCCCGTCCGGGGGCCCAAGTCACAACCCCGTGTGATGGCTGGGTTGTGTATGCCGGCCCCTTCCGCAGCTACGGACAACTCTTGATCCTTAACGCCGGTGGCGGGTATCATGTCTTGATCGCCGGGATGGAGCGCATTTCCGTCAACATCGGGCAGTTTGTTCAGACGGGAGAGCCGGTCGCGACCATGGGTACGACGTCCCAGGTCGCCTCCATTCTCGCTACCAATGCGAGTCAACCAGTGCTCTATGTCGAGTTCCGTAAGGACGGCACTCCAATCGATCCAGGCCCATGGTGGGCCGCAAATGAAGGCGAAAAGGTACGCGGATGATGCGTAAGACTTCGGTAATTCTCCTGAGCGCGGCCACCGGTGCGGCATTGACCTTGTTCGTGACTCAACCACGCGCGGTGTTGATGGGATCGACCGCGCGCGCCGCAACTGCCGACACCTATCGCCAGCTCAACCTGTTCGGCGACGTGTTCGAACGGGTGCGCAGCGACTATGTCGAGAAGCCGGACGACTCGAAACTGGTCGAATCCGCCATCAGCGGCATGCTGTCCGGCCTCGATCCGCATTCGAGCTACATGGATGCGAAGAGCTTCCGCGACATGCAGGTGCAGACCCGCGGCGAGTTCGGCGGTCTCGGCATCGAAGTCACGATGGAAGATGGCCTGATCAAGGTGGTGTCGCCGATCGACGACACGCCGGCCTCGAAGGCCGGCATCCAGGCCAACGACATCATCACCAATCTCGACGAAGAAGCGGTGCAGGGCCTCACCCTCAACCAGGCGGTCGAGAAGATGCGCGGCCCGGTCGGCACCAAGATCAAGCTGAAAGTGGTGCGCAAAGGCGCCGACAATCCGCTCGATATTACGCTGACCCGCGACAATATCCGCGTCCGCTCGGTGCGCTCGCGCATCGAATCCGACGATATCGCTTATATCCGCATCACCACCTTCAACGAGCAGACCACCGAAGGCCTCAAGAAGAGCATCGCCGATCTGCAGACCCAGATCGGAGACAAGCTGAAGGGCTACGTCATCGATCTGCGCAACAATCCGGGCGGCCTGCTCGAAGAGGCTGTCACGGTGTCCGACGCGTTCCTGGAGCGCGGCGAGATCGTCTCCACCCGCGGCCGCAACGCCGAGGAGACGCAGCGCCGCTCCGCGCATGCCGGCGACCTCACCAAGGGCAAGCCGGTCATCGTGCTGATCAATGGCGGCTCGGCCTCGGCCTCCGAGATCGTAGCTGGCGCGCTGCAGGACCACAAGCGCGCGACGCTCGTCGGCACGCGCTCGTTCGGAAAGGGCTCGGTGCAGACCATCATCCCGCTCGGCGCCGGCAACGGCGCACTGCGTCTGACGACGGCGCGCTACTACACGCCGTCGGGCAAATCGATCCAGGCCAAGGGCATCGTGCCGGACATCGAAGTGCTGCAGGATGTGCCGGACGAGCTGAAGTCGCGCACCGACACCAAGGGCGAGGCTTCGCTGCGCGGCCATCTGAAGAATGATGGCGACGAGAAGACCGGCTCGCAGTCCTACGTGCCGCCGGATGCCAAGGACGACAAGGCGCTCAAGCTCGCCGCCGACCTGCTGCACGGCATCAAGAACAGCGCCAACACGCCGGCGCCCACCACCGACAAAGCGGCAGCCGACAAGCCGGCGACCAAAGCGGCGAACTAAGCCGACCCTGCCAGCAACGACATCGACTTCGAAAGGCGGCCGCAGGGCCGCCTTTTTCGTTGGAAGGAGCTCTCTCCACCGTGCCCGGGTTCCGCGGATCTACGGGCTCCGGACACGAAGCCTGTGCCTGAATCGTCGCCGTGGTATCGTAGGCTTGATTGATTCGGGAATTTTGATGACAGAGACGGCCGACGAGCTGAGCGCCCCGCTCGGACAGACGGAGAAGCGTCGCAGGCGCCGCATTCGGCTTCCCTTCACGCTCCTGCAGGCTCTCGCCGTGCTGCTCGGCCTGTTCCTGGTGGTGTTCGCCGGCTTCGCTCTGTTCGGCGACAATCCGCTCGGCGGCGAGCCGATTGCCCGGATCGCGATCAACGCGGGCGCCAAGCCGGACGACAAATCGGGCGCTGCAAAACCGGACGCCAAGCATGGGGCGACGGCCGAGCACGGCGCTGCCGCGCCGGCCAAGCAGGACGGCGGCGACCGCAAGACGGTCACCATCATCGATGGATCCAGCGGCGCGCGCCAGGAGGTGGCGATCGGCGGCGGTGGCAGCGAGACAGCCGAACCCGGCGCGGCTGCGCCGGCGGCGAGCCAGATGCCGGGCGTCGATCCGCGGCTGCTGGAGAAATCGCGCTACGGCATGATCCCGGTAATGGCCGATGGCGTGAAGCCGTTCACCGCCTATGCGGCCGAGGCCGACCGGGCCAAGGCCGCCCGGATGCCGGCCGTCGCCATCGTGATCGGCGGTCTCGGCGTCGGCGCGGCCAAGACGGTCGAGGCCATCATGAAGCTGCCACCGGCCGTGACCCTGGCCTTCACCCCGTATGGCGCCGACCCGACCAAGCTGGCCGAGCGGGCGCGGGCGCAGCGCCATGAGATCCTGCTGCAGGTGCCGATGGAGCCCTACGACTATCCGGACAATGATCCGGGACCGCAGACGCTGCTCGCCACGCTTGGGCCGGACCAGAACATCGACCGCCTGTTCTGGCACATGAGCCGGCTGCAGGGCTATGTCGGTATCGGCAATTTCATGGGCGCGCGTTTTGTCGCCACCGAAGCGGCGATGCAGCCGATCGTGAACGAGGCTGCCAAGCGCGGGCTTGCACTGTTCGATGACGGCGCCGCGCCACGCAGCGTGGCCGCCTCGCTGGCCGCCGGGCGCGCCATGCCGTTCGCCAAGGGCGATGTGGCCATCGACGCGGTGCCGACGCCGGTCGAAATCGACAATGCGCTCGCCAAGCTGGAAAGCCTCGCCAAGGAGCGCGGCATCGCGATCGGCACCGCCTCCGCTTTGCCGGTCTCGATCGATCGCATCGGGGCCTGGATCAAGGGGCTCGATCGCAAGGGCATTCTGCTGGTGCCATTGACAACTGCGATGCTGAAATCAAAATCGAACTGAACGGACGTACGCTGCGGCGACGTCGGAGCGGAGCCTGAGCGACGACGCCCGGAGCAACGCAGGAAGGCCGAGACGGAATGACGCGCTACGAGGACCTGCCTTACCGCACCTGCGTCGGCATCGCGCTGATCAACTCGGAAGGGCTGGTGTTCATCGGTCGCCGCGCTGGCGGCATCGAGCATGTCGACGACGCCCATGTCTGGCAGATGCCGCAAGGCGGCGTCGATCCCGGTGAAGACGCCTGGGAGGCGGCCAAGCGCGAGCTTTATGAGGAGACCAGCGTCCGTTCCGTCGAGAAGCTGGCCGAGATCGACGACTGGCTGACCTACGATATTCCCCGCACCGTGGCCGGCCGGGCCTGGAAAGGACGCTATCGCGGCCAGCGGCAGAAATGGTTTGCCCTGCGCTTCACGGGAACGGATACCGAGATCGACGTCGAGCGTCCGGGCGGCGGCGTCCACAAGGCCGAATTCATCAGCTGGCGCTGGGAGCCGATGCAGAACCTGCCGACGCTGATCGTGCCGTTCAAGCGGCCGGTCTATGAGCGCGTGGTCAAGGAATTCGCCGCCCTCGCCGGCAAGTGACCTCTTCGGCCACGCCTTGACGCTTTGAGCGGTCTCGCCTTGAGGCGGTGGCGTCGTGCTGCACATGGCCTGCAAACAATCTCTGCAGCTCGGCCGCGACAACGCCGTCACGATGCGTTGCTATCCGGCGCAAAATCCCATGGATGAGAGCATGACCGAAACCAGACCCTACCGGCCGAATGTCGGCATCGCCCTGTTCAATGCCGACGGCCTCGTTTTTCTCGGACGTCGCTTTCGCGACGATGGACCGGAGATCATCCTGCCTGGCCTCGAATGGCAGATGCCGCAAGGCGGCGTCGATCCCGGCGAGGACCTGCAGGCGGCCGCCCGGCGCGAGCTGTGGGAGGAGACCGGCATTCGCGACGCCGAGATTCTCGGCGAATCCGACTGGCTGACCTACGAGTTTCCGCCGTTCAAGGATCCCAACCACCGCCTCGCCGGCTTTCGCGGCCAGCGCCAGAAATGGTTTGCCATGCGCTTCACGGGACGCGAGGCGGACATCGACCCGGTGACGCCGCGCAATGGCCAGCCGGCGGAGTTCGATGCCTGGCGCTGGGAGCAGCTGGCCCGCGTCCCCGATCTGGTGGTGCCGTTCCGCCGCGAGGTCTACCGCGCCGTGGCGCAGGCATTTTCGGGAATCGCAAGGAGCGGCGGCTACTAATTCGGCTCGACCGTGAACGGGCCGATCGCGATGACACGGCAGTCGCTGTCCTGCGTGGAGCAATCCGCCAGCGCGCCGCCGATCGCGGTCTCCTCGCGGTCGCCGTTCAGGCCGAAGCCGGGATGACCCGCGGTGCCCACCGCCACCGCATTCCAGCCGGACGGC
The DNA here is from genome assembly GCF_000015165.1 of Bradyrhizobium sp. BTAi1. Classification (GTDB taxonomy): domain Bacteria; phylum Pseudomonadota; class Alphaproteobacteria; order Rhizobiales; family Xanthobacteraceae; genus Bradyrhizobium; species Bradyrhizobium denitrificans. The sequence goes on along the minus strand of NC_009485.1, from coordinate 415,302 downwards.
GAGGCCGCGAGGCGACGCACCACCTCGTCGCGGGAGTCGGCCGCGATCGCGGGGGCGCTCGTCGCATGGAAGAAGCCGGTGGCCTTCAGCACGGTCGGCACCGGCACGACGAAGGCGTCATCGAGCGCCACGATCATGCAGGGTGTGCCGGCCTGTGCGCCGCAGGATTCGAGATTGCGCCTGACGGCGTCTTCGACCAGGTCGGCGCCGACGCTGAAGACGAAATGTCCCTTGGGTCCAAGCGCGATCGCCTTGGAGCGGCGCCCGGGAGCGTAATTTGCCTCGAGCCTGGCGCGTCCGCTGTCGTTCACCAGCGGCATCTCGGCGGCGCTGAAGGCGCGCTCCGTCGTGGGGTCGTGCCGGACCCATGGCAGCGGCGGCAGCGGCGGCTTGCTGTGCGGAAAGACCACGCTGTCGCCGACCGCATAGAGCTCGCATTTGCGCGATCCGTTGGACGTCTCGGCACGCTGGCGACACTGTTCGAGCGCGGCCGCCTTGGCGGCCTCTTCGCTTGACTGCCCTGTGACGTAGGCGCTGACGCCATTGATGGTGGTCGCGAACGCCTTGTGAGCTGGAGCGGGGACATAGTCGCGGGCCAATGCGATGCGGGTGCGCTCGCTGACGAAGGGCACCGCATCAGCGGCGAACCTCTCGGCGGCGATGACGGGCGAGGCTTGCGGCGACGATTGCGGCTCAGGAGTGGACGGGGGCTGCGCGCCGGGCGACGCCGGCGGCTTGGACGATGACGAAACGGGCGACGCTGGAGTCGCCGAGAGCCGCGCCAGCGCCTCGGCCGCGGCCTTGGCGGCATCGCGTTGCGCCGGCGGCGGATCACGATAATCCAGATAGAGAGCGGTCCCGACGCCGATCGCGGCCAGCGTGACCGCGGTGAGCGCGAGCCATCCCAACAGGCGCAGCGCGCGAGCCTTCTTGGTGACCGTTGCGGCGAAGGTGCCGTCCTCGCGCCGCATCGCAACCCGAAAGGCGTGCACCGGGGTCGGGATGTTCTTCACCTCCCGCGCGCCCATGTCGGCGAACTGGACCGACAGCTTGTTGGCGACCTGCTCATGCACCGCGCGCGAGATGCAGATGCCGCCGACATCGGCGAGGCCCTCCAGCCTGGCCGCGATATTGACTCCATCACCGAGCAGATCGCCGTCGCGCTCGACGACATCGCCGATGGTGATGCCGATGCGGTAGCTCATCTGCCGGTTCGGCGGAAAATCCCTGTTCCGGGTTCGCAGGCTCTCCTGGATGTCGATCGCGCAGCGCACGGCCTCGACAGCGCTCGGAAACTCCGCGAGCACCGCATCTCCGGCGGTGTTGAAGATGCGGCCGCCGGCGCGAGCGATGAAGTCGTCCACGACCTCACGATAGGCTGCCAGACGCCGCAGCGTCTCTTCTTCATCCTCGGCGACCAGACGTGAATAGCCGGCAATGTCAGCGGCAAGAATCGCCGCGATCTTGCGCTTCAAGACGATCTGGCCTGCCATCTCACCACGCCTGTTCGACCGGCCGGGAGCATGCCGCCGGATCGGCAACCGCGCAACCAGCTTCCCTGAAGTCGTCGCCCGGCCGCGCCGCGCGTTCAAGCCGGAATGAAAAATGGCCGGGCGGAGCCCGGCCACGATTGCTTGTCAACCTGCGGCACCGAAACTCAGTGCAGCGCCGTCGTGTTGAGCTGCTGCTGAATCGTCTTGAAGTGGTCGAGCCGCTCGATCGCGCGATCGAGCTCATTGCCCTGCTTCTCGTTCAGCTTGGCTTCCATGCCCGAAATCTCGGCCGCGAAGGCGGTCTGGTCCAGCTCCTTCAGCGACGTCGCGACGTCGGCGAGGATGGTCAGCCCCTTCTCCGAGATCTCGGCGAGGCCGCCGAGCACGATGATCTTCTGCTGCGTTCCGCCGGCCGTGACGGTCAGGATGCCAGGCCGCAAAGTGGCGACGAACGGCGCATGACCGGCGAGCACGCCGAAATCACCCTCTTGGCCGGGAACGTCGACCTGGTCGACCTCGCCCGAGAAGGCGATCTTTTCCGGCGAGACGAGATCGAAGTGGAAAGTTGCCATGGGGGAACCTGCGAGTAGCGAATAGCAAATGGCGAGTAGTGAAGCAGGAAGCAGCGAACAGATTGTTCTATTCGCTACTCCCTATTCGCTATTCGCGTCTCAGGCAGCTTCCGCCGCCAGCTTCTTGCCCTTCTCGACCGCCTCTTCGATGGTGCCGACCATGTAGAAGGCAGCCTCCGGCAGGTGGTCGTACTTGCCTTCCACCAGGCCCTTGAAGCCCTTGATGGTGTCGGCGAGCTCGACGAACTTGCCCGGCGAGCCGGTGAAGATCTCGGCGACGTGGAACGGCTGCGACATGAAGCGCTCGACCTTGCGGGCGCGCGCCACCGTCAGCTTGTCTTCTTCCGAGAGCTCGTCCATGCCCAGGATGGCGATGATGTCCTGCAGCGCCTTGTAGCGCTGCAGCACCTGCTGCACCTGACGGGCGACCGCATAGTGCTCCTCGCCGACGACCAGCGGGGACAGCATGCGCGAGGTGGAGTCGAGCGGGTCGACCGCCGGATAGATGCCCTTTTCAGCGATCGAGCGCGACAGCGTCGTGGTCGCGTCCAAGTGCGCGAACGAGGTCGCCGGCGCCGGGTCGGTCAAGTCGTCGGCCGGCACGTAGATGGCCTGCACCGAGGTGATCGAACCCTTGGTCGTGGTGGTGATGCGCTCCTGCAGCGCGCCCATGTCGGTGGCCAGCGTCGGCTGATAGCCCACCGCCGAGGGGATGCGGCCGAGCAGCGCCGACACTTCCGAGCCGGCCTGGGTGAAGCGGAAGATGTTGTCGACGAAGAACAGCACGTCCTGGCCCTTGTCGCGGAAGTCTTCCGCGATGGTCAGACCGGTGAGCGCGACGCGGGCGCGGGCGCCCGGCGGCTCGTTCATCTGGCCGAACACCAGCGCGCATTTCGACTTCACCGACGGATCCGGATTGTGCGGATCGGCGTTGACCTTGGACTCGATGAACTCGTGATAGAGGTCGTTGCCCTCGCGGGTGCGCTCGCCGACGCCGGCAAACACCGAGTAGCCACCGTGCGCCTTGGCGACGTTGTTGATCAGCTCCTGGATCAGCACGGTCTTGCCGACGCCGGCGCCGCCGAACAGGCCGATCTTGCCGCCCTTCGCATAAGGAGCAAGAAGATCCACGACCTTGATGCCGGTCACAAGGATCTCGGCCTCGGTCGACTGGTCGGTGTAGCTCGGCGCTTCCTGGTGGATGGCGCGGAGGCTGTCGGCCTTGACCGGGCCGGCTTCGTCGATCGGCTCGCCGATCACGTTGATGATGCGGCCCAGCGTGCCCTCGCCGACGGGAACGCGGATCGGAGCGCCGGTGTCGGTCACTTCCTGACCGCGCACGAGACCTTCCGTGGTGTCCATCGCGATCGTGCGCACGGTGGATTCACCGAGATGCTGCGCGACCTCGAGCACGAGGCGGTTGCCGGCGTTCTTCGTTTCCAGCGAGTTGAGAATTGCGGGCAGGTGACCTTCGAACTGAACGTCGACGACAGCGCCGATCACCTGGGTGATGCGACCGATCTGGTTGGCTGCGGTAGCCATCTCATCTCTCTCCTTACGATCCGAATTTCAGGCCGCGGTCCAATGGACCGCGAGAATTGAACGTGATTGCTTGCAACGGGCGCTGCGCGGTCAAACCGCCTCGGCACCCGAAATGATTTCGATCAGCTCCTTGGTGATCTGCGCCTGGCGGGTCCGATTGTAGACCAGCGTCTGCTTGCGGATCATCTCACCGGCGTTGCGCGTCGCGTTGTCCATCGCCGACATCTGCGCACCGTAGAACGAGGCGTTGTTTTCAAGCAGCGCGCGGAAGATCTGGACGCCGACATTGCGCGGCAGCAGCGCCGACAGAATCTCGTCCTCCTCCGGCTCATACTCGTAGAGCGCGACCGGTGCGGCGTTGGCGGCCGGCGCCTCGACCACCAGCGGGATGATCTGCTGGGCGGTCGGGATCTGGGCAATGACCGACTTGAAGCGCGAATAGAACAGCGTGCAGACGTCGAACTCGCCGGCGTCGAAGCGGGCGATCACCTGCTTGGCGATGTCCTCGGCATGTACGAAGCCGATCTGGCGCACCGAGCGCAGATCGACATGTGCGATGATCTGCTTCTCGAACTGGCGGCGCAGCTGCTCATAGCCCTTGCGGCCGACACAGAAGAACTTCACGTCCTTGCCCTGGTTCATCAGGGCCAGGGCCCGCTCGCGTGCCAGGCGCACGATCGACGAGTTGAACGCGCCGGACAGACCGCGCTCGCCGGTGCAGACCAGCAGCAGATGGACCTGGTCGCGCCCGGTGCCGGCCAGCAGCTTCGAGCTCGCCGGCGAGCCGGCGGAGGCCGCCGCGATGTTCGAGATGACGGCGTCCATCTTCTCGGCATAGGGACGAGCCGCCTCGGCGGCGAGCTGCGCGCGGCGCAGCTTGGAGGCCGCGACCATCTGCATCGCCTTGGTGATCTTCTGCGTCGCCTTGGTCGAGGCGATGCGCACCCGCATATCTTTCAGTGACGCCATGGTTCGTTAGCTCACCCCGGCGGCCGATCCGTCAGGACCCGGCCGCTCAACCCATAAAGATCATTTGGCGCCAGGCCGTGTGCCTGGCGTGACATCTTGGTCCACGTCGTCGACGTGGGGTGGCCGGTCGACCCGGCCACGCCTCCCGATCGATCAGGAGAAGGTCTTGGCAAAGCCCTCGACCGCAGCCTTCAGCTTGGCAGCGCTGTCGTCCGACAGATCGCGGGTGTCACGGATCGTGTTCAGCAGATCGGCATGCTTGCCGCGCAGCAGCGACAGCAGGCCGTCCTCGAACGCACGGACCTTGCCCAGCGGAAGCGCGTCGAGATAGCCGTTGGTGCCGGCCCAGATCACGCAGACCTGCTCTTCCATCTTCAGCGGCGAGAATTGCGGCTGCTTCAGGAGCTCGGTCAGGCGCGAACCGCGGTTCAGCAGGCGCTGCGTCGCGGCGTCGAGATCGGAGCCGAACTGCGCGAACGCCGCCATCTCGCGGTACTGCGCCAGCTCACCCTTGATCTTGCCGGCGACCTTCTTCATCGCCTTGGTCTGCGCCGACGAGCCGACGCGCGACACCGACAGACCGACGTTCACGGCCGGGCGGATGCCCTGGAAGAACAGGTCGGTTTCCAGGAAGATCTGGCCATCGGTAATCGAGATGACGTTGGTCGGGATGTAGGCTGACACGTCGTTGGCCTGGGTCTCGATGACCGGCAGGGCGGTCAGCGAGCCGGCGCCTTGCGTCTCGTTCAGCTTGGCGGCGCGCTCGAGCAGGCGGGAGTGCAGGTAGAACACGTCGCCCGGGTAGGCTTCGCGGCCCGGCGGACGGCGCAGCAGCAGCGACATCTGGCGGTAGGCGACGGCCTGCTTGGACAAGTCGTCATAGATGATGACGGCGTGCATGCCGTTGTCGCGGAAGTACTCGCCCATGGTGCAGCCGGTGAACGGCGCCAGATACTGCATCGGGGCCGGATCAGACGCGGTCGCGGCGACCACGATCGAATATTCCAGCGCGCCCTGCTCCTCGAGCACCTTCACGAACTGGGCGACGGTCGAACGCTTCTGACCGACGGCCACGTAGACGCAATACAGCTTGATCTTCTCGTCCGGCTGCGCGTTGAGCGGCTTCTGATTCAGAATCGTGTCGAGCGCGATCGCGGTCTTGCCGGTCTGGCGGTCGCCGATGATCAGCTCGCGCTGACCTCGGCCGATCGGGATCAGCGCGTCGATCGCCTTCAGGCCGGTGGCCATCGGCTCGTTGACCGACTTGCGCGGAATGATGCCCGGCGCCTTAACGTCCACCCGCTTGCGCTCGGTGAACTGGATCGGCCCCTTGCCGTCGATCGGGTTGCCGAGCGCGTCGACGACGCGGCCGAGCAGACCCTTGCCGACGGGGGCGTCGACGATGGCGCGGGTGCGCTTGACGGTCTGGCCTTCCTTGATCTCGCGGTCGGCACCGAAGATGACGACGCCGACATTGTCGGTCTCGAGGTTCAGCGCCATGCCGCGGGTGCCGTTCTCGAACTCGACCATCTCACCGGCCTGGACGTTGTCGAGACCGTAGACGCGGGCGATACCGTCACCGACGGACAGCACCTGCCCGACTTCGGTGACTTCGGCTTCCTGCCCGAAATTCTTGATTTGGTCCTTGAGGATCGCGGAAATTTCCGCGGCGCGGATGTCCATCAGCCTGCCTCTTTCATCGCGTGCTTGATCGAGTTGAGTTTGGTGCGAAGCGAACTGTCGATCATCCGGCTGCCGAGCTTGACGACGAGCCCGCCGATGATCGCTGGATCCACCTTCACGTTGAGCGCGACGTCCTTGCCGGTCACTGTCTTCAGTGAGGCCTTCAGGGCGTCGAGATTCTTGTCGGAGAGCGGCTCGGCGACGGTGACGTCGGCCGTGGCTTCACCCTTGTACTTTGCGACCAGCGCGTTGAAGGCGCGGATCACATCGGCCACTGCGAACAGACGGCGATTGGCGGTCAGCACGCGCAGCACGTTGGCCGCAACGCCGGCGATGCCGGCTTTGTCGAGCACGGCGTTCAGCGCCTTCAGCTGCACGTCCGCGCCGAACACGGGGCTGCGAACGAGACGCTTGAGGTCGGCGCTTTCATCGAGAAGAGCATTGAACTTGTCGAGATCGGCCTTGACCGCATCGACGGACTTCTCGTCACGGGCCAGTTCAAACAGGGCCGTCGCGTAACGACCGGACACACCGGACACGGGGGGATCTTCAGCAGCCACAGGCGCGCTCTTTTTATATGTGCCCAACCCACAAGAGGGAAACCGGCGCGCCGCCGCAGCGGCAGTCCAGTTAAGCCCTTGGAATTCAAGCAGGACTTTGATTTTCGATCGCCGCGAGAGCAGCTTGATCACGAAAAGCGGCGCTTTGCTAACATAGCGTAAGCGCAGCCGCAACAAGCGGCGGCCCGCTATTCGGCACGTTGTTGCCGCGCTGCATTGGGAACCGCGGCAGCCACGCCGATCACGCCAAATGGGCCAACCACAGACCGGACAGTCATACCTCCTCAGAACCTAAGTGTTCCAGCTGTTGCTGCATGGCCGCCATGTCCCATTCCCCTTGACTCTTGTTTGGCCGACTTCCGCGCGCCTCCCGCGCTGGGAACGCATTACTTGGCGTCATCTTGGTATGGCCAACGAGAACTTAACTCGAAAGTAATACGAAGTATTCATTACTTAACGAAGCGTTAAAGGGCCGGATTACGGAATTTTCCGAGCGTGACGGAACAAGTCCAAAGATAATTGAACTGGATCGGAACAATTTCTACTGCCCCATTCGTGCCTCATTGCCCCACCAAACGGCGCGCGCCTCAACACCTGACGGGGGTCCACTGGCCGCAGAAGGCGGCAATACTGTTTCGAGGGACAGATAGATGCTCAAACTGAAGAACCTCTCGGCTGGCAAGATCGCCGGCTCGCGCACCGCGCTCGCTGTAGCCGTGACGTTGATCGTCGGCGGCAGTGCCACCGAAGCCTCGGCCCGCTCCAGGCATCATCATCATCACGCCCGCCATCACCACCACCACATGGCGCGCCAAGCCGCTCAGCCCGCGGCAGACTCCTTTTCGAACGGCTGGTCGTCCAACGGCTCGTCCTGGATGAACGCCAACGCGTCGGTCACCCCGACCTCTGGCACCGGCCGCACCTTCTCCGGCATGGCCTCGTATTACGGCAACGAGTCCGGCAGCCGCACCGCCTCCGGTCAGCGTATGAACGCCAACGCCATGACCTGCGCCCACCGCTCGCTGCCATTCGGCACCAAGCTGCGCGTGACCCATGGCGGCCAGAGCGTCATCGTCACCGTCAATGACCGTGGCCCGTTCATCCGTGGCCGGGTGCTCGACCTCTCGACCGGCGCCGCCCGCGCCATCGGCCTGACTCGCGCCGGCGTCGGCCGCGTCACCGCCGAGGTCGTGTCGTAAGGCACCTGCATCTAGCCACTCTCCACGCGTCGTTACGAGCGCAGCGAAGCAATCCAGGGGCCCGATCGGGACGCTGGATTGCGTCGTCGCGGAGCCTGTCATCGGGCCGCGCTTTGCGCGGACCCGTTGCTCCTCGCAATGACGGCAGAGAGAGACTTACAAGAAGCTTTGGGGGTCGACGTCGACCTCGAGCTTGAGATTGCCCTTGGGCTTCTCGGCATGCGCCAGCCAGTGGCGCAGATAGTCCGACAGATCGAAATTACGGGCCGATTTGAGGAGCAGCCGGAAGCGGTAGCGGCCCTTGATGACGGCGAGCGGGGCTTCGGCCGGGCCGAGCAGCAGTACGCCCTCCTCACGCGGCGCTGACGCTACCAGCCGGCGCGCGAAGCCCTCCGCGGTCGGCCGGTCGCCCGCCGAGATGATCAGGCTCCCCAGCCGGCCGAACGGCGGATAGCCGGTGCGCTCGCGGGCCTCGATCTCGCTGGTGTAGAAGGCCTCGCGATCGCAGGCGACCAGCGCCTTCATGACGGGATGCTCGGGCTGGTGGGTCTGCAGATAGCCGCGCCCGCGGCCCTGCTCGCGGCCGGCGCGGCCGATCACCTGGTTGAGGAGCTGCCAGGTGCGCTCGGCAGCGCGCGGATCGCCATTGCCGAGGCCGAGATCGGCATCGACCACCCCGACCAGATTCAGCCGCGGAAAATTATGGCCCTTGGCGACGAGCTGGGTGCCGATAATCAGGTCGACGCGGCCTTCCGCGATCTCGGTCAGCTCCGCGCGCATGGTCTCGATCGAGGTGATCAGGTCGCTCGACAGCACCATGCTGCGCGCGTCCGGAAACAGCGCCGCCGCCTCCTCCTGCAGCCGTTCGACGCCGGGGCCGACCGCAACCAGCGATTCCTCGGCGGCGCAATGCGGACAGGTCGGCGGGCGCGGCATCGAGAAGCCGCAATGGTGGCAGACCAGCCGCTGGCGAAAGCGGTGATCCACCAGCCAGGCGTCGCAGATGGTGCAGGCGAAGCGATGCCCGCAGGCGCGGCACAGGGTCAGCGGCGCATAGCCGCGGCGGTTCAGGAACAGCAGCGCCTGCTCGCCGCGCTCGATTGCGGTCCGGATCTCGCCCGCCAGCCGCGGCGAGATGTAGCGGCCGCGTGGCGGCGGCTCACGCCGGAGATCGATGGCCTCGATATGCGGCATGTGCTGGCCGCCGAAGCGCGACGGCAACGCGACGCGCTGGTAGCGGCCCTTGCGCGCATTGACCTCGGTCTCGACCGAGGGCGTCGCCGAGGCCAGCACCACCGGAAACTTGGCGATGTGGCCGCGCACCACCGCCATGTCGCGGGCGTGATAATGCGCGCCCTCGTCCTGCTTGTAGGCCTGGTCGTGCTCCTCATCGACGACGATCAAGCCCAGATCCGCATAGGGCAGGAACAGCGCCGAGCGCGCGCCGACCACGACCGGCGCCTCGCCGGCGGCGATCGACGCCCAATTGCGCTGGCGCGTGCGCGGGGTCAGCTCGGAATGCCATTCCAGCGGGCGGACGCCGAAGCGCCGCGAGAAGCGCTCGAGAAACTGGCCGGTCAGCGCGATCTCCGGCATCAGGATCAGCGACTGGCGGCCGCGGCGGATCGTTTCGGCCACCGCCTCGAAATACACCTCGGTCTTGCCGGAGCCGGTGACGCCGTCGAGCAGCGCCACCTGGAATGTGCCGTTCGCGGCCAGCGTCCGCATCGCCGCGACGCCGGCAAGCTGGGCATCGAAGAACTCCGGCCGGGCGAAGTCGGGATCAGGGGCAGGCGGCGGGAGCGTCCGCGGCATCGCTTCGACCGTCAGGGTGCCCTCGTCGACAAGGCCGTCGATGACGCTACCGGACACGCCGATCTCGCGGACGAGGTCAGACTTGCCATGCAGCAGGCCGTCCGAGACCGCCTCGATGACCCGCCTCCGCGCCGGCGTCAGCCGTTTCGGCGCGTCCCCGACCAGGCGGACGCCGAGCCGCACCCGCTCCGGTCCGAGATGCTCGCCCATGCGTAAGCACATCCGCAGCACCATGCCGCGCGGCGACAGTGTGTAATTGGCGACCCAGTCGACCAGCGAACGCAGCTCCGGCTTGAGCGGCGGCACGTCGAGCTTCTCGCTGACATCCTTCAGCCGGTTGTGCAGCCGCGGATCGGGATTGGCATTCTCCGCCCACACCACGGCCAGCACTTCGCGCGCGCCGAGCGGCACGCCGACCACGTCGCCCGGTTTCAGCGCCATGCCACGCGGCACGCGGTAGGAATAAGTGTGGTCGAGCGCGACCGGAACCAGCACGTCGACCACGCCGGCCGTGCTCGGGGCACCTGGAAAGAGATCGGTCGCGCGGTCCATGACGGCGGAGTTAGCCTTGATCCGGCTGAAGCGAAAGCCGCCCGGCAAAGTTAGCGAACGGTAAAGGTCGGGGATGCGATATACTTGAACTCCCTCGATGGGATCGAGCTGTTTCCGCGAACGCCGCGACGCCCCCTCGCCCCGCAGGCGGGGGAGAGGCACGGGCCCAGCCTGCCGCGAGAGACATCGCTCCATCGGACGCCGAACTCTTCGCGGGCACGACATGGCAAAACGGACGCGACCAATGGAAAAGGACATAAGCGACGCGCCCCAAGCCCCCGATCTCCTCGGCGCCGACGAGGGCGTCATCCGCGCCATGATGCAGTGGCTGGCGCATCTGCGCAGCGAGCGGCGGCTGTCGCCAAAGACGGTGGAGGCCTATGCGCGCGACCTCAGGCAATGCCTGCAATTCCTCTGCACGCATTGGGGTGGGCCGGTGACCTTGGCGCGCTTCGCCGCGCTGGAGGCCGCCGACATCCGCGCCTTCATGGCGATGCGCCGCGCCGACGACATTGCCGGGCGCTCCTTGATGCGGACATTGGCGGGCTTGCGCTCGTTCGGCCGCTTTCTGGAGCGCGAGGGCCAAGGCAAGGTCGGCGCGCTCGCCGGGATCCGCGCGCCGAAAATCGCCAAGAGCCTGCCGAAACCGCTGCCGATGGACGCCGCCAAGCGGCTCGCCGATGCCGATGAGCGCGCTGGCGAGACGCGCGAGACCTGGGTTTTGGCGCGCGATGCCGCCGTGATGGCCCTGCTCTACGGCTCGGGCCTGCGCATCTCCGAGGCGCTCGGCCTGAAGCGGCGCGAGGTGCCGCGGCCTGGCGAAGGCGACGTGCTGGTGGTCACCGGCAAGGGCAACAAGACCCGTATGGTGCCGGTGCTGCAGAACGTGCTGCAACTGATCGACGACTACGCCCGGCTCTGTCCCTATCCGCTGCCTGCGGAGGGGCCGATGTTTCTCGGCGCCAAGGGCGGCCCGTTGAGCCCGCGCATCATCCAGCTCGCGATGGAGCGGCTGCGCGGCGCGCTCGGCCTGCCCGACAGCGCCACACCGCACGCGCTGCGGCATTCCTTCGCGACGCACCTGTTGTCGCGCGGTGGCGACCTGCGCGCGATCCAGGAGCTGCTCGGCCACGCCTCGCTGTCGACCACGCAGGTCTATACCGGCATCGATTCGGAGCGGCTGCTGCAGGTCTACGCGTCAGCGCATCCGCGGCGCTGACACCGTTCCGTCACATCGTTTCGCTTGCGCTTGCACCCCCGTTCCGGCAATCGTCCGACGCTTGATCCGGAGGGGAACAGATGAGCGCACATGAGAGCATGGAGCATGCGGAGCACGCCGAGCACGCCTCGGGCGAGAACAAGAAGATCGCGCTGCTGATCGCGGTGATCGCGCTGTTCCTGGCGTTGTCGGAGACGCTCGGCAAGGGCGCGCAGACCGAATCGATCAGCAAGAACGTCGAAGCATCCAATCTGTGGGCCTTCTTCCAGGCCAAGACGGTGCGGCGCACGGTGGTGCAGACCGCCGCCGAACAGGGCAAGCTCAACCTGCCCGCGCTGCCCGACGAAGCGACCAAGGCCGCGCTGCAGAAGCAGATCGACGATTGGCAGAAGAACGCCGCGCGCTACCGCTCCGAGCCGGAGACCGGCGAAGGCAGCGAACAGCTCGCCGCGCGCGCCAAGCATGCCGAGGAGGAGCGTGACCTCGCGACAGCGAAATACCACCACTACGAGCTGGCCTCGGCCGCCTTCCAGATCGGCATCGTGCTGGCGTCAGCGACGATCATCACCGGGATGCTGGTGCTGGCCTGGGCCTCCGGCGCGCTCGCTGTCGTCGGGATCGCCATGACCGTGCTCGGACTGTTCCAGCCGCATCTGTTGCATCTGCACTAAAGCCGGTGACGGCGTGTGACTCCCTCCCAGCTTGCGGGGAGGGTTGGGGTGGGGACCACCGCAGCGGCGGTGCACGTGGAGAGAATTCCCCCACCCGCGTCACATCTGACGATGCGACGCGACCTCCCCCGCAAGCGGGGGAGGTGAAGGACAATTCAGCAAATCTGCGCGTTGTTGAGTTTCGAGCAAGTCGGATTAGCGCGCCTGCACGCTGCGGCGAAAGCGCGTGATCTGGCGAACCAGCCGGGCGGACCAGCCACGGGTATTGCCGCCGAGCACGTCGCTGACGATCTCGCGGATGCGCTGCTTGATCGGGTCGACCAGCGCCGCGGCCTTCCGGCGCAGCGTGAGCACGGCGTCATAGAGCCACGCGAACCACGGCATCTGCAGCAGCTTGCTGCGCGTCACGTCGAAGATGAAGGCGGTGATACCGACGCCGACCATCTTGCCGAATACGATCGTCCCCAGCGCGAGCTTCCATTGATGATGCATCAATAGCCACATGCCGAGCAGCTTGAGCGGAAACAGCAGGACGACTGGCACGACGAAGACCACCAGGGTCAGCGCCGGCGACAGTGTCTCGATCCGGGCCGCGAGCCAATGCTTCAGGCTGCGCAGCGGGATCGCCGCGACGATGCGCGCCACGATCGGTTCGAGATGGTCCCACAGCCAGGCTTCGATCAGGAAGATGATCGCGAGCAGGACCCAGAACGGCTGAAGCAGGCGGCGCAGCATGGCACTCCATCTCGGCCCGGCCTCGGGCTGAGGCCGCCGTGACGATACGACCTCGAACCTTGCCGTTTGGTTCAGCGTGGTCGGCAGACCTTTTTGTCGCATCCGCCGATCACACCGCAAAAGCGTCGGTCACATGTGGATGGCACGCTTGCCGACCGCAAGAGCGGCTTCCTTGACGGCCTCCGACCGCGTCGGATGGGCGTGGCAGGTGCGCGCCAGATCCTCGGCAGAGCCACCGAACTCCATCAATACGGCGGCTTCGTGGATCAGTTCACCGGCCTCGCGGCCGATGATGTGCGCGCCGAGCACGCGATCGGTCTTCGCATCTGCAAGGATCTTCACGAAACCGTCAGTGGTCTGGTTGACCTTGGAGCGGCCGTTCGCGGTAAACGGAAACTTACCGACGGTGTACGCAACACCGGCCTGCTTGAGCTCGTCTTCCGTCTTGCCGACGGAGGCCACTTCCGGCGTGGTGTAGACGACGCCCGGAATCACGTCGTAGTTCACATGACCGGCCTGGCCGGCCAGGATCTCGGCCACCGCCACGCCCTCATCCTCGGCCTTGTGCGCGAGCATCGGACCGGCGACGACATCGCCAATCGCGTAGACACCGGGCACGCTGGTCGCGAAATGGTGATCGATCTGCACGCGGCCGCGATTGTCGAGCACGACGCCAGCCTCCTGCAGGCCGAGGCCGTCGGTGTACGGCACGCGGCCGATCGCGACGAGGACCACGTCGGCCTCGATCTTCTCAGCCGCGCCGCCGGCCGCCGGCTCGATCGTCGCGGCGAGCGTTGCCCCTGACGTGTCGACACCGGTCACCTTGGCGCCGAGCTTGAACGCAAAGCCCTGCTTCTCGAGGATGCGCTGGAACTGCTTGGCGATCTCGAGGTCCATGCCGGGCAGGATACGGTCGAGGAATTCAACCACGGTGACCTTGGCGCCGAGGCGGCGCCACACCGAGCCGAGCTCGAGCCCGATCACGCCAGCACCGACGACGAGCAGGCTCGACGGAATCTTGTCCAGCGACAGCGCGCCGGTCGAGGAAACGATGCGCTTCTCGTCGATCTCGATGCCCTTGAGGCGCGCGATGTCGGAGCCGGTGGCGATCACGATGTTCTTGGTCTCGACGGTCTGCGCGGTGCCGTCATTGCCGGTCACCTGCACCTTGCCGGTGCCGAGGATCTTGCCCTTGCCCTGGAGCACGTCGATCTTGTTCTTCTTCATCAGGAACTCGACGCCCTTGACGTTGCCGTCGATGCCCTGCTGCTTGAAGTTCATCATCGCCGGCAGGTCGATCTCCGGCGCCGGCACCTTGATGCCCATCTTGGCGAAGGAATGCCCGGCCTCCTCGAACAATTCAGAGGCATGCAGCAGCGCCTTCGAGGGCATGCAGCCGACATTGAGGCAGGTGCCGCCGAGGGTGGCGTTCTTCTCGACCACGGCCACCTTCATGCCGAGCTGCGCCGCGCGGATGGCGCAAACATAACCACCGGGTCCGGTGCCGATGACGACGAGATCGTAGTTAGCCATGATCGAATGTTCCGTAAGCTTGCAAGTCAGAGATAACGACGGTCGTCAGCGTCCGCCCGACACGTCGAGAATGGCCGAAGTGACATAGGAGGCCTCGTCCGACAGCAGCCAGACGATGGCATTGGCGATTTCATCCGCGGTGCCGACGCGCTTCATCGGCACCATCGGCGCCAGACGATGAGCGCGATCGGGCTCACCGCCGGAGGCATGAATATCGGTGTCGATCAGGCCGGGGCGAATGGCGGCGACGCGAATCCCTTCGCTGGCGACCTCGTGGCCGAGGCCGACGGTGAAGGAATCGATCGCGCCCTTGGAGGCGGCATAGTCGACATAGGTGTTGGGCGAGCCGAGCTTGGCGGCGACCGACGACAGATTGATGATCACGCCGCCCTTGCCGCCATGTCGCGTCGACATTCGCTTCACGGCCTCACGTGCACACAGAATGCTGCCGGTGACATTGACCGCCATCAGGCGCTCGATGCGTTCCGCGCTCATCTCGTCGACACGCGTGGTCGGGCCGACGATGCCGGCATTGTTGATCAGCGCACCAAGGGTGCCGAACTTGTCCGCCGCCTTGAACAAAGCGAGGATGTCGTGCTCGCGGCCGACGTCGCATTTCACCGCGATCGCCTTGCCGTTGCTGGCCTCGATCGCGGCAACCGTGCTCTGCGCCGCGGCCTCGTTGGAGGCATAGCCGACCACGATCTTGAAGCCGCGCGATGCGGCGGCGAGCGCGGTGGCGCGGCCAATGCCGCGGCTGCCGCCGGTGATCACTGCAACCCTGTCGGTCATGATGGCCCCCGTGAGGTTTGAGGCGCGCTTCTCAGCGCGCCTCTCGAGCATCAGCTAATGACGATGATCAGAGATCCAGCACGAGCCGCGCCGGATCCTCCAGGCTCTCCTTGACGCGCACCAGGAAGGTCACCGCTTCCTTGCCGTCGATGACGCGGTGGTCATAGGACAGCGCCAGATACATCATGGGGCGGATTTCGATCTTGCCGCCGACCACGACCGGGCGCTCCTGGATCTTGTGCATGCCGAGGATGCCGGACTGCGGCGCGTTCAGGATCGGGGTCGACATCAGCGAGCCGTAGATGCCGCCATTGGTGATCGTGAAGGTACCACCCTGCATCTCGTCGATCTTGAGCTGGCCGTCACGGGCGCGGCGGCCGAAATCGGCGATGCCCTTCTCGATGTCGGCGATCGACTTGTGGTCGCAGTCGCGCACCACCGGCACCACCAGGCCCTTGTCGGTGCCGACGGCCACGCCGATGTGATAGTAGTTCTTGTAGATGAGATCGCTGCCGTCGATCTCGGCGTTGACCGCCGGGATGTCCTTCAGCGCCTGCACCACCGCCTTGGTGAAGAAGCCCATGAAGCCGAGCTTTGAGCCGTGCTTCTTCTCGAACACGTCCTTGTACTGGCTGCGCAGCGCCATCACGTTGGTCATGTCGACCTCGTTGAAGGTCGTCAGCATGGCCGCAGTGTTCTGCACGTCCTTGAGGCGGCGCGCGATGGTCTGGCGCAGCCGGGTCATCTTCACGCGCTCTTCGCGCGCGGCATCGTCGGCCGGCGACGGCGCGCGGACCTGCACGGCGGCGGCCGGCTGATTGACCGGGGTCGGCGCCGACGCGGCGCGCTCGATCGCGGCCAGCATGTCGCCCTTGGTGACGCGGCCGTCCTTGCCGGAGCCCGGAACGGTGGTGGCATCGACGCCGCTCTCGGCGGAGAGCTTGCGCACCGAGGGAGCCTGCGGCGTATCGGCGGGCAGCGCCTTGGCCGGGGCGGGAGCTGCAGCCGCCGGTGCTGCGGCGGGCTTCGCGGGAGCCGGGGCAGCCGCGGCGGGCTTGGCGGCCACAGCGCCATCATTGATCTGGCCGAGCAGCGCGCCGACGGCAACCGTCTCGCCGTCCTTGGCGATGATCTCGCCGAGCGTGCCGGCCGAGGGAGCCGGCACCTCGATCGTCACCTTGTCGGTTTCGAGCTCGACGAGCGGCTCGTCGACCGCCACGGCGTCGCCGGCCTTCTTGAACCAGCGGCCGATGGTGGCTTCGGTGACGGATTCCCCGAGCGTCGGAACGCGAATTTCAGTCATGGTCTCTATCCTCAATAACCCGTGCGGTCATAAAGCCCGTCCGTCATCGCCTTGCGGCGAGCAAGCGATGCGGCACGGACGATCAACGCGGTGTACTTGCGCCCCGCATGGCATGCGGGGCGCGTGAAAGGCAGGTTCAGTTCAGGGCTTCGTCGAGCAGCGCCTTCAGCTGGGCGAGATGCTTCGACATCAGGCCCGTGGCGGTGGCGGCCGACGCGGCACGGCCGGCATAGCGCGGACGCTTGCTCTTGCCGCCGGTCTGGTTCAGCACCCATTCGAGATAGGGCTCGATGAAGTGCCAGGCGCCCATGTTGCGCGGCTCTTCCTGGCACCATACGACTTCGGCGTTCTTGAAGCGGCCGAGCTCGGCGACCAGCGCCTTGAGCGGCACCGGATAGAGCTGCTCGATGCGCATCAGATAGATGTCGTTCAGACCGCGCTTCTCGCGCTCGTCATAGAGGTCGTAATAGACCTTGCCCGAGCACAGCACGATGCGGCGGATCTGGTCGTCCGGCACCAGCTTGGTCTTGTCGTCCGCCTGCATCTGGGCGTCATCATACAGGATGCGGTGGAAGGTGGTGCCCTTGGCGAGTTCCTCAAGCCGCGACACCGCGCGCTTGTGACGCAGCAGCGACTTCGGCGTCATCACGATCAACGGCTTGCGGATCTCGCGGTGCAGCTGGCGGCGCAGCACATGGAAGTAGTTCGCCGGCGTGGTCGGATAGACCACCTGCATGTTGTCCTCGGCGCACATCTGCAGATAGCGCTCAAGGCGCGCTGACGAATGCTCCGGACCCTGGCCCTCATAACCGTGCGGCAGCAGGCAGACGAGGCCGGACATGCGCAACCATTTGCGTTCGCCCGACGAGATGAACTGGTCGAACAGCACCTGCGCGCCGTTGGCGAAGTCGCCGAACTGCGCTTCCCACAAGGTCAGCGCGGTCGGCTCGGCGAGCGAATAACCGTATTCGAAGCCGAGCACCGCCTCTTCCGACAGCAGCGAGTTGATGACCTCGAAATGGCCCTGCTCCGGCGCCAGATGGTTGAACGGCGTGTAGCGGCTCTCGTCCTCCTGGTCGATCAGAACCGAGTGGCGCTGCGAGAAGGTGCCGCGCTCGCTGTCCTGACCGGAGAGACGGACCTTGTGGCCTTCGAGCAAGAGCGAGCAGTACGCCAGCGCCTCGCCGGTCGCCCAATCGAGGCCGACGCCGCTATCGATCGCCTTGGCGCGGTTCTCGAGGAAGCGCTGGATCGTGCGATGCAGGCGGAAGCCGTCCGGCACCTTGGTGATCTTGCGGCCGATCTCCTTGAGACGGTCGATCTCGACGCCGGTGACGCCGCGGCGCGCCTCTTCTTCCTGGTCGGCGGACTTCAGGCCTGCCCATTTGCCGTCGAGCCAGTCGGCCTTGTTCGGGCGATAGGAGGTGCCGGCTTCGAACTCGGCGTCGAGCCGGGCGCGCCAATCGGCCTTGGCCTTCTCGACCTCGCCTTCCGTCATCACGCCTTCGGCGACGAGACGCTTGGAGTAGATCTCCAGGGTCGACGGATGACCGGCGATCTTCTTGTACATCACCGGCTGGGTGAAGGCGGGCTCGTCACCTTCATTGTGGCCATGCCTGCGGTAGCAGAACATGTCGATGACGACCGGCTTGTGGAATTTCTGCCGGAACTCGGTCGCAACCTTGGCCGCGAACACCACCGCTTCCGGATCGTCGCCGTTCACATGGAAGATCGGCGCGTCGATCATCTTGGCGACGTCGGACGGATAGGGTGACGAGCGCGAGTAGCGCGGATAGGTCGTGAAGCCGATCTGATTGTTCACGATGAAATGAATCGAGCCACCTGTCCGGTAGCCCTTCAGGTCCGACAGCGCGAAGCATTCGGCCACGACGCCCTGGCCGGCGAACGCTGCGTCACCATGCATCAACAGCGGCAGCACCGAGATGCGCATGTCCGGCGGATCGCCGTGCTGGTCCTGCTTGGCGCGGACCTTGCCGAGCACCACCGGATCGACGATCTCGAGATGCGACGGGTTGGCGGTCAGCGACAGATGGATGCGGTTGCCGTCGAACTCGCGGTCCGAGGAGGCGCCGAGATGGTACTTGACGTCACCAGAGCCTTCGACCGCATCCGGGTTGGCCGAGCCGCCCTTGAACTCGTGGAACAGCGCGCGGTGCGGCTTGCCCATCACCTGGGTCAGCACGTTGAGGCGGCCGCGATGTGGCATGCCCAGCACGATCTCCTTCACGCCGAGATTGCCGCCGCGCTTGATGATCTGCTCCAGCGCCGGGATCAGCGACTCGCCACCGTCGAGGCCGAAGCGCTTGGTGCCGGTGAACTTGACGTCGCAGAACTTCTCGAAGCCCTCGGCCTCGATCAGCTTGGTGAGAATGGCGCGGCGTCCCTCGCGGGTGAACGAGATTTCCTTGTCCGGCCCCTCGATGCGCTCCTGGATCCAGGCCTTCTGCGCGGCGTTCGAGATGTGCATGAACTCGACGCCGAGCGTCTGGCAATAGGTGCGCTCGCAGATCGCGACGATCTCGCGCAAGCTGCCATATTCGAGGCCGAGCACGTGATCGAGGAAGATCTTGCGGTCGTAATCGGCTTCAGTGAAGCCGTAGGAGCGAGGGTCGAGCTCCTCGCGGTTGCGCGGGGCCTCGATGCCGAGCGGATCGAGCTTGGCGTGAAAGTGACCACGCATGCGGTAGGCGCGGATCAGCATCAACGCACGGACAGAGTCGCGGGTGGCCTGGTTGATGTCGGCCGGCGACAATTCGACGCCCTTGGTCTGCGCCTTGGCCGCAATCTTCTCGCCGACCTTCTTCTCGACCACAGCCCAGTTGCCATCCAGCGCCGAGGTCAACTCGTCGCGCGGCGAAACCGGCCAGTTGCTGCGCTCCCAGGACGGGCCCGAGGCGTTCTTCTGAACGTCGGCCGGCGCATCCTTCAGGCTCTTGAAGAACTCCTGCCAGTCGGCATCGACCGACGACGGATCCTTCTCGTAACGCGCATAGATTTCATCGATGTAGGTGGCATTGGTGCCCTGCAGAAAAGACGACAGGGCGAAGGCGGCGTTCGCATCTTGGCGAGACATGGTAGGCGTCCTGGTAATTTCGATGCGCCCAATCAAAACGGCGCAATGCCTGACCCGCTGGAAAAAGCGGGTCAGGTTCGGGTTAGGACCGTTTACCTTATTTATTGTAAATATTCGCGCCGAAAAGCACTAAGTCCTGAATCAGGATTTCAACTTTTCGACAAGCGTTTTGCCGAGCCGCGCCGGCGACGGCGACACCGTGATACCAGCCGCTTCCATCGCGGCCGTCTTCGAACCGGCATCACCCTTGCCGCCCGAGATGATCGCGCCGGCATGGCCCATGCGACGGCCCGGAGGCGCCGTGACGCCGGCGATGAATCCGACCATCGGCTTCTTGCGGCCGCGCTTGGCCTCGTCCTTGATGAACTGGGCCGCGTCTTCCTCGGCCGAGCCGCCGATCTCGCCGATCATGATGATCGACTCGGTCTTGGGGTCGGCAAGGAACATCTCCAGCATGTCGATGAACTCGGTGCCCTTGACCGGGTCGCCGCCGATACCGACCGCGGTGGTCTGACCGAGGCCTTCCGAGGTGGTCTGGAACACCGCTTCATAGGTCAGCGTGCCGGAGCGTGACACGATGCCGACCGAGCCGGGCTTGAAGATATTGGCCGGCATGATGCCGATCTTGCACTCTCCGGCGGTCATGACGCCCGGGCAGTTCGGGCCGATCAGGCGCGACTTGGAGCCCTGCAGCGAGCGCTTGACCCTGACCATGTCGAGCACCGGGATGCCCTCGGTGATGCAGACGATCAGCGGGACCTCGGCGTCGATCGCCTCGCAAATGGCGTCGGCCGCACCCGGCGGCGGCACGTAGATCACCGACGCGTCAGCGCCAGTGGCCTCGCGAGCCTCCTTGACGGTGTCGAACACCGGCAGGCCGAGATGGGTCGAGCCGCCTTTGCCCGGCGAGGTGCCGCCGACCATCTTGGTGCCGTAGGCGATCGCCGCCTCGGAGTGGAAGGTGCCGTTCTTGCCAGTGAAGCCCTGACAGATGACCTTGGTGTTCTTGTCGATGAGAATGGACATCGTGCTTTCTCTAAAAGCGTTGCGGTGAGGAGCTAAGCGAGCGCCTGAAACGGCGCTCAGCCTCCCTTGACGGCCTTGACGATCTTCTGCGCGGCGTCGTCGAGATTGTCGGCGGGCAGCACGTTCAGACCGGACTCGCTGATGATCTTCTTGCCGAGATCGACATTGGTGCCTTCGAGGCGCACCACCAGCGGCACCTTCAGGCCGACTTCCTTGACCGCGGCCACGACGCCCTCGGCGATGACATCGCACTTCATGATGCCGCCGAAGATGTTGACCAGGATGCCCTTCACGTTCGGGTCGGCGGTGATGATCTTGAACGCCGCCGCGACCTTCTCCTTGCTGGCGCCGCCGCCGACGTCGAGGAAGTTGGCCGGCTCCATGCCGTAGAGCTTGATGATGTCCATCGTCGCCATCGCGAGGCCGGCGCCGTTGACCATGCAGCCGATGGTGCCGTCGAGCGCGACATAGTTGAGATCGTATTTGGAGGCCTCGATCTCCTTGGCGTCTTCCTCGGTCTCGTCACGCAGCGCCACGACCTCGGGGTGCTTGAACAGCGCGTTGGAGTCGAACGACACCTTGGCGTCGAGCACACGCAGCTGGCCCTGCTTGGTGACGACCAGCGGGTTGATCTCGAGCATCGCCATGTCCTTGGCGACGAAGGCGGTATAGAGCTGGATGGTCAGCTTCTCGGCCTGCTTGGCGAGATCGCCCGAGAGCTTCAGCGCCTTGGCGACGGCGCGACCGTGATGCGGCATCACGCCGGTGGCCGGATCGACTGAGAAGGTGATGATCTTCTCAGGCGTGCTGTGAGCAACGTCCTCGATGTTGACGCCGCCTTCGGTCGACACCACGAAAGCGACCTTCGAGGTCTCGCGATCGACCAGCAGCGACAGGTAGAATTCCTTGTCGATATCCGAGCCGTCCTCGATGTAGAGGCGGTTGACCTGCTTGCCATCGGGGCCGGTCTGCACGGTGACGAGGGTTGCGCCGAGCATCTGCTTGGCGAACGCATTGACCTCGTCAATCGACTTGGCGAGGCGGACGCCGCCCTTGTCGCCGGCCGAGGCCTCCTTGAACTTGCCCTTGCCACGGCCGCCGGCGTGGATCTGGCTCTTCACGACCCAGACCGGACCGCCGAGCGCCTTCGCCGCCGCATCCGAGTCCTCCGGACGGAGCACCGGCACGCCCTTGGAAATCGGCACGCCGAACTCGTGCAGCAGTGCCTTGGCCTGATATTCGTGAATGTTCATAAGCGGTTGCTCCCCGAACCCGCGAGAGGGTGACGTATGGAATTGTTTCGAGGATGCTTGGTATACCATATACCAAGCATCCTGCAACTCGATCGGGCGGGCTTGGGGTCCGCCCGGCCAGGTCAGCGACCGAGCAGGTCGGGCGCGATCTTCTTGCAGGCGTCGACCAGGCCCTGCACGGCGGCCACCGACTTGTCGAACGCCTCGCGGTCCTTGCCGGCCAGCTCGATCTCGACAATGCGCTCGACGCCCTTGGAACCGATCACGACGGGAACGCCGACATACATGTCCTTGACGCCGAACTCGCCGTTGAGATGGGCGGCGCAGGGCAGCACGCGCTTCTTGTCGCGCAGATAGCTCTCGGCCATCGCGATCGCCGAGGCCGCCGGCGCGTAATAGGCCGACCCGGTCTTGAGAAGGTTGACGATCTCGGCGCCGCCATTGCGGGTGCGGTCTACGATCTCGTCGATGCGGGCCTGCGAGGTCCAGCCCATCTTGACGAGGTCGGGCAGCGGAATGCCGGCGACGGTGGAGTACTTGGTCAGCGGCACCATCGTGTCGCCATGACCACCGAGCACGAAGGCGGTGACGTCCTCGACCGAGACGTTGAACTCATCGGCCAGGAAGTAGCGGAAGCGCGCGGAGTCGAGCACGCCGGCCATGCCGACGACCTTCTTGGCCGGCAGGCCCGAGGCCTTCTGCAGCGCCCAGACCATCGCGTCGAGCGGGTTGGTGATGCAGATGACGAACGCGTCGGGGGCGTACTTCTTGATGCCGGCGCCGACCTGCTCCATGACTTTGAGGTTGATCGACAGGAGATCGTCGCGGCTCATGCCCGGCTTGCGCGGCACGCCGGCGGTGACGATGCAGACCTTGGCGTTATCCAGCGCTTCGTAGGAGTTGGCGCCACTGTAATGGGCGTCGAAGCCATCGACCGGGGAGGACTGGGCGATGTCGAGCGCCTTGCCCTGCGGGACGCCTTCAGCAATGTCGAACATGACGACATCGCCGAGCTCCTTGAGGCCGATGAGGTGAGCCAGCGTTCCGCCGATCTGACCGGAGCCAATCAAAGCAATCTTGTCGCGCGCCATGGGAAATTTCCTTTGAACCCGAAGGGGTGAGGGAGGTTAAAAGTCGATTGGGTGGTTATCCCTTTCGCCCCGGCCGTTCAAGTCACGCTATGGCCAATTGACAGGCCTGCCTTGATTTCGATCAGGTCCGAGGCGGACGGGCGCTAATGATCCTTTCAGCCTGATTGACGTGGCCTTTTCACGGCTGTGTGCCCGAAGGCAGGCGCTCCCGAAATCCGGTGTTTGTCAGGTTTCGACCAGCCCCGTAGAAGTCCCGGAGGCTGCCGAGTCCTTCCGGCCGTGCGGCAGAGCCAAGTAGGATTCCGACCCCATCTCGATCAGGCGCGAGGACGTCCGCTTGAACTCCATGGCCTCGATGCCGTCGGTCGCGACGTAAAGCGAGATCGGATCCGCTTCGGCGGAAGCGATCAGCTTCACGGCGTTGTCATAGAGCGTGTCGATCAAGGTGATGAAGCGCTTGGCGGCATTGCGCTCCGCGTAGTCCATCACCGGAATATGGTCGATCAGGATGGTGTGATAGTCGTGCGCCAGGCGCAGATAGTCCGACGCTGCGAGCGGCTTCTCGCACAGGTCGGCAAAGCCGAAACGGGCAACGCCATTGGCCGAACAGGGCACATGCAGAAGGCGCCCCTTGATGGTGATGTCGCGCGACCTGCAGCGGGCGTGGCCGGTCAGCCTGCCCCAGGCGTTGTCGAGCGCGGTGCGGGCCTCGACGTCCGCCGGCACCAGCCACATCTTGACCCCGGCCAGTTTCTCCAGCCGGAAATCGGTCCGCGCGTCCAGCCGTACCACGTCCATGTGGTCGGCAATATGCTTGATGAAGGGCAGGAACAGCGCGCGGTTGAGGCCGCCCTTGTAGAGGTCCTCCGGCGCAACGTTGGAGGTCGCCACGACCACGGTGCCGAGCTCGAACAGCCTGGCGAACAGCCGGCCCAGGATCATCGCGTCGGCGATGTCGGTGACGTGGAATTCGTCGAAGCAGAGCAGCCATGACTGCTCGAAGATGGCCTGCGCCGTCAGCCCGATCACATCCGTATCGGCGAGCTCGCCGCGCGCAATGTTCTGGCGGTAGCCGTAGATGCGCTCATGCACCTCGGCCATGAATTCGTGGAAATGCGCCCGCCGCTTATGCTCGACCGGACAGTTCTGATAGAACAGGTCCATCAGCATGGTCTTGCCGCGGCCGACCTCGCCGTGAACGTAGAGGCCGCGCGGCGGCTCGCTCTTGTCGAAGAACAGGCGCCCCAGCAGGCTCTGCTTGCGCGCCGGCTTGTAGGTGGAAAGCCTGCGCTCGAGCGCGGCCAGCGCGTCGGCGACCTCGGCCTGGGCCGGGTCGGCCTCGATCGCTCCAGTATCGACCAAAGACTGATATTGCGCGCGGAACGCGTCTGACGGAGTGGACAGCATGAGCCCACTCTAGGTCATGAGACTTACGGAAAATGCAATCCGCAAATGGTGGAAGCGGCCATGCAGCCGAGCCGTAAGGACTTGGTATATGGCACGCAAACGCCGGCCGGCCCGTTAGTCCCGGGGTAACGACGTTGTTCTGCGGCTTGGCGTCCGTGGCTCGGCGCTTGCGAGTTGGCGTTTGCGGCCCGGCTCCGGCAATCTTTAGACGGCGCAGAGGTCGTAGGCATCCTCCACGACATAGGGCCCGCCCCCCGTCGAAGCACGGGACGAGAACAACACGAAGCGCTCGGCGACGAACACCCGGCTCGGGAAGTAGCCCCGGACCGACAGATAATCGGCGACGTCCTGGCTCGATGCGTCGTGCAGCCGCGCCAAGGTCACATGCGGCACGAATTTGCGTCCCTCGGGATCGAGCCCGATCCGCTGCATCATGCGTTCCAGCTCGGCCTGCAGCTCGATCAGCGGCCGGCTGGGCGCGATGTTGGCGACGACAGCGCGCGGCTTGCGGCCGCCGAAGCTCGAGAGACCCTGCACCGTGACTTCGAACGGCTTGCGGTTGACCCGCCACAGCATCGCGGCGATCTCGTTGGCCGACGCGCCGTCGATATCGCCGATGAAACGCAAGGTGACGTGGTAATTTTCCGGATCGATCCAGCGGGCGCCGGGAAGGCCACCCCGCAAATTGGAGAGAGTCTGGCCGACCTCGGCCGGGATCTCCAGTCCAGTAAACAGACGCGGCATCGTTGCAGGACTCCCGATGCTGGAGGCTGATCCCGAAAATTGACGAGATCATGCCTTGACGAAAGGATCGACGACGAATCGCCAATGCATAATTCCTACCGAATTTATATGACTCCGCGACGGACGCAGCGTTAACGCCGGTAAAAGCTGCGGAAAACCTCGCCCGCAAGGTGACCGCGAATGATCCGACCGCGGCTTCGTTCCATCATTGCTCACGAAGCGGACGCAGGAATGCTTCCACCATAGGCAACATCCGGGAGACGATGATGTCGACGCCCGCGGCCGTGGGGTGAATGCCGTCGGCCTGGTTCAACTTGGGATCGGCGGCAACACCGTCGAGAAAGAACGGGTAAAGCTGGACGTCGAACTGCTTGGCGAGGTCGGGGTAGATCGCGTTGAATTTCGCAGCGTAATCGCTGCCGTAATTCGGCGGCGCCAGCATGCCGCACAGCATCACCGCGATGCCCCGCGCCTTCAGCCGCTGGACGATCTCGGTCAGCGCCTGCCGCGTGACCGACGGATCGATGCCGCGCAAAGCATCATTGGCGCCGAGCTCGACGATCACGGCCTCGGTGCCATCGGCCACCGACCAATCGAGCCGGTCGCGTCCGCCCGAGGAGGTGTCGCCGGACACCCCGGCATTGGTCATCTCGACCTTCAGCCCCTTGTCGTTCAACGCCTTTTGAAGCTTGGCCGGAAACGCATCCGAAGCCGACAGGCCGAGGCCCGCGCTCAAGGAGTCGCCAAGCACCACCAGCTTGATCGGCTTGCCGGCCTCGGCGCCCGCGAATGCCGGCCCCATTGTCATCATGGCGAGCATCAACACGAGTATGTGCACGAAGATGCGCCCGCGCCTCTCGACCCGGCTTGCGGAGTTGCCATATGACCGAGCCATGGACAGTCTCATCGAAACCTCGCCTTTGGCCGGCACAGCGCCGGACACCATTACCATCGCCAACGTCAATCTCTCGCTCGGCACCGGAGCGGCGCGTGTTCACATTCTCAAGGACATCAGCCTGCGGGTGGGACAAGGCGAGACGATCGGCCTGATCGGACCGTCGGGCTCCGGCAAGTCCACGCTGCTGATGGTGATGGCGGGATTGGAACGTCCAGACAGCGGTCAGGTGGTGGTCAATGGCACCGCTTTCAATGCCCTGGACGAGGACGCGCTGGCCCGGTTCCGCGGCCGCCAGGTCGGCATCGTCTTCCAGTCCTTCCACCTGATCCCGACCATGACCGCACTCGAGAATGTCGCGGTGCCGCTGGAGCTGGCCGGGCATTCCGGCGCCGCCGAGCGGGCCGCGCGCGAGTTGGACTCGGTCGGCCTCGGCCACCGGCTGCACCATTATCCGACCCAGCTGTCCGGCGGCGAGCAGCAGCGCGTGGCGCTGGCGCGCGCCCTCGCCCCCGACCCGGCCATCCTGGTGGCCGACGAGCCGACCGGCAATCTCGACGAGACCACCGGCCGGCAGATCGTCGACCTGCTGTTCACCAAGCATGCCGAGCGCGGCATGACCCTGGTGCTCGTGACCCATGACAGCGGGCTTGCGCATCGCTGCGACCGTGTCGTGCGGCTGCGCTCGGGACGGATCGAAGCCGACGGCGCACACGAGCCTGCCCTGGCATGAGCAGCGTCGCCGAACCGATCCCCGCCGGCCGCATGGCCTGGCTGCCGGTGCGTTACGCCCTGCGCGAGCTGCGCGGCGGCCTGCGCGGCTTCTACGTCTTCATCGCCTGCATCGCGCTCGGCGTGCTCGCCATCGCCGGCGTCGGCTCGGTGGCCGCGAGCCTCAATGACGGTCTCGTTCGCGAGGGCCGCACGCTGCTCGGCGGCGACGTCGCGTTTTCGCTGTTTCAGCGCGAAGCCAAGCCGGAGGAGATCGCGTTCCTGCGTTCGCGCGGCGAGGTGTCGCTGGCGGCGACCTTACGGGCCATGGTGCGCTCCAACGACGCCAAGCTGGCGCTGGTCGAGCTCAAGGCTGTCGACGACGCCTATCCGCTGCTCGGCAAAGCCGAGCTGCAGCCCGACCTGCCGCTCTCCGACATTCTGGCCGAGCGCGGCGGCGCTTATGGCGCGGCCGCCGATCCGGCGCTGCTGGCGCGGCTCGACCTCAAGGTCGGCGACACCGTCAGCATCGACACCGTGCGCTTCCAGATCCGCAGCGCGCTGCAGGCCGAGCCGGACAAGCTGTCGGGCGGCATCGGGCTGGGACCGCGCTTCCTGATCAGCGAGGCCGGCTTGCGCGCCACGCCGCTGCTGCAGCCGGGCAGCCTGGTGCGCTGGACCTACCGGGTCCGGCTGCCGGACAACGCCAAGGACGATCATGCCGCGGCGTCCTTCATCGCCGACACCCGTCTGACCTTGCCATCGGCCGGGTGGGAGATCCGCAGCCGCAGCAATGCCTCGCCGCAATTGGAGCGCACCATCGGCCGCTTCACCCAGTTCCTGACCCTGGTCGGTCTCGCCGCGCTGCTGGTCGGCGGCGTCGGCGTCGCCAATGCGGTCAAGAGCCATGTCGACCGCCGCACCGAGGTGATCGCGGCGTTCAAGGCGCTGGGCGCCACCAGCCGCGACGTGTTCGGAATCTACCTCGTGCAGGTCATGGTGCTCGCCACGATCGGTTCGATCATCGGACTTTGTGCCGGCGCCGCCCTGCCCTTTGTGATCGTCGGACTGTTCGGCAAGATCCTGCCGCTGCCAGTGATCCCGGCGCTGCATCCGGACGAGCTGGCGCTGTCCTTCGTCTACGGTCTGCTCACCGCCCTCGCCTTCGGCCTGTGGCCGCTCGGGCGCATCCGTGACGTGCCCGTGGCGGCGCTGTTCCGCGAGGCGGTGATCGCCGAGTGGCACCGTCCGCGCTGGAGTTATCTGGCCCTGATCGCCGGCACGGTGGCGCTCTTGGTGGCGGTGGTGATCGGCCTGTCCTACGACAAGAATATCGCCGCCGTGTTCGTGGTCGCCGCTGCGCTCGTGTTCGTGCTGCTGCGGGGCATCGCCGCTGTCGTGATGGCGAGCGCGCGCGCCATGCCGCGCAGCCGCTTCCCGATGCTGCGGCTCGCCGTCAGCAACATCTATCGCCCGGGCGCGCTGACGCCGTCGGTGGTGCTGTCGCTCGGACTGGGGCTCGCGGTGCTGGTCACGATCACCCAGATCGACGGCAATCTGCGGCGGCAGTTCCTCGCGCAGCTGCCAGAACAGGCGCCGTCATTCTTCTTCATCGACGTGCCCTCCGGCGAGGCCGAGCGCTTCCGCGGCTTCCTGAAGGAGCTTGCGCCACAATCCTCGGTCGACGACGTGCCGATGCTGCGCGGCCGGATCGTCTCCGCCCGCGGCGTGCGCGCCGAGGACCTCAAGGCCACGGCGGAGACCGAATGGGTCCTCCAGAGCGACCGCGGCCTGACCTATACCGGCGAGATCCCCAAGGGCTCCAAGGTCGTCGAGGGCGAATGGTGGGGCGAGAGCTACAGCGGACCGCCACTGGTCTCGATCGAGAAGCGGATCGCGGATGGCCTCGGCCTCAAGCTCGGTGACGACATCGTGGTCAACGTGCTCGGACGCGATATCGCGGCGCGGATCGGTAACATGCGCACCATCGACTGGCAGGGGCTCGGCATCAATTTCGTGCTGGTGTTCTCGCCGAATGCCTTCAAGGGCGCGCCTCATACCCATGTCGCCACCCTGACCGAGGTGCGCTCCGATGCGGCCGAGGATGCTCGCGTCATCCGCAAGGTCGCCGACGCGTTCCCGATGGTGACCAGCGTGCGCGTGCGCGAGGTCATGGAGACGGTCGGAACTGTCGTTTCCAACCTGGCGCTCGCGATCCGCGGCGCCAGCGCGGTGACCCTGATTTCGGCGATCCTGGTGCTGGGCGGCGCGCTCGCCGCCGGCCACCGTCACCGCGTCTATGACGCCGTCATCCTGAAGACGCTCGGCGCCACCCGGCTGCGCTTGCTGGGCGCCTACGTGCTTGAGTATCTCATGATTGGCTTCGCAACCGCTGCGTTCGGTGTGATTGCCGGCTCGGTCGCCGCCTGGTTGATCGTGACCCGGCTGATGACGTTGAGCTTCGCCTGGCAGGCCGGAAGCGCCGCTATGGTCGTCCTGGCGGCGCTGGTCGTGACCGTCGGCCTCGGACTGGCCGGAACGCTGCTGGCGCTCAATCAGAAGCCGGCAAGCGTTCTGAGGAATCTGTAGCGGCTTGCGCGATCATGCCGCACGGTTAACGCGCGTTATAGAGGGCGAACGCCTGCGGAGCGACATTCAGCCGCGCGTGGAAGCTTGCAGCGGATATGCTAGTTTCCCATCTAGGGAATGGGCTCAGAGACCTGCCAAAGATGGCAAATTTGCCGATGACGCAAATTTAATGTCTGTGGTGGGGGGTATGAGATAGGGTTTTTCGAGAACCGGCATAAGGTCCGTCAGGACCTCTGTTCCGGGCAACCAACGGGAATTCGACCATGTCGGACCTAGACCGCAACTATGCTTCACCCTTTGGCCGGGTGGCCGGGCGCGCCGATGCCGCGACCGTCGACGCCGGTCTGCGCGCCTACATGCTGCGCATCTACAATTACATGAGCATCGGCTTGGCGATCACCGGTCTGGCGGCGCTCGGCGTCTACATGGCGTCGGTGACCGGCGACCCGGCGGCGGGCGTGTTCAAGTTCGGCAACGCCTACCTGACGCAGTTCGGCTACGCGATGTTCGTGAGCCCGCTGAAGTGGCTGTTCATCCTGGCCCCCTTGGTCATGGTGTTCGCGATCTCGGCCGGCATCAACCGCCTGGCGCCGTCGACCGCGCAGATCCTGTTCTGGGTGTTTTCGGCCCTGATGGGTATCTCGCTGTCGTCGATCTTCCTGGTGTACACCCACACCTCGATCGTGCGGGTGTTCTTCATCACCGCGGCGACTTTTGGTGCGCTCAGCCTGTACGGCTACACCACCAAGCGTGACATGACCGGCATGGGCTCGTTCCTGTTCATGGGCCTGATCGGCATCGTGCTGGCGAGCCTCGTGAACCTGTTCCTGGCGAGCTCGATGCTGCAGTTCATCGTCTCGGTGGTCGGCGTGTTCGTGTTCGCCGGTCTCACGGCCTGGGATACGCAGCGCCTGAAGAACGAGTACATCTATGGCTACGCCTCCGCGGGCGGCGACATCGCCGAGCGTGCAGCGATCACCGGCGCCCTGTCGCTGTACTTGAACTTCATCAACCTGTTCACGCTGCTGCTGCAGCTGCTCGGACAGCGCGACTGATCCAGCGGGCCACAGTCACAGCCTTCGGAAGCCCCGGCCTCACCGCCGGGGCTTTTCGTTGTGCCGGCCCGCTTAGACCTGCTCGCTCGTACCCTGCTCGTTTGCGCCGCGCGCAGACACGCGACGACAGCCATGCCGCAACGGCGGATTGATCGTCCGATCCGCCTTGCTATGGTTTCGCCATGCCTGACATCGACATCCGGCCCACCGGCGAGGCCGATCTTCCCGCCATCACCGCCATCTACGGTCAGGCCGTGCGCGAGGGCACGGCCACCTTCGAGCTCGATGCTCCGGACTTGACCGAGATGACCCGCCGCTTCCGCGCGCTCACGGATGGCGGCTTCCCTTATTTCGTCGCCCTGCTGGACGGAGAGGTGGTCGGCTATGCCTATGCCGGACCGTACCGGCCCCGCCCTGCCTATCGTTTCACGGTGGAGAATTCGATCTATCTGGCTCCTGCGAGCCAGCGCCGGGGCATCGGAAGGCGGCTGATGCAGCGCTTGATCACGGCTTGTGAGGAGCGGGGCTTCCGCCAGATGATCGCGGTGATCGGCGACTCCGCCAATGCCGGATCGGTCGGACTGCATCGCGCCTGCGGCTTCCAGATGATCGGCACCCATCCGAGCGTCGGGCTCAAATTTGGCCGATGGCTCGACACGGTCATGATGCAGCTGCCGCTCGGCGCCGGCGGGAGCAACGTGCCCGCCGCGTAACCACGGCGGGTCCTCTCCGCGATCGCGCCTCTCGAGCGCACCGGTCGGCGCGCAGGGATCACATGACGCGAGTCAAATCACCGGATCAAACCAGGGCCGGCTTTGGCGCGATCACCAGCAGCACGCGCTCGAGCTCGTGGCCGCGCCGCAGGATCAGGCCGGTCGCCGAGATGACGCTGTACATACCCTGCTTGCGGGCGAGGCGCGGGTCCTTCTCGATACGGTAGATCGGCACCTCGGACGCGCGACGAAATACGGAAAACACCGCCCGGTCGCGCAGGAAGTCGATCGAATAGTCCCGCCATTCGCCATCGGCGACCATGCGGCCGTAGAGATTGAGTATCCGGTTCAGCTCAAGCCGGTCGAACGTCACCCGATTGGGCGCTGCGGCCGCGCTGCGGGCCGCCGCGCGGTTCTCGCTCGGATCGGCATCCTCCGGGGTGAGCTTCATCGGCGTCCTCCTGTCATCTCTGTGACATGATCGCGCCATCCGCCGGAAGCCGCAAGGGGCGGCTTTGAGTGTTGAAGTGCGGCTCCAGCTACGACCAACACGAGTTCCGCGAACACGTCAGCGTCACGGGATCGTTAGCAGAATCATAATCGCGCCGTCTTTCCGCCCAGGGACCGCCCCCGATCTTGGGCATAAGATTCGTGTGCGTTGGCCCGGTCCTTTCGGTTCCGGATTCCTCAGCCCCCAGCCCCCCGGGGTCGTCAGGATCGGGTCTATTCACAAGTGATGGCAAAGGGCCAACGCAAGTTGGTCCTTTTGCTTTTTGGACCAGCGCAAGGCTGCGTCGCTGCCGGTTGTGCGCGATCAAGCCGGACGCACCTGAACGCGGCCGGGAACGGCTCCAAGACCAGCGGATTTGGACAGGCGCTAATGCAGCTCGGAATAGGCTGCGCCGAGCATCGGACCCGGCCGGTCACGGCTGCCGTCCTGCACATAGACAACGGCACCGTCGACGCCCTCTTTGGCGATCTTCTCCAGCGGCACGCTCCAGCTGGTCGACGCTCCGGTCCAATCGCCAAGCTTCAACAGATTGCGAACGACGTTGTAGTAGGTCAGCTCGCGCCCGCTGTTCTCGCCACGCCCGACCTGGATCGGGACGGCCCGCGAGATCGAGCAGACCCAGACCTCGCCATGTCTGCGCGGCATGTGCTCATCGGCCGCGGCGATCGAGACGGTCAGCTCCTGGCCCTCGATCGACAGTCTGACCGGCACCGACATGGCGGCACCGCCCTGCGCGGTCTCCTCAATGGCGCCCTCGATCGCCTCGCGATCACTGCCGATGACATGAACCGAGCCGTTGACCACGGCCTGGGGCGTATAGACCTCACGATCGCCGCGAACGCGCGAATAAGCGCGCTGCCGCGCCGTGAAGCGGGAATCCGCCAGGGTGTCCTTCCAACCGAGATAGTCCCAATAGTCGATCGGTAGCGACAATGCGATCACCGACGGATCTCTGGCCAGATCGCCAAGCACCTTGTCGGCCGGCGGACAGGAGGAGCAGCCCTGAGAGGTAAATAGTTCGATGACCGCACGCGGATCGGAGGCGGCTGGCCGGACGAAAGCGATGACCGCACAGACACTGAGCGCCGCGCGCGACCACCACGACATCTGTCCACCCATCATCACTGTCCTGTCCGGAACAACACTGTCCGCCGCACCCTGCCGCGTCAATAACTGCGAAGCCGCCCTCGGCGTTGACAACCAAAAATGCAAAGGAGGCGGCCTATGTCATAGGCCGCCTCCTTCATCACCCGCTACTCACTTCAGAGTGAGCCAATCTGTCGCATCGCGCCTTGGTTAAGCGGCGAGCTTGCGCAGCACGTAGTGCAGGATGCCGCCGTTGCGATAGTAGTCGAGCTCATCGAGCGTATCGATGCGGCAAAGCAGCGGCACCTGCTGCGCCGCGCCGTCAGCCGAAACGATCTCGGCGGTCAGCGTCTGACGCGGCTTCAGGTCGCCCTGCAGCCCCTTGATGGTGACCTTCTCATCGCCCTTGAGCCCGAGCGAGGACCACGACGTGCCTTCCTGGAAGGTGAGCGGGAGCACACCCATGCCGACCAGGTTGGAGCGGTGGATGCGCTCGAAGCTCTGGCAGATCACGGCACGGACGCCGAGCAGACGGGTGCCCTTGGCCGCCCAGTCACGCGACGAGCCGTTGCCATATTCGGCACCGGCGAACACGACCAGCGGCACGCCCTCTTCCTGGTACTTCATCGCGGCATCGTAGATCGACATCTGCTCGCCGTCGGGCCAGTGCTTGGTCAGGCCGCCCTCCGGGATGTTGCCGTCGGCGCCCTTGAGCATGAAGTTCTTGATGCGGATGTTGGCGAAGGTGCCGCGCATCATGATTTCGTGATTGCCGCGGCGGGTGCCGTACTGGTTGAAGTCGGCCGGGCGGACCTGGTGCTCGCTGAGGAATTTACCGGCGGGCGAGGTCAGCTTGATCGAACCGGCCGGCGAGATGTGGTCGGTGGTGATCTTGTCGCCGAACAGCGCCAGCACGCGGGCCTCGACGATGTCCTTGATCGGCTCCGGCTCCTTCTTCATGCCCTCGAAATACGGCGGGTTCTGCACGTAGGTCGACGACATGTTCCAGCGATAGGTCTCGCTCTCGACCGTCTTGATCTTGCGCCAGTTGGTGTCGCCCTTGAACACGTCGGCGTAGCGCTTCTTGAAGATCGAGGCCTTGACGAACTTCTTGACGAAGTCATTGACCTCCTTCGTCGTCGGCCAGATGTCCTTCAGGTAGACTGGCTTCTTGTCCTTGCCGATGCCGATCGGCTCGACCGCCAGATCCTTGGTCACGGTGCCGGCGAGCGCATAGGCGACGACCAGCGGCGGCGAGGCCAGATAGTTGGCCTGCACGTCCGGCGAGACGCGGCCTTCGAAGTTGCGGTTGCCCGACAGCACGGCCGCCGCGACGACGCCGTTGTCGTTGATCGACTTCGAGATCTCCTCCGGCAGCGGCCCGGAATTGCCGATGCAGGTGGTGCAACCGAAGCCGACCAGGTTGAAGCCGACCTTGTCGAGGTCTTTCTGCAGGCCCGAATTTGCCAGGTATTCGGCAACCACCTGACTGCCCGGGGCGAGCGAGGTCTTCACCCACGGCTTGGCCTTGAGGCCCTTGGCCGCAGCGTTGCGGGCCAAGAGGCCGGCGCCGATCAGCACGCTCGGGTTCGAGGTGTTGGTGCAGGAGGTGATGGCGGCGATGACGACGTCGCCGTGGCCGATGTCGAAATCCTTGCCCTCGACCGGGAAGCGCTGGGTGGCATCGCTCTTCTTGTACTCGCCGGCCAGCGCGGTGGCGAAGCCCTCGGCGACGGCGGGCAACGCGATGCGGCCCTCGGGACGCTTCGGACCGGCCATCGACGGCACGACGTCGCCCAGATCCAGCGTCAGCGTCTGCGTAAACACCGGATCCGGCGACTTGGCGGTCCGGAACAGGCCCTGGGCCTTCGCGTAGGCTTCAACAAGCGCGACGCGCGGTGCCTTGCGGCCCGAGGTCTTGAGATAATCGATCGTGGCGGCGTCGACCGGGAAGAAGCCGCAGGTCGCGCCATACTCCGGAGCCATGTTGGCGATCGTCGACTTGTCGGCGACCGAGAGATGGTCGAGGCCGGGGCCGAAGAATTCGACGAACTTGCCGACCACGCCGAGCTTGCGCAGCATCTGGGTGACGGTCAGCACGAGGTCGGTGGCGGTCACGCCTTCCTTGAGCGCGCCGGTCAGCTTGAAGCCGACCACGTCGGGCAGCAGCATCGACAGCGGCTGGCCGAGCATGCAGGCCTCGGCCTCGATGCCGCCGACGCCCCAGCCGAGCACGGCGAGACCATTGACCATGGTGGTGTGCGAATCAGTGCCGACCAGCGAATCCGGATAGGCGACCTCGAAGGTGCCCTTGGTCCGGCCGACCGTCATCTTCTCCTTCTTGGTCCAGACGGTCTGCGCCAGATATTCGAGGTTGACCTGGTGGCAGATGCCGGTGCCGGGCGGCACGACGGAGAAGTTCGAGAACGCCTTCTGACCCCATTTCAGGAATTCGTAACGTTCCTGGTTCTGCTTGTACTCCTCGGCGACGTTCTTGCCGAACGCCTTGTTGTCACCGAAGTAGTTGACGATCACCGAGTGGTCGATGACGAGATCGACGGGGACCAGCGGATTGATCTTCTCGGCATCGCCGCCGAGCTTCTGCATCGCATTGCGCATGGCCGCGAGGTCGACGACGGCGGGCACGCCGGTGAAATCCTGCATCAGCACGCGCGCCGGGCGAAACGCGATCTCGTGCTCCAGCGATTTCTTTCGCAGCCATTTCGACACCGCGACGATGTCGTCCTTGGTGACGGTGCGACCGTCCTCGTTACGCAGCAGGTTCTCGAGCAGCACCTTCATCGAGTAGGGCAGCTTGGAGATGTCCTTGAGACCGTTCTTCTCGGCTGTGGGCAAGCTGTAATAGATGTAGCTCTTCGTTCCGACCTTGAGGGTCTTGCGACACTTGAAGCTGTCGAGCGAGGTCATGCGTGGGAATCCCAATTGATCTGTATACCCTGAGGGGGTATTTAAGAACCGTCAGCGCGAGGCGCCGGATGGCTTGCAGCGGACGATTGTGTGCTGCATCAAGGTCGGGCTTATAGAAGCTTTCTAACTGCGCCGCCACAGCCACAAGCAAGTCGCGACGTGGCATCACCCACAAATTCTCACACGCTAGCCTTCAATTTCGTAAGGGCTGTCACGACGGGCCATGCAGCTTGCTCCCAGATTGTTCGGACACGACGTCAGATGCGTGCGCGGCGGCCGCGAGGTGTTCGCCGGCCTTGCCTTCGAGGCGGTCGCGGGCGAGGCGCTGGCGGTGACCGGGCACAATGGCGCAGGCAAGACCTCGCTGCTGCGGCTGATCGCAGGGCTCCTGCTGCCTGCCGGCGGCACCATCGCCATCGAGGGCAGCGAGGCCGAACTGACGGTGCCGGAGCAGGCGCATTATCTCGGCCACCGCGACGCGCTGAAGCCGGCGCTCAGCGTGCGCGAGAATCTGGCGTTCTGGGCCGACTTCCTCGGCGGCGGCACGACGCGGCCGATCCCCGACTGTCTCGCCGCCGTCGGCATCGCCCACGCGATCGATCTGCCCGCCGGCTATCTCTCCGCCGGCCAGCGCCGCCGACTGTCATTGGCCCGCCTGCTCGCCGTTCCCCGGCTGCTGTGGCTGCTCGACGAGCCGACCGCAGCGCTCGACGTCGCAGGCCAGGCGATGTTTGCCGGCCTGATGCGCGAGCATCTCGCCGGGGGCGGGCTGATCGTGGCGGCAACGCACGGCCCGCTCGGCATCGACACGCGCGAACTGCGGATCGGAGCATGAGTACGATGACCGTCAGCATTGTTTGCGCCAAGCCCACCGCGCTTTCCGTTCCCTCCCCCCTTGTGGGGGAGGGTCAGGGAGGGGGGTCCCCCACGACGGGCCCTATCGCTTTGGACAAGATCCCCTTCCGTCAGATTCCGTCCCATCGGCTTGCGCTCCCCTTCCCCTTGCGGGGAGGGCAACCGGCCGCATTCGCGGCCAGCTTCTTTAAGGCACGCCGAAGCAAAACTTCGGCTATAGGTGGGGGTCCCCACGGGCAGTATCGCCCGGAGCCACCCCCCTCCCTGACCCTCCCCCACAAGGGGGGAGGGAACGCAGTGTGCGGGTGGAGGGAGGGTGGCTCGCCCAATGACCACGCGGCATCAACATCCGAGACCCTTCCCGCATGACCGCCCTCGCTGCCCTCATTCGCCGCGACATCAGAATCGCGCTGCGCATCGGCGGCGGCGCGCTGATTGGGGTGCTGTTCTTTCTCACCGTCGTGGTGCTGATGCCGTTCGCGGTCGGGCCCGACCTCGCGCTGCTGACCCGGCTCGGCCCGGCGATCCTGTGGCTCGGCGCCCTGCTCGCCAGCCTGCTGACCCTCGACAGGTTGTTCACCGCCGACCATGAGGACGGCTCGCTCGACCTGATCGTGATGAGCCGGACGCCGCTGGAGCTCGCCTGCGCCGCCAAGGCGCTGGCGCACTGGCTCGCCGCCGGCCTGCCGCTGGTGATCGCCACGCCGGTTCTCGGCCTGCTGCTGAACCTCGACGCGACCGCCACCGGCGCTGTCGCGCTGACCTTGCTGGCCGGAACGCCGGCGCTGACCTTCATCGGCATGATCGGTGCGGCGCTGGCGGTGACGATGTCACGCGGCGGGTTGCTGTTGGCCGTGCTGGTGCTGCCACTATCGATCCCGGTGCTGATCTTCGGCGTGGCGGCGTCGCAGGCGGCGATTGTAGGCCCGCTGCCGTTCGGCGCGCCGTTCTCGATCCTTTGCGCCTTGTCGCTGGTTAGCTTCGTGATCGGTCCCTTCGCAGCCGCAACAAGCCTCCGCAACGGCCTGGACTAACGGAACACCGGCGGGGTTTGACCATGATCAACTCTTGCCGAGCGGCACCGTGCTGATTGCCTGCAACTGCTTCCGCCTTTAACAAGGTTCTCATGTCGCTGATCGACCTCGCCAATCCCACCCGGTTCCTTGCGCTGACGGCACGGCTGCTGCCGTGGCTGGCGCTGGTCACGGTCGTGCTGCTGGCCGCCGGCCTGTACCTCTCGGCGCTGGCGCCCGACGATTATCAGCAGGGCGCCACCGTCAAGATCATGTTCATCCACGTGCCGAACGCGTGGCTGTCGATGTTCGTCTGGGGCGTGATGAGCCTCGCCTCGCTCGGCACCCTGGTGTGGCGGCACCCGCTCGCCGATGTCGCGGCAAAAGCAGCCGCCCCGATCGGCGCCAGCTTCACCTTTCTCGCCCTGCTGACCGGCTCGCTGTGGGGCCGGCCGATGTGGGGCACCTATTGGGAATGGGATGCGCGGCTGACCTCGGTGCTGATTCTGTTCCTGATGTATCTCGGCCTGATGGCGTTGTGGCGCGCGGTCGAGGATCCGACGCGCGCCGCCCGCGCGGCCGCCGTGTTGACGCTGGTCGGCGCGATCAACCTGCCGATCATCAAGTTCTCGGTCGACTGGTGGAACACGCTGCACCAGCCGGCTTCGGTGATGCGGATGGGCGGACCGGCGCTCGACAAGTCGTTCCTGATTCCGCTTCTGGTGATGGCGATCGGCTTCTCGTTCCTGTTTGTGACCTTGCATGTCGCTGCCATGCGCAACGAGATTCTCCGCCGGCGCGTGCGCAGCCTGCAGATGATGCAGGCGCGCGCCTATACTGGCAGCGCCCCTGCGAGCGGGGCAACCGGTCCGATCGTGGGAGCCGCCTGACATGGACCTCGGTCCCTACACCTCCTTCATCGCAACCTCCTATCTCGCCGCCGCGCTCGTCGTGGTGCTGCTGATTGCCTGGATCGCGATCGACTACCGCACCCAGAAGGCGCGGCTGCGCGCGCTTGAGGAGAGCGGCATCGTCAGGCGCTCGGGCCGCGCGGCGACGGACATCCAATGACCGAACAGGCTGCAACGGAGCCTGCGCCGCGGCGCCGCTCATTCCTCATGCTGCTGCCGCTCGTGGTGTTTCTCGGGCTTGCGGCGCTGTTCTGGTTCCGGCTCGGCAATGGCGATCCGTCGCGGATTCCCTCCGCCTTGATCGGCCGCCCCGCCCCGAACACGCCGCTGCCGGCGCTGCCCGAGCTGGCCAAAGACGGTACGCCGGTGCCCGGACTCGACCCGGCCGCGCTCAAGGGCAAGGTCAGCATCGTCAACGTCTGGGCGTCGTGGTGCGTGCCGTGCCACGACGAGGCGCCTCTGCTGGTCGAGCTCGGCCGCGACAAGCGCTTCCAGATCATCGGCATCAACTACAAGGACGGCGCCGACAACGCCCGCCGCTTCCTCGGCCGCTACGGCAACCCCTATGACGTCGTCGGCGTCGACGGCAACGGCCGCGCCGGCATCGAATGGGGCGTCTATGGCGTGCCCGAGACCTTCGTCGTCGGACGAGAAGGCACCATCGTCTACAAGCTGGTCGGCCCGATCACGGCCCAGAACCTCGACGCCGTGCTGAAGCCGGAAATCGAGAAGGCGCTGAAGGCGGGCGGGTAGTTCGAAGGCAAACAGGTCGTTTCTCGTCATTGCGAGCGAAGCAATTCAGGGCGTCACCCGGAGCTCTGGGTTGCTTCGTCGCTTGCGCTTGACGGCGGTGGTGGAACTACCCCTTGCTCACATCCCCTTCCGCTGCATCGCTGGCTTCCAGCGACGCCGGGTCCTGGTGGTAGCGCTTGATCAGCGGCATCTGGGCAATGGCGAAGATCATGGTCAGCGGCACCACGCCGAACGCCTTGAAGCCGACCCAGAAATCCGTGCTCTGGGTGCGCCAGATGATCTCGTTCAGCACCGCCATCGCGGCGAAGAACAACGCCCAGCGGAAGGTGAGGATGCGCCACCCCGCCGGCGTCAGATTGAACATCTGATCGAACATGATCGCGATGAAGGAGCGATTGAACAGCAGCCCGCCGCCGAGCACGGCCGCGAACAGGCCGTAGATGATGGTCGGCTTCAGCTTGATGAAGGTCTCGTCGTGCAGCACCAGAGTGAGCGTGCCGAACACCAGCACGACGATGCCGGTGACGATCGCCATCAGCGGCACGTGCTTCGTCACGACGTAGGAGGCGATCATCGCCGCCACGATCGCGACCATGAAGGCGCCGGTCGCCGCGAACAGATTGAACTTGGCGTTGACGACGAAGAACACGATCAGCGGACCGAGTTCGGTCGCGAGCTTGAACAGCGGATGCGGCTGGGTCTTGTCCATTCCATGTCCCGTTGGCTGTCATCAGCCGCGGCCGCGGCTGATCCAGTAGTCCGTTACGCGTCGCCCGCCAGGAGCCCGCCGCGGTGTCAATCGTCGATGCCGGCAATCGCCCGCGCAAAATCCCTGGCGGCGAAGGGCTGCAGGTCGTCGACGCCTTCGCCGACGCCGATGAAATGCACCGGCAGCTTGAACTTCTCCGACAGCGCCACCAGGATGCCGCCGCGCGCCGTGCCGTCGAGCTTGGTCATCACCAGGCCCGTCACACCTGCCGTACGATGGAACGCCTCGACCTGCGACAGCGCATTTTGTCCCACCGTCGCATCGAGCACGAGCAGCACCGCGTGCGGCGCCGAGGCGTCGACCTTGCGAATGACACGCACCACCTTTTCAAGCTCGTTCATCAGCTCGGCCTTGTTCTGCAGCCGGCCGGCGGTGTCGATCAGCAGGATGTCACGGGCCTGCTCCTTGGCCGCGGTGATCGCCGTGAAAGCGAGGCTCGCCGAATCCGAGCCCTGCGCTCCGGCGATGACAGGCGCCTTGGTCCGCTCGCCCCAGACCTTCAGCTGCTCGATGGCCGCGGCGCGGAACGTATCGCCCGCCGCCAGCATGACCTGCTTGCCGTCGGAAGCGAATTTCGCTGCCAGCTTGCCGATGGTCGTGGTCTTGCCGGAGCCGTTGACGCCGACGACGAGGATGACGAACGGTTTGTGACTGGCCTCGACGACGAGCGGCTTGGCCACCGGGGACAGCACCTTTTCGACCTCGGTCGCGACCACCGCCTTGACCTCGTCGGCGCTGATCGCCTTGTCGTAGCGGCCGGCCCCGACCGCCTCGGCGATGCGCGCGGCCACCTGGGTGCCAAGATCGGCGCGCAGCAGGACATCCTCGATGTCGTCGAGCATCGCGCGATCGAGCTTGCGCTTGGTGACGAGATCGGCCACGGCCGTGCCGAGCGCGCCGGAGGTGCGCTTCAGGCCGGCCGACAGCCGCCGCCACCACGACAGCTTGGGTGTTTCGGAGGTGGTATCGTTCATGGCGTGGTGTTAGCCCTTTCCTCCCGCAAACGAAAGCCTCGCACCCGCTTTACGGTTTCCATGGACATTAACCAACCTTCCGATGAGGAGATGCTCGCCCGCGTGCTCCACCGCGACGGGCTGATGCTGGTGATCGACAAGCCGGCCGGCATTCCCGTGCACAAGGGACCGAAGGGCGGAGCCAATCTCGAAGCCTCGTTCGACGCGCTGCGCTTCGGCCTGCCGCGCCCACCGGTGCTGGCGCATCGGCTGGACAAGGAAACCTCGGGCTGTCTGGTGCTCGGCCGCCATCGCAAGGCAACGGCCTCGCTCGGGCTTTTGTTCAAGCACGGCAAGATTTCGAAGACCTACTGGGCGGTCGTCGAGGGCGGCCCCGACGCTGACGAAGGCGTGATCGAACTCCCGCTGGGCAAGCTGAATGCGGAACGCGGCTGGTGGCAGAAGCCGGACCCGCAGGGCCAGCCGGCGGTGACGAAATGGCGCGTGCTGGGGCGGTCGTATTCCCTCGTCCCTCCGTCTCCGAACTCGGCTTCCACTTGCAGCACCGACTCCCCTCCTCCTTATGGAGGCCAGACGAGCGAATCTCGCTCTGCAGGGTCGGGGGTGGGGGTCCCCACCGGCAGTCTCGCCCGGAGCCACCCCCCTCCCCAACCCTCCCCCACAAGGGGGGAGGGAGCGCAGGGTGCCGGAGGTGAGTCGGTACACGCCACTGGCAGCCCGCGCCTCACCTGGCTCGCCATGGAGCCCATCACCGGCCGCACGCATCAATTGCGCGTCCATGCGGCATCTCAGGGCTGGCCGATCGTCGGCGACAACATCTATGGCAACGGCCCCCGCTTCGGCGAGCCGCGGCTGCACCTGCATG
Organism: Bradyrhizobium sp. BTAi1; assembly: GCF_000015165.1. Classification (GTDB taxonomy): domain Bacteria; phylum Pseudomonadota; class Alphaproteobacteria; order Rhizobiales; family Xanthobacteraceae; genus Bradyrhizobium; species Bradyrhizobium denitrificans. The sequence goes on along the minus strand of NC_009485.1, from coordinate 373,421 downwards.
CGCGCGAGATTTCCATTCCGCTGTCGAAGAACAAGCCGCCGGTCCATGTCGTCGCGCCAGCGCCGATGCACATGCATGAGCGGCTGCGGCTGTGCGGATGGAACGGGGAGTGAGGCCCCGATCAGGCACGAGTGAGACCCAGCGCTCTCGCCACGCCCTCAGCTGTCATCGCCCGGCTTGACCGAGCGATGACAGCGAGGACTGGACTAATAGCTTCGACTCATCATGCCCGGCGATTTTGAGCCGCTGCACCGTCCCCGACGCCGCGCCGGTGACTGCGACAGGCAGGTAGTGCTCCGTCCTGCCCTGCGTCGCGCTCTCGATCAGCACCTCGCGCTCGCAGCCGATCTCAGCATCCAGCCGCTGCCGCAACGCGACTTCGCCTGCGGCCCGTAGCCGCCGTGCACGCTCGCGGATGACGGCGCCATCGACCTGCGGCATGCGCGCCGCCGGCGTGCCCGGGCGCGGCGAGTAGGGAAAAACATGCAGGAAGGCCAGTCCGCATTCCTCGACGAGTTCGAGCGAGCGCACGAACATGTCCTCCGTCTCGGTCGGGAAGCCCGCGATCAGATCCGCCCCGAGCGCGATATCCGGCCGCAGCAGCCGCACATGGTCGCAGAACGCGACCGCATCGGCGCGCGAATGCCGCCGCTTCATCCGCTTCAGGATCAGGTCATCGCCGGCCTGCAGCGACAGATGCAGATGCGGCATCAGCCGGGCGTCGTCTGCGAGCGCGTCGAGCAGATCGGCATCGGCCTCGATCGAATCGATCGAGGAGATGCGCAGCCGCTGCAGTTCCGGCACGTGGCGCAGGATCTGCTTCACCAGCCGGCCGAGCTTCGGCGTCCCCGGCAGGTCGTGGCCGTAGCTCGTCAGATCGACGCCGGTCAGGACGATCTCGGCATGACCGCGCGCGGCCAGCGCACGCACCTGGTCGACGACCGCCCCCATTGGCACCGAGCGCGAATTGCCGCGACCGAACGGGATGATGCAGAAGGTGCAGCGATGATCGCAGCCGTTCTGCACCTGGACGAACACCCGCGGCAGGCCGCGCTGAAAACCCTCGACCAGATGCGGCGCCATCTCCGTCACGGCCATGATGTCGGAGACGGCGACCTTCTCGGATGTATCGATGCCGAAGCGCGGCGGCGCCAGCGCCTGCGCCGTCGCGCGCCAGGCATCGAGTTGCAGCTTGTCCTCATTGCCCATGACGCGATCGACCTCGGGCATGTCAGCAAACATGCCGGCCTGCGTCTGCGCCGCGCAGCCGGTCACGACGATGCGCGCCGCCGGGCGCTCGCGTTTCAGCTTGCGGATCGTTTGCCGTGCCTGCGCCACGGCCTCATTGGTGACCGCGCAGCTGTTGATGACGATGGTGTCGGAGGCGCCCGCCGCCTCCGCGTGTCGCGCGATCAGCTCGGACTCGAACGCGTTCAGCCGGCAGCCGAAGGTGACGACATCGACGCTCATGCCACGCTGGCGAACAGCTGTGGCTCGAACCGGCCCTCGAACTCGAAGGTCGCGGTGCCCGTCATCAGCACGTGATCGTCGCGCTCGCGCCATTCGATTGTCAGCTCGCCACCGGGCAAGGTCATCTGGACGATGCGATTGGCCCGCTTCAGCCGGGCGGCCGCGACCGCCGTGGCGCAGGCCGCCGAGCCGCAGGCCTTCGTCAGCCCCGCGCCGCGCTCCCAGGTGCGCATCGTGATGTGATCGCGATCGACGATGTGGGCGAGCGTGATGTTGGCGCGCTCCGGGAAGATCGGGTGGTTCTCCAGCAGCGGTCCGAACCGCTCCAGGTCATAGGAGTTGACGTCGCCGTCCACCCAGAACACCGCGTGCGGATTGCCCATGTTGACGACCGAGGGCGAGTGCAGGATGGGCGCATCGATCGGCCCGATCTGCAGCTCGATATAGCGGGTGTCGCGGAACTCCTCGGCCAGGGGAATCTCCTGCCAGCCGAATTTCGGCACACCCATGTCGACGGTGTAGAGGTCGGGCGCGGGCCCCTGCCAGCAGTTCAAGAGTCCGGCACGGGTCTCGAAGGTCGCGCTGGCCTGGCCGGTCTTCTCGAACACCTGCCGGACAACGCAGCGCATGCCGTTGCCGCAGGCGCCGGACTCCGACCCGTCATTGTTGTAGATGCGGATGAACGCCTCGGTGCCGTCGAGCCGGGGCGGCTGCAGCACCATCAACTGGTCGTAGGGAACGCGGGCTGCAACCGCCCGCGCCTCGTCGGGCGTGACCACATGCTTCACGTCACGCAGATCAAGCACGACGATCTCGTTGCCGATCCCGTTCATTTTGACGAAGCTGTGGTTGGCCAGCGCGCTCATGAAATTATCCAAATTTTGTCCGCTTTATATGGCCTCAGCCGCGGCCTTGACCAGTCCGCAGACTGACATGACGCATCTGTCATGGGACGCCGCGCCGCCGGGCATGTTAGGACCGGTCGTTCGCCGGCACGAACCGGGCAAAGGCAGCACGGCACTGGAGAATAGTCGAATGAATTTCAGCACTTTCCGCCTCGTTCTGGCCGTGAGCTCGGTCGCCGTTGCGCTGGGCGGTCCGGTCGCCCGGGCGCAGGCGCCGGCAGCCCCCACGGCTCCGGCGGTATCGGCGACGCCCTCCCCTGCCCCGAGCACGCCCCCGGCGCCGGCCGCGGCGGCCCCCGCAGCCAGCCCGACGCCGGCTGCCAGCGCCAGCCCCTCACCGCCACCGTCTCCCGCTCCCGGCCAGGCGCCGGCCGCGGCGCCCACCCAGACGACCGACGCCTTCGGCGACGAGATCAAGCTCGAGGCCAAGAAGGTGGTCCTCGTGAAGGGCACCGCCAATTGGGACAATGCCTTCGACACGCTGATCGATTCCTTCAAGGCGCTGTCAACCATGTTGGACAAGCAAGGCGTGAAGCCCGCCGGCAACGGCATGATCGTCTACACGTCGACCGACGACAACGGCTTCACCTTCCTGGCCGAGATGCCGATCGAGCAGGAGCCGAAGACGCTCGGCAAGGGCATGAGCATCGGCCAGTCGCCGGAGGGCAAGGCCCTGAAGTTCGTGCATCGCGGCTCCTACGACAACATGGACAACACGTATGAGGCGATCACGAACCATCTCGACGAGCGCCGCCTCGAAGCCAAGGACACGTTCATCGAGGAGTATATGACCGACCCCTTGAAGACCGCCGAGGACAAGCTCGTCATCAACGTCTATGTGCCGCTGAAATGAGCGCCATGATGATCAGACCGATCCTGGCAGCCGCGATCGCGAGCTGCGTCGCGCTTCCTGCGGTCGCGCAGGACGGACCGCGGCTGGACATGCCGGCCATCACCGTCAGCGGCGAGGCCAGCGTCTCGGCGCCCCCGGACCTGGCGCAGATCGATGCCGGGGTGGCGTCCGACGCCAAGACCGCGCGCGAGGCCGCCGAGGCCAACAATGCCGCGATGGCCAAGGTGCTCCAGGCGCTGAAGACGGCGGGATTGGCCGACAAGGATGTCCAGACCTCGCGGCTGTCGCTGCAGCCGCAATATGCCCCGAACCGACCGGGCCAAACGCAGGTCACCGGCTATCGGGCCTCGAACCGCGTCACCATCAAGCTACGGGAAGTGGGCAAAGTGGCCAGCGTGATCGACACGGTGGTCGGCGCCGGCGCCAACGATGTCGGCAACGTCTATTTCACCGTTGCCGAGCCGTCGAAGCTGCTCGATGACGCGCGCGAGAAGGCTGTTGCCGACGCGCGGCGAAAGGCCGAGATCTACGCCAAGGCGGCCGGCGTCACGCTCGGCAAGCCGCTCAGCATCTCCGAGGACGGCGCCTCCGCGCCGGTGTTCCGCGCCAAGAACTTCGGCGCACCGATGGCCGCGACGCCGACCCCGGTGGCGCAAGGCGAGGAGACGCTGTCGATCACGGTCAATGTCACCTGGGCGATCAAGGCCGGGCCGTAGGGCGCCGCCCCCTTCGGCGCGCGGCCCATTCACGCGCGGCCGCAAACCGACAGCGCGACAACACCTTTTGCGATTGCGAGGGCGAACTAAACCTCCACAACTTGTCCCGGCTTGAGCGTGCCAAAACGGTCGCGCGGGATGCCTGCCAAATCGAGCGCGGCGTGCAGCGCGTGAACCGGCGCGTCGATCGCCTCGTCGGTGAGCTGGAACGTGCCGTGATGATGCGCCAGCGCGGTCTCGGCGCCGCAATCCTGCAGCGCCTGCACGGCCTCCTCCGGGTTCATGTGCTGGTCGCGCATGAACCAGCGCGGCTCATAGGCGCCGATCGGCAGGATCGCGAGCCTGATGGGCGCATGCAGCTCGGCGACACGGCGGAAATGTTTGCCGGTGCCGTAGCCGGAATCGCAGACGATGTAGAACTTGCCACGCGGCGTCTCCAGCACGAAGCTCGCCCACAGCGCCTTGTTGCGGTCGAACACGCCGCGCGCCGTCCAGTGCCGCGTCGGCACCAGGGTGACCGCGACCTCGTCGTTCAGCGCGACGCGGTCATGCCAGTCATAAGCCTCGGCGCGGATCTTCGCATCCGCTGCGGTCATGGTGAGGTCGTTACCGAGCGGCGTGACGACACGCGGGGCAAAGCGCGCGGTCAGCCGCGACAGTGTGCGGAGGTCGAGATGGTCGTAATGGCCATGCGAGACAAGCACGACGTCGATATGAGGCAAGGCCTCGAAGGCGATGCCGGGATCGTTGTGCCGGCGGGGGCCGGCGAACGAGAACGGCGACACCCGCTCCGACCATACGGGGTCGATGAGGATGTTGAGCCCTCCGGTCTGGACCAGCCAGCTGGCATGGCCGATGAAGGACAGCCGCGCCGCCTGGCCATGAACCTTGTGCGGCGGCGTATCGGCATGAGGGCTCGGCGCCCATTTCGGCCAGCGGGCGCGCTTGCCGTTGCGGTCGAATTGCCAGCGCAGCACTTCAGAGAGGGATTTGGGCGGGGCGCCGTCGGGATCGTAGAAGCGTTTACCGTCGAAATGGTCGGTGACGGGGCCGGAATAGGTCCTGGAACGGCGGAGCAAGGCGTCCTCGCGGAAAAGCTGAACTGGCGCAAGAGGTAGGGAGCCCCGCAAGGTCCGGCAACGGGACACCAGGACGCAAGTTTCCTTGACTTTTCGGTCTCCCAAGGGTTTAACCCGGCCGAATTTCGGAAAGTTTCGTCTTTTCGAGCCACCGCCCGGCCCTGGAGGCCGGAGGTCAACGCCCGACAGCGCTATGCGCCCTCGGGCGCAAATGTGTTTGGACGACCCTCATCCTGAGGAGCCGCGAATGCGGCGTCTCGAAGGATGGGGCCGACGATGTGGCCGCCCTTCGAGACGCAGGCTTTGCCTGCTCCTCAGGGCGAGGCAGCAACAGGGATAACGGCATTGTTCGACAATCTGTCGGAAAGGCTTGGCGGCATTCTCGATCGGCTGACGGGGCGTGGTTCGCTCTCGGAAGCCGATGTCGACGCCGCGATGCGCGAGGTCCGCCGGGCCCTGCTCGAGGCGGACGTCGCGCTGGAAGTTGTCCGCAGCTTCACCGAGCGCGTGCGCGAGCAGGCGATCGGCGCCACCGTCGTCAAGTCGGTGACCCCTGGCCAGATGGTCGTCAAGATCGTCCATGACGAGCTGGTCAAGACGCTCGGCGACGACGGCCAGACCATCGACCTCAACGCCGTGCCGCCGGTGCCGATCATGATGGTCGGCCTGCAGGGCTCCGGCAAGACCACCACCACCGCAAAGCTCGCGCGCCGCATGGTCCAGCGCGACAAGCGCAAGGTGCTGATGGCCTCGCTCGACGTCTACCGTCCGGCCGCCATGGAGCAGCTCGCGGTGCTCGGCCGCGACCTGGACATCCCGACCTTGCCGATCGTCGCCGGCCAGATGCCGCCGCAGATCGCGCGCCGCGCCATCGAGGCTGCCAAGCTCGGCGGCTACGACGTCGTGCTGCTCGACACCGCCGGCCGCACCACGCTGGACGAGGACATGATGAAGGAGGCCGCCGAGATCAAGGCGGTCGCCAACCCGCACGAGGTGCTGCTGGTCGCGGACTCTCTGACCGGCCAGGACGCCGTCAATCTCGCCCGCGCGTTCGACCAGCGCGTCGGCCTCACCGGTATCGCGCTGACCCGGATCGACGGCGACGGCCGCGGCGGCGCCGCGCTGTCGATGCGTGCCGTCACCGGCAAGCCGATCAAGCTGCTCGGCACCGGCGAAAAGACCGATGCGCTGGAGGATTTCTATCCTTCGCGTATCGCCGGCCGCATCCTCGGCATGGGCGACATCGTCTCGCTGGTCGAGAAGGCCGCGGCGAACATCGACGCCGAAAAGGCCGCCCGCGCCGCCGAGAAGATGCGCAAGGGTCAGTTCGACCTCAACGACATGCGCGAGCAGCTCCTGCAGATGGCGCAGATGGGCGGCATCAGCGGGCTGATGGGCATGATGCCCGGCATCTCCAAGATGAAGAACCAGATCGCGGCCGCCGGGATCGACGACAAGATCCTCAAGCGCCAGGTCGCGATCATCGATTCGATGACCCGAGAGGAGCGCAAGCATCCCGACCTGCTCAAGGCCAGCCGCAAGAAGCGCATCGCCGCCGGCTCCGGCCAGAGCGTCGAGCACGTCAACAAGCTGCTCAAGATGCACCGGAACATGGCCGACGTGATGAAGGCCATGGGCTCCGGCAAGCGCGGCCCGCTGGCCGGCATCGCCCAGGCGATGGGGTTTGGCGGCGGTGGCGGCATGCCCTCGCCCGAGCAGCTCAAGGCGCTCGCGGAAAAGATGCCGGGTGGCATGCCCGGCGGTCTGCCGAACCTGCCGAAGGATCTTCCCGCCGGCCTGCGCGGCGGTTTGCCCAATCTGCCGGGCCTCACCGGCCTCAGCGGCAAGCCGACGCTGCCGGGCCTTGGCCTGCCTCCGGGGAAAAAGAAATGACGTCACTCTCGTCATTGCGAGGAGCGAAGCGACGAAGCAATCCAGAGTCGCGCATGCCGCTCTGGATTGCTTCGCTTCGCTCGCAATGACGACTTCCATCCAACTTCACATCGATACATCGACCTAAAGGAGAACCTACATGTCCGTCGTCATCCGTCTCGCCCGTGCCGGCACCAAGAAGCGCCCGGTCTATCATGTCGTCGTCGCCGACTCGCGCTTCCCGCGTGACGGCCGCTTCATCGAGCGTCTCGGCTATTTCAATCCGCTGATGCCGAAGGACAACGAGGCGCGCCTCAAGCTCGACATGGAGAAGGTGAAGGGCTGGCTCGCCAAGGGCGCGCAGCCGTCCGACCGCGTCGCCCGCTTCCTCGATGCCGCCGGCGTCAAGAAGCGCGAAGCCCGTCAGAACCCGATCAAGGCCGTGCCACGCAAGGAGCGCAAGGCGCAGGCCGAAGCCGCCGCCAAGGGCTAAGGTCCCTTGACGCTGATGGCCTCATGCTTCGAGACGCACAGCTTACGCCGTGTTCCTCAGCATGAGGACGTGGCTCCTCGTCGTGAGGCGCGCGCCGTTGCACGCGTCTTGAAGGACGAGGCCTTCTGATGTCCAAGCTCATCTGCGTTGCCAAAATCGGCGCCGCGCACGGCGTGCGCGGCGAGGTTCGCCTGTGGACCTTCACCGAGGATCCGCTGGCCGTGCTGCATTACGGCCCGCTCACGACCAAGGACGGCAGCCGATCTTTCGAGGTCGCCAAGGCGCGCGAGGCCAAGGATCATCTCGTCGCAACGATCAAAGGCGTCACCGACCGCAATGCGGCCGAGCGGCTCAACGGGCTCGAGCTCTATGTGCCGCGCGACCGCCTGCCGGAGACCGATGACGACGAATACTACCATGCCGACCTGATCGGCCTGGCTGCAGAGACGACGGCGGGCGCACCGCTCGGCCGTGTGCTCGCGATCCATAATTTCGGCGCCGGCGACATCATCGAGATCGCCCCGCCCTCCGGCAGCACGCTGATGCTGCCGTTCACAAATGCTGTGGTGCCGACGGTGGATCTCGCCGGCGGGCGGGTGATCATCGAACTGCCCGCGGAGATCGAGGGCGAGGATCAAGACTCGTCTGACAATGCAGGTTCACCAGAGGGCGATGCTGCCGCCTCAAACTCAGCTCGTCATCCCCGCGAAAGCGGGGATCCATAGCCACCGCGGCTGATTTGCTTGTGCGGGACAGGCCACGTGCCTCCTCCTAACATCACGCGTTATGGGTCCCGGATCGGCGCTGGTGGTGGAGCCGCAGCCGTGGGAGATGACAGCGCCGCATTGATCGGGGGCTCGATCTCACCGCTCCGGTGCCGTAACAGAGCATCATGACCGCTTCACCTGCCGCACCCTGGCGCGCCACCGTGCTGACCTTGTTTCCCGAGATGTTTCCCGGGCCGCTAGGCGTCAGCCTGGCCGGCCGCGCGCTGACGGGCGGCATCTGGTCGCTGGAGGCGCGCGACATCCGGGCGTCGGCCACCGACAAGCATCGCAGCGTCGATGACACGCCGGCCGGCGGTGGGCCCGGGATGGTGCTGCGCGCCGACGTGCTGGCGGCAGCGATCGACGCGGCGGACGTCGCGCCGGAGCGGCCGCGGCTGCTGATGAGCCCGCGCGGTCGGCCATTGACCCAGGCCGCGGTCCGCGACCTCGCGGCCGGCCCAGGGCCGTTGATCGTGTGCGGCCGGTTCGAAGGCATCGACCAGCGCGTCATCGATGCCCGGGAGCTCATCGAGGTCTCGATCGGCGACTATGTGCTGTCGGGCGGCGAGATCGCGGCGCTGGTGCTGATCGATGCCTGCGTACGGCTGCTGCCGGGCGTGATGGGCAAGCTCGAATCGGGCACCGATGAGAGCTTCTCGGACGGCCTACTCGAATACCCGCAATACACCCGCCCGCAGCTGTTCGAGGGCCGGACCATTCCGGATGTACTCACCTCGGGCGATCACGCCAAGGTCGCCGCCTGGCGGCGGTCGCAGTCCGAGGCGCTGACGCAAGCACGCCGGCCGGATCTCTGGGCCGAATGGCAGACCCGAGAACAAAGCAGGACCGGCCAAAAAGCGCCAAAAAGCACGACAGACGGGTGACAAGCCTCGCGCTTTGGCTTATAGGAGCGCCCAATTCCGCAAGTGACGGCAGGAACAAGCGCAGCCCGCGTGACCCGGCTGGGCGCGCCGCCGATGGAGATTTACCCGTGAACCTGATTCAGCAGCTCGAAAAAGAGCAGTTCGATAAGCTGTCCGCCAACAAGACCATTCCGGAGTTCGGACCCGGCGACACCGTGATCGTCAACGTGAAGGTGGTCGAAGGCGACCGCACCCGCGTGCAGGCCTATGAGGGCGTCTGCATCGGCCGCTCCGGCGGCGGCATCAACGAGAGCTTCACGGTGCGCAAGATCTCCTATGGCGAGGGCGTGGAGCGCGTGTTCCCGATCCTCTCCCCGATGATCGACTCGATCAAGGTCGTGCGCCGCGGCAAGGTGCGTCGCGCCAAGCTGTATTACCTGCGCCAGCTGCGCGGCAAGTCGGCCCGCATCGTCGAGAAGCAGGACCGCCAGCAGGCCGCCGTCAACGAGTAATCGTCGCCACCTTTGGATTGACGAAGAGCGCGGGCCGGTCCCGCGCTTTTTTGTTTCGCCACGTCGTCATGGCGAGCGAAGCGAAGCAATCCAGGGCCGAGCAAGGACTCTGGATTGCTTCGCTTCGCTCGCCATGACAGCGGCCACAAACGCATCTCGCACTCCGCGCCGTGCGTGCTATATATCGCCCTGAAATGGTTCTAGATCGCACCAGCATGGCCTGCCGCCGCGTCGTCATCGACGATCGCCGCCGGCTGCCCGGGCGGTTCTTCGGACGCTTCGCCACCTCGGCGACATCGGAGCTTAGGCGCGCGCTGTAAGTCGCAGCGCCTCAGTCCCGATCGTTCACGCGTGCCCGTCACGCGTCCTGATTCAAACCTTCATTCCCGGGAGCATTCGCTCATGTCGAAACCGACCACGCTGTACGACAAGATCTGGAACGACCATCTGGTGCACGAAGCCGAGGACGGCACCTGCCTGCTCTACATCGACCGTCACCTGGTGCACGAGGTGACCTCGCCGCAGGCGTTCGAGGGCCTGCGCATGACCGGACGCAAGGTGCATGCGCCGGAGAAGACGCTCGCCGTCGTCGACCACAACGTGCCGACCACCGATCGCTCCAAGCCCAATCCGGATCCGGAGAGCATCGAGCAGATCAAGACGCTGGCCGAGAACGCCCGCGAATTCGGCATCGAATATTACAACGAGTTCGACCGCCGCCAGGGCATCGTCCACGTCATCGGCCCCGAGCAGGGTTTTACGCTGCCCGGTACCACGATCGTGTGCGGTGACAGTCACACCTCGACGCATGGCGCGTTCGGCGCGCTGGCGCACGGCATCGGCACTTCCGAGGTCGAGCACGTGCTGGCGACGCAGACGCTGATCCAGAAGAAGGCCAAGAACATGCGCGTCACCGTCGACGGCAAGCTGCCGGACGGCGTGACAGGCAAGGACATCATCCTCGCCATCATCGGCGAGATCGGCACCGCGGGCGGCACCGGCTACGTGCTCGAATACGCCGGCGAGGCGATCCGTGCGCTGTCGATGGAGGGCCGCATGACCGTCTGCAACATGTCGATCGAGGGCGGCGCCCGCGCCGGCCTGGTTGCGCCGGACGAGAAGGCCTACGACTTCCTGCGCGGCCGTCCCAAGGCGCCAAAGGGCGCGGCCTGGGATGCGGCGATGCGCTACTGGGAGACGCTGCGCTCCGACGACGGCGCGCATTTCGACCACGAGATCCGGCTCGATGCCGCCAAGCTGCCGCCGATCGTGACCTGGGGCACCTCGCCCGAAGACGTGATCTCGGTGACCGGCGTGGTGCCGGATCCGGACAAGATCGCCGATGAGGCCAAGCGCATCTCCAAGCACCGCGCGTTGAAATATATGGGCCTGACCGCCGGCACGAAAATCACCGACATCAAGCTCGACCGCGTCTTCATCGGCTCCTGCACCAATGGCCGCATCGAGGATCTGCGCGCCGCCGCCAAGATCGCCGAGGGCAAGACCGTCAGTGCTCACGTCAACGCGATGGTCGTGCCGGGCTCGGGCATCGTCAAGGAGCAGGCCGAGGCTGAGGGTCTCGACAAGATCTTCATCAAGGCCGGCTTCGAATGGCGCGAGCCGGGCTGCTCGATGTGCCTCGCCATGAACCCGGACAAGCTGACGCCGGAAGAGCGTTGCGCCTCGACCTCGAATCGCAATTTCGAGGGTCGCCAGGGCTTCAAGGGCCGCACCCATTTGGTGTCGCCTGCGATGGCCGCAGCGGCCGCGATCGCCGGCCACTTCGTCGACGTGCGCGACTGGCGCTGAAGCCCTGATACGCCGACGCAGCAGAGCTGCTCGGCGACCGATCTGCGACCACGCGCGATGGCCCCGAGCCATCGCGCTTTCATTTTGACTCAATGTCGACCCCGCCCGGCAAGGGCTCCTTAAGCTTCCGCATGCATGATGCTACCGCCGGACGCGCGGCGTCTGCAGAGGAACGTGCCGAGGAGCCTGCCATGGCCGACAAGCCGGAATTCGTTGACCTCATCCGCGACGCAACGCGGCAGCGCCGGCGGACGCCGCCAGCCAAGATCATTGCCAAGCCCGAGGCACCGAAGGACGAGCGTCGGCTGTCCAACTGGCCGCCAGGACGCTTTGCCAAATGGCGACTGGAGACGCTGGTGCCGTGGAAGCTGACGGTGAAGAACTGGCAGTTCAAGGACTGGCTCTGACCACCGCACCGGATCGGGCGCGCTCAAACGACAGAAGGACGCCGTTGGGCGTCCTTCCATGTCGTGCTCGAGCTCTCGGCCTCGTCAGTAATAGCGCCAGTGGTGGCGGTGATGACGATGGTGCCAGCGGTGATGGTGCCGCCAATGATGTCCCCGCCAATGCCGGTAGTGGCAGATGCGGCGTGGTCCGTAATGGGTCCAGACAACGCGGCAGCGACGGTAGGGATAATAATAGCCGGTCGTGTAGGTCGGATAATAGTAACTGCGATAGCCGTAGAAGTGCCGCCGATGGTGGTGGAAGTACGGCCGGTAGGCATAGTGCGGATGATGATGATAGCCGCCGCCATGGAAGATCGGCCGTGGACCGCCGCCGCCATGAAACACCGGGCCACCGCCATGGAACACAGGACGCGGTCCGCCGCCTCCGAAGGCGTGGCCCCCATGGAAAGCAGGGCCTCCACCACCTCTGAACATGGCCCCGCCGCCGTGGAAGGCGGGACCAGCGTGGAAGCCACCGCCGCCACCGTGGAACCCGCCACCGCCATGGAAGCCGCCACCACCGTGAAATCCGCCGCCGCCGTGAAAGCCGCCGCCTCCACCATGACCGCCAGGGCCACGCACCTGGATGGTCAGTGCGTCGGACGGCGCTTGCGCCCTCGACCCGACACCGGGACTGACCGGCGACATCGCAAGCGCAGGCCGACTGGATGCGCCCGCCAGTAGGAACAAAGCTGCCGCCGCAAGACTGAGGCGACGAGCAAGACCAGCACGCTGGTCTTTCATCCTCATCATGGTCCCTTCTCCCTGAATGCTGTGCAACGATGGACCCATGCAGCGCCCTTGCTGGTCGTCCGATCGGTGGATTGGCGCACCCCCAACATGAACGTAGTGATAGGGACGTGAATGCGGCATGAATGATACACGTAACGCGCGCATCTGCGGCGTGGCGTCGCGGCAGGGAGACTCTGCATCGGCGTCTCCATCGTCGTGCAACTCAAGATCATCGATCGCGCCGCCTATGATCGTTACCTCGCCGGCTTCTTCGACGTCTTTCGCAACTACAACGTCCGGCTGCCCGCCGCCGACGAGGCACCAATCTCGGTCGAAGGACGCTGGGACGGTGACAAGATTGTGCTGATATCGTTTCCCGACGAATACGATTTTCGCGCCTGGGCAGAGTCGGCTGCGTACCAGGAGCTTGCGCCGGATCGCAAAGCCGGCGCTGAGGCCATCGTGCTACTCGTGCGTGGATTTGGCGAGCGACCCGACCGCACTGCAACGTTGATACGCCGACGATCTTGATCGCTGGCGTTCTTAGTGAAGGAACGGCGTGAACAGCACCACGGGCCCTGGTGGATAGGACGGCCTATAATGCACCGGACGACCGTAATAATGCGGTGCTTCGACCCAACAATCGGCCGGTTTGCAGGGACGAGGCCGCAGGCGGAGATCGAGTGCAGTGACCATCGCTTGGCGGCTTGCCTGTCGCTTCTCCGGTGATGAGACAACGGGAGATGTTGCGGCAGAGCTTGCAAGCAACATCGCCACGGTCACGATGCCGATCCCAAGCCAAGTCTTATTGTGCCAAGTCGTATTATGCCGAATCGTGTCGAGCGGTGCATTCATGGCAGACCCCATCGCCAGCCCGCCATGAAACTACAGGCCCGCGAAGCGGGCCTGTTTGATTTCGATCATGACCCGCAAAGCAGGGTCGCGAGGCTCACCAGTGCCGGTGATGCCGATGCCAGTGGCGGTGCGGATGCCAATGGCGATGCGGGTGCCAGTGACGCCGCGGGTGCCAATAGTGCCGGCGGGGATGCCAATGGCGGCGTCCGTGCCAATGCACCTGAGAGGTCTCCTGGACCGTGCCCTGCTGCACCGCCGTCGCGGCGCCCGGATTGATGAGCGACAGCGCTTGCGCGCGTTCGGCCGGTGCCGCCAGCGCCAGGACAGCACCGATCGCCGCGATGCCCAACAGCTTCGTCACAGTCATGAACTTCTCCTTGGATCGGCTGAGATCACGTCAGGCACCGAACGCTCGTTCATCAACTGAATGATGGCGACCGTCACGGCACGACGCAGATCAATCTCGAACGAGCGACGTGAATAGGACCTGAAGACCTGCGCACGGAGCAGAATGCCGAATCGCCGCGCGCGGTTCCGCCGCAGCGCGCGACATATCGCGCACTGTGTCGAGAAGGTCACGCCAGATGAAAGATCATGACAGCCCGATGGGGACTATGCCGCTGCTCCGTGCCGCACGCGCGTCGATCAGCCTCGCCGCCATGTGCAGCTCATATGGGGGACGATGACGGTCCCGCTCGGCCGATTCTCTTGGACATAGGTCGCGTCGCACACCCTGACCGCATTCGGCCCCGGATTATAGCGCGGCACCACGTCCGGCTCCCAATGCCCCTCATAGCGGGGATAGATCGGAACCCGCCGCGGACGGCGCTGCGCCGAAACATCCGTGCTCGCGCCGCTCGGGATGGAGCGCAACTGCGCACCGGTCGGCTGCTCCGCCCGGGCCGGGATCGAGATCAGGAACGCCGCTGCGAGCGCTGTTCCAGCGAGCATCATCGACATCCGGCTCATGCATCCCCCTACCCAAATCGTGCGGCACGACGGTCGCCGTTTTCACCCCTCGCGTCAACGGCCACCGCGCCTGAGGACATAAACCAGGATGCATCATGATCAAAGCCGGGCTAGAAGGCGGCGATGTGGACAGATTTGAAAGCTCCCTCGCTCGCCGACATGGAAGTCATGGCGCATGAGATGTTCGAGCGCCTGCCCGAGCATTTCCGCACCATGTGCGAAGGCGTCATCATCCGGGTCGACGACTTCCCGACCGAGGAGGTGCTCGACCAGTTGGACGCCGAGAGCGAATTCGACCTGCTCGGCCTGTTCCAGGGCACCGGGGTGCCGTTCCGCAGCAATGACGACCTGCCACGCCTGCCCAACATGATCTGGCTCTATCGGCGCCCGATCCTCGATTACTGGGCCGAGCACGACGAAAGCCTCGGCCACATCGTCCGCCATGTCCTGATCCACGAGATCGGCCACCATTTCGGAATGTCCGACGACGACATGGCCGCGATCGAGGCCTCCGTCGACTGACGATCGCGGCCGACTCTCCGGGGATTTTGACTTTATCCGCCTCGGCAATCGGGCTAAACAGCAGCCTGAACGATATTCTCGAAGGTGCCCCCGATGGACAAGTTCACCACGCTGGAAGGCGTCGCTGCGCCGCTGAAGATCATCAATGTCGACACCGACATGATCATCCCCAAGCAGTACCTCAAGACCATCAAGCGCACCGGTCTCGGCAAGGGCCTGTTCTCGGAGCAGCGCTACAAGGACGACGGCAGCGAGAACCCTGATTTCGTCCTCAACCAGCCGGCCTATCGCAACGCCAAGATCCTCGTCGCCGGCGACAATTTCGGCTGCGGCTCGAGCCGCGAGCACGCCCCCTGGGCGCTCCTGGACTTCGGCATCCGCTGCGTGATCTCGACCTCGTTCGGCGACATTTTCTACAATAACTGCTTCAAGAACGGAATCTTGCCGATCCGCGTCTCGCAGGCCGATCTCGACAAGCTGTTCGACGACGCCGAGCGCGGCGCCAATGCGACCCTGACGGTCGACCTTGCGAGCCAGGAAATCCGCGGCCCCGACGGCGGCACGGTGAAATTCGACATTGACCCGTTCCGCAAGCACTGCCTGCTCAACGGGCTCGACGATATCGGGCTGACGCTGGAGAAGAAGGCCTCGATCGACAGCTACGAGGCCAAGCTGGCGGAGCGCGCCTGGGCCTGATCACGGGGCTCAGCACCAGAGTTCACAGGCCCCGGACCTTGTCCGGGGCTTTGTTTCGAGCGTGGTTCACGAGAGCGGTCCTCATTTGACGCGTGTATTGCCCGAGGTCGTCACCTTCTGGCGCGGACCGCTCGACCGGCTGCGCCAGACCTGCCTGCGCTCGCAGCTCGCCGCCGGTCACAAGGTCACGGTCTACAGCTTCGACCCGCTGCCCGGGCTGCCCGATGGCGTCGGTAACGCCGAGGCCGAGGCGATCCTGCCTTATGCGTTCTCCGAACGTCTCAGGCCGCCGCAGCCCGACGGCAGCTGGCGCGACTGGACCACCTTGCAGTTCAGCGACTTCTTCCGCATGCGGCTGATGGCGCAAGGCGCCGGACTCTGGCTCGACGCCGACGTGCTGCTGCTGCGCCCGGTCGAGATCGATCCGGCCAAGCCTTATTTCGCCTGGGAACGGCCGCGGCAGCTCGGCAACTCGGTGCTCTATCTGCCGCCGAACGATCCGATCGTCGCCGAATTCGACGCGCTGATGGCGCAGGAGGAGCTGACGCCGAACTGGCTGTCGCTGCGTCACCGGCTGACCTTTGCGCTCCGGCGGCTGCGCGGCGTCTCGAACCGCCTGTCGGACATCCGCGTCGCCATTTTCGGCCCGGCGGCGCTGACCGCGCTGGCCCGCCGCCACGGCTTGCTCCGCCATGCGCTGCCGAAGCGCAGCTTCTATGCGGTGCATGCCGAGCCCAAGGCGTTCTTCGATCCGTCCGACTTCGCCGGGCTGATCGGCGACCCGGCCATCATCGGGCTGCACATCTCGCCCAAGGGCCGCGGCGGCGAAGCCCCGCTGCCCGGCAGCCTGTACGGCTGGGCGGCCGACCGCTTCGGCGCCTGAGCCCTCCGCCTGCTCCCTGCGCGGTCCGCACGGCCGCCCCCCTGCTTGATCTAACGCAACGTCGGTTCGCCGGCCCGGTGATTGATTGCAGCCATCATCGGAGACGAGCCATGACCGCCCAAGCGAAGCCCTATCCACGCGTCCAATTCCTGATCGACACGTTCGCGCAATGGCTCCGGCATCGGCGCGAGCTCAGCGAGCTGAGGCAGCTCGATCGCGACGATTTCGAGCGCATCGCGATGGACCTGCAGGTCACGCCGGCGGATCTCGACGAATTGGTCCGGCACGGCGAGCACGCCGCCGACGAGCTGCCGCAAATGCTCAAGGCGCTCGGCATCGACGAGGCCGCGCTCGGCCGCGCCGAGCCGCTGGTGTTGCGCGACATGGAGCGGGTTTGCGCCATGTGCAAGGACAAGCCGCGCTGCCATCGCGATCTGGCGGCGGGCACATCCGCCGCGCATTACGAGGACTATTGTCTCAACGCACCGACCATCGACCGCCTGGGCGCCGCCGCCGCGAAGCACTGACGGCGTCTCACCTCACGTCCCCGAGAGCGGAGCAACGCGATGAGCCTGCCAAAGCTGCACCGCAACACCTGGCTCCATGTCGGCGCCGCGATCCTGCTCGCGCTCGGCGCGATGCTGCTGATCCGGCTGCACAATGCCGGCGGCGTCACGCCGGCCACCGAAAGCGTTCAGGCCGGCCGCAAGCTGGCGGAAGCGTGGTGCAGCTCCTGCCACGCCATCGACGCCGGGGGATCCCGGGCCCAGACCACGACGGCGCCTGATTTCGTCGCCGTCGCCAACATGCCGTCGACCACGGAGCTGGCGCTGAAAGTGTTCCTGCAGAGCAGTCACCCGACGATGCCCAACGTCGTCCTGACGGCCGAGCAGCGCGGCGACCTCGTCAACTACATCCTCAGCCTGAAGCACATCTGAGAACTACTTCCCCACCGCGGCGATCGCATCCGCGATCGCGATCGTCCGTCGCGCCATGTCGGCATGCAGCCGCTCGACCATGCGGCCATCGATCTGAATCGCTCCGCGCGACGCGTTTTCCGGCAATTCGAAGGCGGCGATGATCCTGCGCGCGGCCGCGACCTCCTCGGCCGGCGGCGTGAAGATGGCGTTGCAGGCATCGATCTGGCCGGGATGAATCAGCGTCTTACCGTCGAAGCCGAGGTCGCGGGCCTGGATGCATTCCTGCGCGAAGCCGTCAGTATTGGCGAAATCGCTGTAGGGCCCGTCCAGAATCTCCAGCCCATGGGCGCGCGTCGCCAGGATGCAGTGGCTGATCATCGGCAGCATCGTCGCGCGACCCGGCAGCATGCGGATGCGGGTCTCGCGCGAGATGTCGTTCGGGCCGAACACGAAGCCCGCCAGCCGCGAGCCCGCCTCGTGCACCGTCGCCGCGAGGCGATCGGCATCGAGCACGGCCCGCGCGGTCTCGATCATCGCCCACACCTTCAACGCCGGATCGGCGCCGACCTCGGCCAGGCGGTCGCTCACCAGGCGCAGATCCTCCACCGTCGAGACCTTGGGAACCAGGATGCCGTCGGTCGCGGCCTGGCCGGCCATCGCGACGTCGTCAGCCCACCACGCCGTGTCCAGGCTGTTGATGCGGATCAGCAGTTCCCGCTTGCCGTAACCGTCGGCGGCAACCGCCTTGGCGATCTGCTCGCGCGCGGCGGCCTTGGCATCGGGCGCCACGGAATCCTCGAGATCCAGGATCAGCCCGTCGGCCGGCAGGTTCCGGCCCTTCTCCAGCGCGCGTGCATTGGAGCCGGGCATGAAGAGAAGACTGCGGCGCGGGCGGATCATTCGGCGTTTCCCTTGGTTTATCGAAGCGGCCCGCGATACCATTTCGGCGGCCGCCCCGAAAGGCTTGTTCCCGTCAGCCGCATGTGTTTAGGCATGGTCCATGGTCTCGTTTCCGCAACGCCTGCTCGACGGCTATCGCGCCTTCACCACCCAACGCCTGCCCACCGAACAGAGCCGCTATCTGGAGCTGTCCGAGCGCGGCCAGTCGCCCGACGTGATGGTGATCGGCTGCTGCGATTCCCGCGTCTCGCCGGAGGTGATCTTCGACGTCGGTCCGGGGGAATTGTTCGTGCTCCGGAACATCGCCAATCTGGTGCCGATCTATCAGCCTGATGCCAATGCCCATGGCGTGTCGGCGGCGCTGGAATATGCCGTCACCGTGCTCAAGGTGAAGCACATCGTCATCCTCGGCCATGCCCAATGCGGCGGCATCCGCGCCTTCGTCGACAAGGCGGCGCCGCTGTCGCCTGGCGATTTCATCGGCCGCTGGATGTCGATGTTCATCAAGCCGGGCGAGGTGGTCGAGCAGCGCAACCACGAGTCCTTCCAGGATTTCGTGACAAGGATCGAGAAGGCCGCGGTGTTCCGCAGCCTCGAGAACCTGATGACCTTTCCGTTCGTGCGCAGCCGCGTCGAGGCCGGTGACCTCCAGCTGCACGGCGCCTATTTCGGTGTCGCCGAGGGATCGCTGTTCGTACTCGACACGGCCACCAAGGAATTCAAGAGCGCGCGAAGTGGCGAATAGCGAATTGGGCGTGGCGAGTAGTTCGTCTGCCCTCTTCGCCATTCGCTACTCCCTATTCGCCCCGCGTCAGTGCCCGCCGCTCCAGCGATCCGACAGCGCCAGCATCACGGTCGAGACGACGAAGGTCATGTGCACGCCGACCAGCCAGGCGAGCTTGACCGAGTCGTAGCCCGCGTCGAGATTCATGAACGCCTTGAGCAGCTGGATCGCCGAGATCGCGACGATCGAGGCGAGCAGCTTCTGCTTCAGGCCGGCGAAGTCGACCTTGGTCATCCATTCCGGCCAGTCCGGATGGCCGCCGGGATCGATGCGCGAGACGAAGTTCTCATAGCCTGAGAACACCACGATCAGCACCAGATTGCCGGTCAGGCAGACATCGATCAGGCTGAGCACGCCGAGGATGATGTCGCTCTCCTTGGCGGTGGGAAGATGCACGACATTCTCCCACAGCAGCAGCACGAATTTGAACAGGAGCACGGCGAGGCTGACGATCAGCCCGACATAGAAGGGCGCCATCAACCAGCGGCTCTTGAACAGGAAGCCCTCGAGCCCGCGCTCCAGCTTCGACGGCGCATGCTGGCCGGACACGGGCGCCTGCACCCGCGTCGGCTCGGTCGTTGTTTTTTCAGCCACGTTCGATCCCACCCCGAAGCCGCTGCGTGCTGAAATCCTCGCTCAGGCGGCCTTCTTCTTGGCCGTGATCAACTTGCGATTGATGAGGACTTCCGCGATCTGGATGGCGTTGAGGGCCGCGCCCTTGCGCAGATTGTCCGACACGCACCAGAAGGCGAGGCCGTTCTCGACCGTCGCGTCCTCGCGGATGCGGCTGATATAGGTCGCGTCCTCGCCAGCGGCCTCATAGGGCGTCGCGTAGCCGCCGGGCTCCTGCTTGTCGATGACCAGGCAGCCCGGCGCACGGCGGAGAATCTCGCGCGCTTCATCCGCGGTGATCGGCTGCTCGAACTCGACGTTGACCGCCTCGGAGTGGCCGACGAACACCGGCACGCGCACGCAGGTCGCGGTCAGCTTGATCTTCGGATCCAGGATCTTCTTGGTCTCCGCCATCATCTTCCACTCTTCCTTGGTGAAGCCGTCTTCCATGAAGACGTCGATGTGCGGGATGACGTTGAAGGCGATGCGCTTGGGGAATTTCTTGTTGACCAGCTCGTCATTGGTGTAGACGGCCTTGGTCTGCGAGAACAGCTCGTCCATCGCGTCCTTGCCGGCGCCCGAGACCGATTGATAGGTAGACACCACGACGCGCTTGATGTGGGCCTTGTCATGCAGCGGCTTCAGCGCGACGACGAGCTGCGCGGTCGAGCAGTTCGGATTGGCGATGATATGCTTCTTGGTGAAGCCCGCGGCGGCATCGGCATTGACCTCGGGCACGATCAGCGGCACGTCGGGATCCATGCGCCAGGCCGACGAATTGTCGATCACGACCGCACCGGCGGCGCCGATCTTCGGCGACCACTCCTTCGAGACCGTGCCACCGGCGGACATCAGGCAGATGTCGACATCGGCAAAATCGTAGTGCTCGAGCGCTTTGACCTTCAGCGTGCGGTCGCCATAGGACACTTCGACGCCGACGCTGCGGCGTGAGGCGAGCGCCACGACCTCGTCCGCGGGGAATTTGCGCTCATCCAGAATATTGAGCATTTCCCGTCCGACATTGCCGGTCGCGCCGACCACTGCGACTTTGTAACCCATCATTCACTCTCCGAAGAAAAATGGCCGACCGCGCATATCAGCGGAAACGGAAGCGGCAGCGCTTCTATGCGAGAAACGTCCCTGACACAACGTTACCACGATGTCTCGCCTTTGATGCATTCCGATTCGGCCAGAACAGCCACCGCCTCCCGATCCGCATACGTCCTGCAGGGGCTTGAAAGCTTCGCGGACGAGGTCTGCGGCACGGTGGCGCGCCTGTTCGCTTATGTGGGGGCTCTGGCGCTGCTCGCCATGCTCGGCGTGGCCGGCTGGCAGCATCTCGACGGCGACGACGCGCCCACCGGCCGGGCCGGCTGGACGCTGGCCGACGGGGCGGTGCCGGCATTCTCCCTCCGTCTGACCGACCAGCCCGACAAGACGGCCACCTATACGGTGCTCACCCATCCCGAGGGCGGCCGCAAGGACGTGCTGCGCTGGGGCGAGCCCGCTGACCGCCCCGCGGCGGAACTCGAGGTCTATCGATTCGGCCCAGAGCGCGATGCGCGGCGTGACCCCCGCGCCGATCTCGCAATCCGGATGGGCCAAGGCGGCGCCGCCGACCTGGAGACCGCCGGGGTGATCGACAGCCGGTTCGGGCCGGTCAGCCTGATCCGGCCGGCCGGCGCGTCCGAAGGCCCCCGCGCCTGCCTCGGTTTTCTGAAGACCATCGCCGAGCCGGCCTTGCGGATCTCCGGCTGGTCCTGCCAGGGCGTCACCATGCCGACGCGGCGCGCGATGGTCGGCTGCATGCTCAACCGGCTGACCTTGCTCGCACCTGAACAGGACCGCGCGCTGGGCCAATTGTTCGCCGGACCCGAGCCGCGGCGCGGCGGTTGCGACGCGCCCGCGACGGCCGGCAGCGCCGGCGATTGGGTGATGTCGACCGCCAATCCGAGGCTGCGCGGCGCGCTTTGAATGTCTGAATGGGTCTGCCCGTTGCTGCACGCGACAGCGCCACATTGGCGCCGCCGCCCTTGCTGCCAAGTGACGGATTTTGATGCAACTTTCCCGCCACAGCGGGAATTTATCTTGCGGCCGGCCGCCGGAATGACCTTGTGATGCCACAGCCGACGCAGATATTGTGCGGGCCAAATCATGCGCATGGCGTGCGCCGGCCGCTTGAGGCGCGAGGAAGAGGACGTGATGATTGAATTTTCTGCCGCAACCCGGGCCTTGACCCTGGCGGTGATCGCCGCGACCGGTCTTGCCGTCACGTCTGCCGATGCCGCCCCGACCAAGCGCCGCGCCACCGTGGCCTATTCCGGCAACGGCCCGAACTATTCCTATCAGTCCGGCCCGCGGACCCGCGTGTATGTCAGCAAGCGCTCCTGGCTCGATGGCGGCACCGAAGTGCTGCCGGGTGACCGCAAGTTCAGCGACTATGCCTTCCCGCCGGCCGTCGGCTATCCATCGTTCGCCCGCGAGAACCTCAACCGTCCGATCGATCGCCAACCGCTGATGGCGCCGTCCGATCTCGGCGGCTATCCGACCCGGATTCCGATCCCCTACTGAGGGCTGCGGCATCACCCGATCACCAAGGCCGGGCTCTGCCCGGCTTTTTGCGTTCGGAGGGCGATCCAAGCATTCTCTCGTCATTCAAGCATCTTCGAGCAACTCACGCTGCCATCGCCCGGCCCGACCGGGCGATCCAGTAGTCCAGAGGCGGCGAAGAGTGAGCCGAGAGGCCGCGGCGTACTGGATGTCCCGCCTGCGCGGGACATGACGATCGCGACAACAAGCGAGCGCTTTCTCGCGGCGCCGTCGCGTCCGAGTCATCCGGCACGTTCCGCCCTCATCCAAAGCAAGGGCGCAGGGAAGGCCAGGCCTCCGCTGAGGCCTGCGGCCCGCCTGCGAAAGAAAATGCAGGCGGCAGGTACCACAGGTCCAGCCGGCGCGACCCGGCCCTCCCTGCGCGATGGGCTCACGCTTACTCTGCGCTCTCCTCGGTGTCCGGCTTGATAGCCACCGTCGCCATGGGGATGATCACCCCACAGGCTTGGCGCCGGCATCGGGGCGCCAGGACCACGCAGCTTCGCGTCCGCAAGAGCCTCGTTCGTCCGCACGTCCGTCAGGACATGCTGCGCGCCCGCGCGGCCACCGCATCCCCGCCTCACGCCTCGTGACGATCGCGAAACGCCCCTTGCAAGCGAAGCGGGATGGCCCGAGAAACCATGAATTCTGGAAAAGAGAAAGCCGATTCTTGCCCGCGGCATGGACGGATCGTCCGATCCATTTGAAGGCGCGGATGAAATCAGTTTTTCGCC
Organism: Bradyrhizobium sp. BTAi1; assembly: GCF_000015165.1. Lineage (GTDB taxonomy): Bacteria > Pseudomonadota > Alphaproteobacteria > Rhizobiales > Xanthobacteraceae > Bradyrhizobium > Bradyrhizobium denitrificans. Next base: position 350,440 of record NC_009485.1, on the reverse strand, counting down.
GCAGCAGATTTGGCGGATGAGTGCGTCTGTAGGAGCCCATGATTGGCTGCAATCGCGCAACTGCGCCGCACTGATTTGCCCGACGAGTCGTCTTTGTGGATCAGCCCGCGGAAGCGGTCTTGATCGTCACCCCATCGCAACCACAGATCACGTCATGGCAGCAAAGTCGCATCTGCGATGCTTCGAGCTATGCAGATGCGCCGCGACGGCTCACCTCCCCTTGCGGGGAGGGGAGCGCAAAGTTCGCGCGGCGGGACCTCGGCTCCGATGAGCATCCGCGTCCGACTACGCGGTGAGCTTCTCCAGCTCCTTGATGATCGCCTCGCCCATCTGCGCGGTCGATGCGGGCGTCGAACCTTCGGCCTTGATGTCGGCGGTGCGCAGGCCTGATGCGAGCACGGCGGCGATCGCGGCATCGAGCTTGTCGGCGAGGGCGCCGAGATCGAACGAATAGCGCAGCGCCATGCCGAACGAGGTCAGCATCGCGATCGGATTGGCGAGACCCTTGCCGGCGATGTCGGGGGCCGAGCCATGCACCGGCTCGTACAGCGCGCGGCGCTTGTGGGTCTTCGCATCGACCTCGCCGAGCGAGGCCGAGGGCAGCATGCCGAGCGATCCCGTCAGCATCGCCGCGATATCCGACAGCATGTCGCCGAACAGATTGTCGGTGACGATGACGTCGAACATCTTCGGATATTTCACCAGGTTCATGCCGCCGGAATCGGCGAGCTGGTGTTCGAGCGTTACGTCCTTGTACTCGCGATTGTGGACCGCAGTGACGACCTCGTTCCAGAGCACGCCCGACTTCATGACGTTGCGCTTCTCCATCGACGTCACCTTGTTGCGGCGCTTGCGCGCGAGGTCGAAGGCGACGCGGGCGATGCGCTCGATCTCATAGGTGTCGTAGACCTGGGTGTCGACGGCGCGCTTCTGGCCGTTGCCGAGATCGGTGATGGTCTTGGGCTCGCCGAAATAGACGCCGCCGGTGAGCTCGCGGACGATCATGATGTCCAGCCCCTCGACGATCTCGCGCTTCAGGCTCGAGGCATCGGCCAGCGCCGGATAGCACACCGCCGGACGCAGATTGGCGAACAGGCCGAGATCCTTGCGCAGGCGCAACAGACCGGCCTCGGGCCGCACCTCATAGGGAACGCCGTCCCATTTCGGACCGCCGACGGCGCCGAAGATGATCGCGTCGGCCGCCTTGGCCTTGTCCATGTCGGCTTCCGAGATCGACGCGCCGTGGGCGTCATAGGCCGCGCCGCCGACCAGGCCCTCTTCGGTCTCGAACGACGCGAGACCCTTGCCGTTCAGCCAGCCGATCAGCCGCTTCACCTCGGCCATGACTTCGGGGCCGATGCCGTCGCCGGGCAGCAGAAGGAGCTTGTGGGTCGCCATGGTCGTTGTCCTCATGTGGGTCGTTGTCATGGCCGGTCTCGTCCGGCCATCCGCGCCTCTGCGAGCAGGGACGGGAGGCCCGGCGTGCGGCCGGACATGACGAAGAGCGGCTTTAAAATCCGCGCGGAGTGCTAAAGCCCTCCTGCGCCGTTGGCAAGCCACCAATGTCACCGCCCGTCTTCTGTACCTGCAGACCGCGCTGTAATGTGCTCGAAAATGGCGGCCAAACAGCATGAATTGCCCGATCATCGCCGCACCGGAGCATTTCTTGCCAACATCCCAATCCGTCCCGACAGCGGTCCGCCCGGCGTTGACCAACCTCACGCTCTCGCTCGGCCCGATCATCGGTCTCGGCATCGGCCGCTTCGCCTATGCGCTGGTCCTGCCGGACATGCGCGACTCGCTGCACTGGTCGTATTCGGCCGCCGGCTTCATGAACACCGTCAATGCCGCCGGCTATCTGCTCGGCGCCCTGATCGCAGCACAACTGGCGCAGCGCGTCGGCGGGCTGGCCGCAGTGCGCGGCGGAACGCTGGCAGCGCTGGCGTCGCTTGCCGTCTGCGCCATGACGAGCGACTTCGCGGCGCTCAGCTTGGCGCGGCTCATGACCGGCATCGGCGCCGGCGTGGCGCTCGTGGCCGGCGGCGCGCTGGCGGCGCGGGTTGCACTGGCCCAGCCGGCGCGGGCGAGCTTCGTGCTCAGCCTGTTCTATGCCGGGCCGCCGCTCGGCATCGTGGTCTCCGGCCTGATCGCACCGTTCGTGCTGCAGGCGTTCGGGCCCGGCTCGTGGTGGATCGTGTGGGCGGTGCTGGCGGCGCTCGGCGCGGTGCTGATCGTGCCGCTGCTCGTGATGCCGATCCCGGCGAGCGCAGCGGCGGTGGAGACCCGCGCCGACCGCGTCTCGCTGCGGCCAATGGCGATCTATCTGGTCAGCTACTTCCTGTATGGTGCCGGCTACATCGCCTATCTCACCTTCATGATCGCCTATGTCCGCGATCTCGGCGGCGGCGCGGTGGCGCAATCCGCCTTCTGGTGCCTGATCGGGGTTGCCGGCTTCAGCACGCCCTGGGTCTGGCGCCGCGTGCTGGCGCTGGACCGCGGCGGCCGGCCGACCGCCTTCATCCTCACGGTGAACGCGATCGGCGCTGCGCTGCCATCGCTCGGCCATTCACCGGCGATGCTGGCACTGTCGGCCGCCGTGTTCGGCATCGCGTTCTCCACCGTCACCACGGCGACCACCGCCTTCGTGCGTTTCAACCTGCCGCAGAGCGCCTGGCCGCGCGCGATCGCCGCGCTGACGATCTCATTCGGTATCGGCCAGACGATGGGCCCATTCGGCGTCGGCGCGATCACCGATGCGATGGGGAGCCTGACTTATGCGTTGAACGTGTCGGCGGCGTTGTTGCTGCTCGGCGCCGCGATGGCGGCGATGCAGAGCAAGTTGAAGCGCACGGACCGCGCCTCATAAACGCTGTCGTCCCCGCGTTCGCCGGGACGACAGCGGAGATCGTGAGCACCATCTGGGCTCGACCAGCTGGAGGTCAACTCCCGCTGAACGAATTGTAGCCCTGGTCCTCCCAGTAGCCGCCCTTGTAGTCGTTGGTGACCTCCATCGCGACCACGTATTTGGGGTTCTTGAAGCCGAGCTTGGTGGGGACGCGGATCTTCATCGGGTAGCCGTAGGCGCGCGGCAGGATCTGGTCGGCGAATTTGAACGTCATCTGGGTCTGCGGATGCAGCGCGGTGCGCATATCCAGCGGCGAGTTGTAGCCGTCCTTGTCGGCGCAATTGAACCAGACATATTTCGCGCGCGTATCGGCACCGATCAGCTTGAGGAAGTCGCGCAAGGGCGTGCCGGTCCAGGAACCGATCGCGCTCCAGCCCTCGACGCAGATGTGGCGTGTCACCTGCGTGACCTGCGGCAGCGCGTGCAACTCGTCGAGCGTCCACGACTTCTTGTTGTCGACGAGGCCGCGCACATCGAGCTTCCAGTCGGCGGCATCGATCTCCGGTGCCTCGTCGAGCGTGTAGTAGGCGTTGAACGGGAACGGCTTGGTGATCGCGCTCTCCGGGAAGGTCGGCGCCAGCGCGTCCGGATTGAACATCCAGGCCTGCACCGCATCGTTGAACTTGGAGACCTTCTTCAAGAGTTCCTCGGCCGTGTCGCTGTCGACGACGTCGCAACCGGTCAGCAAGGTCAGCGCACCCAGGCTGGCACCGCCGGTGAGGAAGCGGCGTCGGGTCAGGTCAGGCATCGTCTTGAGCGAGTCCTTGATCAAGAGCCGCTTGTCGACGCCGGGAATCAGGAACGGGCGTTTGGCCATGACGATGTCTCCTCTCAGCGCCCTGTGATCATCGCGCGCAGGCTCTTCGGCACCAGCAGCGCGAGCAGGATGTGAATGACCAGGAAGGCGCAGATCAGCGCCATGCAGACGAAATGGACATAGCGCGCGGCAGGATAGTCGCCGAACAGGCTGACCAGCCAGTGCAGCTGCACCGGCTTCCACATCGACAGGCCCGTCAGCACGACGACGATACCGACCAGGATGATGCCGAGATAAAGCAGCTTCTGCACCGCGTTATAGGCGGAGAGGTCGTCATGCGACAGCTTGAAGGTCAGCGCCGCCTTGAGGTCGGCGATGACGGACGCCGGCGAAAGCGGCAGCAGCTTGCGGCGGAACCGGCCGGTGACGAGACCGGTGACGAGATAAGCGAGCCCGTTCAGCATCAGCACCCACATCGCGGCGAAGTGCCACAGCAGCGCGCCGCCGAGCCAGCCGCCGAGCGTGATGCTGCGATCGAAGCGGAAGTCGAACAGCGGCGAAGCGTTGTAGATCTGCCAGCCCGACATGATCATGACGATCATCGCCGCGGCGTTGATCCAATGCATGACGCGGACCCAGGCCGGCTGGATCACCTTGGTGCGGGACGTGCTGATCGTCGTTGCGGTGGCGGCGATGCTGGACATGACAGGCTCGGTCGTTCGGGGGTGGTCGAAAGGTTCCAGACGAATATACGCGACCTGATGACTGGTCGTTACGGGCGCAAACCGGCAAATCGATGCAGATTGCGTCCAAGCTCTCACAAAAAAGCGAGCCGGGGTGGGCCCGGCTCGCTCGTGGTCACATCCGCGAGGAGGAGGATGAACGGATGTGGCCGGTATTCCCGGGCGCGATCAGGAGGCCGGCATCAGCACGGTGTCGACCACATGGATCACGCCGTTCGACTGATTGACGTTGGGGATCGTGACCATCGAGGTTCCGCCCTTGGCGTCGACGATCATGACGTTCTTGCCCTCGCGCTTGACGGTGAGCTGCTCGCCCTCGACCGTCTTCAGAGTCTGGCCATCCTTGAGGTCGGCGGCCTCGAGCTTGCCGGGCACGACGTGATAGGTGAGGATCTTGGTCAGAGTTGCCTTGTTCTCGGGCTTGACCAGCGTGTCGACGGTGCCGGCCGGCAGCTTGCCGAAGGCGGTGTTGGTCGGCGCGAACACCGTGAACGGGCCCTTGCCCTCCAGCGTCTGCACGAGGCCCGCAGCCTTCACGGCGGCGACCAGCGTCGTGTGATCCTTCGAATTGACGGCGTTCTGGATGATGTTCTTCGACGGATACATCGCCGCACCTCCGACCATCACGGTCTTTTCCTCGGCGCGCGCGGGCGCAACGAAGGTCGAGGTCAGTGACAACGCGCTGAAGGCGGCGGCGGCGAGATAGGCAATGCGCTTGGACATGGGTAGCTCCCTAATGAAGGCGGCGGCAGTGCCGCGTGATCAGTTCGACTGCGACACCGATGCGATGGTGAGCGATGTTGCTCTTGCGTCGTGTCGGACCGAGTTACGCCGCCTCAGGCGAGCGGGTTTCGCGCCATAATTTAACGTGATGTTTGAAACCTCGGCGCGTCGAGATCGTCTCGCTCTCCGCATCGCCGGTCGATCGACGACAGAATGTCGCGCGCCGCGATGTCACAAGCGCGGAACTGATTGCGTGCCTGTCGGTCAATGGCCGATGACGCTCGACGGCGCGCACGCGCTTGAACGCGTTAACTACAATCACAACCGGCGGCGCTGCCGCACCCGGAAATTATTGCAGTTAACAATCTCTTAAGGTTGACTGATCGGCACACGGCGCCATTGCGGGAAGGGGATGTCCCGCAACTCCGGCGCTCTCGGCGGGGGTTTCCTAAAGTGAACAGAACGATCTGGATCGCGGGGTTTTGCCTCGTGATAATCTGCTGCTTGCTTGCAACAAAGATGGTGCTGGCGGCGGTTTCGCCAGCAGATCTCGACAACGAGACGACGTCGACAGTGATCGGCACGTCGGTTCCCGGCGTTGATACTCTAAGCGACACCGATCGTAGCTTCGGCACGCCGATTGACGTCAGGGAAACAACGGCTTTGCCGTTGGTCTCAAGATCGGTGCGCGCGGAAGCGCGCGGCGCGTCTGCCGCACGCCGTGTGCGAGCGGCTCATAAGAAGCAGGTGCTGCGTCCGCTCAAGCGGCATGTCGAGCCGGTGAAGACCGTGGCCGTGCCATGCCGCGAGCTCGATCCGATCGCGCGCTTCCTGGCATCGTCCAAGATCGGTCCGGGCTGTCAGGCCTGAGCTCATGGGCCGCTAGGCCGCCACGGCCATCACCACCTGGGCCAATAATTGCTCGCGCCGCGTCTGCGAGCGCTGGCCCTTCATGGTGGCCGCGAAGCGCTCAAGGATGCCGTCCTCGAACGCGGTCACGATGGTGTCGTGCACATAGCTCTTGCGACAGATCGCCGGCGTGTTGGTGAGCTCGTCGGCAGCGGCGCGGATCGCTTCCAGGATCTGCTTCTTGCGGCCGCGCGCGCTCGCCGCCGGCGTGATCCGCGACAATGTCTCCAGCGCCACCGCCGAGGCCATCAGCGTGCGGAAATCCTTCAGCGAGATCTTGATGCCGGCGATCTCGCGCAGGAAGGCGTTGACCTGCGTGGTGGAGACGGCGCGCACCACGCCCTGGGCATCGCGATACTGGAACATGCGGCGGCCGGGCAGGCCGCGCAGGATCCCGACGGCGCGCACCAGCTTGGCGGCGTCGCATTCCTTGCGCACCGCCTTGCCGCCCTTGGCCTTGAAGGTCAGCACCAGGCCGTCGTCTTCGAGAATGACGTTCGACTTCAACAATGTGGTGGCGCCGCGGGTGCCGTTCAGCCGCGCATAGGATTCATTGCCGGGGCGAATGGCGGTGCGCGCGATCAGTTCGATGACGGCCGCGAGCGCGAACTCGCGCGTCGGCTCGTCGCCGGCGAGATTTTTGGACACCGCGCGGCGGATGCGCGGCAGCGCGCCGACCAGCTTCGCCAGCCGATGCGCCTTGCGATGCTCGCGCACCTTCTCCCAGTCGGCGTGATAGCGATATTGCAGCCGCCCGGCGGCATCGATGCCGACCGCCTGCAGATGCAGACTCGGATCGGGCGCGTAGCGGACGTCGCGATAGGCCGGCGGCACCGCCATCGCGTGCAGCCGGCGAATCGTGCCGGCATGGCGGATCGGCGTGCCGTTGGCCCGGATGAAGCTGTAGCTCTTGCCGCGCTTGATGCGACGGATGGTCAACTCGGTCTGGTCGCCGAGCTTGAGGCCGATGCGCTGGGCAAGTTCCTCGACCGAGGTCTTGGCATTGGCTTGCGCGTTGGCGGCCTTGGTATGGGCGAGGTCCTTCAGCGTCAGCTTGCGCCGGGGCGGCTTGGGCGGCCACTGACCCAGCGCTTTCGCGAGCGCCACCTCGGCATCGGCCGGGCCGACCCGCGAGCTCTCGAAATTCTGCTGATCCGTCATTGCTTTAGACGCCCTGCCGTCGTGCTTATCCGCTCAATGCCCCGCGCCGCAATTTGGTTCCGGCGAGGTTATCCACAGCTTCAAGGCGATTTAGGGCGTCATCGCCCGGAAGGCGAGTCCTGAAATTTAGGCAAAACGGTTTCAGGATACCGCAAACCGACCGGTTTCGGGGTAACCTTGATGATTGGCAGCCCTCCCTGCGGCAAACCGATCTCACCTGCTGCAACCTCCACGCACAATTCTTTGATCCTGCGCAGACCGCCTCCCCGCCGAAGGTTCTACTTGTCTTGCCTTGTCGCCGCCGGTTACGCGGACGCATAGTGGAAACAACGACGGCCTGTGACGGGGTCCATCCGCAGGCCGCATGGTGGAGGGTGTGAAATGTCCGAGAAGATCTACGACGTCCCGGCTGAGTGGGCGAAACGCGCCTTCGTCGACGACGCGAAATACCAGGAGATGTATGCGCGCTCGATCAAGGATCCGAACGGCTTCTGGGCCGAGCAGGCCAAGCGCGTCGACTGGGTGAAGGCGCCTACCATCATCGAGAACGTCTCCTACGCCCCCGGCAACATCTCGATCAAATGGTTCGAGGACGGCGTCCTCAACGCCGCCTATAATTGCATCGACCGCCACCTCGCCACCCGCGCCAACCAGACCGCGATCATCTGGGAGGGCGACGATCCCTCGCAGTCCAAGAACATCACCTATCGCGAACTGCACGACGAAGTGTGCAAGATGGCCAACATCCTGCGCAACCGCAACGTCAAGAAGGGCGACCGCGTCACCATCTACCTGCCGATGATCCCGGAGGCGGCCTATGCGATGCTGGCCTGCGCCCGCATCGGCGCCATCCATTCGGTGGTGTTCGCCGGCTTCTCGCCGGATTCGCTCGCGCAGCGCATCAAGGACTGCGACTCCAAGGTCGTCATCACCGCCGATGAAGGCCTGCGCGGCGGCCGCAAGGTGCCGCTGAAGGCCAATGTCGACGCGGCGCTGAACAAGGTGGACAATGTCGACTGGGTCGTCGTGGTCAAGCGCACCGGCGGCAAGGTCGAGATGAACCCGACGCGCGACCTCTGGTATCATGAGGCCGCGGAGATGGTGACGACGGAGTGCCCGTGCGAGCCGATGCATGCGGAGGATCCGCTGTTCATCCTCTACACGTCGGGCTCGACCGGCCAGCCCAAGGGCGTGCTGCACACCACCGGCGGCTATCTCGTCTACGCCGCGATGACGCATCAATATGTGTTCGACTATCACGAGGGCGACGTCTACTGGTGCACCGCCGATGTCGGCTGGGTCACCGGCCACAGCTACATCCTCTATGGGCCGCTGGCGAACGGCGCGGTCACGCTGATGTTCGAAGGCGTGCCGAACTATCCGGACAATTCGCGGTTCTGGAACGTCATCGACAAGCACAAGGTCAACATCTTCTACACCGCGCCGACCGCGATCCGTGCGCTGATGCAGGGCGGCGATGCGCCCGTGACGAAGACCTCGCGCGCGTCGCTGCGCCTGCTCGGCTCGGTCGGCGAGCCGATCAATCCGGAGGCCTGGGAGTGGTATCACCGCGTCGTCGGCGGCGGCCGCTGCCCGATCGTCGACACCTGGTGGCAGACCGAGACCGGCGGCATCCTGATCACGCCGCTGCCCGGCGCAACCAAGCTCAAGCCCGGCTCGGCGACGCGGCCGTTCTTCGGCGTGGTTCCCGAAATCGTCGACGCCGACGGTAAGACGCTGGAGGGCGCGACCGAGGGCAATCTCTGCCTGACCCGCTCCTGGCCGGGCCAGATGCGCACCGTCTATGGCGACCATGCCCGGTTCGAGATGACCTACTTCTCGACCTACAAGGGCAAGTACTTCACCGGCGACGGCTGCCGCCGCGATGCCGATGGCTATTACTGGATCACCGGCCGCGTCGACGACGTCATCAACGTCTCCGGTCACCGCATGGGCACCGCCGAGGTCGAGAGCGCGCTGGTCGCGCATGCGAAGGTCTCGGAGGCCGCCGTGGTCGGCTATCCGCACGACATCAAGGGCCAGGGCATCTACGCCTATGTTACCCTGATGGCCGGCGAGACGCCGAGCGAGGAGCTGCGCAAGGAGCTCGTCGCCTGGGTGCGCAAGGAGATCGGACCGATCGCCTCGCCCGACCAGATCCAGTTCGCACCGGGCCTGCCCAAGACTCGCTCCGGCAAGATCATGCGCCGCATCCTGCGCAAGATCGCCGAGGACGAGCCGAGTGCGCTCGGCGATACGTCGACCCTGGCCGATCCCGGCGTGGTCGACGATCTCGTGCAGCACCGGCAGAACCGCAAGGAGAAGCAGGCCTAGCGAATGCCTGCGGGGCTGATCAGGAAACGGTTGGAGAACGTAGCCCGGATGGGCTGCGTTCTCTGGCTTTTTGCGGGTGGGATCGGGCCCTCGGCCGCGCAGCTCATCCCGCAGTCGCCCGAGCTGAAGACATCGATCGCGTTCTTCTACAGGGATCCGCGGATCGAAACCCTCACCCATGTCTTTGCGACCCTGACCACGGAAGGACGCGATTGGACGGCCTACCCGCCGGTTGCCGGCTTGCTGGGACGGACGTTTGCGCTGCATCCGGACTGGATCGACCGGCTGGCACCATCACCCGGAAACAGCAAGGCCGCTTCGGCCTTCCTCGCCGCCGTTCGGCTCTCGGGCCATGCCGCGGAAGCCGGCAAGTATCGCAGCCGCTTCGGCCCGAACGACCTCGACTCCACGCTGGAGGATCAGTTCGGCAGCGCTCCCGACCGGCTCGAGGATATCAGGATCCGGACGCCGACAGACCTGGACCTGCTGTGGGGCGCCTCGTTCGCCGAGGGTGACGGCCGTTACGTGCGCATGATCCTCGACTTCTTTGCTTCGATCACCAATCAATCTGAGCTGATTGCACTCGACACCGCGCGCATCACGGTCGCGATGGTCGGCGGTCCGAAGGACATCTACGACGCCCTGAAACATCGCTATGACGCGGCACAGCGCGGCCGGATGGTCGTTGCAGCCGCTGCGCTCTGGGCCACCGGGTCGAACGTGCGCCAGCACGACTATGTCCGGCAAGCGACGACGGCCTACATCCACGACCATCCCGGCACCTACGCCGTCCGGGCCCTGTCGGCGATCACCGGCATCAAATAGGGCTGCCCGGCGCCGGCGCAGCCCCTGTCAGGAACCGATCAGACCCACCACAACCCGGTTTGCGGGCGAGTGTTGTTTTCGGGTCATTTACTTGGGCGAGAAGTTTTTCTTTCCTCGAATGGCCCGGTGTGGCCCGGCGCGCACGGGAACCAGGCCGACAAAAGAGAGAATGACGATGCGGTTCGCGGCGATCAGGACGGCGACGGCAAAGGCGGTGGTGTTCGCAGCGGCCGCTCTGGGCGCAGGCCTTGCCACGACCGCTCCCGCGTCGGCCCGCCCCGAGCTGGTGGACATGGCCGGCGACTTTTCGCCCGGCACGATCGTGGTGAAGACCGGCGAACGAAAGCTCTACCTTGTGCTCGATGGCCGCCACGCGATGCGCTACCCGGTCGGCGTCGGCAAGGCCGGGCGGCAATGGGCCGGCACCACCAAGATCGACGGCAAGTACAAATATCCGGCCTGGGCGCCGCCCGCCGAGGTGAAGCGCGACAAGCCCAACCTCCCCGACGTCATCGCCGGCGGCTCGCCACACAACCCGATGGGCGTCGCCGCCATGACCTTGGCGGGCGGCGACTACGCCATCCACGGCACCAATGTGCCGGGCTCGGTCGGCGGCTTCGTCTCCTATGGCTGCATCCGCATGCTCAACGCTGACATCACCGATCTCTATGAGCGGGTGTCGATCGGCACGACTGTCGTGGTGACGCGCTGAAGCGCGGTCCGGCTGAAGCTATCGCAGCCGAAGCCCCCACAGAACGAACTCTCCGTTAACGACATATCCGTGGAACTTTTCACCTGTAGTTGTACGGGGTGGAGGATTTATATCTTGTTTATCTTGGTTGCGCCAACTACCCAATTACAACTTTGGGGAGTTGGTGCATGTTTCGGTTCAATTTCAAGATAGGGACGAAACTCGGGATTACGGCCGGGATCGGGGTGGTTCTGGTGGCCGGCATGTTGGCCAACCAGATCATCGGCAACCAGTCGATCGAACAGTCCAGCAAACTGGTCGTGATCAACACGGCCAACCGGGCCAACGCCCAGGCCGCAGAAGCGGCGATGCTGCGGGCGCAGATCAGCGCGCAGGACATCGGCAGCGTGGCCGCCCCGGATCGCCTGCAGGCCAGCCTGCAGGCGCTGCAGGACCATCTCGCCGCCGCAGCCAAGGAAGTTGACGCCGCACGCCAGCGCGCAACCCGTGCGGTGGCGCGGGAGATGTATGGCGAGATCCGCACGCTGATCGACAAAGCGGCGGCCGCCGGGACCGACTATGCCAAGGCGCAAGCCGATGTGCTCGCCAAGGTCGCAGCCCGCGGCCAGGCGTCTGAGGCCTGGGAACGAAGCTTTCCCAAACTCCTGACCAACCCCAGCCTCGCCGCTTCCCCCAATCATTTCAGCCTCGAGGCCGAGTTGCGAGCCGCCGACGCGGCGCTGGCGGCCGTCCGCGCGGCAAGCTGGCATTTCGCCAAGACCGGCGATGTGAAGCAGCGGGATGTCGCAACCGCGAGCGTCGACCGGCTGGTCGCAGCCCTGCAGAAGGCACGCAGCCTTGCGACCGAGAAGGACCTGCAAGCGGGAATCGACGAACTGATCGCCATCGCGACCTCGTTCAAGACGGCCGCGCTGGATTATTTCAGGGCCGATGAGGTCAGCAAGCGCGTCTTCAACGACAATGTCGCGACAACCTCGAAGGAGATCGCGAAGCGGATCGGCGAAGCCGCCACCATGGGCTCCGAAATGATGGCGCTGCGCCAGAATCAGCTGGTCGCAGAGCTGGAGCGGGTCGGCACTGTCGCGCTGATCGTCGGCGCGCTGGTCGTGCTGGTGCTGATTGGCTCCGCGGTCTTCTCCTCGCTGAGCATCGCGCGTCCGATCCGGCGGGTCGGCGAGGTGCTGCTCGAGCTCGCCGGCGGCAACAAATCGGTGACGATTCCCTACACCGAGCGCGGCGACGAGGTCGGCGACAACGCGCGCGCGGCCAGCACCTTCAGGGACAACCTGATTCGCATCGAGCAGATGGAGCTCGCCCAGAAGAACCAGGACAAGATCGCCGCGCAGCAGCGCAAGGCGGAGATGATCAAGCTCGCCGACGCGTTCCAGGCCGCCGTCGGCGGCATCGTCACCACCGTCTCGTCAGCGGCGCATCAGTTGGAGGGGGCCGCAGGCACGCTGTCCGGCACCGCCAACCAGACGCAGGTCCTGTCCAGCATGGTGGCCGCAGCCTCGGAGGAAGCCTCGACCAATGTTGGCGCGGTGGCCTCGGCGACGGAGGAGATGAGCGCCTCCGTCACCGAGATCAGCCGCCAGGTTCACGATTCCAGCCGCATCGCCAACGAAGCGGTCAAGCAGGCGGAACGCACCGACGCCCGCATCAACGAACTGCAGGCCGCCGCGGGCCGCATCGGCGACGTCGTCAAGCTGATCACCGCGATCGCCGAACAGACCAACCTGCTGGCCCTGAACGCCACGATCGAAGCCGCTCGCGCCGGTGAATCCGGACGCGGATTTGCCGTCGTGGCCAGCGAGGTCAAGGCGCTTGCGGCCCAGACCGCAAAAGCCACCGAGGACATCGGCACCCAGATCGCCGGAATGCAGGCGGCGACGCAGGAATCGGTCGCTGCGATCAAGGAAATCGGCGCAACCATCACGCAGATTTCCGACATCGCCGCGACGATCGCCGCCACGGTCGAGCAGCAAGGCGCTGCCACCCGCGAGATCGCGCGCAATGTCGGCGAGGCAGCCAAGGGGACCGCGGAGGTCGCGGAGCGGATCACGGAAGTGAACCGCGGCGCCAGCGCGACCGGCAACGCATCCGGCCAGGTGCTGGACTCGGCGCGCTCGCTCACATCCCAGAGCAGCAATCTCAAGACGGAGGTGGAGAGATTTCTAGAGACCGTGCGCGCGGCGTGACCCATTCGGCACTGCCGCGCGCCACGGCCGTGCCGTCGCCCGCCGACACGCGGGCCGGATTTTTTCGAACTTAAAGATTTTTTTAAACTCATAAGGGAGCGAACACATGATTCTCGATGTGACATCGGCTGACTCCATTGCCCAAATGGCCGCGCTGATCAGGGCCGAACACCCATCGCTTGACACGATGCCGCTGTCGCCCGTCGGCGCATTCCAGAGCCGGACGGTCGCGCTCGCGACCTTGATGCGCGAGGTGACGGATTGCCTGGCTGACAATTTTCGTGATCGCGCGGCGCAGGATTTCCCGATGCTCTATTTCGCATGCGGCAAGGCGCGCGTCGGATCGACCGCGCTGAGCAACCTGTTCGGCATGACCGGAATGCCGTCTTATTATCAGCCGTTGAAGGCCATGCTGCGCGATGCGATGGTCGGCCGGCCGCTGACGCCCTGGGTCATTCCATCCGCCACCGGCGAGCCGAACCTGTTCAGCAAGGAGACGATCGGCCCCTACGTCCTCGCGGAGAGCCTGTTCAATCCGCTGCAGCTGCTGATCGAGGCCGGTTACCCGCCGTCGCGGCTGCATCTCATCGCACTCGACCGCGAGCCGGCGAGCGCGCTCGCTTCCTGGCTGGACAAGCTGATCTCGCGAGCGTCGCACAGCACGCTCCTGGCGCATTACGTCATCGCCGCGCTCAGTGCCGCCCGGGTCGCAAGCTACGCCAGGCAGCACGGCATTCCTGTCACCCATTATGTCTACGAGGTCAGCAAGGAGCCGCTTTCCTCGATCCGGGTGCTGTTCGACCGCCTCGGCCTGTCCGGCATCTTCGCGGAGAAAGCCGTGACCTCCTGGCAGGAGCCGGGGCATGCGCAGGGGACCAATGCGAGGGTGATCTTTCCCGCCGAGGCGACCATCTACAAGGTGCCCAATCTCCACACCTCCGACAGCGCCTATCGCTACCAATTCCGGGCGACAAGCTCGCTCAGCGACCATCAGCTCGCCGTCCTGGAGCGCTGCGGCGTCAACGACGTCTATCGCAATTCGGTCGCGGCCTGCGTTCGTGACCTCGACCTGAATGCGTCGACGGCGGCGCGCCTGTTCGGCGAGCGCGCGGGAGTGGCGGCATGAGTTCACTGCGTCACGCGACCGAGATCGCAACCACGCGCTGGCCGGCGGCTGCTGAGCCGCGGCCAGCGGCGCTCAACCATCTGCACCAATTGGAGGCCGAGAGCATCGCCATCCTGCGCGAGGTCGCAGCCGAGTTTCGCAAGCCGGTCATGCTGTATTCGATCGGCAAGGATTCCTCGGTCCTGCTGCATCTGGCCATGAAGGCGTTTCATCCGGCCAAGCCGCCATTCCCGCTGCTGCACATCGACACGACCTGGAAGTTTCGTGACATGATCGCATTCCGGGACCAGCGGGCACGGGAGCTCGGACTCGAGCTCCTCGTCCACGTCAATCCGGAGGGGCTGGCGCAGAAGATCAGTCCCTTCACCCATGGCTCGGCGCTCTACACGGACGTGATGAAGACCCAGGCGCTGCGCCAGGCGCTCGATGCGCATGGCTTCGACGCGGCGATCGGCGGGGCGCGGCGCGACGAGGAGAAATCACGCGCCAAGGAGCGCATCTTTTCCCATCGCAGCGCCACGCATCGCTGGGATCCCAAGAACCAGCGTCCGGAGCTCTGGCATCTGTACAACACCATGCTGGCGCCGGGCGAAAGCATGCGGGTGTTTCCGCTGTCGAACTGGACCGAGCTCGACGTCTGGGACTACATCCAGCTCGAACGCATCCCGATCGTGCCGCTGTATTTCGCCGCACGACGCCCGGTGGTCGAGCGCGACGGCGCGCTCATCATGGTCGACGACGAGCGTATGCCGCTGCGGCCGGGGGAGACGCCGCAATGGCGATCAATCCGATTCCGGACGCTCGGCTGCTATCCGCTGACCGGCGCAACGCCATCGACGGCCTCTGACCTTGCCGCCATCATCCGCGAGATGAGGACGTCGCGGACATCGGAGCGGCAGGGCCGCGTGATCGATCGCGACAGCGCCGCCTCGATGGAGCGAAAGAAGGTGGAGGGCTATTTCTGATGGCCGTTCACGAACCAGTTCTGGGACGGACGCGCGAGTCCGCCACAATATCCACCGACGACCGGCCGACGCTGCACCTGGTCACCTGCGGCAGCGTCGACGACGGCAAGAGCACGCTGGTCGGGCGCCTGTTGTATGATTCGAAGATGCTGCTCGACGATCAGCTCGACGCGCTCGCCTCGGACAGCAAACTCGCGGGCACGGCTGGTCCGGCGCTCGATTTCGCGCTGCTGGTGGACGGGCTGCAGGCCGAGCGCGAGCAGGGCATCACGATCGACGTCGCCTATCGCTTCTTCGCGACACAGCGCCGCCGCTTCGTCATCGCCGACACGCCGGGCCACGTCCAGTACACCCGCAACATGGCCACAGGCGCCTCGCATGCGGACCTTGCCGTGGTGCTGATCGATGCCCGCAAGGGCGTTATCAGCCAGACCCGACGGCATACCCACATCCTCGCGCTGCTCGGCGTGCGTCACGTCGTGCTGGCGGTCAACAAGATGGACCTGATCGGCTTCGACGCCGACCGCTTCATGGCAATATCGGCTGATTTCCGGAGCATGGCGAAGCGGCTCGGCATCGCCGACGTACAGTGCATCCCGGTGGCAGCTCGCGACGGCGACAACATCTTCCGCGCCAGTCCGCGCATGCCTTGGTATGCAGGACCAAGCGTGATGGCGCATCTCGAATCCATCGACGTCACCGACGGCATCGATGACCGGCCGTTCCGCTTCCCGGTGCAATGGGTCAATCGGCCAAACGCGGACTTCCGGGGCTATAGCGGCCGTGTCGTCAGCGGCACCGTCCGGTGCGGCGACGCCGTGGTGGTGCACCCGTCCGGACGCCGGAGCCGCATCTCCGGCATCGTCACCGCCGATGGCCGGCTGCAACAGGCGGTGGCGGGAGAGTCCGTGACCCTGCTGCTTGCCGACGAGGTCGATGCAAGCCGCGGCGACGTGCTCGCATCGGGCGCACCGCCGATCGTGGCAGATCGGATCGCGTCCCATCTGATCTGGCTCGACGATGCCGCCATGCAGGCCGGTCGCCGCTACCTGCTCAAATCCGGAACCTCGTCGACCGGCGCCGTGATCTCGGCGTTGAAGCATCGCGTCTGCATCGATTCGATGGCGCAGGAGAGCGCGCAGACGCTGGAGGCCAACGAGATCGGCTACGCCGATCTGACGCTCGATCGGCCCCTGGTCTGCGATGCCTATCGCGACAGCCGCGAGCTCGGCAGCTTCATCCTGATCGATCCGGTGAACCGGCGAACGGTGGCAGCGGGCTTGATCGATGCGCCGCTGCGGCACGCGACCGATGTCCGCTGGCACACACTCGATATCGATAAGTCGGTGCGCGCCGGGCTGAAGCAGCAGAAGCCCTGCGTGCTGTGGTTCACCGGACTGAGCGGTGCCGGCAAATCGACCATCGCCAACTTGGTCGACCGAAGGCTGTGTGAGCTCGGCCGTCACAGCGCACTGCTCGACGGCGACAATCTCCGTCACGGCATCAACCAGGATCTCGGCTTCGCGCCGGAAGCACGGGTCGAGAACATTCGACGGGTCAGCGAGATCGCGGCGCTGTTCGTCGATGCCGGCCTGATCACCCTGGTGTCCCTGATCTCGCCGTTTCGCGCCGATCGTGACGCCGCGCGCCGGCGTTTCGCCGATGGCGAGTTCATCGAGGTCCACGTGGCCACCCCGCTCGCCACCTGCGAGGCGCGCGATCCCAAGGGTCTGTATAAGCGCGCACGCGCAGGCGAGCTGTCGAATTTCACCGGGATCGACCAGCCCTACGAAGCGCCCGACCGGCCGGAGATCGCGATCGACGGCGCGACCCTGTCGGCATCGGACGCGGCCGACCTGATCGTGAGCTATCTCCGTGAGCAGCACTATTTCTGACCGAAGAACCGCAGCGGGCGGCTCACGTCAGAAATCCGAGATGATGCCCTTGTTTTCCCAGTCGCCGTAGCGGGTCGGTTCCGGCCCCTTCGGCCCCTGCAATTCCTTGGGCCTGGGCATCGCCTCCTCCGCTGCGCGGCGACGCCGCTCCTCGGCCTCGGCCAGCGCGCGCTGCGCGGCCGGCGTCAGCGGCTTTTTCGGCGCGTCGTGGCTCGCGACCACGGACAATGCGGGTTTGCGCGGGGGCTCGTTGCTCATCCTACCATTCCACCGTTAAACCGGATCATTCCCGACCTCATCAGATCGTGTGCCCACGGCCGATGAAACAGGTCTAAAAAAAGCAGAGCCGATTCTTACATTTGGCATATTCCCGTGGCAGAGGTCCCGCAAGCTGATGGCATGCACCGGATCGTCGCGGAACTGCCTTTCTTCTTTTCGCGAGTAATCTCCAGGCATGCCCCCGCCGCGTTTTGCGACCTCTTCCGAAGTCCCTGGTCTCGCCGCCCGGCGAATCGCCGCCGACGTCGTCGACGGCGTGCTGCATAAGCATCGGACGCTCGATGACCAGCTCGACGGCACCGGCGCGCATCCGGGACTGAAGCAGCTTGCCGATCGCGACCGCGCGCTGATGCGCCGGCTGGTGGCGACCACCCTGCGGCGGCTCGGTACGCTCGGCCATGTGCTCTCGCGCCTGCTCGATCGCGGCGTTCCGACCGACGCGCCGCGGGCACAGAGTGCGCTTCTGATCGGCGCGGCCCAGATCCTGTGGATGGATGTTCCTGACCATGCCGCCGTCGACCTGTCGGTGCGGCTGGTGCAGGCCGACCGTCGCGCTGCCAAATATGCCGGGCTCGTCAACGCCGTGCTGCGTCGCTGCGCGCGCGAGGGCGCCGGGCTGCTCGATGATGTCCAGGGCCAGCCGCTCGACATCGCGCCATGGCTGCTCACGCGCTGGATCGCGCATTATGGCGAGGCGACCGCGAAGAACATTGCCGCCGCACTCGGCCAGGAGCCGTCGTTGGACCTGACCGTCAAGTCGGACGCGGCGCAATGGGCCGCGCGACTCCATGGTGAGGTGCTGCCGACCGAGACCGTCCGGACCTTGCTGCATGGCTCGGTGACGGTGCTGCCCGGCTTCGCCGAGGGACAATGGTGGGTGCAGGACGCCGCGGCCGCGCTGCCCGCCCGGCTGTTCGGCGACGTCGCCGGCAAAACCATGGCGGATCTTTGCGCCGCGCCCGGTGGCAAGACCGCGCAGCTCGCCCATGGCGGAGCGCATGTCACGGCGGTGGACCGTTCACCCGCGCGCATGGCGCGGCTGAAGGACAACATGACGCGGCTGCAGCTCACGGCCGAGACAGCGGTGGCCGACGCCGCCGAATGGCAGCCCGCAGCGACAGGCGGCTTCGACGGCATCCTGGTCGACGCGCCCTGCACATCGACCGGGACCATTCGCCGCCATCCCGACGTGGGCTGGCTGCGGAGCGAGGCCGACATCGCCGCGCTGTCGAGCGTGCAGCGCCGGCTGCTGACCAGGGCCGCCAGCCTGCTCAAACCCGGTGGGATGCTGGTCTACTGCACCTGCTCGCTCGAGCCCGAGGAGGGCGAGCAGGTCGTCGAGAGCGCGCTGGCCGATACGACCGAGTTGCGCCGAGTCCCGATCACGCCAAGCGAGGTGGCGGGATTGGCCGAGCTCATTACCGAAGCGGGCGATCTGCGGACATTGCCCTGCCACCTGCCCCACCAGGACCCGCGGCTCGGCGGCCTTGACGGTTTTTATGCGGCCAGGCTGGAGCGGCGGCCATGAGCGTGCCATCGTGCATGGGTTGCACCGGCCTGCGCCGGTAGCGGTTGAGGGCTTTCGCGTTGCGTTAGTCGTTAAATCCTGATTTCGCACCACATTTTGGCTCCGCGATGGTGCTGCACCGAGACCAAAAATGGTGTATCGGCGGCAGTCGCGATCCACTATGGGTCGCAACCGGAATCCCTTCTCAAATCCAAGGCTTGGCGTGCCCGCCGCTCAACGCAGACGCATATCGACGCTGGTTTTGGGCCGCTTCGCGCGCAGCCTGATCTCCAACGTCAGCGGCGTGTCGGTATCATTGTCCGGCGTATGGCCGGGGCGGGCCGATCGGCTGATCATTGCTCCGCACGATCTGCGCACGTCGGACGCCACGCGGGCCGCCGAGATCTATGCCGGCCGCTTCGTCTTCGCCGGCAAGATCGTCACCTGCCATGGCCGTTCGATCTTCGACCTGGAGCCGCCCTCGGAGGATTGGGAAGTCGCGCTGCTCGGTTTCGGGTGGCTGCGACATCTGCGCGCAGCCGACACCGCACTCACCCGTGCCAATGCACGGGCGCTGGTCGACGACTGGATCACCAACCAGATCGGCCGCCATCCGCTGAGCCGCCGTGCCGACGTGCTGGCGCGCAGGGTCATCTCGCTGCTGTCGCAGGCGCCATTGGTACTGGCCGATTCCGACGGCAAGTTCTACCGGCGCTATCTGCGCGGCCTCACCCGCGAGATCCGCTTCCTGCGCTATTCGACCATCGACATTCCCGACGGCGCACCGCGGCTGCAGGTGCTGATCGCGCTGTGCTATGCGGCGCTGTGCCTCGCCAATCAGGCGAAGCACATCCGCAGCGCCAGCCGCAAATTGTCCGACGAACTGCAGCGGCAGATCCTGCCCGACGGCGGCCATGTCTCGCGCAATCCCGGCGCCCTGATCGAACTTCTCATCGACCTGCTGCCGCTGCGCCAGACCTTCGCCGCGCGCAACATCGCGCCACCGCCAGCGCTGCTCAACGCGATCGATCGCATGATGCCGATGCTGCGCTTCTTCCGTCACGGCGACGGCAACATGGCGCTGTTCAACGGCATGGGCGGCACGCCGTCCGACCTGCTGGCGACGCTGCTCGCCTATGACGACACGCATGGCACGCCGATGGCGAGCATGCCGCATTCCGGCTTCCAGCGGCTCGATGCCGGCGGGATGACGGTCATCGTCGACACCGGCCCGCCGCCGCCGCCGCATCTGAGCCACGAGGCGCATGCCGGCTGTCTCGCGTTCGAACTCTCCTCGGGCGCGTGCCGCATCGTGATCAATTGCGGCATGCCGTCGACCGGTCGCGAGAACTGGCGCACCTTCGCCCGCAGCACCGTGGCGCATTCGACGCTGACCTATCACAACACCTCGTCCTGCACCTTCGTCGAGATGTCCGCGATGAAGCGCCTGCTGCATGGCGCGCCGATCGTCTCCGGGCCGACGCGGGTCGAGAATTTCCGCGAGGTCGTGCCGGACGGCACCGTGCTGTCGACGTCCCACAACGGCTACGCCGCCAAGTTCGGCCTGATCCATCGCCGCGTCCTGGTCGCGGCCGAGGACGGCTCACGGCTCGACGGCGAGGACACGGTGACGCCGGCGCAGGGCGCCCGGTTGCGCGGCGGCGGCTCCGACTATGCACTGCGCTTTCACTTGCACCCGGCGGTCAAGGCGAGCCGGCTCAGCGACGGCCGCGGCGCGATGCTGGTGCTGCCCAATCGCGAGGTCTGGACGTTCGAAACCTTCGAAGACCGGGTCGAGCTCGAGGACAGCGTGTTCCTCGCCGGCAATGACGGCCCGCGCCGGACCACCCAGCTGGTGATCCGCCAGGACGCGCAGCAGGCGGCCTCGATCCGCTGGAGCTTCGTGCGCTCGTCGACCTCGCCGAGCGACAGCAACGGCCGCCGCAACGCGCGGCGGGAGCCTGAACCGCCGCTGTGAGCGCGGCGTCGGGAACTGCCCGTTGTCGCGACGGCCAAAAGCTGATATGAGCCCGGCTCTCGCGCGACTGGCGACTTTGGATGGAGCACCATCGGGGAGCGCGGGGTGGATCGCCGTGCGCCTGGGCAAATTGAACTCCTGCAACAGGACTCTTTGCCATGACAAACCAGCTTCGTCCCGTTCATCGTGCTCTGCTCTCCGTGTCCGACAAGACCGGCCTGGTCGAGTTCGCCCGCTCGCTCGCCGCACGCGGCATCGAGCTGATCTCGACCGGCGGCACCGCCAAGGCGATTGCCGATGCCGGCCTGAAGGTGAAGGACGTCTCCGACCTCACCGGCTTTCCCGAGATGATGGACGGCCGCGTCAAGACCCTGCATCCGAAGGTTCACGGCGGACTGCTCGCGATCCGCGGCAATGACGAACACGCCGAGGCGATGAAGACCCACGGCATCGCGCCGATCGACCTGCTGGTCGTCAATCTCTACCCGTTCGAGGCCACGGTCGAGCGCAGCGCGCCGTTCAGCGACTGCATCGAGAATATCGACATCGGCGGCCCGGCGATGATTCGCGCGGCGTCGAAGAACCATGAGGATGTCGCCGTCGTCGTCGACGTCAATGATTACGACGCCGTGCTGGAAGACCTCGCCCGGCATGAGGGCTCGACCACGCTGCTGTTGCGCCGCCGCCTTGCGGCCAAGGCCTATGCCCGCACCGCTGCCTATGATGCCGCGATCTCCAACTGGTTCGCCGCCACCATTCAGAACGACGCGCCGGATTACCGCGCCTTCGGCGGCAGGCTGATCCAGTCGCTGCGGTATGGCGAGAACCCGCACCAGCACGCCGCGTTCTACGCACTGCCCGGCCGCCGTCCCGGCGTCGCCACGGCGCGCCAGGTGCAGGGCAAGGAGCTCTCCTACAACAACATCAACGACACCGACGCCGCCTATGAATGCATCGCCGAATTCGACCCGGCGCGCACCGCGGCCTGCGTGATCGTCAAGCACGCCAATCCGTGCGGCGTCGCCGAGGGCCCGGATCTGATCACCGCCTATCAGAAGGCGCTGGCCTGCGATTCGACCTCGGCATTCGGCGGCATCATCGCGATGAACCGCAAGCTCGACGCCGCCACCGCGCGCGCGATCACCGGCATCTTCACCGAGGTGATCATCGCGCCCGACGCGACCGAGGAGGCGATCGCGGTGATCGCGGCGCGCAAGACTCTGCGGCTACTGCTGGCCGGCGCCCTGCCCGATCCGCGCGAGGCCGGCCTGACGGCAAAGACGGTTGCCGGCGGGCTCCTGGTGCAGAGCCGCGACAATGCCGTCGTCGATGACATGACGCTGAAGGTCGTGACCAAGCGGGCGCCGACCGAGGCGGAGTTGCGCGACCTGCGCTTCGCCTTCCGCGTCGCCAAACACGTGAAGTCGAACACCATCATCTATGCCAAGGATTCGGCCACTGTCGGCATCGGTGCGGGCCAGATGAGCCGGGTCGATTCCGCCCGCATCGCGGCGCGCAAGGCGCTGGATGCCGCGAGCGAGCTGAAGCTCGCCGAGCCCCTGACCAAGGGATCGGTGGTCGCTTCCGACGCCTTCTTCCCGTTCGCCGACGGCATGCTGGCCTGCATCGAGGCCGGCGCCACCGCAGTGATTCAGCCCGGCGGATCGGTGCGCGACGACGAGGTCATCAAGGCCGCCGACGAGCACGGCATCGCCATGGTGCTGACCGGCGTCCGGCATTTCCGGCACTGATGAGATCGGATTGCCGGGCTTGCCCCGGCAATCCGTCGTCCAGCGAGGCTGGTCGAACTGAGATGGCTGCGCGGGTCAAGCCCGCGCATGACCATGGGCGTTGACCCGCGCCAGCAGCAGCAGCCCGGCGGCGAAGAACAGCACCAGCACGGCCATGCCGGCCTTCTGGCTCGCAGTGAGCGCGGTGACGGTGCCGATCAGCAGCGGGCCGATGAAGGATGTCACCTTGCCCGTGAGCGCGAACAGGCCGAAATATTGCGCGACCTGATCCCGCGGCACCATCCGGATCAGCAGCGAGCGCGACGCCGCCTGCAGCGGCGCGCCGCAGGCGCCGATGATGCAGCCGAGCAGCAGATAGGCGCGCTCCGGCAGCGACGCGAACAGCGGACCGCCGGGCATCGCCGGCGTCACCGGAATGAACAGGATCGAATCGCGGCTCACCAGCAGGATCGCAATGATCGCGAGCAGCAGAAGCGTCATGCTGCCGGCGATGACGCGCTTCGGTCCGAGCCGGTCGTCAAGCTTGCCGCCGAACCAGCCGCCCAGCGTGCCGGCCGCCGCGAGGATGATGCCGAACGTGCCGATCTGGATCGTGTTCCAGCCGAACGTGCCCGCCGCATAGATGCCGCCGAAGGCGAACAGCGACACGAGGCCATCGGTGTAGATCATGTTGGCGATGAGAAAGAGCGCGATGTCGCGCTGCTGCGGCAGGCTGCGCAACGTCGCCTGCAATTGACCGAGGCCCTCGCGCATCGCGGCGCCGAGCCGGTGCCGCGCCGGATAGTCCGGCGTGAACAGGAACATCGGCAGCACGAACACGATGAACCAGAGGCCGGTGAGCGGACCGGAGATGCGATCGCCCTCATGCGTCACCGGATCGAGACCGAACAGCGGCTGCAACCCGAACAGAGTGCGGCCACTGTCGGGATTGGCGGCGAGGAAGCCGAGCACGAGGATGAGCGAGACGATGCCGCCGATATAGCCGGTGGCCCAGCCGGTGCCCGAGAGGCGGCCGATGCGCTCGGGCGGCACCAGGGTCGGCATCATCGCATTGTTGAACACGGTCGCGAATTCGACGCCGATCGTGGCGAGGACATAGGCTGCGAGCAGCGGGACGATCAGCTCCGGCGCGCCGGGACGGCCGATCCACATCAGGCAGGAGCCGACCACGAGCATCGCGCCGAACGCCGCGATCCACGGCTTGCGCCGGCCGGTGGCATCGGCGATGGCGCCGAACACCGGCGACAGCAGCGCGATCACGATGCCGGCCGCGGCGGTGGCAAAGCCCCACAAGGCCTGACCGCTCGCCGCGTCGGGCGCGACATGGGCGGCGAAATAAGGCGCAAACACGAAGGTGGTGATCAGCGTAAAATAGGGCTGCGCCGCCCAATCGAAGAAGATCCAGCTGACGACGGCGGCGCGCCGCGGATAGACCCGCTGCTGAGCCGCATCTGACGTCTCGATCGTGGTAACAGCCATTGCAAAGTCCCTTGCGATCACGGCATCGCGTTTTACGCCGACGACGCGGCCCTATAACATCTGATGATCCCGGACGGATGTCAGCGACGGCAGAATCTCGATGCGCACGTTCACGTTTGATCGACGACGTTTCCTTTCGCGGCTGGCATGGGCGGCCGGCGTCACGCTGCTGCTGGCCGGTGGCGCGCCGGCGCGGGCCTTTGACGCGCAAGGCATCGACATCCCGCTGCCGCCTGGCGTCACCGCGCCGGCGCAACCACCCGCGCATGGCATGGTGGTGGCGCAGGAGCGGATCGCGGCGCAGGTCGGCGAGCGGATCCTGGCCCTCGGCGGCAACGCGATCGATGCCGCGGTCGCCACCGGCTTTGCAATGGCGGTGACCTACCCGGTCGCCGGCAATATCGGCGGCGGCGGCTTCATGGTCATCCATCTCGCCGCCAGCCATGAGGACGTCGCTATCGACTATCGCGAGACCGGGCCGGCCGCGATGACGCGCGACAGCTTTCTCGGCGCCGACGGCAAGCCCGACAATGCCAAGTCGCGCGATTCGGCGCTCTCGATCGGCGTGCCCGGATCGGTGGCGGGACTGGCGCTGGCGCTGGAAAAATACGGCTCGGGCAAATTCACTTTGGCGCAATTGCTTCATCCGGCCATCGTGCTGGCGCGCGAGGGCATCCCCGTCGCCGACGACGTCGCCGTCACCCTGCCGATGATGGCGCCGCGGCTGGCGAAGTGGACATCCTCGGCGGCGATCTTCATGCGGCCCGATGGCGCCGCGCTCAAGGAAGGCGATCGGCTGGTCCAGCGCGATCTCGCCACCACGCTGACCGCGATCGCCGAGCAGGGACCGCGCGGCTTCTACGAAGGACCGGTCGCCGACAAGCTCGCCAAGGCGATCCAGGATGCCGGCGGCATCATGACGACGGACGATCTGAAATCCTATCAGCCGGTGCTGCGCACGCCGGTGCGAGGCACCTATCGCGGCCATGACATCGTCTCGATGCCGCTACCCTCCTCCGGCGGCACCGTGCTCGTCGAGATGCTGAACATCCTGGAGGGCTTTCCGCTGGCCGAGCTCAAGCAGGGCTCCCCGGCGTCGTTGCATCTGCTGATCGAGGCGATGAAGCGGGCCTATGCGGATCGGGCCCGCTATCTCGGCGACCCGGCCTTCGTCGATGCGCCGGTGCGCGCGATGCTGTCCAAGGATTACGCGGCGCGTCAGCGCGCCAGCATCGATCCGATGCGCGCCACCAGCGCCGGCGACGTGCTCAACATCAAGCCGCTGCGCGAGGGGAGCAACACCACGCATTTCTCGGTGGTCGACAATGACGGCAACGCCGTCAGCAACACCTACACGCTGAATTTTCCATACGGCGTCGGCCTGGTCGCCGCAGGCACCGGCGTGCTGCTCAACAATGAGCTCGACGACTTTACCGCGGCGCCCGGCGCCTCCAACGCCTTCGGCCTGGTCGGCTTCGAGGCCAATCTGCCCGGTCCGGGCAAGCGGCCGCTGTCGTCGATGTCGCCGACCATCGTGCTGAAGGATGGCCAACCGGTGCTGGTAACGGGCTCGCCGGGCGGCAGCCGGATCATCTCGACCGTGCTGCAGGTGATCGTGAATGTGCTCGATTATCAGCTGGACGTCCGCGAGGCGGTCAAAGCGCCCCGCCTGCACCATCAATGGATGCCGGACGAGGTGCGTGTCGAAAAGGGCTTTGCCGATGATGTGCTCGCCGATCTGCGCGCGCTAGGCCACCGGATCGAGGAACCGATGGGGCGGACGTCAGCCAACTCGATCCTGGTCACGCCCGCAGGGCTGATCGGTGCCCCGGATCCGCGCAGCAAGGGGGCAGCCGCCGCAGGACGTTAGATCATGATGTCCTGGAACGATCGGTCTCGATCGTGTCGCACCATGATCTGCCGTTCCCGCGCGGAACCGGCCGGCGGAAGGTGCGAGGCGAGCCTGGCGGCCAGAATGAGGCAGCAGGACGATTTGCCGCCGTCTGGCGCGTCCATTCGGCCGTTCGCGCCGTTGGCGTGCCGGCCCGGGCGGGCTAGAAGAAGTCCAGGGCGCAGCGAGGGCTCGCCCGCGAGGCGACGTCGGACGTTCTGGTGCATTTGCGAAGATTCGTAGTCGGTCTGCTGGTGCTTGTGGGTCTGCTGGTGGCAGGCTGGCTCACCTATCGGCCCGATCGTGCATTACGGTCCGCGACGACGGCGGTCGCTCAGATGGTCTGTGCCAAGACCTTCGTGTCCGGCCTGGACCCGCAAACCACATTTGCCGAAACGATGGAGCGGCCGGGCCTGCGTCGCCTGCGCGCCGTCATGCGCTATCGGGTCGAGCGGGACACGCGCATCGTCGATGCCTCGCTGCTCGGCCTGCATGTCAGCCGGGCCTCCTACCATGACGGCCTCGGCTGCGTGTCGCTGCAGGGCCAGAAGCCACCTTACCTGCCGCACAGCAATGTCGGGGCGCTGCGCGCGGCCGCGCCTGCACCGGACCTGCCGGACATTGCCGCAGCCGATCCGGTCGAGCCTGCTGACGCCGGCCTGAGGGCGGCGCTCGATCACGCCTTCGAGGAGCCTGCGAGCCCGCCACTCCGGCGCACCAAGGCGGTCGTCGTCATCAAGGACGGCCGGCTGATCGCCGAACGCTACGCCGCGACGATCGGTGTCGACACGCCGCTGATCGGCTTCTCGATGACCAAGACGGTCACCAATGCCCTGCTCGGGATTCTCACCCGGCAGGGCAGGCTCAGCCCACAAATGCCGGCTCCGGTCGCGGAGTGGCGCGACGCGGCGGACGGCCGGCACGACATCACACTCGAGCAGCTGATGCGGATGACCAGCGGGCTGGCGCTGGACGAGACCAATTCAGGCTTCGATCCATCGAGCCAGATGGAGATCCACCGCGACATGGCGGCGTTTGCGGTGCATGCCCCGCTGATCGCGCCGCCCGGGCAGCGCTGGGCCTATTCAAGCGCCTCGACCCAGATCCTGGCCCGTATCATCCGCGATGCCGCCGGTGGACCGGAGCAGACCATCGAGCTCGCCTGGCGCGAGCTGTTCGGCCCGCTCGGCATGCGCAGCGCGACGCTGCAATATGACGGCACCGGAACGATGCAGGGCTACGCCAACATGCTGGCGAGCGCGCGCGACTGGGCGAAGCTCGGCCTGCTCTATCTCGGCGACGGGGTGGTCGGCGACCGACGCATTCTCCCGGAAGGCTGGGTCGCGATGTCCGCCAAGGCGACGCTGGACACCGACTATGGCGCGGGCCTGTGGACCAACCGCAGCCAGCATGCCCACGCGCTCGGACGCGCCAAGCAGGGTATCCCGGCGGACGCGTTCTTCGCCTTCGGCCTGCTCGGCCAGCGGCTCGTGATCATGCCGAGCCAGCGCATGGTGGTGGTCCGCCTCGGCGATTCCGTCGATCCGGACGGCGACATCAGGGGCGTCGCCCGGCTGGTCCGCGAGGTGATCGCGGCAACCGAGTCGCCGGCGACCGCCGTGAAGTAGCCTCTCAGCGGCCGACCTCGTAGGGGCCGCCCTTCTCCAGCGCGATCTTATAGGCAGGCCGCGCTTCGATGCGGGCCAGGAAGTCCATCGCGCGGGGATGACCGTGCTCCAGCCCGCCGCGCGACGCCGCGGCCTGCAGCGGGAAGCTCATCTGGATGTCCGCCGCGGTGAACTGATCGCCGGCGAACCATTCGCTCTTCTGGAGTTCGCTCTCCCAGAACGCCATGTGCTGTTTCAGCTGCGGGTTGACCAGCGTGGTGAGCGCCTGGTTCGACACTTTGCGCACCAGCGGACGCAGCAGCGCCGGGGCGCGCTTGGGCATGATATTGAACAGCAGCTTCAACAGCAGCAGCGGCATCGCCGAACCCTCGGCGTAATGCAGCCAATAGGAATAGCGCAAACGCTCCGGCGTCTTCGGCGGCGGGATCAGGCGGCCGTTGCCGTAGGTATCGATCAGATATTCGACGATGGCGCCGGATTCGGCGACCGTGTTGCCATTGTCGGTGATGACCGGCGACTTGCCGAGCGGATGAATGGCGCGCAGCTCCTTCGGCGCGCGCATGTCAGGCTGGCGCTCGTAGCGGATGATGTCATAGGGCACGCCGAGCTCCTCGAGCAGCCAGAGCACGCGTTGCGAGCGGGAATTGTTGAGGTGATGAACGGTCAGCATGAGGTCCCCGAAAGACGGATCGCGGAAGCAGGCGGTGTTCCGTAGCAGGGCCCGATGACTTCGGCGAGCGGCAGGGCTCGCGGCGGCGCGAATAAAATACCCGGATAATATTGACTTTAATTTCTACCCGGGTGATATTTGCCCAACATATAGGGGACCGCAAGCATATGGATACCTATACGGCCTTCGGCGGGCACACCCGGATCACGACCGGCCCGCTGGCCAAGGTGGCGCTCGTGCTCAAGCACGCTGCTCCGACCGACGCGCCGGTCATGATCTTCAGCGACCGCACTGGACAACCGATCGATCTGGACCTGCGGGGCAGTGACCGGGAAATTCTGGCACGGCTGCCGAGCGATGCCGGCTCTGCGGCCACGGAGCAGCCGACCGAGCCGCGCGGCCGCGGCCGCCCGAAGCTTGGCGTCGTCGCGCGCGAGGTGACCTTGCTGCCCCAGCATTGGGAATGGCTGAACGCGCAGCCGGGCGGTGCTTCGGTCGCATTGCGGAAGCTGGTCCATGACGCCCGGCGCGCCAGCGGCGACACCGATCGCGCCCGCGAGGCGCGCGATGCGGCCTATCATTTCATGTCGGGGATCGGCAGCCATCTGCCGCAATTCGAGGAGGCGTCACGGGCGCTGTTCGCCGGCGATCTCCCGCGCCTGGCTGCGCTGATCGCGACCTGGCCCGCCGACATCCGCGACCATGTGGTCGCGCTCGCCAACCGCCACCGCGGCGAGTAAGCCGGACAAAAAACGCCGAGGCCGACCATTCGTGGCAGGCTCCGGTCTCACCTTCTTCAACGCGACGGCCGATCCAAGCATGACGGCGGTCGACGGAAACATGCTGTGTCCGCTCCCGCTCCGCTTCGCAAGCCGTTCCTGATGTTTCTCGCGCCGATGATGCTGAGCAACATCCTGCAATCGCTGTTCGGTACCATCAACAACGTCTATCTCGGCCAGATGATCGGGGTGGACGCGCTCGCCGCAGTCTCGGTGTTCTTTCCAGCGATGTTCTTCTTCGTGGCCTTTGTCATGGGGCTCGGCTCCGGCGCCAGCATCCTGATCGGCCAGGCCTGGGGCGCCAAGGAGCCCGCGAAGGTCAAGGCGATCGCGGGTACGACGCTGACCATCACATTGCTGCTCGCCGCGCTGATCGCGGTCGGCGGACTGTTCAGCCGCGACTTGCTGAGCGCGCTCGCAACGCCCGCCAACATCCTCGATGCCGCGGCGGGCTATGCCCGTATCATGATGATCACGATGCCGCTGACCTTCGCCTATATCCTGCTGTCGTCGCAGATGCGCGCGGTCGGCGACACCGTGACACCGCTCGCTGCGCTGGCTGCATCCACCGTGCTCGGCCTGGTGCTGACGCCGATCTTCATCCGCGGCTGGCTTGGGGCGCCGCAACTCGGCGTCGCGAGCGCAGCCTGGGCCTCGGCGATCTCGACCTTGGTGACGCTCGGCGGACTCCATCTTCATCTGCTCCGGCGCAAGCATCCGCTGGCGATCGATGCGGCCTTTCTGCGCGGCATGCGGCCCGATCCGAAGCTGCTGCGCATCGTGCTGCGGCTCGGCATTCCCGCAGCGATCGGCATGATCGTGATGTCCCTGGCCGAGATGGTGCTGATCGGCCTCGTGAACGGCTTCGGCTCGGACGCGACCGCCGCCTATGGCGCGGTCAACCAGGTGCTGGGTTATGTGCAGTTTCCGGCGCTGTCGATCGCCATCTCGGTCTCGATCTTCGGCGCCCAGGCGATCGGCCGCGGCAGCCCGGAGCAGATCGGCCGCATCGTGCGCACCGGGGTCGAGATGAATGTCGTGCTGACCGGCGGCCTGGTCGTGCTGGGCTATCTGTTCTCGCGAACGCTGATGGGGTTCTTCATCACCGATCCTGAGGTGATCGAGGTCGCACAGCGCTCGCTGCACATCGTGCTGTGGAGCTCGGTTCTGTTCGGCATGTCCACGACCTTCTCGGCGGCGATGCGCGCCGGCGGGACGGTGTGGATGCCGTTGGCGATTTCCGCTTTCTCGATCGCAGCGATCGAGGTGCCCGCGGCAACGTGGCTCAGCCGCAGCATCGGCCTCGACGGCGTCTGGCTCGCTTATCCGATCACGTTCACCGCGATGATGCTGCTGCAGATGAGCTATTATCTCCTGGTCTGGCGCAAGCGGACAGTGCGCCGCATGGTCTGACGCGGGCCGCAGCATCCCGCCGCGTGCAATATGACGCTCATCATAAAGCCCTGGACGCAATTGGCGCCTTGGATCACAATATGAAAAATATCCGAGGAGACTGCCTGTGAGCCGACCAGCCCCCGAGTTCCTGTTCGATTTCGGCAGCCCCAACGCCTATCTCAGCCATGAGGCGATCCCGGCGATCGAGCAACGTATCGGCGTCCGCTTCTCTTATGTCCCCGTGCTGCTCGGCGGCATCTTCAAGGCGACCAACAACAAGTCGCCGGCCGAGTCGCTCGCCGGCATCAAGAACAAGCGCGAATTCCACGAGATCGAGACGCAGCGCTTCCTCAAGCGCTATCACGTCCAGCCCTGGGTCTGGAACCCGCATTTCCCGGTCAACACGCTGAACCTGATGCGCGCGGCCGTCGCCGCCCAGTTCGAAGGCGTGTTCGAGGCCTATGTCGACGCGGCGTTCCACCACATGTGGCGCGAACCCAAGAAGATGGACGATCCGGCAACCGCCATCGCGGCGATCACGTCATCAGGTCTCGACGGCGCGAAACTTTTCGCGCGCGCCCAGGAGCCGGAGGTCAAGGCAAAGCTCGTGGAGAACACGCAGGCCGCGGTCGAACGCGGCGCATTCGGCTCGCCGACCTTCTTCGTCGGCACCGACATGTTCTTCGGCAAGGAACAACTGCGCGATGTCGAGGAGATGATCCTCGGATGATCTCCACCGTCGCGACGAGGCCGTGCGGATTCAGGTCCGAGAACGCGTAGACGAGCTGAACGGAGACGACCATGCAGCAGCGCAACGCCACCGTCGCCGTGATCGGCGCCGGTGACTATATCGGCGCCGAGATCGTCAAGAAGTTTGCTTCTGAAGGCTTCACGGTGTTCGCCGGCCGTCGCAATGGCGACAAACTTGCGCCGCTGGTGGCCGAGGTCGAAGCCGCCGGCGGCCGGATCGTGGCACGCTCGCTCGATGCGCGCAAAGAGGAGGAGACCACCGCCTTCCTCAACGAGGCCGACAAGCATGCGCCGCTGGAGGTCGTCATCTTCAACGTCGGTGCCAACGTCAATTTTCCGATTCTGGAGACGACCGACCGCGTGTTCCGCAAGGTCTGGGAAATGGCGTGCTGGGCGGGCTTCGTCACCGGACGCGAGGCTGCCCGGCTGATGCTGCCGCGCGGCGGCGGCAAGATCTTCTTCACCGGTGCCACCGCCTCGCTGCGCGGCGGCTCCGGCTTTGCCGCCTTTGCATCGGCGAAGTTCGGCCTGCGCGCGGTGGCACAATCCATGGCCCGCGAGCTGATGCCGAAGAACATCCATGTCGCGCATCTGATCATCGATTCCGGCGTCGACACCGCCTGGGTGCGCGAGCGCCGCGTCCAGCTCTGGGGCGAGGAGGCGCTGGACAATCCCGACCTGCTGATGCCGCCGGCCTCGGTTGCCGGCGCCTATTGGCAGCTCTACCAGCAGCCCAGGACGGCGTGGACCTTCGAAATGGAGATCCGGCCGTTTGGTGAGAAATGGTAGGGGCGAATAGAATGGCAGGGCGAGTAGCGAATAGGGAATGGAGGGCATCTCTATTCGCTACTCGCCATTCGCCATTCGCTTCTGCATGATGCGCCCCGCTCAAAGAAGGATCCACACATGCGCATTCTCGTCGTCGGCGCCGGTGCCATCGGCGGATATTTCGGCGGCCGGCTGCTGCAGTCCGGTGCCGATGTCACCTTCCTGGTCCGGCCGCGCCGCGCCGCCGAGCTCGCCAGTGCCGGGCTGGTGATTCGCAGCCCCGCCGGTGACGCGACCTTGCCCAACCCGCCGACGGTGCAGGCGGACAGCCTCAAGCAGACCTTCGACGTCGTGCTGCTGAGCTGCAAGGCCTACGACCTGGACGATGCGATCACGTCATTCGCGCCCGCGGTGGGTCCTCACACCAGCATCATTCCGCTGCTCAACGGCATGAAGCATCTCGACGTGCTGGATGCGAAATTCGGACGCGAGCGGGTGCTCGGCGGACTCTGCGCGATCGCTGCGACCTTGAACGAACGCCGCGAGGTGGTGCAGCTGCAGCCGATGCAGTCCCTGACCTTCGGCGAGCGCGACGGCGGATCGTCGGATCGCATTCGCGCGATCTCCGAGGTTTTCGCGCGCGGCAACTTCAATGCATCGGCCAGCGACCACATCATGCAGGACATGTGGGAGAAGTGGGTGTTCCTCGCCTCGCTGGCAGCGTCCACGACGCTGATGCGGGCGCCGGTCGGCGTCATCCTGACCGCGCCGGGCGGCAAGGACTTCCTGCTCGGCATGCTCGACGAATGCAGCGCCACGGCGGCGGCCGCCGGCTACGCGCCGGCCGGCGCGTTCTTCCAGCGCGTCTCGGGGATGATCACCGCCGAGGGATCACCGATGACCGCTTCGATGTTCCGCGACCTCCACGCCGGCCTGCCGGTCGAGGCGGATCACGTAATCGGCGATCTCGTTGCCCGCGCCGATGCCGCCAAGGTGCCGGTGCCGCGGCTGCGCATCTCCTACACGCAGCTGAAGGTGTACGAGGCGCTGCGGGGCCAATAGCTGCGATCCTCCGCCTCGCGCGGGAGCTGACCGCGACGACAGCTGATTATGTCGCGGGGCCCCGGCTACAAATGCGCCAGATAATGCGCCAGCGCCGTGATCTCCTCGGCGCTGAGGGGATAGGCGACATCGGTCATCGCAGCCTGGCTGCCGCCGACGCGCTGGCCGCTTTTGTAGTCGTGCAGCGCCTTGACCAGATATTCCTCGCGCTGGCCGGCAAGCCGGGCGACGCCCTTGGTGCCGGCATAGCTGTCGAGATGGCATGAGGCGCAGCGGCGGCCGGCGGCGGCTTCGGCGCCCTTCCTGGAGAGGTCCGGATCATTGTCGGGCGGCGCCTTGGCGGGCGTGAGCGATGCGAAATAGGCGCCGAGATTGCGGATGTCCTCATTGGTGAGCTGATCGACGATCGGCTTCATCGCCTCGTTCTTGCGGGTGCCCGCGCGAAAGAACACCAATTGCCATTGAACGAACTGATCCTGCTGGCCGGCCAGCGAAGGAATGTTCTCGGTCTGCGAGACGCCGTTCTCGCCGTGACAGCCGGCGCAGAGCTCCGCCTTGGCCTTTCCGGCTTCGAGATCGGCCGCCTGAACGGACACGCTCATCAGGGCCAGGGCCAGCGCTCCGCCGGCGACAACACCATGACGCATTTCAAATCCTCCGAATGGCCCGCTTCGTCTGCGCGGACAGAACCTGGTTTCGCGCAACGCGCTGCGATCAACGCAGCGGACCGAAAATAGTTGGGGCTGCGGCCGCCATCATGGCAGCGCGCAGCCCCATCAGGTCAAAAGCTCACTTCTTCTCGTAGCTGATGCGATAGATCGCGCCGGCCCAGTCGTCCGCCACCAGGATCGAGCCGTCCTTGGCGAGGATGATGTCATCGGGACGGCCGAGATAGCCCTGATCGCCCTCGATCCAACCGGAGGCGAACACCTCCTGCTTGGCATCCTTGCCGTCGGGGCCGACGATCACGCGCATGATCCGGGCGCCCTGGTACTTGTGCCGGTTCCAGGAGCCGTGCTCGGCGATGAGAATGTTGTTCTTGTACTCGGCGGGGAACTGGTCACCGGTATAGAACTTCATTCCGAGCGGCGCGACGTGAGCACCTAGGTTCAGCACCGGCGGCGTGAACTCCGAGCATTTGTGGCCCATCGCAAATTTCGGATCCGGCATGTCACCCTGGTGACAATAGGGATAGCCGAAATGCTCGCCGATCTTCGAGATCATGTTGAGCTTGTCGCTCGGCAGGTCGTCGCTGACCCAATCACGCGCATTCTCGGTGAACCAATAGCGGCCGGTGCGCGGATCGACGTCGCCGCCGACGCTGTTGCGCACGCCGAGCGCCCAGATCTCGGCATTGCCGGTGCGCGGATCGACGCGTCGGATCTGCGACACGGATGTCGGCGGAATGCCGATATTGAAGGGCGGTCCGAACGGAATATAGAACCAGCCCTCTTTGTCGACCGCGATGTATTTCCAGCCATGCGCGGCATAAGAGGGCATGTCGTCATAGACCACCTTGCCCTGGCCGAGATTGTCGAGATTGGCCTCGGCATTCTCGTATTTGATGAGCTTGTCGACGGCGATGACGTAGAGATTGCCGTCCTGGAAGGCGAGGCCGGTCGGCATGTTCAGGCCCTTGAGGACCGTCTTGACCTCGCGCTTGCCGCCCTTGTCGCTGATCGCATAGACGTTGCCGAGACCGAATGAGCCGACGAACAGCGTGCCCTTGTCGCCCCACGCCATCTGCCGCGCGGCCAGCACGCCCGAGGCCCAGACTTCCATCTTGAAGCCGTCCGGCAGCTTGACCTGCTTGACGATCTTGGCGAGCTCCGCGTCCGACGCGCCGGTCGGCGGACCGGACGGCGGCGCGAGCCCCTTCTGCGCCTCGGTCTCGTCGCCGAGGAACCAGTCATCCGGCGGATGCGTCCAGAACTCCTTGGTGCCGGATTCGTATTTCTTCAGACCCTTACCCTGGTCGGATTGCTGCTGCGCGCCGGCGATGCTGGTGCCGGCGAGAAGACCAATTGTAGCAAGCGCAAGAATGCTTCGGTGAAAAGCCGATGTCATCGCTTCACTCCCATGAGGCAGCTCGGATGGCCGCGTCTACTTATCGGAACGTATTTGAAGACGTCCTTTGGCCGGCCACATCGGTGGTCCGACACGAAAATGGTAGCACATCCTGAGCGCGTGAGAAGCGGATTACGGCCCAGCTCGCGCGAGACTGACGGCGCGCCGCAGCACGCGAACTTTGCACGCCGACATGCGCTGTATTCATACGTACCGATCGGCAGCGCGATTGGCGCGAGATCGAACAGCCGATAGGATCGGAACACATCAGCGAAGGGCTGCGACCGTTCACCGCGCGGCAAAGAGATGTCTCGAAAACAGGACCGTCGATGTCAGATGCGTTCATTCTGCCGCCACCGCAGGCCGGCGCCGGCGTCCTCGATTTGTTGCGACAGTTCGCAGCCGATCCGCAAGCAGCGGAGAGCTATGGTGCAGACTGCCTGAAGCGCACCGAGGCGATCGAGGCGCGGCTGAAGTCGTTCGAATATCTGCCGAAGGATGTGTCCGCGAAAAATGGTCCGCTCGGCGGAATTCCGGTTGCGGTCAAGGACATCATCGCCACCTCGGACATGCCGACCAGCAATGGCTCGCCGATCTACCGGGATCATGTGCCGGCCGCGGATGCCTGGGTGGTCGCGCGGCTGCGCAATCTCGGCGCAACGATTTTCGGCAAGACCGTCTCGACGGAATTCGCCTGGCGTCATCCCGGGCCGACGGTCAATCCATGGAACCCGGCGCATACCCCCGGCGGCTCATCCTCGGGCTCGGCGGCCGCCGTGGCAGCGGGGCTGGTGCCGCTGGCCTTGGGCACGCAGACCCTGGGATCGGTCATCCGCCCGGCGGCCTTCAACGGCGTCGTCGGCTTCAAGCCGAGCTTCGGCGCGATCCCGCGCGTCGGCGTGCATCCGCTCAGCCCGTCGCTGGATCATGTCGGCTTCTTCGCCCGCCGCGTCGATGACGTGGCGCTGGCACTGTCGCTGCTGGCGGGACGCAGCGACGATGATCCCCACGGCCGCCCGCTGCCCGGTTTTACCGTCGACATCGCCCACGGCCTCCGTCCGCTGGCGAGTCCACGGCTCGCGGTCGTGCGCTTTGCCAAATGGGAGCTCGCCGAGCCTGAGCAGAAGGCGGTGTTCGAGGCTGCCGTCGAGCGACTGCGCAGCGCCGGCGCGGTGGTCGAGGAGATCGCCCTGCCCGCGCTCGACGCGGCGCATTGGGATGCGATCAATACGATCATGCTGAGCGAGGCGACGACGATCTTCTCCGATCTGATCGCACGCTTCCCCGACCGCGTCAGCGACGTGATGAAGGCGCATGTCGCGAGCGGGCGGAGCAAGACGGCGATGGAGTATCTGACCGCCAAGGCGGCGCAGGCCGAACGGCAGCACGCCCTCGCCACCGAGCTCGGCGGCTTCGACGCCGTGCTCACCTTGCCGGCCTTCGGCGAAGCCCCGCATGGCCTCGACTGGACCGGCGACGCCGAATATTGCGCCCCCTGGACGTTCGTCGGCGCGCCCGCGGTGTCGCTGCCGGCAGGATTCGGCCGGCACGGCCTGCCGCTGGGCGTGCAGATCGCCGGCGTCTACCGCAACGACCTCCATGTTCTGCGCGTCGCCAAATGGGCCGAGGCGGCGCTGGCCTTCGATCCCGGCCTGCCACTGCTGGCGCGTCACTAAAGCACGCCTGCTTCAGACCAAGCACTGCCATGGGCCGGAGCCGCCGTCGGCGGCAAAGCCCAGTGGCGGGTTTTCAACCAGCGCTGTAGAATTTTCGCATGACCGTCACAGATATCGCGAGCAGAACCTATAATCACGGCTGGCGCCTCGATCCGATCGTGCGCAGCCTGCTCGACACCGATTTTTATAAGCTGCTGATGCTCCAGATGATTCGGGAATTCTACCCGGATCAGAAGGTGACCTTTTCGGTGATCAACCGCACCAAGCGCGTGCGGCTGGGCGACGTCATCGACGAGGGTGAGCTGCGCGCGCAGCTCGACCACGCCCGCACCATCCGCTTCACCAAGAAGGAGCTGATCTGGCTGGCCGGCAACACTTTCTACGGCAAGACCCACATGTTCTCGCCGGACTTCCTGGCCTGGCTCGCCCATTTCCGCCTGCCCGATTACGAGCTGCACAAGGCCGACGGCCAGTATGAGTTGCATTTCCACGGGCCGTGGACCCACACCACGATGTGGGAGATCCCGGCGCTGGCCATCGTCAACGAGCTGCGCTCCCGGCAGGCGATGAAGGGCCAGGGTCGTTTCGCGCTCGACGTGCTGTTCGCGCGCGCCAAGGCCAAGCTGTGGGCCAAGGTCGAGCGGCTGCGCAGACTGGAGGGGCTGCGGCTGTCGGATTTCGGCACCCGCCGCCGCCACGGCTTCCTGTGGCAGCGCTGGTGTGTCGAGGCCGTCAAGGAAGGCCTGGGCCCATCCTTCACCGGCACCTCGAACGTCCTGCTGGCGATGGACAATGATCTCGAAGCGATCGGCACCAACGCCCATGAGCTGCCGATGGTCGCGGCCGCGCTCGCCAGGGATGACGACGAGCTGCGCTTTGCGCCGTACCGGATTCTCGACCAATGGCGGCAGACCTATGCCGGCAACCTCCTGATCGCATTGCCCGACGCGTTCGGTACCAAGGCCTTCTTGCGCGATGCGCCGGACTGGGTTGCCGACTGGACCGGCTTCCGTCCCGACAGCGCGCCACCGATCGAGGCCGGCGAGGAGATCATCGCCTGGTGGAAGTCGAAGGGCCGCGATCCCAAGCAGAAGCTCTTGGTGTTCTCCGATGCGATGGATGTCGAATCGATCGAGCAGATCCATCATCGCTTCTCCGACCGGGTGCGGCTGTCATTCGGCTGGGGTACCAACCTGACCAACGACTTCGTCGGCTGCGCGCCGGACGGCTCGGTCGATCTCGACCCGATTTCGCTGGTCTGCAAGGTCACGTCAGTCGACGGCCAGCCCGCGGTAAAACTGTCCGACAACCCGGAGAAGGCGACCGGCGATCCCGCAGAGATCGCCCGTTACCTGCGCGTGTTCGGCGATGCCGGCCGGGTGCGGACGCCCGTGGTCGTCTGAACCGCTGAGCGCAATGTCGCGCGGGTGCCAGATGATTCCTGTTCCGGTTTTGTTCAGCTTGCGGTAAAATCAGCGGGCGAGCAGGTCAAAACCGGTGGCAGGAGATTGTCGTCATGCATGGGCTCAGCGGCCGAGGCACACAGCTGTGGTCCGCAATCATCATCGTCATCGCGATGTTCACCGCTGCGGAGCCGGCGGCGGCCGACAAGCGCGTGGCGCTGGTGATCGGCAATTCCATTCACGAACATGCGCCGCTGCTGGACGAGCCTGCGACCGATGCCCGGCTGCTGGCCGACAGGCTCACGCGGCTCGGCTTCACCTTGAGCGGCGGCGCTGCCCAGATCGACCTCGACAGAAAGGGTTTTGACCGCGCGCTGGCCGAGTTCAAAGGGCGGATTGCTGATGCCGACCTCGCGCTGATCTACTACGCCGGCTACGGGCTCAATCTCAACGGCACCAGCTACCTCGTTCCGGTCGATGCGGCGCCGGCTAAGGCTGACGACTTGGCCACCGAGTTGCGCGACCTCGGCGCGATCCTGCGCGAACTGGACGGGCCGAGCGGCCGACAGAACGTCGTCATCCTCGATGCATTCCGCGCCAATCCATTCGCTGCGCGCGGCATCGCCGGACTGGCCGCGGGCCTCGTCCCGGTCGGCATGCCCGCGCGGACCGTGCTGTCCTTTGCCGCGCAAGCGGGGACCATCGGCCAGCGCGGCCCGGACGGGCACAGCGCGTTCACGGCCGCACTTGCGGACGTGCTCCAGCAGCCCGGCCCACGCCTGATCGACATCTTCAACCAGACCAACATGGCGGTGCAGCGCGCCACGAGCGGCGCGCAGCAGCCCTTCGTGATGTTCACCCTGCTCGACGGTGGTGCCCAGCTCAGCCCGGCCGCGGCCAAGCCGGCGAGCCCGGTCGCCAGCCAGGCCCCCGCTCCGCCGCGCCCCGCCGCGTCAGCCGTGGCAGCCGATGCAAGGACGCCCGGCCTCGCCGTGCTGTATGACGAGGACGTTTCGGAGCCCCGGGGCAAGCGCTATTCCGGCTCGGTCGTCTGGCGAATAGAGACCGTCAAGAGCGCGCAATCGGGAGCAGACACGGCGGCGATCCGCGCCGAGATCGATATTCCCGAGCGCAAACTGAAAGTGAGCCTGCAGCTGCGGCGCAACGACGATCCGACCCTGCCGGCCAGCCACGTCGCCGAGCTCACCTTCAAGCCGGCACCCGAATTCGTCGGCGGTGCGATCAGCAACGTTCCTGGGATGCTGATGAAGACGAGCGAGCAGGCGCGCGGGACGCCGCTGGCGGGGCTCGCCGTGAAGATCACCGAGGGATCGTTCCTCGTCGGCCTGTCCAACGTCGAGGCCGATCGCGCACGCAACGAGGAGCTCCTGGCTGGTCGCGAATGGTTCGATATTCCGCTCGTCTATGCCAGCCAGCGCCGCGGTATCCTGGCGATCGGCAAAGGTCCGAGCGGGGACAGGGTGTTTGCCGATGCATTCGCGGCCTGGGGCAGATCCCAGGCAGCCAAATGATCACCTTTCGTGATCACATCCAGATGATCGGCCGTGCTGTGAGGAAGAAGCGATCGCGGAGCGAGATATTTGGAGCGGGCGAAGGGGTTCGAACCCTCGACCCCGACCTTGGCAAGGTCGTGCTCTACCACTGAGCTACACCCGCATCCGTGACCACTGGGCGGCGTGGCCGCCAGCGACGGGCAGACCTATGCCAAAAGCCGCGGACGAATGCAACAGGTCTGCGACAGCTTTCGTCGTGGAACAGTATCGTTTTTTACGTCCAGGGCGCCCCAGCGATCGAAACCGAGCAATTGGCGGGTTCGGGCATGAGCAGATTGAAATTTCCGGGAGGACCGCCACTTAAAGCGGAGGAAACCGTGTATTGAGGCACGGCGGCGGCCGGTTCCGGCCGGCCGGCCATCCCAGCATTTTCGGACGAGGGATTCCCGTGACCATTGTTGAGCAGGGCGGCGGAACGGCACAGGTGCCGGATCTGATCAAGGACACCACGACGCAGAGCTTCGTTAAGGATGTCATCGAAGAATCGAAGCGTCAGCCGGTTCTCATCGACTTCTGGGCTCCCTGGTGCGGCCCGTGCAAGCAGCTGACTCCGATCCTGGAGAAGGCCGTCAAGGCCGCCAAGGGCAAGGTCAAGCTGGTCAAGATGAATATCGACGAGCATCCGGCCATTCCCGGCCAGATGGGCATTCAGTCGATTCCGGCGGTGATTGCGTTTGTCGGCGGCAGGCCTGCCGATGGGTTCATGGGCGCCGTTCCCGAGAGTCAGGTCAGTGCCTTCATCGAGAAGCTGACCAAGGGCGTCCCGGGTGTCGGCGAACCGGACATCGGCGAGATCCTCAAGGAAGCCGAAGCCGTGTTGGCCGAGGGCGACCCCACGGGCGC
Organism: Bradyrhizobium sp. BTAi1; assembly: GCF_000015165.1. Classification (GTDB taxonomy): domain Bacteria; phylum Pseudomonadota; class Alphaproteobacteria; order Rhizobiales; family Xanthobacteraceae; genus Bradyrhizobium; species Bradyrhizobium denitrificans. Next base: position 309,687 of record NC_009485.1, on the reverse strand, counting down.
CGCGCAGATCTATGCCGAGATCCTGTCGTTCGACGCCGCCAACATCGCGGCCCTGGCGGGACTTGCCAAATGTTACGTCGAGACCGGCGCGATCGAGCAGGCCCGCGAGACGCTCGCCCAAGTCCCGGAAGCCAAGCGCGGCGATTCCGCGGTCTCGGCAGTGCAGGCGGCGATCGATCTGGCCGAACAGGCGCAGTCGCTCGGACCGATCGGCGAGCTCGAACAAAAGGTCGCCGCTAATCCGCTGGATCATCAGGCGCGTTTCGATCTCGCCACGGCACTCAACGCCGCGGGCAAGCGAAAGGAAGCCACCGATCAATTGCTCGAGATCGTCAAACGCGACCGCAAGTGGAACGAGGATGGCGCGCGCAAGCAGCTCGTGCAATTCTTCGAGGCCTGGGGCGGCGCCGACGAGGCCACCATCGAGGGCCGCAAGCGGCTGTCGACGATCCTGTTCTCGTAAACCGGCGGGGCCCACGCTTCAGCGGATACGGGTTTAGCGGACACGAGGTATCGCATGCCGATCAATGCCGAATATCGCGGTCCTGCCGAACTGCCGAAGGTCATTCCGGTGTTTCCGCTGGCCGGCGCCCTGCTGCTGCCGCGCGGCCAAATGCCGCTCAACATTTTCGAGCCGCGCTATCTCGCGATGGTCGACGACGCGTTTCGCGACGGTCGTCGGCTGATCGGGATGATCCAGCCTGACGTCAGCCATTCTTCCAGCGAGGAGCGTCCGGCCCTTTTCAAGGTGGGCTGCGTCGGCAGGATCACGCAACTCGCCGAGTCCGGCGACGGGCGCTACATCCTCGAACTGACCGGCGTGTCCCGCTTCAAGGTCGTCGAGGAGATGTCGGTGCTGACGCCGTACCGGCAGTGCAAGGTCGACTATTTTCCGTATGTCGACGACTTCAAGGCCCGCAAGGGCGAGGACGCCGTTGATCGCGAGGCGCTGCTGGCCGTTCTCACCGACTTCCTGAAGGCCAACAATCTCAAGGTCGACTGGGCGGGCATCGAGGCGGCCCCGAACGAGGCGCTCGTCAACGCGCTGGCCATGATGTCGCCGTATGGTCCGGCCGAGAAGCAGGCCATGCTCGAAGCGCCGGACCTGAAAACCCGCGCCGAGATCCTGATCGCCGTGACCGAGATGGATCTCGCAAAGAAGCGGACCTCGGGCGATCCGCCGCTGCAATGATCACTCGGCCGCGATCACGCGCGGCGCGCGCGTTCCCGCGGTCAAGCGCATCAATATCACCGTGAGCAGGATCACGCCGACATAGGCGGCGAGCTGCATCACCGTCGGCTGGTCGGTATATCCAATCAGCGCCTTCAGGGTTCGGCCGGCCACGCCGCCCTCGGGCAGAACAGCGCTCGAATCCCACACCACCTGATCGAACGAGGTCAGCCAGTTGGCGCGAGCGAGAAAGAACACCGCCTGGGCCGCCATGCCGGCCGACAACAGCGTGATCAGCACGGTGGTGGTCCTGAACAACGCGCGCGGCGGAATCCGCATCAGACCGAAATAGGTCGCAAGACAGACGGCCACGCCGAGCAGCAGGCCCAAGGCACCGCCGCCGAGCAGCGCCCGACCGCCGCCCTCGCTTGTGGCCGCGACACCATAAAGGAACAGCGCGACCTCACTGCCTTCGCGGAGCACAGCGATGGCGATCACGGTCGCCAACGCAACCAACGGCCTTGCGCCGTCGACCACCGCCTGCCCCATCGTCCGCAGCTCGTTGGCCATCTCACGACCATGCCGGGCCATCCACACATTGTGCCACGTCAGCATGATCACCGCCGTCGACAGGATCGCCGCGTTGAACAGCTCCTGCCCCATGCCCTCGAACAGCTGGGTCAACGTCCCGGCGAAGGCCGCGACGGCACAGGCGCCGACAAGCCCGGCAAACAATCCGCCGCCGATCCAACGCAGCCGATACGGCACAGAGCTCGTGACCGCGAGCACGATGCCGACGATCAGACCGGCCTCGAACACTTCACGAAAGACGATGATCAGCGCGGCAAGCATGAGACCACCCTTTATTGAACAATGAGGAAACCGCGTGCTTTTTCGTTGAAGTCGTTGTGGAATTCGTAGCGTCCCGACTTCACCGCACGAACGTTGAGGACGGCCTCGCTGTTGCCGGCAACGACCTTTTCGATCTTGAGCGTCTCGCTCTCGAACTCCATCGCCTTGGCGTCCAAGTTCTTGACGCGGATGGTCAGCGGCGCGTCGGCCGGCACGGTCGGCTCTTTCGGCTCGAATTGTCCATTCGCATAAGTGAGGCAGATCTCGTTCCGCCCGTCTGCCTGGGCCTGCGTCATCGCCAGCATCACGCCGAGGCTGCCGGCAACGACCATCAACTTCCGCACCACGTCGACCAACATCGATCAGTCCCCTCGTATCACGACAAACAAATCGGAGAACTGGTACGCGGCCGCTCGATGGCGAGTACCCGTTCGCGACGACGAACAGCTAATCGGCCCGCCGCCGGGTCTGCAAAGAGACTCCTTCTAAGTTGGAACCATTCTTCGCGAATATGTCTTGGCAGTGGCGAGTGCTTGGCCGCCGGCGGTCGTCCGGCGTTGTTTCGTTAAGATCGTTCGTCGGCTTGCCACACCGCGGCCGCGCATTGCCGTTTTGCGGCAAAACATTGACCGCCGATCGGAGCAGGCAAACGACGTGAGGCTGGTGTCCGGCGCACCTCAATAGCCCGCTGCGGCGAGCACAACGGCTCCCGCGAGCATGACCCAGCCGAAATGGCGCGCGCGTGTCGCCACGGCATTGGCGCAGGCGGCGGACGCGAACACGACGATGGCCGTGATCGCGATCCAATGCCGCGCGGGCTCCGAGCCCATCCAGGGCGCAGCAATCAGCAAGAGACCATAGCCGATCCATGCCACCGTGCCAGCCTGCCACACCAGGCGGAGCAAGGTGCGCAGCCGCTCCGGCGCGATGCTGGCCCGCGCGAACACGGTGGTCTCGCCGAGCAGGCCATGGATCAGCGCCACCACGATCACCGCCAACCCGGCACATTGCAACAGCATATCGCGCATCGCCACCTCCATACAGTTCTGTATGGAGCCTGCCCGAGAGGATGGCGCCCGTCAATACACTTGTGTATGGTCGATCGGGTGGTGACGACATGAACGAACAGCTCTCGGCGAAGGACTGGCTGGACCAGGGTCTCAAGGTGCTGGCAAGCCGTGGCTTCACCGCGCTCAAGGCCGAGCCGATGGCCAAGGTGATGGGGGTGTCGCGCGGCAGCTTCTACTGGCACTTTGCCGACGTGGCCGCGTTCCATGCCGCGTTGCTGAAGCATTGGCGCGACATCGCAGCCGAGCAGATCATCAGCGGGGTCGAGGCGAGCGCTGGCGACGAACCGGCGATCGCCGTGCTGCTGCGTCGCAGCTTTACCATCAGGCTCAGTCTGGAGCGGGCCGTCCGCAGCTGGGCCGCGTCGGACGCGGCGGCGCAGCACGCCGTGCAGGCGATCGACAAGCGCCGACTGGGCTATATCGAGGGCTTGCTCACCGCCCGAGGTCTGCCGCCGGATGTCGCCCAGGCCCGCGCGCAGGTGCTGTATTGGGCGTTTCTCGGCCACGCATTGTCCGGCCGACCGCTGCCGGCCGGACAGCAGGAGGCCGCGCTCGGCGAGCTGATCCGGATCGCGCTGCATGAGCCTTGAGTAGACGACAGCGCGACCGTGAATATGTTAGGACAGCGCCCGCCGGAGACCATGCCATGAACGCCCCGCTCGATCGCCCCGCCAATTCCGTCGACCCGAAGCTGCTCGAGATCCTGGTCTGCCCCATGACCAAGGGACCGCTGGAGTATGACGCCGCCAAGCAGGAGTTGATCTCCCGCTCGGCCAAGCTCGCTTATCCGATCCGCGACGGCATTCCGATCATGCTGCCCGAGGAAGCGCGGAAGATCGGCTGACGATGCGCTCGGCCCTGATTCGCGGCGCGCTTGCCCTGGTCGTCCTCACCTCGGCAGCGACGGCCGAGGAGAGCACGATCCGCGTCGGCGCGCTCGACGCCGTTCTCACCACCCCCGCAGGCATCGAACGGCCGCCGGTCGCGCTCCTGATCGCCGGATCCGGGTCGACGGATCGGGACGGCAACGGGCCGCAGCTCAAGCCGGCGACATTGAAGAAGCTGGCCGATCAGCTCGCCGCCCGCGGCATCGCCAGCCTGCGCTTCGACAAGAGAGGCGCGCGCGGCTGGAAGGCGGAGTTCGGCCGGCCGGAAGATTTCCGGTTCAAGGACTATGTCGGCGATACCGCTTCTCTCGTCGACTTCTTGCGCGGCAAGTTCGCCCGCATCGCGCTCGTCGGCCACAGCGAGGGTGGCTTGGTGGCGATCCTCACCGCCCGACGCACGCCGGTCGACCGGCTGATCCTGCTCGCGACCTCGGCGCGGCGGCAGGGCGATCTGCTGAAGACGCAGCTTGAGAGGAAGCTGCCGGCTGCCAAGATGGAGCCGGTCGCGAAGGCGATCGACGCCATCATGGCCGGGCAGATTGTCGATCCGCCGCCCCCTGACCTGCCGATCGCGCCCCAGATGCAGCCCGGCATCGGCTCGGCCTTCGCGGAGGACCCGATCGATCCGCTGAAGCAGATCACGATCCCGATCCTGATCGTCGGCGGCGCCCGCGACAGCCAGATTGCGCGGCTCGACATGGTCGCGCTCGCCGCCGCCGCGCCGGCCGCCAAGACGCTTTGGCTGCCGGAGATGAATCACGTGCTGGTCGACGTCGCCAATGAGGACGAGAATCTCGCCTCCTATAACGACCCGGACCGGCCGCTCGACCCCGACATGGTCGAGGCGGTCGCCGGTTTCATCGCGGCCGCAGGCCCGCGCTGAGCTCCTTGTTGGAGCATCATCCTTTCGGAAAGCCGGTTACAGCTTGTCCGGATCAACGCTCTACAGCGCCTCCCCCTTCAACAGCCGCGGCATCTCGCCGGTCAGGCCGGCGGCCTGCTTGATGAACAGCTCCTTCAACGGCGGCGCGCGATCGACGATCCCGAGCCCGATGTCGCGCACGGCGCGCAGCAAGGTCGATTTGTTCGAGAACAGGAAGTTCAGCGAGTTGGTGGCGACGCCCATCGCCATCGTGTCGAAGCGCCGCCAGCGCTGATAGCTTTCGAGCACGTCGACCTGGCCCGGATCGATTCCCATGCGAGCGGCGTCGACAACCACCTGAGCCAGCGCCGCGACGTCCTTCAGCCCCATATTGAGGCCCTGTCCCGCAATCGGATGGATCACATGAGCGGCGTCGCCGACCAGCGCCAGCCGCGGCGCGATGAACGAGCGCGCCACGAAATAGGACAGCGGGAACGCACGCGGCTGGTCGAGCACCTTCAATTCGCCGAGGTGAAGGCCGGCGCGCTTCTCGAGCTCGGCATGGAATTCGTCGGCGCTCAGTTCGACGAGGCGTTTTGCCTCCTTGCGGCGCTCGGTCCACACCAGCGACGAGCGCTTGCCGGTCAGTGGCAGGATCGCGAACGGACCGGGCGGCAGGAAATGCTCCTCGGCACGGCCGCCATGGTCACGCTCATGGCCGACGGTGACGACGATGCCGGACTGGTCATAGTCCCAGCCATGGGTCTGGATCCCGGCGCGCTCGCGCAGCTTCGAGCGCGCACCATCGGCCGCCACCAGCAGGCTGGCCTCGACCTCGCTGCCGTCGCCCAGCGTGACGGTGACAGCGTCCGTCCGGGTCTTGAAGCCGGTCACCGGCATCGCCTTCAGCTCGACACCAGCCGCCTCCGCGTGCCGGACCAGGGCGTCGATCAACAGCCGGTTTTCGACCATATGCGCGAACGGCTCGCCGGCCTCGACCTGGCCGGCAAAGGTCAGAAAGGCCGGCCGCGTGGCATCCTCGAGCTTGGAATCGGTGATGACCATGTCGAGGATCGGCTGCGCCTGCGGCGCGACATCGGCCCAGACGCCGATCGCGTCGAACAGCTTGCGGCAGGCGGCGACGATGGCGCTGGCGCGCGGATCGCGGCTCGGCCGGTTGGCCAGCGCCGGATCGGCCACGATCACCGGCACCTCGGCACCGAGTCCCTGCCGGAGCGCAAGCGCGAGCGCCAGGCCGGCGAAGGCCCCGCCACAAATGACAATGCTTCGCTGTGTCGTCATGCCACTCTGCTCACGGTTGCTCTTGCGGGTGGACTATAGCTAGGCGAAACAGGGGCGTGAACCAAGGGCCGCCACCCCAGGCCGTCATTTCCGGATGCCTGTCCCGCTTTGGCGCGGCCGGCGCCGGCGGCCGAGCCAGCGAAAGCACCGTGCCATGTCCAAGGGACTGATCGACCTGATCTCGATCCTCGACCTCGAGCCTATCGAGGTGAACCTGTTCCGCGGCAACAGCCCGAAGACCAGCTGGCAGCGCGTGTTCGGCGGCCAGGTCATCGGCCAGGCGATGATGGCGGCCTGCCGCACCGTCGAGGGCCGGCTGCCGCATTCGCTGCACTGCTATTTCATCCTGCCCGGCGATCCGCAGGTGCCGATCATCTACCAGGTCGAGCGTCTGCGCGACGGCAAGAGCTATGCGACCCGCCGGGTCACCGCGATCCAGCACGGCAATGCGATCTTCTCGATCATGGTCTCGTTTCACAGCGACGAGGAGAGCGCGTTCAACCACCAGGACAGGATGCCGGACGTGCCGCCGCCGGAGAAGCTCACCGCGGAGGAGATCTCCAAGCAGCCAATGTTCCAGGAAGTCTTCCAGCGGATGCCGGATTTCATCCGCCGCTATTACGAATCCGATCGTCCCATCGAGCTGCGCCCGGTCGAGCTCAGCCGCTATTTCGGCCAGAAGATCGATGACGGCCGCATTCACGTCTGGATCAAGACGGCGGCCACGCTGCCGGACGATCCGGCGCTGCACATGTGCGCGCTGGCCTATGCATCGGACTTCTCGCTGCTCGACGCGGTCATGGCGCGCTACGGCCGGACGTTGTTCGACAAGCGCATGATGCCGGCCTCGCTGGATCATGCGATGTGGTTTCACCGGCCGTTCCGCGCCGACGAATGGCTGCTGTATGCGCAGGATTCGCCGAGCGCGCAGGGCGGCCGCGGGCTGACCCGCGGCTCGATCTTCAAGCCCGACGGCACGCTGGTCGCCTCCGTCGCGCAGGAGGGCTCAATCCGCGAGCGAAGGTCCTAGCCCGCGTCACACCGGCTGCGCGGTGCGTGGCACGAGCGCGAATTGCGACACGTACCAGGTGCTGTACCAGCGCAACAGCCACGGAATCGGAATGATGAAGGCGCAGCCCACCGCAAACAGCAGCGTGCGCCACAGCACATCCAGCCCGGAGGCGTTGAACACCAGCTCGCGCCGCGAGCCCTGGACGTTGCGGCAGATCCAGCGCATCCAGGCCGTCAGCACCCAGGCCCAGCCGATGATGGTGATCGCCGACACCAGCGTTGCGAGATACCAGCCGAAATAGGCAAGCGGGCTGCCTTCGAAGCGAAGCGGCAGCGGTTCGCCATTCGACGCGATCTTGGTGGCCACCCAGCGCAGGATCATCCAGCCCAGCAGCGCCTGTCCGACCACTGAAACCAGCTGCAAGAATGGCCTGTCGCTGGTGCCGATATAGGTCAGCACGCCGAGACCGACGAAGACATACCAGATGTCGAGCGGCTGACCGGTGAAACTGAGATTGGGCCGACCGGGCACCCTGATCCGCTCGACCACGTAGCGGTAGAGATAGACCGCAGTCCAGGGCGCGAGAATGATCACGAGCTGGCCGACGACATACAGCAGCGCCCAGCCGAAATAGGGCCAGGTGTCCAGCTTGGCCGAGAGCGCCCCGGCCGAGGCAGGCCCCCCGATATCGAAAGCAGGTGCCGCCGGCGGGATCTCGGGCACGCCCGACATCAATCCGGGAATGCGTCCGGCCTTCTCCCAGCCGGCCATGCCGTCGCTCCACAGCAGCGTGTCGGCGGTCACGACGCTCCTGGCGATCAGGTCGCGCAGTTCGTCCTCTGATATGGGCCCCTGTTGCTGACCTTGCGCAGCGTAATACCAGGAACGATTCGACATAGTGGGTCCTTGGCTGGAGGAGGCGGACAACGTCTTCGATCTGTCGGGCGATGCCGCATTTCGTTCAGTGATATCGGTCACTCCTTGACGTTTTCGCTTAACGCTGCGCTCATTTTGTGCCATTTGCCTAGCAACAGCCCAAACGGCCGCCTGCAATCTGCCTTCGAAACAGGCTGCCCTGCTCCGAGGAACCCAAGGCCCGACCATGAAGCTCGTCGTCGCGATCATCAAACCTTTCAAGCTCGACGAGGTCCGCCAGGCCCTCACCGCGATCGGCGTCCACGGCATGACCGTGACCGAGGTCAAGGGCTATGGCCGCCAGAAGGGCCACACCGAGATCTATCGGGGCGCCGAATACATCGTGAATTTCCTGCCAAAGCTGCGCATCGAGATCGCGGTCAATTCCGACATCGCCGACAAGGCGGTCGAGGTGATCACCACGCATGCACGCACCGGCCAGATCGGCGACGGCAAGATCTTCGTGACGCCGATCGATCACGCCCGCCGCATCCGCACCGGCGAGACCGACAGCGACGCGCTGTAGGCCGTCGCGACAGCGGCACGCCCGCCGCAACGGCGCGGCGGCGGAAGACATCTCAATCTGATCTGACATGCCGGGGGGACTGTCATGGGGACCTATGCGTCTCGTTGCCTTCGCGCGTCTGCAGCTTCGGCTGCAGCAGGCGCGGCCATCTTCACCACGCCTGCCTTGGCGGCTGCACCATCGACGATCGAACCGGCCGACACCGCCTGGATGATCGTGGCCACGGCCCTCGTGCTGATGATGACCATCCCGGGGCTGGCGCTGTTCTACTCGGGCATGGTGCGCAAGAAGAACGTGCTGGCGACGATGGCGCAGAGCCTCGCCGCGGTCATGCTGATCTCGATCCTGTGGGTTGCGTTCGGCTATTCGCTGGCCTTCGTCGGCGACGGCGCCTGGATCGGCACGCTCGACCGCGCCTTCCTCGCCGGCATGGGCATGGAGAGCGTGCATCCCGGAGCCAAGACGATTCCGGAAGCGCTGTTCATGCTGTACCAGATGACCTTCGCGATCATCACGGTGGCGCTGGTGGCCGGCTCGGTGGCCGATCGCATGCGCTTCTCGGCCTATCTTGTGTTCGGCGTCGCCTGGTTCGTCTTCGTCTATGTGCCGCTGGCGCATTGGATCTGGGGCGGCGGTTTCCTCGCCCAGGCCGGCGTGGTCGATTTCGCCGGCGGCCTCGTGGTACATCTGTCCGCCGGCACCGGCGGCCTGGTCGCGGCCGTGGTCATGGGACGCCGCCACGGCTATGGCAGCGAGAACCTGTCGCCGTTCGACCTGTCGCTCGCGGTCGTCGGCACCGGCCTGCTCTGGGTCGGCTGGTTCGGCTTCAATGGCGGATCGGCGCTCGGCGCCAACGCGCATGCCGTGATGGCGATCCTGACCACGCATCTTGCCGCCTGCGCCGGCGCCGTCACCTGGGGCGCGCTGGAATGGTCGACCCGCCGCAAGCCGTCGGTGCTCGGCATGATCTCCGGAGCGGTCGCCGGCCTCGGCACCATCACCCCGGCATCGGGCTTCGTCGCCCCTTGGCACGGCCTGGTCATCGGCGCGCTGGCCGGCATCATCTGCTACTGGGCCTGCACCTCGCTGAAGCACCGCTTCAATTATGACGATTCGCTCGACGTGTTCGGCGTCCACGGCATCGGCGGCCTCACCGGCACGGTGCTGGCCGGCGTGTTCGCCACGGCAGCGATCGGCGGCACCGCCGGGCTGATCGAGGGCAACCCGAAGCAACTCGCGGCGCAGCTCTACGGCGTCGCCGTCACCCTGGTCTGGTCGGGCGGCGTCACCTGGGGTCTCCTGAAGCTGGTCAGCGTCTTCGTGCCGTTGCGGGTGTCCCGCGAGCAGGAACTCGAGGGTCTCGACATCTCCCAGCACGGCGAAGCGCTGCAATAATTGCAGGATTTGGCGGCAATTGACCTGTTCTGAGTCGCGGAATTCTGCCCGCGCAGTGAGCAGCATTGTGTCTTGAGCCTGGCATGCGCAATTTTTGCGCATACCTGCCCATTCCCTGGGCGCGACGGAATGGCGCAGCCCGCGCCTTCCCCCCTGAAGGCCGAAAAGGTCAGGATTCACGGGTCGTTAGCCCTGACCAGCCGACTGGCACGGCATTTGATTCTAAGTCCCCCGGCTGTGCCCGCGTCGTGAAGCTCTCTCCGCGTGGTGAACCTCAGTCGACAAGCAGCGCTCGGTAACGTCCGTGCCGGGCCCAAGCGGGGATAGGACCCATGAAAATTGTTATGGCGATCATTAAGCCATTCAAGCTCGAAGAAGTCCGGGACGCCCTGACCGCCATCGGCGTTCATGGTCTCACGGTGACCGAAGTGAAGGGGTACGGCCGCCAGAAAGGCCACACGGAAATCTACCGCGGCGCCGAATATGCCGTGAGCTTCCTGCCCAAAATCAAGATCGAAGTCGCGATCCCGTCGGACCAGGTCGACAAGACCATCGACGCCATCAGCTCGGCCGCTAAGACCGGCCAGATCGGCGACGGCAAGATCTTCGTCATCAGCCTCGACCACGCCGTGCGCATCCGCACCGGCGAAGCGGACGCTGCGGCTCTCTGATTTCGCGCTCACACCAGAACACTTACGGAGTAGAATAAAATGACGTTCAAGCGTCCAACCAGCGCGGGATGGGTTACGCTCGCAGTCGCAGGGCTCTGCGTCGCTGGCCTCGTCGATGTGGCATTCGCCGAAGATGCGCCGGCCGCCGCGGCCGCGGCCGCCCCCGTTCCCAACAAGGGCGACACCGCCTGGATGCTCGTGTCCAGCGCGCTCGTCCTGATGATGTCCGTCCCCGGCCTCGCGCTGTTCTATGGCGGCCTCGTCCGCACCAAGAACATGGCCTCGGTCCTGACCCAGGTGTTCGCGATCGTCGCCATGGTCGGCGTGGTCTGGACGCTGTACGGCTATTCGCTCGCCTTCACGGATGGCGGCAGCATGACGTCGTGGATCGGCGGCTTCTCCAAGGCCTTCCTGCACGGCGTCGACGCCAACTCGGTGGCGGCGACCTTCTCCAACGGCGTCGTGATCCCGGAACTCGCCTATTTCGTGTTCCAGATGACCTTCGCGATGATCACCCCGGCCCTGATCGTCGGCGCCTTCGCCGAGCGCATCAAGTTCTCGGCGGTGATGCTGTTCGTGCTGCTCTGGGTGACGTTCATCTACTTCCCGATCGCGCACTGGGTCTGGTACATCGCCGCGCCGGATGACGTTGCCGCCGCTGCCAAGGCTGTGGCTGCCGCAACCGACGCTGCCGCCAAGACCGCTGCCCAGGCCAAGCTCGACGAGCTCACCGGTGCCGTTGGCTGGCTCGCCGGCGCTGGCGCCCTCGACTTCGCGGGCGGTACCGTCGTTCACATCAATGCCGGCATCGCCGGTCTGGTGGGCGCGGTTCTGATCGGCAAGCGCACCGGCTACGGCAAGGAGTTGATGGCTCCGCACTCGCTGACCATGACCATGATCGGCGCCTCGCTGCTGTGGGTCGGCTGGTTCGGCTTCAATGCCGGTTCGAACCTGGAATCGAACGGCGTCACCGCGCTGGCCTTCGTCAACACGATGGTCGCCACTGCCGGTGCGGCGCTGTCCTGGCTGCTCTGCGAATGGGCCGTCAAGGGCAAGCCCTCGCTGCTCGGCATCTGCTCGGGTGCGGTCGCCGGTCTCGTCGCCGTCACCCCGGCCTCCGGTCTCGCCGGCCCGATCGGCGCCCTGGTGCTCGGCCTGATCGTCTCGCCCGTCTGCCTGTTCTTCGTCTCCACGGTGAAGAATTCGCTCGGCTATGACGACGCACTCGACGTGTTCGGCGTGCACTGCATCGGCGGCATCATCGGCGCTCTGGCCACCGGCATCCTGGTCAACCCGGCCCTCGGCGGCGTCGGCATCACCGACTACACCAACATCACCGGCAACAACGCCGGCACCTACGACTTCGCCACGCAGATGCTGGCGCAGGTCAAGGCTGTCGTCGCCACGCTGGTGTGGTCGGGTGTCGGCTCAGCGATCCTCTACAAGGTCGTCGACGTGGTCATCGGCCTGCGCCCGACCGTCGAGCAGGAGCGCGAAGGTCTGGACATCACCGACCACGGCGAGCGCGCCTACAACTACTGAGTTCTCCCGGGACTCGGTCCCACGGGACCAGGTCCGCAACTTCGGTTCGGGCAAATACCCGGCAATGCCCTGACCGTTGAGGGGCTCCAGCGCAAGCTGGGGCCCCTTTCTTTTTGGTCGCTGCACGATCTGCGCAAGATTCACTTCCGAACCTGATGGGGGCCGCTTCCTCCCTCCCCTGGAGGGGGAGGGCACCGTCCGCGTATCTTGACTCATCGGCATCACGACAACCCATGGGGGTGGCTGAATTCCGGACGAGCATCCGTCTCGCGGCGCAATGACGCCCGAGTCATGCTCATCATCATCGCCCTCATCAATAGAGGGCGCGGGGAAGGCCGGGCGCTCGCCAAACAGGGACGCGCGGAAATGTGCAGGCGATTTGCCCGACGGTGCAACGCGATCCGCGTGCGACAAAGTAGCTCGACGGGCAGCTTGCGCATGCGAGGCATGCCGAGCGCCAAACCCGCGAGCGCCCCAGGATGACAGCGAGTCCTGCTACAGCGGATCGCGCAAGCGGAGGCAATAGCCTTCGGCCCCTACACGCCACCCATCTTGCACACCAGCTTCCATTCCTCCGGCGTCACCGGCTGCACCGACAGGCGCGACTGTTTCACCAACGCCATCTCGGCGAGCTTCGGCTCAGCCTTGATGGCGGCGAGCGTCACCGGGGTCTTGAAGGGTTTGTGGGCCTTGATGTCGACGCAGACGAACTTGCCCGTCTTGTCGGTCGGATCGGGATAGGCCTCCTTGATGATCTCGGCGATCCCGACGATCTCCTTGCCCTCGTTGGAATGGTAGTAGAAGGCGAGCTCGCCCTTCTTCATCGCCACCAGGTTCTGCCGCGCCGTGTAGTTGCGCACGCCGGTCCAGGCTTCGCCCTTGGCGCCCTTCTCCACCTGCTGGTCCCAGGACCACACCGAGGGTTCGGATTTCACCAGCCAGTAGCTCATGATGCTCGTCTCTTTCCACTCGTCATGGTCGGGCGGCGGCGTCAGGCGCGTGTTTCGCAAGCCCCCGCCATGCGCGTCTTAGATCGCAACGCATTATCAAGACGTGGATGCCCGCGACAAGCGCGGGCATGACGGCGGAAGACGGCGCAACCCGTTCGTCAACATGGAAGAGCGTCGCGATCCGCGCCGTTTTCGCGTCGTGCCGGTCCGGCGCTCACTCCTCCGCCTTGAACGGGCGCAGCATCAGCGCCTCGATCGCGGCATCGATCGTGACGGCGCCCGCGAGAATCGCCGCCACCGCCTGCGCGACCGGCATCTCGACGCCGCGCGCGGCGGCGAGCTCGACCAGCACCGGTGCGGTGTATTGCCCCTCGGCCAGCTTGCCGGCCGGCAGCGGCTCGCCGCGGCCAAGCGCCAGGCCAGCGGCGAAGTTGCGCGATTGCGGGCCGGCGCAGGTCAGGATCAGATCGCCGAGACCCGAGAGGCCGGTCAACGTCTCGCTGCGCGCGCCATGGGCGCGGCCGAGCCGCACCAGCTCGGCAAAGCCGCGCGTGGTCAGCGCCGCCAGCGCCGAAGCGCCGAGCTGCCGCCCCGCCACGATGCCCGCCGCGATCGCCAGCACATTCTTGGCGGCGCCGCCGATCTCGACGCCGCGCACATCGGTCGAGTGGTAGGGCCGGAAGGTCGGCGAGCCCAGCGCCTGGACCAACGCCGCCGCCAGCGCCTCGTCGGGAGCGGCGAGCGTGACTGCCGTCGGCAATCCGCGCGCGACATCGTGGGCGAAACTCGGGCCGGACAGGATCGCAGGCGTCGCGCACGGCGCGGCCTCGGCGATCACCTCGGTCATGAATTTGTGGGTGCCATGCTCAATGCCCTTGGCGCAGGCCACAAGCGGCGTGCCGGGCGCTAGCAGCGGCGCAACATGCATGACGGCACCGCGCAGATGCTGCGCGGGCACGACAATCAGGACAGTGTCGGCGCGGGCGGCGCGAGCCAGATCGGCGGTGACGGCGATGCGCGACGCGAGCGGAATGCCGGGCAGGCGCGGATTCTCGCGGGCGCTTGCAATGTGCGAAGCATGATCGGCGTCGCGCGCGTAAAGGGTGACATCACGCCCAGCGCGCGCGGCGACGGCGGCGAGCGCCGTGCCCCAGGCTCCGGCGCCGATGACGGCGATGGTTTGGAAGCACGTCATCGCCCCGCGCCCAACTGCGCTCCCTCTCCCCGTTCTTCACGGGGACGCGACGAGCTTCGCTCGCGCTGAGAGGGTTGGGATGAGGGGCAGCCCCGCACCCTGACCGTGCGGAGAGCCCCCCTCACCCGGATTGCATCTGGCGATGCAATCCGGCCTCTCCCCGCACGCGGGGAGAGGCTGACGACTGCTCCGCGCGCCAATGAGGGATGAAGAAACAGCCCAGGCACGCCCTCAAAACCCCGCGCGCGTATTCGCGAACTTGCCGGGCACGCTGGCATTCGCATCCAGCAGCCAGCGCGCGCGTGGCGCGGCGTCCATGCCGTCGATCATTCCCAGGGCGAGACGCTCCAATCCGGCCCAGGCGATCATCGCGCCATTGTCGGTGCACAGCGCCGGCGGCGGCATGATCAGGCGGGTGCCGGCTTGCTGCGCGACATCATCGAGCGCGGCGCGGATCGCCTGATTGGCCGCGACGCCGCCGGCCGCGACCAGCGCGGTCGGCGCCCCGAAGCGCTGCTTGAACAGATCGAGGCCGACGCGCAGGCGGTCGGCGGTCGACTCCAGCACCGCGGCCTGGAAGCTCGCGCAGAGATCGGCGATGTCCTGCGCGCTGACATGGGCGATCCGGCCGATCTCGTTGCGCACGGCGGTCTTGAGACCGGACAGCGAAAAATTGGCGTCGCTGCGGCCCAGCATCGGACGCGGAAACGCAAATCGCGCGGCGTCACCGCGCTGCGCGGCCTCTTCGACCTGCGGCCCGCCGGGATAGGGCAGGCCGAGCATCTTCGCCACCTTGTCGAAGGCCTCGCCCATCGCATCGTCGACGGTCGTGCCGAGCCTGACATAGTCGCCGACGCCGGCGACCGCGACGATCTGGGTGTGGCCGCCGGACGCCAGGAACAGGCAATAGGGGAAATCGATTGCATCGGTGAGGCGCGGCGTCAGCGCATGCGCCTCGAGATGATTGACCGCGATCAACGGTGTATCATGCACCAGCGCGATCGCCTTCGCCGTGGTGAGCCCGACGATCACGCCGCCGATCAAGCCGGGACCAGCGGCCGCGGCGACGCCATTTAGATCGGCATAATCAATGCCGGCCTCGCGCATCGCCGCATCGATGAGATGATCGAGCATGTCGACATGGGCGCGCGCGGCGATCTCGGGAACCACGCCGCCATAAAGGGCGTGCTCGTCGGTTTGCGAGCGCACCACGTTGGAGAGGATCCGCCCCTTGCCGTCCGAATCACGCGCAACCACCGCCGCGGCGGTCTCGTCGCAGGTGGTTTCGATGCCGAGCACGAGCGTTGTCGAATCGTTACCCAATCTCAACCCTTTTGGTCATTATGAGTGCGCAGAACCGCCTAACACCACGAGGTCGCCAGGTGCAATCGTCCGTCCGTTGCAGCCCGGCTGATCCGTATTCGACGGGAGCATAGCACATGGCCGTGCTGGTGACCCGTCCCGCTCCCGACAATGACCGCAGCGCCACAGCGCTTCGTGCGCGCGGCTTCGAGGTGCTGCTGGCGCCGATGTTGCGATTCGAGCCCGTCGCGCTGCCCGATGACGCCGGCCGCGATGCCGCGGCTGTCATCGTGACGTCGTCGAACGCGCTGCGCGCGGCAGCACCGCAGCTCGCGCGGTCCGCGTTGCTGACCCTGCCGCTGTTCGCGGTCGGCGAGCACACCGCGGCGGCGGCGCGCCAGGCCGGCTTCACCCAGGTGATGTCCGCCGACGGCGATGCAGGCGCCTTGCGCGATCTCGTCACGCGCGAGCGCGCCAACGGCCGCATCAAGGCGGATGCGCCGCTGCTCTATCTCGCCGGAGCCGACATTTCGCGCGATCTCGCGGGCGAGCTCGCCGGGCGCGGCTTCGAAGTGATCACCCAGACCGTCTACCGCATGGCCCCGGTGACGACGCTGCCGCGCGACGTCTGCGATGCATTCGCAAAGAACGCCATCACGGCCGTGCTGCATTATTCGCGGCGAAGTGCCGCGGCCTTCGTCGCGGCGATCAGGGCCGATGGCGTCGAAATTTCGGCGCTGGCCGTGCCGCATTGCTGCATGTCGGCCAATGTCGCCGAGGTGCTGCGCGAAGCTGGCGCGACGCAGGTCACAATCGCGGCGCATCCGAATGAAAACGACATGCTGGAGGGGCTGACCCGTGCGCTACGGTCGTGAATGGCGTAAGAGGGCCTGCTCAATCTTGCCTCAGCCAGGGAACTTCCACCATGGTCGATGAACCCGACACCGTTGCGCCGGCCTCCGATACCGGGCGGCCGAAACGGCCACCGCCGACCATCGACCTGGAGCCGACCTCGCGCGAGGAGCGTCCGTCGGCCGCCGAGAGTGCGGCCGAGCGGCCGACCGCCTCGCCCTGGTCAGCCCCGGCCGAGGCCGTCGCCGAGGGATCGTCGGGCGCCGCGAGCCAGTCGCATCCCCATGCGGCGCCGGACGCCGCACCCGAAGCGGCCGAAAGCGCGACGCCCGAGGAGCCTGTCGCCGCGGCCGAGCCGCCGCGCGCCGACACGCCTCCACCGCCCCGGCCGGTATCGCCCTGGATCATCGCACCGTTCTCCGGCGCGGCCGCAGCGGCGCTGGTGATCGGCATCGGCTGGATGCTGGGCTGGCCGCCGGTCCAACCGCCGTCGGCCACGACGCCCCAGGACGCAGCCGTCACGGAGCTGACCTCGCGCGTTGCGGGGCTGGAGCAGCGCATCGGCAGACCGGATACGGCCGTGACCGGCCGGCTCGACGCGGCCGACAAAGCGATCGCGGCGGTACGGAACGACATTGCCGGCCTGCGCGCGCAGTCTGACAAGACGATCGCGGCGCTCAACGACGTCAAGGCTCAGCCGCGCGACGGCGCGGCATCGGCGCCCGCGCCGGCCCCGGTCGACCTGTCTGGCCTGATTGCGCGGATCGACGCGCTGGAGCGGGCCAGCAGGAGCCAGAGCGCGGCGCTGGCGCAGGAGAGCCAGAAGCTCGCCGACGCCGCCAAGCCGGCCGACGATGCGCCGCTGCGCCGGGTGGTCGCCGCCGCGCTGCTCGACGTCGCGGTCCGCCATGGCGATCCCTATGCCGCGGCGCTGTCGACCGCGAAATCGCTCGCGCCCGATGCCGCCGCGCTGAAACCGCTGGACGCCTTTGCCGCCACCGGCGTGCCGAGCCCGGCCGCGCTCAGCCGCGATCTCCTCACCATCGTGCCGAAGCTGGCGCCGCCCGCCCCGGAAGGCACCACGGGAAGCTCGATCCTGAGCAAGCTCTCGGCCGGCGCCGCCGGCTTGGTGAAGGTCGAGCGCACCGACGGCGCCGGCACCGACCGCGGCGCGGTCGTCGCGCGGATCACCGCGGCCGCGCTGCGCAATGATTTCGCCGAGGCGCGGCGCGAGCTGAAGGGACTGTCGCCTGACGAGCGCGCCCCCGCCAAAGACTGGCTCGACAAGGCCGATGCCCGCGACGCGGCGCTGTCGACCGCCCGCAAATTTGCCGACGACGCGATGACCGCGCTCGCCAAACCCGCGCAATAGGACGCCCATGCTCCGGATCGTTGTCTTCCTTATCCTGGTCGGGCTCGCCGCCGCGGGCTCGGCCTGGGTCGCCGAGCAGACCGGCGATGTCGTGCTGAACTGGGGTCCGTGGCGCATCGCCATGACCCTGCCAGTCTTCGTGCTGGCGCTCGGCCTGACCATCACGGCCTGCGTGCTGGTCTGGAACCTGATCAGCGCGCTGTTGCGGGCGCCGGGACGGATTCGCAACCATCACCGCGCCCGCCGCCACCAGCGCGGACGGCATGCCATCACCCACGGCTTGCTGGCCATCGGCCATGGCGATCTGACCGCGGCGCGCCAGCACGCCGATGCCGCCAAGCGGCTCGCCGGCGACGATCCGCTGACCCTGCTGCTGCATGCGCAGGCCGCCCAGCTCGGCGGCGACCGCGATGGCGCGCAGCGCGCCTTCCGGGCGATGGCCGAGCGCCACGACACCCGGCTGCTCGGCCTGCGCGGCCTGTTCATCGAGGCGCAGCGCGCCGACGACGCCTATGCCGCGGTCATGATCGCCGACGAGGCGCTCAAGCTCGCGCCGAACGCGACCTGGGCCTCGCACGCCGTGCTCGGCTTCCGCTGCGCCCAGGGCGACTGGAACGGCGCGCTGGCCATCCTCGACAGCAACTACACCGCCGGCATGATCGACAAGCCGACCTATCGCCGCCAACGTGGCGTGCTGCTGACCGCGCGCGCCATTGCGCTGGAAACCGAGAACCGCGATCTGGCCCGCGCGAGCGCGATGGAGGCGGTGAAGCTGGCCCCGACGCTGATCCCGGCCGCGGTGCTGGCGGCAAAATTCGAAAGCGAGGCCCACCAGGTGCGCCGCGCGATGAAGATCATCGAGGCGGCCTGGACCGCCGGCCCGCATCCCGACCTCGCCGACGCCTATGCCCATGTGCGGCTCGGCGATTCGGCGCGGCAGCGGCTCACGCGGATCGAGAACCTCGCCGCCCGCACGCGGGATCATATCGAGGGCGCGCTGGCGATCGCTCGCGCGGCGATCGACGCCGCCGAGTTCGGCCGCGCCCGCGCCGCGCTGGCGCCGTTCACCGACGACCCGACCCAGCGCGTGGCGATGCTGATGGCCGAGTTGGAGCGAACCGAGCACGGCGACGCCGGCAAGTCACGCGAATGGACCCTGCGCGCGGTGCGCGCCCGCCACGACCCGGCCTGGACCGCGGACGGCTATGTCAGCGACCATTGGCGGCCGATCTCGCCGGTGACCGGCCGGCTCGACGCCTTCCAATGGCAGACCCCGGTCGCCAGCCTGCCGTCGGAGCGCAACAGCGTCATCGAGAGCTCCGAATTCGCCGATGCGGTGCTGGCGCCGCCGACCCGCGCCACTATTCCCGAAGGCCTGGCCGAGCCGCCGCGCGAGGTCGCCCGTCAGAGTCAGCTGGACGTGATCGCGCCGACCCCGCAGGACAACGTTCCGCCGCGGCCCGCCGAGACCGCGGTGTCCGACCCGGCTGTGGACACACCTGTGCAAGAGGCCGTTGATAAGCCTGTCGACAGGCCGGTGGATAACCCTGTTGAGAAGACTGAGGACAACCGGCTGATCGAGGTGAGTAGCGCGACGCCGGCCGAGCCGGCGCCGCCGCTGCAGGCGTCCGGACCGACCGATGCCGATAGCGAGACGCCCGAGGCCGAGCGGGACGAGGCGGAGAGCGAGGCCGAGGCGCCTGCCAAGCCGGCCGACCCGGTGGCGACCGCGCCGACGCCGCTGTTCCGCACCCGCAGCGATCTCGGCAAGCCGCCGGAGACACCGCTCCAGACGATCGTTCCGATCATGCGGCCCCCCGATGATCCCGGCGTCGACGACGAAGATCAGACGCGCGACGAGTTTGCCGAGCAGATCGCGCCCAAGGCGCAGGCCGGCGGCTGGCGCGGCTTCTGGTCGCGCTTCGGGAGCTAGGGACGGCCGGTCCCTCCGGCGTCGGTTCCGGGTCACAGCGGCACGATTCCGCGGCATGGCGGCGCGCGTTGTCCTTGCCAACCGCCGATTGGCCCGATATCAGGAGCGCGTTCGCGTGGTCCGGCGTCATGCCGGGCACGTGCTGCTTTTGGTTCGCCGCAATAGCTCAGCTGGTAGAGCACGTCATTCGTAATGACGGGGTCGGGGGTTCGAGTCCCTCTTGCGGCACCAGCTCCCACCCTCTCGGCCGTCCCCTCCCCCGGTTAAGAATTGCTTAACCCAAATCGCGCCATCGTCCTGCGCGAGCCGCGGGCCGGGTTTCCCGCACTGGCAGCAGGTGATGATCCGGCGCGTCCCGACGCGTTCGAGTCTCGCGAATGTCGGTTGCGCTCGGCGTGCGCGCCAACGGCTGAGCCGGTGGCGATGAGTACCCAGAGGTCATGGTCGAGACGTTCCGCTCGCGGTCGCGACGCCCGCGCGCGTGACGATTCGGTCAGACGACACACGGCAATGCGCGGCCGGGGCCGGCGCAGGGCGGGATCGACCGCCGACACGCAACGAGAGACAAAGGCGATCCTCGACATGAGCACCACTGCCCTCGACAATCATACCCAGTTCCAATCCATCGTCGGCCAGATCCGGACGCTCGCCTACAAATATATCGAGGACAAGGACTTCGTCAGCGCGCAGCTCGCGTTCCAGAAGCTGCTTGAGCTCGACCCCAAGGACATCAATGCCCGCTTCATCTATGCGCAGCTGATCGACGACGGCTCGCACAAGAAGCGCGCCGAGGCGCGCGACATGATGCTCGCGATCCTCGACGAGCATCCGGAGATCTTCAACGATCCGAGCGAGGGCAATCTGCACCTGATCCGCAGCGCCGCGGTGCGCTGCAGCCATGTCGGGCCGTTCACGCGCTCGATGGAGCTGTTCCGCAAGCTCGCGCGCGCCTCCAACCAGGCCGCCGATTACTTTTCGCTCAGCGAGATCCTGACCCAGGGCAACGAGTTCGAGGAGGCGGTGGCCGCGCTCGAAAAGGCCATCCAGCTCAATCCGGCCTACGACAATCCGATCAACCGCGAGACACTGGAGCTCGCGCGTTCGAACGCCAAGAAGGGTAAGGCTAAGGACGTCAAGGCCCGCGCCAAGGTCGGACGTTATCCGGAAACCAAGGATTTCCTCGGCGATCTGCAGACGCTGATCACCAGCCACATTGCGGTGAACCTGGCGGCAGCGCCCAAATTCCTCGACAAGAGCACGCGCTTCTTCACCATGGGTTCGTGCTTCGCGCGCAACCTGTCCAAGAGCCTCAACGACAGCGGCTATTCCAGTCACCACATGGAGATCTCGGAATATATCAACACGACGTTCGCCAACCGCGTGTTCGTCGACTGGCTGCGCGACGCCAAGATCAATCCGGAGATCGAGGAGCGCATCGTCGAGCTGTTGCCGCCGGGGTCGAGCAAGTGGAGCACGCTGACGGCCATCAAACAGGCCGACGTCTTCATCCTGACGCTCGGCGTTGCCGCCGCGTTCTTCGA
Source organism: Bradyrhizobium sp. BTAi1 (assembly GCF_000015165.1). Taxonomy (GTDB): domain Bacteria; phylum Pseudomonadota; class Alphaproteobacteria; order Rhizobiales; family Xanthobacteraceae; genus Bradyrhizobium; species Bradyrhizobium denitrificans. The sequence goes on along the minus strand of NC_009485.1, from coordinate 288,337 downwards.
CCGCGAGACCGGCGCTTTCGTGCTGCCGCGGCCCAGCGCGCTGAACTCCCGCGCGCTGGCCGAGAAGTACAAGTTCCGCACCGCGAGCGTGCAGGAGAATGTCGACAACGTGCTCTATCTGATCGACTTCATCCGCAGCATCAAGCCGGGCATCAAGGTCATCGTCACGGTGTCCCCCGTGCCGCTGCTGACCTCGTTCGAATATGAATCGGTGGTGCAGGCCGACTGCCTGTCGAAGAGCACGATGCGGCTGGTCGCGCACGAGGTCGTCAACAATTCGAACCTCCCGGACATCTGGTACTGGCCGTCCTTCGAAGTCTTCCGCTGGGGTGGCTCCAACGCGTCGAGCTTCTTCGCCGCCGATGACGGCGCTGCCTGGCATGTCTCGGAGGACAAGGTGGCGGCCACGGTGCGCGCCTTCGTGCAGACCTTCTCGCCGGCCTGACCTCGTGTCGGACGGCGGCGCGGAGCGGCGGCTTCAGGGCAGCCGCTTCCGCCACAACCGGATGATCACGATGCCGGCCTGGGCATAGCCCGGCGGCGAGCTCTCGGGGCCGAACGGGGTCCTCGAATACAGCGAACTGGAGATCAGGAAGCCGCCGACATAGGGCTCGGGCAATCCGGACAACGCCAGGAAACAGCGGTGCGTCAGCAGCCCTTCCTCGGGCTGATTGCCGCGCACCAGCCGGCAATCGCCGACGCCGTTGAAGGCAATTCCGTTCAGCTGACCTTCGGTATAGGTGCCGAGCAATGTCGGATCCATTGCCTGGCCGATACACACCCGCAACTCGCCGATGCTTTTCTCACCGGTGTCGGTCATGCGACCATCCGATGGCCGGACCGTCACCGCGTGGATCGTGAGCTGATCCTCCAGCGCTGGCGCAAACCCGGTCTTTGTCGGCGCACAGAAGTCCGACGGCACCACGCGACCATGGCGCACGGTCCGTGCGACAAAGATCTCCTCGACGTCGTTTTCACCGGACTGCGCCCAGACCCGCCCGGTCGCCGGGAGCAGCGCGGTGACCGCCAGCGAAAGTGCCATCACGAAGCGGCGCATGCGCCCACCCTTCCCCCGAATCGATAGGTTTCACTATCGGATTCGGAGAGGTTTCTGAATCGCACCAACGAATAGTACATGTGCATACAATCATACCTCAACCGTGGGTCGTCCGGGCGCTCGTAAACAGCTCCGGGTGACGGTAACAAAGTAGCCAGTAAAGCGAGCAGAATTGCAGCACAGCCGCTCCGCGGGCCGCTGCAATCGATGCCATGTGTGTGCCTGCTCGCCGTCGGAGCACCTCGTCCCTGCAGGGAAGTCGCGGCGACTGCGAAAAGGTTCTCAGAAAGAACGAACCGCTGCGCATGACCGCGTGCCCTCGCCGGGCCTCGTCGTCGCCGCACGTGACTGCCGTCACATCCCAGGCCGCCGCGGCGGCCTATTGCTTTGCCATCAACGACGGGAGCTTTGACGATGAACAAGATGATGCTGATCGGCGCTATTGCGCTGGCATCCGCCACGACCGCCCAGGCCGGCGGGACCCGCAGCCTCTCACTGGCACCGAACGACACCGCCGCACCTGCGCCGCGCCCGGCCTATGTCCAGCAGGCCGGCGAGGTCACGATCACACCGGCGCCGGTGCCGGCTGGCGCAGCCGGCCAGCCAGCAACACAGCCCGTGCAACCAGCCCCGGCAGCTGCAGCCCCTGTCGCCAATTCAACGCCGGCCACGCAGCCCGCGGCCGCCGCGGCGCCGACGCCAGATCCGACCGGCTCAGTGCAGAAATCATCGCGGCGCTCGACGTCTGCAGCAAAATCAGCACGGGCCGGCAAGCCGCGCGGCAAGAGCTGGACCGAAGCGCGGATCATCCGCGAGTTGCATCGCCACGGCATCTATTGGTGAGCGCAAGACTGCAGGCGGCCACGAAGCCGACGACGCGCAACGAAAAGGCCGGGCGAACGCCCGGCCTTGGCACGTCAGCTTTGTCGCAGCGGCATCACTGCGAGACGGTCTGGATCACGCTCGAGATCGGCCGCGCATTGGTCATCGTGGTCGGCAGCTTCGGGTCCTGGCCGACCATCGCGTCATATTCCGGCAGCGTGTCCAGCGTGCCCTTCGCCTTCATCGCGACCACCTTGTAGCCGCCGGCCTTGAGACGCCGCAGCAAAGTCGGCAGCGCCAGCGCCGTGTTCTTCTGGAAGTCGTGCATCAGGATGATGCCCTTGCCCTTCTTGTCGAGCCCGGTCATCACCGTGTTCACGACCTGGTCGGGATCCTTGGAGCGGAAGTCGAAACTGTCGACGTCACAGGAGAACATCGCGACGTTGCGGCTGCCGAGATAGGCGACGGCCGACGGCCGGTGCTGCAGTTGCGGGAAGCGGAAGAATGGCGCCGGGTTGGTGCCGAGCGCGAATTTCACGGCGCTGAACCCCTTCTCCAGCTCTTCCTTGGCCGCCTCGTCGGTCATCTTCTTGCCGTTCAGATTGGCGTGCGACCAGGTATGCACCCCGACGGTGTGGCCAGCCGCCAGCACCTGGCGCAGGATCTCCGGATGATAGGTCGCGTGCTTGCCGATCGAGAAGAAGATGCCGGTGGTGCATTCGTCGGCGAGCGCCTTCAGCACGGCCGGGGTGTTCACGGGCCACGGGCCATCGTCGAAGGTCAGCACCACCTCGCGGTCGGCGAGAAAGTCGAACTGCTTGAAATGGTCGAGACCGAAGCCGGGGCCGCCGGTGGTGTCGACCACGACCGTGCGCGAGATGCCGAGCGCGTCCGGATTGGCGCAGGTCGACTTCGGCAGCGCCAGCGCGGAGGATGCCGCGGCGGTCTTGGACGGCAGGGTCCCGGTAATCTCGACATCGTCCTTGGGCGCGTCCTTGCTGGCCTTGGCGGCCACGCGGGCGGGCGGCGGCGCGGACTCGGACGGCTTCGCCGCTGCGCTCTGCGCGGCGGCATTGGCGGGGTTCGGCTTCGACAGCCAGTACCACACACCGGTGATCGCCAACGCCGCGACGACGGTGGCCAACAGCAAGCCTAACGCATTACGCATGGTTACTTTCCCGAAAACGCGAGATACGCGAGGGACGGATACGACGGTATTCGTCCCATTCCATTAGCTTCCATTAATGCCAACGAATCCTTAACGGGGTGCCAACGCCGCCGGGACGGTCGCGGTTTTCCCGCGCACCCTCCGCGTCGCATCAGGACTTCACCGGAGCGACACGTCGTCGCGGCGATTGCTCTGCTCGACGCGCGGACCGGGGTTGATGGGCCTGATCTGGCGTGACCCGCGTCACGGTTGCTAGAGAGCGATCCGGCCATGATGGACGCATCGAACACGGGGCTCGCAATCACGCCGAGCCAATGGGAGCCAGCCATGACGAAGTCCTTCAATCTCCTGCGCACGACCGTTCTGACTGCCGTCAGCGTCGCCGCCATCTCGGCCGTCACGTCCAGCACGAGCTTCGCCTTCAGCGCCGAGGCGCAGCAGATGTGCACCGGGGATGCGTTCCGCCTCTGCAGCAGCGAGATCCCGAACATCCCTGCGGTCACCGCTTGCATGATCAAGAACCGGTCGTCGCTGAGCTCCGGCTGCCGCGCCGTGCTCGACAAGGAGGTCGCCAAGCGCAGCGGCAAGATCGCCGAGATCAACGACGCGAATTGAAGGCCCGCTTGCGGCTCCAGCCTGCGCGCCATAGCTGCGACCGCGACGCTTGCGACGGCCAGTTGTGACCACTAAAAGCGCCGCCAAGCTTCAATGCCGGGAGAGAGGCGTCGTTCATGCGAGTAATAATGGTTGTCATCCCGCTCATGCTGGCGGTGTCGGCAGCGTCAGCCCAGCAGCAGGCCAACCAGGACGCCTGCGCGCGCGACGTGTCGCGGCACTGCCGCGCCGTGATGAACAATGGCGATCAGGCCGTCCTGGCCTGTCTCAAGGAGCATCGCGCCAAGCTGTCGAAGGCCTGCGACAAGGTGCTGACCGAACACGGGCAGTAACCCCTCCGGGACGCCCGCATCGGGAGCGCCCGGGCAGACCGCCAATCAGGGCCCGCTACGGGCCGCCGTCGCAACCGCCGGCGCCTGTTCGGCGGTCCGATCGACATCATCCTTGGGCCGGACCGAGCCGAACGGCCGCTCCAGCATGCGGCGGATCCGCACCGGATCCGGACCGATGTGGAAGCCGATGGCGCGCTGATGCAACTCGCGCTCGGCGCGCGTCGCACGGTTGCGCTGGCGCAGATAATCGATCCAGGTCGGACAATGATAGCGCTCGGTCCACAATTCCGGATCGGCGATGTCGCGAGCGATCGACCAGCCATAGGCGCCGTTGCGCTGCCGGCTGAGCTGCACGTCCTGCATCAGGTCGTGGAACGCACGGGCATCATCTTCGGCGACGCGATACTCGATCTCGACCACCAGGGGACCTGAGCGCGACGTCAGCTCGAGCTGCACCTCCGGATCCGCCAGGGTCTCGCCATCCTCATTCCGCGCGCCGATCGGCGGCATCCGCAGCCACAGGCCGAGCAGCGGCGAGACCATCATCAGCGCGCCCGAGACCAGCAGCGCCACCTCGACGCCGGCAGCGTCGGTCAGGTGCCCCCAGCCCCAGCTGCCGATCGCAATCCCGCCGGAGATCGCCGCCTGAAACGCCGCCAGCGCCCGGCCCGCCACCCAGCGCGGCGCCGACAGCTGTACGCCGATGTTGAACAGCGCCACCGCCAGCATCCACACCGCGCCGGCGACCACCAGCGCCGCCGCGGTCAGCACCGGCTCGCCGCTGAGACCCACGGCCGCTGTCGCAGCGCCAAGGGTCAGCGCGCAGCTGCGGATGGCCGCCTCGCCCGACAGCCGTTTCCTGATCTCGCCGATGTTGAGTGCGCCGACCACGGCGCCCATCCCGAACGCGCCGAGCATGATGCCATAGGTCTGCGCGCCGCCATGCAGCAGGTCGCGCGCAACCAGCGGCATCAGCGCCGAGATCGAGCCGCCGATGACGCCGGTGACCAGGGTGCGGATCAGCACGATCCGGATCGACGGCGAATGGATGATGTAGCGAACGCCCGAGACGATGGCGCGATTGAGCGGCTCGCGCGGCAGCCGGCTCGGCTCGACCACGCGCCGCCACAGGAACAGCGCCGCAAGCAGCGGCAGATACAGCAGCGCGTTGGCGGCGAAGGCCGCGACCGCGCCGGCAGCGGCGACGACGACGCCGCCGATCGCCGGACCGAAGCTGCGCGCGATGTTGTAGCTGATGCCGTTGAGCGCGACCGCCGCTGGCAGCGTCTCCGGCGGCACCTGCTCGCTCACCGAGGATTGCCAGGCCGGCCCCATCAGCGCCATGCCGCTGCCGATCACGAAACACAGCGCCAGCAAGCGCTCCGGCGTCACCAGGCCGAGCCACGCCAACACCGTCAGGGTGACAGCGCCGCCGAGCGCGACGAGCAGCGAGACGAGCGCAACGATGCGCCGGTCATACATGTCGGCGATGGCACCGGCCGGCATCGAGATGAACATCACCGGCAGCATCAGCGCGGTCTGCACCAGCGCCACCTTGTCGGCCGACGACGTCATCTGCGTCATCGCCCAGGCGGCGCCGACAGCCTGGATCAAAAGTCCGAGATTGGACAGCAGGCTCGCCAGCCAGATGCGGCGGAACACCATGTGACGCAGCGGCGCGGCAATGCCTTCTGCCGCGAACGGCTCACGCTTCTGCGGCGCATTCATGCAGGTCCGTCCACGTCGCCCAACCGTTCTGAATGATGTCGCATTGAACTATCGCTTGATTCCGACCGGACCGATGTGATGCCTGCGAATGTCCGCCGCTGTCCAGTGCCGCCATGCGCAACGCATCCTGGACCACGGCCAACGAACACCAAATGAACGAGACGACGGGGAGATCGCCGATGAAATTGACGCGCCGCACCATTCTCAAGAGCATGGGAACTCTGCCCCTGCTCACCGGCGGTCTGAGCTTACCGGCGTGGGGGCAGGCCGCGCCTGCGGGCGCCGACCTGCCGCCGGTGTTGTTCGTTCATGGCAATGGCGACCATGCAGCGCTCTGGATGACGACGCTGTGGCGCATGGAATCCAACGGCGTGCCGCGAACGCACCTTGCTGCGCTCAATTTCACCGATCCGCTGGCGCGGAACGATGATGCGGTGGCGCAGCCCAACCGATCGTCGACGGATGATCAACGCCGCGAGCTTGCCGAGGCGGTCAAGGCACTGAAGGAGCGCACGGGAGCGGCGCGCGTCGCGCTGGTCGGCAGCTCGCGCGGCGGCAACGCCATTCGCAACCTCGTGAAGAATGGCGGGGGCGCCGATGTCAGCCATGCGGTGCTGTGCGGCACGCCCAATCACGGCGTGTTCGATTGGGAGGACAGCCCGAACAGCGAGTTCAACGGCCGCGGACCGTTCCTGCGCGGCCTCAATGCGGGCGACAGCGAGGTCACCGCGGGCACGGCCTTCATGACCCTGCGCAGCGACGGCCTCGACAAATACGCCCAAGCCGATGGCCGCCTGCTCGGCAAGCCCGGAGTTCCCACCGGGATCACCGCCGACGGCCCGGCGCTGAAGGGCGCGACCAACCTCGTGATCGGCGCGCTCGACCATCGCGAGGTCGCGTTCCATCCACGCGCGTTCCGCGAGATCTACAAATTCATCGCAGGCCGTGAGCCAGCGCTGATTGCCATCCAGCCGGAGCGAGAGGTGCGAATCAGCGGCCTCGTGACGGGAACGCCGGGCGGCGCACCGACGAACCGTCCCGTGGCCGGCGCGAGCGTCGAGGTCTATCGCATCGCCGCCGAGACCCGGGCGCGCAACGGCGAGCCTGTCTATCGCGGCCAGACCGGCGCGGACGGGCGCTGGGGCCCTGCGGAAATCGATCCGGCCTCCTATATCGAGATCGTACTGACATCTCCGGGCGCGCCGATCACCCATTTCTACCGCTCGCCGTTCCCGCGCTCGTCCGACGTCGTGCATCTGCGCGCCGCGCGGCCGCTGGGCCAGGCCGATGCCGGAGCGGGCGCGATCGTGATCATGGCCAGGCCGCGGGGCTATTTCGGCTTGCCACGCGACATCGTGCTGCTCGACGGCAAGGAGCCTGCCGACATACAGAAGGGAGTACCGACCGACGCCGCCACGACATTGCGGCTGCCCGCAGGCGAGGTCGGGCGCAGCGTCACCGGACTGTTCAACGAGGAACGCATCGCCGCCCGGCTTTGGCCAGCTTCGGAGAGCAGGATTGCGGTCATCGAGCTGACTAATTAGTTACCGGAGTCAAATGATACACGAACGCTCTGGAGGGCGCGTCGATGCGCCCTCTTCCTCGCTTCGCAGGCGCCTCGGCATGGATCCGTTTCGCAGGATCTCTCGCCGTCGACGTGAGGGTCTTCCACTTGAGGGTCTGCCACGGTTCGCCGCGGTCGCCTGCACAAGCCGCGGCGCTGATGTTGCCGATCGATCCTTTGCCGCGCCGCCGGCGTCGTGAGGCCACCCATGAGTACCGCCGAGATCCATTATTTGCCGCAGGCCCGAGCACCGCTCGTTCCTCCGATGCCGCCGCGTGCGCCCGACAGCATGGGCGCGTTCCGTCGCGTACTGCTGATGGGAGAGAACGCGATCGCAACCTGGAGCCAGCGCGCCTATGAGGACGAGATCGTCCGCGGCCGGTTCTTCGGCAGCTCGAGCTACATTCTCAACACACCCGACACGATCAAGCATGTGCTGGTCGACAATTGGGAGAACTATGTTCGCACCGACGGTGCCATCCGCGTGCTGCGACCGGTGCTCGGCGAAGGCCTGCTCATCGCCGAGGGCAGGGCCTGGAAGCACCAGCGCCGCACTCTGGCGCCGGCATTCACGCCGCGCGCCGTAGCGGGGCTGATTCCGCACATGATCGCGGTGACCGATGACACCGTGACGCGGCTGAAGCAGCAATGCGACGCGCCGGTCGACCTGCGCGAGATCATGCAGCGCATGACGCTCGACATCGCCGGGCGCACGATGTTCTCGTTCGAGATGGGCCGTCACGGCGCGACCTTGCGCGACTTCGTGTTCGAATATGGCGCGCGGCTGGCCAGCCCACATCTGCTCGACATCGTGCTGCCGCTGTCCTGGCCGACGCCGCGCGACATCGCCCGCCGTCGCTTCCGCAAGCGCTGGACCGCCTTCGTCACCCTGCTGATGGCGGAGCGCCGGGCCGCCGGCAAGCTGGACGACGCGCCGCCGCGCGACCTGTTCGACCTGATGGGCGCGGCACGCGATCCGGAGACCGGTGCGGCCTTCACCGATGCGCAACTCGCCGACGAGGTCGCGACCATGATCCTCGCCGGCCACGAGACCACCGCAACGGCGCTGTTCTGGGCGCTGTATCTGATCGCGCTCGATCCAGCCAGCCAGAGCAAGCTGGCGCAGGAAGCTGGCGCGGCCAGCGATCTCGGCGATCCGGATCGATTGCCGTTCACCCGCGCCGTGATCGACGAAACGCTCAGGCTGTATCCGCCGGCCTTCCTGATTGCGCGGGCGGCCAGCGGGCCGGACCGGCTCGCGGACTTTCCGGTCAAGCGCGGCGACGTGGTGCTGATCTCGCCCTGGCTGCTGCATCGGCACGAAAAGCTCTGGCGCGCGCCCAACGCGTTCATGCCCGAGCGATTCCTGCCGGGCGCCGCGCCGCCTGAGCGCTTCGCCTATCTGCCGTTCGGCGCCGGAGCGCGGGTCTGTATCGGCGCCCATTTTGCGCTGGTCGAAGCCGTGTTGGCGCTGGCGCGCCTGGTCGGCGCATTCAAGATCGAGCTCATCGACCGCGCGCCGGTGATGCCCATCGGGGTGGTGACGACGCAGCCGGACCGGTCGCCGCTGTTCAGGATCACGCCGCGCTGAGCAACCCTGGCGCGCTTGCCGGCCGTTCGCTTACCGAAATGTCATGCGGTCCGGACCGTCCGGCGCATTGCCGGAGCCGCTTTTGATTCGCATATTGAAGATGTGGGCTCGGGGGTGGCCGGGACAACAGCCGCGAAGGACGTCATGCTGGAAGGACTGCGCCAATTCATCGCCGACGTCGTTTCGCCGCAGCAGACGCCGGCCTTTGACGACAACGGCTATCAGCTTGCCGCGACCGCGCTGCTGATCCATGTCATCTCGCTGGACGGCGAGCCGAGCGAGGCCGAGCGGCGCAAGCTGCACACCCTGATCGAGCTGCGTTTCGGGCTCGACCCCGGCAGCGCCGATCGCCTGATTGCCCAGGCCATGCTGGCCGAGGGCGATGCGGTCGACCTCTATCGTTTCACCAGCGTGATCATGCGCGAGGTCGATGAAGCCGGCCGGCTGCGCATTGTCGAGATGATGTGGGAGCTGGTCTATGCGGACGGCAGGGTCACCGAATTCGAGGACAATGTCGTCTGGCGTGCCTCGGAGCTGCTCGGCATTTCGACCCGCGACCGTGTCGACCTGAAGCACCGCGTTGCCGCGCGCCGGCCGGCCAATCCGGCCTGAGGCCCGGTTTGGAGCTCGAAGCGGAACCCGAGATGAACAAACTTTAATTTTGTTTCTGGCCGTAATCGCTCCGATAAGCCTATGTGAATTCGAAACTATTGCTTCAATTGGATCCCGCGTCGCATTTTGCGCGGCTTGCATGTTCCGGTCTGCCTATGCTCTCGTCCGGCGCGACCGAAGATTGTCTGGAATTTGATCAAATCAAAGAGCTGGGATCGTGGGTGAACGTGTCACGCTCATAACAGGTGCGTCGGCGGGGATCGGGACCGAGCTGGCCCGTGTGTTTGCCGCCAATGGACACCGTTTGGCGTTGGCAGCCCGGCGCGAAGACCGCCTGGCGGCGCTGGCCCGCGAGATCGTCACCCAAGGTGGCCCGGAGCCGCTGGTCATTCCCTGCGACCTGACGTCGCCTGATGCGGGCGACACCATCGAAGCCGCTTTGTCGGCCGCCGGCGTGGAGCTCGAATTTCTCGTCAACAATGCCGGCTTCGGCCTGTTCGGCAAAGCCGTGCAGCTGTCCCGGACCGAGCAGCTCGACATGATCGCGGTCAATGTGCGCGCGCTGACCGAGCTGTCGCTGCGCTTTGCCGACCAGTTGATCCGCAACAAAGGCGGCATCCTCAATCTGGGGTCGGTGGCCGGCTTCCTGCCGGGACCGGGCATGGCCGTCTATTATGCCTCCAAGGCCTATGTGATCTCCTTCACCGAGGCGCTGCGCAAGGAGCTCGCGCCGCATGGCGTCCGGGTGACCGTCCTGTGTCCTGGGCCGGTTCCGTCGGAATTCCAGGACCGCGCCGGTTTCAAGCCCGGGGTCGACTCGGTGATCCTGAACGTCTCGCCCAAGGCGGTCGCCGAGGCCGGCTATCGTGGTCTGATGGCCGACAAGCGCGTGGTGTTGCCCGGGCTCGGCATCAAGATCGTGCCGTTTCTGCTGCGCTGGTTCCCGCGCGGCTTCATCCTGGACGCGGTCGGCCGGCTGCAGCTGAAGCGCAGCTGATCGACGCTGGCGCGGGGCTTGCTTGGCGAGGGTCGCGCGCTCACGCGCCGTTAACTTTCGCTTAGCTATGATCGTCAGGTGATGCTCAGGCAAGACCCTTCGCGCCAACCGAACGGGACCGCCAAGACGGACGTTCGACAACGACCCTCCATACCGGCCCGCGCGGCTACACCGCGGCGGCCGGTTCTGATCATCCTGCATCAGGAGACGTCGAGCCCCGGGCGGGTCGGCAACGCGCTCCGTGCCCGCGGCTATCCGCTCGACATCCGTCGGCCGCGCTTCGGCGACCCGCTGCCGGAGACGCTCGATGAGCACGCCGGTGCCGTTATTTTCGGCGGTCCGATGAGCGCAAATGATCCCGACGAGTTCGTCCGCCGCGAGATCGACTGGATCGATGTGCCGCTGCGCGAGCAGCGCCCGTTCCTCGGGATCTGCCTGGGTGCACAGATGCTGGCGATGCAACTCGGCGCGAAGGTCGCGCCGCATCCGGAAGGGCGCGCCGAGATCGGCTATTACCCGATCCGTCCGACCCAAGCCGGGCGCCGATTGTGTCCACATTGGCCCGATCACGTCTATCACTGGCACCGCGAGGGCTTCGACCTGCCCGCCGGAGCCGAGCTGCTCGCCGAGGGCGGCGACTTTCCAGTCCAGGCCTACCAATACGACAACGCCACCGGGCTGCAGTTCCACCCCGACGTGACCTACGCGATGATGTGCCGCTGGACCACGCGCGGTCATGCCCGGCTGGACACGCCCGGCGCGCGGCCGCGCCACCATCATTTCGACGGACGAGCCGTGCACGATACGGCGGAGCGCGCGTGGCTCCAGCATTTTCTGGACGGCTGGCTGGCGCGGCGACCGGTTGCGGCAATGGCCGAGGCGGCTGAGTAGAAGCCGGTCTTTCAGACAATCAGGCTTTTCAGTCCATTGGGCTAAATACCAGCCTGGCTTCGCCATGTGGCTACGCCGGGCACCACGCTTCGCCCTTCGGGCACTGCGTGGCCGCGCCACGCGTAGCCCGAAGGGCGAAGCGTGGTGGAGCCAGGCGGGATCGAACCGCCGACCTCATCATTGCGAACGATGCGCTCTCCCAGCTGAGCTATGGCCCCAAGTCACGTTTCAAGTCCAAAGACTTGTCAAGTCCGACGGCTTGGTCACGCACGGCCGCTCGAGATTGGGAAGGCGGCCGGCAGAACGGCGCCATTTACAGTCGGGCCTCCGGCCAAGTCAAGAACGCTCACATCGCCCGTTAGCCTTGACGGGCAGCTTCCCTTGTTTGCCCCTGGGGGAACCGATATCTAGCGGTGAGCCCGTTCTCCCGCCCCAAGAAGCCCCCTGATGAAGCCCATCATTTACGTTCTGATCCAGGTCATCTCGCTTTACATGTACCTGCTGGTCGCGTCGGCCATCCTGTCCTGGCTGATCGCCTTCAACGTCGTCAACACGCGGAATCAGTTCGTCGCGGGCATCGCGGAGTTCCTCTACCGAATCACCGAGCCGGTGCTCAGCCCGATCCGCCGCCGGCTGCCGAATTTCGGCGGGCTCGACATCTCGCCGATCATCGTCTTCTTCCTGCTGATGCTGATCCAGATGTACCTGGCCGATTACGTCTATCCGTTCGTGCCCTAGGCCGAACGGCGCGATGAGCCCGCTGCCCTGGCGCCCGGCGTCCGACGGCCTGACCGTTGCGCTGCGGGTGACACCGCGCGGCGGCCGCGACGCTATTGACGGCATCGAGACGCTCTCCGACGGCCGCAGCGTGCTGAAGCTCCGGGTGCGCGCGGTCGCCGATGGTGGCGAGGCGAATCGCGCCGTGACCGAACTGCTGGCCAAGGCGATCGGCGTCACCAAGGCGGCGGTGCGAATCACCTCCGGCGCCACCGCGCGGCTCAAGCAGGTGACGATCACAGGCGACGCATCCAGGCTCGATCAGGCCTTGCGCGACCTCGTCGCAGCCCATAAGCCGACCGGGAAATAGTCGAGGCAGACGCAGGATACGCGAGGAGAACTTTCGGCTTCGCAGACAGCGGTCTTCACCCTCCCCTGGAGGGGGAGGGTCGCCTCACGGTCAGCGAAGCGAACGTGAGGCGGGGTGGGGTGATCTCTCCACGGGACCAGCATCCGTGGCTTCACCCCACCCCGCTCGCCCGCTTCGCGTGCGACCGACCCTCCCCCTCCAGGGGAGGATGGGAGCTCGCGGCAAGCATCCTGCGCTCAATGGACTGAGTTGAACGACGAGGGAGAGCAATGACCGCGCGCATCATCGATGGAAAAGTGATCGCAGCCGACCTGCGCGGGCAGGTGGCGCGCGAGGTGGAGCGGGTCAAACGCGATCACGGCCTGACGCCGGGGCTCGCGGTGGTGCTGGTCGGCAACGATCCGGCATCCGAGGTCTATGTGCGCAGCAAGCATACCCAGACCCAGGCCGCCGGCATGGCCTCGTTCGAGCACAAGCTGCCTGCCGACGTCGCGCAGAGCGAGTTGCTGGCGCTGATCGACAAGCTCAACCATGACCCCTCTGTTCATGGCATCCTGGTGCAGCTGCCGCTGCCGAAGGGCCTGGAGACCGAGATCGTCATCAACGCGATCGACCCGGCCAAGGACGTCGACGGCCTGCATCCGCACAATGCCGGCCGCCTCTCCGGCGGCCAGCCGGCACTGGCGCCGTGCACGCCGCTCGGCTGCATCATTCTGAGCAAGACCGTCCACCCCTCGCTGGAAGGCCTGAACGCCATCGTGATCGGCCGCTCCAATCTGGTCGGCCGCCCGCTGGTGCAATTGCTGTTGAACGAGAACGCCACCGTGACGATCGCGCATTCGCGCTCGCGCGATCTGGCCGCGCTGACCGCGCGCGCCGATCTGGTCTACGCCGCCGTGGGCCGGCCCGAGATGGTGAAGCGCGACTGGATCAAGCCGGGAGCGACCGTGATCGATGTCGGCATCAACCGCATCCCGACCGCCGAGGGCAAGACCCGCCTGGTCGGCGATGTCGCCTATGCCGAAGTTGCGGAGGTCGCCGGTGCGATCACGCCGGTGCCCGGCGGCGTCGGCCAGATGACGGTGGCGTGCCTGCTGGTGAACACGCTGCGCGCCGCCTGCGCCATCGCCGGACTGCCGAAGCCGGCGGTGTGAGCCTTCTTCCCGACGGGCCAAGCTTTGCTTGGACATGATCTTTCGGAAAGCCGGTTTCCACCTGTCCGGATCATGCTCTGGAGATCAGAGGCGCCGGCGCCGCGCGGTTTGCGATTCCGCGGCGCCGGGCTGACTCGAACAACAACCCTACTTCTTCGCCGCCTTGGCGCGGGCGATGCCCTCGCTGATCAGCTGATGGGCGTCGTCGGCATTGCCCCAACGCAGCACCTTCACCCATTTGCCGGGCTCGAGATCCTTGTAGTGCTCGTAGAAGTGCTGGATCTGCTGCAGGGTGATGTCCGGCAGGTCGGAATAAGTGCGGACCTTGTCATAGCGCTGCGTCAGCTTCGAGGACGGCACCGCGATGATCTTCTCGTCGCCGCCAGCCTCGTCCTCCATGATGAGCACGCCGACCGGGCGAACGCTCATGACCGCGCCGGGCACGATCGCACGGGTGTTGGCAACCAGCACGTCGCAGGGATCGCCGTCATTGGAGAGCGTGTGCGGGATGAAGCCGTAATTGCCGGGGTAGCGCATCGCCGTATACAGGAAGCGGTCGACGAACAGCGTGCCGGCCTCCTTGTCGAGCTCGTACTTGATCGGCTCGCCGCCGACCGGCACTTCGATGACGACGTTGACCTCGCGCGGCGGATCTTTCCCGATCGGGATGGCGTCGATGCGCATGGATGCTCCGTAGAACTTGAACTTTGAGAATTTGAACGTTTGAGGGTCGGACACTCGCGAGCTGAGCGCTCATATTCGCAGTCGCAAAAAAATCGCGGCTGCGCAACAGCTACCTCAATCCGAAACCTTCAGTTCAGTTCAGGACCGCGTTAACGCTTAACGCGTCCAGGGTTCAAGCAGTCCGGGTGCAATTCGCCGGGACTCAGTTCGTCCAGGCGAAGGCGACCTTGTCGAGCGACTTCGGCCCGAAGCGCTCGGACGACCGTGCGACCATGCGGCCCCCCAAGGCACGGTAAAACTCGGTGGCGGGATCGTTGTCGGACAACGCCCACACCACCATGCTCTTCAGCCCGCTTTGCGCGAGATCGCGCTTGGCGGCCTGAAAGAGCCGGCGACCGAACCCCAGCCCCTGAAATTCCGGTCGCAGATAAAGCTCGTAGACTTCGCCGTCAAAGTGCAGGCTGCGGGCGCGATTGCGGCCGTAATTCGCATAGCCTGCGACCTTGTCGTTGAACACCAGCACGCTGACGCGGCTGCCTTTGCGGATCGCGCTGTCCCACCATTGGGGGCCGCGCCGGTTGATCAGCTTCTCCAGCTCTGCGCCAGGGATGATTCCCTGATAGGCAGAACGCCAAGCTTCATCATGGGCTGACGCCACCGCAGCCGCATCTGCAGCCTTGGCCGGACGGACTTCGATCAGGGTTGTGCTCATGACGAGATCAAAGCAAGTCGGCGGCGCGCCTTCAAGGTGCCACGTTAAAGATCGGTTAACCTGTGGACTTTCGGCATCACCGTGGCGGAAAGCTGTGCCGAAAAGGGACAAATTCGCAACATGCCCATGCGCCAACGGTGCTTAATAACCGTCAGCTGCGACGGGCAACGACAAACTGCAGCGGACCGGCCGCAGCAGCCGCGCGCGCGGTGCCGGCGGAGAACGATTCCCGCTCGGCAGGACGATGGCGCTCGACGCCCTCCGATGATTGTTCGCTTTGCTTCGGCTGGGACGAACAGGCGCGCGACGGCCGCGCCAACCTGGCCGGGACAGCACGCACGCACTGCGATATCGATGAGCCAAAGAAGGGCGGCGACCGATGGCTGCAGCCCTGCAAGCAGGACCATGATGACGCTGTATTTCCTGGTCAAATATCTGCACGTCCTCGGCGCCATCGTCATTCTTGGCACCGGGACGGGGATCGCATTCTTCATGCTGATGGCGCATCTGAGCGGACAGGCTGCGTTCATCGCGCGAACCGCGGGCGTGGTCGTCATCGCCGACATGCTGTTCACGCTGTCGGCGGTGCTGCTGCAGCCGATCAGCGGCGGCACGCTGATGTGGCTGTCATCGACGTCGCTGTCGGAGCGATGGCTGACGACGTCGCTGGTACTCTATGCATTGGCGGGACTGTTCTGGGTGCCGGTCATCTTCATGCAGATCGAGCTGCGCGATCTCGCGCGCGCCGCCGACGCCGATGCTCAGCCGTTGCCGCCACGCTATTTCACCGTCTTCCGCCGCTGGTTCATCTGCGGCATTCCCGGCTTCGGGTCGGTCATGGCCATTCTCTGGCTGATGATCGCGAAGCCGTTCTGATCGGGAGCCGGCGATGACCGCTTATCCGCGCATCCTCGTGCTCGGCGCGTCCGGCCTGATCGGCCGCTACCTCACCGACGACCTGCGCCGGCGCGGCTTTGTGACGATCGGCCTGGCGCGGGCGTTTTCGGCCTCACAACGAATGTCGCCGCTGGACATCGAGCTGCCGATCATGGCGCTCGATCCGTCGGCTCTGGCAGGGTTGATCCGTGCCCATGAGATCGACGTGGTCGTCAATGGCCTGGGTGTGCTGCAGGATGGTCCGGGCAGCAGCACCGATGCCGTGCACCGCGATATCGTCGCGCGGCTGCTCGCCGCGTTCGCCGCCTGCGGCCGTAACGTTCGCTTCGTTCACATCTCGATCCCCGGTGCAGCCGAAGAGGACCACACGGCGTTCGCAACGACCAAACGCGAGGCCGAGCGGTTGATTGCCGCGTCGGAGTTCCCTTACGCGATCCTGCGGCCGGGCTTCGTGATCGCGCCCACGGCCTATGGCGGCAGCGCGATGGTTCGCGCGCTTGCCGCGTTGCCGCTCGATCTGCCGGCGAAGGATGCGGCAACGCCGTTCCAGCCGGTCGCGGTGGCCGACATCGCCGCGACGGTCGCCTGGCTGGCGACGCGCCCGATCGATGACGAGACGACCCGTGCGGTGAGCTGGGACCTGATGCAACCGCAGCCGGTCACGCTCGGCGACGTCATCGGTGGCTTTCGCCGCAGCTTTGGCACGGTGCAGTGGCCGCGCATCGCGCTGCCGCTGACGGTCCTCAAGCTCGGCGCTGTTGCCGGCGACCTATCGAGCTGGCTCGGCTGGAGGCCGCCGATCCGCACCACGGCGATGGCCGAGCTGCGCCGCGGCGTCCGCGGCGATCCGCAGCCCTGGATCGCCGCCACCGGCCTCACGCCAACGCCTCTGGCTGACGCGATCGGCGGGCATGGCGCGTCGATCCAGGACAAATGGTTTGCGCGGCTGTTCCTGGTCAAGGCGCTGATCATCACCAGCCTGGTGCTGTTCTGGATCGCCTCGGGCAGCATCGCGCTGTTCGTGTCGTTCCCCGCGACGACGGCAATCCTGACCACGCGCGGCTGGCCCGAGGGCTTCGCAATTCCGTTCGCAGCCATCACCAGCATGATGGACATCTCGGTCGGCGTCCTGATCTCATTCCGGCGGACGGCTGTGTTCGGCCTGATTGCAGGCATTGTCGTCTCGCTCGGCTACATGGCCGGATGCGCGCTGTTGACGCCTGATCTCTGGCTCGAGCCGCTCGGCGCTCTGGTCAAGACCGGACCCGCGATCGTGCTGATGCTGGTCGCGCTGCTGACAATGGACAATCGATGATGACCACCTGGCCCGATGACGACGTGATCCTGTATGACGGCATCTGCGTGTTCTGTTCGCGCTGGGTGCAGTTCGTCATCGCCCGCGACGCCGCCAAACGTTTCCGCTTCACGCCGATCCAGTCGCCTTACGGCACGCGCCTGGCGCAGGCGTTCGGCATCGATCCCAAGGAACCCGACACCAACGCCGTCGTGCATGGTGGCCGGGCGCATCTCAAATCGGATGCGGCGCTCACCGTGCTGTCGAACCTGCCGGGCTGGGGTTGGACGCGGGCATTGTTCGCGGTGCCTAAGCCGCTCCGTAACGCCGTGTACAGCGTGGTCGCGCGCAACCGCTACCGGATCTTCGGCAAATACGATTCGTGCTTCGTGCCGGACGCCGAGCTGCGCCGGCGGGTGCTCGAGTAGGCCAGATCAATCGATTGATTCGAACGATTCATCCGATATAATCCGTTGGATCGATTGATTTCAGCATGAAATTCTCTCCGAAACCGCTGGTTTGGGAGAGTTTTTCATGGCCACCCCTGCGCACGATCTCACCGCCGATGCCCCTGTCGTCGCTCATCGGGCAGATGCCCGCGCCCCTGCAACGCGTCTCTCACTGCTGTTGCCGGGGCTGGCGCTGTCCGCCGCGCTCGCGGCCGGTGCCTTCGGACTCCACCAGCTGCCAGGCTTCCGCCTGTTCAGCCCGATGATCCTGGCGATCATGGCCGGCATGGCGCTTCACAACGTCGTCGGCACGCCGGTGCGGGCCAAGCCGGGCGTCGCGTTCGCGATGCGCCGCGTGCTGCGGATCGCGATCATCCTGCTCGGCCTGCAGCTGACGGCCGCACAGATCGTCGAGGTCGGCGCGCGTGGGCTCGCGGTGATCGCGCTGAGCCTCGCTGGCACGTTCCTGTTCACGGTGTGGATGGGGCGGCTGCTCGGGGTCGACAGCAAGCTGGCGGAACTGATCGCCGCGGGCACCTCGATCTGTGGCGCATCCGCGGTGATCGCGACCAACACGGTCACGCGCGCGCCTGACGAGGACGTCGCCTATGCGGTGGCCTGCGTCACCGTGTTCGGCTCGATCGCGATGTTCGCCTACCCGCTGCTGCCGGCGCTGCTGCAACTCGACGCCCACGCTTTCGGCCTGTGGAGCGGCGCCTCGATTCACGAGATCGCGCAAGTGGTCGCAGCCGCTTTCCAGCAGGGCCAGCAGGCCGGCGAGTTCGGCACCATCGCCAAGCTGGCGCGGGTGACGCTGCTGGCGCCGGTGGTGCTGACGCTCGGCCTTTTGGCCACACGCCGCGCCCGCCGACACGGCCAAGACCATGTCAGCGCGCAGCCGCCATTGCCCTGGTTCGTGTTCGGCTTCATTGCGCTGGTCGGCATCAACAGCGTCATCACGGTGCCCGCCGAGGCGAAGACGGTGATTGTGACCGTCACCGGTTTCCTGCTGTCGATGGCGCTGGCCGCGATGGGGCTGGAGACGGATTTCGTCAAGCTCAAAGCAAAGGGCCTGCGGCCGCTGGCGCTGGGCCTCGCGGCCTTCCTGTTCATTGCGATCTTCAGCCTGGCGCTGGTGAAGCTAACGACATAGGAGCCGATGTGACGCTCGAGCAGCTCAGGATCTTCGTTGCGGTGGCGACGCGCGAGCACGTCACCCAGGCGGCGCGCGAGCTCCATCTGACCCAGTCGGCGACGTCGGCGGCGGTCGCTGCGCTGGAGGCGCGCTACCAGACCAGGCTGTTCGATCGCGTCGGCCGCCGCATCGTGCTGACGGCGGCCGGCAAGGCGTTTCTGGTCGAAGCCAAAGCCGTACTGGCGCGCGCTGCCGCAGCCGAGACCGTGCTCGACGACCTCGCCGGCCTGAAGCGCGGACGGCTGGCGCTGGCAGCGAGCCAGACCATCGCCGGCTATTGGCTGCCGGCCTTCATTCACCGTTTCCACGACGCGCATCCGGCGATCACGCTGGGGCTGTCGATCGGCAACACCGAGCAGGTCGCGGCCCAGGTGCGGGACGGCTCAGCCGATCTGGGATTCGTCGAGGGCGATATCGACGATCCCCTGCTCGCCGCGCAACCGGTCGCGGAGGACGAGATGGTGCTGGTCGGGCCGGCCGGCCATCCGCTGTGCCGGGCAGCGTCCCTCACGGTCGGCGATCTGAAGGCGGCCCGATGGGTGCTGCGCGAGCAAGGCTCGGGCACCCGCGCCGTGCTCGAAGCCGCGCTCGGCCGGTTCGGCATCACGCCGGCGCAGCTCGATATCGCGTTCGATCTGCCCTCCAACGAGGCGGTGCGGGGCGCCGTCGAGGCCGGTGCCGGCGTCACGGTGCTGTCGCGCCTCGTGGTGATGCGGGCCGTGACGGCGGGCCTGCTCGCCATTGCCAACATTGAGCTGCCCAAGCGGCACTTCTACAGCCTGCGTCACAAGCAGCACCACCAGACCCAGGCCGCGCGCGAATTCCTGCGCATGGTGAGCGCGGCGGGTTGATCGGGGCACGTCAGCGCGAGCGCAGCCACGGCTGATAGGCTAGCGCTTCCCCAGCGATGCGAGCGCCTCTCGCGCGGCGCGCTCACCGCTGTCGCGGGCGCCATGGGCGGTGGAGAAGAAATCCGGCGGCGTGGCCTCGCCGGCAAAGAACAGGCGATCGTCGACCGGGGCCGCCAGCACCGCGCGCTTGCCGGCATGGCCGGGCAGCGCGTGCGAATAGGCGCCGCGCGCGAACGGGTCGGCGCCCCAGCGCGACTCGGCGAGCGGCTTGAGGCTCTTGCGGATGTCATGGCCGAGCAGCGCCACGACGTCGTCGATCGCCTGCGCCGCCAGCGCGCCCGCGCCGGCTGCCTCGATCTCGCGGGCGAAGCTGCCGCCGTAGAAACCCTCGATGCAGGGCTGACCGAACGGGCGCAGCTGGAAGCTGCCGACGCGCGCGGTGTGGCTGCGGCCCCGCATGCCGGAATCTTTCGGCAGGTGCTCCCAGCCGTCGAGTGCCAGCGTCACCTTGTTATCGAGGCCGAGCGGCAGGCCGGCAGCCGCTTCGACCTTCGCGGGTAGCGGTGGATTGAAGCGGATCGCCTCGTCGGCGATGAGATTGGTCGGCACCGTGACGATGACCTTGTCGGCGGTCAGGGTGCCCTGCGAGGTCGTGAGGCGGATGCGCGTGTCGCCATGATCGATCAGGGTCACGTTGCAGTTCAGCGCGATCGGCAGGCCGGCGCCGTAGGCGGCGACCAGGGCTCCATAGCCGCGGCGGATGCGCCAGTTCACCTCGGTGTCTGCATACGCCTCGAAGTCGAGCAGCGACATCTGCTCCAGCTCGCAGCCGTTCAGATAGGTGCAGATCGCATCGATCATGCCGTTCCAGCGATTGCCCGGCTCGAGATAGTCGCTCGCGGGGGCATCGTGGCCGCGCGCGGCAGCTTCCGCCGTGCGGGTGAAGAACGCCTCCAGCGCGCCGATGAACTCCTCGCGCTCTTCGCGCGGGAACGCGGCCTCATAGGCCTGGTCGCGCCACGGCGGACGGGACTTGTCGATGGCGAAGGAAAGCTGCTCGGCGATCGCCACGAACGCGTTGCGGTCCGCGGAATGCAGCCAGCCGCAGCCGAGGTCGAAGGTGACGTCAGGCGAGGCCATGATGGTGTGGGCCCGTCCGCCGATGCGGTCGCGGGCCTCCAGCACGATGCAGGAGACGCTCCTGCGCTGCAGCGCATGCGCCGCACCGAGGCCGGCCGCGCCGGCCCCGATGATGGCAATGTCGATCGACGATGGGAGGCTGCTCATGAGGCGAATCCACCTCGTTGGCGTGGGCAGTCAAATCGCCGCACAAGGCGGTGTCATCACCCGGAAAGCAGGTGATCCAGTCCGCCGAGACGGTTATGTGACCCCGACGGGCCGCGGCGTACTGGATGCCCCGCCTCCGCGGGGCATGACGGCGGAGTGTGTGGAGGCGCTGCCTCTCGCAACGCCCGCGAGGTGTGAAGGCCGTGGCCGTCTTACGCCACCGCCTCCTTCTGCTTCTCGGCGCGCTTGCGCTCGTTGGGATCGAGATGCTTCTTGCGCAGGCGGATCGACTTCGGCGTGACCTCGACGAGCTCGTCGTCCTCGATATAGGCCAGCGCCTTTTCAAGCGTCATCTTGATCGGCGGGGTCAGGCGTACCGCTTCGTCCTTCGACGTCGTGCGGATGTTGGTGAGCTGCTTGCCCTTCAGAACGTTGATCTCGAGATCATTGTCGCGGGTGTGCTCGCCGACGATCATGCCGCGATAGACCTTCCAGCCCGGCTCGATCATCATCGGGCCGCGGTCTTCCAGCTTGAACATGGCGTAGGCCACCGCCTCGCCCTGGTCGTTGGAGATCAGGACGCCGTTGCGGCGGCCCTGGATCTCGCCCTTGTAGGGCGCGTAGTTGTGGAACAGGCGGTTCATGATCGCGGTGCCGCGGGTGTCGGTCAGCAGTTCGCCCTGATAGCCGATCAGGCCGCGGGTCGGTGCGTAGAACACCAGGCGCTGGCGGTTGCCGCCGGATGGCTTCATCTCGATCAACTCGGCGCGGCGTTCGCTCATCTTCTGCACGACGACGCCGGAATGCTCCTCGTCGACGTCGATCACGACCTCCTCGATCGGCTCCAGGGTCTGGCCGGTCGCCGGATCCTTCTGGAACACGACGCGCGGACGCGACACCGACAGCTCGAAGCCTTCGCGGCGCATGGTCTCGATCAGGATCGCGAGCTGCAATTCGCCGCGGCCGGACACTTCCATCGCGTCCTTGTCGTCGGCCTCGCGGACACGCAGGGCGACGTTGCCCTCGGCCTCGCGCAGCAGGCGGTCGCGGATCATGCGGCTGGTGACCTTGTCGCCCTCGGTGCCGGCCAGCGGCGAGTTGTTGACGATGAAGGACATCGACACGGTCGGCGGATCGATCGGCTGCGCCGGCAGCGGCGTCTCCACCGAGGGATCGCAGAAGGTGTCGGCGACGGTGCCCTTGGTCAGGCCCGCGATGGCGACGATGTCGCCGGCCTCGGCGTCATCGAGCGGCGTGCGCTCGAGGCCGCGGAACGCCAAGATCTTCGTGATACGCCCCTGCTCGATCATCTTGCCATCGGCGGCCAGCACCTTGACCTGCTGGTTCGGCTTGAGCGTGCCGGAGGTGATGCGGCCGGTGATGATGCGGCCGAGATAGGGATTGGCCTCGATGATGGTGCCGATCATGCGGAACGGCCCCTCCTCGGTCTTCGGCGGCGGGACGTGGCGCAGCACCAGCTCGAACAAGGGCTCCATGCCACGGTCCTGCGGACCTTCCGGGCTGTCGGCCATCCAGCCCTGCTTGGCCGAGCCGTACAGGATCGGAAAGTCGAGCTGCTCCTCGCTGGCGTCGAGCGCGGCGAACAGGTCGAACACCTCGTTGATGACCTCGGTCGGGCGGGCGTCGGGACGGTCGACCTTGTTGATGACCACGATCGGCTTGAGGCCGACCTTGAGCGCCTTGGAGACCACGAACTTGGTCTGCGGCAGCGGGCCCTCGGCGGCGTCGACCAGCACCAGCGCGCCATCCACCATGTTCAGGATGCGCTCGACCTCGCCGCCGAAATCGGCGTGGCCGGGGGTGTCGACGATGTTGATGCGGGTGTCCTTCCACTGCACCGAGGCGGCCTTGGCCAGGATGGTGATGCCGCGCTCGCGCTCCAGATCGTTGGAGTCCATGGCACGCTCGGCGACCTTCTGGTTCTCGCGGAAGGTACCTGACTGCTGCAGGAGACGGTCGACGAGCGTGGTCTTGCCGTGGTCGACGTGGGCGATGATGGCGATGTTGCGAAGATTCATGGTTGGTGTCTTCTAAGCTTTCTCAAGAGCCCGTGCTCTGTCCCCGGCGGGGCGCGCGCTTTGTTATAGTCGAATCAAGCTGTTAGCTTTGCGACGCGCGCTCGCGAAACTCGTTCGGCGGCAGGGACCGGCAGCCCCAAATAGGAAACCCGGCCAATGGACCGGGCAGACCTCACGCGTTGCGGCGCAATATAGGCGAAAAACGCCAAAAAACAATGACTGCTTTCAGGAATCAGAAGCGGGTCCGGGTGACTCGGCCGGCGGATCGGCTGACGCTTCGGCCAGCCAGCGCTGCCGGGCCGCCCGGACGTAGAGGATCCCGATCACCCCGGCGAGCAGCCCGATCGGAAGCAGCACGGACGGCATCTGGTTGATCCAATACAGCCGGCTGAAGCCGTAGACGGCGAGAAAGAGGCCGGGAATCACCAGCACGATCCCGGTCGCCATCAGCGGGCCGGCGAGACCGGCGGGCCGTGCGGCGCCCCACCACAGCGCGGCAACACCGACAGCGCCCAGGGTGAAGCCCGTCAGCAGCGGGCTGGGATCGCCGATATGCGTGATCGAGCCCATGGCGCTCAGCCCGAACAGCATCGAACAGGCCCCCGGCAGCAGCAGCACGACACCGGCAATCAGCATGACGCTCGGCAGACAGCCGCTCGCGGCCTCCGGGCGGCCAGGGGTCGTGGGGCGCAATCGGTGGTGCGCAGACAGCATCAGCACGGCGCCGACGATCGACGCGGCCAAGCCCTCGAGGAAGAAGCCGAAGTACCCGCCCATGTGCCAGCGAACGAAGAAGGCGAAGTAGATCGCCGCGTACAGCCCCCACGCGATCAGCGCCAGGCTGCAGACCATGATCAACGGATTCAGGCAGCCTTTGCCGCGCGGCCGGTCTTCGTCCGGAATGCCCTCGGGCGGTCCCTTCCAGCGCTCCTTCGGCAGCGGCGGCATGGCACGATCGGCTTGCGATTCAGGACGTTCCGGCGAGGTCATGTGACCGGCCTCAGCCCCAGCGGCGGTACACCGCCAGCACAATCATCACGAGTCCCGTAACGGCCATGCCGGCCAGGATCGCGCCGGGGCCGAGCAAGCCGCCGAACTCGTTCCACTCGCGGCGCATCAGCGCCATCACGCAGCCGAACGGAAACATCAAGACGAGCCCGCCGAGGATCGCCCCCAGCGTCGCCACCAGGCCGGCAGGCTCTCGCGCCCGACGCACGTCCTCCAGGAAGGGCGACAGCGGCGGACGGCGGTTGAACGGGTCATCATCCATGGCGGCGCGGAATCATTCGTCGAATGCCGAAGAAAACGAGCAGCAGGCCGATCGCGGCTGCCCAGAACAGGAGACCCTTGATGACATCGTCGGGACTCGGCTCACGCAACTCCATCACGAAGCATAGCAAGCCCGGCGCGAACAGCACCAGTCCGACGAGCAGCATCAGGATCGACAGGACGACTCCGCGCCACAGGCGGTCCGGGCTGCTCCTGCGGCGTCATGAACGGCTCCGCCCGCGCCTGACCGCCAGGATGATCAACACGACGCCGGCGATGGCCGCGCCGACGAACAGCAGTCCGATCGGATCGACGAGGTCGTTGCGCGTGATCTGGTTGGGAAAGATGACCAGGACGCAAGCCATGGGAAACAGCAGGATGAGGCCGGCAATGACCGCGAGCGCCGTCAGACAGCCGGAGCGCGCCTGCTGAGGCGGAAGTTCGGGGGGAAGGATCGGTCGATCAATCATGGCTGCGCGGAATCATGAGACGGACTGCAAAGAACACCATGCGTGCGCTCACCGCCGCCACGCCGTTATAATCAGCAAAATGCCGCCCGCGCCGACCGCCAGGCCGGCGACGACCCACGCCGTCAACTCCGCTGGCCAGTTCTTCTCCTGCAAGCCGAGATAACCGAAGACCACGGCGCAGGCGCCCGGCAGCAGCAGGATGACGCCGACCACGAACAGGACCGCCGTCAGGCAGCCGCTGCGCAGCTCACCCGGCTGCTCGGATGCAGGCGGCGGCGGACTCTTTTTCTCCGGCTCGCTCACGCCTGTTCACCCTTCGCCAGCCGGGCTCGGATGCCGTCGATGGCGCCGTTGCGATAGAACAGATTGTAGGTGTCGAACGGGATGATCTCGCCGCGCTCGGTGACGAAATGGATGCAGGAGCGTTTGACGTTGCCGACGCAGAAATTGAAGCGGTCGAGAAACTGCACGATGGTGACGCGGAAGACGTGCTCGTAGCCGAGATTGTCGGGCACCTGCACGGATGGCAAACAGCAGAGGAATTCGGCGACACGCTCGCTGGTATTGAGCGGCCCCGACGACAGCGAGAACAGCTCGACGAATTTGTCACGCAGCACCGGATATTTTTCCGGACTGATCGTGTTCGGCATCACCGACAGCAGCTCCTCCTGCGGCACCATCGCGGTGAGGGGCAGCACGGTTGTGCCGTTGCGCAGGCCATAGCCGATCGAGATGCTCTCGGGATTGCAGGGCAGCGGGATCATGTCCTGCTCGCCGAACACGCCGGTCTCGACGACGCGGCGGCGGATCTCCGACAGCATGATGCGATCGGTGTCCTTGTCGAAGTCGGCATTGCGGCCGGCGTCCTGCACCGGCTGCAAGGTGACGCCGCGCACGCAGCGCCATTCCAAGGCATGACGCACGATGTCGCCGATCTCGTCGTCATTGACCCCGCGCTTGATGGTCGCGACCAGCGTGGTCGAGATGCCCTGATGTTCGAGGTTCTCCAGCGCCTGCTGGCGGATGCGGCGCAAATCGGCGCCGCGAATGTTCGTGAGACCGGCGCGCGACAGCGAGTCGAACTGCAGATAGACCTCGAGCCCACGCTTGGTCTCCGCGAGCTTCGCGACGAAGTCCGGCTCGCGCGCGATGCGCAGGCCGTTGGTGTTGATCATAACGTGACGGATCGGCCGCGCGCGCACGGCGGCCAGGATGTCGAAGAAATCAGGATGCAAGGTCGGCTCGCCGCCGGAGATCTGCACCAAGTCCGGCTCGCCCTCGCTTTTCACCAGCGCGTCCAGCATCCGCTCGACCGTGGCGAGCGGCGTGAAATGCGAGCGCTGCGGCGAGGATTCGGCGAAACACACCGGGCAGGTCAGGTTGCAGTGATCGGTGATCTCGATCAGCGCCAGGCAGGAATGCTGCTCGTGGTCCGGGCACAGGCCGCAATCATAGGGGCAGCCATATTCGGTGCGGCGCTGGAAACTGAGCGGCGTATCGCCCGGCTTGATGAACGCCTTGCAGCGCCGCCAATAGGCTGCGTCATCGGAGACCAGCGTCGATTGCACGCCGTGCGCCTTGCAGCGCTTCTCGTACCAGACCTCGTTGTCCTGGATCTGGATCTTGGTCGGCACCAGCGCGAGGCAGGTCTCGCACAGGGATTGGGTCTGTCCCCAGAACACATAGGGGCGTGACTTACGCAGCGGCGCGTTCATGCGTGACCTTCGATTGCGGCGCGGTTGCCAGCATCGCCAAAGCGTAGGCCGCAATGGCGAGCGACAGCAGGTGAAACAAGGTGAAGGGGCCGACGACCGGCCCGTACGGCTTGAGGAATTCCCAGACGAAGCGCTGCAGGCCGTAGACCAGAAGCGCGAGATAGAAGCCGCTGGCGATCACCGCCGCATTCCGCCTGATCACCGCGACGATATAGGCGGCGGCAAAGCTGGCCATCGCGAGACTCTCATAGAGCTGCACCGGATGGCGCTGGATGCCGTCGCCGAAATCATGGCCCCAGGGCAGAGCCGTCGGCGTGCCGTAGGTGAAATCGTCGAGCCCGGCCGCAAAGCAGCCGATCCGCCCGACGGCGACCCCGACCGCGAGCGGCAGCGCAAAGCGCGCCCCGGTGCGCAAGGTGATGCCGTGGCGCCATTTGTAGAGTTCGACCGCGATAATGCCGCCGGCGAGCGCGCCCTCGACCGAGCGCGCCAGCCCGGCCATGCCGGAGAGCCACAGGTTCAGCGTGCCGAACAGATACGCGCCGAGCCCGGCACCGAATACGAGAGCGGCGATATAGGGCCATTCGGTCGACTGCCTGGGAAAGCTCACGCCGCCAAAGCGCGCGAGCCACCAGCCGGCGGCCGCCGCGCTGAGCCAGGCAGCGACGTCGAAGATCGCGTGGAGAACGGCGCCGTCCATGCCTGCCCTGAGGACTTCCCAAATCCGGTTGCATCCGGACTATGACAAGTTCCAGCAGGCTAAGGCAATGCTGGGATCGGATCAGCCCGTCGCGGCCTGCTCGGTCGGATAGACGCCGCGGAGAACCTCCTCGAAATGGGTTTTCACGGCCTCGTTGCACAGGCAGGAGCACTGTTTCAGGGCGTCAAAGTCACGCACAATGAAGGCGCCGCGCCGCGTGTCCAAAATGCCTTCGGCGCGGAAGGTCTGGACGACACGGCTGACATAGCTGCGGCCGACACCGAGCAAGGTCGCCAGTTGCTCATGGGTCAGCGGCACAATCGGCTCGCCATCCGTGCGGTCCATCGCCGCGACGATCCACTTCGCCGTGCGCTGCTCGATCGAATGGATGGCGTTGCAGGCGGTCGACTGAAACACCTGCGCCAGCATGCAATCGGCATAGCGGGCGAACACGTTGCGCAGCGTCTTCGATTGCAGCTTGGCAGCGGCGAGTCGCGACAGCGGCAGCCGCGCAAAGGGACCGCCGAACTTGACGACGATGCGCGTGTAGGCAGGCAGGAAGCCTTCACTGACGATGCCGCCCACCGCGCCCTCGCGTCCCACCAGGATGGTTTCGACGTCGCGACCGTCCTCGTTCGCCACCAGATAGGACGTGAGCGCCGGCCCGCATGGGAAATGCACGATCTGAACGTCGTCGCCGGGACGGTAGAGCAGATCATTCGGCGCCGCTTCGTCCTCGACCAGATGTGGCGCGATCAGCGCGTAATCGGCTGGGCTCAAGCGTCGCAGCAGATTGTTGTAGGGCCGCTCTCGCGACAGCGTCGTCACACCTTGGTTCAGCATCATCGTTCCCCGCGCCATACGCATGTGCGTGATCCCCGCCCCTTGTGTTCACAAGTGCACCGACACAGGAACTCTGATATGCTGCCTTCGGTTCCAGGAACCCGCCGGCGCGCTTACAAGGAGGCGCCGGGCAGCGGGGCCTTCACCCGGAACCCCGCAGATCATGACAAGCTCGCAGTCCAGCGTGCCCGAGCACTATCAGGACGTGCTGGTCGTCGAAGACGACCCGATCATTGCGCTCGGCCTCGAAGACACGATTACGGATCTTGGCATTGCCGTCATCAGAGTTGCGGCCAATGTCGCCAGCGCTCTCGCCATGATCGAGGAGCGCGCACCGCAATTCGCGCTGCTCGATGTCGGCCTCGTACGCGAAAAGAGCTTCGCGATTGCCGAGCGGCTGACAACGCTCGGCATTCCCTTCGCATTCTCGACCGGCTACGGCGCCGACCGCGTGCCGGCAGCGTTCGCCGACCGGCCGCGGCTGCCGAAACCGTGTCCGACCGAAGCGCTGGAGGCGGTGCTGCGGCGGCAGGCTTAGCTGCCGCCGCAGCACTTTGCTGCGTGTTTCGAGTGCGGCCGCCAGCTCAGCCGAGCTTCGGGTCAAGGGTCGTCGACCACAGCGCGACGTCGGCGCGATCGCGCAGGGTCACGGTCATCTGCCCGGTCTCGCCCTCGATCTTGACGTGCCCGAAGAACTGCATGCCGGCTGACGGCGGCAGGTTCTGCTTGTCGAGACCCGGCGCCTTGATGAAGCGCACCTCGGGGCCGAAAGTGTTGTCGAGCTCGTTCGGGCCGAACGTGCCGGCATGCAGCGGGCCCGAGACAAACTCCCAGAACGGCTCGAAGTCCTGGAACTGCGCCTTGTTCGGATCATAGTAATGCGCGGCGGCGTAGTGCACGTCCGCCGTCAGCCACACCGTGTTCTGGATCGGCGCGGTCTTGATGAAGCGCAGGATCTCGGCGATCTCCAGCTCGCGCCCGCGCGCCGGACCGTCGCCCTGCGCAATCGCCTCAGAGCCCTTCTTGTTGGCCGCGTCGTCATAGACGATCAGGCTGAGCGGCATGTCGGAGGCGATCACCTTCCAGGTCGCGCGCGAGTTCAGCAGCGCCTGCTTCAGCCAGCGCATCTGCTCGGGCCCGATGAAATAGGACGACGGGCCATATTTGTCCTCGAGGTTCGGGCCGTTGGCGCCGCGATAGCTGCGCTCGTCGAGCACGAAGACGTCGAGATGCGGGCCGTAATTGATGGTGCGATAGACCCGGCCAGGCTCGGCGATGCTCTCGCGCATCGGATACATCTCGTGGAAGGCGCGGGCCGCGCGCGCGGCGAGCAGCTGGATGTTGCGCTCCTTGTAGGCCGCCGGCAGCTCCTTGGAGGCCGACCAGTTGTTGGTCACCTCGTGATCGTCCCACTGCACGAAGATCGGCACCTCGGCATTGAAGGCGCGGACGTTCTCGTCGAGGAAGTTATACTTATGAGCCGCCCGGAATTCGTCGAGCGTCTCGGCGACCTTGGCCTTCTCTTCCACCGTCAGGTTTTTCCAGACCTTGTTGTCCGGCAGCTTGACCTCGGACTTGATCGGACCGTCGGCATAGATCGTGTCGCCGGAATGGAGGAAGAAGTCGGGCCGGTGCTTCTTCATGGTGGCGAAGGTGAACATGCCGCCATCGTCGGGATTGATGCCCCATCCTTGTCCTGCCACGTCGCCGCCCCAGACGAACGAGACGTCGCGCTTGTTGCCGGGCGCGGTGCGGAAGCGCCCGACCACCGCCTCGCTTTCGACGGCGCTGTGCGAGAGGTCGCGGAATTTGACGCGGTAGAAGATGTCCTGGCCGCTCGGGAGGTTCTCCAGCAGCATCTTGGCGGTAAAATCGCTTTCGGGCAGCGCCGCGATCGGCGGCAGGCTGCGCGCGTTCTTGAACGACTCTGTCGTCGCGACCTCGACCAGCATTTGCGACGGGCGGTCGGCACGGGCCCAGACCACGCCGCCATCCATGCTGACGTCGCCGGACTGGACACCATGCGTGATCTGCGGCCGGTCGGCGGCGCGGCTCAGATAGGGCATCGACAGCGTCGTGACGCCGGCGGCAGCTGCCGTCGAGAGGAATCGGCGGCGGGACAGCCTGGACAGCTGCGGGCGCGAAAGGTGAATGGTCATGCGAATCTCCTGCTTGGATGGCGCGTGCAATCGGCGCCGCCACCACCACGGCAGGCCTAGAAAAGATTGGTGACGCTGGAATAACACGGCCATGCCGAGCACATCGGGATACCGTTCACAGGCGAGGACCGTTGGGGAACGGGCGGGCTCAGGTGCCGGCGGCGCGCAATTGCGCGCCGGTGCGCTGCAGATTGGCGGGCATGCTCATCAGGATCAGCTTGCGATCGGCGACCGCGTTGTGGAACTGCTCCAGCGCAATGTTGAACGCAGTGAGAGCGGCATGCTCGATCGCGCCATCCTCGAAGCAGGTCAGCGTATTGCGCAGGATCTCGTCGGCCTCACCTTGCAGCTGATCGAGCTCCTCGGTCGAATCGCTCTTGCGTGCGATCGTGATCATCTCCAGCAACCGGTCGCGCAGCGAGCTGTTGATCGTACGTTCGTCCCGCTTGAGATAGCCGGCGAACCAGGCGCCCGCCGAGCCCATCGCCGAAAGTGTCATCAGCCCCCACCAGATATAGTCGCTGTAGCGGTCCAGGAAGGTCTTCTCCTCACCGTCGACGAATGCCGCGGCACCGGGATGGGCGGGAATCGCGGCGTCCTTGTCGGTGTCGGGGGTCTCGATCTTGGCGGCCAGCGGGAACTCCGACATCAGCTGCTGCCGCACCGAAAACAATTGGCGGGCGAATGTCGACACCGTCGAATCCGACAGGCCCTTCCGCGCCACGATGTGGTGATTGAAGCTGATGGTCTTGACTTCGTCCTCCGGCCGGTCCGGCGAGCCGCCGAAGGCGCCCGCCGGGATTTCGGTCGCTTCGTATTCCGGATGGTTCTGCGCAATCGCCTCGGCGGAGTCGATCGCCAGGAAGGTCGGCACGCCACCATCCTTGGTCGCGGCGGCGATGGCATCCGCGGTGATCTTGCTGTTGATCGGTCCGGCCGCGAGATAGACATCCGCCTTCTGGTTGCGCACCGCCTCGGCCGCCTCCGAAATCGGAAATTGTACGATGTCGACCTTGCTGGCATCGACGCCGTATTGATGCAGGACGATCTTCAGCAGGTTCACATTTGCCGGGGTCCGCCCGATGATGCCGACCTTGTGCCCGGGCAATTGCGAGATCTTGGTGATCTTGGCGCCGCTCTTGCGTCCCTTGCCCTTGGCCACAGGCGGCACCCAAAGCACGGCGACGTTCTTGCGCAAGGTCGCGACGGCCTGGGCATTCTTCGGCACTTCGAGGTCGCCGCGCACGATCGCGAGATCGACCTTGGCGGCAGCGAGCGCCTGCGCGCTCTCGGCCGCGCCTTCGGTCGGCACGGGACGAAGCCGCACCGCGGCATGCGATTGCGAGAAGGCTTGGGTCAGGGCTTGAACGACCTTGAGGTCGTCACTGTTCGGGGGACCCACCGCGATCTTCAAGGTTACCGGCCGCATCGCGAAATAGTAGGCACCCGCCAGCGCGCCGACGATCGCGAGGATCCCGGCGATGACGATGAACACGGCAGGGCGCATTTGCGAGCGCTGCGCTGGCGTGGTCTGTGGGTCTACCAGGTCCGGTCCTCCGGTCATCCGACGGCTCGGAAGCGGCGCCACGCGCAGCGCCGCCTGCCCTCGTTCTTCTCTAAAGGTAGACTGTAGCAAATTTCTTGTCCGCCCAGGGTGACATCTGCGTCATGGTTACCGGAGCCGAAGTGGCCCGATCATCGGGGCAGTTCCATGACCCGGCGAGATTGGCCGGGTGAGAGCTGTCTTTTGGGCGATGTGGCGCAATCATCGGGACGGCTGCAGACTACGGTCCCGTAAAGGTCCGGGTGCGGCACAAGGGCGCGGGCCATCCACGAGGTGAATGGGAGGTTGACATGGTGGAACGATTATCAGCAGAGGCACGAACCGACGCGCTCCGGAAACTTTCCGGGTGGTCCGAGCTGGACGGTCGCGACGCGATCAGCCGCAGCTTCACGTTCCGGGACTTCAACGAAGCGTTCGGCTTCATGACGCGGGTCGCGCTCGTGGCCGAGAAGCGCGATCACCACCCCGAATGGCGCAACGTCTACCGCACGGTCGACGTCGTGCTCTCGACGCATGATGCCGGAGGCGTGACCCTGCTCGATGTCGAGCTCGCCGAAGCCATGGATGCGATCGCCGCGTCGATGGCCTGAATCCGGTCCACCCCGGCGACTTGCGGCAGCATTGGCCATCCCCACATGTGCCGGGGATCGCGCTCCATGGCGCCATCCGGAACCTGGAGATGACACATGGCGTCGGATACGACCGACTACAGCGTGGGTTTCGAGCCTGCCGACCGGCTGGCGCAGGACCGCGACACTGTGCGCCGGCGGTTCTGGGTCAAGTTCAAGCAGGTCGTTGCCCGGCTGCCCTTCGCCGAGGATCTGCTTGCCGCGTATTACTGCGCCTTCGACAAGGAGACGCCGCGGCACGTCCAGGCCGCGCTGCTCGGCGCCATCGCCTATTTCATCCTGCCGTTCGATTTTCTGCCCGACGTGATGCCTGTTCTCGGCTTCACCGATGACGCGGCCGTGCTCGCCACGGCCATCCGCATGGTGGCCTCGCACATCACACCGGACCATCGCGCTGCCGCGCGCGATGCACTTGCGCGGCTCGCTGCGAAGCATGATCCGGATGCAGAAGCTGACGCCGGTTGATGCCGGCTGGCCTTGGATGGCCACGGTCATCGTCTGAACTGCTGAACAAAAAGCCCCGCCATGCGGCGGGGCTTTTCATTTGCTTCAGGACTGAGCCGAGATCAGCCGCTCAGCGCTGTCCCCGAGCCTGGGCGCGGGCGCTGCCGGTCTTTTCGGCCTCCCAGGCCTGATACTGCTTGAACAGGGCTTCCCGCTCGGCGTCGCTCTGGAGGTTCTTGCCGGCGTTGCTCTGCTTCAGAAAGTCGTCGAAGCGATCGCGCTGGGCGCCTTCCATCGCGTGGCTCTCGAGCCATTTGCTCGCCGAGGGAAGACGCTGCCAGCCCGCGAGCGGCGCCGAGAGCGAGACTTCCTTCCACTTCGGATGGAAGGGCGGATTCTGGAACGCCGGAAACTTTGTGAAGAACGCATCGACGAAGGTCGCGAGCTTGCGATAACGATCGGTGTTCGGCGCCCAATTGTAGGCCGCGAGCACCGCCGGCACTGCGATCGTATCCACCTTTTCGCCCTCGGCGATCAGGTTCGGATAGTCCTTCGCGGTCAAGGTCGCCGGGAGATAGTCGTTCTGCAGCGGCCGGTCGTAATCCACATTGACGAGATGGAAGCGGCCGTCATTCACGAAGTTGCTGACCGATTTGTAGGGCTTGCCGCCGACGACGATGACGGCGTCGAGCTCGCCGCGCTTCAGCTTCTCCATCGCGATGCGCTGCTCGATATAGAGGAAGTTCGCCCGCAGGCCGAGCCGTTCGAACACGGTCAGCGCGGTCACGAAGGTGCCGCCATTGGGCAGGTCGACGCTGACACGGCGGCCTTCGAGGTCACGCAGATTGCGCACCGCACGCGGCGCGATCACCTGCATCTCCTCATTGTAGAGCTTGGTGACGTAGGTGAACTGCTTCTTGATGTCCTTGGCGAAGCCCTTGCGCTCCAGATAGTCCAGCGTGTCGGCGCGGACGACGCCGAGGTCGACACCCTGCAGGAACAGGATGTCGGCCACGCTCTGTACCGAGCCGCGGCCGACGATCGGCAGAACGCGCAGATTGTTGCCGTCATCCAGCAGGGAGGCGAGGTCGGCGCCGAACTGCACATAGGTGCCGCCGATCGTGCCGGTGATCAGCGTCACCGTGTTGGCGTTCAAAGCCTGCTTGGTCTGCACCGAGCCGAACTGGAAGATCGCCTTCAGGCTGTCGCTGACCTTGGCGGGATCGAATTCGCTCTCCTCGGCATGGGCAGAAAAACCGAGCGCGAGGACGATGGCGGCAACGGCCGCTCCAAAAAGACGTCGCATGTATCCCCCTTCATCAAGTCGGGCACATGATCGCTCACCGGAACGCGGACGGCACCGTGTCAAAGCGGGCGCCGAGGATTGGTTCGAAGATCATGTCTGAAAGCAAAAAACCAAACACGGCGGCAACGGCCGCCATGTGCGCTCAATTCTGCAGCTGGTCGAGGCGCCTTTGCGCTTCGGAGGAGCCGAGCTGGGCGGCCCTGCGATACCAATTGCGGGCGGCCGTCGGATCGGCATTGATGTTGCGGATGTCCTTCGTTCCGAGCACATGCGGATCATAGGTCTGCGCCAGCATCAGTGCCGCCGCCGGCTCCTGTGCTTCGGCGGCACGCTCGAGCAGCAGGCGGGCGGACGGAATGTCGCCTGCCGCGAGCAGCCCCTTGGCGCGCTTCATGATGCCGGCCAGCTCATCCGGCTCCAGCCGCCGCGTCTGCACCGGCGGAGGAGCCGCGGTCACCGCGCCAAGACCCGGCGCCACGATCGCAGCTCCGGCACCGGGGGACGTGATGGAGGACGGCGCCATGGCCGAGGGTCCGGCCGGCGCGGCAGCGGCGTTGGGTGCAGCAGGCGCAGGCTGAGTGACGACGCGATTCTGCAGCGCAGTCTGATACGCGTTGGCGATATCGTCCCGGCTCGGCGCGACGGCCGCTGTCTGCACCGGGGAGGCCGCGGCGGATACTTCCGGCGGCAGCCGGGCCGGCTCATTCAGCTGCATATCACGGGCGGTCAGCTGGGTGCCGCTGGGCTGGGGAGGCGCGGTGGGATCAGGGGTGCTGCCGATGATCGAAGCCTTGGCCGTGGCGATGAGGTCGCGGGTCGCATCCGACGTCACCAGCGCGAACAGCATGGCGACGCCGGCCGCGGCAAGAACCGCCAACAGAATGCGCGACGAGATCGACGTGCGGCGCGCCCGCGCCGGCCACTGCTCCTCGAACTGCGTGCTCTCGATGGGATGGCCGCTCTCATATTCGGAGAGGAACATCGGCATCGACTCGTCGGCCGGATAATTATCCTGGGCCGACCTGCCGAAACGATAGGTCCGATTGCGCTCAGGCGGCGGATCGTCAGGAAAAGGACCAAATCCAGATTCAGGTTGGTTCCTGTCCTCGAAACGTCCGCGGGTCGTCCGCTCAGCCATGGCCTTCTTCCCCATCTCACGTCACGCAACACACGTGCGGTCTCAAGCTCGTCAGAAGCTCGAGACCGTTACGATTGTTAGAGGCACCCCACTGCCACCAACTAATTGACTAATTGAATCCGACTAAAAGTGGACAAGAGCTGGCGTGATTCTGGGTAAATTATGATCTCATTGTGGCGAGCTGATCGGATTATTGCCCCGCGCAACGTGTGATAATCAAGAGGCAACAACGACTAATCACCCGAATTTACCGTGCCACAATTTGCCTTGGTTGCATTAACCAAGACACGCTCGTTTTTAGTTTTTCGTCACCAGGTTGCAACCGTCTGGCGGCAGATGTGGCGTAGCCGGCTCTGGCTGGTATCAGAAGATTGCCGCAGGACGATCATTCCGCACCGAAGTTCGTTGATCGCCCACGATGGCCAGCGAGCGATCAGGACGTATCAAATTAGGTCCGAAATGCAGCGCGCCGGCCACAGGGCCGGCGCTTTTTGACCGCGCATGACAACGCACGCCCCTCAACCAGGGCAGGCGATTCTCACGGCGTCACGGATGCAGGATCACCTTGCCCATGGCCTGCCGCCCGGCGAGGACCTTGAGGGCATCGGCGGTCTGCGCCAGTGGGAAGGTCCGATCGACATGCGACGACAGCTTGCCTTCCGCCGTCCACTGCACGAGCTTCTCGAGATTGGCGCGGTTCTTTTCCGGATTGAGCCGTGTCCATGCGCCCCAGAACACGCCGCGGATGTCGCAGCCCTTCAACAGCGCGAGGTTGAGCGGCATCTTCGGAATGTCACCGGCGGCAAAGCCGATCACGAGGAAGCGGCCTTCCCAGGCGATCGAACGCAACGCCGCTTCGGCGTAAGTCCCGCCGACCGGATCGAAGATGATGTCGGCGCCCTTGCCATCGGTCAGGCGGCGCAGGCCTTCCTTCAGATCTTCCTTGGCGTAGTTCAAGGTCAGCGTCGCGCCATGCTGCCGCGCGAATTCGAGCTTCTCGTCTGACGACGCGCAGGCGATGACCTTCAGCCCCATCAGCTTGCCGAGCTCACAGGCCGCAAGACCAGTGCCCCCTGCAGCGCCGAGCACCGCGAGCGTCTCGCCGGGCTTGGGGCTGGCGCGATCCTCCAGCGCATGCAGCGCCGTTCCGTAGATGATGATGATGCCGGCGGCGCGGTCGAAATCGAGATTGTCGGGGATCTTGACGATCGCGGCGGCGGGCAGCGCGATCTTCTGGCGGGCACCGTTATGTCCGCAGGACGCCACCACACGGTCGCCGGCCTTCAGATCGGTCACGCCTTCGCCGACGCTCTCGATGACACCCGCGACCTCCGCGCCCGGAGAGAACGGGAACGGCGGCTTCATCTGGTACTTGCCCTGGATCATCAGGATGTCGAAGAAGTTCAGCGCCGCAGCCTTGATCGCAATCACGGCCTCCCCGGGGCCAGCCACCGGATCCGGCACGTCCGCGAGGACGAGATCATCGGGCTGACAGAATTGCGAACAGAGAATGGCTTTCATGGGCGCTCCTTGGCTGTTGTCCGGGCCGGGCCCGGCTTTTGGAACGTCATGCCGGATTTGCACCCCCGCGACAATCGCCATGACGTGGGCATCACACGACGAGCAGCGACAAATACCGCCACTCGGAACAAAGACGCTCCGATGAGCGTCGAAGTCACGATCACCCAATGTGACGATGATCGCGAGCTTGCTGCGCGACCGACGCGCGCGGCCATCGATCCGGCTTTGCAAACGATGCGTTTAGCCGCTATCCCTCGCCGCAGCCGGTCGGCGATTCCGGGCCATTATGCAGTCACATTATTGGTCGAACGAAATCGCAGGGGAACTTAGCTTCATCATGTTTTTATTGCGATTGTCGACAGTGCTGGCGGCCGGCGTACTCGTGCTCGGCGGGCCGTCCCTGGCTTTGGCCCAGACGGCAGCACCCAAGGCCGGAGCCAAGGCTGCGGCGCCACAGCCGAAAGCCTCGCCCAAGACCGAGGCGAAACCGACGGTCCCGAACATTGGCGGCGTGGAACCGACGCTGATCGGCCAGTTCGGCGGATGGGGCGCCTATACGGCCGCGCCGGGTGGCAAGAAGGTCTGCTTTGCCCTTGCCAAGCCCGCCTCGTCAAAAACCAATCCGGCCAATCGACCGCGCGATCCAGCCTATGCCTTCGTCTCGACCCGGCCGGCCGAGAAGGTGATCAACGAGGTCTCGATCATGATCGGCTACGCGCTGAAGCCGGGCTCCGAGGCAACGCTGGACGTCGGCGGTGCCTCTTATGCGATGTACACCCAGGGTGACGGGCTCTGGATCAAGAATGCGGCCGAGGAAGAGCGCATGGTGGATGCGATGCGCAAGGCCCCCGAGGCCGTGGTCAAGGGCGTGTCGGCCAAGGGGACCGAGACCACCGACGTGTTCTCGCTGAAGGGCCTGGCCCAGGCGCTCGATCGCATCGCCCAGGACTGCCGCCGCTAGGTCAGGTCACGCCTTTACCGCCCTGTCTTGCCGGTCGCATTTGCCGGCCGGATCGTTATATAAGGCCACGAAAGCCTTCGGCCGCAGCGGCCGGGCAGCATTTTGGGCCCCTGGACATGGCAAGGACTGCCGGGCTGCGCGAACCCGCCGCGCCCCTCGAAAAGACCCCGCTCGAAACCTACGTGCCGCCGGCGAAGCCGTCGCTGATCGGGTTGTCGCGCGCGGAGCTGGCGGCCCGGCTCGGCGACGTCGGCGTTCCCGAACGGCAGCAGAAGATGCGGGTGCAGCAGCTGTGGCACTGGATCTACTTCCGCGGCGCCAGATCGTTCGACGAGATGAGCTCGGTGTCGAAGGATACGCGCACCGCGCTGGCCGAGCGCTTCACGGTCGACCGCCCCGAGGTGGTGGCCGAGCAGATCTCCAATGACGGCACCCGCAAATGGCTGCTGCGGCTGCCGAGCGGCGACGATCTGCAGAAGGCGCATGAGGTCGAATGCGTCTACATTCCGGAGACCGACCGCGGCACCTTGTGCGTCTCCTCCCAGGTCGGCTGCACGCTGAACTGCGCCTTCTGCCATACCGGCACACAGCGGCTGGTGCGCAATCTCACCGCGGGCGAGATCGTCGGCCAGGTCATGGTGGCGCGCGACCGGCTCAACGATTGGGCGGATCGCGAGACGCCGCACGGCAATCGCCTGATCACCAATATCGTCATGATGGGGATGGGCGAGCCGCTGTACAATTTCGACGCGGTGCGCGATGCGCTGCTGATCGTGTCCGACAATGAAGGCATCGGCATCTCCCGCCGCCGCATCACGCTGTCGACGTCGGGCGTGGTGCCGAACATCAAGCGCGCTGGCGAGGAAATCGGCGTGATGCTGGCGATCTCGCTGCATGCGGTACGCGACGAGCTGCGCGACGAGCTGGTCCCGCTCAACCGCAAATATCCGATTGCCGAGCTGCTGCAGGCCTGCCGCGATTATCCGGGCGCCTCGAATGCCCGCCGCATCACCTTCGAATATGTGATGCTGAAGGGCGTCAACGATTCGCTCGACGATGCCAGGCTGCTGGTCAAGCTGCTCAAGGGCATTCCAGCCAAGATCAACCTGATCCCGTTCAATCCCTGGCCGGGCTCTGCCTATGAATGTTCGGATTGGGAGCAGATCGAGAAATTCTCGGAATACGTCTTCAACGCCGGCTACTCCTCGCCGGTGCGCACGCCGCGCGGCCGCGACATCCTCGCCGCCTGCGGCCAGCTGAAGTCGGAGACCGAGAAGCTGTCGGCGCGCGAGCGCCAGGCGCTGCGCGCGATGGCGATGACGGATTAGTCGTCGTGATTATCGCCTCTATCGGCAAGCAACATCGTCATGCCCGGGCTTGACCCGGGCATCCATCACGTCTGCCAACGACTGTGAGATGGATGGCCGGGTCAGGCCCGGCCATGACAAGTGGAGAAAGCGGGACCGCGATTGACCAACATGGGTGTCATGCGATGGCGCTGATCGGCCGGCTCGTCGTGATCGCGTTCGCGTTCCTGGTCGCGTGCTTTGTCGCGGGACTGGTCGTCGTGACCGCCATCCTGTTCCCCGAACTATCAGATCTCGGCATCGCCCCGATCGACCAGAGCGCGTTCCAGATCGTCATCGGCTTCGGCTTCATCTTCGTATCCGGCTTCGCCTTGATCCCGGCGATGCTGATCGCCCTCATCACCGAGGCGTTGTCGATCCGCAGCGTACTCGCTTATGCGATCGGCGGCGGTCTGGTCGGCGCGGCCTGTTATCTCGGCTTGATTCCGTTCGATCCGGAGACGTTTCGCTTCGACAGCATCGACCACCGTCAGTTCGAAATCCTGAGCGGAGCCGGTATTCTCGGCGGCCTCGTCTACTGGCTGATCGCGGGACGCAATGCCGGCCGCTGGCGCGAGCCGCCGCCCGCGTTTCCGCCACCGCCGCCGCTGCCGTCGGGATCGCCGCGGTGATGGCCGGTCTTTCCAAGGCCACGCGCTTTCGCTAAACCGCGCGCCATGAACCGCACCGGCCTCTTCATCGCATTGTCGCTCGCGCTCGTCATCGGCGTGCTGTTCGGCGTCTACCCTGAGCTCGACCTCAAGCTGGCGGCGCTGTTCTATGATCCGCACACGCGCAGCTTCCCCTTGAAGCTGGACGGCTACGCCGCTTTCGCGCGGGACGCGGCGATGTGGGTCGCCTGGGGCCTCGCCTTGCCCTCGCTCGTCGCGCTGGTGGTCAAGCTGATCCGGCCCGACCGGCCGCTGCTCATCAGGGGCCGCACCGTCGCGTTCCTGCTGCTGACCCTGTCGCTGTCGGCCGGCGTGCTCACCAATTTCACCTTCAAGTCCTATTGGGGCCGACCGCGGCCGGTCGTCGTCACGGAGTTCGGCGGCGACATGCAGTTCGTACCGTGGTGGGATCCGCGCGGCGGCTGCGGCCGCAACTGCTCGTTCTTCTCCGGCGAGGGCGCCACAGCGTTCTGGACGCTCGCCCCGGCCGCGCTGACGCCGCCCGCGGTCCGGCCGATCGCTTACGGCGCCGCCGTGCTGTTCGGCCTCGCCACCTCCGTGCTGCGCATGGCGTTCGGTGGCCACTTCTTCACCGACGTCGCCGCCGCCGGCCTCGTCACCTTCCTCGTGATCTGGCTGACGCATGGCTACATCTACCGCTGGCCGTCGACACGCCTGACCGACGCCGGCATCGATGCCGCATTGACGCGGTTCGCCTGGCCGGGCTTCCGGCTGATGCGCCGGCTGTTTCGCTCCCGCCGCCGGACCGCGGGGGCCAACCCTGCGGCCTGAGCGCGATTAATCGCGTGCCCAAGGCGACGAAATCTGTTATTCGCCGCCGAATTTCGCAACGAAACCGTCACCACCACCCGGTTGAACTCCACATGACCACGATCCTGAAGGGCCTGCCCAAGGGCGAGAAAGTCGGCATTGCCTTCTCCGGCGGGCTCGACACCAGCGCAGCATTGCTCTGGATGAAACAGAAGGGCGCGCGCTGCTTCGCCTACACCGCCAATCTCGGCCAGCCCGACGAATCCGATTATGACGAGATCCCGCGCAAGGCGATGAGCTTCGGCGCCGAGAAGGCGCGGCTGGTCGATTGCCGCACCCAGCTGGTGCATGAGGGTATCGCCGCGATCCAGTCCGGCGCCTTCCACATCTCGACCGGCGGCGCGACCTATTTCAACACGACACCGCTCGGCCGCGCCGTGACCGGCACCATGCTGGTCGCCGCGATGAAGGAGGACGGCGTCAACATCTGGGGCGACGGCTCGACCTACAAGGGCAACGACATCGAGCGGTTCTACCGCTACGGCCTGCTCACCAATCCGAACCTCAAGATCTACAAGCCTTGGCTCGACCAGCAGTTCATCGACGAGCTCGGCGGCCGCGCCGAGATGTCGGCGTTCCTCACCGCCAACGGCTTCGACTACAAGATGAGCGCCGAGAAGGCGTATTCGACCGACAGCAATCTGCTCGGCGCCACCCACGAAGCCAAGGACCTCGAGAACCTCAATAGCGGCATCCGGATCGTCAACCCGATCATGGGCGTGCCGTTCTGGCGCGAGGACTGCGTCGTCAAGCCCGAGACCGTCGTGGTGCGCTTCGAGGAAGGCCAGCCGGTGGCGCTGAATGGCCAGACCTTCACCGATCCTGTCGCGCTGTTCCTGGAGGCCAATGCGATCGGCGGCCGCCACGGTCTCGGCATGTGCGACCAGATCGAAAACCGCATCATCGAGGCCAAGAGCCGCGGCATCTACGAGGCGCCGGGCATGGCGCTCTTGCACATCGCCTATGAGCGGCTGCTGACCGGCATCCATAACGAGGATACGATCGAGCAGTATCGCATCAACGGCCTGCGTCTCGGACGCCTGCTCTATCAGGGCCGCTGGTTCGACTCGCAGGCGCTGATGCTGCGCGAGACCGCGCAGCGCTGGGTGGCCAGCGCCATCACCGGCGAGGTAACCCTGGAGCTGCGCCGCGGCAACGACTATTCGCTGCTCAACACCGAGAGCCCGAACCTGACCTATCAGCCGGAGCGGCTGAGCATGGAAAAGGTCGAGGATGCCGCCTTCACGCCCGCCGACCGCATCGGCCAGCTGACGATGCGCAATCTCGACATCACCGACACCCGCACCAAGCTGAAGCTCTATTCGGAGACCGGCCTGTTGACGGGGTCGGAAGGCGCGCAGATCTTCCAGCTCGGCCACGACAAGGGCTGAGCAAAAGCTGCTGGCTGAGACGCGCACGACATTCACCGGTGTCCCTGAGAACGCAGGGACCCGTAACCACCTGCAGATCTCGTAACAGACGGTCGTAGCTCCAGCCGGCGCAAAACTTGATCCGGTGAGCGTGGGTCCCCGCCTCGCGGCGACGACACAGAACACCACCAAACGGATTGCCACCAACAAAAATGGCCGGGATCGCTCCCGGCCATTTTCATTTTTGCCTCGGTCGCGGCGCCTCAGCGCGGCGGCGCGATGCCCGGGGGCGGCGGCGGCAGCGCGGCCTGGCCGCCATTCAGCAGCGGCGTGATGCGGCGGACCGTGACGCGGCGGTTGATGCGGCTCGGTCCCTGCGTCTGCTCCTTGAGGTACTGCTCGCCAT
Source organism: Bradyrhizobium sp. BTAi1 (assembly GCF_000015165.1). Classification (GTDB taxonomy): domain Bacteria; phylum Pseudomonadota; class Alphaproteobacteria; order Rhizobiales; family Xanthobacteraceae; genus Bradyrhizobium; species Bradyrhizobium denitrificans. Next base: position 245,968 of record NC_009485.1, on the reverse strand, counting down.
AACCCTGTGACGTCAGGTTCTCGGCGGGAACGCCGAATTGCTGGGTCAGCAAGGTCGCGACCGATTCGGCACGGCGGTCCGAGAGCGACAGATTGTCGGTCTCGTTGCCGACCGCATCGGTATGGCCCTCGATCAGGAAGACCTCGCGCGGGTTGCGCTGGATTGCCTGGTTGAGGCCGTCGGCGATGACCTGAAGCTTCGCCACTTGATCAGGGCCGATCTCCCACGATCCCGTCTCGAAGGTGATCGTGTTGAGATCGATCGACGGCATCAGCTGTCGCACCGACGGCGAGTAGCGGACTTCATCGAGCGAGTAGCGGCGCTGGACGCGCTCCACGGGCGGCGCGACCAACGTGTCGTAGATGACATCCGGCGGCGCCTCCTCGGCGTCGACGATGTAGCGGTTGTAGGGGATGCGGATCTCCGGCGGCGGCAGATCCACATAGAAGCCGCCGACCGCCTGGGGATCGCGGTAGGTGTTGTCGATGATGATGATCTCGCGGCCGCCGATGTCGCGGCGGATACGGCGCAGCAGCCGGCCGTCGGGCGCGGTGATTGTCACGATCTGGCTGCCGTCCGGGCGGATCACCACGGTGCGGGTCTCGCCGCGGTCCTCCCGCATCACGCGGATGTCGCGGGCGCCGTAGCGGAAGCGCTCGAGCTCGTCATGACGCACGAACTCCTGCCCGCCCGGATCGCGCACGATGACGCGGCCGGGCTCATAGATCAGGGTGCGACCACCTTCCTGGACCTCGCGGCGCTGACCGCGGAAGTCCTCGAGGCGCTGCGGTCCCACCAAGGGTGCGCCAGGCGCAATCGGCGTGAGCTGCTGGGGTGACGGTGGTGGCGGCGCGGGAATCGGAGCTGCCACCTGCGGCGGCGGCCGATTGGTCATCGCCGGCGGTCCAGCGGGCGGCACCGCACCCTGCGCACCGGCTCCGGGACCAGATCCCGGTCCAGGCGCCGGCGTCGCTGCCGGTCCGCCGGGTCCAGGAGCGGCCGTGCCGGGACCCGGACCAGCGGCGCCGGGTCCTGCAGCAGGACCCGGTCCTGCCGCCGGCGGTGGCGTCGGTGGCGTGCCGGGACGTGGGCCGGGCGACGGCGTGCCGGGCTGCGCATTCGGGGGCGGCGTCTGTGCAGCCGGAGGCGTCGCCGGTGAAGGCGGCGTTCCGGGCCCGGGTGCGACGGTTCCGGCGGGCGGCGTCGGCGCGCCGCGCGGCGGGGGTGCCCCCTGGGGAGCACCGGGCGGCGGAGCGCCGGCACCTGGCTGTATCGGGGGCCGCTGCCCGGGGCCACCTGGAGGAGTCGGCGCCGGCGTCGGCTGCGGAGACGGCGCCGCGGACCGCGGTGGCGTGTGCGCAGGCGGTGGCGCGTTCCCCGCCGCTGGAGGCGAAGGTGGCGGTGTCACGGGTGACGGCGGCGTTCCCGGCCGCTGGTTCGGTGCCGAACTCGACGGAGGCGGCGGGGCGGGCGTGGCCGCGGGTGGCGTGGGCGGCGTTGGACGCACGGGAGCAGCCGCCGGCGGAGGCGCAGGCGGAGTCGCCGGGCGTGCCGGCTCATGCGGCGAAGCCGGGGGAGGTGCGGGAGGCGGCGGGGTGTGCACCGGCGGAGCCGCGACCGGCGGCGCGGGACGCGACGGCGGAGGCGCAGGCGGCTCGGCCCGTGAAGGCGGCGGCGCCGCATGGGGCGGCTCAGCCCGCGGCGGCGGCGGGGGCGGCGGCGGAGCAGCCGGACGTGGTGGCTCGGCCCGCGGCGGAGGGGGCGGCGGTGGGGGCGCTGGACGCGGCGGCTCGGCCCGCGGCGGAGGAGGTGGGGGAGGAGGAGCCGGCGCAGGACGCGGGGCCGCTGCCGGTGGCGGCGCGGGCGGCGGAGGTGCCGGGCGTGGCGCAGCAGCCGGCGGCGGCGCGGGAGGCGGCGGAGGCGCAGCCTGATGCGGTGGCGGCGCGCCGGGGCCGGGTCGCTGCGGCTGACCTTGCGGCTGCTGTTTCGGTCGGCCGTCCGGACCGACTTCGCCGCCGCCCGGACCTTGGGCGACGACCATCGGCGTCCCCTGCGCGTAGGATCCGGAGCTCGTCAGTTGCATTGCCGACAGCGCGGTCGTCGCAAGCAGCAGGACGCGAAGTTTGCTCATGTGAATTGTTTTCCCGAGACGTTCTTTTTGAAGCACGGCGTGATCAACAGCTATGCGTTAGGCTGGATTGTGGCGGGGTTCAAATTCGCGCGGCGATTTATTTCGACGTGAACCGGCTGCCGGACCGCCGTCATTCATGTTCCATTCAACCTTGATTTTCAAGGGCTTGCCGGGATTTAACGCTGCGGTGCCGGCATACGCCGGTACCCTGCTCTGTCCATCATCATCACGGCTCAACCACGATCAATCCGTGGCCGGATTCGGCGTGGTCGGCCCCTGCGGTCCGCGCGCCGGCACCTCGCTGGGTGTTTCGCCCGGCAGCTCGCGCGGAGGCGCCGGCATATCCGGCTCGTGCATCGGCGGCGGCACTTCGGGATTCGGATTGCCGAGCGGGTCCTCCGGGGGTGGCTCCATCGGACGACCCGGCGTCGCCGGCGGAATCTCGGGCGGCTCGATCGGCATCACATCGAAACCTTGCGGTTGTCGCCGATGTCGGGACGCGTGCCGGTGACGGCTGCGGCCGCCATTTTGACGTAGCTGACAACTGTACCCGGAGAATCCCAGAACTCGGCGTCATCGGGCGTGATCTTCAGCAGCCGAATGTTCGGATCCTCGGCGCTGTCCCACCACGCTTTTGCCGTCGTCGTGAACAGGTCGCGGATCTTGTTGCGGTCGTTCGAAACGGCGGCGGTCCCGGTCAGCGATACGTATGTCTGGCTGCCTGCATCCGCGAATGACAAATTGACCTGGGGATTGCGCGCGATCTCCTCATCCTTGTGATGCCGCGCATCAGTGAGGAAGTAGATCATGTTCTCGTCACGCGCGAGATAGGCGCTCATCGGCCGCGCACGGAGCTTGTTACCGTCGCGCGTGACCAGCATGGCAAAGCCGATCTTCTTCATCAGGTCCCAGGCGCGATCCTGATCGCGCATGTCGTTGTTGCTCATGGTCCGCTCCCTGGAATGTCAGGAGCGATAACGCCGCGGCGCGCCGCGATGTTCCGACCTCCGCAACGGAACCGGTGCGGCGAATTCAGCCGCGCAGCAGCAGCGTGTTGCTGCGTGTCCGCCCGATCTCGCGATAGCCCCGGCCGATCATGTCTGCGAGGCAATCGTTCTGCCATTCGTCGCGGGACAGATGTTCGATGACGACCGCGCGCGGCCACAGCAGGTCAGGGGCATGTCTGAAGAAGCAGGTCAGAACGCGATCCTCGAATCCCTCGACATCGATCTTCAACGCGTCGATCCGGGTCGCGCCAGCCTGTTCGAGGATGGCCTGCAGCCGCAGCGATGGAACCTTGATGGCCTCACTCCCGGCGGCGCCGACCACGATGTGGCTGGCGCCGAGATTGACGCCATCGGTTTCGATCATCACCTCGCCATCGCTATCGCCGGCCGCGACGGCGAACAGCTTCACTTGCGGCAGGGCCGAGGCATCGCGGTTGAAGGCAAGCCGCGCATGGGTCACGGGATGCGGCTCGATCGCGATCACCAGGCCGGTCGGCCCGACATGGCGCGCGAGCGGCAATGCGAAGGTGCCGACATTGGCGCCAACATCGACCGCCACTCCGCCCGGCGGAATGTGACTGCGCAGAAAATCCAGCTCCTCACGATTATACTCGGGATTGAACAGGGCTCCGCGCTCCGTCGCGCTGACCTGATGATGAAAGCGGAAACGCGCCCCTTGATAGTCGACATCGAGCGGTCCCGCGCGGAGCAGATTGACGATGCGGGTCAGCATCGGCCGGAATGCACCACGCTTCAAGCCGGATCCGCGCGCAACCCGGACGACGAGCGCCTGCGCGGCGTTGGGAGCGAAGGCTCCAAAGGGGGCGGGAGAAGGATCGTTGTCTGGCGTCAAAGTCGCGTCCTGAGCTGAGGCGACGTGTGATAGCCGGTTTTGCAGCGGACTCCAATGCGGAGGGCGTGGCGCGATTGTGTCCTCTCTGAGACCGTGCGCGGCACGATCGTCGTTGATCGGCGACCTCGCGCGCCCGTTCAGAGCTGCTTGCGCTGGCGCAGAAACCGGCCGATGAGGCGCCGCTTACCTTTGCGCGGGATCAGGTCGATATCGCTCACGAGCTTGGCGCCGCCCTTGCGCCGTTCCAGCACGATCTTCCGGCTGTGAAACGCTTCGAGCTCAGCACGATGCGCGACGCTGACGATGGTCGCCTTCGGCAGCTCGCTCGTCACGACCTGCATCATGCGATCCTGGCTCTTCTCATCGAGCGCGGAGGTGGCCTCGTCGAGCACCACGATATCCGGGCTGTGCAGCAACAGTCGCGCGAAGGCGAGGCGCTGCTTCTCGCCGCCGGACAGGGTTTGATCCCAAGGAGCCTCTTCCTCGATCCGATCCTTGAGATGATCGAGTCCGACCTTGTGCAGCGCGTCGGCGACCTGCTCGACAGGCCAATCCTCAGCTGCGCCGGGATAGGCCACCGCACGGCGCAGACTGCCTGACGGCACGTAGGGCCGCTGCGGCAACATGAACAGGCGGCGATCGGGATGAAAGTTGATGCTGCCACCGCCCCACGGCCACAGGCCGGCAATGGCGCGCACAAGAGTGCTCTTGCCGGTCCCCGACTCGCCGGCCACGAGCAGACGTTCGCCGGGATCGACCACGACCTCGGTCTCGCCGACGACCGCAGTGCCGTCATCGAGCGTCACCGAAAGATCGTTCAAGCTCAGCATTGCGTCGCCCGTCGTCTCGCCGTGCTTGATGCGGCCGAGTCCATCGCCGCGCTCCGCGCGTTCGAGCGCATCGAGCGACATCATCAACGAGGCGATACGGCGGGCGCAGGCATTCCAGTCCGCCAGCCGCGGATAATTGTCGACCAACCAGCCGAAGGCGGTCTGCACGATGGTGAACGCGCTCGCAGCCTGCATGACCTGACCAAGCGTCATGCTGCCATCGAGAAACTTCGGTGCGCACAGCAACAGCGGCACGACCGGCGCGATGAGGCTCGAGCCCTGCGACACAAGTGTCGTGCGCATGTGCTGCCCGGCGAGCCGCGCCCATTGTCCCAGGACGTTGCCGAACGTCCGATCGATGCCAGCACGCTCCTCGGCTTCGCCGCCGAGCAACGCGATGCTTTCGCCGTTTTCGCGCACGCGCGTCAGCGCGTAGCGGAAGTCGGCCTCCGCCTGATTCTTGTCCTCGGACGTCTGCACAAAGCGACGGCCGATCGTCACGATCGAGCCCGAAGCGATGGCGGCGTAGATCACCGCGGCCAGCACGAGGAAGCCCGGGATCGTGAGCTCCGTGCCGCCCAAGCGCAATGTGAGCGCACCGCCAATGGTCCAGAGTACGACGATGAAGGTTGCCGCCGAGAGCAGCGCCGAGGTGACCCCGGCCACGAAATCGACCGGTGAGTCGGTCGCGATGCGCAGATCCTCAGCGATCCTGTATTCCGGGTTCTTGTGATCGCCACTGACGAGATTGAGCTGATAGTAGCGCCCGGAGGCCAGCCAGCGCGTGATGATGCTGTTCGTCAGCCAGGCGCGCCAGCGGCGCTGGATCGCCATCCGGGCATAGACCTGCGCGACGGCCAGAATCACGCTGCCGATCGCCAGCGGGAAGAAGATCGCGGTCAGATGGAAAACGGTCGCCGAATCGCGCTTCTCGATCGCGTCGAAGATCGACCGATTCCAGACGTTGATGCCATATTGAAACGCGACGGTGCCGACGATCGGGGTCAGAAGGCCGATCGTGAAGGGCCAGGCCAGGCGGTCGCCGGCTGCTCCCCAATAGCCGTGCGCGCTGATCCAGAACCGCGTCAGCAGATAGCGCTTGCGGACCTGTTCGGCTTCCTCCGGCGACAGTTCAGGGTCGGGCTCCACCACCTCCGGCGGAGGCGGCTCGACCTGCGCGCCGTTTTCGGCGGCGATCTCGATGATCGGCGCCTCATCAGCCGACGACACAGCGGGCCGCGCGATGTCCTGGACCTGTCCCATTCGCCGACAACGGCGGGCCAAGTAGAAGGTTCCGCGACTCAGTTCCCGCTCCGATGATCAGCGCATCTCCGAGCTCGGAGCCACCGGCGGCGCACGGTGGAGCGGGACCGGCACCACCTTGTGCAGCACGCGCGACAATTCTTCGATCGAATACGGCTTGCGCAACAGTTCGAAGCCATTGGTACCCTGCTGCGCCAGCACATGGCTGTAGCCACTCGCCAGCACTATGGGGATGTTGAGCTCGAGCCGGCGAATCTCCTCGGCAAGTTCGAGACCGGTCATCCCCGGCATCACGACGTCGGTGAAAACGACATCGAACCGGCTCCCGCCGTCGATCAGCTCTTCCAGGGCGTCCCTGGCGTTGTCGACGAGGGTCGTGAGATAGCCGAGCTCGGCGAGCGCCTCGGTCGCGGATCTGCCCACGTCGATATTGTCCTCGACCACAAGCACCGCCATGCCGCGGCCGCCGATCGGCACCGCATGCCCGCCAGCATCGCCCCTTGGCTGCTCGGCCGGCGCGACACGCGGCAGATAAAGCGTGAACGTGGTGCCCTTGCCGAGTTCGCTGGTCACACCGATCTCGCCACCGGACTGCTTGGCGAAACCGAACACCTGCGACAGGCCGAGCCCGGTGCCCTGGCCGATCGTCTTGGTGGTGAAGAAAGGTTCGAAGATCCGACTGAACTGCTGCTGAGGAATACCGATGCCGGTGTCCTGGACAGCGAGCGCGACATAGCCGAGCGGCGGACGCTCCTGCGGCGCCGCGGGCGTCGGCAGATCGGACGCTGCCGTCACACTGATCACCAGTTGGCCCTGACCGGCCATCGCATCCCGCGCATTGACCGCCATGTTGATGAGGGCCGTTTCGAACTGGCCGGCATCGGCGTTGACGTAGCAGGGCTCGTCGGGAACGGAGGTCACGATCTCGATGCGCGAGCCCACCAGCGTCTTGACCATGTCGCGCAGCGTGACGACGCTGCGGCTGATGTCGAACACCTCCGGCTTCAGCGTTTGGCGCCGGGCGAAGGCGAGGAGCTGAGACGTCAATTTGGACGCGCGCGCCACGGTGTCCGAGATCGCATCAATGTAGCGCAGCCGCCGCTCCTCCGGCAGGTTGGCGCGGCGCAGCAGGTCGGCTGACGCCCGAATGACGGTCAGGAGATTGTTGAAATCATGCGCGACGCCGCCGGTGAGCTGGCCCAGCGCTTCCATGCGCTGGCCGTGCCTGAGGGCATCTTCCGCCTCCAGGCGACGGGCCGCTTCGATATAGAAGCGCTCAGTCCGGCGCCGCGCCATCGCCAGGAAGACGACGAGCAGCGCGGTTGCCGGGATGCCGAAGATCAGGTGCCGGCCCATCGTGCCGAGCCAGCGATCGCGGATCGTCGCCGTCTCCAACCCTGCCGAGACGTAGACCGGAAATCCGGCGAGACGCTGATAGCCGACGCGGCGCTCGAGTCCGTCGATCGGCGAGGTTTCGGTGACAAGTTGCTCCGTATCGGCGGCGGCCGCCGGAACATCGTTCGGCGGCGGGCCCGCGCTGCGCTGCGCCGCCGGAAAGCGTGCCAGAACAAGACCGTCGAAGCGGCGCAGCGCGAAGTAGCTGCCCGGCGCGCGTCCGATCCGGGCATAGAAGTGCTCGAAATAATCCGGCAGCACCGAAGCCTGGATCACGCCGGTGAAGCGGCCGTCCGCGCTCTGGCGGCGGCGGCTCACACTGAAGAACGCAGCGCCATGGTCGGGCGGCCGCGGCGTCAGTGCAGCACCGACGAAGCTGCCGGCGTTGGTCGTCACATGGGCGCTGAAGTAGTCGCGGTCGGCGAAGATCATATCCGGCGCCGGATAGATCATGCTGCTCACCAACGGACGACCCTGGACATCGAACACCCAGGCGGACTTCATCTGCGGCAAAGTATCCGAGAGCTGACGCAGCCGGCCATGCAGCGCCTGCTCGCGGGCCTTGATCTCGGCGTCGGAGAGATCACGGACGATCTCGTCGATCTCCGACAGGCTGCGGTCGATGGTCTCGAACACCTTCTCGGCATGCTCGTGGACGACATCCAGCGAGCGACGGATGTCGCGATCGGCCTCCTCGCAGGTCGAACCGTAGGAGACATAGGCCGCGACCAGGAACAGCGCGACCGGCAGCGCGAGCGACGCCACCATCATCCATCGCAGCATGATCAGCGATTTGCGTTGTGCGGTCTGCACGGTCGCTCCGGCCCCCAAAAGACCACGAGCTTAACGCAATCGGCCAAAGCTACAAACCAGCTGCGCCCGGAACTTATGACGGTTCCGGGCGCAAGCTCCGATGATCGATCGTTTGGTCGGCTGGCGCCCGGCTAGATCTGGCGCTCGACCAGCTTCAGCTTGAGCTCGGCGATCGCCTCGGCCGGGTTGAGGCCCTTCGGGCAGGCCTTGGCGCAATTCATGATGGTGTGGCAGCGGTAGAGCCGGAACGGGTCCTCGAGATTGTCGAGCCGCTCGCCGGTCGCCTCGTCGCGGCTGTCCTTGACCCACCGGTTGGCCTGCAGCAGCGCCGCCGGTCCGAGATAGCGCTGGCTGTTCCACCAATAGCTCGGGCACGAGGTCGAGCAGCAGGCGCACAGGATGCACTCGTAGAGACCGTCGAGCTTTTCGCGATCCTCGTGGCTCTGCCGCCATTCCTTCTGCGGCGTCGGCGAGGTCGTCTTCAACCACGGCTCGATCGAAGCGTATTGCGCGTAGAAGTTGGTGAGATCCGGTACGAGGTCCTTGACCACCGGCTGATGCGGCAGCGGGTTGATCTTGACCGCGCCATCCTTCACGTCGTGCATCGACTTGGTGCAGGCCAGGGTGTTCTGGCCGTCGATGTTCATCGCGCAGGAGCCGCACACGCCCTCGCGGCAGGAGCGGCGGAAGGTCAGCGACGGATCGATATGGTTCTTGATCCAGATCAGACCGTCGAGCACCATCGGGCCGCAATCATTGACGTCGACATAATAGGTATCAACGCTCGGATTCTTGCCGTCATCCGGATTCCAACGATAGACCTTGAACTCGCGGACCTCGGTAGCGCCCACCGGCTTCGGCCAGGTCTTGCCGCCGGTGATCTGCGAATTCTTGGGAAGTGCGAACTCAGCCATTTCGGGAGGCCTTCTTTGTTATGACGGACGGGCTCAGTACACACGCGCTTTCGGCGGGATGTACTGCACGTCGTTGGTCATGGTGTAGTTGTGCACCGGGCGGTAATCGATCGTGGTCTGGCCGTTCTGGTCGATCCACGCCAGCGTGTGCTTCATCCAGTTCTTGTCGTCGCGATCCGGGAAGTCCTCGCGGGCATGCGCGCCGCGGCTCTCGGTGCGATTGGCGGCGGAGTCCATCGTGACCACCGCCTGGGCGATCAGATTGTCGAACTCCAAGGTCTCGATCAGGTCGGAATTCCACACCAGCGAACGGTCGGAGACGGCAATGTCGCCGATGCCGCCATGGACCTTGTGGATCAGGTTGTGGCCTTCCTGCAGCACTTCGCCGGTGCGGAACACGGCGCAGTTGGTCTGCATCACATGCTGCATGCTCTCGCGCAGCTTCGCCGTCGGCGTGCCGCCGGAGGCGTAGCGATAACGGTCGAGCCGGCTGAGCGCCATGTCGGCCGAGTCCTTCGGCAGATCCGGCTGCTTGCCGTTCGGCGTCAGCTTCTCCGCGAGCCGCAGCGCGGCAGCGCGTCCGAACACGACGAGGTCGATCAGCGAGTTCGAGCCGAGCCGGTTGGCGCCGTGCACGGAGACGCAGGCCGCCTCGCCCACCGCCATCAGGCCGGGCACGATGGCGTTGTCGTCGCCGTCCTTCTTGGTCAGCACCTCGGCGTGATAGTTGGTCGGGATGCCGCCCATGTTGTAGTGCACCGTCGGCACGATCGGGATCGGCTCGCGGGTCACGTCGACATTGGCGAAGATCTTGGCCGATTCGGAGATGCCCGGCAGACGCTCGGCCAGCACCTTCGGATCGAGATGGTCGAGATGCAGGAAGATGTGGTCCTTCTTCTTGCCGACGCCGCGGCCTTCGCGGATCTCGATGGTCATCGCGCGCGAGACGACGTCGCGCGAGGCGAGGTCCTTGGCGGACGGCGCATAGCGCTCCATGAAGCGCTCGCCCTCGGCGTTGACGAGATAGCCGCCTTCGCCGCGTGCACCCTCGGTGACCAGACAACCCGAGCCATAGATGCCAGTGGGGTGGAACTGCACGAATTCCATGTCCTGCAGTGGCAGGCCGGCGCGCAGCGCCATGCCGCCGCCGTCTCCGGTGCAGGTATGCGCCGAGGTGCAGGACGCGTAGGCGCGGCCGTAACCGCCGGTGGCCAGGATCGTGGTCTGGGCGCGGAAGCGGTGCAGCGTGCCGTCGTCGAGCTTCAGCGCGATGACGCCGCGGCAGACGCCCTGGTCGTCCATGATCAGGTCGATGGCGAAGAACTCGATGAAGAACTCCGCGGCGTGGCGCAGCGACTGGCCATACATCGTGTGCAGCATGGCGTGGCCGGTACGGTCGGCGGCGGCGCAGGTGCGCTGCGCCTGGCTCTTGCCGAAGTCGATGGTCATGCCGCCGAACGGACGCTGATAGATCTTGCCGTCTTCGGTGCGCGAGAACGGCACGCCCCAATGTTCGAGCTCGTAGACCGCGTCGGGCGCATTGCGCACCATGTATTCGATCGCGTCCTGGTCGCCGAGCCAGTCCGACCCCTTGACGGTGTCGTACATGTGCCAGCGCCAGTCGTCCTGGTGCATGTTGCCGAGCGAGGCCGAGATGCCGCCCTGCGCCGCCACGGTGTGCGAGCGGGTCGGGAACACCTTGGTGATGCAGGCCGTGCGCAGGCCCGCTTCGCTGCAGCCGACCACCGCGCGCAGTCCGGCACCGCCTGCGCCGACCACGACGACGTCGTAGGTGTGGTCCTCGATCGGATAGGCTTTTCCGTTCGTCGCGGGCGCGCCGTTCGCGCTGCCATTTGCTCCGCCGGCCATGGGCTAGACTCCAGTGGACAGTTTGATGAGGGCGTAGATCGAGGCGAGCGCCACGGTCACCGCAAAGAAGTTGTTAGCCATGATCGCAACGAGCTTAAGCGGCTCGCTGTGGACATAGTCCTCGATCACGACCTGCATGCCGATCTTCATGTGCCAGCAGCTCGCGATGACGAACAGCAGCATGATCAGCGCGATCGGCAGCGAGCCGAGGATCTGCGCAGCGCCGGCCTGGTTGCGGCCGAGCAGCATGATCACCACCACGACCACGGGCACGATCAGCAAGGTCATCGCAACCGCGGTGATGCGCTGGCGCCAGAAGTCGCTGGTGCCGGAATGGGCGGCGCCGAGGTTGCGGACGCGGCCCAGCGGGGTCCGCATCGATTTCGCGCGTGCGTCGCTCATCGGCCACCTCCCACGGCGTAAGCCACGATCCACACCAGAACGGTCAAGGTGATGCCGCCGATCAGTGCGCCCCAGGTCAAAGTCTCACGCTCGTTCGGCTTGAAGCCGTAACCGAGGTCCCAGACGAAGTGACGGATGCCGGACAACAGATGGTGCAGCAGCGCCCAGGTGTAGCCGAACATGATCAGGCGGCCGAGGAAGCTGCCCATGAAGCCCTGGACGTAGGAATAGGCGCTTGGACCGGACGCGGCGGCGATCAACCACCAGGCCAGCAGCAGCGTCCCGAAATAAAGTGCAACCCCGGTGGCGCGGTGGACGATCGACAGGATCATCGTCAGCGTCCAACGGTAGGTTTGCAGATGCGGCGAAAGCGGTCGTTCGATCCTGGCTGTCATTGGTGCTTTGATGATTTCTTGTGGGCCGTGAACGGAAGGGGCTTGCGGCCGTGCGGATCGGCAAGGCGGGCTTTATTTACGGAGAAGGAACAGGCCTTGCAACGAACAAATGGCCCAAAACCGAACAGCGATTCAGTACTAGGTCAGCAGTGAAAAAAGGATCAATGGCCACCGTGGTATGCCAGGACCCAGCACATCGATCATATAGCGAATTTCCATTCACTTCTAACTCCTCGCGCCGGCTGCCACGAACGCGGTAGAACGCGTAAATAACGCAGATCGTAGAGCATTGATTCACCGCTTAACTACGGACCTGACGACGTCGGTTTCGCGATCCGCAGGGCTCCGCGGGGCGACAAATCTGCAAGGCTGACCGGAAGGATTCGCGGGACGAAGGAACGGGTCGCGCAGGTCGCCGGCTCGGCTCTGGAACAAGTCGGCACCGGCGTGCCGCGTTCCTGCCGACCGATGCCCGTATCTTGCCGCTGGTCGATTTTGCCGCATGTCGGGCTCAGACGCCTTCACCTAGTCTGCGGTGAGACGCGAGCAAAAAAGCCGTGCTGCAGGGAGGTCCGATGCCCGTGCCAACGGTCCGGCCGACAACCACCGAACGCCCGGCAGCGCTGCCCGCGCGGCAAGCGTCCTCGCACGAGCCGGCCGAGGAGCCTTTGACCTGCATCCTCGGCTTCACCGCGGCCGGCCTGTTTGCCGCGTGTCTTGCTCTGGCCATCCAGCACGAGGTCGCTTCGTTCGCCGTGCTGGAACTGATCTTGATCTGCGCCGCGCCGCCGCTGGCGGCACTCGTGGGTCTTAGGATCGGGCGACGGCGCTAGCCGCTCTCATTTCGTATAGATGTCCTTGTACTGATCACGCAGCACGTTCTTCTGCACCTTGCCCATGGTGTTGCGCGGCAGCTCGTCGACCACGAACACGCGCTTCGGCATCTTGAACTTGGCCAGCCGGCCGTCGAGCCCCTTGAGCACGCTGGCTTCATTGACGTCAGCACCGGGGTGACGCACGACGACCGCCGTGACGCCCTCGCCGAAATCGGCATGCGGCACGCCGATGACGGCGGACTCGACCACGCCCGGCATGGCGTCGATCTCGCTCTCGATCTCCTTCGGATAGACGTTGAAGCCGCCGGAGATGACCAGATCCTTGCCGCGCCCGACGATGTGGACGTAGCCCTGCGTGTCGATCTTGCCGAGGTCGCCGGTGATGAAGAAGCCGTCAGGACGGAACTCCGACTTGGTCTTCTCCGGCATCCGCCAATAGCCCTTGAACACGTTCGGGCCCTTCACCTCGATCATGCCGATCTCGTCGCGCGCGAGCTCCTTGCCGGTCTCGGGATCGGTCACGCGCACGGACACGCCAGGCAGCGGGAAGCCGACCGCGCCGGGCACGCGCTCGCCATCATACGGGTTCGACGTGTTCATGTTGGTCTCGGTCATGCCGTAGCGCTCGAGCACGGCGTGGCCGGTGCGCGCGAACCATTCGCGATGGGTGTCGGCGAGCAAAGGCGCAGAGCCGGAGATGAAGAGACGCATGTGGCTGGTCGTCTCTTTGTTCAGCCGCGGGTTCTGCAGCAGCCGGGTGTAGAAGGTCGGCACGCCCATCAGCACGGTGGCGCGTGCCATCAGATTGATGATCAGGTCGGGATCGAGCTTGGGCAGGAAGATCATCGACGCGCGCGCGAACAGCGTCACGTTGCTGGCCACGAACAGGCCATGCGTATGATAGATCGGCAGCGCGTGGATCAGCACGTCGTCCTTGGTGAAGCGCCAGTAGTCGATCAGGGTCAGCGAGTTCGAGGCGAGATTGTCGTGGGACAGCATCGCGCCTTTGGAGCGGCCGGTGGTGCCTGACGTATAGAGGATCGCGGCGAGATCGTCGGCGCCGCGCGGCACGGTGGTGAACGCGGTGGCGGCCTTGTCGGCGGCCTCGGTCAGCGAGCCCTTGCCTGACGCATCGAGCGTGTCCACCGTGGCGCCGACCTTGGCAGCCAGCGTGCGGATGCCCTCGGCCTTGGCGGGATCGCACACGACGACGGTCGGCTCGGCGTCGCCGATGAAATAGTCGAGCTCGTTGAGCGTGTAGGCCGTGTTGAGCGGCAGATAGACGCCGCCGGCGCGGACCGTGGCGAGATAGAGCACGAGGCCCGACACTGATTTCTCGGTCTGCGCCGCGACGCGGTCGCCCGGCTTCACGCCCCTGCTGACCAGCACATTCGCCATCTGGCCCGCGCGCGCAATCAGGTCGCCATAGGTGATGCGCTGACCGTCATGGGTCTCGATCGCGAGGCGGCTGGGATCGTCGAGACCGTCGAACAAGCGGGCGAACAGATTGGCGTTGGCGGTCTGGTTCATGCAACATTCCCCTGGAGCGGTGACCGGCCGGCAGTGCCAGCCGGCGGAACATCGTGCTCGACGAAGACGAAAAGGGCCGGGACGGCGGATGGCACCGGCGATGTCGCCAGGGTTGCCGTCTCTGATCGAGGCTGCCTTAGCAAAAACGCCCTTTCGAAGGCAACGGGAGACGCTGGCAAATGACCAAGAGGAAACGGATCGCGTGGATCACCGGCGGCGGCACGGGCATCGGTGAGGCCGGCGCGCTGGCGCTCGCCGCCGACGGCTGGACAGTAATCGTGTCGGGCCGGCGCAAGGCTGCGCTCGAAACGGTGGCGGCGAAGATCGCGGCCGCTGGCGGCACGGCCGAGGCCGTTCCGCTCGACGTCGCCAAGGCGGCGGAGGTGCAGGCCGCGGCCGACGCCATCCTGGCGCGGCACGGCCGCATCGATCTGCTGGTGAACTCAGCCGGCGTGAACGTACCCAAGCGACGCTGGGACGACATGACGCTCGACGGCTGGAACCAGCTGGTCGAGATCAATCTCAATGGCGTGCTGTATTGCATGAAGGCGGTGCTGCCGGCGATGCGCGCGCAAGCGGACGGCACCATCATCAACGTATCGTCCTGGGCGGGACGCCATGTCTCCAAGATGCCGGGGCCGGCCTATACCTCGACCAAGCATGCGGTGCTGGCGCTGACCCACTCGTTCAACATGGAGGAATGCATGCACGGCTTGCGCGCCTGCTGCCTGATGCCGGGCGAGGTCGCGACGCCGATTCTGGAGCAGCGGCCGGTCGTGCCGAGCGCGGAAGAGCAGGCGCGGATGCTGCAGCCGGAAGACCTCGGCCGCACGATCGCGTTCGTGGCAAACATGCCGCCGCGCGTCTGCGTCAACGAGATCCTGATCAGCCCGACGTGGAATCGCGGCTTCATCCAGACGCCGGCGAACAGGGATTGAGGGTGACATGGATTGAGCTTCCGTCATCCACAGATGCGCGGTTGCGAGAACCGTGCGGAGGCCGGAGATCGATCTCGGCATGCGGTGAGACGGCGACGAAGTTCGAGCCGGCCGCGTCGGGGCTCGACCAGCGCCCGCGTCAATCCAATCACGACGCGCTTCAGCGCGGTCGCCTGTCGGACATCTCTTGTGCGGGGGAGGTCACCAAAAATGGTGCCCAGGAAAGGACTCGAACCTTCACGGCCGTTAAGCCACTGGCACCTGAAGCCAGCGCGTCTACCAATTCCGCCACCTGGGCATGTGTGGGCGGTGTGTACGGATCGGACGCGCGCTTGTCAAACCGCTGAAGGCCCAAGATGACAATTTTTCTCACCCGATACGCAAAAACACGGCTCCCTTTTCCGCGATGCGGACGATGGGCTATATAGCGGCGCAAGATGGCGGGCCGCGGGGTGCGAATCGCCGCAAAGAGCCCTCCTCCGGGCGGACGGACCGTCCGGATGCAATCCCAGGAATGATCCCATGGCAACGAATCTGGCATCGAATCTGGACACCCTCGTCACCGTGTTCGGCGGCTCCGGCTTCGTCGGCCGCAACGTGGTCCGGGCGCTGGCCAAGCGCGACTACCGCATCCGCGTCGCCGTGCGCCGGCCGGAGCTCGCTGGCCATTTGCAGCCGCTCGGCCGGGTCGGCCAGATCCACACCGTGCAGGCCAATCTGCGCTATCCCGAATCGGTCGCGGCGGCGCTGCGCGACAGCCACGTCGCCATCAACCTCGTCGGCATCCTGACCGAGAGCGGTGCCCAGACCTTCGAGGCCGTCCAGGCCGAGGGCGCCGCGAATGTCGCCAAGGCTGCGGCGGCGGCCGGCGCCCGGCTGGTGCACGTCTCGGCGATCGGCGCGGACGCGGAATCGACAGCGAGCTACGCCCGCGCCAAGGCGGCCGGCGAGGCTGCTGCGCTGGCCGCGGTGCCCGAGGCCGTGATCATGCGGCCATCGGTCGTGTTCGGTCCTGAGGACCAGTTCACCAATCGCTTTGCGGGGCTGGCGCGCATCTCGCCGTTCCTGCCGCTGATCGGCGGCGGCGAGACCAAAATGCAGCCGGTCTATGTCGGCGATGTCGCGACCGCGGTCGCGGACGCGGTCGACGGCAAGGCGCAGGCAGGTGCGACCTACGAACTCGGCGGGCCGGAGGTGCTGAGCTTCCGCGAGATTCTCAAGATCATCCTCGACATCACCGACCGCGACCGCGCGCTGCTGCCGCTGCCATTCGGGCTCGCCCGGCTGCAGGCGGCACTGCTGCAATTCGCGCCCGGACCGCTGAAGCTGACGCCGGACCAGGTCGAGCTGCTGCGCTCCGACAATGTCGTGTCGGAGACGGCGAAGGCCGCCGGGCTGACCTTGCAGGGCCTCGGCATCACGCCGGATTCGCTCGAGGCGATCGGCCCGCAATATCTCTGGCGCTTCCGTCCGGCGGGTCAATTCCAGCGCAAGAACGCGTGAGAGAGCCCCTGCCCTCTCCGCGTCATTGCGAGCGACGCGAAGCAATCCAGAGTCGTGAACGGGACCCTGGATTGCTTCGTCGCTTCGCTCCTCGCAATGACGAGCGGTGAAAGCCGGACCTACTTGCCGAGCGCCAGCGCGATCAGGCCCAAAGTACCGACGATGACGCGCCACCAGGCAAACAGCACGAAGCCGTGGCGGGTGACGTAGCCGAGGAAGGCCTTCACCACGATCATCGCGGTGATGAAGGACACGACGAAGCCGATCGCGACCAGGCCGAGATGGTCGGACGTCATCTCGGCGCGGCTCTTGTAGAAGTCGTAGACGAAGGCGCCGACCATGGTCGGGATCGCCAGGAAGAAGGAGAATTCCGCGGCCGAGCGCTTGTCGCCGCCGAGCAGCATCGCGGCCACGATGGTCGCGCCAGAGCGCGACACGCCGGGGATCATCGCCAGGCACTGCGCCACGCCGATCCAGAGATACATCAGCAGCGGATAGCGCGTGGCGTCGTGCTCCCTTGGCTTCAGATCGATCTGGTCGACCCACAGCAGGATGGCGCCGCCGACGATCAGCGAGAAGCAGACGACCCAGGGATCGAACAGGAGCGCCTTGATGTATTTGCCGGCGATGAGGCCGATGATCACGGCGGGCAGGAAGGCGATCAGCACGCCGATGATGAAGCGACGGTCGTCAGCGTTCGACAGCGCGCCGATGGCGACGCGCGACAGCTTGAAGAAGTACAGCGCAACGATCGCGAGGATGGCGCCGAGCTGGATCAGGATCGCGAAGCTCTTCCAGAAGCCGTCCTCGCCGAGGCCGAAGAAGCGTTCCGCCAGCAACAGATGGCCTGTCGACGATACGGGAAGAAATTCGGTGACGCCCTCGATAATCCCGAGAAGCACCGCCCGCAGCGTATCTGACATCATTGATCCGATCCATGATTGCCGGCAAAACGCCGCCCTTCTCGCCTATTCGGCCGCGGCCCGCAATTGCAAAAAGCGGGCATCGCCGGCCCGGAGCAATGAACCGGAGCGCGGTCGGGCATACGAATCAGCACGGACCGCATCGCCGGTCCGCGGTCAGCGGCATGAGTTTTCGCGCATGCCGGCCCGCCGCCCTACTCCTTACACTTTCGCCGACCATGCGCTAATGGTCCGATTCGCAACGGCAAATCTGCGCCGGTCCTGCGGCCGATCTTCGAAGTGCGGTCGTTGGTTGATCGTTCGTTAAGCGCTGTGGCGGCACCATCGTCGAAAGGCTCCATGTACACGCTCTTCCACCACCCCTTCTGCCCGCATTCGCGCTTCGTCCGGCTGGTGCTCGGCGAATACGGGCTCGATCTGCGCCTGGTGGAAGAACGCGCCTGGGAACGCCGCGAGGCGTTCCTGGTGCTCAATCCAGCGGGAACGACGCCGGTGCTGTCGGTCGAGGGCCAGCCGGCGGTGCCGGGCGTCGGTGTGATCGCCGAGTTCCTCGACGAGACCTGCGGGCCCGACATGGGCGACCGAAGGTTGATGCCGACCTCGCCTGCGGAGCGCATCGAGGTGCGCCGGCTGATGGACTGGTTCAACACCAAATTCTTCGAGGAGGCCTCGAACCTTCTGGTGACCGAACGCATCTATAAGCGCTTCATGAGCGAGGAGGATGGCGGCGGGCCGCCGTCGACCGACGTGATTCGCGCCGCCAAGACCAATGTGCGCTATCATCTCGCTTATATCGGCTGGCTGGCGCAGCGGCGCAATTTCCTGGCGGGCGACCGCCTGACCTATGCCGACCTCGCCGCCGCCGCGCATTTGTCGGCGATCGACTATCTGGGCGACGTGCCATGGATCGAGGACGACGCAGCGAAGGCGTGGTACGCGCGGGTCAAGTCGCGGCCGTCGTTCCGGCCGCTGCTGAGCGATTGGCTGGCGGGCGTGCCGGCGTCGCGGACCTATGTGGATCTCGACTTCTGAGCCGTGACGCGCCCCAACCGGAGATGCTGAGGGCGGCGCTGGCCGGCGAGGCACAACGGCTGGGGTTCGATGCGATCGGCATTACCGCGCCGGTCGTGAACGCCGAGCGCGCCGCCGCGTTCGAGCGCTTCATCGCATCGGGCCAGCACGGCGACATGGACTGGCTCGCCCGCGAGCCGTCCCGCCGCACCGATCCGCGGACGCTGTGGAGCGAGGTCCGCAGCGTCGTGATGCTCGGCGTCAATTACGGCCCGGACGACGACCCGTGCACGATCCTGGCCGAGCGCAGCCGCGCCGCGATCTCGGTCTATGCGCGCGGCGACGACTATCACGACGTCATCAAGAAGAACCTGAAGGCCTTGGCGCGCTGGCTGGTCGCGCAGGCCGGCTGCGACGTGAAAGTGTTCGTCGACACGGCGGCGGTCATGGAGAAGCCGCTGGCCGAATCCGCGGGCCTCGGCTGGCAGGGCAAGCACACCAATCTGGTGTCGCGCGGCTTCGGCTCCTGGCTGTTCCTCGGCGCCATCTACACCACGCTGACACTGCCGGCGGATGCACCGGAGCATGACCATTGCGGCTCGTGCCGCGCCTGCCTCGACAGCTGTCCGACGGCGGCCTTCCCGGCGCCCTACAGCCTCGATGCGCGGCGCTGCATCTCGTATCTGACGATCGAGAACAAGGGGCCGATCCCGCGCGAGTTCCGCAACGCCATGGGCAACCGCATCTATGGCTGCGACGATTGCCTCGCCGCCTGCCCGTGGAACAAGTTCGCCCAGGCGGGGCGCGAGGCGAAGCTGGCCGCCCGCGACGCGCTGCGCGCGCCCTCCCTTGCGGAGCTGGCGGCGCTCGACGACGCCGCGTTCCGTGCGCTGTTCACGAAATCCCCGATCAAGCGCATCGGCCGCGACCGCTTTTTGCGCAACGTGCTGATCGCGATCGGCAATTCCGGTGATGCGGCGCTGACGCCGGCCGTCGAGCGACTGACGGCAGACCCGACCCCCCTGGTGCGCGGCGCTGCGGCCTGGGCGCTGGCACAATTGCTCGACGCGGACGCGTACGCGCGGCGTGCGGCCACCGCGCTGGCCTGCGAGAGCGACGACAGCGTCCGCGCGGAGTGGCGAACGCCGTGCTGAGCCCGACGCTCAGCCGATCTCGCCGACCGCCGCCAGCATGCGCGCGATGTCCTGCGGCCGCGACAGCCGGTGATCGCCATCCTGGATCATCGTCAGCACCACATCCTCGGCGGGCAGCCGGTGGGCCAGCGCGAACGCGTGCTGCCACGGCACATCCGGATCCTGCGCGCCCTGCAGGATGCGCACCGGACAGCCGACCGTGATGGCGCCGCCGAGCAGCAGATGGTTGCGGCCGTCCTCGATCAGCACCTTGGTGATCGGATAGGGCTCGCCATATTCGGAGGGACGCATCCAGACACCGTTGGCCTCGATCTCCCGGCGGATCTCGGCGGAGAAGCCCTTCCACATCAGCTCCTCGGTGAAGTCGGGCGCCGGCGCGATCAGCACCAGACCTGCGAGCGTCGCCTCGGCCGGCTGCCTCAGCAGTTCGCGCGCGAGCAGCAGCGCCATCCAGCCGCCCATCGACGAGCCGATCACCACCTGCGGCCCCCTGCAGAATTGGCGGAACACCGCGACGCTCTCCTCCAGCCAGCGGCTGATGGTGCCGTCGACGAAGCGTCCGCCCGATTCGCCATGGCCGGAATAGTCGAACCGGACACAGGCGCGGCCGCGCTCGGCCGCCCAGGCGTCAAGCGCCAGCGCCTTGGTGCCCTTCATGTCGGAATTGAAGCCGCCAAGCCAGAACAGCCCGGGCGGATGGCCGGTCCTGGCGCGCACCGCGATCTGGCGCGATTGCTCGCCGGCGCCGACGGCGATGAAAGCGGGGAGATCGGCAGATTCGACAGCGTGGTTCATGGATCGTTACTCGATGATGGACGTTGTGTGGGCGAACCGGCCGTGTCCGTCAATCGCTCGACCGGCCGCTGCCGCTTGCGAAAGCGCCGCCCACACTCTATGTCCGCGGGCGGAACCAGCATGGCCGGCAGCACGCCTATGAGCGCTCGTCCTGGCCAGATGGTCTCCTTGGGGGATTACGCCGTCGCGCTGACATCCTGCGCGTGCGACGCAAGTGCCGCGATGGCCGGGCGGAATTTCGACGCACCGGGCACGCGCGAGCTTGCCCGCAAAGGCATATTCCTTCAAACTAGCCGCCTTCTTCCACAACCTTGGAGAACTACCCATTCGCCGCCCCAATCGAGCCCCGCCCGCTGCCGTCAAAGACGGGCCGCGTACCAATGATGAGATTCGCAATGCGCAGATCCAGCTGATCGACGCCGAAGGCACCAACCGTGGTGTCGTCGAGACCGTGGTCGCCATCAAGATGGCCGCCGAAGCCGGCATGGATCTGGTCGAGATTTCGCCGAACAACTCGCCGCCGGTCTGCAAGATCATGGACTACGGCAAGTACAAATATTCGGCGCAGAAGAAGGCCGCCGAGGCCCGCAAGAAGCAGAAGGTCGTCGAGATCAAGGAGATCAAGCTCCGTCCGATGATCGATGACCACGACTACGACGTGAAGATGCGGGCGATGCAGCGCTTCTTCGAAGAGGGCGACAAGGTCAAGATCACGCTGCGCTATCGCGGCCGCGAAATGGCGCACCAGGAGATCGGCACCAAGCTGCTCGACAAGGTGAAATCCGACGTGGCGGCGTTCGCCAAGGTCGAGCAGGACGCCAAGTTCGAGGGCCGTCAGGTCGTCATGGTTCTGGCCCCGCGCTAGCGCGCAGGGACCAACGCTTCAAACCGGGCCCGCCACGCGTTGGCGGGCTTTTCTTTTGATGGCACCTCTTTTGCCGGGTGCTGGCCCCTGATCAGGACCGCGTCGCCTGCCACCGCCCGCTGCAAGTCCCGGCCGAACCTTTGCCGCTCCAGCGGCCGAAGCCGGACGTCGCGCCCAGCCGCCCGTTACCGCTGGCCGAGGAGCCGCCCTGGGAGACCCGCACCGTGACCGCGCCGCCGCGTCCGACGGAGCCGGTGATGTTCGCAGAGCCGGTCGAGAGCACCCGGCCGCCGCTGATCTGGATGGGGAAGCTGTAGCCCTGGTCGCAATTGCCGGCCTCGGTGATGATCAGGACGGTCCAGGGGCCGTCGAAGCCGGCGGCGTGGGCAGGGAGCGGATGCAGGAGCGCGAGGCCGGCGGTGAGGACGGCGGCGATAGCAGCGGACGGGATGACGCGGGCCATGGGCGAACCTCGGCTTGAAATGGGCTGACCATGGGTCGGAATAGCTGATTCCCTGGTTCGACGTTGCCAAGAGCCTTTGTCTCTGGCATAAGCGCGGCCTTCGTCGCCCGGCTGATCAAGGGCTGCCGTGGCGATGTCCCTGTGCGGGTGGGTCCGGGTTTGGATCCGAAACCTGAGCACAACCAACGCTCTAACGAGCATTTTCGCCAGATGGCGCCGCTTTCGCGGGCGGCTTGCCGTTGGCATGAAGGAGAGCCAAATGCCCAAGCTGAAGACCAAATCCGGCGCCAAAAAGCGCTTCAAGGTGACTGCCACCGGCAAAGTGATGCACGCCCAGCGCGGCAAGCGCCACGGCATGATCAAGCGGACGAAGAAGCAGATCCGGCAGCTGCGCGGCACCCGCGTGCTGTTCAAGACCGACGGCGACAACGTCAAGAAGTACTTCTTGCCGAACGCCTGACCGGCCTCTCGCTTCCGAAACCCTGGCCGCCTCAAAGCCGCGGCTGATCGTCATCTCTGAATCCAAGGATTTCCGGCATGTCTCGCGTCAAACGCGGTGTGACCGCCCACGCCAAGCACAAGAAAGTCTTCAAGGCCGCCAAGGGCTATTACGGCCGCCGCAAGAACACGATCCGCACCGCCAAGCAGGCCGTCGAGAAGGCTGGCCAGTATGCGTTCCGCGATCGCAAGCGCAAGAAGCGCACTTTCCGCGCGCTCTGGATCCAGCGCCTGAACGCCGCCGTGCGTCCGTTCGAGCTCACCTACAGCCGATTTATCGACGGCCTGTCCAAGTCTGGCATCACCGTCGACCGCAAGGTGCTGTCGGATCTCGCGATCAACGAGCCCGCCGCGTTCCAGGCGATCGTTGAGAAGGCCAAGGCGGCGCTCGCCGCCTGATCGCCTCCGCATCGTGAGAACTGAAGAAGCGGCCGATGCTCTCGGCCGCTTTTTGCTATCCGGCGACATCAATCCTTCGCTTGACCCCTGTCGCCGGCGCGGCGACAACCCAGCCGCCTTTTGTTCCGCGGAGATTTTGCCCGTGTCCGACCTCGCTTCGCTCGAAACCTCGATCCTCGACCAGATCGCCGCCGCCGGCGATGAAGCCGCGCTGGAAGCCGTCCGCGTCGCAGCCCTCGGCAAGAAGGGCTCGATCTCGGCGCTGCTGGCGACCCTCGGCAAGATGTCGCCGGACGAACGCAAGACCCAGGGCGCGGCGATCAACCTCGCCAAGGACAAGGTCACGCAGGCGCTGGCCGCGCGGCGCGACGTCCTCAAGGCCGCCGCGCTCGACGCCCGTCTCGCCGCCGAGACCATCGACGTCACCCTGCCGCTGCAGGATTCGCCGGCCGAGACCGGCCGCATCCATCCGCTCAGCCAGGTGATGGACGAACTGACCACGATCTTCGCCGATATGGGCTTCTCGATCGCGGAAGGTCCCGACGTCGAGACCGACGACTACAACTTCACCAAGCTGAACTTCCCGGAAGGCCATCCCGCGCGCGAGATGCATGACACGTTCTTCTTCAATCCGAAGCCGGACGGCTCGCGCATGCTGCTGCGGACCCACACCTCGCCGGTGCAGGTGCGCACCATGCTGACCCAGAAGCCGCCGATCCGCGTCATCTGCCCGGGCCGCACCTACCGCATCGATTCCGACGCGACCCACACGCCGCAATTCCACCAGGTCGAGGGCCTCGTCATCGACAAGGGCTCGCATCTCGGTCACCTCAAATGGATCCTGCACGAGTTCTGCAAGGCGTTCTTCGAGGTCGACCACATCAACATGAAGTTCCGGCCGTCGTTCTTCCCGTTCACCGAGCCGTCGCTCGAGGTCGACATCCAGTGCCGCCGCGACAAGGGCGAGATCCGCTTCGGCGAGGGCGAGGACTGGCTGGAGATTCTCGGCTGCGGCATGGTGCATCCGAACGTGCTGCGCGCCTGCGGCATCGATCCCGACGAGTATCAAGGCTTCGCTTGGGGCATGGGCATCGACCGCATCGCGATGCTGAAATACGGCATGAGCGACCTGCGCCAGCTGTTCGAAGGCGACGTCCGCTGGCTGTCGCACTACGGCTTCAAGCCGCTGGAGGTGCCGACCCTGGCGGGAGGATTGAGCACGTGAGCGTTGCCGGCCTCGCTGTCTCCCAGCAGACGCTGGGACTCCCTCTCCCGCTTGCGGGGGAGGGCTGGGGTGGGGGTCTCTCCGCACGGGAGGTGTCGATGGACGACGACAAGCCTACCTGGAAAGTCTCTCAGAAACTTCGATCGAACGCTCGAGCACTCCGCCAGAACTCGACCGATGCCGAACAGATCCTATGGTCGGAGCTGCGCGGCCATCGCCTGCTGGGCGCAGGCTTTCGCCGCCAAGCCCCGGTCGACCGCTACATCGTCGACTTCGTCTGCCACGCCGCACGTCTCGTGATCGAGCTCGATGGCGGACAGCATTTCTCGACGGAAGGCGAGCAGCGCGACGCTGCACGCTCAGCTGTCATCGAAGCCAAGGGATTTCACATCCTGCGCTTTGCCAACAACGACGTGCTGGCCAATCGCGCCGGCGTTCTTGAAACCATTGCCGCTGCCGTTGCGGCGAGAGCCCCCACCCTGACCCTCCCCCGCAAGCGGGGGAGGGAACAGGACTGACTTCGCAGGAACACCGCCATGAAATTCACGCTGTCCTGGCTGAAGGACCATCTCGATACCGACGAGTCGGTCGAGACGCTCGCCAACAAGCTCACGATGATCGGCCTCGAGGTCGAGCATCTCGAGGACAAGGCCAAGCTGCTCGCGCCGTATAAAATCGCGCGCGTCGTCTCCGCCGAGCAGCATCCGAACGCGGACCGCTTACGCGTCTGCATGGTCGACACCGGCGACGGTGGCGCGCCGGTGCAGGTGGTCTGCGGTGCGCCGAATGCGCGCGCGGGTCTGATCTCGGTGTTCTCGCCGCCCGGCACCTACATCCCCGGCAAGAACATCACGCTGTCGGTCGGCACGATCCGTGGCGTCGAGAGCCGCGGCATGCTGTGCTCGGCCGCCGAGCTGCAGATCTCCGACGATCACGACGGCATCATGGAGCTGCCCGCCGATGCGCCGATCGGCAAGCCCTATGCCGAATGGGCCGGGCTGGGCGATCCCCAGTTCGAGATCAATTTGACGCCGAACCGCCAGGACTGCACCGGCGTCCACGGCATCGCGCGCGACCTTGCAGCCGCCGACATGGGCAAGCTCAACGATCCCGCCATCAAGCCGATCAAGGGCGAGTTCCCCTGCCCTGTGAAGGTTGCTGTCGAGGACGAGAGACTGTGTCCCGGCTTCGCGCTGCGGCTGGTGCGCGGCGTCAAGAACGGCCCGTCGCCGGCATGGCTGCAGCAGCGCCTGACCTCGATCGGCCTGCGCCCGATCAACGCGCTGGTCGACATCACCAACTACATGACGTTCGACCGCGCGCGGCCGTTGCACGTGTTCGACGCCAAGAAGGTGAAGGGCAACCTCGTCGTCCGCCGTGCCCGCGACGGCGAGACCCTGCTGGCGCTCGACGGCCGCACCTACACGCTCGACAGTTCGATGTGTGTCATCGCCGATGACGCCGGCGTCGAATCGCTGGCCGGCATCATGGGCGGTGAGGCCTCGGGCTGCGACGAGACCACCACCGACGTGCTGATCGAATCGGCGCTGTGGAACGAGATCAACATCGCCCAGACCGGCCGCAAGCTCGGCATCAATTCCGACGCGCGCTACCGTTTCGAACGGGGTGTCGATCCGGCCTTCATGGTCCCTGGCCTGGAATTGGCGACGAAGCTGGTGCTCGAGCTGTGCGGCGGCACCCCGTCGGAGAACGTCGTCCTGGGCAACCGCTTCGGCGACGATCGCATCATCGACTTCCCGCTGACCGAGGTGAAGCGTCTCGCGGGCATCGAGGTGTCGCTGACCGAGATGCGCCGGATCCTGACCCATCTCGGCTTCGTGGTCGCGGGTGCTGGCCCCGTCGTGAAGGTCGCTGTCCCCTCCTGGCGCAGCGACGTGCACGGCAAGGCCGACATCGTCGAGGAAATCGTGCGCATGGTCGGCGTCGACAAGGTGCCGATGACCCCGTTCGAGCGCGGCGACGCGCCGCGCAAGCCGGTACTGACGCCGCTGCAGCTGCGCACTCGCCGCGCCAAGCGCGCGTTGGCGGCGCGCGGCATGGTCGAGGCCGTGACCTGGTCGTTCATCTCCAAGCCGGCGGCCGAATTGTTCGGCGGCGGCAAGGCGGAGCTTGCGCTCGCCAATCCGATTGCGGCGGATCTCTCCGACATGCGGCCGAGCCTGCTGCCGGGCCTGATCGCGACCGTGCAGGCCAATGCCGATCGCGGCTTCGGCGATGCCGCGATCTTCGAGGTCGGACAGGTGTTCAAGGGCGATCGGCCGGAGGATCAGTTCGTCGCCGCGAGCGGCATCCGCCGCGGCATCGCGTCGTCGAACGGTCTCGGCCGGCATTGGACCGGATCGCAGGCGGCGAACGCGTATGACGCGAAGGCCGACGCGCTCGCCGTGCTGGCGGCGGCCGGCGCGCCGATGGCGTCGCTGCAGATCGTCGCCGGCGGTCCGGCCTGGATGCATCCGGGCCGCTCCGGCACGATCCAGATGGGCCCGCAGAACGTGCTCGGCCATTTCGGCGAGCTGCATCCGCGCGCGCTGGAGGCCTTGAAGGCGGACGGACCTCTCGTCGCCTTCGAGGTCATCCTCGACCGCATTCCGGCCGCCAAGGCCAAACCGACCCGGGCCAAGCCGGTGCTGGAGCTGTCGGCGTTCCAGCCGGTGTCGCGTGACTTCGCCTTCATCGTCGATCGCAAGGTCAAGGCCGGTGACATCGTCCGCGCGGCACAGGGCGTCGACAAAAAGCTGATCACGGACGTCACGGTGTTCGACGTCTATGAGGGCAAGGGCATCGAGGACGGCAAGAAGTCGATCGCGATCGCCGTGACCCTGCAACCGCGCGACAAGACCATGACCGACGAGGAGATCGACGCGGTCGCGGCGAAGATCACTGCAGACGTCGGCAAGAAGACCGGCGGCACATTGCGCGGATGAGCCTGTCCGGGCTCATCCCTGCCGATCTCAGCCTGTTCGCGGCGGTCGCGCTGGCCGTCGTCGCCCTCATCGCAGCGACCGCACGTGGTTTCTCGGGTTTTGGCGCGGCGCTGATCTTCATGCCGCTGGCGAGCAGCTTTGCGACGCCGCGGCTCGTCGCGCCGCTGCTGCTGGTGATCGACTTCGTGTCGATGGCGCCGACGGTGCCAGCGGCCTGGCACGAGGCCGACCGCAGAGCCACTGCAGTGATCGTGGCCGGCGCATTGGTGGGCGTGCCGCTCGGCACGTGGTTTCTCACCCGGCTCGATCCGGTCACCGTGCGCTGGATCATCACCGGCTTCGTCGTGGCGCTGCTCGCGCTGCTGATCTCCGGCTGGCGTTATCGCGGCAAGGACTACGCCGCGCTCTCGGTTGCGGTCGGCGCCGTCTCGGGCTTTTGCAGCGGCGTGGCCCAGACCGGTGGGCCGCCGATCGTCGGCTACTGGCTCGGCCGCCCGATCGCGCCGAAGGTCGCGCGTGCGAATATCGTGCTGTTCTTCGGCGCGTCGGATTGCTTCGCCATGGTCAGCTATGCGGCCAGCGGCCTGATCACCTGGGATTCTCTCAAGCTCTCGCTGTTGATCGGCCCGGTCTATGCGCTCGGCGTGGCGCTGGGCGCCTCGCTGTTCGGCCGCGCCAGCGAGCAAATGTTCCGCGTCATTTGCTACGCGCTGATCGCAATCGCCGTCATCGCCGGCCTGCCGGCTCTCGACGGCGTGCTCGGCCGCGGCTAGCCTCATCGCAACGAGACGAACCGGGAGGATGCCATGATCAATCGCCGCACGATGCTGTCGCTCGCCATGGGTACGGCCGCAGCCATGGCGACGCGCTCCGTCATTGCGCAAGGCGCGAGGACCGGCACCCGCATCGTCTTCCTCGGCACCAAGGGTGGACCACGCGTCGGAATCGGCGCGTCAAATCCGGCCAATCTCGTCGTGGTCAACGGCACGCCGTTCGTGATCGATTGCGGCATGGGCGTCAGCCGCCAGCTCGTCAATGCCGGCGTGCCGATTCCGTCGGTGAAGTACATCCTGATCAGCCACCATCATTCGGATCACAATCTCGAATACGGCAACCTGGTTTACAATGCCTGGGCGGCGGGACTG
Organism: Bradyrhizobium sp. BTAi1; assembly: GCF_000015165.1. Taxonomy (GTDB): domain Bacteria; phylum Pseudomonadota; class Alphaproteobacteria; order Rhizobiales; family Xanthobacteraceae; genus Bradyrhizobium; species Bradyrhizobium denitrificans. The sequence continues at coordinate 217,866 of NC_009485.1, read as the reverse complement.
TCGACCCCGATCCAGTCGTTCGGGCCGAAAGGCCTGGAGGCCATGACCCGGAGCTTCTGGGAGACCAACAAATTTGATGTCGACACCCGCATCGGCGACGAAGGCCGCCCGGATCCGCGGCCGCTGCTGATCGCCAAGGACATCGACGCGGATGGCGTCGTGGTCAAGACGGCCGATGTGACGGTGACCGCTTTCCGTACGCCGCATCCGCCGATCACTGACAATTTCGCCTACAAATTCGAGACGCCTGACGGCACGATCGTGTTCTCCAGCGACACCGCCTACAATCCGAAGCTCGCCGAGTTCGCGAGGGGCGCCGACGTGCTGGTGCACGAGTGCCTCTACGTCCCTGCCGTCGATCGTCTGGTGATCAAGACCAAGAACGGCGCGACCTTGAAGAAGCATCTGCTGGAGAGCCACACGACCACGGAGGACGTCGGACGCATCGCCGCCGCCGCTGGCGTCAAGGCGCTGGTGCTCAGCCATTTCGTTCCCGGCGACGATCCCGAAGTGACCGACGAGGATTGGACGCGCGATGTGAAAAAGAACTACTCCGGCCGCATCGTTGTCGCGAAGGACCTGATGGAGCTGAAACTGCCGGTGTAGGCGTTGAGCAAACAAAATGGTGGCCGGTGAGATCGGCCAGCGACAGGCGCTTCTCCCGCAAGCCGCCAGGGCAGCTTCACGAGAAGCGCGGCCAGTTTGTGAGTCCGTCGCGCCGGTCCGACGTCAATCCTCGGGCGAGGCCGAGCGGAGCTTGCGGCGACGACCGCGCTGGCGTTCGCTCGCCTGGTCCGGCTCCGGCTCCTTCAACGCACCGATCCGGCGCAACGCCGCTTCGGCGGCACGCTCGCCGGAGTCCCAGGCGCCATCGACCGTGCCCCACAGCGTCTCATGCGTGGCCTCGCCGGCGAGAAAAAGCGGACCGAGCGGCTCTGCCAGGATCTTGCGGGCCCCCTGGCTGCCGGGCGCCGCGGCCGACATCGCGCCAAGCACGCCGGGCGCCTGGTTCCAGCGCGTGGCCGCCGTCGACTTCACGGCCGCGGCGGCTTCGCTGCCGAACAGCTTGCCGATCCAGTCCTTGGCGAACGCGGCCATCGCCGCCTCACCCTGAGCTGAAAGGTCACGCCCGAACGCGCCGGCGACGTCGATGGTGCAAAGCGACGACCCGCCGATATTGGCGAGCAACAGGCCGGTCCGGTTCGAATTGCTCTGCTCGATGATCACTTCGTCACGGGAGAGGCCGAGCGGATTTCCCGTGAGCATCAGCGCGATGTGATCCATGCTGCCGAGGCTGAGCTTCGCCGCAGCGTCGAGCTGTCGCTTCGGCAGCTCCGGTGCGAATTTGATCGTGCCGGATGCCAGCACATTGGTCGACACCGTAAGAATGACCGCACGCGTGGCGATGCGGCCCGCCGGTGTTTCCACCGCGACATCGCGGTTGCCCCACACGATGCGCGTCGCCGGCGTCGACAACGACACGGGCAGCGCCTCGCCGAGCTTGCTGACCAATGTCCCGAGGCCCTGGCGACAGGCCAGCGGCGCGCTGCGGTCCTGGGCCCGCGCCTTGTCCATGGCGGAGAGATCAACGAGATCCTTGCCGGTCGCGCTGGCACCGAGAACGAAGGCGGTGGTGTTCGTCCAATCGCCGAGATCCTTCGGCAGCGCCGTGGCGCAGGAGGTGTCGAGCTTGCCGCGCGAGGCCTCGTCGATGGCGCGGTTGGCGCGCACGAGGCCGGCGAGAAACTGCTCGGTCTCGCCGGGCCGCGCATTGCGGCGGCCGACCCGGATCTTCTGGCCGACCGGCGCAGCCACCACGTCGACCCCGACCCCACGCGCGAGCTTGCCGATCGGGTTGCTGTCGGCGTTGAGCAGCCATCGCGCGCCGCGGTCGAACGGTACGCCGAACGTCGCGAGATCCGTGCTGCAGCGGCCACCGATCTGCGAGGACGCCTCGATCAGGACGACCTTGCGGTTGGCCGCGACGATGCGGCGTGCGGCGGCGATGCCGGCGGCGCCGGCTCCGATCACGACAATGTCAGCCTCACGTGGAACGGCAGCAAGTGCGCGGCGGCCGACCAGGGGCAACGCGGCCAGCGCCGTGGAAGCGGAAAGGAAGCCGCGGCGCGTGAAGCTCATGACATGGTTTCCGAAAGCTTGAACGAAATGAATTCACGTCAAGTTTTGCCGTATTCGCCGCGCTGCGGCAACAAGGATGGTAAACTGGCGGTTCTTGGCAACGCTTCGACTATGAACCAAATTGCAACCGCAATCGACCATCATGGACGAAGGGAAGAAGCAGGCGGCCACTCAAGGTCGCGGGGAGCATCATGGGTATCGTGCTCGATCAGATCGGCAAGCTGATTGCCGCCTATCTCCAGAAGGAGATACCGGGTTATGAGCCGTTCACGCCGAGCGATCCGGAGTACCTGCGCAAGGACATGCAGCCCGGCGACGTGCTGCTGGTCGAGGGCAACAGCCGCATCTCCGGCATCATCAAATACCTCACGCAATCGACCTGGTCGCATGCCGCGCTTTATGTCGGCCCCATCGACGGCGCCGTCGAGCCGGACGGCGAGCCCCATGTGCTGGTGGAGGCCTATGTCGGCGACGGCGTGATCTCGGCGCCGCTGTCCAAATATTTCGACTATCACACCCGCCTGTGCCGACCGGTCGGCCTTACTTTCGAGGACCGCCACACGGTCTGCCGCTATGCCATCAACCGCATCGGCTTCGGCTACGACACCAAGAACATCGTCGACCTGATGCGTTACCTCATCCCGTTGCCAATCCCGCAACGCTGGCGGCGGCGCATGATCGCGCTGGGCTCGGGCGACCCGACCAAGATGATCTGCTCGGCGCTGATCGCGCAGGCCTTCGACGCGGTGCGCTATCCGATCCTGCCCAAGATCACGCGGGCGCCCTCCAGGCGGGCGAAGCGCGAGATCCTGCACATCCGCGATTCTTCGCTGTACATGCCGCGCGACTTCGACATCTCGCCCTATTTCGAGATCGTCAAGCCGACCATCGTCAACGGGTTCGACTACACGACGCTCCATTGGGCCGACAAGCAGAAGCCGCTCGCGGAGGTAGCGGGCGAGTTCGCCGTGTTTCCAGGTTCCGTCCAGGCGCCGCCGCTCGTTCCTGAAGCGGCTGACCAAGAAGCGGCGCAGCCGGTTGCGGCTCAGGAAATAGCGGTCGAGAAACTCGGCGAGCGGCTCATCATCAACGAGCATTTTCTCGTCGCCGAGCCAGTGCGAACCATGGCGCCGCGGGCGGCCGCCCGACGGCGCAACAAGGTTGCGGTCTGAGCACGGCAGACCTCAGCGGTCCGATCGGCTGATCACGTCCATCAACTCCGCGATCTTCTGGCGCTGATCCGCCCTGTCACCGGAGGCGATCGCGTGCTCGACGCAGTGGGCAACATGATCGCGCAGGATCTCCTCCTCGACGCGGCGCAACGCCGCGCGCACGGCGGAAATCTGGGTCACGATGTCGATGCAGTAGCGGTTGTCCTCGACCATCTTCGACAGGCCCCTGACCTGCCCTTCGATCCGGCTCAAACGTTTCTGACAGGATGTCTTGATGTCCTCGCGCATGGGCTCTATATACCCCTACAGGGTATAGGTTTCAAGAGGCTGGGTGATGTCGGAAACCGAACACGGGCAAGCTGTCGCAGCAGGTCAATCCGCTGGATGCGGCTGCGGATCGCGCGCAGGAGCGGTCGAAACCAGACACAACGAGACGGCTGCAGAGGCGTGTTGCACCGACCGTGCCGATTCGGCCGCCACGAGCGATGCGGACGGCTGCTGTGGCGGTCATGACCACGCGACGCCCCTCCCCGCAAAGATGAAAGATCCGGTCTGCGGCATGTCGGTTGATCCGGCGACGTCGAAGCACCGCTTCGAGCACCAGGGCCAGACCTTCCATTTCTGCTCGGCCGGCTGCCGCAGCAAATTCGCCGCCGATCCCGCAAAATATCTCGCGCCCGTTGCGGCGGCCGGGTCGTGCTGTGCCGGCCACGATCACCATGCGCATCACCCCGACGCGACCACGGTCATCGACCCCGTCTGCGGCATGAGCGTCGATCCAGCGACCTCGAAGCATCGCTTCGATCATCAGGGCCACGCCTTCCATTTCTGCTCGGCTGGCTGCCGCACCAAATTTTCCGCCGATCCGGTGAAGTATCTGGAGAAGCGCGAGCCGCCGCCGGAGATGCCGGCGGGTACGATCTACACCTGCCCGATGCATCCGGAGATCCGCCAGGAAGGCCCGGGCACCTGCCCGATCTGTGGCATGGCGCTGGAGCCGGATGTCATCAGCCTCGACGATGCGCCCAATCCCGAGCTCGCCGACATGACGAAGCGGTTCTGGATCGGCGCGGTGCTCGCCGCCCCCGTGGTGGTGCTGGAGATGGGCGGACATCTCGTCGGCGGCCACGGCCTGGTCGATCCCGTGCTGTCGAACTGGATCCAGTTCGTGCTGGCGACGCCGGCGGTGCTGTGGGCCGGCTGGCCGTTCTTCGTGCGTGGCTGGCAATCGGTCCGGACTCGCAATCTCAACATGTTCACCCTGATCGCGATGGGAACATCGGTCGCCTATGGCTACAGCGTGATCGCTACGCTGGCGCCGCAGGCCTTCCCGCCGGCGTTCCGCGGTCATGGCGGCGCGGTGCCGGTGTATTTCGAGGCCGCCTCCGTCATCACCATCCTCGTGCTGCTCGGCCAGCTGCTGGAGCTGCGCGCGCGCGAGGCGACCTCCGGCGCGATCAAGGCGCTGCTGCAGCTGGCGCCGAAGACGGCGCGACGGCTCGACGCTGACGGCAACGATCATGAGGTGGAGATCGCAGCGCTCGCGGTCGGCGACCGGCTGCGCGTGCGTCCGGGCGAAAAGGTGCCGGTCGACGGCGTCCTTCTCGAAGGCCGCTCCTCGCTCGATGAGTCGCTGGTGACGGGCGAGTCGATGCCGGTCACCAAGGACGAGGGCGCGCGCGTCATCGCCGGCACGCTGAACCAGACCGGCAGCTTCGTGATGCGTGCCGACAAGGTCGGCCGCGAGACCCTGCTGTCGCAGATCGTGCAGATGGTCGCCGATGCGCAGCGCTCGCGCGCGCCGATCCAGCGCCTCGCCGACCAGGTCGCGGGCTGGTTCGTGCCGACCGTGATCGCGGCGGCCATCGCGGCGTTCGTCGCGTGGTACGCCTTCGGTCCCGAGCCGCGCTTCGCCTTCGGTCTCGTCGCCGCCGTCAGCGTTCTGATCATCGCCTGCCCCTGCGCGCTTGGCCTCGCCACACCGATGTCGATCATGGTCGGCGTCGGCCGCGGCGCCCAGGCCGGCGTGCTGATCAAGAGCGCCGAGGCGCTGGAGCGCATGGAGAAGGTCGACACGCTGGTCGTCGACAAGACCGGCACGCTGACCGAGGGCAAGCCGAAGGTGACGTCGATCGTCACCGCTGATGGCATTGACGAGACAGGCGCGCTGCGCCTCGCCGCCAGCGTCGAGCGCGCCAGCGAGCATCCGCTCGCCGAGGCGATCGTCCGTCATGCCGCCGAGCGCAACGTCAAGCTGGCCGAAGTGAAGAACTTCGACGCACCGACCGGCAAGGGCGCGCGCGGCGATATCGACGGCAAGGCAGTCGTGCTCGGCAACGCGACCTATCTGGCCTCGCTCGGCATCATCACCGATACGCTCGGCGTCGAGAGCAAGCGGCTGCGCAGCGAGGGCGCCACCGTGATCACGATGGCCGTCGACGGCAAGCCGGTCGCGCTGTTCGCGATCGCCGATCCGGTGAAGGCCTCGACGCCCGACGCGCTGAAGGCGCTGGCCGCCGACGGCATCAAGGTGATCATGCTGACCGGCGACAACCGCACGACGGCCACTGCGGTCGCGCGAAAAATCGGCATCACCGAGGTCGAGGCCGAGGTGCTGCCCGAGCAAAAGAGCGCCGTCGTGGCGCGCCTGCGCGCCAGCGGCAAGGTGGTGGCGATGGCCGGTGACGGCGTCAACGATGCACCGGCGCTGGCCGCGGCCGATGTCGGTATTGCCATGGGCACCGGCACCGACGTGGCGATGGAGAGCGCCGGCATCACGCTGCTGCAGGGTGATCTCGGCGGTATCGCGCGGGCGCGCAAACTGTCGGCGGCTGTCATGCGCAACATCCGCCAGAACCTGTTCTTCGCCTTCATCTACAACGCCGCGGGCATTCCGATCGCCGCCGGCATCCTCTACCCCGTGTTCGGCATCCTGCTGTCGCCGATCATCGCCGCAGCCGCCATGTCGCTGTCGTCGGTGAGCGTGGTCGGCAACGCGCTGCGGCTGCGGGCAACGAAGCTCTGAGGCGACGGACAGCCTATCCTCCGTCCTCGCGAGCGCGGCAGCGAAGCAATCCAGAGTCCCGCCCAACACCGTGGATTGCTTCGCTGCGCTCACAATGACGAAGGAAACAGTTGAGGCGCATCTGCGCACGGTGGGGAGGACGGGCTTGCCGAAGCCCGCTTGCATGTCTACCTCTCTCGCGTGTCTGACAGAGAGGTCCGCCGCCATGATCGATGCCGCCGTCAAGGCGATTTCGCAGATTCTGTCGCCGCCGATGCGCTCGATCCTATGGCGCTCGATCGGGCTGGCGCTGGTGCTGGTCACGGTGCTGGCGATCGGGCTGCAGCGGCTGTTGAGCTGGCTCGCCACCGCCGGCGAGGGCTGGGCCGAATCGATGCTCGGCCCGAATTCCCATGGCACGCTGGAGGTGCTGACCTGGATCATCTCGATCGCGGCCGGCTTCGGCGTCGTGTTCGGCGGCATCATGCTGATGCCCGCGATCACCTCGCTGATCGCCAGCCTCTTTGTCGACGACGTTGCCGATCTGGTCGAGCGCGAGCACTATCCGGCCGAGCGGCCCGGCGTCGCGCTGCCGTTCGGCGTCGCCATCATTGAAGGCCTGAAGGCGGCGGGACTCACCATCCTGGTCTATCTGGTCGCCCTGCCCTTCGTGTTCCTGGCCGGCGCCGGCTTCGTGATCTTCTTCCTCGCCACCGCCTGGCTGCTCGGCCGCGAATATTTCGAGCTCGCCGCGATGCGCTTCCGCCCGCCGGCGGAGGCCAAGGCGATGCGGCGCGACAATGCGGTCACCGTATTCACCGCCGGCCTGATCATCGCGGCCTTTGTGACGATCCCGATCGTGAACCTGGCGACGCCGCTGTTCGGCATGGCCTTCATGGTCCACCTGCACAAGCGCCTATCCGGACCGCGGCCCGAGCTGATCGAGCCGTCGTCGGAGCGCCGGCTGCGCAGCCTCTAGGGCCAGCCGCCGCGGCGATGGGCTCTCGGTCCTGTTGCGGGCAAAAGGAATGAGAATGAAGCCGAGCAGCGCAACGCCGGCAAGCAGCGCCCAGGCCTCGTTGACGCATAGCGCCAGCGACGCCTTCTCCACCAGCGGCCGGACATAGGCGATCGCGGCTTCCTCGGACACGCCGCGCGGCCGGTTGCGCAACAGCTCCGGGGCCAATCCGATCGCCTTGGCGGCCGCGGTGTCGCCAGCCATCAGCCGGTCGCGGAATGCCTGGGCATGCAGCCCGACGCGGCCGTAGATGATCGTGTCGATCAGAGCGATGCCGATCGCGCCGCCGAGATTGCGCATCAGGTTGAACAGGCCGCTGGCGTCGGCGACCTCGGCCTGCGGCAGATCGCCGAGCGCGATCCGCGTCGGCGGCAACAGACAGAACATGATGCCGACACCGCGCACCACCTGCGGCCAGAACATTTCCTGATAGTCCGCACTGGCCGGCTGGAACGCGCTAGCGGCAAGGCCGGCGCTGAACAGCGCGAAGCCGAACGAGGTCAGCAGCCGGGCATCGACCTTGCCGTCCAGCGCTGTCACCAGCGGCGCTGCGATCAGTTGCGCCACCCCAGTCACCAGCATGATCTTGCCGATCTCGAACGCATCGTGCTGGCGCACGAAGGCGAGGAACACCGGCATCAGATAGACCGAGCCGAACAGGCCGATGCCGAGACAGAAGCTCGACACGCAGCCGAGCGTGAACGAGCGGCGCTGAAAGCTGCCGAGCCGCAGGATCGGATGCGGCGAAGCCAGCAGCCGCTGGATCAGCAGAGTCAGGCAGGATCCGCTCAGCACCAGCAGCGCGATGCAGTTCGACGAGAGCCAGCCGCCCTTGGGGGCCTCCTTCAGGCCGAGTTCGAGGCTCGCCAGCGACACCGCGAGCAGCATCAGCGCCAGCAGGTCGAGCTTGTCGAGCTCGATGAGATTCATCCGCTGCTTCGGCAGCAGGCTCGGCGTCATCAGCGCAGCGATGATGCCCGGCACGATGTTGATCAGGAACAGCCAGGGCCACGACCAGGTGTTGGTGATGAAGCCGCCGACGACGGGGCCGATGGTCGGCGCGAGCACGGCAACCACGCCGCCGATCGTGGTTGCGACCGCGTGCAGCCGCGCCGGAAACAGCAGGAACACCGCCGAGAACACCACGGGGATCAACAGGCCGCCGAAGAAGCCCTGCAGCACGCGGAACGCCAGCAGCATGTGGAAGCTGCCGCTCATCGCGCAGCCGAGCGAGGCCGCCGTGAAGATGCTGACGGCGCCGACGAATAGCCAACGCAGGCTGAAGACGCGGGTGAGCAGGCCGGTCAGCGGAATGGCGATGATCTCGGCGATCAGATACGCGGTTTGGACCCAGCTCATGGCGTCCGGCGTGATGCCGAGCGCTTCCTGGATCGTCGGCAGTGACGTCGCCACCACCTGGATGTCCAGGATCGCCATGAACATGCCGACGCACATCAGGATGAAGCCGAGCCAAGTGGCGAGGCCTGGCGTCTCCTGCGGCGTCGCCGGTGCGCTCATGCGGTCTGGCTGCGGCTGATGCCCGACAGCGCCTCCGATTCGGCGCGGATCCGGATGACGAGGACGGCCGCATTCAGGCCGGAGAAGATCAGCGCGATCAGCGGCAGGTGCAGCGCCAGCGGCAGCAAGGCGATTTCCGCGGCGACCACCAGATAGTTCGGATGGGAGATGTAGCGGTAGGGTCCATCCGTCACCAGCGGCGCGCCGGGCAGGATGATGATGCGGGTGGTCCAGCGCGGGCCGAGCGTCGCCAGCACCCACCAGCGCAGCCCCTGCAGCAGCACGAAGCCTGACAGCAGCCAGGGATCAACCTCCTGGTCGGTGCCGAGCAGCCACAGCGACACCAGCCAGGCCGCATGCATCGTGATCATCAATGGATAATGATCCGCGCCGACCTCGACCGCGCCCATGGCACGGAGCCGGCGTGTGTTGTGGCGGGCGAGCACGAGCTCGCCGAGCCGTTGCATCGTGACGAGCGCAAGGATGAAGGCTGCAAAGGTCATGCGGCGTGCCTCAGTGAAACGCAGCTTGCGGTGAAGCCAGGTCCGAGCGCCGTCAGCACCGAGCGCGGCGGCAGCCCGCGGGCGCGGGCACGCTCCAGTACGAACAGCACCGTTGGCGCCGACATGTTGCCGTAGTCGGCGATGATTTCGCGTTCATGATCCAGCGTGCCCTGGCCGAGCGACAGCGCGCGCTCCAGCGCCGTGATCACCTTGGCGCCGCCAGGATGACAGACGAAGCGATCGACGTCCGACGAAGCGAGCTTCATGCCGCCGAGGATCTCGTTGACCGCAGGACCCATATTCTCGGTGACGAAGTCCGGAATGGTGCGCTGGAAGATCACGCCGAAGCCTTCCGGATCGACGCTCCAGCCCATGATATCGAGCGTCTCCGGCCACAGCTTCTCGCCGGTCGCCTCGACCCTGATAGCGCCGCCATCGCCGGCGCGCAGGATCGCGGCCGCGGCGCCATCTCCGAAAAGGCTGAGCGCGACGATGTTGGCTTTCGTCAGCTCGTCGTGGCGCACCGCGAGGGTGCACAATTCGAAGGTCACAAACAGCACGTTGGTGCCGGGCCGCGCCTGCGCCAGCCGGGCCGCGATCGACAGGCCCGACACGCCGCCGGCGCAGCCGAGCCCGAACACCGGCACGCGCGACACGTCGGAGCGGAAGCCCATGCGGCCGGCGACGCGCGCCTCCAGCGTCGGCGTGGCGATGCCGGTCGAGCTCACGCTGACGATGGTGTCGATCTCGTCCGCCTTGAGATCGGCCTGCGCCAGCGCCTTGGTCGTCGCGTCGATGAACAGCGCCTCGGCGCCTTGGAGATAGGCTTCCGTGCGCTCCGGCCAGCCGCGCCGCTCCATGTACCATTCGATCGGCTTGACGCCGTAGCGCTGGCGGATGCCGGTGTTGGCGAACAGGCTCGCCATCGTCTCGAACTGCGGGAAGCGCGGCGACAGCACCACGCGCGCCGCCTCTGTCACCTCGTTCTGGCGAAACTGATGCGGCGGCACCGCGGTCGCAAGCGACATGAGGGCGGCGGTATGGTCCATGCGTCTGATCCTTCCCACGTCCCGGCGCAGCAAAAGTCCGAGAACGCGAGAATCCTCACGCGCCACTCACATCGCCCGGATAACGGGTTTCATCTTATGTCCAATGCGGGCGCCGATGTGGCCCGGCCATGGTGAGACGGCGTCGCCGCGTGACGCAATAGTGACTGTCAAACGCGTTCTCGCGTGCAACCGTTCGTCACGTACAACGTATCAGGCGGTCTTCTCCGGCCAGCGGCACAGGTCCTTGATCAGGCACAACTCGCAGCGCGGCTTGCGCGCCAGACACGTGTAGCGGCCGTGCAGGATCAACCAGTGATGAGCATGCAGCATGAACTCCGCCGGGATCACCTTCTCCAGCCCGAGCTCGACCTCGAGCGGGGTCTTGCCGGGCGCAAGCCCCGTGCGGTTGCCGACGCGGAACACATGGGTGTCGACCGCCATCGTGTGCTCGCCGAACGCCATGTTGAGCACGACATTCGCGGTCTTGCGTCCGGCGCCGGGCAGCGACTCCAATTCAGCGCGCGTGCGTGGCACCTCGCCGCCGAACTCGCTGATCAGCTTCTGCGACAGCGCGATCACGTTCTTGGCCTTGGTGCGGTAGAGGCCGATGGTCTTGATGTAGTCGCGCAACTGCTCCTCGCCGAGCGCGATCATCTTCTGCGGCGTGTCGGCGACCGCGAAGAGCGGCCGCGTCGCCTTGTTGACGCCAGCATCGGTGGCCTGCGCCGAGAGCACCACCGCGACCAGCAAGGTATAGGGGTTGAGATGCTCGAGCTCGCCTTTCGGCTCCGGGTTGGATGCCGCGAAGCGGCTGAAGGCCTCACGGATCTCGGCGGGAGTCCAGGGTTTGGCCGCCTTCAACGCTTTCTTCACCGCGCGGGCAGGGGTCTTCGGCACGGTCTTCGCGTTCGCCGCCGTCTTCGGAGCCTTGGCGGCCGTCTTCGGAGCTGTCTTGGGCGCGGCTTTCGCGGCCTTTTTGGCGGGGCTGCGAACCGGTGCCGGCTTGGCGCGTTGGGGGCGGGTGATTTTGGCCATGATCCGGGTATACTGAGGCCCCATGATGCCAAGCAATGCTTTTGCGTCTCAGGAGACCGGCACCGACGCCGCGGATCAGGAGCTGTTCGCGGCACGGCTGACGCCGCACCGGTCGCTGAACCGCACCGGCTTCGTGGTGCTGATGGTCGTGGTCTGCGCGATCAGCTTCATCGGCGGCATCGCCTCGCTGCTGATGGGCGCCTGGCCGGTGTTCGGCTTTTTCGGGCTGGACGCGTTGGCGATCTACTGGGCCTTCAAGGTCAATTTCCGCCGCGCCCGCGCCTATGAGGAGGTCTCGATCACCCTGACCGAGCTGCGCCTGCGGCGGGTGAGCCACAAGGGCCACGTCATGGAATGGCGCTTCAACCCGCTCTGGGTGCGGCTCGACCAGGTCAGCCACGAGGAGTTCGGCATCGAGAACCTCTACCTCGTCGCCCGCGGCCAGCGCGTGGCGATCGCGAGCTTCCTCGGCCCGGAGGAAAAGGCGAGCTTTGCGAAGGCTCTCACCGCCGGCTTGCAGGCCGCGAAACGGGGGCCGGTGTATAATCCGCTGTAGAAGATATTGTTTCGAGGGAACGAGCACACAGCCCCGAGCTCCGTTCACCTCTCCCCGGCGGGGAGAGGTCGGCGCGCAGCGCCGGATGAGGGGGCCTATCCACCCGATCACTCCACGTGAGCCTCTCACCCGGTCCGCGAGAGGTGGACGGAGATCGCTGCGCCTGCGGGGGCCGACCGCTTCCACCTATGGCCCCCGGATCAGAAATCGGGTGGAGTCCCCGTCCCGGCCGCCCTACATCCGGACTCATGATGACCCTTGCCATTCACGATTCCGCCCTGGCCAAGCCGGGCCCGCACCAATCGGCCGCGCTGCGCGACTACGACGCCGTGCGCCGGGCGATCGCCTTCATCTCGGAGCATTGGCGCCGGCAGCCGACCATCGAGGACATGGCCGACGCCGCCAGCCTCACGCCGGACGAGCTACACCATCTGTTCCGGCGCTGGGCCGGGCTGACGCCGAAGGCGTTCATGCAGGCGCTGACGCTCGACCACGCCAAGGGCCTGTTGAAGGGCTCGGCCAGCGTGCTCGACGCCGCGCTCGACTCTGGCCTGTCAGGCCCCGGCCGGCTGCACGACCTGTTCGTCACGCATGAAGCGATGTCCCCCGGCGAATGGAAGACCGGCGACGCCGGCACGACCTTGCGCTACGGCTTCCACCCCTGCCCGTTCGGCATGGCCCTGGTCATGGCGACCCCGCGCGGCCTCGCCGGCCTCGCCTTCGCCGACCCCGGGGAGGAGGCCTCCGCACTATCAGACATGAAGAGCCGCTGGCCCCGCGCTGCTTACATCGAGGACGTCCCCGGCACCGCCGGCCTTGCGCAACGCATCTTCGACAAGAGCCTGTGGCGCCCCGACCAGCCGCTCCGCGTCGTCCTGATCGGTACCGATTTCGAGGTCCGCGTCTGGGAGACCCTGCTCAAGATCCCGATGGGCCGCGCCGTCTGCTACTCCGACATCGCCACCCGGCTGGAGTCACCAAAAGCGTCGCGCGCGGTGGGCGCCGCCGTCGGCAAGAACCCGATCTCATTCGTGGTGCCGTGCCATCGCGCACTCGGCAAGACCGGCGCGCTGACCGGCTATCATTGGGGCCTGACGCGCAAGCAGGCGATGATCGGGTGGGAAGCCGGGCAGGTTGGGATGGGGTAGGACGGCGGCACCACGCCCTCATTGGCCGGGCTTGTCCCGGCCATCCGCGTCTTTCCGCACGCGAGGAGACATGTGGATGCCCGGGACGAGCCCGGGCATGACGAGTAACTAATTAGCAGGATGGCTTGGGGGGACGTTGCGGATGAGGCACTGCCCGTCTGGCGGCCCTCGCCCCAGCCCTCTTTCCGTGAAGAACGGGGAGAGGGGCGCAGCGTCGCTGCGGGCGACAGTGGGTCTTCAGCTGACAAGACGCATTCAACTGACGAGAAACCAACCGACAAGAAACGCGGTGGCGCGCGGAAACGGAGCGCCTTGAGTGCGCGATCAGCCCGCCAGGTCCAGCTTCGACTCCACCGTCGAATCCGCCTTCAGCCGGTAGATGATCGGTACGCCGGTGGCGAGTTCGCGCTTCAGAATGCCTTCGGGCGTGAGCTTCTCCAGCACCATGATGAGCGCGCGGAGCGAGTTGCCGTGGGCGGCGACCAAGGTGCGCTGGCCGCGGAGGACGCCGGGCAGGATCTCCTGGACGTAATAAGGCAGCGCGCGGGCCAGCGTGTCCTTGAGGCTTTCGCCGCCGGGCGGCGGGACATCGTAGGAGCGGCGCCAGACATGGACCTGCTCTTCGCCCCATTTGGCGCGGGCGTCGTCCTTGTTGAGGCCGGAGAGATCGCCATAGTCGCGCTCGTTGAGCGCGAGATTCCTGCTGGTCGGCAGGCCGGGCTGGCCGAGCTCATCCAGGATCAGCTTCAGCGTGTGCTGGGCGCGCGTCAGCTCGGAGGTGAAGGCAACATCGAAGGTCAGGCCGTGCGCTTTAAGCTTGCGGCCGGCCTCCTTGGCTTCGCTGACGCCCTGCTCGGTCAGGTCCGGATCCTTCCAGCCCGTGAACAGGTTCTTCAAATTCCACTCGCTCTGGCCGTGGCGCACCAGCACCAGGAGACGTTCGCTCATTGCTCACTGATCCACTTGGTTGGTTTAGAACAGGTCCTTGAGGCCGAGCACATCGCTCATCGTGTAGTAGCCCGGCGGCTTGCCATGCGCCCACAGCGCCGCCTTCAGCGCGCCATGGGCAAAGATCATGCGGTCCTCGGCCTGGTGCGACAGCACCAGCCGCTCCGAGGGCCCGGCGAAGATGACGCTGTGATCGCCGGCCGCGGTGCCGCCGCGCAGCGAGGCGAAGCCGATGTCGCCAGAGCGGCGCTCGCCGGTAATGCCGTCGCGGCCGCGCGCGGAATGCTGGTCGAGCACGACGCCGCGGCCCTCGGCGGCGGCGCGGCCGAGCATCAGCGCGGTGCCGGAGGGCGCATCGACCTTGTGCTTGTGATGCATCTCGAGGATCTCGATGTCGAAGCCGGCATCGAGCGATTTCGCGACCTGCTTGACCAGCGCCGACAGCAGATTGACGCCGAGGCTCATATTGCCGGACTGCACGACGATGGCGCGCTTGGTGACGCTCTTGATCACGGCATCGTCGGAAGCCGACAGGCCGGTGGTGCCGATGATGTGGGCGATGCCGCGTTCGGCCGCGATCGCGACATTGGCGATCGTCGCCGCCGGCACGGTAAAGTCGAGGATGCCGTCGGCTTCGGCCGACATGGTCCAGAGGTCGCCCGACAGCTTGATACCGTTGGCGGGAAGGCCGGCGAGCACGCCGGCATCCTTGCCGATCAGCTCCGACCCCGGGGCTTCGAGCGCACCGGCCAGTTCCGCGCCGTCGCTGTCGGCGATCGCCCGCACCAGCGCGCGCCCCATGCGGCCGCCGGCCCCGGCAACGATCAAGCGCATCTTTGACATGTCAGTTCCTCCGCCGGATCAGGGCTATAGCCGGGGCTGACAGCGCGGGCAACCGAGCCCGGCGCGGAGCAGCCCCAGCCCCCGCGCAACAGGTCAGGGCTGCGGGCCGTCATAGCCCTCGATGATGACCAGGTCGCCTTCCGAGTGCGGCGAACGCATCGCGACCAGACGCTGGTATTCCGGGGAATTGTAGCACGCGAGCGCGGTCTCGTAGTCCTTGAACTCGATCACGACGTTGCGCGACCGCGAGGTGCCTTCCTTGGTCTCGTACTGACCGCCGCGGACCAGGAACCTGGCACCGTACTGATGGAACACGGCGCCGTTCTGCGCGACATAGTCCTTGTAGCCATCCATGTTGTGCACGTCGATCCGCGCGATCCAATAGGCCTTGGCCATCCCTGTGGTCTCCTTGTTATGAGGCGGTCCTGCTTAGGTTCGATTGGTCTTTACGTGCGATTGGTCTTGCCGACCAGCGCGAGGGCGCTGGCGATATCGGCGACGATGCTTTCGGCGGCGGCCGCCGGATCGGCGGCGCCGGTCACCGGACGGCCGACGACGAGACGATCGGCCCCACCGGCGATCGCCAGCGCCGGCGTCATGATGCGCTTCTGATCACCAACGTCGGATCCCGCCGGGCGGATCCCGGGGGTCACGAGCTGCATGTCAGGTCCCACGAGCGGGCGCACCAGCTGGGTCTCCTCCGGCGACAGGATCAGGCCGTGGATGCCGATCTGCTTGGCCTGCACCGCGCGGCGGGCGACCAGCTCCTTGACGCCCATGGCGTAGCCGGCCGCGGCGAGGTCGGCATCGTCGTAAGAGGTCATGACGGTGACGGCGAGCAGCTCGAGGGGGGAGCCGGCGGCACCGGCGAGCGCGGCGGTCATGCTCTGCGAAAAGCCGTGCACGGTGAGGAAGCGGGCGCCGAGCCGGGCGATCTGGCGGGTGGCGCGTTCGACCGTGTTCGGGATGTCGTGCAGCTTGAGGTCCATGAACACCTGCTTGCCGTCGGCCGCAAGGCGTTCGGCGAGCCCAAGACCGCCGGCATAGGTCAGCTCCATGCCGATCTTGTAGAACGTCACGGCATCGCCGAGCCGTGTGATCATGGCTTCGGCTTCCGCCACGCCCGGCAGGTCGAGCGCCACGATCAGACGGTCGCGCGGGGCAATCTCGGTCGGCATGTCACCTCACATCGTATGTTGCGCCAGATCGATCAGCTGCCGCACCAACGCATCGAGCGCGGCGATGTCGGCCGGCAGCCTGAGCCGATCCATGTCGTTATAGGCCTTGTCGGCGAAGGCCAGCGCGAGCTGGCTCGGGATGACCTGTGCGTCGCAGGCCGTCAGCATCAGCCGCAACGCCGCCAGCGCACGGACACCGCCGAAACGGTGTTCGGAGGCCGCGGCGATCGCGAACGGGCGGGTGCGGAACACCCGGCCACGGGCTTCCGGTGGCTCCTCCACGCGCGACAGCCAGGCCAGGGCATTGCTGAGCAGCGGCGGCGGGGCAGCGTTGTATTCGGGGGTCACCAGCAGAACCCCGTGATGGACCGCGATCATGCGCTTCAGATTGACCGCCTCGCGCGGCACGCCCGATCTCGCCTCGTGGTCGGCATCGTAGATCGGCAGCGGATAATCGGCCAGCGAGATGCGCGTCACGTCGGCGCCGGCCTGCACGAACTGATAGGCGGCGACTGCGGCGAGCTTGACATTGTGCGAGCCGGCCCGCGTCGAGCCGGGGATGATCAGGATTTTCAGGGCGGACATCGTGCGGCCGGACGGCGACCCGCCACGATGAGCCGCGGCTGCCGGTCAGGGCTTGCGATACACCCAGACGCGCGCGGGCGGAAGGTTCATCCAGATCCGCTCAGAGGCTTCGGTCGTGACGCCCGGCAGCGACTTCGGGATCGGCGGCACCACCGAATAGGTGAACTGCACGAACGGCGCGTTGGGCGCCATCGCCGCGAACGCATCGCGCACCAGCTTCATGCGGGTCAGCATCGGCTTGGTGACCAGCGGCAAGCCGGAGACGACGGCCGAAGCCGGCATGCCCAGAACGTTCCAGAGCGTGTCGCGAAGCCGGTAGGCATCGCCCTGAACGACCTTCGCCTGCGGATAGCGGTCGCGCAGCAGCGCACAGAAGCCCGGATTATATTCGACCAGAACCAGCCGCTTCTGGTCGATGCCGTGCTGAACCAGCGCATTGGTGATCGCGCC
The DNA here is from genome assembly GCF_000015165.1 of Bradyrhizobium sp. BTAi1. GTDB lineage: Bacteria > Pseudomonadota > Alphaproteobacteria > Rhizobiales > Xanthobacteraceae > Bradyrhizobium > Bradyrhizobium denitrificans. Next base: position 200,720 of record NC_009485.1, on the reverse strand, counting down.
CGTGCCCGGCCCGAGTTCGATGACCGGTCCGGTGCCATGAGGATCGACATATTGCGCCATGGTGCGGGCCAGCAGCCGACCCGACGGCATGACGGCACCCATGTGCAGCGGCTTTTCGATCCATGAGCGGAGGAATCGCACCTCGTCGTCGAGACGAAGAGGTTTTTTCGACGCACGCACGGACGTTTGCAGGGGCATCTCAGTACCGGACGGGACCGTTTTCACGGCGATGTCAGAAAAGAGTCACAAAGACGTATAGGTCGCGGGCGGGGCGGTCAAGCCGAACCGTAACGCACGATTAAGGCTCGCGCTCCGCCCTCTTACAGAGGCATTCGATAATTTTTTGCATGTGCAGAGCAGCAAAGTCACACGACGCCCGCGCGCAAGCGCGGCGTCGCGTGAGGGCACGACTCAGCTCGCCGCCTTGCCGAAGAAATCCTTGACCTTGGTGAAGAAGCCGGCGGCCTCGGGCTGGGTTGCGCCGGACGACAGCTTCTCGAACTCGGCCAGCAGCTCCTGCTGCTTCTTGGTCAGGTTCTGCGGCGTCTCCACGACGATCTGGACATACATGTCGCCGGTCTGGCGTGAGCGCAGCACCGGCATGCCCTTGGAGGCGATCCGGAACCGGCGCCCGGATTGCGCACCGGCGGGAATCTTGACCTTGGTCTTGCCCTTGTCGATCGTCGGCACCTCGAACTCACCGCCGAGCGCCGCAGTCACCATCGAGATCGGCACCCGGCAATGCAGGTCGGCGCCATCGCGCTGGAAGAATTCGTGCTGAGACAGCGACAGGAAGATGTAGAGGTCGCCCGGCGGCCCACCGCGCAAGCCGGCCTCGCCTTCGCCGGCGAGACGGATGCGGGTGCCGTCCTCGACGCCCTGGGGAATGTTGACCGACAGCGTGCGATCACGCGTGACCCGGCCGGAGCCGGAGCATGACGGGCAGGGATCCTCGATCATCTGGCCGCGGCCGTGACAGCCGGGACAGGTGCGCTCCAGCGTGAAGAAGCCCTGCGCCTGCCGCACGCGGCCGGCGCCGCCGCACATCGCACAGGTCTTCGGCTTGGTGCCGGCCTTGGCGCCGGTGCCGGAACAGGACTCGCAGGTCACCGAGACCGGAATCTCGATCTGGGCCGTCTTGCCCTGGAAGGCCTCTTCGAGGGTGATCTCCATGTTGTAGCGGAGATCGGCACCGCGCTCGCGACCGGTGCCGCCGCGGCGCTGTCCGGCCATGCCGAACAGGTCTTCGAAAATATCGGAGAACGAGGACGCAAAGCCGGCGCCGAAGCCGTGCGGACCACCGGCGCCCTGCTCGAACGCGGCATGGCCATAGCGGTCATAGGCGGCGCGCTTGTCGGCGTCGCGCAACACCTCATAGGCCTCGTTGATTTCCTTGAATTTGACTTCACTGGAGGCATCGCCCGGATTCTTGTCCGGATGCCATTTCATGGCCAGCTTGCGGAAGGCGGCCTTGAGCTTGGTCTCGTCGGCGTCGCGTTCGACTTCCAGGGTCTCGTAATAGCAGCGCTTGGTGGACATCAATCAAACCCGCCCGAACATGGTCAGACCTGAACGGCTCGCGCGATCGCCGCGCGCCAGTTCAATGAAAATGACCCCCATCCAACGAGACGCAGGCTGCGCTCTTTGGCGTGGGGGTCATGGCTGTCGCCTCTACCGTCGTTTAAGCAGATTTCTTCTTGTCGTCGTCGACCTCGGTGAACTCCGCGTCGACAACGTCATCCTTGGCGGCATCGCGGGCCGCGTCGCTCTCGGCCTGCTGCTTGTACATGGCCTCGCCGAGCTTCATCGACGCCTGGGCCAAGGTGTTGGTCTTGGCCTTGATGGCCTCGGCATCGTCGCCCTTCAGCGCTTCCTTCAGATCGCTGACAGCGTCCTCGATGGCACGGCGCTCGGTGTCGGCGACCTTCGAGCCATGCTCGGCCAGTGCCTTCTCCGTGGAGTGCACCAGCGCGTCGGCATGGTTCTTGGCGTCGACCGCCTCGCGGCGTTTCTTGTCCGCCGCGGCATTCGCTTCGGCGTCCTTGACCATCTTGTCGATGTCGGCCTCCGACAGACCACCCGAGGCCTGGATGCGGATCTGCTGCTCCTTGCCGGTGGCCTTGTCCTTGGCCGAGACGTTGACGATGCCGTTGGCGTCGATGTCGAACGTCACCTCGATCTGCGGCATGCCGCGCGGGGCCGGCGGAATGCCCATCAGGTCGAACTGACCGAGCATCTTGTTGTCGGCCGCCATTTCGCGCTCACCCTGGAAGACCCGGATGGTCACCGCGTTCTGATTGTCCTCGGCGGTCGAGAACACCTGGCTCTTCTTGGTCGGGATCGTGGTGTTACGGTCGATGATGCGGGTGAACACGCCGCCCAAGGTCTCGATGCCCAGCGACAACGGGGTCACGTCGAGCAGCAGCACGTCCTTGACGTCGCCCTGCAGCACGCCGGCCTGGATCGCCGCACCGATCGCCACCACCTCGTCGGGGTTGACGCCCTTGTGCGGCTCCTTGCCGAAGAACTGCTTCACCATCTCCTGGATCTTCGGCATGCGGGTCATGCCGCCGACCAGCACCACTTCGCCGATCTCGCCGGCGGTCAGGCCGGCATCCTTCAGCGCCTTGCGGCACGGCTCGATGGTCTTCTCGACGAGGTCGGCCACCAGCGCCTCGAACTTGGCGCGGGTCAGCTTCATCGTCAGATGCTTCGGACCGGACTGGTCCGCGGTGATGAAGGGCAGGTTGATCTCGGTCTGCGTGGTCGACGACAGCTCGATCTTCGCCTTCTCGGCAGCTTCCTTCAGGCGCTGCAGAGCGAGCTTGTCGTTGCGCAGGTTGATGCCCTGCTCCTTCTGGAATTCGTCGGCGAGGTAGCTGACCAGACGCATGTCGAAGTCTTCACCACCGAGGAAGGTGTCGCCATTGGTCGACTTCACCTCGAACACGCCGTCGCCGATCTCCAGGATCGAGACGTCGAAGGTGCCGCCGCCCAGGTCGTACACGGCAATCGTACCGGCCTTGGTCTTGTCGAGGCCGTAGGCCAGCGCCGCCGCGGTCGGCTCATTGATGATGCGCAACACCTCGAGGCCCGCGATCTTGCCGGCATCCTTGGTGGCCTGGCGCTGGGCGTCGTTGAAATAAGCGGGGACGGTGATGACGGCCTGATCGACCTTCTGGCCGAGATGGGCTTCCGCGGTCTCCTTCATCTTCTGCAGGATGAAGGCGGAGACCTGCGAGGGCGAATAGGTCTTGCCGTCGGCCTCGACCCAGGCGTCGCCGTTGCCGGCCTTGACGATCTTGTAGGGGACGAGCTTCTTGTCCTTCTCGACCATCGGGTCGTCGTAGCGGCGCCCGATCAGGCGCTTGACCGCGAAGAAGGTCCGCTCGGGGTTGGTCACGGCCTGGCGCTTGGCCGGCTGACCGACCAGACGTTCGCCATCGTCACTGAACGCGACGATCGACGGCGTGGTGCGCATGCCCTCGGCATTCTCGATGACCTTCGACGATTTGCCGTCCATAACGGCCACGCACGAATTCGTGGTGCCGAGATCGATCCCGATGACCTTTCCCATGGTCTCATATCCTTCTTTTTGCGGCAGGTTGGGTGGGGCCCTGACGGCGCCCCCATCCAAAACCCCCTCAGATCAAATGCTCGCGATATTGCGACGATGAGCGTCATATAGGAGGGGGTGACTGACCCGCAAGGACCGGACAGGACCCTGGCACGCGGAAAAACCGCGGATTTTTGCCCGCTGCGCGAAAGCGCCGGCCGGCGGCGCCCAACGGTATCTCAACCGGACCTTTGCATCGCGCCGCGCCCGTTTCCGAGCCTGATCCGCAGCGCCGCCGCAAAGGCGCCATATCGGCTGGCGCGGCGACCGCGTCGAATCATCCTTAGCGAAGTCATAATCGGAGCGACCGTCGCCGGCACCGGAACTTCTGGTCGCAGCCAATCGGTCTGTTGCTGGCTTGGCAAACCCGCTAAAAGGCGTGCCGTCCTATGGCGACCGTACGGGGGCTGCGGCCGGCCGCATGCCCTGGGTTTGTGAACGAGGCTGCTTCTTCATGATGTTCTCCCGACTTCTCGCCGCGGCCGTCGTTTCGCTGTCGCTGCTCGGCCCGGTATCGGCTGCGGACGCGATTTTCCCGCCGGGCGTCCGGATCGGACTGGCGCCCCTGGTCGGCCTCACCAAGGCCAAGACCTTCCCCGGCTTCGAGACCGAGGATCAGAGCGTCAAGGTGCTGCTGACCGAGCTGCCGGCAGCAGCCTATGGCGAGGTCAAGAATGCGTTCACGGCGAATCCCGGGGGCACCGGCAACATCAAGCCGGAAAGCATTGAGACGGCTGCAGGGACGGCCTACTACACAGTCGAGAACGGCCGCGACGGTGCCGCCGCAGTGCGGCGCTACTCGATGATCCTGCCCGGCACCGGCTTCTCCGGTTACGTCGCGGTGCAGGTCCCGGAGACGGCGAGCAAGATCTACACGGATGATGCCGTGCGCCAGATGTTCGCCACCGCGGTGGTTCGCAAGGACGTCCCGGTGGACGAGCAATTGTCGACCATGCCGTTCAAGGTGACCGAGCTCTCCGGATTCAAGACCGTGCGCACGCTCGGACCGGGCGCGCTGCTCCTCGCCGACGGCGAAGAGGACAAGGGCATTGAAGCAGCGCCCTTCGTGGTGATCGGGCTTGTGGCCGGGGCAACACCGGAGGCCGGCGACCGGGGCCGTATCGCGCAGCAGGCCGCGACGACCATTCCCGGCGTTCGCGAAGCCCACATCACGATGTCGGAGCCCATTCGGATCGACGGGCTGCCAGCCTATGAGACCCGCGTCGACGCCGTCAGCGGCAAGGACAACACGCCCGTCACCGTCGTTCAATGGTTGCGCTTCGGCGGGCCGAACACGCTGCGGATCATCGGCAGCGCCCCGCGAGACCAATGGTCAACAGCGTTCCCGCGCTTCCGCGCGGTGCGGGATGGCATCCAGCCGAGGGGCTGAGCGCGCCGCCCGGCCCGATCGAATTGTTGCCAGCTCTGCCGGCAATCTGAGGTAACCTGAAGCCCGCGCGCCAAGCGCCGATGCCGCCGCCTCCTTTGCGATCGCGCGTTCCGCGCGTTGATGAGGAGGTGCCGCGGCCTGAGATCAATCAGGGGAGGAAGGTTACATGGACAGACGAGGGATTTTGGCCGGTCTCGGTGCGACGGCGCTGATGTCAGCGCTTCCCGCCCGCGGCTGGGCAGCGGCATCAATCAAGCCGGACGAGACATCGGCGCTGCTCGTGATCGACGTGCAGAATTTTTTCCTGCCCGGCGGCAGCCTCGCCGTAAAGGACGGCGAGCAGGTCGTTCCGATCATCAACCGGATCGCGAAGGCCTTCAGCAATGTAGTTCTGACGCAGGACTGGCACACGCCTGCGCACGTCTCTTTCGCTTCCAGCCACGCCGGAAAGAAGCCATTCGAGCTGGTCGACCTCGCTTACGGCAAGCAGGTGCTGTGGCCGGACCATTGCGTGCAGGGCACCGAGGGAGCGGCGCTCTCCAAGGATCTCGCGATCCCGCAGGCCGAGCTCATCATCCGCAAGGGCTTTCACAACGCGGTCGACAGCTACTCGGCTTTCACCGAGGCCGATGGCAAGACCACCACGGGTCTCGCCGCCTATCTGCAGGCGCGTGGCATCACCCGCGTCTTCGTTGCCGGACTGGCGACCGATTTCTGCGTCGCCTGGACTGCGCTCGATGCCCGCAAGGCAGGACTGGAGACTTATGTCGTCGAGGACGCCTGCCGCGGCATCGACACCCAGGGGTCGCTGGCCAAGGCATGGACCGACATGGCGGCGGCCGGCGTCAAGCGGATCAGTTCCGAGGATATCGCGGCATAGTCCGGTGCGCCGCGACACGGCTTGACAGCACGCGCCACCAACTAGAACTAAGAAAGCCACTTAAAAAATGAAAAAGGCCACGAGCTGACGGCTCGTGGCCTTCTGCTTGTCTTGGACTTGGGCGCCGCCGTCAGGCCGCGTTGTTGGGCTGATCGTTGTTCGCAGCGGGCGCCGGCTTGGCGCCGCCCTTGGACACGCCGACCAGCGCCGGGCGCAGCACGCGCTCGCCGATCATGAAACCGGCCTGTACGACCTGCACCACCGTGCCCGACGGCACCGAGGCATCGGGGACCTCATACATTGCCTGTTGGAAGTTCGGGTCGAACTTCTGTCCGGTCGGATCGAATTTCTTGACGCCGTTCTTCTCCAGCGTGTTGAGCAGCGAGCGCTCGGTCAGCTCGACGCCTTCGATCAGCGCCTTGAGGCCGGGATCGGCATTGGCCCGCGTCTCGGCCGGCACGGCATCGAGTGCACGCTGCAGATTGTCGGCAATATCGAGCACGTCGCGCGCGAAGCCGGTGATGCCGTAGATGCGCGCATCGGCAACCTCACGGGCCGTGCGCTTGCGCAGATTCTCCATCTCCGCCAGCGTGCGCAGCATCTTGTCGCGCGCGTCGGCGGCTTCCTTGGCCAGTGCCTCTGCTGAGCCGGTCTCGGGGTCGTCGGGCATGATATAGGGTTTGGAGACGACGGGTTCGCTGGCCTGCGCCGGGTTTTCCGGATCGTTTTTATGCAGGTCGGGATCGGTCATGGACAGACTTCTCGCAAGTTCGGCTGAACGGGTTTTCTGGATGTCGGGCGGGATATCGTGCTTTAGTCAGCGAAAATCAAGCGCGGGCTCGCGGCTCCACGCGATCGCAGGGTTAACCGGACCGATCGCGCATCAGCCACCGAGCAGCCGGCTGACCAGGCGCGCCGCATAATCGACCGTCGGTATCACGCGGGCATAGTTCAGCCGGGTCGGACCGATCACGCCGAGCACACCGACAATGCGGCCGGTGGCGTCGGAATAAGGCGACACGATCGTCGAGGAGCCCGACAGCGAAAACAGCTTGTTCTCCGAGCCGATGAAGATGCGGACGCCGTCGGCATTCTCGGCGCGCCCCAGGAGGTCGACGACGCCGCGCTTGGTCTCGAGATCGTCGAACAGCCGCCTGACCCGTTCGAGATCTTCGAGCGCGTGGAGATCCTCGAGCAGATTGGCATGGCCGCGCACGATCAACTGGCGATCGTCGCTGTCGCCGCCCGACCAGCTCGCGACACCGGCCGCAATCACCTTCTGCGTCAGCTGATCGAGCTCGGCGCGATCGTGCGCCAGCGCGGTCTCGAGCTCGAGCCGCGCTTCCGCCAGGGTGCGTCCCCTGATCCGGGCATTGAGGAAGTTGGAGGCCTCGGTGAGCGCCGAGGATGGCACGCCGGGCGGCAATGCCAGCACGCGATTTTCGACTTGGCCGTCCTCGCCGACCAGCACCACCAGCGCCCGCTCCGGCTCCAGCCGCACGAACTCGATATGCTTGAGCCGGGTGTTGGATTTCGCGGTCAGGACCACGGCCGCGGCACGGGTCAGGCCCGATAGCCGCGTCAGCGCCTCGTCGAGGGCAGCTTCCACCGACTGCGCCCGTCCGACGGACGCGAGCTGACTCTGGATCGATTGCCGCTCCGCCTCGGTCATGTCGCCGACCTGCATCAGGGCGTCGACAAAGAAGCGGAGCCCCGCCTCGGTCGGCAAACGGCCGGCAGAGGTATGCGGCGCATAGATCAGGCCGAGCTGCTCCAGGTCAGCCATCACGTTGCGCACCGACGCAGGCGACAGCGGAACCGCGATCAGACGCGAGATATTGCGCGAGCCGACCGGCTCGCCGGTCGCCAGATAGCTTTCGACGATCTGGCGAAAAATCTCGCGCGAGCGCTCATTGAGCTGCGCGAGCCCCGCCGGCGGTGTCATCAGGTTGATCGGATCGTGGTGGGCCACCAGAGACTCTCCTCCCCAGTTGCCTATAATGTGTCCATGCGGCGGCTCGGTGGCAAGCTGGTCTTGAGCAGGGGCCCCCTGGCGTGATCCCCCCCTGATAAGCCCTTGCCGCTGCCGGCCCCGGCTCCTACAAGGCCATTCAACACCCGTCTTTGCCCTGCCACGGAGAGAATCATGCGGCCGAGCCGCCGTGCACCGGATGAATTGCGGCCCGTGAGCCTGGAACGGGGCGTCGTCAAATACGCCGAGGGCTCCTGCCTGGTGAAGTTCGGCGACACCCATGTGCTGGTCACCGCCACGCTGGAGGACCGGCTGCCGCCATGGCTGAAGGGCCAGGGCCGCGGCTGGATCACGGCCGAATACGGCATGCTGCCGCGCGCCACCCTGGAACGGACCCGGCGGGAGGCCTCCGCAGGCAAGCAGACCGGCCGCACGGTCGAGATCCAGCGTCTGATCGGCCGCTCGCTGCGCACGGCGATCGACCTGGAGGCGCTCGGCGAGCGCCAAATCACGGTCGATTGCGACGTGCTGCAGGCCGATGGCGGCACCCGCACGGCGTCGATCACCGGGGCCTGGGTCGCGCTCGCCGACTGCATCAAATGGATGAAGACCCGCAATATGCTGAAGACCGAGGTCTTGCGCGCCAATGTCGCCGCGATCTCCTGCGGCATCTACAACGGCACGCCAGTGCTCGACCTCGACTACGCCGAGGATTCCGAGGCCGAGACCGACGCCAATTTCGTCATGACCGGCGATGGCCGCATCATCGAGGTGCAGGGCACGGCGGAAAAGACCCCATTCACCGAGGCCGAGTTCCTGGCGCTGATGGCGCTGGCGCGCAAGGGCGTGGCCCGGCTGGTCGATCTACAGAAGATGGCGGTCGCGTGAGCAGCAGCCATCGCAAGCTCAGCGGTCGCATCGTCATCGCGACCCACAATCCCGGCAAGCTGGCCGAGATGCGCGAGCTGCTGGCCCCCTACGGCGTCGAGGCCGTATCGGCCGGCGAACTCAGCCTCGGCGAGCCGGACGAGACCGGCGAGACATTCCAGGCCAATGCACGAATCAAGGCCGTGGCCGCCGCGGACGCCGCGCAGTTGCCGGCCTTTGCCGATGATTCCGGCATCGTCGTCCATGCACTGGACGGCGCGCCGGGCATCTACTCGGCCCGCTGGGCCGGGCCGGACAAGGATTTCACGGCGGCGATGACCCGGATCGAGCGTCTGCTGCAGGAGCGCGGTGCGACCGGACCGGACAAGCGCGGCGCGCATTTCGTCTCGGCGCTGTGCGTCGCCTGGCCGGACGGGCATGTCGAGGAGGTCGAGGCGCGCGTCGACGGCACCTTGGTATGGCCGCCGCGCGGCTCCGCCGGCTTCGGCTACGACCCGATGTTTCTGCCCGAAGGACATGATCGCACCTTCGGCGAGATGACGAGTCTCGAGAAGCACGGCCTGCCGCCGCTCGGCCTCGGCCTGTCGCACCGGGCCCGCGCTTTCGTGAAGCTCGCGGAGATCTGCCTTGACCAGCGCTGAGAACGAAGCGTTCGGCGTCTATGTGCACTGGCCGTTCTGCCTGTCGAAATGTCCGTATTGCGACTTCAACAGCCACGTCCGCCACACAGCCATCGACCAGGACCGCTTTGCCCGCGCCTTCGCCAGGGAAATCGAGACCACCGCCGCGCGCATCGGCGCGCGCACCGTCTCCTCGATCTTTCTCGGCGGCGGCACGCCGTCGCTGATGCAGCCGCAGACCGTCGGCGCCATTCTCGATGCGATCGGCAAGCACTGGCACGTCGCTTCGGATGTCGAGGTTTCGCTGGAGGCCAATCCAACCAGCGTCGAGGCGACCCGCTTTGCCGGCTATCGCACCGCCGGCGTCAACCGCGTGTCACTCGGTGTTCAGGCGATGGACGACGCCTCGCTGAAAATGCTGGGCCGCCTGCACACCGCCGAAGAAGCCATGAAGGCGGTGGCCATCGCGCGGCAAGCTTTCACGCGCTATTCGTTCGACCTGATCTATGCCCGGCCTGACCAGACGCCGGCGATGTGGACCGAGGAATTGACGCGCGCCATCGGCGAGGCGGCCGAGCATCTGTCGCTGTATCAGCTGACGATCGAGGAGGGCACGCCGTTCTTCGGCCTGCACGCCGCCGGCAAGCTGAAGACCCCCGACGAAGGTCTGGCGCGCACGCTCTACGATGTGACGCAGGAGGTCTGTGCGCGTCACGGCCTGCCGGCCTATGAGATCTCCAATCATGCGCGGCCGGGCGCGGAGTGCCGGCACAATCTCGTCTATTGGCGCGGCCAGGAATATGCCGGCATCGGTCCCGGCGCCCACGGCCGGCTCGATATCGACGGCATCCGGCACGCCATCGCGACCGACAAGCGGCCGGAAGCCTGGTTGATGCGGGTTGAATCCAACGGTCATGGCGTGATGACCGACGACGAGCTCAACCGCGAGGAGCGCGCCGACGAATTCCTGCTGATGGGGCTGCGGCTCGCCGAGGGCATCGACCCGAAGCGCTATGCCGCGATCTCCGGACGGCCGCTCGACCCGCGCCGCATCGCGCTGCTGCGCGAGGAGGGCGCGATCATCGTCGATGGAGACGGTCGCCTGCGGGTGACGCAGGACGGCTTTCCGGTGCTCGATGCCGTCGTGGCCGATCTCGCCGCCTGACGCTGCGCGCTTTTGTGTGGCGTTGAAGCTATGTGGCGTTAAAGCTCTTGGGCGCACCGGCGACAGCCTGCCCGCCCCCTGAGCCGACGCGCATGACCGCGAGCCCGCGCTCGTTGGTGCCGTCGCTGCGGAAACGAAACAACCCGTCGATGCCGGCAAAGCCGGACGCGTTGGTCAGCACGTCTGGCGCGAAACGCTGCGCGCCTTGCGTTCGCGCCAGCGCCGCGACGAGGGCGACCGCATCATAAGCCAGAGTCGCTGTCCGGACGGGATCGCCGCCGAACCGCGTGCGATAGCGTCCCGCAAACGCGCGGAAGCCTGCGGGATCGGGCGCCGCGTAAAGGCCGCCCTGGAGACTGGCGCTGTTGTAGACCCGCGGATTATCCCACAGCCCGGTGCCGAGCAGCTGGATGTTGCGCAGATTGGCCCCCGCCGCCGTCAGCGCATCCGCCGTCGCAACTACCGAATCGCCGTCGTCCGCCAGCAACAGCGCGTCGGCACCGCCGAGCGACTGCGCCACGGTGCGCGCCGCCGTGTTGCGATCGCCGCTATATTTCTCGAAGGCCACGATCCGGCCGCCGCGCCGGCTGACCGCCGTCTTGAACGCACCTTCGACCACCGTGCCATAGGCGTTGTCGGGCAGCAGCGCCGCGAAGGAGCGCTTACCGACACTCGCCGAATAATCCACGATACGGATCGCGTCGGACTCCGGCAGGAAGCTCAGCAGGTACACGCCACGACCGGCGACGCTCGAATCGGTGGAAAAGGCGATCACCGAGATGTTGCGCGTGCGCGCGACCTGGGCGGTCGCTGGCACCGAGCCGGCGAACAGCGGACCGAGAATGATCTCGGCGCCCTCGTCGCAGGCCTGCTGTGCGCCCTGTTGCGCGCCTTGCGGACTGCCGGCGTCATCCTTGATCAACAGCTGGATATTGGGGTTCTGGAACTCGGCCAGCGCCATCTCGGCGGCGTTCTTCATCGACTGCGCCGCGATGCCCGCATTGCCCGAGGCCGACAAGGGCAGCAGCAGCCCGACCTTGACTTGGCCGTTTCCGGCTACCGCCGGTTGTAGCGGTGGCCCGGAGGGGCCGGTCGGTTGCTCGAACGGGTTGGGGATGCTCATGCCCTGCTGCACGCCCGAGCAGGCCGACAACAGCGGCGCGCCGACGATCAGGCCCAGCGCCGTTCGTCGGGCAACCCCATGCGAGTCCGGGCCGTGAGACTTGAGGCCGAAAGACCTGGGACCGTGAGACTTGGGATGACGCGGGCCCACCATGGCATCTCTTCGTTCGGCCGAGACGGCCAGAAGTTCCTTTATCGCACGCCCGTCGGGTCGCACTGATTCAGTCATATTGTCGATGAATAGTTAAGCAAAACAAAAGGCTGTCAGGGCCACACAGCCAATCAATTCGACGTTTTGCACGGCATATCCCCCGCTCGCACGCTGCCGCTTCCTTGACCGTTTCGAACTTGCCGGTCCGAACTTGAAGCTCCGATGAACGGGACGCCCCCGTTTGGATCGGAAGGTCGATCGGCCGGACGCCCGTTCCGCGGTGGCTTTCCCCGGCCGGGCCATTTAAATTACCCCGATGGGCGCGCACGCAACCTCGAACATGTCGCCGAACCCCGGCAATTCTTCCACCACATCTGCCACCACGCGGGGCTATATGGTGGCCGGACACCGCGTGACTGCCCCGAAGGCGCGACCGGGACTTTATCTCGTGGCGACGCCGATCGGCAATCTCGCCGACATCACGCTCCGGGCGCTGGAGACGCTGGCCGGTGTCGACGGCATCTTGTGCGAGGACACGCGGATTACGCGACGGCTGACCGAACGCTACGGCCTGTCATCGGAACTCGCCGCCTATCACGAGCACAATGCCGAAGCCGTGCGGCCAAGGATCCTGCAGCGCCTGGCCGAAGGTGCCGCCATCGCGCTCGTGTCCGATGCCGGCACGCCGTTGATTTCGGATCCCGGCTACAAGCTGGTGCGCGAAGCCTGTGGGGCCGGTCATGCCGTGACCGCATTGCCCGGCCCCTCGGCGGTGCTGGCCGCCTTGAGCGTGGCGGCACTGCCGACCGATCGCTTCTTTTTCGAAGGCTTCCTGCCGGCCAAGCAGCAGGCGCGACGCGCGCGGCTGTCCGAGCTGGCACGCGTCGATGCAACGCTGGTGATGTTCGAGTCTGGCAACCGCGTGCAGGAGTGTCTGGCGGATCTCGCAGACGGCCTGCCCGGACGACAGGCCGCGATCTGCCGCGAGCTGACAAAGCTCCACGAGGAGGTCCTGCGGGGCGCGATCAGCGATCTGGCAGCGCAGGCCAATGAGCTGGAAACGCGCGGCGAGTTCGTGCTGGTGATCGGACCGCCGGCGCGCGATGCCGAGGTGCTGACGACGGATCAGCTCGACGCGCTGCTCGCGGATCTGCTGCAACGGTCGAGCGTCAAGGACGCTGTCATGCACGCCGTCGAACTCTCAGGCCGTCCGCGGCGCGAGGTCTATGCGCGCGCCCTCAAGCTCGCCAAGACCAAGCGGGCGGGAGAGGCCGATGGCGAAGGCTGAGCACACCAGCACGGCCAAGCCTTCCAAGCCAGCCGCGCCTGAGCGTGTCGCCGCCTTTCGCACCGGGCTTTCGGCGGAAGCACGCGCCGCCGCGCTTCTGATCGCCAAGGGCTATCGGATCCTCGCCAAGCGCTTCCGCACGCCGCATGGCGAGATCGACATCATCGCGCGCAAGCGCGACCTCGTCACCTTTGTGGAGGTCAAGGCCCGTGCCTCGCTCGACGATGCCGCCTATGCGGTGACGCCGCGTCAGCAGCAGCGCATCATCGATGCCGCGCAGGCTTGGCTGATGACGCATCCCGAACATGCCGAATTCGAGCTGCGGTTCGACGCAATTCTCGTTGCGCCGCGCAGCCTGCCGCGCCATCTGATAGCGGCATTCGACGCGAGCACCTGACATGACCTTACTGCAGCGAGCAGGGACCTGCCCATGAAACTGAATGTCGCCGTCCAGATGGACCCGATCGCGCGCATCAATATCCGCGGCGATTCGACCTTTGCGCTGCTGCTGGAGGCGCAGCGGCGGGGCCATGGCCTCTCCTACTACACGCCCGACAAGCTCTCGCTGCGCGGCGAGGAGCTGTACGCGCCGGTGCAGGCCTTGGCCGTGCGCGATGAAATCGGCGATCATTTCACGCTAAGCGAGCCGAAGCCGACCGCCTTGGCCTCCTTCGACGTCGTGCTATTGCGACAGGATCCGCCGTTCGATCTCGCCTACATCACGTCGACGCATTTCCTGGAGCGGATCCATCCGAAAACGCTGGTGGTCAACGATCCCGCGAGCGTCCGCAACGCGCCGGAAAAACTGTTCGTGATGAACTTCCCGCAGCTGATGCCGCCGACGCTGATCTCGCGCGATCTCGACGAGATCAACGCCTTCCGCGCTCAGCACGGCGCCGTGGTGATGAAGCCGCTTCACGGCCATGGCGGGGCGGCCGTGTTCCGGGTCATGCCGCAGGACATGAATTTCGGCTCGCTGTTCGACATGTTCTCGGTGACCTTCAAGGAACCCTGGGTGATCCAGCGCTTCCTTCCCGAGGTGAAGCATGGCGACAAGCGCATCATCCTGGTCGACGGCGAGTTCGCCGGCGCCGTCAACCGGGTCCCGGCGGCCGACGATCTGCGCTCCAACATGGTTCGCGGCGGCGCCGCGCAGGCCACCGAGCTCAGCCCGCGCGAACGCGAGATCTGCGATACTCTGGGGCCGGAATTGCGCGCCCGCGGCCTGTTGCTGGTCGGCATCGACGTGATCGACGGCAATCTCACCGAGATCAACGTGACCTCGCCGACCGGCATCCGCGCCATCTCGCGCCTGGGCGGGCCCGACATCGCCGCCCGCGTCTGGGACGTGATCGAGGCCAAGCGGCGTTGAGTGCGCCGACGTTCACGTTCGGCGCGCCGATAGCTGGGGATAAGGCCGATCAAAACGCCCGGTGCGGCCCGCTCCGGGGCTGGTGGTCCGCGCCCAGAACGCTGACGAGCGCGCAATCCATGGTATGACGCACGTCTCATGCGTCTCGTCCTGACCACCTGGAACATCAATTCGGTGCGCCTGCGCATCGACCTCGTCGCCAAGCTCATCAAGCAGGTCAGGCCCGATGTGCTGTGCCTGCAGGAGACCAAGTGCATCGACGACGCCTTTCCGCTGAAGCGATTCAAGCGGCTCGGCTATGAGCATATCGCGCTGAACGGCCAGAAGGGCTATCACGGCGTCGCCGTGATTTCGAAATGGCCGTTCGACAGCACCGGCGTCAGGACGTTCTGCGACAAGGTGGATTCCCGGCATATTTCGGTGGCCTTCGGCGAGAAGGCGCAGCTGGCCCGGCCGCTGGTGCTGCATAATTTCTACGTGCCTGCCGGCGGCGACATTCCCGACCCCGCGCTCAATCCGAAATTCGAGCACAAGCTGCAATTCCTCGACGAGATGAAAGCGTGCGAGCCGTTGCACCCGCGCGGCGACGACCGCCACATCCTGGTCGGCGACCTCAATGTCGCGCCTCACGAGCACGACGTCTGGTCGCATAAGCAGCTTCTGAAGGTGGTGTCGCACACGCCGATCGAATGCGAGAAGCTGCTGGCGGCGCAGAGCCACGGCGCATGGGTCGATGTCGCCCGCGAGCGGATCCCGATGTCGGAGAAGGTCTACACCTGGTGGAGCTATCGCGCCGCCGACTGGACCGTCGGGAATCGCGGCCGGCGGCTCGACCACATCTGGGTGTCGCGCGCGCTGAAGGACAATGTCACCGATTTCAGCATCCTGCGCGACGCCCGCAGCTGGGAGCGTCCGTCAGATCATGTCCCGGTGACGGTGACGCTCGACGTGTAATTCGGGCATGATCCGGACAAGTGGAGACCGCATTTTCCGAAAAGACCCTGGTCAACAACGCGGAATGATCATGATGCGTTTCCGTGGAAACGCCTCATGGTCCAGAGGTCACGACATCAGCTTGGCGCCGGCCTTCAGGATGTCGCCGGCCAGCCGTGTCGCCCGATTGGCGAACTCCTCGCGCAGCCGCCGTGCCGCGACGGCATCGCTTTCCAACACGCGCTGGAACAGGCTGCGCGAAAGCCGAACCACCGACGCATATTCCAGGGCCGTCGCGGTCGCAGGGCGTCGCATCTCCACCAGCAGCGCCAGCTCGCCGATCAGCATGCCCGGCGTCGCGACAACCTCGGCTCCGACCTGGTCGCTGACGCGCAGCGAGCCGCGCTGCACCACATAGCCGCAATCAGCCGTGTCGCCCTCGCGGAACAGCGCCTCGCCGCTCTGGATGTTGCGCGGCTCGGACCCGATCGCAAGCATGCGCAGGGATTCGCGTCCCAACAGCCGCAGCGTCGGGACGCGCTCCAACAGCGCAATATCATCTTCGATCGACATCGAGAGCCCGGGGAAGGCAGAATTAATCCAATATCATAGACGGCGGACCGCCATCCCCGAACGTATCACGGCACCAGCTTGTAGCCACCGGCCTCCGTGACCAGAATCTCTGGATTTGCGGCATCTTTCTCGATCTTCTGCCGCAAACGGTAAATATGCGTTTCCAGCGTGTGGGTGGTGACGCCGGAATTGTAGCCCCACACCTCCTGCAGCAGCGTCTCGCGCGACACCGGCTGCTGGCCGGCACGGTAAAGGAACCGCAGGATGGCCGTTTCCTTTTCCGTGAGCCTGACCTTGCGGGCGTTCGCGCCGGTCAGCATCTTCGAGCCGGGGCGGAAGCTGTACGGACCGACCGAAAACACCGCATCCTCGCTGGCCTCGTGCTGGCGCAGCTGGGCGCGGATGCGCGCCAGCAGCACGGCGAAGCGGAACGGCTTGGCGACATAGTCATTGGCGCCGGATTCCAGGCCCAGGATCGTATCCGAATCGGTGTCGTGCCCGGTCAGCATGATGATCGGGGCCTTGAAACCGCCCTTGCGCAGGCTGCGCACCACCTCGCGACCATCGGTGTCGGGCAGCCCGACATCCATCAGGACCAGATCGGGGGAATTGGCCTTCGCCGCGCTGGCGCCCTTGGCGCCGGTATCGACCGCCTGAGCCTCGAACTCGTCATGCAGCGACAGCTGCTCCATCAGTGTGTCGCGCAGATCGGTGTCGTCATCAACGATCAGGATCTTGCGGGCATTGGCCATTGGTACAAATCCTCTTGCTGGCGCCGGCGGGGATCGAATGATGGGCGCCTTCGACGGTGGGCAAAACAGGCTCATCAGCCCTGTTTCGTCTTGAAGTAGGGGGCTGTTACCGATTCACAAGCGCCCGACACTGTACTCCAGATTTGGGAAGGGAATGAGGTGAATGTCCTGTGTGACCCCGCGCGGGACCATTTGCCGACATTAAGGCAATTGACGGGCAATGCATGGCAATGAAGAGGCGCGTTGTTTCATATCATGACGCAAAGGGATCATCTGGTATGCCAACTACCACGATCCGGGTCCGGGCCGCCGCCGGGAATCGGCGGCGCGGCTGGCTGATCATGGAGGGACTGATCATCCCCGTTGCCCTGGGCCGCGGCGGCATCCTGGCCAATAAGCGCGAGGGCGACGGCGGCACGCCGCGCGGCCTCTTCCGGCCACGCCGGCTGTGGTGGCGGGCCGACCGCCACCGGCGGCCGCAGACCCGGCTCCCCGTCCGTCCGATCGGCCCCGAGGACGCCTGGTGCGAGGATCCGGCCGATCGCCGCTACAACCGGCCGTTTCGGCTGGGCGGCGATCAGCCGGGGGACCGGCTGGCGCGCAGCGACCATCTCTATGACTTCATCATTGAGATCGACCACAACACGCGGCCCCGGATCGCCGGACGGGGCAGCGCTGTGTTCCTGCATTTGGCGCGGCCGAATTTCGGCCCCACCGCCGGCTGCGTGGCCATGACCCGGTCGGCAATGTTGCGGCTGTTGCAAAGCATCGGCCCGCGCACCAGGATCATCATCGAATGACAAGATTCTGAGGGAGGACACCATGCTCACGCCGAGCCAGGCCGTATCGGCTTCGCGGATCCTGCGTGAGCATTGGCGCGAGGGCAGCAAGTTCGCGGCATTGCCCCCAGATCTGCAGCCACGCAACCGCACCGAGGGCTACGCCATCCAGGCCGAGATCGAGTCGCAATCCAGCGCGCCCTTGTTCGGCTGGAAGATCGCGGCGACCAGCGAAGCCGGGCAGCGCCACATCAACGTGGCCGGACCGCTGGCGGGCCGGATTCTCGCCGAGACCGTGCTGCCCGATGACGGCACGGCATCGATGGCCGGCAACGCGATGCGGGTCGCGGAGCCGGAATTCGCCTTTCGCATGGCCAACGACCTGGCGCCGCGGACCATGCCCTACGACGTCGCCGAGGTGCTCGCCGCCGTGGCCACGCTGCATCCAGCCATCGAGATCCCTGATTCGCGGTTCGCCGATTTCGTCACGGCCGGCGAGGCGCAGCTGATCGCCGACAATGCCTGCGCCCACCTGTTTGTGCTGGGCGCTCCGGCGACCGCGGATTGGCGCAGCCGTGATCTGGTCGAGGAACGCCCCCGGATTACGCTCAGCGGCCGGGACTTCATCGGCCACGGTCGCAACGTGCTCGGCGATCCCCGCGTGGCGCTGGCGTGGCTGGTCAACGAACTCCGGGCGCTGGGACTGACGTTACGGGCAGGGCAGGTGGTCACGACCGGCACCTGCCATCCGCCACTGCCGATCGGCAGTGGCGACAGGATGGACGTCGATTTCGGGGACCTCGGACGGGTCTCGGTGCGCTTCGCCTAACGACGCTCATTCTCGCGCGTGGTGGCCTCAGCCGCTGCGTGTCCCGTCAGCGATGGCCGAAGATCGCCGAGCCGACGCGCACATGCGTGGCGCCGAACTGAATGGCCGTGGCGAAATCGGCGCTCATGCCCATCGACAGATTCGCAAGGCCGTTGCGCGCCGCGATCTTGGCGGTCAGCGCGAAATGCGGACCCGGTGCCTCGTCGACCGGCGGAATGCACATCAGGCCGGAAATCTCCAACCCATAATCCTTGCGGCAGGCCGCCACGAACGCGTCGGCTTCACCGGGCGCGATGCCGGCCTTTTGCGGCTCCTCGCCGGTGTTGATCTGAACGAACAGCTGCGGATGCCTGTTCTGCGCCGCAATTTCCTTGGCGAGCGCGGCGCACAGGCTCGGACGATCCACCGAATGAATGGCGTCAAACAGCGCCACCGCCTCCTTGGCCTTGTTGGACTGCAACGGCCCAATCAGATGCAGCGACAGCCCCGGATGCGCCGCCATCAGCGCCGGCCATTTTCCTTTGGCTTCCTGGACCCGGTTCTCGCCGAACACGCGCTGGCCGGCCGCGATGACCGGCTCGATCGCATCCGCCGCAAACGTCTTGGACACGGCGATCAAGGTGACCGAGGCTCGCTCGCGTTTGGCGTCGCGGCACGCCCGCAGGATCTCCTGCTCGACTGCAGTGAGCGCGGATGGTGAAGACGAGGTGAAGCTGGTCGGGGCATCTGGCACGAGGGTGTCCGTCGGTAGATTTACGGGTTTGGCTGCAATTTTACGGAGTTCGGGAAAGGCTTCTTGAACCCTTCTCCCTACCTTGCGCGATCGGGGGCAGGGGGAAAAAATGCCAAGCATCCGCTTCAATCGCAATAGAGTGAAGCTGAACCGGCTGTTGGGGATTCGGGCACGGCTGGCGCTGCTGGCCGTGATCCTGGTTGCGCCGTTGATGCTGGAACGCGCGCGGTCGCTCGAAACCGCCCGCACGCGACAGATTGCGCTCGCTTCCGAAGAGTTCTTCAATATCGCCCGACAAAGCGCCGACATGCAGCGCGAGGTCATCATGTCGGTCGAAACGGTGCTGAAATCCACCGCCTATGTCCGCGCGTCGGCGTCCGGCGTCAGCCGCAGCTGCGATATGCTGCGCGCCAGCCTGCCGACAACGCTGCCCTGGATCCGCACCCTGATGATCGCCGGACGGGACGGACGCATCCAATGCTCCACCAATAATCAATATGTCGGTCTCGACTTCAGCGAGCGGCCTTATTTCCGCGGTGCGCAGGAGACCCGCGACTTCGTGTTCAGCGACTATCTGCTGTCGAAACCGACGCACATGCCGATCGTCATGGCCGCCTATCCGGTCGCAGCGATCACCGGGGAGCCCGACGCCGTCATGCTGGCGAGTGTCAATCTGGAATGGATGTCCAAGATCATGAGCAATCTTGGCAGCCGTCCGGGAATCACGGCGGTGCTGATCGACAGCGAGGGAACCGTGCTGGCCGCGCCGACCGATCGCACCGAGCTGATCGGACGGCCGCTCGACAGCGTGCCCCTGCTGTCGGCGGTGGCCGAGACCGCGATGAGTTCCGACAAGCCTTCGGACACCGTCTCGTTCACGGCCGCCGACGGATCAAAACGCGCGATCAATTTCACGCGCATCGCCGACACCGGCTCGCGCCTGATCGTCAGCATCGATGAAACCCGCGTTACGGCCGCGATCGACCGGGACATCCGCAACGCCTATCTGCAGGCCGGGCTGGTTTGCCTGATCGTGCTGCTCGGCGCGCTGATTGCG
Organism: Bradyrhizobium sp. BTAi1; assembly: GCF_000015165.1. GTDB lineage: Bacteria > Pseudomonadota > Alphaproteobacteria > Rhizobiales > Xanthobacteraceae > Bradyrhizobium > Bradyrhizobium denitrificans. The sequence goes on along the minus strand of NC_009485.1, from coordinate 180,600 downwards.
GCGGAGAAGCTGATCGTCAAGCCCGTCAACATGCTCGCGGCGACCGCGAAGCGCTTCGGGCTCGGCCAATGGTCGGCGCGTGTCGCCACCAAGAACCTGCCCTCGGAATTCGTGCCGCTGGCGAAGTCGTTCAATGCCATGGCCGCCAAACTCGGCCAGCGTGAGCGCGAGCTCATTGCCGCCAATGACCGGCTCACCGTGATGGCTTCGATCGACATGCTGTCCGGACTGGCCAACCGGCGCGGCTTCCAGAACCATATCGACGTCGAATGGGCGCGCGCCCTGCAGACCGGCGCCGAGCTCTCGCTGCTGATGATCGATGTCGATCACTTCAAGCTCTACAACGACACCTATGGCCATCCGGAAGGCGATGCCTGCCTGTCCCGGCTTGGCGAGACCTTGGCGCAGATCGCGCAAGCCACCGACGCCTTTGCCGGACGTTATGGCGGCGAGGAGTTCTGTCTCTTGATTCCCGGCATCGATGCGCGGCAGGCTTTCGAGATCGGCGAGCAGATCCGTTATGCGGTGCTCGAGCTGAACCTGCCGCATGCGACTTCGGCGTATCGCTGCGTCACCGTCAGCGTGGGCGTGGCCTCTGCGCGGCCCAACGACGCGCTCGCGACGACCGACCTGATCGAAGCCGCCGACGCCGCGCTCTATGCCGCAAAGCACCACGGCCGCAACACCGTCATTGCGCATGGGCTGGTGGACTCTGCTCGCGAAGCAACTGGCGTGGCGCGCGCGGGATGAGCAGCGCAAGATGGTCAGCCGACCGCGAGCTTGCGGTCGAGCTCGAGCTCGGTAATGACGCGGTTGCGGCCGAGCTTCTTGGCGAGATAGAGGGCGCGGTCGCAGCGGTCGATCAGATCGGCCATCGATTCGCCGAACTGGAACTGGCCCACGCCGATCGACACGGTGATCTGGGGCAGCACCTCGCCGGTTGAACGCCGGGTGAACTGACAATCCGCGATCGTGCGCCGGATCCGTTCCGCAATGGCATGGCAGCCTTCGAGATCGGTCTGCGGCAGCACTGCGATCAGCTCCTCGCCACCATAGCGTGCCGGAAGATCCTGGTCGCGGACCCGCTCGCGCAGTGCCTTGGCCACCAGGCGCAGCACCTGATCACCGACACCGTGACCGTAATTGTCATTGAACTTCTTGAAGTGATCGACGTCGATCAGCAGGATGCTGAGCGGCTCGTCCCTCTCCATCGACTCGATCTGGGCGTGACGGAAGAATTCCTCGAGCGCGCGGCGATTTGGCAGACCAGTCAGCGTATCGGTGCGCGCGCGCTGCTCCGATTTGTTGAGCGAGTCTCTGATCGTGTCGAGCTCGCGCGACTTCTCGGCGAAGCTCGCTTCGAGCTTGGCCGCCCGCGCGGTGGCCTGGGCGAGTTCGCTGACGAGATTCTCGATCAGGATCTTCGGATCGACACCCTGCTCGCTGCGCTCGGCGACGCCGTCGATCGCCGCCATATGCGTGCGGTTGTCGGCGATGGCGGCGGTCAGATAGCTCTTGGCGGAGTCCATCACGCCATGCAGCTGTTGCGAGACTTTATGGACGACAGCCGCTTCCGTTCCCTGCTGGCCGATATAGGTGTCGAACAGCGCCTGGTTTGTGGTCTTGTCGAACTTCCGCTTGTTGCTGACAAGAATGTCGACGGCACGCTTCAGGTCCGACGCCGATCCCAGCGAGTACTTGAACCACAAATGGAAGTTGTTAGGCGTGGGGGGCACGCGCTGCTGAGCCATGGAACGCATGGCCTTGTCCGCGACCGTCGTCGCGTACTCGAAGTCAAGCTCGTCGAACGTAGCGCCGGACACGATGCGGAGTGTTCCAAGATGCTGGCTGGGGATCTTGATTATGCACTCAGTCTCCCATTCAAGTCTTAACCGTGCCTCAATCGAACCTTCGACACCCCTGACGGAGCCGCTAAAAAACGCGCAATTACCGTCGCTTAGTTGATGCTCGAAATGGTATCATCATCTCCCGCCCCATTGACCCGCGTGCCGCTTTTGTGGCCTAGTCCGCCGTCTTGAAACGACGCGAATCCTCGAAAATTACAAGCGATTCCATGACATCCGAACGCTACAACGCCCGTGAAGCCGAGCCGCGCTGGCAGCGCCAGTGGGACGAGAAGGCGATCTTCGCCACCAAGAACGACGATCCGCGTCCGAAATACTACGTACTCGAGATGTTTCCCTATCCATCGGGGCGCATCCATATCGGCCATGTCCGTAATTATACGCTGGGCGACGTGCTGGCGCGCTTCATGCGCGCCAAGGGTTTCAACGTACTGCACCCGATGGGCTGGGACGCGTTCGGCCTGCCGGCCGAGAACGCCGCGATCGAGCGCAAGGTCGCGCCGAAAGCATGGACCTACGACAATATCGCGGCAATGAAGAAGCAGCTGCGCTCGATCGGCCTGTCGCTCGACTGGGCCCGCGAGTTCGCGACCTGCGACCCGTCCTACTACAAGCACCAGCAGAAGATGTTCCTCGACTTCATGCAGGCGGGGCTGGTGGAGCGCGAGCAGCGCAAGGTGAACTGGGATCCGGTCGACATGACCGTGCTCGCCAACGAGCAGGTCATCGACGGCCGCGGCTGGCGCTCCGGTGCGGTGGTCGAACAGCGTGAGATGAACCAGTGGGTGTTCAAGATCACGAAGTACTCGCAGGAGCTGCTGGACGCGCTGGACGGACTGGACCGCTGGCCCGACAAGGTGCGGCTGATGCAGCGCAACTGGATCGGCCGCTCCGAGGGCCTGCTGATCCGCTTCGCGCTGGATCCGCAGACCACACCGGCGGGCGAGACCGAGCTGAAGATCTTCACGACGCGACCGGACACGCTGTTCGGCGCCAAGTTCATGGCGATCTCGGCCGACCATCCGCTGGCGCAGGCGGCCGCGGCCAAGAACCCGGAACTCGCCGCGTTCATCGCCGAGATCAAGCGCATCGGCACCGCCCAGGAGGCAATCGACACCGCGGAGAAGCAGGGCTTCGATACCGGCATCCGCGCGGTGCATCCGTTCGACCCGAGCTGGACCCTGCCGGTCTATGTCGCCAATTTCGTACTGATGGAGTACGGCACCGGCGCCATCTTCGGCTGTCCGGCGCATGACCAGCGCGACCTCGACTTCGTCAACAAATACGGTCTCGGCAACACGCCGGTGGTCTGCCCGGAGGGGCAGGACCCGGCGTCGTTCGTGATCACCGACACCGCCTTCGACGGCGACGGGCGCCTGATCAATTCGCGCTTCCTCGACGGCATGACCATCGCGCAGGCCAAGGACGAGGTTGCCAAGCGGCTCGAGGCCGAGCAGCGCGGCGGCGCGGCGGTCGGCGAGCGCCAGGTCAATTTCCGCCTGCGCGACTGGGGCATCTCGCGGCAGCGTTATTGGGGCTGCCCGATCCCGGTGATCCATTGCCCGACATGCGATGTCGTGCCGGTGCCGGCTAAGGACCTGCCCGTGGTGCTGCCGGACGACGTCACCTTCGACAAGCCGGGCAACGCGCTCGACCACCATCCGACCTGGAAGCACGTCACCTGCCCGAAATGCGGGGGCAAGGCGACCCGCGAAACCGACACCATGGACACCTTCGTCGATTCGTCCTGGTACTTCGCCCGCTTCACCGATCCGTGGAACGAGACCGCGCCGACCACACCCGATGTCGCCAACCGGATGATGCCGGTCGACCAGTATATCGGCGGCGTCGAGCACGCGATCCTGCATCTGCTCTACAGCCGCTTCTTCACCCGCGCGATGAAGGCGACCGGGCACGTCGCGATGGACGAGCCGTTCGCCGGCATGTTCACGCAGGGCATGGTGGTGCATGAGACCTACCAGAAGGCCGACGGCACCTACGTCAATCCGGCCGAGGTCAAGATCGAGGTCGGCGGCAATGGCCGCCGCGCGGTGCTGACCGCGACCGGCGAGGACATCACGATCGGCCCGATCGAGAAGATGTCGAAGTCGAAAAAGAACACGGTCGATCCCGACGACATCATCGAGAGCTACGGCGCCGACGTCGCCCGCTGGTTCATGCTGTCGGACTCGCCGCCGGACCGCGACGTGATCTGGAGCGACGAGCGGGTGCAGGGCGCGGCACGCTTCGTCCAGCGTCTCTGGCGGCTGGTCAACGAATCGGTCGCAGCAGGCCAAGAGGCGCCCTCCTCCCGCCCGGCCACGTTCGGCCCGGACGCGCTGGCGCTGCGCAAGGCCGCGCATGGCGCGCTCGACAAGGTGACCGGCGGCATCGAGCGGCTGCATTTCAACGTCTGCCTGGCGCATATCCGCGAATTCGCCAATGCGCTGGCCGAGGTGCTGGCGCGGCCGGCCAAGCCGGCGCCCGACCTGGCCTGGGCGATCCGCGAGGCGGCCCAGATCCTGGTGCAGCTGTTCTCGCCGATGATGCCGCATCTGGCTGAAGAATGCTGGCAGGTGCTGGGCCAGGGCGGGCTGATCTCGGAGGCCTCCTGGCCGCAAATCGAACGAGATTTGCTGGTTGAGGACAGCGTGACCCTTGTCGTGCAGGTCAACGGCAAGAAGCGCGGAGAAGTCACAGTCGCCAGCAACGCGCAGAATCCGGAAATTGAGTCTGCCGTTTTGGCCCTTGATGCAGTAAAATTGGCGCTGGATGGCAAGCCCGTCCGCAAGGTGATCATTGTTCCCAAGAGGATCGTGAATGTCGTCGGCTAGGTTTCGGATCGCTGCGCGCCTGGTCGCCGTGGCCGCTTTGGCTGGCCTGACGGCCGGCTGCTTCCAGCCGATGTATGCCGAGCATGCCGACGGCACGCCCGGACTGCGCGACAAGCTGGCCGGCATCGAGCTGCCGCCGGTCGACAAGCCGAACGCGTCGCCGGAGGCGCGCATCGGCGTCGGCATCCGCAATGCACTCGCCTTCAAGCTCTACGGCACCGCGACCGGCACGGCGCCGACGCACAAACTGGTGCTGAAGTTCCAGACCAGCCGGTCGTCCCTGATCGTGTCGCAGACCACGGGCCTGCCGACCACCGAGAATGTCGGCATCGACGCCCAGTACAATCTGGTCGAGCTCGCCACCAACAAGTCGGTCATGACCGGGACAACCTTCGCCCGCACCTCCTACGACATTCCCGGATCGTATCAGCGATTCTCGCGCCAGCGCGCGTTCCGCGACGCCGAGGACCGCGCCGCCGAGCAGATCGCCGAAAACATCAAGACCAGGCTCGCGGCCTATTTCACCGCGGGCACCTGAGACACGGCTGACACCGCCGTGGTTGCGCTGCGCGGAAAAGACATCGACGCCTTCCTGGGCCGACCCGATCCCGCGCGGCCGCTGATTCTGCTGTACGGCCCCGATACCGGTCTGGTCCGCGAGCGCGCCGACACGCTGATGGCGTCAGCCGTCGACAATCCGGATGATCCATTTTCCGTCGTGAAACTCGATGGCGACGAACTCGCCGCCGAGCCCTCAAGGCTCGTCGACGAGGCCATGACGGTGCCGCTGTTCGGCGGCCGCCGCGCCATCCGGGTGCGCGCGGGATCGCGCAATTTTGCGTCCGGGGTCGAAACGCTCAGCCAGATGACCGTGCGGGACTGCCGCATCGTGATCGAGGCCGGCGATATCAGACCGGATTCACCGTTGCGCAAGATCTGCGAAAAGGCGACGACAGCGGCGGCGATCGGCTGCTATCCGGACACCGAGCGCGATCTGGCCCGGCTGATCGACGAGGAGCTCCGCGTCGCCGCTTTGCGCATCGCGCCGGATGCCAGGGCCTCGTTGATGGCGCTGCTCGGCGGCGACCGTCAGGCCTCGCGCAACGAGTTGCGTAAGCTGACCTTGTTCGCCCATGGCGAGGGCGAAGTGACGCTCGATCATGTCATGGCTGTCGTCGCCGATGCCTCGGAGATGAAGCTCGACCCGATCGTCGACGGCGCGTTCGGCGGCAAGCCGGATGTCGTCGAAACCGAGTTCGGCAAGGCGATGATCGCCGGCACCTATCCCGGTGTCATCATCTCGGCGGCGCAACGGCACGCCGCATGGCTGCACAAATCAGCGCTCGCCGTCGCCTCGGGGACGCCGGTATCGAGCATCCTGGAGGGTGGTTTTCCGCGACTGCATTTCTCACGCAAGCCGAGCGCCGAGACGGCGCTGCGCAACTTCTCCCCTGCCCGGCTGCTGCCGATCATCGACCAGCTGGCCACCGCCGCACTCGACATGCGCAAGCAGCCGGGACTGGCCGCGGCCATCGCGCAGCGGACGTTGTTGTCGATCGCGGTGAATGCGCGGCGGAAGGGCTGATCGGTCCTCATCAGGACGCCGGCTGATCTCACATCGACATCGCATTGAGGCACAAGGCGGAGCGCCAACCTCCAGCGTCATTCCGCGGCGACGCCCGCCAGCGCGGCGAGACCGGAATGACCAAGGAGAGCGCGGAAGCGCCTTGGGCAAGCGCGATCGTTCGGGTCGTCGGATGAGTAGCACCGTCAAACTAGAACTTCGTCAAGCCCGCCCATCATGATGCGTTTCCACGGAAACGCCTCATGATCTTTCCTCTTTATTTGAGCATGATCTTTTCGGAAAACCGGTTTCCACTTTTCCGGATCATGCTCTAACCCTGCTCCAACCTCCGCATCACCTCATCGAGCTGCTCGAGGCTGCGATAGGTGATCTGCACCGTGCCGCCAGGATCGCGGTGGCTGATCGACACCGTGAGACCGAGTGCATCACCGACGCGCTTCTCCAACGCCAGCGTGTCGGCATCCTTCTTCTCCGGCGCTGCGCCGCCGCCGGAGCTGCGCGGCTTCTGCGGCTTGCGCTCGGGCACACCCTCGTCATGCGCGAGTGCCTCGGTCTGACGAACGTTCAACCCTTCGGCGATGATCTTCTTCGCGGCAGTCAGCGGATCCGGCAAGTTGATCAGCGCGCGCGCATGGCCGGCCGAAATCTCGCCGGTGGCAATGAAGCCCTGCACCTCGGCCGGCAGCTTGGTCAGCCGCATCATGTTGGCGACGTGGCTGCGGCTCTTGCCGACAATCTTGGCAATCTCTTCCTGGTTGCGTTTGAACTCGTTGGCGAGCGCGTGATAGCCCTGCGCCTCCTCCATCGGGTTCAGATCCTCGCGCTGCACATTCTCGATGATCGCGAGCTCCAGCGCATCGCTGTCGCTGACATCGACGGGAACGATCGGCACCTCGTGCAGACCCGCGGCCTGCGACGCCCGCCAGCGCCGTTCGCCGGCGATGATCTCGTAGCGATCCTGCTGGCCCTTGACCGGACGCACCACGATCGGCTGGATCACGCCATGCTGCTTGATCGAGGCCGAGAGCTCGGCGAGCTCGCTGTCGGAAAACGTCTTGCGCGGATTGCGCGGGTTCGGCTTGAGAAACTCGATCGGCACCTTGCGCTGATTGCGCGGCCGTTCCGGCGGCGCGCCCGCCTCGCGGCCGACGTCACCGATCAAACTTGCAAGACCCCGGCCCAACCGCGATCGCGACTCGTCCGCCATCGCCTTCTCCTTTGGATTCACGTCAAGCTCCGCTCGCGTCCTGCTGCCGAGCTACGCGTCGGCACAATAAAAAGGGATCGCGAACCCCGCGACCGGGATCCGCCGTCATCCTCGAATAGAGCCCGGATGACGCAAGGTCATCTGGAGCAAAGGCATTGATCAGTTGGCGCGCAGATCGCGCTCGCGCTGGATGACCTCGGTCGCGAGCTTCAGATAGGCTTCGCTGCCGACGCATTTGAGGTCATAGACCAGCACCGGCTTGCCATAGGACGGCGCTTCCGAGATGCGGACGTTGCGCGGGATCATCGTGTTGTAGACCTTCGATCCCATGAACTGACGCACATCGGCGACGACCTGATTGGACAGGTTGTTGCGCGAGTCGAACATGGTCAGCACGATGCCGTGGATCGACAGGTTCGGATTCAAGGTCGAGCGCACCTGCTCCACGGTCTGCAGCAATTGCGACAGACCTTCGAGCGCGAAGAACTCACATTGCAGCGGCACCAGGATCGCGTCCGACGCCGCCATGGCGTTGACGGTCAGCAGGTTCAGCGACGGTGGACAGTCGACCAGCACATAGGTGTAGTCGTTCTCCGGCGAGACATTGTTGTTCAGGCCGGCGATCGCATCGCGCAGACGGAACGCGCGGTTGGCGCTGTTGCCGAGCTCGAGCTCCAGACCCGACAGGTCCATCGTCGAGGACGCGATGTGCAGCCGCGGCACGGCGGTCGCCACCACGGCGTCGCGCAGCGAGGCCTCGCCGATCAGCACATCGTAAGTCGAGCAGTTGCGGCTGCCGCGGTCGATGCCGAGTCCGGTCGAGGCGTTGCCCTGCGGATCGAGATCGACGATCAGCACGCGCTCGCCGATGGCCGCCAGCGCCGTGCCGAGATTGATCGCGGTCGTGGTCTTGCCGACCCCGCCCTTCTGGTTGGCGAGCGCCAGGATGCGCGGATGCCCATCCGGGTGAGGGGCTCTATCTTCTTGATAAATTTGATCAATTACGGCCATGCGCGATCGCCATCGGTTGTCAGCGGAATTCAGTTGTGTCGCTCGATGCAATCGATTGCGACGATCCAGCCCTGCCCGCCCGTCCGGCTGGAGTAAAGTTTCGGCTCAATTTTCCAATACTTAGTAGATTCGGTCAATTCCGCTTCTACATCTTGACCCTTGAGAAACAGCGCTTTCGCGCCTCTTTTCACCAAGGGCTCCGCAAAGCCGATGAGTTGATGTAGCGGAGCCAGGGCGCGTGCGGTCACGCAATCGACTCCCCCGCTCCACTTCTCCACGATATCCCCGATTTCTGACAAATGCACGATCCCCGGAGCGCCGGTGACGCGAATGGCTTCGCGAAGAAAGGCCGCCTTCTTGGCGATGCGCTCCACCAGGTGGACCTCGGCGCCCGGCCGCTCGGCCAGGGCGCAAGCAAGGACCACACCGGGAAAGCCGCCGCCGCTGCCGAGATCGACCCAGATCTTTGCGTCGGGCGCGAGATCCAGCAGCTGTAGCGAATCCGAAATGTGCCGCGTCCACAAATGCGGCAGAGTCGAAGGCGCGACCAGATTCGTCTTGGCCTGCCATTCCAGCAGCAACGCAACATAGCGATCAAGGCGCTGTTCCGTTTCACGTGAAACGGGTGTCAGCGCGAGGGCTGCCGCCTTGTCCGCCGCGATCACTTTGGACGCCACCACCGCCGATGTCTGTTTCACGTGAAACGCCTTCAGACCATAGCTTTGCTGCGCCGGGCTTCACGGCGGAGATAGGCTGCCAGGATTCCGAGCGCTGCCGGCGTCATGCCGTCGATCCGTCCCGCCTGCCCGATCGTCCACGGCCTGGCGGCGGTCAACTTCGCACGGGCTTCGTTCGAGAGACCCGGCACGAGCGCGTAGTCGATGTCGCCCAGCACCAGACCCTCATCGCGTCGGAACGCGTCGACGTCCTCGCTCTGCCGACGAACATAGACATCGTATTTCGCATCGATCTCGAGATGGACGGCAATGGCTGGTCCGATCGTGCCGAGTTCGGGCCAGATGCCTCGCACCTCGGAGAAACCGATCTCCGGATAAGCCATCAGCTCGAAGGCCGAGCGGCGCTGGCCGTCCCGGTTGAGCGTGAGTCCGTACTTGGCGGCCTCGTTCGGCGTGATGGTCACAGACCTTGCCAGCGACCGCGCCGCTTCGAGCGCATCCATCTTCGTCCGGTGGAAACGCGCGCGATCCCCCCCGACACAACCGAGCGCAATGCCCTTGTCGGTCAAGCGCTGGTCGGCATTGTCGGCGCGCAGGGTGAGACGATACTCCGCCCGCGAGGTGAACATCCGGTACGGCTCGGTGATCCCGCGGGTCACGAGGTCGTCGATCATGACACCGACGTAGCCGTCGGCGCGATCGAAGACGATCGGCTCCCCGCCTCCCGCGGTAAGAGCCGCATTGAGCCCGGCCACCAGACCCTGCGCCGCAGCCTCTTCGTATCCGGTGGTGCCGTTGATCTGGCCGGCCAGAAACAGACCTCGCATCCGCTTGGTCTGAAGCGTCGGCTCGAGTTCGCGCGGATCGACATGATCATATTCGATCGCATAGCCCGGCCGGATCATCCGGACGCGCTCGAGCCCCGGAATAGTCGGAAGCAGCGCGAGCTGAACCTCTTCCGGCAGTGACGTCGAAATGCCGTTCGGATAGACGGTCGTGTCGTCGAGCCCCTCGGGCTCCAGAAAAATCTGATGACCATCGCGATCACCGAAGCGAACGATCTTGTCCTCGACCGAGGGACAATAACGTGGGCCGGTCGACTTGATCTGGCCGGAATACATCGGCGAGCGATGCACATTGGCGCGGATCACGTCATGGGTCGCGGTCGTTGTCCGGGTAATGCCACATTGGATCTGTGGCGTCGTGATAGTCTGGGTCAGGACGGAGAACGGCTCCGGCGGATCGTCTCCCGGCTGCATCTCCACAGCCGACCAATCGATCGTCGTCCCATCGAGCCGCGGCGGCGTTCCGGTCTTGAGCCGGCCGAGACGAAATCCAATCGCTTCGAGCGATTGCGACAAACCCAGCGCTGGCGCTTCGCCGACGCGACCGGCGGGCCAAGTCTTCTCGCCGAGATGGATGAGCCCGCGGAGGAAGGTGCCGGTGGTGATAACGATGGCACCGCAGGCCAAGGGCCGGCCATCAGCCAGCCTGAGTCCAGTGATCTGTCCATCCGCAACGATCAGCTGATCCGCCTCACCTTCAACCACGGTCAGGTTCGCCGTCTCGCGGATCGCGGCCTGCATCGCCGCGGCATAAAGCTTACGATCGGCCTGGGCGCGGGGGCCCCGGACGGCAGGACCCTTCCGGCGATTCAGGACGCGAAACTGGATACCGCCCGCGTCAGCGACCCGGCCCATCAATCCATCCAGCGCATCGACTTCCCGAACCAGGTGACCTTTGCCAAGTCCACCGATCGCCGGATTGCAGGACATGGCGCCGATGGTCGCGAAATGATGCGTGACCAGCGCGGTGCGGGCGCCCATGCGCGCCGAAGCCTCGGCCGCCTCGCAGCCCGCATGGCCGCCGCCAATGACGATGACGTCGTAGGATGTCAGGTGATCGCTCATGGCCGACTATCTAACGCTCAAGGACGATGCTCGGAAGACGTTTCACGTGAAACATTGCGCAGTTCGGATGACAGGTGTTTCACGCGAAACATCGAGGCCGCGCCGACGCCGTTTCACGTGAAACGTCCCGCTGAAGTGCTCTGCGGACGTCGGCCGATTTCGCGTTGAACAGTTCTCTGGTTCCGCTGTGTTTCACGTGAAACAATTGACGCCCGGTTAACCAAAGAACGATTGGTTAAGTATATCTGCTCTCCGCTACTTCCCGATACAGAACTCGCGAAAGATCACGTCGAGCAGATCCTCAACATCCACCCGTCCCAAAAGACGTCCGAGCGCAAGCGCGGCGATGCGCAGCTCCTCAGCTGCGAGCTCCTCGCCCAAGTCGACGGCCGCGATGCTCCGGCGAAGCGCTGCAGCGGTCTCGCTCAGCCACGTCCGCTGCCGCTCTCGCGTGATCAGGCCGTGCTCCGTCGCGCCGAAATAGTCCCGCGCGAAACCGACCAGAGCTTCCAGCAGATCTGACATCCCTGCTCCGCTTCGCGCCGAGATCGCGAACACGGGACTCTCGGGGCTGACAGAGATCGCTCCGCTCTGCTCCGTGATCATTAGATCGATCTTGTTACGGACGAACCAGATCGGACCATCAGTCTGGCGCTCCAGCTCTGCCTGGTCATCTTCGGTCAGCCAGAGCACGAGATCGGCTTGAGCCGCACGGTCCCTGGCACGCCGGACCCCCTCCTGCTCCACTGGATCATCAGTCTGCCGGATGCCCGCGGTATCAATCACGGTCACCGGATAGCCGTCGAGGTCGAGCGCGACCTCGATCAGGTCACGCGTCGTGCCCGCATGCGGGGACACGATCGCGACCTCGCGCCGCGCCAGTTGATTCATCAGCGTCGACTTGCCGGCATTCGGCGGTCCGGCGATGACCACAGTCAGCCCGTCGCGCAGCCGCTCCGCCCGGCCCTGTGCCGCCAAGACCTCCTCGATCTCTGCCAGGAGTTGCCTGATCCACGCGAGCGCCGGAGCGATCAGCTCCGCCGGTACGTCTCCCTCATCGGCAAAGTCGATGCCGGCTTCGATCAGTGCCGCCGCCTGGATGATCTGGTCGCGCCAACTCCGGGCTTTGTCCCCGAGCAGTCCCTTGAGCTGTCGGAGCGCCTGGCGCCGCTGCCGGTCGGTGTCGGCATGAATGAGATCATCAAGGCCTTCGGCCTCGGTCAGATCGATCTTGCCGTTCTCGAAAGCACGCCGGGTGAATTCACCGCGATCGGCGGCGCGCATCTGCGGCATCGCTGACAGCAGGGAGACCAGCGTGGTGATGACGGCGCGACTGCCATGGACATGTAGCTCGGCGACATCCTCACCGGTCGCGCTGGCCGGTCCCGGAAACCACAGCACCACCGCATCGTCGATCGGATCGCCACGATCGTCGCGAAGCAAAGCGCGGGTCGCCAGACGTGGCGGCGGCAGCTTGCCTGTCAGCGTCTGAAGCGCCGGGCCGGCACCAACTCCCGACAGCCTGACGATAGCGATCGCGCTCGGCGGGCGTCCGGAGGACAGCGCAAAAATGGTCTGATCATGAGGATGCATAATCCTCAGTTGGGCTCACCGGATCCGAAAGACAATCGGTTTGCGCTGGCATGCTTTACGCTGGATGGCGAACGCCCCGCCGCGACTAGCCCTCGGCTCGAGAACTGCGCGCCGGCGTCGCGAATCGCGAGACTGCGATAAGGGCCTTAGGGCTCGAGATCTTACCAGGGGGCGCGCAAGCTCCGACTCGATCTCAGAGGGATCATGCGCCGAATGGAGACGGAGAGCTGATCGTCATGCAGGCTGATCCGGATGTCTCATTCGTTGTCACGACAGACCTGCATACTCGGACCGAGTCCGGCATGAGCGGCAAAGGCAGCACGGTCACCCGTGGCGCCACAAAACAAGCCAAAACAAAAAGGGCGCTCCGAAGAGCGCCCTTGCCGGATCCGGAGATCGGTCCGTCGATCAGGTGTTCATCGACTCGAAGAACTCCGCATTGCTCTTGGTGCTGCGCAGCTTGTCGAGCAGGAAGTCGATCGCGTCCATGGTGCCCATCGGATTGAGGATGCGGCGGAGCACGTACATCTTCTTGAGGTTCTGCGGCTCGGTGATGAGCTCTTCTTTGCGTGTGCCGGAGCGCGCGATGTCGATCGCCGGGAAGGTCCGCTTGTCCGCGACCTTGCGGTCGAGGATGAGCTCGGAGTTGCCGGTGCCCTTGAACTCTTCGAAGATGACCTCGTCCATGCGGCTGCCGGTATCGACCAGCGCGGTCGCTATGATGGTCAAGGAGCCGCCCTCCTCGATGTTGCGGGCCGCACCGAAGAAGCGCTTCGGCCGCTGCAGCGCATTGGCGTCGACACCGCCGGTCAGCACCTTGCCCGAGGACGGCACGACGGTGTTGTAGGCGCGGCCGAGGCGGGTGATCGAGTCCAGCAGAATGACCACGTCGCGGCCATGCTCAACTAGGCGCTTGGCCTTTTCGATCACCATCTCCGCGACCTGAACGTGACGCGCGGCCGGTTCGTCGAAGGTCGACGACACGACCTCGCCCTTGACCGAGCGCTGCATATCCGTGACTTCCTCCGGACGCTCGTCGATCAGGAGCACGATGAGGTAGCACTCGGGATGATTGGCCGTGATCGAGTGCGCGATGTTCTGCATCAGCACGGTCTTGCCGGTCCGCGGCGGAGCGACGATCAAAGCGCGCTGACCCTTGCCGATCGGCGCGACGATGTCGATGACGCGCGGCGACAGATCCTTGCGGGTCGGATCCTCAAGCTCGAGCCGGAAGCGCTCGTCCGGGAAGAGCGGCGTGAGATTGTCGAAATTGACCTTGTGCTTGGACTTCTCGGGATCCTCGAAGTTCAGCGTATTGACCTTCAGCAGCGCGAAATAGCGCTCGCCCTCCTTCGGGCTGCGGATATGGCCTTCGATCGTATCACCGGTGCGCAGGCCAAAGCGGCGGATCTGCGACGGCGATACATAGATGTCATCCGGGCCTGGAAGGTAGTTGGCGTCCGGCGAGCGCAGGAAGCCGAAGCCGTCGGAGAGAACCTCGACGACGCCTTCACCGATGATGTCCGTTTCCTGAATCGCAAGCTGTTTGAGAATGGCAAACATCAACTCCTGCTTGCGCATCGTGCTGGCGTTCTCGACCCCGTTTTCCTCCGCGAAGGAGACGAGCTCGGCCGGCGTCTTTGACTTGAGGTCCTGTAGTTTGATTTCCCGCATTGGGGTGGTCCTGTGGAAGCGACTTGGGAGGGATGCGAGGTGGCTGTGGGAAGGCGGACGAAATGAGGTCCGCAGGTCTGAGCAGGCCGGCGCGATCAGCGCCAGACCTGATGCGGCGGCCGGTCGAGCCGGGACGCAACCACATCCGCCTGCGTGGGGTGGGATTTAAACAATATAGAAAATCGCGCCGTCGTTCGCAAGCCGCTCGGTAACCGAGCGGTCCACGCCGGGGAGCGTCAGAACGGCTTGACGATGACGAGAACCACGATCCCGATCATGAGGATTGTCGGTACCTCGTTGATATAGCGATAGAATTTCTGAGTATGGGTGTTTCGATCGGCGGCAAAGTCCTTGACCCAACGGGTGAACAGACCGTGGACGCCGGACAGGATCAGAACGAGCAGGAATTTGCCGTGGAACCAGCCGCTGGCATACCAATGTCCAGCCCACACCATGTAGAGACCGGCCAGCCAAGTCACCATCATCGCTGGATTGATGATCGCCTTCAGCAGCCGGCGTTCCATGATCTTGAACGTCTCGGACTGCTTCGAGCCGATCTCCGTGTCGCAGTGATACACGAACAAGCGGGGCAGATAGAGCATGCCGGCCATCCAGGCGATGACAGCAATGACATGCAGCGCCTTGATCCACTCGTACATCTGGTGACGCGATCCTCTGCCGGCTGTCCCAATCTTTGGGAGGCGAGACATATCCGCTCGCTCGATCGCTTCCAAACTAAATATTATTAGAATCTTAAGGTTTGAGTCTAAGTAGCGGTGGATTGGACTCATGCAATCCTGTCAGCCAATTTCCCGCAGCTTGTTCACATCCTTCAACAGGACCGGGAGGCAGAGCCTTGCGCGCTGGAGTCCCATGAGACTCAAAAGCTTGCCGACAATCACGAACAGCTTATCCAGAGACAAGCGCGGCCCTTCCCGATATCATCGAACCCAGCCACTTGCTGTATCCCGGCTTGCGAGCGTGTGAACAACGACGGGAGTTATACAGAGGGGTCCGCCAAGGGCCGCTTTTTCACCCCATCCTTCACAGTGATTCACAGATCGTTAAGGATTTGATGCCCACCACCGGAAATTACTTTCACCTCCATCTGGTTTCCGACTCGACGGGCGAAACTCTGATCACGGTCGCGCGAGCCGTGGCCGCGCAGTACGCCAATGTGACGCCGGTCGAGCACGTCTACCCGCTGGTCCGCAGCCAGAAGCAGCTCGACCGGGTCCTCGACGAGATCGAGGAGGCGCCGGGCATCGTGCTGTTCACGCTCCTGGAGAAGGATCTGGTCAGCCGGTTGGAAGCCAAGTGCCAGCAGATCAACATCCCAAGCCTGTCGATCATCGGGCCGGTGATGCAGCTGTTCGAGGCCTATCTGGGTGCCTCGACCGCAGGGCGCGTCGGTGCGCAGCACGTGTTGAACGCCGAATATTTTGCCCGGATCGACGCGCTCAACTACACGATGCTTCACGACGACGGTCAGATGGTCGACGGCCTGGAGGACGCGGATGTTGTCCTGGTCGGTGTGAGCCGCACCTCGAAGACGCCGACCTCGATCTATCTCGCCAACCGCGGTGTGCGAACGGCGAACGTTCCCCTGGTGCCGGGGATCCCGATCCCGCATCAGCTCGAGACGTTGAAGAAGCCCCTGGTGGTCAGTCTGCACGCCACCCCGGAGCGCTTGATCCAGGTGCGGCAAAATCGTCTGCTGAGCATGGGTGCGGAATCCGGCAATGAGACCTATGTCGACAAGCAGTCGGTGACCGATGAGGTCGCCTATGCGCGCAAGCTCAGTGCGAGGTTCAACTGGGTCATGCTCGACGTGACGCGACGCTCGATCGAAGAGACCGCCGCCGCCATCCTCAAACTCTATACCGATCGGCAGCGGCAGCGCCTGCCGGAATGAGCTGATAACGATGACCTTATGGTGTGGTGACGAACGCCTCGTTCTGGCTTCGCAAAGCCGCGCGCGGCGCATGCTGCTCGAAAACGCCGGTCTGGCCTGCGAGGCAGTGCCCGCCGATATCGACGAGCGTGCCCTGCAGTCCGAGGCCGGGCTGGTGGCGCCCTACGAGATCGCGTTGCATCTCGCGCAGGCCAAGGCCCGCGCCGTCTCGGCGGCGAAGCCGAACTGCTATGTCGTTGGAGCGGACCAGACGCTTGCGCTCGGTGAGCGCATGTTCAACAAGCCGGCCGGCCGGCAGCAAGCCATGCAGCAGTTGCTCGCATTGGCGGGACGTACGCATGCCCTGCATTCTGCGATTGCGGTGGTTCGCAACGGAGAGGTGCTGTTCTCCCATGTCGCGGTCGCCTGGATGACGATGCGGAGCCTGACTGAGAGCGACGTGGCCACCTATCTCGACACGGCCGGTCAGGCAGTGCTGTCGAGCGTCGGCGCCTATCAGCTCGAAGGGCTCGGCGTGCATCTGTTCGACCGCATCGATGGTGACCACTTCACCATTCTCGGGCTGCCGTTGTTGCCGCTGCTCGCCTATTTCCGCGAAGCGCGGCTGCTCAGGTTTTGACGCGGGACGAGATCACCGACAGGAGCCGATGCGAATGAGGGTGCTGGGGCTGACCGGCTCGATGGGGATGGGCAAATCGACCACGGCCAAGCTGTTCGCGGAAGCCGGCGTGCCCGTCTATGATGCCGATGCCACGGTTCACAAGGTGTATGAAGGCGAAGCTGCGCCGGCGATCGAGGCTGCCTTTCCCGGCACCACGGTCGGCGGCAAGGTCGACCGCAGCAAGCTGTCGGCCAAGGTCGTCGGCGATCCCGAGGCGATCCGGCGGCTTGAAGCGATCGTGCATCCGATGCTGCGCTCCTATCATCAGGATTTTCTCGACAAGGCCGCCCAGTCCGGTGTGCCGGTCGCGGTCGTGGATGTCCCGCTGCTGTTCGAGACCGGCGGCGACAAGCGGGTCGACGCCGTGGTGGTGGTCTCCACCTCGCCGGAGATTCAGCGCCAGCGCATCCTCGCGCGCGGGACGATGACGGAAGAAGCGCTCGATGCGCTGTTGGCGCGGCAGATGCCTGATGCGGAGAAGCGCGCGCGGGCCGATTTCGTCGTGGATACGTCCAATGGTCTCGATCCGGTGCGGGCCCGAATCCGCGACATCCTTGCCGAGGTCGTTAAGATGCCGCAGCGGCGCGCGTGATTCGCCACGCGCTTTGCAGCGACGGACACAGCCATGCGTGAGATTGTACTCGACACTGAAACCACCGGACTCGACGCGTTGCGCGGCGACCGTCTGGTCGAGATCGGCTGTGTCGAGATCATCAACCGCATGCCGACCGGCCAGGTCTTCCATCGCTATATCAATCCCGAGCGCGACATGCCGGCCGAGGCATTCGCAGTCCACGGCCTGTCGAGCGAGTTCCTGGCAGACAAGCCGCTGTTTCACGAGATCGTTGAGGAGTTCCTGGAGTTCATCGGCGATGCGCCGCTGGTGATCCACAACGCGTCGTTCGATATCGGCTTCATCAATGCCGAGCTCGACCGGGTCAAGCGTGCGGCAATCCCGCGGGAACGCCTGGTCGATACGCTGCTGCTCGCCCGGCGCAAGCATCCGGGCGTGTCGAACCGGCTCGACGATCTGTGTTCGCGTTATGCGATCGATAATTCCCGGCGCACCAAGCACGGCGCGCTGCTCGACGCGGAACTGCTGGCCGAGGTCTATGTCGATCTGGTTGGGGCCCGGCAGTCGCAGCTGATCCTGACGCAGGACACGCAGGAGATCCGGGTCGGCGCCGCCGGCGACACGCCGCGGCGGCAGCGCGAGACCCCATTGGCTGCGCGCGTGACGGATGCGGAGCGCGAGGCGCACCGCGCCTTCATCGCCACCCTGGGCGACAAGCCCATCTGGATGGAATTTCTCGCCGGAACGTGACCCGGGCCGTCCGGCTGCGGATCACGTCCGTCAATCATCGCAAATAATGCTCTAACGGATCAGCTCGGACGGATCTGCGCGCCCTGGGCAGCCGCCTGACGTTCCATGTTCTGCCGGTAGAGGCTGACGAAATCGACCGGGTCCAGCATCAAGGGCGGGAAGCCGCCGTCACGGACCGAATTCGCAACGATCTCGCGGGCGAACGGGAACAGCAGCCGCGGGCATTCGATCAGCAGCATCGGCGAGAGATGTTCCTGGGGAACATTGACCAGCCGGAACACGCCGCCATAAACCAGCTCGAAGCTGAACATGACCTGGGTGCCGCTCTCGGCCTTGCCCTCGATCGTGAGCGTCACCTCGAATTCGGTGTCCGCGAGGGCGTTGGCGCCGACATTGATCTGGATGTTGATCTGCGGCGGCTGACCCTGCGGTGCCAGGGATTGCGGCGCATTGGGGTTCTCGAAGGACAGATCCTTGATGTATTGCGCCAGCACGTTGAGTTGGGGAGGAGGGGCCGCCTCAGGGTTGGCGCCGTTACCGTTGGTCATCGCAGTGTTCTCCTGGCACAAAGGGCGGGTCGTTGCGGCGCGTGGCTACCATAGGGCCGGCTTGTTCCACAAGGACGAGGCTTAGAGGCTGTTTCGGCCGCCGACCATCGCTGGTCCAACCCGATATGCCTCCATTTGTCGCACAAGGTACCAGGCTGCAACGGGGCGTCGGCGATGGCGGGAAACCTCGGCCGGGACCATCCTGATCCGATTTCCCCTTGGCCTGGAAACGGGTTAGGATCGCCGTGCCACAATGTGCCATTGGCCCGGCTCATTTCGATGACTACATCGGGGTGGATGGACCGATTCATTGGTCTTTACCCGATTCTCGGTAAACGGGTGTCCGATGGCCAGACCCCCGCGTCCGGCCCGACAGGTCAGTCAGAAAGCGAACACGACGTGGATATTTATACCATCATCTTCCTGGCATTGGCGGTCTTTATCTTCGTGCGCCTGCGGGCCGTGCTCGGTCAGCGCACCGGCAGCGAGCGCACGCCGTTCGACCGGGCCGCCCGGAATGCGGTGCAGGGAGCTCCGGACAATCATGTGATGCCAGTCCCGGGCGCGCCGCTTGATCCAGCGGTTGCAACCGCTGGTGCAGAGCCGGGCGTGCCGAGCGATCGCTGGCGCGGCGTGGCGGAGCCGGGCACGCCGCTGGCGCGCGGCCTCGATGCTGTCGTCGCCAATGATCCCTCGTTCGACCCGCGCCATTTCCTCACCGGCGCGCGCAGCGCCTATGAGATGATCGTGCTGGCTTTTGCCAATGGCGACCGTCGCGCGCTGCGCGACCTGTTGTCGTCGGAGGTCTATGACAGCTTCGACGCCGTCATCAAGGATCGCGAGAAGCACGAGCAGAAGACCGAGACCCGGTTCGTGTCGATCGACACGGCAGAGCTGGTCAGCGCTGACCTCCGGGACCGGACGGCACAGCTGACGGTTCGCTTCGTGTCACAGATGATCTCGGTGACGCGCGACAAGATGGGCAACATCGTCGACGGCAATCCGGACAAGGTCGCCGACATCACCGACATCTGGACCTTCGCGCGCGACACCGGTTCGCGCGATCCGAACTGGAAGCTGGTCGGCACCGGCAGCCACTGACGCTGACATTGAACAGCCGATCGTATTCCATGATCGGCGGCATAAGAGGTCGATCAAGGTCGCGGTCGTGAAGGGAGGCACATCGAGGGCGGCATCGGTTTTTTGATCCTGTTTTTTCCGAGCTTCGCGTTGAGTGGTACTTAGACGGTGCAGACATGGTTCGCGAAATTTGGAAGCGGGGTTTTTCCGCCCATCGTCTCAGCTCCTGGACCGCGGCGCTCGCTTTGGCCGTCGTCGCCGTGGTGCTCGCGCCCTATGCGGCAGAGGCGGTGCGCGCGCGTCATCGCTCCGCTCCGCCGATGCGTCACCTGCCCTACCCTCAGCTCGATTGGCCGCTCGAGATCACCAACAGCCAGTATCTGCCATTGGCATGGAGCGATGTGCCCGGCTGGACCGACGACGATCAGCTCGCGGCATACCGGACATTTCGCGCCAGCTGCAAGCCGATCACGGCCAAGCCCGACGGTACGCCCGAAGACAAGGCGCTTGGCGACTCGTTGCGTGATCCCTGCCGGGAGGCGCGGGCGTCCGATCTGGCCGACAATGCCGCAGCGCGCGCCTTCTTCGAACGGCATTTCGAACCGCTGAAGATCTCGAAGCTCGGCGACGCCGACGGCTTTGTCACCGGCTACTACGAGCCCGTGATCGAAGGCTCGCGCACCCAGAACGAGGTTTACAACGTTCCGGTCTATCGCCGTCCCTCCAACCTGTTCGTCCGCGGCTTCAAGCAGGACGCGACCAGCCTGCCCAACAAGGGCCCGGTCTATCGCAAGATCGGACGGCGCAAGCTGGTCCCTTATTATGACCGTGCCGAGATCGAGGACGGCGCCATCGAAGGCCGCGGTCTCGAAATCGCGTGGCTCAGGAACCAGACGGATCTGCTGTTTGCACAGATCCAGGGTTCGGCCCGGATCAGTCTCGATGACGGCTCGACCGTGCGCATCAACTACGATGCCTATAATGGTCACCCCTATACGCCGGTCGGCCGCATCCTGATCGAGCGCGGCATCATCCCGCGCGAGCAGATGTCGATGCAGCGCATCCGCGAGTGGATGGAGCAGAACCCCGAAGGCGCCAACGAGCTGCGCCGGATGAACCGCTCCTACATCTTTTTCCGCGAGGTACAGCTGTCGGAGAAGGACGAGGCGGTCGGCGCGCAGGGCATTCCGCTGACGCCGGGCCGCTCGATCGCCGTCGACAAGTCGCTGCATGTCTACGGCACGCCGTTCTTCATCACCGGTGAGCTGCCGATCGACTCCGAGAAATCAAAGACAGCGTTTCATCGCCTGATGATCGCGCAGGACACGGGATCGGCGATCGTCGGCCCGGCTCGCGCCGATCTCTATTTCGGCGCCGGTCAGGACGCCGGCAAAGTGTCGGGCCGGCTCAAGCACAATATCCAGTTTGTGATGCTGGTGCCGCGCAGCCTCGACCCGGTGGCGCGCGGCCGCAAGATGCCGCTGCCGGATGCGCGGCCCTCGGAGAAGATCGCAAAACTGTTTCCCGAGGTGCTGCCGAAGGACGCGCCGAAGGAGACCGCCAAGGATCAGACAAAGGACCAGTCGAAAGATCAGGTGAAGGGGCCGGATCAGCCCAATCCCGCCGCCTCTACCGTCAAGGATGCCAAGGCCCCTGCCCCGGCTGCCAGCGCAAGCCCGCCGACCACGGTGGCGCAGAACGTGACGGCCCCGCAGCCGGTGCCCTTACCCGAGGCCAGGCCGCGGCTTGAAAGTGATCGCAATATCCGCCGATTGCGTTATGGCAGACGCCACCGCAACCGCCGATGATCCGTCGCCTCCATGTCGCATGATCCCGAGCCGCCCCGTGGCCGCCGAAGGCGCGGTCTCACCGAGGACGAGCGCACGCTGTGGGAAACGGTCGCGCGACAGGTCAAGCCGCTGCGCAAGATCCAGCGCCCGGTTCGCCCGCACCCGCCGATGGTGACGGCTGAGCCGCAGCCGGACAAGCCGACCATGACGCAGCGGCAGGTCGTAGCGGCCGCCGCGCCCAAGCCGGTCAGGCCGGCGATCCCGCCACTGGTCTCGCTCGGCCGCAAGGAGCGCTCGAAACTGTCGCGCGGCCGTAGCGAGATCGATGCACGGCTCGACCTGCACGGCATGACCCAGAGCCGGGCGCATCAGGCGCTGCACCACTTCCTGCACCGCGCCCAGCATGACGGCCTTACGTTCGTGCTGATCATCACCGGCAAGGGCACGATCGGGGCGGATCCCGAACGCGGCGTCCTCAGGCGCCAGGTGCCGCATTGGCTCAGCCTGCCGGAATTCCGCTCGCTGATCGTCGGCTTCGAGGAAGCCCATGTCGGTCATGGCGGCGCGGGCGCGCTCTATGTGCGCATCCGGCGGCCGCGCGGCTGACGGTCAGAACGGCCGTATGATGCCGAGACGCGGGATGACCGTGACGATCCAGCCCAGGATCGTGGTCTTGCGATCGTCGCCATCGACGAGGACCGCCGGCTTGGCCGGGAGCGTCTTCACCGCATGCAGCATCAGCACCATGCAGACCACCCAGCTCGAGATCCAGCGCGAATAGTCGAACACCATCGCGAACATCACGAGATAAGCGAGGCTGATCACGCCGAGCGAAGCGATGACGATCTGGCGATGACGCTGCTCGTGCAGTGCGCCGATCAGGCTCTTGAAGCTCGACCATAACGGCAGATGCAGCCAGAGCAGCAGCGCATAGACGGGCACGCCGAGCAAGTTCGACGGTAGCCGCGCCCAGGTGTCCTGCACTTCCTTCGCGAGCGGCTGGTACCAGACATAGGCGAATTGCAGCAGCTCCGTGCGCGACGGATCGGCCATGCGGGATCGCAAATAGGTCACGAAGTCTGCTTCCGGGAGCGGCATCGTGCCGAGGAATTGCGCGCCGAGAAAGAGCGCGCCGAGGCCAGCCAACACACCGGCGCCGGTCGCGATATCGAGCGTCGTGATCGTGCGGGGGAGATAATAGCGCAGCACCACGATCGCGGTGATGGTCGGAACATACATCAGCAGATGGATGTGGTGGATCAGCACCAGTACCGCCGAGATGAAGGCCGCAAGCAGCACGTAGAGCAGCGAGCCCGCCGGAACCAGCAGCAGGATGATCGCGCCGAGACAGCCATAGACATCGAAATGGCCGAGCGTGAACAGGAAGTTCTTGAACACGAAGGGCGAGCCGGCGGTGAAGACGAACAGCGGCAACGTCGTGCGGTCCAGGCCAAAGGTGCGGCGGAAGAGCTGCACGAACAGAGCGAAAGTGATCAGCCAGACGGTGCCCCCCAGCGCAAACACCAGCCACACCGGCACCTTCGTCGTGAACAGCCCGACGATCGCGCCGATCAGCGCGCGCTTGATGAAACCGTGGTGATAGTCGACCAGCAGATGGATATAGGGGATGTAGGGCGGCAGCGTGAGCTTGTGCAGGACCACGCCGAGCATCACGGCGGCGTTGACGGCGAGCATCGCCCGCCAGTGTTTGCTGAACGCGGCGGTCATGCAGTGCCCAAGCGATGGCAGATGGAGAAGAGGTCGTCGCCACGCGCAAAACCATTGTCCCGGCCTTGAGCCGGGACCCGTAACCACCGCTGTCTGTGCCGAGGCAGGTCTGGAGCCGCCATCTCGAATGACAAATCAGCTTTCGTGGTTATGGGTCCCCGCGTTCGCGGGGACGACGGCGGAGTTTGAGGCTGCGCCGGGGCGGACGAGCGAAGCGGCTCCAAGCGCAACAACCTCTTACAAAATGAACCGGCTCAAATCCGCGTTCTTGGCGAGATCGCCGATATGCTGCTGCACATAGGCGGCATCGACGCGCATGGTCTCGCCTGATCGGTCCGAGGCGGTGAAGGAGATCTCGTCGAGCACGCGCTCCATCACCGTCTGCAGCCGGCGCGCGCCGATATTCTCGACCGTGGAATTCACCGCGACCGCGATGTCGGCGAGCGCATCGATCGCGTCATCGGTGATGTCGAGCGTGACGCCCTCGGTCTTCATCAGCGCCACATATTGCTTGATCAGCGACGCCTCCGGCTCGGTGAGAATGCGGCGCATGTCGTCGCGCGTCAGCGCCTGCAGCTCGACGCGGATCGGCAATCGGCCTTGCAGCTCCGGCAACAGGTCGGACGGTTTTGCGATGTGGAACGCGCCCGACGCGATGAACAGGATGTGGTCAGTCTTGACCGCGCCATGCTTGGTCGAAACCGTGGTGCCCTCGATCAGCGGCAGCAGATCGCGCTGCACGCCCTCGCGCGACACATCGCCGCCGTGGCGGTTCTCCCGCACGCAGATCTTGTCGATCTCGTCGAGGAACACGATGCCGTTGTTCTCGACCACGCTGATGGCCTCCTGCACCAGCTGGTCATTGTCGAGCAGCTTGTCTGACTCCTCGGCGATCAGGATGTCGTGCGATGACTCGACCGTCACGCGCCGCGTCTTGGTCCGGCCGCCGAGCTTGCCGAAAATGTCGCCGATCGAGATCGCGCCCATCTGTGCGCCCGGCATGCCCGGGATCTCGAACATCGGAAAGCCGCCGCCGGAGGACTGCGTCTCGATCTCGATTTCCTTGTCGTTGAGCTCGCCGGCGCGCAGCTTGCGGCGGAACGAGTCGCGGGTCGCCGCACTTGAATTGGCGCCGACCAGGGCGTCGAGCACGCGCTCTTCGGCCGCGAGCTGGGCCCGCGCGGCAACGTCCTTGCGCTTGCGCTCGCGGACTTGGACGATCGCGACCTCGACGAGGTCGCGGATGATCTGTTCGACGTCGCGTCCGACATAGCCGACCTCGGTGAACTTGGTGGCTTCGACCTTGAGGAACGGCGCGCCGGCGAGCTTGGCCAGCCGCCGCGCGATTTCGGTCTTGCCGACGCCGGTCGGGCCGATCATCAGGATGTTCTTCGGCAGCACCTCTTCGCGCAGGCCGGCGTCGAGCTGCAGCCGGCGCCAGCGGTTGCGCAAGGCGATGGAGACTGCGCGCTTGGCGTCAGCCTGGCCGACGATGTAGCGGTCGAGTTCGGAGACGATTTCGCGGGGAGAAAAGTCGGTCATGGGCTCTAGCTAGGCTCGGATTGACGGGGTGGCAAGTCGCCGGGCTCGCGGGACATCAGAAGCGCTGGGCCATCCGGTGTTTCGACCAGGCGCTCGCGCCGAAATCCGGCCTTCCTTTTCATAGGCGCGGATGGCACGTGCATTGGCCGGCGACGGGTCGGCGACGATACGTGGGATGGCGTGCTGAAACACCAGGTCGCAGAAAGCCCGGATGGCGCGCGGACCGTGACCCCGCCCAATGCGTTCCTGTCCGGCGATGAACAGGTCGATCCCGCGGGTCTCTGCGGGCTGGGGACCGAAGCCCTCGTTCCATTGCGTCAGCGCGTAGCACTGCAGATAGCCGGCCGCGTCATCATCCGTCAGCAGGATGTACTGATCCATGGCCGGCTCGTCACGATCACCATCGATCAAGCCATATTGCTCGTCCGGATCACCCCACCATTGACGAATATGGGGCTGATGCAGCCAGTTGCGGATCGCGGGCAGGTCGCCATCGGTTATCCGACGGAAGCGAATGGTCATGGCCGCCCCTGTCCTCACAACAGCGGCGGTCCGGCCTGCCACTGCCGGATCGCCTCGGTCGGGTAAATCAGCATCAAGATATTGAGAGTCAGGTTGTCACGGATGTGCAGGCCCACCCCGATCTCGAACGCGATCGCAATCAGTACGGTCAGCCAGATCGGCAGCACCCGCGCGAGCAGAAAACCGGTGATCATCGCCAGCGTATCGCCGATGGAGTTCACGACGCTGTCGCCGAAATAATCCAGCGAGATGGTGGCGGCGCGATAGCGCTCGATGATGAAGCTCGAGTTCTCGACCAGCTCCCAGGCGCCCTCGATCAACATCGCGATGATCAGCCGCCCCTGCCAGGGCAGAAGCGGAACGACCAGTGCGGTCAGCGCATAGAACAGGAAGCCGTGGATGATGTGGGAGAACGTGTACCAGTCGGTGAGATGCTGGGAGTTCTCCGAGCTCTGCACCACGCCGTGCCACAGCTTCACGGTGCCGCAGGCGCAGATCGGCAGCCGGCCCATCGCGAACAGGATCGCGGCCTGCAGCACCAGCAGCGCCAGCACCAGTACGAGCCAGGGTCCGGACGATCGTCGGGACGCCATGCCGATCCCGTCCGCGCTCATGGCCTACTCGGCCGCCAGCGCTTCGATGGTGATGTTGCGGTTGGTGTAGACGCAGATATCGGCGGCAATGTCGAGCGAGCGCCGCACGATGCTCTCGGCGTCCTTGTCGGTGTCGATCAGGGCCCGCGCCGCCGCCAGCGCATAATTGCCGCCCGAGCCGATCGCCATCACGCCGGCCTCCGGTTCCAGCACGTCGCCGGTCCCGGTCAGGACCAGCGAGACCTCCTTGTCGGCCACGATCATCATCGCTTCCAGCCGGCGCAGATAGCGGTCGGTGCGCCAGTCCTTGGCGAGCTCGACGGCCGCCCGGGTCAGCTGCCCCGGATATTGCTCGAGCTTGCTCTCCAGCCGCTCGAACAGGGTAAACGCGTCGGCAGTGGCCCCGGCGAAGCCGCCGATCACATCGCCCTTGCCGAGCTTGCGCACCTTGCGGGCATTCGACTTGATGACGGTCTGGCCGATCGAGACCTGGCCGTCGCCGCCGATGACCACCCTGCCCCCTTTGCGGACGGTCAGGATCGTGGTGCCGTGCCAGACGGCGGGCTCGTGCGAGGTTGCGTGCATGGAAAGTCCCTGGTTGGTGCCCTCATTTAGGCGCTCGGGCTGGGGGACACAATTACCGCGCCCCTGCCCTGCCCGGTCAGGCCTTGAAATCCGCTCACCATGGCCCGAGATCAGGCGAGGTGCCGTCATCCCGCAGTAGCTAAGGTGTCATCCGCCTGATAAAAGGGCCGCGTTTTCAAGGGAAAGCTGACCCCATGCGTAGCGCGACCATCAAGCGCAAGACCAAAGAGACCGACATCGAGGTGGCCGTCAATCTCGACGGCACCGGCGTGGTGAACATCGCGACCGGTATCGGCTTCTTCGATCACATGCTGGATCTCCTGGCCCGGCATTCCCGCATCGACATGACCGTCAAGGCGGTCGGCGACCTCCATATCGATTTCCACCACACCACCGAGGATGTCGGCATCGCGCTCGGCCAGGCGGTGCGCCAGGCGCTCGGCGACATGGCCGGCATCACCCGCTATGCCTCGATCCACATGCCGATGGACGAGACCCTGACCCGCGTCGTGATCGACGTCTCGGGCCGGCCGATGCTGGTGTTCCGCACGACCTTCCCGCGCGACAAGATCGGCGAGTTCGACACCGAACTCGTGCGCGAATGGTTCAACGCCTTCGCCATGAACGCCGGCATCACCTTGCATGTCGAGACGCTGTACGGCGAGAACGCCCATCATATCGCCGAATCCTGCTTCAAAGGTCTGGCGCGGGCGTTGCGGTCAGCACTTGCGATCGATCCGCGTAACCAAGGCGAAGTGCCATCCACCAAGGGTCAGCTCGGCGGCTGATCTCTTCCCTCGAGGGATATTCGACATGCCCGTCTATACGGTTCACGCTCCCCTCGCCGCCGGGGCCGATCTGCGTTCGACGGATCGCTTCGTCTTCATCCGTGACGGATTCCATCTCTGGGCCGCGGTGCTCGGAGCCGTCTGGCTGGCTTGGCATCGGTTGTGGCTGGCGGTCATCGGCTATGCAGCCCTGATGATCGTGATCGACCTGATCCTGGCGCGGATCGGCGTCGCATCCGGTGCGATCGCCGCGATCGATCTGTTGATGGCGATCCTGCTCGGGCTCGAGGCTTCGAGCCTGAAGCGCTGGAGCTATTCGCGCGGCAATTGGCGCCAGCTCGACGTCGTCGTCGCCGACGATCTCGATGCCGCCGAGCGGCGCTTCTTCGAGCGCTGGGCGGCGCGCCGGAGCACCATCGGCTACGACAACCACACCGTCGATCGCGGCGCTCCGCCGCCGACGCGTGACAATGGACAGCGGCCGCCGCCGCCGCTGCCGCATGCCAGTATCATTGGCTTGTTCCCCGAACCCGGAGGTGGACGATGAGTGTTGCCATCATCGATTACGGCTCCGGCAATCTGCATTCCGCCGCGAAAGCGTTCGAGCGCGCCGCGCGCAGCATGGAGGATCCGCAGAAGGTCGTGGTGACCCGCGATCCCGACACGGTGTATCGCGCCGACCGCATCGTGCTGCCGGGCGTCGGCGCCTTCGCCGATTGCCGCCGTGGGCTCGATGCCGTCGACGGCATGCTGGAGGCGATGACCGAGGCCGTCCGCCAAAAGGCGCGGCCGTTCTTCGGCATCTGCGTCGGCATGCAGTTGATGGCGACGCGGGGCAAGGAGCATGTCACCACCGACGGCTTCGACTGGGTCGCTGGCGATGTCGAGAAGATCGCGCCCCGCGACGAGAGCCTGAAGATCCCGCATATGGGCTGGAACACGCTCGACTTGGTGCAGGAGCATCCGGTGCTGGAGCGGCTGCCGCTCGGGCCGAAGGGCCTGCACGCCTACTTCGTGCACTCCTATCACTTGAACGCCGTCAATGAGAACGACGTGCTGGCGCGCGCCGATTATGGCGGGCCGATCACCGCGATCGTCGGCAAGGACACCGCGATCGGCACGCAATTCCATCCCGAGAAGAGCCAGCGTTTCGGTCTCGCCCTCATTTCCAACTTCCTGAAGTGGAAGCCGTGATTGCAGCGTGCCTGCGCGTCCAGGAGACGGGCAGGGCGCTTGCCTGAAAGACAACTCAGATGATTCTGTTTCCCGCCATCGATCTGAAGAACGGCCAATGCGTGCGCCTGGAGCAGGGCGACATGGCGCGGGCCACCGTCTTCAACCTCGATCCCGCCGCCCAGGCCAAGAGCTTCGCCGACCAGGGCTTTGATTATCTCCACGTCGTCGATCTCGACGGCGCCTTCGCCGGCAAGCCGATGAACGCCCAAGCGGTCGAGGCGATGCTGAAGGTCGTCAAGATGCCGGTGCAGCTTGGCGGCGGCATCCGCGATCTCAAGACCGTGGAGGCCTGGCTCAACAAGGGCATCACCCGCGTCATCATCGGCACCGCTGCCGTGCGCGATCCCGAATTGGTGAAGACGGCGGCGAAAGCCTTTCCCGGCCGCGTCGCAGTCGGGCTCGACGCCCGCGACGGCAAGGTCGCGGTCGAGGGCTGGGCCGAGACCTCCGAGGTCACCGCGCTCGACATCGCCAAGCGATTCGAGGATGCCGGCGTCGCCGCGATCATCTTCACCGACATCGCTCGCGACGGTCTGCTGAAGGGGCTGAACCTCGATGCGACAATCGCGCTCGGCGACGCCGTCTCGATCCCCGTCATCGCCTCCGGCGGCCTCGCCTCGATCGAGGACGTCAAGGCGATGCTGACGCCGCGCGCCCGGAAGCTGGAAGGCGCCATCGCCGGCCGCGCGCTCTATGACGGGCGGCTCGATCCGGCCGAGGCGCTGGCGCTGATCCGCGCGGCGCGCAAGGCCGGAGCATGAAGCTCGAAGACCTCATACGAACCGGATTGTCGCGGATCGACACGATCGCGGTCCGGCGTACTGCGCTCAATCCGGCGCTCTGGCTGGTTGGATTGGTCAGCCCGCTATCCCTGATACTGGCCGCTTTTGTCACTGATCCGTCCGCCCGGACGGTGCTATTCTGTTTCGCTGGAGCTCCGCTCCTGTTCGCGATGATCGGCTATCTGATCTTGCTGTTCAGAGAACCCGATCGGCTTCAATCGAAGAGTACAGAATACAACAGCGAGCCATCAATCTTCTTCATAGGCAGGGTCGCAGCACTGAGATTGTAGAAGTGGCGAACCAGGTGCCGAGGATCGAAACTTCCAAATCTCTGCCGAAGCACGGAGAGAACGAATGAAAAACTTCCTTCTGGTTTTCGACGACGGAAGCGGTTCAGACATCGACCTCAAGAAGTATGTCGAGTCGCTCGACGTTGGTGCAGAAATCTACACCCTCGACGGCCATGTCTGCTTCGTGAAGAGCGACCTGTCAGCTTCCGAGCTATCGAGCCGGCTCTTGAAGTTCGCTGGATCGAGCCTGTTCTTCATCGCGGATATCAGCAATTCTGAATACGAGGGCCGGATGCTGGGCGTCTTCTGGGACTTCCTGAAATCGCGCACTCTCGCATCGGCAGCCGAGTAATGTTCAAGGTCCGTGTCATTCCCTGCCTCGACGTCAAGGACGGACGGGTCGTCAAGGGCGTCAACTTTGTCAATCTGCGCGATGCCGGCGATCCGGTGGAGGCCGCGATCGCCTATGACGCCGCCGGCGCCGACGAGCTCTGCTTCCTCGACATCACCGCCACCCATGAGAACCGCGGCATCATGCTCGACGTCGTCCGGCGCACGGCGGAGGCCTGCTTCATGCCGGTCACGGTTGGCGGCGGCGTGCGCACCATCGACGACATCAAGACCTTGCTGCGCTCCGGCGCCGACAAGGTCTCGATCAATTCGGCCGCCGTGGCGCGGCGCGAGTTCGTGAAGGAGGCCGCCGAGAAGTTCGGCGAGCAGTGCATTGTCGTGGCGATCGACGCCAAGTCGGTGGCGCGGCCGGGCGGCGGCAGTCGGTGGGAGATCTTCACCCATGGCGGGCGCAAATCGACCGGCATCGACGCGCTGGAATATGCCCAGGAGGTGGTTTCGCTGGGGGCCGGCGAGATCCTGCTGACCTCGATGGATCGCGACGGCACGCGGCAGGGTTTTGATATTCCGTTGACGCGGGCGGTTGCCGACAGCGTTCCGGTGCCGGTGATCGCCTCGGGCGGCGTCGGCAATCTGGACCATCTGGTCGACGGCATCCGACAGGGCCGGGCGACCGCGGTGCTGGCCGCCTCGATCTTCCATTTCGGGGAATTTACCATCCGGCAGGCCAAGGAGCACATGGTGCGCCAGGGCCTGCCGATGCGGCTCGATCCCTGACGACATTGCGCCGCAAAAATGTTACATGAACGCTGGTCCGGCCGCCTCCATGGGCGGGCAGGCGTTCCGAGTTCAGGCTGATGTCCCGCTTCACGCTTCACGATCTGGCCGCCATCATCGACGCCCGCGCCGCGGCGGGCGGCGAGGCGTCTTATACGCGCAAGCTGCTCGACAAGGGCCCGGCGCAATGCGCCAAGAAGATGGGCGAGGAGGCGGTGGAGACGGTGATTGCCGCTGTTGGCACCGACCGTGAGCACCTGATCTCCGAAAGCGCCGATCTGCTGTTTCATCTGTTGGTGCTGTTGAAATCGCGCGACGTCCGCCTCGAAGAGGTCGAGGCGGCGCTCGGCAAGCGCACCGGCATGTCGGGGCTAGAAGAAAAGGCGTCGCGCAAGACGGAGTAGGGCGCGACGGCGGGGGAAACGAAGGGCAGCATCATGGATATGCGCACCACCGAACAACAATATAATCCGTACCGCGTCTTCACCCGCCAGCAATGGGCCGAGTTGCGCAACGACACGCCGATGACGCTCGAACCCGGCGAGTTCTCCAAGTTGCGCTCGATGCATGATCGCCTCGATCTCAAGGAGGTCGAGGACATCTACCTGCCGCTGTCGCGGCTGTTGTCGATGTATGTCGATGCCGCACAGCGGCTGTACTACGCGCAGCGTCAGTTTCTCGGCATCCGCGACCGCAAGATGCCCTACATCATCGGCGTCGCCGGCTCGGTGTCGGTCGGCAAGTCCACCACCGCGCGCGTGCTGCAGGCGCTGCTGGCGCGCTGGTCGCCGCGGCCCAAGGTCGATCTCATCACCACCGACGGCTTCCTGTATCCGAATGCGGTGCTGGAGCGGCAGGGCTTGATGCAGAAGAAGGGCTTCCCCGAGAGCTACGACCTGCCGCGGCTGCTCGCCTTCCTCTCCGACATCAAGGCCGGCCGCCATACAGTGCGCGCGCCGGTCTACTCGCATCTCACCTACGACATCGTTCCCAATCAGTGGGTCGAGATCGACCAGCCCGACATCCTGATCGTCGAAGGCGTCAACGTGCTGCAGACCGGGCCGTTGCCGCGCGACGGCAAGGCGGTGCCGGTGGTCTCCGACTTCTTCGACTTCTCCGTCTACATCGATGCCGACGAGGCGGTGTTGCGCAAATGGTATGTGAAGCGCTTCCTGTCATTGCGCGACACCGCGTTCCACGATCCCCGGTCCTACTTCAATCGCTACGCGCTGCTGTCGGACGAGGAAGCCATCGCCACCGCGATCGCGATCTGGGAACGCACCAACCTCGCTAATCTCGAAGACAACATCCTGCCGACACGGCCGCGCGCAACCCTGATCCTGAAGAAGGGCGCCGATCACGAGGTCGAGACGGTGGCGCTGCGGCGGCTGTGAGCTGCGAAGTGCTAAGCGGACTCAAGCGTGAATCGGAGTTCGTGCCCGGCTTGCGCAGTTCTTACCTCTGCCCGCTCTTTGCAGGGAGAGGTCGGATTGCGTAGCGATCCGGGTGAGGGGCATGCCGCACGCGCAGCTCAGATTCCAAGTTCATCGGACGGGCATAGCGGCTCTGGGTGCATGCTAGCTGCCCGAGACATGATCGTTGTCGGAGCCGGATCGTAGAACGGTCGGCTCGCTGCAGAGACTCAGCACCGCCCGTGGAGCTGCCCCTCACCTCGACCCTCTCCCCGCAAGAACGGGGAGAGGGAGCGCACCTCCCATGCGAAGACGAATAACTACGCCGCCACCTGCCGCGCCGCCGCCAGATTGGCCAGCGCTTCATCCAGCTTGTCGCGGTCGATCGGCTTGACCAGGAAGCCGTCCATTCCCGCCTCGAAACAGGCGTAGCGGTCCTCGACCAGGGCATTGGCGGTGAGTGCCAGGATCGGCGTGCGCCGGCCGGGCTCGCTGGCCTCATGGGCGCGAATGCGACGCGTCGCGGCAATGCCATCGAGCCGCGGCATCTGCACGTCCATCAGGATGAGATCATAGGGCGTGCCGGCCGCGCGGGCGGCGAGCCAGGAATCCAGGGCAGCCTCGCCGTGCACGGCGATATCGGCGTGATGGCCGAGCTTGGTCAGCAATGAGCGCATCAGCAGCGCGTTGATATCGTTGTCCTCGGCGACGAGGATCGCCAGCCCGGTGCCCGCCCGCGCCGCGATCGATGGTGCGATGGTCGGAATCGGATGCTCGGCGAATGCCGCTCCTGCGTCCAGGTCGAAGCTGACGCGCGCGGCGAGCGAAGCGGCCCGCAACGGCTTCACCAGATAGCCGTTGAAGGGCGCGGCGGGGGCCAGCTCGTGCCGGCTCGTCGGCGTGACCAGCACGATCAGCCGCGTCGTATGATGGTGTGCAGCCTCGCCCAGACGCCGCGCCGCCTCGCTGCCGATCGCGTCATCGATCAAGACCGCGTGCCAGGCGCGCTCGGGCAGCAGCGCCGCGGCGATCTCGGTCTCGGCGACGAGGCAGGTCTGCGCGCCCCAATTCTGCAGCCGCCTTTCGATCAGCTCGGCCTGCAGGCCGGCCGGGGCGATCAGCATGATCGACTGTCCGGTCAGGTCGGGGCCGCGAAAGCTGTTCTGCTCGCCGCGCTCGAGCGCCGGCGGCAGCGGCACGGACACCTCGAACGTCGAGCCCGCGCCGGGCTGGCTCTGCAGCGCGATGCGTCCGCCCATCCGCTTGACGATGCGGTCGGAGATCGCGAGCCCAAGACCGGTGCCGCCGAAGCTGCGCGCGACGCTGTCGTCGGCCTGCTCGAACTCGCGGAAAATTCGCTCCTGCGCGTCAGCCGCGATGCCGATGCCGGTGTCGCGCACCTGGAAGCTGATCTCGTTCGGCCAGATGCCGGGCTCGGCAATCAGCGCCACGCCGCCTTTGCTCGTGAACTTGATCGCGTTGCCGGCGAGATTGAGCAGCACCTGGCGCAGCCGTGCGGCGTCGCCGGTCACCCAGGTCGGCAGCCGCTCGTCGAGATAGGCCGCGATCTCCAGCTGTTTACCTTGCGCGCGCGGTGCCAGGAGCTCGGTGATCTCCTCGATCAGCGCGGTCAGCGCGAACGGCTGCGCCTCGAGGGCCAGCTTGCCGGCCTCGATTTTGGAATAATCGAGCAGCTCGTTGATCAGCGACATCAGCGCTTCACCCGAGCTGCGGACGGCCTTGGCATAGGTGGTCTGCTCCGGTGTGAGCTGCGTCTCCAGCAGCAGCCCGCTCATGCCGAGGATGCCATTCAACGGTGTGCGGATCTCGTGGCTGGCCATCGCCAGGAAGCGCGACTTGGCGCGGTTCGCCGCATTAGCCTGGTCGCGCGCCTCGGCCAGCGCCCGCTCGGTCTCTGTGCGGTCGGTGACGTCGCGGCCGACACATTGCTGCACGGCCGGATGTCCGGCATCGGAGCGCACGAGCGCCTCGCGCCAAGCGATCCAGCGCGGCCCGATGGCGCTGTCGATCCGCTGGTCGTGGACGCGCGTGCCGCTCGGCTCCAGCGCGCTGTCGCCTTGCTCGAGGAGATCGAAGCTGAACTGGCTGCCGAGCAGGTTTTCGCGATCGAGGCCGGCCATCCGGCAATAGGCGTCGTTGACGAAGATGATCGTGCCGTCGCTCTCGCGCATGACGATCAGGTCGCCTTGTTGCTCGAACAGGCTGCGGGCGCGCTGCTCGGCCTCCTGAAGCTCCCAATTGCGGTCCGCCAGCACCTCGTTGTGAAGCGCGAGCTTGTGCATTTTCTTGCGCATGAAGCGCAGCCGCATGCTGAGCGTCGCGAGCCCGACGCAGGCGAGCGCAAACAGAAAGCTCGCGCCGATCGCGAAGGCGTGCGGGTTGTAGCCGGAGGTCTCGGACAGGCTGGCCTTGATGAAGCCATAGGCGCCGCCGAACCCGGCCATGAAGATCATTGCCGAACGCAGGATCGTAAACAGCGTGTGATGGCGGCGTGTGAACCGGCGCAGCCGCAGCCTGATGCGAAAACTCGCTCCCATCATCTCGCTCACTCCCGAAATCATCAATTCCAATATGACGGCCGGCCCGCACCATGCGGCGTCGGTCTTGCTGAGACTTTGAAACGATCCTGCACGGATCGTCGGCCGTGCAGAGATGGTGAACCGGGCGTTAGCCCGGCTCACGGCAGCGCATTCGCCGGCGCAACGTCGTGATGGTGAGCGGCCATGACCGACGCGACGGCCTGTCGCGCCGTGTCATGGCTGGAGCGACCATGAATGCGGTCATCCGTGCGGCCGTCCGTCGCACCTTCTCTGGCGAGATCGATGCGCGGTGTGTCGGCCGGCGCCTCGGCCGCGATCGCGACCGCCTGGATCGCGGCGGTCACGCTGCAGCCTTGATCGGCCTGGACGGTCGAATGGTCGACGACGACAAGATCGACCGCCTGCGGATCGTCGCGGAGTGTCACGCGGGCGGGATCGTCAGCCGAGTCGCCATGAAAATCGGCGTGAAACGGCTGGGTATCGAGCGCGATGCTGTCGGCTCCCTCCGCCATGCAGGGCGGCATCGCCGGCGCGAATTCGAATCTCACCATGAGCGCGGCCGCGATCAGTGACGCAGCCGCAACGACGAGCTTGATACGCAACATGACACGCACCGACACGGAAGGCCTGATCACGGACAAGGCGAGCCTTATGGTTGCCGGAGCGTAAAGAGAAATCGTTACCAGGAGGTTGAGGTGGGATGGCGCTCACGCCGCATGCCGGCTGTCCTCCGCCAGCGCGCGGTACGACAGCGCCTCCGCCAGATGCAGCCGGCCGATAGTGTCGGCGTGATCGAGATCGGCCAGCGTTCGCGCCACCCGCAGCACGCGGTGATAGCCGCGCGCCGACAGGCGCATCGTTTCGGCAGCCTCGCGCAGCAGTTTCTGGCCGGGCGGATCGAGTTTGGCGATATCGTCGAGCACTGCGGCCGGCGCCTCGGCATTGGTCCTGACATGCGGCAGGCCGGCCTTGGCGTAGCGCGCGCGCTGCAGGTCGCGCGCGGCGGCGACGCGGGCGGCGACCTCGGCGGAGCCTTCCTTCGAGGGCGGCAGGATCAGGTCGGCGGCAGTCACCGCGGGCACCTCGATCCGCAAATCGATGCGGTCCATCAGCGGGCCGGAGATGCGCATCTGATAGTCTGACGTGCAGCGGTCGATGCGGCCGCGCTTGCAGGCATAACCGGGCTCGAAGGCGTTGCCGCAGCGGCACGGATTCATCGCCGCCACCAGCATGAAGCGGGCAGGGTAGGTGACGCGGTGGTTGGCGCGCGAGATCGAGACCTCGCCATTCTCCAGCGGCTGGCGCAGCGAATCCAGCACGCGCGGATCGAACTCCGGCAGCTCGTCGAGAAACAGCACGCCCTGATGCGCCAGCGAGATCTCCCCTGGACGGGCGCGCAGGCCGCCGCCCGTGAGCGCCGCCATGCTGGCCGAATGATGCGGGCTGCGGAACGGCCGCCGGTTGGTCAACGCGCCGCCCTCGATCTCGCCGGCGACGGAGGCGATCATCGAGACTTCGAGCAGCTCGGCCGGCGACAGCGGCGGCAGGATCGAGGGCAGCCGCGCCGCCAGCATCGACTTGCCGGCGCCGGGAGACCCGATCATCAGCAAATGATGGCCGCCGGCGGCGGCGATCTCGAGCGCGCGCTTGCCGCTCTCCTGGCCCTTGATGTCGCGCAGATCGAGCAGGCTCGCCGGCGCCTCCTGGATCTTTGGCTGCGGCCGCGACAGCACCTGCGTGCCCTTGAAATGGTTGGCGATCTGGATCAGCGACGTCGCCGCGATGATCTGCAGGTCCGGGCTCGCCCAGGCCGCCTCCGCGCCGCAGGCGGCCGGGCAGATCAGGCCCTCCTCGCGTGCATTGGCGCCGATCGCGGCGGGGAGCACGCCGGCCACCGGCGCGATCGAGCCGTCGAGGCCGAGCTCGCCGAGAACGGTGAAGCCATTGAGTGCATCCGGCGGAATGGCGCCGATCGCCGCCATCAGGCCGAGCGCGATCGGCAGATCGTAATGGCTGCCTTCCTTGGGCACGTCGGCCGGCGCCAGATTGACGGTGATGCGCCGCGCCGGCAGCGCCAGGCCTGAGGCGATCAGCGCCGAGCGCACCCGTTCGCGCGCCTCCGACACCGCCTTGTCGGGCAAGCCGACGATCGCAAACGCCGGCAGGCCGGGGGCAACCTGGACCTGCACGTCGACCGCGCGGGCCTCGATGCCCTCGAAAGCGACGGTGGAAACGCGCTGGACCATGATGCCCTCCCGCGCGCAACGGTATCTGAAGCGGGCGGGGTTCGCAAGAACAATGCAAGAACATTGTCATCAAGGGCGCGTCGAAGGCTGTTAAGGACGCTGAGAGCCCTCCGTAGTTCCCCGGAACTGGCTTAACGCGGCTTTAGGCCGGTGCTCGCATTCTTCCGCATCTGATGATCGCGCCCCGTGTGACGGGCGCCGGAATGAGAGATGTGCGATGCCTCCAGCGCCTTCGGCCGCTCCCGTCAAGATGCCTCCAAGTGAGGCGCGGACGGTGTCCGAGCTCGCCACGGACATGCTGCGCCGGACCACGGCCCTGTTTCTCGCCGGACCGCGGCCGGCGTCGGCCGAGCAGCTCGATCTCTATGACCAGATGTTCGCCCGCCTGATGCCGCAGGTCGCCACCGATCTCTTGGCCGAGCTCAGCATGGCCTTGGCCGGCGTGGAGCGCGCGCCCTATGCCACTGCGCGTTTGCTCGCCGTGCATCCGGAATTGCGTGTCGCCGGGCCGATGCTGGCCAAGGCAGCCGCGCTCACGGAACGTGACCTTGCGGAGTTCATTCGCAGCTCCAGCCCGGCGCATCTCGTTGCGATCGCCAGCCGCAGGGGCATCGGCGACAGCCTGACGAACCAGCTGATTGCCCGCGGCTTTCCGGCGGTGCGCATGGCGCTGGTGCAGAATCTCACGGCGCGGCTGTCCGAGGATGGCTATCGCAGCCTGTTCAAGATCGCCGAGCGCGACGAGGACCTCGCCGAAAAGCTGGCGCTGCGCACCGACCTGCCAGCCAAGCTGTCGCGCGCCTTCGTCGCGGCGGCCAGCGAGGGCGCGCGCGCCCGCTTCATCAAGGCAGCGCCGCCCGCGACGCGCGCCACCTTGCAAGCCACGCCGACGAGGACCGCCGGTGCCGCGATGCGCGCAATGTGGGACTATGAGCAGGTCAAGACCGAGGTCGCCGCCCTCAATCGCAGCGGCAAGCTGAGCGATTCCGCCGTCAACCGGTTCTGCGTGACCGGCGATTTTCCGGCGGTCATCGCCGCGCTGGCGCTGCTCTGCGTCGTGTCCATCCAGGTGATCGAAGCGCTGATGGAGGACGACCGCGTCACTGATCTGGTGCTGGCCTGCAAGGCGGCGCGACTGAGCTGGCCGACCACGGCGATGATCCTGCGCGCGCGTCCCGGCTGCGACACGATCCCGGCCGACGATCTCGAGGAGGCGCGCAAGCGCTTCGAGAAGCTCGTGCTGTCAGAGGCGCAGTGGAAGGTCCGAGGGCTCGAGGCGGGCTGATCGGACGGCCG
The DNA here is from genome assembly GCF_000015165.1 of Bradyrhizobium sp. BTAi1. Lineage (GTDB taxonomy): Bacteria > Pseudomonadota > Alphaproteobacteria > Rhizobiales > Xanthobacteraceae > Bradyrhizobium > Bradyrhizobium denitrificans. Next base: position 142,217 of record NC_009485.1, on the reverse strand, counting down.
GATGCATCAACCCGGCGGCGTGCTCGGATAGGTCGTGAAGTCGATCTTGAACATCGCCGGATCAAGCTTCTTGGTCGTATCGAGATTGTAGACGGCGATCGTCGTGTCGTAGCCCTGCGGATCGGTCACGGTCCACTGTTTGAGCTGGCCGTCCTTGGCGCCGAGCATCAGCATCAGCCGGCTGGTGCCGATCAGCGCCTGCTTCTCCTCGATCGTGATCGTGACATAGAGGTCGTCGGAGGCGACCGCGATCACATTGGTGTCCTTGAGCAGGTCGATCCGGTCGGACAGCAGATAGCGCAGCGGCGTCTGCGACAGCGGGTAGACGTCCTGGGTCGCGAGCTTGCGGTCGCGCACGACCAGCGATGAGCCGTCGGCGATGATGTCGATCGGCGTCGGCGGATCATATTCGAAGCGCACCTTGCCGGGCTTCTGGATGTAGAAATCACCCTTGGTCTTGCTGCCGTCCGGGCCGACCTGGACGAAGTTGCCGACCAGCGTCTGCAATGACGACAGATAGGCGCTCACCTTTCCCGCGATCGCCTTCTGATTGGCGTCGAACGAGGTGAAGATGCTGGCCGGCACGTTGCGCCGGGGATCCGGAATGATCGGATTGGGCGGCGTGGTCTGGGTGGTCGCAGGGCCCTGTCCGCCACGCTGCTGGTCGGAGGCGCTGAGCTGGGCGCCGCCCTTGGGGCCCGATTTGGGCGCCGGCGTGGTCTGGGCGGCCGCATGGCCGGCGGCAAGGGTCAGGACACAGGTCGCCACGGCCGCGACCATCCCAGCCGGAATACGGCGTCCGTGCAGCGGCGCTGGAAGCGAAAACAGGCGGTTCAACAAGGGGCTTTTCAAAACGACGTCCTGAGTTTTACGCGTTCTATCTTGGTTCGGTCGGGCAGCGTGATCGTAATTGCGTGAAGATACGACACGGAAACGGCAGATCTGGGACCAAAGCGGGCGGTCAGAACCCGCCTTCTTCCTCGGGCACCAGGATCTCGCGCTTGCCGGCATGGTTGGCCTGGCCGACGATGCCTTCCTGTTCCATCCGCTCCATCAGCGAAGCGGCCTTGTTATAGCCGATCTGCAGCCGCCGTTGAATGTAGCTGGTCGAGGCCTTGCGGTCGCGTTTGACCACGGCAACGGCTTGCGCGAACAGGTCGTCGCCCCCGCCACCACCGCCCATGCCGGTGGCGTCGAAGACGGTGCCGTCCTCCTCGCTCGGTTCCTCGGCCGTGACCGCCTCGAGATATTCCGGCGAGCCCTGCGCCTTCAGGTGCCTGACGACCTTCTCGACCTCCTCGTCGGAGCAGAACGGGCCGTGCACGCGGCTGATGCGGCCGCCGCCGGCCATATACAGCATGTCGCCCTGGCCGAGCAGCTGCTCGGCGCCCATCTCGCCGAGGATGGTGCGGCTGTCGATCTTGGACGTCACCTGGAAGGAGATGCGGGTTGGAAAGTTGGCCTTGATGGTGCCGGTGATGACGTCGACCGACGGCCGTTGCGTCGCCAGGATCACGTGCAGGCCGGCGGCGCGCGCCATCTGGGCGAGGCGCTGCACCGTGCCCTCGATGTCCTTGCCCGCGACCATCATCAGGTCGGCCATTTCGTCGACGATGATGACGATGTAGGGCAGGGGATCGAGGTCGAGCTTCTCCTCCTCGTAGATCGCCTTGCCGGTCTCCTTGTCGAAGCCGGTGTGGACGGTGCGCGTCAGCTCCTCGCCCTTGTTGCGGGCTTCCGCAAGGCGGGCGTTGTAGCCGTCGATGTTGCGCACGCCGAGCTTGGCCATCTTCTTGTAGCGTTCCTCCATCTCGCGCACGGCCCATTTCAGCGCGACGACGGCCTTTTTCGGGTCGGTCACGACCGGCGTGAGCAAATGCGGGATGCCGTCATAGACGGAGAGTTCGAGCATCTTCGGATCGACCATGATCAGCCGGCACTGGTCAGGCCGCAGGCGATAGACCAGGCTCAGGATCATGGTGTTGATCGCGACCGACTTGCCCGAACCGGTGGTACCGGCGATCAGCATATGCGGGGTGCGGGCGAGATCGATGATGATGGAATCGCCGCCGATGTTCTTGCCGAGGCAGAGCGGCAGCTTGGCGACGCTCTCGGTCGCCTCCTTGGCGACCAGGAGCTCGCGCAGATAGACCTTCTCGCGATGCGCGTTGGGCAGCTCGATGCCGATGGCGTTGCGGCCGGGCACGACCGCGACCCGTGCCGACAGCGCGCTCATCGAGCGGGCGATGTCGTCGGCGAGGCCGATCACGCGCGACGATTTGATACCGGGCGCCGGCTCCAGTTCGTACAGGGTGACGACGGGACCGGGATGCGCCTTGACGATTTCGCCGCGGACGCCGAAATCCTGCAGCACGCCTTCCAGCGCGCGCGAATTGGCCTCGAGCTCGCTCTTGGACAGCGGCTGGCGGTCGGAGGATTTGGGCGCGGCCAGCATCGAGACCGAGGGCAGCTCGTATTTGTCGCTGGACTTCTTCGTCGGCGCTTTCGCCGCCGGCTTCTTGCGCGCTTTCGGGGCCGGCTCCTCCTCTTCTTCCTCTTCCTCCTCCTCGCCGGCCTCTTCCTCCTCGTCGTCCTCTTCGGTCATCTCGGGCGCGAGCGTCGGCTTCTTCTGACCGCGGACCAGGCTCGGCTCCTGCCGGCCGGAGGCGGCGCTGCGCGGCTGCGGGCCTGACGACACCAGCGCGCGATAGGCCGTGCTGAGGAACCAGCCGATCTGCGCCTTCGCGCTCATGATGGCGTGAAATACCCAGCCGAGCCGGATCGCCTTGCGGTCGTCGTCATCCTCGGCCTCGGACAGCGGCGTGTCGTCCTCCTCGTCCGCCGCGAGGTTCGGATCAGCTTCCTTCGCGCCCATGCCGCCGGCGACCAGCAGGCAGCCGATCATGGCGATCAGCAGCAGGCTGCCGAGCACCAGCCGGTAGATCAGGCCCGGCGGACCGAACACCACCGCTGGCGCGCGCACCAGGGCATCGCCGACCACGCCGCCGAGTCCGGTCGGCAGCGGCCAGGCATGCGAGCGCGGCCAGCAACTGGCGAAGCCGGCGGCGATGGCGGCCCCGAGCACCCAGGCGCCGAAGCGCAGCGCCTCGCGGTCGAACGGCCGGTGCGTCATCATGCGCCAGCCGCGGATCGCGATCGGCAGGATCGCCATGATCGAGCCGAGGCCGAGGATCTGCATCAGCAGATCGGCGCCGATCGCGCCGGGATAGCCGACGATGTTGCGGATCGCGCGCGAGGTCGCGTGGCTGAGACTCGGGTCCTGCACCGACCAGGTCATCAGCGCCGCGGCGGCGACGCCGCACAGCGCGATCAGGCCGAGGCCCGCGAGTTCGCGCAGCCGCCGCACCAGCGCGTCGCGCAGCGACGTCGGCAGGTGATTGACCAGGGGAATGACTCGTTCGATCGCCGGCATCCGCATCAGCCCCGCGTCTACCTGAGGACCTCGACCAGCCGGTGCAGCGCCTCACCGGTTGACGAGGCGTCGGCCACCAGCGCCAGCCGGATATAGCCGAGCCCCGGATTGAAGCCGTCGGCCTGCGGTCGTGCCAGATAGCTGCCGGGCACCACGCGCACTCCGGCGTCACGATACAGTCTCACCGTGACGTCCTCGTCGCCGCCGCGCTCCGTGACGTCGAGCCAGACGCAGAAGCCGCCATCGGGCCGTTGATAGCCGTAGCGGTTGCCGATGATCTGGTCGGCGAGATCGAACTTGGCGCGGTACAGCCGCCGGTTCTCCTCGACATGCGCCTCGTCGCCATAGGCGGCGACCGCGACGTGCTGCAGCGGCACCGGCACCTGCGGCGCGGCGACGTTGCGCAGCTCATGGAAGGCGGCAAGGAAACGGCGGTCGCCGGAGGCGAAGCCGATGCGCATGCCCGGTACGTTGGAGCGCTTCGACAGCGATTGGAAGGCGACGACGTTCTGATAGTCGGGCCCGGCGTGCTCGAGCATGCTGCCCGGCGCCTGCCTCGTATAGATTTCCGAATAGCACTCGTCGCTGAAGATCAGGAAGCCCCAGCGGTTGGCGAGCTGGACCAGCTTGCGCATATAGTCAGCACTCGCCACTGATCCTTGCGGATTGGCAGGCGTCGCGATGTAGACCGCGACGGTGCGCGCCAGGGTCGCCTCGTCGATCGCATCGAGGTCGGGCAGGAAGCCGTTGTCGCGCGTCGTCGGCAGGTAGATGGAGTCGCAGCCGGCGGTGCGGGCGCCGACGCCGTACACCGGATAGAACGGGTTCGGCATCAGGATGGCAGGCTTGCCACGGCGCGGGCCGACATGGCGAAGCGCGGCATGCGCGGCGAAGAACAAGCCCTCGCGGCTGCCGTTCAGAACCAGGATCTCGTGCTCCGGATCGATCGCGCGCGGCAGCGCGAATCGGCGCGCCAGCCAGCCTGCGGCGGCCTTGCGAAATGGTTCGATGCCCTTGGCCGCCGGGTAGCGGCCGAAATCGGCGATGTGCTGCGCCAGCACCGGCCCGACAAAGCCGGGAACAGGATGCTGCGGCTCGCCGACCGCGAGCGTAATCATGGGCTTGCCCGGAGAATAGGGCGCGAGCAGCTCGTTCAGCCGCGCAAACGGCGAGCGTTCGCTCTCCGAATGGCTGGCGCCAGCGGGCGCGGGGGATGAAGCGGTCATTGCCATACGTAAAACGCGCGCCAAACCAGTGGAAGCCGCCGATCGCCCATGAACCGGTGCCTTTGTGGTCACCATAGGTGGGGCGAGGTTAAGACGCGATTAACCATCGGCGCTGCCGTCCGTTTTGATCGTTTTTCGGGGCACGATCCAGAGGCAATTTCGCAACAGCGGCGGACATTGTGGTGATTCGCGACAGGCCCCGGAACCTTTGGCGGACGGGCGGTTCGCAATCGCGTGTGGCGAAGGCCCGAGTCCCGGGGCGGGCAGCAGATGGTTTCGCCCCGCCGGGGGCCTCATGTTTCGAGACGCAGCGCTCCTCACCCAACGAGGCCTCCACGACGGGCGCCGCGAACGGACGTCGGAGATCGCGCTGCTCGTCACACGGGACCGGCTTAGAAGGTTGCCGCGCGGCGGCCGGCGGGCACCCTGGCGGTCGCTGACGCCGAACTCCTGCGGCAGCTTGGACTCCCGCGCTTGGATGTCATGCCATCCGAGCGGGCTCGATTCCCTGTCGCCGTCACGCCGCAGCCTTCACCGCGCCGAGCGGCCTCAGCTGCAGCGTGAGCCGCGCACGGCTCGACGAACGGCTCATCCGCCGCCAGTCCGTCGCCGATCGATTAGCTTGTTGAGGAGAAATGGGCGGCCCGGTGCGCCGGAATAAGTCTGGGAATCTGTACGCACCGGGCCTTGGCCGAACTACTTGGGGGCTTAGTTCGGATGGTCTTCGATTAGCACGGTCGTTTTTCCGGCGTATTGCCGGTGTTCGAAGATTTGTAGAATTTGATGTCGGAACGCGCAGAATGCGGCGGGGGCTGGCCAATTGCTTAACGGAGATGTCCGCGCCGGTTGTGGCTTCCCGGTCGCAAGGTGCAGACCGCACATAACTACATGCTGACCGGCTTTGGCGCACCGCGCGGCGCTCGATCATTTCCGATCGGAAACACTCAGCCACATCGCGCATCAATCGACATTTCGCGAAACGAGATCGGCGCATCTCGACCATCATTGACGGGCATCACCGATTCCCATGGGCGAGCCGTGCCTTGCGGCGCGCCGAGGACTCTGACTTTTCGAAAGAGCGTCGATGATGCGTCTGAGACTGCCGGGCGTGCTTGCCCTGATGCTGCTGGCCCTGCCCGTGACGACGTTGCCCCGGATGGTGGCGGCCGCGCCTGCCGCCTCTGCCACCTCGATCACGGTCGAGGGCAACCGGCGTGTCGAAGCCGATACGATCCGCTCCTACTTCAAGCCGGGGCCATCCGGTGCGCTCGATGCCGCCCAGGTCGACGACGGCCTCAAGGCGCTGGTCGAGACCGGCTTGTTCGCCGATGTGAAGATCGATCGCCAGGGCGGCCGGCTGATCGTGCGCGTGGTCGAGAACCCGGTGATCGGCCGCGTAGCCTTCGAGGGCAACAAGAAGGTCAAGGACGAGCAGCTCCAGGCCGAGGTGCAGTCGAAGCCGCGCGGCACGCTGTCGCGTCCCATGGTGCAGTCGGACGCGCAACGCATCGCCGAGATCTACCGCCGTTCGGGCCGCTATGACGTGCGCGTCACGCCTGAGATCATCGAGCAGCCCAATAACCGCGTCGACCTCGTGTTCACGGTGGTGGAGGGCGTAAAGACCGGGGTGAAGTCGATCACCTTCGTCGGCAACAACGCCTATTCGGCTGCCCGGCTGCGCGACGTGATCAAGACCCATGAATCCAACTGGCTCAGCTTCCTCGGCAACAACGACGTCTACGACCCCGACCGCGTCGAGGCCGACCGCGACCTCATCCGCCGCTTCTATCTCAAGAACGGCTATGCCGATGTTCAGGTCGTCGCGGCCCTGACCGAATATGATCCCGAGCAGAAGGGTTTTCTGGTCACGTTCAAGATCGACGAAGGCCAGCAATATCGCGTCGGCTCGGTCGACTTCCAATCGACCATCGCGGCCCTGGACGCCAATGCGCTGCGTACTTATTCGCGGGTCAATGTCGGCGCGCTCTACAATGTCGAGCAGCTCGAAAAATCGGTCGAGGAGATGCAGATCGAGGCCTCCCGCCGCGGCTTCGCCTTTGCTGTGGTCCGGCCGCGCGGCGACCGCAACCTCGAAGCGCACACCGTCGCGATCGTGTTCCAGGTCGACGAAGGGCCGCGCACCTATATCGAGCGCATCACCATCCGCGGCAACACGCGCACGCGGGATTATGTGATCCGGCGCGAGTTCGACATTTCGGAGGGCGACGCCTACAACCGCGCGCTGGTCGATCGGGCCGAGCGACGGTTGAAGAACCTGGACTTCTTCAAGGACGTGAAGATCACCACCGAGCCCGGCTCCTCGAGCGACCGCGTGATCCTGGTGGTCGGCCTGGAGGAGAAGTCGACCGGCGACTTCTCGATCTCCGGCGGCTATTCGACCACCGACGGCGCGCTCGCCGAGGTGTCGATCTCCGAGCGCAACTTCCTCGGCCGCGGCCTCTATGCCAAAGCCTCCGTGAGCTATGGGCAATATACCCGCGGCGTGGCGCTGTCCTTTGTGGAGCCCTACCTGCTGGACTACCGCGTCGCGCTCGGCCTAGATATTTCCTACCGTCAGCAGCTCGCCAACAGCTACACCAGCTACGGCACGAGGACGGTCGGCTTCAGCCCGCGACTCGGCTTCCAGCTGCGCGAGGACACGTCGCTGCAGCTGCGCTATTCGCTGTACCGGCAGGAGATCACGCTGCCGTCCTATCTGGCGAACTGTAACAACAACTCCGCCAACGGCCTGCTCGCCTTCAATCCGACTCCGGCCTATATCCAGAGCGTGCTCGGCGGCGTCGACCCGACCAATTCGACCAGTTCGGGCGTCTATGGCTATGGCTGCTACGGCGACGGCGAATCGAGCCTGGCGGTGCGCAAGGAGCTGAACGACGGCGCGGCGCTGACCTCGGCGCTCGGCTACACGCTGACCTACAACACGCTCGACAACACCAAGAACCCGACCGACGGTCTCCTGATCGACTGGCGCCAGGATTTCGCCGGTGTCGGCGGCAATGTCAGCTATCTGAAGTCGGCCGTCGACGCGAAATATTTCACGCCCTTGGTCTCCGACATCGTCAGCGTCATCCATCTGCAGGGCGGCGTCCTGAACAAGATCGGCGACAAGGACCTGCGCATGCTCGACCATTATCAGATGGGCCCGACGCTGGTCCGCGGCTTCGCCTCCAACGGCATCGGTCCGCGCGACATCACCTATCGCAGCCTCGGCGCGACCGGCGACGCGCTCGGCGGCACCAGATATTGGGGCGCCTCGGCCGAGCTGCAGATGCCGTTCTGGTTCCTGCCCAAGGAAGTCGGCCTGAAGGGCTCCGTCTATGCCGATGCCGGTTCGCTGTGGGGCTATCAGGGCCCGACCTCCTGGGCCGCCACCGGCGAGGTCAACACCGCCGCCTGCAAATGCGCGATGCAGTACGACGACAGCAAGGTCGTCCGCTCCTCGGTCGGCGTCGGCCTGATCTGGGCCTCCCCGTTCGGCCCGCTGCGCTTCGACTACGCGGTGCCGCTGTCCAAGGGCAAATACGACGTCGTCCAGGAGTTCAGGTTCGGCGGCGGCACGTCGTTCTGAGGCGGGGGGCCGGTCGCTTGAGCCCGGCTCGCCCAAGATCTTCGTCGTCATCCCCCGGGGGTGCGCAGCACGAGCCCGGGATCCCCTCGCCAAAGGCAGACGTGGATCCGCATAGCGGGCAGACATCGTGCCCCGGACCTTGTGCGGTCGGCTGAGAGCACGCCGACACCACCGGTCATTGCGTGGGGGGAAGCGACGAAGCCATGACGGTGGCGAGGCTCATGGTCTGCCTGAGATCCTGCGAGAGATTCATGCCGTCTCTCGATTTCCAGCGGCCTGCGCTCGTGCATCCGGAGCTCTCCGCCCGATCAGCTCTCTGAGCGGATGCGAGCGCCGCGGATGACGGCTGGTGACCGCTGCTGTCCTTCATTCAAGAAGGCAGACAATACATCGTTGAGCTCGATTCTCTGCGCCAGGAGTCGCGAGACGGCGACGGTCACCGGTCCTGGCTTCCTTGCTGCTCGGCGTCCGGTGCGAGGATGGCCAGCGCGCCTGTCAATCCACCTTGATGAGCCGCCCGGAGACCAAAGGCGGGCTGCTTGTCGATGTCCGGCCGGATCATCCCTCGATGAGGACAGTTCGAGGTGACGTTCATGGAAAGCTGCGGTCTACGAACTGGCTTGGGAGTTGGCGCTGATGGAGGTTCCAGACCGCCGAAACACCGCCCACCAGCTCCACAACAGCGCCAGCGTCGTACCGGACCGCTGCTGGCTTCGGCGAACTCAGCTGTTTCATCCCAGCCAAAGCGCAGGTGCATTCGCCGGCCAAGGCTCGCGACCAAGGCCGGCGAACGCGTTCCAACTATCCCTTGTAGCCCATCAGGAGGCGCGGCAGCCACAGCGAGAAGGCAGGGACGTAGGTCACGAACATTAGCGCTGCGATCAGTGCGGCGTAGAACGGCAGGATGGTGCGCATGACGGCGCCGACCGAGATGCCGCCGATGGCACAGCCGACGAACTGCGTGGTGCCGACCGGCGGGGTGTTGAGGCCCAGCGCACAGTTGATCAGCATCAGCATGCCGAACTGCACCGGGTCCATGCCGGCCTTCATCGCGATCGGCAGGAAGATCGGCGTGCAGATCAGGATGGTGGCCGCCATGTCCATGAAGGTGCCGAGCAGGAACAGGATGACGTTGATGAGCAGGAAGATGATCCAGGGCTGCGTCGAAACCTTGCTCATCAGGTCGCCGGCGAAATCGGCCACCTCGTAGAGTCCCATCAGGTACTGGAACATCGTCGAGACGCCGATCAGGAGCAGCACCACGCCGGTCGTCTTGACCGCCTTGGCGGCGGCGCGCAGGAAGTTCTGCAGCGTCATGGTGCGGTAGATGAAGAACGTCAGCAGGATCGTATAGGTGACCGCGACGGCTGCGGATTCGGTGGCCGTGAAGACGCCGGAGAGGATGCCCGCCAGGATGATGCCGACGATCAAGAGGCCCGGCAGCGCCGCTGCGAACGAGCGGAAGACCTCCGCCCAGCCGGGAAATTTGCCCGCGGGATAGCCGCGCTTCACGGCGACTGCATAGGCGGCGACCAGCATGCAGACCATCAGCACCAGCGCCGGCAGGAGACCCGCGGCGATCAGCGCGCCGATCGACACCTTGCCGCCGGCGGCGAGCGCATAGATGATCATGTTGTGACTGGTCGGCATCAGCGCACCGACCAGCGAGGCGTGGGTGGTGACGTTGACGGCGTAGTCGGTGTCGAACCCTTCCTTCTTCATCATCGGGATCATCACCGCGCCCATTGCGGAGACGTCGGCGACCGGAGAGCCTGAGACACCGCCGAACAGCGTGCAGGCGACGACGTTCGACATGCCCAAGCCGCCGCGGATGTGGCCGACGAGGTTCTTGGCGAGCTGCACGATCTTGTCGGCAACGCCGCCATGCAGCATCAGCTCGCCGCTGAAGACGAAGAACGGGATGGCCAGGAACGAGAAGATGTTCATCCCCGACATCATCTGCTGGAAGATCACCGCCACCGGCAGGCCTTCATACAGAATGGTGCAGATGGCCGAGAGGCCGATGGCGAAGGCGACGGGGACGCCGAGAACCAGGAAGCCGAAGAAGGTGGCGCCGAGAATGATCAGTTCCATGACGGGATGACCTCTTCACCGCGCAGGAGAGCAATGATGTGCTCGATCGAGAAGGAGACGATCAGGACGCCGGAGGCGACCAGCGGCACGTAGCGGATGACTTCGGGCAGGCCGAGATTGGGGATCTTCACCGTGCCGACCGAGGCACCGAGGATCCAGCCATTGTAGGCCATGGCGAGTCCGAACAAGGCGACCAGCACATGGATCACCAGCTCGATCTTCTCGCGCGTGCTGTCCGGCAGCATCACCAGGAGGCTGTCCATGCCGATATGGCCGGCGTCGCGGACGCCGACGGCGGCGCCGATCAGGGTGACATAGAGGATCAGGACCAGCGCCAGGTTCTCGGTCCAGGTCGGGCTGGAGTTGAGCACGTAGCGTCCGAACACCTGGTAGAACACGATGGTGACGATGACGAGCAATCCGGCGACGGACAGATACATGCCCAAGCGCGCGATGATGGCGTTGATCCGCGTCAGCGGGCCGCGCGACGGGCGCCCCTCCGGCGACTCGTGGTCTGCGACGTGTGGGTCTGTCATTCCCGTCCCTCTCCCCTGCCTGCGTCCGGCGTCGCCGCGTGGCGACGCCGGGGCCGGCTACTCTTGCTTGGTGATTGTTACTTTTACTTCGCGACTGTGACTTCGTGTCCGTTACTTCGTGTCCTGGATGCGCTTGACGAGGCTCGAGAGCTTCTCGTCGCCCGCGAACTTCTGGTAGACCGGCTTCATCGCGTCGACGAATTCCTGCTTGTTGGCGACCGTCACGACCTGGACCCCGGCGGCCTCGACGGCCTTGCGGGAGGCCTGCTCGCGCTCGTCCCAGAGCTTGCGCATGACCGGCACCGAGTCCTTGGCCGCCTTGCGGACCAGCGCCTGGTCCTCCTTGCTCAGCGTGTCCCAGACCTTCTTGGACATCACGAGGACCTCGGGCGCCAGCGAGTGCTCGGTGATGTTGTAGAACTTGGCGGCCTCGAAATGGCGCGAGGATTCGTAGGAGGGCCAGTTGTTCTCGGCGGCGTCGACCAGGCCGGTCTTGAGCGCGGTGTAGACCTCGCCATAGGGCATCGGGGTCGGGTTGGCGCCGAGGCTCTGGATCATGCCGACCCAGAGGTCGGACTGCTGGACGCGGATCTTCAGGCCCTTGAGGTCGGCGAGCGACTTGACCGGCGCCTTGACGGTGTAGATCGAGCGCGCGCCGCTGTCATAATAAGCGAGGCCGACCAGGCCGGCGGGCTCCATCGCGGCCAGGATCTCGTCGCCGATCGGGCCGTCCAGCACGTTGCGCATGTGCTGCGTGTCGCGGAACACGAAGGGCAGGCACAGCGCAACGGTCTCCGGGACGAAGTTGTTCAGCGGCGAGGAGTTGATGCGCATCATGTCGAGCGCGCCGATCTTGAGCTGCTCGATCGTGTCCTTCTCGGAGCCGAGGGCGCCGTTCGGAAACACCTTGACGCCGAGCTTGCCGCCGCTCGCAGCGGCCAGCTGCTTGCCCATGAACTTCACGGCTTCGACGGTCGGATAATCGGCGGGGTGCACGTCGGCGGAGCGGAAATCGCGCGCGGTCGCCAGCGGCGCCGAAACCGCCAGCACGGCGGCTGCGATGATACCTGTAAGTGCCTTCATCTGGGCTTCCTCCTGGGTTGATTATGTCGTTGTTGGGCAGATGCTGCGGGCCGCCTTGGGCCGCTTCGCTTCACATGCGAAGTCAAGCACCAATGAAGTCAAGCACCAATATGGTCCCTAGGGCGAGTGGCAATCTCTGTCCAAGCCAAATGCGGCATCGATCAATGCAAGACTTGCATCGATCGGCGGGGTGGGGCGCGAGGCAAACAAACGAGCCGGCTTGGCCGGCGCATTTGCGCCAGCAAGCTTGTCGGCAACGCGGACTGCGTGCGCAGCGCGAGGCTCTCTTTTCACAGGAGGCTCTCTCTTCACAATTCCTGGCCTACTGTCACAAGCTTCTCTCCGGACGGTGCTGCTTGAAGCAATCATGAGTTGTGGCGGGCATCAAGGCGCGGTTGGTGTCGCCGTGACTTGGGTCGGGGGCAGGGTTCGCGGTGCTGGTTGTCGGGCTCACCGCATGGCTGACCCATGGGCCCCCCCTGCGCTCGCACAAGTCCTTCCGGCCTACATGGCTGCCAAGGCATCCTGCCTGTCGGACAGGATCCCGAGCGGCCCGCCGGCCGGGCTCTCCCCCCGGTACGCTGCCAGCCCGAGCCCGGCCCTTGCATCCGGGCGGCGGGGCTGGCATTCCCTCGCTGGATCCCCGCATTCGCTTTGCGCGTTTGCCGGATGGTTACCAGCGCCGGGCTACGCCGGTTCCCGAGCGCGTCTTGCGGCGTCGGGCCTGTCCGACCCGTCCGATACCGACCCGACCGAGGTTTTGACACCCATGACCGTACGCCTGCACCGCGGCGACCTGCCTGATCTGTCCCGCTACACCTCGTCGGTTGCGATCGACACCGAAACCATGGGGCTCAATCCGCACCGCGACCGGCTCTGCGTGGTGCAGTTGTCGCCCGGCGACGGTTCGGCCGATGTGGTGCAGATCCCGAAGGGGCACACCGACGCGCCGAACCTCAAGGCGCTGCTCGCCAATCCCGCCATCACAAAAATCTTCCACTTCGCGCGGTTCGACGTCGCGACGCTGTTCCATACGTTCGGCGTCATGCCGCAGCCGGTCTACTGCACCAAGATCGCCTCGCGGCTGGCGCGCACCTATACCGACCGTCACGGCCTGAAGGATCTCGTGCGCGAGCTGCTCAATGTCGATCTCTCCAAGCAGCAGCAGTCGAGCGATTGGGGCGCCGACAATCTGAGCGAACCGCAGCTCGCTTATGCCGCGTCGGACGTGCTGCATCTGCACGCTTTGCGCGAGAAGCTGGATGTCATGTTGGCCCGCGAGGGCCGGCTGGGGCTGGCGCAGGCCTGTTTCGCGTTCCTGCCGCATCGGGCAACGCTCGATCTGGGCGGATTCGAGGCCGAGGACATCTTCGCGCATTCGTGACGGCCACCCGGGTCCCGAGCCGTTCATGACCATTAATCTCTCTTAATGATCCCGAGCCTCTCCTGCGTCGCGATTTCGCGCCAGTTCCGGGCTGCAATGCACCCGGTGCCCATGGTAGGATGATCGCTGTTTCGCGCGCGTCCCGTGTGTTTCGGAGTCCCGGTGAACTCGGTCCACAACCCCGCTTACGATCCCAGCCTTCAGGCGCGCTTCGCGGTGGCGGCGCGCCACAGCCGCTTCGTGCGGGTGTTGCGCGTGGCGGTGCCGGCGGCCGTGGGTCTGGCGATGGCGGTCGTCATCGGCGTTGCGCTGTTCAATCCGTTCCACATGGAGATCAACACCAAGAACCTCACCGGCAATCTCGTCATCTCCGGCCGCAAGATCACGATGGAGACGCCGCATCTCACCGGCTTCACGCCGGACCAGCGGCCCTATGATCTCGTGGCCAAGAGTGCCGTGCAGGACCTCACCGATCCCGATCATGTCGAGCTCAACATCCTCCGCGCCAAGGTGCTGATGGAGGATCAGTCGACCGTGACGCTGAACGCAAAGACCGGCGTGTTCGATACCAAACAGCAGCAGCTCGATCTGAAAAAGGACATCCTGCTGACGACATCGAGCGGCTACGAGGCGCGTTTGAGCCGCGCGTTCGTCGACATGGCCAAGGGCACGGTGAGCTCGGACGAACGCGTCGACGTCAAGCTCACCAACGGCACCTTGTCGGCTGACCGGCTGCGCATCACCGACAATGGCGACGTGGTGCGTTTCGAAGGCAATGTCGTGATGAACCTCGACAACATCAACGCCGCTCCGGCCGCGACCGCGAGCAGCGATCCTGGCCGTCCGGCCCGTAACGCAAAGTGACCGCATGACGACGTGTCGTTTCATTTCCGCCGCGATCCGCGGTGCCGGCCTCGTTGCGCTGGCGATGGTCGCGTGCGCCGGGGCGGTGCAGGCGCAGACGGCGGCCACCGGGGTGCCGAACGCCCTGCAGGGATTCTCGCAAAACCGTGATCAGCCGATCCAGATCGAGGCGGCCTCGCTGGAAATGCGCGACAAGAAGAAAGAGGCGACGTTCTCCGGCAATGTGAAGGTCGTGCAGGGCGACACCACTATGACCTCCAAATCGCTGGTCGTGTTCTATGATGGCGGCGCCCAGGGCGGTGCGAAGCCGGCCAAGACCATGCAGGCGGCGGCGCCGGGGCCGGACGGGAGCTCGTCGATTCGGCGGCTGGAGGCGCGCGGCGGCGTGACGGTGACCCAGAAGGAGCAGGTCGTCACCGGCGAGACCGCGGTGTTCGACACCAAGACCAACCAGATCACGATGCAAGGCAACGTTGTGCTGACCCAGTGCAAGAACGTGCTGCGCGGTGATCGGCTGATGGTCGATATGACGACCGGCGTGTCGCGGGTGGAATCCGACAGCGGCCGGGTCCAGGCGCTGCTGCCGCAGGCCTCCTCGGGTTCGGGCGGTTGCGGATCATCCGGCGGCGCTGCCCCCGGCGGCGGTGCGCCACTGTCGCTGGGCAGCACCAAAACGAAGTGACCTCAAATAGTTACCGAAAGATTGCCGGCTGCAGTTGAACCTAGCTGCGGCTGCCTCTATCTAACGCTGGGCTTTGCTCGTCCTGACAGGCTGGTGCGGCCGGACCAGTGCTGCGGTCGATGATGAGCGGCGCGTCGAAGGGCGTAAGCGAAGCAGGGATGGTGGATCTAATCGGCATGTTTCGTCGGCGTCCCGCCAAGCGCAGCCCGCAGGGCTCGGCGCGTCGGCGCGACGACATCACCGCGATGAACGATCCCTTTGGCAATTCCTACGGCGATGATCCGCTCGCGGCGCTGGCCGATTCCGTGCGCGACGAAGCGACGCCGCGGATCAATCCGCGCTCGCCGCAGAACACCGAGCAGATCCAGCGCAAGCGTCCGGCCTCGCAGCCGATGCCGGCCAAGCCGCGCAGCAATGGCAGCGGCGGCCCGCAGCTGTTGCGCCGTCCCGGATTCCTTGCCGTCCATTCGATCGAGAAGAGCTTCGGCAGCCGTCAGGTCGTGCGCGGCGTGTCGATCTACGTCCGGCGCGGCGAGGCGGTCGGCCTGCTCGGGCCGAACGGCGCCGGCAAGACCACCGTGTTCTATATGATCACCGGCCTGATCAAGGCCGATCGCGGCGCCATCGAGCTCGACGGCCATGACGTCACGCGGCTGCCGATGTATCAGCGCGCGCGGCTCGGCATCGGCTATCTGCCACAGGAGGCCTCGATCTTCCGCGGCCTCACCGTCGAGCAGAACATCCGTGCCGTGCTCGAAGTGGTCGAGCCGTCACGCAAGAAGCGCGAGCGCGAGCTCGATGCGCTGCTCGAGGAGTTCACCATCACGCGGCTGCGCAAATCGCCGTCGATCGCGCTGTCCGGCGGCGAGCGTCGCCGCGTCGAGATCGCGCGCGCGCTGGCGACGCGTCCGAACTACATGCTGCTCGACGAGCCGTTCGCCGGCATCGATCCGATTGCGGTCGGTGATATTCAGCAGCTGGTGCGCCATCTAACCAATCGCGGCATCGGCGTCCTGATCACCGACCATAATGTCCGCGAGACGCTCGGCCTCACCGACCGCGCCTATATCGTCTATGCTGGACAGATTCTCACCGAGGGCAGCCCCGAGGAGATCGTCGCCGATCCCGACGTGCGCAGGCTCTATCTCGGCGAGGAATTCCGGCTGTAGGATTACGGACGCGGTGTTCGTCGGTATTGTCGCGGGTGTGACAGGCGCGGGAAACGCTGTGATTAACGCTGTTTCCTGAAGGCTCCCCGGCGACCGGTAATCTCGTCTTCTGGCCGCGCATACTCCGTTTTTCTTATTCGTCAAGACGTGTACATCGCGCGCAGATTAGGATAAGCAAGAATTGGACCAGTAAGGGAATGTTCTTGCTCCCATGGCGTTGACGCAGAGATTAGAATTCCGCCAGTCGCAGTCGCTGGTGATGACGCCGCAGCTGATGCAGGCGATCAAGCTGCTACAGCTGTCCAATCTCGACCTCTCCACGTTCGTTGAAGAGGAGCTTGAGCGCAATCCGCTGCTGGAGCGTGCCAATGACGGTCCGGAAGCGCCGGTCGCCGGTGAGCAGCAGATGTCCGAGCGCTCCGAGTTCTCGGATGCCGGCGAGGCCGGTGGTGAGGATTTCGGCGATGGCGGCGGCGCCGCCGGTGAGAGCTTCGACGGCGCCCCGGAAGACTGGATGAGCCGCGATCTCGGCACCCGTACGGAGATCGAACAAACCCTCGACACCGGGCTCGACAACGTCTTCTCCGAGGAGCCGGCGGAGACGGCCGCGCGCAACGCCCAGGACGCTGCGCCCACCACCTACACCGAATGGGGCGGCGGCGCCTCCGGCGACGAGGACTACAATCTCGAAGCCTTTGTCGCGGCCGAGACCACTTTGTCGGATCATCTCGCCGAACAGGCCGCGGTGGCCTTCACCGCGCCCGCCGATCGCATGATCGGTCAATATCTCATCGATCTCGTCGACGAGGCCGGCTATCTGCCGGCCGATCTCGGCCAGGCTGCCGATCGGCTCGGCGCCGAACAGGCCGATGTCGATGCCGTGCTGGGCGTGCTGCAGACGTTCGATCCGCCCGGCATCTGCGCGCGCAATTTGAGCGAGTGCCTGGCGATCCAGCTGCGCGAGCTCGACCGCTATGACCCGGCGATGCAGGCTCTCGTCGAGCATCTCGATATCCTCGCCAAGCGCGACTTTGCCAGCCTGCGCAAATTGTGCGGCGTCGATGACGAGGATCTCGTCGATATGATCGGCGAGATCCGCAGGCTCGATCCCAAGCCGGGCCTGAAGTTCGGCACGACCCGCACCCAGACCATGGTGCCCGATGTCTATGTGCGTCCCGGTCCGGACGGCGGCTGGCTGGTCGAGCTCAACAGCGACACGCTGCCGCGCGTCCTGGTGAATCAGGTCTATTACTCCGAGCTGTCGAAGACGATCCGCAAGGACGGCGACAAGTCCTACTTCACCGATTGCCTGCAGAACGCAACCTGGCTGGTGCGCGCGCTCGACCAGCGCGCACGCACCATCCTGAAAGTGGCGACCGAGATCGTGCGCCAGCAGGACGGCTTCTTCACCCATGGTGTCGCGCATCTGCGGCCCTTGAACCTCAAGGCCGTTGCGGATGCGATCCAGATGCACGAATCGACGGTGTCACGCGTCACCGCCAACAAATACATGGCGACCAATCGCGGCACTTTCGAGCTGAAATATTTCTTCACCGCCTCAATCGCATCGGCCGATGGCGGCGAGGCGCATTCGGCCGAAGCGGTGCGCCACCACATCAAGCAACTGATCGATGCGGAAGATCCCTCCGCAATCCTTTCCGACGATACGATCGTCGAGAAGCTGCGCGCGGCCGGCATCGATATTGCGCGCCGCACGGTCGCAAAATACCGGGAGGCGATGCGGATCCCATCCTCGGTGCAACGCCGCCGCGACAAGCAGAGCATGCTGGCGCACGCGCTGTCGGGACCTGCCGGCGCCGACCGCACCCGGGATACCGCGTCAGTTTGACCACTGCGCAAGATTGCGCCTTAACCAAATAGGCTTAGTGTCATATTCGGTTCACATGAATCGAGGCGACACATGACCCTGCGGATTTCCGGAAAGAGCATCAGCGTCAGCGAAGCGCTGCGCGGCCGCGTCAGCGAGCGCACCGACGAGGTGCTCCGCAAGTATTTCGATGGCAACTATTCCGGCCACGTCACGCTCTCCAAGGACGGCTTCGGCTTCAAGACCGATTGCGCGCTGCACCTTGATTCGGGGATCACCCTCGAGGCCGAATCGAACGCGCCGGACGCCTATGCCAGCGCTGATCAGGCGCTCTTGATGATCGAGAAGCGGCTCCGCCGCTATAAGAGCCGGCTCAAGGACCGGTCGGCGCGCAAATCGCATGCGGCCAATGCCGCGCTGGCCGGTCTCGACGGCGCCGTGCTGGATGCGCCGAGCTATGTGATCGAGGCGCCGGCGGAGGGCGACGAGGAGATCACGGGCTACAATCCGGTCATCATCGCCGAGAACACCACCGCGTTGAAGCGGCTGTCGGTGTCCGAAGCGGTTCTGGAGCTGGATCTGTCCGGCGCACCCTGCATGGTGTTCCAGCATGGCTCCAGCGGCCGGGTCAACATCATCTACCGCCGCGCCGACGGCAATATTGGCTGGGTCGATCCGCCGGCCGTGAAGCCGTAATTTGATGGGACAGGCCGGGCGGCGCTGCAACCGCAAAATCGTTTGTTGATCAAACGTTTGCCGAAGAGGTCGCGACGTCACGCCACGGTGATGAAGAGGTGCGATGAGCGGTTTGGGGCGTTCGCGCCTTCAGGCCGCCATGCTCCGGCGATCTTAAGGATAGGCTGCCGGAACATGCTTGCGGGAGTTGGCACCGCCGTTGCGTTGGGGTAGAAGCGCCTCGCATCGGACACGGGGTTAACCCCGCCTGCCGCCTCAGCTTCTTGACGCCGGTCTGTCCCGACCTATTTCGCACACTGACGGTTCAATCACCTCGGAACGCCCTATGCCGATTACCGATCTGGTCGCACCCGAGGCGATCCTGCCGGCTTTGAAGGTCATCAGTAAGAAGCAGGCGCTGCAGGAGCTGGCGGCTCGGGCCGCCGCATTGACCGGGCAGAACGAGCGTGCCGTGTTCGAAGTCCTGCTGCAGCGCGAGAAGCTCGGCACCACGGCCGTCGGCTACGGCGTGGCAATCCCCCACGGCAAGCTGCCGAAGCTGGACAAACTGTTCGGGCTGTTTGCCCGGCTGGAACGGCCGATCGATTTCGAAGCCATGGACGGCCAGCCGGTCGACCTCGTGTTCCTGCTGCTCGCGCCGGAAGGCGCGGGGGCCGATCATCTGAAGGCGCTGGCCCGCATCGCCCGACTGCTCCGCGACCAGGACGTCGCCAAGAAGCTCCGCGCCTCACGGGATGCTCAGGCGCTGTATTCGGTGCTGGCACTGCCGCCGGCCTCCGCAGCCTGACGTCGTATCACCCCGCCCTGTAACGATCGGGAAAGCCTGCTGGCGAGCCTCCGCGCGGCGCCAAACCCGTTCGTCCGCGCGGGTATGGGCAGCGGCGTCGGCTCGTAGCCGAATTCGACGACAAGCTCCTGGAATGCCTCGCTTCGGAGCAGGTCGAAATGCTGCGGCAGCATCCGCTCCTTGTAGATGCCGATCTTCCGGCCGCGTCCTGACGACGTCAGACCGCGGCCAAGCACATCGAGCTCCGCGGCTGTCCTGCGTGGCAGTCCAAGATAGTCGCAGATGCGATGCAGGACAGGAAACGATGACCGTGCTGCATCGTCGGCCGCGAGTTCTGAATAGAGCTCTTCGAAGCGCACGGTCAGGCAGGCCGGCGAGTCCAGCCAGCTCATGAAGTTCTTGATGCCCGATCGGGGCAAAGAGAGCAGGGTCGATGTGATGCGGGAGGCGTCATCGGGGTGAGCGGCCGATCCGGCCGCCCGCAGATAGGCGTTCCACTTCCGCATCTTCGGGTACGACGCCGAGTGGTAGACGAAGTCGACCCAGCTCACGACGATGTCGCGGGGGTCGCGGACGATGAACAGCATCTTGTGTTCCGGTCTGCCCAGAAGATATTGCTCGAGATACGGACAGTACTCGGTGTGCGAGGCGCAGAAGTAACCGGAGCGCAGGGCCGACGCCCAGAGCGGGGCCGGAAGCGCGCGCCCGTAGTCCAAAGAACCGTCGGGATTGAGCTTGCTGATCGATGACGTGTAGGTGTGATAGCCGAGGTCGACATGACCGCCCAGCGCTCGGACAAGTTCAACCAGCAGGTAGGTCCCTGCTTTCGGCACGCTGTTGCAGATGACGTAGTAAGGGCTCGGCCCCGGCTGAGGACTGTCCAGAAATACGTGCCGGTTGGGTATGGTCCCGCGTGCAAGCTCGCGAAAGACGCCTGCATCAAGCCGTGATCCATGCATTTGCCATCCCTACACATGCTCGTCACACATCGGACTACCGCGTGCTGCAACGGGGACAACTTAAGGATTGGACATCTTTGTCCGGATTGTTTCTGGTTGTGAAATCGATCGCTCCGGACATCGACGGAAATGAATTTCTCGAAAATCCTTTCCGCAGCGGCTTCGTCTGTCGCTGGCTATCGCAATGATCTCGCCATGTAGCGCACCGTCTTCGTGCCGCTATGGATGCGCGCTGTCGCCAACGGCTGAAAGCCGAGTGCGGCGTGGAACGCGTCCGATTGCGGATTGGGCGGGTCGAGGTTGACCTCACACACGACGCGGTCGTGCCCGGCTTCCGTCGCCGTCCGAATCAGCTCGTCATAGAGCCGGCGCGCCAGACCGCGGCCGCGGGCGGACGGCGCGACCACGATGCGATCGACATAGACGAAGCGATCATAGCCGGCGCGAAACCATCGATAGTTCGGACTGTCATAGACAGCGTCCTGGTCCAGCGCGATCAGCAGCGCATCCGCCGCGCCGATCCGCCAGGCGCGCCACGCCTGCTCGACCAGATGCAGCAGCGCTTCGGGCGCGAGCCACGACAGTTCAGACGCGTGGGCATTGTTCAGAGCGAGCAGGGCGGCCGCGAGCTTGTCGTCGACCCGCAACTCCGTCGCGCTCAACGCGGTGATCGACGAGCTCATGCGTGGCGACCGTCCTGACGATAAAAAAGGGCCGTCCCCTGGTCAGGGGACCGCCCTCATATCAGTGCATCAGCCGCATGGGTCTCACAAGATGCCGTCGCCGGCGGCGAGGACTGCGCCCCGCTTAGTGCACGCTCACGGCCTGAAGCTCATGGCTCCACGCATTGGCGATCGCCGCTTCGCGGCTGTCGGTGAGCATGATCGGCGTGCCATCGGCGGCATGCAAGGCGAACAGCTTCAGTCCCGGCGCAATACGCGGCGCTTGCGGAAACAGGCCCGGCACGTCTTCGGAGCGGATCTGCTTCACATAGGCGATGTGACCTTCACCCAAGGTGGCCAGCGCCTCCGGGGAGACGCGGGAATCAGACGCAACATTCACTTCGTTCATGGTCTCGACTCCTTCTGAGACTCAAGCGGTCGAGTCCGCTACTCGTTCCATCACACCATTATTCGTGTTCATTGATAGCGATTGTCTTAACGATCCGCTCAGGTTCTGGCCTGGCCAGATCGACCGACAACAGCCCGTTCTTCAGATCCGCCCCGAGCACATGCATTCCCTCCGCCAGCACGAAGGTGCGCTGGAAGTGGCGCGCGGCGATGCCGCGATGAATGTATTGCCGGGACTTGTCGTCCTGCTGGCGGCCACGGATGACGAGCTGGTTTTCCTCAATGGTGACATCGAGTTGGTCACGGGTGAAACCCGCCACCGCCAGCGTGATCCGAAGACGCTCGGGCTGGCCATTGGTGCGCTCGAACCGCTCTATGTTGTAGGGCGGATAGCCGTCGGCACCTTTGACCACGCGGTCGAGCACGCGCTCGATCTCGTCGAAGCCCAGCAGGAACGGACTGGAGAGCGAAGGAACACGAGACATGGTTTACAAAGTCCTCTCGAAGCGACTTTGACGTTTCAGGGCCCTGACGGCACCCCTTGAGCAGCAATATGGTCATGATGCCAGGCGCGTTCAAGCACCTCCAAAGTCGCAAACGGCCTGTCTGTGGAAGGGGTTAAATCGGCAGCCGTTGCCGGCCGTCAACCGAGAACAGATGCAGCTTGCCGCGCGGCGCGACGGCCCGGATCCGGGCGCCGATGTCCGGCGCCGCGGTGCCCGGTAGCCGCACGATGACGTCGTTGGCGGCCGCAATGAGGCTGTCCTGGCTGTCGGAACCCTGCCGGGCGCCGTAAACATAGGTCTCCGCCCCGACATGCTCGATCGCGTCGACCCTGAGGTCGAGGCCGATCCCGCCGGCCGGAACCGTATCGGCAAGCTCGAAATCCTCCGGCCGAATGCCGAGCTGGCCGGCCTCGGCCGGAACCGCGTCGGCGCCGTGCAGCTGCGCGCGCACGCCCTCGATCGGCATCAGGTTCATCGGCGGTGCGCCGATGAAGGACGCCACGAACGTGGTCGCCGGCCGCTGATAAATTTCCAGCGGATTGCCGATCTGCTCGACCTTGCCGCCATTCATCACCACCAGGATGTCGGCCAGTGTCATGGCCTCGAGCTGGTCATGCGTGACGTAGATCGCCGTGGTGTTGAGACGGCGCTGCAGCTTGCGGATTTCGACCCGCATCGCGATGCGCAGCTTGGCGTCGAGATTGGAGAGTGGCTCGTCGAACAGGAACACCTTCGGCTTGCGCACGATCGCGCGGCCCATCGCCACCCGCTGGCGCTGGCCGCCGGACAGCTGGCGCGGCTTGCGCTCGAGCATGGTGCCGAGCTCGAGGATGCGCGCGGCGTCCTCGACGCGCGTCTTGATCTCGGCTTCGGGCACGCGGCGGTTGCGCAGGCCATAGGCCATGTTGTTGTAGACGCTCATATGCGGATACAGCGCGTAGTTCTGGAACACCATCGCGATGTCGCGATCGGCCGGCTCGATCGCGTTGACGATGCGGCCGCCGATATCGATCTCTCCCGAGGTGATCGTCTCGAGCCCCGCGACCATCCGCAGCAGCGTGGATTTGCCGCAGCCCGACGGACCGACCAGCACGCAGAACTGCCCGTCGCCGACCTCGATATCGATGCCTTTGATGGCCTCGAACCCGCCGGGATAGACCTTGCGGACGTTGCGGAGCGTGACGTTAGCCATGGGCGGGTACCGGTGATGCGTGACGAGCGAGCGATTGCTGGCGAAGAGCGAAGAGGGAGTGGCGAATAGGGGAAGGCGAATGGATCTTCATGCGCGGACGCCCCTATCCGCTAATCGCCATTCGCTATTCGCCCCGCTCACTTTTCCGTCTCCACCAGACCTTTGACAAACAGGCGCTGCATGAAGATCACGACAGCGACCGGCGGCAGCATCGCCAGCACGGCGGTGGCCATTGCGAGCTGCCATTCGGCAAGCTCGTCGGTGGTGGTCAGCATCTTCTTGATGCCGATCACGATGGTCTGCATCGAATCCTTGGTGGTGATGAGCAGCGGCCAGAGATACTGATTCCAGCCATAGATGAACTGAATGACGAACAGGGCCGCCACGGTGGTCATCGACAGCGGCAGCAGCGTGTCCCAGAAGAACCGCAGCGGGCCGGCGCCGTCGATCCGGGAGGCCTCGAGCAGCTCATCCGGGACCGTCATGAAGAACTGGCGGAACAGCAGCGTGCCGGTCGCGGAAGCGATCAGGGGCAGGATCAGCCCGGCATAGGTGTCGAGCATGCGCAGATCGGCGACGACCTTGTAGGTCGGGTAGATGCGGACCTCGACGGGCAGCATCAGGGTGATGAAGATGATCCAGAACGCCGTCTTGCGGAATGGAAACCGGAAATAGACGATCGCAAAGGCCGACAGGATCGAGATGATGATCTTGCCGACCGCGATGCCGATGGCGGTGATGAAGGAATTGACGAGCAGCACGCCGACCGGCTGGTTCATGAAGCGGGAGCCGCCGACGAACACGGCGCGGTAGTAGTTTTCCAGCATGCGCCCGCCCGGCACCAGCGGCAGATTGCCACTGACTACGGTCGCTGCGTCATAGGTCGAGGCGACGAAGGCGACGTAGACGGGAAACGCGAAGATCACGACGCCGAGCGAGAGCACCAGATACGCGACGAGATCTCGGAGCGGGCGATGCTCGACCATCAGTATTGCACCTTGCGCTCGACGTAGCGGAACTGGATCGCCGTCAGCGCGATCACGATCACCATCAGGACGACCGATTGCGCAGCCGAGCCGCCGAGATCGCCGCCGAGCCTGCCATCGGCAAACACCTTGTAGACCATCGTCGTGGTGGTGCCGGCGGGACCGCCCGACGTCACGGCATCGATGATGCCGAAGGTCTCGAAGAACACATAGACGATGTTGACGACGAGCAGGAAGAAGGTGGTCGGCGACAGCAGCGGGAAGATGATGGTCCAGAACCGCCGCAGCGGACCGGCGCCGTCGATCGCGCCGGCCTCGATCACGCTTTTCGGGATCGCCTGCAGGCCGGCGAGGAAGAACAGGAAATTGTAGGCGACCTGCTTCCAGACCGCGGCCATGACCACCAGCACCATGGCATGGGTGCCGTTGAGCATCGGATTCCAGTCGAAGCCCATGACGCGCAGCGGGCGCGCCAACGTGCCCAGGGTCGGATGGAAGATGAAGAACCACAACACGCCGGCAATCGCCGGCGCCACCGCATAGGGCCAGATCATCAGCGTCTTATAGGCCGAGGCGCCCTTGAGGTTCTTGTCGGCCTGCGTGGCGAACAGCAGCGCGACGCCGAGCGAGAGCACCGTCACCAGCGACGAGAACACGACGGTGGTGCCGATAGCGGTGTAATATTCCGGCTGAGCGAACAGGGCCTGATAGTTTTCGAGCCCGACAAATTCGGAATTGAGGCCGAATGCGTCCTCGCGCAGGAAGGACTGCCAGATCGCCTGGCTGGCCGGCCAATAGAAGAAGATCA
This sequence comes from Bradyrhizobium sp. BTAi1, assembly GCF_000015165.1. Classification (GTDB taxonomy): domain Bacteria; phylum Pseudomonadota; class Alphaproteobacteria; order Rhizobiales; family Xanthobacteraceae; genus Bradyrhizobium; species Bradyrhizobium denitrificans. The sequence goes on along the minus strand of NC_009485.1, from coordinate 117,325 downwards.
GCGTGATCGCGAGCTGCGGCGCCAGCAGCACATAGGGCAAGAGCTTGCCGTTGAAGACGACCGACTTTTCCATGCAGTGCGCCGCGAGAGGGAGAGGCGAGACGTCCCCTCCGGGGGCGGAGGGGACATCTCAAGGACGGCTCTACTTGGCCGTTTTCTCGAAGGTGCGCAACATCGCATTGCCGCGGGCGACAGCGGAATCGAGCGCGTCCTTGGCGGTCTTCTTGCCGGCCAGCGCCGCCTCGATCTCCTCGGCCCAGACATCGCGCATCTGCACCATGTTGCCGAAGCGCAGGCCACGCGAGTTCTCGGTCGGCTCCTTGTTGGTGAGCTCCTTCAGCGGCGTCTGCAGGGTCGGATTCTTCTCATAGAAGCCGTCCGCCTTGGTCTTCTCATAGGCCGCCTTGGTGATCGGCAGATAGCCGGATTCCTGGTGCAGCTTGGCCTGGCGGTTGGTGTCGGACAGGAAGGTGAAGAACTTGGCCACGCCCTTGTACTCGTCCGCCGACTTGCCGCCCATCACCCAGAGCGAGGCGCCGCCGATGATCGAATTCTGCGGCGCGCCCGGTGCATCCGGGTAGTACGGCATCGGTGCCGAGGTGAAGTCGAACTTCGCGGTGCTCTTGGCAGTGGCGTAATAGCCCGACGAGGTCAGGAAGATCGCGCATTCGCCGGAGCCGAAGCGGCTCTCGCTGGCGCTGCCGCGACCGGAATAATCGTAGGTCTTGTCCTTCTGCAGCTCGACGAGGTTCTGCAGGTGCTTGACGTGCAGCGGGGTGTTGAATTCGAGCACCGTGTCGAAGCCGTCGAGGCCGTTGGCCTTGGTGCCGATCGGCACGTTGTGCCAGGCCGAGAACTGCTCGATATTGGCCCAGGATGCCCAGGCGTTGGAGAAGCCGCAGGTGTCGTGTCCGGCCGCCTTCAGCTTCTTGGCCGCGTCGAACACCTCCGGCCAGGTCTTCGGGATCTCGGCGACGCCGGCCTTCTTCAGCTCATCCTTGTTGATCCACATCACCATCGAGGACGAGTTGAACGGGAACGACAGCATGTCGCCCTTCGACGTCGAGTAGTAGCCGGTGATCGCCGGCAGATAAGCCTTGGGATCGAACGGCTCGCCGGCATCCTTCATGAGCTCATAGACCGGCTTGATCGCGCCCTTGGCGCTCATCATCGTCGCGGTGCCGACCTCGAACACCTGCAGGATGTGCGGCGCGGTGCCGGCGCGGAACGCAGCGATGCCGGCATTCAGCGTGTCCGGATAGGCGCCCTTGAAGGTCGGCACGACCTTGTAGTCGCTCTGGGAGGCGTTGAACTCCTCGGCGAGCCGGTTGACGATGTCGTTGTTGCCGCCGGTCATGGCGTGCCACCACTGAATCTCAGTCACCGCGTGTGCGGGAGAAACAGCGAAACCAAAGGTCGCCGTGACCACGGCGGCAGCAGCGAATTGGCGAAGTGACATCAAAATATACCTCCCATGAACGTCATCGTCGTTTGCGGCCGTTAACAGCGCCAGATGACAGTTATGTGAATGTATAGACGGCTGATCCGGCATGGGAAAGCCGTGCGAAGTGCATCGTTGAAGAGCGGTAAATCTAGCGAGTCCTCGCCGCGTCCTGGTGCGGCGCGGCGATCGCTCCGATGTGGTCGCGGTCAGCGCTTGCGTTCGGCGCAAACGGTTCCTTCAGCCAGCAGCGCCTCGATCTCGTCCGGCGTGTAGCCGAACTCGGCCAGGACCTCCTGGGCGTGCTGGCTGAACGCCGGCGGTGTCGTGCGGAGGCTCGCTTTGGTGCGTTCGAGCCGGATCGGCGATGCAACGCCCTTGTACCAGTCCTTCTCGATCACATCGCCGCGGTAGAGCGTGTGCGGATGGGTCAGGGCCTGATCGATCTTCTGTACGGGACCCGCCGGCAGTCCGGCGGCGAGCAGCCGATCGCATAACGGCTCGGCCTCGAATTGGCTGAACACCGCGGCAAGCTCGGCGCGCAGCGCTTCGCGGTTGGCAACGCGGTCCCTGTTGCGGGCGAAGCGCGGGTCGGTTCCGAGGTCGGGACGTCCGATCTCGCGTGCGAGCTTGCGGAAGGTGCCGTCATTGCCGACGCCGATGAAGATGTCATCGGTCTTGGTCGGGAAGATCGCGTAGGGCACCAAATTGGGATGCTCGTTGCCGGTCAGCGACGGCGGCTTGCCGTGCATGAAGTAGTTCGCGGTGTGCGGATGCATGATCGCAAGGCCGGTCTCGTACAGCGTCACTTCGAGGAACTGGCCGATCCCTGAGCGCTGCCGCTCCGACAGCGCCATCAGGATGCCGATGGCGGCATAGAGCCCCGTGGTGATGTCGACCAGCGGCACGCCGATGCGCATCGGGCCGCTCTCCGGTGAGCCGGTCGCGGCGATCATGCCGGTCATCGCCTGGATGATGGCGTCATAGCCCGGATTACCGCCACGCGGCCCGTCGGCGCCGAAGCCGCAGATGCGGCAGTGCACGAGTTTCGGAAATTTCTCGCGCAGCGCATCGCTGCCGATACCCCACTTCTCGAGCGTGCCCGGCTTGAAGTTCTCGATCAGCACATCGGCGGTCTCGAGCATCTTCAGAAGCACCACGCGGCCGCCGTCCGAGGCGAGGTCGAGGCCGATCGAACGCTTGTTGCGGTTGATGCCGACGAAATACGCCGCGTCCTCGTCGTGGAAGGGCGGGCCCCAGTCGCGCACCTCGTCGCCGGCCGGCGGCTCGACCTTGATCACGTCGGCGCCGTGATCGGCCAGGATCTGCGTGCAATAGGGGCCGCCGAGCACACGCGTGAGATCGATCACGCGCAGTCCGGCCATGGCGCCGGGAGCAAATTGGGGTGTCATCGGATGTCGCGAGGTTGGATTGAACTCGCGGTCATTAAGCACTGCCAAGGCGCAGGTGCAAACGCGTCGGGCCATGGCAGCCCTCGCCAGAGACGGGGGCTGCCATGCGGAAGGTCCGAGAGCGGCTGTGCCGCAGGGTGGAATTCAGCCTCAGATGACGCTGAGCTTCACGTCCACATTGTTGCGGGTCGCGTTCGAGTACGGGCACACTTGGTGGGCCTTCTCGACCAGCGCCTCGGCATCCGCCTTGGCAAGGCCGGGCAGCGCGACCGCGAGCTCGACGGTGATGCCGAAGCCGCCTTCGGAACGCGGGCCGATGCCGACCGTTGACGTCACCGAGGCGTCGGCCGGAACCTTCGGGCCGCCTTGCGACGCAACGAACTTCATGGCGCCGATGAAGCAGGCGGCGTAGCCGGCTGCGAACAGCTGCTCCGGATTGTTGCCGGCGCCGCCGCCACCGCCGAGCTCCTTCGGCGTGGAGAGCTTGACGCTCAGCGAGCCGTCGAGAGTGGCCGCCTCACCATCGCGGCCGCCGGTGGCCTTGGCGCTGGTCTTGTAGAGCACGTTCACGGACATGGGGTGTCTCCGGGTTGATGACGAATTCAATGACGCCATATTGCATACAATTAGATTGTGCACAATACGATTGTGCGGTAGAAAAATCGTGATCGGCGCTGGCCCCTCATTGTCGCTAGGGGAACCGTGGGCCAAAGATGCCGGACAGGATCGATCTGTGGTGACCTCGATGCGAAAGAAATCCGCGGCCGATGTGCCGCTCCAGCTCGGCAACCAGCTCTGCTTCGCGGTCTATTCGACGGCCCACGCCTTCAACCGCGTCTACAAGCCGCTGCTCGACCGTCTCGGTCTGACCTATCCGCAATATCTGGTCATGCTGGTGCTGTGGGAAAGGGATGGGCTGTCGGTGAAGGAGATCGGCGAGCGGCTGTACCTCGACTCGGGCACCCTGACGCCACTGCTGAAGCGGATGGAGGCGGCGCATCTGCTGAAGCGCACACGTTCGGCAGCGGATGAGCGACAGGTGCTGGTCGCGCTGACCGCGCAGGGCGCCGCGCTGCGAGACAAGGCCAAGGCCATCATCCCGCCGGCGATCCTCGATGCCACAGGCTGCTCGCTCGCGGAGCTTGCCGACCTGCATGGCAAACTGGTGCGGCTGCGGGAACAACTGAATGCGGCGGCGGGGTGAGAGAGGCTCAACACGGCCGGACAAGCCGCTTCTTCGAAAACGCTCGCCCGGAATGCGACTTCAGATAGGCCTCGAATGCGAGCGCGTTCGACTTGTCCGGAAGCGCGCAATACCAGACCAATGTCCACGGCATGAATTTGGACGTGTGGGCCGAGCGGCCGGCGTTGTGATCTTTGAGGCGCTGCCTCAGGTCGGCGGTTGCGCCGACATATTCCTGGTCGGGAAAGGTTACGCTACGGATGATGTAGACGTACCACATGCGAAGGTGCTCGCCGCGAAGGACCTCGAGTGGGCATTTTGCATGTGGTCATCAAGTCTGTCAGCCCGGCTGCGTTCGCACGGAATCAGGGCGTAGCCAAAGGGATAGCGCGATTTGGGAGATAACGAACCTGGAAAAGGTAGCGAGCCTGTTGAAGCCCGGCTTCGCCAAGAGGCTTCGCCGGGCACCACGCTTCGCCCTTCGGGCTCCGTCGTGGCTGCGCCACGCGTAGCCCGAAGGGCGAAGCGTGGTGGAGCCAGGCGGGATCGAACCGCCGACCTCTTGCATGCCATGCAAGCGCTCTCCCAGCTGAGCTATGGCCCCTGAACCGAACCGGCGGTCTGGGCGACCGCCGGGGAGCACCGTGAACCACAGTTCGCGGACGATCTCAAGTGTCTTGATCGATTATTCTTCGTCGCCGCCCACATCGCCGATGATGTCGGTGACATCCTCGTCGCCTTCTTCCTCGTCGGCGATGAAGGTGGAATCATCATCCTCGTCGTCGTCGAGGGTCTCGTCGATCTCGATGTCGTCCTCGGTCTCGGGCACGACGGCCTTGACCTTGCCGGTGTTTTCCTCGGCATCGGCCTCCTCGAGCGGCACCAACTCCTCGGCCTCGGCGGGCTCAACCACGTCGGCGGCCGCGGCAGCGCGAGCAGCCTCGCCGCGCATGGCCCGGGTCGGCGCCACCGGCGCGATCGGCACGACCTCGCCGGTGTAGGGCGAAATCACCGGGTTCTTGTTGAGGTCATAGAACTTTTTGCCCGTCGTCGGGCAAATGCGTTTGGTTCCGAGCTCGGATTTGGCCACGTGCAGGCGTCCTGGCAATGTCTGAAAAGCGGTGTCTCACTTGGCTAGTTGCCGCGCCGCTGTCAATAGCGCTTTCAACCGGAAATCACGGCCCGTGACGGGCGCGGGCCCCTGTGATACCTGCCGGCTTCGAACCAGAAGGACCCCGCCGTGAGCGCGCCAGCCGCCCCGATCCCCCTCGAATCTCGCGCCTCAGGGCCGCTCTCGGGCACCTTGCGCGTGCCCGGCGACAAATCGATCTCGCACCGGGCGCTGATCCTGGGGGCGCTGTCGGTGGGCGAGACGCGGATTTCCGGGCTGCTCGAGGGCGAGGATGTCCTCAACACCGCGCAAGCGATGCGGGCGCTCGGCGCGAAAGTCGAACGTCACGGCGACTTCGCCTGGACGGTGCACGGCGTCGGCGTCGGCGGCTTTGCCCAGCCGGCGGCGACGCTCGATTTCGGCAACTCCGGCACCGGCTGCCGGCTGGTCATGGGCGCCGTGGCCGGCTGCCCGATCACCGCGGTGTTCGACGGCGATGCCTCGCTGCGCAGCCGCCCGATGCGTCGCATCCTCGATCCGCTGGAGCTGATCGGCGCCAAGGTGACCGCCAGCGCCGAGGGCGGCAAGCTTCCGTTAACCCTGCAGGGCGCCAGCAACCCGGTGCCGGTCGTGTATCGGACGCCGGTGGCCTCGGCCCAGATCAAATCGGCCGTGCTGCTGGCTGGCCTGGCGGCGCCCGGCGTCACCACCGTGATCGAGCAGGAGGCCAGCCGCGACCATACCGAGCTGATGCTGAAGCATTTCGGCGCCGAGATCGTCACCACCCTGGAAGGGACCCATGGCCGCCGCATCGCGCTCACCGGACAGCCGGAGCTGCACGGCGCGCCGGTCATCGTCCCGGCCGATCCGTCCTCGGCCGCGTTCCCGCTGGTCGCCGCCCTGATCGTCGACGGCTCGGATCTCGTGCTGTCGGATGTCATGACCAATCCGCTGCGCACCGGCCTGTTCGCGACCTTGCGCGAGATGGGCGCCTCGATCGAAGAGGACGATGTCCGCGGCGATGCCGGCGAGCCGATGGTCCGCTTGCGCGTGCGGGCCTCGAAGCTGCGCGGCGTCGAGGTTCCGCCGGAGCGGGCGCCGTCGATGATCGACGAATATCTCGTGCTGGCGGTGGCCGCCGCTTATGCCGAGGGCACGACCATCATGCGCGGCCTGCACGAGCTTCGCGTCAAGGAATCCGACCGGCTCGAGGCCACCGCAGCCATGCTGCGCGTCAACGGCGTCAAGGTCGAGATCTCCGATGACGATCTGATCGTCGAGGGCCGCGGCCACGTGCCGGGCGGCGGGCTGGTCGCGACCCATATGGACCACCGCATCGCGATGTCCGCTCTGGTGATGGGGCTCGCGTCGGACAAGCCGGTCAAGGTCGACGACACCGCCTTCATCGCCACCAGCTTTCCGGACTTTGTTCCGCTGATGTGCAAGGCAGGGGCGGATTTCGCATGATCATCGCCATCGACGGCCCGGCGGCCTCGGGTAAGGGCACCATGGCCAAGCGCCTCGCAGCGCATTACGGCCTCAGGCATCTGGATACGGGCGTGATCTATCGCGCCGTTGCGCATGCAATGCTGGCCGCCGGCATCGACCTGAAGGATGAGGCCCGGGCGGCGGAGGTCGCGATGACCCTGGACCCGTCGACCTTCGACAATCCGGCGCTCCGGTCCCACGACGTCGGGTCCGCCGCCTCCGTGGTGTCGGCGCTGCCGCGGGTGCGCGAGGCGCTGGTGGCTTTCCAACGCCAGTTCGCCAGCGCGCCGCCGGGCGCCGTGCTCGACGGCCGTGACATTGGAACCGTGATCTGCCCGGACGCCGAGGTGAAGATCTACGTGGTGGCCGATCCGCGCATCCGGGCGCATCGGCGTACCCTCGAGGCGCGGTCCCGCGGCGAGCCGGCGGACGAGGCGGCCATTCTGGCCGACATCCTGGCACGCGACGAACGCGACCAGAACCGGGCCGTCGCCCCTTTGAAACAAGCCCCGGATGCTTACTTGCTTGATAACTCCCATTTGGATATAGAAGGCGGCGTCCGGGCCGCCATCGATATCGTCGAGGCCGTTCGAGCGGGCCGCCAGCGGGTCTGATTTCCGTCGGCGTCATTGGAGGAACCGCCCGCTCCCGCCCTTGACCATCGATAGCTCGATTGCGGTTCAATCGAGCCCGATCATCCGGACGAAGCTTCATACGTATCGCATGTGCAGGCATTGCCGGCCCGCGTCGTGGCGCTCTCAGCGCACCGCGCGGACGTCTGGGGATTTGTGGACCTCCAGGCACTGTCCATCCGATGCGCCGATCAACCCCAAGCTGGCGAGAATGTCCGCATCTGGAGAACCAATGGCTTCGAGTATCTCTGCTAATTCCTACAATCCCAGTCGCGATGATTTTGCCGCGATGCTGGATGAGTCCTTCACGAAGGGCAACCTTCAGGAAAGCTCCGTCGTCAAGGGCAAGGTCGTTGCGATCGAGAAGGACATGGCCGTCATCGACGTCGGCCTGAAGACCGAAGGCCGCGTGGCGCTGCGTGAATTTTCCGGTCCCGGCCGCGACAGCGAGCTGAAGGTCGGCGACGAGGTCGAAGTGTTCCTCGACCGCATCGAGAACGCGCTCGGCGAAGCCGTGCTGTCGCGCGACAAGGCCCGCCGCGAAGAGAGCTGGGGCAAGCTCGAGAAGGCGTTCCAGAACAACGAGAAGGTCAACGGGGTCATCTTCAACCAGGTCAAGGGCGGCTTCACCGTCGACCTGGACGGCGCCGTGGCGTTCCTGCCGCGCTCGCAGGTCGACATCCGTCCGATCCGCGACGTCGCGCCGCTGATGAACAATTCGCAGCCGTTCCAGATCCTCAAGATGGACCGTCGCCGCGGCAACATCGTCGTGTCGCGCCGGACCGTGCTGGAAGAGACCCGCGCCGAGCAGCGCCAGGAGCTGGTGCAGAACCTCGAAGAGGGTCAGGTGATCGACGGCGTCGTCAAGAACATCACCGATTACGGTGCGTTCGTCGACCTCGGCGGCATCGATGGCCTGCTGCACGTCACCGACATTGCCTGGCGCCGTGTCAACCACCCGACCGAGGTGCTTTCGATCGGTCAGACCGTCAAGGTCAAGATCATCAAGATCAACCACGAGACGCACCGCATCTCGCTGGGCATGAAGCAGCTGCTGGACGATCCGTGGCAGGGCATCGAGGCGAAGTACCCGCTGCAGGCCCGCTTCCACGGCCGTGTCACCAACATCACCGACTACGGCGCGTTCGTCGAGCTCGAGCCGGGCATCGAAGGCCTGATCCACGTTTCCGAGATGTCGTGGACCAAGAAGAACATGCACCCCGGCAAGATCGTGTCGACCTCGCAGGAGGTCGAAGTGCAGGTGCTCGAGGTCGATAGCGTCAAGCGCCGCATCTCGCTCGGCCTCAAGCAGACCATGCGCAATCCGTGGGAGGTCTTCGTCGAGAAGCACCCGACGGGTTCGGTGGTCGAGGGCGAGGTCAAGAACAAGACCGAGTTCGGCCTGTTCCTGGGTCTCGAAGGCGACGTCGACGGCATGGTCCATCTGTCGGATCTCGACTGGAAGCTGCCGGGCGAGCAGGTCATCGACAACTACAAGAAGGGCGACATGGTCAAGGCCGTGGTGCTCGACGTCGATGTGGAGAAGGAGCGCATCTCGCTCGGCATCAAGCAGCTCGAAGGCGATCCCTTCGCCGAGCCGGGCGATGTCAAGAAGGGTGCAGTCGTCACCTGCGAAGTGCTCGACGTCAAGGACGGCGGCATCGACGTCAAGATCGTCGGCACCGAGTTCTCGACCTTCATCAAACGCTCCGAGCTGGCGCGCGATCGCAATGACCAGCGCTCCGAGCGGTTCGCCGTCGGTGAGAAGGTCGATGCCCGCGTGATCCAGTTCGACAAGAAGGCCCGCAAGGTCCAGGTGTCGATCAAGGCGCTGGAAGTCGCGGAAGAGAAGGAAGCCATCGCGCAGTACGGCTCGTCCGATTCGGGCGCCACGCTGGGCGACATCCTGGGCACCGCGCTCAAGAACCGCGACGCGAAGTAAGCCTTCGATCGCCGTCATCAGATCAAAGCCCCGGCTTCGGCCGGGGCTTTTTTTATCTGCCCCTCCGGCTCTCTCCGCCGGCTGGCGATGTGCTGGCCGTGTCTTGGCGGCCCTGTGGCGGTCTCTTGGCGGGCCTTCCTTTCTTCAAAATGCGCCGTGATTGATGTAATCGGATAACGAGATATTCAGGCTGCGGCTGCAAAACGCGCCCAGATTTCCAGGAGCTGTCCATGTCGCTTGATTCGGATGTGATCGTCGATCGCCGCAGGCTGCGCCGCAAACTGACCTTCTGGCGCGTCGTCGCGGTGCTGATCGCGATCGCAGCGCTATCCGCCATCGGTCTTGCGATGTCGCCGCGCGGCCGCACCGCGCTCTCGACGTCAGGCTCGATCGCCCGCGTCAACATCGAAGGCCTGATCCGCAGCGACCACGAGCGCGTCGAGGCGCTGGAGCGGCTGGAGAACTCATCGGCCGAGGCCGTGATCGTTCACATCAATTCGCCGGGCGGAACCACTGCCGGCTCCGAACAGCTCTACGATTCCCTGGTGCGGCTGAAGGCGAAGAAGCCGCTGGTCGTGGTCGTCGAAGGACTCGCCGCGTCCGGCGGCTATATCGGCGCGATCGCCGCGGACCACATCGTCGCGCAGCAGAGCTCGCTGGTCGGCTCGATCGGCGTGCTGTTCCAATATCCGAATGTCAGCGAATTGTTGAAGACGATCGGCGTCAAGGTCGAAGAGGTGAAGTCCTCGCCGCTGAAGGCGGCGCCGAACGGCTATGAACCGACCAGCCCGGAAGCGCGCGCCGCGCTCGACGCCCTGGTCAAGGATTCCTACGCCTGGTTCCGCGGCCTCGTGAAGGATCGCCGCGGGATGGATGACGCGCTGCTCGAGAAGGTGGCGGACGGCCGCGTCTTCACCGGCCGGCAGGCGATCGAACTCAAGCTGATCGACGAACTCGGCGACGAGAAGACGGCAGTGGCCTGGCTCGTGGCCAACAAGAACGTCAAGAAGGATCTGCCGGTGCGCGACTACAAGCTCGTGCCGCGGTTCGGTGACTTGACCTTCCTGCGCACCGCGACCTCCCTGGTGCTCAATGCCGTCGGCCTGTCCGGGATCGCGCATCAGATCGAGCAGGCCGGGGTCGTGCAGGCGGTCGACCGGCTGGGACTTGACGGCATGCTCGCATTGTGGACGCCGGCCGCGGGAAATTGAACCCGCCAAGACCTTCATGGTCACAAAGATCACGTCCTGCGTGTGCTGCGAGGAGGGTCGGGGATCGGGTCGCGCGCCCGATTCACGGCCTCGGCGAATGATTTAGCGTCTTGACAGTCCAGCATATTTTCACGGAAATGGGAGCTGTCTCCCCGGGTACATTTTCTCGATGATCAAATCCGAGCTTGTTCAGCGTATCGCCGAGCACAACCCGCACCTCTACCAGCGGGATGTCGAGAACATCGTCAATGCGATCCTTGATGAGATCGTGGCTGCGCTGGCGCGTGGTGATCGCGTCGAGCTGCGCGGCTTCGGTGCCTTCTCGGTCAAGCATCGGCCCGCACGCGCCGGGCGCAACCCGCGCACCGGCGCCCATGTGCCCGTGGACCAGAAGAGCGTCCCGTTCTTCAAGACGGGCAAGGAAATGCGCGAGCGGCTGAACCGGGACAATCCCGCCGGCGCAGCCGACACCGACGATTGATCCCGTCTCGCGGCCGACCTGCGCGTCGTTTGCGGATGATTTCACGGCGAACCCAGCCTGATTGATACGAGCGAACGCATGCGAAGATTCCTCACCGTCGTGATCGTCGTTCCCTTGCTGGTGTTGTTCGTCGTCTTTGCCGTCGCGAACCGGCATTTCGTTACCGTCTCGTTCGACCCCTTCAACGCGGTCGACCCCGCTTTATCGGTCTCGATTCCGCTCTTCGCCCTGATCATCGCCGTTGCGATCCTGGGCGTCATTGCCGGTGGCTGCGCCACCTGGATCGGCCAGCGTCGATGGCGGCGTGCCGCCCGCCGGCACTTGGCCGATGCCGAAGCGGCACGGGCCCAAGTCGCGCAGCTGAGCGCCGCGGTGCGTGCCAACCAGGGCCCGTCACAATCCCTGGTTCCTGCCGCGCCGGCCCGGCTTTTCGCCCCTTATGGGCGAGACAAGCAGGGCGCCGCGTTGTAGAAGGCGGCCGAGGCCGGACGGCGATCGGAATCCGTCGGTCCAGGTAATCTTTTCCGTCCGGACGCGCGTTCTTCATAGATGTCCCTGCTCGTCAAAATCTGCGGCCTGACCACGCCCGAGACCCTCGGTGCCGCGCTCGACGCGGGGGCCGAGATGGTCGGCTTCGTGTTCTTTCCGCCGTCACCCCGTCACGTCGGCCTAACGGCCGCGCGAGAGCTCGGACAACAGGCGAAAGGGCGCGCGCTGAAGGTCGCGCTGACGGTTGATGCCGATGATGCGACCTTCGAGAACATCGTCGAGACCCTGCGTCCGGATCTGCTGCAGCTGCATGGTCGCGAGAGCGTTGCGCGCATCCGCGATCTCAAGCAGCGCTTCGGCCTGCCGGTCATGAAGGCGATTGCTGTCGCGACGACAGCAGATCTCGTGCCGCTGGCCGGCTACGCCGATGTCTGCGACCGTATCCTGTTCGATGCCCGTGCACCGAAGGATGCCACCCGTCCGGGCGGACTGGGCGCCACGTTCGACTGGCATGTCCTCGACGCGCTCGCGCTGGATCGCCCGTTCATGGTCTCCGGTGGCCTGAGCGCCGACAACGTCGCTGAGGCCGTGCGGATCACGCGCGCCGGCGGCGTCGACGTATCATCCGGCGTCGAGCGGGCGCCGGGCGTGAAGGATTGCGACATGATTCGGAATTTCATCCGCGCGGCGCGCGCCGCTGAAGAGTTGAGCGTTCAATGACGACAGCACGTCCAAATTCCTACCGCAGCGGTCCTGACGAGCGCGGGCATTTCGGCATCTTCGGCGGCCGCTTCGTGGCCGAAACCCTGATGCCGCTGATCCTGGATCTGGAAAAGGCCTATGCCGACGCCAAGGCCGATCCGGCGTTCCAGGCCGAGATGAACAGCTATCGGACGCATTATGTCGGCCGTCCGTCGCCGCTGTACTACGCCGAACGTCTGACCCAGCATCTCGGCGGCGCCAAGATCTATTTCAAGCGCGATGAGCTCAATCATACCGGCTCGCACAAGGTCAACAACGTGCTTGGCCAGATCATGCTGGCGCGCCGCATGGGCAAGCGGCGCATCATCGCGGAGACGGGTGCCGGCCAGCATGGCGTCGCCACCGCCACGCTGTGCGCCCGCTTCGGGCTGGATTGCGTGGTCTATATGGGCGCGGTCGACGTCGAACGTCAGCAGCCCAACGTGCTCCGCATGGAGATGCTCGGCGCCAAGGTGGTGCCGGTGCAGTCGGGTGCCCGCACGCTGAAGGACGCGATGAACGAGGCGCTGCGCGATTGGGTCACCAACGTCCACGACACGTTCTACTGCATCGGCACGGTCGCCGGTCCGCACCCTTATCCGATGATGGTGCGCGACTTCCAGTCGGTGATCGGCGACGAGACGCGGGTGCAGATGCAGGAGGCCGAAGGCCGGCTGCCGGACTCTCTGGTCGCCTGCATCGGCGGCGGCTCCAATGCGATGGGCCTGTTTCATCCCTTCCTCGACGATCCCTCCGTCGAGATCTTCGGCGTCGAAGCCGCAGGCCATGGCCTGACGCAGCTGCATGCCGCGTCGATCGCCGGCGGCCGTCCCGGCGTGCTGCACGGCAACCGCACCTATCTGCTGATGGACGAGGACGGCCAGATCGCCGAGGCGCATTCGATCTCGGCCGGCCTCGATTATCCCGGCATCGGCCCTGAGCATTCCTGGCTGTTCGAAGCCAAGCGCGTGACCTATCTCTCGGCCACCGATGACGAGGCGCTGGCGGCGTTCCAGCTGCTGTCGCGGCTGGAAGGCATCATCCCGGCGCTCGAACCGGCGCATGCCATCGCCAAGGTGATGGAGCTCGCGCCGAAGAAGCCGAAGGAACACCTGATGGTCGTCAATCTGTGCGGCCGCGGCGACAAGGACGTGCCGCAGGTCGGTGAGATCCTGCGAAAGAGGGCGAAAGAGTCGTGACCAGCCGAATGGATGCGCGCTTCGCGCAGTTGAAGAAGGAAGGCCGCTCGGCGTTCGTCACCTTCGTGATGGGTGGCGACCCCGACCCTGAAACCTCGCTCGCGATCGTCAAGGCGCTGCCGCAGGCGGGCGCCGACATCATCGAGATCGGCATGCCGTTCACCGATCCGATGGCCGACGGTCCGTCGATCCAGGCCGCCGGCCTGCGCGCGCTCAAGGCCGGCATGACCTTGAAGAAGACGCTGCAACTGGTGCGCAGCTTCCGTGAGGGTGACGCAGCGACGCCGATCGTGCTGATGGGCTACTACAACCCGATCTATATTTACGGCGTCGACAAGTTCCTCGACGACGCCAAGGCGGCCGGCGTCGACGGCCTGATCATCGTCGATCTGCCCCCGGAGGAAGACACCGAGCTGTGCATTCCCGCGCTGAAGGCCGGGCTCAACTTCATCCGGCTGGCAACGCCCACGACCGATGACAAGCGTCTGCCGGCCGTGCTCGCGAACACCTCCGGCTTCGTCTACTATGTCTCGATCACCGGCATCACCGGCGCGGCGGCGGCGGATTCGTCCGCCGTGGGCGCCGCGGTGGCGCGGATCAAGCGGCATACGGCGCTGCCCGTCTGCGTCGGCTTCGGCATCCGCACACCGGAGACCGCCCGCGCCATCGCGGCGAATGCCGATGGCGCCGTGGTGGGCACCGCTTTGGTCGACGCGCTCCGCGCCAGCCTCGATGCCGAGGGCCGCGCGACGCCGAAGACCGTGAGCGCCGTCGCCGATCTGGTCGCCGCCTTGGCCCAGGGCGTGCGCGGCGCGCAACAGGCTGCGGAATAGTCCGCCAACCACCCTATGACGGGGCGTCCCGGCCGGCTTGCCGTGACGCCGCTGTCCCGCCATATATCCCGGCGACCGCAACACGGAGCTTCTCATGAACTGGCTTACCAATGTGGTCCGGCCGAAGATCCGCAACATCCTGCGCCGCGAGACGCCGGAAAACCTCTGGATCAAGTGCCCGGATTCCGGACAGCTCGTGTTCTACAAGGACGTCGAGGCCAACCAGTTCGTCATTCCCGGCTCGAACTATCACATGCGCATGGGCGCAACCGCCCGGCTGAAATCGATGTTCGACAACGAAACCTGGTTCGACGTCGCGTTGCCCGAAGTGACGCCCGATCCGCTGAAGTTCCGTGACGAGCGCCGCTACGCCGACCGCATCAAGGATGCGCGGGCGCGGACCGGCATGAACGATGCCGTCAAGGTCGGGTTCGGCAAGCTCGAAGGCATGGGCGTTGTCATCGCCGTGCAGGATTTCGACTTCATGGGCGGCTCGCTCGGCATGGCGGCCGGCGAAGCGATCGTGCGCGGGCTCGAGCTCGCGGTCGAGAAGACATCGCCATTCATCGTGTTCGCGGCGTCCGGTGGGGCGCGCATGCAGGAGGGCATTCTGTCGCTGATGCAGATGCCGCGCACGACCGTGGCCGTGCAGATGCTGCGCGAGGCCAAGCTGCCCTATATCGTCGTGCAGACCAACCCGACCACCGGCGGCGTCACCGCGTCCTACGCGATGCTCGGCGACGTCCACATTGCCGAGCCCGGCGCGCTGATCGGTTTCGCCGGCGCCCGCGTCATCGAGCAGACCATTCGCGAGAAGCTGCCTGAAGGCTTCCAGCGCGCTGAATATCTGCTCGACCACGGCATGGTCGACATGGTCGTGCATCGTCATGACCTGCGCCCGACCCTGGCGCGGCTCTGCCGCCTGCTGACCAAATCGCCGGCTGTCGAACACCCCAAGCCGGCTCCGCAGCTGCCGCCGCCGGCCAAGACGGTCGAGGCGGCCGATGCGCCGGCGGTTGCGCCGACCGCGTGAACGATCTCGCCGCCCAGCCACGCCCTTCGCTCGACGAGCTGATCGCGCGGCTCTCCGCGCTGCACCCGAGCAGGATCTCGCTCGGGCTTGAGCGCATGCACCGGCTGCTCGCGCAGCTCGACCATCCCGAGCGCAAGCTGCCGCCGGTGATCCATGTCGCCGGCACCAATGGCAAGGGCTCGACGGTCGCCTATCTGCGCGCGATGCTCGAAGCCGCCGGCCTGCGCGTCCACGTCTTCACCTCGCCCTGGCTGGTGCGTATCAACGAGAGCTATCGGCTCGGCAAGGTCGGCGGCGGCGTCCTGGTCGATGATGACGAATTGATCTCCGCGCTGCTGGAATGCGAGCGGGTCAATGCCGGCGCGCCGATCACCTTCTTCGAGGTCAAGACCGTCGCGGCCTTCCTGCTGTTCGCGCAGCATCCTGCCGATGTCGTTCTGCTCGAAGTCGGCCTTGGCGGCCGGCTCGATTCGACCAACGTGGTCGATCAGGTCGCGGCCTCCGTGCTGACGCCGATCAGCATGGACCATATGGAATTCCTCGGCGACACGCGCGCACTGATCGCCGCCGAAAAAGCCGCCATCATCAAGCGCGGCTGTCCGGTGATCTCGGCGGCGCAGGAGTCGGATGCAATGGCCGTGATTGAGCGCGAGGCCAAACGGCAGCGCGCGCCGCTGTTCGCAGCCGGTGAGAGCTGGCATGTGAGCGTCGAGCGCAATCGGCTCGTTTATCAGGATGATCGCGGTCTGCTCGATCTGCCGGCGCCGAGATTGTTCGGTCGCCACCAGTTCGACAATGCGGGGCTGGCCATCGCGACCTTGCGCGCGATCGATCAGTTCAGGCTCACCACCAAGGCATTCGAGGACGGCATCGTCAACGCCGAATGGCCGGCGCGCATGCAGCGGCTGTCGAGCGGTGCCCTCACCACGCTGGGGCCGCAAGGGGCCGAGATCTGGCTCGACGGCGGCCATAATGCCGAAGGCGGTCGCGTCGTCGCCGCTGCGCTCGGCGATCTCGAAGAGCGCGTCTCGAGGCAGCTCGTCGTGATCGTCGGCATGATGGGCAACAAGGATGCGGCGGCTTTCCTGGCCAATTTTGCCGGGCTGACGCGCCATATCATCGTCGTGCCGATTCCGAACGAGAGCAAGGCGATGGCGCCGGCCGATCTCGCCGCGGCGGCGCGCACGCTCGGCATGCGCGTCGAGATCGCCGATGGCGTGGCGTCAGCGCTCGCCGGCATCGCGCGGCTTGCCTATGAGGTGCCGCCGCGTATTCTGATCACGGGGTCGCTCTATCTGGCGGGCCACGTGCTCGACCTCAACGGCACGCCGCCGACCTGAGGGAAATGATACATGCGCTTCGCCGCGATCGCCGATATCCACGGCAACCATCTCGCGCTGGAGGCCGTGCTCGCGGATATCCGTGATCAAGGCGTGACGGACATCGTCGACCTCGGCGACATGGCGAGCGGTCCGCTCGATGCGCGGCGCACGATGGACATGCTGATGGCGCTCGACGCTGTGCATGTACGCGGCAATCACGATCGCTGGCTGATCGATCGGCCGTTCGAGAAGATGGGCGGCTGGGAGCGTCCGGCCTATCCGCAGCTCGACGCCGGCCATCTTGACTGGCTGCGCACGATCCCGGCGACCGCCGTGTATCGCGAGCAGGTGTTTCTGTGTCACGCCACGCCCGAGGACGACAACGTCTACTGGCTCGAGAGCGTGGCGCCGGACGGCGCCATCACCTGCGCGTCGCTTGATGACATCGAACGACTGGCCGCCGGCATTTCGCAGTCGTTGATCCTGTGTGGCCACACGCACACTGCACGCGCCGTGCGCCTCCGTGACGGGCGGCTGATCGTCAATCCCGGCAGCGTCGGCAGCCCCGGCTATTCCTACAACGTGCCGCATCCGCATGTCGTGCAGGCCGGCACGCCCGACGCGCGATACGCGATCGTCGAACTCACGCCGGCCGGCTGGAGCGTCAGCTTCCGCCACGTGCCCTATGATCATCGCGCGATGGCTACGCTGGCGCGTGCCAACGGCGATACCGAATTCGCGTCGGCGCTCGCGACCGGCTGGATCCGCTGAGCTCACGCGAGCAGCTTCAAGGGATCGGCGATCGTCTGCTTGAGCTGCTCGAACGTACATTGCCTTGGCGATTTGTCGGGACGCCAGCGCAGGATCGAGGTGCCGTGGCGGAAGCGATCGCCGGAGAAATGGTCGTAGCAGACCTCGATCACCAGCTTCGGCTTGAGCGGGCACCATTCTGTCGAGCGCGCGGTCGACCAGCGGCTCGGCCCGCCCGGCGCATTGCCGGTGAAGCCGGGCGGCGCAATCAGCGGTTCTAATTTGTCTGTCAATGCGGGCTTCTCCTCCTTCTTGAGCGCGGAGGTGAAGCCGACGTGATGCAGCAGGCCGTCATCATCGTAGAGCCCGAGCAGCAGCGAGCCGACCAGCTTGCGGCCCTGGGCGCCCTTGTTGGTGGCGTAGCGGAAGCCGCCGATGACGCAATCGGCCGAGCGATGGCGCTTGATCTTCTGCATGCCGTCGCGATTGCCGGCCTGGTAGGGCAGGTCGATGCGCTTGGCGATCACGCCGTCCGAGCCGCCGCCCGACTGCGCCAACCAGTCCTGCGCGGTCGCAAAGCGGGTGGTGGCCGGCGACAGCCGGAAGGTCGGATGATCCGTGAAATTCGCCTTCGCGAACGCCTCCAGCGCGAGCCGCCTTGCGTGCAGCGGCCGGGCCATCAGCTCTGCATCCTTCGCCGTCGCCAGCAAGTCGAAGGCGAGGAACAGCGCCGGCGTCTCCACCGATAGCTTCTTCACGCGGCTCGCGGCCGGATGGATCCGCTGCAGCAACGCGTCGAACGAGAACGACTTCGCCTGCGGCACGACCAGCTCGCCATCAAGCGTGAAGCGCGTGGCCTTCAGTGCCCGCGCGGCGGCGGCCACCTCGGGAAAGTAGCGTGCGAGATCTTCGCCCGCCTTGGACTGCATCGTCACGTCAGCCCCGTGGCGCGCCAGAAGACAGCGGAAGCCGTCCCATTTCGGCTCATACTGCCACTCGTGCCCGCGCGGGATCGCATCCACCGACCGCGCCTCCATCGCCAGGAGGCCGGATTTGCGAGAGGGGGAGCGGCTGAGGCGGGAGGGCATGGCGACATCCGGAAATCGCTGAAAACACCCCTCTCAACGCAAACGGCCGGCGATTCCGCCGGCCGTTCGACAAAAATGATGTTGCGGGCGCGTCAGACCGCGGACGAGATCCACTGTTGCAGCTTCGCCTTGGGCGCAGCGCCGACCTGACGGGAGGCCATCTCGCCGCCCTTGAACACCATCAGGGTCGGGATCGACATCACGCCATATTTCGAGGCCGTCTTGGGGCTCTCGTCGACGTTCAGCTTCACGATCTTGACCTTGTCGCCCATCGCGCTCGAAATCTCGTCGAGGGCAGGGGCGATCATGCGGCAGGGGCCGCACCATTCGGCCCAGAAATCGACGACGACCGGACCGTCCGCCTGCAGCACTTCGCTTTCGAAATCGGCGTCGGAAACCTTGCCAACGGCCATGGGATTACCTCGTTCGGTTGGAGGGAGCGGCGCTGATGTGGCGCCGCCGCAGCGTGGGGGTGAAAGTATGAATGGGGCGATGCCGGGTCAAGCGCGCTCACTCAGACGGGATCGGATGGCAGCATGGCGTCCAGCGCGGAGGCCGGAATCTCCATGAATTCAGGGGCTTCGGTCCAGAGCAGGGCGGCCCGGACGGCCCTCTGGGGATACAGCTGGCCAAGCACGGCCCGGTAGAGCGCGAGCTGGCGGACATAGGCCGGGGGTACCTCGGCGAGGTCCGATGGCGGCTGCTGGTTGGTCTTGAAGTCGACGATCAGCACTTCGGAGCCGGTCACGACGAGACGGTCAATCTGGCCGGACACCAGCGCGCGCGGTTGTCCGGGCAAAGCGAGGCGGCCGACGATCGACACTTCGGCCCGGCTGCCGGGCGCAAACACTGCGGCAAAACGCGGGTCCTGGATCACGGCAAGCACGCGCTCGGCGAGCCCTGTGCGCTGCTCCTCGGGCCAGTCGGCGGCATTGCGCAGCAGGTAGCGCAGGGCGGCGTCGCGTCGCCGCTCCGGCAGGACCTCCGGCAAGGACTGCAGCAGGCGGTGGACCAAGGTGCCGCGCTGCATCGCGAGGCTGCGCGCCGCTAGCGATTCGCCGGAGCGTACCGGCCGTTCGTCGGCGGAGGGATCGGACGGCCTGAGCACGGCGACCTCGCCGGGCGTCTCGGCGGCGACCGTGCGCAGCCACGCCGGCAGCTCCACGGGCATCTCCACCATGCGTCGCGCCTCATCCTTGGCGGTCTCCGCGATATCCTCCGCCCGCGCGTAGCGCTTGATCGGCCCGTCCTCGGTCTCGATCACCTCGACCTGGAGGCCCGCCGCGTCCAGTCCGCGCGCCATCAGGTCGTACCAGCTGCCGCCGCGGATGTTGGTCATGTTGCCGGGCATGCAGCCGCCGATGACCAGCCGATCCGCGGCGCGCGTCATCGCGACATACAGCAGCCGGCGATACTCATCCTCGGTCTCCTTGAGCATCGCCGCGCGCGCCGTTGCGACAGGCTGCGGATCATCCGACTTGCGCCCGGCCCAGACCACGATCTCCTGGTCGCCATGCGACACATGAATCAGCCGCAGCCGCTGCGAATCCGCCGGCGACGACGTCGTGTCGACCAGGAACACCACCGACGCTTCGAGGCCCTTGGCGCCGTGCACGGTCATCACCCGGATCTCGTCGCGCGAGATCTCCATGTCGCGCTTCACCTCGGTATCGGCGGCGCGCAGCCAGGCGACAAAGCCCTGCAGCGAGGCCGGCGCCTTGCGCTCGTAGGACAGCGCCAGTTCGAGGAATTCGTCGAGCGCGTCATTGGCCTCATGGCCGAGCCGCGCCAGGATGCGGCGCCGGCCGCCATCGCCGCCGAGCAGCCAGGCGTAGAAGGCGAACGGCGTATCCTCGGCGGCGCGGCGCTCGCATTGCTGCAGCCGGCGCAGCACCGCCTGCAGCCGCGGGTCATCGGCCGCCTGCGCCGTCAGCGCGTCGCGCAAAGAGCCGCGGCGCTGCCACGCCAGCTTGAACAGGTCGTCATCGTCGAGCCCGAATAGCGGGCTCTTCAGCGCGATGGCCAGTGCTAGGTCGTCCTGCGGAAGCAGCAGCGCGTCGGCGAGGTTCATCAAATCGATGATCGCGATGTGCTCGGTCAGCTTCAGCCGGTCGGCGCCCGCGACGGGAATGCCGGCATGCTTCAACGCCTGGATCACGGCATCGAATGCGGTGCCGCGCCGGCGCACCAGGATCAGCATGTCGCCATAGCTCAGCCGCCGCCGCGCTCCGTCATGGCCGGTCATGGTGCCCGCGCGGATCAGCCGCTTGATCTCGGCCTGGATGCGCCGCGCCAGCTTCACCTCGGGACTCGTCACCGAGACGCCGTCGAACGGCGCGCGCCAGCCCTCGATCTCCTTGCGGTCGTCGCGCTCGCACAGGCTCCACAGCTCGACCAGGCTTGGCCCGGCATCGGTCAGCGAGTTGTGGACGGGATAGCCAATATCGGGCGAATGGATGCTGCTGTAGACCTCGCGCTCGCGGAACACGTGGTCGACCGCGTGCAGCACGGTCGGGCCGGAGCGGAACGAATAGGTGAAGGACACCGGATCGAACAGCAGGCCGGCATCGGTGAAGCGCTTCTGCAGCTGCCGCCTGCGGGCATCGAATTCATGCGGATCCGCGCCCTGGAACGAGAAGATCGACTGCTTCTCGTCGCCGACCGCGAAGATCGTGCGCGTCAGGCCCTCGCGCGCGCCGGCGCCGGCGGTGAACTCCTCGATGATGTGAGCGACGATGTCCCATTGCCTGGGGCTCGTATCCTGTGCCTCGTCGATCAACACGTGATCGACGCCACGGTCGAGCTTGTAGTGTACCCAGCCGGCAGAGACGCGGTTGAGCATGACCAGCGTCTTGTCGATCAGGTCGTCATAGTCGAGCAGCCCGCGCTCCTCTTTCTCGCGGCGATAGTTCGCGGCGGCCGCGGTCGCGATTTGCAGCAGCGCCTCGGTTCGGTCGCGCACGACCGCGGCGCGGCGCTTCTCGATCAGGCGGTCGAGCCGGCGCGCCTCCGACTCGAACAGGCCAGCAAGCCCGGGATTGCTGTCGGCGAATTTCTTGGTCAGCAGCGATTTGCGCGGCTCCTTGTCCTCGGTGAGGAACACGCGGAGATATTCGTCGACCTGATCGCTGCCCGAGAACGCCAGCGCGGCGCGGAGCTGGTCGGCCTGCTTCTGGTCCGTCTTGGCGCCACCATCGAGCCGGGCGGCGATCTCGGTCCAGTCCGCGCGCGGCAGGTTGGGACCATCGAGAATGTCCTGCTCGATTGCCCCCAGCGTCTCGTCCGGCGCGATGCCGAGCACCTGCCCGAGCTGCTGTGCGGCGACCTCGACGCGACCCGCGCCGTCGGTCCAGGCCATGAAATGGTCACGGCTGAGACAGGCCTCGCGCACCACCTCCTTGAAGGTCGAATCGGCCGCGTTGGCCATCGCGACCTGCAGCGCGCGGCCGACCGCGCTGTCCGGCGTGCGCGCCGCGTCCAGCAGCACCTTGAGATTGGCGCGCTCCATCATCTCGGTCTGGTCGCGCTCGTCGAGCACCGAGAACCGCGCCGGCACATTGGCCTCGAACGGGAATTGCTGCAGCAGCCGGGTGCATAGCGCGTGGATGGTCTGCACCTTCAGCCCGCCCGGCGTCTCCAGCGCGCTCGCAAACAGCTTGCGCGCCGAGGCGCGCAGCTTCTTGTCGGGCGTGGGAATGCCGGTGGATTTGATCGCGCTGTCGAGCGCCTCATCGTCGAGCGTCACCCAATGACCGAGCGTCGAGAACACGCGCTCGGCCATGTTGGCCGCGGCGGCCTTGGTGAAGGTGATGCAGAGAATCTTCTCCGGCGGCACGCCGTCGAGCAGCAGCCGGATCACCCGCTGCACCAGCACATGCGTCTTGCCCGAGCCGGCATTGGCCGAGACGAAGGCCGACGCGGCCGGGTTCGACGCGCGCGTCTGCGCGTCGCGCACGGCCTGCGGGATCGGACGCGGCGCCTTCACCATTCCTCCACTCCCAGACCACCGGCCGCCGACCATTCCTTGATGCGGGCGAGGTCGTCATAGGCGCCGTAGCGGTTGGCCCACATCGACAGGTTCAGTGAGGTGTAGCCCTGATTGATGTCCTCGAAGCTGCGGATCAGCGCTTCGAGCTTGGCGCGCGCCTCCTGCGCGGCCTGGTCCGGATGCTGCGGCGGGTCGCTCTTGTTGATCTTCAATTCGAGAATGCGCTCCTCGCCCGGCGGGTTGTTGCCGGACAACCTGATATAGACGAGCTGGCTGATCAGGCTGCCGGCGGGGATGCCGTCGAACCCACCTTCGCGCAGGATCGCCGCTTCCAAGGTGAGCTGCGGCGACAGGCCCATGCGCACCTGCTTGGCCGTCGGCGGCTGGCCGGTCTTGTAGTCGAGAATGGCGTAGGTGCCTTCGGCGCGGCGCTCGATGCGGTCGGCGCGCGCCGACAGGATGAAGGTCCGGTCAGGACTCAAGGGAATGCCGATCTCGCCGCGGATCTCCGCAGTGATGGCGCCGATCTGCTCGCGGCGTGCGCTCTCCCAGGCCGCGAACCAGCCCGCGATGCGCTGGAAGCGCGGCCACCACAGCGCCCGCGCCTCGGGGCGCTCCATCAGCGGCGCAAAGTGCTTCTCGCCGATCTGCCGCAGCACAGGCGCGGGATCCGGCGGCAGCGCATCGGCATAGGTTTGCGTGAACTCGCCGATCGCCTCGTGGATCGCCGAGCCGCGATCCGCCGCCGACAGCGGCATGTCGACCGGGTCGAGCGGATCAAGCTTGAGGATGTAGCGCGCGAAGATGG
Source organism: Bradyrhizobium sp. BTAi1 (assembly GCF_000015165.1). Taxonomy (GTDB): domain Bacteria; phylum Pseudomonadota; class Alphaproteobacteria; order Rhizobiales; family Xanthobacteraceae; genus Bradyrhizobium; species Bradyrhizobium denitrificans. The sequence goes on along the minus strand of NC_009485.1, from coordinate 94,173 downwards.
TGTAGGGATCGCGCAGCCAGTCCTCGATGGCGGTGACCGACATGCGCAGCGGACGCGCCGCCAGCGGCGGCTTCGGCGCCGGCTGTTCGACCGGCTTCACCTCGGGGGGCTGGTCGAGCACCTCGGCATAGCGGACGTAGGTCTCGCCACGTGCGGTCGCCGCCTTCCAGCGGTCGGCCCCGGCGACGGCTTCGAGCCGATGCAGGAAGCGCGACGCGACAGCCGGCGCGCCGCCGGATTTCGCCGCGTGGGTCAAGATGACCTCGGGGGCGCCCAGCAGCTGCGCGAAGTCATGCGCCGACAGGCCGATGCGGCGCTCGGGCAGATCAAGGCCGAGCTGATGCCGCATCGGGCGGCTGAGCCAGGGATCGATGCGCGGCGCCGGCGGCCACACGCCCTCGATGAGACCGCCGATGATCATGCGATCGGCCTGCATCAGCCGCGCTTCGAGCGGGCCGTAGATCTGCAGCTGCGCGCCATGGCGCTCGGGGCGGCGCACCGCGCGATCGGAGAAGGCGGTGTGGAACAGGTCCGGATAGTCTGACAGCGGCGCCATCAGGCCGCAGCGCTCGCCTGAGGCGAGGAGATCGTCGAAGCAGCGCGCCAGCGCCGCGCCGTCGCGGTCGGTGAAGGCGGTGCTGAGACCGACATCATCGGTCGACAGCGCGATCAGCACCTCGCGATGCCGCGCCGCGAGCTCGGCGAAATCCTGCGGGCGCGGCGAGGCAAGATTTTCCAGCGGCGCCAGCGCGGTCTGCAATTGCGCGATCAGCGCGCCGGCGCGGTCGAGTTGCTCAGGGCTCAGCCGCGCGCGCGGCTCGGCCCGGTGCAGCGATGAGGCTTCGCCCTGATGCAGCCTGGTATGCTCGTCGCGGAAGCGGGCGAAGTCGCGCGCGAGCCCGCTGGTGCCGGCTTGCGGCCGCGTCCCGCGAAGCATCGCGAGCTCGAGCGTCTCGATCGCGCTTGTCCAGCCCTTGGCGGCCCGGCCGAGGCGGCACAGCGGGTGCTTGAGCAGCGCCAGCAGGGTCGGCGGCTCCAGGCTGCGCGCGGCAGCCTCGGCAGCGAGGCGCGCAAAGATGCCGGCCGGCGTTTCCAACAGCGCATCGCCGCCGGAATCGTCGAAGGTCAGGTGCCAGCGCGTCAGCGCTGCCATCACGCGGCGCGCCAGCGTGCGGTCCGGCGTCACCAGCGCGGCCGATTTGCCGAGATGGCGGGCCTCGCGCATGGCGATGGCAATCGCCAGGGCCTCCATCTCCGGATTGGGCGCGGCGACGACAGCGAGATTGTCCATTGCCTCGGCGATGTTGGCGGCGACGTCGAGCTGGCGCAGCCGCTCGTGCCAGACCGCGGTCGCTTCCGACGGCCGCATCGCTTCGGAGATCAGCACCTCGCGGCCGCCGCGGCCGGGATGCGCGAGCCGGATCACGTCGCGCCGCTCCAGGCCGAAGCGCTTGAGCAGCAGGTGCATCGCATATTGCGGATGGTTGACGGCGGGCGGCGTGATCACGCGGCCGGCGCGATCCTTGGCGCCGCCGATCGAATTCCATGCGGCTTCATCGAGATCGGTGTCGAGCCCGGGCAGCACCACGGCACCGTGCGGCAGCTTCGCCACCGCCAGCAGGAATTTTGCCGTCGCCGGCATCGAGCCGGTCGAGCCCGCGGCAATGACGGGTCCATCGGGATGCGCCGAGAGCCGCGCGGCTTCGGCGGCGATCAGCAGGTCGCGCCGCGCCGCCGGCTCGATGCGCTCGATCTCCTGCAGATAGGCCGGCCATGCCGTGCGCGCGATGCGCAGGAACTCCAGCGAATATTGCCAGTATTTGTCGAGCTGGTCCGGCACCAGCGCGTCCAGCGCCTCCCACGACACGCCGCGCGTCACCATGTCGTCGATCAGCCGCGCGAGGTCGCCGGCCAGCGCCAAGGTCGAGGCGGGGCCGCCAATCACCAGCGGTGCCGACACCGGCGTCTTGGCCCAGGCCGCCACCAGCCGCGCCAGAGTGAGCCGCCGCTGCAGATCGGCGAGCCGCTCCGGGATCTCCAGCGGAGCCGGCCCGAGGAATGCGTCGCGATCCTCGGCGAAGGCCAGCTCGTCCTCGTCGATGTCGCCGAGCGCGACGAGGCGCGGCAGCACCGCGGCGTCGGTCTTCAGCTCGTCCAGGAACATTTCGCGCGCGACACGGAGCGAGCGGCGCGTCGGCAGATACAGGGTCGCAGTCGCGAGCCGCGCAGGATCGCTGCGCGCCTCAAAACCGTCGACCAGCCGGCCGTCCACCAGCGCCGCGATCACGCTGCGCAGGAACGGGGCCGAGATCGGAACAGTGAAGACGCGCATGGCCTGCGATTCGCGGTTGCTCAGGGCGTCTATATAGGGAGCGGTGGCTCGAAGGTCATACCCGGGGTGTGGATGGATGTTGATAGGTGCGTGACCTTCTTCCGGTGCTGGAGACTCCTTGGGCGTGAATAGTCGCCACGTTTCGGGGCGGTGCCGAATGTGAGCTGGCGGATTCGCCCGGCTACGCCGCGCTCTCCATCAGCGCTTCTTCGGCTTCGGCGACCGCGGCCGGCGTGCCGACATGCATCCAGACGCCTTCGAGGCGCAGGCCGAACAGGCGGTCCTGCTCGTTGGCCTTGTCGAACATCTTGGTCAGCGAGAATTCGCCCTTCGGCGCGCCGTCGAAGATTGCGGGGGAGATGATGGCGGCACCGGCATAGACGAACGGGACAACCTGGTGCTCCCGGCGTTTGCGCAAGGTGCCGTCGGCAAGCATGGCGTAGTCGCCGAGGCCCGAATAGCCGATCGAGGTCGCGGTCGGGGCCATCAGCAGCATGATGTCCATGAGCTCCGGATCGAAGGCGTCGGCGAGGCGCGACAGATTGTGGCGCACGCCCTCGATCCACATCGTGTCGGAGTTGACGTGAAAGAACGGCTGATGGCCGAGCAGCGGCAGCGCCTTGACCACGCCGCCGCCGGTGCCGAGCACCTGGTCGCGCTCGTCGGAGATCATCACGCGCGGCGCGGTGCGCGTCGCCGTGTGCGCGATGATCTGGTCGGCGAGATAATGGACGTTGACGACGGCCTCGGTGACGCCGGCCTCGGCGAGGCGGTCGAGCACGTGGTCGAGCAGCGGACGGCCCGCGACGCGCACCAGCGGTTTGGGCTGAGTCTCCGTCAGCGGGCGCATGCGCAATCCAAGACCGGCGGCGAGGACCATGGCTTTGTGCGGCTGGACGGGCATCTTCGAAGCATCTCGATCAAAGGTGGTCGACGCGAATCATACCACGCAAATTCATCTATCGTCTCGGTCGGTTGCGATAGCCTGAGGGGATGACGAATATGCGACGACGGCCGCGTCGTCGTGACGCAAGATGCCGCAGCGGTCCGCGTCAGGCCTCGGCGGCCGCGCGCTTGTTGGCCTTCTTCTTGCCCTGTTTCAGGAAGGTGACGCCGATCTGGTCGCCATTGACCCAGGCCAGCTCGCAGCGCCGGTAGGCGAGGCCGGTCGACGACAGCAGCAGGAAGAATTCCTTCAGATGCAGTCCCTCGACGGAGCCCTCGACGGTCAGCTTGGCGCCGGTCTCGGAGACATCCTCGATGGTGCAGTTGCGCCGCCAGGTGCCGTCGATGCCCATCATGAAAGCCGGGATGCCGCGCTCGAAGACGACGCGCTCGCCCTTCATTCGCTCTGCCATCGCAACCTCCATCCACGCGGCGCAGCCGGACACCGCGGCGGCAGGGTAAAGGGAGACGGCTAAGAACCGGTAAAGCTACGGGGGATGCCGGGAAGCGTGTGGCTCGGCCACCCTCCCCCTCCAGACAGGGGCGATCGCACGCGAAGCGGGCGAGCGGGGTGGGATGAAGCCAAGGGCGACGGCGGATGTGGAGAGATCACCCCGCCTCGCTGCCGCGAGTGCGTCGACTCTCCCCCTCCAGGGGAGGGTGACAGTGAGCGTTGATTGTCAGTCTTCAGAAAACGGTCGCGCTCACGCCACGCCCACCGGCGGCGGCACGTTCGCCGCGTACCAGTCGCGCAGCGGATCCAGGACCGGATGGCACAATGAGCGGTGCAGATAGTCCCAGATGCGGGGCTGGTGCTTGAGGTATTGCGGCTTGCCGTCGCGGCGGTTGAGGCGGGCGAAGGTGCCGAGCAGGCGGGTGTTGCGCTGGGCGGACATGATCGCGTAGTGCGCGGCGAATTCCTCCGCGTCGAACGCGGTGGACGCCGCCTGGCGCGCGGCGATGTAGCGCGTGCGCAGTGCCTGCTCGATGTCCGCCGGCACGTCGATGCGCGCGTCCTGCGCCAGCGACACCACGTCATAGGCCGGCGGGCCCATCACGGCGTCCTGGAAGTCGATCACGCCGACCCGGGCGATGCCCTCGCGGGCCGGCAGCCACAGCAGGTTCGGCGAGTGATAGTCGCGGATCACCCAGGTCGGCCTTGCCGCCAACGGCGCGTCGAGCAGGTCGCGCCAGAGCTCCAGGAATTCGGCGCGCAGCACCTGCGACGGCGCGACGCCGCGGTCCGGCAGGTACCATTCGAGCATCAGGCCGATCTCGATCAGCATGGCGTCGGCGTCGAAGGTCGGGACGGTGTAGGTGACCTGCGGCGCCAGCGGCAGCACCGATGGCACGTCCTGCGCATGCAGCGCGGCCAGCAGGTCGGTCGCCACTTCGTAGCACTCCACGATCGGTCGCGGCGGATCGCCTTCGATCACGCCCTCGCGCCCGAGATCCTCGGTGATGAGAAAGCCATGGTCGAGATCGGCGTCGTTGATCTTCGGCGCCGAGATGCCGCGGCCGCGCAGCGCGCCGGCAATGGCCACAAAGGGGCGGACGTCCTCGGCGAGATGCACGGCGCCGCTATAGGATTTGCCGTTGTAGATCGCCGGCCCATCGGGCCGCCTCGGCGAGTTCATCAGGATGAAGACGCGCTCGCCCTTATAGAGCCGCGCATAGGACCGGGTCGAGGCATCGCCGGCCATCCGTTCACGGCGGGATTTGGCGTGGCCGGCCTCGGTGAGGAATTCGCGCAGGACCTTGAGACGTGCGACGATCGCGGCGGCCTTGCCGGTACCGGTGATCTCGGCGCTGCGCGCGGTATCGCCGTGGGATGCATCGTGGCGCAGCGCGATGTCGATGCGATCATGCGGCAGCTCGTCGCCGGCGCGTTCCGGCCATTCGATCAGCACCACCGTGGCTTCGGGCAGCGGTGACAAGCCGATCTCCTCCAGCTCCGACGCATCGCTGATGCGGTAGAGATCGGCATGCACCAGCGCGAAGCTCGGCAGCTCGTAGCTCTGCGCCAAGGTGAAGGTCGGGCTCGGCACTTCGAGCTCGGCATCATCGGCGAGGTAGCGGATCATCGCCCGTGCCGCGGCGGTCTTGCCGGCACCGAGATCGCCCGTGAGCGTGATCAGCACGCCCGGGCCGATCAGCAAAGCGAGGTCGGCCATCAAGGCGGCGGTCGCGGTCTCATCCGCCAGCGCGGTGGTGAATGTCAGTCGGTCCGTCATTCCGCAGCGTTGCGTTGCGCGATGTGGTCGGTCGGGAAGTCACAGGTGACCGTGGTGCCCTTGCCGACCACCGAATCCATCCGCACCTTGCCGCCGTGCAGCTCGACGAAGGAGCGCACCAGCGACAGGCCGAGTCCGGCGCCGCGATGGCGCGAGCCCTGCGAGCGGCTGACGAACCAGTCGAACATCTGGTCCTTGAGATCGGGCGGAATGCCGGGTCCGGAATCGGTGACCGAGAACGCGACGCTGTGGTCGGTTCGGCGGGCGCTGACCAGGACGGTCGAATCCTGCGGCGAGAAGCCCACCGCATTGGCGAGCAGATTATAGAGCACCTGCACGACGCGGCGCTCGTCGCCGACGAAGGTGCCGACATTCGGATCGACCTGGACCTTGAGGCGGATGCGGTCGGTGGCCAGCCGGTCCTGCACGCCTTCCGCCGCAGCCTCGATCGCCTTGGCGGCGTCGACCGGCCCGAGCTCGAGCTTCATCGCGCCGGCGTCGATGGTGGCGAGGTCGAGAATGTTGTTGGTGAGGGCCAGCAGCGCGTTGGTCGATTTGGTGACGTAGTCGAGATATTCGGCCTGCTTTGGCGTCAGCGGCCCGGTCGATGGGTCGGACAGGAAATGCGCGAAGCCGATGATGGTGGTCAGCGGCGCGCGCAGCTCGTACGAGACGTGGTGGACGAAGTCGATCTTCATCTGGCCAGCGGCTTCCAGCGCCTCGTTGCTCTCGCGCAGCGCGCGCTCGACATTCTCGGTGTCGGTGATGTCCTGGAAGGTCAGCATGGTCGCGCCGTCGGGCAAGGGGCGGCTCATGCAATCGAGGACGCTGCCGTCCTTGCGCTCGAGTTTCAGCGCGATGTCGAGACGGTTCTCGATCGAGGTGATGGCCTCGCGAATGGTGCGCCAGGCAACGGCGTCGTCGTACAGCGAGCGGCACCACGACTCGACGGTGTCAATATGCGGATGCTCGCGCAGCTGATCCGGCGACAGCCGCCACATCTTGGCGAAAGCGGGATTGAACAGCTCGACGCGGCCATTGGAGCCGAACACCGCGACGCCTTCGGCCAGGCTGTCGAGCGTCTCGCGCTGGACCCGGATCAGTCCGTCGAAGCGGCGGGCGAGCGCGAAGCTCTCGGTGACGTCGTCGAACAGATAGGTCACCCCGCCTTCCGGATTGGGCGTGGTGACGACGGAGAGCGCGCGGCCATCCGGCAGGAACCAGGTGTCCTTGGCGGCCTCGACGGCGCGATAGGCCTCGTGCAGCTTGGCCTTCCAGGCGCGGAAGTCAGCCTGCTCGGGCAATTTGCGTGCGGCGCGCAGGCGGTCGAGCACCGAGGAATCGTCCGGTTGGCTGTCGAGGAAGGCGGAATCGAGATCCCACAGGCGGCGATAGGAGTCATTGTAGAACGAGAGCCGGCGTTGGCCGTCGAACACGGCGACGCCGGATGACAGCTGGTCGAGCGTGCGGCGATGCGCCTCGGCCATGCGCACCAGGGCGGTGCGCAGCGCTGCAGCCTCGCTGGCATCGATGGCGACGCCGGCGCTGCCATTACTCAGCGTGAAGGCGTGCACATCGTGCATGCGGCGCTCGCCGCCGGTCACGATCGGCAGCCGGCCCTCGAAGCGGCCGGCGGCGCCAAGCGCGCGCTGCAGGTCGGTGCGGTCGGCGGAATCGAGCAGTTCGAGATTGCGGCTGATCGCGTCGGGGACGTCACGGGCGTCGGCGGCGCGCGCATAGGCGGGGTTGACATAAGTGAGCGCGCCATTGGCCTGTCGCGCCCAGACCGGCCAGGGCAGGGCAGCGGCGAGCGCGCGCAGCGACTCGGTCTCCTCGCCGAGCGCCTTGAACCTCAGCTGGGTCTCGGCGAGCTCGCGGCGCAGGCCCGACAATTCGCGGATACGTACGATGGCCTGGCCGCCAATGGCGCGGCCCATCGCCTCGATGGCATGGCCATGCGAGCTGGTGAGATGCAGCAGGAAACCTTCGCCGGCCTCGCGCAGCGCATCGACCGCACGATCGAGCTGCAGCGCCGGCTCCGGCGGCAGCCAGCTGCCGAAGGCGAGGATGCGTTGCGGCTGATCCTGCGGCACCAGCATCGCGGTGTCGCCGGAGATCTGCGGGCGATGGCCGCCAGCCGGCCAGGCGATCAGGATCTGCGGCTCGGCAAACAGCAGCGCGCGGTAGCGATCGGCTTGCAGCTGCAGTGCGGCGACATCGGCGCGCAGCCGCGCTTCCTTGCGTGCGGCTGCCAGCCGCGTGCGCACCAGCGCCACGGCTGCGACCACCGAGAAGCCGAGCAGCGCCAGCATCGCCGTCACCTCGGCGACGTCCTGACGGCTCAATTCGAACAGCGTCGTGACTGCATCCGCCGGCACGCCATTGCCTGCAAAACCCGGTGTCGCCGGAGCAAGCGCGGTCGCTGCGAGCCCCAACAGGCCCTTGCGCGCGAGTGACGTGCACGACAGCAGCGTCTGACGCATCACCACGATCACGCCCGACATTTTTGCCCCAAACCGCACGAAGTTCCGCGCGGCGCCGATCGCGTCGACCGCGCCGTTTCACGAATCAATCAACAATACCCGCTTCGGGACTCCAGCGGTAAGAGTCCAGACCGTGAACGGTGGTTGCGTGTGAGGAAAATGCGTCTATCGATCGGCGCTTTCGAGTCCAAATGGTGGCGGTCCGTGTTTCAACGGCCCGTCGAACCGAAGCCTCCGCTGCCGCGCGCCGTCGCCGACAATGTCGTGGTGATCGAAAGCGCGGCGCGCGCGACCGCAGCGATCACCATCTGCGCGATGCGTTCGCCGCGGCGGATCGTAAACGGTTCCTTGCCGTGATTGATCAAGAGCACGCAGATCTCGCCGCGATAGTCCGCGTCGACCGTGCCGGGTGCATTCAGCACGGTGACGCCGTGCCGCGCCGCCAGGCCGGAGCGGGGCCGCACCTGCGCCTCATAGCCGTCCGGCAGCGCGAGCGACAAGCCGGTCGGAACCATCGCGTGACTGCCGGGGCCGAGCACCAGCGGCGCATCGGCGGCAACCGCGGCGAGCAGATCCATGCCGGCGGCATGCGCGGTCTGATAGGCCGGCAGCGGCAGGCCCTCGCCATGCGGCAGGATCTGAACGTCGATCGCAATCGTCTCGGTCACGCGGCGGGTCCTATCGTTCGGGCGATCTCGGCGACCAGAGTGGTCGCGACCTCGTCCTTGGTCATGATCGGCCAGGACGCGACATGGACGCCCTCGGTATCCTTCGTCAAGAGATGCACGGTGTTGCGGTCGCCGCCCATCACCCCGGTCGCGGGCGAGACGTCGTTGGCGACGATCCAGTCGCAGCCCTTGCGCGCGAATTTGGCCTTGGCGTTGTCGATCAGATGCTCGGTCTCTGCGGCGAAGCCGATCACCAGCCCCGGCCGCCTCTCCTTCAGCTTGGAGATGGTCGCGAGGATGTCTGGGTTCTCGACCAGCGTGAGCGGCGGGATCGCCGTGTCGGTCTTCTTCAGCTTCTGGCCGCCCTCATTGGCGACGCGCCAGTCGGCGACCGCCGCGGCGAAGATCGCGACATCGGCGGGCAGCTCGGCCTCGACCGCGTCGAGCATCTGCCGCGCCGACTCGACATGCGTGACCCGGACCCCCTTGGGATCGCTCAGCTCGACCGGACCGGCGATCAGCCGCACGTCGGCGCCGGCCGCCTGGGCGGCCGCGGCGATCGCGAAGCCTTGCTTGCCGGAGGAACGGTTGGCGATGTAGCGCACCGGGTCGATCGCCTCATGGGTCGGCCCGGCCGTGATCAGCACCCGGCGGCCGGCCAGCGGGCGCGGCGTCGGCGGCTTCAGCATCGCCACCACGGCGTCGGCGATCTCGGTGGGCTCGGCCATGCGGCCGACGCCAGCCTCGCCCTTCTCCGCCATCTCCCCGGCATTCGGCCCGATCATCTGGATGCCGTCGCGCTGCAGCGTGGCGGCGTTGCGGCGGGTTGCCGGGTTGCTCCACATCATCGGGTTCATCGCCGGCGCCAGCAGGATCGGCCGGCTTGCCGCGAGCAGCACGGCGCTCGCAAGGTCGGAGGCCAAGCCCTGCGCCATCTTGGCCATCAGGTCGGCGGTCGCGGGCGCCACCACGATCAGGTCGCAGTCGCGCGCCAGCCGGATGTGGCCGACATCGAACTCGCTGCGTGCGTCGAACAGGTCGGTGAAAACGCGCTCGCCCGACAGCGCTGATGCGGCCAGCTCGGTGACGAATTGCGTCGCCGCCTTGGTCAGCACGCAGCGGACCTGGATGTGGCGCTCCTTCAGCCGCCGGATCAGGTCGAGCGACTTGTACGCGGCGATGCCGCCGCCGATGATCAGGGTGACGCGGGCCTCGCGTGCGACGCCGGGCTGCGGCACCATCGGCTCGGGCGGGGGGGCCGGCGTGGGCGGCGCCGACGGCGGTTCGGACGGGTCTGCCGGCTCGATCAGCCCGCGCAGGATGACCCGGACTTCCTCCTCGACGGAGCGGCCATTCTGCGCCGAGCGCAGCCGCAGATAGGTCTTGAGCGTCTCGTCGAGCTTGCGGATGGTCAGGCTGGCCATGACCGCCTCCCCAGCATTGTTGTTATGAGAGCAATGCTAGCAAAACTTGCAGGCAGTGCAATCATATTTCGAGAAGCTGAGATGAGCTGTGGCCGAGCAGGCGGTCTGCTCCCTCTCCCCGTTCTTGCGGGGAGAGGGTCGGGGTGAGGGGCAGAGCTGCGCCGTGCTCGCGGTGAGAGCTGGGCTCTCAGGGCGTCACAGCCGGAGCACCGCGAACAGGATACCGATGAAGGTCAGCGCGATGACCCACAGCGCGATGGCGCGCCAGCGGCTCTTCTTGCCTTCGGTGCGGCCCATCGCGGCGATGGTCTCGGGCGACAGGCGCAGACCGTCGCGGGTCATGGTTTCCATGTGCTCGAGCACGGCGGCGGCGCGGGCGGCGAGCACCGGCAAGGTCGCGGTCAGCCGGGCGAGCTCGCCGATGCCGGTGACGGCGCCCTCGATGCGGCCGATGGGGCCGAGATTGCGCTCGATCCATTCGCGCACCACGGGATCGGCGATCTTCCAGATGTCGAGCTTGGGATCGAAGCCGCGCGCGACACCCTCGACCACCACCATGGTCTTCTGCAGCAGGATCAGTTCGGGCCGGGTGCGCATGTCGAACAGGCCGGTGACCTCGAGCAGCAGGGTCAGCAGCTTGGCCATCGAAATCTCTTCGGCCGTGCGGTTGTGGATCGGCTCGCCGATGGCGCGGATGGCCTGCGCGAAATTCTCCACCGAATGATGTGGCGGCACGTAGCCGGCCTCGAAATGCACCTCGGCGACGCGGCGATAGTCGCGGGTGATGAAGCCGAGCAGGATTTCGGCGAGGAAGCGCCGCTCCTTCATGCCGAGCCGGCCCATGATGCCGAAATCGACCGCGACCAGGCGTCCCTCCTTGTCGAGGAACAGATTGCCCGGATGCATGTCGGCATGGAAGAAGCCGTCGCGCAGCGCGTGGCGCAGGAAGCTCTGGATCACCTTGCGGCCGATATCGGGCAGGTCGACGTCGGCCTGGGCGAGGCGGGCGTGGTCGTTCAGCGCGATGCCGTCGATCCACTCCATGGTCAGGACGTTGTTGGCGGTGCGGTCCCAGTCGACGGTCGGCACGCGGAAGTCCGGATCGTCGCGCGTGTTCTCGGCCATCTCCGACAGCGCGGCGGCCTCAAGCCGCAGATCCATCTCCATCGCGACCGAGCGCGACATCGTGTTGATGACCTCGACGAGGCGCAGCCGGCGCGCTTCCGACGAATGCGCCTCGGCCTTCTCGGCGACGAAGAAGAAGTCCGAGAGGTCGCGGCGAAAACGCGCGGCCACGTTCGGCCGAAGCACCTTGACGGCGACGGCGTGGCGGATGCCGTCGCGCTCGACCTCGCCGCGATGCACCTGGGCGATCGAGGCGGCGGCTACGGGGGCGCTGAGCGAGACGAACACCTGGCTGATCGGCCGCTCCAGCGCGGTCGCGATGACGGCTTCGGCCTCGGCCTGCGGAAACGGCGGCAGCCGGTCCTGCAAGGATTCGAGATCGCGCGCCATGACGACGCCGACGACGTCGGGCCGGGTCGCCAGGAACTGGCCGAGCTTGAGATAGGCCGGCCCCATCCGCTCCAGCGCGCGCGACAGCCGTGGCCCGGACTTGGCGCCGGGACGTTCGACAAGACGCGCCAGCTTGAGCGCAAGTTGGCCGGGCGGCGGCGCCAGGCTCGGGTCGACGGCACCGAACACACCCTCGCGCGCGAACACGAAGGCGGCCCGGGCGAGCCGCGTGATATGGGTCAGTGCGGAGATCACAAACGCCAGCCGGAATGAAGCGCGACGATGCCGCCGGAGAGGGTCTGCCAGGAGACGCGCGAGAAGCCCGCCGCCGAGATCATCTCGGCGAAGGCATTGGGACGCGGAAACTGGCGGATCGATTCGACGAGATAGCGGTAGGACTCGGCATCGCCGGTGACGGCGCGGCCGAGCTGCGGGATCACGTTGAAGGAGAACAGGTCGTAGAGCTTGTCGAGCCCGGGCACTTCGACGGTGGAGAATTCCAGGCACAGAAAGCGGCCGCCATGCTTGAGCACGCGATAGGCCTCGGCGAGCGCCAGCTCGATCTGCGGCACGTTGCGAATGCCGAAGGCGATCGTATAGGCGTCGAAGGACCGGTCGGGAAAGGCGAGCTTCTCGGCATTGCCCTCGACGAACGAGACCTTGTCCTCGAGATATTGCTTCAGCGCGCGCTGGCGGCCGACCTCGAGCATGTCGCCATTGATGTCGCAGACGGTGGCATGGAAGCCTGCGCCAGCCTTCCTGGCGGCACGGAAGGAGATGTCGCCGGTGCCGCCCGCGACGTCGAGCAGCGCGAACGGCGCATCGCTCTTCGGCGGGTTCAGCGTGTTGATCATGATGTCCTTCCAGACGCGGTGCAGTCCTGCAGACATCAGGTCGTTCATCAGGTCATAGCGCTGTGCTACGCTGTGAAACACATCGTTCACCAGCGTCTGCTTCTCGCCCAGCGGCACGTCCCTGAAGCCGAAATGAGTGGTCTGGTCCGTCTGATCCATCACCCTTACTCCGATACGGCACCATAGCGCCGCTGCGGCCAAGGCGCTATCACGTCAGCTGGACAAGGTGAATGGTCGTGGACGCAAAAGGTGAAATGAACCGGCATGCCTGAGCTGCCCGAAGTCGAGACCGTCCGGCGCGGGCTGCAGCCGGTCATGGAGGGGGCCAAGATCGTCGCCGCCGAGGCGCGGCGCGGCGATCTGAGGTTTCCGTTCCAGCCCGATTTTGCGAAGCGCCTGCAGGGCCAGACCGTCAGGGGGCTGGGCCGCCGCGCCAAATATTTGCTGGCGGACCTCAGCTCAGGCGACGTGCTGCTGATGCATCTCGGCATGTCCGGATCGTTCCGGGTCATCAAGCAGGACGACGAGGAGACGCCGGGCGAGTTTCATTATCCGCGCGGCAAGGACAGCGTGCATGACCACGTCGTGTTTCACATGTCCTCGGGGGCCGACATCGTGTTCAACGATCCGCGCCGGTTCGGCTTCATGAAGATCATCGGCCGCGGCGAGATCGAGCGCGAGCCGCATCTGAAGGATCTCGGGCCGGAGCCGCTCGGAAATGAATTCGACGCCGCGATGCTGGCAACGGCTTGCGCCGGCAAGAAGACGAGCCTGAAGGCGGCGCTGCTCGACCAGCGCGTCGTCGCCGGGCTCGGCAACATCTATGTCTGCGAGGCGCTGTTCCGCGCGCATCTGTCGCCGCGGCGGCTGGCGGCGACGCTCGCCACCAGGAAGGGCGAGCCGACCGATCACGCCAGGCGGCTGGTCGAGGCGATCCACGCCGTGCTCAACGAGGCGATCCGCGCCGGCGGCTCATCGCTGCGTGATCACCGGCAGACGAGCGGCGAGCTCGGCTATTTCCAGCACTCGTTCCAGGTCTATGACCGCGAGGGCGAACCGTGCCGGACCGACGGCTGCGGCGGCGTGGTGAAGCGCTTCGTGCAGAACGGCCGCTCGACCTTCTGGTGTCCGAAGTGCCAGCGATGAGGTGACGGCTGGCGTGCCTGAACGGACCGCGGTGCGCTTGTAGGGGCAGGGGGCCGGCGTATACTGCTGCCATGGCTGTCAGCGCGCCCGCATTGAAGGCATTCCTGCTTGCCACGCCGTTCTTCGGCGGCCTGTCGGATTCGAGCCTCGATCTGCTGGTCGCGCGGCTGGTCGAGCGCCGGTTTGCGAGCGGAGATACTATCGTCGCTGAGGGCGAACCGGGACGCGCGATGTTCGTCGTGCACAGCGGGACGCTGGGCGTCAGCGAGCGCCTGGACACCGGCGGCGTCATCAGGATGTCGAGCCTCACGCCCGGCGACTTCTTCGGTGAGATGACCTTGCTGGAAATGCAGAACAGGTCGGCCACGGTGGTCGCGGAAACGCCGACCGTGCTGTACGAGCTCACAGCGCGAGAGCTCTATGCTTTCTACAAGGCCGACATCCACGCTTATGTGATCGTGATGCAGAATATCAATCGCGAGCTATGCCGCCGGCTGCGTCGTGCGGACGCGCGCATCAAGGCGCTGGAGATGCGGGAGGCGGGATCGCCGTCGGTCCGCGGTGACGCCGGCCTGCTATAGACCGGCGTCCCAGGATGAACTCGCCTCGTTCGCCGAGGTCGCGACGGGGTTGGTCCGCAGGGAATGCAGCTCGGTCCGTGGCGAGAGCCGCATACGCGACTCGTCACCTTCGATCAGTCGCGTCTCGACCCACTGCCACAGCAGCCGGATCTCGCTGGCCGATTTTCCACTGGCATGGAATTCGGTGACTCCCAATCCGGCAGCCAGCGCATCCTGATGATCGTTGCGCAAGGTGACCAGCGGTCTGGCGACGACATCGGCGAGATCGCGATCGTTGTGACACAGCGCGTTCGCCGCTTCGCTGGCGCGCGGGCCACGATGCGGCGCCTGGTTGAGCACAAAGGCGAACCGCCGGTGGCTGGCCCGGATGATCTTCACGGTGGGCGCCGATGCAATGATGTCCGCGATACAGGGGCGCGCCGGCACCAGGCACAGATCGGCCTGCTCGATCGCGGCGCGGGTCAGTTCATTGATGCCGCTCGACGTGTCGATGACGGCGAGCGTGACGCCGCCGCGCGCGAACGCATCGAGGCGGCGGCCGATATCAGCAGGCTGTTGAATGGGTTCGACGAGGGGTTCGGCCAGTCCGCGGCAGCTCTGCCAATACGACAAGGTGCCCTGCGGATCGGTCTCGATCAGGCGAACAATTTCGCCGGCCTGTTGTGCGGCCACGGCCAATCCCATTGCGAGCGTACTCTTGCCGCTGCCGCCCTTCTGCGTGGCCAATACGATCGTGCGCATCATGCGATCCCCCGCTGGTCCGCAAAAGCCGGTTGCAGACCCCCGCAACGGAAGCACCATTCGAACCGTCGGCAGGATTGCCGCTGATCGCTCGCCTGTGAGCGGATCGACTCGAATGGGATGGCTCGAATCGCAAGCTTTTACGTCCCGCAGCAACTATGACACTTGTGTGACGGATGTAAATGTCAGACGGCGGCAGGCCGCGCCACGCAAAGTTGATAGTTGTGTGACGTGGGTCGTATCATCCGATCGCGTTTGCGGATGAGGACGCGCAAAATATCCGGCCGCTCGTTTGGCGAGCGGCCGGATCAGCGGCGAATGATTTGCGTGTGCTTAGCGCGGCGTAGCGCCGGGAGCGCTGCCTACAGTCCGGCTTTCCAGTTGATGCCATTGTCGGCCCAGGTGGGATAGACCCGGGTCACCGGCAGCTTGGGTTCTTCGGCCGGCGGCGTCAGCAGGATCGGGAATTCGACCTCGGCGTGCTCGCTCGCCTCCTTCAACTCGCCTGCCTCATGCATGACGTGGTCGCCGGCGAGCTTGCCGGCGGTCCAGCGCCACAGGCTCTTGATCTCCTGCGCGGACTTGCCGCTCGGATCGAACTCGCTGACGCCGAGGCCGGCGGCGAGCGCATCCTGGTGGTCGTTGCGCATCATGATGAAGGGTTGCGCCAGCACCTCGGCAATGTCGCGCGGCGCGTCGGCATCGAGCGCCGTGGTCGCATCGGTGATGCGGTGGCCGCCGCGGATCGGGGCCTGGTTGAGCACGAAGGCGAACGGCTTGCGCCAGGCTCTGACGACGCTGAGCGTCGGCGCGGTGGCCTCGATGTCAGCGACGCTCGGGCGCGCAGGGATCAGGCAGAGATCGCAATAACGGATCGCCGCAGTGGTCGACGCAGTGATGCCCGCTCCGGTATCGATCACGCAGACAGTCACGCCGTCGCGGGCGAGCGCATCGAGGCGAGTCTCGATCATCTTCGCGTCATAAACGGCTTCGACGATCGGCTCGCCCGTCGTGCGGCGCGCCTGCCATTTCGACAGCGTGCCCTGGCGATCGGTCTCGATCACGCGCACTCTATGGCCGGCCTGCTGCGCAGCCACGGCCAGACCAATAGCCAGCGTGCTCTTGCCGCTGCCGCCCTTCTGCGTGGCCAAAACGATCGTGTACATCGGGAGACAGTCCTTCGGATGTTGACGGAACCAATGAGAACGCCAAAGCTGAGCGCATCGCGGAAACGCGGTGCAGAGCTATTCTCGCTCAGGACAGTCCCGGCCCGATCCGACGGAGAACGAGGGATCGCGGTGGTCCGAATCAGCACGCCGACAAAACTGTTCGAACTATTTCACGCGCGGCCTGGGCTTGCACAGACCGGTTGACTACGGCGGGAGCCGTTCCGAGTTGATAGCAAGGTGCTAGGAAGTCAGCGGCTGCGTGCCGCGGGCAAGGGTTCGGCATCGTCGAGTATCCTCCCGTGCAGTCGCGATCCTGCACGTCAGATCCTCGCCGGCCGCCGTCGGGCCCTTAATTTTTTCTAAAATGTCATGCTTAATTTTGCGTAAACGCCGCGGTCAACGCACCGCAGCGCAGCGGCGACGCGTCACGCCTCATCGGCGAAAACGTCGATGCCGAGACTGCGCAGCAGATGATGCTGCTGGCTCGCCGAGATCTGCAGGCCCGAGAAGCTCTTGATGTCCTGCAGGTCGAAACCCGTGAGGTCGGCACCGCGCAGGTCGGCTCCCGAGAGGTCGGCCAGACGCAAGGCCGCATGGCTGAGATCGCTGCCGCGCAGCGAGGCGTTGACCAGCGAGGTGCCCTGCAGCTCCGCGCCGGAGAGATCGCAGTCGAGAATCCGGAGCGAGGACAGGTCGGTTTCGCGCAGCACCGCATTGTCCATCCGGCAGCGCTCGAACGTGCCCGCCAGCCGCACCGGCTTCTTCGACCTGGTGCGCGCCGACGAAAAGGCAAAGGCCGGCTTCTCGAACATCACGCCGGACATCCGGCAATCGGAAAACGTGACGTCCCATAGCTCGCAGGCATTGAAGGTCGTGAGCATCAGGTCACAGTTGCGAAAGACCGCGCCGCGAAGGTCGCAGAAGCGGAACGTGCAGCCCTGGGCGCGTTCGGCGTCGAAGAAGCGGCATTCCTCGAACCGGGCGCCCGAGAAATTCACGTTCGCGAATTCGCAGCGGCTGAACCGGGTCGTCGTCCATCGTGACAGTGCGAGTCCACCGCCGACAAAGCGGGTGGAATCGGCGCTGCAGTTCATGAATTGCGCCGAGTCGGGCGTGTCGTCATCGAAGCTGAACTCCGAGAGGTCCGTGGCCGTCAGGCTGGCGTTGCGCTGCAAGGCGCGGCGCAGGGCGTCGTGGTCGTGCTCTGACATCGTCGCCGCTCCGCGCTTGGACGATGGCGCTATTTGCGCACGCAGATGACCCGCACAGTGGCGGCCTTGGCGTCGAGCGACGTGCCGTCAGGCGTAACCCCGTGCGCCTTCAGAAAGGCGCGCGTCGCCTCCGCGCTGACCATTACGGCCTGCGTCGCCGGGATCATGGCCGTGCCGGCGAGCAGGCCGGGCTTCAGCAGCGTGATGCCGGCGAAACGGCCGTCGCCATCCAATGCGGCGCCGCCGGAGAAGCCGAGGCCCGGCGCCGGCGCGAGCGCGGCATCGCCGCTGCCAACGCCGGCGAGTTGCGCCTTCACGGTGCTGATCGCAGCGCCGCCGCCCTGGCTCTGCGGATCGGCGATGCCGACGATGTCGATGGATGATCTGGCGCTGCCGCCCGACAGCGCCAGCGGTTTCAGGCCGCGCGCGCCGTAGATCCGCAGCAGCGCCAGCCCGCGTTCCTTGTCCTCGGCCACGCGCTCGGCATGGCCGAACCCCGGGATGGTGAGCGCCACGCAGCCATCGCTGACCTCGCGATCGGTGATGATGGCGCCGTCCTGGGTCGCGATGATTCCGGTGCCGTAGTCGACGCTCCGCCGCGGTGCCGGCGCAGCGGCTTGCGTCGCCGGGAACGGGGTGAAGGCGCTCGACATCGCGATCACGACCGGCTCGACGGTGTTCTCGGTGGCCTGGTCGTAGAGGATGGTCAGGATGCGGACCTCGTCGCCCTTGAAGGTGCCGCGGATGTAAAATTTCTTCAGGTTCTGCAGGCCGGAGAGCACGAAGAAGTCAGGCTTGACGACGCTGTAGTCGACGGTGCGGCCGGGCTCCTTCTTCTCGCGGTCGGCCAGCGCCGCACTGGTCGGGCTGGCCTCCTTGCGGCGTGACAGCACGACCTGCACGGTGCCGGTGGGCGAACTCCATTTCGAGCCGGTGCCGTCGCTGCTCTGCTGCGGCACCAGCCTGGTGGGAATGCCCAGGCGCGCGCCGCTGACCGGTTCGGTCACGAGCTTCCAGCCGACGCTCTCCTGCTTGCGGCGGGCGGTGTCGGCGAGCACGGCGCGCTCCTGCGGATTGAGCACGCCGGTCGGCTTGCCGCCCTTGAGCTTCTGATACTCCTTGATCGCATTGACCATGCGCTCGCTGACGTCGCCGGTGATGGCGCCGTTGTACTGGCCGACCCAGGCGAGATCGGATTGCAGCGCAAGCCGTTCGGCCTGTCCCATTGCATTGGCGGTGTCGGCCGGCGCCTGTACGCCGGGCCGGACCGGCTGGGTCGCGACGGGCTTGGGCTTGGCGCCCGGCAGCACGCCCTGCGCCGCCGGCGCGGGTGTCGCCTGTGCCAGGGCCGGTCCGCATGCGCTGATCGCGCTCGCGCAGATGAAGGTTGCCGTGGCCAGCCGTCTCATGACAAATCCCGCTGCTCTTGCCGCTGACATAAATAAGCACATCTGCTTGGTCGGTCACAATCCGGCGAGGGTTCAGTGTGGGGATCCGCGATCTCCATCACGGCCGACGGCGATGCGGCAGCAAAAGGACGTTGTGCAGAGATGCTGAGCGACGAGGAATTGGAGCGCTACGCCCGTCATATCGTGCTGCGCGATGTCGGGGGGCCCGGACAGGCGGCACTGAAGCGCGCGTCGGTGCTGGTGATCGGCGCCGGCGGACTCGGCGCGCCGGCCCTGATGTATCTCGCAGCTGCCGGTGTCGGCACCATCGGTATCGTCGATGACGACGTGGTGTCACTGTCGAACCTGCAGCGGCAGGTGATTCACACGACGCCCGATATCGGTCGGCCCAAGGTCGAGAGTGCCGCGGAACGCATCACCGCGCTGAACCCGCATGTCTCGGTCATCGCGCACCGGACCTGGCTCAACGCCGACAATGCGCTCGCGCTGATCGGCGGCTATGATCTCGTGCTCGACGGCTCCGACAATTTCGACACCCGCTATCTCGCCTCCGATGCCTGCTTCCTGGCCGAAAGGCCGCTGATATCAGGCGCGCTCGGCACCTTCGATGCCTCGCTGACGACGATCCGCGCGCATGAGCGCAACGAGAACGGCGAGTTCAATCCGACCTATCGCTGCCTGTTTCCGGAGCCGCCGCCGCCCGGCACGGTGCCGGCCTGCGCCGAGGCCGGCGTCATGGGCGCGCTGGCCGGCATGCTGGGCTCGATGATGGCGCTGGAGGCGATCCGCGAGATCGTCGGGTTCGGTGAGGGTCTCGTCGGCCGTCTCTTGATGCTCGATGCGCGCACCATGCGGTTCGAGACGCTGCGTTATAAGCGAGATCCGGCCAATCCGCTGAATGGCGATGGACCTGTCATCGCGGATCTGAGTGCCCATCGGAAGTAAGTGGCTGCTGAGCCGACAGGCGCGCACCTCACACTCCGCTGTCGTCCTCGACAAGCCCGCCGACGCAACGCGTCGTCGGGCGCTGATCTGGGGGACCCACTCCGTGCTTTCAATCAGGTGCTCGGAACGCGCCGCGCGTGCCTGTTCAGAGATCACGCGGCATGGGTTCCTGCGTTCGCAGGAACGACACCGATTGTGTGGCCGGCCAACGGGCCTACAGCATGCTCGGCAGCACGCGGTCCGGCGGGCGGTGGTTGTCGAGGAAGGTCTTGATGTTGATGATGACCTTCTCGCCCATTTCGACGCGGCCTTCGATGGTGGCCGAGCCCATATGCGGCAGCAAGGTCACCTTGCCGGATTTGGCGAGCCGCACCAGCCGCGGATTGACCGCCGGCTCGTGCTCGAACACGTCGAGGCCTGCACCCGCGATATCGCCGGCCTCGATCAGCCGCGTCATCGTCTCCTCGTCGATCACCTCGCCGCGCGCGGTGTTGACGATGTAAGCATCCTTGCGGATCAGCTTCAGCCGGCGCGCCGACAGCAGGTGGAACGTCGCCGGCGTGTGCGGGCAGTTCACCGAGATGATGTCCATCCGGGCCAGCATCTGGTCGAGGCTTTCCCAATAGGTGGCGCCGAGTTCGTCGGCGATGACGGGCGCGACAGGGCGGCGGTTGTGATAGTGGATCTGCAGGCCGAAGGCGCGGGCGCGCCGGGCGACCGCCTGGCCGATGCGGCCCATGCCGATGATGCCGAGCCTTTTTCCGCCGATGCGATGGCCGAGCATCCAGGTCGGCGACCAGCCTGCCCAGTTCTTGCCTTCGGTGAGGATCGAGGCGCCCTCGATCAGCCGGCGCGGCACGGCGAGGATCAGCGCCATGGTCATGTCGGCGGTGTCCTCGGTGAGGACCTTCGGCGTGTTGGTGACGGTGATGCCGCGCGCGACGGCCGCCGCGACGTCGATATTGTCGACGCCATTGCCGAAATTGGCGATCATCCGCAGCTTGCAATCGGGCTGATTCAGAATGTCAGCGCTGATGTGGTCGGTGACGGTCGGAACCAGCACCTCGGCGGTGCGCACCGCGTCGGCGAGCTGGTCCTGGCTCATCGGCTCGTCGTCGAGATTGAGCCGCGCGTCGAACAGCTCGCGCATGCGCGTCTCGACCGAGTCCGGCAGCTTGCGTGTCACGACGACGAGGGGCTTTTTCCTAGCTGACATGTGCTGCTCTCATGAGATCCTTCAGACCTCATTAACCGGGTTCGCCGAAACTACCGTCGTCGTCTGAGAACGGCGTTTCCCTGGACTGGTCGTGTCGGATCTCGCAGGTGGGCCGATCCGTCCCTGACAGGGTTTCGCGAGCGATTCTCAGGCGCTTCCTGGCCGCTTGTGTTCGGTCTTGTCTAGCAGAAGGCCGGGCCAAGACAAGAAGCCAACGGCAGGCCGGGACCTGCGCTGCGGCAAGCCCTCTCTGTGCACGAAGGGGGGCAGCCGAGCGGTTCGATGGGGATCGGGCGAGGGATTGCAGGCGACCAGATCGGCGCGCGGCGATCCTTGCGAGGGAGAGTGAGTTGAGTTCGATGGCGTTGGGGCGTTTCGGGATGGTCGCGGTGCTCATGCTCTGTCTGTTTGACGGGGCAGTCGGCAGCGGCGCTGCGGCAAAGGATGTGGCTCTCTCCACCAGCGGCCTGCCTGTGCCGCGTTATGTCAGTCTGAAATCGGATCATGTGAATGTCCGCGCGGGTCCGACCAAGGACAATGACGTGGCCTGGGTCTACACGCGGTCCGGCCTGCCGGTCGAAATCACCGCCGAATATGAGAACTGGCGGCGCGTGCGCGATTCAGAAGGCTCGGAAGGCTGGGTGTATCATTCCCTGCTGTCCGGCCGCCGCACGGCCGTCGTGACCATGAAGAACAAGGATGATCTGGCCGCGGTCTATGACAGCCCGAGCGCGTCCGGCGCGGTGACGGCACGACTGCAGGTCGGCGTCATCGCCCAGGTCAAGAAGTGCAGCAATGGCTGGTGCCGCGTGCTCGGCAACGGCTTCGACGGCTGGATCGAGCAGCAGCGGCTATGGGGCGTCTACGCCGACGAGCAGGTGAACTGACGCCCGCCACAGGCCGGTCCGGCGTGTTGCATGCCGCGTGACGCAATTCCGCTGCTGTGCAGACAACAAAATGCCCGCCATCAAGGCGGGCATAGCGAAACGCTGCGCTCCGGACCGGTCTGCTCAGCGCTTTTTGCGCAGCCGGACCACCATGTCGATCCGGGCGATCTCGTAGCCGTCCGGAGCCTCGGGCAGCTTCGACAGCGCGAGATGCTGATCCGGAATATCGACCAGCTCGTGGTTGTTCTCGAGGTAGAAATGGTGATGGGCGGTGACGTTGGTATCGAAATAGGTCTTGGTGCCGTCAACGCTGACCTGGCGCAGCAGTCCTGCGTCCGTCAGCTGGTTCAGCGTATTATAGACCGTGGCGAGCGAGACCGGCACCTTCGCCAGGGTCGCTTCCTCGTAAAGCATTTCGGCCGTCAGGTGCCGCGCACCCTTGCCGAACAGCAGCCAGCCCAGCGCCATGCGCTGGCGCGTCGGGCGTAGCCCGGCCGCCTGCAGCATCTCGTTGACGTCGTGCCACGGACAGCCGTTAAGAGCCGGCTGACGTCCGCTCCCAAGACCTTCCGGGGTACCCCGGTCATGGCCACTCATCGAGGCGTTGTTGCTCGCATCCACTTCAAGCACCACAGAATTCGCTCTCATCCACAACTGATATAGGGACGAAGTCGGTCAGATGCAAGCTTATCGCAACTGACCGATCTAGAACGCCCCTAAACTGCGTCTGGCGCCCGGCCCGGTTGCGGACCGGGATTCTGCAGCGATTTAGCGGGACACCCGCATTGACGCCGCAAACCCCTATGTTAGAGAGCGCCCGGACCCGATTTGCCTGCGCTGGCGAGCGTGACCGGCTCTGGTGGCCGCATTCGCGGATACATATGTCGGTCCGCCGGCCCGCTGATAGCGGTCATCTTCGTCTGGCGCGATGGCCCAGCCCTCGTCCCGATGCGATGGCTGAGCAGCCAGGGTGGCGCGAACGGGGCGACGCGCGGGAGGGATCCATGTCGCGCGGCACAATTTCCACCCAGGGATCGTTGAGAAGGGCCATCAAGCATGCCGGATCGGCGCAGCGTTTACGAATATGAGGATCTGCTCGCCTGCGGCCGAGGGGAATTGTTCGGCCCCGGCAATGCGCAGCTGCCGCTGCCGCCGATGCTGATGTTCGATCGCATTGTCGAGATCACCGAGACCGGCGGCGAGTTCGGCAAGGGCGTCGTGCGCGCCGAACTCGATGTCAAACCGGATCTCTGGTTCTTTGCCTGCCACTTCAAGAATGATCCGGTGATGCCTGGCTGTCTGGGCCTCGATGCGATGTGGCAGATGGTCGGCTTCTTCCTCGGCTGGAGCGGCGGCGAAGGCCGTGGCCGGGCACTTGGGCTCGGCGATCTGAAGTTCTCCGGCCAGGTCCTGCCGACCGCCCGCAAGGTCGTGTACAATGTCGACATCAAGCGCGTGATGCGCTCAAAGCTGGTGCTCGGCATCGCCGACGGGTGGCTTTCGATGGATGGCGAGATTATCTATCGCGCCAAGGACCTGAAGGTCGGCCTGTTCAAGCAGGGCGCCACGCCATCTTGAACCCGCGGGCTGCGATCACCGACAGTGCAGCAGGCGCGACTGCAACGAGACACATGAGCAAGGCGAGGCGGACATCATGAGGCGGGTTGTCATCACGGGCATGGGCATCGTCTCATCGATCGGCAACAACACCCAGGAGGTGCTGGCGAGCCTGTATGAGGCGAAGTCGGGCATCTCCCGTGCTGAGAAATATGCCGAACTCGGTTTCCGTTCGCAGGTGCAAGGTGCACCGACGCTGAATCCGGCCGATGTCGTCGACCGTCGCGCGATGCGCTTCCTCGGCGAGGGGGCGGCGTGGAATCACGTCGCGATGGAGCAGGCGATCCTGGATGCCGGGCTGGAGCCCAGCGACGTCTCCAACGTGCGCACCGGCATCATCATGGGCTCCGGCGGCCCGTCGACGCGCACGCAGGTCGAAGCCGCCGACATCACCCGCACCAAGGGACCGAAGCGGGTCGGCCCCTTTGCCGTGCCGAAATGCATGTCGTCGACGGCCTCCGCGACGCTTGCGACCTGGTTCAAGATCAAGGGCGTCAACTACTCGATCTCGTCGGCCTGCGCGACCTCCAATCATTGCATCGGCAACGCCTACGAGATGATCCAGTACGGCAAGCAGGACATGATGTTCGCCGGCGGCTGCGAGGAACTCGATTGGACGCTGTCGGTGCTGTTCGATGCGATGGGTGCGATGTCGTCGAAGCACAATGACACGCCCGCGACCGCATCGCGTCCCTATGACGTAACGCGCGACGGTTTCGTGATCGCCGGAGGAGCCGGTGTCCTCGTGCTCGAGGAGCTCGAGCACGCCAAGGCGCGCGGCGCCAAGATCTATGGCGAGATCGTCGGCTATGGCGCGACCTCCGACGGCTACGACATGGTCGCGCCGTCGGGCGAGGGCGCCGAGCGGTGCATGCAGATGGCGCTGTCCACGGTGCGCACCAAGGTCGACTACATCAATCCGCACGCGACCTCGACGCCGGCCGGTGACCCGCCGGAGATCGAGGCGATCCGCAAGGTGTTCGGATCCGGCGAGAAGTGCCCGCCGATCGCGGCGACCAAGGCGTTGACCGGTCACTCGCTCGGCGCCACCGGCGTGCATGAGGCGATCTATTCGCTCTTGATGATGAAGAACGGCTTCATCTGCGAGAGCGCGCACATCACCGAGCTCGATCCCATGTTCGCCGACATGCCGATCGTGCGCAAGCGCATCGACAACGCCAAGCTCGGCACCGTGTTGTCGAACTCGTTCGGCTTCGGCGGCACCAACGCGACGCTGGTCTTCAAGCACGTCGACGCCTAAAATTCCGATAGTCCTGTGTTCCTCGGCGTGAAGCCGGACAACAGCGCGAACGATTTCGCACCGATGTCCGGCTATCGGTGTATTTGAAGCCTGACGATCATCTTGGCTGGGCCGGTCCCGGCATGACGAAGGAGAGACATCATGCAGGGTCTAATGGCGGGCAAGCGCGGTCTGGTCATGGGCATCGCCAACGACCATTCGATCGCCTGGGGCATTGCCAAGACGCTGGCCGCGCATGGCGCCGAAATGGCCTTCACCTATCAGGGCGACGCCCTCGGCAAGCGCGTGCGCCCGCTGGCCGAGGAGCTCGGCGTCAAGCATGTGCTGTCCTGTGACGTGGAAGACATTGCCAGCGTCGACGGCGTCTTCGCGGCGCTGCGCGAGGCCTGGGGCGGGCTCGACTTCATCGTCCATGCCGTGGCCTTCTCCGACAAGAACGAGCTGAAGGGCCGCTATGCCGACACATCGCGCGAGAACTTCTCGCGCACGATGCTGATCTCCTGTTTTTCCTTCACCGAGATCGCCAAGCGCGCCGCCGAGCTGATGCCGGAGAGCGGCGGCAGCATGATCACGCTGACCTTCGACGGCTCCAACCGCGTGATGCCGAATTACAACGTCATGGGCGTGGCCAAGGCCGCGCTCGAAGCTTCGGTGCGCTATCTCGCCGCCGATTACGGTCGCCGCAGCATCCGCGTCAACGCGATCTCGGCAGGACCTGTGCGCACGCTGGCTGGCTCCGGCATCGGCGACGCCCGTTTCATGTTCGCGTTCCAGCAGAAGCATTCGCCGCTCGGCCGCGGCGTGACCCTGGAGGAGCTCGGCGGCTCCGCGCTTTATCTGCTCTCCGAGCTCTCGGGCGGCGTCACCGGCGAGATCCACTACGTGGATTCCGGCTACAACGTGATCTCGATGCCGCGCCCGGAGGATCTCAAGGGCGAGTAGTCGCCTCGCTCTGGCGGCATAGGCGGATCGTCGGCTGCGCGCCGCCATTTCGGCCTCGTTCAGCAGTCGTGTCTGGCGCTGGCGATGCCCAGTCGATATCACGGCGCGCAGCGCGTCCCCGTCTCACTCGTGTCCGAAATAGGCCGGCAGTCGCTGATCGAGCCGGAATTTGAGCATCGAGCGTGCCATGTCGCGCAGCACGGTGTTGTTGGCCGCGTCGGGCGGGGACGCCGGAAAATTGGCGTTGTCGACATCGCCTGCGCGTGACGGCGGTCCGACGCCGGACGTCAGGCGGGAGAGGAACGATTTCGAGCTCGTCGCAGGCTCGCGCGTCTCGAACGTCGTGCCGTCGTAGAGCCGGATATCCATCATGGTGAAAACATGCGTGTATCGTCCGAGGCCCTCGCCGCGGTTGATGACGCCGATTCCCGTGACCTCGTCATTGGTGGACGGCTCGCTGTCGGTGCGGCGCGTGACAACCAGATAGCTCGCGCAGCGCGCCGTTCCGGCCAGCTTCCTGACGATGGCCGTGAGCGTGCCGTTCTCGGCTCTGATCGGCGGGGATTGATAGTACGAATCGAACGTGCCCTTCGGAACGGCAATGCGGTGGACCCCGGCGTCCCCCGCGGCGGCCTTCACCCGCGCGAAGACGAGATCGTCGAAGCCCCAGGACACCGGCACTTCGGCATAGTCGTCGCCCAGCCGCGTCAGGCCGTTCTTCTGCACCGTGAAGCTGTCGCCGAGGGCGGCGATCACGCCGGTATCGCACGGGCCGCTGTCGCGGAAGTTCGTTGCTGACTTGCCGCCCTTGGCAGGGCTGGCCGCGGCCTTTGGCGTAGGTCTGGCATTCGGTGGTGCCGGCGACGATTGTGCCAGGGCATTGGTGCAGGACCAGAGCATGGCGATGAGCAGCGGCACTGATCGGCGAATGAAGGTCACAGGGAGAGCTCGTTGCAGCGGGAGAGGGCAAACGGGTGGGGCGCGCCGTCAGACATGGGCGCCTGCATCACTCGATCTTCAGGTAGCTCGGCAGGTCGCGATCGAGCTTCGCGGCGACCAAGGTGCGCAGTCGCTCACGCAGGATAGCGCTCTTGGCCGCGGCCGCCAGCGGCTCGGGAAAGTCTGCATTGTCGAGCTTGTTGAGAGGATCTTCGGTGAGCCTCATGGTCTCGGCAAGCCTGGCGCCTGTGTCGGCTGAGAACGAGCCGATTTTCTCGTAGGACTGGCCGTCGATCAGCGTGATGTTGACATTCGCAAACAGATGCGAGTGCCGGAGGAGTGATCCGAGACCCTGATTATAGGCGCCGATGCCTCTGAGCCTCAGGGTGGTGTTGGGAATGGTCGTCTCGAACTTCGTGACCACGAGATAGCGGGCGCAGTTCGCATTCGTGGTGACATTGCGCACGATCGAGCTCAGGCCCTCCTTCGGATCGGGCAGGAAGCGCGATGTCGGGTGGTAGTAGGGTTCGAACGCGCCCGTCGGATAGCTGATCCTGTGGACAGTCGGGTCGCCGCCCGTGGCTGCACGCACGCGCGCCACTGCGAGGTCGTCCAGTCCCCAGCCCGGCAAGGTGACGTCGTCCTCTTCGGTTTCGAACACTGTCAGACCAAACTTGCTGACCGCGAGCTGGTCGCCGAGCGCCGAAATGACGCCGAGCCGGCACGGACCGCTCTCGACGGCGCTCGGTTTCGCGGCCGACTTGGCTTTGGCCGCCTTCTTGGCTGCGGGCGGGGCCTTCGCCGGCGCTGCCGGCGTCGAGGGAGCCTGGGCCCAAGCCGCGGTCGTGAAAGCGGCGGCGAAGGCGATGGGCGCAAGGCGGCGGATCAGCAAGAGCGGCACGGGCATGGTGTATTTCGGGAATGGCGCAGATGTCGGGAACCCGAACTTTGATCGCTTGCGAACGCGGACGCAATGCTTTCCCATCGGCGCGCGCAATATTCGATGCCTGCACGCTCTGTGATCAGGGCGCCGCCGCCTGACGGCCCCGCTTCCAACGATAATATTTCATGATGCGGCCATGCACTGGATCGGCTTCCGCCTTCTCCAGCACGAAGCCTTCGCGCTCGTACCAGCGCCAGGCTTTCGCATTGCCTTCGGCGCAGCGCAGCCAGACTTCGTCGGGCAGCAGCTCACGCGTGAAGGCGAGCAGGCGGCGGCCGAGCGAGCGGCCCTGATGCGACGGCGCGATCATCAGCTGGTCGAGATAGAGCTGCGGGATGTTGATCGCGAGCATCGCCGCAAGCTGGCCGCCGTCATCGGCCACGTAGAGACTCCAGCCATTGTGGACTTCGCGTGGCACCCGTTCCTGGAGAGCAGCGAGCAGCTTCTCGCTCGGGACATCCAGCCCGGTCGAGCACCAGCTCGCCATCCAGAGCCTAGCGACGGCGTTGTATTCGTCAGCGCGGGCAGGGCGGATGACCGGCTGGTGGTCCATGGCTGTAACCTCTGATGAGCTCTGAAGCTGACGTAAGCCCTCTCACCCGTCATTGCGAGGAGCGAACCGACGAAGCAATCCAGGATCCTGGCGCAGCCCTGGATTGCTGCGCTGACGCGCGCAATGACGCGGACCAGCCGGCAATCGATCACAAAAAAGGGCGGCCCGAAAGCCGCCCTTCGTATCTCCTGCGATGCCCTGCCGGCTTTACTCGCCAGCGGCCTCACGCGGTGCCTCGGCGCCGCCTTCGGCCTTCTGCTTGGCTTCGAGGTCTTCGCCGGTGGTCTGGTCGACCGCCTTCATCGACAGGCGGGTCTTGCCCCGATCGTCGAAGCCGAGCAGCTTGACCTTGACCTTGTCGCCTTCCTTGACGACGTCGGTGGTCTTCTGCACGCGCTTGTCGGCGAGCTGCGAGATATGGACGAGGCCGTCGCGGGTGCCGAAGAAGTTCACGAAGGCGCCGAACTCCATCACCTTGACGACGGTGCCGTCATAGATCTGGCCGATCTCCGGATCGGAGGCGATCGACTTGATCCACTTGATGGCGGCCTTCATCGCCTCGCCATCGCTCGAGGCGACCTTGACGGTGCCGTCGTCCTCGATGTTGACCTTGGCGCCGGTCTTCTCGACGATCTCGCGGATCACCTTGCCGCCGGTGCCGATCACTTCGCGGATCTTGTCGGTCGGGATCTTGAAGGTTTCGATGCGCGGCGCGTATTCGCCGAGCTCGGCGCGCGCAGCGGTCAGCGCCTTGGACATTTCACCCAGGATATGGATGCGGCCTTCGCGGGCCTGGCCCAGCGCAACCCGCATGATCTCCTCGGTGATGCCCTCGATCTTGATGTCCATCTGCAGCGAGGTGATGCCGCTCTCGGTGCCCGCGACCTTGAAGTCCATGTCGCCGAGATGATCCTCGTCGCCGAGGATGTCCGACAGAACCGCGTAGCGGCTGCCTTCCAGGATCAGACCCATCGCGATGCCGGCGGTCGGCCGCTTCAGCGGCACGCCGGCATCCATCAGCGCCAGCGACGAGCCGCAGACGGTGGCCATCGACGACGAGCCGTTGGACTCGGTCACCTCCGACACCACGCGGGTGGTGTAGGGGAACTCGTGATGCGGCGGCAGCACCGGGTGGATCGCGCGCCAGGCCAGCTTGCCATGGCCGATCTCGCGGCGCTTGGTGCCGCCGAGACGACCGGTCTCACCGACCGAATAGGGAGGGAAGTTGTAGTGCAGCAGGAACGTCTCTTTGTACGTTCCCGACAGCGCGTCGATATACTGCTCGTCCTCGCCGGTGCCGAGCGTGGTCACGACCAGCGCCTGGGTCTCGCCGCGGGTGAACAGCGCCGAGCCGTGGGCGCGCGGCAGCACGCCGACCTCGCACACGATGTTGCGGACGGTCTTGACGTCGCGGCCGTCGATGCGGCGGCCGGTGTCCAGGATGTTCCAGCGAACGATCTTCGCTTCCAGCTCCTTGAACACGTCGGCAACGCGCAGCTTCTCGTATTTCGGCTCCTGCCCTTCTGGGAAGAAGTAGGCCATCACCTTTTCTTTGACCGCGGCGACGGCGGCGTAGCGCTCCTGCTTGACCGGGATCGCATAGGCCTTGCGCAGGTCCTGCTCGGCGATGCCCAGCATTTCCTTCTCGATCGCGCTGTTGTCGATGATCGCGACGTCGCGCGGCTCCTTGGCGGCCTTCTCGGCGAGCTCGATGATCGCGTTGATCACCGGCTGGAAGTGACGGTGACCGAACATCACCGCGCCGAGCATGATGTCCTCGTTGAGCTCCTTGGCCTCCGATTCCACCATCAGCACCGCGTCCGAGGTGCCGGCGACGACCAGATCGAGCTGGGTGTCGGTCATCTCGTCGAGGGTCGGATTGAGGATGTATTCGTCATTGGCGAAGCCGACGCGCGCGGCGCCGATCGGGCCCTTGAACGGCACGCCCGACAGGGTCAGCGCTGCGGAGGCTGCGACCATCGCCAGGATGTCCGGATCGTTCTCCATGTCGTGCGACAGGGTGGTCACGATCACCTGGGTCTCGTTGCGCCAGGCGTCGACGAACAGCGGACGGATCGGGCGGTCGATCAGGCGGGAGACCAGCGTCTCCTTCTCGGTCGGACGGCCTTCACGCTTGAAATAGCCGCCGGGGATGCGACCGGCCGCATAGGCCTTTTCCTGATAGTCGACGGTCAGCGGCAGGAAGTCGACGCCTTCGCGCGGCGACTTGGCGGCCACGACGGTGGCGAGCACGACGGTCTCGCCATAGGTGGCGACGACGGCGCCGTCGGCCTGGCGGGCGATCTTGCCGGTTTCAAGCTTGAGCGGACGTCCACCCCAGTCGATCTCGACGGAATGCTTGGTAAACATGCGTGTCTTCTTTCATGAGATGATCGAAGGCAGGCCGCCCAGAAACAAAAAAACCATGCGCAAGATTGCAGGGCGCTGGAAAGCGATCAGCACCCTGCGATCCTGCCATGGTTTTCCTATTTCGGATGGCGGCCATCCTTCTCGTAGGTAACGGGCACCTTGCCCGTCACGCCCAGCGGCCGGATTGCTGCTGAGGCGTACTGCACGGTCTGGGTGGGACCAGTTGAAGAGCGTATCCGCTTCTTTCCAGGTCCGGCCAGACCGCATGATCCCGGATTCGCGAACGCCGCGACAGGTGCGGCGTTCTCAGGATCATGCCATCAACGCGCGCAGGATCGCGCGCGTTCATTCCAGGTCGAAGCTCAACGACGGATGTTGTGCTTCTCGAGCAGCGCCTTGTAGCGCGCCTCGTCGTTCTTCTTCAGATAGTCGAGCAGCGAACGGCGGGTCGAGACCAGCTTCAGGAGGCCGCGGCGGGAGTGATTGTCCTTGCCGTGGGTCTTGAAATGGCTGGTCAGGTTGTTGATGCGTTCCGACAGGATCGCAACCTGCACCTCGGGAGAACCGGTGTCACCGGCCTTGGTGGCATTCGCCTTGATGATTTCCGCCTTGCGCTCTGCGGTCACCGACATCGTCAGTCTCTTTCGTTGCGACCGGAGCTGGCAGTCAGTCCGGTCAGGTTGAACACGCGCTTGGGGATGAGTTCGCCATTGCCAATTTCGGCAAGCGCCAAAAGGCGGCCTGCGACCGTGACATAGACTGTGCCGCTACTCTGGGGCGCATCCCGTCCGCGCAACAAAACGGCTTGACCCCTGTGGAGCCTTGCCGCATCAGCCCGAGTGACGGCCAGTGCCGGGATGTCGTCCAGCGCGGTCTCAACGGGCAGCAGTGCGTCGGCGAGGCTTCCCTCACCGGACGCGGCTCTATTGCACAAAGCCTCCAGCTGTTCCAGCGGAATCATGTCGTTCTCGGTAAACGGACCGACCAGGGTGCGCCGGAGCGCGCTGATATGGCCGTAACAGCCGAGCAGCCGGCCCATGTCGCGGGCCAGCGCCCGGACATAGGTTCCCTTGCCGCATTCCGCCTCGAATACCGAATGGTCGGCATCGGGCTGGTCGACGAGGGTCAGTTCGTGGATTTCGACCGGACGGGGCTGGAGTTCGACGACCTCGCCGTCGCGGGCGAGATCGTAGGCGCGCTCGCCCTGGATCTTGATCGCGGAATAGCGCGGCGGGGTCTGCTCGATCCGGCCGGTGAATTGCGGCAGCAGCGCCCGAATCGCCGCGACATCCGGCCGGCTCGTGCTGGTCTGGACGACGCGGCCCTCGGTGTCGTCGGTATCGCGTTCCTCACCCCAGGTCACGGTGAAGCGATAGCGCTTGCGGCCATCCATCACGAAGGGGACGGTCTTGGTGGCTTCGCCGAGCGCGATCGGCAGGCCGCCCGAGGCGAGCGGATCGAGCGTGCCGGCATGGCCGGCGCGCTTGGCCTGAAACAGCCGCTTGGCGACCGCAACGGCCTGGGTCGAGGTCATGCCGATGGGCTTGTCCAGAACGACCCAGCCATGGATGTCGCGCCGGTCGCGGCGCGGCTGGTTGCCGTGCTGGCGTGGCTTGTTGCGCGGGTCATTGTTGTCGCGCGGACGTGCGTCAGCCGCGTGATGTTTTTTGACGTTGACGGCGGTCGTATCGGCGTGGGTCGTATCG
Source organism: Bradyrhizobium sp. BTAi1 (assembly GCF_000015165.1). Classification (GTDB taxonomy): domain Bacteria; phylum Pseudomonadota; class Alphaproteobacteria; order Rhizobiales; family Xanthobacteraceae; genus Bradyrhizobium; species Bradyrhizobium denitrificans. The sequence goes on along the minus strand of NC_009485.1, from coordinate 62,082 downwards.
ACAGTGCCGGTTTCGGGGGGAATGGTCATCAGCTCTCTTCCGAATCCGAATTGAGGTCTCTTTGCACCGCGGGTGTTCGCAATAATTTCTCGATCCGTTCCGCTTCGTCGAATCGCTCATCGGCGCGGAAGCGGATGTCAGGTGCAAATTTCAGGTTAACGCGGTGCGCAATCTCGCCGCGCAGAAACTTCTTGTTGCGCTCCAGCGCCGCAAGCACGATTTCGGTGTCCCGGCCGCCGAGCGGCATGATGTAGATCGTGGCGAGCTTGAGGTCCGGCGACATGCGGACTTCGGGCACCGTGATGATGTGTCCCTCCAGGTCCGGGTCGTGCGCACTACCTTGGCTGAGGATGTCGGCGACAGCGTGGCGCACCGTCTCGGCCACCCGCAGCTGGCGCTGCGAGCCTCCGGAAGCCGTGCTTCCTCTCTGGTGATGGCGAGGCATTGTTTAAAAATCCAATAGATCATCACCCGGCGTGGCACGGGCGATGAAGGCCATTCTGATTGAGTTCGACGACGCTTCGATTCGTTCAAATGAGACTTGCGACTCCCCTCCGGGGAGGGGGTCGCAGCTCAGTCAAAACACAGCGCTCTGTAGGATTCGGACTTACAGCGAGCGCTGGATGGTCTCCACGCGATAACACTCGATGACGTCGCCGACACGCATGTCGCCGTAGCTCTCGAAGGCCATGCCGCATTCCTGGCCGGCCTGCACTTCCTTCACTTCGTCCTTGAAGCGCTTCAAGGTCGACAGCTTGCCCTCGTGAACCACGACGTTGTCGCGGATCAGGCGGACATTGGCGCCGCGCTCGACAGTGCCATCGGTGACGCGGCAGCCGGCGACCTTGCCGACCTTGGAGATGTTGAACACCTCCAGGATCTGCGCATTGCCGAGCATGGTTTCGCGCAGCGTCGGCGCAAGCAGGCCGCTCATCGCCTTCTTCACGTCATCCACGAGGTCGTAGATGATGTTGTAGTAGCGGATCTCGATGCCGTTGCGCTTGGCGAGTGCGGCCGCTTCCTTGTTGGCTCGCACCGAGAAGCCGATGATCGCGGCGTTGAAGCCTTCCGCGAGCGTCACGTCCGACTCGCTGATGCCGCCGACGCCGGCATGCAGGATGCGCGCGGCGACCTCGTCGGTGCCGAGCTTCTCCAGCGAGCCGAGAATGGCTTCCAGCGAGCCCTGCACGTCGGCCTTGATGACCAGCGGGAATTCCTTGCGGCCCGCGGTCTTCAATTGCGACATCATCTGCTCGAGCGAACCGCGCATGCCGGAGATCGAGGCTGCCGCGTTCTCGCGCTTCTGGTGTGCGCGATAGCTGGTGACCTGACGGGCACGGGCTTCGTTCTCGACCACGGCAAGACGGTCGCCGGCTTCCGGCGGACCGTTGAAGCCGAGCACCTCGACCGGCACCGACGGACCTGCCTCCTGCAACGTCTCGCCCTGATCCGAGATCAGCGCGCGGACGCGGCCCATCTCCGCGCCGGCGACGATGATGTCGCCGACCCGCAACGTGCCGCGCTGGACCAGCACGGTGGCGACCGGACCGCGGCCGCGATCGAGCTTGGCTTCGATCACGGTGCCCTCGGCCGGACGATCCGAATTGGTCTTGAGGTCGAGGATGTCGGCCTGCAGCGCGATCATCTCGAGCAGACGATCGAGGTTGGTCTTGTTCTTGGCCGAGACCTCGACGTCGACGACTTCGCCACCCAGGGACTCGACCTGCACCTCGTGCTGCAGCAGCTCGGTGCGGACGCGATCGGGCCGTGCATCCGGCTTGTCGATCTTGTTGATCGCCACGATCATCGGCACCTTCGCCGCCTTGGCGTGGTTGATGGCCTCGATCGTCTGCGGCATGACGCCGTCATCGGCCGCGACCACCAGCACGACGATGTCGGTGACCTTGGCGCCGCGGGCGCGCATCGCGGTGAACGCGGCGTGGCCCGGCGTGTCGATGAAGGTGATCTTCTTGCCGGAATCCGGCGCCGTCACCTGATAGGCGCCGATGTGCTGGGTGATGCCGCCGGCTTCGCCGGACACCACGTTGGCATGGCGCAGCGCGTCGAGCAGCGAGGTCTTGCCGTGGTCGACATGGCCCATCACGGTCACGACCGGCGAGCGCGGCTCGGTGTCGGTCGAATCGTCGACGACGTCGAACAGGCCCTCTTCCACGTCCGAGGCGGCGACGCGCTTCACGCTGTGGCCGAGTTCCTCGGCGATCAGCTGTGCGGTGTCGGCGTCGATCACGTCGGTGATCTTGTGCATCGCGCCCTGGCGCATCAGCAGACGGATGACGTCGACCGCGCGCTCCGACATGCGGTTGGCGAGTTCCTGAATGGTGATCGCTTCCGGAATCGTCACCTCGCGGACCAGCTTCTCCTTCTGCTCATTGGCCGCATGGCCCTTGAGGCGCTGGGTGCGGCGGCGGAACGAGGCGATCGAGCGCTCGCGCACGTCGTCGGCGGTGAGCGCGGTGACGACGGTCAGGCGGCCGCGCTGCTTCTGCGGACCCGGCTTGTGCGTGGTCTTCGGCGGCGGCGCAGGACGCGCAGCGCCGCCGGGACCACGGCGGATCTGGCGCGGACCCTCATCATCCTCGGGACCTGCGGCAACGCCGGGCGCGCGGCCGAGCGGACCTGCGCCCGCGGGACGGGCGGCTGCAGGGCGTGCGCCGGCGGGCTGTGCCCCGCCGGGGCGCGCGCTGGTGCCGATCTGCTGTGGCCGGCTGCCCGGTGCGCCCTGCGGGCGACCTGGGGCTTGCGCCGGACGAGCGGGAGCTGTGACCGCGGCGGGCTGCTGCTGCGGCGCGGCGGTCGCCGGACGGGGCGCCTCGCCTTCACCGAACCGCTTCTTGGCCTCGAGCTCGGCCTTGCGCTTGGCTTCCTCTTCCTGACGGTGGCGCTCTTCCTCGGCCTTGCGGCGCGCCTCGGCAGCCTCGCGCTCGGCGCGTTCGGCGGCTTCGCGCTCGGCGCGGCGGCGGGCTTCCTCTTCGGCCTGACGGCGCTCTTCCATGTCGCGGACGCGCGCGTCGGCGAGCGCGCTGGCGCGGGCCGAACGCTCATCCTCGGTCAGGGTGCGCAGCACCACGCCGGATCCGCCGCGCTGCGAAGAGCCGGGACGGGGCCCTGACGGACGGTTGCTTGGCGGTGGCGGCGGCGGCGCCTTGGCGACGACCGGCTCCGGCGCATGCGGCGCATCGGGCGCCCCATCGCCGACGCGGCGCTTGGTGCCGCGCTTCTCGACCACTACCTGCTTGCTCCGGCCATGTGGGAAGCTCTGGCGTACCGTGCCAGTCTCGACGCGCGGCTTCAGCGTCAAGGTCTTGGTCGGGACACTCAGTTTCTTGTCGCCCGGAGTGTTGTTGTCGGCCATTCAGTCGTCCTAATCTCGTTACCAGCGTGCGGGTCTGCCGCACCGTCCCATTCGTGCAATCGTCGCGTATTCGTCGCTATGTCTTCGAAGTCGAAGCAGATTTCGTGGCCGCGGTTCCGGCAATCTTGTCAGCGTCGGCCGACCGGTATCGGACCAGAGTCTGGCTGCGCGACAGGAATGTCCTGCTCGCCGGGCCTGCGAGCACGGCAGCATGTATCACATTTGAGCGCCCAAGTGCCAAATCCAATTCTGCCGAAGTGAGGCAGCAGATGATCGGAAATGGCGGGGCTTGCCCCTGGTCCTCGTCATTCGACCGCACCAGGGCGTCGAGCTTGCGAATCCCATCGGCTGCGCCGTCCGAGGCATGAAGCAGGGCGGCCAATGCTGTCCGGGATTGCCGCTGCGACAGCGCCGCTTCCACCTTGGAGAATCCGGACACGACCTGACCGGCCTTGGCAGCGATCCCCAGGGCCTCGATGGCGCTGCGGGCCAGCAGGGCCTCCAGATCGTCGGCCAGTGTCGGCGGGACGCGGACGTTCGCCTTGAAGCCCCGGCTGAAATGGTGACGCCGCACCGCTTCCGCAACCACCGGCTTTGACGCCGTGATCCACAATCCCCGTCCCGGCAGCTTGCGCTTGATGTCGGGCACGACCTCGCCCGACGGGCCGACCACGAAGCGGATCAGCTCCTCGATCGGCCGCACCTCGCGGCTGACCGCGCACATGCGCATGGTCGCGGACTTCTCGGTCCGCGGTCCATTGTCGAGCTCGGGGTCAGCCAAAGCGAGCATGTGGTGGTGCGGCTCCTCATCTCAAGCCAGCAGTATCGTGGCGGGTCTCATGGCGGCGTCCAGCATGGGTCAGGCAGGCTGTCCTTCGGAGGCGTCCTCGTCCTCGGCTTCCGGCTTGGCAATGTCGGCTTCGCTGATCCAGCCGGCCTTGACGCGGGCCTGCATGACCATGGCTTCGGCATCGTCGCGCGAAACCTCGAGGCCGTCGAGAATGCCGGCGTGCTTGGTCTGCTCGCCGCTATCCTTGCGCTCGGTCCAGCCGACCAGATCGTCGGTGGCGCAGCCGGCGAGGTCGTCGACGGTCTTGATGTCGTTCTCGCCGAACTTGACCAGCATCTTGGAGGTGACGCCGGGCACGGTCTTCACCGCGTCCTCGACGCCGAGCTCCTTGCGCTTGGCCTCGAGCTCGGCCTCCTGCTGCTCCAGGAACTCGCGGGCGCGGGTCTGCAGCTCGGTCGCGGTCTCCTCGTCGAAGCCCTCGATGCCGGCGAGATCCTTGAGATCGACCAACGCCAATTCCTCGACCGAGGTGAAGCCTTCGGACGCCAGCAGCTGGCCGACGACCTCGTCGACATTGAGCGATTCCATGAAGACGCGGGTCGAGTTCTCGAAATCGGCCTGGCGACGCTCCGATTCCTCCTGCTCGGTCAGAATGTCGATGTCCCAGCCGGTCAGCTGCGACGCGAGGCGGACGTTCTGGCCGCGCCGGCCGATCGCCAGCGACAGCTGGTTGTTGGTGTCGGGCACGACGACTTCGATGCGCTCGCGGTCCTCGTCGATGACGACCTTGGCCACTTCGGCCGGCGCCAGCGCGTTGACCACGAAGGTCGCGATGTCGGGCGACCACGGGATGATGTCGATCTTCTCGCCCTGCAGCTCGTTCACCACGGCCTGCACGCGCGAGCCGCGCATGCCGACGCAGGCGCCGACCGGGTCGACCGAGGAGTCGCGGGAGACGACGCCGATCTTGGCGCGCGAGCCGGGATCGCGGGCGACGGCCTTGATCTCGACGATGCCGTCATAGATCTCGGGCACTTCCTGCGCGAACAGCTTGGCCATGAATTGCGGATGGGTGCGCGACAGGAAGATCTGCGGGCCGCGGGTCTCGCGGCGGACGTCGAACACATAAGCGCGGACGCGGTCGCCGTTGCGGAAGACCTCGCGCGGCAGCATCTCGTCGCGGCGGATGATCGCCTCGCCGCGGCCGAGGTCGAGGATTACGCTGCCATATTCGACACGCTTGACGACGCCGTTGACGATGTCGCCGATGCGGTCCTTGAACTCCTGGTACTGCCGGTCGCGCTCGGCCTCGCGCACCTTCTGCACGATCACCTGCTTGGCCGACTGCGCGGCGATGCGGCCATATTCCAGCGGCGGCAGCGTGTCGGCGATGGTGTCGCCGATCTGCGCGCCCGGATTGGCGCGGCGCGCGTCATCCAGCGAGATCTGGTTGGAGGGGTTCTCGACCTTTTCGACGACCAGCATATGGCGCGACAGCCGGAGCTCGCCTCTGCGCGGGTCGATCTCGGCGTGAACGTCAGTCTCGCTGCCATAGCGGGCGCGGGCGGCCTTGGCGATCGCGTCTTCCATGGCGGCGATCACGATGCCGCGGTCGATCGACTTCTCGCGCGCGACGGCGTCGGCGATCTGCAGCAGTTCCAACCGGTTGGCGCTGACGGCCATGGCTCAAATCTCCTCTAATCAGGATCGATCTCGCCTCTGCGCGCACGATCGGCGGCGAGGCGATGTTTCTTGGTGTTGGTCGGCAGCGGCTTCTTCGCCGCCTGGCCGTCTTTCAATTTCGGTTTCGGCTTGGCCTGGGCCGCAGGCTTGGCGTGCGGCGCCAGCGGCGGGGCAAGCCCGAGGTCGCGCTTCTTCTCGCGCTCGGCCGCCTTGCCGCGGCGCATCGACTCGGCGATCAACTCGTCGGTCAGCACCAGCTTGGCGTCGCCGATGTCGGTCATCGGTAGCACGACGCTCGGGTCCTGGTCTTTCGCCACGTCGTCGCGGGTGATGCACACGCCGTCGCCGTCGAGCCCGGTGATGATGCCGCGGAAGCGTTTGCGGTTCTGATGCGCCACCGCCATCTCGATCTTGACGAGATGGCCGATGTGGCGCTCGAAATCGGTGCGGCGGACCAGCGGTCGGTCGATGCCCGGCGAGGAGATCTCAAGCCGATAGGCGCGATCGATCGGGTCGGCGATGTCCAGCACCGGCGACAGCGCCCGCGACACCGCCTCGCAATCCTCGATCTGCATCGTGCCGTCGGGACGTTCGGCCATGACCTGGACGGTGCAGCCGGCCTCGCCGGAGATGCGGATCCGGACCAGGCGGTAACCCATTCCCTGCAGCACCGGCTCGGCCACCGCGGCCACGCGCGCGGCGACACCCGGCTCGACCACGAGACGGGGCTCGGTCAGAAGATCGGTGTCAGCGGCTGCGAACGTGGGTTCAGTCATCAAGGGGTCGATCGCGTGTCTTGCTTGCGGCCATTCTGCCGGCTCGATCGCGTTCACCGGACCAAATCGCCTCGCGGCGGAGCGATCCAGGTAACAAAAAAGAGCGGGTCCGGAAGGGCCCACCCTCACTACGCGATCGTATATGAGATGATGTTTGATGCGGCTCATATAGCCGCTTTGCGGGCTGACGGCAAGGGTCGTATCGGCCCAGGAAGGGTGGAACTGCGAAATTGCCGGCCCGCCGCGGCCGTCCTTCGGCCCATCGCCTCAACCAGGGTGCTGCGGACATTCCCGACAAATAACTGGCCGTTCACCAAGATTGAATAAAATTGAAGGAGAGGATTTGCCCGGCTCAGGCCAAAAGCGAGCGGGCTGAAATGAGGCGGGTCGCCTCGTCTTGCTGTGGCCGTCATGGGCTGAGTTCGGCACTGGGGCGGCGGGGACGACCGGAGTGCGCTCCGAGGCTCCGATCCCGCTTCGCCGACGGCCGAACGCTGTGCAACGGCAGTCCGGTCGTCTGCGGGCCTATGCGCGCCTGCGGTCATCGACGAGCAAGTGGCCGCGTTCTCGGCGCGGCGACGCCGGTCGGCGCGCGGACAATGGCTGATCAGCGTCGCCTGAAAATGAGATAGTTCGCGACCCGGCCCTCGCGCATCGCCTTGCGGCCATAGCGCGTCATTGTGTAGCCGTTCCATGGCAGGCGCCAATCGTCAGCGCGCTCCGCAGTCCAGGCGAAGTCGGGTGAGCGCAGCAGATGCCACAAGGTCCATGCGCAATAATCGGCGATGTCGCTGACGAAGCGGAATTCGCCACCAGGTTTCAGGGCTCGCGCCATCGCGGCGATCGTCGCTTCTTGCACGAAGCGTCGTTTCCAATGGCGCCGCTTCGGCCAGGGATCTGGATGGATCAGATCGATCCGCTGAACCGAGCTCGGCGGCAGCCAGGCAAGCAGTTCGGCTGCATCGCCCGCGAGCAGCCTGACATTGCCGATATTGTCGGCCTCGATCGTCGCAAGGATCTTGGCCATGCCGTTGATATAGGGTTCGCAGCCGATGAACCCGGTTCGTGGATAGGCCTTTGCTTCGGCCGCGAGATGCTCGCCGCCGCCGAATCCGATCTCGATCCGCAGGTCATCGATCGGCGGATCGAACAACGCCGGCAGCACGGCATCAGCAGGCGAAGCAAGATCAAGGGCGAGATGGGGAAGCAGGTTTCCCATCAGATCGGCCTGATGCGCACGAAGCTTGTGGCCTTTGCGCCGTCCAAAGAAGGAGCCCTGACGGTGCGAAGCCTCGGTGTCGGCGTGATCGTGATCGACGGGCATGATGGTCGCAGTACTCATCGCAGGGTTTGATAGAGACGGTGGAGGAGGCGCGTCCGCGGCTCGATCGAGGAGATGTACATCTGCTCGTAATGCGTATGTGCGCCCTTGCCGTCGACGCCGAGCCCGTCCAAGGTCGCCGTGAACGGCGCGGTGAAGTTGCCGTCGGAGCCGCCGCCGGTGATGGTGTCGACAAGCTCGAAGCCGATCTCTTCGGCGAGCGAGCGCGCATGTTCGAACAGCGCAGCACCGGCGTTGCCCTTGACGTAAGGCGGGCGGTTGACGCCGCCGGTCACTTCGACGCTGACGCCCTCGCTGCGCGACGTCAGGCCGAGAATCTTCGGCACGATCTCCTCGGCGTCTGCTGGCGTCGGCAGGCGCGCATCGACCTCTGCATAGGCTTCCTCGGCGATCACATTTGGACGCGTGCCGCCGCGGACGACGCCGACATTCACCGTGATGCCGCGCTCAAGATCATTGAGAGCTTCAAGCGCGTGAATCACGTTGGCGAGTTCGCGGATCGCACTGCGTCCATCCTGCGGCCGCGCACCGGCGTGGGCCGGAACGCCGCGGATGGTGACATCGAAACGCGCCACGCCTTTGCGGCCGGTGACGATCCTGCCGCCGTCGCGCGCCGGCTCGGTCACCAGCACGTATTTGGCCTTGCGGCCCTCCTCTTCGATCAGTACGCGCGAGGTCGGGCTGCCGATCTCCTCGTCGGAGACGAACAAATGAGTAATGCCGAGGGGCGATCGCTTTCCGGTCAAACAGAGATGACGAAACGCATGATAAGCAAGGTAGGCGCCGCCCTTCATGTCGTAGATGCCCGGCCCGAAAGCGACGTCGCCGTCGATCGAAAACGGCAGGCGCCGAAGAAAGCCGATGGGATGCACCGTATCGAGATGGCTGAGGATCAGGATTCCCGGCTCCTGCTGGCCCCAGCCCGACCGGGCGATCAGGTGGTCGCCGCAGCCGTCCCGGCCGGATACGCGCTCGACCACTGCGTCCAGCCCGCGATAGCCCTCGGAAACCAAAGAGACCAATTGATTGATCTGATCAGGGGCTTCGGTGGGTGTTTCAATCTCCACCCATTGGCGGATGCCATCGAGGATTGTTCGGCTATCGAACGGATTGGTCGGGACGGTCATGTGTGTCGGCTTGTCGGGTGTCTAACTTTAGGGGATCCGATCGCTGGAAAGAGGCTGACCGCTGCGAGCTGCCAATGCATGCGCCAGCGGTCAACCTCTTGGTCCACATGCGCACAAAACGGCCGGACGCGCGACCCTGATTTCCGCCCGTTCGGCTCCAGCTGCGAGCGCGACGATCGGATTTTCCTATCGACCGTTTTGATTTTCAGAATGAAGATTGCGAAGAGGCGGCACGGGCTTCGCTGACAGCGGCCGTGCTCGGAAGACTGACATTCGGCTCGTGATGGTCGGTTAGTAGATCGAACGACCTCGCTGTTCGCCAGGACCGTACGTCGAACTCACCGGAGCCAGTCACATGTTCTGAAATCGAGACCCTGCCGGAGCGGGGCGCCGGACGTGTCGTCAGTCCGGCATGAAGCCAAATGTCTGATTTGTCGCGATTTCGTTCCGAAGTTCCGATGAGGAGGATGTTGCCGCCCGATCGGAACTTCAATCTCGGTGGGGTTCAGGCGTCATCTTCCGGCGCTTCGCGATCAGCAATCTGCTCGACAAGGTCGACGATGCTGCGACGAAGCTTGGAGTCGTGAATCCGCGTGAACGCGCGGGTCAATGCCAGCCCTTCGGAAGTTGCCAGAAAATCTGACACATAGGCCGGAGAGGCGCCGTCGAAGGGCTCGCCATTGGTGCTGCCGCTCGGGACGCCTTCAAACAGGAAGGAGACCGGAATCTGCAGAACCTCAGAAATTTGCTGAATACGGCTAGCGCCGACACGATTGGTGCCTTTTTCGTACTTCTGGATCTGTTGGAAAGTAAGCCCGAGAGCCTCACCAAGCTTTTCTTGGCTCATACCCAACATGATACGGCGCATCCGCACCCGGCTGCCAACATGCTTGTCAACAGGGTTGGGCGCTTTCGTCGACATCTCTCAACTCCCTAGAAATCAGGTCCCGGAACGAGGCGCTTGCAGTATGCCTCAGGCACTCACGCCGTCAATTTATGCTCGCATGTCCTACTAACTAGGACGGTCGAGCAGCAAATTGAGCGGATCATGCTGCCGCGCGAGAATGCGAATTGCAGCACGCCTCTGTCAACACTTGGAGTTTTACTTGTCGAAAAAAATCTTACGATGTCGGAAAGAATCGGGATTAGGCGCTGTCAGGGACGCTTTTCAGCAACACGCCGGCGCACAACGGTGCCCAGAGCGATCACTAACAGGATGATCGCCGGGATATCGCCGGCCTTGGCGTAGATCGTCGGCCGCAAGGCCGCTGGCAGCGCCGCATCGAGTATGCCCTCTGCGCCGAGCGGCAACTGCGCGATAATGCGGCCGACGGGATCGATCACAGCAGATATGCCAGTGTTCGCGGATCGAACTAATGGAAGGCCTTGCTCGATTGCGCGCCATTGCGCTTGTTGTAGATGCTGATGAGGACCGGTCGAAATACCGAACCAGCCATCGTTCGTCAGGTTGACGATCCAGCCCGGTCGCTCGTCCGATCCGCTGATATCGCCCGGGAAAATGGCCTCATAGCAGATCAAAGGAAGAACACGCGGTGCGTGTGGCACCTCGAGGTTGCGCCTGGCTGTCCCGACGATGAAGCCGCCCTGCACCCTTGTCAGTTGCTCAAGACCGATCCGCTCCATCAGGTCCTGGAACGGCAAGTACTCGCCGAAGGGGACGAGATGAAGCTTATCGTAGTATGACAACACGCTGCCGTCGTGATCGATGACGTAGATCGAATTGTAGGCGCGGGTGATCGGGCCATTGCGCGGGCCGTCAGGGGCGCGCACCGAACCGGTGATCAGTACTGTGTCCGGGGCCAGCAGATCAGCGATCTGGGCCATCGCGTCCGCCTCGCGCGTAAGGAAGAACGGAAACGCCGATTCGGGCCAGATCAGGATGTTGGTGTCGCGCACACCGGTGGAGTTCGGCCCGGAGGCGCGATCCGACAGAGCCAGATAGCGCCGCATCACGTCGGCCTTGGCGCCATAGTTGAATTTCACGTCCTGCTGCAGGTTCGGCTGCATGATCCGGAGTTTGAGATCGCGGACCAGGGACGTCGGGTGCTGGGCGAGCCGGATCGCGCCGAATGCGCCCATCAGGACGAGCACGGCCGCCGCCGCCGCTGGCAGATGCCAGCCGTCGCGCCATCTCTTGCCGTCGATCAGCACCGCGGGGCTTGCGAAGATCGCAACGGCCAGGAAGGTCATCCCCCACAGCCCGATCAGCGATGCCGATTGCGCCAAGGCGAGCGGCTGAGACAGCGCGTAGCCGAACGTATTCCAGGGAAAGCCGGTGAGCGCGTGGCCCCGCAGCCATTCGCTCGCTGTCAAGCAGACGGCCAGCGCCAGGATCCGTGTCGGCCCACGGGTCCATATCGACCGCGCCAGGGCGAAGCCAAGGGCGTGGAAGAGGGCGAGATAGGCCGGCAGGCCGAGGACGGCGAACGGCATCAGCCAGGCGAAGGTCTCGGCATCGACCAGGAACGCGTTGCCGATCCAGTACAGGCCGGGCACGAAATAGCCCATGCCGAAGCAGAAGCCCGTCAACGCAGCGGCTGGTATGCCACGGCGCGCGCCTGCCGCGGCGCCGTCGATCAGCCAGACCACCACAGGAAAGCTGATCGCCAGCACCGGCCAGGCGTTGAACGGCGCCATGGCCAGCGCCGACAGCGCACCGGCCGCGACGGCGATCGCTGCGCGTTTCCAGCCCCAGGCCAGCACGACGCCGAGCGCGACGCCCCGAATCGACGAAGGGCGGATCACTGCGGGCTGGCTCCGTCGGTTGCGGGCGGATTGTCGTCGTCGGCGCCCGGCGGCTTGCCGCCCTCGGCGGCCCGCGGCGGCTCGATCACCTCATTGCTCTCGCCGGAGGCTTCGCCGCGACGCCGGCTCTCGCGCGGCGGACGCGGGACGGGTCGCTCCTTGCGCGGCGCGATGCGCAGCCGCTTGACCCGGCGCGGATCGGCATCCAGCACCTCGACCTCGAAATTGCCGGGGCCGGAAATCAGCTCGCCACGCACCGGCAAGCGGCCGACATGGTTCACCAGGTAGCCACCGAGCGTCTCAACGCCTTCGCCGGCCTCGCCGGTTACGAACTCCTCGCCGATCACCCGGCGCACATCGTCGAGGCTGGCGCGGGCATCGGCGATGAAGGCGTTGTCGGCCTGTCGCATGATCGCCGGCGGCTCGTCGCTGTCATGCTCGTCATCGATCTCGCCGACGATCTGCTCGACGATGTCCTCGATCGAAACCAGCCCGTCGGTGCCGCCATATTCGTCCACGACGAGTGCGAGATGGATGCGCGAGGCCTGCATCTGCGCCAGCAGGTCGATCGCGCGCATCGAGGGCGGCACGTAGAGCAGCTTGCGGATGATGTTGGCCTCGAACAGCGGCATCGCGAGATCGACGGTCTTGAGATCGAGGCCGGCGGGCAGCGGCTTCTTGCGTCTGGCCTTCGCCTCGTCGGAGACGCGGGCCTGCGCCGTCATGAAGGCCAGCAGGTCGCGGATGTGGACCATGCCCTCTGGATCGTCCAGCGTGTCGTTGTAGACGACGAGCCGCGAGTGCGACGCGCTTTCGAACAGGCTCATCAGCTCGCCAAGCGGGATATCACGCCTGACCGCGACGATGTCGGCGCGATGCACCATCACGTCGGCGATGCGCCGCTCGTGCAGGTCGAGGATGTTGCGCAGGAGCGTGCGTTCGACCGCAGAGAAGCCGATGTCATCCGGCGTCGAGGCGTCGAGCACGACCTGCAGGTCATCGCGTACCGAACCGCCGCCCTTCCAGCCGAACAAATTGCGCAGCGCCCGCAACAGCCAGTTCTCGCTCGGCGAACGGCCGAGCTCGGCCGGCGGGACCACGGCCGGCAGGTTGCGCGTCTGGCGCGGATTGTCGTGAATGGGCTCGGAATCGGCCATGGTCAGTCCAACCGCTCGCGGTCGGCATAGGGATCGGGGACGCCGAGATGCGCCAGGATCTCGGTCTCCAGCGCCTCCATCTCCTCAGCCTCGGCATCGCTCTCATGATCGTAGCCGATCAGGTGCAGGAAGCCGTGCACAGTGAGGTGGCTGAGATGGTGGTCGAACGGCTTCTGCTCCTCGTCGGCCTCGCGGCGCATCGTCTCATAGGCGATCGCGATGTCGCCGAGCATTCGCGGCGCGTCATCGTCGCCGCGGGGCCCGGTCGGCTGCAGCGCCGGAAATGACAGCACGTTGGTCGGCTTGTCGATGCCGCGCCAATTGCTGTTCAAGGTGCGGATGCCGGCATCGTCCGTCAGCATCACCGCGATCTCGGCGTCGCCGACCTCGGCGTCGACCCTTTCCGCGGCGGCGAGGATCGCGCGATGTATGACGTCCTCGGCGTCGGGCTGGTCCTGCCAGCAGTCGGCCGCGATGATCACCTCGGTGGTTGGAATGGGACTTTGTGGCATCCTGGTCGATATCTGTGCGGATGGCGCGCTCATGTCATGCGCCGATCGGCGTGCTTGCTCTCGCGTCAGCGGGCTTTCGGCCCCTCATAGGCGGCGACGATGCGGGCCACCAATTCGTGACGAATGACGTCCTCGCCGGTGAACCTGACCTGGGCGATTCCCTCGACCCCCTCCAGCAGGCGCGCAGCCTCGGCGAGGCCCGACGTCTGGCCGTTGGGCAGGTCGACCTGTGACGGGTCGCCGGTGATGATCATGCGGCTGTTCTCGCCGAGCCGGGTCAGGAACATCTTCATCTGCATCGATGTGGTGTTCTGGGCTTCGTCGAGGATGATCGCGGCATTGGTCAGCGTGCGTCCGCGCATGAAGGCGAGCGGCGCGATCTCGATCTCGCCGGCCTGCAGCGCGCGCTCCACGATTCGCGCATCCATCAGGTCATACAGCGCGTCGTAGATCGGACGCAGATACGGATCGACCTTCTCGCGCAGATCGCCCGGCAGGAAGCCGAGCCGCTCGCCGGCCTCGACGGCGGGACGCGACAGGATGATGCGATCGACTTCCTTGCGCTCGAACAGCTGCGCGGCATGGGCGACCGCGAGCCAGGTCTTGCCCGTGCCGGCCGGGCCGATGCCGAACACCAGTTCGTGGCGCTTGAGCGCGCGAATGTAGGAATCCTGCGCGGCGGTGCGGGCGCGGACCGGCCGCTTGCGCAGGTTGATGCTCTCGAAGGCGTTCTTGGCGCCCTTGGCGTCGAACTCGAACAGCGAGCCCTGGGCGACGACGGCGCGGATCGCGCCCTCGACGTCGCCCTGAGACAGATCCTGGCCCTGCACCGCCTGCGTATACAGCGATTCCAGCACCCGCCGCGCTGCGTCGCAGCCGTCGCGTGAGCCGCCGATGGTGATGTGATTGCCGCGGGAGTCGACAACGACGCCGAGCCGGCGTTCGACCAGCGCCAGATTCTGGCCGTAGGGGCCGACCAGGGCGGACGCGGCGCGGTTGTCGTCGAAGTCGATGACGACCTGGGTCTCGGGGGGCATGGACATGTCGCGGTCGAACTTGCGGCTGGGAGCGAGGGAAGATGAATCCGATGCGCTCTTGGGCAAGTGCTCAGCCTCCGATGGACACAAGGGGAGTGGCGGCGCCCGCAACCGGAGCCGCTGTTGCTACAAGCTCGCCAAGCAGGCTGTAGCGTTCAAGACTGTCGATTCGAACCGGCAGGACCTGGCCGATGATGTTGTCGGGCGCCATCACATGGGCCGGCTGCAGATAGGCCGTCCGTCCCACCAATTGACCGGGCTTGCGCGCGGCCCGCTCGAACAACACGTCCACGACCGTGCCGATCGCAGCCTTGTTGAAGGCCGCTTGCTGGCTGTCGATCAAGCTCTGGAGGCGCTCCAATCGCTCGTCCATCTCGGTCGCTGACACCATCTCCTGCATGTCCGCCGCCGGGGTGCCCGGGCGCGGCGAATATTTGAAAGAATAGGCTGCAGCGTAGCCGATTTGCGCGATGAGCGCGAGGGTGGCGCGAAAATCTTCCTCGGTTTCGCCCGGGAACCCGACGATGAAGTCCGAAGAGAATGCAATATCCGGCCGCGCCGCGCGAAAACGGTCGACAACTTTCCGATAATCGGACGCACCATGTTTACGGTTCATCAGGCCGAGGATCCGGTCAGAACCGGACTGCACCGGCAGATGTACGAACGGCATCACCGATGCGAGATCGCGATGGGCGGCGATCAGGCTGTCATCGACGTCATTGGGGTGGCTGGTCGAATAGCGGATCCGCGCCACGCCGGGGATCTCGGCAATGCCGTAGAGCAGGCGGCCGAGCGTCCAGGTGCTGCCGTCCGGCGCTTCACCGTGATAGGCGTTGACGTTCTGGCCGATCAGCGTGATCTCGCGGACGCCGTTCTCGGTCAGCCGCGTCACCTCGTCGAGGATGCGCGCCACCGGACGCGACATCTCGCTGCCGCGCGTATAGGGCACCACGCAGAAGGTGCAGAACTTGTCGCATCCCTCCTGCACGGTCACGAAGGCCGAGACGCCGCGGGCGCGAATGGCCTCGCGGCTCGGCCTGGCCAGGAAGCCGAACTTGTCCTCGGCCGGAAACTCAGTCTCGATCGCCGGCTCGCCACGGCCGGCGCGGGCAAGCAGTTCGGGCAGATGGTGATAGCTCTGCGGTCCGACCACGACGTCGACGGTCGGGGCACGGGTGACGATCTCGGCGCCCTCGGCCTGGGCCACACAACCGGCGACCGCAATCTGCATCGCGCGGCCTTGCCGCGCCGCCTCCTCCTTCGCCACCCGCAGCCGCCCGAGCTCCGAATAGACCTTTTCGGAGGCCTTCTCCCGGATATGGCAGGTGTTGAGGATCACCAGATCGGCGTCGCCCGCCTCGGCGGTCTCGACGAAGCCCTCAGCGCCCAGCGTGTCCACCATGCGCTGGGCATCGTAGACATTCATCTGGCAGCCATAGGACTTGATGTGCAGCTTCCGCGGCGGCGTCATGAACCCTTGCATGCGATCGGGAGCGCGCCCCTTCGGCGCAGGGCTCAGATATAGGCTATAGGGCCGAAAATCCAGCGAGCGGGCTCGTTTTCTGGCTCAGCCGGCCCAAAATGGCCGGAAGTTGCCGCATATCGTCGAAAACCAGGGTGGCGCCGGCAGCCCGCAGGTCGTCTGCATGCCCGTCGCGGCAGTGGCTGCCGCCATGAAACCCGAGCACCGTCATGCCGGCGGCGACGCCTCCCCGGATGCCGGCCGAACTGTCCTCCACCACCACGCAGGCGCTGGGTTTGGCGTTCATCTGCGCCGCGGCGAACAGGAACAGGTCCGGAGCGGGCTTGCCATTCTCGACCTGGGACGAGGAGAAGATATGGGGGGCCAACCGGTCGTACAGGCCGGTCGCGCCGAGGCTGACACGCATCCGCTGATGCGAGCCCGAGGACGCCACGCAAACCGGAACCGTGAGGGCATCGAGCGCGTCGGCGATGCCGTTGATCGCCTGCAGGTCCCGCTCAAACGCGCTGTACATCTCGGCCTGCAGCTTGGCGCTGAAATCGTCGGGCAGACCGTGCCCGAGTTCGGCTTCGATCTCGACGCAGGCCTGCTTCAGCGATCGGCCGAGGAAACGACGGAACACCTGATCGGTCGTGATCGGATAGCCGCAGCGGCTGAGCACGTCGGCGTGCGTCTGGCAGGAGATCACCTCGCTGTCGACCAGCACGCCGTCGCAATCGAAAATGACGAGATCGAAGCTCACCGCGCCGGATCAGCCATTCGTCTCTTCGTCGAGCGGCACGCAATACAGCTCGAGCCGGTGGTCGACGAGCTTGTAGCCGAGCTTACGGGCGATCTCCGCCTGCAGCTTCTCGATCTCTTCCGACGTGAATTCGATCACCTTGCCGTCGCGCAGATTGATCAGGTGATCATGATGGCTGTCGCGCATCTGCTCGTAGCGGGCGCGGCCCTCGCGGAAATCGTGACGCTCGATGATGCCGGCGTCCTCGAACAGCTTGACCGTGCGATACACCGTCGAGATCGAAATCTTGTCGTCGACGGCGACGCAGCGGCGGTAGAGCTCTTCGACATCGGGATGGTCGCTGGAATCCGCGAGCACGCGGGCGATCACCCGGCGCTGCTCGGTCATCCGCATGCCGGTCGCGGCGCAGCGGGCCTCGATCCCGGTGGAATTGAGCGCTGGAGTTGGTTTCAAGGAGGTCATCGTGTTTCGCCTCAAGGATGCGCTTTCTGCCACCAAGCGCAGTTTACGACAAGTCCCGGCGCATCAGAAGCGCATTCAACTGTTCCCCGCCGGGCTGCAGGTAATAGCGTTCCCGTCGGCCGACGGTCGCAAATCCGGCGCGTTCATAGAGTCTGCGCGCGGGCTGGTTGTTCTCCTCGACTTCGAGGAAAACTGTGCGCACGCCGCGGCCCGCCAGATGCCCCAGATGTTGCAGCAACAGATCACGAGAAAATCCACGGCCGCGCTGATTTGGGTCAAGTGCAATCGATAAAATTTCCGCCTCGTCGGCGCCGATCCGCGAGACGATGAAGCCGATGACGCGACGCCCGAGGCGCAGCCGGTGGACCATCGTGTTGCGCTCGGCGAGCATCGACTCGAACTCGCCCTCACCCCAGCCACGGTGAAACGATGCGGCATGGATCTGGGCCAGCCGAGCGGCGTCGCCCGGGGAGGCGGCCTGGATCGACGGTTTGGAGCGTCCAAACCAGCGGAACAGCATGTTCATGACGAGGCAGCCGTGTGCGCCAGCTCGGGCGCCGCGCCCGCCGGTGGCTTCACATCTGGCGCACGCAGATAGAAGGGACGCGCCGGCGCATGCGCCGGATCGGCCGCCGCACCCAGCCACGCCACCCACGCGATGTCGGGTCCCGGCTGGTTGTCGACCGCCACCGGCGCCGTGGCGCCGGCGGGCCATCGCTCCGCCAGCATCGATGCGGCATTGCCGACGAGATGCGGCGCGGCAAAGCGCGCGTCGGCAAGCAGATCGTCGATCGGCGCCACTTTCGGCGCGACCAGCTCGTCGCCATTGCCGCTCACGATCTGGTAGTAGACGTGATCATGCCGGGCATCGATCGCCGAGATCACCGGAGCATCGCCGTCGGCGCTGACCACCGGCGCAGCGTAGGCCGACAGCGTCGTCACCCCCACCACCGGCTTGTGCGCTGCCAACGCAATGCCACGGGCAGCGGAGAGGCCGACGCGCAGCCCCGTGAAACTACCGGGGCCGGTGGTGACGACGATGCGGTCGAGTTCCTGGAAGGCGATGCCGGATTGCTGCCTCACGCGTGCGACCAGGGGCATCAGTGCCTCAGCATGGCCACGCTTCATCGGCAGCGTTTCCTGCGCCCGCATCACGGCGGAATCCGTGTCCAGAACGGCGGCTGCGCAATGGTCGAGAGCCGTATCGATGGCCAGTATCAGCATCCTGTCAGGGTCGCATTGTTGGAGGCGCGCGATGCGCGGAATACCTTTGCGGTAACGCGATAAAGTGAGTTGCTACGTTCTTACACGGTCGCCGCGCGGAGCGCATCACGGCGCGAGGCAGGATTTAGTTAAATTACTGGATATGCTGCCGTTTAAGCAAATCTTTCCGTGCCCAAAGGCCGGAGGCCCGGCGACGCCGGGCGACGGCGCCGGTCGCAGTGGTCGTTGTCCGGCCGCCGAAAGCAAGTTCGTTGTGATTCAAAGGGCGCCGCGCGATCCGCTGACAGTGGTCGACGCCATCAGCCGCGCGCTGGTGATGATTGCGTTCGATCTCGACGGCACGCTCAGCGCGCCCGGACGGCTTCAAGCTGGCCCGGGGCCTGTCATCAGCTGTGGGTGCGATCGAGCTGATCAGCAGCATCACGGGCAGATCAACCTGCCGGCGTCGAGCCGCAAGATCGGGATGGCCCGCGCGGGCGAGTCGACTCCGGATTCCGTCGGAAACGCAAACCGGAACGTCAACGATGACGTATCATCGGCAACCCGGCCCGCGACCGGAACGACGGCGTGAGCAGCGGGACAATGATGATGTCGCGAACAGGAAAGCTGTTCGCGACCTCTCTATCAGCCTTCGCTCTCACATCGGGCGGACTTCGACCACCTCGGGTACGAAGTGCTTCAGCAGATTCTGGATGCCATGCTGCAGCGTCGCGGTCGATGACGGGCAGCCCGAGCAGGCGCCCTTCATGTTGAGGTAGACGATGCCGTCCTTGAAGCCGCGGAAGGTGATGTCGCCGCCATCATTGGCGACCGCCGGGCGGACGCGGCTTTCGATCAAATCCTTGATCATCCCGACCGTCTCGGTGTCCGCCTCGTCATAGAACTCGTCGTCCTCATCGGTGGCGTCGTCATTGGCGGCGCTGCCATCGGCGAGCAGCGGTGCGCCCGACATATAGTGCTCCATGATCGCGCCAAGGATGGCCGGCTTGAGATGCTGCCATTCGCCGTCGTTCTTGGTCACGGTGATGAAGTCGGCGCCGTAGAACACGCCGGTGACGCCGCCAATGGCGAACAGGCGCTCGGCCAAGGGCGAACGCGCAGCCGCCTCGCGGCTCGAAAATTCCATCGTTCCGGAGGGCAGCACGACGCGGCCCGGGATGAACTTCAGGGTGGCAGGATTGGGGGTGGCTTCGGTCTGGATGAACATGATCTTCTCCGGCAGCGCCGGTTCAAGGCCGGCCTGGTGCGTCCTCATAGCAGATGGCGCGCGGCCGCGCACGATCAAGAGGGGCGCGTCCCGGTTTCGGACCTAACCCTATGACAGCGCGTCGATATCGGCGTCGGCGAGGTCGCCCGGCACGATCACCAACGGCACCGGGAAGGCGCCGATGGTCTTGGTGACGTGGCTCACCAACGGCCCCGGCCCTTCGGCGCCGGCATTGGCCGCCAGCACGAGCAGCGCAATATCGCGATCGGCCTCCACCGTCGCCAGGATCTGCGTGGTGGGATCGCCTTCCCGGATCACCCGGTCCGGTGCCTGGATGCCGATGGACGACAGCAGCGTCGCGGCCTGATCGAGCGCCGCATTGGCCTCGTCCTGGGCTTCCGCGCGCATGAGATCGGCGACCCCGAGCCATTGCTGGTTCTGGTCCTCCGTCTCGATGACATGCAGCATCACGATGCCGCCGCCCGCGCGCGCAGCCCAACGCCCCGCATAGCGAATCGCGCGGTCGCATTCCGCACTGTCATCGACCACGACCAGGCATTTCGGCGTGTGCCCGATATCGTAGCTCTGCCGCTGCACCGCCATTGCTATCCCCGCCTGCTGCTGCGAGATGGACATCGCGATGCTGCCACACCCCGGTTGCGTTGGGGAGAGGGGCCGCAGGTTCCTTGCCGTCGACAACGGCCGCGCACCCCGAACGCCAGGGCGCCGTCGCGCTCAGCTCTTGCGGATGAAGCCGACGATATCCTTCGCCGCCTTCATGGTCTCTGCTGCAATGGCCTGGGCACGCTCGCCGCCATCGATCAACACGGAGTCGACATAACCGGGATCGGCTGTGAGGCGCTTCATCTCCGCGGCGATCGGACCAAGCTTGGTCACGCACAGTTCGACCAGCGCATTCTTGAAGCTGGAGAACTGACCGCCGCCAAAATCCCTGAGCACCTCGGCCTTGCTGCGGTCCGACAAGGCCGCATAGATGCCGACGAGGTTGTCGGCCTCGGGACGTGCCTCCAGTCCCTTTTCCTCGGTCGGCAGCGGCTCCGGATCGGTCTTGGCCTTGCGTACCTTCTGCGCGATCGTATCGGCGTCGTCCGTCAGGTTGATGCGGGAATAGTCCGACGCATCCGACTTCGACATCTTCTTGGTGCCGTCGCGCAGCGACATCACACGGGTCGCAGGACCGGTGATGAAGGGCTCCGGAAGCGGAAAGAACAGGCCATCGCCAAAGCCGTGGCTGCGGATCGAGTCGCCGAAATCATTGTTGAACTTCTGCGCGATGTCGCGTGACAGCTCGAGATGCTGCTTCTGGTCCTCGCCGACCGGAACATGGGTGGCGCGGTAGAGCAGGATGTCGGCCGCCATCAGCACCGGATAATCGTACAGACCCACCGACGCATTTTCGCGGTCCTTGCCGGCTTTCTCCTTGAACTGCGTCATCCGGTTCAGCCAGCCGATGCGCGCGACACAGTTGAAGATCCAGGCGAGCTCGGCATGACCCGAGACCTGGCTCTGATTGAACACGATGTGCTTCTTCGGATCGATGCCGGCGGCGATGAACGCCGCGGTGACCTCGCGGGTGTTACGTGCGAGCTCGGCGGGGCCACCCCAGACATCGACGGGCATGGTGATCGCGTGCATGTCGACCACGCAATAGATGCAGTTGTGGGTTTCCTGCATCTTCACGAAGTTGACGATCGCGCCGAGATAATTGCCGAGATGCAGGTTGCCGGTCGGCTGGACGCCCGAGAAAACCCGTTCCACGAAGGCCATGGTGACTGTTCCAGATGATGGATTTGGTGCGTCGTTTGGCACGGGCGCCTCAAAGGTGCAAGTCGCCGGCGGGCCGCTGCCGTAGTGCCCGGACGGTTTCGCCCCAGCTCACGACGCGCAGGGCCGACAGCAGCCCGACATAGAGCATGACGGCTCCGCCGATCAGCACGGCGAGCAACGCGGCGAGGCCGAGATGGCCCGTGGTCTCCGGGCTGGTCAGTTGCACCGCTGCCGCGAGCGCCGCCCCCATGATCGCCGCCGCCAGCACCATGCGCGGCAGCCGGCGCCGTGATGCCTGGGAGATCGCAAAGCCGAAGCTTGCGGTCCCGCGCCGGATCAGCACCGCGGCATTGGCCCAGGCGCCGAGCGCCAATCCCGCCGCGATGCCGTCCACCCCGAATCGCTGGCCGAGCAGGAACGCCAGCGCGATCGCGACGCCGCATCCGATCAAGGTCGCGCGCAGCGGGGTCTGCGTGTCCTCGCGGGCGAAGAAAGCGGGCTGCAGTGCCTTCGTCAGCACCTGGGCGGGAAGGGCGGCCGCCAGCCAGCCCAGAACATGCGCGGTCGCGGTCGCGTCATCCGAGGTGAATGCGCCGTGTTCGAACAGCAAACGAATGATCGGATCGTTCAGGATCATCAGCCCCAGCGTGGCCGGCAGCGCGAGCCCGATGGTCAGCTCGAGGCCGTGCGACTGCACCTCGGCCAGCGCCTGCTTGTTGCCGCCATGCAGCGCCCGTGTCAGTTCCGGCACCAGCACGGTGCCCATGGCGACGCCGACGAGCCCGAGCGGCAGCTCGATCAGGCGGTTGGCAAAATACAGCCACGACACCGCCGAGGGTTGGCTCGATGCGATGATCGCACCGGCGACGGCGAGCAACTGCGGGCCGGCGCTGGCAACCATGCCCGGCAACGCGTTGGCGAAGAAGCCGCGCATCTCCGCGTCGAATGCGAGCCGCACGGGCGAGGCGATGCGCGCGCCGCGGCCGCGCCGCGCCAGCATCGCGAGCTGCAGCAGGCCGGCGACGCCGATCGTGGCGGCGAGCAGCAGCGCGGCCCGCGCGGGATCCGGATGTTGCGTCAGCAGCACGATCGTCACGCCGATCAGCGCGACGTTGAAGAGCAGCGGTGCAAACGCCGCCAGCGCGAACCGTCTTTGTGCGCTGGAGAGCGCGAGCAGCACGGTGGAGGGGCCGGCGAAAGCGAGATAGGGCAGCATCAGCCTGGAGTCATCCACGGCCAAGGTGAGCGTCTCTTCACCGCTGAATCCCGGTGCGAGGATCGCCATCACGAGCGGCATCAGCAGTGCGAGCCCGACCGTTGCTGCAAAAAGTCCGGCGCTGACGGTGCCGAGCACGCGGCCGGCGAAGGCCGCTGCCTGCATTGTGCCAGCCTGCTGGTATATTCGAAGCCACGCCGGCACCAGCGCTGCATTCAGCGCGCCCTCTGTCAGCAATCGCCTCACGACATTGACGAGCTGGAATGCTGCGAGAAATGCGTCCGCGACCGGGCCTGCGCCCAGCAGCGCGGCGATCAGCGCGTCCCTGCCGAAGCCGAGCAGGCGCGAGGCCAGTGTTCCTGACAACACGGTGACGAATGAACGGATCATGAGGCTTCTATAGCAGCGCGGCTTGTGATAGGCCGCAGCGTTTGCAAAACGCCGTAAACGGGGCCCGTGAATGACTGACGCGAAATACGATGTTCTCGGTATCGGCAACGCGATTTTCGACGTGTTGGTGCACGCCGACGAAGCCTTTCTCGCCAAGCATGCCATGACGAAGGGCAGCATGGCGCTGATCGACGAGGCGCGTGCCGCCGCGATCTACCGCGACATGGGCCCGGCCACGGAGATGTCGGGAGGGTCTGGGGCCAACACCATCGTCGGCCTCGCAAGCCTCGGCGCGCGTGCCGCTTATGTGGGCAAGGTCCGGGACGATCAGATCGGCCGGATGTATTCTCACGATATCCGCGCTGCCGGCGTGACCTTCGACACTGCGCCGGCCACGGACGGTCCGGCGACCGGCTGCTGCTACATCCTGGTGACGCCCGACGGTGAGCGCACCATGAACACCTATCTCGGCGCCGCGCAGAACCTGACCGCCGCCGACATCGATCCCGCCCAGATTGCCGCGGCCCGCATCGTCTATCTCGAAGGCTATCTGTGGGACCCCAAGGAGGCCAAGGAGGCCTTCGTGAAGGCCGCGACGGTCGCGCATGATGCGGGACGCGAGGTGGCGCTGACATTGTCGGACTCGTTCTGCGTCGACCGCTATCGCGAGGAGTTCCTGGACCTGATGCGGGGCGGCACCGTCGATATTGTCTTCGCCAACGAGGCCGAACTGCACTCCCTGTATCAGACCTCCGATTTCGACGGCGCGCTGAAGCAGCTGCGGGAGGATGCGACACTCGGCATTGTCACCCGCAGCGACAAGGGCTGCGTCGTGGTGTCGAATGACGGCGTCATCGCGGTGCCGGCGCATCCGATCGAGACGCTGGTGGACACGACCGGCGCCGGCGACCTGTTCGCCGCGGGCTTCCTATTCGGGCTGGTGCGCAAGACCGGCTACGAGATGGCTGGACGGCTCGGCGGCCTCGCCGCCGCCGAGGTGATCCAGCATATCGGCGCCCGTCCGCAGGTGTCGCTGAAGGAGTTGGCCGCGCAGAACGGGCTAAAGGCGTAACTGACCAGACGAGCGTTTCCTGAGAGACGGCGATCCATGCTGGTCTGGGCTCGCGCCGTCTGCAACGGCAGAGAACTCTATTAGTTTAGGCCACGCCAAACGTCGGAGGCGCGCGATCTCATCGATCGCGCGCCTCCGCGCTGTCTCAATGCATCACGCGGCCTTCCGTCCGCCGGCGGCATCCAGGCCGGCATAGACCGCGCGCTCGAAGCCGGCAAAGGTCTCCAGGCACAGCCGGTCTGCGAACGGCAACAGCTGCATCAGGATTACGCCGGTGACGTCCCGCGCGGGATCGATCCAGTAATATGTGTTGGCGAGGCCGGCCCAGGCGAGGCTGCCGGCGCTGCGGCCCTCCGGTGTCGGCGCCGTCGTGATCATGAAGCTCAGGCCCCATTTCTTGACGATGTCCGGATAGAGATCGACGTCATTGGTGACCCCGGGCACGGCCGCCGCCATCTTGGTCATCTCCAACTCGCCGATATGGTTGTCGCGCATCGCTGCGACCGTCTCCGGCTTCAGCACCTGGTTGCCATTGCCGCGGCCGTTGTTGAGGATCATCCGGGTGAAGCGGATGTAGTCGCCGGCGGTGCCGTAGAGTCCGCCGCCACCCATGTGGAATTCCGGCTCCTGCTCGATCTCGAACGGAATCGGCGCCAGCGCACCGTCCTCGCCGCGGGCATGCATGCCGACCAGCCGTGCGCGCTGCGACGCGCCGAGCTTGAAGCCGGTATCATCCATGCTGAGCGGAGCGAACAGATTGTCGCGCAGGTAGCGATCGAGCGTCACGCCGCTGACGGCCTCCACCGCCTTGCCGACGAAGTCGATGTTGATGCCATATTCCCAGCGCGTGCCCGGGTCGGAGGCGAGCGGCAGCGTCAGCGCGTCGTTCTTGCAGGTGATGATGCCGGGTGTGCCGGCCTTCTGCACATAGCTCGCCATGTCGCCGTTCCACATGTCGTAGCAGAACCCGGCGGTATGGGTCATCAGATGGCGCAAGGTGATCGCGGTCCTGGCCGGCCGCAGGATCGGCTCGCCATGGGCGTCGAAGCCGTCCAGCACCTTCGGCGCGGCAAGATCGGGGAGAACCTCGCCGATCGGCGCGTCCAGCGACAGCCGTCCCTGTTCGACCAGCTGCATTCCGGCGGCGCAGGTGATCGCCTTGGTCATCGACGCGATCCAGAACACGCTGTCCGTCGTCATCGGGTCGTCGCGGCCGAGGTCGCGCTTGCCGAAGGCGCCTTCGTAGATCACGCCGTTGCTGTCCGCGGCGACGGCGACGACGCCGGGAATCTCGCCGGCCTCGGCCCTCTGCCGCAACCCGCGATCAATATCGGTCTTGTTCTGCATGATGTCCTCCCGTTCCGTTCTTGTGTGACGGCGGATGATTGTTTCCTGCGCCGTTCCGGCCAGCAAGAACCGTCCGCCGTGGGACTGGTCGCGATCTCGTGATGATGCGGCGCGAATGATCGCGGCACGGGAGAAGGCCGTCCGGAAGGCCACATCCCTTCAAATTCCTCAGAGAATCATGGTTAGTTCCGTCCAGCCGCGAGCCTGCCACATGGGGGCCATGTTCCCATCACGGGCCTGGTCCTGTTGTGAGTTGCAACCATTTCTGCATTAAAGGGTTGAAGACACCGGCCTTTTCAGGCCGCGCGAGACATTTTTGGCGGCAACGACCGCCAAATGGGGGCGATATGATTTCGACATGGAGCGAGTGGAAGCGGTATCCGCGGCCCGGCCGCGGTGACAATATCGAGGCGCCGATCACGCCCGGAATCTACGAGGTGCGCATCGCCGCAACCGGTGCGTTGTACGCGTTCGGCGCCGTCGACAATGTCGCGCAGGCGCTGGCGCTGCTGCCTGTCGGGCAGAAGTCCTGGTTTGGACGCCGCGACCCTGCGGCGTTGCCCGACCTCGAATACCGCACCTGCGCAACGTCGACCAAGGCCGACGCCAAGGCGGCAGCCGAACGCATGATCGGACGTCGCGAGACCTATATGAGCGGCGCGGCCTGAGCCGCTGGCATCGGGCGGTCAGCACGCGCCGTCAGTACGCATTTGGTGCTGGAAAGGCACGGTTGGCCAGATCGAATGTACCGTTCAGGCGGCGCACACGCCGTGCGCCTGCGCCCGACGGTGGCTATATTCGAGGCGACATGTTGCTCGCTTTCGAGGAGTTGCCCGATGACACCGACCGCAGCCACCCGCACCACGCCGTCCGCGACTGCCAGCTTGCGGGAACGTCTGAAGGACGGCTCGCTGCTGCGTGAGCAGTGCTATATCGACGGCAGCTGGGTCGGCGTTCCCGTCTTCCCGGTCAACAATCCGGCCACCGGCGCCGAACTCGCCAAGGTGGCTCAGCTTGGCGCCGCGGAGACGACGCAGGCGGTCGAGGCCGCCGCGCGGGCCTTCCCGGCCTGGGCCAAGCTGACCGCCAAGCAGCGCTCCAATCTCCTGCGCAAATGGTTCGAGCTGATCGTGGCGAACCGCGAGGACCTCGCGCTGATCCTCACCTCCGAGCAGGGCAAGCCGCTCAACGAGGCGCTCGGCGAGGTCGATATCGGCGCCGCCTATATCGAGTTCTTCGCCGAGGAGGCGCGCCGCGTCTATGGCGAGACGATCCCGACGCAGAAGCCGGATGCACGGCTGCTCGCGCTCAAGCAGCCGATCGGCGTCTGCGGTGCGATCACGCCGTGGAATTTTCCGAACTCGATGATCACCCGCAAAGTGTCCCCGGCCCTCGCTGCCGGCTGCACCGTGGTGCTGAAGCCGGCCAATGAAACGCCGCTGTCGGCGCTGGCGCTCGCCGTGCTGGCTGAGCGCGCCGGCATTCCGAAGGGCGTGCTCAACATCATCACCGGCGACGCGCCGCCGATCGGCAAGGTGCTGTGCGAGCATCCGGCCGTTCGCTTCGTCGGCTTCACCGGCTCGACCGAGGTCGGCAAGATCCTGTACCGCCAGTCCGCCGGCACGGTGAAGAAGCTCGGCCTCGAGCTCGGCGGTAACGCGCCGTTCGTGGTGTTCGACGATGCCGATGTCGATGCGGCGGTCGAAGGCGCCATCGTCTCGAAGTATCGCAACATGGGCCAGACCTGCGTCTGCGCCAACCGCCTCTATGCACAGGACGGCATCTACGACGCCTTCGTCGAGAAGCTGGCGGCGCGGGTCGCGGCGATGAAGATCGGCGACGGCACCGAGGCCGGCGTTGTGCAGGGACCACTCATCAACGAGGAGGCGGTGGAGAAGGTCGAGCGCCACATCGCCGATGCGGTGAAGGGCGGCGCGACGATCGTCACCGGCGGCAAGCGCCATGCGCTCGGCCGCACCTTCTTCGAGCCGACGGTTCTATCCAACGTGAAGGCCGATGCGCTGGTCGCGCATGAGGAGACGTTCGGCCCGCTCGCGCCGGTCATCCGCTTCCAGAGCGAGGCCGACGTCATCGCGATGTGCAACGCCTCGCCGTTCGGTCTTGCCTCCTACTTCTACGCCCGCGATCTCGGCCGCGTCTGGCGCGTGGCGGAGGCGCTGGAGTCGGGCATGGTCGGCGTCAACACCGGCCTGATCACCACCGAAGTGGCGCCGTTCGGCGGCGTCAAGGAGAGCGGCCTGGGGCGCGAGGGTTCGCATCACGGCATCGAGGAATATCTCGAGATCAAATATGTGATGATGGCCGGCGTGTGAGATCACGCCGACCTGTCGACCGAAGATGACGTCGAGACCGCGGGAAGCTTGTTCACCGGCACCATGAAGGATTTGTTGCCGACCTGATAGATCACCGTCCCGCTCTTGCCGTCATTGGTCGAGATCTGCGACTGACCGAACATGATGACGTTCTTGTAGACGATCCCGATGCCTTGGCGGGTAATGCCGTCGGTGGTGACGCTGACCTGTGCCTCATTGCCCTTGACGGCCAGGACGCGAAAGCTCGCGCTCTTGCCGTTGTCGGCCGAATAGCCGGCCCAGCTGCCCGTCAGGTTGCTCTCATTGGCGGGAGGGGCCTGCTTTTCGAGCATCGCGGTGGCCTTGCCGCCGCCGGCCGAGAACAGCAGCACGGCATTTTTGCCGTTCTTGGTTCCGAGCGTCACGGGGCCGAAGTCGATGGTGGAGCCGTTGACCTTGCCGATGCCGCGCTCGGTGCGTCCATGATGGGTGTATTCCACCGTCGCCTGGGCGCCGCGAATGTTCACGACCTTGAAGCTCACGGCCTGGTTGTTGGCCGTCCAGCTGCCCTTCCACTCACCGAGCAGGTTGCTCTGGTGATAGACCCGCTCCATGGCGGGAGAAATCTGGTTCGTGCTTTGGACGATCGCCATGGGCGCCCGCAACGAGCTGATGTGCTCTTGTCGATATATTTCTAAACATTACAAACTGTATCGAGGCGTAGCCCCGCAGGGTAAACGATGGGTTAATGGCGGCGGCGGTGCTCCGCTGCGCGCTGCGACCGATCGTCTCGGGCTCGCGCGCCGATGTCGTAAGCCCGCTCGCCGCGTGATCTGCCCTGCGCCTGCTGACGGCAGGGACTACCGCCTCAGCACCGCGATGGTGCGATTGGCGAAGCTCAGCCGCTCCGCCATGATCGTCACGAAATAGGTCAGCAGCTTCTGCGCCAGCGCCGGGTGCTCGCGCGTGATCGCGTCGAATTGCGGGATGCTGAGCTCATAGAGCACGCTGTCGGTCTCGGCCTGGATCGTCGCGCTGCGCGGCGTATGCGCCACCAGCCCCATCTCGCCGATCGTCGTGTAGCGCCCGAGGCTGCGCACCCGCGTCGTGCCACCGCGCTCGGCCGGAACCATGACGCCGACCCGTCCATCGAGGATGAAATGCATCGAGGCCGCCTCGTCGCCGGCGCGCACGATGGTGGTGCCGGCGGGCACGTCGAGCCGTTCGCAGCGGCGCATCAGCTCGCTGGCATCGGCGTCGCTGCCGAGGATCGCGGTGAACCAGTCGCGCAGCGAGGCCTCGTCCTGGGCATGGCCCTGATGGCGCGCAATGATCGCGTTCTCGCAGCGTTCGAGCGCATGATCGAGCTCCGGCGTGATCACCACATCCTTGGTGATGAACTCGCCGGCGCGCAGCGTCCGCTCGATCGCGGGCGTCAGATGCGCCATCGCGATCTGGACGTGGCGGTCGCGCGCCAGCCGCTTGATCTGGCTGAAGCTGTAGGCGGCCGAGGAATCCATGCCGGTCACGAGCCGGAAATCGAGCACCAAAAAGCGGCATTCGGAACGGCGCTGCAGCCGCGCCTTGACGTGGCGGTACAGCCGGTTGGCCGATCCGAAGAACAGATAGCTCTGCAGGTTGAGGCCATGGATCTCGCCGCCATGCAGCGCGAGGATCTCCTGCTGCTCGCGCGAGCGGTCGAGCGAGCTGCGATATTCGGTGCCGTCGAAGCTGTATTTGATCGGGTTGATGCGCGCCGCGCTGAACGCGAAGGCGGTGCAGCCGATCACGATGCCGAGCACGATCCCGGCGATGAAGCCCCATTTCAGGATGATGATGATGATCGCGAGCAGCGAGGCATATTCGATCAGCGACAGCCGCCGCCGCGACTGCACCGCCCATTTGTACAGCGTGTCGGCGCCGAGATAGAGCAGCAGCCCGCCGAGCACGAATTTCGGCATGTAGCCGAGCAGGGACGGCGCCAGCACCAGCATCGACAGCGCGATCGTCGCCGATGTCAGTCCCGACAGCCGGCCGCTGCCGCCGGCGCTGAAATTCAGGATGGTGCGGCTCACCGAGATGCAGCCGGGGTAGCCGCCGATGCTGGCGGCGAGGATGTTGCCGAGGCCGGTGACGGTGAGCTCGCGCTCGATATTGGCCTCGCTATGGGTCGCGACCTCGATGCCCGTCGTGTTGAACAGCGTGCTGCAGGCGGTGACGAAGATGACGGCGATGATGTCGCCGGCCAACGCCGGCAGCGCATGCCAGGGATAATGACTCAGCGCATCGATCGTCCAAGGCCAGGCCAGCGCCACGTGCTGTGGCGGCAGGAACGTCCATCCCAGCGTCTGCGCCGCCTTGGGCGAAATGCCGGCCAGCCAGAAGCCCGCATGGGCGGCCAGGGTCGCGACGATCAGAATCAGCGGCAGGCTGAATGGCCAGCGCGACCGGTGCCAGGTCAGGTACAGCACCAGCGCCATCACCGCCGCTGCGCCGAGCTCGTACAGCACCTGCCGCGAGGCGAAGGCGCCGAGCGTCGCCAGCTCCAGCTGCTGGCCGGTGACGACGCTGATGGCGCCGAGCAGGATGAGCGCGCCGGTGGCGCCGAGAAAGCCGGCGACAACCGGATAGGGCACGTAGCGGATGGCGCGGCCGAGCTGCGTCGTGCCGAGGCCGCCCAGGATCAATCCGGTGGCGAGGCTGGCGAACCCGAAGGTGATGAGTACCACCGGCAACAGGGCCGCGGCGGGGGCGGCTCCGGCGAGCCGGTCCGCGATCGTGCCGGCCAGGATCGCGGTCGTCGCCGCGACCGAACTGTCCGGCGCCCCGATCGCAAACGGCAGCGAGCTGCCGAGCGCCAGCACCAGCGCCATCAGCGCCGAGACGGTGAAGGTGATGCCGAGGCCGTGGCTGAGAGAGGGCGCGAGCGGGCCTGCGAAGATCAGCAGCGTATAGGACAGCCCGTAAGTGATGGTCAGAACGCTGGCGGCGGCGCCGCCAAGAATGTCCTCGAAACCGCGTCGCGCGGCCGAATGGCCGATCGTGGCCGAAACCGTGTTGCTCACGCCAATATGCCTCAATTCAATGCGGCCAGTGGTAGGCTGACGGCCGCCCGGCGCAAGTGACAATTTTATGACAAGACCAGGACAGCAGAGTCGGCCTGTGGCGACGTCGCCAAGGCTTGCAACGAGAAGACGGTTCGTTGAGGATGCGGCGCGGGACCGGTCACGCGTAGAGGATGTGGCGCGCAGCCTGGAGCAGGACGCCGGCAGGCCCAGGCCATAGGCCAGCGACATGCCGTCGATCGCGCCGAGACTGGCTGGGAGAGCCCTCATGATGCTGTACGATTGCTCAACGGCGCCCAGTCCGCGCCGCGTGCGCATCTTTCTCGCCGAGAAAGGTCTCACGCTTCCCACCGTGCAGGTCGATCTGCGCGGCGGCGAGCAGTTCACTCCGGCGTTTCGCGCCATGAATCCCGGTTGCACCGTGCCGGTGCTCGCGCTCGACAGCGGCGCGGCCATTAGCGACATCATTGCCATCTGCCGCTATATCGAGGAGCTGCATCCTGAGCCCGCCCTGATGGGACGAGACGCGGAAGAACGGGCGCTGATCGAATGCTGGGTGCGGCGGATCGAGTGGGATGGCATCTACGCCATCCAGGAAGCGTTCCGGAACAGCATGCCGGGCCTGGAGCACCGCGCGCTGCCGGGCCCGCTGCCGCTCGAGCAGATTCCGGCGCTGGCGGAGCGCGGCCGCCTGCGGGCGCGGCATTTCCTGGCATGGCTCGATACGCGGCTCGCCGATCACGCCTTCGTCGGCGGAGCCGCCTTCACGATCGCCGACATCAGCGCCATGGTGACCGTCGATTTTGCCGCGCGCGCGAAGCTCGATCCCCCCGAGCACCTTCGCCATCTCAGGCGATGGCACCAGGACGTGTCGAGCCGCCCGAGCGCGAAGGCGTGACGTGGCCGACGGCTTGCCTAAGCCGCAAGCTTGGCCAGTCCTTCCCAGTCGAATGTGATGCCGTGGCCGGGTCGTGCCGGCGCCAGCGCGAGGCCATTCTCCAGCAGCAGCGGGTGTTCGATGAAGCGGTCGAGGCCGAAGCCGTGCGCCTCGAGGAACGAGCGGTTCGGGCAGGCGGCGAGCAGGTGCACGGTGACGTCATGCGCGCCATGGCTGGTCACCGGCAGGTTGAAGGCTTCGGCGAGCCGCGCGATCTTCATGAAGGACGTGACGCCGCCGCAATTGGTGACGTCGGGCTCGGGATAGGACAGGGCGCCAGAGGCGATGTAGGTCTTGAAGTCCCATAGCGAGCGCAAATTCTCGCCCGCCGCGATCGGCACGCCGCCGGCAGCCAGGATGCGGGCATGGCCGGCGATGTCGTCGGGAATGATCGGCTCCTCCAGCCAGGTCAGATCGAACGGCTGCAGCGCGCGTGCGGCGCGGATCGCCTCCTCGACCGTCCACTTCATGTTGGCATCGGCCATCAGCGGAAAGCCGTCGCCGAGATGCTCGCGCATCGCGGCCACCCGCGCGACGTCGGCGCCGAGATCAGGCCGGCCGACCTTCATCTTGATGGCGCGAAAACCCTTGGCGAGATTGTCGTCGGTCTGCTTCAGCAAGGCCTCGTTCGACAGATCGAGGTCGATGCCGCCGGCATAGCAGGGCACGCCGGCATCGAAGCCGCCGAGCAGCTTGAACAGCGGCAGCGTCGCGCGCCGCGCCTTCAGATCCCATAGCGCGATATCGAGCGCCGACAGCGCCAGCACGACCGGTCCGCCGCGCCCGCCATAATGCAGGCCCCACCACACCCGGTGCCAGATTGCCTCGGTGTCGTCGGCATCATGGACCGCGATCAGATCGGGAATCTCGCGCCTGACGATGTCGGCAACCGCGCCGCCATTGCGCCCGACCGTATAGGTGTAGCCGACGCCTTCGGCGCCGTCGACATCGCGCACCCGGCAGGTGATCAGCTCGAATGCCGTCATCGCACCATGCGTGCTATCGGACAGCGTCACGCTGAGCGGAATGCGGTAGAGCCCGGTCTCGATCGATGCGATCAGTGCCATCGGCGCGGTTCCTTCCCTGGATTTTTGGCGAAGGTTATGCTCGTGATGCGGCAGGGGCAAATGCGAATGCCACATGGCCGACCCGGGCCGGGCCTCGATATGGATCAGCATGCTACCTGGATGTGGTGAGTCTGAATGACGAGCGATCGCGACATCCTGGCTCTGGGTGACCTCGATGGCGCCGATATCCTGGGTATGCTGACGCGAGCGCAGGAACTTGCCGCCTGCTGGCATGCGCGCGAGATGCCGCAGACGCTTGCAGGCCGGCGCATCGCCCTCGTCGTCGACGATGGCGGCTGGCGCAATACCACCGCTTTCGATCTCGGCGCCCGATCGATGGGCGGGCTGTGCGTGCACGTGCCGATACGTCTCAACGCAACGGAGGCGGCGGAGGATCTCGCCGCCTATCTTGACAACTGGTTCGATGCGGTGGTCTGCCGGACGCCCGAACTGGAGATGCTGTATGCGTTGTCCCACTGGGCGCAGGCGCCAGTTGTCAACGCGCGCACGCGGCAGAATCATCCCTGCGAGACGCTCGGCGACCTCGCCTTCCTGTGGCATCGCCACGGCGCGATCGACGGCCTGAAGATCGCCGTGGTGGCGCCCGCGGCGAACATCCTGGGCTCGTGGATCGAGGCCGCGCAGGTGCTTCCGATCGAGGTCGTCCAGGTCTATCCGGCGCGGTGGCACGCGCCGGGAGAATCGCCGCGCTTTCGCGTCGCGACCGATCTCGGCGAATTGCAGGATGCCGACGTGATCATCACCGATTGCTGGCCGCGAGATGACGACGCCGGCGACCTGCAGGACTATCAGATCACCGCAGCGCTGCTGGATGGCCTTCGGCCTGATCTGGACTTCCTGCCTTGTCCACCGGTGACGCGGGGAATGGAGGTCTCTGGCGATGCCATGCTGCACCGCGCCTGTCGGGTGGTGCAGGCCAAGGCGTTCCTGCTGCACGCGCAGAATGCCGCGCTCGAATGGGTGTTCGGTGCGCTGTGATCTCCGGTCTTGGCTTTTCCATGCGCGTTGCGCTTGGGATGAAAAGGTTGAGTCTGACGCGGTCCGGCCGACTTGATCCTGAGCAGGGGACGGCCGTGAGCGGCAATAGAGGTGTCGATGAGCTCAAATCGCATGGCGAAGTTGCTGGATCTGGCACGTCAGATCTCGCGTCTTGAGATCGGTCATCCGATGAGAGTAGCCGTCGATGGCCGAACGGCATCGGGCAAGACGACCCTGTCGGACGAGTTGGCAGAGCTGATCGAACGAAGCGGCCGGCCGGTCATCAGGACATCGATTGACGGGTTTCACCGTCCGAAAGCTCAGCGCTACGCGCGCGGACGGTTCTCCGCTCTCGGCTACTACAATGATGCCCGCGATCTGTCCGCCGTCAGATCCCTGTTGCTGGAGCCGCTGGCGCCCGGTGGCGATCGCCTCTACAGGACGGCGTCCTTCGATCTCAAGCGTGATGTGGCGATCGCGCAGCCTTCCGCGCTGGCGCCGGTTGATGCGGTGCTGGTCGTCGACGGGACCTTCCTTCAACGACCTGAGCTGCGGGATCATTGGGACATCGTGATCTTCGTAGAGACGTCGAGAGGCGTCTCTGATGCAAGAGGTCTGAGGCGCGACCGTGACCGCCTCGGCGAGCAGATTGCCATGAAGGTCTATGCAGAACGCTATGGACCTGCTTTTGACCTCTATGAGGAGACCTGTGATCCCGCCAGAACAGCCGATGTCGTTTTCAATAACGACGATGTAGATGATCCGATCCTTCGCATCAGACGGGGAGGCCGGCTCTCGCCGGATCAGCACTTCTGAACCCTGGCAGCGGCCATGCGGCCGGAGGTTTGCTGGTGGACGGTGACACGCTATGCTCGGCCATGTCCCCGATCCATTCTGTATTGCTCGATCTCGACGGCACGCTCATCGACTCGCGTCCCGGCATCGCCGCGAGCACGCTGGCGGCCTTGCGGTCGCTGGGACACACGCCCGACGACACGCTCGACGTCACAGCCTTCATCGGCCCGCCATTGCAGGACATGCTGCGTGTCCTACTGCAGGCCCATGGCGGCGACCGTGTCGACGACGCCGTCGCCGCCTATCGCCAGCATTATGGTGACACCGGCCTGTTCGACTG
The DNA here is from genome assembly GCF_000015165.1 of Bradyrhizobium sp. BTAi1. GTDB lineage: Bacteria > Pseudomonadota > Alphaproteobacteria > Rhizobiales > Xanthobacteraceae > Bradyrhizobium > Bradyrhizobium denitrificans. The sequence goes on along the minus strand of NC_009485.1, from coordinate 27,073 downwards.
TGCGCTCTATCCCGGCATCCGCGACGCGCTGCAGGCGATGCACGACGCCGGCCTGCGGCTCGCGACGTCGAAGCGCGAAATGTTCGCGCGGCGCATCCTGGAGCATCTCGGCCTGGCATCGTATTTCCGTGCCATTCACGGCTCGGTGCCGTCAGGGGCGCTCGACCACAAGCCCGAGCTGCTCGCACATATCCTCGCTGAGCGGAATATCGCGGCGCCCGACAGCCTCATGGTCGGCGACCGCCGCCATGACGTCGCCGGCGCCCATGCTGTTCGCACGAGGAGCCTCGGTGTGCTCTGGGGTTATGGCAGCCGCGACGAGCTCGAAGCCGCTGGCGCAGACCGCCTCGTGGAAAATCCCGCCGATCTCGCGGGCACCGTGCTGGCGATGCTGCGCCGATAGTCCGGTGCGAGCCGCGTCTGCTGGATGCACGATGGCGTCCTGCCGGGTCGCAACCTTGCGCCCGAACCCAAAAGCCGCGAAGATCGCGAACAAACAATCCCAGGGCAGGAATACCACGCACATGGAATTCGACGACGTCATCCTCGGCCGCCGCAGTATTCGTGGCTACAAGCCCGATCCCGTGCCACGGGCGCTGATCGAGGAGATCCTCACGCTGGCGATGCGCGCGCCGTCGTCGATGAACACCCAGCCGTGGAATTTCTACGTCATCACCGGCGAGCCGCTCAACCGCATCCGTGCCGGCAACACCGAGCGCATGCTGGCGGGCGTGCCCCAGTCGCGCGAGTTTCGCATCGGCGAGCCGTTTGCCGGTCAGCACCGCGAGCGTCAGATTGGCGTCGCCAAGCAATTGTTTTCCGCCATGGGCATCGCACGCGACGACAAGGAGAAGCGTCAGGACTGGGTGCTGCGTGGCTTCCGCCAATTCGATGCGCCGGTCTGCATCATCGTCACCTACGACCGCGTGCTCGCCGGCAGCGACGACACGCCGTTTGATTGCGGTGCCGTCACCACGGCGCTGGTCAATGCCGCCTGGTCCCGCGGCCTCGGCGCGGTCATCAACAGCCAGGGCATCATGCAGTCGCCGGTCGTCCGCGAGCACGCCGGCATCGCCGACGACCAGGTCATCATGAAGAGCATCGCGCTCGGCTGGCCGGATCATGATTTCCCCGCCAATGCCGTGGTGTCGGAGCGGAAGTCGGTGAAAGAGGCGACCGTGTTTGTGGGGTTTGACGATTAGCTGCGCGCCGAGAGCTTGCAGCAATCCTCAAAGATGGTTTGCGGCGCTTTCGATATCGGTGGCGAGCAGCATGTGAGGTGCGTCCACCCATCGCCGATCCGCGTATGAATCAGCGAGATGGTGGGAACGGCGAGACCGCCATCTCGCTCCGGGGAACAGCGCGGCTGCGCACACCCAATGGCGCATATGCCGCAGCAATTCAGGCGTCTGCCGGCAGGATCAGCGCGGCTGCTCCAACGGCAGCGGGGCTGCGGCCTTGCGGGTCTGGATGGCGATGTTGCTCCTGACCTCGCGTACGATCGACAGGCTCAGCAGCCGTTCCACCAGGAAGTGCCGGTAATGCTCCAGATCGGCCGTGACGACCTCGAGCAGGTAGTCCGAGTCGCCGGAGACGAGATGGCAGGCAAGGACTTCCGGCATCGCACACACCGTGTCCTCGAAGGCCATGGCATGTTCGTTCGCGTGCCCCTCGATCTTGACCGCGAGAAATGCGGAAAATCCGAGACCGACGCTGTCGCGGTTCAGGACCGCGCGATAGCCCTGGATGACACCCTCCTGCTCCAGCCGTTTGACGCGGCGAAGACAGGGTGAAGGCGACAATCCGACCCGGTCAGCTAGGTCGACATTGCTCAGCCGCGCATCGGCCTGCAGCTCTCCGATGATGCGTTGGTCGATCGCGTCGAGTCTGGCTTTTGGCATATCTCTGACAATCGCGGCAGGGAACGGACCATTCATTGCATCGTCTGTCGGCAAGATAGCACAGTTCGCAAGGACATGCGCTCCAGTTCGGGATCAATATCTCTGTCGACCGGCAGCGATTGCGAGGAGCGGCCGATGAGCCCTGCGCGCGTCTCGGCCGGTCTCCGTCGCATGATCTTGCCTTCACCAGCCCGGGAGACGCCGACTATGGCCGACATTGCTGTGCACCCATCCGTGATCGCTGCCGTCGAGAGATATTTCGATCTGATGTTCGATTCCAATGTCGAGCAATTCGATCGTGTGTTTGCGCCCACTGCGCGACTGCATGGCCTGCGTGAGAGTGGCCTGCGCGTTCTCACCGCGGCCGAGTATCGCGAGCTGTTGGCGACCACGCCCTCGCCCCAGTCGAAGGCGGCGCCACGTCACCAGGAGATCTTGCTGATCGACCTCGCCTCGCCATCCCAGGCGCTGGCGAAGGTCCGCGTGCGGATCGATCAGACGCTCTATCTCGATTATCTTTGCTTCCACCTGATTGATGGCGAGTGGCTCGTGACGGCCAAGTCGTTTCATATCGAGAGCCGCTTTTTGGCCAACGGGTGATTGCGCGGTCGTGTGCTGCGCCATGTCAGCTAAGCGAAAACTGCCCGTCGCTTGCTGATCAGCTCTCTCCGCTCGCGGCAGGGCGACCGCATATGGAGCTTTACATATTGCGCTCGTCTGTTTCCACGTCGTCATGGCCGGGACAAGCCCGGGCATGACGGATGACCTCGTTGGCAGGCGTCTGTGTCGCGATTGCCCCATGTCGTCACATGCAACCGTCCCGCGTTGCCGCCGCTCTGCGAGGTCCGGCACACGAAAGAGAGCGCACCGTTGGTGACGCGTGACCTCGGTTGCCACGCAAGGAGAAGATGAGCGGCTCCACAAGCCTCCCAGCCAGGGGTCGCACGCAGCATCGCTCAGATGTTCAGCTCACGTCCCGTCACCCGCCGGAACGCTTCGAGATAGCGCTGGCTGGTGGCGTCGACCACGCTCTGCGGCAGCGGCGGCGGAGGGGCCTCGCCGTTCCAGCGGCCGGCCTTACGCTCGGCGTCGAGATAGTCGCGCAGCGGCTGCTTGTCGAAGCTCGGCTGCGGCTGGCCCGGCTTGTAGGCGTCGACCGCCCAGAAGCGCGAGCTGTCAGGCGTCATCACCTCGTCGATCAGGATGATGTGGCCATCCTTGTCGCGGCCAAACTCGAACTTGGTGTCGGCGATGATGATGCCCTGCTCGCGGGCGAGCGTCTCGCCGAGCGTATAGACCGCGCGCGTCATGCTCTCGAGCGTGTAGGCCGTCTCGTCGCCGACCACCTCGCGCATCCGTGCGATCGTGATGTTCTCGTCATGACCGGTCTCGGCCTTGGTCGCCGGGCTGAAGATCGCAGGCTCCAGCTTCTGGCTCTCGACCAGGCCTGCAGGCAGCTGCTCGCCGGCCAGCGTGCCGCTCGCCGCGTATTCCTTCCAGGCCGAGCCGGAGAGATAGCCGCGGATCACGCATTCGATCGGGAACACGTTGGTGCGCTTGCACAGCATCGCGCGGCCCAGGATCTCCTGGCGATGCGGCGCGAGCTCCGGGACCTCGGCGATGATCGCGTCGGTATCGGCCGAGATCATGTGGTGATGCACGACGCCTTCCAGCGCATTGAACCAGTAGGCCGAGATCTGTGTCAGCACCGCGCCCTTCATCGGGATGGTCTCGTTCATCACGACGTCGAAGGCGGAGATGCGGTCGGTGGTCAGCAGCAGCACGCGGTCGTCGCCGACGGCATAGATGTCGCGGACCTTGCCGCGGCCGATTTTCGGGAGCGGCAGATTGCTGGCGAGAAGCGTGGTCATCGGGGCGGGCTTTCGAAACGGGAGCGTTGCGCTCCCAATAGCCTATTCCGGCAGCGGAATGAACTCGTGCTCCTGCGGAACGGCGGCGAAGCGGCCGGTTTTCCAGTCCTGCTTGGCCTGCTCGATGCGCTCCTTGCTGGACGAGACGAAATTCCACCAGACATGGCGCGGCCCTTCCAGCGCGTCGCCGCCAAGGAACATCATCCGGGTCGGCTTCACGATGCGCACGCTGATGGCGTCGCCGGGACGGAAGATCAGCAGCCGCGGCCCGGTATGGCGCTCGCGCGCGATCTCGATTTCGCCATCGACGATATAGATCGCGCGCTCCTCGTGGTCGGGATCGAGCGGGACGACCGTTCCGGCCTGCGCGGTGACCTCGACATAGAACCAGGGCGAGACCATCGTCACCGGCGAGGCCGCGCCGAAGGCTTTGCCGGCGATCACGCGCGCGGTGAAGCCGGTGTCGCTGACCGTCGGCAGCGCGTCGGCCGCGTAGTGCTGGAAGCTCGGCGCGATCTCTTCGGATTCGACCGGGAGCGCGATCCAGCTCTGCAGGCCCAGCATGCTCTGGCCATTCTGCCGCTGCAGATCCGGCGTCCGCTCCGAATGCGCGATGCCGCGCCCGGCGGTCATCAGGTTCATCGCGCCGGGCTGGATCTCCTGGACATTGCCCTCGCTGTCGCGATGCATGATGGCGCCGTCGAACAGATAGGTGACGGTGGCGAGCCCAATATGCGGATGCGGCCGCACGTCCATGCCCTTGCCGGAGACGAACTGCACCGGGCCGAAATGATCGAAGAAGATGAACGGACCGACCATTTGTCGCCGCCCATGCGGCAGCGCGCGGCGCACGGCGAAGCCGTCGCCGAGATCGCGGGTGCGCGGCACGATGACGTGCTCCAGCGCATCGCAGGAGGCGGGGTCGCCGAATTCGGGATCGATCGATGGCTGCCAGCTCATGGGATCCTCCAGAGATGTGATCGCGCGAGCTTAGCAGCTTTGCCGAGGCCACGGCAGGGCATGAGGCGGCAGTGGGGCCGCGATTTGAACGGCAGGCCGCTCCGGCCTAGAGTTCCGGCGCTGACATTGGACCCGCCTTGATGCCGCTGGAAAGCCTTGATCTCGCGTTGCGTGCTGCCGCCATCGCCTTGCTTGCGGTGCTCGCCGTGTCGCTGGGACGCGACCTCGGCAAGCAATGGAGCGGCCGGCTCGCGATCGCCCTGGCGCTGGGCGCGGCGGCGCATGCTTTGACGTTCAACATCGGCGGCGCCGCGGCCCCCTCGCTGGCGGTCGCGCCCCTGATCGCGGTCGCAACCGCCGCCATCGTCGTCCTCTGGCTGTTCTGCCGCGCGCTGTTCGACGATGGTTTTGCGCCGCGTTGGCTGCACGGCCTGATCTGGCTCGCAGTTTTCGGCTTCAGCATGATCAGTTGCCTCGTGCTGGGACCGTCCGGCCATGTGCGGCTCGTGATCGTCGCCAACAATCTGCTGGCGCTTGGCTTCGTCGGGCTCGCCTTGGCGCAGACGGTCCGCTCGTGGTCGGTGGATCTGGTCGAGCGACGCAGGCGCGTCCGCGCTGTCGTGGTCATTGCGGCGCTCGGCTATGGCGGCGTCAATGCGCTGCTGCAGATTGGGACCGTCGGCGGCGGTGCGTCGGAGCTCGCCAATGTCATCAACGCGGCGATGTTGCTGGCGGTGGTCGGCGCCGTCGCGCTGATGCTGCTGAGGGTCGGCGCCGGCGACGTGTTCGCCGTGGAGACGCCTCGGGCCATGGCCGTCAGCGAGGCTGCAGCTGCCGCGGCGACCAAAGCCGGCGAGACGGTCGCGAACCGCAGACTGGTCGAGCGGCTGACCCGGCTGATGGCGGATGAGCGGATCTACCGCCAGGAGAACGTCACCATCGGCGCACTGGCCACCAGGCTCGGCATTCCCGAATACCGGTTGCGGCGGCTGATCAACAGTGAACTCGGCTATCGCAACTTCAGCAGCTTCCTGAACAGCCACCGTATCGCGGAGGCGCAAGCGGCGCTCGCCGATCCCGCCCAGGCCGAGGTGCCCGTGATCACCATCGCGATGGATGCCGGGTTCCAGTCGCTCGGTCCCTTCAACCGCGCCTTCAAGGCGGTGACCGGGGTGACGCCGACAGAATACCGCCGCATGAGGCGGTCCGCGGCGTGACGGTTGCGATGTTGAAATCGAAGGAGAATTTCGAAATCGGCGAGGTCGCTGCGGCTTTCGACGAGGAGATCCTTCGAAATCGGCGAGCGCTGCAGCCGCCGCTGCGCTGTCGTCCAACAGGTCCATCCGCCGGAGCTGCCCATGACGCGCCGCCGCCTGCTGTTCGCTGTCTTCGCCACCACCACGCTGACCGCCCTGGCCGTCGCCGTCGCCCGCGCCCGCGACGTGCCCCAGGTCGCGACGGGTTTCATCGCCAGCGTGGTGTGTTCGGAGACCTTCGTCTCCGGCGTCGACCCGGACCGCATCCTGTCCGAAACCCAAGCCGCGATGCCCGGTGCTGGCCTGCTGAACTGGGCCATGGACGTCCATGTGGATCGCGTCGCCAAGGACGTTACCGTCACGCTCCTCGGGCTCGGCCGCAGCCATGCGGTCTTTGCCGAGGGGCTCGGCTGTCATCTGGACCATGGCGAGGCGCAAGGCTGGCCGACGGCGCGGCCCGCTGCTGCGCAGCCGGCCGCGCTCCCGGAGATCGCTCCGCCCCATCCCGTGGCGCCGGCGACACCTGCGCTCGCCGCCGCACTCGATCGCGCCTTCTCCGAGCCGGAGTCCCCGCCGTTCCGGCGCACGCATGCCGTGATCGTGCTCAAGGACGGCAAAGTGATCGCCGAACGTTACGCCCCCGGGTTCACGCTCGACACGCCCTTGCTCGGTTTCTCCGCGACCAAGTCGATGACCGCCACCCTGATCGGCATTCTCGTCCGCCAGGGCAGACTCGCGCTGCACGCGCCAGCGCCCGTCGCCGCGTGGCGGAGCGAGATCGATCCGCGCCACGCCATCACCATCGATCACCTGCTGCGGCATACCGCGGGGCTCGCGCTCGGCAACTCGCTGCAGGCCTCGTTGTTGTCTGCGCTCGAGCCCGTCAATCGGATGAAGTTCGTCGAAGCGGATCGCGCGGCGTTCGCCGAATCCATGCCGCTCGAAACCAATCCGGGCGCTGTCTTCAACTACCACGACGGCAACACCGTCATCCTCTCGCATCTCATCCGCGACGCCGCTGGCGGCAGTGCTGCGGATGTGCTTCGTTTTGCCCATCGCGAGCTGTTCGATCCGCTCGGCATGACCAGCGTAACGATCGAGTTCGATGCCGCCGGCACTCCGGAGGGATCGAGCCAGATGCTGGCATCGGCGCGCGATTGGGCGCGGCTCGGCCAACTCTATCTCGACGACGGCGTCGTCGGCGGCCGCCGCATCCTGCCCGCGGGCTGGGTCGATTATGTCAGCACCCCGACGCCGGACGCCTTTGTCGGCATCGGCGCCGGATTTTGGACCAATCGTGGCGACAGTTTCGGCGCGAATTACCGCATCTCCCATGGCTGGCCGCGCGATGCCTTCTTCGCCAAGGGCACGCTCGGCCAGTATGTCATCGTCATCCCCTCCGAACGCCTGGTCATCGCGCGCTTCGGCCGCACCGTGAACTGGCCGCCGGAGGTCGACGGCGTGGCACGGCTCGTGAGCGACGTGATTGCCGCGACACATGGGGAATGATGCATGCGCTATGCTCTCCCCAACGCGGTGGCCTGCGCCACACGATCGAACCGCTCCAGCCCCAGGATCGCGTCGGCAAAATGCTGCGCCCGGCTGCTCAGCACCGGCCGCGCCAAGGTGATGAACTTGTCGCTCATGGCCTGCGCCGAGGGGAACGAGGTCGGCTCGCCCGACGGATCGTCATGCAGCCGCTCGTGCACGCCATCCTCGGTGGTGATGGTGACGCGCGCGCCGAACGGATGGCTGCGGCCGATCTCCAATTTGTCGTCCTGCACGACGTCGAACTTGTTCGCGAGGTTGTTGATCGCAGCATCGCCGAGCCGCGTGTAGTCGTCCCAGCCGAAGCGGCCCTGGTCGAGCGCCAGCGCGCCGGTGAAGAACATCGAGAACTGGCCGCCGACGATCGAGGTCGGGTGGCGCTTGGTCGCGGCATCGCCGGTCAAGGTGATGCCGTTGCGGTGCAGACCGATCTCGACGCGCTTGACCTGGTCCGGGGTCAGATTGTGCTCGCGGCGCAGTGCGATGATGGCGTCGATCGCGGCATGCGTATAGCGGCAGCTCGGATACGGCTTCACGCCGATCTTCATCGTCTCATAGGTCGTGCCGAGGCCGGCGACCGCTTTCTCCCGGTGCGGCGTGTCGGTGTAGCCGACCAGCAGGCCGTGCTTGCCCTCGACGGATTCGATCGCGCCGACGAAATCGTTCTTGGCCAAGGTCGCCGCGATCACGCCGTTCATCGCCGACGCCCCGACCTGGTAGCGCTTGTTCCAGGCGCCGTTGACCAGGAATTGCAGCGAGCCGGCCGCCTGGCTGCCGGACACGCCGAACGCGTAGATCAGCTGCTGCTCGGACAGGCCGAACAGCTTGCCGGCGGCCGCGGCTGCGCCATAGGTGCCTGCCGTCGCAGTCGGGTGAAACCCGCGGGCATAATGCGAGGTTGGATCGAGCGCATTGCCGAGCCGGCAGCACACTTCATAGCCGGCGACGATCGCGGTCAGCACTTCGCGGCCCGACGCGCCGACCATTTCGCCGACGGCGAAGGCGGCCGGCACCACCGGGGCGCTGGGATGCAGCGACGAGTCGGCGTGGGTATCGTCGAAATCGAGCGAATGGCCCATCGTGCCGTTCAGCAGCGCCGCCACCGCCGGCGTCCACGTCCTGGAATCGCCGAACACGGTCGCCTCGCCGGCCGAATCCAGCTTGAGTGCCGCCAGCATCTTCACCACGGATGGGGTGGATTCCGCCTCGCGCCGGGCACGGATGGCGCTGCCGAGAAAGTCCAGGGTCAGCACCTTGGCGCGGTCGAGTACCTCGGGCGGGATATCGTCATATTTCAGGTCGGCGACATAGGCGGCGAGCGTTGCGGTTTCCTGGGCCATCGTGTTTCCTCGGTTCGTTGGAAACAGCGTAGGCAAGCTGATTCTGCGTTTCAAGCCGCTCGGATCGGGTGGGAAGCTGCTATGTCCGGACCGCGCCGGTCCTTGCGAGGTGAGTGAGCGATGGCGTCGTTCAAGGAGCTGTTCGGGCGGGTCCGCGCCCGCAAGGCGCCGATGTCGCTGGCCGTGCGCGGCACGGTGGCGGCGACGCTGGCCTTCGCGATCGCGACCGCATTTCAGCTCAAGCTGCCGCTGTGGGCGGTGCTGACCTCGCTGATCGTGACGCAAGGCAGCGTCGGGCGTTCGCTGAAGGCGACGCGCGACTACATGTTCGGCACCATCGGCGGGGCGATCTATGGCGGCGCCATCACGGTCTTCATCCCGCATTCGGGCGAGCTGCAACTGCTCGGCATGCTGATCCTGGCGGTGACGCCGCTCGCCTTCATCGCCGCGATCAATCCCAGCCTCAACGCCGCGACGGTGACGGCGGTGATTGTGCTGCTGGTGCCGACCATGGGCCATCTCGATCCCCTGGGCTCGGCGATCGACCGCGTGTTCGAGGTCGCGGTCGGCGCGCTCACGGGACTCGCCGTCTCGTTCATCGTGCTTCCGTCGCGCGCCCATGTGCAGATGCGCAGCGCGGCGGGGCGGCTGCTCGAGCTGATCGCCGCGGCGCTGGCCGAATTGCTTGCCGGCCTGTCGCGCGGCCGTGACAACGACGCGCTGCACCTGATCCAGGACGGCATCGGCGCGGCGCTGACCGAGCTGAACGCGACCGGCGCCGAGGCCGAGCGCGAGCGCGCGGCGCGGCTGTCCTCGGGCGCCGATACGGGGCCGCTGCTGCGTACGATCCTCAGGCTGCGCCATGACGTCGTGATGATCGGTCGCGCCAGCGTGGTGCCGCTGCCCTCGGAGCTGCAGGCGCGGCTGTCGGGTCCGGTGACGCGCGTCAGCGACGCCATTGCCAGCTATCTGCGGGGCTGCGCCGGCGCCATCCGCAATGGTTCCGGCCCGCCGGCGATCTGGCCGGTTCATGTCGCCCTCAAGGCCTATGCCGAGGCGGTCGCCGCGGTGCGCAGCGACGGCCTGACGCGCGGCCTGCCGGGCGACGCGGCGGAGCGCTTCTTCGCGCTCGGCTTCTCGCTCGATCAGATGCGGCAGAACTTGATCGACCTCGAGCGCGTCGTCGCCGAATGGGCCGGCGCGTCGACGGGCAAGCCGCATCGGCCGCAGCCGGAGCAGACGTCCGACACGGCCGGCGCGTGACGGCGTCATCGCGACAGCCGCAGGAAGCGCATGACCAGCAGGGCCGCGTAGATCGCGGTGCCGAGCGATAACCCGATCCAGATCCCGGTCGCGCCCAGCGCGGTCCGCAGACCGAGCACATAGGAGGCGGGAAAGCCGATCAGCCAGTAGCCGAGCACGGCGAGCAGCAGCGGCACGCGCGTGTCCTTGATGCCGCGCAAGGCGCCCACCGCGATGGTCTGCAGTGCATCGGTGATGAAGAAGGTCGTGCCGACCAGCAGCAAGGTGGCCGCCAGCGCCGCGGTCGCCTCTGCATCGGCGAGGCCGGAGCCGAGGAACAGCTGCACGATGTCGTACCGCGCCAGGATGATTCCGACGGTGAACAGCACGGCAAGCGAAACGCCGAGCAGCATCGCCATCAGCCCGGCGCGCCGAACCCCGATCGCGTCGTTGCGTCCCGTGGCATGGCCGACGCGGACGGTCGCGGCCATGCTGATGCCGAACGGCACCATGAACAGGATCGCCGTGATCTGCAGCGCGATCTGATGCGCGGCCAGCGCGGCCGTGCTGATCAGTCCCATCAGGATCGCGGCCGCGGAGAACAGGCCATATTCGAGCAGGAACGACAGCGAGATCGGCGCGCCGATGACGAGGAGCTGGCGCATCAGCCGCCAGTCGATCCGCTGCAACCGTGCCAGCACGTGATAGTCGCGGAACGGCGCACGACACGTTGCGAACCACAGGCCGGCGAGAAACGTTCCCAGATTGACAGTCGATGTGGCCAGACCGACGCCGGTCAGGCCGAGCTGCGGAAAGCCCCACTGGCCGTAGAGCAGCGGATAGACCAGCAACGCGTTGAGCGGAATCGCGGCCAGCGTGATCCACAGCACCGGCTCGGGGCGGTTGACCGCGCCCATGAAGCTGCGCAGCGCCAGGAACCACAGCATCGGCGCAATGCCCCAGGCGAGCCCGGCGAGATAATTCTGCGCGAGATGGGCCACGCCCGGGGCCTGTCCCAGCGCGAGCAGGATGGCCTCGCCGTTCAGCGCGATCAGCATGATCGGCAGTGCGATGAAAAGGCCGGCCCACAGGCCGACCCGCAACGCGCGCCGCACCAGGCCGGCGTCGGATGCGCCGTAGGCCTGGGCGGCGAGCGGCGCCACCGCCGACATCAGTCCCATGCCGAAGGTCGAGCCGACGAAATAGACCGTGCCCGCCAAGGCCGCCGCCGCGACGGCGTCGCCGCCGAGCCGGCCGATGAAGGCGAGGTCGGTCGACATCATCGCGATCTGCGACAGTTGCGTCAGCGCCATCGGCGCGGCGAGGCGCATCGTGTCCCAGAGTTCGAGCGCGAAAGACGGTGCGGGCGCCGCCGGAGGCGCGTGGTCGGTTCCAATTGCGGTGGTCATGAGGGCGGCTATAGCAGCCCTCGTGACGTCCTGCACATCAAGGACGTATGTTCCGGTTCGGAGACGTGCGGCGCGTGAGCGCAGTTCCGCGCAACAATTCGCGATCATAGGCTCAAACATCTTCGCGTTCGTGACAGCGCGATCTCGCGGCGCCTTTCGCGCCCGAGCTCTGCCTGGCCAGTGGCCCTCGGAGATGAGAGGGCGCAGGGAAGGCTGGGTGCTTGACCACACCCATGGCCCGCCTGCAAAAGAAGTAGCAGGCGGCAGTCACCACAGGTCGGCCGCACATCCGGCCTTCCCTGCGCAATGGTTGGAACGGCTTATACGTACTCTCCCCGGTGCGCCGTGCTTGTTGGCCACCGTCGCCAGCGGATCGCCCGCCGGCTTGACCTCAGCGTCGGGAGGCCAGGACCATACGATTTCGCCGTATGCGGTCGCTCATTCGTCCACGCGCCGGTCTCGGGTTGCTTCCCTCGTGCGCGCTGTGAGCCGCCGCATCCATCGCATCCCCGCCCTCTACGGTCCGTGACGATCGCGAAGCGTCCCTCTCATGAGGACGGGATGGCGGCAGTCTTTCCGATTTTCGGAAATAACGCAAGCGGAAAATTTCGGCAAACCAGATGGCTTGAAGCAGGTCATTGGGTTGGCTATCGAATTGAGTGTTTCAGCGAGCTGGGTCTCGCTTGTTCGGCCGATCCGCCGTAACGTTGAAGCGATCTTGCTCACGAAACGTCAACAGAAGCGCGAGGTGAGTCGCAAAGACGGCATGCGATCGATCTTTCGCGAAGGTTCGCTGCCACATCCCTTGGCGCGACATGTTGGCGGGATACCTTGGCGTGATAGGGAAGTTCGCTGACCATGACGATCGTTCTTGAGCCCGTCGACGATCAGTTGCCAATCGATTTTCATCAGCTCGAGCTGGACGCGAGAGCCGGCGGTCATGCCAACATGACCCGGCTGTCGGCCGAGTTCGCCGAGGCACCGTCGATGTTCCACCGCGTGATCGCAGCCCATGTCGATGGCGTGCTCGCCGGCATAGGCGCGATCACCGACGAGCCGGTGCCGTCCACGCAGCCGGCCTGGCGCATGCGGCGGCTTTACGTGCACAGGGACTTCAGGCGCCGTCGCGTGGCACGGACCATCGTGGCAGATCTGCTGCGCGCGCCAGCCGGAGAGATCGAGATCGTGACCGTCCACGCGGGCAGCGATGACGCTGCACGCTTCTGGGAGGCGATAGGGTTCGATGCTGTCGCAGGGCAAGGCTGGTCGCATCAGCGGCGACTCCGATCGGCCTGATGTCGCGGCGTCAGTCCCGGCCGAATTGCGCAAGAAACCCACGAGCCCGTTGGTCGAGCTCGTGTTGGCGTTCAGTGCGCAGAGATGCAATCCAGGCTGTGGCAGCCGCGGACCTCGCGATTGGTTTGCTGGCGCCTTGCGAGGGGGGCTGCGGGATCAGGCGGACGCTGCGACTTGCCGGAGCATCGTCTTTGCGACCAGCCGGTGAAACGGCATGATGATGGTGAGATAGATGCGGCCGAGCGCGTTGTGGGTCTGCACCAGGGTGGTCGCGGTCACCTGTGACGTCTTGCCATGAGAGGCGGCATCGATCACGACGCGAAAATCCAGATGCATGTCGTCGAAGCCGAGCACAATCCGTTGCGGCGTTTCATCGACGACCGGAAACATGCCGATCATCGGCCGCGGATTTTGCGCGTCAGCGCCAGATGTCTTCAGACCGAACGGGCGGACCAGCAGATTGCGCAGCTTCACGAGCGCGGCCATCCACGCGGGTGCCTGACCGAGCATACGCTCGGCCGCCATGCGGGCATCGAGCGCCGGGGCTTCGACGGTGATGCGGAAGGCATCGGCGAAGTCCGCGTCAGCAAGCCAGCGCGCACGGTCGACATCGGGAGTGATTTCGCTGATGGTCATGGGCCATGAGCCTCGCAAGCCGTGGTCGTCGCTGCGATCCGCACGATAGTACATCGCGCGCCTGCGGCGATCGAATTACCGTCGATCCCCTCGTTTCTCCGCTCGCGATGATGCCGCGCAGACACGAGGCGTCGAACGTTTCATCGCCCGCGCTCCGGCACGCGGGTGATCTTGGCGCCAAGCGCGTTCAGCCGCTCGTCGATGCGCTCGTAGCCGCGCTCGATCTGGTCGGCGTTGTCGATCTTGGACGTGCCTTCGGCGCAGAGCGCGGCCAGCAGCATGGCCATGCCGGCGCGGATGTCGGGGGAGACGACGCGGGCGCCGCGCAGCCGGCTCGGGCCGGACACGATGGCGCGGTGCGGGTCGCACAGCACGATACGCGCGCCCATCGAGATCAGCTTGTCGACGAAGAACATCCGCGACTCGAACATCTTCTCGAACATCAGGATCACGCCCTCGCATTGCGTGGCGGTAACGATCGCGATCGACATCAGGTCGGCCGGGAAGGCCGGCCAGGGCTGGTCCTCCAGCTTCGGCACATGGCCGCCGAAATCGTCCTTGATCTTCATGGTCTGGTCTGAGGGCACGATGAGGTCGTCGCCGGCGACCTCGCAGACGATGCCGAGCCGCTCGAAGCCCATCCGGATCGAGCGCAGATGCTCGGTGCCGGCGCGCACGATGCGCAACGGCGAGCGCGTCACCGCGGCGAGCCCGATCAGCGAACCGACCTCGATGTGATCGGGCTGGATCGCGTAGGACGCCTGGCCGAGCGTGCTGGCGCCATGGATCACCATGGTGTTGGTGCCGATGCCCTCGATATTGGCGCCGAGCGCGACCAGGAAATGCGCGAGGTCCTGGACATGCGGCTCGGAGGCCGCGTTGCGCAAATAAGTCGTGCCGTGCGCGGCGACGGCCGCGACCAGCGCGTTCTCGGTCGCGGTGACGCTGGGCTCGTCGAGGAAGACATCGGCGCCTTTCAGGCCGGAGGCGCGCAGCTCGATCTTGTCGGTCGCGGTGACGGTGGCGCCGAGCTGCTCGAAGGCCAGGAAATGCGTGTCGAGGCGGCGCCGCCCGATGACGTCGCCGCCGGGCGGCGGCAGCGCCACTTCGCCGCAGCGGGCGAGCAGGGGCCCGGCCAGCAGGATCGAGGCCCGGATGCGGGCGCACAGGTCTGGATCGAGATCGGCGGCGCGGATCTCCTTGGCGTGGATCGCGAGCCGGTTGCGGCCGCGCCATTCGGCGGACGCGCCGACCGAGCGCACCAGCTCGACCAGCGTCTCGGTGTCGCGGATGCGCGGCACGTTGTCGAGCGTCACCGGATGCTCGGTCAAGAGTGCCGCGGCGATGATCGGCAGCGCCGCGTTCTTGTTGCCCGACGGCTCGATCGCGCCCTTGAGTCGGTGACCCCCCTCGACGATGTATTGAATGGGCGCCATGCGCGAAAGGTCCGTTTGGAGAGGGGGCTTTGCAGGAGGACGACCGGCCCCAGGGGAACCTGGATCGGCGACGGAAATAGCACGAAAGGCACAGGCAGGCCACTGCTCCGGCTGAGGGGGCAGAAGTTCAACTCTCGTCCGGTGAGGCATTGTCCTGGGCCGCAGGAACGCTGATATTCACGGTGGGAGCTGTCATGATCGAAGTCGTCACGGTATCGGAACGGAAGGCACGGGAGACCGCACGGCGGCAGCGGGCGGCTGATGCCGTCATGGTTGAGCTGAAGGCATTCGCGCAGCGATGCGGCGGCCACTTCAGCGTCTTTGGATCGGTCGCGCAGCAGCGCCTGTCATTCGACAGCGATTTTGATGTCATTGTCGATATCCCGCCCGAGCAGGAGGTCGCTGCCGTCGAACTCGTCGAGGATCTTTGCCGCCAGCATGGTCTTCCGACCGACATCCGACTCAAGTCTCACGCCAACGAGCGGCTGCTCGCGCGCGTCGCGGATTATGCGGTGATCCTGCCGTGAGCGACAAGCTACAGACGTTACGGACCCCCACACATATGTTGTGAGTCCGGCATGATCCAGGAAGTCCGGGATGTCAGGTTGGTCGCAGAATATTCTCGTCCGCGATTATCGCCAGGCGGGCAATTTCTGGGAATCGACGAAAGGCAGAGCAGCACCTGGTCGCCTATGTGCGAGCGCGCGACGTCTTCCTCATAGCCGTAGGAAATTTGGTAGATATCGTTTGTGTATTTGACTGCCGTTCCGCTTACCTCGTCGTCTTTGGAGAGAGGAAATTTTAGCGTCTCACCAAAGCGTCCGGTGATGGAGGCTATTTGTGTTCGCGTGCAATGGCCGCGCATCTGCGGCAGCTTTTCGTCCATCACCGCGGGATGCACTTTCGCATAGTTCAGACGATATTCGCCGATCCATGGTGGGACGGGTACATTCGATCCCATTTCTCCGAACAACGAGATTGCTTTGACCTGCGCATCAAGAATGCAAATTTGCTCCGCGCCACACGCGCGCCTGTCGTCGAGACGTTCCTTTGCGCTGGTCTTTACGTCTGCAGCATCGGCCTTCTTTGCCGTAAGCGCTTGCTTGAACGCGATCGCGACTGCCTGATCGAGTTCGGCGAGATGGTCATCTTCGCAGATCAGCTTTTCGTCAGACGATTTTGCGCGCGAGCAATCGAAACTTGGACTGGTCGCGCTCGCAGGCGCATGGCCAAGAAGCAAAGGGAAGAGCGCCGGCGAGAGTTTCTTCAAGCTGATAGCCATCTCGGTAATTCCCGGGGAGCCCCCGATACGGCTGGCAACGCTACACGTCTACATTCGCCGACAGCGAATTGTCCTGGATGAATTCGCGGCGCGGCTCGACGACGTCGCCCATCAGCTTGGTGAAGATGTCGTCGGCCTCGTCGACCTCCTTGACCTTCACCTGCAGCAGCGTGCGCGCCTCGGTATCGAGCGTGGTTTCCCAGAGCTGCTGCGGATTCATCTCGCCCAGCCCTTTGTAGCGCTGCATGGCGATGCCCTTGCGGCCGGCATCGGTGACGGCCTCGAACAGGTCGATCGGGCCGTGGATCACGGTCGGTGCGTCGCCGCGGCGCAGGAAGCCGGGCTTGGCATAGGCCTCCTGCAGGCGCGCCGCGTAGTCGTCGAGCTTGCGCGCATCGGCAGAGGCAAGCAGGGCATCGTCGATCACGGCGACGTCCTTGACGCCGCGCACGGTGCGCTCGAAGGTGAAACCCTGGCCTTCGACGAAGTGACCGATCCAGCCGCGTTCGACCTCGTCGGCGAGCACGTCGAGCCGCTTGGCGATGTACTCCGCCGCGGCATCGGCAGTGGCGATGTCACGGGTAATGTCCGCGCGCAGCACGCCAGCGATCGCGGCCTGCTCGACGACCGTGCGGTCGTAGCGGCTGTGCAGGTTGCGCAGGATGTTGCGGACGATGCGCGCCTCTTCGACGAGCGCCAGGAGGTCGCGCCCCTTGCGTTCCTCGCCCTCCGCGCTCTTGAACACGCAGTCGTCGAGGCCGGTGCCGATCAGATAATCCTCCAGCGCGCGCTCGTCCTTTAGATACTGCTCGGACTTGCCGCGCGTCACTTTGTAGAGCGGCGGCTGCGCGATGTAGAGATGGCCGCGATCGATGATCTGGCGCATCTGTCGGTAGAAGAACGTCAGCAGCAAGGTGCGGATGTGGGCGCCGTCGACGTCGGCGTCGGTCATCACGATGATCTTGTGATAGCGCAGCTTGTCGATCGAGAAGTCGTCGCTGATGCCAGTGCCGAGCGCCGTGATCAAGGTGCCGATCTGCTCGCTGGACAACATCTTGTCCGGACGCACGCGTTCGACATTGAGGATCTTGCCGCGCAGCGGCAGCACGGCCTGGAACTCGCGGTTGCGGCCCTGCTTGGCGCTTCCGCCGGCCGAGTCACCCTCGACGATGAACAGCTCGGACTTGGCCGGATCCTTTTCCTGACAGTCGGCGAGCTTGCCCGGCAGCGAGGCGATGTTGTTGAGCGGATTCTTGCGCGTCAGTTCGCGCGCCTTGCGCGCCGCCTCGCGAGCGGCGGCGGCCTGGATCACCTTGCCGACGACGGTCTTGGCCTCGGACGGATGCTCCTCGAACCACGCCGACAGCGCTTCGTTGATGACGTTCTCGACGACCGGGCGCACCTCCGAGGACACCAGCTTGTCCTTGGTCTGCGACGAGAACTTCGGATCTGGCACCTTCACGGACAGAACGGCGGTCAGCCCCTCGCGGCAGTCGTCGCCGGTCAGCGCGATCTTTTCCTTCTTGGCGTGGGCATCCGCGTAGCCGTTGACCTGGCGCGTCAGCGCGCCGCGGAAGCCGGCGAGATGGGTGCCGCCGTCACGCTGCGGGATGTTGTTGGTGAAGCACAGCACGTTCTCATGATAGCTGTCGTTCCACCACAGCGCCGCCTCGACGGTGATGCCGTTGACCTCCGAGCGGACCATGATCGGGGACGGCACGATCGCCTTCTTGTTGCGGTCGAGATATCTGACGAACTCCTCGACGCCGCCGGAATAGAACATCTCCTCGCGCTTCTCGACCGCGTGGCGCATGTCGGAGAGCACGATGTGGACGCCGGAGTTGAGGAAGGCGAGCTCGCGCAGGCGATGCTCGAGCGTCGCGTAGTCGTATTCGACCATCTTGAAGGTTTCGGTCGAGGCGAGGAACGTCACCTCGGTACCGCGCCGGCCCTGTGCCTCGCCGACCACCTTGAGCGGCGCTACGGCATCGCCATGGGCGAACTCGATCAGGTGCTCCTTGTCCTCGCGCCAGATCCGCAGCTGCAGCTTGCTCGACAGCGCGTTGACGACGGAGACGCCAACGCCGTGCAGACCGCCGGAAACCTTGTAGGAGTTCTGGTCGAACTTACCGCCGGCATGCAGCTGGGTCATGATGACCTCGGCTGCCGACACGCCTTCACCCTTGTGGATGTCGACCGGAATGCCGCGGCCGTCATCGCGCACCGTGACGGAATTGTCGGCGTTGAGCACCACCTCGACGCGGCTCGCATAGCCGGCGAGTGCTTCGTCGATCGCATTGTCGACGACCTCGTAGACCATGTGGTGCAGGCCGGAGCCGTCATCGGTGTCGCCGATATACATGCCCGGGCGCTTGCGCACGGCATCCAGGCCCTTCAACACCCGGATCGATTCAGCGCCATAGTCGTTCGCGGTTGCAGGCTCGTTGTCGGCGATGGTTTGCCGGGCGGGTTCGGTCATGTGAGGCCTTTGAAAGGATCCCGAGGAGCGGTGTCGCGCGAGGGTGCTGAGAGCATTCTTTGTGCCATGAAAGAGGGGACGCGCCTAGCGCAAAAAGGCGTATCCTAAGATATTGAAGAAATGGGTTTTTTTAACGTTTTTTCAAGCCGCCCGAAGGCCTCGTTGGGGCCGCGCGAAAGGCCGATTCGGGCGCGATTTTTGCGGCTGCTTGAAAGCACCTGGCGAGGCCTCGCCGAAGGCCTCTCAAAGACCGCAGGCCGCCCATTGGGCGGCCTGCGAGGGGATCGGTCTCGGTGGTCGCCGTTCGGCCGTGGGCCGTGGTGCCAGCGGACCGTCAGTACAGCGGCAGCGGGAGGGCCCGGCCGGTCGGGCCGACCATCAGGCCCCAGGTATCGCCGGCGCCGAGCGCGATCGTATCGCTGACGGGCGCGCGGCCTGCGATCTTGATCTCGTAGCGGTATTTTCCCGGCGGCAGATCGAGCAGCGGGCCCTTGGGCGTCTTCGGGCTGCCGATGCCGGCCGCGATCTTCACCGTCTGCTTGTTGATCGTCAGCACGGCGTCGGCGTCACCGACATTGCCGAGCATCAGCTTGGACTGTCCCGGCTTGGGCAGGATCTCGGCCTTGGCCGCGGCGTCCGCGTTCTTCTGCACCAGGTTGACCGAGGTCTCGCCTCTCGCGCGGCCCAGTGTCAGCACGGCCGGCCCCTGCGGCGAGGCGAAGGCGAGCCGGGCGCTGTCGACGCTGATCTGCGCGCTCTGCGGCGTCTCCTGCCAGCCGAGCTTGGCCAACTCGCTACGGTAGAACGCTACGACGGCTTTCAGCTCTGCCGGCACGCTCGCTTCGAGCTCGAGCCGCACCGGCGTGTCGATGCCCGGCGCCTTGGAGCGGCCCATCGAGGTCGCGCTGCGCTCCTTCGGGACCGGCAGGGCCGAGCTGGGATCAGCCTCGAGCGGCGCGGCAGCCGGGGCGGGCTGCGCGGCGGCCGTCGGCCCGGCGGCCGCGACGAGACCAGTACCGTCGGCCGTCACGTTCACCTTGGGGCCCATCTGCATGATCGTGAACGCGACCGCCTTGCCTTTCGTGGAGAACTCCAGCCGCGCCATGGTCGGATTGTCGATCACGGTCGGCGCCTCCTTCCAGCCGGCAGGCTTCAGGGTCGCGCGGTAGAAGCCGGTGAGCGCCCGCACCGATGAGGTCGACTTGAACTCCAGCCGTCCCTGGCTACCGTCGAACTCCACTGCCTCGGCGGTCTCGGGCAGCGGGATCGGCGCAGGATTGCCGGCCAGCGCCTTCAGCGGCGCGTCCGACATGGCGCCGACCTGCGCGCTGCGGCGCGCCTCGTCGGCGGCGATCACCTGCTTGGCCATCGCGGCGGCATCGGCCATGAACCTGTCGTCGGCGTCCTTCTTGGCCTTGGCGCGCGCGGCCAGCGCCGCCTCGGTGGCGCGCACCGACAGCTCGACCATGGTGAGATCGTAGTTGCGCGACAGCCTCAAGGTTCCGGTCTCCTCGGCAGAGGCCACCTTCAGCGTCACGTCGTTCGCCGTGCCCGGTGCGGCCGCCTCGATCCGCCAGCCGCGTGCCGGCAGCTCGCGCGTGTAGAAGGCAAGTACGGCCGGCAGCTCGGCGATCACGGCGCCCTTGGCCTGGCGGCTCGGCGACGTCGCGCCGCCGAGACTCTGCGACCACTTCGTCGGCTTTGGCATCGGCAGGCCCGCCCGCTCCTCACCAGCCTCGAGTTCGGCGGGAAGCGCGAACGGCGCAACCCGGACCTCGACATTGGTCCTGCCGTCGTCGCGCCGGGTCAGCGTCAGCATCACCGGGCTCTGGCGGCGAGAGCCGTCGTTGTCGTCACGGCCGTAGAAGGCTCGCACGCCGCCCGGCATGGTCTCGCTCAGATCGGCATTCGGCCAGCGCGCGGCGGCCTCCGGCGCGAGCGGCTTCCAGCCGATTGCGATCATGTCCTTGGCGTAGAGGGCCTTCGCCGCGTCGAGCGCCATCGGCACGACGCAGGACAGATACGGCCGCGTCTCGTCGAATACGAGGTCAACGGCCCCGTCGGCAAACGGCAGGTCGGCGTAGATGCGCTGCGGCGAGTAGGTCACGTCCGACTGGCCGGGATGGCCGGCGCTTCCGCTCAAGTAGACCGTCAGTCCCTGCTTGCCCTTTTTGTAGTTGAGCAGGGCGCTGCGCTCATCGAGCGGGCGGACGTAGCGCACCCAACCGTCGGCAGCGAGCAGCTGCTGTGTCGCCGGGTTCGCTGCCGCGGCCAGCATCGGGACCCGGTAGACGACGCGGTAGCGGTCGGGACGCGACGTGTCCTCGACCGCGCCGTCGAGCCGCGGGAGTCCGTGCACGTCGACGATGGCGTCATCGGCATGCGCGGGAACGGCGCAGCCCGTGAGCAGCAACAGTCCGCATGCGAACAGCCGCAGCCGCGGCCCGGCGATGGCCTGCCGCCATAGCTCTGTCATCACAGATCTCCAGGACCATGTTCGGGCGCGGGGCGCGCCGGGCTTTGGAGCACGCCGGCGGGAGCTGCGTGTCATCCAACGACAGCTAGGTCGTGGACTCAAACCGCATCCAGAGGCGGGTTGAGGCGAGCAAGACGGCGGAGAGGAAATTGCGAGCGCTCTTATCGTAGCGGGTCGCGATGCGGCGGAAATGCTTCAACTTGTTGAAGAAGCGTTCGATCAGATTGCGCTGTCGATAGAGAGCAGGATCGACCGAACGCTGAACCTTGCGGTCGCGGCAGGTTGGGATGTGAGCGCGCCCGCCACGGCTTTCGACCAGATCGATGAGGGCTCGGGCATCGTAACCGCGGTCGGCGACCAGATCGCGCCCCGGCTCGACCGCTTCGATGAGGGGCGGCGCCACGGTCTTGTCCGAGGACTGGCCCTGCGACAGCACAATATGGACCGGCATGCCGGCCTGATCGACGATGGCGTTTATCTTGGTGCTCAGTCCTCCACGAGAACGGCCGATGGCGTTATCCGGGCCCCCTTTTTACCACCGGCGGCGTGCTGGTGAGCGCGGATGATCGAGGAGTCGATTAACTGCAATGACTGTGGAGACTTCGCTGCCAAGGCCTCAAATATCTGCAGCCAGATGCCCTTCTTGGCCCATCGATTAAAGCGATTGTAGGCTGTTGTGTAAGGGCCATAGCGCTCAGGCAGATCGCGCCACGGCGTGCCAGTGCGCAAGACGAAGAAGATGCCGTTGAGCACCTTGCGGTCATCCGGCCGCGGCCGGCCGTTCTTCTTGCCCTCCGCTCCAGGCAACAGCGGCGCGATGATTGTCCACTCCGTGTCTGAAAGGTCGAAGCGAGCCATCGGGACCTCCTCTTTTGGGAAGCCTTGAATCACTCCGCCCCGTCACCCGCAAGGGGTTTGGGTACAGGACCTAGTCGAGGCTGGAAACCAAGAGGTTCAACGCCGGAGCGAGCTACCGTCGCGCGCTGATCCGACCGCCTTCGACGTCGAAGATCTCGCCGAGCTCGCGCAGCTCGGCAAAGGCCGCGGGATCCGCCCCGGTCAGCCATACCTGGGCACCGAGCGTGCCGAGCTCGGCGAACAACGCGGTGCGGCGGCCGGGATCGAGATGGGCGACGATCTCGTCGAGCAGCAGCATCGGCACGATGCCCGTGGTCTCGGCGACCAGGGTCGCATGCGCAAGGATCAGCCCGATCAGCAGTGCCTTCTGCTCGCCGGTCGAGGCATCGCGCGCCGGCATGCTTTTCGGCGCATAGATGACGTGGAGATCGGTGAGATGCGGGCCGTCAAGCGTGCGCCCCGCCGCGGCATCGCGCGCGCGGTTGTCGCGCAGCAGTGCGCGATAGCGGTCTTCGACGGCGAGCGCGGGCTCGGTCAGCAGCGCATTCTCCATCCAGCCGGCGAGCGCGATCTCGGCGGATGGGAATGCGGAGGCTTGTCCGCGCTGGCGCAGCATCGCGGCGAGCTTCACCGCGGTCTGGCCGCGGCTCGCGGCGACGGCAACCGCGAGCTCCGCCGTCTCGCGCTCGATCGCGTCACACCAATGGTCGTCGAAATTGCGCACCTCGAGCAGCCGGTTGCGCGAGCGCAACGAGCGCTCCAGCGCCGAGACGCGGCTGGAATGTTCGCTGTCGATGGCGAGCACCAGGCGGTCGAAGAAGCGGCGGCGCTCGGAGGCTGCGCCCATGAACAGACCGTCCATCGCCGGCGTCAGCCAGACCATGCGGATGTGGTCGCCGAACGCGGCCGCCGAGCCGACCGGCTCGCGGTCGATGCGGCAGCGCCTGACAATCGCGGCGTCGTTGCGCGGCGGCTCGATGCCGGTGCCGAAGGTCGCCAGTCCCAGCGCGCCCTCGATCTCCGCCGAGATCGCCCAGGAGCCGTCGCCCTGATTGTCGGCCACGTCTTCCAGCGTGGCGCGGCGCAGGCCGCGGCCGGGCGCGAAGAACGAGATCGCCTCCAGGCAATTGGTCTTGCCGGCGCCGTTCGCTCCCACCAGCGCGACCATGTCCGCCTGCACGCTGACGCTGGCCGCGCGATAGCTGCGGAAATGCGTCAGCGCGAGGCGGTTGATGCGGGAGGGGGTCATGGGAAGAAGTTACAAGCCCAGCTTTGTCATTGCCGGGCTTGACCCGGCAATCCATCGTCCGCGTCAGCGGACTATTTCATCATAAAGATCGCGCCAGTCCGGATTACTCGCGACGATGAGGTCGATCTTCCATTCACGTGACCAGTGCTTGATGTTCTTCTCACGCTGCAATGCTGCGGCGATCGTCTCATGCGCCTCGAAATAGACCCGCCGCTTGATGCCGTAGCGTCTGGTGGAACTCTCGGCGAGACCTTCGCGGTGCTCATAGACGCGCCGAATAAGATCGTTGGTCACGCCGATATAAAGCGTGCCGCCGGGCTTGCTGGCGAGTATGTACACCCAGTTGGCCATTTGTTGAGATGGATGGCCGGGTCAAGCCCGGCCATGACGAGTTAACCTGAAAGCTCGCAGCGGGCGTGAGGTCACACCCGCATCGGCATCAGCACGTACAGCGCGTTCCGGTTGTCGCGGTCCTGGATCAGGGTTGGCGAGCCCGGGTCGGCAAGCCTGAGCACCGCGACCTCGCCCTCGATCTGGGCGGCGATGTCGAGCAGATAGCGCGAGTTGAAGCCGATATCGAGCGCGTCGGCGGCGTATTCGACCTCGAGCTCTTCGGTCGCGCTGCCGGAATCGGGATTGGTGACCGACAGCACCAGTCTGCCGGGGGAGAGCGCGAGCTTCACGGCGCGGCCGCGCTCGCTCGAAATGGTGGAGACGCGATCGACGGCAGCGGCGAAATCGGCCTTGTCGACGATCAGTTCCTTGTCGTTGTTCTGCGGAATGACGCGGCCGTAATCCGGGAAGGTGCCGTCGATCAGTTTCGATGTCAGAACGACCTGGCCCAGCGTGAAGCGGATCTTGCCCTGTGACAGCTCGATCCTGATCTCGCTGTCATTGTCCTCGATCAGGCGCTGCACCTCGCCGACGGTCTTGCGCGGCACGATCACGCCCGGCATCTCGGCGGCGCCGGCGGGTTGCGGCAGGTCGACCTGGGCGAGGCGGTGGCCGTCGGTCGCCACCGCGCGCAGGCTCGGCTGCTTGGCCGTGCCGCCGGCATGCAGATAGATGCCGTTCAGGTAATAGCGCGTCTCCTCGGTCGAGATCGCGAATTGGGTCCGGTCGATCAGGCTCTTGATGTCCTTGGCGGGAACCCCGAAGGCATGCGTCATGTCGCCCGCGGCGAGATCCGGGAAATCGCTTTCCGGCAGTGTCTGCAGGGTGAACTTGGAGCGGCCGGCGCGGATCGCGAGCACGGCGCGCTCACCATCGCTCTCCAGCACGATCTGCGAACCATCCGGCAGCTTGCGCACAATGTCGTAGAACATGTGCGCGGGCACGGTGGTCGCACCCGCGGTAGCGGTCTCGGCCGCCAGCGTTTCCGTCACTTCGAGGTCGAGATCGGTCGCGCGCAGCGAGAGCCGCGCATTCTCGGCACGCACCAGCACATTGCCCAGGATCGGGATGGTGTTGCGCCGCTCGACCACCCGGTGGACGTGGCCCAGCGACTTCAGGAGCTGCGCGCGTTCGACGGTTACCTTCATTGCACTACCCGCCCGTTCCCAACTGAGCTTGTCCTGGAATGCCGGCGGGCTGAGCAGCGCCGCGGCCGATGGCACCTCGCGCCCGAACGGCGCTTGGTCAGCGTCCAGGAGCGTGAGGGGGAGGCGTAAAGTGGCGCGGATGAGGCCCGAGCGCAAGGGATGGCGGGCCGATTTCCCATGTTTCGGCAGGCGCTTCCGCGATCCGGAGGCCAGGTCCGAGGGGACGTCTGAAGGGCATGAAGACCACGGCTGGGGACGGACCTTCTGTCCGCTCCCCCGGGCCGTGCGCGCTCGTTCAATCCTGAAGCTGGCGCTTCAGCGCCTCGACCTCGTCGTTCAGCGTCGTGTCCTTCCCGACCAGCGCCTCGATCTTGCGGACCGCATGCAGCACGGTGGTGTGGTCGCGACCGCCGAAGCGGCGGCCGATCTCGGGCAGCGACCGCAAGGTCAGCGTCTTCGCCAGATACATCGCGACCTGGCGCGGGCGGACGACGTTGGCGGTGCGCCGCGACGACAACAGGTCGGAGCGGCTGACATTGTACTGCCGCGCCACGACGCGCTGGATGTCCTCGATCTTGATCCGCTTCGGCTCCTGCGGCCGCACCAGGTCGCGAACCTCGCGCTCGGCCATATCAAGCGTGACCGGCTGGTTGTTGAGCTTGGAATGCGCCAGCAGACGGTTGATGGCGCCTTCGAGGTCGCGACCATTATGGGTGATGGAGCGGGCGAGATAATCCAGCACCGGCTCCGGCACGTCGAAGCTGGCATGATGGGCGCGCGCCGCCGCGACGCGCGACTTGAGAATGCCGAGCCGCAGATCCTCGCCCAGCGTGGCCATCTCGACGACCAGACCGCCGGCGAGCCGCGAGCGGACGCGGTCGTCGAGGCTTTCGAGATCGGACGGCGGGCGGTCGGCCGCGATCACCACCTGGCGTCCGGCATCGATCAGCGCATTCAGCGTGTGGCAGAACTCCGCCTGCGTGGACTTGCCCTGCAGGAACTGCAGATCGTCGATGACCAGCACGTCGATGCCGCGCAACGCCTCCTTGAACGCCAGCGCCGTCTGCGATTTCAGCGCCGCAACGAAGCCGTACATGAACTTCTCGGCGGTGAGATACAGCACCTTGCGCTCGCCGCCGGCATTGCCGGCCCAGGTCACGGCCTGCAGCAGATGCGTCTTGCCGAGGCCGACGCCGGCATGAATGTAAAGCGGGTTGAACATCACGGGATCGCCGCGGCGGCCGTCGGCGACCTGGCGGGCGGCGGCATGGGCGAGCGTGTTGGCGCGGCCGACCACGAAGCTGGCGAAGGTCAGGCGCGGATCGAGCGGCGAGCCGCCAAGCGCGTCATGGCTGGCCGCGACCGGCGTCATCACCGGCGCACGGGTGTCGGCAGGCTTGGCGTCACCGCGCTCGGCGCGGCGCGCTTCGACGGCGACCGGCGCCTCCTTGGCGGGCGTTGCGCAGCGCATGGCGGTGCGAACGGAGAGATCGATGCGATGCACCTCCGGCATCTCCGCCTGCCAGCAGGAGAGCACCCGCTCGGCGTAATGTGCCTGGATCCAGCTCTTCAGGAAACGCGTCGGCACCGACAGATGAACGCTCTCATCCTGCACGGCTTCGAGGTCCATCCGCGCAAACCAGCTCGTATAGACGTCCTCGCCGACGGTCGAGCGCAGCCGACCCTTCACGCGAGACCAGCGTTCCTGTTCCGAATTTGTCATGGCAGTCGCAACTTTTCGAATTGAGTGGTGGTGTCAAGTGATCGCCGGGCAGATGTCCTGAAACGGAATCGCCAGCCGCGGCGAGACCTCGAGCGGAGGCTCAACTCCAGACATAGCTTCGCCGTTCAGCGCGCACGCTGTCGGGCAGATCAATGCTGGTCGAGGAAGTGTCTCCGCGAGGTCAGCGCATACTCCGATGCGCGATGAGGAGGGGAGGACCGATGGCCGTGCTGGGGGTGTCGACCGCTAAGGGTGCGTGATCCGGAACCGGTGTTCTGTGTCCAACCGTGATGTGTCCGTAAAGCATGCAACCTCCCCGCCTCGCCGTGATTGCTCACGGCAAGTTGTCATCTCGCACATGTCCCAAAGGCAGCCGCGTCCGAACCCCAAGATTCAGCCGCTACGCCATACATCCCGTCCAATTGTCCACCCACTGAGCGAAGCTGTCGTAAGCTCCAGCCGGGTCGACCCTTGCCGTATTTCTCTTGTTCAAAACGGCACAACGATGATGTTGTGCCCGAGAAATTTCGACAATGATCAGCCGCTACCCATAATGACTATGGATACCGA